>NZ_CP058984.1:0-2905000 GCF_019278485.1 Polaribacter sp. R2A056_3_33
TTTTGGTTTTATCTCTTGCAAACACATAACCTACATGAGAATACAGCATATTACCAGTGCCATAAGCACTGTACAAATAGTTTTCGCCATAATTATTAGATTGATACGTTGCATAAGCGGTAAGAGCACTTCCATCATCTCCTAAGGGAGAATCATAAAAAGCATCTATTGCAAAAATGGAAACATCTTCTCCCACAAGATTACCGTTTTCAATTTTTACAGCACCATTAGGGTGTAAAAAAAATCCAGCGCCTATATTAAATACTTTTTTTTCGCCAAGATAAGTCCCAACTTTAAAAGGTAAAAAGTTAGATTCCTGATCTAATAGGTTATACTCAAAATATCCTGCAAAGGTTTTTCCTGCATCTTTAGTACCTAATAAATTAACTCCTCCATATACTGTTTGTCCGCTTGTTACAACTCTAGTATCTAGTCCGTTTGTAATGGCATCATTAACAGCGATTCGATACTGTAATTTACCAAAATTCCCTTTCATAAAAAGACCAATATGTCTTGCAAATTGATCTGACAATCCAATAGTAGCCCAAGACTGACGATTATTATCAAGCGTCATCATATTTAAAGTACTTTGATTATTTAGTCTAGAAATACCATTAAAATAATGTAAACCAGCACCAATAGCATGGGTATCACTTAAACGGTATTGTACCCAAGCATCATGTACAAAAATTTGAGAACCATCTCCATTACCTGTAGGTGAAAGTGTACCTGTATTTAAACTGTTTAAACCAAAATGAGTTAAGATTAAAAACTTATCGGTAATTTGAGAAAATAGCATTATACGTGCTCTTCTTAAATTAACACTTGTTTTACTCGAAGTTTTGGGAGCATCATTATTATAAGTTGCTTGTACTTGTGTCCAAGAAATTAAACGAAGGTATTTTTTACCGTCTTCGTCGAATTTAATTTTTAATCCACCATTGTAGTCTGGAGAGCCTTGTGCAACAAGAAACTGAAAAGAGGACAGAAAAAAAACTAGTTGTAGTAATTTTTTGTTTTTCATAAATTTAGTTGTTTAGCTAGTAAATAATTGATTTTGTGTGCACTGCTAAACTCGGAAAAACAATTAATTAACAAAAAACTACTATATTTATTTGTTAATTATATATACTAATCTTTAAAACGCTCCCATTTAATCAACATAAACTTATCACCTAACTCTGTAACCACAACTCCTGCTCCCTTTATATTTTCTGAATTACTGAAATAAACACCTAGTTCTGTAGCATTTAAAATTTTATACGTAGAATGATATTTAGAATTGTAAGGTCTTTTTATGTTGTATTTTTTTACCCAATTCATAATACTTACATGAGACACTCCTAAGATGCGCTCTATCTCTCGATAGGTCAATCCTTCTAAATATAGCTGCAAAGATTTGTTTACATAATAATCGTCTATTTTCTTTCCAATCTTATTTACCGTAAAAAAGTAATTGCATTTTTTACATTTATAGCGTTGCCTATTATTAACAATACCACTTTTAATGTAGCTATCTGAACTGCAATTTGGACATAAATCTATAGTCATATATATTAATTTAGCATAAATATAGTAATTTAGCAATAAAATTTGAGTCAACTTGTTAAAAAACAAATAATTACTCATAAAAAAAAGCTTTAAAGTAGTGAATAACACTAATTTTTAAAGCTTATATTATTAAAATGAAAAATATTAAGACGACTGTACTCTATTGTTAATTTCCAAAAAAGGAGGCTTCCTCTTTCGTCAATAATCTAGAGTTAATAAAAAACCGAAGTCCTAATGGTATTTCTAAAGAAAAACTAGCCCCTCTACCTTCCATTATATCAACTGTTAAATGTGTGTGCTTCCAATACTCAAATTGGTCTTGATTCATATAAAAATTAACACCGTTTAAAGTCCCCAATAAAATATCACTCTCGTCTAAATAAAAATCTTCTTTCTCTAAAATCATCGGTGCAGAACCATCACAACAACCACCACTTTGATGAAAAATTAATTCGCTATATTTTTCTTTTAATTGCTCTAATATTTTTGCTGCTGCTTCTGTAATTGCTACTCTTTCCATAATTCTGGGTATTAAAAAGAGACTGTTTAAAAAGAGATTTTTTGTCCATCTGAATTTATTTCAGATTCTTACGATAGTTTATTATCATTGCATTGAGATACCGAAACAAGTTCAGCAAGACAGGATTCATCCCTTTTCAGACAGCCTCCAATATATTATTTATCAACTACTAAAAGAAACCTAATTTATTTTTATCATAAGAAATTAACATGTTTTTAGTCTGACGATAGTAATTAAGCATCATCACATGATTTTCTCTACCAAAACCAGATTTTTTATATCCACCGAAAGGTGCATGTGCAGGATATGCATGATAACAATTTACCCAAACTCTACCGGCTTTTATAGCTCTTGGAATTTGATATAATTGATGTGCATCTCGTGTCCAAACTCCGGCTCCCAAACCATAAAGTGTGTCATTTGCAATTTCTAAAGCTTCTGCTTCGTCTTTAAATTTAGTAACACAAACTACGGGACCAAAAATTTCTTCTTGAAAGACTCGCATTTTATTATGACCTTCTAAAATAGTTGGCTTAATATAGAATCCATTTGCTAAATTACCCCCTAACGCATTAGCAGAACCTCCAGTTAAGACTTTTGCCCCTTCCTCTTTTCCTATTTCGATGTACGATTGTATTTTTTCGTACTGATCTTTTGATGCTTGCGCCCCCACCATGGTATTTACATCGTATGGATTGTCTTGAATGATTGCATTCGTTCTTTCTACAACATGTTTCATAAACGCATCGTAAATATCTTCTTGCACTAAAATTCTGGAAGGGGCAGTACATACTTCTCCTTGATTAAATGCAAATAAAACGGCACCTTCAATCGCTTTGTCTAGATACGCATCATCATGATCCATAACAGAATTAAAAAATACATTTGGAGATTTCCCTCCTAATTCCATCGTTACCGGATTTAAGTTTTTAGACGCATATTGCATAATTAATTGTCCGGTTGTCGTTTCTCCTGTAAAAGCTACTTTATCTACTTTAGGACTAGAAGCCAAAGGTTTCCCTGCTTCCGGACCAAAACCGTGAACAATATTGATAACTCCCGGCGGAAAAACATCTGCTATTTTCTCCATTAATAAAGTTGCTGTAGACGGGGTTTGTTCTGCTGGTTTTAAAACCACACAATTACCCGTTACTAGCGCTGGAGGTAATTTCCAAGACAACATTAATAAAGGAAAATTCCAAGGAATAATTTGCCCAACAACTCCTAACGGCTCTTTAATAGTTAATGATAATGTATGTTGATCTAATTCAGAAGCGCCTCCTTCTTCAGAACGAATACAAGCTGCAAAGTAGCGCCAATGATCTACCGCTAAAGGCACATCTGCGTTTAAAGTTTCTCGAATTGGTTTTCCGTTGTCACACGTTTCTACCAACGCAAATTCTTCTAAATTAGCTTCAATAATATCTGCTACTTTATTTAATAGGGTAGCTCTTTCTGTAGCAGAAGTATTTCCCCAAGCTTCTTTTGCGGCATTGGCTGCATCTAAAGCCAACTCTACATCTTCTTTTTGCGAACGAGGATATTTTGCTATAAAACTATTATCAATTGGTGATGTATTATCAAAATACTGACCTCCAATTGGAGCTACAAATTTCCCATTGATAAAATTGTGATACTTGTCTTTAAATTTCGGTTTTGAATAACTCATAATTTAGTGTTTTTTTTATATGATTAAGCCTGCTATAGCAGTAGGCTGCTAATTAATATAATGACAATAATATTGGCTAAAATATAATGTATTATCATTTTAGGTAAAGTTATTTTATAATATTCACTATAAATAGAACATATTTATTATATTGTTGAACAATTCTATTATTATTTAAATCGTCCTTTAAAATTTTAGAGCTATAATTATGAGTCATTTATTACATCAACATAAAAAATATAGAAAACTAACTACACTTGTAGAGAATAGAACGACTTACAATGCAGATTATGCTGAACTAAATATTTACGAAACTCATAAATATGCAGAAAAAGTGGCTTTAAAATTCGATTTTCCAATTATTGCGAGTATGCTTACCGGAAAAAAAATAATGCATATAGACGGTATTCCTTCTTTTGATTTTTATCCTGGAGAATCTGTTGTTATGCCTAGAAATAAGGAAATGATTATTGATTTTCCGTTGGCAAAAAAAGACAATCCTACACAATGTTTAGCTTTAGGAATTGATGGAACTAAGATTAACGAGGTTGTAGGTAGATTTAATCAACATGTTGCCATTGAAAACAAGAATAATACTTGGAGTTTAGATAAAAGCAGTAGCCATTTAACTAACAATAACGACGTTAATCAACTTATAAAAAGATTAACCTACACTTTTACCAATAACAATACCTCTAAAGATGTTTTGTTAGATTTAATGATTCAAGAACTTATTGTAAGGCTTTTACAAACCAAGGCAAAATCTATTTTATTAAATGATGAACCACTTTTTAACGACACCAGAATAGGCATGGTTATTAAGTATATAAAAGAAAATTTAACAAATAAAAACATTAATGTAGATGTGTTAGCAAAAAAAGCACACATGAGTGCTTCTCATTTTCATAAAAAGTTTAAAAATACTTTAGGCATTTCTCCTATTGATTTTTTAAACTCTGAAAAAATAAAATTTGCTAAAAAATTAATCAAAGAATCTAAAGATTTTAGAATGTCGGAAATTGCTTTTAAAGCTGGTTTTAACAATACCAGTTATTTTAACAGACAATTTAAAAAGATGGAATTGATGACTCCTCAACAATTTAAGAAGTCTATAAATTCTTAAATTGTCTTTAATATTTATACTACCTTTATTTAATTTTATAGTAGTAAAAAAATACTACAAAAATATTAAATTTACAACTTGCTTATAGAATCCTTTTTTACGTATTGGCACATCATATTACTATTCTTTACAGTTGCAATTTTATATTCTTCTGTTGGTTTTGGTGGCGGCTCTAGCTATTTAGCTATTTTAGCATTAACAGGAATCGTATTTACCCAAATTAGAGCAACTGCTTTGTTGTGTAATATTGTTGTAGTCTCTGGAAACGTATTTTTCTTTTATCATCAAAAAAAGATTGATTGGAAAAAAGTAATTCCGCTTATTTTACTCAGTGTTCCTTTTGCTTTTTTAGGTGGAAAATTAAAAATAAGTCAGCAATTCTTTTTTATATTATTGGGCGTAACATTACTATTTGCAGCAATTACTATGTGGATTTCTAAAAGAATAATTTCTTCGGATGAAAAACAAACAAATCTAAAACCTATTAAAAATGCTAGTTTTGGAGGTGTTATTGGTTTTATATCTGGAATGGTTGGTATTGGTGGCGGCGTATTTTTAGCACCTTTACTACACCTTACCAATTGGGACACTCCTAAAAAAATTGCAGCCACAGCAAGTGTTTTTATTTTAGTAAATTCTTTAGCTGGATTATTGGGGCAATATTCTAACCCTGATTTTATTATTGACTGGAATTTAACTTCCATATTATTAGTTACCGTTTTTATTGGCGGACAAATAGGTAGCAGAATGAGCAATAATTACTTTACGCCTATTCAGCTTAAAAAAGCGACCTCAATTTTAATTGCTTTTGTGAGTTTGCGTATTCTTTGGAAATATCTTTTTTAAGAAAACCTAATAAATAGTTCTCGACTGTGCTTGAACAGACATTAAAGTCTAATTTTTAAGACATAAACATTTAGAAAACATCGTTTTTCTCACCGTAAAATATACTTTTTATTAGAGTTCTATTTTTTTTCCTTCTTCCCTATTTTTTCTTTTTTCTTGCTTCCTGCTTATTGTCCCTTGTCTCTTGTCTCTTGTCTCTTGTCTCTAAAAATCAAAACTTTAAAACTAATTCAAATAAAAATTGTGTATTATCTTCAATCAAAATACCTTTGAAACCATCAATTATAAAAAAATAAAAAATGCTAGGAATTCTTTTTACATTACTCATGTTGGTCTTACTACAAGCTGTACTTGGCTTTGACAACTTACTTTACATTTCTTTAGAATCTAAAAAAGCGCCAGAGGCGGATCAAAAAAAGGTTAGAAAAACAGGGATTTTAATTGCCATTGTTTTAAGAATTGTACTCCTTTTTATTTTGGTTTCTATTATCGATTTTTTTCAAGAACCTTTTTCTTTTTTATCCGGAGGAATAACAGATATTATTCATTTTGCCTTTAACGGCCATAGTATCATTGTATTGTTAGGTGGTGGTTTTATCATTTTTACAGCAATAAAAGAGATATGGCATATGATTTCTACAAAAGGAATGGAAGTTTCTGATATGGCTTCAGACAAAGGCACTAAATCTTCTAATGCCGTAATTACAAGTATTGTTATTATGAATTTAGTATTTTCTTTCGATTCTATTTTAGCAGCAATTGGTCTTACTAGCGAAATAGAAAACACTACAACCGCATTTATTGTTATGGCAATTGCTATTGTAATAAGTGGTTTATTAATGCTAATTATGGCTGATAAGATTTCTACCTTCTTATCAAAAAACAGAATGTACGAAGTACTTGGCTTGTTTATCCTTTTTATAGTTGGAATTATGCTAGTTACAGAAGGCGGACATTTAGCACACATTAAACTTTTTGGAGAAGAAATTGTACCAATGAGTAAAACAACCTTCTATTTTGTATTGGCAATTTTAATTATTGTTGATGTTGTACAAGGAAAATATCAGAAGAACTTATTAGCAAAAGCTAAAAAATAAGTATAAATTATAGTTATAAAAAAAAGTCGTTGTATGTATTTACAACGACTTTTTTTATGTCTTTATTTAATTTCTGTACTAAATTATCTACTTTCTCTCCAAACTATATCTATTGTTATTGCACTAGATAGAATTATTATTTTATTGGTCTTATCAGTAAAACCTGCATTTAAATCTACCTTGTATTTATCTGCTGTGGTAAAAACTTCTTTTAAAGCTCCATTCCATTTTTTAGTTATGGTTCCTATTTCTTTATCAGAAGCATCATTTATTTGAAAATTCCAAGCTTTCATATCTCCCGTAATTACAGCTAAAAGTTCTTCAGATTTATTATAAATTTTAAAAGTTGGTTTTAATAATTTAAATTTTTGTTTTATGCTACCAATAGTATTGCCTTTTGCATCATCAATACGAATTGTAGACATAAAGAAAGTCCAACCTCTAGATATAGATGCTTGTAAATTTCCTGATGCATCTTTTATCTCCAGCTGAAAAGGCAACATCGTTTTGTTTAATATGAATCTAATCGCTTTTTGTCCTGAAGTTAGTGTTTGGTTTACAGAACCAACCTCTTTTCCTTTATCGTTAAATACTTTGTAACAATTTTTAAACTTAAAAATATTGACTTTTTCGTCAATAAAATAAGTCTTTAAATCAAAAAAATTTGAATTCATTTATTATCTAATTTTTATTAATTGATATAATACTCTTTTTCCCTTTTGATATATTACCCAATGTTTATTTTTAATCGTTTAATCGTTTTTTCTTTAAACTCCTTTTGCCATTCTTCAAGTTTAAAATTGTTTCTCTCTTGAAAAGAAGACGTTTCCCAATACATTTTTAAGACATAATTTTGTTCCATTATTAATGCTTTGTTAATGTCTCCATTTAGGTTTAGTTCTTCTATAATTTCTCTAATTACTAAATAGTCTTTATTCTCTTTTTGTCCTCCAAAGTTAAATTGAAGATTCTTTCTGTTTTTTATTAATGGATGCTTTTTTAATTCCTCAATTGCGTTTAAATTCTTAAACATTCTTATTGCATTTTGAGAAGGAAAATCAATTGCCCAATTGGAAATAATTGAATTAATTATACTTTTTTGAAACTCTAATTCATTTCCAATTCTTTTATATTGAGAAGCCAATTTAAACCAGTTTTCACTTAGCTCTCCAAAACTTTCGGTACTTTCTTTATAAAATTCAATTGCTTTTTTAGGATCATTTTTTTTCAAATAATCATTTCCTTTCTGTAGTAACCTAAAAACAAATTTTTCATCCTCAATCTCTTCTTCTCCCCAATCATAATCATTTAGCTTATACCAATCCAAGAATTTATTAAGATTAGAAAACCTCGGAACAATAATTCCTTCATCATGAATCATTTCACAAATTACAGGTTCTTTATCTTCTTTTCCAAACTCCCAATAGAATCCAAAATTATCTCCATTTCCTAAACTTGCTTCTGTAAATTGAAGAAATCCATTTGGAGGATATACCCCAATCTCTATTTCTGAATAGATTGATACTTCTTTTATTTTTTCTGGTAATGTCATTTTTTAGAGCATTAAGTAATGTTTAATATAAAAAAAGGTATAACGTGCTTTCAATTAAATTAATCCGTTATTTTTTGGATGTTATTATATTCAATCCAAGATTTTAATCTTGCTATATAGAACATTTTAAGATAATTCTCGGACAAGAAGATATTAGACCAATCAAACCTTTTTGCTTGTACACCAAGATAAAAAACAAAAACAGCTAAACCCGCTTTAGGAATCATTTTCAATTCTTTTTCAGATAATTGTCTCATACTTTGGTAGCCATCTAAAAAATATTTCTTTTTTATTTCGTACTCTTTTTTATCGGTTTCAATATGAAATAATTGCTTACAAAAATAGCCAACATCTAAAACCGGCTCTCCATTTCCACAAAAATCAAAATCGTACATAGTAATTTCTCTATCACCTGTTACAGCCATATTATCATACCAAATATCTAAATGAACAATTCCTTTTTGGCAGTTTTCAAAATCCGTTTTCTCAAAGAATGCATCAATTCCTTTTATAAATTCCATTTCTGGTAACTCTTCCGAAAAGAATTCTTTTAAATATCTATAAGGTAATTCTAACAGTGATTTTTTATCATAAGAAATTCGATCTATAATTTTGTTAACTGTAAGATTATGAATTTTTGCCATTAATTCTCCAATTAATGAACATGTTTCAGTATCCAAAAATCTAATCTTATTACCTTTTGCAAACGAAAAAAGAACTACATATCTAATTCCTTCTGGTGCTTTTATTTCTTGAATAAATTCTCCATTTATATCTTTAATAGGAAAAGAAACCCCTAAATCATTTTCACTTAATAGGTTTAAAAGTTCAATTTCTTCATTTATTTCAGATTTTGATCTCCAATTATAACTATAAACTCTTAACGCATATTTTGTTTCGCTATCAGAAAGAAAATAAGTGTGGTTCATTCCTGTTCTAAATAATTTACAAGCGAAATTTTTATGGAGTCCGTATTTTTCTTTTGCAAACTCTCCCAATGCTTTTGCTGAAATTGTAGAGGCTATAACTGGAAATTCTGTCATTTTTATTTAGTTGTGGTTGAGATCGTTTGTATGCTAAGAAATTGCGTTTAAATATAATAACCTAAAATAGAACCTATCGTCTAAATAATATTTGATTGAATATAAGCGCCATTAGACTCAAAAGAATGGTTAAAACAATTATTTATATTAATCAATGAAATTATAACTCACTACAATAGTGTAAACTTTATGCCTTCCATTAATCGCCAAGTATCTCGTATTTTGTAAGTTTTTCTTATTACTATTAGAAATTTTTTATCATTGCTTTTGCACACCAAAGTAATATTCCCTCTTTCCAATTGTATGCTTGGGTCTGGGTCTGGGTTGGCATCATAGCGCACTTTCTGTAAAATAATATCTTTCCATTCAATACCAAAAGCATTTCCTTTTTTAATTACTTTTCTAAAATTTTCAGAAGCATCTTTTTTAAAGTTTGAAATTATGGTATCTACATCAGGAATGTCTTTGTCTGGTTGCGCAGCGCGCTCTATCGGAATGAGGTAAGTAATATCATCCTTAGTAGGCAAATTCTTTAAAAACACTTTTACTTTCTGTTTTTTCAGCGCTTTAAAGACATTGGTTACAATCTTCGTTTTTTCGAAGTTCTCTTGCGTAAAAGAAGTTTGACTGACCAAAAAGGAAGTTATAAAAAATAGTAAGTATAAAGGACTTTTCATTGATGAAGTGTTTCATTTTTTTTTAATTGTTACTCTATTCGTTTTCAAATTTACATTTTCAAAGAATGGATAAATTGCTGAGTGAATAAAAACCAGCAATAAGATTTAAACAGTGTTGGTAATTGTTATTTTTTTAATGTTATATGATACAATTTTTCAAAATATTTTAAGATAATTGTGTCCTTGCTTTCATATAAAATATTTACACCACTTCCATTGTTTGAGTTTTTTGCTTTAAACTTTGTTGTTTCGTTATGTAATGAAAGTGCTACATAATTGTAGCCATAAGAAGTATAACCACCAACGTAATGATTTCCTGAAAATGAATTCCCTAAAACAACCTTATCAAATGATTTTGGACTTTTTTCTAAATTCCATATAGGTTCTAATCCATTAAGGCGTGTTTGTTCTAACACGTCTTTAAACTCACTTGTATGGTCATATCTCGTATACAATGCAAATTCTTTGTCCTTGAATCTTAAAACACTTACTGAATTTGATAATGGATAAATTGAAATTAGATTTGGTTTTAATTTTTTTATTTTATCAGAAGTTAAATTATTTTCTTTTTGATAAACAACATGAACTAAACTATCTATATGACTCTTAATTTTAAGATTGTCTTTATCATTTATTTTACGCTTATAAACTATATTTAAAGAATCTCTTATTGTAAACGGTTCTCTAGAATTGATGATAAAATTCTTTAATTTTTCTTTTTTGAAATTATTTTCAATAGACATTTTATAAACCTCAATTAATTCCGGTTTTTCATTAGGTTGCATAAAATAAATAGTTCCGTCCTTACTAATGCAATTATTAGGCAGCTTTAATTCTTTTATTTTATTAAATTTTCTATCTAAAATAATCAAATCACCTTTTTCATTATTAGCAAATAAGTTTTTCTCATTGTACTTAATATCTATTAAATTAATGTTGAATTGTTTTATAGATATCTTATTGTTGGTATGCTCTGGAAAAACTGGAATTTCAGGATGTTTATCTTCCTCCGTTTTTTGATATCCACAAGAAATAAATATCATAATAAATAATAGAGATGTTATTTTTAGGGCGTGCTTCATTTGGTAATTACTGTTAACGTATTTATGTTTTAAGAAAGTTA
The DNA here is from genome assembly GCF_019278485.1 of Polaribacter sp. R2A056_3_33. NCBI lineage: Bacteria > Pseudomonadati > Bacteroidota > Flavobacteriia > Flavobacteriales > Flavobacteriaceae > Polaribacter > Polaribacter sp. R2A056_3_33. The sequence continues at coordinate 11,202 of NZ_CP058984.1, forward strand.
CGATTTTTGTAATCCGAGTTAGATCTAATTATTTTACGTTTTGTTCAAAGTTAATTTTCCATAAAAAAACCAAGGTATTAATGTCATACCGAATGCATAACCTTTTTTTTTGTGATAGACTTTTGCTAATTCCACATTTATTAAATATTTTGGAATTAATCTAATGAAAGGAATCAATAAGAAAATAATCCACCAAGTAGGTTTTTTAGAAATTTCTAAAAAGATTAAATCTTTTTTAATTGGTATTATAGAATAAATACCTTTTTTCTTATAATTTACGAATAGCACATACGAACTATAGTAAAACAATACAAATAGTAATAGTATTGTTGGAGATTCAATTATACCTGTAAAAAGAGTTCTAAAACTAAAGTTTGATATAGAAAACGATGGAATTGAAAACGATGGAAATGAAGGGATAACATTACTTATGCTTATATCTGATTTTAAGTAAGAGTCAATTAGATGCCAGCAGTACAAAAAAATATCACTTACTATAAGAAAAGATAGTAAACTAATCAATAATTCATTAAACGAATATTTTGTCTTTTTAATTTTAGAAATTATGATAACTGCCCAAAACACAAATAAAACACTATTAATTACTTTGTAAATAAAATACGGAGATGTTACTATGTTAAAAATTTGTTTTTGATAAATAAAGAACCAAATATTAGAAATCACTTCTGATGATAACATAAAAAAAAAGCTATATTTTATAACTTTTTTAAGTGTTATATTAAACGAATCTTTAGCCTTAATTATAAAGTAAATCAAACATAGTATTAAAATAATGTCAAAAATTACAACATGAAAGTAGAATCCCACTCTATTAATAAAATTATAATAATAGGTTGGAAAAACCTTATAAAATAAAGCTATTAACATTGTGCAGATAACAATATATTTTGGGATGTTTTTAGAATTCATTTTTTGTTTTTATCAAATTTTTGCCAACGTGTTTTTTGTATGGTTTGTTCCGTTTTAAGCGACTAATTTAAAAAATAATAACTAAAATAAAACCTGAGAGGGTTTTTGTAAGTGATTAAAGATAAGCAATACTTAATATTAGGTGAAGTGTATTGTTTTTCCTTTTGTATTATTAAGATTTAGAATTATTAATTTTTTAAATAATTTTGATTTTGGAATTTCTTTTTTTAATATTTCTAACTCTTAATTTCGTATATCTGACGAAATATGATTAATTAATATTATGACAAAAAATTAATTAGTCACTTTATTATTTTTACACAACCTCCAAAATACTATCCTTTAATCTTTGCGTAACAATCTGTAAAATTCTTCTATTAATTTCTGATGCATTATCAGCATAAAAAGTAAATTCATCCGAAGAAAAATGACCAATAATTATCCCTAAAGTAAAGTTCTTATAATTATTATCCGTTTTAAAAACAGAAGTAATTTTACTTCTTCTTTTCTTATCCGTTAAATCAGTAAAATCTACTTTTCTTTTTATAAGATGGTGCTTAAATGAACTAATCAACAAACTGTGCTGCATTTTTATTACAGGTCTTAATACTTCATTCTGAAATTTTTCCATTTCAGAAGTTCCTTCATTCACTAAATCCGTTAATACTGGTCTCTCTTTTTTATTCATCTAATAATTCGTCTAATTCTAGTTGATAATCATACTGTAAATCTTCGTGTAACGTAGCAATTGCTTTTTTAATTAAAACCACTTGCCTGTCAAAAGTTGCAACTAATCTTACACTCCCTTTCATAGACGGTTTAAACTCTTTTAAACAACGACAAAAATGGAGCAATAATGCTACTTCTGTTTCTTTCTTTTTAGAATACCGAATAAATTTTTTATTGAGTGTTAAAATCTTTCGAACGCTTTTTCTAATATAGAAATAACTCTTTGTGTTAATCTCAGAAAACAATACTTCGTTTTGATCTTTTACACTCTGTATGTATTGTTCTTCGTCATGAGACTCGAACAACAAATACGTTAGTAGTTCTTTATTCTCTTTTTTAAATTTTGATAAATGCAAACACAACTCTTTCAACTCATTGGCAGATTTATGAGAAAGTTCGTCTTTTAATTGTTTTACAGTTACTGCTTTCATCAACTTTAATTTTGTACAAGATAAAAAAAACCTCACAATAGTTGCCGAAATAAATGCAGCATTAACTGTGAGGTTTATATTTATGTTTCCGCTATCCCGGGATAATAATCTTACTGAATACTTGGTACGTTTACAACTTCATTTACATCAGCATCATAATCTACACCACCAACTTTAAAACCAAAAAGGTTGTAAAAATCGTTGCTATATCCTTCTAAATCTCCAATTTCTGATAAGTTTTCTGTAGTCGCTGTTTCCCAAAGCTTGTTAACTTCTGCTTGTACATCTTCTCTCATTTCCCAATCGTCAACTCTAATTCTTCCTTTTTCATCCAAAGCTAAATCACCGCCAAATAAACGTTCACTATACAAACGTTGAATTTGCTCAATACAACCTTCGTGAATTCCTTTTGCTTTCATCACTTTATATAATAATGAAATATATAAAGGAATTACAGGAATTGCAGAACTTGCTTGTGTAACTAATGCTTTATTTACAGAAACATACGCTTTACCACCAATCGATTTTAAATCGTCTGTAATTGTAAAAGCTGTTGCTTCTAAATGATCTTTTGCAGCTCCAATAGTTCCGTTTCTATATACTGGTTTTGTTACTTCTGGGCCAATATAAGAATAAGCAACTGTGGTAGCTCCTTCTGATAATAAGTTTTCAGATTGTAATGCGTCCATCCACATTTTCCAATCTTCACCACCCATTACGTTTATTGTGTTTTCTACATCTTCTCCTTCTGCAGGATTGATAGAAATTTCTGATACTTTACCTGTATGGAAATCTACTGTTTTATTAGAAAAAACATCTCCTATTGGTTTTAAAACAGATTTATATCTTTTTCCTGTTGTTGGATGTGTTCTTACTGGTGATGCTAAACTGTAAATCACCAAATCAATCTGACCTAAGTCTTCTTTGATTAAGTTCACAACTTGTTCTTTTATCTCGTTAGAAAAAGCGTCTCCATTAATACTTTTTGCATATAAACCTGCAGCAGTTGCGTGTTTTTCAAAAGCAGCTGTATTATAAAAACCTGGCGAACCTGGTCTTCCTTCTGTTGCTGGTTTGTCAAAGAAAACTCCAATTGTAGCAGCATCAGAACCAAATGCACTAGATATTCTTGAAGCCAATCCGAATCCTGTAGAAGCACCAATTACTAGTACTTTTTTTGCGCCTTCAATTTTTCCTTTCGATTTTACATATTCTATTTGATTGATCACGTTTTGCTCACAACCCGTTGGGTGCGATGTTAAACAGATAAATCCTCTTGTTCTTGGTTCTATAATCATGGTTGTTGGTTTTAAAAAATTCGTCATTACGAGGAAGCATGACGAAGTAATCTTTTATTTATAATTAAAATAATCAGATTGCCACGTCGTTCCTCCTCGCAATGACGTAAATTTATGTGTTATTTTAAAAATTGAAGTACATTCTCCTCAATCCTATTTAATACATTCTCTGTGGAAGCCTTTACAAAAGTTTCTCCAGTAATTTGTTCGTATAATTCTATATATCTATTAGAAATCTCGATGACTTTATCATCTGTCATTGCCGGAATTTGTTGTCCGTCTTTTCCTTGAAAACCGTTTTCAATTAACCACTGACGTACAAATTCTTTAGACAATTGTTTTTGCGCTTCTCCGCTATCTTGTCTTTCTTGATAACCTTCAGCATAAAAATAACGAGAAGAATCTGGTGTATGAATTTCATCAATCAATACAATTTTACCTTCTTTCGTTTTCCCGAATTCGTATTTAGTATCTACTAAAATCAACCCTCTTTTTGCAGCAATTTCTGTTCCTCTTGCAAATAAAGCTCTTGTATAGTTTTCTAATACAATGTAATCTTCTTCAGAAACAATTCCTTTTGATAAAATATCTTCTCTAGAAATATCTTCATCATGCTCTCCGTTATCTGCTTTTGTTGATGGCGTAATTAAAGCTTCCGGAAATTTATCGTTTTCCTTTAAACCTTCTGACATGGCAACACCACACAAAGTTCTTTTACCTAATTTGTATTCACGAGCTGCGTGACCAGACATATAACCACGAATTACCATTTCAACTTTAAATGGATCGCATAAATGACCTACTGCTACATTTTCATCTGGATTTGCAATTAACCAATTCGGAACAATATCTGCGGTATCATTCATCATTTTTGTTGCAATCTGATTTAAGATCTGACCTTTAAACGGAATTTGACGTGGTAAAACAACGTCGAAAGCAGACAATCTATCTGTTGCAATCATCACCAAAAGATCGTCATTTATATTATAAACTTCTCTTACTTTCCCTATATAAACAGACTTCTGCTTAGGAAATTGAAAATTAGTATTGTTAATTGTATTCATTATATGTTATGTTGTTGTGGCCGCAAAAATAAACTAAAGACTAGTTACTAACAACTAAAATTTTTATTCTGTTTCTATACTCTTATATGCACTAATTATTTTCCTCACCAATCGGTGTCTTACCACATCTTTATCGTCTAAGTATACCTGAGCAATTCCTTCAATATCTTTTAATGCTAATAAAGACTCTTTTAAACCAGAAACTTGCTTTCTAGGTAAATCTATCTGACCAGGATCTCCCGTAATAATGAACTTTGCACTTTTACCCATTCTTGTTAAAAACATCTTCATTTGATTATGGGTTGTATTTTGCGCTTCATCTAAAATTACAAATGCATTGTCTAAAGTTCTACCACGCATAAAAGCCAAAGGTGCAATTTGAATCACTCCTTTTTCTATATAAGATTCTAATCGCTCATGCGGAATCATATCTCTTAAAGCATCATACAAAGGCTGCATGTACGGATCTAATTTCTCCTTTAAATCTCCAGGAAGAAATCCTAAATTTTCACCAGATTCTACCGCAGGTCTTGTTAAAATTATTCTTCTAACTTCTTTTTCTTTTAAAGCTTTTACCGCCAAAGCAACTGCTGTGTATGTTTTCCCTGTTCCTGCAGGTCCAACAGCAAACAACATATCGTTTTTCCCCATAAGAGTAACCATTTTACGTTGGTTTTCGGTTTGTGGCTTTATCAACCTTCCGCTAACTCCATGTACCAAAACTTCTTTAGCGTTTTTAGCCGCAGTTGTTTTTTCTTCATTTCCGTTAGACGTTAGAATTTGTTCAATACTATTTTCATCTAACTTATTGTATTTATTATAATACTTTATCAAACGTTCTATTCGAATTTCAAACTCATCTAAAATTTCTGGTTCTCCATAAATTTTTAATTTAGATCCCCTAGCAACGATTTTAATTTTTGGAAAGTATCGCTTTAATTGTTCAATAGTACTGTTTTGTGCTCCGAAAAAATCTTTAGGACTAATTTCTGTAAGCTCTATAGTGCGTTCGTTCAAATGATTAATTTTTATTAATAAATTACATTTATATTTCAACTAAAAATAACCAATAAATTTTTTAAAATGATTAGATTTGCGTAAAATAATTAACAACTTTTACACAATTAATTAACAGCCCATTTTTTAATGTCTATAATCACTTTAACAACAGACTTTGGCACAAAAGACCACTTTGTTGGCGCTGTAAAAGGAGCTATTTATTCTGAATTACCAGATGCTAAAATTGTAGATATTACACATGAAGTATCTCCTTTCAGTATTACTGAAACGGCTTATATTTTAAAAAACTCTTACAAAAGTTTCCCTAAAGGTACCATACATATTGTTGGTGTAGACTCAGAATTAAGTGATAACAACAAACACATTGCCATAGAATTAGATGGTCATTTTTTTGTATGTCCAGATAACGGTCTAATCTCTATGATTGCTTCGGAAATTCAACCAAGTAAAATTGTAGAAATCAATATTCATGATAGAATAGAAAGTAGTTTTCCTGTTTTAGATGTATTTGTACAAGTAGCCTGTTTTATTGCTAGAGGAGGAAACTTAACGGTTATTGGTAAAGAAATTCCTGAATTTAAAAAGATTGTAGAAATTCAGCCAAAGACAAATCAGCAGAAAAATCAAATTTCTGGAGGCATTATTTATATTGATAATTACGGAAATGTAATTACCAATATCAGTAAAAAAATGTTCAAAGAAATAGGCAAAGGAAGAAATTATATTGTGCATGCAAGAAAACATTCTTTTACAAAAATATTCACTAAATATAATGAAGTAGTAAGCAATGAATCTTACACCAACCAGCAATATGAAGGTCATAAATTGGCTATTTTTAATTCTGCTGGTTATTTAGAAATTGCAATTTACCGAAGTAATTTAGACACAGTTGGCGGTGCATCTACCCTGCTCGGTTTAGGCTATAGAGATGCTATAATTATCGATTTTATCGATGACATAAAACCAGATTTCACTCACTTAACCTAAAAACATGTTTGTTAGAATTGTAAAATTAAGTTTTCACACCAAACACATCGTAGAGTTTTTATTAATGTTTGAAGAAAAAAAAGCATTAATTAGAGCTTCTAAAGGTTGTAACTTATTAGAATTATATCAAGACAAAACAAATCCTGAAATCTTTTTCACTTACTCTTATTGGGAACAAGAAGAAGATTTAGAAAATTACAGAAACTCAGCTCTTTTTAAAGATGTTTGGGCAAAAACAAAAGTGTTTTTTAACGATAAACCACTAGCATGGAGCGTTGATAAAAAAGTGAGCTTACAATAAAAAATTAAGACAAATATAAATAAATAATGGATTTCGATTTTACTACTTTTCCTGTTTTAGAAACAGACAGATTAACATTAAGAGCAATAAACTTAGAAGATGCAAAAGCAGTTTTTGGTTTAAGAGCAAACAAAGAAGTTAATAAATACATACAACGTGAGTCTCTTAAAAATCTTTCTGAAGCTAGAGCTTTTATAGACCAAGCCACTAATTTAGTAGCGGACAACAAAGGGATTTTTTGGGTTATTGAATCTAAAAACAGTGCAGAATTACTAGGTACAATTGGTTTACGTAATTTTGATGTTGCAGAAAATTATGCAGAAATCGGGTATGAAATTCACCCAGACTACCAAGAAAGAGGTTATATGACTGAAGCTTTTGAAGAAGTATTAGAGTATGCTTTTGAAAAAATGGAATTAAAAACCATAGAAGCTTTTACACACAAAAATAATCTTGCTTCTATTACGTTGTTACATAAACTAGATTTTGATTTGCAAACAGACAGAACAGATGAAGGTTTTGAAGACAATAGAATTTATAAGTTAGAAAAATAGAAACTAGAGATCAAAATAAAGAGTCTTCGACAAGCTCAGGCAGACATCAGAAATATTAATTGGTTATTGAATTTAATTTAGTAACATCTTAAAAACTAAGAACAATTAAAAAACAATGTCACACTGTGCTTGTCGAGGTGCTTTTGACAAATAAAATTAGAAATACAAAGAACCAAGTAAACGCATAAACATTTTACATTGATAGCGATCTTAAAGAAGGAATTCAACTCATTTTTTGCAAGCCCAATTGCCTATTTAGTTATTGGTGTTTTCTTATTGTTAAACGGTTTGTTTCTGTGGGTTTTTAAAGGCGATTTTAATATTTTAAACGCAGGTTTTGCAGATTTAACTTCGTTTTTCTTCTTAGCTCCTTGGGTCTTTTTATTTTTGATTCCGGCAATTACCATGAAAAGTTTTGCTGATGAGTTTAACAACGGAACCATAGAACTCTTAAAAACAAAACCAATTTCCGATTGGCAAATTGTACTCGGTAAATTCTCGGCTTCCCTCCTATTAGTTTTTGTTGCTTTAATACCTACGCTAACCTATATTTATACGATTTATCAATTAGGAAACCCTGCCGGAAACATCGATTTTGGTAGTACAATTGGTTCTTATCTTGGCTTATTATTCTTAGCCGCAACCTATACTGCTATTGGTTTATTTACATCTACACTTTCTAAAAACCAAATAGTAGCCTTTATATTAGGTGTTTTTATCACCTTCTTTTTATTTTATGGTTTTGATGTAATTTCCGATTCTATCGGTAATAATTTAACCCTAAAAAAAATGGGATTAAACGAACATTTTAAAAGTATTTCTAGAGGTGTAATTGACACACGAGATATTGTATACTTTTTAAGTGTTACTGTTTTCTTTTTATTCATCACTAAAACACGTTTAGATAATGAATAAAAATATAAAAAATAGCATCCTTATAATTGTTGGATTGATTCTCTTAAATGTGATCAACCAATCATTTTACAAACGTTTCGATTTAACAGCAGATAATCGTTACACGCTTTCTGAGACCACAAAAAACATACTTTCTAAAGTAGACAATCCTTTATTTGTTACCATTTATTTAGAAGGAGATTTTCCATCAGAATTTAAAAGATTACAAGCAGAAACAAGACAGTATTTAGAAGAGCTAGCCACTACTAATTCTAACATCAGAATTAATTTTGAAAACCCAGATAATCAGCGAGAAGAGTTGATTAAAAGAGGCATGTTACCTAGCCAGTTAACCGTTGAAGAAGATGGTAAATTGTCTGAAGCTATTATCTTTCCGTTTGCAGAAGTAGTGTACGGTAAAAAAGCTACCGTTGTTTCATTATTGCCAAATGCCATTGTAGCATCGCAAGACGAACAACTGCAAAAAGCCATTGAAAACTTAGAATATAGTTTTTCTAACGCCATTAATTCTGTTACTCAAAAAAAGCAAAAAAGTGTGGCTGTAATTACTGGAAACGGAGAATTACAAGACATTTATCAGTATAGTTTTTTAAGTGAAGTTGCTAAGAAATATAAATTAGCAAAATTTACATTAGACTCTGTAGAAATCAATCCACAGCAAACTCTTAAAGATTTAACGTCTTTAGATTTGGCTATTATTGCAAAGCCAACCGAAAAGTTTACAGAGAAAGAAAAACTGACTTTAGATCAATTTATCGCCAATGGCGGAAAAACATTGTGGATGTTAGACAATGTGCAAGCAGATCAAGATAGTTTATTCAATTCTGGAAAGATGTTGGCGTATCCAAGAGATTTAAACTTAACAGACATGTTGTTTTCTTACGGAATAAGAATTAATACCTCTCTGATTAAAGATTTATTTGCAGCTCAAATCCCTTTAGCTACTGGTAAAGTTGGAAATCAAACACAGTTTAAAAATTTAGATTGGTTCTTCCATCCTTTGGTTGGTGGAAATCCAAATCATCCAATTACAAAAAATGTTTCTCCTGTTAGATTGCAATTTGTAAATCAGATAGATACTTTAAAAAACAACATTAAAAAAACACCTTTATTATTAAGTTCTACTTTAACGAAAAGAATTGGAACTCCTAGCTTTATTGAACTACAATCTATTGCAGATGAAGTCATTGAAGATGAGTACAGAGGCGGAAATCAGTTAGTTGCAGTTTTACTTGAAGGTAATTTTAAATCGGCTTATAAAGACAGGGTAAAACCTTTTGAAACCAATCTTTTTAAAGAGCATTCGACTAACAATAAAATGGTCGTAATTTCTGATGGTGATATTGGAAAAAATCAGATTTTAAAAAAGCAACCGTTCGATTTAAATAGAGATAAATGGACAAATCAACAGTTTGGTAATAAAGATTTCCTTTTAAATACTGTCGATTATTTACTAGATGATGCAGGCTTAATTCAGCTTAGAAACAAAACTTTACAAATTAGAATATTAGACAAACAAAAAGCGTTTAAAGAACGTACTTTTTGGCAGTTTTTAAATGTGGTTCTACCATTAATCCTTTTATTTACCTTCGGATTTGTTTTTAATTATCTGAGAAAGAGGAAGTATAGTCGATTATAACACAGAGATTTACGGAGGAAAAACGCAGAGATACGCTGAGATTTTTTTGAGAACGAAATACTTACCTGTATAACGACTATCAATTCGAAATGATATTAACTCCCTATATATCTAACAAGTCATCATGAATAAAAGTATAACCTAAAACTTCTTGGACTTTTTTAGAACTGATAATTTTCCATTCATAGACTTCATTATCTTCAAATTCTGGTATTTCAAAATCATTGCTTAATTTTGCTATGGTATAAAATTCTCTTCTAGTTGGATGATGATTAGAACACGCATTAAAAGTTTCGTTCCAACAATCTTGTGCTATAATTTCATGAATAATTTCTATACAATCTTCTTTATGAATCATATTTACAAACCCCTTTGGTTGCGGAATTTTTCGTCCATTTTTAAACCAATTATAAGGTTGTCTAACATCACCAAATAAACCAGCAAAACGAATTATTGTGGTTTCAAAAAAAGTATTATCTCTAAATAAATTTTCAATTTCTGTTAGCGGTGTATTTAAAACAGCATCCTCTTCCGTCATTACTTTATTTATTCTACCATAAACAGAAGTAGAACTAATAAAGATCACTTTTTGAATCGGAGAGTTTTCAATTTGAGATATTAAATTTTCAAAACCATCCACATCTTTAGAAGTTATAGCAATGATTAAAATATCTGTATGTAAGAAATCATCATACTCTTCAAATTCAGAAATATTTACAATATAAGGTTCTATATGATTCATTTCTATAAGTTCTAGCTTCTCTTCGCTCGTAGTAGAACCTTTTACAGCATACCCTTCATCCAACAAAGAAATCGCTAAAGATTTCCCTAACCAACCACAACCTAAAACACTTACATTCCTCATAAAAAACCACTTTTTAACGCTATAATAATAACAAATATACAATCCCTTTTTAAGGTTTTGTTAACAATTCTATTTATTTGAAGTTGTAATTTTGAGTATCAATAAAATCACAAAAAAATCACTAATTATGAATAGAATTATTTTATCTTTATTTATCGCAGTATTTACATTAACTGTAAACGCACAAATTACTACACCCCAACCAAGTCCATTACAAAAAATTGAACAAATTGTTGGCTTAACAGATATTACTGTAGAATACTCTAGACCAGGAGTAAAAGGAAGAACAATTTTTGGAGATTTAGTTCCATTTAATGAAGTTTGGAGAACTGGAGCAAATGCCAATACAAAAATTACATTTTCTACTGATATTACTATTGATGGGAATAAAGTAGAAAAAGGAAGCTATACTATTTTTTCTATACCTACAGAGAAATCTTGGGATATTGTAATATATGAAGAAACAAAAAGTGGAACTCCAAAAAAATTAGACGAAACTAAAATTGTTGCAAAAGTGAATGTTGCAACACAAAATATACCAATGGTAATTGAAACTTTTACCATTAGTTTTGATGATATGACCACTAATACGGCTGTTTTAGGAATTATGTGGGAAAACACCTATGTAGGTTTTAAAATTGAAACACCAGTAGAAGAAATGGTTTCTAACCAAATTATAACTGTTATGAACGGACCTTCTGCTGCTGATTATTATGCAGCTGCATCTTATTATTTAGAAGCAGATAAAGATATTAAAGAAGCACAAATTTGGATTGACAAAGCTATTGAAATGACGGCTGAGTCACCAAAATTCTTTTATGTTCGTAAACAAGCATTAATTCATGCAAAAGCAGGAGACAAAAAAGGAGCTATTAAAGCTGCAAAAGAATCTCTAAGACTTGCTAAAGAAGCAGGAAATGCAGGTTATATTAAAATGAATACAGCATCTTTAAAAGAATGGGGAGCAATGTAAATTGTTTTTCTCTTTAATAAAACTTAAAATCTCAAGCTTTCACTTGAGATTTTTTGTTTCCATACTATTTTCATCTAATTTCGCGACCTATTTTATACCTACAAATCGATACTCAAAATGAAAATTAAGAGAAAATTAATTTCATATTCTAACCTACTAGACCAACCCATAAAATTTAATCCATTTGTTTTTAATCGTACCTTTTTACTTTGGGCGCTCGTAGGATTAATTGGTGGTGTAATTGCAGGAACCTATTGGGTTGTTTTAGAGTTTTTAATTCATAAAATAGCTTTTTTTGATGGTTGGTTGGTAATTCCTACCATGGCTATTTGTGGTTTGTTAGCAGGGTTAATCATACATTTTATTGGAGACCCAGGAGAGATTGATTTAATTGTAGATAATATTCGTTTTAACAAAGGAAAATTAACTCCTAAAAACAACCCTTCAATGGTACTTTCCTCTCTACTTTGTGTAGCTTCTGGCGGAAGTCTTGGTCCGGAAGCACCTTTAGTACAGGTAACAGGTTCTACAGGTACATGGTTAGGAAAAATATTTAGATTAAAAGGAGAAGAACTACGCTCACTAAGTATTGCTGGTATGGCTTCTGGTTTTACAGCTTTGTTTGGAGCACCTTTAGGAGGAAGTTTATTTTCTTTAGAAATATTACATCACAAACACGCAGTAGAATACTACAAAGCAATTATGCCTGCTTTGGTTGCTAGTTGTTTTAGTTATATTGTTTTTTCATTAATTATACATTTAGGCTTCGGTGCTACTTGGACTTTGCCTACTTATCAATTTTCTGGAACCTTTGATTTTGGTATTGCCGTTTTATTAGCAATAGCTGCCACATTAGTGGGATGGATATTTATATATTGTACAAAGTTTTTAAAATCTGTTTTTAAAAAGATCAAAGTAGCTATTTATATTAAAACCTTAATTGGTGGGATACTACTTGGTATCATTTCTTATTATTTTCCTTTAACAAGATATTTTGGACATGAAGAAATTAACTCTTTGTTAAACAATGATTTCTCTATTAATGCTTTATTTTTAATACTAATTTTTAAAATCTTAGCTATTTCTGTAACCGTTACTTCTGGTTGGCGAGGTGGTTTTATAATACCATTGTTTTTTGTAGGCACAACATTAGGTTTGATAATTCACCATTTTTTTCCATCTATAAATGTTTCCTTAGCAATTATTTGTTGCATGGCAGGTATAAATGCTTGCGTAACAAGAACACCAATGAGTACCACAATATTACTAGCTACATTAACAGGTTTCTCTTATTTCATCCCCATTCTATTTGCTAGTTTAACAGGTTATTTTTTAGCACCAAAAACTGCATTTATTGGTTCTCAAATGGATAAAAAAGAATAGTATTTAAAGATTAGTAATAAACTGACGAGAACGTTTTATTTTTTTCAAGAAATAAACGTGTTACCTATAAATTGACAATTAAAATCTATTTAAGCATCATTCTTTTTGGTTATTCGTAAATATTTTAATCAACTTTATTTTCCACTCTTTTTGCCATAACTTCGTCCGCTGTTTATCTACAAAACTGAAAAGAAAAATAGATGGTACAAAAAAAAATAAAAAGAACGTACAGGCTAACTAAATATATAATCTACAAAGAAACTTTGATAGATTATAAAGAGAAATTTTGGTCGTTTATTGGTGCCTTTATTGGTATCGGAATAATTGCTTTTATACAATCTCTATCATTCACTAAAGTAGAAAACATTTTTTTAATTGGTTCTTTTGGTGCTTCAAGTGTATTAATTTATGGGGCAATACAGAGCCCTTATTCACAACCAAGAAACCTTATTGGTGGACATTTATTATCTGCTTTTGTTGGAATTAGCGTTTTAAAAATTTGTCCAGATATTATTTGGATCTCAGCTCCTTTGGCTGTTTCAGCTTCTATTATACTAATGCAGTACACTAAAACATTACATCCTCCAGGAGGAGCAACTGCCTTAATACCAATTATAGGAACAGAAAAAATTACTTCTTTAGGGTATTTTTATATGCTATCACCTGTTTTAAGCGGTGTTTTAATACTATTGATTACAGCTTTAATTTTTAGCAACATGACCAAAAACAGAAGCTACCCAACGAATAAAATGTCTACACGAATATTTAAAACAAAAAAACGTTTGGCAAAAATACTTCCCAATTTTGGGGGAAAGTAAATTAAAGTGATCTCTTTTTATTTTTCTAAATGCTCTTCAATATCTTCAATATGATGTTGCAATGCCTGTATAGAAATCTGTAATTCCTTTATCAACAACCCAAGAGAAATAATTAATAAAATTAATGCAAATCCAAATACCCAAGCTGCTACTATATTTAAACCTATGTATATTAAAAACATAGTTACCACACAAAATAACAAACTAGAAATTCCGAATATTTGCATCCATCTTGTTAAGTTTAAACGTAATTTTAAGTTCTTAATTTGTCTTAATAATGAAGTATCTTTCTTCTCTAAATAAATATCATGTAAATTTCTTATCACCGCCGCATATGCCAAAAATCGATTGGTATACGCAAGCATAATTAAAGATATTGCAGAAAATAAAAGCGCCGGTGTTGTTAAAGTTAGTTCTTCCATATTGCCAACAAATTTAAGAAATAATGAACATCTAATAAGAAATCAAGCACTATTTTATTACTAAAACAGGTATTAAAAAATCCAACAAAAATAGTACATTTGCGGCATGCGTATAGATATTATTTCAGTAGCCCCAAATTTATTAGAGAGTCCGTTTAATCACTCAATTATTAAACGTGCAAAAGACAAAGGTTTGGCAGAAATTATAATTCACGATTTACGTGAATATGGTTTGGGAAATTACAAACAAATAGACGACACCCAATTTGGAGGTGGCGCTGGTATGGTTATGATGATTGAACCGATTGCAAATTGTATTAAAAAATTGCAAGCAGAAAGATCGTACGATGAAGTTATATATATGACTCCAGATGCAAAAACATTAAATCAATCTACCGCAAATACACTTTCATTAAAAGAGAATATACTTATTTTAACAGGACATTATAAAGGTGTAGATCAAAGAATACGAGACAAATACATAACCAAAGAAATTTCTATTGGCGATTATGTATTAACAGGAGGAGAATTAGCAGCTGCCGTACTAGTAGATGCTGTTGTTCGATTAATTCCGGGTGTTATTGGAGATGAGCAATCTGCACTTACAGACTCTTTTCAAGACAATTTATTATCGCCTCCAGTATATACAAGACCTTCGGAATTTGAGGGAATGAAAGTTCCTGAAGTTTTATTGTCTGGCAATTTTCCAAAGATTGATGACTGGAGAAGCGACCAAGCTTATAAAAGGACAGAAGAAATAAGACCAGATTTACTTGATGAAACTTCTTAAAGAAGTATTATCAAAATACTGTTTAGCCATAAAAAGTACAATCTCTTATTAAAATTAATAACGAAGCGTCTATAATTTTTTAGCTTTACTATTGTGCTAATTATCAGGTTAAAAAATAATTAGTTTTTATTTTCTGAACAAAAAATAATGACTACTTTTGCAACCGCTAAATTAACCTCTGACGAAAAAATCGTGAACGTTGTTTTACAAAACCAATTAAATTAAAAGATATGGAATCTTTAGTAAAATTTGTACAAGACGAATTTGTAGCAAGAAAAGAATTTGCAGAATTTGCAGCAGGTGATACAATCACTGTTTATTACGAAATTAAAGAGGGAGAAAAAGTACGTACTCAGTTTTTTAGAGGTGTAGTTATTCAAAGAAAAGGAGTTGCAGCTTCTGAAACATTTACAATCAGAAAAATGTCTGGTACTATAGGTGTAGAAAGAATTTTTCCTGTAAACTTACCTTCTATTCAAAAAATTGAAGTTAACAAAAGAGGTAAAGTACGTAGAGCTCGTATTTTCTACTTTAGAGGTCTTACTGGTAAAAAAGCTAGAATTACTGAAAAAAGAAGAAAATAATCTCTTTTTACTTAGATTTAAAAAAAGCGTTGTGAGAAATCACAACGCTTTTTTAGTACACAAATGTTAATAACTACGGTTAACAGATTGTTAATAACAAAAATGTTAAAAAAGAAATATATCTATAAAAAAACTATATATTTATAATATAATTTACAAGTTAATTATTAAATGACATGTAAATACATAAAGTAACGTTCTTTATAAAATATTGTTAATCAGAAAAACTAAATTGAAACTTCTATTTATTTGAAAGAATAAATAGAAACGTAAACTAGATTTATTCATTGTGTAAATAGTTCTTAAATCTAAAAATATTTATTTTTGATGGTTACAATTGAAACATTAATAAAAATTTTAAAAAAGTAGAATGCTTAATTAAAATTAAGGATGTTTTAAAAACTGAAATAGCAGTAGGTAATCTCTTTTCTATAGAGATATAAAAGGAAACTTTTATTTGATATTGTAGCAATACAAACAGTACTAAAACACTATTTCGAAGAAGCCATATCATAACAAGAAATTGTATGATATGGCTTTTATTTTGTTTTAAACTCACATTCTTACCAATAGACTTAATTTATTATTAAAAACGCACAAAAACAACATAATTAATAATAATTAATCAACAAAAGTATCATTATTAATTCATAAATTTGTTCCACTTTTTTTTACGAAATGCATTTCGTAGAAAACAAAATAACATATAAAAATATATCTCAATATGAGTAAAATAGCTAAAATTGTTTACACAAAAACTGATGAAGCTCCTGCTTTAGCAACACGTTCATTCTTACCTATCGTAAAGGCTTTTACAAAATCTTCTAATATAGAAATTGAAGTAAAAGACATCTCTTTATCTTCAAGGATACTTGCTAATTTCTCAGATTATTTAAAACCAGAACAACAAGTAGAAGATGCTTTAGCTTTTTTAGGTGATTTTGCAAAAAATCCAGAAGCTAACATTATTAAATTACCGAATATTAGTGCCTCTGTACCTCAATTAAAAGAAGCGATCTCTGAGTTACAAGAAAAAGGTTTTGCCCTTCCTAATTATCCAGATGAAATTAAAACAGACGAAGATAAAGCTGTTTTAGCATTATACAATAAAGTAAAAGGTTCTGCTGTAAACCCAGTTTTACGTGAAGGAAACTCAGACAGAAGAGCTCCTAAAGCAATAAAAAATTACGCTCGTAAAAACCCACATTCTATGGGTGCATGGTCTTCAGATTCTAAAACGCATGTTGCAACCATGACTGAAGGTGATTTTGCAAATAATGAAAAATCTTTAACTATAAAAGATGCAACATCAGTAAGTATTGTTCATACATCAGAAAAAGGAACTAAAACCGTTTTAAAAGAAAATTTAGACCTTTTAGACGGTGAAATTATAGATGCTACTATAATGAGTAAAAAAGCATTAATTTCTTTTTTAGAAGAGCAGTATGAAGATTCTTTAGACAAAAATGTATTGTTTTCTTTACACATGAAAGCAACTATGATGAAGGTGAGTGACCCTATCATTTTTGGTCATGCAGTTCGTGTTTATTTTTCAGATTTATTTAAAAAGCATGGAAAAACGTTTAAAAAAATTGGTGCAGATGTAAACAACGGATTAGGAAATTTACTTTCTAAACTAAGTGAATTACCAAAAGAAAAACGTGATGAAATTAGACAAGAAATAAGATACGCTATAGATCATGGTCCAGAATTAGCAATGGTAAACTCTGACAAAGGAGTTACAAACTTACATGTACCTTCTGATGTTATTATAGATGCTTCTATGCCAGCTATGATTAGAACTTCTGGACGTATGTGGAATGCTGATGGAAAATTACAAGATACCAAAGCAATTATTCCTGATAGTGCTTATGCGGGTATTTACTCTGCAACCATAGATTTCTGTAAAAAACATGGTGCTTTCGATCCTACAACTATGGGAACTGTTCCTAACGTTGGTTTAATGGCACAAAAAGCAGAAGAATATGGTTCTCATGATAAAACTTTCGAAATTGCTGCTGCAGGTAAAGTAGCTGTAGTAGATGCTTCTGGAAAAAAACTTTTAGAGCATAAAGTTGAAGAAGGTGATATTTGGAGAATGTGTCAAGCAAAAGATTTACCAATTCAAGATTGGATCAAATTAGCAGTAACAAGAGCAAGAGCTTCTGATACTCCTGCTGTTTTCTGGTTGGATAAAAACAGAGCACATGATGCAGAAATTATTAAAAAAGTAAAAAAATATTTACCAGAACATAACACTGAAGGTTTAGATATTAGAATTTTATCACCAATAAAAGCAACTGAATTTACTTGCGAAAGACTTATAAAAGGGGAAGATACTATTTCTGTTTCTGGTAACGTTTTACGTGATTATTTAACAGATTTATTCCCTATTTTAGAAGTTGGTACTTCTGCTAAAATGTTATCTATTGTTCCATTAATGAATGGTGGTGGATTGTTTGAAACTGGTGCTGGTGGTTCTGCACCTAAACATGTTCAGCAATTTGTTGAAGAAAACCACTTACGTTGGGATTCTTTAGGTGAATTTTTAGCTTTAGCAGTTTCTTTAGAACATTTAGGAACAGCAAACAATAACTCTAAAGCCTTAATTTTAGCTGAAACGTTAGATGAAGCTACAGATAAATTCTTAGAGAATGATAAATCTCCTTCTAGAAAAGTTGGTGAAATAGACAACAGAGGAAGTCATTTTTACCTAGCTTATTACTGGGCACAAGGTTTAGCTGCACAAGATAAAGATGCTGAATTAAAAGCTACTTTTACTAAAGTTACTGCAGAATTAAAAGATAATGAGTCTAAAATTATAGCAGAATTAAACGAGATTCAAGGAAACGCTGTAGAAATGGGTGGTTATTATTTACCAAACGAAAATTTAGCAGATGCTGCAATGCGTCCTAATGCTACTTTAAATATTATTTTAAACGCTATTTAGATTTCTAAATAACATATTTTAATAAAAGCCGATGTTTTACATCGGCTTTTATTGTTTATAATTCTTATATTAAAAAAAAATAGTTTTTACATTATAATAAAAATTAGATTTGTATTTTTGTTTATAATTTAAATTAAATCATTAAACAAAATGTTTCTTTTAAAAAAAATCTTCTTTTTTGTAATCTTAGTAAGCTTTAGTGCTTTAAGTCAAGAAAGGCATACCATTAGTGGTACTATTTATGATGATAGTAATAACGAAACTTTAATAGGAGTTTCTGTATATTTTCCAGAATTAAACTCAGGTACTATCACCAATCAATATGGATTTTACTCCATTACGCTTCCAAAAGGCAGTTACAAAATACAAGTCAGTTACTTAGGATATGCTACCACTATTGAAAACGTTGACCTCAATGTAAAAGTGACAAAGAACTTCAAACTAAAAGAAGAATCAGAAAGTTTAGACGAAATTATTATAGAAGGAAATGTAGAAAACTTAAATGTTAAAACGCCTCAAATGAGCGTTAACAGACTTACATCTGCTACTATCAAACAAATACCTGTAGTCTTAGGAGAAGCCGATATTATAAAATCTTTAATCTTATTACCCGGAGTAACAAGTGCTGGAGAAGGCGCATCTGGTTTTAACGTGAGAGGTGGCGCTGCTGATCAAAACTTAATTTTATTAGACGAAGCGATCGTTTTTAACTCTTCACATTTATTCGGATTCTTTTCGGTATTTAATCCAGATGTTATAAAAGACGTAAAATTATACAAAGGAGGAATTCCTGCCAAATACGGAGGTAGATTATCGTCAGTTTTAGATATTTATCAAAAAGAAGGAAACAGTAAAGAGTTTAAAGTTACCGGAGGAATAGGTTTGGTATCCTCTAGATTATTAATAGAAGGACCTATAAAAAAAGAAAAAGTATCTTTCTTAGTTGGTGGAAGATCTTCTTATGCACATTTATTCTTACCATTATTTGATATGGATAATACCGCATATTTTTACGATTTAAACACCAAAGTAAATTATAGAATTGATGACAGAAATAACGTATTCTTTTCTGGATATTTTGGAAAAGACGTTTTTGGAATTAGCGATAGTTTTGTAAATACTTATGGAAATAAAGTTGCCAATGTACGTTGGAATCACCTTTTTTCTGATAAACTTTTCTCTAACCTATCTGTTATTTATTCTGATTACTTTTATGGATTAACCCTAGATTTTGTTGGTTTCGAATGGGATTCTGGTATAACAAACTATAACCTTAAATATGATTTTAACCATTACATCAATAATAAATTTAAGTTGAGTTATGGAATAAACAACATTTACAACAAATTTAATCCAGGTGAAATTAAACCAAACAGAGAAGACTCAGGAATTTTAGCAGAAAAATTAATTGATAAATATGCAAACGAATTTGCTGTTTATATAGATGCAGAACATAAAGTTAGTGAGAAATTAAGACTGCAATACGGACTTCGTTTTAGCAACTTTACAAGGTTAGGGCAAGATGAACTAAATGTTTACACAAATAACCAAGCTGTACTCTATAATAGTGAGTTTAAAAAATACGAATCTGCAGATGCGGTTGCTACAGAATCATTTAAAAGAAGTGATGTAATTACAAGTTTCAATAACTTTGAGCCAAGGGTTTCTATGTCTTATATTTTAGACGACAACACTTCTATAAAAGGGAGTTATAATAGAATGGCACAGTATTTACATTTACTATCTAACACCTCTTCTCCTACCCCTCTAGATGTTTGGGCACCTAGTGGAAAGTATATAAAACCTCAACTCTTAGATCAATACGCTGTTGGATATTTTAAATCTCTAAAAAACGGTGATTACTCAATAGAAACAGAAGTTTTTTATAAAGACATTCAAAATAGAATCGATTATATAAATGGCGCTAATTTAATTGCCAATAATGAAATTGAAACGGTAATTTTAAACGGAAAAGCTAGAGCTTATGGCTTAGAATTATTACTTAAAAAAAATGCAGGAAAATTTAAAGGTTGGTTTTCTTACACCTTATCTAAATCTGAACAACAAACACCTGGTAGAACGGCTGCTGAACCCGGAATTAACAGCGGAGAATGGTACAATACCGCTTATGATAAAACACACGATTTTTCTATTAATGGAAGTTACGACTTTAATGAAAAATGGAAATTCAACGCAAACTTTGTTTTTCAAACAGGGCAACCTACAAACTATCCGGTTGGGCAATACGAATACCAAGGATTAAATGTGCCTATTTATGATGATAATAGAAGAAATGCAGACAGGTTACCTGCGTATCACCGACTAGATATTTCTGCAACGCTAACTCCAGAAAAAAACAAGTTTAGAAAATGGCAAGGAGAATGGGTTTTTGGAATATACAACTTATACGGTCGTCAAAATGCAGCGTCTATTAACTTTACACAGAACAGCGAAACCTATAGAAACGAAGCCTTACAAACCTCTATTTTTGGTTTAGTTCCTTCTGTTACTTATAATTTTAAATTCTAAACCCTTTAGAGGTTATTAAGTATTATTCTTATGAAAAATATAAAAATTATTATCGTTCTAATGATCATCTTTTTTTCAACCTGTGAAAAAGTGGTAGATATTGATGTTCCATCTATTGAACCAAAATTAATTATAGACGCTTCTTTTGAAGTCTTCTTTGATGAAAGTCCTATTATAGCAAATACCACTGTAAAACTAAGTTTATCTGCAGATTATTTTGATGATGAAATTCCGGCTGTTACAAATGCAGTTGTTACTTTAACCAACTTACTAGACAATGTTGTAATTCCTTTTGAAGATGTTAATTCCGATGGAAATTTTACACCCATAAATTCTTTTATTCCTGCGGATGACACAGAATATGAATTAACTGTAATCTATGATAATGATATTTATAAAGGGAAAGCGACTAAAGTAAAATCTACCATTATCAATAGTATTACTCAAGGTGATGAAACTCTTTTTTCTGATGATCAAATTGAGTTAAAGATTTTATTTTCGGATGATGAAAACGAAGAGAATTATTACGTTTTTAATATTGACACCTACAATTTTGTTAATATAGAAGATACTTATTTTAACGGATCTGATTATAATTTTTCCTATTTCTATGAGGATGAAAATATTGAACTTCCTAAAGAAATAGCTATTAAGTTATCTGGAGTATCTAAAGATTACTACACTTATTTTACAATATTATCTAGTCAGAGTGGAGAAAGTGGTGGTGGCCCTTTTCAGTCTATTCCATCATCCTTATTAGGAAATATTGTGAATACTACTAACGATGCTAATTTCCCTTTAGGTTATTTTCATATTTCGGAAACAGATACATACAACATAAATTTAGTAGAAAAAGAGTAATTTATTAGTATTGTTCTTGGCGCTGCGTTAGGGATTGAAACGGCATCCTTTTTTAGATGATCGGACATCCCTATTGTACGTAAATAATACAATTGTTATTGCCCTTGCGGATATTTACTTAAAGCTAAGTCTAAAAAAGATATAGTGTAAAGCCCGTTAAAACGCCCAAAAACATTTACGATTCATATAGAATTCTGTACTTTTGACCGATGAATTTTATAAAAACAACAGAGCAAGATTCTAACTACAATCATCTAGAAAAGATGTCTGTAAAAGAATTATTAAACAATATAAATAACGAAGATAAAACGGTTCCTTTAGCTGTAGAAAAGGCTTTGCCACAGATTGAAAACTTAACATCACAGATTGTAACTAAATTACAAAACGGCGGTAGAATTTTCTATTTAGGTGCAGGTACATCAGGAAGATTAGGTGTTTTAGACGCCTCTGAATGTCCACCTACTTTTGGAGTTTCGCCAGAAATAGTTGTTGGTATTATTGCCGGTGGAGATATCGCTATTAGAAACGCTGTGGAGTTTGCAGAAGATTCTAAAAACCAAGGTTGGTTAGATTTGCAAGAACACCAAATTTCTAATAAAGATGTGGTTGTTGGTATTGCTGCATCTGGCACAACACCTTATGTAATTTCTGCTCTGGAAGAGTGTAATAAAAACAATATTGTTACGGGCTGTATTGCTTGTAATAAAAATAGTCCTTTAGGTATTGTTGCTCAATTTCCTATTGAAGTTGTCGTGGGACCAGAGTTTGTAACCGGAAGCTCTAGAATGAAAGCAGGAACTGCTCAAAAATTAGTGCTAAATATGATTTCTACTGCAACCATGATTCAATTAGGAAAAGTTAAGGGGAATAAAATGGTTGATATGCAACTTTCTAATAAAAAATTGGTAGAAAGAGGCCAGAAAATGTTAGTTTTAGAACTAAATATAGACCAAACCGAGGCAACGGAATTACTTCTTAAATATGGTAATGTTAGAAATGCCCTTAAAAACTATAAAAATGAGCACTAATTATAACTTATTAGGTAAAGGTTTAAGGAATTTAAGTATTCTACTTATTCTTTTTATAGCTTCACCAATATCGCTTACAATGGGCTTTAAAGCATTAAAAAAGTTTGATAACACTCCTCAAGAATATATCTCTTATCTTATTTTATTTATTGCAGCATTAATAATCATCTTCACGATTTACTTTGCTTTTAAAACTTTTAATGTGCTGTTAAAAGCAATTTTTAATAATTAATGAGCATAGACAAGACTAACGGAATTATAGTAATTCTCTCTTACCCAGAAACCATTGTAAGACCTGCCTATTGGGAACCTTCTAGTAAGGTTTGGCCTCTAATTGGTATTGGCAGTAAGCATGCAGTACAAGCGGGTCATGCTGCTTTATTATTGATAAAAAAAGACCAAACTGAGATTAATTATTTCGATTTTGGGAGGTATATTACAAGTTATAGTAACGGACGTGTTAGGTCTAAAGAAACAGACCCAGAACTTAAGGTTTCTATAAATGCCGAATTTGAAAACTCAAAATTAATCAACTTAAAAGAAATTTTACTTTGGATAGAAAAGCATCCTGAAAAAACACATGGAGATGGCAGATTGGTTGCAAGTATTCATAATGAAATTGATTATGAAAAAGCGCATAATTATATTCATCAATTAATAAATCAAAAAGAAATTCCTTACGGAGCTTTTATAAAAAATGGTACCAATTGCGCCCGATTTGTAA
The DNA here is from genome assembly GCF_019278485.1 of Polaribacter sp. R2A056_3_33. Classification (NCBI taxonomy): domain Bacteria; kingdom Pseudomonadati; phylum Bacteroidota; class Flavobacteriia; order Flavobacteriales; family Flavobacteriaceae; genus Polaribacter; species Polaribacter sp. R2A056_3_33. The sequence goes on from NZ_CP058984.1 coordinate 34,997, forward strand.
CAGATGCAATTATTGTTTCTTCCACAAATAAAAAAATTGGTAAACAATTAAAACGTTCTAACTTATTAACACCAAGTCCTATTGGGAATGTTATTAAAGGAAAGACCAACAACAGTATTTATAGTGTTTACAAGCAACAAATTGAGGATTATAAGAATAGATCAATTCTTAAAGAATACAAAACTTCTTTTTTTAATAAATTTGATATTGAACCGAACTTAATTGGAACAGAGCTCCCAAATAAAAAGGTTTTTGATTTAAAAGATGGAACTTGGTTAGGCGGAATTGGAAGTGGCGCTTGGTTTAAGATTGAAAGACAAATTGATTCAGAAAATTATACTATCTCAAGGTTTGATTCTAAAGGTACAAAAGATTTTTATGCTGATTTTAGCATTGATAAAAAATGTTTTAATTATTTAGAGAAACATCAATTTATATATCCTACAAATTGTAAAGAAGCAATTATTATGCAAAATAACGAGTTATACATTTTACAAAACAACTCGTAAAACACATTCTAACTTCTTTCTATACTTACTTTTGGCGTAGTTGGATTAAATCCAAAATCTGCGTCTGGTAATTCTATTCCTAATTGATAAATAATATAACCAATACTTGCAAAATGATGAATTGCATGACTGTGTGCTTGCATTAATATAGCCGCCAAAGTATAGTTTACAGATTTTACTCCCAAGCCTAAATCATCTGTAACAAGCACTGTACTTTCTAAACTTAAAGTATTAATTTCTTTTAATTTTTGAATTGTTTCATTAAAATATTCAATTCCTAATTGGGTATGTAATTCTAATAATTCATTTCTATTTCTTTTATTTAGATAAATAGATTTTGTTTCTAGCCCTTCGAAAACACAAGAAAAAACATCTAAAATATGGCGCATATGACAACCTATGCTAGAGAAATAAGGAGCTACAGAGCTGTCTGAATATTGTTCGTTAGAAATTGTATTTAATAAAGAGATTCCTCTTTGTAAGTTTTTCTCAATAGCTTCAATCATAAAAAAAATATTTTTCCTTTTGTCGTTAAAATTTTCATGAATTTACGAGTTCTATTCTATATTTTCAAACAAAAAACAAATATTAACTTAAAATACTAATAATCAGAAACATAAACCCACGCAAATTAAGCCTTTATTACCTCATTAAATATAAATTTTGTTTTTTGGCACGTTCTTTGAAAATATGATAATCAAATACGGAAGCTGAAAAGTAAATTAGAGTAGGCAAAACCCTAAAACCATAATTATGAAAAAAGGTATACTTATATTAATGGGAATGTTCTTTCTTGTTTCAACTACTAAAGCCGAAAACAATAAAGAAATCCTAAACAATTTCGGGTTTAATTACTCTTACGAAAATACTGTAAATTTTGTAGAGCGAGATATTGAGTTCTTTATTTTTACCAATGGAGAATTTGATTTTAACACTCATTATTACGACAATCGAAATCAAAGAGGCATATATATAGCTAGAGATCATAGAGGTAGAATTGAAAGAATAGGAAACTCTTTTATAAACTATGATAGATATGGAAATGTAACCAGAATTGGAAACGTTTTTATGAAGTACTATAGAGGACAATTAACCGATGTAGGTAATTTAAAAATTAGATATGATCATTGGGGAAATCCTAAGTTTTACGGAAATGTAAAAGACAATTATTACCATCATAATGGCTTAAGAATTAATTTAAATATTGGAAATATATTTGAATACAATAATTCTTATTTCTATCACAGAGATTTCTCTAGACAATATAGTAAAATTAGAGAAGACCATAATTATTATTACTATAGAGCAAATCCGAATGCCAAAATTGGTAAAAAAAGTAAAATTTTAAGAAGAAGAAAACCTGTAGCAGTTACAAGAAGGAGCAATACTACTTACAGAAGACCAGCTACAATAAATAACAATGGAAGAACAGTAATAGACAAAAGAAATAATACAACAACGAGAAGACCTACAACTGTAAACACACAAAAAAGAGGAACAATTGATCGAAGAAATAGTAGCACTACTTTTAGAAGACCTACAACCGTAACAAGAGAAAATCCTACTTCTGTTAAAAGAAATGACAACAGTTCTAGTAGAAGACCTTCTGTGGATAGTAAAAAATCTGAAAATACAAGAAAACAGAATTCAACAACAAAAAACGAAAATAAGAGAAAAAGAAGAAGTTAAAAACAGGTATTTATACGTAATTTTTAATTAACCTATTTTTATAAATTTACAAAGTAATTATTTGAATACCAAATCAGTTAACTAATTTTCAATTAGTTCTGATAGGAAAATTAAAAGTTAAAAGCCTCATTTCCTAAAAGAAATGAGGCTTTTATAATTAAATGTTTGTTTTATCTACAGTCCTTAGTTTGCAAGTAGTTCTAAATAAGTCCAAAATCTTTAGTAATAGCAACTAAATGTGCTGGATTATTAGCGTTAAAATGTTCTTTTAAAAATTTCAATCTTTTTTCAATAGCACTAATACTAGACGGTGATATTCCTTTTTCTTTTAACTTTTTACTGATAGCCTCTTGCAACAGCCCTTTAGATAAATATTCTATTAGAAGAATATCTGAATCTGTAATTTCAATTGCTTTTTTAGGATGAATTACACTCTTTAAATCTGGTGAAATGTAAAATTCTTTTGAAGTATAGGCTAAATTAATTGCTTTTTTTAATTCTTTTAATCCGTTTCTATTTTTCCAAACATATCCTTGAATTTTTAAATTCTTGTATAAATATTGAATTCGATACGATTTATCTTCTACAGAAAAAACAATGATTTTTAAATTAGGAAATTCTTGTCGTATTTTTTCGATGAGTTCTTCACCAGATTTTAATTGCTGTGGAGTTCCATCGTTTTCAAACGATAAATCAGATATAATTAATTGATAAGGCTCACCCTTTAAAAAAGCATTTTTAATTTTGAGAAAAGCTTCGTCACAATAAGAAATAAAATCTACTTCCTTTATCTTCAGTTCATCTAAAGCTATTTTAATTCCGCTATTAATAACATCAAAATCTTCTACAACTAAAATTTTTTTAAACATTCTTAATTTTTAAAATGAATTTTTACTTTTAACCCTTTGTTCGGCTTATTTTCAAAGTTAATGGTTCCTTTAATCGTTTTTATACGGGTTTCCATATTTTTAAGTCCATTTTTAAAAATAATAGTATTCTCTTTAAATCCTATTCCATTATCTGCATAACTTATTTCTAAATTATGATTTGTTTTCTTACATGCTAAAACGACTAAACTCGCTTTACTATGCTTTTTCATATTTACAAATAACTCATTAAAAACCCGATAGATAACAATTTGTTTCTCTTTGGTTAAATTATTTAAATTTAAACAAGACAAATCTTTTAATATAATTTTACAACTATCAGAATTATAACTCGCTACTAGATTTCTAAAATAATTCTCAAAATCAAGCCCCGTTTCAATAGAATCATTTTCATGAGAAATTGCCCGAGTTTGTAGATATATTTTATCTAAATCATTTATAATTTCTTCTGTATTAATTTTAGGATTTTGAACTTTTGTAAGTGTATTAAAAATATCATTCCCCAATTCATCATGTAATTTTTTTGCAATCCTTGTTTCAGTATTATAATTCTCTTGTAAGATTCTTTTTTTGTATTGATATTTTCTTCTATAAATTAAAATTAACAACCCAGATGTTAATAGAATACCAAGAATAAAAATATTTTTCTTATCACTATATTCTTGTTCTGCAACTAACTTGTTTTCGGTAGCTAGTGTTTTAAATTTCTGTTTTTGTTTTTTTTCTTCTTCATAATTGTATTTAATCTTAGCAAATTTATATTGACGTTTTATTTCTGCTTCTTGTAAACTATCTCTTAATCTAATACTTTCTTTATAATACTTAATAGATTTTTGAGGTGATTGAAAGTTGACAATTTTATCTATCGCTTCTAATAAGTCTTGTGGACTTTTTTCTCGCTTAGCTATTTTATACATTTCACTCGCATAAAACAATGATTTAGTATTGTCTTTTTTATTGAAGAACTCTGATAAATGGCTATAACTAGCAATTAAGCCATAATTATCTTTTTCTGTATTTCTGATTGATTTTGCTAATAACAACTCTTTTAAGACAGCACTACTCGCATCATTTAACCACTTAGTATGTGCTAAATTATCAATAATTCTGGCTTTAGTTTTTTGATGAGTAATGGTATCTTTTAATAAGTCTTCTAGAATTAAAATTGACTTAGAATATTCCTTTTGCTCCTTAAAAACATTAGCAACGTTGTTTTTATAAATAATTTTAGAACTTTTACTCTTCGAAATAAGAATACTTTTATTGTAATAAGAAATTGCTTCTTTATATAAAGACTGTTTCTTAGAGTTTATAGCCATGCAATTAAATACTTTTGCTTTAAGGCTTCCGTTATTACTTTTTAAAAATTTTAAAGCTTGCACAGCTGTAGAATCGCTACTAGAATAACTACCAAAATCTGACTCTAAAATAGCTAAATTGATTAAAGCATTACTTATATAAACACTATCTTGAGTTTTTAAAAAATATTCTTTAGAATTAGAATAATAAAAATAGGCACTATCCTTTAAATTAATTCTATTAAAATAATTACCAAGTTTAAAAAAAACTTTTCCCTGTAATTTATCGCTTTCTATAACATTAGGTAGGTTTAACATTTTTTTTGTAAAAACAATTGCACTATCAATTTTAGGTAACTTACCATATAAATAGCTGATATTGTTGTATATTAAATACTTATCTGAAACCTCTAATTTCATTTCTTTAGCTATCTTTTTTGAAAACTTAAGTTTCTCTACATCATCTAATTTTTTATATTTAGGGGTTTTTAATAAGACCTTTATTTCAGGTTCCTTATTTAAATTCTTTTCTTTTTCAACTTCTTTTCCACAGGATAAAAAAGCTAATAAAAGAAAAAGGAGGAATGTAACTTTTACATGTTTCATTCCTCTAAAATACTATAAATATTTAGAAATATTAATCCTAATTTGTAGGATTTACCTATATAAAAACTCTTTTTGGTAAGATATTTTTAGCTCTAAAAGAATCGCCAAATAATCTTTTTTATAAGACTATAAAAAAAGGTGTACTTACAGAAAAAGCAGATAAAACTATTGTAAACTAAAAAAGCAGCTAATAAAATTAGCTGCTTTTTGTAAAATATAATTTAGAGAAAATTATCTAATTAACTTTCTATATTTAATACGTTTTGGCATTAAATCTCCACCTAAACGTTTCTTCTTATTTTCTTCATACTCAGAAAAACCTCCTTCAAAGAAATACACTTCACTATTCCCTTCAAAAGCTAAAATATGTGTACAAACTCTATCTAAAAACCATCTATCGTGACTAATTACAACCGCACAACCAGCAAAGTTATCTAAACCTTCTTCTAATGCTCTTAATGTATTTACATCCAAGTCATTTGTTGGCTCATCTAATAATAAAACGTTTCCTTCCTCTTTTAAAGTCATTGCTAAATGCAAACGATTACGCTCTCCACCAGAAAGTGTATTTACTTTTTTGTTTTGCTCACTACCAGAGAAATTAAAACGACTTAAATAAGCTCTAGAATTAACTTGCTTACCTCCCATCATTACTAAATCTTGTCCGTCAGAAAAGTTTTCCCAAATTGTTTTTTCTGGGTCAATATCAGAGTGTGCTTGATCTACATATGCAATTTTTGCAGTTTCACCTACAGAAAAACTTCCTCCATCAGGTTTTTCTTCTCCCATAATCATTTTAAAAATGGTAGTTTTACCAGCTCCATTGGGACCAATAATACCTACAATTCCTGCCTGCGGAAGATTAAACTCTAAATTATCATATAATAATTTTTCTCCAAATGCTTTAGAAACACCTGTTGCTTCTATAACATTGGTACCTAAACGTGGTCCATTAGGAATGTAAATTTCTAATTTTTCGTCTGTTTGCTTTTGATCTTGACTCATTAACTTGTCATAATTCTTCAAACGAGCTTTTTGCTTTGTCTGACGACCTTTTGCTCCTTGACGAACCCAATCTAATTCTCTTTCTAACGTTTTTTGATGTTTAGAAGCGGTTTTACTTTCTTGTGCCATTCTCTTAGACTTTTGGTCTAACCACTCAGCATAATTTCCTTTCCAAGGAATTCCTTCACCTCTGTCTAATTCAAGAATCCAACCAGCAACATTATCTAAGAAATATCTATCATGCGTTACAGCAATTACAGTTCCTTTATATTGTGCTAAATGGTGCTCTAACCAGTGTACAGATTCTGCATCTAAGTGATTGGTAGGCTCATCTAATAATAAAATTTCTGGTTCTTGTAATAATAATCTACATAAGGCCACACGTCTTTTTTCACCTCCAGAAAGTACTCCAATTTTCTTATCAGAATCTGGAGTTCTTAACGCATCCATTGCAATTTCTAATTTGGTATCTAATTCCCAAGCATTAGCAGCATCAATTTTATCTTGCAATACAGCTTGTTGCGCCATTAGTTTATCCATCTTATCAGCATCAGAATACACTTCTTCCAAACCAAACATGTCGTTTATTTTATTGTACTCTTCTAAAATTGCAACTGTTTCTGCAACTCCTTCTTTTACAACTTCTAAAACTGTTTTTTCTGGATCTAATTGTGGCTCTTGTTCTAAATACCCTACCTTATAACCTGGAGCAAAAGTAACATCTCCTTGAAAATTCTTTTCTACTCCTGCAATAATTTTTAATAAAGTAGATTTTCCTGATCCATTTAAACCAAGAATACCAATTTTTGCTCCATAAAAGAAGCTTAAATAAATATCTTTTAAAACTTGTTTACCTGTTGATTTATAAGTTTTAGACAACTTATTCATCGAAAAGATTACTTTCTTATCGTCGCTCATTTGTTTGTTTTTTTAAATTTAATTTGAAAACTGCTACTGAAAACTGTAGACTTTTTATACTCTTCCTTTTAATGCATTAAAAACCCATGCAATACAAAAGAAACCAAAACCAACTGCCGCAAATCCCCATCCGGCAACTTCATTATATCTAAAAGCTCCTAAAGCTATTAAACCTAAGCCAACAAGTATCATAATAAGCGTAGCAAAGCCTAATACTGTATTTTTATTCATTCCCATAATTCGTAATTAGTTCGTTTGATTGGCAAATATCGGTAATTATTTGGTATTGCCCAATAATAGGCTTCAGTAAAAGCCTTTAAAAATAGAGTTTCAGTAAGTAATAATTAATAAAAACCTAGCTCCTACCAAGTTTGCGCAAAGCTACCCATTGTTTCATTTTTTCTCTAGAATCACATGCTGGATAACCAACTACAGATTTACCTGCTTCGATATCTGCAATAACACCAGAACCTGCGCCTACTTTTGCTCCTGAATGTATGGTAACATGGTCTTTTATAGAGGCACTTCCTCCAATAATTACACCATCTCCTAAAGTTACAGAACCTGCTAAACCACTGTGTCCTGCCATAATACAACATCTTCCTAAAACAGAATTATGCCCTATTTGCACCAAATTATCAATCTTACAACCATCACCTAAAATAGTAGAACTAAATTTACCACGATCAACGCAAGAGTTTGCACCAATTTCAACAGCATTTCCAATTACCACATTCCCAATATGAACAATTTTCACTAATCCTCTTCCATCAGGGCTTGGTCTGTATCCAAAGCCATCAGCTCCAATACTCACATTTACATGAAAAATACAATGACTACCTATTTTAGTACGTTCTCTAATTACAGTTCCAGACCAAATTACAGTCTCGTTCCCAATGGTGGTATCATCAAAAATGGATACATTAGGGTAAATGATTACATTATCTCCTAAAACTACATTTTTACCAACATAAGAATTTGCACCTACTTTACATCCTTTTCCTAATTTTACTGTTTTATCTATTACTGCCGTTGGATGAATATCCGTTTCAAAATAAGGAGATTCTGGCTCAAAAGCTTCTAATAAAACTGCCATTGCCAAATCTGGATTCTTTACTTTAATAAAAGCTTTTCCTTTTTCTGGCTCAATTTTTATTCCATCATAAACAATAGCAATACTTGCATTTGAGTTTTCCCACAAGCGTGCATATTTAGAGTTTCCTATAAAAGTTACATTTCCCTTTATTGCGTTTTCTATTTGCTCTGGAGCATGAATTTTGTCGTTACAAACTCCTATTTGTTCACCTTTTACAAGTGATGTTATTTCTTCTACAGAAAATGATTTCATAGATTATTTTTAATTTTTTCTAAATGTACTATAATATTTATTAACACAAAAAAATCCTATGATAACATAGAATTTTTTAAAACTTATTGTCTACTCATTCCTCCACCTCTGCTTGGTCTAGAACTTTCATTAGTATTCTGTAGCTTTTTTGGTTGTAGGCTTTCAACTTTTTTCTTTTGATATTTTAACCACTTCTTTTGCTGCTTTTCTGATAAAATTCCTACTAAAATTTCATTAAGTTCTTTTTCATATTCATGAACACTATCTCTAACAGGACGAATAATTTCTTCAACTTTTTTTCTCATTTCCTGACTAGCATCATTATCCTTCTCTTTAGTCATGGAATTCATAAAAATATCTAAATCAGAAAATTTAGCAGAATTTAAAAACTTAATTTCCTTAATTCTAAAGTTATAATTTTTAAGTGCTTTTTTTACTGAATATTGTTTTTCCTCATCTTTTACTTTTATTTTTTTAATTACTTCATCAATATCATAATAAAAGAGACCTGCAACATCGTTCGCACTAAACTTCTTTACTTCTTTTACCTCATTAGATTGTGGTCTTTGCCCTTGTGATCTTTCACCACCTCCTCCACCTGGTGGTTGTGCAAAAAGATTAAATGTTAAAAAAGTTACTAGGATTAGAAGAAATTTATTCATTATGGATTTTATTTTTTGAGTTTTACTTCTTATTTAGATGCAATTACACTAAAAAACTTGCTCAATTATGTGCTTTTTTTTAAACAAAGCAGATTACAGATCTGCAGCTAATCGTGCTCCTTGATTAATAGCTCTTTTTGCATCTAATTCACTAGCAAAATCGGCACCTCCAATAACATGTACTTTTTTACCAGCATCTAACAAAGGTTGATACAATTCTTTAAAAGGAACTTGACCTGCACAAATAACAATATGATCAACCTTTAAAATTTTAGCTTTTTCATTCTGAACATAATGCAACCCTTCATCATCGATTTTGGTATAGGAAACCTCACCAATAAATTGCACTTTCTTCTTTTTTAAAGTAGATCTATGAATCCACCCAGTGGTTTTACCTAAATTTCCACCAAATTTCCCTTTGCTTCTTTTAAACATAAAAACTTCTCTTGGTGAAGGTTCAAATACTGGTTTTACATTTTCAATTCCGGCTCTAGCCTCTAAGTTTTTATCTATTCCCCATTCTTTCAACCAAGCATCAATATTTAAGGATGTAGACTCGCCTTCATGCGTTAAATATTCCGAAACGTCAAAACCAATTCCACCAGCACCAATTACTGCAACACGTTTTCCTACCGGTTTTTTAAATTTTAAAACATCAATATAACTCAACACTTTTGGATGATTGATGCCTTCTATTTTTAACGCTCTAGGTTTAATTCCTGTTGCAATAATAATCTCTTCAAATTCTGAAGATTTTAAATCTTCTACAGAAACTTTAGTATTTAATTTTACAGTTACATTGTGCAATTCTATTTGTTTGTTAAAATAGCGCAAGGTTTCGTAAAACTCTTCTTTACCCGGAATTTGTTTTGCAATATTAAACTGACCTCCAATTTCTTTATCAGCATCAAACAACGTTACAAAATGACCTCTTTCTGCCGCAATTGTAGCTGCTGCTAATCCTGCAGGTCCTGCGCCTACAACTGCAATTTTCTTTTTTAACACTGTTTCATAGTAATTCAATTCTGTTTCATGACAAGCTCTAGGGTTTACCAAACAACTCGCTACTTTCTGTTGAAATACATGGTCTAAACAAGCCTGATTACATCCAATACACGTATTAATTTCATCTACTTTTTCTTCTGCTGCTTTGTTTACCCATTCTGGATCTGCTAAAAAAGGACGCGCCATAGAAATCATATCAGCATCACCTTCTGCTAATATTTTTTCTGCCGTTGCAGGCATATTTATTCTGTTAGAAGTTATCAAAGGAATCGATAATTCTTCTTTCATTCTTTTGGTTACCCAAGTAAATGCCGCCCTAGGAACAGATGTAGAAATAGTTGGTATTCTAGCTTCGTGCCAACCAATACCTGTATTAATAATGGTTGCTCCTGCTTTTTCTATTTCTTTACCTAATAGTACTACTTCTTCCCAAGAAGAGCCATTTTCTACCAAATCTAACATAGATAATCTGTAGATAATAATAAACTCTACCCCGACAGCTTCTCGTGTTTGTTTTACCAGTTCAATAGGTAAGCGCATTCTGTTTTCATAACTTCCACCATACTCATCGGTTCTTTTATTGGTTCTTTTTACAATAAACTGGTTGATTAAATAACCTTCAGACCCCATAATTTCTACACCATCATAACCTGCTTCTTTAGATAGTTTGGCAGAGTTTACAAAATCTCTAATGGTTCTATTAATTCCCGATTGTGTTAATTTAAAAGGTTTAAATGGTGTTATTGGTGATTTTATTTTGGAAGGCGCAACATTAAACGGATGATACCCATAACGACCAGAATGTAGTATTTGCATGCAAATTTTACCACCTTCTTTGTGGACTGCTGTTGTTATTTTCTGATGTTTTTTTGCGTGTTTTTTGGTAGACATTCTTGCTGATAAAGGAGCTGTCCAACCTTGTATGTTTGGGGAAATTCCTCCCGTAACAATTAATCCAACTCCACCTCTTGCTCGTTCTGCATAATAAGCCGCGATTCTTTCTAAACCGTTTCTCTCCTCCTCTAAGCCTGTATGCATAGAACCCATTAAAATTCTATTTTTTAAAGTTGTAAAACCTAAATCTAATGGTTCAAAAATGTGCTTATATTTCATAATCTTGGAATTAATTTTATTATGCACGCATAACACTTTGCAAGATATGTTTATTTTTTGAAAAGAAAAAACCTCAAAGAAATGATTCCTTGAGGTCTGATTTTTTTTATACCGAATTTAACTTACATCGGTACTTCTATCAATAATAATTCAGAATTAGAAAAACTTTTAATCATAAAGCTATCTGTTTCATAAATTCCTATTGCATCTCTATTCGATAGTATTGTTGAATCAATCTCAAAATGGCCAGAAATACTCATAATATATACTCCACGGTTCTTACTTTTTAACTGATAGTTAAAATCTTCATTTTTATCTAAATCAATTCTAAAAATTTGTGCATCTTGGTGTATTTTTAAACTATCATCATCAGAATTAAAAGAATTCACCAATAATTGCAATTTATTTTTTCTCTCTTTTATATCAAATTCCTTTTGGTCATATCTTGGAGTAACTTCATTTTTTTCCGGCATTATCCAGATTTGGAATAAACCTAAATGTTCATTTGCAGAACCATTTATTTCTGAATGATACACTCCTTTTCCTGCAGACATTACTTGTACTTCACCTGGCAAAACAGGAATCCAATCATTTGCCATGTTATCTTTATGTTTTAAAACACCTTTTAATGGAATTGTAATAATTTCCATGTTCTTATGAGGATGTGTACCAAATCCCATGCTTGGTGCAATTAAATCGTCATTTAAAACTCTCAATGCTCCAAATTGTATTCTCTTTGGATCATAAAAATTAGCAAAACTAAACGAATGATTTGCTTCTAACCATCCATGATTTGCGTGTCCTCTTGTGGATGCAGTATGAATTATTTTTTTCATAATTATCTCATTTTATCTAACAAATCACTTAAAACAATTGCCTCTTCTTCCGTTAACTTTTCTAAAAACGAAAGATTGTTATTATCGTCTATGTTAGATAATAATTCTAAACCTTTTTCATTAATTTTCACAAATACAACCCTTCTATCATGCTCACAACGCTCTCTTTCAATTAAGTGTTTTTCACATAACTTATCCATTAAGCGGGTTGCATTAGGTGCTCTTTCAATCATTCTATCTTTTACAATTTGCACCTTAATTTGATCTTTAGCTCCTCGTAAAATTCTTAAAATATTATACTGTTGTGGCGAAATTCCGTAAGGTTTAAAAAACTCATTTTCTTTACTACTTAACCAATTTGCAGTGTATTTTATATTGATTAAAGCCTTTAATTTATTGCTAACAAAATTCGATTTTATGTCTTTAGAAATGTCTCCCATGTATTCAGTATTCAGTATTCAGTATTCAGTATTCAGTATTCAGTATTCAGTATTCAGTATTCAGTATTCAGTATTCAGTATTCAGTATTCAGTATTCGAAAATTAAAAATTTCAGTTGATAGACATACTTAAAAACTTATTAACTTTTGAAAAGATTAAATATTTCTGTTAATTCATTAATTGGACTTCGACAAGTTCAGTCTGACATTGTTAAGCTTCATTGAATTATTGAAATCAATAATATGTTCCTAAAACATAAAAAAACGACCACATAACAACATAGAAAATATAGATTTTGTTACTCCTAAATAACCTTCTATCTTTTTATTTCTTGTTTCTTGGTTCTAAAACTTTGAAAAAATCAACCAATACTAACATAGATTTAGTTTTATATCCTAAGTCATTTTTTAGTCCTCAGTCTTTTCTCTTGTCTCTAAAATAAAAAACTACGCTCTTAAATTTAAATCTTGCATTATCTTATTAAATTCTTCAGTAGTCGGAGTTAAATACACTTTATCATCTACAAACAATGTTGGATATTTTGCTACACCATCATACAATTCTTTACTATGTTCTCTTGCTTCTACATCTTTAGAAATATCCTTATAGACATAAGGAACATCAGTTGAATTTAGAAAGTTTTTAAACGCTACTGTATATGCGTGTCCTGCTCTTCCGTATAAAACTATTTTCATTTTTTATTGATTTATTAAAGCTTCAAATTTATTTACTTGTACTTTTAATAGTGTCCCAAATTCTGCTTCAACAATTTTATTTTCTTTAAAATTATCATAGAAATTTGGTAGAGAAAATGTTAATAATTCTTTTGCTCCTTGTATAGGAAAACGTTGTTCTCCTGCCGCTAAAACAAACTGACCTCCCATTTTACCTGGAGAAGTAGCCATTAACAATAAGGGTTTATCTCTAAAAACTTTTACCTCTAATCTAGACGCCCAATCAAAAATATTTTTAAAAGCAGCTGTATAAGATCCATTATGTTCTGCTAAAGACAATATAAAGCCATCGTAATTATCTAATAATGCAGAAAAATTTTTTGCGTCTTCTGGAAAACCATTTTTTTCTTCATCTTCACTAAAAACAGGTAATTTAAAATCTCTTAAATCTACAACGTCAAAAGAAGTGTTTTCTAAATTTTCGGCTGCAAATGTTGCTAATTGTTTGTTGATAGAGGTAGAACTTGTACTACCTGCAAATGCTAATATTTTTTTCATCTTTTAAAAATGTTTATTTGTGTAATTTCCTAACTGTCTATCTAATCCTTACAGTAAACTGTTATACTACTAACTGCAAACGGAACTAAAGAATACTACTAAATATTCTTGTTTCTCCTTTTATCATTTTAGCTACCGGACATTTACCTGCAAATACTAACAATTTCTTTCTTTGCTCTTCCGTTATCTCTTTTTCAAAGGATATTTTTTCTGTTAAATAACTTCCTTTTTCATCTTTAAGTTGAGTAACATTTACTGTTATTTCTCCAAGATCCCAACCTCTTCTTTCTGCATACGTTCTTAACGTCATAGAAACACAACCTCCAATTGCGGTTAATAAAAATTCTACCGGAGTTGCTCCGCTATCATCACCTCCAGAAGCAACCGATTGATCCATTGTTAAAAAATGGTTTCTTGTTTTAGCTTCTGCTAAATAGTTTCTGTTTGTTAAAACGACTTCTGCTTTCTTATGCTCTTCCATTTGTAATTTTCTTGCTAGATATATAAGAGATTATTAAAACAATAAAAGCAATTAACGCTGTCATATGCCCACCATCTTTAACCATTACGTGTGCCGTAAAAGCTAACACAAAATCGAAGAAAAAACCTGCATAAGCCCACTCTTTTAAAGATTTACTTTTGATAAACCAAAGTGAAATTAAACCTAAAATTTTTAAAATTGCTAAAGGATAAATTATATATGTTGGATAGCCTAAATGTGTAAAAAAACCTGCTATTGCTTCATGATTAAAAATATACATTCCTGCAGAAAAAAGCATGATTACAGTTAATAATGCAGTAGAAATATAATAGATAATTTTAGTTGTTTTCATCATGAATGGTTTTTAAATTCTTGACAAAATTACAAAATAAATTTTTACTTACCAAGGAAAATAAATCCAAGGAAGTATTTTTACATAAAACAATATAACATACAGCTCAGATAATTTAAAAAAATTAATCATTACCGTAGACAAGATCAATAAACTCTGAATTTTCTAATTTCCCAAAATAATCGGCAATAGTTATATGATGTAACTTCTTAGTGATTTCATTTTTATCATAAGGAACACCAATTAATAGCTCTTCAAGATCTGCAACGGGTTGTCTACCAAAGAAATCTCCAAAAATTTTAAAGTCAGAAATATGTCCTTTTTCTACAAAAATACGCAGATCTATCTCTCCTATTGGAAATCGTTTATTGCGTTGTATGTTAAACTTTGGCGAGTTTCCAAAATTCCAATCCCACAAATCATATTTTGCTGCTTTTAATTCTTTAACAGCTTTCCACTCTACTTCGGTTAATTTATGAATTTCAAATGCTTCCTTGGCTTCAAACAAACCAGTAAGTAATTGTTTTTTAAACAGATCCATTGTAATTGGTTCTTTTAAAAACTCACTAATATTTGCAACACGGCTCCTAACCGATTTATGTCCTTTAGATTGAATTTTACTCATTTTTACTTGAAGTGCTTTCCCAACCTCACTCATATCTGTATCGAATAATAAAGTACCATGACTGATCATTCGTTTTCCTGTAGAAAATTGAGCTGTTCCAGAGATTTTCTTTTCATCAACTAGGATATCATTTCTCCCCTTTAACTCGGCGTTTACCCCCAATTCATTTAAAACACGAATTACAGGTTCTGTAAACTTTTTAAAATTACTAATACTTTTTCCGTCGTGATTGGTTATAAAACTGAAGTTTAAATTTCCTAAATCATGATAAACCGCTCCTCCACCAGAAATACGTCTAACTACTTTTATATCATTTTTGTCGATATATTCTTGGTTAATTTCTTCTAAAGTATTTTGATTACGGCCAATAATTATAGATGGCGCATTAATATAAAATAATAAATAATCTGTTGAAGCGTCAAAGTTTCTTAACGCATATTCTTCTAATGCTAAATTAAGCTTAGGATCTGTACATCCTTCATTATCAATAAAAATCATAGGTTTTATCTATTAATTGTAGCTAACAAATATAACGATTTTCTAAAGTTTTTTTTAAGTATAATAAGACTAAAATAACACAGATGCAAGGGAATTTCAAAACAAAAAAAAAAGCCAACTTTAAAAAACAGCATTTTCTGTTTTTTATATAAGTTGGCAAATATGTTTAGCCCTGATTGAATGGTCTGTTTGAGCTCTTTTTTGTTTTTTCAACAAAAAAAGCGAGTAATGAAAGCGGGAAATAGCTACAAAAACTACTGATTCTCTTTAATAGAATCTATTTTTCTCTGAAGCTTTTCTATTTCTGTAAGTTTTTTATCTTGTGCAGAAAGTAGCTTAATAGAATCTAATATTTGCTGATTTTTATCTAGGTTAGAAATTAATTTTATAGAATCTAAAACTTGTTTGTTCTGTTCTAAAATTGTTTTTTGCTTTTCGAAATACAAATTACTTCCTTCACTAGTTTTCCAAGCTTCATTTAATTGGTTGTAAACCTCCTCGTTCCAAGTACTTGGTTTTTTAGCATTTATCCAAACTACATCTCTATATTCACTATCTATTAAGGCTAAATCTGGCGTTGCAGAGCCATCAAATTGTTCTGGATTATCTGAACTAATTGTAGAAACTGTTCCTAGAAAAAACATTCTTTTTCTACCTGCAATATTCTTAATATAAGGTCTAAATTCTACGGGGGTATTTGAGTTCCAATCATACTCTTTTTTAGATTCTTTTACTTTTAAAGGCATCGCAGAAACTCCTGCATATCCTTGTTTTTTTGATGCATGATCGTAAAAATAAAACTTATCTGTACCGTCTGCTGGGATAAATACACTGTAACTTAAACTGGTTCTTTCATTACCTACTGGCTCTAAACCAAACCAATGATATAAGCCGCTAAAAGCATCTGTTTTACTGTCTGAAAAATCGAAATCGGTTACATAAGGTTGTGCATTTTGATCTTTTGGTACCGTAGGAATTTTTACTGCACTTTCCATGTTCCAAGGTAATGGATCTGAAAATCCTGCTAAAAACTTTAAACTTTCTGCTTGCAAACGAGATACGAGCTCTGATAATGTGTTCTGTTTGGTTAAATAAGCATGATTTTTCATTTCATCTGGAGCAATATAAGTTCCTTTACCAATGGTAATTCTTTCTAAATAATCTATAATATCATGTTCTCCGTTTTCAATGACCATGACACCTCCAAAACTTGGATATGGAAAAAAGAAGCCTTTCCACTTTATTAAACTCACAACCTCTACCCAAGCTCCTTTATCATTTTTCATGTAATACGTGTCGCTTGGTTCGTAATTAAAAAGCATCCAAGGATTTAAACGTTGTACTACCGCATTGTAGGTATTTCTACTAAATTTTAAAGATTCTCCAATAGAAAATGTCACCGAGATTCTATTTTCTGATGAAAAACGAGGAAAAGGAGTTGTACTTGACACAGAAAACACCTCTTCTGTATTGTCTTTTAATCCTTGCCAATAGTATTTTTCTGTAGGCTGGATTGCCATAGTCCATTGATTATTTCCATCCACTCTTACCAAATGTGGCAACGAAACATCTTTGGTTTCTCCTACAGATTCGTTTGCCATAGAGAAAATGTTTCTTAATGGCTGAATTCTTTCATTTTGAGTTAATGGCAACTCATGAATTTCTATCTTATTTAAATCGTTAAATACGTTATAGGTTTTCATATAATCGTAGAATTGTAAATTCCAACCTACATAATATAAGATTCCAAAAAATGCTGATAAGAAAAACAAAATTCCGATTCTTTTTCCAACACCTACCGCTTTTCTAAAACCTCGTAAACTTAGAAACAGTAATGAAAAGCACAATAAAATTATGAAAATAAATTTTCTAACAAATATTAATGCTGGCTGATAATCATCTCTAAAAAAGAACAATAATGCCAATAATATTATTAAAAATATGATGACTCTTTTCTTTTGCTTTGCTCCTTTACTCCAATAATTCTTAATCATAACTACAAGTTTGAAGTATGAAGTTTGAAACTAGAAGTTTCTTACCCATACTTACTATTTTATTCTAATTAATTTTATACTATTTTTTTGATTAGTGCCACCAAATACTTATAAAAGTCCTTTATCTTTTAATCGTTCTCTTGCACTTTTCTCTGCTACTTTAGGCATTTCTTTTGTTACGTCAACTTCCTTATTATCTTTTTCTTTAAAATCTTCTACAAAATCTTTTCCTTTTTCTATAATTTCTTCTAATTTATCCTCGAAAGCCTCAGTCTGTTCTTCAATAATTTCTGAAGATTTAAAAATAGCTCCTGCAATATAAGTCCCAATCAAAGTTCCGAAAATCATGGATGCAAACAATGAAATTGTTGCATAATTTATGGGAATTAAAAATTGCACAATTAAAATTCCGATTAGAAATACAACAGCGATATAGACAAACCTTAAAACAAAATTCTGCTGAAACACAAAACCTTTTGTATCGGTATCTTTCATCTGTAATTCTTCTGAATTCATTACTTTATTGAAGAATAGATAAATTTTATTACCTCTTGATTCTCTCCAATAAATAACAATTCCGAATAAAATTGCTGCGATAAATATGATGATTTCTATGGTCATGGTTATAAAAAGATTGTAGTTATATATAAAATTAGTCTATTTTTTCTAAAAATTGTTACAAATTGTTTCTATTACCCAATCTTGGGTTGAATCTTCTAAAGTTTTAAAAACTTCGTAAAATTGTTCTTTGTCATACCAATACAAAAATAACACATCTTTTGGTGCAATGTTTACTAATAAACTCCAAATTAAATCTTGATGATTTGGTAATAATGAAGAGTGTGGTTTGTGCAGAGCCACATACATTTCTTCATCAATAAAATCTTTCGGATTTATGTTTTTAGAAATTTGCTGTTTTTCTAAAAACAACTCTAAACCCATTATTTTTTTTCTTGATGAAATATCTATTTTGTTTAAATAACTCTTAAATAAAATCCCCTCTTCTAAAATATCTTTAACAGAGTGTGTCGATTTTTTTAAATACGATGAAAACATATATTTCTGAATTCTCTTGTATCTTTTTTTAGTAGTTTCTTCTTCTAAATCTAACTCCAGAACATTATAACTGATTAATTTCTCAATCATTTCTTTATGTGAAATATGATACATTAAAACATCATACGTTGTATCTTGTATTGCCTCTTTGTAGGTTGCTTCATTTTGAAAAACAAGAACTGGTACTACTAAATCTCTTAATAAGAAAACACCTCCAAAAGCCTTTGTATAAAAAGAATCTGTTGTAAAAATAATTTCTTCTATACTTAAATTTCTCTCTCTTAAATCTCCATATTTCTTTGCAGATGTTATCAATTTATTGTGAATCTCTTCGTTTATAAAATTGTTATCAGCATTAAATAATTCAATTAATTGTAATTGCTCTTCTTTGGCTTTGTGTAATTTATCAATTAAATGAAACTTAATCGTAATGTCTTTGTACCTTAAAATATCTAAAGGTTCATAAAAAACATCTATTTTTTGATCAAACTCAATGCAAACAGCAGAATCTCTTGTAATATCGTTAATCGTTTTTTCATGTTTTTTAAACACCATTTTCATCAATTCTCTATCAAAAGAATTAAACGGATTGTATACAGGTAATCCTTTTTGTCTTGGAGTAATAATTATAGCGTAGGTATTTGCTTCACCATTATTTAAATAAAAGGGTTCCCCTTTTTCTTCTGCTATTTCCGGACTCCAACCTACTCCGTCTATTGAAAATGACGTCAATTTGGTTTTTGTAAACCCGAGTTTTACAAGACATTTATTATAACGTTCTACCAATTTTCCACTAACGTTAATGGACTCGCTTCTGTATAAATTGGCTTTTATTAGTTTTTGCATTTTTTAATTGTTACACAGAGTTTCACTTAATAATACAGAGAAACACGGAGTATTTTTTTTTACTCTTAATATTACTTTTTATTACTCTATTAATTTATGAATAATAGCATATTGCAAAAGTACAATAGTTCTTGTATCTACTATTTCTCCTTCATTTAACATTCTTACAGCTTCTGTAAACGGAATTTCTAAAACTTCTATATCTTCTGTTTCACTTTCTAAACCTCCACCTTCACTCACCTTCATATCGTCTGTATATTCACCCACAAAAAAGTGCATTTTTTCTGTTAAAACTCCGGGTGATGAATAACCTTCATATACTTTTTTAACAGACTTTAAACGAATCCCTACTTCTTCTTCGGTTTCTCTAATGATACATTGTTCTGGATTGTCTAAATCTAATAATCCAGCAGGAATTTCAATTAAGAATCCATCTTTATTATCGTGTAAAAAAGTAGGCAATCTAAATTGTTTGATTAAAACCACTGTTTTTTTGGTGGTATTGTACAACAAAATCCCAGCTCCATGACCACGTTCATAGACTTCTCTCATTTGATGTACCCACCTTCCGTCGGACATTTGATAATCGAAATTGAATTTATTTAACGTGTAATAATTATCTGATAATAATGTCTTTTTAATATTTTTTATTCTGATGTTACTCATTCTCAAAAGTTTTTCTTGCTTGTAAATCAATGTTCATTTGGTTGACTCTCGCATCTACTTTTCTCTTAAAATCTGTATCTGCAATCGTGGCAACATTATCTAAATAACGCACCACTTCTTGTCTTCTAATTTCAGAAAAATTAAGTCCTTTCATATTGCTTTTCATTAATTCTTGCAACATGTTAAATTTAGTTTCATATTTCTGTTTGAAATAAATTTCAGGATTTTCAAACCAATCTTGTTCTAAATCGAAATCTGTTAATCGCAATGAAATTGCAGACTGAATATTACGCACATCTCTCGATGAAAATAATGGAAATATTTTCTGAATTTCTTTGTATAAAATGGCAAAGAATAAATGCTCATTTGATCTATGATTTTTCTCTGCTCTATCATACGCTTCTAAAACTCTTTCTTCGGATGGTTTTTCTACAGAACTCAAAATTTCTCCCATACTTTTAGCCAATCCTTGATCTTTTAAAAACTGATAATTAGCAGGATTTTGCATGTTCACAAAATCTGGAATTGTTTTTTCAAATTTCTTCCACCAAATATAATCCTGATCTAAAAAATCGTGTTCTGTTCTTGCTCCATCAATTTTAAACCTTCCTTGTACACGAGAAATTACCGCTTTGTCTAACATTTCTGGCAAATTGGTAAATAAACCGATAGAAGAATTCCCATAATTTACAGCATAAGCGCCTTCTGTATATCGTAAGAAAACTCCAATAACTTCTTTAACTCCTGCAGAAACTCCTTGCGTTGTTCTTTCTTGTAAATTGTTTTCTGCATCATCAATAGGTGCAAAAATTAACTTTGTTGGATCTTGCATTGGTTTCATCCATTCTACCATTTTTTCTGCAGATCCTCCTTGAAAAGTAGAAATCAACGTATCTGGCATTGGATGAAATAAAAACGGAATGTCTAAATGATCTGAATGCTCTTTTAATCTTGTTGCAATGGCTGCAATTAACATACTTTTTCCCGTTCCGGGGATTCCATACCCCATAAAAACAGGCATAAAACCACCCAATTCTTGAAACGGGTTTTTCTTCGCCTCAAAATCGTAACTTAACATTCTTTCTGTTAATCTACGTGCAAAATGTTTAGCGTCTTTATTACCAACAATTTGCTCGAACTGAATTTTATTAAATTCAATACTTTTTGCGGTTCCTGAAAATGCATTTTC
The DNA here is from genome assembly GCF_019278485.1 of Polaribacter sp. R2A056_3_33. Taxonomy (NCBI): domain Bacteria; kingdom Pseudomonadati; phylum Bacteroidota; class Flavobacteriia; order Flavobacteriales; family Flavobacteriaceae; genus Polaribacter; species Polaribacter sp. R2A056_3_33. Next base: position 56,252 of record NZ_CP058984.1, read on the forward strand.
CCATCCTGATACCGAAAAATCAGAATTTTCTAATTTATAGGTTCTGTCTACTATGGTTTCTGTGTATTCTAAACTGCTTTTACGTAATTGAATTTCATCAATTAAAGCTTCAAAATAAACCATTGTAAAATCAATAACATCTTTGTCTGATTTTACAATATCTGGATGTCCTAAATATTTATCAAAATAAAATAAAGTACAAGCAATTCCCTTTAAAGGTGATAATAATGATACTTCTGGAATCCCTGCAAACTTCTGCTTCATTACAGATAAATCATCTGAAGCATGTGGTTTTAAATCGTGTAAAATTTTATACGAAATTGCAAATAATTGAAAAGCGGTTGCGGTTTGCATTTTGCTTTCAAACTCTCGTTTTCCTTGAGAATCTAATGCCGATTTTCGCTCATGCAAACTAGACAATCCTGAGGCATCGTAATAATTATCTTTAATCCAAATTCCTAAAGTAAGTCCTTCTTGCACTGCATACAACGTCTGATTCAAATACACAGGTATTGCTATAGAATCTGGTAATAAACGCTTTTTTAGAGCTAAAATAGTTTTAGAAACAGAGGTAACTTCTACATTGCTTCCTGAATTAGCTCTTGACAAATACAATAAAATCGATTCGTCTTTTGCGTCTTTATTTTTTGCTCTATCACTTTGTTCCCATTGAATACTTTTTAAATAACCAGAAGCTTCATCTCTGAGCATATCTAGTTCATTCTGTTTTATTGGGAAGGTTGAGTTGTGGTTCATAGTTTTTCAGTATGCAGTTGGCAGTTTTACACTGCTGTTCCTATTCTGCTTATTATTTTTTTTTCTTCTTTCTCTTTTTTTTATTTCACAAACTTGCTGACTGTAAACAGCCTACTGAAGACTGCTTACTTTAGAGCGCTTACTTCAATAGGAGGTTTTGCCAATTTATCTAACGTTCTTGGCGTTTGATTATGTAATAATTGAATAATTCTGTGAGGTGCAAAAACATATTTTTGTTGAATTACTTCACTCCATTTTTGCATGGTTTGTTTAGAGAAAAAACTTCCTTCTGTAAAAGTATCTCCAGAAAAAACTTCGTCAATTTTTAATGATAAAGCATACGATTCTAAAGCTATTTCTTTTTTAGCAATTCCACTTAAAATAGCATGTGTAATTTCATTTTCGTCTTTTGCAAATACATTATGAAACGGGCCGAAATCTATTCTTTTAAGATGTTTTGGCTGAATATCTGGTAATTTTCGATCGATATTGTATGCCATTGTATCTAAAGACATTTCTCTATCAGCAGTTTCTTTTAAGACTTCATAGATTTTTTCTTTGTCTATTTTTCCATCATAATTAAAATACATATAACAAATAAAAGGTCGGTTATGACTAACGTCGTAAAAACTCCAACTTGTCATATATTGATAATTCTGACCTTGTTTAGCTGTTAGAATTTTACCTTGTACAAATCTGTTAAAAATGTATTTTTTTTCTACAGAAGTATAATAAACAAAAGAAGAAGCTTTAAATAAATCTAACTTTTTAATGGGTTGTTTTTTTACTAAAAGTGTGTTTAGAAATTCAGCTTTTAGAGTATCTACATCTTTTAATTTATCTAAATACTGATTTCTTAACTCTAAATCGTTGTACAAAAATCGAAATTCTAAATAATTAGGAAACCCAGAATCTGTTAAATCGACTTTCATATTATCTTCTTCATCGTACATATATTTAATACGCATGGCTTCTATAGAATATAAAAGTAAATCTGAATATTGCTTAAAAAGTAACAATTCTTGATGTGTGCATAATTTTTCTTGTTGCACACTTACAATGAGTTCTTTTAATACAAAATCTACCATTTTATGATAAAAAACATATTGTTCTTTTGAATCTAAAAGTGCAGAATCTAAAGGTGTTGTAATCATTTTTAAAATTTAAGAATATCGTTTAAAGTTTTCTTAATTACTTCAATATCTTTTAAAGGAATTTTACCTATTTTTTTATCCAACCTTGTTTTAGAAACAGAACGAACATGAAAAGTCAACACTTCTGAAGTCTTTTCTAATCCGTTTATTTCATTTGGGTTGATAATTAAATTTCCTTTATAATTTTTAATACTTGTGGTTAATGGACAAACAATTACAACTTGTAAATGTTTATTTAACATATTACCACTTATAATAACTGCTGGTCTTCTACCGCTTTGTTCACTACCTTTTGTAGGATTTAAATACAGTTCCCAAATTTCTCCTTGTTTCATTTAGTTAGAATCTGCATCGTTAAGTTCTGTAAAATATTCTTGCATGCCTTCTTCTGCAATCAATAAAATATCTTGGTCCGTAGCAGCTTGCTTATAAGACTTTATATAACTCGCTTTTTCTATTTGTTCTAAATACAATTCTAAAGCATTTTCTATTAACCTATTTTTAGGAAGTTTTAACTCTTTTGCCAATACAGATAATTTTTCTAAAAGACTATCTGGTAAAGAAGATGTGAATGTTGCCATTTTATATTTATTTTTCACAAATATAATACATATTTACTGTTTACAATTATAAATTAAGAAATAAATATCTTTAACTTAAGCAATTAGCTAACAAATAAGCCCGCGTTAAGGATTGAAATGACATCCTTTTTTCTTTTTCAGAAAAAAGATATAATGAAAAGCCTGACCTTCTTTTTGTTTTTCAAAAAAGAAGGTAACGCCCAAAATATTTTTCTTAACAACAATTTTCAGGCAAAAGCTAACTGCTTACTACAACTGAAAACTGAATACTTTTTACCCTAACAAATCGTCGTTAGAAGTATCTGTTTTTGGTTTTGCTGCAGGAGCATCCGTTCCTTTTGGTGCAGTTGCATCTGCTTTGTAATAGTCTTCAAAAATCTCTTTCATGTCTATTCCGTAACGGTCTGCAAAGTTTTTTTGAATGTCGATATCTTTCTCTCTAATTTCGTGCAAAGCCTCTGCGTAAGAGCTATAAACACCCGTCATTACTTTTTCGTGAACCGGAATATTATCCATCATTTCTTGACGCGCTCTAGCACTTGCAGAATGCATAGACGCTAAAGTTTCTCCGATATGCTCATCTGTTTTTACGCCTAAATGCTCTAAAATTGCCGCAAATTCTTGGTCTGTTCTTGCTTTTAATGCAACCACATAACCATCATAATACTTTAACCTTTCTTCTGTATCCGACTTTAATTTTGCTCTATGAGTTTGTAAATTAGAACGCAAAGAAGTTAATACTTTAATGGTTAAATTGTGTTTGTGCACAAAACTATCTTTACTGGCTGCCAAGGTTGTGTAGGCATTTTTAAGACCTTCTAACTCTTCTACTTTTTGCTCAATAGCAGTCATTTTACCAATCGCTTCTGAATAGGCAGTAGATTGTTTGTCTACAATTTCTTCTAATTCTTGTCGAGATTGTTTTAACAACGCATATTGTTCTTCTAATTGCGCTTCTACTTCTTTCTTTTTAGCTAACGCTTTTGTATGGTTTTTAGAAGCTTCTACAATAGCATCTTTTAACTTTTCTTCTACTTCTTTTATTTCTACTTCTCTATTTTTTAAACGTGTAACTGCTGCTTGAGATTTGTAGGAAAGCTCACTTAATAACGTTTGAATATCGGCACTTTCTATACGTTGCTGAAATAATGCTTTTGCTTTATTATCTGCACCTGCACGTAGTTTTTCTGCTGCTGCAAATTCTATTTCTTCTTTTTTAATCTTCGATTTTCTACCCCATAAATTGTTCCACCAAGTATCGGCTTTATTTTGGGCATCTTCTAACTCTATTCTTGCTCGTTCTAATCCTTTTTGAGCATCGTCTATTACTTTTTGTTCTGATGGGTTTAAGGCTGAAAATTTCTCAAACATAATACCAACTTCATCTTGGTAATCTGTTAAGTCTTTTATAGCATCTAAAAGCGTACTTCTGTCTTTTTCTGCCATGTGCACAACATCATCTAAGGTTGCGTTTAGAATTTTTTGGCGAGACTCTGGATCATCTTCTTGTGCCAATTTAGATTTCATGGTGTCAATCGCTTTCCCCCAATTTACATCTACTTTTTCAGTTTTTTTGTTTGCACTAGTTTCTAGTAAATCAAAATCATCAGACATAGTTTTTTTATTTTTTTAGTTGAACACGTTATTAGACTAGCAATTTCGTTAAAAATTTTTAATTAAATACAAAATCACATCTAAATATATGTAGCTCAGATTCTTTATTTGTTACAATTAATTTAATATTTTTAAAGTTTTAATGCATATAAAGCTACTTTTTGACAAGATTTCAAATAATAATACTTCCAAAAAAATATTTAATTCTATTTTTTACATGTTTCAACTATTTTTTAACACAATAAAATGATAGGACTCTATAAATAGTTTTATTTTTATTTTTTAAAACCCTCAATTTGAAAATAAAACTACTTTTATTACTTATTCTTATTAGTATCAATACTTTCTCGCAAAGAGAAACAGATCATTGGTATTTTGGAGATAAAGCAGGCATTCATTTTAATAAAGAAAATGTAGATGTTTTAGAAGACAGCCAAATGACAGTTCTTAAAGGCTCTTCAAGTATTTCGGATAACCAAGGAAACTTATTATTTTATACAGACGGACAAACCATCTGGAATAAAAATAATGAGATAATGATAAATGGTGAGGGCTTAAATGGCGAGTTAAACAACACGCAATCTTCGATAATTATACCTAAGCCAAATAGTGATTCTACTTTTTATGTTTTTACAACTAGAAAAACAGAATTAAGTTCTCCCTTAGTTTATCCTATGATTTATCATTCAGAAATAGAATTTTCAACTTCAAGACCTTTAGGCTGGGTTAAATACAAGAACATGCCACTTATACATTCCACAGCAAATAAAATTACCGCTGTACACCATAAAAACGGTAAAGATGTTTGGGTTATAACTTACGGAAGTAATGCATATGAAGCTGAAAATGATATTTTTTACGCTATTAAAGTTACAGAAGATGGTGTAGAAAGACCATTTACAACAACACAACTTGAGTATGTAAAATATGAAAATAGTTATGATGGAGAAATGACAATTTCTCCTGATGGAAGTACCATCGCTTTATATAATGATGGTCTTATCAGGTTTTTTAATTTTGATAGCAATACCGGTATTTTATCAAAATTAAAATATGTAACCATAGCAGAATTTGGTGGAGCTGGTTATGCCGCTTATGGACTTACTTTTTCTCCTGATTCTAAATTTTTATATTATTCTGCAAGTTATAGTGGTCAAACCTATAACATAATGCAATTAGAAGTAGCCAATACAAATGAAAGTTATAGAGGAACCCCCGTATACTCTGGTCCACTAGACATACTGCAATCTTCTATAAGCTTAGGTACAGACGGAAAAATATATATTGCACAATCAACCTATGAAAATCTATATGATATAAATGGTTATAAAATTGGTTATAACCTATTTCCTGTCCAAACTCTTAGTATTGTACATGAGCCTAATAAAATAGGTGCTTTGGCAAACTACGAACATGAAGCTCTAAATTTAAAAAGTGGTGCTTCTTATAGAGGCTTGCCTAATTTTATTCAATCTTATTTTAGAAATAGAATTGTTACTCAAAATGAATGTATTACAGATACTTTTAACTTTAGTCTAGACTCTTATAATACAATATCTAATGCCCAATGGGATTTTGGCGATGGAAATTCTGCTTCAGGTTTATCTTCAGATCATCAATACGCATCCGAAGGTAATTACCTAGTAACCTGCACCGTAACAATTAACGGAACCGATATTCCTTTTTATAAAGAAGTAACAGTTTATCCATTACCTGTTTTAACTCCAGACCAAAAATTAATACAATGTGATGTTGATAATAATGGAATCGATTTTTTTGATTTAACTGATATTGGAGATAAAATAGTTAAAGATGCCTTTAATAAAGCGTATCTTTTCTACAAAAACAGCATAGATGCAGAAAATGATGAAAACCGCATACCAAATCCAAAAAACTTCGAAAATGAAAGCAATCCTCAAGAACTTTTTGTAAAAGTTATTTCGGAAAAAGGCTGTGGAAACATTACTAACTTTTTTATTGAATCTAAGTTTGTTTCTCTTGGTACCATTGACACGTATTATACCTGTGATAGCTCAGACAATTTAAATGGAGACAGTATTGGATATTTCGATTTAAGAACAAAAAGCACTGAAATTATAGACCAATTTAGTTTAGATTCTAAAAATACAATTCGTTTTTACCCAACATTATTAGACGCACAAACCACAGAAAATCAACTTCCTTATAAACTTAATACGCCATCTACAACTATTTATGTTCGAGTAGATAATGAGTTAGGTTGTGGCGGAATGGAGCCTATAAATTTAGTAGTAAATCCTACTCCCAAAATAGAGCTACAAGACAGTTACACTATTTGTTTTAATCCAAATGTAAACCCAATTACCCTAACAGCAGATGCTAGCAATGATTTATATGAATGGAGAGATAGTTCAGACAATATTATAAGCACAAACAAAGACTTTAAATTAAATGCTATCGGAGATTTTTCTTTAACGGTTTACAAAACCGAAAACGGAATAACCTGTACTAGTTTTAAAGAATTCACAGTAATTAATCCGCCAGCGGCAACGATTTACTACATCAATGTAAACACAGAAGACGAAGCCAATAATATTATTGATATTAGTCTTGACGGTAACAGTACCTATGAATTCTCATTAGATAATAACACCTTTTTTGGTAATGGAACTTCACATACTTTTACGCATGTCACTCCAGGATCAAGAACTATTTATATAAGAGATCTTAATAATTGTGAACCTCCAGTGCAAACCGATGTTTCAGTAATTGGGTATAGAAAGTTTTTTACACCAAACAATGATAATAAAAACGACTATTGGAATGTAAAAGGAATAAATAGCACTTTCTTTAAATCTGTTAAAATATTTATTTTTGATAGATACGGTAAAGCAGTCTACCAAATTACAGATTTCAATAATCTAGGTTGGGACGGAACCTATAATGGTAAACCGCTGCCTTCTAACGATTATTGGTTTCAATCTGAAATTATTGACAACAACGACCAATTAATTAAAGCTTCTGGAAATTTTAGTTTAATAAGAAAGTAATAATCTTTTTTCTATCCGTATTTTTACATCATGGAATTTAAATTGGTATCAGAATTTTCTCCTACGGGAGATCAACCACAAGCAATAAAAGAACTTACACAAAGTGTTAATGATGGCGAAAAATATCAAACGCTTTTAGGTGTAACAGGTTCCGGTAAAACATTTACCGTTGCTAACGTGGTAAAAAATGTAGACAAACCTACCTTAGTTTTAGCGCACAATAAAACATTGGCGGCACAATTATATTCTGAGTTTAAACAATTCTTTCCTGATAATGCCGTAGAATATTTTGTTTCGTACTATGATTATTATCAACCAGAAGCATATATTCCCGTTACCGGAACCTTTATTGAAAAAGATTTATCTATCAATGATGATATAGAACGTTTGCGTTTAAGCACTACTTCTTCTCTACTTTCTGGTAGACGAGATGTTATTGTAATTGCATCGGTTTCTTGTTTGTATGGTATTGGAAATCCGGTTGAATTTAAGAAAAACGTCATTCCCATTCATGTTGATCAACAAATTGCAAGAACAAAATTTTTACATCAACTAGTACAAAGTTTATATTCTAGAACAGAACACGAAATAAAAAGCGGAACCTTTAAAGTAAAAGGAGATGTGGTTACCATTTATCCGTCTTACGGAGACAATGGCTATAGAGTCCATTTTTTTGGTGATGAAATTGAAGAAATAGAATCATTCGATTTAGAAAGTAATACCGTTTTAGAAAGCTTTAGTGAACTGACCATTTACCCAGCAAACTTATTTGTAACGTCTCCAGACATTTTACAAAATGCCATTCATCAAATTCAGGAAGATATGATGAAACAGGTAGATTATTTTAAAGAAATAGGCAAACATTTAGAAGCAAAACGTTTAAAAGAGCGAACAGAATTCGACTTAGAAATGATTCGTGAATTGGGTTATTGTTCTGGTATTGAGAACTACTCTCGTTATTTAGACGGACGAGAACCTGGTACAAGACCGTTCTGTTTGTTAGATTATTTTCCGGATGATTATTTAATGGTTATTGATGAAAGCCACGTAACCGTTCCGCAAACACACGCTATGTATGGTGGCGATAGAAGTAGAAAAGAAAATTTGGTGGAATACGGTTTTAGATTACCTGCTGCAATGGACAATCGTCCGTTAAAATTTGAGGAGTTTGAAGAAATTCAGAATCAGGTAATTTATGTATCTGCAACGCCTGCAGATTACGAGTTAGAAAAAACAGAAGGTGTTTTTGTTGAGCAAGTAATTAGGCCTACTGGCTTGTTAGATCCGGTAATTGAAATTAGACCAAGCTTAAATCAGATTGATGATTTAATTGAAGAAATTCAACAAAGAGTAGAAAAAGACGAACGTACTTTGGTGACTACACTTACCAAAAGAATGGCAGAAGAATTGACTAAATATTTAACAAGAGTCGATATTCGTTGTCGTTATATTCATTCTGATGTTGATACTCTTGAGCGTGTAGAAATTATGCAAGATTTGCGTAAAGGTTTGTTTGATGTTTTAATTGGTGTCAACCTTTTACGTGAAGGATTAGATTTACCAGAAGTTTCTTTAGTCGCAATTCTAGATGCCGATAAAGAAGGTTTTTTACGTTCTCACCGTTCTATTACACAAACCGTTGGTAGAGCTGCAAGAAATGTAAATGGTTTGGCAATTTTATATGCTGATAAAATGACCAACAGCATGCAAAAAACCATTGACGAAACCGAACGCAGGCGAGAAAAGCAAATTACCTACAATACCAAACACGGCATCACTCCGACTCAGATTAACAAAAAAATTGATGATACTTTGTCAAAATCTGCTGTTTCTAGTTATCATTACGATAATGCAAAACAGGTTGCCGCGGAACAAGATTTACAGTATTTACCAAAAGAGGAAATAGAAAAACGTATTAGAGAAAAACGCAAGCACATGGAAGCTGCCGCAAAAGAATTAGACTTTATTGTTGCTGCAAAATTACGTGATGAAATTGCGGTTTTGAGAGAAAAATTGTAATAAATAATTCCATATTTTTTTTTACAAAATTATTTTTTAAAACTTCTTTTGAATAAAATTTAAGTAAAATAAACATTAAGTTAAGTCGAATAAAAAAGCAAAAAAAAACCAATTCTATTAATAGGTTTTAATATAGATAATTATCAATAGTTAAGTAAGGTCTTATTTATATTTTCACAACAATAATTAAAACAATGAAAAAGATAATTACTCTTATTATCCTATTTATAGGATTAAATTCAATTGCCCAAAATAAATTTGAAAAAGGTTATTTTACAACTATAGATGGAAACAAAACTGAATGCTTAATTAAAAATGAAGATTGGAGGCAAATTCCATCTCAATTTCAATTTAAATTAACTGATAAATCTGAAGTTAAAAAAATACAATCTAATCAGTTAAACGTATTAGAAATCTATAATAAATTCTTATTTGAAAAACATAAAGTAGACATTAACAAATATTCTAATAATTTAAATAACCTGAGTAATAAAAGGGTCTCAATATTTAAAAATAAAAACTTGTTCTTAAAAGTAATAATAAAAGGAAAAGCAAGTCTATTTAAATATTCAGATAACGGAGTTGATTACTTTTTTTATAGTATAAATTCAAAAATTAAACCTTTAGAGTATAAAAAATATAAGAATAATAAAGGTGGTATTTCTGAAAACTTAAATTACCAAAAAACGTTGAGGGATGAATTAAATTGTAAAAACATTAATTCTAACATTAAATATAGAGAAGATAGTTTTATCAACTTTTTCTCAAAATTCAACTCATGCTCTAATAGTTCAAATAAATTATATATAAAAAAAAACAGAAAAGGTAAATTTAATATTTATGGTAAAATAGGTTTTGGACTATCATTATTAGATTTTACTTCTACCCCAGCAATTAATTTAGGTTTAGAATTAGAATATATTTTCCCTTTCAATAATAATAAATGGTCTCTATTTACTGAGCCTACTTATCAGTCTGCTTTCAAAACAATTAATATAGATGTAGTTACAGGATATACACTTTATGCACCACCATCAAACCCAAATGCAATTGTTGGCTTACCGATTTATAGTAGTGAAAAAGTAAAATACAGCTCTTTAGAAATACCCATTGCAATAAGACATTATCTATTCCTTAATAATAAAAAAGTTTTATTTATTAATTCGGGTATTAACTTAGACTTTCCTATAAAATTTAATGAAAAGGAAACTAAAATGAATAAAAACATAAGTTTTCTTTTAGGAATTGGATACCACTTTAATAATAAACTCAGTATAGAAGCACGTTATAATGCACCTAAAAAAATAACTTCAGAAAGTAATACTGAATATCCAAACATTCAAAGTTTCATGATTAAATTAGGATATTCTTTTAATTAAAAAATTACAAACTATACATTAAAAGAACTATGAAAAAAATAATATCAATTCTATTAATACTAATATTGCTTTCATGCTCAAACGATGAGTCTCTTCCTCATCAAAATTCAAATCCTGAAGAAATAAAACTAGAAAAAATTTCTTTTGAAGGAAAAACAGTTACTATAGATTGGAATACTGTTTTAGATGCAGATGATGATCTTATATATTATAGCTTATATATAAATTCTATTTTAGTAGAAAAAACAACTAAATCTATAAGCACATCACTCTTAGAATATAACAATGAATATAGAGGTAGAATCATTGCCACAGATAAAAACGGAGGAGTTTCTGAATTAGAATTCACTTTTGAAAGCCCTAAAAGTAAAATCCTACTTTTTTCAGATTCTTCTCAAAACTTAATAGCATATGATTTAATTACAAATAAGACTTTGTGGGAATCTAGCACTTCGTTTATTGAAGCTCATACAGCTTATAAAGACATGATTTTTTCAGGTGTAAAGGGATTAAACGGTATTAACATCCTTACAGGTGAAATTGAATGGACAATCAGTCCGGGTACTAATTATAATGAATATAGAAACATTATTACAGATAATACCAATGTATATGCTTTTGATGCAAGTAGTAAACTTTATTGTGTAAATATTGAATCAAAAGAAAAATTATGGGATCGTAGTTTTCTTAATTATTACGCAACACTATCTATCGATGAAACTAGAGTCTTTGTAAGCAGTAGAAATAATGATCATTTATACGCCATAAATAAAGTATCAGGACAAACAGATTGGAGTCTAAGGTTAAACGCAAGCTATAAATTTTTAACCAATCCTTTAATTAATAACGACCAAATATATATTGGGGATTACTATGGTATATTTTATGCATTGAATAAAAATAACGGAAGTAAAATATGGACTGTCGATATGGGAAGATATAATTCCTTTTTTGCAGCACCCACAATATTCGAAAACACTATAATAACAGGAACCTATAGCACTCTTTATGCTTTGTATGAAAACAACGGCAATATTAAATGGACTTACAAACCTGAAGGAACAATAGAAACTTCTCCTTTTATACACAACAACAATATTTATATTGGTTTATCTAAAAATGGAACAGCAGAATTAGTCTGTTTAAATGCTGAAGACGGCGGTTTTAAATGGAAATATGATTTAAGTTCTAAAACAACTACTTCTCCTATTGTTTACGAAGGCATTGTCTATATCGGTGATTGGGATAATAACTTCTATGCAATTAACGCGACTAATGGTAGCTTAGAATGGAAACTACAAACAGATAATCCTATTATAAAGTCTCCAATAATTATTATTGGAAACAGTGATACTGTAATTTATCCTAGTTCTCACGGCTTAAAAAACTAACAAAAATCCCCTATAAAATGATTAAAAAAATCACAATATTAGTATACATAATATTTGCTCTTATAGCATGTTCTAAAGACGATGAACCCGATTTACCAATTGTTTTAAGCAATCAGAACACCATTAACTCATTTGACCTTACTATTAACGGAGAAATTATAAACGGAACTATAAACCAAATAGACAAAACAATACTATTTAGTTTAGCTGGAGCTGACATTTCTGCCTTAAAGCCTTCAATTGATTATTCTGAAAACGCAAATATATCACCTAACATAAACGAATCTCAAAATTTTAATAATGAAGTAGCATACACTGTATATGCAGAGAATGGAGACCCTAATATTTATAGAGTTATTGTTAACAATAGACCACTTAATTCAGAAAGTGAAATACTATCCTTTTCGGTCCTTGTTGAAAATAAAACTATTGAAGCCTATATTAATAAAGACAACAAAATTATTAATTTTAATATGGGAACATTAGATAAAAGTTCGCTTTTACCTACAATATCAATTTCTGAAAACGCTACAATTTCTCCTGATATTACAATTCCTCAAAACTTTGAAGAACCAGTTAATTATACCGTTACCGCAGAAAACGGAGATAAAACGGAATATACAATCATTGCTAATATGCCCCAAATTAGCGACAATAGTAACTCTTCATCGGCCCACCTTTACTATATTAGAGCAGATTTACGTATTTCAGGTCAATTTTTAGACATGGATAAACCTGGTGCAGAAATCTACTTATACGATGGTAGTAATAAATATGAACTAAATATTTTAAGCCAAAATAGCTATTCTTCTCAAGAAAACATTATTGAATATAGTCTAAATACTAAAATTACAGAAAATATACCAACTTACGGTAATTACAAAATAGTATATCAAACAAATTCAATACGTATAGAATCAAGTCAATTTATAGATATACTTGCAGAAAGTGCTCCTAAATTCATTTCATTAAATCAAGATTCTTTTTCTTACAATGATATTTTAAAGATTACTGGTGAGAATATTACACAAACAATTGCAATTCCTTCAAATGGCTCTATATTTCAAATACAAAATTCTTCCAACTACGATTACACTGTAAATAGTGATAAAACTCAGGCAACATTAACACTTGATTACTATTATTTGTTTCCGGCATACTTTGGAAATCCTGCAGCTCCAAAGACTATTACTTTTTGGGGACCAGGAAGAAGGATAGGCGAATCATTTACAACTATATTCAATTAAATTTATCTAATAATACTATTAAAGAAGATTAAAAGTTATTATAAAACAATGAAAAATTAAGTTTTCAAAACTGTAATTTTTCTAATACACTTTTTGCTAAATAAAAAAATGCCTCAATTACTTGAGGCATTTTTAATATAGCGTAATACTAAAATAAAGTATTCTACTTTACTACTACTCATACTTTTTTCAAATAACAAACCACCTTTATAGATTCCTTTCAAAACAGGACGTATATATTCCTAACAAACAACTTTCTTATATAATGCCAAGTAATGCTAGAATAATAGGAGTAAATATAGCAGTAAACAATCCGTTTAAAATAAGCCCCATACTTGAATATGCTCCAAATCGTTGACTTATAGCCATCGCCTGAGCCGTTCCAAGCCCGTGACTTGCGGTCCCCATTGAAAGACTTTTAGACATTGGGTTACTCACTTTAAATAGTTGTAAAATTTTAAAACCTGCTACTGAACCAAAAATTCCTACCATAACAACCATTGATGCAGTAAGAGATGGAATCCCCCCTATTGACTGTGAAATATCAATAGCAAGCGGAGTCGTAACAGACTTAGGTGCTATCGAAATTATTACATCATTTGAAGCTCCTAACCACTTAGCAATAAGAACCCCCGAAATTATACCTACTATAGAACCTACTAATTGTGAAATAAAAATAGGGATCACTTGTTTTTTAATTTTACTTAACTGAAGATATAACGGTACTCCTAATGCTACAATTGAAGGTTTTAGAAAAAACTCAATAAACTTACCTGCCTCATGATAAGTCTCATAAGAAATACCTGCTAATTTTAAAATGCCTATTACAGCAATTATTGTTATTAATATAGGATTTAGTAGAACTGAGTTGGTTTTATTTTGAAGATATTTTGTCAACCAATAAATACCTACAGTTATGGTTAACAACATATAAGGTTCTGAAATCAGTTTCATTTTTTATCTTTTGTTAGTTTCTTCAATCTTATTTTCCTCAACACTTGATGTGTAAAACTAGTGCTTAGTAAAACTAAAACAGTACTCCCCAGAATTGCTGCTAGTATTGGTACTAGTTCTTTTGAAATTAAATCAAGATAACACATAATAGCTACGCCCGGTGGTATAAAAAAGAAGACCATGTTATCTAAAAGAAAATCAGCAACTTCCTGTATCCATTTAAGTTTAATTACTTTAAATTGAAGTCCTGCTGTTAATAACAACATACCTATGATACTTGAAGGGATTTTAATTCCAGTGAAATAAACTATAATCTCACCTAGAGCAAGACACATGAGTATTATGAATAATTGTCTAATCATACTATTATTTTTCTACTACAAAAGTAGTGTTCTATAAAAAGATAGAGCTGATAATTCTCATGAAACAACAATATTATTTTCTATAATATTTACATAAAAAAAGAAAGATTCATTAATAGAAATTAAGGATAAAAAAAATGATTTTAAAAGACAAAAAACGAACCTTATAGAAACCCCAAATAATACACTTTGCAACTACTCAATACCTTTTTTCAAAAAGGTAAATTAACTTTATAGATTTCTTTTAGAATTAAACTGAGAACTATTCCTAAATAGTTACAAGAAATAAGAGTACTAGCAAAAATTTATTATAGTCACTAAATTATTACTTTTTTAAAACAAAACTTGTAGGATTTTGATTGAAAAAAGAATGTTTCAACTCTTGATTTCTTAACTTAAAAAAGTAACTTAGCTAACATTAAATCTAAAAACGCGGCATATTCATCTTAACGTTACCAGCAATTAAAAACAATAAAAAAGATTAATTAACAGAACAAACAATATAATGGAAACGATATATATTGCAGGGGGCTGCCTTTGGGGTGTTCAAGAGTTTTTCAAACACATACCAGGTGTACTTGAAACCAAAGCCGGAAGAGCTAATGGAATTACCAAATCTACTAAAACAAGCTATGATGGTTTTGCCGAATGTGTCAAAATAACCTTTAACCCTAAGGTTATTTCAGTTGAAGATTTAATACATCATTTATTAGAAATTATTGATCCTTATAGTATCAACCAACAAGGAAACGATATCGGAGAGAAATATCGCACAGGCTTTTACAGCGATCATCAAAAGCATCTGTTAAAAGCAAAAAATTGTATTCAAAAAATAGAACAGACATTAAACCTTAAAAATAAAACCATAAAAAAAATAGCGATTGAAGTGCTTCCTTTAACTAATTTTATCCCGAGTGATGAAGAACATCAACATAGATTAACCTTGCACCCGAATGATCATTCTTATTGCCACATTCCTTTAGACATACTGTATAAGTATAAAAAAAAGGTAAGTAATAATTAGCTAGGTAGCTAGAATTCTCCAAAGTCTGTTATTAAAATGAAGTATAGAAAAGAGAATCTTAATCAGTCTTTATACTTTTAATTAATAAGGATTTAGAGCTATTTTTTTTATTCAGATATTCATTAAGTGCAAGAGAAGCAAAAATAAGACTTCCACCAATTAAAATCTTTTGAATATCTGCCTCTTTATTCCAAATAACAAGGTTGACAATTAATCCTATTGGAACTAATGCATTATTCATAATTGCTAACGATCCTGTATTTACCATAACAACACCTTTGTTCCAAAAAAAATAACCTAGTCCAGAAGCCACAGCGCCCAAATATATTAATACTCCCCATTGAACAGATGTGGTTGGCAACTTTTCTGTTGCCCCAAAAATGAAAAAAGCAATGAGTGCTACTAGAAATGCTCCAATAAAGAACAACCCAAAAATAGTATGCTTTGGAGTACTTTTTAATTCAGGCGTAGATTTTAATAAATATTTATAAGCGATTTGACCTACAGCAAAGCAAAGGTTAGCACCTTGGGTAATCATAAAACCTAAAAATACATTTTCACTAATACTTGAGTATTGAATATAAGCAGCTCCTAAAACAGCTATTAAAGCAGTAAGCAGATGTCTTTTATGAAATTTTTTACTTAAAAAATCATTTAATAAAGTAATGTAAATTGGTGTCAGCACACTAAAAAGTAACACTTCTGGCACCGTAAGAAAACGAAACGATTGAAAGTAAAAACAATACATTAAACCCAATTGAACTGAACCAATTGCAATAAGTTTGTAAATTGTTGCTACTTTAATTTTCTTCAGCTTTAAAAAAGGTAAAAAAAGCATTGTAGCAACACCTATACGCATCAATACTGAAAACCAAGCATCAACAAACCCAGAAAGATATACACCAATTAAGCTAAACGAAAAAGCCCAAATCATAGTAACTCCAAATAAATACTTCATAAAAAAACTAGATAAACAATAATTAATTAGACACCACTTAAAAAACAAAAAATTAACTAAAAAAAGACAATGATTTTTAATGAATCTTCTAGTTACAATTAACAAAGCACTAAACAAAATCACTGTTTGATGTGATGATGGGACAAAGAAAAATAAAAAAAGTGACAAAAAAATTATAAATTAAAATATCTCACTTTTTATGAGTAATGATAATATTAAAATGTGGTAAACTTATTTTACTAAAAAATAAGTTTGACAGAACAAATATTAATCGTAATATTGCAATGAATAAATAAAGAAACAAAATGGGATTGGCAAAAACTGAAATGTTTACGGATCAACAAAATGAAATAGCATTGTTTGCTAAAGTTTTTGGTCATCCAGCAAGAGTAACTATTTTACAACATTTGTTTAAGATTGATTCTTGTGTTTGTGGTGATTTAGTAAGTGAAATCGGATTGGCACAACCTACCATTTCTCAACACTTAAAAGAATTAAAACATTTAGGGTTGATAAAAGGAAGTGTAGAAGGGACAAGTGTTTGTTACTGCATTCATAAAGAAAACTGGACCGCAATGAAAATAGTAATGTCAGATTTTTTAGATCAAGATTTATCTCAAAAAACAGATTGCTGTTAAAAAAATTTACAAATATTAATCGCAAAATTGCAATAAACAAATATATCAAGATGAAATTATCAGAAGTAAAAGTAGCTCTAAAAGCTTTAAAAACAATTGGTTTTCAATTACCAAACGGAGAATTAGTACCAAATCATTTTCATGTAACAGAAGTGGGGAAAATCACCAAAAATTTTATTGATTGCGGCGGAACCGTTAGAAACGAAGAAGTAGTAAACTTTCAACTTTGGAATGCCGATGATTATGACCACAGATTGCACCCAGAAAAATTATTAAATATTATAGAGCTTTCTGAAAAGGTTTTAGCCATTGGAAATTTAGAAATTGAAGTAGAATACCAAGCAGAAACTATTGGTAAATTCGGACTTGATTTTGATGGAACAAACTTCTTACTAACTTCTAAGCAAACAGATTGTTTAGCCAAAGACAATTGCGGAATTCCGGAAGAAAAAACAAAATTACAATTTTCAGAAATAGCTACAGGAAATTCTTGTGCTCCAGGAAGTGGATGTTGTTAAACTAAAAAAAAAATCAACTTAAATAAAAATGATCACAACACAAACAACACTGTTTTCAGAAATAGAAAACGTAATTAAAGGTTTAAACTTTGCAGCCATAACAGAAGAACGTAAAACCGTTTTACAACCTTTGGCAGATTATATTAAAACCAAAGTTTCTAATCAACAAGAAATTAGAATCAACTTTATTTGTACGCATAATTCTAGAAGAAGCCATTTATCTCAGGTTTGGGCACAAGCAATGGCTAGCTATTTTAACGTTAAAAATGTATTTTGTTATTCTGGAGGAACAGAAGCTACTGCTCTTTTCCCGATGGCTGCAGAAACGTTGAAAAATCAAGGTTTCCATATTAAAACAATTTCAGAAGGTAAAAACCCTGTTTATAGTATAAAATACGGAGAGAATGCACATCCTATTATTGGGTTTTCTAAAAAGTTAGATGACGATTTTAATCCGAAATCTGAATTTGCTGCTATTATGACTTGCTCGCAAGCGGATGGTGGTTGTCCGTTTATTGCTGGTGCAGAAAAACGTATTCCAATAACTTTTGAAGATCCAAAGGCATTTGACAATACACCTCAACAAGCAGAAAAATACCAAGAAAGAAGCTTGCAAATTGCAGCGGAATTATTTTACATTTTCTCACAAGTAAATTTATAAAAATGGCTTCAAAAAAATTAAGTTTTCTAGACAGTTATTTAACTTTATGGATATTTGTTGCCATGGCAATTGGAGTAAGTTTGGGGTATTTTATTCCTACTTTTCCAAACATTATAAATTCCTTTAGCAGCGGAACTACAAATATTCCTATTGCAATTGGCTTAATATTAATGATGTATCCGCCTTTGGCGAAAGTAAACTACGCACTATTACCTAAGGTTTTTAAGAACACAAAAATCTTATCCATTTCACTAATTTTAAATTGGATTATTGGTCCTGTTTTAATGTTTATTTTGGCAATTACATTTTTACGTGACTATCCAGAATACATGGTGGGACTTATTTTAATTGGTTTGGCTCGTTGTATTGCAATGGTTTTGGTGTGGAATGATTTAGCAGAAGGAAGCGCTGAATACGGAGCTGGACTAGTGGCTTTAAACAGTATATTTCAAGTTTTTGCATATAGTTTTTATGCATGGCTTTTTATCACTGTACTTCCACCCTATTTTGGTTTTGAAGGTGCAATTGTAGATATTTCTGTAGCCACTATTGCTGAAAGTGTTGCTATTTACTTAGGTGTCCCGTTTCTATTAGGTATTTTAAGTAGATTAATTTTAGTGAAATTAAAAGGAGAAGATTGGTACACAAACAAATTTATCCCTACAATTTCTCCATTAACCTTAATTGCATTGTTATTTACCATTGTAGTGATGTTTTCTTTAAAAGGAGAATTAATTGTAGAGATACCTATGGATGTATTAATCATCGCTGTTCCTTTATTAATTTACTTTACATTGATGTTTATTATTGGATTTTTCTTTACCAAAGCATCAGGGGCAGAATATGATAAAACTGCAGCCGTGGCATTTACAGCTGCAGGTAATAATTTTGAATTAGCAATAGCAGTTGCCATTGCTGTTTTCGGTTTAAACTCCGGACAGGCTTTTGCAGGTGTAATAGGTCCTTTAGTAGAAGTGCCTGCTTTAATTTTATTAGTACGTGTTTCTTTTTGGTTGAAGAAAAAATATTACAATAAAGCCTAGTTTTATAAACATTTTACTATATAATGAGTTAAATTTGTGTAAACCATCTTAAGAAATTGCATAAATGAATTTAACCATTGAAAACATACTATTAGTAGGATCTATACTCCTTTTTATAAGTATTATTGTTGGTAAAACCTCCTATAAATTTGGAGTACCAACTTTAATACTTTTTTTAGCTATCGGAATGATGGCAGGATCAGAAGGGATTGGCGGTATTAATTTCGATGATCCAAAAATGGCACAATTTATAGGGATTGTTTCACTTAACTTTATCTTGTTTTCTGGTGGTTTAGACACCAATTTTAAAGCAATAAAACCAATTTTAAAAGAAGGTCTAGTTTTATCTACTGTAGGTGTTTTACTTACGGCACTTTCCTTAGGTACTTTTGTTTGGTTTGTTACGGACTTTACGATATACGAAAGTTTACTTCTAGGCTCTATTGTTTCTTCTACAGATGCAGCTGCCGTTTTTTCCATTTTAAGATCAAAAAATTTAGCTTTAAAAAATAACTTAAGACAAACTTTAGAGTTAGAAAGTGGTAGTAACGACCCAATGGCATATGTATTAACATTGGCTTTTTTAACTTTAGTAATCAACCAAGATTTAAGTATTGCTTCTATAATTCCAACATTTTTTCAACAAATGATTTTTGGTGGAATCGCAGGTTTTGGTTTTGGTAAATTAAGCGTATTTATCATCAATAAAATCAAACTTGACTTCGAGGGTTTGTATCCTGTTTTAGTCATTGCCCTTATGTTTATTACTTTTTCGGCTACAGATGCAGTTGGCGGAAATGGTTTTTTAGCAATTTACATTTGTGCTGTTTATTTAGGAAATCATGATTTAATACATAAATCGACCATTCTAAAAATGTTTGATGGTATGGCGTGGCTTATGCAAATTGTATTGTTCCTGACTTTAGGTTTGCTTGTTTTTCCTTCAGAGATAATCCCTTATATGGGCGTTGGAATCTTAATTTCTATATTTTTAATTTTAATTGCGAGACCAATAAGTGTTTTTATTAGTTTACTATTTTTTAAAATGAAACTTCGTAGACGTCTCTACATTTCTTGGGTTGGTTTACGTGGCGCTGTGCCTATTGTGTTTGCCACCTATCCGCTTTTAGCGGGAATAGACAAAGCAAATGTTATTTTTAATATTGTCTTTTTTATCTCGGTAACCTCTGTATTAATACAAGGTACCACATTATCTCTTTTTTCTAAATGGTTAAATGTTGCGCTACCAGAAAAATTAAGTCCGGTTGCAGAGAATGATCGTTATATTTTGAATTTACCAAAATCTGCTATGAAAGAATTAAAAATTCCAGCAGACAGTACAGCTGTTAATAAACGAATTGTAGATTTACACTTTCCAACTTGTGCCTTTATAAGTATGATAAAAAGAGACGGTAAATTTGTGCGCCCAGGGGGAGCAACTGTTATTGAAGCAAACGACACGCTTGTAATATTGCTAGACAATGATCACAGTATAAAAGAAGTTTGTGACGTATTTAATAAATACGGAATGAGTTATATTGAAAATGTAACAGAGTAATAAAAACGAACCTTTTTTAGTCTTATAAAATTGAAAAATACTGATATCTTATAGCAATTTAAAGCATATTGAATTCAATCATCAGTTTGCAATACCATTGCAAGAATAAGTTTCTATATTTGCATCAATGAAATTTTTAATATTTTTATTAGCTATTTATATTTTTGCACTCAACCTAACACCTTGTGCAGATTTTATTGTGCCTAATGATCATGTACAAACCAAAATTTCACAAATTACCGACAACCACAAACATCAAGACTCAGATTTATGTTCGCCTTTTTGTATTTGTCAATGTTGCCACGTAAACGCAACAGATCTTCAATTAACTTTTATAAAAATTGAAGTTTCTGAAATTTCGACACAAGATTTTTTCTTTTTAAATGGCTCAGAAAAAGAGTATACTTCTTCAATTTTACAGCCTCCAATAGCATAATTTAATTCTTTTACAGGATACTTATATCCCATTTTGAATCTTTTAGGTTCTTTTTATTTCGAATGATTCTATTTTTATAATTGAATTATATCGAGATGTTTCACTGAATTAAATCTTTTTTTATGATTAATAAAATCATTGATTTCTCAATCAATAACAAGTTTATTATTGGTTTGCTTACGCTTACCATAATTGCAGCAGGTATTTGGAGCATGACCAAAGTACCTATAGACGCTGTGCCAGATATTACAAACAACCAAGTACAAGTAATTACCCAAGCGCCAAACTTGGGCACAGAAGATATTGAACAGATAGTAACCTACCCTGTAGAAATTGCCATGAGTAATCTGCCTAATGTTCAAGAAATTCGTTCTATTTCTCGCTTTGGTCTGTCTGTTGTTACCGTTGTTTTTGATGACGATATGGGCACGTATTTGCCACGTCAATTAGTAGCTGAAAAACTAAACGATATTAAAGCTCATATTCCCGAAGGATTTGGAGAACCATCCATGGGACCAATATCTTCTGGATTAGGAGAAATTTATCAATACACCTTAAAAGTAAAGCAAGCATTTAAAGACAAATACTCAATTACCGATTTGCGAACCATGCAAGATTGGATTGTACAACGTCAAATGGCCATGGTAAAAGGTGTTGTTGAGGTAAACGCCATAGGCGGAAAAATTAAGCAATATGAAGTTGCCCTAGATCCGAATGAATTAAGAGCAATTGGCTTAACTATTACCGATGTTTTTGAAGCGTTGGAAGTCAATAATCAAAATACAGGAGGTGCTTATATCGAAAAAAATCATCAAGCCAATTTTATTCGTGGAGAAGGATTGGCAAGAAATTTAGATGATATTAGACAAATTGTTATTAAAAACACTAATAACATTCCAATTACAATTGGAGATATTGCAACCGTTCAATATGGTGCTGCCGTTCGTTATGGTGCTATGACTCAAGATGGAAATGGTGAGGTTGTTGGCGGAACAGTAATGATGCTTAAAGGAGCCAACTCCAATGATGTTATAAAAAATGTAAAGGAAAGAATGGCTGAGATTGAAAAATCTTTACCAGAAGGTGTTAGTATAGAACCTTTATTAGACAGAAGTAAACTGATTAAAGAAACAACATCTACAGTTTCGAAAAACCTAACTGAAGGCGCTCTAATCGTCATTTTTGTCCTCATTTTTTTATTAGGTAATTGGCGTGGTGGCTTAATTGTGGCTTCAACAATTCCATTATCATTATTATTTGCTTTTATTTTAATGAATGCATTTGGTGTTTGGGCAAACCTAATGAGTTTAGGAGCTATAGATTTCGGAATTATTGTTGACGGAGCCGTAATTATTGTAGAAAGCACTGTTTTTATTATAGCTACACAAGTCTTAAAAAAGAAGAAATTATCACAAAAAAAAAGGGATGGTGTAGCAGCTAATGCTTCTAAAAAAATGATGAATGCAGCCTTTTTTGGTCAACTTATCATCTTAATTGTGTTTTTACCCATTTTAGCATTAGAAGGTATCGAAGGAAAAATGTTTAAGCCAATGGCTTTAACATTCATATTTGCCATGATTGGCGCCATGATTCTTTGCTTAACATATGTACCAATGATGTCTGCCTTAATTTTAAGAACACCTAAATCTGACAAAAAATCGTATGGTGATAAATTTGTGCTTTGGACAGAACGAAAATACCAACCAATATTAGAGAAAGCTTTAAAAAACGGAAAACTAATTGTTGGTATCTCGGTCGTTTTATTTGGTGTAACTGTATTTATGTTCTCTAAAATGGGAGGAGAATTTATACCACAACTAGATGAAGGAGATATTGCATTTCACGCTATTCTAAAACCCGGTAGTTCTCTTACAGAAACACTTGAAACGACAACTCGAGTTGAGCAAATTGTAATGTCTAAGTTTCCAGAAGTTAAAAAAGTTGTTAGTAAAATAGGAGTTGCAGAAATCCCTACAGACCCCATGCCTATGGATCTAGCTGATGTTTTTGTTATTCTGAAACCTAAAAATGAATGGACAACTGTAACTTCTAAAGACGAGTTAATTGAAAAAATAAAAGAAGCCGTAGAAATTATTCCAGGAGTAAATTATGAATTCACGCAACCTATGGAAATGCGTTTTAATGAATTGCTTGAAGGTGTTCGTGAAGATATTGCTATAAAAATTTATGGAGAAGACATTGATATTCTTTCTAAAAAAGCCGAAGAAATTTCTAAGATTATTGCAGGAACAAAAGGTATTGGTGATATGAAAACGGAAGCTACCACAGGTTTACCACAAATAACCATCACATATAATAGAAGTAAACTAGCGCAATATGGCTTGCAAATAAACATGCTGAATCAGATTGTTCAATCTGCATTTTCAGGAGGAACCGCTGGTATTATCTTTGAAGGTGAAAAACGTTTTGATTTAGTAGTTCGTTTAAATTCTGAAAATAGAAAAGACATTTCAGACGTTAAAAACTTATTTATCAACTTGCCCTCTGGAATACAAGTTCCGCTTCGCGAAGTTGCAGATGTGAGTTATAAATCGGGGCCTATGCAAATAAGTAGAGACAATACCAATAGAAGAACTTATGTTGGTATTAATGTTAGAGGGCGTGATGTAAAATCTTTAGTAGAAGAAATTAAAGTAAAATTAGATGCGAAATTGGAATTACCTTCTGGGTATTTTATCCGCTATGGAGGCGCTTTTGAAAACTTAGAACGTGCTAGTAATCGCTTGCAAACCGTTGTTCCGATTGCCTTGTTACTTATTTTTGTATTGATTTATTTTGCATTAAAATCGCTACCACAAACCTTAATGATTTACATAGCAATCCCTATGGCAACCATTGGCGGTGTTGTTGCATTATGGCTTAGAGACATGCCTTTTAGTATTTCTGCAGGTGTTGGTTTTATAGTACTCTTTGGAGTTGCTGTTCTTAACGGACTAGTAATGATTAGTGGTTTAAATGAATTAAAAGAAGAAGGTGTTACTAATTTAAAAGATAGAATTATAGAAGGTACCAAAAGACGTATTAGACCTATAATGTTAACTGCACTTACCGATGTTTTAGGTTTTTTTCCAATGGCAATTTCATCATCTGCAGGCGCAGAAGTGCAAAGACCTTTAGCAACCGTTGTTATTGGTGGTATATTGACGGCTACCTTATTAACTTTATTTGTTTTACCTATTTTATATCATTGGGTAGAAAACAAAACTTTCAATTTTAAGATAAATAAAAAACTCATTACAACTACCGCTATTTTAGTATTTATATTCTTATTACCTATTGCAGGAAATGCCCAAGAGTCTCTAAATAAGCTACCGATACTTTCAATGCAAGATGCTCTAGAATTATCAAAAGAAAATTATCCTAGTTTAAAAGAAGGACAGTTAGAAATTGAAAAACAGCAACTATTAAAAAGTTCTACTTTTGATTTTGGTACTACTCAAATTTATACAAGCGGAGAAGAACTAAACAATGGTGCTGGTGTTTACACAACTATTGGTTTAGGGCAATCTAACATTGATGTTTTTGGAATTTCATCTAAACGAAAATTAAATAAACAACGTATTCAATTGGCTGAAAAAGCCTATCAACTTTCTGAGTTAGATTTAGAGCTAGAAGTAAAAAAAGCTTGGTCAAAAGTATTTCAGACAAAGAGCAACTACTATTTATATAAAGAATTAGACTCAATTTATATTAATTTCGAAAAATCTGTAAAGTTAAATTATGAAGTAGAAGCAATCTCTAAATTAGAATATTTAGCGGCTAGAAATCAAAAGTTACAGATTCAGAATAAAACAAAACAAGCCTATAGTGCATATATTATTGCAATACAACAATTCAATTTATGGTTTGTTTCAGATGAGTTGTTTACCGTATCAGATAAATTTGAAGACCTAAATACTATTGATATCAGTACGATTAACCCAGAATTGCACCCATTATACAGTCTTTCTCAGCTGCAAGTAACAGAAGCAGAAGCGAACTACAAAGTAGCAAAAGCAGAAAACTTACCTAAATTGAATCTTAAAGGAGGTTTACAGGAAGTACAAGGAGTTTCCGGATTTTATAGTTATCAAGTAGGTATTTCTATTCCCTTTTTATCTGGGAGAACAAAAGCACAAATTAAGACTGCTAAAATAGATACAGAAATAGCTAAAGCAAATGTACAATTCAAACAGAAAGAAATTAAATCTAAATTATTTCAGGCAAAAGAAAATTATCAAAAATGGAAAACTTCTTGGTTGTTTTATAAAGAAGAAGCTTTACCACTTGTAAAAAGTCAAAAAACAGGTGCTCTATTTGCTTACAAAGAAGGAGAGATTGATTATACCGCATTTACACAACTTATAAAGGAAGCCATACAGTCTGAATTAGACGCACAAGATGCATTTATAAATTATTTAGAAAGTACTTTTGAATTACAATATTTTAAAAATTAAGACAATGAAAAACACAATATATAACATTCTAGCAGTATTAATTCTCTCAGTTTTATTAACTTCATGCGGTGATAAAAAAGAAGATACACATGCACACGATATAGAAGTTAAAACAGAAGTAAAGCAAGAAGAACATCTTGAAGAAGCGATGATTTCTACTCAACAATTTGATGCTTTAAAAATGAAAGTAGCAACTATAACTACAAGACAAATGAGTGGTTTTGTAGAAGCAAATGGAACCTTAGAGGTTCCGCCACAAAATGAAGCAGCAATAACTACAGTTATAGGTGCAAATGTGGTTTCTATTAAAGTGATTGAAGGAGACAAAATAAATAAAGGGCAGGTTGTGGCGTACCTATCACATCCAAATATTATAAAAATGCAAACGGAATATTTAAATGCTTATAGCAATCGTAATTTTCTACAAAAGGGTTTTGAGCGTCAAAATAAACTATACAAAGCTGGAGTTGGTTCTGGTGCTAATTTTCAAAAAGCAGCAGCTGAGTATGAAGCTTCAAAAGCATTAGTTAATGGAATGGCTGCACAATTAAAACTGTTAAACATAAATACTTCTTCTGTTAGAAATGGCACTATTTTTCAACGTATTGCATTGCGAACTCCAATTGAAGGTTTTGTGCAAAAAGTTCAAGTAAAAATGGGTCAATATGTAGATCCACAAACAGAATTATTCGAAATTGTAGACACACATCACGTGCACGCTGATTTAATGGTTTTCGAAAAAGATGTTTACAAAGTAAAGAAAGGTCAGAAAATAACGTTTGATGTTCAATCGATTCCTAATCAAGAATTAACGGCAGAAATTTATTCAGTAGGTAAAACTTTTGAAGAAAATCCAAAAGCAATTCACATACACGCAGAAATAGAAAATAAAGAAGGAAATTTAATTCCGGGAATGTATATTAAAGGAAGAATTCAGGTAGAAAGCACAGAAACAATAGCATTTCCAGAAAGTGCTATTACAAAAGAAGGAGATCATTTTTATGTTTTTTCTGTTGAAAAAGAAAATGATGCTTGGAGTTTTAAACCCGTAGAGGTTATTCCAGGCCAAAAAGATGGTGACTGGATCGCTTTAACTTTTCCGAATGAAATAAATCCTAATACAAAATTTGCTTATAACAATGCGTATTACCTTATTGCAGAAATGAAAAAAGGAGACGCAGAACATTCACATTAATGACGCAAACAATAGAACATTTTTTAGAATCTAACAATATTCGGGTCACAGCAATGCGACTGCTTATTTACAAGTTTTTGGCAAAAAAACAAGTTGCTGTTACCCTAACGGATATTGAAAATGCTTTTGAAAAAGCAGACAGAACAACTTTATACAGAACAATTAAAACTTTTGAAGAAAAGACAATTGTACATCAAATTGATGATGGAACGGGTATTACTAAATACGCCCTTTGTGCACAAGGATGTAATTGTGAAATTGAAACCGATTTGCACCTACATTTTCATTGCAATCATTGTAATGAAACAGTTTGCTTAACAGATCATAAAATTCCACAAATAAAAGTACCCGATGGTTTCATTTCAGAAAACATCAACCTCGTTGTAAAAGGAATATGTGATAAATGTAGCGGACAATAAATGCACTTCCGTTGCATTGAATTTTATAGCATCTTTGAGCTATAATTAAAAGCATTATGAAAAAAAAGCAACTCAATTTAAGAGATATAAAACCAAGTTCAGAAAAAGAACATCATCATCATGATGGACATAATCACGATGGAGAGCCAAGTGGTTTTAAAGCCTATATTCCGGCAATTGTAAGTTTTACAATGTTGATGACTGGTATTACCTTTGATTATTTTGATATTTCTTTTTTTAAAGATTGGGTCAGAATTATTTGGTACGGAATTGCTTATCTACCTGTTGGACTTCCCGTAGTTAAAGAAGGTTGGAAGAGTATTAAAAAAGGAGCTATTTTTACCGAGTTTTTCTTAATGTCTATCGCAACTGTTGGTGCCTTTGTTATTGGCGAATACCCAGAAGGTGTTGCGGTAATGTTATTTTATACCGTTGGCGAATTGTTTCAAAGTGCCGCAGTAAATAGCGCAAAAGGAAACATCAAGGCATTGTTAGATGTCCGCCCAAAAGAAGCCAATGTTTTTAGAAACGGAAAAACAGAAAGCGTAACACCAGAAGAAGTTGTTATTGGCGAGAAAATTCAGGTTCGAGTAGGAGAAAAAATTCCGTTAGATGGAATTTTAACTTCAACAAAAGCAGCATTAAATACTGCCGCATTAACTGGAGAAAGCAAACCGAATACGATTAAAAAAGGTGATACTGTATTTGCAGGTAGTATTAACCTAGAAAGCGTCATTGAAGTTAAAGTTACCAAAGAATTTAAAGACAGTTCTATTGCTAGAATTTTAGATTTGGTACAAAATGCGACAGCTCGTAAATCTAAAACGGAATTGTTTATCAGAAAATTTGCACGAATTTACACACCATTTGTGGTATATCTTGCAATCGCTGTAACATTCTTACCGTACTTTTTTGTAGTTAATTATGTGTTTACAGATTGGTTATATAAAGCCCTAATCTTCCTAGTAATTTCTTGTCCTTGTGCTTTGGTTATTTCTATTCCGTTAGGTTATTTTGGAGGATTAGGAGCTGCTTCTAAAAATGGAATTTTGTTTAAAGGGGCTTCTTTTTTAGACACCATGACTAAAATAAACACATTGGTTCTAGACAAAACAGGAACTGTAACGAAAGGTGTTTTTAAAATAACAAACATTAAAACGATTGGTTGGGAAGAAAAGGAATTTATGAAATACCTTTTTGCCATAGAAAAACAATCTACACACCCAATTTCCAAAGCTATTTTAGAATATAAAGCAGATGCTACACATTTTAAAGCAACTGAAGTCACTGAAATTGCAGGAAAAGGTTTAAAAGGAATCGTGAATGGAAAAACTGTTTTAGTTGGTAACAAAGCTTTAATGATGGCTAACAAAATTGAAATTCCCCAAGAAGTTGAAACGATTGTAGAATCAATCGTTTTAGTTGCTATTGACGGAGTCTTTGCTGGTTATGTAGTAATTGCAGATGAACTAAAAGATGACGCAAAAGAAACCATTATCAACCTACATAAAGTAGGTATCAAAAACATCATAATGCTTTCTGGCGATAAAGATTCTATAACTCAAAAAGTAGCATCAGAATTAGGTATTAAAATCGCTAAAGGCGGATTATTGCCCGAAGATAAATTAAATGAAGTAGAACTTTTAAAGCAAAATACTGCAAATAAAATTGCATTTATTGGTGATGGTATTAATGACGCACCCGTTTTAGCTACAAGTGATGTTGGTATTGCCATGGGCGGTTTAGGGAGTGATGTTGCCATTGAAACTGCAGATGTTATTATTCAGACAGATCAACCTTCTAAAGTAATAAAAGCGTTAAAAATAAGTCGTGCTACACGTAAAATTATATGGCAAAATATAGCACTCGCTTTTGGTGTAAAATTAGTTGTAATGATTTTAGGAACTCTGGGCTTAGCAACCATGTGGGAAGCCGTTTTTGCTGATGTAGGCGTTGCTTTAATAGCCATTTTAAATGCAGTTAGACTACAAAAAATGCAGTACGATTAAGCATCATAATTACTTATTAAAACAAAATAAAGTCTCACTTAAACTGAAATCAGTTCAATTTAAGTGAGGCTTTTTAACTTATTTACTCTTTAAGCAAGACTACTCTTCACTTCCCCAAGGAGCAGAAGGTGTTTCAATTTCTTTTGTGACATCAAACTTTACAGAAAAGTATCTTTCAGAACCAATTCTTCTTAGATTATATGTAAAACTTGTTTCATCAATAGTTACCCACCAAACATTGGTTGCTGCTGACGGAATTAAATCTGCAGTTTGTTTATCCGCAGGAAAAACTTGAAGATTCGCTAACCCAACATTCGAACTCATGCCTCCATATTGTGTAATTTTATATTCTGATCCATCTTTGTGCCTATGATCGTGTTTTAATTGAATCAAATTATCTTTATCCATTGTAAAAACCCACGTTCTAGATTTGTCATCACCCACAAAAAAAGGAATTCTAATGGTATTTTCTTCACAAGAACGCACATGCATTACTAATTTCTCACCTGTAAAACCATCTCCTTCTTTTCCACCTGCAACAATTTCTCCCTCATAAGATTTGCCACAATGTGTTGCTAAAGCATCCCAAAACACTACAGAATTTGGTACACCTTGTGCTAATAATTGAATTGGTAACAATAATAGAAATACTAATTTTTTCATATTTTAATTTTAAATAATCGGATGAAGATACACTTTTTAAGCATAAAAAAACACCTCATTTACATGAGGCGTTTTAAGTATTTATAAAACTTTAAGTATTAAGCTCCTAAAACTTCAGCAACTTTATCTGCAGCTTCTTGAAATTCTGTAGCAGAAATAATTTCCATTCCAGAATTGTCAATTAATTCTTTTGCTTCAACAGCGTTTGTACCTTGTAATCTACAAATAATTGGCACAGTAATTTTGTCTCCCATACTTTTGTAAGCATCTACAACACCCTGTGCAACTCTATCACAACGTACAATACCTCCAAAAATGTTTACTAAAATTGCTTTTACATTCGGGTCTTTTAAGATAATACCGAAAGCAGTTTCAACTCTAGCTGCATCTGCAGTACCACCAACGTCTAAAAAGTTAGCAGGCTCTCCTCCAGATTCTTTAATTAAATCCATAGTTCCCATTGCTAAACCAGCACCGTTTACCATACAACCAACGTTTCCATCTAAATCTACATAGTTTAAACCAGCAGCTTTTGCTTCAACTTCAATTGGGTTTTCTTCACGTAAATCACGCATTGCTGCATAATCTTTATGTCTGTATAATGCATTTTCATCTAAAGAAACTTTAGCATCAACTGCCATAATTTTAGAATCAGATGTTTTTAATACTGGATTAATTTCAAACATAGCAGAATCTGAACCAATATACGCTTTGTATAAATTGGTAACAAATTTTGTCATTTCTTTAAAAGCAACTCCAGATAAACCTAAGTTAAAAGCAACTTTACGTGCTTGAAAAGGCATGATTCCTAATAAAGGATCAATTTCTTCAGTAAAAATTAAGTGCGGAGTTTCTTCTGCAACAGTTTCAATATCCATTCCACCTTCTGTAGAATACATAATCATGTTTTTACCAGTTGCTCTGTTTAATAAGACAGACATATAGTATTCATCTGGCTCAGAATCTCCAGGATAATATACATCCTCACAGATTAAAACTTGATTCACTAATTTTCCTTCTGCAGAAGTTTGAGGAGTAACTAACATCATTCCTAAAATATCATCAGAAATACTTTTTACTTCGTCTAAGTTTTTAGCCAACTTAACTCCACCACCTTTACCACGACCACCTGCGTGAACTTGTGCTTTAATTACATGCCAACCAGTTCCTGTTTCTTCTGTAAGCTTTTTCGCAACTTCTACTGCCTCTGCAGGAGTACTTGCAACAATTCCACGTTGTATTCTAACGCCAAAACTGTTTAATATTTCTTTTCCTTGATATTCGTGTAAGTTCATCTGTAAATGTTTAAAACGGAATCAAAAATACAAATTCATATATAAAAAGGTGCAAAGTTTCTATTAAAAATTTATTAATGCTATTTATCTTAAATTTTCTAGAGATATTTTATTACAAAAAAGTGTAACATTTTAACAAGATACTCGTCTTTATAATAACGAACAAAATAGACTTATGTATCTAAAACAGAAAAGAGATATTGGTTTTGTACGTACAGATAATCAACCAAAAATTATATGTTTAAAAGAATCATTCTACTGCTTATTGCAGTGTTATCAATAGCTCCGCTATCTGCTCAAAATAAAAAAAACAGAAAAACTATTAAAACTACAAGGGTTAAAAAAACTCCTAAAATAGATGGTCTTTTAAATGATGTAGTATGGGAAAAGGCAGAAGTTTGTACAGACTTTGTTGACTTAAGACCAAATAATGGTAAATTAGTTTTAGAAGAATATCAAACAACTGTTAAGGTTATTTATGATGATGATGCCATCTATATTTCTGCTCAAATGAACGATCCAGACCCAGAAAGTATTCCGCAGGAGTTTGCAACAAGAGATAATTTTAGTATTGCAGACTTCTTTATGGTTACCATAAACCCTAACGACGATGGTCAAAATCCTTTTGAATTTTTAGTTCAAACTACCGGAAACCAAGCTGATGCTAAAGTTTCTAACGGAGACGAAGATTTTAATTGGAGTGCTGTTTGGGAAAGTACTGCAAAAATTAATGATAAAGGTTGGGCTGTAGAAATGAAAATTCCCTACAGAGCAATTCGTTTTGCAAACAGACCAATACAATCTTGGGGGTTTAATTTTCACCGAAGGTTAGAGAAATTAAACGCTCATCATACCTGGACGCACATTGACAATGCTGTTGGAAGATGGACGCAATACGATGGTTTAATTGAAGATTTTAGAGATATTAAACCACCAACAAGATTAAATCTTTACCCATATGCTTCTGCAACTGCTAATACTTTTGAAGGACATACAAAATATGATTGGAGTGTTGGAATGGATATTAAATATGGTTTAACTGAAAATTTTACTTTAGATGCTACTCTAATTCCAGATTTTAGTCAGGTTGGTTTTGATGATGTTGAATTAAATTTAGGCCCTTTTGAACAACAATTTACTGAACAAAGGCAATTTTTTACAGAAGGAACCGAATTATTTAACAAAGCAAACCTTTTTTACTCTAGAAGAATAGGTAGTGACCCAATAGATCAATTTAACGTAGAAAGCACTTTAACTTCGGATGAAGAAATTACAGATTACCCAAGTAAAGTAACCATGTTAAATGCTATAAAAGTTTCTGGAAGAACAAAAAGCGGACTGGGAATTGGATTTTTTAATGCCATTACAGAAAAAACAGAAGCAACCATAAAAAATAATTCTACTGGAGACACTAGAAAAGAAGTGATAGCCCCTTTTACAAACTACAATATTTTCGTTTTAGACCAACAGTTTAATCAGAATTCTACAGTAACATTAATCAACACAAATGTTACAAGAGACGGCAGGTTTAGAGATGCAAATGTAACTGCTTTAGATTGGCACATAGAAACAAAAGACAGTAAATACAATGCAGATGGCTCTGTTAAGATGAGTAATATTTCTGATGACATAAATAACCCAAACACCGGGTATACATTTGATAATAGCTTCGGATATAATTCTGATCACTGGAACTGGGAATTGGGTTATAATTTTGAAAACAAAGATTTTAACCCGAATGATTTAGGAATTCTTTTTAGCAACAACGAACAATCTATTTATGGTAGCGCAGGGTGGCGAACTTTACAGCCAACCAAAAATTATAATTGGTATAATATTTACTACTACAACAATGCTAATTTTCAACATTATTCTGGCATTTATACTGGTTTTACTGCTAGCGCAGGAATTGAAGCCCAGACAAGAAATAGATTTACTTTTGGAGGAAACTTAAACTACAATACAGAAGAAAAAGATTTCTTTGAACCAAGACAAGGATCTACAAGTGGCATTTATTTCCTACAACCAGAAAGAAAAAATATAAATATTTGGATCTCTACCAACTCACAAAAAAAATTAGAAGTGAATGCAGATATTTATTATTCTGCCTACAACAATTACAACAAGGCAGCTTACGGCTTTAGCATTGCTCCTCGTTACAGATTTACAAATCAGTTTTCTTTACAATATCAATTAAATTACAATAAAACGGATAATGATTTAGGTTTTGTAGATAAAGTAAACACCAACATTATCTTCGGTAAAAGAGATCGAAAAAACTACACCAACACCATTGCTGGTAAATATAGTTTTAGTACCAATTCTTCTTTATCTCTTAGTTTTAGACATTATTGGGGCGCTGTGAACTATAACGATTACTACAATCTTAACACAAACGGTGGATTAGACTCAAACACAACCTATAATAGCGATAATGTAAACTTTAATAGTTGGAATTTAGACCTGAGTTACATTTGGCAATTTGCCCCAGGGAGTCAGTTAATTGCTTTTTACAGAAATGCAATTTTTAATGAAGACACAAACGCAGACTTAAATTTCAGTAAAAACTTAGACAACTTATTTAAGGAATCACAAAGACATACGTTTTCTGTTAGGCTTGTTTATTTTATCGATTATAACAAATTGAAAAATATTTTTTAAAACTTCTTACTTTATAAACACAACGGATATTCTTAATAACAAAGGATATCCGTTTTTTTATGAGTAAAATTAAAGTCTTTTTTATACATTCGTTACAAAGTTATAGGTATGATAATAGGTAAAAACATTCACAAATATTATGGGGATGTAGAAGTTTTAAAAGGAGTAGATTTACATATTAAAAAAGGAGAAATCGTTGCTATTGTTGGTCCATCCGGAGCAGGAAAAACAACTTTACTTCAAATTTTAGGCACCTTAGACAAACCTCAAAAAGATCAAAACTACGAGTTAAAACTAAATAACGTTTCACTAAAAAACCTCGCAGACAAAAAACTTTCTTCTTTTAGAAACCAGCATATTGGCTTTATATTTCAATTTCATCAATTATTACCAGAATTTACGGCTTTAGAAAATGTTTGTATTCCTGCTTTTATTGCTAAAAAATCGAAATTAGAAACAGAAACAAGAGCTAAAGAAATACTTACATTTTTAGGATTATCGCACAGAATAAGTCACAAACCAAACGAACTTTCTGGAGGAGAACAACAAAGAGTTGCCGTTGCCAGAGCATTAATTAACAATCCTTCCGTTATATTAGCGGATGAACCTAGTGGTAATCTAGATAGTGAATCTGCTAAAAACTTACACGAATTGTTCTTTAAATTGCGTGATGAATTTGGACAAACCTTTGTAATTATTACGCATAATGAAGAATTAGCAGACATGGCAGATAGAAAATTAACCATGATTGACGGTAAAATTATAGAATAGTGTAACATTTCTAAGTTTAATACTACTTATAAATAAACCTAGATAATGAAAGAAACCTTTAACAATGTAATTAGCTATTTAAAAAACCCAGTACCAGGCATAGATCCCAATGAGAATGCTGGTTATCGCATTAAAGTATTCTTTCACCTATTTGTTATAAGCATAGCAACCAGCATTATAATCACTCCTTTATTCAGTTTAATTCAAGAGTTACAACTTGTAGATTTTGAAACTCATAAACTAGAAGAAATGTTTAAAGACTTGTCTTTTATTCAAGTTTTATTATTAGGTTCTATCCTTACTCCTATTTTAGAAGAAACCTTATTTAGAGCCCCAATTACTATTTTTGTAAAACCTAAATCGTTTAAATATGCCTTTTATATTTTTACACTAATTTTTGGTTTTATACATATTAGCAATTTTGAAATCACCACAAACGTCCTATTACTCTCTCCCATATTAATCTTACCACAATTATTAGTTGGTGGTTATTTTGGATATATAAGAGTAAAATTTGGCTTATTATGGGCGATGTTACTTCATGGAAGTTATAATGGTTTTTTATTTTTAATGAGTTTTTTATTTGAGTAGATAAATATGAAGAAATCTGAATTAAAAGAATTTTTAGACGAGAAGGTAGTTCTATATAACACCCCTAATTTTATTGAATCTGACCCAATTCAGATTCCGCATTTGTTCACAAAAAAGGAAGATATTGAAATTTCAGGCTTTTTAACAGCAACTATTTCTTGGGGAAATCGAACTATGATTATTAAAAACGCCACTAAAATGATGGATTATTTTGATCATTCTCCTTTTGATTTTGTTATGAATCATGAAGAAAATGATTTAAAAATTCTTGAAAATTTTGTGCATAGAACTTTTAATGCAATCGATTTACAACAATTTATAAAGTCTTTAAAACACATTTACACGCATCACCAAGGATTAGAAAAGGTGTTGTTGGTTGATAAAAAACAGACCGATTATAAGCATGCAATTCATCATTTAAAACAAGTTTTTTTTGAAACTCCTCATCAACAAAGAACTCAAAAACACATCTCAGATCCTCTAAAAAATTCGGCAGCAAAAAGAATAAATATGTTCTTAAGATGGATGGTTAGAAACGATAATTCTGGGGTAGATTTTGGCATTTGGAAAACCCACAAACCTGCAAATTTATCATGCCCATTAGACGTACATTCTGGTAATGTTGCACGTAAATTAAAACTTCTTTTAAGGAAACAAAATGACTGGAAAGCACTTTCTGAATTAGATACAAACTTGCGAAAACTAGATCCAAATGACCCTGTAAAATATGATTTCGCTTTGTTTGGTTTAGGTGTTTTTGAAAAATTTTAACGACTCTTAAAACTCTAAAAAAAGACAAACAAAGCAGTTTATTACACCTAATTTAAAGTTCCTTTTCATCCCTTGTTCTGCTATTTCTATTTTCAAATTAAAGACTATTATTTCGTTTTAATTTCAAAAGATTATCTTTCACATTTCTAAATCTATTTTTTAAATTTAACTTTTTTCGAATCACATCTAAACATGATAAATGCAATTTAAAAACCCAGAAATATTATACTTTTTAGCACTGTTAATCATACCGATTATAGTGCATCTTTTTCAACTACAAAAGTTCGTAAAAGTACCTTTTACAAATGTTGCTTTTTTACAAAAATTAGCACAACAAACACGTAAAAGTTCACGTATAAAAAAGTGGTTAATATTAGGTACAAGAACACTTTTATTTACCGCTATTATTTTTGCATTTTCACAACCTTATTTCAGCAACAAAACAGCAAACAAAAAACAACATAACTTCATCTATTTAGACAACTCTTTAAGTACAAATACAAAAGGAAAAAGAGGGAATTTATTACAAATAGCAGCCCAAGAAATTATAGAAAACGCATCAGAAAAAGATGTATATTCGCTGCAGACAAATTCCAGTTTCTACGACAGAATTACAAAGTCAGAACTAAAAAACATCTTATTACAGGTTAAAGAAACTTCAAAAAAAATAGATTTAGCGACTGTTTTATTAAAATTCGACTCCAAAACACAAGATAAAACAAACACTACAAATAAGACAATACTAATATCTGATTTTCAGAACACCTACAAAAACGAGTTTACAAATGTAACACCTGATTTTTCAGCTATAAAACTAGAATCTTCCATAAAAAACAACATTTCTATAGACAGTGTTTTCGTTACTGATTATAGCGGCAATAATTTCACACTCAATGTTCTTGTAAAAAACCAAGGGGAAACAAAAAACAACATTCCTATTGCTGTTTACAACAATAACAAACTAATTAGCAAACTCTCCTCCTCTTTTAAAAAAGACACTTTAAAAAACGTTCAATTTAAAATTCAAAACCAGGCAGAATTTAACGGTAAAATAACCATTAATTTTAGCGACACTTTCGCCTTTGATAATGTATTTTATTTCACCATAAAAAATGATCAAAAAATCAATATTTTATCCATCGGAAACAAAGCTAATTTCCTTCCAAAAATTTACACTAAAAATGAATTTAACCTCACACAATCTACAGTCCAAAACACAAACTATAATTCCATTTTAAAACAGCAATTAATTATCCTAAATGAGGTAGAAGATATAACTGAAATACTATCTAAAAAAATCATTGAATTTTCTAAAAACGGAGGAAGTCTTGTAATTATTCCACATAAAAACTTGAATATTAATTCTTACAATTCTTTGTTTCAAAATTTGAGTTTAGGGAAAATTCAACCTAAAAAAACAGACAGTTTAAAAATTACAAACATCAACTATAAGCATCCACTTTTTCAAAATGTATTTTCAAAAAAAGTGACAAATTTTCAATATCCAACAGTGCAACATTACTACCCTTTCTCTTCAAATAATAAAAGTACAATTGTAGCTTTTGAAAACGGAAGTTCTTTTATTTCTCAAATTAAAAATGGAGAAAACAACACCTTTTGGATATCGAGTTCTCTAGACACAAAAAACAGTAATTTTATAAATTCTCCTTTAATAGTTCCTGTGTTTTACAACTTCGGAAAAATGAGTTTTAAACACCCTAAATTATTCTATAGAATTGCATCAAAAAACACCATTGATATTGAAACAAATATTAAAAAAGACAAGGTGTTAAAAATTGCAAATTCTGAAAATTCTTTTATTCCGTTGCAAAAGAAATTTCAAAATAAAATAAGCATCACTACAAAAGAACAACCATTAAAATCTGGCATATATAGCATCCTACAAAATACAGATACCATTCAAAAAATTGCATACAATTACGCTAAGGAAGAAAGTTTGTTAAATTTTCTGGACTTAAATGAACTAAAAGAAACCAATCAAAATATTACTGTTTCTAATTCAGTTGCAGACGTTTTTAAAAAAATCAACAAAAAAAATGAAGTTCATTGGCTTTGGAAATGGTTTTTATCGTTGGCAATTGTATCTTTGCTTTTAGAAATTTTGATTTTAAAATTCTATAAACCATGACTACGCTTTTAAAATCGGCAACGATTATAGATACTTCAAGCCCATATCATCACCAACAAAAAGACATTTTAATTACCAACGGAATCATTACTAAAATTGAGGATTCTATAGAAGACAACAATTATCAAGTGGTAACGCTAGACAACTTGCATGTTTCTTGTGGTTGGTTTGATACGAGTGTTTCTTTTGGAGAACCTGGCTATGAAGAACGAGAAAATATTAAAAACGGATTAAATGTTGCTGCAAAAAGTGGCTTTACAGCCGTAGCAGTAAACGCAAACTCAAACCCAGTAATAGACAATAAGGCAGCGGTTGAGTATTTAATACACAAAGCAAACGGATTTGCTACAGGTCTCTATCCTATTGCTGCACTAACACAAAACAGCGAAGGTGTTGATATTGCCGAATTGTATGACATGCAACAATCTGGTGCCATTGCTTTTGCAGATTACAACAAACCAATTGCAAAAGATAATTTGATGAAAATTGCACTTTTGTATGCTCAGAATTTTGATGGCTTGATTTTTAGCTTTCCTAAAAACAACTCTATTGCAGGAGAAGGAATTGCAAATGAAGGCATTAATAGCACGAGATTAGGATTGAAAGGAAGCCCTGCTTTAGCAGAGCACATACAAATTGCAAGAGATCTATATTTATTAGAATATACAGGAGGAAAATTACATATTCCAACTATTTCTACCACAAAATCTGTTGAGCTAATTAAAGAAGCTAAAAAGAAAGGATTGCAAGTTACCTGCAGTGTCTCTGTACATCATTTAACTTTATCTGACGATGAATTACATGGTTTCGACAGTAACTTTAAGGTAAACCCTCCTTTAAGAACTAAAACCGATTTAAAAAGCCTGATAAAAGGAATTAAATCTGGAGTTATCGATGTTATCACTTCAGACCACAACCCTATTGACATAGAGCATAAAAAATTAGAATTTAGTGAAGCACAAGACGGAACTATTGGTTTAGAAAGTGCTTTTGGAGCAATTAATTCAGTTTTAGGTTTAGAAGATTTTATAGAAAACATTACAAGTAAACCAAAAGCTATTTTTGGTATAGAAAATCTTTCTATTCAAGAAAACAATAAAGCTGAAATTACTTTATTCAATCCTGAACAGAATTACACTTTTACAAAAGAGGATATTTTATCAACTTCTAAAAACAGCGCTTTTTTAGATAAAAAATTAAAAGGGAAAGCCTACGGAATTTACGCTAACAATCAATTAATATTAAAATAAACAGCATGCAAAATCAGACAGCAAACGAAGGAAAAACAATGGCAATTATAAGTCATTTTTGGATTATAGGCTTAATCATTGCTTTTTTCATGAACAACAGCACAAAGAATTCTTTTGCTAATTTTTACATCAGACAAATGATAGGCTTAAATTTAATTCAATTTTTAAACGGATGGATTATTTATAACTACCTAGGAAATACAGCAGGAATAATTGTAAGTACTATTTTATTGGTTTTATGGGTTATTTCATTAATGGGAGCTGTTAAAGGTGAAGAAAAAATTATTCCTGTAGTTGGAGATCAGTTTCAAGAATGGTTTAAGAACATATAATTAGATTAAAAAAGAATATAAATGAGCGATTTACAATACATAGTTAGGCAACCAAAAACAATAGCTGAAAACCCGCCATTATTAATTTTATTACATGGTTACGGAAGTAATGAACAAGATTTATTCTCTTTTGCTGAAGAATTACCAGATGAATTTTTAATTATCAGCGCACAAGCACCTAACGCATTGGGTGCCGATAGCTACGCTTGGTACGCTATTAATTTTGATGATGTAAATGGTAAGTTCTCAGATCTAAAACAAGCAAAAGAATCTATAGATAAAATTGCCATTTTTATTGATGAAATAAAAGCAAAATACAATACAGCCTCAGACAAAACTTTTTTATTAGGTTTTAGTCAAGGTGCTATATTAAGTTATTCTTTAAGTTTTTTCTACCCAAATAAAGTACAGCATGTAATTGCATTAAGTGGTTATATTAACACAGAACTACTACCTGCATCTATTTCTAAAGAGATTAAAACAGACTACTATTGCTCTCATGGTTCTGTAGACCAAGTTTTACCTATAGAATGGGCTCGA
The DNA here is from genome assembly GCF_019278485.1 of Polaribacter sp. R2A056_3_33. Classification (NCBI taxonomy): domain Bacteria; kingdom Pseudomonadati; phylum Bacteroidota; class Flavobacteriia; order Flavobacteriales; family Flavobacteriaceae; genus Polaribacter; species Polaribacter sp. R2A056_3_33. The sequence goes on from NZ_CP058984.1 coordinate 96,677, forward strand.
AAAAGTAAACCTTTCTTAGATAGTTTAGATTTTAAAAACGTGTACTCAGAATATCCGGTAGGTCACGGAGTTGCTCCACAGAATTTTTATAGTTTTAAAACCTGGATTGAAGAACGTTTATAAGCTTGTTTATTTTAAACTAAAAGTGTATACCAAATCAATAAAAGCTTTAAAAGACATATAAAGAACCTCAAACACTCGTTTGAGGCTTTTTATTTACAAATAAATAAAACTCAGCAATAGACAGAAATCTATCTTATTTATAAATTTGAACCACAAATAAACCCCAACAATACATATACCATTAAATTAAAACGCATGAATACGCTAATAAAAGTAATTGAAGCAGAAGAAATTTTGACAATAATTCCGCTTTTAACAAAATTAAATTCAAAAACTCCTTTAGATATATTGAAAGAACGCGTGATAGAAATATCAAAAAACACCAATTACGAATGCGTAGGTCTATATGTTGATGAAAAATTAGTAGGAATATCTGGACTTTGGTACTCTACAAGACACTATATTGGTAAATCCGTAGAGCCAGATCACGTAATTATTGACGACTCTGTTCGTGGACAAGGACTTGGAAAACAATTCTTTAATTGGATAGATAGTCACGTTAAAAATAAAGGCTGCGAAGCGATTGAGCTAAATGCTTATTCTAGCAATCCTAAATCTCATAAGTTCTATTATAATGAAGGATACAACATCTATGGCTTCCATTTTTTAAAGGTTTTACGAGACGATAAAAAATTTTATTAATTTTTTCAAAAAAAAGCTTGCGGAACTCAAAAAACATATTATATTTGCAACCGCTTACCAATAATGCGAAAGTAGCTCAGTTGGTAGAGCGTCAGCCTTCCAAGCTGAATGTCGCCGGTTCGAACCCGGTCTTTCGCTCAAAAGACTTCATATTTTATATGAAGTCTTTTTTTTGTTTAAAATATTAAAAAAGATTTAGAAGTTTTTAAACCTCCAAATCTTTATCATAAGGAATACGGTTTAAAATGTGATTAATTACATTTACACGCGCTTCTGTTTTTCTATTTGCTCTTATTATCTTCCAAGGAGAAATATCTGTATTTGTTTTCTCAAACATTGCTTTTTTATACTCTGTATAATCATCCCAAAGCAATTGAGCCTTTTCATCTAGCTTTGTCATTTTCCATTGCTTTAACGGATCACTTTTTATGTCTGCAAAACGTTTTGCTTGCTCTTTTTTAGAAATAGACATATATATTTTAACTAAATGAATTCCCGATTCTAAAATCATTCTTTCGAAATCATTAACCTGGTTCATAAATATTTTATATTCCTCTTGTGTACAAAAGTCATTAACAGGTTCTATAACCGCTCTGTTGTACCAACTTCTATCGAAAAACACCATTTCTCCTGCTTTTGGAAACTGCTCTACATATCTCTGAAAATACCATTGAGACTGCTCATCTTCCGATGGCTTCGGCAGCGCAACAATACGCATATGACGTGGATTGATACGTTCTGTTAATCTTCTAATCGCTCCTCCCTTACCTGCAGCATCTCTACCCTGAAAAACAATAATTATCCTTTCATTATTATTAATAGCCCATTTTTGTAAACGAATCAATTCTACTTGCAAGCCCTCAAGCTTCTTTTGATAATCTACATATCTAATGGCTCTTTCTATATTTAAAGGTTCTTTAGACAAAAGCGCTAACAAACCTTTCTTAGAATTTAGTTTTTTTAAATTTTTAGGTGATATTTCCATATTAAATTTAATCTATATTAGTATTAGATCTATAATAACGCATTACAACATTAGGATCTGGGGTTAATACTGTCTTTGCTTCTTTATCCTCATAATCAAACTGAGATAATACGTGCCTAATAGCTTCTAACCTTGCTACTTTTTTATCATTCGTTTTTATCATCATCCAAGGACTGTAAGAGGTATGTGTCTTAGAGAACATCTCGCCCTTATAATGCGTATATCTATCCCAAAGAATTTGCCCTTGCTTATCAACAGGACTAAATTTCCATCTTTTTAATGGATTTTCTTTTCTGCCTTCAAAACGCTTTAGTTGCTCATCTTTACTAATTGATAACCAAAACTTAATAATAATAACCCCGTCTTCGTACATCATATGCTCAAACTCGGGCACTTGCACTAAAAACTCTTTATATTGTTGATCTGAACAAAACCCCATAACAGGCTCTACTACCGCTCTATTATACCAGCTTCTATCAAAAAAAACAATTTCTCCAGGGTTTGGCAATTCTTTTATATAACGTTGAAAATACCATTGTCCTTTTTCTATTTCTGTAGGTTTATTTAAAGCCACCAACCTACTAGAACGTGGGTTTAGGTGCTCCATAAACCTACGAATATTACCACCTTTACCGGCAGCATCTCTTCCTTCAAAAATAATTGCAACACGCTTGTTGTTATTAGAAATCCATCTTTGTAATTTAACAAGCTCTATCTGAAGCAACCTTAGCTCTTCATTATAAATAATTGTTTTCTTTACTTTCTTACAAGCAGCATTCTTTTCTCCTATAAGTGCTAATAACTCTTGATTGTTTTTAACATTCTTAAAGTCTTCTGAACTTAATCCTTCTTTAATTTCCATAAATTCTATTTACTCGGACTAAAATAACTACTTTTTTTTAGAAATACATTAAAAAAAAATCATTTTAAATAAGTTATTTTATATTTGTTACTTATGAAATACTTTATACTCATTCTAGTTGTCTTTATATCGTCATACACAATTGCTCAAGAAAAATTCTCAAAAGAAATTAGCCTAATCACAGATAACGATTTATATGTTTCTACAGTTAGAGATAGATATTATACAAGTGGAATTTTCTTAAGTTATAGCTACCTTTCTAAAAATAAAAAAGAGTCTTTGGATAAACGAATTTTAGAATGGAAAATAAATCAGGAAATGTATACTCCTTTTAAAGCTACAGTTCAAAACGCTAGCAATCACGACAGACCTTTTGCAGGGTATTTATATGGGAGCTTCGGCATAAAAAGAATCTATAAGAACAACCAAATTTTTAACACTACTGCTCAAATTGGGGTAATAGGCAGTAATTCTTACGCAGAAGAATTACAAGAATTGATACATAATGTTTATGGCTTTAAAGAAGCAGTAGGCTGGGAACATCAAATAGAAAATGCTTTTGCTTTAAATTTTAATGTGGAATATTTAAAAACAATTGTAAACAACCAAAACCAGCTTTTTGACATCACTTGGACCAACAACGTAAATTTAGGTTCTGTCTATACAAATATTTCTACAGGAGTTTATAGTAGAATTGGATTAAAACCTCTTCAGAACTTAGCTAATTCAATTGCCTTTGATACAAACCTAAATAACGAACACACTAATTACTTTAGAGAAGTTGAATCTTTTTTTTACATAAAACCAATGTTGCGTTACGCAGTTTATGACGCAACTTTACAGGGAAGTTTCCTCAACAAAACGAGCCCAATTACAAAAGATTTAAAGCCCATTGTCTTTCATCTAGAATTAGGATTAAAATTTACTGCAAACCGTTTTAACTTTGGATACTCATTTCACTACAATACAAGCAAATCTAAAGATTTACGATTTACAAATGGGCATAGATACGGTAGCATCGCAATTAACTATCTATTGAAATAACCTAATTTTAATTAACAAAAAGAGCTCGTAACTATTCCTCAAAAAACTCATCTTTAAAACCGATTAAATATAATTTTTCTTGCGCCCTAGTTAATGCGGTATACAACCATCTATAATATTCTTTAGATACTCCTTCGGGTAAATAAGGCTGCTCTATAAACACTGTTTTCCATTGCCCTCCTTGAGATTTATGGCAGGTCATAGCATAAGAAAACTTAACTTGTAATGCATTAAAAAACAAATTCTTTTTAATTTCCAGAAACTGTTTAGACTTCGATTTTAAATGTGCATAATCTTCCTTTACTGCCTGATATAATTTATTAGATTCCTCATAAGTTAAAGAAGGAGTTTCACTCGTTAAAGTATCTAACAATAAAACGGTTTCAAAAGGCTGCATTTCTGGATAATCAATCATACTTACTTCTACTTCTGCAAATTTGAAACCATACAATTCTTTAATAGAAAATATTTTTAAGACCTCACAAATATCTCCATTGGCAATAAAACCTGCGGTTGAATTTTCTTTTAACCAGAAATAGTTGTTTTTTACAACCATTATATAGTCTCCAGCAGAAATTTCATTTTCTTGCCCACGAATTTTCATTCTAATTTGCTGATTATAGTCATTTGCTCTTTTATTAGAACGCACAATAAACGCAGTATCCTCTACACCATCACTTTCATAAGCAGTAACTAAAGCGTCTTCTATATCATAACCATCATCTAAACGAACAATATCAGGAAAATCAACATCAAACTTAAAATTAATAGTATCATTTTGAATCATTAACCTCAATAAGGTAGCATTTGCAAGAATTCCAGAATCTTCATGCTGACGCATAACTTCATCTAATTCAATTTCAGTGACATTCTTATGATAGTCATACACCAAGGTATCTTCTTCTAAAGCAGGACTAATATTTAACTTTACAGGAGGTAATTGAGCAGTATCACCTATAAATATCAATTTACACTGATGACCAGAGTACACATATCTAATTAAATCGTCTAATAATGATCCCGAATCGAATAATTGTTGATTCTGCCTACTATCAGGAATCATAGAAGCCTCATCCACAATAAAAATAGTATTTCTATGCTTATTGGGTTGCAAAACAAAACCTACACCACCATTTGACTGTTTTTTAGGAAAATATATTTTTTTATGAATTGTAAATGCAGGTCTTTTAGAATATACAGAAATTACTTTTGCTGCTCGCCCTGTTGGCGCTAGTAAAACTGCTTTCTTACCAATAGCTCCCAAACTATTAACATAAGCACTAATACTTGTTGTTTTCCCGGTACCAGCGTACCCCTTTAATAAAAACAATGCATCTGTATCTTCTGTAAAGCTAAAATCGCTTAAAAGATTTAATAATTTATTCTGCTTCGTTGTTGGTGAAAATTGAAATTTTTTCAATAATTCTACGTAAAAATCGGCTCTTTTATTTATCATATAAAAATTAATACAACAAAGATACATTGATTTGTAAATAAAAGTTTTTATCATAAAAAAAAAATTGTAGATTTGCCTTAGGACTATTAAAAAAAATACTTAACAATGGGATTACTTGGAATGATTTTGGCAGCTGTTTTAGTTGCAATATTACTAGCTTTTATTATAGTTAAATTTTTACCATTAAAACTAAGGTGGATTGCCTCTATATTACTTTTGGCATTAACCGCTTTTTTAGTTTCTAAAATATACTACGGTATTATGGAGCCAATTATTTTTAACAAAACAAAAGTTGTTAAGTACAGCAAAGTTGTTGATAAATTAAAAATAATTAGAGATGCAGAAGTTAAACATTTTGAAGTAACAGGAACATACACTAAAGACAAAAATGCTTTATTGCAATTTATTGACACTGCTAGATTAGCTTTAACAGAAACAAAAACTGTTGTTGAAAAAGAAGATAGAGGTGGTGGAATTATCATTGATGTAGAAAAAAAGAAAGTAGATACTATAGGTTACGAGCCAGTTTCTAAATACTTTAAAGGTAAAAACTACAAAGAGATGTTTAAAGTACCTGGTGTAGAAGGAAAAGAGTTTGATATTGAAGTAGGAACAGTAGAAAAAGTTCCAGGAATGGTAGTACCAACATTCTATGTAAAAACAGATAAGAAAGACATTTTAAAAGGAATGAATGAATCTCTTTTAAAACAAGAATTAGAGCAAGTTGCAACAGACCAAATTAAAGGAGAATTTGTTTCTGTAGGTTCTTTAGATGAAGTTTCAACTGGTGGTAACTGGCCTCCTGCTTATGATAAAAAAGACCGTGATCAAGAAGAATAGTAGAAATACTGTAACACACTCAAAAGATACAAAGTTATCCATTCAATTTAATTTGGATGGATTTTCTTTTTGTATCATAAACAACACTACAAAAGAAACTAATTATTTTTCTGAATATGTTTTTAAAGAAAAACAATTAACTCCAGAGAATCTATTAAAAAAAATAGAAGAAATATTTAAAACAGATATACATTTACAAAAAGATTTTTCTTCTGTTTTAGTTATTCATCAAAACAATTTATTTTCACTAGTACCTAATCAATATTTTTCTGAAGACGTACTTTCTGAATATCTTAACTTTAATATTAAAACATTAGCCACAGATTTTATTGCATATGATGATATAGAAACCATCAATGCAAAAAATGTATATGTGCCTTATGTAAATATTAATAATTACTTATTTCAAAATTTTGGAGAGTTTGAATACCAACATCATTTAACTATTTTAATTGAAAAATTAATTTCAACTAATAATTCTGATGATAAAAAGGTATTTGTAAATGTTTCTAAAGAAAATTACGACATTGTTGTACTTGAAAATAAACAATTGCAATTTTCCAATTCATTTAATTTTCAAACAAAAGAAGATTTTATCTATTATATCTTATTTACATTCGAACAATTAAAGTTAGATGTAGAGAAAATAGGTTTATTTTTTACGGGAGATATTGAGCCAGAATCTGAAATTCACAAAATAACGTATCAATACATTAGAAATGTTTCCTTTTTAGAAAGCAACAACAAAATTTTTAATGAATTAGATGCTTCTAAACATTCTAATTATATACTTTTAAATTCATGAGAATAATTTCTGGAAAACACAAAAGTAGACGTTTATCAGCGCCTAAGAACTTACCTGTTCGCCCTACAACAGATATGGCAAAAGAATCGTTGTTTAACATTTTAAATAACACGTATTTCTTTGATAGTATTGCTGTAATAGACCTTTTTTCTGGTACAGGAAACATTAGTTACGAATTTGGTTCTAGAGGAACAAAAGATATTTACGCTATAGATGCTCACTTTGGATGTATAAAATATATCAACGAAACAGCTAAAGTTTTAGACTTACCAATAAATACTTTTAAAAGTGATGTTTACAAGTTTTTAGAAAAGACTTCTTTACAAGCAGATATTATTTTTGCTGACCCACCTTACGATTTTGAAGAAGAACAATTTTTAAAAATAGTAGATTTAGTTTTTACTAGAAAACTACTAAAGGAAGAAGGTGTTTTAATTGTTGAACACTCTAAACATACAGACCTTTCTAAACATGAAAACCACAGTTACGACAAGCGCTACGGAGGAAATGTATTTAGTTTCTTTGAAAACGAATAATTTTTATCAATTAAAAGTTTACTCATAAAAAAACACGGCAAATGCCGTGTTTTTTTATGTATGAAAAATATAATATATCTATAAAAGAGACTTTATAATATCTGCAACTGTAATTCCTTCTGCCTCTGCTTTGTAATTTTTCACAATTCTGTGCGATAAAATAGGGATTGCTACTGCTTTCACATTCTCGATATCCGGAGAAAACTTTCCGTTTACAACTGCATGTGCTTTTGCTGCTAAGATTAAGTTTTGAGATGCTCTTGGTCCTGCACCCCAATCTAAGTAAGATTTTACTAAGTCTGTCGCTTCTTTAGATTTTGGTCTTGTTTTACCAACTAAACCAACTGCATATTCTATTACATTATCTGCAACAGGAATTTTACGTATTAGTTTTTGAATTTCAACAATTTCTTCCGCCGAAAACAATGGATTTATAGTGGTGTTTTTATTACCTGTTGTACTTTTTACAACTGCTACCTCTTCTTCAAATGAAGGATATTCTAAATAAATAGAAAACATAAATCGATCTAATTGAGCTTCAGGTAAAGGATATGTCCCTTCTTGCTCAATTGGGTTTTGTGTTGCTAATACAAAGAATGGTAAGTCTAATTTATAATGATTCCCAGAAACCGTTACAGAACGCTCTTGCATTGCCTCTAATAAAGCTGCCTGCGTTTTTGGTGGAGTTCTGTTAATTTCATCAGCAAGAATAATATTAGAGAAAATAGGTCCTTTTATAAATTTAAAATGTCTGTTTTCATCTAAAATTTCACTCCCTAAAATGTCGGAAGGCATTAAATCTGGCGTAAACTGAATTCTTTTAAAACCTAATCCTAAAGCATCTGACACTGTATTTACTAACAAAGTTTTAGCCAAACCAGGTACACCAACTAATAATGAATGTCCTCCGCAAAAAATAGACAATAAAGTAAAATTAACAGCCTCATGCTGACCAATAATTACTTTACCTATTTCTGTTTTTAGCGCGTTGTATTTATCTACTAAATCCTTTACAGCTTTAACGTCAGACATTATTTATTTACTGCTTTTTTCCAATTCTTATCAAACGTACATTTACTATGTGTAGGTCCGATGTTGATGTAAGTGTCTTTTATTTTTTCTTTAGACCATTTTGTAATAGTTTCTTCTTTCTTTTTTTGAAGTGCTAATTGCTGTACTTTAACGTAATCATCAATAATATTGGCAACATGCGTATCTGTTCTACCTTTCATTAAAATGAATTTAAACATTTTATCTCCAGATCTTTCTTCATCATAAAAAGGGTCTGTCATTTCACCTTTTTTAAGATCACTTACTCTTGCATAAAAAGCAGGATCCATTCTTGTTAAATCGAATTTAGATTCTCCTGTGGATGGGTTAATAATAAGCCCTCCACTATTCCTTGTATCCTCGTCATCAGAATATTTTTTAACAGCTTCCTCAAAAGTTAAAGCTCCTTCTCTAATTTTTTGAACAATACTATCTGCTTTCACTTTAAGCTCATTCATTTTAGAGTCCGGAACTTCTGGTTGCATTAATATATGAGAAGCAACTCTTGTATTTCCTTTAACTGCATGCAATTGCATAATATGATAACCAAATTCAGATTTAAATGGTTTAGAAACCTGACCAATATCTAAAGTAAAAGCCATTTCTTTAAATTCTTTAATAAAAGCAGATTCTTTTGTCACTGTATACTCTCCTCCATTATTAGTAACTCCAGGATCATCTGAATTAATAATCGCTTTCATTCTAAAGTTAGAACCGTCTTCTATATCCTTTTTAATTTCTAATAATTTAGCAATAACTCTTTCTGTTTCTTCTTTTGTAGGTACTGCTGTTAAAACTATTTGAGCCAATTCTATCTCTGCAGGAAACTGAGGTAATTCTCCTTTTTCTTTTAATCCATTAAAATACAAACGAACTTCTTCTGGAGTAACATCTATTTTTTCTGTAATTTTTAATTGTTCTTTTTCAATTAAAAGATTTTCTGTTTGAACAGTAGTCAATTCCTTTTTTAAATCTTCTAAATCATTAAAACCATAAGCTTTAATTACTTTGTCTATATTTCCGTATTGTTGTGTAAAGTACTGAATACTTCTATCTACTTTATCAGAAATTTCAGCATCAGAAACGGTAACACTATCTACAACTGCGTGATGTGCCATTAATTTCTGCTGCATTAATTCTTCTAGCATTTCGCAGTCTGAAATTTGCACTTTCCCTTCGCTTCTTACCTCTACCTCTTGCTTAAATTTAGCTATATCAGAATCTAAAACAATGTTTTTACCAATAACAACGGCTACACCATCTATTTTTACCTTTTGTGCGGAAGTTTGCAGTCCTAAAAAGCATAAGAATAATGCAAAAATTGATGATTTAATATATTTTAAAATTGTTGTTCTGTGTTGCATCTTTTACTATTATTTTTTCTATCTCTCTTAATAATTCAATTTTACGTTTATGTAAAATCATTTGTTCTATGGTTGGTGTAATATAACTTAATGGCGCAATAGAATTACGCTCTAAAACATCGTTTATAGCCACCAAATATAAACCTATTGAGTCTTGTTTTTCGATGAATTTTGTTTTTTTTAACAGTTTTTCCTTGGAAAAAGGAAGTTTTAACAAAATGTTATCTAATTGCGTCCAAACAGAGTCGTTAAATTGATGTGATTTAAAACTCAACTCTTGTTTTTCTAATTTTTCTAAATCAGTAATATCATCCGATTTAAAAAGCTTTAAAATATTCTTTTTATCTTTAATATTATTATCTACATGAAGGTACCTTATTTTAACTAGCTCTTCATTTAATTTAAAATTCTCCATATTCAACATATAATATTCCGCTAATTCCTCTTCAGAAATAACAGTATCTAATTGTTGTTTTACAAGTTGTTCTTTAAAATTATTAATTAATAGGCTTTCTTTATAATCTTTAACTAAATTATCTATTTGATTTACCGTTTCTAGAGAAATATTATTCTTTGCTTTTTCTAGTAAAAGTCTTTTAATTGCCCAATTTTGAATATAGCTTTTTACCAACACTAAACTATCTACATTACTTATGTTTTTAGGTAACACATTTGCTAAGTCTTCTTTAAAAAGCTTTTCCGCATTAACAGAAGCCACGATTTCTGAGGTGTTAATTTCTTTTTCTTTCATTGTAAAAAATTCACAAGAAGAAAATAGCACTACACAAAATAGGAAAACAATGTATTTCATTATTTATTTTCGTAAAATTTAATTAACTTTTTTAATTCCTTTTTACTCACTTTAACTTTACTTTTCTTTCTTAAATCTGCAATCCAATTTTCGTCTAAAAAGTTTTGATAATCATTAATCACTTGTCCTTTTATACTATCTAAATCGCTTGTTGCATAAGTATCCTTTTGGTTCTCAAAGAACTCTTGCAATCCAATTGAGTCGTTAGAAGACTTTGTCCATATTTTCTCTTGCATCAATTCAAAAAGCAACAAACCATCTTCATATTCTTTTAAAGTATATGCATATTCTGGTTCTGTATAAATTAAATTCTCTTTATAATAGGTAAGAATTTGATCATCTTTAAACATTTCAAAAAGTTTAAAAACAGCTAAATGCCTTCTATTTCTAATATATTTTATAAAAGTTTCTTGTGTAATATTTTTATCATTTATACTAATAATTGTATTCTGTAATGAGTCTTTTGGAATTGCTCTTAGATTTTTACGATCTAAAATCTTTTTAGCTTCATCATATTCTGTTATTGTGTACTCTTTTTTCAATTTATTTACAACTGCATCTTCAGACAACTGCATTCTAGAACTCTTTTTTATCTTTTCTTTTAATTCAACTTTCATTTCATCAAAAGATTTAATAGGATGTTTTTTTAACAATTGTACAATATGCCAACCAAACTGACTTCTAAATGGTTTAGAGAAATCTGATACGTTTTCTAAAGCGAAGGCTGCATCATCAAATGATTTCACCATTCTTCCTGCTCCAAATTTACCTAGCTTACCTCCATTATTTTTAGAACCCGGATCTTCTGAGTATTTTTTTGCTAAATCGTCAAAACGCTCTTTATTATTTAATTTAGCATAAATACTATCTATCTTCACTTTACCAACAGCAGTGGTGTCTCTTATTAAAATATGTGCTGCTTCAATTTCTCCTTTAGATTCCTTTACATCATCAACTTGCATAATATGATATCCAAATTGTGTTTTAAATGGCATAGAAATTTCACCAACCTTAGTAGCATACGCAGCAACCTCAAAAGGATACACCATATTAAAAGCAGAGAAATAGCCTAAATTACCACCATTTCCTTTTCTTCCTGTTTTAGGATCGTCTTGTGCAGATCTATCTTCTGAATATTGTGCCGCTATTGCTTCAAACTGTTCACCTTTTGTAATTCTTTCTCTTAGTTCTAAGATTTTATTATAAACCATTAAGGTATCTTTTGGTGATGCTTCTCTTGGCAATCTTATTAAAATATGCTTTGCCTTTACCTGATTTTTAGTTCTAAAATAAGCGTCTTTCACTAATTGATCTATAAAAGTAGTATCTTGTAAATAAGGTGCAGAAAGCTGGTTTTTATAAGATTCCATTTCTCTTTTATAAGAAGGCAACGTATCTAAATTAATAGCATAAGCTTCTTTTACTTTTAGCTTATAATTAATGTATAAATCTAAATTTTTAGTGATGCTTTTAGCTTCTTCATTATCTATAGCCTCTAAATTTTTTTCATACACTCTTTTAAATTCAGAAACAGTTGTTTTTTCTCCATCTATTGTAATTAACGTTTTCTCTTTCTTTTGTGAGAAGACAGATATAGAGGCCCCTAAAACAAATAATAAAACTATTTTTTTCATAAAATGACTTAATTATAATGATATGATTCCTTTAATTTTTTCAGCTTTTAAATAATAAGAAATTACTTTATCTGAACTTTCTATCTTTAATACGATAGAAACGCTCACATATTTCCCTGTCTTAGATTTTTTTGTATTAATTACTGCCCCAGAATCGTTAAATAAATCTTCTACTTCTTGTACCTGATTACCATCTGTAGGTACAATAAATTTATACATATAATCTGCAGGAAACTTTGTAGTATCGTCTAATTGGCTCTTTAACTTTTTATAAAATTCTTTTTTATCACTCATAAAAATACTTTCTTAAATCTAAATTAATTATAAACAACAAGACACAAAATTACGTTAAAAATTAGTTTTATAAAGAGATTCATTTATTTTTGTGAAATGCAGCAAAAAATAGTCTTAATAGGTGGACCTGGAACAGGAAAAACTTCCGTTATAAATGAATTAACAAATAGAGGGTATTTTTGTATGCCTGAAATTTCTAGAGAAGTAACCTTAGAAGCTCAAAAAAAAGGAATCGATCAACTGTTTTTAACAGAACCTTTATTATTTAGCAAAATGCTTTTAGAAGGCAGAGAAAAACAATTTTTAGAAGCGAATAAAAGCGAGCAAAAACTAGTCTTTTTTGATAGAGGAATTCCGGATGTTCATGCATATATGGATTATTTTAAAACCGACTATCCAGCAACATTTTTCGAAAAATGCAATCTTTATAAATACACTAAAATTTTTCATTTCTCTCCTTGGAAAGACATTCATATAACTGATAACGAGCGCTATGAATCTTTTGAAGAAACCACTGAAATAGACCGATTTTTAATGAAATCTTATACTGATTTAGGGTACGCAATAATTAATGTTCCTTTTGGCTCTTTAAAAGAAAGAACAGATTTTGTTATAAATTCGCTTGCTTGCGAATTATGATTTCGCCAAAAGAAATATTAAAAAAATATTGGGGCTTTTCTGAATTTAGACCCCAACAAGAAGAAATAATTACGGCATCTTTAGCGCAAAAAGATGTGATTGCATTACTGCCAACAGGTGGAGGAAAATCTATCTGTTTTCAAATTCCGGCTTTAGCACAAGAAGGTGTCTGTTTAGTTATTTCTCCTTTAATTGCTTTAATGCAAGATCAGGTAGAAAACTTAACTCAAAAAGGAATAAAAGCAACAACCATTAAATCTGGTTCTACACAAGATGAAATGATAACATTGTTTGACAATGTTAAATTCGGAGGCATTAAATTCTTATATCTTTCTCCAGAAAGGTTGCAATCTTACTTTATTCAACAGAAAATAAAAGAATTAAACGTTAATTTAATTGCTATTGATGAAGCACATTGTATTTCTGAATGGGGACATGATTTTAGGCCCTCTTATAGAAACATCAATATATTAAGAGAATTAAAACCAGAAACTCCTTTTATCGCTTTAACAGCAACGGCAAACCAAAAAGTTCTTGGTGATATTGAAAAAAACCTTGAATTAAAAGAACCACAACTTTTTAAAAAATCTTTTTACCGAGAAAATTTAGCGTATCAAATATTTACGATTGAAGATAAATTACAACGCTTACTTCAAATATTTACAAAAACGAAAACACCTGCAATTGTTTATGTCAATTCTAGAAAAAAAACAGCTCAGATAGCCTCATTTTTAAATGCAAATAATTTTAAAAGTTCCTTTTACCACGCTGGATTATCATCCGTAGAAAAAAATATTTCTTTTGAAAATTGGATGACAGAAAAAACACCCATTATAGTGGCTACAAATGCCTTCGGAATGGGAATTGACAAAGCAAACGTTGGTTTGGTTATTCATTTAGACTTGCCTACAAGCATCGAAAATTACGTACAAGAAACTGGTAGAGCAGGTAGAAGTGGTAAAAAATCGTTTGCCGTTTTATTGTATAACAAAAGTGATGTTTTATTATTTAAAGAACGCTTAGAAAAAACATTATTAAGCATCTCTGAAATTAAAGAAATCCATAGAAAATTGTATCAATATTTTAGAATTTCTTTAGGCGAATTAAGCGAAGAATCTTATTCTTTTAATCTTTTAGAGTTTTCTAAAAAGTATAATTATTCCGTATTAAAAGTAGATACTGCTCTTAAAATATTAGCTAATAACGGAATTATAGAAATTAGCAATCAGTATAACAAAAAGTCTACGTTGCAATTTATTGTGAATAGTAAAACGGTTTTAAATTATTTGGACAAAAATCCTATAATTAAAAATTTTACTAACTCTATATTAAGAACCTATGCGGGTCTATTTGAGGAGGAAGTTAAGATTGATGAATTTTTTATCGCTAAAAAATCTGGTTTAACCACCAATCTTGTTTTAACAAATTTTGAACGTTTAGAAAAGGATAATATAATTGCTTACAAACCAGTGAAAAATGATGCAGAACTCTTATTTTTAGTACCACGGGAAGATGATTATACTATAAATAGGTCTTCTAGAGAAATGAAGCAATTCATCCATCAAAAAAAACAAAAATCTGAAGATTTAATTGCTTTTGTAAATAACAATTCCGTTTGTAGAAGTAATCAGGTTTTAAGTTATTTTGATGAAATAAAAACCGAAAAATGTGGTATTTGTGATGTTTGTATTTCAGAAAACAAAAAGCCTACCAAAACTTTATCATCAGAAATAATACTACTTTTAAAGAATAATCAATCTTTATCATCCCAAGAAATTAGTGCTTCTTTAGTAGCAGATGAAAAAGACATTTTAATACATTTGCGACAACTATTAACAGATGATAAAATAAAAATTAATCATCAGAATAAATACCAATTAATCCACTAATTATGAAAGACATGCGTATTATTTTTATGGGAACTCCAGATTTTGCTGTTACTATTTTAAAGCATTTGGTAGAAAATGATTATAATGTAGTTGGTGTTATTACAGCAGCAGACAAACCAGCAGGAAGAGGAAGAAAGTTAAATGAATCTGCAGTAAAAAAATATGCAACTTCGGTAAATTTGCCAATTTTGCAACCTACCAACTTAAAAAACGAAGATTTTAATATAGAATTAAAAAATTTAAATGCTGATATACAAATTGTAGTCGCTTTTAGAATGTTGCCTAAAGTAGTTTGGCAAATGCCCAAATATGGTACTTTTAATTTACACGCTTCTTTATTACCAGAATATAGAGGTGCAGCACCAATACATTGGGCAATTATAAATGGAGAAACTAAAACGGGTGTAACCACTTTTTTTATTGATGATAAAATTGATACTGGAGAAATTATCTTACAAGAAGAAATAGCGGTTTCAGAGACAGAAACAGTTGGTACATTACATGACAAGTTAATGTTTTTAGGAGCCGATTTAGTTGGTAAAACTATAGACTTAATTGCTACAGAAAAAGTAACCACTACAAAACAACCAGATTTAGAAGAAAAATCTGCTTCTAAATTAAATCCTGAAAATTGCAGAATAGATTGGACAGATTCTTTAGACAACATCTATAATAAAATTAGAGGTTTAAACCCTTTTCCAGCAGCTTGGACTATCATCAAAAATGGAGAAGATGAAATAACAGCAAAAATCTATGCCATTAGAAAAGAAATTGAAGAAGAAGCTCATGATTTTGAAATTGGTAAAATAATTGCTACTAAAAAAGAATTAAAAGTAGCTGTTGATGGCGGTTTCATTATTATTGATGAAATAAAACTATCTGGAAAGAAAAAAATGGATGCAAAAAGTTTATTAAATGGCTATAATTTTTCTTCTGAGGCGAATGTCTTCTAAAGCCTTTATCCGTAAGGTTTTTACAGATTTTTGTTATTTCCAACTACCTTTATTAACAATTTACACATATTTATTAACAAAAAGGTGCTTTTTTTGCACTCAAATTTGCGTAAACCCTTAATCCATCTATATTTGTTAAGCTATTAAGCAAAAAATATACAATTAATTTTAAAAAATTTATTTATTATGAACAAGTCAGATTTAATCGATGCAATGGCTGCTGATGCAGGAATTTCTAAAGTAGCAGCTAAAGCGGCATTAGAATCTTTTACAGACAATGTAACTTCTGCTTTAAAAGGTGGTGATAAAGTTGCATTAGTTGGTTTCGGTACATTCTCTGTTTCTAACAGAGCTGCTAGAACTGGTAGAAATCCTCAAACAGGAAAAACTATAGAAATTGCTGCTAAAAACGTAGCTAAATTTAAAGCTGGAGCTGGTTTAAGCGACGCTGTAAACTAAAACATATAGTTTTAAAGTATATAAAAGCTCTCTTTTTTAAGAGGGCTTTTTTTTATGAAAATTTTTATTATATTTAACATAACTATTTTAAATCAAAAATTTGAAACTAAATAAAGGTAAATTATTAATTGCAGAACCAGCTATTTTAAACGATAGCGCCTTTAATAGAACTATAGTCTTATTAACAGAACACACCTCTAGTAATTCTGTTGGCTTTATCTTAAATAGACCTTTAGATTATACTATTAATGATTTGCTACCAGAAATTGACTGTAATTTTCCAGTATATCAAGGTGGTCCTGTAGAGCAAGATAACTTGTACTTTGTACATAAAGTTCCACAACTACTTCCGGATAGTATAGAGGTTGCTAACGGAATATTTTGGGGAGGAAGTTTTGAGTGTTTAAAGGATTTGTTAAACACTGACACCTTAAAAGCATCTGATATTCGTTTTTTCTTAGGATATTCTGGCTGGGAAAAAGAACAACTAGACCAAGAAATGAATCAAAATTCATGGTTTGTAGGTGACAATGATTTCGAAAATATTTTTTCCATGGACGATGAAAGCCTATGGAAAAATAAATTACTACAAAAAGGAGGCAATTATAAGCTTTGGGCAAATGCCCCCAATGATTTTAATTTAAATTAAACACCCGTAATTTGTAATACTTTTAAATTACCTGCTATTTTCTTTCCAATCTCTGTAGTAAATACTTTTTTCTTATACCCAGTTACTGGTTGTACTCCAATTATTGCATTTGTAATAAACACTTCATCTGCTTTTTGTATTTCAAAAGGAGATATTGAAGTTTCCTCTAACGTAAAATCTTTGTTTTTAGATAAAATTTCAATTACCTTATTACGTACAATCCCTTTTATACAACCTTCTGAAAGTGCTGGCGTTTTAATAACATTTCCTTTAATTACAAATATATTTCCATTTGTAACTTCTACTACTCCCTTTTTTTCATTTAATAAAATACAATTGTCTAAATCATTTTCGTCAGCAAAAATACTTGCCAAAGTATTCAGCATTCTGTTATTGGTTTTTATGGTTGATAAAAGCCCAGAATAATTATAAAAATCTTTATAAACATCTAAAGAATAAGATTCTTTTGTCTGATAAGAACTTTCCGAAGCTTCTATAGTGTAATCTATTTTATTAGTTTTAGGAGTGTACAAACCACCGTCTTTTCTAAAAACATTTAAACGAACTCTATATGTATTTGCAGATCCTTGGGATGCGACAGTTTTTAAAATTTCTTGTTCTAAAAACTCTAAAGTAAACTCCATAGGAATTCTCATACGCAACATTCTCATAGAGGCCATTAATCTAAAATAATGATCTTCCCAAAAAACCACTTTTTTATGCATCACTTTTACAGATTCAAAAATGGCGTCACCATATTTAAAAGCTCTATTTTCTGATGATAATTTTATATTTTCAGGGTCTATTAACGCTCCATTAAAGTTAATCATAAATACATTTTTTTTAGCCTTGCGAAATTAATGCTTTTTAAAATATTTTAGCATAAAAAAACTCAACAATAATGTTGAGTTTTATATTTTAATTATATGTGTTAAACCACAAAGAATACAAAGTTTTAACAGAATAATACTATTACCCAATAAAGGCTAAAACTTAAGCACCAATAGTGTGTCTTAATTCATCAATTTGATTTTCCCAAAGTTGTTTAGACTCCTCTACTTCATCTTCATCATCAGCAAAATCTGTAATAACTAAAGAAACATCTTTAGTTAATGCATCAACTTGAATCTTAATTTCAAAATAACTATCATCTCCTTCACTCTCTACCCACTTAAAACGGATTCTATCATCTGTTTTTTTTGTGATCAATTCAGCAATTTCTTCTTCTCCTTCCCAAGTAAAGCTATATTCTTTACCTCTAGAGTTTACTTTATCTGCAAACCATTCTTGCAAATTAGAAGGTGATGAGATGTACTGATACAACATGTGAGGCGATGCGTGAATAGCTATTTCTAGTTCGAATTTTATTTTATCCATTATTATTTTCTTAGGTTGACAATATAGTTATTAATTCTTTTTAAAAAAAATTTAAAACAGTTCTTGCCAGTTTGTAAAATTCTACTATATTTGCAGCCTCAAAACAATGGCGAGGTAGCTCAGTTGGTTAGAGCGCAGGATTCATAACCCTGAGGTCACGGGTTCAAATCCCGTTCTCGCTACAAACTTAATGTTAATTAAATCAACGAATTGTGTCTCACAATTCGTTTTTTTATGTCTACATTTTTCTTACTTTTACAAAGAGTACACGATAAAGTACACGATTCCACTATGAAATTGAATTATTCAGAGCCAAAAATCTTCACAGGTGGAGTTAATATTGGAGACTGGTCTAAACTGTCAAAAAAAAATAAAAAAGAAGCATTATCCAAAAGTTGGTATGTCTATTATTCATTTAGAGATCCAATTACAGGAAAACTAAAAAGGCAGACTAATATAAAAGCTGGAGTCAACCTTTATAAAGATAAAAGAAGTAGAATACACATCTTAACTCAATTAAAGGAAAGTTTAGAATATGTTTTATCAAAAGGCTTCAATCCTTATGAAGACAATAGTTCCTTAGCTGAATTTATCGAAAATCTTCTATCTCCCGAAGAAGACAAAATCAAGAATACACCAACACAAAAGGAAACTCCTGTGTATCTTGAAAAAAAGGCTGTACAAGAAACACCAATCCTCTACCCTATTAACACTTCTTTTGACTTAGCATTAAATACCAAATCTAAAGTTCTAAGTGGAATTTCATATCAAAATTTAAAAAATAGAATTGAACGATTTAAAAAATGGCTCAACGATGAAGGCTATAATCTTAAAGAAGATATTTCAATTATAAATAAGAAACTTGTAATACAATATCTGAACACTGTATTACAAGCTACAAGTCCTAGAAACAGAAACAATACACGTACTGACATCAGTTCCTTATTTCAAACGTTAGAAGACAATGAAATAATTGAAAATAATTTTGTTAAGAAAATTAATGTTTTAAAATCTGTACCAGAAAGAAATAAAACCTATACTACAACTGAGCAGAAAGATATTTTTAAATATTTAGAAAAACATGATGCAGTATTATATCTTTTTGTTCAATTTATATCTTATAATTTTCTTAGACCTGTTGAAGTTTGTCGATTAAAAATTGGTGATATCGATTTAATAGATAAAAAGATTTATGTTAGAGCCAAAAACAAGCCTGTAAAAATTAAAATCATTCCTGATATATTAATTAAGCAATTACCAGATCTATCTAAATTAAATAAAATCGATTTTTTATTTACTCCAAATGAAATTGGTGGCGAATGGGAAGCAAAAGAAAACAATAAAAGAAATTATTTTACCAAACAGTTTAAAAAAGTAAAAGACCATTTTGGTTTAGGTAAAGATTATGGTTTATATAGTTTTAGACACACCTTTATAACGAAGTTGTATAAAGAAATGGCAAAAGCAGCAACTCCTTTTGAAGTAAAAAGTAAATTAAAATTAATTACAGGACATGCAACAATGGATGCACTAGAATTATATCTACGAGATATTGATGCCGTATTGCCTGAAGATTATTCAAAATTATTAAAGTAATGGAAAGTAAATATTTTGGAATTATTCCAAAAGAACTAAACTCTTTGAATAAAATTATACAATTAGAAAATTTTCTAAAGGAAAATGATTTAATAATTATATCAAATAAATTAGAAATAATAAAATCAACTAAAACAGAAAATCTAGGAGAACGAAAGAACGTAGTTAAATACGATCATAATAATACTGGTTACAAATTTACAGATGAACTTACTATAGAGGTTTATGACTTTTTATTAAATCAATATAAGAATAGTTTATGTAAAAATATTTTATTTAACATTAACTTTGATGATGAAACCTTTGGTTTTTTAGAAGCTAGAAAAAAAGAAGCTGCCTTAATACAGTTCAAAAATCTTTATTCTAAATGGACTAACAATCTACCTACAATGGTCTCGGAAAATGAATTTAATAAATTAAAGAGAGCTAGAGCATTATTCCAAAACCAACTAAAATATCAGTATGAGTTAGTTGTAGCCTTCCTTATTGGGGAAATAAATTACTTTAACAGAGATTTACTTCAAACTAATGAATTATTAATTGAAATGTTTGATTTTGAAAATGATTTATTAATTTTAATAGATTTAAACCAACGTTTTTCTTTTTCAGAAGATAATGTCTATACAAAAAAAACAATAGCTCAAATAATATATAAAGAATACCCTGAAGAATTTCATTCTTTAAAACAAATTGAATTTATAGAACATCTAATTACTAAAAAAGAAATAATAAATAGAGCTTTTATCGTAAGCCTTTTTGATTTTTTTAGTAACAAACTAAGTATAAAAACACCATCTGCCGAGTCCTTTGGGAAAATTATAAATAGTCACTTTAGCTTTACTTTTGGAGAAATTAAATTAAACAGTTCTGAAGGGGATAAACATTTTAAAAGAGTAAAAGAAATTGAAAAAGAATGGGGGGAATTTTAATAATTAGAAGCTATTTTTAACTATTCCCCATAAACCTTAAAAATTCCCACACATTTTCCACACATTTCCCCTTTTCCCTCCCTTTTAAAACCTTAATTGTATCACGTAATTGCACTTAGTTAATTCTTGTTAATTAGGCAGTTATCTTTTGATGTAAAACCACCTTACTTTTTAACAAGTATTTATTTTAAAAATATTTAAAACAAAAAGTAAAATGATTGCAACAATTAATTTTAGAATTGATGAAGACCAAAAAGAGTGTCTTCAAATTTTAGCAGATGAAAAAGGTATAAAAGTATCCGCTTTAACTAGAGAAATTATAACAGACTATTTAAATAGTTTAGATAATCACGGTCTGTATGATCCATCAAAAACTATCGGTGGGTTAATAATGCCTATTCCGCCAATAGACTCTATTAATCTTTAAAATTAACTTTATGATAAGAGATAAAGTTAATTTAATAACTAAGGATATAGAAAACAATCAAAAGAAATTTAAAAATAAAGGTTTTGAATATGGCTGTTTAATTATTAAAGAAGCAAACACTTGGGTAGAGGAAGCTAAAAACAGACCAATACCCAACATGCTTTTTAGTGAGCTATGGTATGAAAATGAGGTTTGTATTTTATTTTCGGATACTAATTTAGGTAAATCTATTTTAGCTGTTCAAATTGCAGATAGCATCAGCAAAGGAAGACCAATTCCTGGTTTTAAACTTGAAAGTTCTCCTAAAAAAATACTCTATTTAGATTTTGAATTGTCTGATAAACAATTTGAAAATCGATGTTCTGAAGATTATGAAAATCATTATCAATTTAATGAAAATTTTCTAAGAGCAGAATTACATACTGAATTAGAATTGCCCAAGGAATTTAAGAATATTGAAGAATACCTATGTGCAACGTTGTCAAATATTATAATTGAAACAAAAGCATCTGTTGTAATTGTAGATAATCTCACCTTTTTAAGTAGCGAAAATGAAAAAGCAAAAGATGCTTTGGTATTAATGAAAACTCTTAAAAAAATATCTAAAACAAATAATGTTTCAATTCTTGTTTTAGCTCACACTCCTAAAAGAGATGACTCTAAACCAATTACCAAAAATGATCTAGCAGGAAGTAAAATGCTAATGAATTTTTGTGATAGTTGTTTTGCTATTGGTAGTAGTTCTCAAGAAGCATCGTTTAGATATATCAAACAAATAAAACAACGTAATACAGAGCATCTATATCATTCAGAGAATGTTATTGTTTGCAGTCTTGATAAAAAAACCAACTTTCTAGAATTTAATTTTGAAGGTTTTGATTCTGAAAAAGCACATCTTAAAACTTTTAGAACATCGGACTTAGAAGAAAGAGACGAACAGATGAAGTTTTTAATTTCTGAAGGAAAGAATAATGTTCAGATAGCTGAAATGTTAAATGTATGCGAAGGAACTATCAGAAAAAGAAGAAAAAAACTAAATATCTAAGATAGATGGTTGCTTCAGACATATACACAATAGCCAAAGCTCTTTCTAAAGAAGAGTTTATCAAGCTATCCGATATGCTAAGAAGCGATATAAAGAAAAGTGAAATAAAACTGAAAAAGAAATATGAGCTACCAGACTTCACCAAAGAAGATGGATTACGTTACCTATTAGAAAATCACATTCGCAAAAATTAAAAAACGTAATCGTACCATTCGTACCAATAAATAAGTACGAATGGTACGAATTCAAAAAAATGAAACATAATTATAAATACAGTTTAGATAGATCAAGCAGAAAGTTTATCTGCCCTAATTGCCATAAGAAAACATTTGTAAAATTTATTGACAATGAAACTAATCTTTATTTAAATTCTAGTGATGGAAGATGTGATAGAGAAAGTAAATGTGGTTATTTTAAAAAACCAACATCAAATTGTATTACAAATATTAATAACTGTATCACAGAAGTAATACAACCTTCGTATCACAATAGAAAAGTATTGCAAGAATATTGTAATACAAAGCAACAAAGTAACTTTATAAGCTATTTATTAAGGAATTTTGAGCCTAAAATGGTATCACAAGCAATAGATATGTATCACATAGGGACAACAAACTATTGGTATGGAGCTACAATATTTTGGCTAATAGACACAAAAAACGTAATACGTGGTGGCAAGATTATGTTGTACAATTGTAATACAGGTAAAAGAGTTAAAAAACCTTTTAATCATGTTAGCTGGATACACAAACAACTAAAATTAAATAATTTTGTATTACAACAATGTTTATTTGGGCTACACCTTATAAACAGCATTTCTAAAAGTGATACAATTTGTATTGTAGAATCAGAAAAAACTGCAATCATCATGAGTATTATGATTCCTAATTTCATTTGGTTAGCTACAGGTAGTAAAACAGGTTTTAAAGAAAAAATGCTAAAATCTATTAAAGAATTTAATGTTATTGCTTATCCAGATAAAACAGTTTATAGTAATTGGAACAAAGAAGCAATACTTTTAAATAAACAAGGATATAAAATTGAATGTAGTAATTTATTGGAAAGCATTGAATTAGAAAATGGAGGGGATTTGGTTGATTTTTTATTGTAGTACTTTGATTTCAAATTGTATTTTTACGTAAGCAATCACAAGCAAGTAGTGGCGTTAGTATTGGCGCTATTGGTTGTGAATTGATTTCAAATTGTATTTTTACGTGAGCAATCACAAGAAAAACTAAAGAAAAAAACAAACCGAACGCGTTGTGAATTGATTTCAAATTGTATTTTTACGTGAGCAATCACAAGATATTACTATATACACATTAATTATTAAATGTTGTGAATTGATTTCAAATTGTATTTTTACGTGAGCAATCACAAGAATGAGGTAGTCTACACTAAAGATGGTTACGTTGTGAATTGATTTCAAATTGTATTTTTACGTGAGCAATCACAAGAAAATATTTTCTGTGCGCTATACTGCAGTTGTTGTGAATTGATTTCAAATTGTATTTTTACGTGAGCAATCACAAGGCTTTCTCTGATTCTTTCATCTTATCGTTCGTTGTGAATTGATTTCAAATTGTATTTTTACGTGAGCAATCACAAGATATTCAAAACAAAGCAGCCAAGAAGGACTGTTGTGAATTGATTTCAAATTGTATTTTTACGTGAGCAATCACAAGCGTTGTTGTGTATTATTAGTAGCGTAAATAGTTGTGAATTGATTTCAAATTGTATTTTTACGTGAGCAATCACAAGATGTTAATATTAATCAATGGACACCGATATGTTGTGAATTGATTTCAAATTGTATTTTTACGTGAGCAATCACAAGTTGTTAAGTCTTTCATTGCTAACATTAATTGTTGTGAATTGATTTCAAATTGTATTTTTACGTGAGCAATCACAAGATTAGAAGTATATTAAACAATCCAGCATATGTTGTGAATTGATTTCAAATTGTATTTTTACGTGAGCAATCACAAGAAATTAGAAATTCATATTAATGATGATTTTGTTGTGAATTGATTTCAAATTGTATTTTTACGTGAGCAATCACAAGTGGTCCGCTCCTAGTACGCCCTTACCCTGTGTTGTGAATTGATTTCAAATTGTATTTTTACGTGAGCAATCACAAGGCTAATCCTTTTTTGAGACTCAGTACCCTTGTTGTGAATTGATTTCAAATTGTATTTTTACGTGAGCAATCACAAGCTATTGGTAAAATGAAACAAGGGGGTTTAGGTTGTGAATTGATTTCAAATTGTATTTTTACGTGAGCAATCACAAGCAGTGAGAGACGTAGACTACTCAGGGGTGAGTTGTGAATTGATTTCAAATTGTATTTTTACGTGAGCAATCACAAGCGTGCCTTTAAATCTTAAAGACGAGTATCAGTTGTGAATTGATTTCAAATTGTATTTTTACGTGAGCAATCACAAGTGATTTCTTTGTTTTTGCAGATGCAACAATGTTGTGAATTGATTTCAAATTGTATTTTTACGTGAGCAATCACAAGTAAACGAAAATAAAAACCCATATACCCTTAGTTGTGAATTGATTTCAAATTGTATTTTTACGTGAGCAATCACAAGGACAAGGAGGTGTAGAGGAATTCTACCCATGTTGTGAATTGATTTCAAATTGTATTTTTACGTGAGCAATCACAAGTTAAATTTACAGAACTTTAAGAAGCGATTAGTTGTGAATTGATTTCAAATTGTATTTTTACGTGAGCAATCACAAGAAAGTCGTTTCTGTAAGCGTCTCCAAAGGTGTTGTGAATTGATTTCAAATTGTATTTTTACGTGAGCAATCACAAGTGGAATTATAGTTGGTGTTTTGGACTGTAGGTTGTGAATTGATTTCAAATTGTATTTTTACGTGAGCAATCACAAGAAAAGAGTTAGGAACATTAATAATATTTCCGTTGTGAATTGATTTCAAATTGTATTTTTACGTGAGCAATCACAAGAGGGTGTTGTTATTTCTAATTGGTCTCATGGTTGTGAATTGATTTCAAATTGTATTTTTACGTGAGCAATCACAAGGCGGATAGATAAGATATACCTTTAAAGGTGGTTGTGAATTGATTTCAAATTGTATTTTTACGTGAGCAATCACAAGTTGTTCTATCTGGTTACGGTTATCATCTATGTTGTGAATTGATTTCAAATTGTATTTTTACGTGAGCAATCACAAGATGAAAGACTTCAAATTACATACCGTTGCGGTTGTGAATTGATTTCAAATTGTATTTTTACGTGAGCAATCACAAGTATAGGAGAACAAAACAAATAGCAAATAATGTTGTGAATTGATTTCAAATTGTATTTTTACGTGAGCAATCACAAGGTAGGAACAGAAATAAACCAACCTATAATAGTTGTGAATTGATTTCAAATTGTATTTTTACGTGAGCAATCACAAGGATGGAAAAGAGAGCATACAAGAGATAATAGTTGTGAATTGATTTCAAATTGTATTTTTACGTGAGCAATCACAAGGGAGGTTTCAAGGGATATGTTTAGTGATATGTTGTGAATTGATTTCAAATTGTATTTTTACGTGAGCAATCACAAGAGGCTTACTATCTACTAAACCACTTCTCCAGTTGTGAATTGATTTCAAATTGTATTTTTACGTGAGCAATCACAAGACAACATTAACTGGTAATTGGTTAGATGCTGGTTGTGAATTGATTTCAAATTGTATTTTTACGTGAGCAATCACAAGACTACTATTATAACCAATTGATTGTCTAAAGTTGTGAATTGATTTCAAATTGTATTTTTACGTGAGCAATCACAAGGGCGCTGTCTGTACCTTTTCTATTCTCCAAGTTGTGAATTGATTTCAAATTGTATTTTTACGTGAGCAATCACAAGTTGGTGAACACCATCTTTAGGCTGTCCGTTGTTGTGAATTGATTTCAAATTGTATTTTTACGTGAGCAATCACAAGAATCTTTCATTATCTAAGTAATGATTTTGTGTTGTGAATTGATTTCAAATTGTATTTTTACGTGAGCAATCACAAGATTTTTTATAAATTTATTGTTAATTAATCAGTTGTGAATTGATTTCAAATTGTATTTTTACGTGAGCAATCACAAGCTTTTCATTACGATACACAAAGAATTGATTGTTGTGAATTGATTTCAAATTGTATTTTTACGTGAGCAATCACAAGGACGTGGCAAATTTTGGTACTTTGATGATAGTTGTGAATTGATTTCAAATTGTATTTTTACGTGAGCAATCACAAGTATAAGTGTTAGAGATATAAATGAACACTTGTTGTGAATTGATTTCAAATTGTATTTTTACGTGAGCAATCACAAGTACACTACAGTAAACCTAACAGTAAAGGTAGTTGTGAATTGATTTCAAATTGTATTTTTACGTGAGCAATCACAAGCTTTACATTTAGGCGATGTAATAAGGTTACGTTGTGAATTGATTTCAAATTGTATTTTTACGTGAGCAATCACAAGTAATAGTGTCTAATCTTCTCCCAATAAACTGTTGTGAATTGATTTCAAATTGTATTTTTACGTGAGCAATCACAAGCAAATTAAAAAGGCGGCACCAGAAGCATTAGTTGTGAATTGATTTCAAATTGTATTTTTACGTGAGCAATCACAAGGTCAATCCCAAAATATTGAGTAAAATTAATACTTTGGGATTCCTTTTTTAGATTACAAAATTCTGTTATCTAAATAAGATTAATATCTTTTACCTAGATTTTTTTCATCCTATTTTAAAATAACTGCAATTGCTGCGTAGGTTGCGGTAAGTCAACTTCTTTTATCCCATGAAATAATTCCATATTACCAAATTGTTTGTCTGTAATTTCTAAAATACACACTTTACCATGTTCGGGTAAACTCATTTTCACCCTTTTAGTATGGACTTTAGCATTTTCTCTACTAGGACAATGTCTTAAATAAATAGAAAATTGAAACATAGTAAACCCATCGTCAATTAATTTTTTACGAAATTGACCTGCAACCTTTCTTTCTCTCTTGGTTTCTGTTGGTAAATCAAAAAATACTAAAACCCACATAACTCTATAAGCATTATATCTTTTTGATGACATTTTTATTAATCTAGTTCGGGGTATTTTATTTGCCTTAACTCTCCTGTAAAACATTTATACAAGCTAGCTGTTGTTGTAGAAACTGCAATAAATAAAGGTCTTACAACTCCATCAATAAAAACATCTTGTGTTGCAATTGTTAAAATAGTTGCTTTAGCATCTTTATTTAGCTCATAATTATTGTTATTTGCTATATAATTGTAAACTAACTTATCTACAAAAGGCCTATAAGGCTCCATAATATCATCTGCTAAACAATAGGAATTATACTTATTTCTATGAAAAACTCCTAAAACAGGCAATAGTCCGCTACTTACTAAAGCTCTAGCTACGATACTTCTTAAAACTGCATACCCAAAATTCAATAAATTATTAGGTTCTTCTCCGTAACGTTCTCTAGAAAAATTTTCAAATAAATGTTTCCAATAAAATTGAGCAGCAATACCTTCTCTATTTGAAGTATCTCCACTTTTCACATGTAGTTTATATTCAGCTAAAGGCTCCGAAACCTTATTATTTAAATCTAAAAGGGCTTTTTGATTTTCTATTTTTTGCTCAACTGTTTGTTTCCAAAGTTGTTTTTTTAAAGGTTCTGATGCTGCTAATTGATATTTAATTCTCTCAGAGTATTCTGAATGACCATACATTGGTAACATCATGCCAAAAGGTAAATGATGCTCATCACAACTAATTACAGCAACGTTGTTACCTTGTAGCTTTATTAATAATTGATTAGAAATTGTTATCTGGTAATGATCCAACATTAACAAAGCAATATCTTCTATAGGTACAGTTCCTTTAATTTCTTTTGTTTCTGGCTCTTGAACCACTAATTGTTTTTGTTTTAATTTTAAATAAGATGGATTACCGATATAAATGGTTCTTTTTATCATATTTGAGTATTTATATTTCCAATTCTATTTATGTTTAATCTCCAACATCTATCCTTTATCATTCTGTCTTCAATATCCTTTTCCATTTTATTTTTAACAGAAAACTCTTTTTTATTATAAATAGGTTTCGAGATATCATTTCTTATAAAAAAACATTGAGAATTTGAACTACTTACCATCTTATAAATTCTAGAAACTTGTTCATTAGAAAGGTTATTAAAATCTACTAACGCTTTATTTTCTAATTCTTCATCTGTTGGAACATAGACCAAATCATTAGGAGAAAGAGTAAATAAAAAGTCCCCTTTTATATTACTTGGCTGTATAGGTATTCGTTTTTCTTTGGGAAATGATGCAGTTTGCTTTTGATGTGCTATAACCTCGTTTAAAGGAATGGTTTCAAATACTCTTTTTTTCTTTTCTTCATCATAATAAATTGCAAAGAATAAATTTGTTCCCTTGGCAGCTTCTACAAACTTATTTGCTTTAGCACCACTTTCTCCAATACTAAACTTACTCCCTTCTTCATATAAACGTACTTTATAAATTGGATAATGATTTTTACCATTATTTAATACTTTTATATTTTTATTTAAAGCATCTATTCCATCTGGGCTAAAAGCTAAATCAAATCGTTCTTTTTGGTTGTCATCTATATAATTTTTTAAATGTCTTTCTAAAATAGTTATGATACCTCCATCTGTAATAGATTCAAGCTGTTTTCTAGTAAACTTTTCATTTAAAGCAACTCTAGTAGCAGTTGCATTTTCAGACCATTCAAATACTTTTGTTTTAGTAATTTCTTTTCCTTCAATTAAAAGAGGTGTTTCCTTCAGATATTTTCTAACTTTCTTTAAATCATTGTCAAAGAGAGTCAATAAACTCTTAACTTTTCTTTTAATTGATTTATCTACAATTAAATCTGACTTATCTAAATAATTAGTAATATTACTAAATCCTTTTTTTATCTTTTTTATTTTAACAGCACCAGATACTGTTTCTTTATGCATTGGCTTTCTAATAGCCCAATTTGTTTTATTAGTCGAGTTTGTGGAATCTTTTTGTTTTTTTAATATTTTTTTAAAAGTTCCATCACTTTGCGGTTCCCATTGCCAAGTTTTATTATTCGTTTTATTTATTATTCTTAAATTTTGCTTAAAACTGATAATTGTCTTTTCTAGGTCCTCCTTAGCTTCTGTAGAGAAATTTACCCAAGGTAATTGAAAGTGTTTCGTAAAATCTCCTTGTTTATTCTTTATTAACAAACTCTCTTTTAAACCGTAATTTTCTCTTTCAGAATTTAAAGAACCTAAATAATTTGTATGCTTCTTTGTACAACAAGCTATAATTAAAGCATCTAAAGCATGGTGTCTATGATCTATTCTTTTTTTACTAAAACCTCTTGAAATTTCATCAGGAACTTTTGTTCTAAAAGCATTTATTTTTGAATCCCATTCCCCAAAATCTTTAGAGTTTGTCAATTCATTTAATCTCATAAATCTAGGAGCAACAATTTCATTCCACTTATCATTTAGACCCCAATCTTGCTTTAACCTAGAGGTAATTGAGCCTGTAACTGGCACTAGTCGTTTTGTTGTAGCTTCTTTTTCTCCGTCCTCTCTAACAATATTACTTAAAAGCGTTTTAATAATTTTACTTATATATCTACTATCATTAAGTTGCCTATTAATAAAACCTTCGGGAATATCTTCTGATAATAAATTATTTAGTTTTGTTCTATTTTTTTTAAAATATTGCTTGCAATGTTTTTCATATTTATCAATATTAAATAAAGTGACGGTGTTACCATCACTTAAAGAAACAACTCTACCTCCTTCTCCTTTTAAAAACTCATAGGCTGTTTTATTGTCTTTTAATTGATTTACTTCACTCTCACAAATTATTTTATTTGTCATTGAATTATCAAAATAACGAGATTGTGGAATTATATGTTCTATTTGATAATCAATAGAAAATAACTTACTTAAAGGAATTATTTTACCTGTATAAGGAGAAATATACCCTTGTTCTAACCATAACTTATACTTATTAATTTCAGATTTTGTTGGAGAACTACTTCTTCTAATTTTATCTATATCATCTTCTTTAACTTGAAGAAAAGAAACTTCTGGATTTTGATAAACACCTTCTTCGTAAATTTTTAAAATTTCTTGATGACTTGGAGAATAAGGTCTTACATCATCACTTGTATCATTTTTAAGTTCTTCTAATAAAAATTTTATTCTTTCATTTGTATTTTCATTTTCTATATTTCTAGATGACATTGCTTTACGCTTTTCACTAGAATTTTTCATTTCTCGACCTAATTCAACATGAATTTCATAAAAAAAATCGGTTTCACCTTTTCCATAATGTTTCCAAATATCCCTTACTACTCTTAAAGTTTCTGTAACAACTTGTTCTACAATTGGGTTTCTTAAACTATGCTGTTTAAACTCATTTAGATAAGTATCTATATCGTTTGGAGATTTCCATGGTTTAATTATACCAGATTCAGAGTGACGCTCATAAATTGCATAACAAGCTTGATACGTATTTAAGCCTTTTAAAGGGTTTTTATCTTTATAATTTATAAAGCTTTTTATAAACTGTTTAGGAATTTCATCATCTGCTATCGTTTTTAATCGGTCTTTTTTATCACCTTTAAACACTTCTTTGTCATAATTTATACTTTCTAAACGCTCTTGTATTTGTAAAATTCTATTTTTTACATCATCAGAAATTTTAGTTTCATCCCAATATTTACCCATTCTCATTAAAGGCAATATCTTTTTAATTGCTTTTTCTGAATAGGCTCCATAATCATTTTTAAAAGGAGGATATTTTATAAAAGCATCTACGAACGTATCTTTATCTAAATTATTTTTTAAAGCAAAAGTTTTAATAGCCAATTCATATTCTTTTTTATCTTTTACAGAATAAATAATGTGCCACAAAGCAATCTCTATCTCTTTTGACAAAAAATAAGTTCTGTTTTCATTCTTTACTTTCTTTAATCTCGATAAAAAAGAAGCTCTAGTTTCATTTGCAGGATACTTCTTATCTTCTACATAATTCCATCGATAATTTTTCTTATCACTTTTTGCTATCTTTTTATTCTCAACTAAAAAATCAATAATATGTTTCTGTTCAACTTCTTTTTTATCATTTAAAAAATCAAATAATAAAACCCAATCATTATCAGTTTTAAAAATAAGACCTGTTATATCTTCATCAAATTTACCATTATCTACATTTTCTTTTTGATGAATTTTTAAATTTTTCAAAAATTGCCACAACCTAAATTCTTGAAATAAAGGATGTGATTTAGCTATACATTTTATCTTTTGTATATTTCTAACTCCATCTTTTATAAATACTCTTTCTTCATAAGGGCAATCTGAAATGGTAGATTTCTTACTTTTTAAAGGTCTTTGATAAAAAATTATATCATCAATAAAGAGATAATTAAACCCATTATCTTTTATATTATTTTGATGCGCTTCATTTCTTGGGTATAATTCATTTACACAAACTTTGTATAATTCTCTATCTTTTAATTCGGGATGAAATTGTATTTGTGTTTTTAATATAGCTTGTAATTCTTCTTTATAAAACTTTCTTTCAATTGTTTTAACAAGTTTCCCTCTAATTTTTTGAGATGGATTATCTAGTAGTGTTTCGTAAATATATTGTCCAACAGTTTTAGTGCTTTGCTCGATATCTTGCTCTGTTTTCTTTTTGATAGCAATCCAATCTTTTTCGGAATCTACAGCACTAAAACTTCTACGTATATTACCTTCTTTGTCTAATTTATCTGTTCCGTCTTTTTCTAACTGAGTGGTTACGATAAATTCTTTAGTTTTACCTAACCAATTTCCTAAAGACTCCTTACTTTGTCTTTTATAAATCCAATCATTTTCTAATATTACATGATACCAGATTCCTCTTGCATTTTTATCTTCTGTAGCTATAACCTCCTTTACCTTTAAAGAGTAATATTCCTTTTTATTTGTTTGACTTTCATCTTCCTCCTCCCCTCGTAATTGATAATATCCCCTTTTCTGATTAAAGTTTAAAAGCACCCAAGCTAATTCTTGTTTGGTTATTTTATGTGTTAATGCTTTTTTACGTAAATAGTATATCGTCCAATCTAAAGGTATTTTAGTTTCTTTTCTAGCTTCTTTAAATTCAGTAACCATTTCGTTAAAAGAGTCCATGAAAATAAATTCATGTTTTCCTTCACTATTTTTACTATAGTTAAGTTTTACTTCCGTATTATTTTTAAATTGCCCAAAATGCTTTTCAAAATCAATAGATTCTTTATAATGTTTTGGTAAAAAATTTAAAACATTTAAAACTCTATGCAGTCTTTCTCTTCTTAATAAATTTCTTTGATAAAGCCTTCTAACTCCTCTATAACTTGTTCTATTTGCTGTTTGAGAATGAGATTGACCTGAATCAAATTTACCTAAAATATCTTGAGACATAGGAATAATCCTACTTCCCAATCCATTTATTTCTCCTTTTTTATTCTCAAAATCTTGTGAAGTTAAAGCCCAACCTATAGAGTTTGTTCCAAGGTCTAATCCTAATATCTTTTTCATAATCTCTTTTTTATTACAACTTTAAATTTATAATAAAAAAATTAGACCGTATTACGGAAAGCCGTATAATGTTTTGTTTTTTTTAAGTTATATTTGTAGAACAATTTGAAATCAATTCACAATAAGGATTATTCCGTTGTGAAAACATTTAAAGCGGCAACTTCGGTTGTCGCTTTCTTTTTTGTATTACAATTATTGTTTTTTTGAAAAGAAAATTATTATAAATCAGAGTTCACATTTCGGTACACTATTTAATTAAAACAGAGCCTGAAAGTGTAAAAAAATGAATTTTTGTTAAATTTATAAACTTGATACGATCATCTATCTGAAAGGCTTTTCTTATTCATAGCTTATAAAAAGAAGTAAACGAACTAATATATATCTATATAATTAACTAAAATCTTAATTAATAGGTTATTGTGACCTTATAATTTCTCGAATCAACCGTAAAACTCATTTTTTTAAGATATTAATAATAGTCATAAAACAAAATCCATAAGTCAGTTTAGTTAATCCAAAATAATTACAAATTAAGTAGTTATTTTTTAAAACAAAGTTGGTTGAGAAAACCCTATTTGGTTTGTAGTAAAATCATATTGAGGATTAACTTCTTCCATATTCAACCATTTTTTAAAATCATCGTCCGTTTTTAAACTAAAAGGCATTCTTAATTTTGTGTTGTGAATTTCTCTCATTATACCTTTAGCTTCGGTAGTTACTATGGTGTATGTGTTATTTAAATATAAACCTGCAAAAGCAAATAGCTGATTATTAAAACCAATATCAAATTTTATTTTTTCTTTTCCTTTATGCTGCCATTCATAAAATCCATCTACCAAAATGATACATCTATTTTCTATATAGTTTTTAAATGAAGGTTTTTCTGATAAGGTTTCTATACGTGCATTTAAAGTGTAATTTCTTTTCCATTCTTCATTTGCCCAATCTGGTACTAATCCCCAATTAAATAGTTGAATTTTAGAGGAATTTAAATTTGTAATTATAGGTGTTTTTGGGTAATTGAATCCATTTATATCTGCTGATGGTTTTAACGTTTCGCTTGAATCAATTTTAGCTTTGAATTTTTTTTCAAGATCTTTAATAGTTTTGGTTTGTTTAAAGTGGTAGCACATAATAATTTTTAAAAATTAATGAGTTTTTACTTGTTTTTTACCACAGTACTTTGTTACCTGCCGTTATTTAGTATTTCGTTATTTTACATTTACCTAATTCTATATCGGATTTCACTTTTTTATATTTGATATTATCAATTCTTTTTCCGTTTTGGTAAACTATGTTTATTTTCTCATTTCTACCAATTTTTTTGATTGAAGTAATTTTGCTTTCCTTTTTGTGATTTTCTGGCGTACAGTTAAATAAAAGGTTTTTTGGGTAACCTTCGTGTTCATAACGAACTTGTTTTCCTTCTCCTATTTGCATTTCTCTGAATAACTTAAATAGCTTATCTGCCTTTTCTTTGTCATAAAGTATTTTTCCGTTTTCTAAATCAAATGCTTCCGTTCCAAAAGAGCCTACAATTTGGTCAGTTGTAACTTCTTCTGATGTGTGGTCAAGTTCCGCATATTCGTCAAGAATAAATCGTGTCTCAACTCCGATTAAATTATAGCGTTCTAATATTAATTCATTTCGGATAGCTACATTCCAACCGTGCTTTTTTCGTTGGACACTTGGATACAATATTGCATCGAAATTTAATTCAGATACGACTGGATAAAATAGTTGGTCGGATGATATTTGTCCGCTAAATAAATAATCTCTTGGTCTATCTCGAGAAACACGAAGACTGTAAATTTCTTCAAAGAATTCTTCAAGTAAATAATAAACTTCGTGAAGTTTACTTTTAATTTCAGGGTTCTCGGTTACATCTTTTTTTACAATGAAAGAATTAACTTTTGTGTTCGGTTTTAATTCAAAATGAGAGACTGTTATTACATCTCCATTTTGCGGTTTGATTTCCCAATATGCTCCAGCTTCTGAAGTAGCACAGTATAAAACTTGTTGTTTTGGGATATTACACCTTCCAAAATTGCAGTATTCAATTGGTGGTGCTAATAATTGAGATATGTCTGTAAAATAACTTAACTCTTTACCTTGAGCTTCAAGAATTCTATTGTTGTTTGATATTCTGACAAGTCTATTTGGTGGTTCATCATTATGAGAACCAACTTTTAGTGTAAAAAACTTTGAAATTTCATTCCTTAAATTATCAAATTCCTCATCAGATAAGTCTTGTATTTTTCCAAAAAATGAACGAAAATAATTTAATTTTTCAATAATTTTTTCAATTGGGTGCAAATCAGGCTCTCCTAAATTATCTTTGTTCTTTGTTATTTTCTCTATCATTGGCAGATTTTTCTAATGGCAGGTAACGGTTAGTATATGAAAAGTAGGTGATTACTATACATAATCCTTTCGGTTAAGCACTCTATTTGCAACAAGTCAAAAGCTTTAATTTCAGTACTGTTTCGCCTATTTTTTATATACATTGTTAGCTGTTTTTATTCATTTCTACTTCTATTTCATTATAATTTTCGAATGTAAAAATATTTATTACCCTAATATCGTATTTACTTTCTTCAATTTCAATTTCTGCAGAAAGTAGTTTAGCATATTCTCTTGGAATATAACCTAATTCTTTGCCTTCATTATAAACTAAAATGGCATAAGGATCATATTCATTTTCTTCATGTCGTTTGTAAGTCAAATAGTCATTAATACTTACTAATTTAGAGTTATCACTCATTCTATCATTAAATGAGGTTCCGTTTATTTTAAAACTGAAAGATTCAGGTATTTCTCTGTAGCTATTAGGTGTTAATTTTAATGAAACATTTCTAATATTTTGCTTATCAAAATCTGAAAGAACAAACGTGTCAATTTCCAAACTAGTTAAGTTGGATAGCCAAACAATAAATTCCTTGCCTTCTAATTTATTTGACGAGTCATATAAAAACTTTGAAACTTCTCTTCCTTTGATACCAAGTGACCTACACAAGCAACTTGAAGGCTCATTCAATCCAAATTTTAAATAACTAGAGAGGCTTTTTATGTTTTCAGGAAGTTCATTAACCTTTTTATTGAGTTTAAATCCCAAAATAGATATGAAAGAAGATATTCCCCAAGGATATAAATAATATAAAGCCTTAGATACAAAAATGTGAAATTGTGCAATCTCCATTTCCTTTATTTGCCATTTTTCTAATATCTCATTAATTGATTTTCCAATTACCCAGTCTTCGATTGTGTCATAAAAATCAGAAGGTTTAATTACAAATTTGTCTAATTTATAATCATGCATTTCATCAATATCATTTTCTGACAATAATTTTAAAAAACTATTGATTATACTTAGATAATTATCTTCATTAACAAACTCCTTTAAAGAATCTTTGTTATTATCTATATATTCATCTATTACAAGGTTACTTTTAAGAGATAAACCTGTTGTTTTAAAAGTTTGTAATTGTTTAAATGTTGCTTTTACTTCAATTGATTTAAAAATTTTAGTAAACCCCTTTTTTAAGGGCTCAATATCGAAATCTCTTTTATCCAACTGTACTTTAAACAAGCTATTGCTAATTATTTTTTCAATAACTTCCTGGTAATCTGTCCCTATGATTTCTTCAGTCATTAAATCTAACAGATATGTTTCGGATAGAATTGATAATAAATCATCTTGCTTTGTTTCAGAGATTCTTCCATCTAAAAGTGCATCAGCTAAAGAAAAGAAGAGACTATTTGCATTTTCGATATTATCTTTATTAATAAACTCTTTATATTTTCTCCTGTCAGTAGGTGAATTTATTATAAATACTATATTACCTTCAGTTTCTTTTCCCGCTCTTCCAGCCCTTCCAACGATATTCCAGAAATCTCTTTTTTGAATATAAATATTTTCTTCAGTTTCAAGATTTCTTCCTATTTGAGTCTCGTAAAATATTAAGTTTTTTATAGGAAAATTTAAACCCTGACCTATCGTATTTGTAGAAAGTAATACAGTTAAAAGTCCTTTTCTAAAATCACTTTCGACAGCGTTTCTAACTTGTTCAGGCATGTCACCATAATGAATTCCAATTCCTAAATTTATAGATTGAGTTATATATGAATCGTTTCCATACCATATATCAGCGTAATAAGATGATTCCTTAGTCTCATTTTCAATAAACCTTGAGGGCCTTTGCTCTTTTTCAATATTTGATAATAATTTCAAAAAAGCTGTTGCAACGGATTTTATTCTTGGTACTTGAGCGCAAAAGACAAGTGTATTTCCTTCTTCAGAAAGTTTATAAGCCAATGTTGCAGCCGATTGAGGCTTATTATTTTTTAATGGAAAACGATTAGAGAATTCCTTTTCTACGATGAAAGAATATAATTTTGCTCCATATTTAATTTTAGTTTCTTCATCTTCTCTAATAACATTTTGAAATGTAATATTTCCTTTCTTTCCTTCCCATTCGAAATAGCTAATTAATTTTCTTGTAGGTTCCCATTCTTCATTTATTGGGCTCTCTTTATGTAAGAGTGACCTTAAAACATTTTCCTTTTTACCACTTAACCAAATGGCATATTCATTTGCGTTTTCACTTGGCATAACCGCAGAAATGAATAACGTCTTTAATTCAGGGATTTTTATTTTTAATCTAATTATTAAAAACTCTAATAATGTTGCTCTTGTGCTATAATCACCTATTATATGGCCTTCGTCTACAACCATAAATGAGATATCATTGAAGAAGTCTGGATTTAATCTAAGTAGCAAATCAATTTTTTCAGGTGTAGCAATTAATATATCTGTTTCTGATAATATTAAATCCTGAAATTCATCAACTTCATAACTACCTGATAAAGCAGAAACCGAATATCCCATTTTGGAAAAATATTTAGCTAACTCAATCTCTTTTTCACTAGTAAGCGCTCTAAAAGGAGCAATGTAAATACATTTCTTCTTTGGGTACTTTATCAAATATTTTAAAATTGATAATTCTGCTATAAAAGTCTTACCAGCACTTGTTGGCATTTGTATTACAAAATTTTCATCTTTTGCAATTAAACCACCTTCTATAGCTCTCAATTGCGAAGTCCATAATTCGAAAATTGATTTTCGTTTATCAATTTCCTTTATTCTATTATTAGCATAATAGTCATAAGCGAGTAGCTTAATGTATTTCCTCCAATTTTTACTACTTTCAATAAATTCATATTGATTAAGATTATTAAAGATTGAGCGATTTTCAAATAATACAACCCTTGTTTTTAATAAAAAAATCAGGTGTGATAAATACGTGTTACCAATGTTTAAAAAATACTTATACGCATCATCAAATTGGCTGATAAAGTTACTCTCATCTAGTTTTAAAATATAACTATACCAACTGCTAAGTGCTTTTTTAAATAATAAAAAACCTAAATCATCATTCTTATAAAGTTGAAGTTTACTTTGAGCTAAAGGTATTTTTTTTAATAAAATTAAAATTATTTGCTCAATAATTAGATTGTCGATTTCAACATTGATTAATTCAGCTTCAGATTTTAAAACTAAAGAATCTAATCTACTCGCAACACAAAATGCATTTGCTTGATAGCCAGATAGGTCATAGCATAATGCAGATTTCAACATCAAGTACTCTCTATCATATTTTTCATTAATGTCGCTTAAATCACTTAAATATTCATAAATCTCAGCACTTTCTTTTAAGCCTGAAATTGCGATTTTTCCATTTCCTTCATTATTAATCAACAAACAAGAATTGGAAGATAAAAACAATGCTCTATTATATAAAAAGCTTTCTTTATAGCTTCTCTTAAATTCAGCATTTAATTTCCAAGCAAAAATTTGATTTTTGTAATTACTTAATAAAGTATCTTTTAACAGTTCTTCAATGTCAGATTCAGTTTCTGTAATGTAGTCACTCTTACTTAGTATGTTTTCACTCATCTTTAAGAAGTTTTACTAATGCAGATTCTATATCATCCCAAGTATTTTGAACTAAATTTTGTAAATCTTCAATAAATATTAATGTTACTTTTAATGGATCTAATTGAGATGGTAGAACATTTAATTCATCAAGAATTTTCATGTCAAAATTGTCTTTGTCAATTATGAAAAACATTTCAAAATTACGTTTATAATTCTGTGGGTTTTTAACCATGTCTTTGAATTTTTTTGCTTCATCAAAATTTCTTTTTTCGAAAAATAATCTTTCAAAAAATTCTGCGATTGCTTCAGTGGGAGAGTTTTCGTCTTTTAATAAACTATTGTGTGCAACAACAGTTATATAAGACCTATTGGGAGATTTTCCTAACTTTTTCCTTGGGTCAAGCTTAGTTTTTATTTCATAATAATATAAATCAGTTATTGAGTCTCCTTTATTATATGCAAATAAATCAGTGCCAAATACAGCTTTATCTTTATTTACTTTCCATTGGAGTTTATTAATAGGGATTACCAATTTTTGAAAATACGCAACGATTAATGCTGATAAAATTTCTCCCCAATCTCCTTGTCTAACAGCTTTGTCAAAGTTAGAATTGTCTCCAGGAATTACTTGGTTCAAAACATAACTTCTAATTTCAGCTTCTGAAGATCCTTCTAGTTTATATTTATAAAAATCAATATTTCGATATGATGTAATTATCTGTTCTTGTAAATATTTTATCGTCTCGTTATCAGGTTTTGCTTTTTCACTTACATAAACAGACCTAAAAGAATAACTAGGAACCTGCTCGTTGTGTTCTAACCAATTGTTTATCATTTGTTATTCTATTTTTCTCTGTAAATATTTTAATAAATGTTTGTCATTTGCCATAGACCAAGCAATTCTTTGGTCTTCTAATGTAACTTCATAATTCTTTAAATAACCTTTTCCATAGATTCCGATTTCATTATCGATTTGTTCTTCTTCTATAGACTTTAATATTTCTCTAATTTTTTCACAAAGAAATAAATAACTTACAGCACTCTCTGCAATGTCTATTGTTTTTATATAGCTTATTATGTAACGATGTATTACTCTATTTCTCATATCGTAAAGTAAATTTAACTCGTTAAATATTTCTTCTGATATAATATTTAATGATTTTGCTTCTTTGTAAATAGTTCTTTCCATTATGCCTCTTTCATTTTCTTCTTGAAAAAGGTATTTAATTTGAATATTGTTGGTCTTTTCTTCTAATTGTTTTTTAAGCACAATAGAAATTCTTAGATAGGCATCAATTTGATTTGAAACGATTGCAATAATTTCTATATGAGATTTTGATTCTAACGCTCTTTCTCTTAAGTCATAAGAACTTGCTAACGAGCCGTTAAAATTATCATATTTGTTCAAGGCAATTGCATAGCTTCTGTCATCCACAGGTACTACTCTTAAACTCTCCAAAGCCTTTCTAGATTTTTTGACTAATTTTTTTACTTTAGAAGTTTTTCGGTCTTTTGCAGAATAAATACATTTAGCCATACAAAATTGGTCATCAACTTGAGCGTGCCATAAATACATATCAAACTCTTCATCATCCATTCTTGATTCTAACCAATTAATTTTAGAATCACTTTTTTGAATAGGGAAATTCGGATTGACACCTCTTTCTGATAAAGGATAGCAACTTAATTGAAAACATCCAGTAGAATTTTCATATTGTTCAAAACTGTATGGTGATTTTTCTTCAATATGTTCGAATACTGCATTTTTGTATTGCCAATTCACAGGAATATTTATAATGAAAATTCCGTTTGGTTCAGTCCAATGTTTTTCTGTCATATTCGGAATTTTCTCTAATTACAGCTAACGTTGTTTTGTATGGAAATTTGCGTTTAAAATGAACGGCATTTTTCCGCAGGAAAAATAGAGTTTATTAAAAAGTACAAACTTTTGATTAAGCCAAATTTAGCATTTTTTTATACAAGGTGTTAGCAAATGCGTGTTTTACTTTTCGTTCAGTATTTTTTTCCTTTTTCATACAATTCAAAATTGAAGATTAATTCACACAATTCGTTTTTTTTAATAATTTAAAATTTTTCAAAATTCTATAAATTTTCAAGAGTAGGAGAGAGCTTTGTCATTTTTGCTTTTCCAAAATATAAACCTTGAGTGATAATTCCACCATTTTGCTTTATATCACAATATTTGTTTTTCAACGTTTGAGTAAATTCCTTTTTTATTATAGATCTAAAATTTTTCAATTTTTAGAAATTTTGATTCGTAAGAAAGTGTTTCGTAATTTTATAATATTATTTTTTCAACATTTAATTTTCACAAACTATTGAAGTAAAATGATATTTACAAGAACTATTGCTTTTCTGGCGACTTTCAACCAGTTTTTGCTAACGTTGTTGTGTAAGGTTTGTTGCGTAAATTTAGCTAAAAATAACCAATAATTACAGACTTTTACGCTTGCGAGGTTTTTCGCCAGAAAAACCTTAAAAAGCAATAAATTTTACACGGTGTTGTGATGCGTTTTATTTCACTTTACTGATTCAAATATTTCATATAACTTTGACTTCAAAACTATAACATAATGAACTCAATAAATTTCAATGTCTTGTCAATCCTTAATGAAAATGAAATATTTCAAACAGAAGTAAATCAAATTCCTATTATATTTAGAGTTAATAAGGAGAAAATTGATTTTTCGGAATTTGAAAATTTAACAGATTACGAAAAAAGTAAAAGAACAATAATCATTGAAAAAGTCAATAATTTGGATTTATATAGAACATCTAAATTTAAAGAAGGTTTTGAAGATTTTTCATTGTTATTATCTTCTAAACTCTCTGATATTAAAAAGATATAATTCTTTTAAAACTTACCATCAGCATCATAAATGCTATTATAATGTAGGTTGTCATCATAAATTTCTATATATATCCCAGCAGGATACTTTTCTGAATTGTCGTAATGCAGTGTCATTCCAACCGAAATATCTTTGTCATACCAAGTATGAGTATATGCAACTATGTTAGCGCTGTAACTGGTTTCTTTTCCAAATTGTTGTCTTAAACCAATTAAAATCTTTTGTAAATCTTGTTTATATAGTTGATTATATTGAACAATGATTTTGGTTAAAGTATTTCCGCTAAATCCAAGATGGAGTTTGTCCCAAGTTTGATAAAAGACAGCTGAAGGCTTATTTGCAGTATAGGTGTAAAATGTTCTTTCATCGGTTAACCCTTTCCATTTACTTTGAAAGTCAAGTTGGTGAGAGTACGTGCTATAATTATCTCCAAAACTGAATTTTTTAAATCCATTTTTCTCTTTTAAAGCAAGTATGTTTCCTTGCGCTATTGTATAGGATAATGGAGATAGAAATATTAAAGTGAAAATGATAGTTTTAATTTTCATAAATTTTAATTATTTTTGGTTAATGCATCACAACTAGTTATATACAAGTAATTATTTGGCTTACTATTTAAACATATCGTGATAATAAAAGGTTTTGATTTTCATTATCATGCTTATTGATTTTCTATTTTACTTTCCCCATGAGTTCTTTGATTAAGAAATAGATTAAGTAAATTTTTACATTCTTTTTCAATAGCTGTTAAATTTACACAAAAAATCAGTTATAAAACAACTACAACTAGGTATATATAAATTTATTAAATTTTAACTCCTCGGATCTACCGCTACACTCATCTTTTTAGATTGAATTACATTCATACTACAAAATCCATAACGATTGGTAATTTTCCCATAACAACCATAAATCCCCATTCCGTTTACTGGATATTGATGTACAACATTTGTAAAATGTACTGCATCAAAGTAATGACCATCTTTATCAATAAAAGTACTCAGTCTCATTAATTTATTTTGAGACGTTTTGTTAAAGCGAGTAGTTACCAGTAAACCATAAATTAAAACATGCTGATTCTCAAAATCAATCATTTGTTTTGCTTTAATACTTGGCAGAAAAGGTTCAGTCACCAGTTTAAAATAATCATGCACAGTAAACCCTAATAATTCCATTTCATCATAGACTTTTTCTAACCAATGAGATTCTAGTTTTGGTAATTCATACTTTACTTGTTCTGTCTTAAAAAGCAGTTCTTGTTTTGTTTTTTGTTTCGTTGCCTTCAATTTAAAAATAGCTTGCCACAATAGTTGTTTTTTGGTTTTATGCGTAAAACGAAAAGCATCAATTCTAATTAAAATGGTTAGTTGTTCAATACTAATTACAACACGATCTATAAAATTTTCTAAAGACGTAAAATCCCCATACAATTGTCTTTCTGTTAACAATCTTTGAATTGTTAAATGCTCTAAACTTTTTAAATACCCAAAACCTAAATAAATAGTTTTATCTATAACAATGTTGGGGTGATTACTTTTATTGATACTGGGTAATGCAATAATTGCTCCTTGCATTTTTGCTTCATGGATATAATGTTCCGTTGAATAAAATCCACCTCCGTTATTTAAAACCGCCACCATAAATTCTATGGGGTAATAACATTTTAAAAACATACTTTGATAGCTTTCTACAGCATAAGAAGCTGAATGTCCTTTGGCAAAAGCATAGCCTGCAAAACTTTTAATTTGATTCCATACTTCAAAAATTAAAGCATCTTTATGCCCTTTTTTTCTACAGTTAGCAATAAACTTATCTTCTACAGCTTTAAACTCTGATAATGATCTGTATTTCCCACTCATTCCGCGTCTTAAAACATCCGCTTCACCCAATGTTAAGTCTGCAAACTTACTCGCCACCTTCATCACATCTTCTTGATAAACCATTACACCATAGGTTTCTGGCATAATTTCTAACAAAATAGGATTCGCTTCTTTCCTTTTTTCTGGAAAACGATGTCTTTTTATAAATTCATCTTTCATTCCTGATCCCGAAACGCCTGGTCTAATAATTGAACTTGCAGCCACTAATCCTAAATAATCTTGGGTTTGTAGTTTTTGCATCAATCCTCTCATTGCTGGAGATTCTACATAATAAGCACCAATGGCTCCACCTGACTTTAATAAATCATTGATTTTTTTATCTTTTTTAAAACTTTCTACATCCGTAATATCTATGGAAGGATCATTTGGTCTGTTTCTTTTTATAATTTCTAAGGCTTCTTTAATTTTTGCCAAACCTCGTTGTCCTAAAATATCAAACTTAAAAACACCTACATCATCTGCAATGTTCATGTCAAACT
This sequence comes from Polaribacter sp. R2A056_3_33, assembly GCF_019278485.1. Classification (NCBI taxonomy): domain Bacteria; kingdom Pseudomonadati; phylum Bacteroidota; class Flavobacteriia; order Flavobacteriales; family Flavobacteriaceae; genus Polaribacter; species Polaribacter sp. R2A056_3_33. The sequence continues at coordinate 140,856 of NZ_CP058984.1, forward strand.
GAACTGTTGGAAATCCTTTTGGAGGTAAACTTGTTGCTGAATAATAATGTATTGGTTTATCTAAAATCAATATCCCTGCAGAATGGACACTTACATAATTCGGAAAACCCTCAATTAGTTTACCATATTTTAAAACCAACGTTGCAATACTATCCGTTTCTTGCTGTTTAATTCCCTTACTTAATTTATCTATTTCCTCTTTTGGCAATCCAAATACTTTTCCTAATTCTCTAATGACTGCTTTATACTTAAAAGTATTGTAGGTTGCTAAAAGTGCTGTGTTTTTAAAGCGTTTAAAAATATAGTTGGTAACATCTTCTCTATCTTTCCATGAAAAGTCAATATCAAAATCAGGTGGAGAAGCTCTAAAAGGATTGATAAAACGTTCAAAGTACAAATCTAATTCTACAGGATCTACATCTGTAATACCAATAATATAAGCAACAATACTATTGGTACCACTCCCCCTTCCTACATGAAAGTACCCTTTACTTTTTGCATAACTCACAATATCATAATTGATTAAAAAAAAGGAAACAAACTTTAAATCAATAATTACTTTCAATTCTTTCTCAAGTCGATCGTGTACTTTTTGAGTTGGATTTTTATAACGTTTATGTAAGTTGTTTTTACATAAATCTAATAACATATTGCAATCTTTTTCAAAACTATTGCAATACTTTTTAAGATTTTGGTTTTTTCTATCTTCGTGAAAGTCAAAAAACGTATTACAACCTTGCAATACTTTTTCTGTGTTTGTAATACTATTTGGAAACTCTTTATAAAACGTTAACAATTCTTTTCTTTCATGCATTACATCTGTTGTAATACATTGTTCTGTAGTAGGAAGTTTACTTAATAAAGTATTGTTATCTATGGCACGTAACAATCTGTGTGCGTTAAAATCTTTTTTATTTCGGATGGTAACCTGTTGTTGTATCACAATTCTATCTTCAAACTTCTTTAAATGAGAAAAACGGAGTTTATTAATTTCTGCAATAGAAACTCCAATAAATTCATTCTCTTTAAAAGTGGTCATGTTTAACTGCAATACTTTTTCAAATGGATAAACAATAAATGCATCTTCTAAATAACTAGGAGTATCTGGAATATCAGTTTTAGTTTCTAAAAAAGTAGATAAGTATTGATTGATATTTTGAAAACCAACATTACTTTTTGCGAGTGCTACAAATTGTTGGGAATTTCCATTTCTGAAATCAACACCAATTACAGGTTTAATGTTATACTTTTTAGCTTGTTGTATAAAATTCATACAAGCAGAAGTATTGTTGATATCTGTAAGCGCAATACTTTTGATATTGTTTTCTTTTGCGAGTTCTAGTAGTTCTATTTCCGAAAAAGTACCATAACGTAAGGAATAATAGGTATGACAGTTTAAATACATAAAGCAATCAATTATTGTTTTCTATGTGCAAGAACCAAAGGAGGTTCTCCATTAAAAGGATTGCTAAAACGACCAATAGATTTTGCTCCCATAGAAGCTGCTCTCATAATACTTTTATCTCCATATTTATTTCTAACAGTATCCATTGCATTGTATAAATCCAATAGTTGTTCTGTATCGTCAAACAAATTAATTTGGTAATTACCACTGACAATGTCAGATACTTTTACCCCCACCAATCGAATTAACAATCTTCGTTGATATAATTGTTTAAACAATTCTAAAACAGCAGGAATGATAATGTGATCTGCACTTGTATAGGGAATTTTTATTTGCTTGTTATACGTGTTAAAATCTGAATATCTAATTTTTACACTAATCACACCTGCTAACTTATCTCCTTTTCTCAATTGATAAGCTAAATTTTCTGCCATTGCAAAAATGGTTTCTTTTAACTTTATCATATCAATTGTATCTTTAGTGTAGGTTCTTTCTGTGGATAAAGATTTACGTTCGTGAAAAGCAATAATGGGTGGATTATCTATTCCGTTTGCACGTTTCCAAATAGTTTTTCCATTTTTCCCTAAAACGCTTATCATCATTTCTAAAGGCATTTCTTGAATTACTTTTATTTTTTCTACACCTAAATTCCTTAAAATTTGATACGTTTTTTCTCCAACTGATGGAATTTTACGAATTGATAATGGTGCCAGAAATTCTTTCTCAAATCCTGCATCAATCAATAATTGATTATTGGGTTTCGCTTCTCCTGTTGCAACTTTAGATACAATTTTATTTTGTGACATTCCAAAGGAAATAGGCAAACCACTTTCTTTTATAATTCGCTGACGTAATTCAGAAGCGTATTTATAACTCCCCAAAAAAGCATCCATTCCAGAAAGGTCTGCATAAAATTCATCAATACTCGCTTTTTCAAAAATGGGTACTTTTTCTTTGATGATTTCTGTAACAATATTTGAGTATTTAGAATAAATACTCGTATTTCCTCTAATAACAATTGCTTCAGGACATAACTTTCTAGCAATCTTCATTGACATGCCTGAATGCACGCCAAAAGTTCTCGTTTCATAACTACAAGCTGCTACAACTCCACGATCTCCTGTTCCTCCAACCAACAACGGTTTCTTTTGCAATCGACTATCAATCAATCGTTCACAAGAGACAAAAAAAGTGTCTAAATCGAGATGTAAAATATTTTTCTTCACACCACAAAATTAGCTACAAAAACAAACAATTATTGCTTACATTTGTAGTATTATGAAAATTATATCCAAAAACATACGTCATTTAAGAAGTTTAAAAGCGCTTTCACAAGAGCGTTTAGCTGATGATTTAAATGTAACAAGATCAAGAATAGGTTCTTATGAAGAGAATAGGTCTTCTCCAACCTTAGAGTTTTTAATAGATTTCTCCAATTATTTTAAAATACCTATTGATATTTTATTGAAAAATGATTTGACAAAAACAAAAGATATATCATTTATAGAAGTAGGAAGCAAACGTGTTTTATTTCCAATTACAGTTGATGACGAAAATGAAAATTTAATTGAAGTAGTTTCTGCTAAAACTTCTGCTGGTTATTTATTAGGGTATGATGATCCTGAATATATTGAGCAGTTAGAAAAAATAAAATTACCTTTTTTACCTACTGGTAAACACAGAGCATTTCCTATTAAAGGAGATTCCATGTTACCTATGAAAGATGGATCTTATGTGGTTGCTGAATTTGTAGAAAATATTACAGATGTTAAAAATGGAACGTCTTATATCATAGTCACTAAAAATGATGGTATGACCTACAAAAGAGTCTATAATCAAATTGAAGAGAAAGGAAGTTTACTTTTAAAACCTGATAACAGAGAATATCAGTCTTATGAAGTTCCTTTAGAGGAAGTTTTAGAACTATGGAAATTTACTTGTAGCATAAATACGCAAGAGTATGAAGAACATGAACTAAAATTGAGTAGTATTATGCAAATGTTTAATGGTTTAGGTGTTGAATTGAAACAATTAGAAAAATCTTTAAAAATGAGTTAAAAAAATCAATTTTAACCTTTAAGGAATAAAAATCTTAATTATATTTGAATAGAAATTATATATAAATCCGAGTACACGATTCAGTACACGATTTAGTTAAAATAAAGCATAAAAGCGTGAAATTAGGGTGTTTTGTTAAATTCATAACCCTGAGGTCACGGGTTCAAATCCCGTTCTCGCTACTATTTTAAATCAATAAAAAACAACAGTTTAGGTCTCTAAACTGTTTTTTTATGCAATCAATTTACCATTACCTTACCCTAACAACAGAAATTGAACACGATTTTGAACACGATTCTAAAGTTTTAAACCTTTTTTCTTCCCCAAAAATCTATACAGCAAAAGGAGATTTATCTAAGCGATGGTACATCTATTTTTCCTTCAGAAATCCAAAAACAGGGAAATTGGAACGAATGGCAAATGTATATGGTAAAGTAAACCAATACAAAACCAAAGAGAATAGAATGAGCATCTTGTCTTCTTATAGAAAAAACTTGTTGTTTTTACTAAAACAAGGCTTCAATCCTTTCATAGATAACTCCGAGTTGTATGAGCAGTTGAAAAATCACACTGTTGATATAGAACTAGAAGAAACTCTTAAAGAAGAAGCAATATCTCCATCAAAAATAAACGAATCTGTAAAAAATGCTGTAAAGGAAGCCCTAGATGAAAATATGATTACTTCACTTTTAGAAAATGTAATTCTAAAGGGAGACTTATCTAAAACAACCAAAAAACCTATAAAAAACAACCAAAAAGAAATTCACATAAAAGAACAAAATACTGGGAATAAGAATCAAGAAGAAATGTCTATTGTAAAAGCTTTTGACTTTGCTCTAAGCTTAAAAGAAAAGGCAGTAAGTAGTGGAACGATAAAAGATTATAAAAGAAAAGCAAAACTTTTTATTATTTGGATGGAAGAAACGCATCCAACCAAAAAGAATATAAGAGAAATTTCTAGAAAAGATTTATTAGATTATTTTAATGGAATTGTTTTAAAAACAAGCGCAAGAAATCGTAATAATTACAGAACAGAATTAGGAAGTATCTTCCAAGTATTAAAAAATAATGAATTGGTTGCTGAAAACTATATTCAATCAATTCCTGTATTAAAATCCAAAACAGAAAGAAATAAGGTTTACACATTAAAAGAGCAACAAAATATATTTGAATATTTAGAAAAACAAGATCAACTATTATTACTATTCATAAAATTCGTTTCTTATAGTTTCATTAGACCTATTGAGGTTTGTAGAATAAGAATTAAGGACATTAATTTAGAAACTAAAACCGTTCAATTTAAGGCTAAGAATAGCCCTTTAAAAACAAAAATTATTCCTAGTATTTTATTTGATGAATTACCAGATTTATCAAAGTTAGATAAGGAATCCTTTTTATTTACTCCAGAAGCAATTGGAGCTTTCTGGGATGCAAATGAAACTAATAGAAGAGATCATTTTTCTAAAAGATTTAGAAAAGTTGTAAAAGACCATTTTAAATTGAATAAAGATTATGGAATTTATAGTTTTAGACATACCTTTATCTCAAAATTATATAGAAAACTGAGAGAAAATGCTTCTCCTTTTGAAGCTAAGAGTAATTTAATGCTGATTACAGGACATAAATCAATGAGTGCATTGGAAAAATATTTAAGAGAAATTGATGCAGAGTTGCCAGAAGATTACTCAAAATTATTTAAGTAAAAAATGAGTAAAGAAACTAGAAAAGTAAATGTAATTTATCAGGAGTTTAGAAAGAGGGTATTTTACCCTCTTTTACTCAATTCCCCAAAATTCTATTTCGAACACTTAATTGAACAAGTACAAATCTAACAAATAGAATGGGTGTTTGATATTTTGATATTAGCAAGAAAGAAAATGGATATTGTTTTTATTGATGATAAAGATGAATCACAAGAAATTTTAAATAAACGGAGTCTTTTAAACGAAAACTTGTTTGATTTAGTAGACTGTCAAATAGAACTCAAAACTAATTAATTTTTCTTTTTCACCTAAAAAACTGCTATAACAATACCCAATATGTTACCTAATAATACTATTGCTTAGCTCGAACTCACGCTATTTAACAACTTTTTATAACTCCATAATAGTATAAAAATCAAGTGCAATTATTTTACATTGCCTATATTATGCGTTAATTATACGTAAAATTAACGCATAATTCAACTATAGATATGCTTAAATTCATAATTATTTTTAATAAAAATAAAGAGTATTATATAAAACAAAAATTTAAACTAAAGACTTTTCAAAGCATCTAACTCCACTCCTATCCCAAATAACATTAGTGTAATACAAGTTTGTAATACAAAACTTGATTTGTATTACAAGTATTTTATCAATCCTTTTAAAGTATCTCCTCCATATTTTGATAATGATTTTTCTTCGAAAAATCGAGATAATGTAACTAACTATAGTTTTACTCCCAATAAATACAAATCATTTGCTTACAACTTACCATACATTTAAATACAGAAGTATAATTTGATAATTAAGAAAAATATTTGAATTACCTAAAAAGGAAATTGATACACAAAGTTAAGACTTCTAAATAACAAAAAACGTTTTTCAATAGTACCGAAACTCCCTAAAATAAGGCTTTAAAACAAAAAAGTAACAGTTTAGCAAAAACAAAAAATAGTTAGTATTGCAAAATTAGTTTTAAATGGAAAATTAATTGAAGGATTCCCCAATTACCTCAATGTTCATTCAGCAGGAATTTTAATTTTAGAAAAAACCGATTCTTCAGTATACTACAACGAATCTTACATCAAAAGGATATTCTACTATTCAACTTGATTTGAATATTGCTGATGATGTAGATGTTTTTAAGTTTGATATTATACGGCAACATGGTTTTACTAAAGTTAAAAAAACTCTTGAAATTATAAAAAATAAACCCAGTAATTTTTCAATTGGTATTAAAGATGTAGAATAATTTAAAACTAAAAGACATTGTGTATACCTTTACATTACACTCGAATCAAAAATCGACGAATTAAATCTATTAAAGCACAAAGCTACATACCTCTTATTTAGTTTATTTTCACTACATTAGATAATTATTTAGCTATGAAATCTATTATTTTACTTCCTAACATTCATAAGGGTTCAAATATTGTTATGATTAATTTTCCTTTTGATCAGGAAATAAAAAATCATTTAAAATTATTACCCGAGGTACAATGGAGCCAAAATTTGAAATCTTTCTACATTAAAGATTCTTCAAGTAATAGGAGTTTATTATATAACCATATTCGACTAAAAAAATGGTTTGTTAATTATGAAAAACTTAAAAAAAAAGTTATACCTCCGTCAGAAGAAATCTACAAATTGGTCTTACCTGCTTTATCTATCGACTTAACTTCAGAATTAAAAAAGTTTAAAAGATGGTTGCAACAAAAAAGATTAAGTGAGAATACTGTTAATACTTATGTGGAAGTAACTGCATATTTTCTTCGTTATGGATTACTAAAAAAAAATGAAGATTATTCAATAAAATTAATTGAACAGTTTAACTATGACTTTATATTTAGAGCAAACAGATCCGTATCATATCAAAATCAATGTATTAATGGAATCAAAAAATTTCTTTTTTTTAAAGGTATAGAAATTAATTTATTAAATATTGAAAGACCTAAGAAAGAAAAGAAATTACCAGCAGTTTTAAGTGTTGCAGAAATTAAAGCCATATTTAATAATCTTACAAATCTAAAGCATAAAACATTATTAAGTCTTCTTTATTCTGGTGGACTCAGAATTGGGGAAGCATTAAATTTAAAAGTTGATGATATTGATAGCAAAAGAATGTTAATTCATATTAAGCAAGCTAAGGGGAAAAAAGACAGGTATACTTTGCTCTCGTATTCTTTTTTAATACTTCTTAGAGAGTACTATTTAGCTTATAAACCTAAAATTTTTCTTTTTGAAGGGCAAAATGGACATAAATACAGTGGTGCCAGTGCTCAAGCTGTGTTAAAAAAAGCATTGAAAAATACTAAAATTACAAAAAAGGTTACATTACATACTTTAAGACACTCTTTTGCAACACATTTATTAGAAAATGGAACAGATATTAGGTATATACAAGAATTATTAGGTCATAGTAGCCCAAAAACTACAATGATATATACTCATGTTACAAAAACTAGTCTTAAAAATATTAAAAATCCTTTTGATGAATTGTAGGAATAAATTACTTTTAAAGAATCATATTCAATGTATAAATATAATCATAAAACTTCAGCATATAAACCCAATTAAGAGATATATACTGATATAACATAAGCATATAAACAAGTTGGCAATAATTATGAAGAAAACACTACTACTGTTCATATTTACAACACTATTTATCTCTTGTAATAAAGAGAATGAAAAATCTGATTTTATTGGAAATTGGAGTTCAATTTCAGATGAAAACTTTGAGTTTGATATCGATATTGAATTTTTTAAAGATTCTATGGTGATTGACAACCCTTTAATTTATGGAACATATTCCAATAAATGGAAAGTTATAGATGATAAAATTGAACAAACTTTATTACGAGGAAACTCTGATTTAAATTATAAAAATACGAATTATTATAAATTTAATTCAACTAAAGACACCCTGTTTATTAAGAATGAACGCGATTCAATTCATTACTTTAAATTTGCGAAAATTACAAATGGATTTGAATATTTTGAGAATAAAATAGGACTTAAAATAGAATTAGACAAAGTATCTAATGGTTTAATTTCAGCAGGAAATAATGACTATAATTTTAATATCTATTTAACTTTAAAAAATAATAAAGTAATTGCAAAAACCGACTATTCAAACAATCTGAATAATCTGGCATATCAATTATTGAATTTTAAATCTAAAATTTATGAAAAAGGTTTAGATAAAATTAAATATGTTCTTTTTATAGATAAAAAGGTATCAAATAAAAAAATTGATTCTATCAAATCTTTATTTATAAAGGAAATTGTGGAAAAGACTTTTATTGTAAAAAACTACAAAGAGAATAAGTGGAATGAACAAATTAACTGGTTAGGAATTTATGAAAATTAACTATTGCCAACACCGTGTAAAAAAAATTGCTGGTAAAATCCCACTTACGAAAATCCTTGCAGATTTTCTTGGTTCGTGTTTTATTTACTAACTTTAGTGCTTGAAACACGCAACTTTTCTTACACAACAACGTTGCCAACAAGCTAAAAAAACCGAACTAATTACCAAATTGGTAACTTTTTTATTATATTTGCGTCAAACAATTATAATGTGAGAGTAATCGCAAAACGAACTTTACGAGATTTTTGGGAAAAACACGCTGATTGTGAAGAACAATTAAAATCGTGGTATAGAGAAACTGAAAAATCCGAATGGAAAAATATTAACGAATTAAAAAGTGAATATCCGAGTGCTAGTATTTTAAAAGACAATCGAATTGTTTACAATATAAAAGGTAATAATTATCGTTTGATTGTAAAATTTAATTTTGAATACGGAATATGCTGGATAAGGTTTATCGGAACTCACGCTGAATATGATAAAATTGACGCAAATAATATCTAATTATGAAAATATTACCAATTAGAAACGAAAAAGACTATCAAAACGCACTCAACAGACTTGAGGAAATTTTTGATGCAAAAAAAGGAACGGAAGATGGAGACGAATTGGAAATCTTGTCAATTTTGATTGATAGATATGAAAATGAACAATTCCCAATCGGAATGCCTGACCCAATCGAAGCAATTAAATTCCGAATGGAACAAATGGGAATGAAACAAAAGGATTTAGCAGAAGTTGTTGGATTTAAAAGTAGAGTTAGCGAAATTTTAAATAAAAAAAGAAAACTGACTCTAGATATGATTAGAAAACTCAACACTACTCTACATATTCCTACTGAAGTTTTAATTCAAGATTATTAATTGAAAAAAGCCAGTTGGCAACACCGTATATAATTTATTGCTGGCTTCTCGCCTACTTACGAAAGTCCTCGCGGACTTTCTTCGTCGGTAATTATTTACTAAATTAGTTGCTTAAACCACGCAACAAACCATATACAAACACGTTAGCTAACATTTGAACCAAACTATGAATAAAAACAAATTTCTAAATGAATTTTCTGAATTATCACCTACTTTGGAGAGATTCAAAACTAAGGTTGAAACATTAGTTCAAGATTTACTAGAAAATGAAAATATACAATATCACGTCATTGAAAGTAGAACTAAAACATTAAGTAGTTTTAAATCTAAATTAGAAACTAAAGGAGAGAAATATGATAACCCACTTGAGGAAATAATCGATTTAGTAGGATTAAGAGTTATTTTGTATTATTTAGAAGACGTTAGCAAAGTAAGAGATTTAATTGAAAAAGAGTTTAAGGTTATTCCTGAGCATAGTTCGGATAAAATAAAAAACCTTAAGCCTAATGAATTTGGTTATTTATCTGTTCATAGTGTTATAAAATTAGATACTAAAAGAGCAAAATTAACTGAATGGAAAAAATATAAGAATATCAGTGCTGAAATTCAAATCAGAACAGTATTACAACATTCTTGGGCTTCAATTTCTCATATTTTATTATATAAAAAAGAGGCTGATATTCCAAATGTGTTAAAGAGAAAATTGAATAGATTATCTGGTCTTCTAGAATTGGCTGATGAACAATTTCAAGAATTAAAAATTGAACAAGAATTAACTCTTAAGAAAATAAGTGAATCAATAACTAATTCGGAATTCGAAATTGATATAAATTCTAATTCTATAAAAAAATTCATAGAAAACACAAAAATAGAATCTCTTATTGAACATCAACTTGATTTATATAAAAGATTTGGTCATAATTATGAAAATGAAGCAGACGATATATCTCAAATAATTACTTTAACAAATACATTAGGATTTAAAACTATAAATGACCTTAATGAATGTATAGAAAATTCAGTTGAATTCATTAATCAATTTTTTATGAATTTTTACTCTGAAGATGAAGACGATTCTACTTTGGGTAGTATTGCGCACTTTTTAGCAGTAGTTTTAGCTGGAATTAATATTAGAGATGAAAATAAACTAGAAATGGATTTTTGGTCTGTTCCATATTGGCGAGAAATTAAAAACACAGTAAATAGAATTGAAAAAAACGTTAGCTAACACCGTGTAAAAAAAATTGCTTATTTTTAGCTTAACCAAAGTTAGTTGCATTTTTGTAAACTCCTATTTTCCTGCGGAAAATAGCCGTTCACTTTAAACGCAACTTTTCTTAACACAACAACGTTGTGCATAATATCGACAAACAGATCGCTGAATGAAAAAAACTATAATCTTAATCACAATATTTCTTCTAATCGGACTTAAAATCAATGCGCAAGAATTGACTTGTTCGGATTTTAAAATCGGAACTTTCTACATTCCAACAAGTGATGAAATGAAAAAATATAAAATTACTTCAAATGACAGTATAAGTGAAATGACAGCCGAAAGAGACCTAAATGTTAATCGTTATGTTGTTATCCGAGAAAAAAACTCTCAAACCGAATGGAAAAACGGAATCGGAAACGGAAACCCAACTTATGAAATTCTTGAATGGATTGATGATTGTACTTATCGATTAACTTACGACTCTTCCAAAGGAGAAATGGACGAAATGACTAAATGGGTAAACGAAAATAACGGAATTGTTGTTTCTAAAATTAAAATTGAAGGGAAATGTTTATTTTACGATGCAACAATGACAACGAATGAAGGACAAAAAATTTCACAAGAAGGACTTATTTGCGTAGAATAAATACTATGCACAACACCGTATAAAAATAATTGCGGTTTAGTGCTTAATCAAAGGTCGTTGCGTGTTTGTAACGTCTGATTTTCCTTCGGAAAATCCTCGCATACAAACCCGCAACTATTCTTATACATAAACGTTATGCAAAACTATAAAAGAGCATCTAGCAATAAATAAAAGCAGATATGAATACAAGATATAATATTAGTATTAATAGAGCATTAATAATAATACTGAGCCTTATATTGATAATTATGGCTTTCATACTTAACACAATTCCAATGAATAATACAGAAATAAATTCTTTAGAAAAAAAAATAAGTATTAGTGATGTAATAACAATGATTGCAATCTTTTTGACATTAGGAGCGTCAATATTTTCTTTTACATATAAGGGTAAATTAAATGATTTACTAAAAAAGGAAAAACAAACAAACGAACTAATAATCGCGAAGGCGGAAGAAAGTTCTGAGACTGCTAAAAGAGACGCAGCAATTGCAAATGAAAAATCAATGATTGCTATGAAAAATGCCGCTGATGCAAATATGAAAACTGCCGAAATAAACGAAAGAGCAATAAATGCAGAATTAAAAAGTAAAAAGTTAGAAATCGAATTAATAAAACTAAGATTAGATGTTGGAGACAGGTTTTTGCCTATTGAAATTCAAAAAGAACTAATTAAAGAATTAGCCAAATATCCTAAGAAAACTATTGCAATTTTTGTAAATATTGCAAATAATAGTGAACCTAATATATTTGCAAATAATCTTAAGAATTTTTTCACGAAATTAGGTTGGGATTCAAATATTTATCAACAAAATAATGTTATAGTGCCGCCTCCAACTGGTATGCAAATTATAGGTAAGACTGAATGTATTCCTATTCTTGAGATATTTGGAAAACACTTAAAATCAATGAATTATGAAAATAAATTATCTAATAATGATTCTTTAGAGACAGATTTAAGAATTGTGATTTTTTCAAATAAGTAATAAATAGCATTGCATAACACCGTGTATAATTAATTGCTAGTTTTAGCTCACTTGGGAAATTCCTTCGGAATTTCGCCGTTCGTGCTTTATTTACTAAATTCACTGCTTAAAACACGCAACTAATCATACACAAACACGTTGGCATTAATACCGAGAAAAAATTATGGGATATGATTCATCCATATATTTAAATAAAGAAACGGATATCATAGAAGTAAAACAATTTCTGAAAATTTTAAACTATGAAGAATTTGAAGAAAATTACTACTTCTACAACAATAATGATTCCGAAGAGCATTTTACTGGTGTTACATTAAATATTATTGAGGAAAATTCAGAATATTTAGAATTACATATAAGAACTACAGTTTGGAAAACTTTATATGATAATGACTATGTAAATTTAACTTTAAAACAAATTAGTGAAAGGTTTCAAGGATATTTTGAAACAGAATTTGGTAAAAACACAATTTATGAATTTGATGGAGTTGAAAGAAAAGATGCTGAAGTAGGTTGTTTTACAGTTTTTAGGACTTTCAATAATAATATGACTAAACCTAGTGTATTTCTACAGTTTTTAGAACACGAGGAAATGAAAAATCCAGTTCCGATAGAGATTCCAATTCTAAACGAAATGAATCCAGTTAGTATTGGAATTAATTTTACTATTCCATACTTGATATCTGTACTCGAAGAATATTTAAGGTCAACATATATTGTACTTCTAAAATATTCAGAAAACAAAAAAGATATATTTAAAAGTTCAAGAATTATATCAGAAGATTTATTTGAAGTTTCCGAGGGATTCTCATCAGCTGAAAAAATAGTTGCTAGAACAATTTCTTTTCAAAATATAAATGGAATAAATTCAGCTTTTAAGAAAATATCAAATGATATCAATTTGACAAATTTGCTAAACTCAAAAAAACCTGAAAACAACTATCTAGAGAGATTAGAAAATCTTATTAAGTTTAGACATTTAATTATTCATTCAAATCAAACAATTTCATATTATTCAACTAATGATTTGAAAAATGACATTTCTTTGATTTTTGATATTTGTGACATTTTTTATGACAACTTAATTAAAATTTACAATTGGAATCCAGAAAAGTACTAATGCCAACACCGTATATAATTTATTGCTAGTTCTAGCCTACTTACGAAAATCCTCGCGGATTTTGAACTGCTCCCAAAAAGTTAGACACTATTTGAGGGTATTATTATGGGAAGAAAAGTCAAGTATGATTACGCATTTAAACTTCGATGTGTAAAGCAAGTTTTAAAAAATCACCAAACAGTTGAAGATGTGTCTAAGTTATATGGTTGTCATCATACAACCCTTCATGATTGGATTCGATTTTATGAAAAATATGGTAAAAAAGCACTATTACCAAGAAAAACCAAAGTGTATAGCATTCCTTTTAAACTTAAAGTTTTAAAAGCTATTGACAAAGATTCATTATCTTTCAGTCAAGCTTGTTTAGAATTTAATATTCCTACTAAATCTGTAATTATGAAGTGGCAACGTAATTATAAAAAAGAGGGTATTGTAGGCTTAAACATTAAACCTAGAGGTAAACCAAAATCTATGCAATTTAAGAGGGCTAAAAAAAAGTCTAATAAACCTTTAACAAGAGAAGAGGAACTTTTATTAGAAAATGAATCATTACGTGCAGAACTGGACTTGCTAAAAAAGTTACAGGCCTTAATTCAACAAGAGCAAAACAAAAAGCAAAAGCCATAACAGAATTAAGGCATAAGTACGATTTAGATATTTTATTATATCATACGAACATGGCAAGAAGTAGTTATTATTATCATCATAAAAAAAGTCTTTTAGTTGATAAATATAAAGAGATAAAACTATTGATTCATCAAATATATCATCGTCACAAAGGAAGATATGGCTATAGAAGAATCTCTTTAGAAATCAACAAAATAGGCACTCTAATAAATCATAAAACAGTACTCAAGTTAATGCGTGAATTAGGTTTAAAAAGTTTAATCAGAACTAAAAGATACAAGTCTTATAAAGGGCGAATAGGAGAAACAGCTCCTAATATATTACAACGAAATTTTAAAGCTATTAGGCCAAATAAAAAATGGGCTACCGATATTACAGAATTTAAAGTTTTAGGAAAAAAACTATATCTATCTCCAATAATTGATCTCTTTAATAGAGAAATAATAAGTTATCAATTATCTGAAAAACCTGATTTTAAACAAGTAGCTATTATGCTGAAAAAGTCTTTTAAGAAAATACCAGATCAAACAAATTTAATATTACATTCAGATCAAGGGTGGCAGTATCAAATGAAACAGTATCGAAGATTATTAACAAAAAAAGGAATTACTCAGAGTATGTCTCGTAAAGGAAATTGTTTAGATAACGCTGTGATAGAAAATTTCTTCGGTATTCTAAAATCTGAATTGTTTTATATAAATAAATACAAGTCGATATCTCAATTAAAAAAAGAGATTAAAGTGTATATAAAATATTATAATAATGAGAGAATTAAACAAAATTTAAAGGGAATGAGCCCGATTGAATATCGAGCTAATTATTATCAAAATTAATTATAAATTTGTCTAAACATTTGGGTGCACTTCATTTTATATTCGGTTTTTATTTGCTAACTTTAGTGCTTAAAACACGCAACAAACCATATACAAACACGTTGTAAAACATTTACCAAATGTACTTTCCTGAAATAGGTTGACTAAAAATTAAACACTTAATTATAGTCACTTATGAAAGCTCAAAAACAACCCTGGCGAAAAAAAACGTACGAAAAAGCAACTTTAGAACTCAAATTATTCGTCGTTGACCAAATTCAGAATGGACAGATTTCCACAAACTTTGCTTCCAAAAAATATGATGTTCCTAGAACTACAATTGGGTATTGGATCAAAAAATATAGTACTTTAGTCCAACAAAATACAGGTATGAGTAAATTAGATGAGATTAAAAAACTAAAGGAACGTATTGAAGAATTGGAGTTTGTAAAGGAATTTCAACAAGATATTATTGCTGACATGGAAATCATTACTGGAGTCGATTTGTCAAAAAAGTCGTTGCCCAAAACATTAGCGAAAGAGATAGAACTAAAAAAGAAAAACCGTTTAAAAGAAAATGGTTCTATGAGTGTTTTGGGATTAGTAAACAAGCCTTCTACAAAAGACTCAAAACCCAAAAAAACAAACGACTAAACGATGAAAAAGTCATCGCAATGATACAAGAATATCGAAAATTAGTTGGTATGAGAACTGGCGGAATTAAGTTATATGATGAACTTAAACAAGACTTTATAAAACAAGGTATTAAAATCGGTAGAGACAAGTTGTACGATGTGTTAAGGCTTCATAATTTACTTGTTCCTAAGCTTAAAAACTATGTAACAACAACAAATTCTAATCATCAATTTAGAAAATATAAAAACCTAATTAAAGACCAAGTTCCTACTCGACCAGAACAACTATGGGTAAGCGATATAACATACATTAAAACAGACAATGGACACAATTACCTAGCAATCGTTACAGATGCATATTCTAAGCAAATTATGGGCTATAAATTAGATAACAACATGAAGACATCACTTTGTTCAGAAGCGCTAGAAATGGCTATTAAAAATAGAAAATACCCTGATAAAAAATTAATACATCATTCTGACAGAGGTTTTCAATACTGTAACCCCAAATACACAGCATTTGCAGAAGAAAATGGCATAATGATGAGCATGACAGAACAATATGATCCTTATGAAAACGCAATTGCAGAGCGAATTAATAGAACTTTAAAATATGAATATGGACTTAGAAATTGCATTAAAAACACTGCCATTGCTCAAGAAGTAACAAAACAAGCAGTATATATTTACAACAATTTAAGAACCCATTTTAGCTTAGAATTAAGAAAACCAGCTGAAGTACATTTAAATCCAAACATCAAATACAAATCATATCGAAGAAATAATGTAAATTTGACTGAACTAACAATTTGAAAACAAAACTAGTTCAAAATATTTTTTGCCTTCTAAACGGCTAAAAAAATCTTTTGAACGGTATAAATTAACCTAAAAAAAGGTCAACCTATATCAGTATAATACAAAAAACGAAACTACATTGAAAACTGAAATTATAAACCAACCATATTCTGGAGAATTTAAAGAAAGGATTTATGACATTGAAAGTCCTTGGAATTCTCAATCTTGGACTTGGATAAAGTTTACCGATGAAGATTTGAATGAAACGGTTGGACAATTTCGCGGAACACAAAAAGAAGTGAAATACTCTGAAAATCGGAACGAAATTATTGTGTTGACTTCTGATTATGTTTTTCTATTAAACGCTTCTGACTTGAATATAATTGAATCGGAAAGTCAGCCTGAATATCAAGACGTGGAAGTTTCGCCTAATGGAATTTTCTTTTTCCATAACTATTATGAAATTGAGAAAATGAACAGTTCCTTATCGGACTTGACTGAAATCCAAAGTCCGTTTAAAATGGATGATATTCGATTTAGAAAATGGAATGGAAAAATATTGGAATTTGAATGCGAGGAATTCACTAATTGGGATAGAAGTGAAATAATGGAATTAGACACAAACGAATGGAAAATAAGAATAAAAACGAACACACAACACCGTGTATAATTAATTGCTTTGGTCGTTGCTTATTTGGAAAATTCCTTCGGAATTTTCTCGCGTTCGTTTTTGTTTACTAAATTAGTTGCTTAAACACGCAACTAACCATACACAAAACCGTTAGCCACAATTAAAACAAAATAACCTCCATTCAATAACTTAACGCAACAAATCTAAAATTATAGATTTGTAAAATGGAAGTAAAAAAACATAGACGATTAACTTTGAAAGAAAGAGTGATTATTCAGACTCTTTTAAATGAAGAAAAGTCTAAATCTTATATAGCAATTAAACTCAATAGATCTCGTTCAACTATCGGTAGAGAAGTGAATAAATGGGTGCAAAAAAAAGAACATAGATATGATGCTGAACTTGCTCATTGGTGTGCTAAAGAAGATTATTTAAACAAGAGAAATTTAGATAAAATAAGCACTTATTCTTTACTCAAATTTTTTGTTTACAAAGGACTTTTATCAAACTGGACTCCTGAACAAATTTCTGGAAGATTAAAAGAGTTGTATCCTAATAATCTAATAATGTCTATTTCACACGAAGCTATTTATAGACACATTTATACTAGACCACAAGCTCGTTTAAATAAAAAGTTAATCAAACTATTAGTACGTAAAAAAACAAGACGTAGAACCCCTAAAAAAAGACGTGGTGGTGGAAGTAAAATCATTAACCAAGTCAGTATTGACAACAGACCACAACATATTGACCTTAGAAATGAAGTGGGACATTGGGAAGGAGATTTAGTGATTGGGAAAAATCATAAAAGTGCTATTGGAACTATTGTAGAGCGCAAAACTAGATTTACTTTAATAGTAAAATTAGAGTCTAAAAAAGCAGGTGAAGTAGCTAATGAGTTTTCTAAAATATTAAACAAATTAAATCCTATTTATAAAAAATCAATGACATATGATAACGGAATTGAAATGGCGAGACACGAAATGATTACTAAAAAAACAGGTATGAAAATATACTTTGCACATCCATATTCTTCCTGGGAAAGAGGAACAAATGAAAATACAAATGGACTCATTAGAAGATATCTTCCAAAAGGAACAAACTTCAATGAAATTGACGTAAATAAACTCCAAAATATTCAAGAAAAATTGAACAACAGACCAAGAAAAATTATAGGATACAAAACTCCAAAAGAAATGATGGATTTAGAACTTAAATTTGTAGCTTAGTAACATCAATAAACAAAAACGGTTTGTTGCGTTACAACATTGAATCCAAGCTCGAACAAGAATTAAACTATTTAGGTTCAAATATTGAATTAACTGATTTCAATACAATTGAACGTGGACTGAAATATTATTTGAGATTTGAATTAGGAGACCCTTTTGACAACGGAACAAAAGAACGAGTAAAACAAGCAACAAAACGTGCGTCTGAACTGTTTGAGAACCATTTTGAGAAAGATTCTGAATTATACATAATTATTTATGATTTTGGAAACGATATGTTTGCTGAAACGCCAAATCACATTTATGAATTGTTAAAATCGGAAAATATACAAACTCAACAGTTTGAGGAAAATCTTGCAACTAGATATTTTGATGACGAAGACAATATTGAGCGAATTAAAGGAAAATTAACAATTTGTAAAGTAGAAAGAAACGGAATTAATTATCAAGAAATATTCAACGGAATTGCAAATACAGAGATGGGATTTTCACCAACAATTCATCAATTAGTGTACTTTTTTCAACCGAAAACCAAAAAATGGTTTTGGATGTATGATGACAGAGGTTGTTTAATGTTTAGTAACGAAACAGATGATTTGAAATTGAACATATTGAAATTTGACAAATGGATTGTTGAATCTCAAAGAGAAGTAATGGAAAAACAATTTGAATAAATCACTATTGCCAACACCGTATATAATTTATTGCTAGTTCTAGCCTACTTACGAAAATCCTCGCGGATTTTGAACTGCTCCCAAAAAGTTAGACACTATTTGAGGGTATTATTATGGGAAGAAAAGTCAAGTATGATTACGCATTTAAACTTCGATGTGTAAAGCAAGTTTTAAAAAATAACCAAACAGTTGAAGATGTGTCTAAGTTATATGGTTGTCATCATACAACCCTTCATGATTGGATTCGATTTTATGAAAAATATGGTAAAAAAGCACTATTACCAAGAAAAACAAAAGTGTATAGCATTCCTTTTAAACTTAAAGTTTTAAAAGCTATTGACAAAGATTCATTATCTTTCAGTCAAGCTTGTTTAGAATTTAATATTCCTACAAAATCTGTAATTATGAAGTGGCAACGTAATTATAAAAAAGAGGGTATTATAGGCTTAAACATTAAACCTAGAGGTAAACCAAAATCTATGCAATTTAAGAGGGCTAAAAAAAAGTCTAATAAACCTTTAACAAGAGAAGAGGAACTTTTATTAGAAAATGAATCATTACGTGCAGAACTGGACTTGCTAAAAAAGTTACAGGCCTTAATTCAACAAGAGCAAAACAGAAAGCAAAAGCCATAACAGAATTAAGGCATAAGTATGATTTAGATATTTTATTATATCATATGAACATGGCAAGAAGTAGTTATTATTATCATCATAAAAGAAGTCTTATAGTTGATAAATATAAAGAGATAAAACTATTGATTCATCAAATATATCATCGTCACAAAGGAAGATATGGTTATAGAAGAATCTCTTTAGAAATCAACAAAACAGGAACTCTAATAAATCATAAAACAGTACTCAAGTTAATGCGTGAATTAGGTTTAAAAAGTTTAGTCAGAGCTAAAAGATACAAGTCTTATAAAGGGCAAATAGGGGAAACAGCTCCTAATATATTATAACGAAATTTTAAAGCTATTAGGCCAAATAAAAAATGGGCTACCGATATTACAGAATTTAAAGTTTTAGGAAAAAAACTATATCTATCTCCAATAATTGATCTCTTTAATAGAGAAATAATAAATTATCAATTATCTGAAAAACCTGATTTTAAACAAGTAGCTATTATGCTGAAAAAGTCTTTTAAGAAAATACCAGATCAAACAAATTTAATATTACATTCAGATCAAGGATGGCAGTATCAAATGAAACAGTATCGAAGATTATTAACAGAAAAAGGAATTACTCAGAGTATGTCTCGTAAAGGAAATTGTTTAGATAACGCTGTGATAGAAAATTTCTTCGGTATTCTAAAATCTGAATTGTTTTATATAAATAAATACAAGTCGATATCTCAATTAAAAAAAGAGATTAAAGTGTATATAAAATATTATAATAATGAGAGAATTAAACAAAATTTAAAGGGAATGAGCCCGATTGAATATCGAGCTAATTATTATCAAAATTAATTATAAATTTGTCTAAACATTTGGGTGCACTTCATTTTCTATTCGGTTTTTATTTGCTAAATTAGGTGCTTAAACCACGCAACAAACCATATACAATAACGTTGCCAAGCATTGCGGAACGTACTCTGAACGGAAAAGCGGAATTTAAAAACATCTGATTTTTGAGAAATAAAACGTTGACTAAATTGCACTGATTTCTCACTCAAATGCGGAATGAAAATCACAACGGATTTTTAGCAAGTTTGCAGAATCAAAGCCTGAATTTAAAACTCAAAAACTGAATTGCGCGCGGAATTTAGCAAGTTGCGGAATTGCTCACTCAATCGGAATTGAAAATATTACGGAATAAAACGCTGACCGAATTTACTCAATTGCCGAAAATTGGAAAACGGAATTTAATTGGATAATTTATACTCTGAAAAAAATCAACGACTTGGCAACAACGTATAAAATTAATTGCTACATTAGTGCTTAATCAAAAGTCGTTGCAGTTTTGTTACGTCTGATTTTCCTGCGGAAAATCCTCGCACACAAAACCGCAACTAATCTTATACAAACACGTTGTGGTTAATACAAAAAATGTACCCTCCATTCAATAACTTAACGCAACAAATCTAAAATTATAGATTTGTAAAATGGAAGTAAAAAAACATAGACGATTAACTTTGAAAGAAAGAGTGATTATTCAGACTCTTTTAAATGAAGAAAAGTCTAAATCTTATATAGCAATTAAACTCAATAGATCTCGTTCAACTATCGGTAGAGAAGTGAATAAATGGGTGCAAAAAAAAGAACATAGATATGATGCTGAACTTGCTCATTGGTGTGCTAAAGAAGA
This sequence comes from Polaribacter sp. R2A056_3_33, assembly GCF_019278485.1. NCBI lineage: Bacteria > Pseudomonadati > Bacteroidota > Flavobacteriia > Flavobacteriales > Flavobacteriaceae > Polaribacter > Polaribacter sp. R2A056_3_33. Next base: position 161,938 of record NZ_CP058984.1, read on the forward strand.
TTATTTAAACAAGAGAAATTTAGATAAAATAAGCACTTATTCTTTACTCAAATTTTTTGTTTACAAAGGACTTTTATCAAACTGGACTCCTGAACAAATTTCTGGAAGATTAAAAGAGTTGTATCCTAATAATCTAATAATGTCTATTTCACACGAAGCTATTTATAGACACATTTATACTAGACCACAAGCTCGTTTAAATAAAAAGTTAATCAAACTATTAGTACGTAAAAAAACAAGACGTAGAACTCCTAAAAAAAGACGTGGTGGTGGAAGTAAAATCATTAACCAAGTCAGTATTGACAACAGACCACAACATATTGAACTTAGAAATGAAGTGGGACATTGGGAAGGAGATTTAGTGATTGGAAAAAATCATAAAAGTGCTATTGGAACTATTGTAGAGCGCAAAACTAGATTTACTTTAATAGTAAAATTAGAGTCTAAAAAAGCAGGTGAAGTAGCTAATGAGTTTTCTAAAATATTAAACAAATTAAATCCTATTTATAAAAAATCAATGACATATGATAACGGAATTGAAATGGCGAGACACGAAATGATTACTAAAAAAACAGGTATGAAAATATACTTTGCACATCCATATTCTTCCTGGGAAAGAGGAACAAATGAAAATACAAATGGACTCATTAGAAGATATCTTCCAAAAGGAACAAACTTCAATGAAATTGACGTAAATAAACTCCAAAATATTCAAGAAAAATTGAACAACAGACCAAGAAAAATTATAGGATATAAAACTCCAAAAGAAATGATGGATTTAGAACTTAAATTTGTAGCTTAGTAACATCAATAAACAAAAACGGTTTGTTGCGTTACAACATTGAATCCAAGACTTTCCTGAAATAGGTTGACTAAAAATTAAACACTTAATTATAGTCACTTATGAAAGCTCAAAAACAACCCTGGCGAAAAAAAACGTACGAAAAAGCAACTTTAGAACTCAAATTATTCGTCGTTGACCAAATTCAGAATGGACAGATTTCCACAAACTTTGCTTCCAAAAAATATGATGTTCCTAGAACTACAATTGGGTATTGGATCAAAAAATATAGTACTTTAGTCCAACAAAATACAGGTATGAGTAAATTAGATGAGATTAAAAAACTAAAGGAACGTATTGAAGAATTGGAGTTTGTAAAGGAATTTCAACAAGATATTATTGCTGACATGGAAATCATTACTGGAGTCGATTTGTCAAAAAAGTCGTTGCCCAAAACATTAGCGAAAGAGATAGAACTAAAAAAGAAAAACCGTTTAAAAGAAAATGGTTCTATGAGTGTTTTGGGATTAGTAAACAAGCCTTCTACAAAAGACTCAAAACCCAAGAAAACAAACGATTAAACGATGAAAAAGTCATCGCAATGATACAAGAATATCGAAAATTAGTTGGTATGAGAACTGGCGGAATTAAGTTATATGATGAACTTAAACAAGACTTTATAAAACAAGGTATTAAAATCGGTAGAGATAAGTTGTACGATGTGTTAAGGCTTCATAATTTACTTGTTCCTAAGCTTAAAAACTATGTGACAACAACAAATTCTAATCATCAATTTAGAAAATATAAAAACCTAATTAAAGACCAAGTTCCTACTCGACCAGAACAACTATGGGTAAGCGATATAACATACATTAAAACAGACAATGGACACAATTACCTAGCAATCGTTACAGGTGCATATTCTAAACAAATTATGGGCTATAAATTAGATAACAACATGAAGAGATCACTTTGTTCAGAAGCGCTAGAAATGGCTATTAAAAATAGAAAATACCCTGATAAAAAATTAATACATCATTCTGACAGAGGTTTTCAATACTGTAACCCCAAATACACAGCATTTGCAGAAGAAAATGGCATAATGATGAGCATGACAGAACAATATGATCCTTATGAAAACGCAATTGCAGAGCGAATTAATAGAACTTTAAAATATGAATATGGACTTAGAAATTGCATTAAAAACACTGCCATTACTCAAGAAGTAACAAAACAAGCAGTATATATTTACAACAATTTAAGAACCCATTTTAGCTTAGAATTAAGAAAACCAGCTGAAGTACATTTAAACCCAAACATCAAATACAAATCATATCGAAGAAATAATGTAAATTTGACTGAACTAACAATTTGAAAACAAAACTAGTTCAAAATATTTTTTGCCTTCTAAACGGCTAAAAAAATCTTTTGAACGGTATAAATTAACCTAAAAAAAGGTCAACCTATATCAGTATAATATAAAAGGATTGCAACTGTAATACAAAAGAATTGCTACTACCCTACACTGCAATGTTTATCATAAAGTAAAAACAATTGCTACAAATTCACAAAGACGATACAAATTCTCATCAAAATAAATAATTGCATTACAAAAACAAAAAGGATTGCAAATGTAATACAAAAGGATTGCCATTACTTTACACTGCAATTTTATCACAAAGTAAAAACAATTGCTATAAATTCACAAAAACAACACAAAGCCATATCAAAATAAATTATTGTATTACAAAAACAAAAAAGATTGCAACTGTAATACAAAAGAATTGCTACTACCTTACACTGCAATGTTTATCATAAAGTAAAAACAATTGCTACAAATTCACAAAGACGACACAAATTCTCATCAAAATAAATAATTGCATTACAAAAACGAAAAGGATTGCAAATGTAATACAAAAGGATTGCCATTACTTTACACAGCATTTGCAGAAGAAAATGGCATAATGATGAGCATGACAGAACAATATGATCCTTATGAAAACGCAATTGCAGAGCGAATTAATAGAACTTTAAAATATGAATATGGACTTAGAAATTGCATTAAAAATACTGCCATTGCTCAAGAAGTAACAAAACAAGCTGTATATATTTACAACAATTTAAGAACCCATTTTAGCTTAGAATTAAGAAAACCAGCAGAAGTACATTTAAATCCAAACATCAAATACAAATCATATCGAAGAAATAATGTAAATTTGACTGAACTAGTTATATAGAATATAAATAATTTAAAAGGTATAAATTAGACCAAAAAAGGTCAACCTATATCAGTATAATACATTATGGGATACAAACTTGATAATCATATGAGAACATCACTTTGTACAGATGTGCTGGCTATGGCTATTAAAAATAGAAAATATCCAACTAAAAATCTCATTCATCATTCAGATATAGGTTTTCAATATTGTAACCCTAAGTACACGGAATTTGCAGAAAATAACGGAATTACAATGAGTATGACTGAAAAATATAATCCTTACGAAAACGCTATTGCAGAACGAATTAATAGAACTTTAAAATACGAATACGGATTAAAACAAATTCTTAAAAACACAGATATTGCCCAAGAAATAACAAAACAAGCAGTATACATTTACAATAATTTAAGAACACATTTTAGCCTAGGTTTAAGAAAACCTGCAGAAGTACACTTAAATCCGAATATAAAATGTAAACTTAAGATGTATAAAAATTTATCTTTTAAAAGTATGTAAAACATATAGTAAAATTAGTAAATTGCATACAGAAATTTATACTAATAATCTGGTCTAAACTGAACACGTTTTTGAACACGATTTACAAATAAAAAAGGTTATTTATTACGTTATAAGCATTTTAACTCGAATTCATAACCCTGAGGTCACGGGTTCAAATCCCGTTCTCGCTACAAACTTAATGTTAATTAAATCAACGAATTGTGTCTCACAATTCGTTTTTTTATGTCTACATTTTTCTTACTTTTACAAAGAGTACACGATAAAGTACACGATTCCACTATGAAATTGAATTATTCAGAGCCAAAAATCTTCACAGGTGGAGTTATTATTGGAGACTGGTCTAAACTGTCAAAAAAAGATAAAAAAGAAGCATTATCCAAAAGTTGGTATGTCTATTATTCATTTAGAGATCCAATTACAGGAAAACTAAAAAGGCAGACTAATATAAAAGCTGGAGTCAACCTTTATAAAGATAAAAGAAGTAGAATACACATCTTAACTCAATTAAAGGAAAGTTTAGAATATGTTTTATCAAAAGGCTTCAATCCTTATGAAGACAATAGTTCCTTAGCTGAATTTATCGAAAATCTTCTTTCTCCCGAAGAAGACAAAATAAAGAATACACCAACACAAAAGGAAACTCCTGTATATCTTGAAAAAAAGGCTGTACAAGAAACACCAATCCTCTCCCCTATTAACACTTCTGTTGACTTAGCATTAAATACCAAATCTAAAGTTCTAAGTGGAATTTCATATCAAAATTTAAAAAATAGAATTGAACGATTTAAAAAATGGCTCAACAAAGAAGGCTATAATCTTAAAGAAGATATTTCAATTATAAATAAGAAACTTGTAATACAATATCTGAACACTGTATTACAAGCAACAAGTCCTAGAAACAGAAACAATACACGTACTGACATCAGTTCCTTATTTCAAACGTTAGAAGACAATGAAATAATTGAAAATAATTTTGTTAAGAAAATTAATGTTTTAAAATCTGTACCAGAAAGAAATAAAACCTATACTACAACTGAGCAGAAAGATATTTTTAAATATTTAGAAAAACATGATGCAGTATTATATCTTTTTGTTCAATTTATATCTTATAATTTTCTTAGACCTGTTGAAGTTTGTCGATTAAAAATTGGTGATATCGATTTAATAGATAAAAAGATTTATGTTAGAGCCAAAAACAAGCCTGTAAAAATTAAAATCATTCCTGATATATTAATTAAGCAATTACCAGATCTATCTAAATTAAATAAAAGCGATTTTTTATTTACTCCAAATGAAATTGGTGGCGAATGGGAAGCAAAAGAAAACAATAAAAGAAATTATTTTACCAAACAGTTTAAAAAAGTAAAAGACCATTTTGGTTTAGGTAAAGATTATGGTTTATATAGTTTTAGACATACCTTTATAACGAAGTTGTATAAAGAAATGGCAAAAACAGCAACTCCTTTTGAAGTAAAAAGTAAATTAAAATTAATTACAGGACATGCAACAATGGATGCACTAGAATTATATCTACGAGATATTGATGCCGTATTGCCTGAAGATTATTCAAAATTATTAAAGTAATGGAAAGTAAATATTTTGGAATTATTCCAAAAGAACTAAACTCTTTGAATAAAATTATACAATTAGAAAATTTTCTAAAGGAAAATGATTTAATAATTATATCAAATAAATTAGAAATAATAAAATCAACTAAAACAGAAAATCTAGGAGAACGAAAGAACGTAGTTAAATACGATCATAATAATACTGGTTACAAATTTACAGATGAACTTACTATAGAGGTTTATGACTTTTTATTAAATCAATATAAAAATAGTTTATGTAAAAATATTTTATTTAACATTAACTTTGATGATGAAACCTTTGGTTTTTTAGAAGCTAGAAAAAAAGAAGCTGCCTTAATACAGTTCAAAAATCTTTATTCTAAATGGACTAACAATCTACCTACAATGGTCTCGGAAAATGAATTTAATAAATTAAAGAGAGCTAGAGCATTATTCCAAAACCAACTAAAATATCAGTATGAGTTAGTTGTAGCCTTCCTTATTGGGGAAATAAATTACTTTAACAGAGATTTACTTCAAACTAATGAATTGTTAATTGAAATGTTTGATTTTGAAAATGATTTATTAATTTTAATAGATTTAAACCAACGTTTTTCTTTTACAGAAGATAATGTCTTTACAAAAAAAACAATAGCTCAAATAATATATAAAGAATACCCTGAAGAATTTCATTCTTTAAAACAAATTGAATTTATAGAGCATCTAATTACCATAAAAGACATAATAAATAGAGCTTTTATCGTAAGCCTTTTTGATTTTTTTAGTAACAAACTAAGTATAAAAACACCATCTGCCGAGTCCTTTGGGAAAATTATAAATAGTCACTTTGGCTTTACTTTTGGAGAAATTAAATTAAACAGTTCTGAAGGGGATAAACATTTTAAAAGAGTAAAAGAAATTGAAAAAGAATGGGGGCAATTTTAATAATCAGAAGCTATTTTTAACTATTCCCCATAAACCTTAAAAATTCCCACACATTTCCCACACATTTCCCCTTTTCCCTCCCTTTTAAAAGCTTCATTGTATCACGTAATTGCACCTAGTTAATTCTTGTTAATTAGGTAGTTATCTTTTGATGTAAAATCACCTTACTTTTTAACAAGTATTTATTTTAAAAATATTTAAAACAAAAAGTAAAAATGATTGCAACAATTAATTTTAGAATTGATCAAGACCAGAAAGAACACCTTCAAATTTTAGCGGATGAAAAAGGGATAAAAGTATCCGCTTTAACTAGAGAAATTATAACAGACTATTTAAATAGTTTAGATAATCACGGTCTGTATGATCCATCAAAGACAATTGGTGAGTTAATAATGCCTATTCCGCCAATAGACTCTAATAATCTTAAAAATTAACTTCATGATAAAAGATAAAGTTAATTTAATAACTAAGGATATAGAAAACAATCAAAAAAAACTTAAAATTAAAGGTTTTGAATATGGTTGTTTAATTATTAAAGAAGCAAATACTTGGGTAGAGGAGGCTAAAAACAGACCAATACCCAACATGCTTTTTAGTGAGCTATGGTATGAAAATGAGCTTTGTATTTTATTTGCAGACACTAATTTAGGTAAATCTATTTTAGCTGTGCAAATAGCGGATAGTATTAGTAAAGGAAAAGCAATACCTGGGTTTAAACTTGAAAGCCCTCCTAAAAGAGTTCTCTATTTAGACTTTGAATTATCTGATAAACAATTTGAAAATAGGTGTTCTGAACAATATGAAAACCATTATCAATTTAATAAAAATTTTCTTCGTGCAGAATTTCATACCGAGTTAGAGTTACCAAAAGAGTACAATAATATTGAAGAATATCTTTGCGCAACCTTGTCAGATATTATTACCAAAACAAAAGTATCTGTTTTGATTGTAGACAATCTTACCTTTTTAAGCAGCGAAAATGAAAAAGCAAAAGATGCTTTGATATTAATGAAAACTCTTAAAAAAATATCTAATACAAATAATGTTTCAATACTTGTATTAGCTCATACTCCTAAAAGAGATGACTCTAAACCTATTAGTAAAAATGATCTAGCAGGAAGTAAAATGCTAATGAATTTTTGTGATAGTTGTTTTGCTATTGGTAGTAGTTCTCAAGAAGCATCGTTTAGATATATCAAACAAATTAAGCAACGTAACACAGAACATTTATATCACTCAGAGAATGTTATTGTTTGCAGTCTTGATAAAGAAACTAACTTTCTAGAATTTCATTTTGAAGATTTTGATTCTGAAAAAGCACATCTTAAAACTTTTGGAACATCGGACTTAGAAGAAAGAGACGAACAGATGAAGTTTTTAATTTCTGAAGGAAAGAATAATGTTCATATAGCTGAAATGTTAAATGTATGCGAAGGAACTATCAGAAAAAGAAGAAAAAAACTAAATATCTAAGATAGATGGTTGCTTCAGACATATACACAATAGCCAAAGCTCTTTCTAAAGAAGAGTTTATCAAGCTATCCGATATGCTAAGAAGCGAAATAAAAAAAAGTGAAATAAAACCGAAAAAGAAATATGAGCTACCAGACTTCACTAAAGAAGATGGATTACGTTACCTATTAGAAAATCACATTCGCAAAAATTAAAAAACATAATCGTACCATTCGTACCAATAAATAGGTACGAATGGTACGAATTCAAAAAAATGAAACATAATTATAAATACAGTTTAGATAGATCAAGCAGAAAGTTTATCTGCCCTAATTGCCATAAGAAAACATTTGTGAAATTTATTGACAATGAAACTAATCTTTATTTAAATTCTAGTGATGGAAGATGTGATAGAGAAAGTAAATGTGGTTATTTTAAAAAACCAACATCAAATTGTATTACAAATATTAATAACTGTATCACAGAAGTAATACAACCTTCGTATCACAATAGAAAAGTATTGCAAGAATATTGTAATACAAAGCAACAAAGTAACTTTATAAGCTATTTATTAAGGAATTTTGAGCCTAAAATGGTATCACAAGCAATAGATATGTATCACATAGGGACAACAAACTATTGGTATGGAGCAACAATATTTTGGCAAATAGACACAAAAAACGTAATACGTGGTGGCAAGATTATGTTGTACAATTGTAATACAGGTAAAAGAGTTAAAAAACCTTTTAATCATGTTAGCTGGATACACAAACAACTAAAATTAAATAATTTTGTATTACAACAATGTTTATTTGGGCTACACCTTATAAACAGCATTTCTAAAAGTGATACAATTTGTATTGTAGAATCAGAAAAAACTGCAATCATCATGAGTATTATGATTCCTAATTTCATTTGGTTAGCTACAGGTAGTAAAACAGGTTTTAAAGAAAAAATGCTAAAATCTATTAAAGAATTTAATGTTATTGCTTATCCAGATAAAACAGTTTATAGTAATTGGAACAAAGAAGCAATACTTTTAAATAAACAAGGTTATAATATCCAATGCAGTACAATGTTAGAAAATTTAGAAATTGAAGACGGTGGTGATTTAATTGATTTTTTATTGTAGTACACTTATGTAAGACACTAACACTCAAAATAAATATCACTTTATACAAACATTTAGATAGTATCGGTTTGCGTATATGAGAAGTATCGGATTAAAAAGCACTTCAGTTTCAGATTGGACTGACTTTTATTAAATGAACTGACCTTTGATTTATCACTGAATCAGCTATTTCTTATACTTGGATTCAATGTTGTAACGCAACAAACCGTTTTTGTTTATTGATGTTACTAAGCTACAAATTTAAGTTCTAAATCCATCATTTCTTTTGGAGTTTTATATCCTATAATTTTTCTTGGTCTGTTGTTCAATTTTTCTTGAATATTTTGGAGTTTATTTACGTCAATTTCATTGAAGTTTGTTCCTTTTGGAAGATATCTTCTAATGAGTCCATTTGTATTTTCATTTGTACCTCTTTTCCAGGAAGAATATGGATGTGCAAAGTATATTTTCATACCTGTTTTTTTAGTAATCATTTCGTGTCTCGCCATTTCAATTCCGTTATCATATGTCATTGATTTTTTATAAATAGGATTTAATTTGTTTAATATTTTAGAAAACTCATTAGCTACTTAACCTGCTTTTTTAAACTCTAATTTTACTATTAAAGTAAATCTAGTTTTGCGCTCTACAATAGTTCCAATAGCACTTTTATGATTTTTTCCAATCACTAAATCTCCTTCCCAATGTCCCACTTCATTTCTAAGTTCAATATGTTGTGGTCTGTTGTCAATACTGACTTGGTTAATGATTTTACTTCCACCACCACGTCTTTTTTTAGGAGTTCTACGTCTTGTTTTTTTACGTACTAATAGTTTGATTAACTTTTTATTTAAACGAGCTTGTGGTCTAGTATAAATGTGTCTATAAATAGCTTCGTGTGAAATAGACATTACTAAATTATTAGGATACAACTCTTTTAATCTTCCAGAAATTTGTTCAGGAGTCCAGTTTGATAAAAGTCCTTTGTAGACAAAAAATTTGAGTAAAGAATAAGTGCTTATTTTATCTAAATTTCTCTTGTTTAAATAATCTTCTTTAGCACACCAATGAGCAAGTTCAGCATCATATCTATGTTCTTTTTTTTGCACCCATTTATTCACTTCTCTACCGATAGTTGAACGAGATCTATTGAGTTTAATTGCTATATAAGATTTAGACTTTTCTTCATTTAAAAGAGTCTGAATAATCACTCTTTCTTTCAAAGTTAATCGTCTATGTTTTTTTACTTCCATTTTACAAATCTATAATTTTAGATTTGTTGCGTTAAGTTATTGAATGGAGGGTACATTGCTCAACTTGTGGCTAACGTTTAGTATAAGAAACGTAGGGCAGTTAATAAGCACTTTCGTTTCGGTTTATTACTTAGCTAAATATAAATATTCTGCTTTTATCTTTTTTCTATAAACGCCAAATTTTATATTTAGCGGACTTAGTTAAAACTCACAGAACTTTCGGTTTAGCACAAACGCCCTATGTTTTTTATACATTGTTGGCAATAGTATTTTATTCAGTATCTTGTTTCGTTTCATTCCAATAATAACTATCGGGATAGATACGCTCTCCAAAAACAGCAGTTCCTACTCGTATAATTGTAGCTCCTTCTTCAATTGCAATTTCTAAATCACCACTCATTCCCATAGATAATTCGTTCATTTCTACATTTGGGACGTTAAGGGTTTTAATATCTTCTTGTAATTGTTTAAGAAGACGAAAACATTTCCTTATTTCTGTTGAATCAGAGCTAAACAAACCAATAGTCATTAGCCCTTTAATATGGATGTTTTTTAATTTGGAAACTTTCTTTACAAGTTCAATAGTTTGGTCAGGAGAAATTCCAAATTTGCTTTCTTCAAACGAAGTATTTACTTGAATATAAACATCTATTTCCTTTTCTTCAAGAACTAATCTTTGTTGTAATTTTTGAGCAACAGACATTCTGTCAATAGATTCAATGCAACTTGCCCATTTTAAAACTTCTTTAATTTTATTACTTTGTAAATGACCAATAAAATGAATTTCAGGATTTAACTCTTTTACGGCATTACATTTCTGTTTTAACTCTTGTACTTTATTTTCACCAATTAGTGTTTCACCTTGTTGTAATGCAAAATTTATACGCTCTGAACCTACCGTTTTAGTAGCCAGTAATAAGCGTACATCTTCAGGTTTTCTATTTGTTTTTTCGCAAGCATATTTCATTCTGTTACGAATGATTTTTAAGTTATTTATAATGTTTTCCATTTTTAATTACTTTCTATATAATAAATCAATTTATTCAAGTTAGTTATTAAGTTTATTATATAAATTGATTGATTTTATTTTTAATTTCTTCCAAAGTAATATGACCAAACCATTCCTGTAAAACTTCATACTCTTTGTTGAAAAGAACAAAACTTGGTGTACCTCGTAATTGATTAATTGTAAATGAGAATGAAATTTCATCTAATGATTTTAAATATTTTTCAATTCTTTTTTCTAACGCCTTTTGTTCAAAGTCAGGCCATAATTTATAGTTTGGATTTATTCTACAAATAGCATGGATAGCATATTGAATCTCTTCTTCTGATTTACCCATTTCTTTATCCATAGCAATAGGGAAGTCAAACTTATCAGGGTATTTTTCATAGCCATTTTGGAGCATAAACTTTTTTGTCTCTCCAATTAAATCTCCATTATTGATTAACTTTTCTGTATTTTCAATAGTGTTCTTGTCAAAATCTTCAAAAGCTGTAGATAATGCTAAAAACGCCATATCTTCATTTTGAAATTATTGGTATAACGTATTGAATAATGGAAGAGCATAAGAGAAACATCCAGGGCAATTGACTTGAAAAACTAATAAAATATTCAAGTTTTTTAAATTAAATTTGCCTTTTAATTCCTTATCAAACTGTAATTCTAATTTTTTCATAACGATAATATCTGTTTTATACAAATGTAAATAACCAATACAAAAGAATAGTTTATTTTTTGTATTGGTTATCAATGCTATTAATTCAATGTAGAAGTTAATATACTTCTTAATTCTTCTTGTTCTTCATTTGAAAGTGGTTTCAGAGGACTTCTTAAATATCCACCATCTTCACCAAGAATATTAAGTCCTGCTTTTATAGATCTAGGCAGTCCAACTCTCACAATAAATTTCAGTAAATCTAGTTGTTTATGAAAAATAATTTGAGATGCTTTGAGGTCGTTTTTTTCAATTGCCTCATATAATTTTACATTCAAATCTGGAATTAAATTATGAGCAGCCGTACACCATCCAGTAGCTCCAGCAGCAAAAGCGCCCAAAGCAAGTGGATTTGATCCATTAAAAAAGGCTACTTTATCTCCAAGTGTTTTTTTCAAATAATGCATGCGTTGAATATCACCTGTACTTTCTTTTATCATTGTAACATTTGGAATCGTTAACAATCTTTCCAATAATTCTGTAGGCATATCCACACCACTTGTTGCTGGATTGTTGTATGCCATAATAGGAATATTTATTTCTTGAGCAACTGTATTATAATGATCAAAAATTTCTTCAGGTGCTAATTTCCAATAACTCATAGGTATTATCATTACCGCATCAGCTCCTTGTTGTTCAGCATATTTAGCATGGTGTATTGTTCTTTCTGTAGTTAGATTTGATACGCCAACCAAAACAGGAATTCTTCCTTTAACTTGCTCGATAGTTGCTTTAACAATACTTTCTTTTTCAGAATCATTCAAATATGGTAATACGCCAGTGCTTCCTAAAGGTGCTATTACGTTGGCATTATTTAGTATTAACCTTTCAACTAGTTTTTTAAATAATGGAATATCGACACTCTCGTCTTTTTTGAAAGGTGTAATTGGATATGCAATTATACCTTTAAATTTATTGTTGTTCATATAGCAAATGAATTGTTGATTTATAAATCTCTTCCTTCTTCTTCTCTTAAGGCAACTCCTAAGTTTTGAAGTTGTGGCGCATTTTCACAAGCTAAATACTTAGCAGATTCATCATTGCTGAGATTCCCATGTCTGTGCCATGCCCATGATGGGATATAAACAGCATCACCAGCTTTCCATTCTACTCTTTTATCTTCGACTTCTGTCCAACCAGATCCTTCAATCACATATAAAACAGTTTCATAAGTATGTCTATGTCTACTTGTAACCTGATTTGGAAGTAATCCTCCAATGGTCATAGATACGTTTTTACTAGGTAAGTCAATAAAATGAACAGGATGCTTTCTCTCTTCTGAAAACTGACTGTGAACACCTTCACCTTCAACATTTCTGTAAATGAGTCTTTCCGGCATTCTAACTTCTGGTTTAGCGAATGTTTGATGAAAATCTTTTGAACTAAATTCTTTTTTTTCTGACATTATTTATGTTTTAAGTATTAATTGTATACAAATTTAAATTACTTTTGGTCTATCAATATGATCCAGTTTAATTAAAAATAGGTAGACCAATGAATAGGTTATGGGATTTTGATATCCAAATATCTTTAAAGGCTGATAAAGCCGTTTATATTCAAATAGTAGATGCTTTTATTTTAGCGATAAGAAAAGAACGTTTGAAATCTGGTGAAATATTACCTAGCTCTAGAAAACTAGCTGATATTATTGGTGTAAATAGAAATACAATAATAAAAGCACAAGATATTTTAATAGCAGAAGGATGGCTTATTTCAAAAAATAGAACAGGTGTTTTTGTTGCAGAATTAACAATTGAATCGAGTCAACTAAATATTGATAACCAACAAAGTCAATTCGTTTTAAAAAAACCTTTAATAGTTATTGATGATGGAGTACCAGATACTAAAATTGCTCCGATAAAAGAATTGGCTAGTGCTTATAGAAGAGTGTTTGGTCTTAAGTCGAAATTAAATATATTAGGATACGCTGATAGCAAAGGGAGTCGAGAATTTAGGAATGTAATTTCTCAAATGTTAAACCATAGAAGAGGTATGAATACAAGCTCTGACAAAATTTGTATTACTCGTGGTAGTCAAATGGCATTGTATTTAATTGCTCATGCTTTATTAACTCAAAAAGATATTGTTTTAGTTGAAAATCCTGGATATCAACCAGCATGGAAAGCTTTTAAAAGTGCTGGGGCAATTGTTGTGCCTATTGGTGTTGATAATGATGGATTAAAAATTCTAGAAGTAGAAGCTATCCTTCAAAAAATATCCAATATAAAAGCAATATATATAACGCCACATCATCAATATCCAACAACTGTATCGCTTAGTTTACAGCGAAGATTAAAGCTAGTTGAATTATCTAATAAGTATAATTTTATAATAATTGAAGATGATTACGATCATGAATTTCATTTCGATCACAGACCAATTTTACCTATTTCAAGCTTACCAAGTATAAAAAACTATGTGTATATCGGAACTTTCAGTAAAATTATTGCTCCCTCTTTACGGATAGGTTTTTTAGTTTGTAATGTTGAATTAATCAATAAAATAGCTTCTTTAAGAGAGATTATTGATGTTCAAAATGATTCCATTATGGAAAGAGCAATTATTGAACTCATTCAAAATGGAGATATAAAACGACATCTAAAAAGAGCATCCAAAAACTATATTGAAAAAAGAAGGTATTGTGATAATTTATTAAAAATTCACTTAAAAGATAAAGCCCATTATAGCACACCTACAGGAGGTCTAGCATTTTGGATAAGACCATTAAAATCAGAAAGTCTGAAAGATTTAACCGTTAAGTTAGAAATGAATGGTATTCAGATAACAGATGCTTCTAAATATTGTATTGAGAATTCTTTTCGAGGGTTCAGACTAGGGTATGGTAGTTTAAGTAAAAGTGACCTTGAAAAGGTTATTATAAAACTAGGTCAATTACTATAAATTAATGACTTTGTTATAATTAAAAAATCTAGATTTATTTACCTTAATGCGTACGGTTTAATTTTTTAACCAATTTGTTTTTTAATTATGAAGCACTTGATGTTCTGGACAATCTATTTGTAATTCCGAATTTTTCAACTGTTCTTCCATTAAATTACAATAATGATTGTTGCCATCTTTTTTGTAATGAAAACATGTTAAGCACATGCGTTGTGTAGAGATTACATCTTTTTGATTTAATTGATAAATGAGTAGCATTAGTCTTTCTAAAAAAATACCTTTTTCTAATTCAGAGAAGGAATTAATAGATTCTTTTAATACAGTTGTAAAACCACTTGTTTTTTCTACAATTTCTTTCCCTTTTTTTGTTAATTGAACTGTGAATCTTCTAGAGTCTTTGGCATTAATGGTTTTGGAGAGTAGTTCCTTTTTTAGTAATACTTTAATAGAATCACTAATGGTAGCTTTTGTTAAATCATATTCGGTAGCTAAAAAACTTACATTCAAGTCTTCTTTTTTATGAGTGCCACAGAAAATAAGCAATTGTATTTGTATAGGACTTATTTTATATAACTTACTTTCTTCCCAAAGTAAAACCCTAAAGGCTTTAGAAATTCTTTCTAGTCCACTTATTATTTTTTGATTAACATTATTATCCATTCTGTCTTACTATTATTAATTCTTTTGCTTCTTCAATTTCTATAACTTTATTTTTAACAGCTCTAAAAGTAATGTCTTTAGCTTCGGCATAGGATATAGAATAATTACGTGTTACATTTCTGAATTCTTCAGGAAATTGCATTAACAAAGAGTCATAATATTTATCTAACTCTTTATTATTAGGTGCTTCAAATTTTAGCTTTAATTGAAAACGTCTTAATAAAGCGGTATCAATAATACTAGAATGATTAGTTGCTGCAATTAATAAAGTATCGTTTGGTAACTGATCTATAAGTTGAATAACGGTGTTTACCAACCGTTTCATTTCACCAGAATCTTTATTATCGTAATCGCGTATTTTGCCTATGTAATCAAATTCATCTAAAAACAGTACAGCATTTTCTCGAGATGCTTTTTTAAAAACTTCAGTAATATTTTTAGCTGTTTCACCTAGACGTGAAGATATAATACCACCTAAATTTAAAGTGAGTATTTTTTTATCTATTTCTTGGGCGATTGCTTTAGCAGTTGTTGTTTTTCCACAACCTGTATGTCCAAATAGCAGTAACTTATTGTCAATGGGTAATTTGTAATTGTTTAAAACATCAACATACTTAAATTCTTTAAGTAATTGGTTTAAAATAATTTTATTATTCGCACTTAAATGAATGTTACTTAACTCAATAGTAGTTTCATTTCTAGAATTTAAGATTAGGTCATATATCGCCATTAATATTTTTCTTTTTAAAACACAAAGTTAGTAATCCTAATTAAACAGACATACGTTTTTTATTAGATATATAAATCCAAGATTTTTTGCCAGATTTAAATGTTTCTATAATTCTTTTGTAATCTGAAACTTCATAATTATCAGTTTGTATGAGTTCTTGCTCTGTAATTTCAAAAATAACACCTTCAATACAATTTTTTTTATATTTTGAAGGAGTGGCAATTGGATGAAATTGTTTTTGACTTATAGCGAGAACATCTTTATCTGTGATTTTAAGTTGTTCAATAGTGTAATTCTCTAGGGTATCTTTAAAACCAATTAGCTTTCTATTGTAAGTCTCTATTTGAACCTTTTCCAATTGAAGTGTTCCGTAAGAGAATAAATAATGAGCTTTACTATGCATAGATTAACAATTTTCCATTTCTAGAATATAATAACCATCTGTTAAAACTGCTTTTTCTATTTCAATAGGAGCAGTTTCTATGTGACAAAATGTACACTCTTTAGTTGTTAATTTACCATCAGATAGACTCTTTGAAACTAAATACTCTTTGCCAAAGGCAATTGCTTCTTCTACAGTTTTGCTTTCTTCCACTAAAATATCGAAGTGCATAATTGTACTATTATTTTTTTTAACGTAGGTATCGTAAACTGAAATTTTCATAAGTATCTTTATTTATTTAAAGTAGTGAGTAGTATTTACTCACTACTTTAAAATTATTTTTAACCTTTTACATCTGCCATTGATGCACCAAAGTTAAGATGCAATACGTTTTTAGTTGGCGTTAATAATGCTGGTACAGATTTTACTCCAGCTGATTCTGCCTCTTCAATTCTAGTTCTGTCTTCTCCAATGTTTACAATTTCTACATTGTCTTTTCCAACTAATTGAATTATGTCGTGTTCTGCGCTAATACAAACTGGACATCCTGCGTGATAAAAAATTGATTTACTCATTTTGTTTGTTCTTTAATGATTAATAAATATTGTGTTGTGAATTCACATTACAAATATAGTAAGTAATCCTAACTATATTGCATATTTATAAATATTTTTTTTAAATACTATATTATTACAGTACTATTAATTATTTTTCGGACAGAATAATGTTGATGATTTAATAATATATAGTGAGCAAAATATACCTCCATTAGAGAAATTGAGAGGTAGAAAATTTAGATTGTGATTAAGTGATTGTATTATACTGATATAGGTTGAC
Source organism: Polaribacter sp. R2A056_3_33 (assembly GCF_019278485.1). NCBI lineage: Bacteria > Pseudomonadati > Bacteroidota > Flavobacteriia > Flavobacteriales > Flavobacteriaceae > Polaribacter > Polaribacter sp. R2A056_3_33. The sequence continues at coordinate 179,017 of NZ_CP058984.1, forward strand.
TCTTTTTTAGTTAAAATCCTCTGTTCTTAAATTGTAAGCTCAGGTAAATTTACTTTATTTTTTCGATACGACTTGTATTTGATATTAGGATTTAAATGCACTTCTGCAGGTTTTCTGAGATCCAGGCTAAAATGAATTTCTCAAATTGTTATAAATATAGACTGCTTGTTGTGTCATTTTTTGTGCTAATTCAGTGTTTTTAATGATTTGTTTTAGCCCGTATTCATATTTAAGAGTTCTGTTAATGCGTTCTGCAACAGCATTTTCGTAAGGATCGTATTGCTCGGTCATACTCATTGTAATTCCATTATCTTCAGCAAACTGCGTGTATTTGGGTTTGCAATATTGAAAACCTCTGTCCGAATGATGAATTAGTTTTTGATTAGGATATTTTCTGTTTTTAATAGCCATAGCTAGCGCATCTGAGCAAAGTGATGTTCTCATATGATTATCAAGTTTGTAACCCATTATTTACTTAGAATAGGCGTCTGTGACTAAAGCTAGATAGTTGTGTCCATTTTCTGTTTTAATATAAGTGATATCACTAACCCAGAGCTGTTCCGGTCGATTAGGAACGTGGCCTTTTACGAGGTTCTTATATTTTTTGTACATATGGTTTGAGTTTGTCGTTGTGATGTAATTTTTATTTTTTGGAATCAAAAGATTATTTAGTCTAAGAAAGCGATAGAACTTGTCTCTACCTATCTTAATATTAGCCTCAATAAAATTAGTTTTAAGTTCCGCATGTAATTTTATTCCACCAGTTTTAGAGCCTACTTTTTTACGGTAGTCTTTAACCATCTTGATCATTTTTTGATGATCTATTTCTTTTTTCTGTTGCGTTCTTAGTCTTTTGTAGAAGCTTGGATTCAATGTTGTAACGCAACAAACCGTTTTTGTTTATTGATGTTACTAAGCTACAAATTTAAGTTCTAAATCCATCATTTCTTTTGGAGTTTTATATCCTATAATTTTTCTTGGTCTGTTGTTCAATTTTTCTTGAATATTTTGGAGTTTATTTACGTCAATTTCATTGAAGTTTGTTCCTTTTGGAAGATATCTTCTAATGAGTCCATTTGTATTTTCATTTGTTCCTCTTTCCCAGGAAGAATATGGATGTGCAAAGTATATTTTCATACCTGTTTTTTTAGTAATCATTTCGTGTCTCGCCATTTCAATTCCGTTATCATATGTCATTGATTTTTTATAAATAGGATTTAATTTGTTTAATATTTTAGAAAACTCATTAGCTACTTCACCTGCTTTTTTAGACTCTAATTTTACTATTAAAGTAAATCTAGTTTTGCGCTCTACAATAGTTCCAATAGCACTTTTATGATTTTTTCCAATCACTAAATCTCCTTCCCAATGTCCCACTTCATTTCTAAGTTCAATATGTTGTGGTCTGTTGTCAATACTGACTTGGTTAATGATTTTACTTCCACCACCACGTCTTTTTTTAGGAGTTCTACGTCTTGTTTTTTTACGTACTAATAGTTTGATTAACTTTTTATTTAAACGAGCTTGTGGTCTAGTATAAATGTGTCTATAAATAGCTTCGTGTGAAATAGACATTACTAAATTATTAGGATACAACTCTTTTAATCTTCCAGAAATTTGTTCAGGAGTCCAGTTTGATAAAAGTCCTTTGTAGACAAAAAATTTAAGTAAAGAATAAGTGCTTATTTTATCTAAATTTCTCTTGTTTAAATAATCTTCTTTAGCACACCAATGAGCAAGTTCAGCATCATATTTATGTTCTTTTTTTTGCACCCATTTATTCACCTCTCTACTGATAGTTGAACGAGATCTATTTAGTTTAATTGCTATATAAGATTTAAACTTTTCTTCATTTAAAAGAGTCTGAATAATCACTCTTTCTTTCAAAGTTAATCGTCTATGTTTTTTTACTTCCATTTTACAAATCTATAATTTTAGATTTGTTGCGTTAAGTTATTGAATGGAGGATGGTTTTTTCAGCTTGTGGGTAACGTTGTTGTATAAGCTTTGTTGCGTTGTTTAAACAGTGAATTTAGTAAATAAAACAAGAACGGAGAAATTTCGAAGGAATTTCCCAAGTGAGCCAAAAACAGCAATAAAGTTTATACGGTGTTGGCAATAGTTTTTATTTAATAATTATTATTAATATTCACTAATTTTATCTATCACAAATAATCTAGATGTTTCACCATCTTTTAATTTGTATTTTATTTGGCGAGTACCTCCGGTTGGGTTATTATTAGTATCTTCATCATTGTAAATAGGGAACCTTCTTGCTAAAGTGGTTTCCGTAATTGCAAATTCATCGTGTCCCATATATCCACTGCATGCCTCCTCATTTTTAGATATTTCTGGGAAGTAAATTTGACTTATCGACTTTCCATTATTTACTGAATAGCCTATAACATCGCCATAGCTACCGCTTCCTGCAGATATTGTATAAATCAATATTTCTGGAAATCCATCTGCATTTAAATCTTTAATTTCTGCATTGGTAACTTGTCCTTCCAATTCAAGAGTAATTTTTTTATTATCTATTTCTAATCCTTTAGGTTGAATTGTTAATTGACTAATAGACCCTTCTCCGGTATTACTTAAATCAAAGGTTATATTTTGTAGAGTTAAATTTTTTTGAAATATAATTTTTTGACCTTCTTGAATTTGATTCTCAATTATGACCTCATTATTTTCAATTTGTTCTTTATTAGTTTTTCCCTGTTCGTTCTTACAAGAAATAATAGTCAATGCTCCAACTAGAGCAATTGTGATTGTTTTTAATTGTTTCATGCTTGATTTAATTATTGCCAACGTTGTTGTATAAGCTTTGTTGCGTTGTTTAAGCAGTGAATTTACTAAATAAAACACGAACGGCGAAATTCCGAAGGAATTTCCCAAGTGAGCTAAAAACAGCAATAAAGTTTATACGGTGTTAGCAAAAGTTTTTATATTCCATAAACTTTTTCCAACTTCCTAAGGCTGGTGATTCAGCAAGTTTTGTTTCCGGATTCATATTTATTATTTGAAATCCTCCTTTTTGTATTTTAGGAGAGTGTTCAATATAATTTTCTCTAAATTCATCGTGCATTCCATTCAAAACGTGAGAAATTTTTAAGAGAGTTTGTTTTATTAATTCTGACGAAGCATAACTGATACAGTATTCTAAATCTTTATCTATAATTTTCTTTAAATTAGATTTTATTTTTTCAGAACATTGAAATTGGGTAGTTACTTTTCCTGAGTTTAATTCCCAAGAAACATTTGCAAAAGATGTTGATTTTTTCCTGTGAATAAGTTCCGCTCGATAGTCATTAAACTTACTCACAAATTCCGAATTAACTTTTATTATGTTATCTACAAACTTCCTATCTGAAAATTCACTTTTATTGTTGTGACAATGTTTTACTAAAGTTATCCATTGCAATTTTGTTTGCGGGTTTTTTCCAAATATAAATTGAGTTAACATAGCCAAATAATCAAAACAAGAAGATAGATGGAAAACAATACTGTCATAGATTGCCATTATTTCATCAGCTGCTATTTCAAAATGAGGATTTCCCATTATAAACCCGTCAAAAGAGGAAGGTTTATCTTTTAACATTTTAGCAAATCTATTTTCTATTTCCATTTTTCGGACAATGAGTAAATAAAAATGAAGGTTTGCACTTCTTATTCTATAATCAATACTATCTCTTAATTCGTAAATTTCGTGTTTCCCATCTTTCGATTGTCCAAAAACATTATTAATATGATATCCATAATCCATTGCTAAAGCCATAAAACCTTCAGAAACAACCTTTATGAGGCTCTGAATTTCGTCCAATTTCTCTTGTGGTTTGTCTATGTAAATTATTTCACTCATTGGTCTGGTTTTGAATTTTTGCTAACGTTGTTGTAAATGGTTTGTTGCGTGTTTCAAGCAACTAATTTAGTAAATAATTACCGACCAAGAAAGTCCGCGAGGACTTTCGTAAGAAGGCTAGAACTAGCAATAAATTATATACGGTGTTGTAATGAGTTTTTTTAATAAGTATCAATCTTTAATATTTCAGTCGCAGGTGTTGGCTTTCCATTTTTAAGTAGATTACGATATGAAATCGCTAACAATTCATCTTGTTTTATATGACCCCATTTATTCCATCCTTCATCATATGTATCTACATGTAAAAAGAATTGATTTTCAGTTTCATCATCTTTAGCGAAAATATAATGAGATAAACCATATTCCCTTTCTGGAATGTGATATACTTGAACTATTTTATAGCCTTGATCTTTTAATTCCTTTAAATGTTCAATATCATAAGTTGCTTCTGTTTGTTGAGTATACCATTTAACATTATGCATTGGGTTGTTTTTTATTTCCATAGCATATGCTTTTTCTAATAACTCTTTAGATTCATTTGAATCTACGCTTTCGTTCCTTAAACGAGAGACCATGTCAAAATAATGATTTGCTAAGAATGAAACATATTTATTTACAATTTTTGAGAAACTGGGATTTGTCAATATAAAGTCAAACTCTTTAATCATTTTTGTTGATTCAATACACGCAACAGTAGGATAATCGCCATTACTAAAAATTAGATCAAAAATAGCGAGAGAATCAATTACAGCTTTTTCAGTTTCTTGAACATTATACCTCTTTAATTCTGCTTTTCTTTTAAAAGCTGATGCACGATATGTTCCATAAATTGTTGACCAATGAAGGTCATTTTCCCAATCAACTGTTAACTTGAGAATTTCATCATATTTTGCTAAGTATAATAAACATAACATTCTTAATTTAGTCAAAGAAAAACTAAATTTATTTGATGAGTTTTCAGGTATGTTTAAATCTTTTTCTACTAAAATATTAAATATTTCTAAAGCTTCTTCATAGTCACCATTATAAAAATGATGCATTGCAATAGCGTGAGTAGTCCTTGGTGATTTTGGATTTAAATCTTGAGCTTGTTTCAATATACTTAACTCACCTGATTTATCTCTTAAAGCTTTAAGTACTCTTGAATAATGATAGGTTAGTTGATAATCTTTCGAATTATAAATTATTAAATCTGCAAATTTTGATTTTAATTCAATAAGATCAGAGTGATTTCGATTCTGATATGGTTTAGAGAAAAATTTATTTAAATCAACTATTAGTGCATGAATTGACCTATCTGTATTTTCTTCTACGAAATTCTCTTCAAATTGAGTTAATCCTAATTGTTTATTTCTTGTGGTTTGCTCTAATATTTTTGCTTTAGTTCTTTTTAGGCTATCTGATATTTTTGAGCGAACTTCAATATTTCTTGGGTTAATTAATAGTAAATCACGAATAGAATCACTTAATTTATAGGAATCAATCCCTATGTCATTGGATGATCTAATAATTAAACTAGTTTTAGATAATTCGTTTATGGATTCTGCTATTTCTTCGTTGTTTAATTCAAGAAAATCAATTAATTCAGATTTGCTCGAATCACCTAAAACATACAATGCTTCTAATATAGAAATTGAGTTAGGATTTAATGATTCGATTAAATTTTTATAAGAAAATGACGCAATATCTTGCTGTGATTTTTTTATAGATTGCGAGATATCTACACCTTGTAAATATAGATCTATTGTTAGCCGAATTGCTAAAGGATTATTGTTTGCCATATCGGCTATTCTTTCTAATTCGGAATTATCAAATTGTTGAACACCTCTTTTTCTAAAATAATTGCGACTTAGATTAATAGCATGGCGTTTAACTAATGGTTCAAGTGGAACAGTTGTAGCTGAGTCAATAGAAATTCTAGAGGTGACAATAACACGCCAATGTAGCGGTAATGATTGATTAAATTCTATGAATTCTTTTTGAGAATGCATTAATAATGTTTCTAGATTATCAATACAGATTAATACTTTTTCATTCTCAAGTTTTTCACAAGCATCTTCAAAAGTAATATAGGATTCTTCTCCATACAAACGATTTAAATCGTTTAAAATGCTTTCTTTTATTTGTTCAATACCATTGATTGCTTCAATTTGTTCAATACCTTTTGCTGTTAATCGTTCATTTTTTAATGTACAAAAAATAATTGCATTTATTTTTGAATTATAATTTGGACTTAGACTTAAGTCTTTTAAAAACTGAAGTATTAAAGCTGTTTTTCCAATTCCTCCTGGTGCAACAACTGCAATTAAGTTATTTCTAACTTTAGAAAGAGTTGAATGTAAATCTTTAAATTCTTTATCACGTCCTAGAAGTCCTGTAATTTCATGATCAAATGATTGTGGTAAAGTATTTGGTATAGCCCATCTAACATTTTCGAACCATTCTTCTGGTGGTGAATTTAAATTTTCTTGAATTGCAGAATTTAATGCTTGTCCGACTTTAATTAATCCGAGTTTTTCAATCAGAGGATCACTCGCTATTGTTGCTGACCTAAACCAAAAAGCTTGAGGAAATGGTCTATTCGGATGACTAATAGCATTTCTAATATCAAAAATCCCTAGAAGAGTACAGAATTTTTTTAATTCTCTCATATACTGGTTAAGAGAGGTGCCTTCTGTTATGTCAATTGCAAGGTTAAATACTTCGTCCAAATAGCTAGATTCAACTAAAAAGGTCACAGAATCATTTTGTATATTGTTTCCTTTTTCCTTTTCCCTATCTGTTATTGCTGATTTGTTATTCTCGGTTATATTGTCAAGTATATCATTTTGAATTATATAATCTCCCAATGAAGATTCAAGTTCATATATAATCATTGCACTTTTAATGCGTAATTTGTTAGAATTGTTCATTTATTCGTATTTTTCTTAAATTCATTACAACGTTTATGTATAAGAATAGTGCGGTTTTGTGTGCGAGGATTTTCCGCAGGAAAATCAGACGTAACAAAAGAGCACTAACCTTTGATTAAGCACTTAATACCGCATTATTTTTATACGGTGTTAGCTGTAGTTTTTATCTTTTGAATTCAGCTGTAAATCCATCATTAAAATCATCTGTTATTATAAGGCTTTTACCAATTGAAAGAATAACCATTCTATAGTCATCATTATCAATGAAAAGGATTTGGTCTTCATTATTATCTTCAATATTGAATGAGTAGGTTCCGCTGTGCAAATAAAAACCATTATCGTTTCCAATTTTGTTTTCTACTGTCAAAATAGTAGATGTTTGGTCAAAAGTCCATTTTATGTCTCCTTTTGAATAGTCATTATCGATACTTGCTAATCCTCCGCGTACATTTACTAAATTCCAAGTTCCATCAATAGTGTTTTCTTGCGATGAATTATCGTCATTGCTACAGCTAGTCAGAAATCCGACTCCGACAATTATAAGTAGGGTGATAATATTTGCTTTCATAATAGTTTTCTTTATAGATGCTAAAATTCATAAACGCTTGGATTCAATGTTGTAACGCAACAAACCGTTTTTGTTTATTGATGTTACTAAGCTACAAATTTAAGTTCTAAATCCATCATTTCTTTTGGAGTTTTATATCCTATAATTTTTCTTGGTCTGTTGTTCAATTTTTCTTGAATATTTTGGAGTTTATTTACGTCAATTTCATTGAAGTTTGTTCCTTTTGGAAGATATCTTCTAATGAGTCCAATTGTATTTTCATTTGTTCCTCTTTTCCAGGAAGAATATGGATGTGCAAAGTATATTTTCATACCTGTTTTTTTAGTAATCATTTCGTGTCTCGCCATTTCAATTCCGTTATCATATGTCATTGATTTTTTATAAATAGGATTTAATTTGTTTAATATTTTAGAAAACTCATTAGCTACTTCACCTGCTTTTTTAGACTCTAATTTTACTATTAAAGTAAATCTAGTTTTGCGCTCTACAATAGTTCCAATAGCACTTTTATGATTTTTTCCAATCACTAAATCTCCTTCCCAATGTCCCACTTCATTTCTAAGTTCAATATGTTGTGGTCTGTTGTCAATACTGACTTGGTTAATGATTTTACTTCCACCACCACGTCTTTTTTTAGGAGTTCTACGTCTTGTTTTTTTACGTACTAATAGTTTGATTAACTTTTTATTTAAACGAGCTTGTGGTCTAGTATAAATGTGTCTATAAATAGCTTCGTGTGAAATAGACATTACTAAATTATTAGGATACAACTCTTTTAATCTTCCAGAAATTTGTTCAGGAGTCCAGTTTGATAAAAGTCCTTTGTAGACAAAAAATTTAAGTAAAGAATAAGTGCTTATTTTATCTAAATTTCTCTTGTTTAAATAATCTTCTTTAGCACACCAATGAGCAAGTTCAGCATCATATTTATGTTCTTTTTTTTGCACCCATTTATTCACCTCTCTACTGATAGTTGAACGAGATCTATTTAGTTTAATTGCTATATAAGATTTAGACTTTTCTTCATTTAAAAGAGTCTGAATAATCACTCTTTCTTTCAAAGTTAATCGTCTATGTTTTTTTACTTCCATTTTACAAATCTATAATTTTAGATTTGTTGCGTTAAGTTATTGAATGGAGGTTTTTTTTTTTTTAATGACACCTAACGTTGTTGTATAATGAAAGTTGCGGTTTTGTCAGCGAGGAATTTCCGAAGGAAATTCAGAAGTTGGCAAAAATGCAACTGCCTTTAATTAAGCACTAATTTAGCAATTTTTTTTATACGGTGTTGGCAACTGTAATTATTCAAAAACTTCAAATATTTCATTTTTAAGATAAAGTATTTTTTCAGGAGTATTGTATAGTTTTGATAATTCAATAATTGAGTTCAAGTAGCTTTCATCTGAACAACAGACAAATTTTTCAGCTTGTAAATACAATAAAATATCAATTGAAATATTATTCATTGGAGGGATTTCTTTTAATCTATTTCCTTTTGTATGATATACTGTTTTGCTTTTTGATAAATTAAAAATTAATTCAGATTCTAAAACATTTTCACTTTCATTTCTCGTTATTATTGGATTGTCGCATAAAATTTTTAATTGTGGAGCTTCTTTCGGTCTGTAATAAATTAACCAATTCTCCACTTTAATCTTTTTTGAGTTTTTAATATAATCTTGTATTGCTTGTATATGTTTCAAACTTTCAATAAAAGCAGGTTCTTCTGTAAACTCTTTTAATTGACTAAATGGTGTTTTCTTTCCTGTTTTTTTATCTATAATTTTAAAAGGAGCATTTTCAAAATCATAGTTTTTTATGTTTTTATTAAATATTTTGTCACGAATTGGTATTCTCCAATGTATTTCACTGATAAATAGAGTTAGATGAAGAATATCGTAAGTAGTTATTTCGATGGGTTCAAATTTTTCAGTTAACTTTTTATAAATATCGGCAAATTTAGTTTCACCAAATTGATATACATTTTCTAAAAAGTCAGTTTCATAACCATTAATGTTAAAACTATTTCGATTCCATTCAAAAAAGATTTGTTTCGGGCTTTTTCTTATTTTATCAATAGTTCCTTTAGTTTTGTCAAGCACTGAAAGTTTTCCATCTTCACCCGTAAATCCATTTATAAAAAATTTTGGTATATAATGGTGTCTTTTGGATTTATTCAATTTTGGAGTGTTTCAGGTTTATTGTTGCCAACGGTTTTGGCTAGGCTTTGTGCGGGAAGAAAATCGCCAAGATTTTCAGACACGGACTAAGCCGAAGCTTTTTGTTTGGTTTTGTTTCTTTTGGTTTGAACTAAGCCAAATCAACAAGATTTGGCGACTTAGTAAATATACACAAAACTTTGAGAAAGCACAGAACCCGCATTAAGTTTAGCCGGTGTTGTACACTGCCTTTATCCATTCTCTAATAATCCCTTGTTTATTTCAGCATTGTAAGTTGCAACAGGTTTTTCATTTTCGTTGTAATAATAATTTAGAACTGGTGTACCAAACTTTTCTTCAGGTTGTGGAAATCTATTTAATTGAAGTAGGAATGACGCTAATGTTTTTTTGTTGTGTTCAATAAAATATAAACCTTCATAACCAGCAAAGTCAATGTTGTAATTTTTTCTTGAATTATATAATATTCCCCTTCCATTTATAACTATTAAGTCGAATTGTTCTCTTTTAACAATTTTATTTTCAATGTAATAATTCCCTATATGTTTTATTAATGTCTCAATATTAGAAAATGTTTTGTTAGCGAAAATTACAGAAGAAATTTGTTTACGAGAGATTTCCATTTCTTCAATGATTTTTTTTCCTAAAAGTTTGATATGGTCATCTTTTTTTCTTCTTAATTTTTTAACCGATTTAATTTGATCTAAACTTCTAAATAATTCATTTTTATTTGATAAGTCAGGTTTAACTTCGATTGCTGTATCAACTCCATCTGCAAAGATAAGAGAATATTTACTTTCATCTGTCACAGTATATGGATGACAAGGGTTAAGTAATATACAATCTATTGAGTTACTTCTCAATCCATAACTATCAATTATATTTCCTTTAGCAATTCTGTATGGAAAAGGAAAATAACGTTCTAGAAATTTTTTTACTGCAATTTCTCTTCTATCTGCTACTTCTTGTGAAGTTCCTCTACCTTCAATACTAGCTTTTTTAAAGAAGTGATTAATTTCGTCTGCTTCAAATTCTATTATTTTTAAGAAATCTTCTGAGTTCATTTTTTGGTTGTGTACAATGTTGTTGTATATGGTTTGTTGCGTGTTTCAAGCAACTAATTTAGTAAATAATTACAGACCAAGAAAGTCCGCGAGGACTTTCGTAAGTAGGCGAGAAGCCAGCAATAAATTATATACGGTGTTGGCAACTGGCTTATTTACGCTGTATCGGGTGTATTGGCTGTTCAAGTTTTCTTAAATTCCAATTTTTATTAATCATTACTCCGCTTTCAATATTGTCTTTCCAAACATTTCCATAAATTGGATTTATGATTAGGTTATCTGGAACGAAAGTCAGAACATCTTCATAAGTTAAATAAAATTGAATAAATCCGCCTACATATTCATTGTGACTAACACTTACAATTCCGCACTTATTTATTAAACTACTGAGTTTTTGAAGGTCATTAAAAGGATTTTTATTTCCATATATTTCTGTTTCTAAATATTTTTCTCTTCTAATAGAATCGCCTATAATCTTAAATGATGGACTAACCCTAATTTGACCATTCTTTAATTTCGTTAACCAAATATTCGATTTAATTTTTGAAGTGTCAAAATCAACGAGAATCGGATATTCAGTAGATTTCAAATGTTTAGGATAAATCATAAAAGAGGTGCTATCATTTTCTTTATAATAGTATGCTCGAAAATCAACTCTATTATTTTTAATCTTTCTCCATATTTCGCCTTTACCGTGATATTCGAATTTCCAATTTTTAAAAATATTAATATCTTCTTGGCTTAGTTCTTTAACAATATTCCGCGCTTTACTTTCAATTTTCGCATCCGAATACTTTGAATTATTGCAACTAAAGATAAGAGACATAATTAATGTCACAAAAAATAAATTTGAAGCTTTAAATGTTTTTTTCATGCTTGTTGCCAACGTTGTTGTGTTATGGAAAGTTGCGTTTAAAGTGAACGGCTATTTTCCGCAGGAAAATAGAAGTTTACAAAAATGCAACTAACTTTGGTTAAGCTAAAAATAAGCAATTTTTTATACACGGTGTTGGCAACTGCCTTTATTTTTTCAGTTCTATTTTTCGTTTCATAACTGTTTCCATATTAATATCTCCTTTTGTTATTTTCGAGTGGCAATTCGGACACAGCATTAGTAAATTCTCTTTTTTATTATTCTCTGGATTTTCATTTATATGATGAATTTGAAAATGGTCAACATCTTCATTTTTACAAAATGGACATTCAGAGCCAATTTCTTTCTGTAAAAGTGATTTTATTCTTGAAGGTATTGCCTTTCGTCTTTTTGTGGTTTTTCTCTTTTTTCCAATTTTATCATTGTCAAACATATATTTATTAAATTCCGCACATTCTGAAAAGTGTTGAGATTTTAAAACTCTGTTTTTTTCTCCTTTATAATATTTGTCGTAATCTCCTTTTGAACAGGCTTTTCCAGAAATCATAGCGTTCATACCGTCAAATAAATTTACTTCGGGACAAACATCTGAAAAATAGTAGTTGTCACTTCCTCTTATTATAGAAGGTGATTCTCCTTGCACCAATATTTCGTTTTTTTCAAAATCTTTCGGTATTTCTCCTGCTTTTTGCAAAGCTTGCACCATATTTAAACTTGGGTCATATTTTGAATACTCGGAAAATAAATAAATTGTCCAAGCTCTTCTTGAACAATAATTCAGAATCGGACACCTTAATGGCAAGTCATTTTCTTTACTTATTTTGTAATATTCACTTTCTTCCATTTCGGTTTTAGGTTGTTGCCAACGTGTTTGTATATGGTTTGTTGCGTGGTTTAAGCAACTAAGTTAGTAAATAAAAACAGAATAGAAAGTGAAGTGCACCCAAATGTTTAGACAAATTTATAATTAATTTTGATAATAATTAGCTCGATATTCAATCGGGCTCATTCCCTTTAAATTTTGTTTAATTCTCTCATTATTATAATATTTTATATACACTTTAATCTCTTTTTTTAATTGAGATATCGACTTGTATTTATTTATATAAAACAATTCAGATTTTAGAATACCGAAGAAATTTTCTATCACAGCGTTATCTAAACAATTTCCTTTACGAGACATACTCTGAGTAATTCCTTTTTTTGTTAATAATCTTCGATACTGTTTCATTTGATACTGCCACCCTTGATCTGAATGTAATATTAAATTTGTTTGATCTGGTATTTTCTTAAAAGACTTTTTCAGCATAATAGCTACTTGTTTAAAATCAGGTTTTTCAGATAATTGATAACTTATTATTTCTCTATTAAAGAGATCAATTATTGGAGATAGATATAGTTTTTTTCCTAAAACTTTAAATTCTGTAATATCGGTAGCCCATTTTTTATTTGGCCTAATAGCTTTAAAATTTCGTTGTAATATATTAGGAGCTGTTTCTCCTATTCGCCCTTTATAAGACTTGTATCTTTTAGTTCTGATTAAACTTTTTAAACCTAATTCACGCATTAACTTGAGTACTGTTTTATGATTTATTAGAGTGCCTATTTTGTTGATTTCTAAAGAGATTCTTCTATAGCCATATCTTCCTTTGTGACGATGATATATTTGATGAATCAATAGTTTTATCTCTTTATATTTATCAACTAAAAGACTTTTTTTATGATGATAATAATAACTACTTCTTGCCATGTTCGTATGATATAATAAAATATCTAAATCGTACTTATGCCTTAATTCTGTTATGGCTTTTGCTTTTTGTTTTGCTCTTGTTGAATTAAGGCCTGTAACTTTTTTAGCAAGTCCAGTTCTGCACGTAATGATTCATTTTCTAATAAAAGTTCCTCTTCTCTTGTTAAAGGTTTATTAGACTTTTTTTTAGCCCTCTTAAATTGCATAGATTTTGGTTTACCTCTAGGTTTAATGTTTAAGCCTACAATACCCTCTTTTTTATAATTACGTTGCCACTTCATAATTACAGATTTAGTAGGAATATTAAATTCTAAACAAGCTTGACTGAAAGATAATGAATCTTTGTCAATAGCTTTTAAAACTTTAAGTTTAAAAGGAATGCTATACACTTTGGTTTTTCTTGGTAATAGTGCTTTTTTACCATATTTTTCATAAAATCGAATCCAATCATGAAGGGTTGTATGATGACAACCATATAACTTAGACACATCTTCAACTGTTTGGTGATTTTTTAAAACTTGCTTTACACATCGAAGTTTAAATGCGTAATCATACTTGACTTTTCTTCCCATAATAATACCCTCAAATAGTGTCTAACTTTTTGGGAGCAGTTCAAAGTCCGCGAGGACTTTCGTAAGTAGGCAAGAAACCAGCAATAAATTATATACGGTGTTGGCAGTAGTTATTTCTTTTTTGCTTTCGCTTGTTCTTCTTTTGCTTTAATTTCAATTCGTACTTTTTCTATTCTATCGCTTATTATTTTCGATGTATTTTTCAAGTCTTCCAAAGTGTCATTTATACTTCTTCCTTCAAGTTGGTTTACCGTTTCTTTAAATACGCTATAATAAGATGATAGAGTGTTCAATGTTTGCTCATTTTGCATTTTCATAGCACTCAAAGCTCCTATATCTCCAATATTGTCAATTCTATCAATTGTTGTTTTGTCAATATTTCTATCTCTTCTCTTTAAAAAGTTTGTTACATCATCGTATTCTTTCCAACTCTCTACAATTTGAATGTGGCTTGAATGTTCTCCAATTATCTTTTCTATTTCTTCTCTTTCATTTTTTGGGCAACATATTACTTTAATTGCAGATAATGGAAAAGTCATACCTGATTCACTTGGGCATCTCCATTCTCTTTCCCACATAAAACCCTGACTTCTTGTGTTTTCAAGTAAAGGAAATAGTAATGGTTTTATTTTGGATATTAATGGCTTTAAATCTTGAATTTCTCCGTTATTGTCTGAAATAACAAATGAATCGTCGTTAATTTTGTTACAAAGATTTAGAAGTTCTCTATTAGTTTCTGTTTCTAAATATACTACAGGTCTAACATTTCTATGTTTTACGAGGTCAGTTTTAGAAAAACCAATTCCAAACTGTTGGTCAGATTCCCATCTGTTAAAACTACGATATCTAAAAAAATCTAAAGCAAATAAAGGCGATTCTGTAAAACAAACTACATTAGAATTATAATATCCTTGACTTCCATTAAAGGTAGGAACGACGGATTTTAAGAATCCTTCTCCTTCAGCTACTTCTACACCCTCATTTGCATTTTCTCCCTTTAAAATACTTATCAGTTGATTTCTCCCTGTCATATGAATCAAGAAAGGTGATAAGTCAGGTTTTTCTATTGAAGAAAGTTTAAAAGTCGGAGTTTCTATTCTATAGTTTCTCCAAGTAATTCCTGAACCTGGTCCTGGTAAATTCATATTTTCGATTTAGTTCTAATTACTGCCAACGTTGATGTATATGGTTTGTTGCGTGTTTCAAGCAACTAATTTAGTAAATAATTACCGACCAAGAAAGTCCGAGAGGACTTTCGCAAGTAGGCAAAAAGCCAGCAATAAATTATATACGGTGTTCTACGCAGTTTTTTCTTCGTTTTGTATCAAATCCGTCACTTTTTTAATTCCGCAACCAATTACAAAAATTCGAGTTTTCCAGTCGTTTATTCCTCCATAAGGAATTTTGTCAGTCCAATATTCAACTTCACGTTTTTTGAGTTCCAATATTATTCTTTCAACTTCTTCGTTTTCTTTATACATTCCAATAAAATTCCGATTTGAGTGTTTATCAGATTTTATTTGTTTTAGAGCATATTGAACAGCATCTTTTTCGGTAGCAAAATATTCCAAAGTAGTTTTTTCTCCACGTTCTGTATAGTACCAAAGATAAAGTCCTCCATTATTTTCAATTCCACAACCTTCATAAATGAAATTTCCATTTATACTATAACTTTTCATTGGATAACAATTGTCTTTCAACCATTTCTTCAATTCCAACTCTGTTTCTATTTCGGTTTCGTTTTTCAAGTTTCGTAGAATTTATTCCTTCGTTTTTTTTAGTTTCAATTTCGGTTTCATTTTTTATTTCTTAAAATCCAAAAATTTTAAATTTATGAACAATTTTTGTTGGTTTGGTCAAATTGCGTAGAACGTTTACGTATATGAAATGTTGCGTGTTTGTGTGCGAGGATTTTCCGTAG
The DNA here is from genome assembly GCF_019278485.1 of Polaribacter sp. R2A056_3_33. Lineage (NCBI taxonomy): Bacteria > Pseudomonadati > Bacteroidota > Flavobacteriia > Flavobacteriales > Flavobacteriaceae > Polaribacter > Polaribacter sp. R2A056_3_33. The sequence continues at coordinate 194,714 of NZ_CP058984.1, forward strand.
GAAAATCAGAAGTTAGCAAACAAAGCAACTCACATTGGTTAAGCTAAAACTAGCAATTTTTTATATACTGTGTTGGCAACTGGCTTTTATTTATTCAGTCGGCATTTTTGTCGATACGTAAATCAGTTCATCATAATTGTCCGATGTAAATTCTTTTATTGCGCTCTGTTCCGTTATTGTCCCAATTCCAATTACTTTGCTTTGGTCAATTTTTTTATAATCCTCGTAGGTGACTATTTTTCCATCAAGAACGTAAAGTGTTTTTTTAATTGAGTTTTTATTTCCAGTTTGCAATTCCTGTAATTTTGTCGTTAGTAAAACAACACCATTAATATCTTTACTTCCATATATTTTTGTTTCTCCTTTTTTAATATACTTGAGGCTGGAAATATCTTCTTTTTTAATTAAAAACCATCCATCATTCATTGATTCATAATGTGTTCCAACTCCATCAATAACCAAAAGAGGGTTCTCTGTTAACGAATATTCCGTTTTTAATGAGTCAATATAGTTTGCTAAATACGTTTTTTCTGGTTTCTTTTTATCGCAAGAAATGCTCACTAAAATTAGAAATAAAATTAAGATTTTTGTTATTCGGTTCATTTTTAGCGTAATGTTTGTATTATACTGATATAGGTTGACCTTTTTTTAGGTTAATTTATACCGTTCAAAAAATTTTTTTAGCCGTTTAGAAGGCAAAAAATATTTTGAACTAGTTTTGTTTTCAAATTGTTAGTTCAGTCAAATTTACATTATTTCTTCGATATGATTTGTATTTGATGTTTGGATTTAAATGTACTTCAGCTGGTTTTCTTAATTCTAAGCTAAAATGGGTTCTTAAATTGTTGTAAATATATACTGCTTGTTTTGTTACTTCTTGAGCAATGGCAGTGTTTTTAATGCAATTTCTAAGTCCATATTCATATTTTAAAGTTCTATTAATTCGCTCTGCAATTGCGTTTTCATAAGGATCATATTGTTCTGTCATGCTCATCATTATGCCATTTTCTTCTGCAAATGCTGTGTATTTGGGGTTACAGTATTGAAAACCTCTGTCAGAATGATGTATTAATTTTTTATCAGGGTATTTTCTATTTTTAATAGCCATTTCTAGCGCTTCTGAACAAAGTGATGTCTTCATGTTGTTATCTAATTTATAGCCCATAATTTGCTTAGAATATGCATCTGTAACGATTGCTAGGTAATTGTGTCCATTGTCTGTTTTAATGTATGTTATATCGCTTACCCATAGTTGTTCTGGTCGAGTAGGAACTTGGTCTTTAATTAGGTTTTTATATTTTCTAAATTGATGATTAGAGTTTGTTGTTGTTACATAGTTTTTAAGCCTAGGAACAAGTAAATTGTGAAGCCTTAACACATCGTACAACTTGTCTCTACCTATTTTAATACCTTGTTTTATAAAGTCTTGTTTAAGTTCATCATATAACTTAATTCCGCCAGTTCTCATACCAACTAATTTTCGATATTCCTGTATCATTTCGATGACTTTTTCATCGTTTAGTCGTTTGTTTTCTTGGGTTTTGAGTCTTTTGTAGAAAGCTTGTTTACTAATCCCAAAACACTCATAGAACCATTTTCTTTTAAACGGTTTTTCTTTTTTAGTTCTATCTCTTTCGCTAATGTTTTGGGCAACGACTTTTTTGACAAATCGACTCCAGTAATGATTTCCATGTCAGCAATAATATCTTGTTGAAATTCCTTTACAAACTCCAATTCTTCAATACGTTCCTTTAGTTTTTTAATCTCATCTAATTTACTCATACCTGTATTTTGTTGGACTAAAGTACTATATTTTTTGATCCAATACCCAATTGTAGTTCTAGGAACATCATATTTTTTGGAAGCAAAGTTTGTGGAAATCTGTCCATTCTGAATTTGGTCAACGACGAATAATTTGAGTTCTAAAGTTGCTTTTTCGTACGTTTTTTTTCGCCAAGGTTGTTTTTGTGTTTTCATAAGTGACTATAATTAAGTGTTTAATTTTTAGTCAACCTATTTCAGGAAAGTACAGTTTTTAGCTTGTTGCCAACGTGTTTGTGTATGGTTAGTTGCGTGGTTAAGCGACTAAGTTAGCAAACATTTACGAACCCGTGAATATTCCGCAGGAATATTCGCAAGTAGGGAAGAACCTAGCAATTAATTATACACGGTGTTGTACTTAGTGCTTTTTTAATATTTCTATCAATTTTGTATTTACGTAAACGCTTTCTCTTCCAATTTTTTGAGAAGTTAATATCCCAATATCTTCCAATTTTTTTAAATATCGTGAAGCCGCTTTTCTTTCTACGTTTAATTTTTCTACAACAAATTCTATTTTAGAATAAGGTTGTTCAAAGAGTAATTCAATTAATTCTTTTCTATAAATTTTAGGTTCTTTTTCTTGAGCAAATATTATAGTTTTATCCAATAATACTTTAATTGAATTTATTTTTTCAATAGTTCTATTTGATGTTACTTCAACAGCTTTTAACATATAAATTATATATTCAGACCATTCGTTTTTATTGTTAACTGTATTTAGTAAACGATAATAATCTGCTTTATTTTCGTTGATATATGAGCTTAAATATAAAATAGGAATATCTAAAAGGTCGTTTATGATTAGGTATAAAATATTTAGTATTCTTCCTGCTCTTCCATTTCCGTCATAAAAAGGATGAATACTTTCAAATTGATAGTGTAAAATAGCTAAATTAATTAACGGATTTAAATTGTTTTGTTTAACATTAAAATGTTCTAAGAAGTTTCCTAATAAATCTAAAATTTCATCTTTTTCTTGTGGCGGTGTATAGACAATTTCTCCAGTTTTATCGTTTTTTAACACAGTTCCAGCCATTGAGCGAATTCCAGCATTATTTTCGATAATGGTTTTTTGAATAGTTTCAATATCTTTTAACTTTAAAAATCCTTGTTTCTGAATTAATTCAAAACCAGAAAAAATAGCACTTCTATAGTTTATAACTTCTTTAACTTGAGTTGGTTGTTTTGTGTTTGTTGCTAAAGCTTTATATAATTCATCTTGTGTTGTAATAATATTTTCTATTTCCGAACTATCTTTAGCTTCTTGTAAGACAACAGCATTTATCAACATTTCTTGATTAGGAATAGTTTTGGCAATTCCTTTTAATTCTCCTAATGAATTTGAGGATTTACTCAATTGACGAAGAATTTCAATAGTTTCTACTTTTTCTCTTTTTGGTGGAAGTTTTGCAAGTTTATTGATTTGGGACATTTTATCTCTTGTGAATTTTATATGTACCAAAAATACAAAAAATAGTTCAATTAAATTCAATATGCGACTTTTTGTCCCGCATTAAGTACAACGTGTTTGTGTATGGTTAGTTGCGTGGTTAAGCAACTAAGTTAGCAAACTTTAACGAACCTGAGAATATTCCGCAGGAATATTCGCGAGTAGTGAAGAACCTAGCAATTAATTATACACGGTGTTGGCAGTAGTTATTTATATTCAATTAGTTGCTTTTCGGTCAATTCAGAAATGCTATTATCAATATAAAGTTTTTTGATTCCAGCTCTTTCAAATAATTCAATTAATACTCTTTTTTCAACTTCAGAAAGTCCTCCGTCAACCATTTCTCTTTGTTGAACAATTCCAATCGAATTTCTAGTATTTAAATTATTATTTTTAAAAACGGATTTCACGAACTTTTCAGCTTTTTGAAACTCCGCAATTAAGAGTCGTTTATTGTTAAATTCAGTTTGAGAATTTTCAATTATAGTTCTTCCATTTGTCAAGTCCTTTATCTCAATCTTGTTGACGTAAAGTTTGATGTAATATTTGTTCTTACTAAAGATTCCCATTTTTTTAATTACTGCCAACGGTTACGTGTAAGAATCCGTTGCGTGAATTTAGAAAAAAGATAACAAAAAAAGACATAAATAATGGTAGAAAAAGAATATTCAGAAGTAAACAAAAAAAGCAATTGTTTTTACACATTGTTGGCAAATCGTTTTTTTAATTTTTTAAGGTCGGTATGGAATCGTTGGTTTTTACCGAATCTTGTTCTCTGGTTAATGATTCTTGTTTATAACCTTCTTTTTTTATGGTTGTTGAATCGTCAGAATCATATAATTGAGAATCAGAATCAACTTTATAATAATCAGATTCGTTTGACGGATAAACATTAATAATTGTTTCATTTGGGAACATTAACGGAATCAAGAAAGGCGTTAGGGCAACTCCAAAAAACGCTATTTTTTCACCATTTTTAAGTGTCGCCCACCAATCTAAAAAAGAAGTAATGATGAAATATTTTTTGCGAATTATAGTCCACCCATCGTCTAAGTGTTTTTGTAATTCCGATGGTTTTACGGTTATAAAATCATATCCAATCATCACCATCCATCCGTCCGACTTTTTTTCTCGTTTTAATTCGTATTTAATCATTTTAAGTATGAGTGATAAATGTTTGCCAACGTTTATGTATAAGAATAGTTGCGGGTTTGTATGCGAGGATTTTCCGAAGGAAAATCAGACGTTACAAACACGCAACGACCTTTGATTAAACACTAAACCGCAATTATTTTTATACGGTGTTGGCATTTCGTTGTTTTTATATTTTCATATCTTTTTGAAATCAAAATCTTCTTAAATCTAAAATTCCAACTATTAGTGTAGGAATAGCAAAAGGAAACATAAATAGTAAAAGTTTTTTATTCGGAATAAATGAGTAAATCAAAAGTGTTGATATTATAAAAATTATAATTTCTCCATAAATTATTTTTAAATTATACTTTTTAAAAATCGCACCAATTATTACAGGAATGATTGCTCCTAAAAGAACTCCAGAGATTAAAAGTCCAGATATGATTAATCCAGATTTTATTCCACTATAATAACTAACGATTAAAAAAAATGGAATTGTCCAAACAAACCAAGAATAATTTTTCAATTTATTCTGGATTTTATCCAATTTGGTTTCATTTCTTTTTTTATTCATATTTTGTAAATTCCGATTGAGTGAGGAATTCCGCAACTTGCTAAATTCCGCAATCAATTCGGGTTTTGTTTTTCAGTTCAGTTTTCGATTCCGAAAACTAGCTAAAAGTCCGACATAAATTTATTTTTTATTTTCCTTATTTTCAGTAATAAATATTTTTATTAAAGCTGCAATAAGTAAAAGTGTAGAACCTATAAATAACCAAAAACTAAATGAATCAATATTGAAATTTAAGTAACCAAAATTCAAGATATTTAAAATCATAGCTATGATAACTAATATTGAGGAAAAATTTCTTTTAATCATAGATATTTCAATTTGAGTGCGTTCTGTCAATGAATGCCAACTTGTTTATATACAGAGCTTTTATACTGATTTTGTTCCGTTATGGTGGGATATGCAGAAGTTTATTGTCTTTATATCCATTCTATAAAAGTAAGTGATTAAAATAAATCATCAAACGGATTTTTAATATTTTTTAAGCTTGGTTCTGTAACATGTGTATAAATCATAGTAGTTTTTGGACTACTATGACCTAATAGCTCTTGGATATATCTAACGTCTGTCCCTTTTTCCAATAGATGAGTTGCAAAACTATGTCTTAAAGAATGTAGTGTTGCTTTCTTTCTAATACCAGCTTTAAATAAAGCATTTTTTAATACTTTTTGTGCACTTGTATTACTATATTTTCCTCCTTTTTGTCCTTCGAATAAATATTTTTCTGGTTTATAAGCAATATAATATTCTCTTAAAATTTTTACAAACACAGGTGATAAAAGAGTGTATCTATCTTTTTTTCCTTTAGCTTGTTTAATATGTATTAACATTCTTTTACTATCGATATCGTTTATTTCTAGATTGATAGCTTCACCAATTCTTAAGCCAGCAGAATACAATAAGCATAAAAGAGCCTTATGCTTAAGGTTTGTTAAGGTGTTAAATAGCGATTTTATTTCAGATCCGCTTAACACTATTGGTAGTTTTTTTTCTTTTCGAGGTCTTTCAATTTGTATTTCTTCATAAGAATATCCCTTGTATTCAAAAAACTTTTTAATTCCACTTATAAATTGATTTTGATATGAAATTGATTTATTTGGAATAAAAATATAATCATAACTAAATGCTTCCACTATTTTTGAAGAGAATATTTCAGCATTTTTTAAAAGAACATATTTAATATAAGTTGTAGTAACATCTACATAAGTGTTCACAGTATTTTCACTAAAACGTTTTTGAAACAACCATTTTTTAAACTTTTGTAATTCTAATTGATAAACATCAGGTAGTTGTTCTATTAGGTGTGAATTTCTTCTTTCCTCTATTTTACTTTTGTTGATGAAAGGTTGTAATTCTATATAGTCAATAGTCCAATTTGGTTTTTTCAAATGATTGAAAACTATTCTTAAATTTTCTAACGAAAGTTCAGAATAAAAAGACCTTAAAGTTTGACTCCAAACAACATTTTTAAGTTTTTTAAGATGTTCTTTTATTTCATTATTATAAGCAAACCGAATTACTAAAACATTTTTATTACGAAGTTGAGAAATTGTTAAGTTGATTTTTTTCATAGCTTTTAGGTAAAGTTAACATTTTTTTTATAAAATCAATTTCTCGGATCTACCGCTACACTCATCTTTTTAGATTGAATTACATTCATACTACAAAATCCATAACGATTGGTAATTTTCCCATAACAACCATAAATCCCCATTCCGTTTACTGGATATTGATGTACAACATTTGTAAAATGTACTGCATCAAAGTAATGACCATCTTTATCAATAAAAGTACTCAGTCTCATTAATTTATTTTGAGACGTTTTGTTAAAGCGAGTAGTTACCAGTAAACCATAAATTAAAACATGCTGATTCTCAAAATCAATCATTTGTTTTGCTTTTATACTTGGCAAAAAAGGTTCGGTTACTAGTTTAAAATAATCATGCACAGTAAACCCTAACAATTCCATTTCATCATAGACTTTTTCTAACCAATGAGATTCTAGTTTTGGTAATTCATACTTTACTTGCTCTGTTTTAAAAAGCAATTGTTGTTTTGTTTTTTGTTTGGTAGCCTTCAATTTAAAAATAGCTTGCCACAAAAGTTGCTTTTTGGTTTTATGTGTAAAACGAAAAGCATCAATTCTAATTAAAATGGTTAGTTGTTCAATACTAATTACAACACGATCTATAAAATTTTCTAAAGACGTAAAATCCCCATACAATTGTCTTTCTGTTAACAATCTTTGAATTGTTAAATGCTCTAAACTTTTTAAATACCCAAAACCCAAATAAATAGTTTTATCTATAACAATGTTGGGGTGATTACTTTTATTGATACAGGGCAACTCAATAATTGCTCCTTGCATTTTTGCTTCATGTATATAATGTTCCGTTGAATAAAATCCACCTCCATTATTTAAAACCGCCACCATAAATTCTATGGGATAATAACATTTTAAAAACATACTTTGATAGCTTTCTATAGCATAAGAAGCCGAATGTCCTTTGGCAAAAGCATAGCCTGCAAAACTTTTAATTTGATTCCATACTTCAAAAATTAAAGCATCTTTATGCCCTTTTTTTCTACAGTTTGCAATAAACTTATCTTCTACAGCTTTAAACTCTGATAATGATCTGTATTTCCCACTCATTCCACGTCTTAAAACATCCGCTTCACCCAATGTTAAGTCTGCAAACTTACTCGCCACCTTCATCACATCTTCTTGATAAACCATTACACCATAGGTTTCTGGCATAATTTCTAACAAAATAGGATTCGCTTCTTTCCTTTTTTCTGGAAAACGATGTCTTTTTATAAATTCATCTTTCATTCCTGATCCTGAAACACCTGGTCTAATAATTGAACTTGCAGCCACCAAACCTAAATAATCTTGGGTTTGTAGTTTTTGCATCAACCCTCGCATTGCAGGAGATTCTACATAATAAGCACCAATGGCTCCACCTGATTTTAATAAATCATTGATGTTTTTATCATTCTTAAAACTTTCTACATCTGTAATATCTATGGGAGGATCATTTGGTCTGTTTCTTTTTATAATTTCTAAGGCTTCTTTAATTTTTGCCAAACCTCGTTGTCCTAAAATATCAAACTTAAAAACACCTACATCATCTGCAATGTTCATGTCAAACTGAACTGTTGGAAATCCTTTTGGAGGTAAACTTGTTGCTGAATAATAATGTATTGGTTTATCTAAAATCAATATCCCTGCAGAATGGACACTTACATAATTCGGAAAACCCTCAATTAGTTTACCATATTTTAAAACCAACGTTGCAATACTATCCGTTTCTTGCTGTTTAATTCCCTTACTTAATTTATCTATTTCCTCTTTTGGCAATCCAAATACTTTTCCTAATTCTCTAATGACTGCTTTATACTTAAAAGTATTGTAGGTTGCTAAAAGTGCTGTGTTTTTAAAGCGTTTAAAAATATAGTTGGTAACATCTTCTCTATCTTTCCATGAAAAGTCAATATCAAAATCAGGTGGAGAAGCTCTAAAAGGATTGATAAAACGTTCAAAGTACAAATCTAATTCTACAGGATCTACATCTGTAATACCAATAATATAAGCAACAATACTATTGGCACCACTCCCCCTTCCTACATGAAAGTACCCTTTACTTTTTGCATAACTCACAATATCATAATTGATTAAAAAAAAGGAAACAAACTTTAAATCAATAATTACTTTCAATTCTTTCTCAAGTCGATCGTGTACTTTTTGAGTTGGATTTTTATAACGTTTATGTAAGTTGTTTTTACATAAATCTAATAACATATTGCAATCTTTTTCAAAACTATTGCAATACTTTTTAAGATTTTGGTTTTTTCTATCTTCGTGAAAGTCAAAAAACGTATTACAACCTTGCAATACTTTTTCTGTGTTTGTAATACTATTTGGAAACTCTTTATAAAACGTTAACAATTCTTTTCTTTCATGCATTACATCTGTTGTAATACATTGTTCTGTAGTAGGAAGTTTACTTAATAAAGTATTGTTATCTATGGCACGTAACAATCTGTGTGCGTTAAAATCTTTTTTATTTCGGATGGTAACCTGTTGTTGTATCACAATTCTATCTTCAAACTTCTTTAAATGAGAAAAACGGAGTTTATTAATTTCTGCAATAGAAACTCCAATAAATTCATTCTCTTTAAAAGAGGTCATGTTTAACTGCAATACTTTTTCAAATGGATAAACAATAAATGCATCTTCTAAATAACTAGGAGTATCTGGAATATCAGTTTTAGTTTCTAAAAAAGTAGATAAGTATTGATTGATATTTTGAAAACCAACATTACTTTTTGCGAGTGCTACAAATTGTTGGGAATTTCCATTTCTGAAATCAACACCAATTACAGGTTTAATGTTATACTTTTTAGCTTGTTGTATAAAATTCATACAAGCAGAAGTATTGTTGATATCTGTAAGCGCAATACTTTTGATATTGTTTTCTTTTGCGAGTTCTAGTAGTTCTATTTCCGAAAAAGTACCATAACGTAAGGAATAATAGGTATGACAGTTTAAATACATAAAGCAATCAATTATTGTTTTCTATGTGCAAGAACCAAAGGAGGTTCTCCATTAAAAGGATTGCTAAAACGACCAATAGATTTTGCTCCCATAGAAGCTGCTCTCATAATACTTTTATCTCCATATTTATTTCTAACAGTATCCATTGCATTGTATAAATCCAATAGTTGTTCTGTATCGTCAAACAAATTAATTTGGTAATTACCACTGACAATGTCAGATACTTTTACCCCCACCAATCGAATTAACAATCTTCGTTGATATAATTTTTTAAACAATTCTAAAACAGCAGGAATGATAATGTGATCTGCACTTGTATAGGGAATTTTTATTTGCTTGTTATACGTGTTAAAATCTGAATATCTAATTTTTACACTAATCACACCTGCTAACTTATCTCCTTTTCTCAATTGATAAGCTAAATTTTCTGCCATTGCAAAAATGGTTTCTTTTAACTTTATCATATCAATTGTATCTTTAGTGTAGGTTCTTTCTGTGGATAAAGATTTACGTTCGTGAAAAGCAATAATGGGTGGATTATCTATTCCGTTTGCACGTTTCCAAATAGTTTTTCCATTTTTCCCTAAAACGCTTATCATCATTTCTAAAGGCATTTCTTGAATTACTTTTATTTTTTCTACACCTAAATTCCTTAAAATTTGATACGTTTTTTCTCCAACTGATGGAATTTTACGAATTGATAATGGTGCCAGAAATTCTTTCTCAAATCCTGCATCAATCAATAATTGATTATTGGGTTTCGCTTCTCCTGTTGCAACTTTAGATACAATTTTATTTTGTGACATTCCAAAGGAAATAGGCAAACCACTTTCTTTTATAATTCGCTGACGTAATTCAGAAGCGTATTTATAACTCCCAAAAAAAGCATCCATTCCAGAAAGGTCTGCATAAAATTCATCAATACTCGCTTTTTCAAAAATGGGTACTTTTTCTTTGATGATTTCTGTAACAATATTTGAGTATTTAGAATAAATACTCGTATCTCCTCTAATAACAATTGCTTCAGGACATAACTTTCTAGCAATCTTCATTGACATGCCTGAATGCACGCCAAAAGTTCTCGTTTCATAACTACAAGCAGCTACAACTCCACGATCTCCTGTTCCGCCAACCAACAACGGTTTCTTTTGCAATCGACTATCAATCAATCGTTCACAAGAGACAAAAAAAGTGTCTAAATCGAGATGTAAAATATTTTTCTTCACACCACAAAATTAACTACAAAAACAAACAATTATTGCTTACATTTGTAGTATTATGAAAATTATATCCAAAAACATACGTCATTTAAGAAGTTTAAAAGCGCTTTCACAAGAGCGTTTAGCTGATGATTTAAATGTAACAAGATCAAGAATAGGTTCTTATGAAGAGAACAGGTCTTCACCTACTTTAGAGTTTTTAATAGATTTCTCTAACTATTTTAAAGTACCTATTGATATATTATTGAAAAACGACCTTACCAAAACTAAAGATATTTCGTTTATAGAAGTTGGAAGCAAACGTGTTTTATTTCCAATTACAGTTGATGACGAAAATGAAAATTTAATTGAAGTAGTTTCTGCTAAAACTTCTGCTGGTTATTTATTAGGGTATGATGATCCTGAATATATTGAGCAGTTAGAAAAAATAAAATTACCTTTTTTACCTACTGGTAAACACAGAGCATTTCCTATTAAAGGAGATTCCATGTTACCTATGAAAGATGGATCTTATGTGGTTGCTGAATTTGTAGAAAATATTACAGATGTTAAAAATGGAACGTCTTATATCATAGTCACTAAAAATGATGGTATGACCTACAAAAGAGTCTATAATCAAATTGAAGAGAAAGGAAGTTTACTTTTAAAACCTGATAACAGAGAATATCAGTCTTATGAAGTTCCTTTAGAGGAAGTTTTAGAACTATGGAAATTTACTTGTAGCATAAATACGCAAGAGTATGAAGAACATGAACTAAAATTGAGTAGTATTATGCAAATGTTTAATGGTTTAGGTGTTGAATTGAAACAATTAGAAAAATCTTTAAAAATGAGTTAAAAAAATCAATTTTAACCTTTAAGGAATAAAAATCTTAATTATATTTGAATAGAAATTATATATAAATCCGAGTACACGATTCAGTACACGATTTAGTTAAAATAAAGCATAAAAGCGTGAAATTAGGGTGTTTTGTTAAATTCATAACCCTGAGGTCACGGGTTCAAATCCCGTTCTCGCTACTATTTTAAATCAATAAAAAACAACAGTTTAGGTCTCTAAACTGTTTTTTTATGCAATCAATTTACCATTACCTTACCCTAACAACAGAAATTGAACACGATTTTGAACACGATTCTAAAGTTTTAAACCTTTTTTCTTCCCCAAAAATCTATACAGCAAAAGGAGATTTATCTAAGCGATGGTACATCTATTTTTCCTTCAGAAATCCAAAAACAGGGAAATTGGAACGAATGGCAAATGTATATGGTAAAGTAAACCAATACAAAACCAAAGAGAATAGAATGAGCATCTTGTCTTCTTATAGAAAAAACTTGTTGTTTTTACTAAAACAAGGCTTCAATCCTTTCATAGATAACTCCGAGTTGTATGAGCAGTTGAAAAATCATACTGTTAATATAGAACTAGAAGAAACTCTTAAAGAAGAAGCAATATCTCCATCAAAAATAAACGAATCTGTAAAAAATGCTGTAAAGGAAGCCCTAGATGAAAATATGATTACTTCACTTTTAGAAAATGTAATTCTAAAGGGAGACTTATCTAAAACAACCAAAAAACCTATAAAAAACAACCAAAAAGAAATTCACATAAAAGAACAAAATACTGGGAATAAGAATCAAGAAGAAATGTCTATTGTAAAAGCTTTTGACTTTGCTCTAAGCTTAAAAGAAAAGGCAGTAAGTAGTGGAACGATAAAAGATTATAAAAGAAAAGCAAAACTTTTTATTATTTGGATGGAAGAAACGCATCCAACCAAAAAGAATATAAGAGAAATTTCTAGAAAAGATTTATTAGATTATTTTAATGGAATTGTTTTAAAAACAAGCGCAAGAAATCGTAATAATTACAGAACAGAATTAGGAAGTATCTTCCAAGTATTAAAAAATAATGAATTGGTTGCTGAAAACTATATTCAATCAATTCCTGTATTAAAATCCAAAACAGAAAGAAATAAGGTTTACACATTAAAAGAGCAACAAAATATATTTGAATATTTAGAAAAACAAGATCAACTATTATTACTATTCATAAAATTCGTTTCTTATAGTTTCATTAGACCTATTGAGGTTTGTAGAATAAGAATTAAGGACATTAATTTAGAAACTAAAACCGTTCAATTTAAGGCTAAGAATAGCCCTTTAAAAACAAAAATTATTCCTAGTATTTTATTTGATGAATTACCAGATTTATCAAAGTTAGATAAGGAATCCTTTTTATTTACTCCAGAAGCAATTGGAGCTTTCTGGGATGCAAATGAAACTAATAGAAGAGATCATTTTTCTAAAAGATTTAGAAAAGTTGTAAAAGACCATTTTAAATTGAATGAAGATTATGGAATTTATAGTTTTAGACATACCTTTATCTCAAAATTATATAGAAAACTGAGAGAAAATGCTTCTCCTTTTGAAGCTAAGAGTAATTTAATGCTGATTACAGGACATAAATCAATGAGTGCATTGGAAAAATATTTAAGAGAAATTGATGCAGAGTTGCCAGAAGATTACTCAAAATTATTTAAGTAAAAAATGAGTAAAGAAACTAGAAAAGTAAATGTAATTTATCAGGAGTTTAGAAAAAGGGTATTTTACCCTCTTTTACTCAATTCCCCAAAATTCTATTTCGAACACTTAATTGAACAAGTACAAATCTAACAAATAGAATGGGTGTTTGATATTTTGATATTAGCAAGAAAGAAAATGGATATTGTTTTTATTGATGATAAAGATGAATCACAAGAAATTTTAAATAAACGGAGTCTTTTAAACGAAAACTTGTTTGATTTAGTAGACTGTCAAATAGAACTCAAAACTAATTAATTTTTCTTTTTCACCTAAAAAACTGCTATAACAATACCCAATATGTTACCTAATAATACTATTGCTTAGCTCGAACTCACGCTATTTAACAACTTTTTATAACTCCATAATAGTATAAAAATCAAGTGCAATTATTTTACATTGCCTATATTATGCGTTAATTATACGTAAAATTAACGCATAATTCAACTATAGATATGCTTAAATTCATAATTATTTTTAATAAAAATAAAGAGTATTATATAAAACAAAAATTTAAACTAAAGACTTTTCAAAGCATCTAACTCCACTCCTATCCCAAATAACATTAATGTAATACAAGTTTGTAATACAAAACTTGATTTGTGTTACAAGTATTTTATCAATCCATTTAAAGTATCTCCTCCATATTTTGATAATGATTTTTCTTGGAAAAATCGAGATAATGTAACTAACTATAGTTTTACTCCCAATAAATACAAATCATTGCTTACAACTTACCATACATTTAAATACAGAAGTATAATTTGATAATTAAGAAAAATATTTGAATTATCTAAAAAAGACATTGTATATATCTTTACATTACACTCGAATCAAAAATCGACGAATTAAATCTATTAAAGCACAAAGCTACATACTTCTTATTTAGTTTATTTTCACTACATTAGATAATTATTTAGCTATGAAATCTATTATTTTACTTCCTAACATTCATAAGGGTTCAAATATTGTTATGATTAATTTTCCTTTTGATCAGGAAATAAAAAATCATTTAAAATTATTACCCGAGGTACAATGGAGCCAAAATTTGAAATCTTTCTACATTAAAGATTCTTCAAGTAATAGGAGTTTATTATATAACCATATTCGACTAAAAAAATGGTTTGTTAATTATGAAAAACTTAAAAAAAAAGTTATACCTCCGTCAGAAGAAATCTACAAATTGGTCTTACCTGCTTTATCTATCGACTTAACTTCAGAATTAAAAAAGTTTAAAAGATGGTTGCAACAAAAAAGATTAAGTGAGAATACTGTTAATACTTATGTGGAAGTAACTGCATACTTTCTTCGTTATGGATTACTAAAAAAAAATGAAGATTATTCAATAAAATTAATTGAACAGTTTAACTATGACTTTATATTTAGAGCAAACAGATCCGTATCCTATCAAAATCAATGCATTAATGGAATTAAAAAATTTCTTTTTTTTAAAGGTATAGAAATTAATTTATTAAATATTGAAAGACCTAAGAAAGAAAAGAAATTACCAGCAGTTTTAAGTGTTGCAGAAATTAAAGCCATATTTAATAATCTTACAAATCTAAAGCATAAAACATTATTAAGTCTTCTTTATTCTGGTGGACTCAGAATTGGGGAAGTATTAAATTTAAAAGTTGATGATATTGATAGCAAAAGAATGTTAATTCATATTAAGCAAGCTAAGGGGAAAAAAGACAGGTATACTTTGCTCTCGTATTCTTTTTTAATACTTCTTAGAGAGTACTATTTAGCTTATAAACCTAAAGTTTTTCTTTTTGAAGGGCAAAATGGACATAAATACAGTGGTGCCAGTGCTCAAGCTGTGTTAAAAAAAGCATTGAAAAATACTAAAATTACAAAAAAGGTTACATTACATACTTTAAGACACTCTTTTGCAACACATTTATTAGAAAATGGAACAGATATTAGGTATATACAAGAATTATTAGGTCATAGTAGCCAAAAAACTACAATGATATATACTCATGTTACAAAAACTAGTCTTAAAAATATTAAAAATCCTTTTGATGAATTGTAGGAATAAATTACTTTTAAAGAATCATATTCAATGTATAAATATAATCATAAAACTTCAGCATATAAACCCAAATAAGAGATATATACTGATATAACATAAGCATATAAACAAGTTGTGCATAATTATGAAAACAGTACTAAAATCAATCTTTTTGCTAATTATAAACTTCTCGTGTTATAGTCAAAACAGCGGAAAGGAAAATCTGAATTTAGTATTCTATAATGACTGTTCTGAAAAAATCATAAAACCAGAATTTGAAATTGACTCATTTCCAAAATTTAATTATAAAATAATTAATGTTTACGTTAAACGTGGAGAATTAATTGGACAATATTCAACAACTTTAAAAACAATTAATGACACAATTAGAATACCTAAAATTCTATTTTCATTTGGAAATGAATTACATTCAAATCGCTGGAATTATTTGAATTGTGAAAAAGTTTGCAACGGAACTGAAACGGATTTTTACTCGAACGGAAATATAAGAGTTAAAGGAATTTTTAAAAATGGAAAACCGATTGAAATTTTCGACTTCAGGCAAAACGGAAAATTACTTACTCAAACTTTTTACGAAAATCTAACTTTAAATTATAAACGTGTGAATTACTTCGATCAAAATGGAGATTTGACCGAATATGAAATTTATAAAAACAAAAAAAGGAAAACTATAATAAAAACATTCGATAAAAATCAAAAATTAGTTAGCCAGAAAATTGAAAGATATAATATTGAAAAAACAAAATGGAATTAAAATAACTATGCACAACAACGTGTAAAAAAAATTGCTTAATTTTAGCTTAACCAAAAGTAGTTGCTTTTTTACTCACTCCTATTTTCCTGCGGAAAATAGCCGTTCACAAAAATCGCAACTTTTTATACACAAAACCGTTATAGCCCATTTAAAAAAACCGATGGATACCAAAGCTAAAAAAATTTTAATAAATACATTTTGGACAAGTTCTGGTTGGAAAGATGAAAAAATTACTGACACAAAAGATTTTGAATATGCGAAATCAAAAGGAGTAATGTTTGAAAAAATCACAATCGACCACGAAGAATTGGGAGAAAAATTATTGAAAGTTTATGATAAAATTGACAAGCAACAAGTTGTTGACTTTTTTATCGCAAGTTTGACTTCAAGAAAATTAGAATATCGTTCGTTTCTTTCGAGTTTTGCAATTGCTCGAGTTTTTAAAACACATAAATTCCAATCAACTGATTACAAAATTTGTAAAAATTGCGGAATTTATAATAAAGGAAAAACTGAATATGATTTGAATGTTTTAAATTTTGAAAAAATTAAATGGGGCGGAGTTAGGTTCTCAAGTATAGAATATGTGTTATTTGATTTAGAACAAATAGAGAAAATAACAAATGTAAAACCAACGAAAGAGGATTACGAAATTTTAGAGAATATTAAGAATGTGATTATTAATTTACCACAAGAAGAAAGACCAAGACAATTGGAAAAAAAATTATCGAAAGTTTTTAAATCGAATATAAATGAAAGAGAAAATATTCTTAACATATTAGGAATATGCGGAATTTTAGAAACTGAAGATCAGAAAGGTTTCTATAATAATTTTATACCTTATAACGAAAGAGAAGATAGACCAGTTAATAAAACAGATTGGTCATATCCAGTTGATTGGTGGCAAGGAAAATTCGGAATTAATAAAGAAGCTTGGAATTATTACTTCGGGTAAAAAAAACGGGCTATAACACCGTGTATAATTAATTGCTAGTTTTAGCTCACTTGGGAAATTCCTCCGGAATTTCGCCGTTCGTACTTTATTTAGTAAATTCACTCATTAAACGACGCAACTAATCATACACAACAACGTTGTAACACATTTGACCAAACCAACCTCCATTCAATAACTTAACGCAACAAATCTAAAATTATAGATTTGTAAAATGGAAGTAAAAAAACATAGACGATTAACTTTGAAAGAAAGAGTGATTATTCAGACTCTTTTAAATGAAGAAAAGTCTAAATCTTATATAGCAATTAAACTCAATAGATCTCGTTCAACTATCGGTAGAGAAGTGAATAAATGGGTGCAAAAAAAAGAACATAGATATGATGCTGAACTTGCTCATTGGTGTGCTAAAGAAGATTATTTAAACAAGAGAAATTTAGATAAAATAAGCACTTATTCTTTACTCAAATTTTTTGTTTACAAAGGACTTTTATCAAACTGGACTCCTGAACAAATTTCTGGAAGATTAAAAGAGTTGTATCCTAATAATCTAATAATGTCTATTTCACACGAAGCTATTTATAGACACATTTATACTAGACCACAAGCTCGTTTAAATAAAAAGTTAATCAAACTATTAGTACGTAAAAAAACAAGACGTAGAACCCCTAAAAAAAGACGTGGTGGTGGAAGTAAAATCATTAACCAAGTCAGTATTGACAACAGACCACAACATATTGACCTTAGAAATGAAGTGGGACATTGGGAAGGAGATTTAGTGATTGGGAAAAATCATAAAAGTGCTATTGGAACTATTGTAGAGCGCAAAACTAGATTTACTTTAATAGTAAAATTAGAGTCTAAAAAAGCAGGTGAAGTAGCTAATGAGTTTTCTAAAATATTAAACAAATTAAATCCTATTTATAAAAAATCAATGACATATGATAACGGAATTGAAATGGCGAGACACGAAATGATTACTAAAAAAACAGGTATGAAAATATACTTTGCACATCCATATTCTTCCTGGGAAAGAGGAACAAATGAAAATACAAATGGACTCATTAGAAGATATCTTCCAAAAGGAACAAACTTCAATGAAATTGACGTAAATAAACTCCAAAATATTCAAGAAAAATTGAACAACAGACCAAGAAAAATTATAGGATACAAAACTCCAAAAGAAATGATGGATTTAGAACTTAAATTTGTAGCTTAGTAACATCAATAAACAAAAACGGTTTGTTGCGTTACAACATTGAATCCAAGCAGCAGTATTTACATATTAAGTTTAGTATTATTAATGAATTTATTTTCTTGTAAAAAAGATAATAAAATGAAAAAAAATGAGCCAAAAACTGAAACAAAAACAACTATTGTAAAAATTAAGGAAAGTAAAATTTCGACGATCGAAAGAGATTCAACTTTGGAACTTCAAAAAGTAGATTTAATTTACACATATTCTGACAAACAAGTTGACACTTTAATAGGATTTTGCAATTGCGAAAAGAACGTTAAAAAAAACACCTTAAAAATTCAAATCAGAACTGAATTTCCTTCTTTGAGTGAACTTAAAAAAGGAAATAGAAGTGCAACCGAATTTCAAATGGGAATTGAAAGACAATATAGATTTCTGACTTTTTATCTGAGAGATTCTATTGTGGAAAAAACAAATATTTTTAAAGCATCTACAGAATCACAATTTGAAAATAAAAAAATAGATTCAAGTTCAATTAAAAACTATAAAATTAAAATAAGCAAATTTGATTATAAAATTGCTCAAAATGTTTGGGGAAATTATGAATTAGAATTACCAAATCCTTTTGGTTTTATTGAAAATGATTTTAAAATAAAAGGAACATTTCATTGTAATAATTGGAGAATTGTAGAATATAAAGAATTACCAGATTGGACTATAAAAGGAAATAATTACATTGAATAAAAAACGTTGCCTAACACCGTGTATAAAAAATTGCTTATTTTTAGCATAATCAAAGTTTGTTGCATTTTTGTAAACTTCTATTTTCCTACGGAAAATAGCCGTTCACTTTAAACGCAACTTTCCATAACACAACAACGTTGGCAACAATATTGAAATGACCGAGAAAGAAATTCAAAATCATATATGGGATAATAGAGAAGATTGGACTGAACTTCTTTCTAAAATTGAATTCCCAAAGAAAATAGAGATTGAAAACCCTTCTCATCTCACACCTTCTCAAGCTATTTTCAATATGATAGTTACTCAATATGAGAAGCATTATAATTCATTATATGATTTGGAATTAATTGGTTGTGAAGTGCCACTTAAAAAGGATTCAGATTCAACAATTAGGGCAGATTTCCTTGGAGTACTTGGTGGAAGAAATGGTTTGACTGTAGTAGAACTAAAAAAAAGCAAGCAAACCGAGAGACAAGCATATACTGAATTACTTGCTTATGGAAGCCATCTAAAAACATTATTCTCACCTATGAGTAAAATGGACATTGCTTATGTTCTAATTTCACCAATGGAAGAAAGAATTGTTAGAGAGGCTACTATAAACTCGATTTTATACGACAAAACAAATGTTATCGCAATGATTCCAAAATGGGAAAATGATGATATTAATACTCTTGTCTTAGAACCTTGGATTCCGACATTCGAAGAAATTGACAGTTTAACAACATCGTGCTTCTCAGGGAGCAATTTTGATGTTTTTAAAGTTACTTGGGATGCACTTGAGGGAGATTGGAGTCCAGAAGAAGATGGTGAAGATCCAGACCAAGATATGATTGATAAAATGAACTCTGTTTCTGCCTATGCAGCTCAAATAATGGAAGCTAAAGGAATTCACGGCTTTGTTTACACAATGCAAAATTGGCCAGAAACAAAGGGTATGGGTCATTTAATTAATGCCATTGTTATTGGAGGTATTAATCCATACAAAGCAACCAAGAATAGAGTTTTAACCACTAAATATGACCTTAAGCAAAACGAAGCTGACGATGTCTTAATTGATTACTTTGATATCTACGAGATAATTCCTGAATTGAAACGTGATGATAAAGAAGCTAAAGATGATTACAAACCCAATCATTTAAGTGACTTATCAATGACTTGGGACAATGAGATTTCAGGAATTTGTTTTGACATTGTGAAAACACTCACAAAAAGTCTTGACAAGGATTGGATTGAAACAAGCTATGGTGGATTTGATTGGGAGCGATATCAAAGAAATACTATGGAGGACTCATATTGCCATAATTTTGAAATGAGAGTAACAGGTTTAATTCGAGAATTATTTTTTGAGTACTCTAAAATGGATTATGACTTCATCAGAAAAAATGGAGAAGAAAACCATATGCAGTATTGGTACGGAGATATTCCAAATTATTTAGTTGACATATCGACACATCAATATTATCTAAGGAATTTTATTCTAAGATTATTCAATCCATATTTTGAATTTATGGATAACATTGAAGGTGATGAAGAAAAATAAAATACTGTTGCCAACAACGTATATAGCTCATAGCTAATCAGTTGCTTAATCGAAGTTAAGACATATTTGCAAAGTCGCCAAATTTTTAAATTTGACGATTTTCAATAAAAAAGATAAATAGTAAAATTTAAAAATCTGGCTTGTGCCTAACCGAAAAATAAAAGCTATTTTGCACGCTACGAGCCATATACAAAACCGTTGGCAATAATTATGAAGAAAACACTACTACTGTTCATATTTACAACACTATTTATCTCTTGTAATAAAGAGAATGAAAAATCTGATTTTATTGGAAATTGGAGTTCAATTTCAGATGAAAACTTTGAGTTTGATATCGATATTGAATTTTTTAAAGATTCTATGGTGATTGACAACCCTTTAATTTATGGAACATATTCCAATAAATGGAAAGTTATAGATGATAAAATTGAACAAACTTTATTACGAGGAAACTCTGATTTAAATTATAAAAATACGAATTATTATAAATTTAATTCAACTAAAGACACCCTGTTTATTAAGAATGAACGCGATTCAATTCATTACTTTAAATTTGCGAAAATTACAAATGGATTTGAATATTTTGAGAATAAAATAGGACTTAAAATAGAATTAGACAAAGTATCTAATGGTTTAATTTCAGCAGGAAATAATGACTATAATTTTAATATCTATTTAACTTTAAAAAATAATAAAGTAATTGCAAAAACCGACTATTCAAACAATCTGAATAATCTGGCATATCAATTATTGAATTTTAAATCTAAAATTTATGAAAAAGGTTTAGATAAAATTAAATATGTTCTTTTTATAGATAAAAAGGTATCAAATAAAAAAATTGATTCTATCAAATCTTTATTTATAAAGGAAATTGTGGAAAAGACTTTTATTGTAAAAAACTACAAAGAGAATAAGTGGAATGAACAAATTAACTGGTTAGGAATTTATGAAAATTAACTATTGCCAACACCGTGTAAAAAAAATTGCTGGTAAAATCCCACTTACGAAAATCCTTGCAGATTTTCTTGGTTCGTGTTTTATTTACTAACTTTAGTGCTTGAAACACGCAACTTTTCTTACACAACAACGTTGTACGTAAGCTAGAATTACCAACAAAAATTTAGTTAAAATTCAAGTTTTTAGATATTTAAAAATGAAAAAACAAGCGGAATTTAAAGCTGAAAATGAAAAAATCTGAAACAAAAATATTTGTCGGAATTGGAGTTCTAATTTTATTAATTGATATTTTATTAATGAAATATTGGGTTAGTATAATTGAACCTTATTCATCTATGTCAGTTGGAATTGAATCTTATAGACCTCGAATATTTATTGTGAACATTCTGATTGGAATGATTACATTCTTAATTAAAAAAAGATTTTCTATTTTATTTTTTGTAAACACAATTATCTGTTATTTAATCTTCTCTTTTTTTTGGAATTCTTGGATTGAAAATCATCCTTATTCTCAAACAAACTATCATTTTAAAATTGAAAACAGAAATTTACGTTTAGATATTTCTGAAAACCCAAATACTTATGGAATTTATGAACTGAATCAAAATCCGAATGATTCTTTGAAAATCATAGAAATGGGAATGAATGAAAAAAAAGGAGATAGCATTATATTAAAATGGTGGAAACAAGGCGAAAATTTTGAAATGTATTTTTACAAAAACAAATTAATTGGATTTCCTGAAAACCCGAAAGGAATTGAAATGAAGAAACAGGAATAAAAAGCCTACGTACAACACCGTGTATTAAATATTGCTATATTTGGCTAAACTAAAACTTGTTGCTTCTTTGCAAACTCCTGAATTTCCGTAGGAAATTCCTCGTTCACAAAGCCGCAACATTCAATACACAACAACGTTACCATACATTTGAGAAAAACGATGACAGAAACAAACATTACTACTTCAGAATTAAGAACTGAACCAAATATTGGAAAAAGAATTTTAGCCGGATTTATAGATTATCTAATAATTTACGTGTTCCTTTTTATCTATATCTATGCGTTTGGAGAACCAAATGCGGAAGGTGAATATTCTGTAAATGGTTTACCAGCACTTGTGCCAATAATCTTTTGGGGAATTATGACTGTCGGACTTGAAATCGGACTCGGAGCAACACTCGGAAATTCACTCGCAGGAATAAAAGCAATTCCAAAAAGCGCAATTAACCGAAAACTGACTTTTGGTGAATCTTTTAAAAGACATTTACTTGACCCAATTGATATGTTCTTTTTTGGACTAATTGGAATAGTAACAATAAAAAATACAGATAAAAATCAAAGATTGGGAGACATTTGGGGAAACACAATTGTCGTGCGGAATGAAAATCTGACTGAATAACAAACTGAATAAAAACGTATGGTAACACCGTATAAAAATAATTGCGGCTTAGTGCTTAATCAAAGGTCGTTACGTGTTTGTAACGTCTGATTTTCCTTCGGAAAATCCTCGCATACAAACCCGCAACTATTCTTATACATAAACGTTGTAATGCATTTACCAAAAACATGAAGAACAAAAGAATAATTTATCTATTAGCACTACCAATATTGAATTTAATAGTGCTTATGTTCTTTTTGGGAATTACTGAAAGCTTAATTATTGTTCCTATTTCAATTGTATTATTATATATCTTCTATTTAATAAAAATTTCAAAAAAGTATAAGAAAAAAGGACTAAATATTTTGTTCATTCTATCTTATTTGGCAATATTATTTTTTCCGACATTTCACTTTATTAGTTACAAAATAAATGAAAACAACTATTATCTATCTGACTACTTAAAAGATTCAGCAAATCATAGATTAGAAAACGAAAAAAACAGCAATCAATTCAACACTTTTAATTTTGATCTAATAAAAAATAGTTTAAGTAATGAAAATGATTCAACGCTTAATAAATCAGAATTCTTTAAGCTAAAAGAATTAAATTATTTGGATAGTATAAGATTGTCTGGTGTTACTTTTAAAGCTATTTCTGATTCTACTTATAATTATAAAAAATACAATGGACTTGGAGGAGGTGGAATAAAACCGCCTAAAATCTATTTAACAGTTTTTAAAAACAATAATAAAATAAATATAATTTATTCCAAAAATAATACAATACGCGAAACACTCGAAAGCTATATAAATAGTTATAATTCATTTTATGAAAGATCTAATGACGTTAAAAAAGAAATCGGATTTGTTGACTTTTGGTTTGCTTCTATTTCTTCATTTAAATTTTCTGAAATAATTCCAAATACATACTTGACGAAATCATTATGGCTATTCCAATCTATAATTTCATTCATATTGCTTATTTATATTTCAACTAGCATTCCACAATTGAAAATAAATAAAAAATCGAAAGATTAATAAAAGAGATAAAAACGCATTACAACACCGTGTATAATTAATTGCTTGGTTCTTGCCTACTTGCGAATATTCCTGGGGAATTTTCACGGGTTCGTTAAAGTTTACTAACTTAGTTGCTTAACCACGCAACTAACCATACACAATCACGTTGTAATGCATAATGACAAAACGCAGTCCTGAATGAAAAACCTAGCTTTTTTAATAATAACATTTCTCGCTTTTGGATGTCAAGGACAAAATAAGATGTTCGAGAAAGAAGAGAACAAAGCAAAGGAATTTATGGAATCCAAAATATCGGAAATCTATAATGACCAATTCAAAACCGAATTTATTGGAACTTGGCACGAGTTTGGAAAAATTTATGGCTTTAAGTTTTATATCATTGAAAATAACGACTATCCAATCGCAGTCGAGTACAACCTTGGAGAACAAGAGCCTTTTGAATTTGACAAACAAGGATTTGAAAAGGAATATGAAGCAATTAAGGTAAAAATCAGAGCTTCCGGACAACTCGAAAAGGATATCCAAGCTTATTTTCCTAACGCAAGAGCAATTGCAAATAGGATTGAAAATCGTGATGGAACTTATCGTTGGGTAAATAACATTTATACTGCTCAACCATTGGATAAGGAAAAAGGAAAAACATTTACGGAATTAAATGCACTTTGTAATTCATTGACAAAAAAGTTAAATGAAGAAAAAACATTTTATAACTTCTATTTCCCAAAAGAAGTAGATAAAACCGAATATACTGACAATCGATTTTCTTTCTTCGAATTTGATAATTTTAGTCAAAAGCACATATACCATTATCGAGTTGACTTCATAAAAAGTGGAGAACAATTCGAGATGACAAATCAAAAGCTTCATGATAATCTAAAAGAGGAACAATCAGAAAAACTAAAGAACTCAATTGAGAAATGGAAAAATGAAAACGGATTTGAAAACTGGGAAATATCACTACTTACAGAAAGTAGTATTGATAGAGACCTTGATTTCAAGAAGTTTATATTAGGTTCGAATGGAGAGAAAAAATTCGGATTTATAAACATAGAAACGAAAGAATTAAAATTTGTAAATTAAAAATTACGCATTACAACACCGTGTAAAAAAAATTGCTAGTAAAAGCCTACTTACGAAAATCCTCGCGGATTTTGAACTGCTCCCAAAAAGTTAGACACTATTTGAGGGTATTATTATGGGAAGAAAAGTCAAGTATGATTACGCATTTAAACTTCGATGTGTAAAGCAAGTTTTAAAAAATAACCAAACAGTTGAAGATGTGTCTAAGTTATATGGTTGTCATCATACAACCCTTCATGATTGGATTCGATTTTATGAAAAATATGGTAAAAAAGCACTATTACCAAGAAAAACAAAAGTGTATAGCATTCCTTTTAAACTTAAAGTTTTAAAAGCTATTGACAAAGATTCATTATCTTTCAGTCAAGCTTGTTTAGAATTTAATATTCCTACAAAATCTGTAATTATGAAGTGGCAACGTAATTATAAAAAAGAGGGTATTATAGGCTTAAACATTAAACCTAGAGGTAAACCAAAATCTATGCAATTTAAGAGGGCTAAAAAAAAGTCTAATAAACCTTTAACAAGAGAAGAGGAACTTTTATTAGAAAATGAATCATTACGTGCAGAACTGGACTTGCTAAAAAAGTTACAGGCCTTAATTCAACAAGAGCAAAACAAAAAGCAAAAGCCATAACAGAATTAAGGCATAAGTATGATTTAGATATTTTATTATATCATATGAACATGGCAAGAAGTAGTTATTATTATCATCATAAAAGAAGTCTTATAGTTGATAAATATAAAGAGATAAAACTATTGATTCATCAAATATATCATCGTCACAAAGGAAGATATGGTTATAGAAGAATCTCTTTAGAAATCAACAAAATAGGAACTCTAATAAATCATAAAACAGTACTCAAGTTAATGCGTGAATTAGGTTTAAAAAGTTTAGTCAGAGCTAAAAGATACAAGTCTTATAAAGGGCAAATAGGGGAAACAGCTCCTAATATATTACAACGAAATTTTAAAGCTATTAGGCCAAATAAAAAATGGGCTACCGATATTACAGAATTTAAAGTTTTAGGAAAAAAACTATATCTATCTCCAATAATTGATCTCTTTAATAGAGAAATAATAAATTATCAATTATCTGAAAAACCTGATTTTAAACAAGTAGCTATTATGCTGAAAAAGTCTTTTAAGAAAATACCAGATCAAACAAATTTAATATTACATTCAGATCAAGGATGGCAGTATCAAATGAAACAGTATCGAAGATTATTAACAGAAAAAGGAATTACTCAGAGTATGTCTCGTAAAGGAAATTGTTTAGATAACGCTGTGATAGAAAATTTCTTCGGTATTCTAAAATCTGAATTGTTTTATATAAATAAATACAAGTCGATATCTCAATTAAAAAAAGAGATTAAAGTGTATATAAAATATTATAATAATGAGAGAATTAAACAAAATTTAAAGGGAATGAGCCCGATTGAATATCGAGCTAATTATTATCAAAATTAATTATAAATTTGTCTAAACATTTGGGTGCACTTCATTTTCTTGGTTCGTGTTTTATTTACTAACTTTAGTGCTTAAACCACGCAACTTTCCTTACACAACAACGTTGTAAGCAATTTGACGCAACCATTTCGGAAATTTAGCATCTATTAAAAAACAATAATTATGAAAAAATTAATTCTTCTAATATCATTTATAGGAATTTTATCATCGTGTTCAAATGATGATTCTGAAACCGACACACGAGAGTTTGTAGCTGGAGAAGTTTCTGTTGGAATTAAAAGCGGAACTGACATAAATGATTTGTTTGAGTTTATTAATCTTTTCGACCATCAAGTTGATAATGTGAACTCATTAAATTTTACTTCAAACTTGGAATCAGACAACTTACAATACGTTTTAGATATTCTTAATAACAAAACTTATACAAATGACGGAATTAATTGGTTTGTAACAGGATATTTGCATTCTCAAACAAATGAAATAACGATTTTCCCACGACTTTTTGGAATGGAAAATGTTGACTATCAAAATGACTGGCTTAATTCAATGAACGAACTGGAATTGAACGAAAAACACAATTCAGAATTGAATAGCGGAATTATTCGATTTTATGTTCCTGTTGGTCAAGAAATAGAATGGAGAAACCAATTTGTAAATTATAATATAGTAGATTGGGCTGAACTAAATTATATTGCAGATATAGAAACACATACGAACTAAAAAAAACTGCTTACAACACTGTGTATAAAAAATTGCTTATTTTTAGCTTAACCAAAGTTAGTCGCATTTTTGTAAACTTCTATTTTCCTGCGGAAAATAGCCGTTCACTTTAAACGCAACTTTCCATAACACAACAACGTTGGCAAACATTAACCAATCACACTTTTGAAAAAAACAAAGGTATAATGGAATTATGAAAAACATTAATCTGAAAAAACATTTATTTAAAATTGTACTTCTGATTTTCGGAATTTATTTGACATATAACTATTTTGACAACAAAAAAAAGATTGCGAATTTAGATTATGGAATTAAAGCAAACGTTTTGAGAAAATCACTTAATGTTCCAATCATAGATGAATATATGACAGCGGAAAGCAGACACGACGAGTTTTTCGGAAATAGATGGGAAACTTGGAGAGAAAAACCAAACTCTAACGAAATACTACACGCTTGGAAAGTAGTAACACCTTCAGAAAATGAAAAATATATTCTAGACAAAGAAATGGATGCTTATCGAATGAAAAATGAAAATGGAATAATTTTACAACTGAACATTTTTAGTGAAATTTATAACGACTCTATTTTAACTCGAACTGGAAGAATTGTTTATCATACCGAACCAAGAACTAACATAGAATTAAATGAAAAAGACATAGATAGTGTTGTGAAAAGTTGGAATTTAAACTATCTGATTAAAAAATAACGATTTGCCAACACCGTATAAAAATAATTGCGGTTTAGTGCTTAATCAAAAGGTCGTTGCGTGTTTGTAACGTCTGATTTTCCTTCGGAAAATCCTCGCATACAAACCCGCAACTATCCTTATACATAAACATTGGCAATAATTTAAGAAAAATCCCGAATTGAATAGAATAATAGGAATTATATTGACAATTTTACTTTTGATTTCTTGTAAGAATTCGGAAAATACAGAAACGGAAAAAAAATCTGAATCTGAAAACGAAATCACTCAATCGGAATTTAAAAAAGTTGAGTCTCAAAACGGACTGAATTTGGAATATCAACTTTTAGACGAAAATAACGAACAAATAAAATTTTCGAGTTTAACAAAGATGCCTGAATTTCCAGGCGGACTTGATTCGCTGACTAAATTCATACAGAGGAATTATAAATTTCATCAAGGATTTACGGAATATATAAACGGAAAAGTCAAATCGACTTTTGTAGTTGACACTTTAGGAAAAGTCGTAGATATAGAAATAGTTGAAAAATTGAGAAAAGATTACGATACAGCTTGTTATAAAGTAATATCTAAAATTCCTGACTGGAAACCAGCGGAAATAGAAAATAACAAAAAAGTGAAAGTTAAATTTCTTCTTCCATTCAAATTTGTGACTGAAGAATAAAAACTATTGCCAACAACATATATAATTTATTGCTTGCTTCTTGCCTACTTGCGAAAATCCTCGCGGATTTTCTTTGTCCGTAATTATTTACTAAATTAGATGCTTAAACACGCAACAAACCATATATAAACACGTTAGCAGTAACTACCACTCTGTACTTTCCTGAAATAGGTTGACTAAAAATTAAACACTTAATTATAGTCACTTATGAAAGCTCAAAAACAACCCTGGCGAAAAAAAACGTACGAAAAAGCAACTTTAGAACTCAAATTATTCGTCGTTGACCAAATTCAGAATGGACAGATTTCCACAAACTTTGCTTCCAAAAAATATGATGTTCCTAGAACTACAATTGGGTATTGGATCAAAAAATATAGTACTTTAGTCCAACAAAATACAGGTATGAGTAAATTAGATGAGATTAAAAAACTAAAGGAACGTATTGAAGAATTGGAGTTTGTAAAGGAATTTCAACAAGATATTATTGCTGACATGGAAATCATTACTGGAGTCGATTTGTCAAAAAAGTCATTGCCCAAAACATTAGCGAAAGAGATAGAACTAAAAAAGAAAAACCGTTTAAAAGAAAATGGTTCTATGAGTGTTTTGGGATTAGTAAACAAGCCTTCTACAAAAGACTCAAAACCCAAGAAAACAAACGACTAAACGATGAAAAAGTCATCGCAATGATACAAGAATATCGAAAATTAGTTGGTATGAGAACTGGCGGAATTAAGTTATATGATGAACTTAAACAAGACTTTATAAAACAAGGTATTAAAATCGGTAGAGATAAGTTGTACGATGTGTTAAGGCTTCATAATTTACTTGTTCCTAAGCTTAAAAACTATGTGACAACAACAAATTCTAATCATCAATTTAGAAAATATAAAAACCTAATTAAAGACCAAGTTCCTACTCGACCAGAACAACTATGGGTAAGCGATATAACATACATTAAAACAGACAATGGACACAATTACCTAGCAATCGTTACAGATGCATATTCTAAACAAATTATGGGCTATAAATTAGATAAAAACATGAAGACATCACTTTGTTCAGAAGCGCTAGAAATGGCTATTAAAAATAGAAAATACC
Source organism: Polaribacter sp. R2A056_3_33 (assembly GCF_019278485.1). NCBI lineage: Bacteria > Pseudomonadati > Bacteroidota > Flavobacteriia > Flavobacteriales > Flavobacteriaceae > Polaribacter > Polaribacter sp. R2A056_3_33. The sequence goes on from NZ_CP058984.1 coordinate 224,391, forward strand.
CTGATAAAAAATTAATACATCATTCTGACAGAGGTTTTCAATACTGTAACCCCAAATACACAGCATTTGCAGAAGAAAATGGCATAATGATGAGCATGACAGAACAATATGATCCTTATGAAAACGCAATTGCAGAGCGAATTAATAGAACTTTAAAATATGAATATGGACTTAGAAATTGCATTAAAAACACTGCCATTGCTCAAGAAGTAACAAAACAAGCAGTATATATTTACAACAATTTAAGAACCCATTTTAGCTTAGAATTAAGAAAACCAGCTGAAGTACATTTAAACCCAAACATCAAATACAAATCATATCGAAGAAATAATGTAAATTTGACTGAACTAACAATTTGAAAACAAAACTAGTTCAAAATATTTTTTGCCTTCTAAACGGCTAAAAAAATCTTTTGAACGGTATAAATTAACCTAAAAAAAGGTCAACCTATATCAGTATAATATAAAAGGATTGCAACTGTAATACAAAAGAATTGCTACTACCCTACACTGCAATGTTTATCATAAAGTAAAAACAATTGCTACAAATTCACAAAGACGATACAAATTCTCATCAAAATAAATAATTGCATTACAAAAACAAAAAGGATTGCAAATGTAATACAAAAGGATTGCCATTACTTTACACTGCAATTTTATCACAAAGTAAAAACAATTGCTATAAATTCACAAAAACAACACAAAGCCATATCAAAATAAATTATTGTATTACAAAAACAAAAAAGATTGCAACTGTAATACAAAAGAATTGCTACTACCTTACACTGCAATGTTTATCATAAAGTAAAAACAATTGCTACAAATTCACAAAGACGACACAAATTCTCATCAAAATAAATAATTGCATTACAAAAACGAAAAGGATCGCAAATGTAATACAAAAGGATTGCCATTACTTTACACAGCATTTGCAGAAGAAAATGGCATAATGATGAGCATGACAGAACAATATGATCCTTATGAAAACGCAATTGCAGAGCGAATTAATAGAACTTTAAAATATGAATATGGACTTAGAAATTGCATTAAAAATACTGCCATTGCTCAAGAAGTAACAAAACAAGCTGTATATATTTACAACAATTTAAGAACCCATTTTAGCTTAGAATTAAGAAAACCAGCAGAAGTACATTTAAATCCAAACATCAAATACAAATCATATCGAAGAAATAATGTAAATTTGACTGAACTAGTTATATAGAATATAAATAATTTAAAAGGTATAAATTAGACCAAAAAAGGTCAACCTATATCAGTATAATACATTATGGGATACAAACTTGATAATCATATGAGAACATCACTTTGTACAGATGTGCTGGCTATGGCTATTAAAAATAGAAAATATCCAACTAAAAATCTCATTCATCATTCAGATATAGGTTTTCAATATTGTAACCCTAAGTACACGGAATTTGCAGAAAATAACGGAATTACAATGAGTATGACTGAAAAATATAATCCTTACGAAAACGCTATTGCAGAACGAATTAATAGAACTTTAAAATACGAATACGGATTAAAACAAATTCTTAAAAACACAGATATTGCCCAAGAAATAACAAAACAAGCAGTATACATTTACAATAATTTAAGAACACATTTTAGCCTAGGTTTAAGAAAACCTACAGAAGTACACTTAAATCCGAATATAAAATGTAAACTTAAGATGTATAAAAATTTATCTTTTAAAAGTATGTAAAACATATAGTAAAATTAGTAAATTGCATACAGAAATTTATACTAATAATCTGGTCTAAACTGAACACGTTTTTGAACACGATTTACAAATAAAAAAGGTTATTTATTACGTTATAAGCATTTTAACTCGAATTCATAACCCTGAGGTCACGGGTTCAAATCCCGTTCTCGCTACAAACTTAATGTTAATTAAATCAACGAATTGTGTCTCATAATTCGTTTTTTTATGTCTACATTTTTCTTACTTTTACAAAGAGTACACGATAAAGTACACGATTGCACTATGAAATTGAATTATTCAGAGCCAAAAAATATTCACTGGAGGAGCTAATATTGGAGCTTGGTCTAAACTGTCAAAAAAAGATAAAAAAGAAGCATTATCCAAAAGTTGGTATGTCTATTATTCAATTAGAGATCCAATTACAGGAAAACTAAAAAGGCAGACTAATATAAAAGCTGGAGTCAACCTTTATAAGGATAAAAGAAGTAGAATACACATCTTAACTCAATTAAAAGAAAGTTTACAATATGTTTTATCAAAAGGCTTCAATCCCTATGAAGATAATAGTTCTTTAGCTGAATTTATCGAAAATCTTCTTTCTCCTGAAAAAAGCGAAGTCAACAGTACACCAACACAAGAGAAAACTCCAGTGTATCTTGAAAAAAAGGCTGTACAAGAAACACCGATCCTCTACCCCATTAACACTTCTTTTGACTTAGCATTAGACACCAAATCCAAAGTTCTAAATAGGATTTCATATCAAAATTTTAAAAATAGAATTGAACGATTTAAAAAATGGCTCAATGAAGAAGACTATGACCTCAATGAAGATATTTTAACTATAAATAAGAAACTTGTAATACAATATCTGAACACTGTATTACAAGCAACAAGTCCTAGAAACAGAAACAATACACGTACTGACATCAGTTCCTTATTTCAAACGTTAGAAGACAATGAAATAATTGAAAATAATTTTGTTAAGAAAATTAATGTTTTAAAATCTGTACCAGAAAGAAATAAAACCTATACTACAACTGAGCAGAAAGATATTTTTAAATATTTAGAAAAACATGATGCAGTATTATATCTTTTTGTTCAATTTATATCTTATAATTTTCTTAGACCTGTTGAAGTTTGTCGATTAAAAATTGGTGATATCGATTTAATAGATAAAAAGATTTATGTTAGAGCCAAAAACAAGCCTGTAAAAATTAAAATCATTCCTGATATATTAATTAAGCAATTACCAGATCTATCTAAATTAAATAAAATCGATTTTTTATTTACTCCAAATGAAATTGGTGGCGAATGGGAAGCAAAAGAAAATAATAAAAGAAATTATTTTACCAAACAGTTTAAAAAAGTAAAAGACCATTTTGGTTTAGGTAAAGATTATGGTTTATATAGTTTTAGACATACCTTTATAACGAAGTTGTATAAAGAAATGGCAAAAACAGCAACTCCTTTTGAAGTAAAAAGTAAATTAAAATTAATTACAGGACATGCAACAATGGATGCACTAGAATTATATCTACGAGATATTGATGCCGTATTGCCTGAAGATTATTCAAAATTATTAAAGTAATGGAAAGTAAATATTTTGGAATTATTCCAAAAGAACTAAACTCTTTGAATAAAATTATACAATTAGAAAATTTTCTAAAGGAAAATGATTTAATAATTATATCAAATAAATTAGAAATAATAAAATCAACTAAAACAGAAAATCTAGGAGAACGAAAGAACGTAGTTAAATACGATCATAATAATACTGGTTACAAATTTACAGATGAACTTACTATAGAGGTTTATGACTTTTTATTAAATCAATATAAGAATAGTTTATGTAAAAATATTTTATTTAACATTAACTTTGATGATGAAACCTTTGGTTTTTTAGAAGCTAGAAAAAAAGAAGCTGCCTTAATACAGTTCAAAAATCTTTATTCTAAATGGACTAACAATCTACCTACAATGGTCTCGGAAAATGAATTTAATAAATTAAAGAGAGCTAGAGCATTATTCCAAAACCAACTAAAATATCAGTATGAGTTAGTTGTAGCCTTCCTTATTGGGGAAATAAATTACTTTAACAGAGATTTACTTCAAACTAATGAATTGTTAATTGAAATGTTTGATTTTGAAAATGATTTATTAATTTTAATAGATTTAAACCAACGTTTTTCTTTTACAGAAGATAATGTCTTTACAAAAAAAACAATAGCTCAAATAATATATAAAGAATACCCTGAAGAATTTCATTCTTTAAAACAAATTGAATTTATAGAGCATCTAATTACCATAAAAGACATAATAAATAGAGCTTTTATCGTAAGCCTTTTTGATTTTTTTAGTAACAAACTAAATATAAAAACACCATCTGCCGAGTCCTTTGGGAAAATTATAAATAGTCACTTTGGCTTTACTTTTGGAGAAATTAAATTAAACAGTTCTGAAGGGGATAAACATTTTAAAAGAGTAAAAGAAATTGAAAAAGAATGGGGGCAATTTTAATAATCAGAAGCTATTTTTAACTATTCCCCATAAACCTTAAAAATTCCCACACATTTCCCACACATTTCCCCTTTTCCCTCCCTTTTAAAAGCTTCATTGTATCACGTAATTGCACCTAGTTAATTCTTGTTAATTAGGTAGTTATCTTTTGATGTAAAATCACCTTACTTTTTAACAAGTATTTATTTTAAAAATATTTAAAACAAAAAGTAAAAATGATTGCAACAATTAATTTTAGAATTGATCAAGACCAGAAAGAACAACTTCAAATTTTAGCAGATGAAAAAGGGATAAAAGTATCCGCTTTAACTAGAGAAATTATAACAGACTATTTAAATAGTTTAGATAATCACGGTCTGTATGATCCATCAAAGACAATTGGTGAGTTAATAATGCCTATTCCGCCAATAGACTCTAATAATCTTAAAAATTAACTTCATGATAAAAGATAAAGTTAATTTAATAACTAAGGATATAGAAAACAATCAAAAAAAACTTAAAATTAAAGGTTTTGAATATGGTTGTTTAATTATTAAAGAAGCAAATACTTGGGTAGAGGAGGCTAAAAACAGACCAATACCCAACATGCTTTTTAGTGAGCTATGGTATGAAAATGAGCTTTGTATTTTATTTGCAGACACTAATTTAGGTAAATCTATTTTAGCTGTGCAAATAGCGGATAGTATTAGTAAAGGAAAAGCAATACCTGGGTTTAAACTTGAAAGCCCTCCTAAAAGAGTTCTCTATTTAGACTTTGAATTATCTGATAAACAATTTGAAAATAGGTGTTCTGAACAATATGAAAACCATTATCAATTTAATAAAAATTTTCTTCGTGCAGAATTTCATACCGAGTTAGAGTTACCAAAAGAGTACAATAATATTGAAGAATATCTTTGCGCAACCTTGTCAGATATTATTACCAAAACAAAAGTATCTGTTTTGATTGTAGACAATCTTACCTTTTTAAGCAGCGAAAATGAAAAAGCAAAAGATGCTTTGATATTAATGAAAACTCTTAAAAAAATATCTAATACAAATAATGTTTCAATACTTGTATTAGCTCATACTCCTAAAAGAGATGACTCTAAACCTATTAGTAAAAATGATCTAGCAGGAAGTAAAATGCTAATGAATTTTTGTGATAGTTGTTTTGCTATTGGTAGTAGTTCTCAAGAAGCATCGTTTAGATATATCAAACAAATTAAGCAACGTAACACAGAACATTTATATCACTCAGAGAATGTTATTGTTTGCAGTCTTGATAAAGAAACTAACTTTCTAGAATTTCATTTTGAAGATTTTGATTCTGAAAAAGCACATCTTAAAACTTTTGGAACATCGGACTTAGAAGAAAGAGACGAACAGATGAAGTTTTTAATTTCTGAAGGAAAGAATAATGTTCATATAGCTGAAATGTTAAATGTATGCGAAGGAACTATCAGAAAAAGAAGAAAAAAACTAAATATCTAAGATAGATGGTTGCTTCAGACATATACACAATAGCCAAAGCTCTTTCTAAAGAAGAGTTTATCAAGCTATCCGATATGCTAAGAAGCGATATAAAAAAAAGTAAAATAAAAAAAAGTGAAATAAAACCGAAAAAGAAATATGAGCTACCAGACTTCACTAAAGAAGATGGATTACGTTACCTATTAGAAAATCACATTCGCAAAAATTAAAAAACATAATCGTACCATTCGTACCAATAAATAGGTACGAATGGTACGAATTCAAAAAAATGAAACATAATTATAAATACAGTTTAGATAGATCAAGCAGAAAGTTTATCTGCCCTAATTGCCATAAGAAAACATTTGTAAAATTTATTGACAATGAAACTAATCTTTATTTAAATTCTAGTGATGGAAGATGTGATAGAGAAAGTAAATGTGGTTATTTTAAAAAACCAACATCAAATTGTATTACAAATATTAATAACTGTATCACAGAAGTAATACAACCTTCGTATCACAATAGAAAAGTATTGCAAGAATATTGTAATACAAAGCAACAAAGTAACTTTATAAGCTATTTATTAAGGAATTTTGAGCCTAAAATGGTATCACAAGCAATAGATATGTATCACATAGGGACAACAAACTATTGGTATGGAGCTACAATATTTTGGCTAATAGACACAAAAAACGTAATACGTGGTGGCAAGATTATGTTGTACAATTGTAATACAGGTAAAAGAGTTAAAAAACCTTTTAATCATGTTAGCTGGATACACAAACAACTAAAATTAAATAATTTTGTATTACAACAATGTTTATTTGGGCTACACCTTATAAACAGCATTTCTAAAAGTGATACAATTTGTATTGTAGAATCAGAAAAAACTGCAATCATCATGAGTATTATGATTCCTAATTTCATTTGGTTAGCTACAGGTAGTAAAACAGGTTTTAAAGAAAAAATGCTAAAATCTATTAAAGAATTTAATGTTATTGCTTATCCAGATAAAACTGAATATAAAACTTGGAATGAAAAAGCAATTCTTTTAAATAAACAAGGTTATAATATCCAATGCAGTACAATGTTAGAAAATTTAGAAATTGAAGACGGTGGTGATTTAATTGATTTTTTATTGTAGTACACTTATGTAAGACACTAACACTCAAAATAAATATCACTTTATACAAACATTTAGATAGTATCGGTTTGCGTGTATGAGAAGTATCGGATTAAAAAGCACTTCAGTTTCAGATTGGACTGACTTTTATTAAATGAACTGACCTTTGATTTATCACTGAATCAGCTATTTCTTATACTTGGATTCAATGTTGTAACGCAACAAACCGTTTTTGTTTATTGATGTTACTAAGCTACAAATTTAAGTTCTAAATCCATCATTTCTTTTGGAGTTTTATATCCTATAATTTTTCTTGGTCTGTTGTTCAATTTTTCTTGAATATTTTGGAGTTTATTTACGTCAATTTCATTGAAGTTTGTTCCTTTTGGAAGATATCTTCTAATGAGTCCATTTGTATTTTCATTTGTTCCTCTTTCCCAGGAAGAATATGGATGTGCAAAGTATATTTTCATACCTGTTTTTTTAGTAATCATTTCGTGTCTCGCCATTTCAATTCCGTTATCATATGTCATTGATTTTTTATAAATAGGATTTAATTTGTTTAATATTTTAGAAAACTCATTAGCTACTTAACCTGCTTTTTTAGACTCTAATTTTACTATTAAAGTAAATCTAGTTTTGCGCTCTACAATAGTTCCAATAGCACTTTTATGATTTTTTCCAATCACTAAATCTCCTTCCCAATGTCCCACTTCATTTCTAAGTTCAATATGTTGTGGTCTGTTGTCAATACTGACTTGGTTAATGATTTTACTTCCACCACCACGTCTTTTTTTAGGAGTTCTACGTCTTGTTTTTTTACGTACTAATAGTTTGATTAACTTTTTATTTAAACGAGCTTGTGGTCTAGTATAAATGTGTCTATAAATAGCTTCGTGTGAAATAGACATTATTAGATTATTAGGATACAACTCTTTTAATCTTCCAGAAATTTGTTCAGGAGTCCAGTTTGATAAAAGTCCTTTGTAGACAAAAAATTTGAGTAAAGAATAAGTGCTTATTTTATCTAAATTTCTCTTGTTTAAATAATCTTCTTTAGCACACCAATGAGCAAGTTCAGCATCATATCTATGTTCTTTTTTTTGCACCCATTTATTCACTTCTCTACCGATAGTTGAACGAGATCTATTGAGTTTAATTGCTATATAAGATTTAGACTTTCCTTCATTTAAAAGAGTCTGAATAATCACTCTTTCTTTCAAAGTTAATCGTCTATGTTTTTTTACTTCCATTTTACAAATCTATAATTTTAGATTTGTTGCGTTAAGTTATTGAATGGAGGTAACTTTGTGTATTATACTGATATAGGTTGACCTTTTTTAGGTTAATTTATACCGTTCAAAAGATTTTTTTAGCCGTTTAGAAGGCAAAAAATATTTTGAACTAGTTTTGTTTTCAAATTGTTAGTTCAGTCAAATTTACATTATTTCTTCGATATGATTTGTATTTGATGTTTGGATTTAAATGTACTTCAGCTGGTTTTCTTAATTCTAAGCTAAAATGGGTTCTTAAATTGTTGTAAATATATACTGCTTGTTTTGTTACTTCTTGAGCAATGGCAGTGTTTTTAATGCAATTTCTAAGTCCATATTCATATTTTAAAGTTCTATTAATTCGCTCTGCAACTGCGTTTTCATAAGGATCATATTGTTCTGTCATGCTCATCATTATGCCATTTTCTTCTGCGAATGCTGTGTATTTGGGGTTACAGTATTGAAAACCTCTGTCAGAATGATGTATTAATTTTTTATCAGGGTATTTTCTATTTTTAATAGCCATTTCTAGCGCTTCTGAACAAAGTGATGTCTTCATGTTGTTATCTAATTTATAGCCCATAATTTGTTTAGAATATGCATCTGTAACGATTGCTAGGTAATTGTGTCCATTGTCTGTTTTAATGTATGTTATATCGCTTACCCATAGTTGTTCTGGTCGAGTAGGAACTTGGTCTTTAATTAGGTTTTTATATTTTCTAAATTGATGATTAGAATTTGTTGTTGTCACATAGTTTTTAAGCTTAGGAACAAGTAAATTATGAAGCCTTAACACATCGTACAACTTATCTCTACCGATTTTAATACCTTGTTTTATAAAGTCTTGTTTAAGTTCATCATATAACTTAATTCCGCCAGTTCTCATACCAACTAATTTTCGATATTCTTGTATCATTGCGATGACTTTTTCATCGTTTAGTCGTTTGTTTTCTTGGGTTTTGAGTCTTTTGTAGAAGGCTTGTTTACTAATCCCAAAACACTCATAGAACCATTTTCTTTTAAACGGTTTTTCTTTTTTAGTTCTATCTCTTTCGCTAATGTTTTGGGCAACGACTTTTTTGACAAATCGACTCCAGTTATGATTTCCATGTCAGCAATAATATCTTGTTGAAATTCCTTTACAAACTCCAATTCTTCAATACGTTCCTTTAGTTTTTTAATCTCATCTAATTTACTCATACCTGTATTTTGTTGGACTAAAGTACTATATTTTTTGATCCAATACCCAATTGTAGTTCTAGGAACATCATATTTTTTGGAAGCAAAGTTCGTGGAAATCTGTCCATTCTGAATTTGGTCAACGACGAATAATTTGAGTTCTAAAGTTGCTTTTTCGTACGTTTTTTTTCGCCAGGGTTGTTTTTGAGCTTTCATAAGTGACTATAATTAAGTGTTTAATTTTTAGTCAACCTATTTCAGGAAAGTACATCATAAATAAACTGTATAACGTGTTGAATATTTAATGAGACCTTATAACTAGACATAAAAACAATTTTTAAACAAAGATACAATACACTTCGACAATCATTGTCGTACTTAGATGATAGTTTTGCCTAAATTTTACAAATACTTCTAAAATGATTACCATAAAATGTTACGGACAAGGCTGCTGGATTCACTTATTAGAATCAAATGAAAATGCGATAAAATCTTACCAAATTATTGCCTCTAAAATAAAACTGCCTATTGAGGAAGCATTATTAGATATTTCATTTTATCAATACTTTAAAAATAATATACAAGAAATTGATGATTTAATTATTGATACTTTTGGAGGTTTGTTGCACTTGCAAAATGCTACAATAGAGATTTGGTTTGGTAGAAAAAAATTAGCCAAAATTCCTTTTGAAGATTTAGTTACCACCACTACTCTATTTCCCCTTTATAAAATAAATAAAATAGACTTTAAAAAACAACAATTTGAAAAAGGAATCTACTTAAAAGAAACTGTGATTGGTTGTGTAGGGGTTTATAAAATAGGTTTTGACAATTTTGATATCAATCTACTTTCATTTCAACTTCTTAATTCTTTTTTTAACAACAATACGCTTTTAATCAACTTTACTTATCAAAATGTAATACTAAAAAAGGTTAAAGATGATTGCTTAACAAGACATCAAGAAATTGTAATTATATAATGTTTTTAATCCAAAAATATTATGAACCTAACAAAGGTAAAATAATCTTTTATAGATAACAATAAAAATTTTACTGAACAAGCTTTACCAATTACATTTTTAATTCTTTCACATAATACCTTAACAATTCCTTAAACTGCTCAAATGATTTTTCAATTAAAGGCAGAGATAAACTCTCATTCGGCTCATGAATCTTTGAATACTCATCATTAGGACCAATAGCCAAATAAGGCTGCTTTTTTAAAATATGTGTTAAAAAAGGACAAGCATCAAATTTAGTTAGACTTCTGTTTTCTGTGTAAGATGTAAATTCATATTCAGATAGAAGAGATGTTACCATTTCTTTTCCTTTAACCAGTTTAGCGTCTTCATTTAAAGTCAGAAAACGTTGACGAGAAGTACTTAAATCAAAATAACCGGTCTCCTCTATCCAAACATCTACTTCTGGTATTTTTATTAAAGGAAATTGCTCATGTGCAAATGGTGACCCTATCTCTTCTTGACCTTGAAACAACCAATGAATTTCAGGTCTTTCATCTTCTTTTAATTCTTCAATCGCATACATTCTTAAAAGCCAAATACCTAAATTGTCTGCAACACCTCTACCAAATATACGTTCGTCGTTTAGAGTTAATTCAGTAGAAAGAGAATTCCATTTTTCTTCATTTGTTGGTTCTACATCATAATGACTATATATACCTATTTTTGGTGCATCTTTATAGCTTTTTTTTACTGCATAAATAATTGGTTCATTCGTGTTTTTACCAATTATTTCAACTTTAAAATCAAGCGTCTTTAATTTTTCCATTATAAAATCCACATTATTATTAAGACCTTTTAAATTAGTTGGAACCGCATTATTAGCTACTAAATAACTTAATTCCTTTAGATATTTTTTAGTGTTAAATTTCATTTTTAAATATTTTTTTAAACTTTAAATAAGATTTATTATATACGTTTCTTCCTCTGTGATTTTGATAAGCAATACCATTAATTGCCATTGAAAGCAAAACTTCATTTAATTCATTTATACTATTTTTATTAAGCTTAAATCTAGCTATAAGTATGTCAATTGCTTTGTATCTATTTTGATCTATATACAAATATGTCCAAATATCCTTTTTTAAATTAAGATGTCTTTGAAGGAAATTTTTGGCTATTTTTGAAGCATTGAACATTGTAATTTTCGACATGCTTTCTGTTGAAGAATTATCCATATAAATATGGTTCTGATTGTTTATAACTTCTTTTCCAATAACAGGAAACCAATCATTATTTAATACTTCGTTTTCTTTTACAGTTATATTATCATTAACAGGATGCCAACTAGCGTGTTTAGGAGTATATCTAGAATTTGTAGGTATCCACAATGAAATATATGCTTTTCGTTCCTTTATCGAAATATTCTCTGAAGTTTTATGCCAAGTAAGAGCATCTAAAATAACTAAATCACCCTTTTTTACAGTAAGGTGTTTTATAACATCAGCAGAAAAAAATTTAGTATCATTTATAAAGTCAATCGGTTTTTCTTCACCCCAAAGGTGAGATTTGGGTATAATTTCTAAAACGCCTGCATCTTTATCCAGATCATTAAAAGGCAACCATATTGATAACCCATTTGGATTATCTGTTGGCCAATAAGTATAATCTTGGTGCCAAGGCACTGTTCCGTTGTTCTTAAGAGGTTTGTTTATAACATGATCATGAAGCAACCTACAACTTGCTTCTTTAAAAAATAAAGGAGCTATTTCTGCTATTTCTCCTTCCAATATTAATTGTTCATACTCCTTATCATATTTCCAAATATCTCTTATTTGAGAAATCTCCTTTTGATAATCAGAATATTTTATGAATGATTGTTTTGCTAATTTCTTTCTTAAATTATCATAATTAGTATTTAATTTTTCAATTTTCTGAGTTGACAAAAAATTTCGAATAACTAGGTATCCGTTTTCTTTGTATAATTTAAGATCATTTACAGATATCATAACATCTTTTGTTTAGTAAAACATTTAACTATCTTCTTTTTAAATTTAGGCAAGTACAGAGTTGTAAGTTCTTTTAAATGTGTTTTATTTTTTATTTCAATTTTTTCTATAGAATTGTTCTTTTGAACAATAAAAATCCTATCCCTTACTGCTATTATTTTTTTATCAGGATAAATTGCAAATCTAATTCCATTCCAAAAAGGGCCAAATTCTTTTTGAGTATAATGTTGTTCTAGTGTTTTATATATTTGTTTATATGTTTTAGGGATTAAATGTAATGTTACATCCGTTAACCATTTACCTTTTATTAGAAAATCTATTCTTAGATCACTTGAATTATAAACAGTTCTAAACGTACGAAAAAGGTGCTCCTTAGTGATGTTTTGATCAATAGGTATTGGCTCAAAATAAGGTTGCCCATCTCCTAAATCTATTGTATAAAACTTGTTCTCTAAATTTAATAAAATCGCTATATGGTCATTTTTTTTCATCATTGTTCCATTTATTAATGAAACATTAAATCCTAGCTTATAAAGTACTGCACCTATAAAAATGTTCATAGTGGCACAAGTCCCACCATTTAACGAAAGCATATCTTCTTTAATATCTTTTCCTTTAGGAATATAGTTAAACCCTCTTTCAATCATTTTATAGTTCTGAAAAGGTATTTTGTGCAAAACTTGGCTTGTAAATTTATTTAGAAAAGGCAAACTAATTTCAGTTTTAGATATCTCTATTTTTTCTAAAAACGTATCTAACTCGGATTTTGATACATCAACACCAAACCTTTCAACTAAATTTATTTCTTTCAGTCTTTTAATTGTTTTAGTGATAAGAAATTGGTTTAGAATATTTTTATCAAAATATTCTGGAAGCCTTTTATTAAAAGAACTGCTATTTGTGTGTTTTATCTTATTTATTTTACTGGTATCGTCTTCAATTAGAATAGTAGTACCTTTAATGGCTCTTAATTTTTTATTAGGATAGTAAGCTAAGTGAACTGCTTTCCAAAATGGCCCATAAAAAATATTATTATAATAATTTTCTATTATGCATAAAAAATCAACTTCTTTGTAAATACAGAGATCAAACACATATTGAATTTCCCATTCACTATTCTTTTTTATATATAGATAATATTCCTTTGCTACTCTTTTAATTCTATACGAAATTAATCCCCTTTTTATAATTTTATTATCTATTAAACTTATAGCTTGGTAATAAGGTTGCGCATCACCAAAATCTATAAAATAAGGAATATTACTAATCCTAACAACTATAGCAATATGCCTTTTATCTTTATGGTTTCTACCACATAGAATATATTGAACATCAAAGCCAATTTGACTTAAAAAATAAAACATAAATCTATTAATATCTAAACAAATACCTCCCTTACCGTTAAGCATATTTATTTTAATACTCTCTAAAGTAGGTGTTTTTTTTAAACCATTAGTAATCATTGTAATATTTTGCCAAGGTATATTCTCTGCAACTTTTAATGATAATAAATTCAAAAAATCGATGGAAACATTTTTTAAATCTTTATTGATCTTAATTAAATTCAAAAAAATATTTATTTCAGTATTAGATAATTTCATTTTCAGTCACAAATATTCTTTCTAATTCATAATTATAATTCTTTGCAAGCTTACTAGATTTTATAGCACATGCATAATCTATATTTTCAGCTTTTAATATATCTATGGTTTTAGCGTTATATTGTCCGTCTGTATAGGCATAAGACTTTATATTAATCCCTATTTCTTGCAAAGATTTTCTTGTTCTTTGTACATCTTCTATTATCTCCTTTTTACTCAGTTTAGTGTATATATTATGATAGTAAGAGTGACCACCAATCTCATGGTCTAAATCTTGAAGTTCTCTTAATTGTTTTGTAGTCATATAGGAAACCTTTGTTTTAGGTTCACTAGAAAAAAGGGTATTAACAAATAATTTCTGTTCATTAATAGAAAGACTTAAAAACTCTTTTTTTTGTTTCCCTACAATCCAATCTTCTTTGTTTTCACTGCCTATATTCTTATTAACATATAGATAGTAATAATCTAACGGGGCTATTTTCTGTTCCTTACAATACCCTATAACAGGGTAAAATGTAGCTTTAATATTATATTTTTCTAAAATAGGTTTTACGTATAGAAAATTATCAATATAGCCATCATCAAAAGTTAATACAACCTGTTTAGATCTTGAATTTTCTTTAAAATTTATAATCGTTTTAAAAATAAAACCTTCTTTCAAATATTGAGCTATTATATTTTCTAAACGCTCTTGAGAAATAAGTGTACCTCTAATAAAATAAGCATCATTAACATCTATCTTTTCTCTAGGTAATACCCTATGAAACATTAAAATATCAATCATTAGTTAATAATTTACAAAGTTCCTCAATTGAGTTAAAACCGACTAATAAACCTTCTTTTCGATCGTCTAAATTTTGCCCCGCTAACCTCTTACTCCATCCCTCTACTCCTGTATAACAGAATACTTTTTTACCAAATTGCCAAGCATAACTAATCTCATTTAATGTGCCTGCACCACCTCCTAAGGCTATCAAAATATCAGAAGACAAAACCAACACAGAGTTACGAGCAAAACCAATACCTGTTGGTATTGTTATATCTAAATATTTATTTGCTTTTTTAGCATCTTCAAATGGCAAAACACCAACAACTTTACTTTTTGTATCACCAATAGATTTCACTCCTTTTGAAACCGCCTCCATTGTACCTTGCATTCCTCCATTTAAAACGGTATATCCTTTTTGTCCTAAAAAAGCTCCCAGAGTATAAGCAAATTCATATAACTCATTAGAACACTGGCTTTCGTTTGACCCTATGATGCCAATTTGCATAATTTTATTATTAATTGGTTTTTAATTCTTTTAAAATCTTCAAATTCATTTATAAAATGTTCTTTATCCAAAGAATTAATTTGAACATCTAACTCTTTTAATTTACCTATTTCGGTTCTAAATTCATTTTCATTAATATTTTCATATAACAGTTTTAATATTTTTTTTATGTGGTTTTGATGAAATTGAAAACGATTATCAAATTCTTTTTTTCCCTTATACAAATACTGAATAAGCAAAGAACCAATCATATCTGAAAAGTATTTTTCTGTAGAGTTTTCAATCGATGAATTTGCAAATGATCTATTATGCACAAGTGTAAAATAATTAACATCTACAACATTAAAACCTAATTCCAACAGCAAATGAGAATGTATCATATCGCTACGTCTTGCAGGAATATGATTGTTCTCTGAGAAACCAAAATGTGGTATTCTAAAAACATCTATATTGAAAACAATAAAATTACCACCCCTTAATAGTTTTGACTTTTTTTGCTTAGGTATGAGATTCTCTTTTTCATTAAAAGCAACTTTAGTAATAGGTTTGCCTGCAAGAATACTTTTTACAATTTCATTTTTATCTTGTGTTTCAGAAAGGAAAATTGAGTAATACTTTTCTGTGTTGTTCTGATTATAATAATCATGATACTCCTCTGAATTAAAAGACTCTCTCGCTATATATTCACCATTAAAAACATCTTCTAATTGTGTCTTACAATATAACAAAGAAGGTATTGGAGGCACATAAGATGTGGGAGCAATAATAGCGTCGATACTTTTATTCTCGTTATAAAACTCAACAATTTTCGAAAAGTAATCAATTGTAAAAGTTACAGTATGTTGGTTCTTTTTATAGTTACTTTTCCCAAAAAGAATATCGTCATCTACTTGCCAAATAATTGAATCTTTAAACTGATCATAGTTTTCAATAATATATATCTGTTGTTGTATTCTTGCTCTTTGTATACTGTCTATTTTAGTACTACAATTAGCTGAGTAAATAAATTTAGAATGTTTTTCTTCTAATTCTTTAATTTTAGATTGACCGATTACATTAATACATAAATCAAATTGTTTAATAGCAGTAAGTATATTCTGTGTAAGCGTTTTATCAAAAATGGTTATAGTTAAACTATAATTCTTTATTTTTTTTAAAGAGTATTTTTCAAGAATACTCCACAACAAATTCGTAGTATTTTCAATGTTCTTTGTTGAAAATATTATGTTTATTTCTGTTTTATTCATTTAATTTTTTCTGCCTTTACTTCTTTTTTAAATAATGGAATGAGTGGTAAAGGGATCATATTATTTAAGCCTTTCAACTAGCTCTTTGATTATAAATACTCTTGCTATTACCATAATAATTAGAGTAAATATGTTGATATACACTAGCTGTCTTTAAACCTACTTCTTCATCATTATAAAAATCTTCTGGTAAATACAGTAGATTATCATAAATAGTACTTTTTACTTGCGCTTTTACTTGTCTGCTTTCTCTCCAATTTTCAACTTTAAGCTTTTCTGACTTTAGAGTTTCTAACGTTTTAACAGCAACTTTCTTAACCTCTTTAAGCTCTTTAGTTGTTAATTCCTTTCCTTCTTTTAATAAATCAAAAATAGCTAAAGTTTCTTGGTCTTTAAGATTCTCTCTAACCACACGTTGTTCTTCAAAAGATAAGTCCTTTATAAAATCATTTAAATTATCAAACGTCTTAACCGTATCTTCTAGACTCTTTCCTTTGTTGTATTCATCTATGATTTCTTTGTAACGTTCATAAAATTCAATACGTAATGGATTTTCTTTAAGCATTTGTTCCAATTGCTGTTCTATAGCTTCTTGTAAGTTAAAAACCAATGTGTTTTTACGAGGCGTTTTAGCAAATGCTGCTTTCAATTTATCAAAATCTAAAGAGGATAAATCAACATACACTTCTTCTTCGTCCTCATTTAATTCATTATTTTGAACAACTACACTATCACTTACTATGGTTTGCAATTCCATGATAATTTGTGTTACATCTGCTGATTTTACATTTTGATTTAAAGCTGTATAAATAGCCTCAATTGCATTAAAATCTGAAACATGTTTCTTTAATTTATCATTAGGAAACAAGGCTTTGTATTTTCTAAATACATTTCTTGCCATCATTTCAAAAGTTGTACGCGTGGTTTCATTTAAACACACACAATCTGTAGCATCTTTAATTTTAGCAATTTTAGACATTGGTTTTGCATCCTTTAAATCTTGAAGCGAAAAGTTCAATTCTTTTAAATAGGCTTTAACATCTTTTATAGCTTGTTTTAATTCTACCTCAACATCTTCTAAAGGCTCTACAGGACTTCCTGATCCTTTATCTTTCCCTCCAGATTTCCCTCCTTCTCCATAAACCGAATACGCATGTTCTAATTGCTTATACACATTACCATAATCTACAATTAAACCGTTTTCTTTTTCATCGTCATACACACGGTTTGCTCTTGCAATGGTTTGCATTAACGTATGTCCTTTTATAGGTTTGTCTAAATATACTGTCGAGACACAAGGTGCATCAAAACCAGTTATCCACATAGCGCAAACTATGGCTAAACGAAATGGATTCTCTTCATCTTTAAATTCTTTTTCAAGATTGCGCTCCACCATTTTTCTACGATGCACTTCAATATCTAAATCCATTTTTTTGAATTTATCTACTTCGTTTTGCTCGCTACTTACTACAACGCAAACCTCTGTTTCTTTTACTTTGTTGTATTTACGTTTTAGTTCTTGTTCATCTTGTTGGTCTTCTGCGTTTTTAATGCGCTCTTCTAATTCTTTTAGGTATTCTGGCCAATAGCCTTGAATCATCTGGTACATTCTAACCGCTGTAGGTTTATCTAAAGCAACATACATCGCCTTTCCTTGATAACCTCTTTCGTTAAAATGCCAAACTAAATCTTTTGCAATAGCATCTAAACGTGGCTGTGCTGTAAGAATCGGATAATTCCGACTAAATAAATATTCTAATTTCTTCTTTTGGTCGTCGTCTAAATCTTCATTTTCAAAAACGGCAGCCATTTTATCATCCAACTCCGGATTGGTAATATCTAGTTTTTCACCTCTATTTAAATAACGTAATGGCAAAGTTGCTTCATCTTCAATAGCACGTTTAAAATCGTAAACAGAAACGTACTCACCAAAGATATTTTTGGTTAGCTCTTCTTCTTCCTTTATAATTGGAGTTCCTGTAAAACCTAAATACGATGCATTTGGCAAGCCATGAAAACGCATATTTCTTGCATAAGTTCCAGATTGTGTTCTGTGTGCTTCATCACTAATTACAATCACGTTTTTACGATCTGTAATTAATGGATACTCGGTTTCTAATTTTGGATCTATCGAAAACTTATGAATCAATGAAAACACATATCTGTGATTTTCAGACAATAACTCGCGTAAATGCTCACGACCAGTCATCCCTTTCTTTTTTCCTGCAATACTGTTTTTATCGTTCACTGCGCCAACACCAGAAAAGGTATCGTATAATTGATTTTCTAATTCGGTTCTATCTACAGCAATTAAAAAGGTATAAGAACCTCCTAGTTTTCGGTGAATCTTTTCACATAAAAACACCATAGAATACGATTTCCCAGAACCTTGCGTATGCCAAAACACACCCAACTTTCCTTCTAAATCTTCAATATTATTTACATTTTCTATTACTTTATTTACACCAATGTATTGGTGGTTTTTAGCCATTAATTTCACTATATCACCTTGTGAATTATCAAATAACAAATAGTTTTCAAAAATATCCATTAAGCGATGCTTATCGCAAGTACCACGTAACATGGTATCTAAACTTACTTCGCCTTCTTCATCTTCTTCTATACGTTTCCAGTCTAAAAAGTATTTATACTTACTAGTAATGGTTCCTACTTTTGCATCTAATCCATTACTTAAAATAACAAATCCGTTATTATGAAATACATGTGGAATGGTATCTTTATAATCTTTTAAGTTATCGTTATATGCATGACGTAAATCTTGATGATGTGCTTTTAACTCAAAAAATA
This sequence comes from Polaribacter sp. R2A056_3_33, assembly GCF_019278485.1. NCBI lineage: Bacteria > Pseudomonadati > Bacteroidota > Flavobacteriia > Flavobacteriales > Flavobacteriaceae > Polaribacter > Polaribacter sp. R2A056_3_33. The sequence goes on from NZ_CP058984.1 coordinate 243,559, forward strand.
CCAACGGAATCCCATTCACAAAACCAATAACATCTGGTCGTCTTAAATACAATTCGCCTAAAACTTCTAGTTGACGGACTGCTAAAAAATGATTGTCTGTATAATTATTAAAATTGAAAACCTTTAGTTTGGTTTTTATCAATTCTCCTTTATCATTGGTGTAACTTACAGGAACACCGTTTTTAAGTAAATGGTTTTTTTCTTTATTGATGCTCCCTAATGTTTGATCTGCTACATTTTGAGTGATTCTATCTACAGCTTGCTGATACGCTAACGCTGGATGGTTTGGATTTAATTTTTTAAGCGCTTGTAATAAGTACCGTGTTAGCACTACTTCGCTTTTATCTTCTCTACCTAATAAACCCGTTTCTCCAAAAGATTCTTTATGCCATGCAGTAACCACGGTCCAACCCAATTGTTCTAAAACATCTTGTGTTGCGTTTTCTATTAAACCGTCTTCTGAATATTCGTAGCTCATGGTCTTACTAATTTATTTAATCTGGTTTGATACCCTTGTGTATAATTTCGTTTTGATTTGTCATTTAAAAATGAGGCTTCAATAAGTGTTAAAACTTCATTTTGCTTAGAAGTTAGGTCTTCAAAGACTTTTTTAGCTTGTTTTTTTGAAATTCCAGCCTGTTCAGCTAAAACATAGAACTGTTCAGTTACTTTTCCTTGTGCTAAATTTGGTGGCAATAAACCATCATCTAGCGCAAAATCTTTATCATCTATATGTAATCTGCTATTTAATAAATCGTAAGCAGGACTTAATTTAAAATCTCCTAAAGGCGTTTCTATTAATGAAAAGTTTTTAAAATGTGCATCACCATTAGAGAACAAATAGTTGAAAAGAATGCGCTTAAATAATTTTATAGATTCTACAGTATAAGCAGGTGTGTACTTTTTTAAAACCTGGAAAAGCTCAAAATAATTACCTGAATATTTAAAATCTTCACCATGTGTTTGCGGTGTTCTACCTGCTAACGAAGCAAAATCTTCCTGAGCCCATTTACTACCATCATCTTTAACATCAAAACGTTTTGTAATATACGCTGGATCTCCATTTTTAAAGAAAATAAGCGCATTTTCTGCGGTTTCCATAGCAAATACCTGACGTGCAATTTGCATAGTTACATGCTCATTAGCTGGCATTTGATTCGCGTTTTTACCAACATTTGGAATTGGTTTTAAAATATATTGTCCTTGCTCTCCTTCTTCTATTAAGCGTAATTTATTTTTTTCTAATAAGACCGAAAATTTTTCTTGCACACCAGAAATAGACATTCGACTTCTATTATTGGTAAATAAAGCATCTGTAATAGCGTTACTTGCTGGCGAATCATACGGTAAAATGGCGCTTACCTTTTTACCATTAAATACGCGTCGTAAAGCGGTGTTGCTATACGATATATTGTCAACAGCTAGTGTGCTTGGGCAATTATTTATTTTTGGCAAACCCATTAATTATTTATTTTATGTATTTGAACAGCTCCAATAGTATCATATTTTGCAGTTGTTATTAAAATGCCAAAATGGTCTTTTGTGTCAATTCGATTTTCGAAACAAACCGTTTGTTTATTAGTACCTTCTGGTAACATATTATAAAAAAAAGGAAATAGATATGTCGATGTATAGTCTTGTTGTGTTTTGGGTAAGGTTAAACTAATAGCTGGTTTAGTTGAATCATGAAACCATTTATCATGATAGGTAAATATAAAATTACCATCGTCTAACTGCGTTAACACACCTGCAGCTTCTTTTTTATATAATACTTGGGCTTGTCTCATGAGTTAGCATTTAAGTCTTTAACAGTAAACGTGAGTTCCATACCTAGAGTGTTTCCTATTTTGGTTAACGTCTCTAAGGTTGGATTGCCTTTACCACTTTCAAATTGTTTTAGTGTGCGCAAACCAACATCAGAAAGCTCTGCAAGCATTTCTTGTGTTATTTGAAGCGTTTCTCTACGTGCTTTTACGGTTTCTAATAATGTTTTATAGTGCATTATATGGCTCTTTTAATATAAATATATGCAATTTTATTTATCAACAATACAATAAGTGCTTTTTAACGCACTATTAGAGTTGTTTTGTGATTTATTAATGGTTAATTACATGGATAGTGCTCTTTATCGCACTATTTGTATTTCTTTTTCTATTAAACCGTCTTCTGAATATTCGTAGCTCATAGTTTATATCACTTTTAAATATTGATCTTTTATACTTAGACTATTCTCAATTAATAACTCTATTCTCATTAGAAAAGCTTTTTCTGAATTTAATAAATCTTCCATAGTCATATTTTCATTTACAAAAACACCATCAACAATAAACTTGCTAGTTTTTGAATCTCCTTTACCAAATAAACTATTTGAATATGCTTTTTCTTTGTTTAAAGGTTTAGATAATGGATAAATTAAACCTCCAATAATAACATCGGGTTGATAATATTGCATATAAGTATGAATTTGATAAAAATCACTTCTATCTAAATCTGAATATTTGCTTTGCTTAGTTTCTAATTTCATAGTTTTAAACTTGGCATCAAAAACAATAATTTTATTGGAGTATTTATGCTTTAGAACTAAATCAGGAAGCATCTTTCTACTATAAAATAAGCCATTATATAATTTTAATTCCTCTTGACCTGTTACATACCAATCTTGAAAGTGACGACTTAAAAGCTTCTCTAAATACACTTCAAACAACTGAGAAATATCAAATAAATAACCAGAAGTTTCAAGATTATTGTTTGTTTCTTTTGGACTTAAATCACGTTCTAATAAAATAATCTCCGCATACTCAATCACTTTTTTAAATGAAGCATACATTGGATTGCTAAGTATTCTATGATTTTTTGCTTTACGTAACGTTTCCATATTTGCAAAGCGACCAGAATAATTTTGCTTTAATAATTGACTAACACTAAATAGTTTATTATTAATATCGTTACCAAACTTTTTTTGCAATCTTTTTACAGTAAGATACAAAACATCAATAATCTCTTGAATATAAATTTGCTCTCTATAAGTTGTTGTTAATTTTCCTCTAAACGGAATATCTTTTTTTAAATATGCGTTCAAATCTATTTTACCTCTTACTTTATGACTGCGTTGTGTGATACTTTGGTATTCTTTTGGCAAACCTAAAACTGATGCTTTTTCTAACGATTGTATAAATAAATATGCAATTATGTATTGAAACTCATTTTGTTCTTCTTTTTTAGATGCTTTGGATTTTTCTGTATTTATATAAATATCATTTACAAAATTTAGCATTCTACGAAGAAATACATCGCCATGCCTTGTCGTTATATTGAATTTACAACCTTTATAATAAACTGCTCCAGAAAATAAGCCAGACTGAATGAAATACTCCTTTTCATTATTAGCATTCTCTTTTGTATATAGTTTTAAAATTAAATTTTCTTCTGCAAGGGTATTCTTCTGATTTTTAAAACCAACTATCTGCAATTTCTCTACACTAGCACTGTTCGTTTTTAATTCATAAACAGAAGAAAATAAATCAGAAATTAATTTTCTAGATTTTGTTTTTGAACGTATTCCTGTCTGTTCAATTAAGTGAGTTACACTTAATGGGTTTTCTTCATAATAATTATGATTATTTGGAACACTTAACTCCATTACTTTTGCTTTTTTGAAAATAGATTTTTAAATATATCTAAAGCCAAAAATAGTTTAGCATCTAATTCACTTTCAGGGTATAATGCTCTTAAATATTCTTTTAATGTTGGTTTCAAATAAAGATTAAACAATTGCTCTATATTGTTTTCTGTAATTGATGGTCGTTTTGCTATATCTTTCATCTTCATAAAAAAGGAATGTCCGAATTCATATGATCTACCCAAACCTAAGTCTTGAGATATATAATTATTTAGTTTTTCACATGCTGCTACATATTCTTCAATATTACCAAAATCATTACCATTTTTATATTTAGTCTCATCTAAAACCACATTATAATCACAATCTTTTCTAATCCACTTAAAACGTCGTCTTAGAGCCAAATCAAACGTATCTATACTTTTATCTACATCATTCATCATACCAATAAAATAAACATTACTTGGCACACCAAAATAGGCTTGACCGTTTATTAACTCATAAGCTAATTCACTTTTTTTATCTTTATCTAATTGCTCTATAAGTGATGAATATTGTGTTTTAATTAAATTTAAACCATCTTTATTTGCAACATTATGCCTGTAATCTTTTTCTAATCTTGATAAGGTTTCACCAAATACCGATGATAAATTTGCTCTATTAATTTCATCAACTACAAAATAGAAAGGCTTTGGATCTCTTTTCTTTTCTATAGCCTTTAAACATTCTTTTTTAGCTCTTATACAAAAGAGTTTAAAAACACCGTTAACTAATTCAAATTTAATATTACCATCTTTTGTAACTCCTTTAGGTTTTATCCCCTCTATAAAATCTTCATACGTAAAAGAGGGATGAAATTGTAACATTTCATATCTATTTTGCTCTCCTTGACAAACAAAATCTAAATTATTTGTAACCTCATATGTTTTACCTGTTCCTGGAGGACCGTATAAAATTACATTTGGCGAATTTTCATCAGCTAATCCTTGTGCATTACCATATTTCCATAAAAAGAACGACAGTAAAACACTTTCTACTGGGGTATCTTTTACATCTAATAGCTTATTAACTACTAAGCGTAATTCATGGTTTTTTGCTAAATTACTTGAAGTTTCACTTTTTAAGAAATCACTATGTAAATAATCAATCATGTCAGAATAGATAAACAAGAAATCATTCATATGATCTAATACTGCTAATTTTCGTAATATCTGTTTTGCTTGATATTCACTATTCTCAAAAATACTTGCTTTGTCTATTGCATTTTCACATAAAGCTACTCCTTCAAATAAAGGTTTAATTTTTTCATTAAACTCTTTATTCGCTTCTTCTATGCTTTCATTTGACCTATTTTTTCCTATGGAATAACTTCCATTTTCGTTTAACTTAACACCAAATGCAAGTGCAGAACCAGCAGGTTTAGCTGATCCAAATACTGATTTAGTAGTTCTTTCTAAAAAATTACATAAATAACCACCAGGCATTTGATCTTTATCTTTATCAATACGATTCGTATAATCTTCAATAGAAAAAGTGCCATCAACTATTTTATCTTTATACTTTTTCCATTCTGCTTGAATTTGCTCAATATCATTAGCAATATCATTGAGTTTATTTTCTGAGAATTTCTGTTTATATTTTTCCCATAATTTTTTGATTACTTCAATACGCTGATCTGATAAATTTATACTATTCATAAGGTTTTTCCTTTTTGCCAATTCATACCAATTAATAACTACTTGTGAAGTTTTAGTGCTTAAATCATTACAAATTGACAAAGTGCCTCTTGGTTGAGGAATATAAAAATTGTAATCATCTTGATAAAAGTCTAATATTTCTATTTTTCTTCTAAGGTTAAACCAATCAAAACTACCATCGACAGTATTTAAATGATAGGCATCACCTAAAACACGCACTATAGATATAGGAGTTTGACCTTGTTTAATAACAACAATATCTCCAACTCTAATTTCATTCTTAAATTGCTCAGGTGCTGTAACAGGATCTCCATTTTTATTATTCCAGGAATCACCTAAACCAATAATCTTTTTTTTATTAATTATGTCTTTAATTAAATAAGGAGGGAACTCATCTTTTCTATCACCTGGATGCATTTGCATATGCCAATAATTCATTCTTATCTTTTTCTGTTTAGCTTTTTATTATTTTTCTTTTACTATCCTTCTCCACATTAACTCCATACCTATCACTCCACTCATTAGACATTGTTACAAAATATCACTCGCATCTTTTAAGTGTTTGCCTTGACTATATATTCTATTAAAACTCATATCAATTAATCAAATTTAGGATAATCACTTTTATCTTTAGGCAAGCTAATTCCTTTACCATCATATTTCCAATATTCAGAATCTTTCAAAGATGGATGAACTTCAATCTTAAAATCCGAAGAAATACCAATCAACCTTTTTTCATCTTTATACAAATCAAACAAGTCGTGAATATCTGATCGTAATAAAATGCCATTATTCACAACACTTGTATGAGCTCCATTATAAGGCTCTATATGTGCGGCTTCTAATATTTCTAAAACTCTACTTCCCGTTACAGCGCAGGTATTATTATAGGCTTCTAAAAGTTCTTTTCTAAATTTAGATTGCCCTAAACGCTTCTTTATTTTTTGAAGTGTAAATTCAGGGTCCTCTTCATTAAATTCAGTATCACTCAATACATCAAGTGGGTTTTCAAAAAGTTTTTCTAAATCAAAATTATCTGAATAAACTAATAGTCTCTTAGTACTATTTCCTCCCGTAGTAGATTTTTTTTGTCCAGATTGTTTAATTCCCTTTTTTATATCTTTTAATAAAGCACCAAAGTCTTGTACTTTAGTTAAATCTATTATGTCCTTGCCATTAAATGATATTTTGCGTTCATCAATGTTTGCATAATTTGAAGAATTAGAAGCTACATATATTTCTAAATCTGCAACTTTTGCATTGTGCATTTTTTTTAAAACATCGGTTAGTAATAAACTGTGTTCCGGATTTCTATAATTATTAGAATTTTTTGTTCCTCCACGCGATTCTATAATCAATCCTTTCAGCCCTATTTTGGCCTCTATTCCATAATTTAAAGTTGCTTCAAATTCTGTTTTAATTTCTTTCATTGTTTAACTTTAGATTGACTAATTATATTTCTCACACTCCTCCGCAACCATACCCAAATACTTATCTACCTCCAAACCATCAACAACTTGCCCTGAGCTTCTAGAAGGGTCTATCATCCCACTCATTAAACGTGGTAACAAAATATCGCGTGCTTCTTTTAAGTGTTGGTTTTGGTTTTGAAGATTATATATTAATTCCAAATTTTGCTCCATTGGTATTGAAAATTTCTTTTGAATATCTAATGGTGGTAAATTGATTTGAATACTTTTAAAAGCACCATGATTCAAATCTGGCTGAGCTGAACCTGTTGCAAGTGATTTTGCTGTTTCTACTATAGATGGCGATATTAAAAAATAATAGAGTAATAACCTTTCAATTTTATCATTTGCACTTACTCTGAAACAATTATTATAAATAACTCCTCTTCTTCCCATAAAAGCATGACCAACTTGTCCTGTTCTACTATAAATGATTTCATTTTCATTAACCAAAAACTGCTTTGGAATAGTCTCTTTTACAAACAATGTTTCTGTGCCATTAAATAAATCTCCAATTTTCAATAATGGAAAACCTGTTTTTTCTTTTGAGATATGGTGGTTACTTTTTTTATTTAAAGCAAAACCTTGTTGCAATGAAACTAATTCTTCTAATGTTCTCTTCTCCCACCCAACAGGCAAACCACTAACCGCATCAACATCCACATCCTCATAACCAGGAAATTTAAAACGTACAAACCACTCTTCATAGGTTTGTTGTGCTTGTTCTTCTAATAATTTTATGCGCTTTAGGTTGTTTTCTATTAAATCATCATAAGCTGATAAAATGGATGCTATTTTGCGTTGGGTTTTTAGTGGTGGAAGATTGATTTTATATTGAGGAATAGATTTTTTATTACCACGTGGCATCTTAGTTCCATTTGCTCCCGCCATCATAAAATCAAAGAAATCATCTTTAGATAAATAATAATACAGAAAAGTTGAGTCTGCCAAATTCTGATTAGTTCTAAAAACAATAACATCATTCGAGCATCCTCCATTTTTATCTGCAAACCAAATCTTCTTAAAATAAGGTCGAATATTTGAAACTAATATATCGTTCTTTTTAAAAGTTGTTGCTTTCCCAGAATCTTTTACATAACTTGATTTAGTAACTCCACCTTTGTCAGGAAACATGTTTTCTGCTGAAATAAAGTTATTTTCATCTAATTCCTTAGTTTCAATTTTTCCATTCCAATATGGCGCAACTTTTTTAAGCTTTTCTTCTTTCCAACCTTTAATCATAACTTAACAGATTGTATTTGCTCCATTAAACTATTGGCTTCGGTATTGAGTTGTGCTAATTCGGTATGGATTTCGGTCATACGTGTTTTGTAGTCAAAATCCATATCAATATTTATCTTCACACCAACGTAGCGTCCTGGTGTTAGGCTGTAGTCTTGTTCTACTATTTCTTCAATAGAGGCTATTTTGCATAAGCCTTCTACGTCTTGGTATTTGTTTTCTGGGAAGTGGGTTTTTAGCCATTCGTTATTTTCGAGAGATTGCTTCGTTGTGCCTCCTCGCAATGACAGGTCGTTACTCCTAAACGAATTCATAATAGCGGTTAAGCCTTCTAATTGATCATCGCTAAAATCGTTAATAGTGGTGCTTACTTTTCTGTATACATTTCGTGCATCTATCATTAAGACTTTGTCTTTATTCTCTTTCTTTTTGCCTTTATTAAAAAACCAAACATGGCATGGTAAACTACGTGTGTAAAAAAAGTTGTTGCTAATGGCAACCACACATTCTACATCTCCTGTTTCTATTAATTTTTGGCGTATTAGTTTTTCGGCATTTCCTGCATCGGTTGCAGAACTTGCCATGACGAATCCTGCACGTCCTGTTTCATTTAAATAACTATGAAAATATTGCATCCATAAATAGTTACCATTGCTTATGGTTCCTTTTCCTGTTAATGGTGCTCCAAATGGCAAACGATCATCATCTGCTAAAAACTTATTTTTACCATCAACTTTATCGACATTAAAAGGTGGATTCGCCATAACGAAATCGCACTTTCCTGTTAGGTTATGCGGATTGGTATAAAAACTATTGGCTTCTATAATTTTACCTTCTATACCATGTATGGCAAGGTTCATTTTTGCTAAACGTGTGTTGTTACTTTTTAGCTCTGTTCCATAAACTCTTATGGTTTCGTTTACTTTTTTATGTTCGTGATTTTCTACAAAATGAGCGGTTTGTACAAACATACCACCAGAACCACAAGCAGGATCGTGTATAATTCCGTGATTGGGTTGTATAAAGTTTACAATTAGGTTTACTAAAGAGGGTGGTGTAAAAAACTCACCTCCTTCTTGTGCTCCTGCACCTTGCATAGAGAATTTCATTAAGAAAAACTCGTAAATACGTCCAAACACATCGCCTTTGGCATTTTTTACGGCGTCTTTATTAAAAACACGTACCAAATCGCGCAATAGTTTATCATCAAACTCTTGGTAGCTTTTTGGTAGAATCCCTTCTAAATCTGGATATTCAGCTTCAATAAGCTTCATGGCATTGTTAATGGCTTCGGCTATGTTTTCTTCTTCTGGTAAATCGGCTAGATAATCGTACTTTGCTTTTTCTGCAATATACATAGCTCCTGCGCCTGCATAATCGCCTTTATTGGCTTCACGCTTTTTGCCTGTTCTTGGATTTATAGGAAGTTTTTTTTCTACTTCAATTTTAGCATCCTCAAAACGGTTTTGCGCAAAACGCAGTAATACTAAACCTAACAATGGGTCTTTATATTCGGCTGCTGTTAATTTAGAATTTGCTCTAAGATCATCGGCTGCGTCCCAAAGTTCGGTTTCTAATTGTTTTATAGTGGTTTGGTTCATTTTTATGTTTTATACTGTTGCGTAACAGCGGTAGTGTACCTTTTATGCTTAAGCAAAGTTTATTTAATCTCCTCCAAAAACACTATCGTAGTTCATAGAATCTTCATCAAAATCTTCATCGTGTCTATCCGGAAACATTCTGTCTAGCTCTGTTTCTGCATCATATTCTCGAGTACCTTTTACAAATTTTTCTATTTTTTTAATCAGTTTTTCTAGTTTATCTAACTCTATAGAAGCAGGCACTTCTTCGGTAGGAACAAAGTTGTATTTAGGGTGCTTTTCTGCTTGTTCAAATAAGTATTCCGTATCATACTTTATTTCGTTAATTAATTCATAGAAATCTCTTTCTTCAATCTCAGAATTTTTCTCTTTAAGTTGATTGAATGCTTTTTGATGATTTTCGAAGTAAGTCATTTGTTTTTTTTGCAATTTAAAATACGTATACGCCAAAAAATGACGTATTTACGGAACTATTTATTTTTTCTTTTTCAGAAACTAAAAATACTAAATCTGATTGATATATAAATATGGTTTTCCATAATTATATAAAACGATAGTTAGAATAAAATAGCGCGGAAATACTTACGTATTCTTTTAAAAATAAAACAACCTCATAACCAGCTAACTACATATATACTGATTAAAAATTATCATTAAAAAAATTAAATTATAGTTTTTAAAACACTACTTTTTTGGGGGGTAAAAATTGCTTTTTAAACGAGTAAAACCAAATTAGTCTTAGGTTTTTACTTTGCGTGGCAATAGTATCTTATTCGGTAACTAAACAAAAAAAATTACTAGGTACCTCTTCTTTTAAGAACACATCTTTTTTTTACAATAATTGAAGAAATAATAACATTAGGTTATTTATTTTTCTCTTCACTAATTTTGCTTATTTTCTTAAATCTCCCTTTTTAAAAAGAATTGAATCTAAATTAGGTGTTGGTCTGTACTTTACGGCATCGTCCATTACAAAATGGGCACTATCAAACTGTAGTTTTCCTTCTGTAAATTTAACTTTTGTTTTTAGATAAATAGAAGGACAACAATGCGCATCATTATAATGACACACGGTAAGCCCTTTTAAAAAACCGTCTTCTATTTTTTGATACCTAAAGCTATTTGGCCAAGAATTGCTTTTACACCCACAAATTTCGGTTTCATTTGTAACATCTTCTAATTTAAAAGTTGTTCCTTTATTTATAAACACATAAAAGAACGTTACCTCTTCATAATTATTAGCTCTAAAAACACTAATAATGCAATCTCTTTTATCATCTCCATTCAAATCTCCAAATAAAATGGTGTTATTTCCATATTCTTGTTCATTTATATTTGTTGCAACTGGATAATAACGAATATTTTCCTCGTTTTTTTTTCCTCCAAAAAACGCTATAGAGTTTTTAGCATCGTACGCTTTTATAACGTTACTATAATTACTCTTTTTCTTGAAATTATTAAATTCTTCTTCTGTTATTACTTCTGGCTTATACTCCTCTACAAGAGAATCATATATAGCTTCATAATCAATATTTTCTTTATCTACTAGTCCCTTAACAGTATCTTTTTCCTCGATTTTAACATCTGTTTTTAACTTATTTTTCGCAACCTTTTTATCACATTCTATACATACTAAAGAAACTGAAATTAATAGCAAAAAGTACAATTTTTGAATTCTCATTTTATTGATTTTACACGCTTTAATTTAAACAGAACCCACCTCATTATTTAAAAAGCGAAACACGCCTCTTTAGCATTTACAATACCGTGTTTGTATAAGCTTTGTTGCGTAGTTTAAGCAATGAATTTACTAAATAAACACGAACGGCGAAATTCCGAAGGAATTTCCCAAGTGAGCCAAAACTAGCAATAAAGTTTATACGGTGTTGGCAAACAGGCTTTATTTCAGACTATTGTTTTAAATTCATTGTATTCCTCTTCAGTAAATGTTTTGCCTTTTAAATTATTAACTTGCCATAGTCCACTTTTGAAGATTTTCTCTTTTGGTGATTGATAACCTAACCAATCTTTTGAAGGAATTAACTCATTAGAACTTCCAAATGTCGAAATTAATTTTTTCTCAAAATCTAATCTTCTTTTTTTGTCATTAATTTCAATAACACAAAAAGTAAAGTTTTTTTGAATAATTTCACTAATTTGATTCTCTATTTGTTTTTCAAAATCAACATCTAGTTTCCATAGATTTTTTTCTTTGTCAATTCGTGATGTTGTATCAAGTTCCCAATTATCAATATAAGAATCATTGTTCTTTTTTAAAATACATCTACCAATATTTTTTCTAAAAATACTTCGATTTTTATTTTCCATTAAAAAGTGTTGCCTCAATCTAGGAATTAGTTGATTTTCTCCAGTGTGGCTTCCAATTCTAACGACTCTGTCATATTCTTTATATTTTTCTCCTTTTTCGAATAAAATATAAATTCCGTTTTTTGGAATTAAACTTTCTTGTTGATTATAAGGAAAACTAAATCTTTTTTTTTGATTAAAAATAATGTGTAATTCGTTTACTTTAGATTTCATTTTTAAGGTTTTTAAGATGTGAGATTCTATCAAATAATCCAACACCTTTCAAAGGTTGTTCTAAATATGTTAGATTTGAAATTATTGGTTTAACATATTCTAATCCTGCTAAAACAATAAATAAGTCCTTTTCTAAATCTGAAAATTTTGACAAGCTTTCAATTATTTGTTTTCCCCAAATAATTTTTTCGGCTTTAGTAAGAACTTTTAATTGAGGTTTTTTTTCTCGATTAGCTTTACTAATATTCGCAATAGTTACATCATAAGGTTCAATTTCAGTGTCTAATTCAAGTAGTCCATAATGTGCGGAAAGAATAAATATCTTGTCGGGATTCAATTTTATAGCATATTCTAAACTATGTTTGAATAACGGACTTTGATACATATTTTTAGCTTTTGTTTTTATGCTCAATTTTTTTGAACCACAAGAAATAAGTACAATTTTTTTCATTTTTTTTTTAATGTTCGGATTTTTTTTTAGCTTGTTGCCAACTTTTGGCTTTACCTATTTTTTATTTTTGATGAGCACAAACGTACTACAGAAATGTGCAATCTATTTGCACATTTAACACCATGCTGAACATTTCTTTATTTTTCTTGGTTTGTAGCGCTCTGTTTACCCTTTATTTAATCCTTGTTTTAATGGAACTTACTCTTTGATACATTCAGAAGAATTACGGGCCTGACGCACGAACTCCTAAGTCTTAATCCTTGTTTTAATGGAACTTGCTCTTTGATATCTTAGGGAAGCTATCCCTGATTTAGAAGAGGAGGAGTCTTAATCCTTGTTTTAATGGAACTTACTCTTTGAGATCTCTTAACGATGCTAACGCTTTGTTAGAGGTAGTCTTAATCCTTGTTTTAATGGAACTTACTCTTTGAGTAATTTCAACCAATCGTATGGGAATCATTTAATGTGTCTTAATCCTTGTTTTAATGGAACTTACTCTTTGAGTCAAAAGTAATATACACCCAAGAAGAAAAACATGAAAGGTCTTAATCCTTGTTTTAATGGAACTTACTCTTTGAGTTTATTATCTATTTACTCTACCTCTAATATTCTTAGGTCTTAATCCTTGTTTTAATGGAACTTACTCTTTGAGATGAATTCGGACAAAAAGAATGCTACTTGGCTAGCAAGTCTTAATCCTTGTTTTAATGGAACTTACTCTTTGAGATTTATTAATAAAATTTAGAGGTCAAAAAGTTGACAGTCTTAATCCTTGTTTTAATGGAACTTACTCTTTGAGTTATCTAATAGAGGATTAGCCAAGATAAATAGGGTCTTAATCCTTGTTTTAATGGAACTTACTCTTTGAGAGTATCAAAAAATGCATTTCTATAGCATGTAATCAACCGTCTTAATCCTTGTTTTAATGGAACTTACTCTTTGAGACATTAATTGGTAACACAGGAAAAGAAGTTGAGTTGTCTTAATCCTTGTTTTAATGGAACTTACTCTTTGAGTAATTCAACCTGCAGGTAACCCTGCATTCTTAAGCACGTCTTAATCCTTGTTTTAATGGAACTTACTCTTTGATACTTAGAAGAAGTAGAAGGTAGTTATAATCATCTGTAGTCTTAATCCTTGTTTTAATGGAACTTGCTCTTTGAGGATTACACCGGATGTGAAGTATGGTACTCTTTCAGTGTCTTAATCCTTGTTTTAATGGAACTTACTCTTTGAGCTCAAAGGAGTCAGTTCTACAAAATATCATGGACTGTCTTAATCCTTGTTTTAATGGAACTTACTCTTTGAGATAATTAACTTTTTACTTGCACAGTAAATAAATTACCTGTCTTAATCCTTGTTTTAATGGAACTTGCTCTTTGAGATTAATACAACTACGGCAAGAGTATTAAAAGGTGCGTCTTAATCCTTGTTTTAATGGAACTTACTCTTTGATTAGAGTGGAAACAGACTGGAAGTTGCAGACTTATTCGTCTTAATCCTTGTTTTAATGGAACTTACTCTTTGATCTAAGATAGCAGCAGCTAATGTAGACTTCATGGCGTATTAATCCTTGTTTTAATGGAATTTACTCTTTGATAAGTATGCTAAGTACAATCAAAGCACAACTGAACAAGTCTTAATCCTTGTTTTAATGGAACTTACTCTTTGACACGACTGGATAATGCCAATTGACGTAGAGAATAAAAAGTCTTAATCCTTGTTTTAATGGAACTTACTCTTTGACATTAGCATACGTTAAACACACGGCTCAAGTTGACTAGTCTTAATCCTTGTTTTAATGGAACTTGCTCTTTGATTAGTTTGAAGATATTAGCAGGTAATAGTTATTCTGTCTTAATCCTTGTTTTAATGGAACTTGCTCTTTGATAAATTAAGGTATAAACTATGGAGGTTTATAGAAGAAGTCTTAATCCTTGTTTTAATGGAACTTGCTCTTTGATCATCAGATAATGATGAGATTACAGAGGAGACTCCTACGTCTTAATCCTTGTTTTAATGGAACTTGCTCTTTGATATCTTATTTGAAGACACAAGTATTGACTATAATGAAGGGTCTTAATCCTTGTTTTAATGGAACTTGCTCTTTGACACAGAAAGCACAGCATTTTTTAGACACCGTAAAACTGTCTTAATCCTTGTTTTAATGGAACTTACTCTTTGAGTTGTATTACTACCGGCATGTGACACTAAAATTAAAAAGTCTTAATCCTTGTTTTAATGGAACTTACTCTTTGAGCCTTAATTTCATCATCACAAAATATATAGCTTAATTAGTCTTAATCCTTGTTTTAATGGAACTTACTCTTTGACGTGAAAAGAGCAAACGGAAATGTAAACGTTATGTTGTCTTAATCCTTGTTTTAATGGAACTTACTCTTTGAGTCTAAATGATATCGAACCAAATACTGTTTTCACCCAGTCTTAATCCTTGTTTTAATGGAACTTACTCTTTGAGTCCTCTAAAAATTGATTATGAATACTTTATAGATGGGGCTTAATCCTTGTTTTAATGGAACTTACTCTTTGAGATAGCAAAGCTATACGCTATGATGAATTCAAGAGTAGTCTTAATCCTTGTTTTAATGGAACTTACTCTTTGACATGATACGGTACTAGCGTCCGTATATCTTAGGGAAGCGTCTTAATCCTTGTTTTAATGGAACCTACTCTTTGAGAAACCGATGGAGTGGATTACCACGAATCATGGATAGTCTTAATCCTTGTTTTAATGGAACTTACTCTTTGAGTCAGCCATCTATATCTGCACACGTGTTGTGTCAGATGAGTCTTAATCCTTGTTTTAATGGAACTTTCTCTTTGAGGACTGAATACCCAAATCTCTAAAAATCAATTTATTAAAATTCACTTCATCAATAAAACCTTGAAATAAACCAAATTTTAGTACGTTTTTTTGAGTTTGCAAAATTATAAAATATTTTAACTAAAATACATATAATATTTAATTATTCTATAAAAACTTTTAATTTCTGAGCAAAACTTTTTGCCCAAAGCTCAATATGTATGGTACGAGATCTACTTTACAAAAGTTTTCTGAACAACGAAAGTTCTCTTTAAATTCGGCTCCAATAAAATAAGGTAATTTTCTTTTTTAAAAAACCAAAAGAGGTTTTATCTAAACGCTTTACTTTTCTAAGCTTATCTACTGTATATTTTAAAGATTTGTCTGAGAATTTTTCTATTAAATTACTCAAAGATATTGCTTTAAGAGGCACTGCGTTTAATTTTGAAATGTCTGTACTGTAATAAACCATTAGATTTTGTTTTTAAAATTGTAAATAATTAACTTAAATATTTGTGTTTTCTTTTTATGTTTTTCCAGGCTTTTAAGTTTTTATAAACCGTTATAATTGCTTCTCCTCCTCCACTTGTCATTACCACTAAATTCATTAAAGAATCTCTTTTTAAAGATTTTGGAACCTCTTTTTTTCCATTGTTTTTTAAACTGTAAAAACAAAATCCTTGTTTATAAATTGGCGTAGCATTTTCTAAAATAAACACAATACTTTCGTTTTTTACACCACGTTGTTTAGATCTTTTATTAGAATGATTTGTGTGGCTATAGGTATTATTAATTGATGTATTTATTAAATTAGAATTCATAATTGTAGGTTTTAAATAATTAGTTTAAATTTGAGTTATAATAACAATATAGACCTCACTTAGAAATCTATTTTCCAAACCAAAAAAATGCCTGTTAGCTACTCTCCTGATCTTAGATTAAAAGAATTAGAACAATTATTGTTAAATACCATGCACTATCCAGAAGGTTGCCAAAAAGAAGAATATAAAGGCGTTTGGACACCAGAAGAGTTAGCAGAAAAAATTTCTGAAATATTTGATTTAAAAAGAATATTAACCGATAAAACCATAGTAAATGATCTTAAAAAAATGGAAGTAGACTACAATGCTCCCATTGATAAAAAAGATATTTATGTACCAAGTTGGAATGGAAAAGCGAATGGCAAAAATGTAAAAAAAGTAGGTTATTTTTATTATGATACCACAAAAACCATTTTTAATAATAATAATTTATCGCAAGCAGATTTAAAAAACTTAAGAACTGTGGTAGATATGCTAAAGCAGTTTAAAGGTTTTAAATATTTTGAAGATGTAGATGTATTGGTAGATAAATTAGAGTTAAAGGCTTCTAAAAACAACCACGCCTCTATAATTTTTGAAACTATAGACGAGTTTACGGGGTTAGAACATATAGATCTAATTGCAAGTGCCATTAAAAACAGCAAAGTTTTAAAAATAAAATACCAGCCTTTTTATGAAAGTAAACCGGTAACCTATACCATACACCCATACCAACTTAGAGAATATAATAACCGTTGGTTTGTTTTAGCACATACAGAAGAGTTTAAAGAAAGAAAATTAGGTGTTTATGGTTTGTCTAGAATTACAGAAGAACCAACATTAATTGCCAAAACTTTTATTAAAACCTACACCAATTTAGTAAAAACTTATTTTAAAGATATTATTGGTGTTACCAACTACTTAGATAACAATGTAGCACATATTGTTTTTGAGGCTTATGGTATGCGTGCAAATTACATTAAAACCAAACCTTGGCACCCTAGTCAACAAATTGTTTCAGAAACAGCAGATACTTGTACTTTTTCTTTAGATATTAAAATTAATAATGAGCTAATAGCGTTAATCTTACAATTTGGTCTTGATATTAAAATATTAGAACCTGCATCTTTACAAAATACTATTGTTGATAAATTAAAAAAAGCTACAGCATTATACGATTAATCATTTAAAACTGAAACGTAATCTTTTTCCAATGTTGGGGAGTGTAATATTTTAAAGTTAATTGTGCATTTTGTACGGAATGTTGAAGCTCTTGTACAAACTCTAAAACGGCTTGCAAATTGTTTTCTGGCACAAATAATTCGGCTTTTTTAAATTCATCTAATTCGTTAATAAGAGATCCAAAACCATCTTCGTTATTATTTTCTTTAAAATAAATAATACTGCCATTAGAAGTGTATTTTTTAGCAATATATTTAATAGCATCTGATTCTTTATAAACCATAGTTTGTTTGTCTAATGCAAATTGAGTTGTGCTTTTCATGTAATTGTTTTTAATTGCTTCGGATCTATTTTTTATTATTTTTATGACTATTTTCTACGATGACTGCCACTACAGCTAAAGTAGCTAATGCTATTTTATACATAATTCTGTTTTTTTTTTGATAATTTAATTGATTTGTTACTTTACATTAGTTTGATTTGGCTTCTCTTCATTGGTCCCTTCTGCAACTATCGTTACTAATAAACCTAAGCCAGCGATCACTATTCCTAATATTCCTTGATTACTCATAATTTTTTATTTTTATTTGATTTTTATTTATTTTCTTTCTCTGATAATCTCTTCTCTTTTTCTTGATAACTTGAAACTAATAAACCTACTGTTGCTACTAATGCTGTTCCTAAAATTGTTAGAATTTGTTTTTTCATTTTATTTACTTTTAATGTTGTTTTTGTTAATTTACTGATTACGATTACTTTTCATTAGTTTGATTTGATGCATCTTCATTGATTCCCTCTACCACTATCGTTACTAATAGACCTAAGCCAGCGATCACTATTCCTAATACTCCTTGATTACTCATAATTTTTTATTTTTATTTGATTTTTATTTATTTTATTTCTCTGTTGATCCCTTTTCTTTTTCTTGAGTACTTGAAACTAATAAACCTACTGTTGCTACTAATGCTGTTCCTAAAATTGTTAGAATTTGTTTTTTCATTTTATTTACTTTTTTATGCTACTTAATTAATGCCACTTCTTTTCACTTGACTTGTATTATTATTTTTGATACTTAAAATATAAACGTCGCATAGAAATCTATTTTCCATCTCAAAAAATTATATTGGAATCACTTCTAAAATTTCATTTTTATTAGTGTTTCTTGCATATCTTGGATGCTTTTCTAGGTTTTTCCTTTTTTCGTTTTCTAAATAAATTTCAGCTGCTACTGTTGCTAGTCCTAAAACAGCTACTACTATTTTTAAATTCATGTCTTTTATTTTTATTAGATTATTATTTTTTAGTTATTTACTTTCTATACTTACAATATAAACGTCGCATAGAAATCTATTTTCCATCTCAAAAATTATATCGGAATTACCTCTAAAATTTCATTTTTACTAGAATTTGTTAAATAGCGTGTATACGCAGCAATATTTTTAATCTTATCATAAATTCTTATAGATCCATCACTGTATTTTACTTTAATGGTACTGCCTCCTGGTTGATGTGATAATGGATTTGTTCTATATTCGTCTGCTACTAAAAATGAATTGTTTGATTCTTGTACTAAACTATTAAAAACTGAATTGCGATTATAAGACATGATATATGGTTTTAGTTATTTACTTTCTATACTAACAATATAAACGCCGCATATAAATCTATTTTCCATCTCAAAATTATATCGGAATCACCTCTAAAATTTCATTTTTACTAGAACTCATTAAATAGCGTGTATACGCAGCAATATTTTTAATCTTATCATAAATTCTTATAGATCCATCACTGTATTTTACTTTAATAGTACTGCCTCCTGGTTGATGTGATAATGGGTTTGTTCTATATTCGTCTGCTACTAAAAATGAATTGTTTGATTCTTGTACTAAACTATTAAAAACTGAATTGCGATTATAAGACATGATATATGGTTTTAGTTATTTACTTTCTATACTAACAATATAAACGCCGCATAGAAATCTATTTTCCATCTCAAAATTATATCGGAATCACCTCTAAAATTTCATTTGTACTAGAACTCATTAAATAGCGTGTATACGCAGCAATATTTTTAATCTTATCATAAATTCTTATAGATCCATCACTGTATTTTACTTTAATAGTACTGCCTCCTGGTTGATGTGATAATGGGTTTGTTCTATATTCGTCTGCTACTAAAAATGAATTGTTTGGTTCTTGTACTAAACTATTAAAAACTGAATTGCGATTATAAGACATGATATATGGTTTTAGTTATTTACTTTCTATACTAACAATATAAACGCCGCATAGAAATCTATTTTCTAACTGAAATTTATAACGAAAATTACTAAATAACATAAAAAAACAAGGCGTAGTTATACAAGGTAATTACTAATAATTTATAAAAGATAATGAAGTCTAATACCTGTAAGTTAATAGGAATAAGAATATAATTCTTTAGATGCTCTGGTTACAGCTGTATAGTTCCAACGTAAATCTTTCCAGTTTGTAGTTTTATGTAGATACACATTTTCCCATTCTCCACCCTGAGATTTGTGTACAGTTAAGGCATAACCAAATTTAGCTTGCATTGCACTCATATAAGCATCATCATCGGCATTTTTAGATTTTTTGTAAGAATCGTTAACCTTAGACTGTTCAATTGCCAATTTTATAAATATTTCTTTACTTAAATAATCTGTATCTGTATATAAAAAGTCGGTTAGTATTTTTGTAGTTACATATAACGGAAGCTTATTTACGGCTGTAAATTCAACTTTTACCGTATGAAACAACAAACCACCTCTAACGCCGTCTTCCTCAATTATGCTCACAATTTTACCCGTTTCTCCTTTTGGAATAACAACAGATCCATTGGTGTATTTAGCGTTTAAATAAATAATATCACCAACTTCAATTGTTTTTACTTGAGGGCCAAAAATATTTTTACGAACATCTAAGTTCATTTGCAATACACTCTTTCTTGTCCAGCCAAGAGCAATGGCTTTTTCTTGTTTTGTAGCATTAAATTTTAAAGAAAAATCTTGAATAAACTGATTGTAAGATTGAAATTTATTTGGGATATTTATATTTAGAAACTTGTTCTTTAAATCAATTTTATTTTTTACATCTTGAGCAAGTTCTATAATATAAGAATCACTTTCTTGACGTAATATTTTTGTAAGTTCAAATTTTTCAATCCCCTTCGAGTAGTGTTCTTTCATATACACTATATCTAACGCAGGCGCAATTCCATGATATCCAATTGGAGGAAGTTGGTAACTATCCCCAACAAACAAAATTTTGTTTTCAACACCTAAATATTTTACGTGTTTATTCAAGTCTTTTAATAAAGAGTTTTTTGAAATTAAATTTCCTTGTTCTACCGCAGTGTCAGATATCATTGAGGATTCATCAACGATAAATAAAATTTTATGTGCTTTTTTTTTGTCTAAATTATCATCAAATAACAAACTGTTTATTTTTGGAACAAACATGCTCTGAATTACAATGCCATCTTTATTTTTAATTTCTTTAATGGTATATATTTCAGAATGAATGGTATTTGTTTCAACACCCGATTTTTTTGATAAAACTTTGGCTGCTCTATTGGTTGGTGCCAATAAAACTACTTCATCTACATCTTCTGCAACCTCATTAATAATACTTTTTATAACAGTTGTTTTACCTGTACCAGCAGCCCCTGTTAAAATAAAAATATCTTGCTTAGAGTTTACATACGTTCTTATAGTGTTAACTGCTTCTTTTTGATTTTCTGTTAAAGTAATTATTGAATTTTTCATGTGTGTTATTTTCATTTAAACACAGTATATCCTTTAACATGGAAATCTATTTTCTAGGTCAATTATTTCTGATATTTTCTAAATTGTACATGCTTAAAATTCTTAGAAATTTTAATCGTTCCGTCCGGTAAATATTCTTCTTTATGAACTCTTTTAGAAGTTGCATAAATTGGGATAAAATCTTGCTCTAAACACCAGTTAATAATATTAAAGGTTACCCCAAAATCTCCCTGAACAATTACTAAATCATTTACAGATGCTTCTGCCTTTAACCATTTTTTAATTGGTTCAATAATTTCTAATATGTCTTTTGGTTCTGGAGGAATATTTCCCCATAAATTTTGAAGCTCTAGAGGTAACCGTACAATATCGGTAACTTTATAAGTAGATTTTAGCTCTATTACTTGATCTTCTAACAAATTATGGGAAAATAATACAAATACTTTTTTTTTCATTTTCATTTAACTTGACTATTATTTCATTAATCTAGTTGCCTTACTTAACCGTTTTTCTAAATCATTAAAATCGTTTAAATAAGTGTCATGTCTTTTATCTAACATGTGAGCTACGTTCCTACGTATTTTATTTACAGATGTATACAACTTACCTAATTCTCTATCAATTTTATACAAATCAACCTTAGCCTGATGTCTTACCTTCTCATCAAAAGACCTATCAAAATCTATCTTCTCTGCTGCATAGGTTATGATAGATTCTGTTAAGGTTAAATAAGAAACCCCAAACATTCTTTTTGAATAATACCATTTTGCTAGATCTAATTGAAATAAAGAATTCTTTTTAGAAGTATCAAAACTATTTTTAAAATCTTCAAAAGCTTTTTCTGCAATTAACCGTTCTGTTGCATCTAGTTTAGAAAAATCAAATTTTAAAATACGTTCGTATTGTTTTTTTATTTCATGAGAATAATTAAGACTTAAAGCTGTAGAAAAATTCTTAATTAATTTAGATAAATCCTTATTTTTAGTTTCTAGTAATTTAGCTAACTCAAAACCATCTGCTTTTTCTGTAAAAGTATTGGCCGCTTTAATATTCTCATGTAATTCTGAAATGACATCTAACTGTACTATAGGAGCGATATCATTATTCTCTCTCATAATATCTAGCATTCCATAAGAAATCTCTTTAATTTCAAAATTCTTTTTACTTACATCTTTTAAGTAATTTAAAACATTCATTATTAATAGCGGAAGAGATCTAAAACTATGTGTTATATCTAGATATACC
Source organism: Polaribacter sp. R2A056_3_33 (assembly GCF_019278485.1). NCBI lineage: Bacteria > Pseudomonadati > Bacteroidota > Flavobacteriia > Flavobacteriales > Flavobacteriaceae > Polaribacter > Polaribacter sp. R2A056_3_33. The sequence continues at coordinate 266,015 of NZ_CP058984.1, forward strand.
TCATCTCCATCATTTATTAATTCTTCGATTTTTAAGACTTGTTGTATATTAAAATCTAACTCCTCTTTATTTAACCCATATTGGATTAAAATTGGAATTAATTTTTTTTGATGTTCAAAATGTTTTAAAATTTTGTATTCATTCTCTAATACCTTAGAATCTTTATTAAATTGCGGTACAATGTCATGCAATTCTAGATAATTATCTGCAAATTCTCCATCTTCACCAATATAGGTTCTATAGACTTCTTCCCACATAGATCTTAACGTACCTATATAAAGTATCTTATCTATATTATAATGAATATCTAAAACCTTTGTTACAAATGATTCTTCGTATATTTTATCATCTATTTCATACTTTACAGTATTATATTCTCTTCTTTCTTTTTTACTTTCTCTATCAACACTCCCGGTTCCTAAAAAACTAATTAATATTTTTGCCATATCTATACTATCTTTTTTAAACAATCTTTTGCAATAGCAGCATTATACCACTTGGTAATTCTCTTTTCATTTGCTTTACCTTCTTGCCAAGTATTCACTAAGCGTTTATTTTGTGATTCTAATTCTATTTTCCCAATTTTAATAAGTAAGGCCAAATGCTCTTCTTCAAAACCAGAACCCAAAATTGTTTTGTTGGGCAATTTTTTAACCCAACCATCTGTATTATTAGCAAATTGTTTAAAGTTATTTTTATTACTAATAATTTCCGGAATTCCAGAAACTGCTTTTAATTTACGCAAAGCCCCCTCGACTTCTTCTTTATATTTTGAAAACTTATAACTATTCAGAAACTCTTCAAATTCAGCTATTGAATTAGAGTTTATGGCAGTAGTATACGCTTCTAATTCTTGTTGTTTTGCTTTTTCAAGTTCAATGGATTCTATAAATTGAGGTAGACTTCCATCATCTTTTACCAGCATAGCTTCATTGTATAATTCTAAAGCTACTATAAATTCACCATCATTTTTTGCTTGTTGGGCTTCTTGTATTTTAGTATCGAATTTTAATTTTAAAGCGGCTTCTCTTTTTAATTTTTCTTGATGCATAATTTCTTGTTTTGCATGCATTTCCTTTTTAAACTCTGAAGTCAAAAGAGATCCTGGGCCCCTAAATGAATTTATACTAGAATAATCTGCTAAATATTTACTTTCTGTTTTGTAATTAATAAAATCATTTTCACCTCTACCTCTACCCATAACAGGGTTTACCAAAGTGTCTTCTGTTTCTTTTGTAGGCGAAGAGCTTAACGCAAATAATTCTACAATAGCTTTTTGCTCAATCCAATTACTACCAAGAAAAGAATTCATTGCATATTCAAAAATCTGCATTTCATTCATAAAATTTTCTACAGTACTCACTTCTACTTTAGCTTTACCAAAACCCAATGATTTTGCCAATCCTAAATTATGAAAACCTTCTTTTTGTGCATGCAATGAAATAGCAGAGACTAAAGCCCCTAACTCAACAGGTCTTAAATTGTGATACCTAATTTTAGTGGTAAATACACTTCCTTTTTCTAAAGGTCTAAATGTTGTAAATACCTTTTTATTTTTTAATTGATCGCTAGAGTACTTGATATTTTTAACATCATTATGAACTGGGTATTTTTTAAATCCTTTTAAATTCCCTTGCTTTTGATACGCATTTTTTCCAAGTGATTTCTCTAAGTAAAAAGGAAAAAAAGAAGCTTTTGGCCCTCCTAAAATTTCTTCATATAATTTATTACTAACAACCGCATTAGAACTTCTAGCGTGCCCAAACATAACACGACCTTTTAAAGCCTCGTTCTCTTCACCCAAATTAGTATAACCAAACATAGTTGTTGCTAAATCTTGTGAGGTACTTTCTTTATTATAGCTAGCGATAGGAAACATTTCGTGTATGCTATTTTCGTAAGGCAATTTATACATAAATGCCAGTCCAAAATGTTTAATATCTTTTTCATTCTTATTAAAAAAAACAGGAATAGCTTCTCCTTTTCCCAATCTTTCACGCCAAAACTCCCAAGCTTTAGAAATATTTACTTTATCATGGTCTAAATAAATAAATTTAAAATCTTTTTGTTGTTTATCTGTTATCTCATAGGTCGTTTTTGTTTCATGAAAAAGTACAAACTCATGCGCTTTTCCTGAAGCTGATTTACCTCCTTCACGTTCTTTACGTTGGCTAGATTGCCCTGTAAATACAATCGTACCACTTCTCCCTTCATTATCAGGAACTGCCACAGATTTATTTTTCCCTTGAACTGAATTAAAAGTGCTCGTAAGGTTTTTTCCTTTTACTTTATTATATTTATCAATAATAGAAGTATCAGAAGGTCTTGTTTTATAGTCAGATCTAAAAGTTGTCCCTAAAACAGCATCTACTTCTTTATGATGTATATGTAGAAAATTACATTCTTCAATAATCCACTTCCCACCTTCTGTCATTTTCATCCAACCAGCAGAAACTTTATTTGTGTTATAAGATTTCATATATAGAGAATCTTGAGTTAAATCTCTAAATGAATATCTATCATCATTTACCAAGTTTGGGTTTAACCTCGAAAAACTCATGATCTCCAAAACAGAACGAAACATCCCTTTTAAAGATGATCCAGGTATAAAGTAATGTTTCTTACCTTCCTTATCAAAATAATGAGAGAACTCATTCGTTTCAGCATCTTTAGCATGTCCATTTCTTATAAAAATGGGAGTTTCTGCAGTAATTTTTAGTTCAATTTCACCACTTTCTCCATCAGAAAAAGGAATATCGTGACTCACTTGGTTTGCCCATTCAGGTTTATATACTTGATCCTCACTTGGAGCAGGAACAAAATTATACGTTGACTTTATCATAGTTTTTTTATTATTTGGCTTTATTAAATCCACAAAACACCACAGCTTTCATTTTTAAAACAGGCATCCCTTCACATAACCTATCTTCCTCTTCTTGCCATATTTGTTTAAAACTTACATTTTTTACAGCAGGTGACAATCGGTGAGGTAAATATTCCTTTTCTTCGAGAACAGCACCCGCTTTTTCAAGTGCTTTTAAATCATATTCAGCTATTTGATAGCTTCCTGTATGTTGTATATGTATCGCCGTATTTTTTTCTTTACAAAAAAGTAATGCTTCTATTATAAAAGGGTTGGTTAAAACAGTATCAAAATCATATATTTCGTTTAATAACACTTCTGGTTCGCTTTCATCAGACTTCCAAATATAACCTTCAAAAGCCATTTTAGGTATTTCTTTTAAATTATGATATATCGCTTTCATTAATTCTCTTTTTTAGTATTATAGTTATACATTTCTATACCATTTTTAAGCACTATTCCTGTAAACACACCATGTCCTTTCGTAGTCATTCCTCCTAACGGTAGTAATCCTTTCGCAATATCTTTCAATGCTTCCTCAAGAGATTTAGTAATTTTTTCATCATTTAATGCTTCTTTTGATTCTTTTACATACACATCAAAACAAAAACCATTTCCCAATAAATTACTCACCTTTTCACTAAACAAAGCACCATTAAGAGCCCCTCCCGTAAAACGGTCTATAGCAACGTGATTAAAAATTTTATTGTTAGCAATTTCTTCATCAGAATAATACCAATCATTTATAAATACATTACCCGCTTGTGGCTCTGTAACGTCTTTACCTGCTTTACCAAATAAAGTTGCAACGGCTCTATTGTTAGACCCAATAGCTCCATTCCCTTCATTTGCATATTGCTCTTGTTTTTTATTACAATGAAATGCTGTTCTATGAGCTATCGCTCCCTTAATAGAAGATGCAGGAATTACAGTTTGTGTTTCAAAATCAAGTTCATTATTTTTATAAACAACAACCTCTTCTTCTAAAGGTTTATTGTCTACATCCTCATCTCCAAAACCTTCACTAAACACAAAAAAGGAATCAGGTGACAGATTCAATTTATAATGTGTATATCCAACTGTTGCACTATTCTTTGCTTCTACAACTATTTCTTTAAAAGGTAAGCTGACATTAAATGATGGACTAAAATTCAAATATTCTTTAAAATCTTCTTCAATTTCTAAGTTATATGTTTTATTAAATAACCCTATTACTTTTAAACTACCATAACCATTTCTGGTTCCTGAGCCAATTCTAAAAGTAGGGCTTTGCACTTGTTCTATTAATGAAGCCCAAATTGCATTATCGTCTGTAGTACCTTTTAACTCCATTTCAAACACAAATCGCACCCCTTTATAAACAACTTCATTGTCAAAAAGACCATTTTTTTCTGCAACCCCTTTTTCTGTTATGCGAACATGTTGGCGAGATGGTAAATTGTTAAATCTGGCTGAAATTAGTTTATCTGGGTATTCTATGATCCCTTCACTTACTTCTGTTTCGTTCAACATCATGTATGCAGCACTTAACTTCAATAATGAAGCTGCACTATCTTTATTACTTGCAGCATCTCCAAATATTCGTGAACACCACTTTTCATTGTTGAATGAATGCCTTAAAACACCTGTAAGTGAAGTTCCTAAAATCATAGGAAATCCATTGACATCTTTTTGTACTAGCGCGTCTTTCAATAATGAAGATTCTCCTGAGCCCACGAACAAAGGGGTTTCTGCTTCTATAATAAATCTTGCGATATAACGGTGTGTATGTATCTTTTTCATAATTAGCTTCTTTTATTTTCTTTTGCCATTTCTGCTGCAAACTTGGCAATAAAAACCGTTCCTAAATCCCTATATTTTAAAAACAAATTTTTAAAATCATTTCTATTTCTTCCTCCATTTTTACCCCAATACTTTGTATCTGCTACACCGTGTGTTAAATAGCCATTTTCTTTATCAAAAAGTTGGATATCTAAAGCATCCATATTCTTAGCCTTGGTTGCGTATGCACGGATTCCTCCCCATTGGCTAGATGAAATCTTTTTTAAATCTTGTATTTCACGGCTATTTGAATACATCTCTTTTTGAATACTCTCAGAAATAGCTAGGTCAAATTTTTTCAGTTCTTGTTGCTGTTTTAAAAATTTCCCTAAAACTGTTTTAAAATCCTTTACCACCCCTGTAGCGCTTATTTCGGGAGCATTATTAGCTTCCCGTTTAAAATCAAAACCCGCCATTGGTTTTACAACACCTTCCTTCAAAAACTCTGGATTATAAATTACGCTACCAAAGCCCTCTGCTTGATGTAACCCTACCTGATTTGTTGCTTTCTCTAATACACCATTCTCAACATAAAAAACGGAACCTTTTAAAATACAATCACGCTGTGAATTCGTAGTATTCCTTTTAAAATTCCAAGAAGAATAAGAGTATGTTCTAACTTGGCTTTTCTCCCAATCAATTGTACCAGTAGACATACCCAATTGTTCTATAGTTGGTTGGAAGGTAGACTGACCAAAATTATTGTTAAAACAAAGATTACTCTGAGCATACACCAAAACATACTCTTCATTTTTAAATGTAGAAATTGTAGATGGACTCGTGATTTTTTTGATTTGCACTTGTCCAAATTCGGCATTTTTAGATTTACCCAACCGTTGGATACCTGTTAAACTATCAGAAACGGCTTTAATATATGTATCATCTTTAAAACGAACAGAAAAAATAAATTCTTGCCCCTTCTCCAAAGATTCAAAACCAAACATAGCTCCGTCTTTAGAATTTCTTGTTTTTCTGTCTTGCGCAGATTTTATGGCAAAATTCTTTTTAATTGATTTCAATGTTTGTCCATCAGAAAACACATAGCCAGCCCTTTGTTGTTTAAGCTGCAAGCGACTTTTATCAGCTTCACTTAATGGTTGATTATTTATATTTATTAAGTGATGTAAGTACACATTAGATGTATCTGTACCAATTTCATTATTTAATTTATCCATAAATAACGAAGAAGGCATTGAATAACCAATGGATTCATTACAAGAAATAGTAGCATCTCCAAAGGAAACCAAACCAGAATGAAAAATATCAAAAGCATCTTCTGATTTCAGATTACGATACATTTTTCCTGCAACAATTCCTAAAAAATTACTACCTGGTATATAATCTAAAGTACTCATATTTCCTTCAGTAGCTAGCGAACTGTTCAATACAACATCCGATAATAAGGTACATTTATAAAATTCTTCTTTCATAACTTAATTTTTTAATTCAATAGTACATCTTCCTAACCCTCTATTTCTATTCGATCCTAAATGACGTAACATTTTTAATCCCATTTCTACTATTGGTAAAGCGTCTTTATCTAAACCTGCTATATAGCCCTCAATTATCAACGGAATACAAACTTTTATTGTTCTTAATGACGACTGTTGTGCTACCCCAGACGTCTTGTCTATTGCTGTAGAAGCTATATTTCGATACAAAAATTGAGATACGGCCCCCATAGACTCATTTCTTTCAGCGGCAGGTAGCTCTGCATTTGAAAAAAACAAACTGCCCGCTTCCGTTTTCACAACCTTTCCTTCTGTATCTTTTACTTCGGAACCAAAATACTTATCAATAAAAGATTTAAGAACTATATTGGGTTGGACCTCCATAATATCAATTAAAGAGTCCTTTAATAAACCTTTCATAGTTTTTCCAGGTAAATAAGGTAAATTATTAGCATCTTTAATTACCACTGCATCTGAATCTGCTCCAGAACCTAAACCTGACCCTGCGTGCCAATCACTTAAAAAGGTAATTTTATAATTAATTCTCTCTGTTTCCATAGTTAAAGTTGTGAAGGGTGATTAGATCTAATAATTGTGATTTTTTATTTTTCTCGGCACTATTTTTTTCATCTTCCAATTGAAGATCTGTATAAAAATTACTATTTATTTCTTTCATACGTTCCAACATAAAAAACGCAGTAGCATCATCTTTGTAGTATTCCGAAACAATTTGACGAAGTTTACCTACCGATTTTGATTTAGCGGATGATTCAGCTTCTTTAGAAATGATATCTAATTTGTTCTTTAATTGATCAACTTCATTCATTAAGTATGGTCCTGCATAAAAATCTAGACCACTCGGTGTTGTTAAAGTTCTTTCTTTTAATTCTTTTAAATCTGCTACAAATGAATCCTGTACCTTATAAAAAGCTAAAGATGATTTTGGTATGTTCCCATATTTATTTTCACAATCGGATGCTTTCACCTTTTTCTTAGCGTCCCCGCAAAGATCTTCTGCTAAATTTAATGCGTAATGCAAAGGATAAGATTCTTTTACATAAGCAATACCAGCGCAGGCAGTAATACCTTTTTCATAACCTGCCAAACCTAATGCTTCAAATTCCTCTCTACTTGTAATCTCAAATGCTTGTAAAAATACTTTTGTAAATTCTAAGGCTAAATCAGCACGTATAATAACCGTTAAATCATCTCCTCCTAAAACAACCGGCCTAATCGGATACCTATATTTAGGATCATAATCCTTTGAAACAACGTCTTTAAATGCTTTTTGAACCGCATTTTTAGTAGCGGTTTCAATAGCTGTTGAAAAAGCACTAAATTTACTTTCTTTCATTAGAGTTCCACCTACGTTTTGAATTACAGCACCTAATCCATTACCATCTGCATGAATTACTGCAATCCAAGAATTTTTACCAGAAGCTGTAATGTCCTCAATATCAAATGCTATTTCGTTATTTTTAACTTCTAATCCTGATATTTTTTTAAATAGACTTTCTTTCGATTTGTTATTCTTTTTTTCTTTTTGTGAATCAATAGCGTTTCTTTTCCTATTTGTAGATTCACAAATAACTTCAAAGGAGCCTTTTCTGTTCTTTCTTTGCGTAAAAGCAACTCCTCCAGTTCTTCTAGCTCTTTCTAACCCCATAAACCCCATTTCAATAGGTCTTTGAGATATATTTCGTTGTGTTTTAAGTTTTTTCTCCAACAAGTCAATAGCACTTGGTAAATTAGTATTTTCTAAATTTATAACCGCTTGACTAACCGTTACTCCAGGAGCATGCTCCATTGCTGATTTTGGGAAGTTCCTCACAACTTTCTCACAATTAACCTGATTATCAAATACATACTTTACATTTCCAGCGGCTCCCATTATTAAATTTTCTTTTTTAAAATCTGGTACCGATTTTTCAAATAAAGAGGTGCACAATTGTTCTATCAACTCACTTGCACCTATAATTTCTGCAAGTTTATTCGTTTTAAAAATAAAACCCTGAATACCTTGAACGGAGGCTCCGTATAAATATTTACTCATATAATAGCATTTTTTTTTAATTATCAATAGACTCTAAGACCCCATATCCTAAACTTGCATTTTTACCGATACCAATATAATTTGGCAACTTAATGTTACAAGAGAATGTTATATTAAATGCCATTCTGGGGTTTTGTTTAATTGTTATTTTTTTTATGTTATTTACTTTATTGATACGTACTTTTATTTGGCTAGTTAACAGCCACCCGATACCTTTTGCAAAGGATAATATATTTCCAGTTATAATTCTTTCAAGAAATTCTAATTGTTCAATTTCTGATTTTAAAGAAAAGTACACTTTATGATTCTTTTGATTTAAAGGCAACCAATCCATTAATGTATAATTAAAACTATCATTAGTAACATTTAAAGAAGCCGTCGCTAAATTTAACTCATCTACAACTAAATCATACTTACGGTTCCCTAACATTATTCCTTCCTGATGATTAGAGAAAAAATGAAAACTACTTTCTACCCCTTTATCCAAACATAACAATAATGGTTTCCCATTTTTTCTTTTATATTGAATTAACGGGTATGCGTATCTAAAACCTTTATCATTATGATTATGAAATAGCTCATTCTCTAATCCTGATGTTTGAATTATAGCTCCTCTAAAATATGGAATTTCAAGAGAGGATATACTGTTTTCAAAGGTAACAGTCAATATTTTAATCTTTTTCATTTATTTTTTTAAAATTATTTTTTTGATTAAAATCAAAAACATCAATCACAATCATTTTTATGTCAACTATAAATTAAAAGTTTATTTAAAAATAGCAATGCAAATATATAATTGAGTTATGCAATGTAATTACACAACTGATTTATGAATAAATATTTTTCATTTCACTTGTTATTTTTTTTAATTCTTCTACAACTACTTTTGGTTCTAAAACTTGTAAATCTTGACCAAAAGATAATAATGTTTGATATAGCTCTTTATTGGGAAATAAATTTAAAATTATGGTTCTTTTTTCTGGATCTGTAACATCTAACCTTTGGCTAGCTCCATGAATAGGTTTTGTAAGAACGTAAGGAATTCTTTTTACAGAAAATCTTAACTTAACCTCAATTGGCTCTTCATTTACAGATCTTGAAACTCCTATCATTTCATCAAAGAAATCTCCCCAATTCGTTTGATTAGGTTCAATTTCTTCTATGGTTTCTGTAATTGCAATAATTCTATCTAAAGCTAGATTTGTAATTCCTGTATATTTTTCACTTTTTTCTAAAGCTAATAAAAACCACCGATCATTATACTGCTTTAAATGATAGGGGTGTATTTTTCTTAAGTAACTTTCTACATCCTTAAAACCTTTATATTCTATAATTAAAACTTTCTTACGCAATAACTGATTATACAACTTTCCAACCCAAGATTGTCCAGAATAATCTCGGTTACTTTGATAACTTATTAAGCCATTATAATCTTCATGAACAATATTAAATGATGCTTCAATTCGTGGAAATAATTCATCCAACCAAAAGAAATCTGCCCTATTGCGATAACGAGATAAAATAGCTAAAGTTTCTTCTAACTGTTCTTGATCTGATTTTGACAATAATTGATTACCCAATGCTAAATTTTCATTAACATACTTAAACACTGTTTTTTTTCCATCAAATAATCTTGAAAAAAAAACAGGGTTGTCAGAAAAATCGATATTTTTACTTTGATTATTTTCTATAGTTTCTCTGATATATTTTATATCATTTTGAATGGTTTTTCTAGAAACGCTTAATTCTAGTCTTTCCTCTACAACTTCTTTTAACCGATCAAGAGTATATGCCCCCGTTCTGCTTGCGAAGCATTCATCTAAAACTGTAATTCTTTTTTGAAAATTTTTATTTTTTGACATGTAAGTATTGTGTACTGAACTACCCTAACAAAAAATCTCCGTTTAAAATATAAACAAAAAAATACGAGTAATTAAATTTAATATTTATCAAGCTTTTTAACTAATTTTAGAAAAAAATAAAGATATCTAATTTACTGAAATGAATTTAAATAGTTATTCATTTTTTACTTGACTAAGTTTAATAAAATCTTTTTCAATCACATCAACTCTAAAAATATCACCACGATTGAAATAAGACTGCACCCAATTTTTATACAATCTACCTGCAAAAATTCTTGGTGTTGCATTGGAATTTGCCGTTCTGTTTATTTTACCAATTGTATAATTATTCGGATTGTCTCCCAATTGAATTTTTATTTGTGATAAGTCATCACCAAATTGATCTGAATACCGGACCCTCACATTAAAGAAACCATCTTCGTAGTATTTTTTACCCAACACAACCACAAAACTATCTTTAGATTCTGATACTTTATCTACTATTCTTTTTTCCTTAATTTCTCTGACTGGTGTTTCATCTTTTTTTTCTTGTTGAATCAACAAATCATTCCAATCATCTAATCTTATTTCTAGACGTCTTACTTCCTTTTTCACAAACGGAGAACAGTGTGCAATAGGAACCCTTAAACGATTTAAATCTATTAAAACTTCATTTACTGAAGTTAAGTTTCTTTTGAACTTCACATTAAAAACATCCCAATGAGTGTTTATAATTTTCCTAAGGTCACCAAAAGTAGTGTAATCTATTCTTCTTTCAGATCTTTTTGTATGTGAAGTATCTAACTCGTATTCTAAATTATTTCCCACATTACGTTTTACACGAGAATCTATACGCTGCCACCAATTATCCCCAAAAGATTCGTGCATTACTTCTTCTATTAAAATTCGAATAGAACGCTCTAAGTAATAAAATTTTTTATAGTACCCACTCATTTCAATAGCCTCAGTCTCGAGTTTGTTTTGACCTAAAAATGAAGCACTTATACCCGAAACGTTTCTATCAAGCTTATTTACAGGTAAATAAACTACTTGCTGATCAAGTTCTTCATATTTATTCTTATCAATAATTTTTATTCTAAGAAGATACTCTAAGAACTTCGTTTTATTAGAAATAATCCATTGACTGCAAACTCTGTATTCTAATTGATTTACTCGAAAACTTGGTTTCCAAAATCTATTTGACTCTTCATTAATTATATCATCATCTATCTTTACACAAAAAGGATAATTAATATCAAAAGTATCTTTAGAGTATCCTTTATGGCAAAGTCTTTCTAATTCTCTAAAATCTATAGAAGTACAATAATTTAAAATATGTGGTATGTAGTTTTTTACTAATTCTCCTATTTTCAAAATCTAATATTATTTAAGCAATTTTATTAAAAAAAGATAAAAACTAAAGGTATGTAATCTACCTAAATATGGCAATATGAATTAAATAAAATACTCCTAAAAACATTTAAAATAGATTATAATTTGGAAAGATACAATCACTAGTTGACATAAATTTACGGTTTCCCGTACTTAGAACTTTACTTTTACTAAAGCGGTTTTTAATAACAACATTCGTTTCATTATTAAATAAAGAGAAAAGTTTTATTTCACTAATAATGTACAAAAGCAATAAATAGTTCAAATCACTTGCAAAAAGGATCAATCTCCAGACATTAAAACTCTACAACTTTATCCAAAGCATCATCAATATCTTGTTGCATAAAATTAGACTGATACAAAATAGTAGTTGTAATTGAAGAATGTCTGTATAACTTTTGAAGCATTTGAATTGTAATTTTATCTCCAGAAATGTTACCAAAACTATGACGAGCAATATGCATTGTTAGTTTTTTATCAATACCAGCTTTATCTGCTACCATCTTCAAGCGTCTATTAAAATTTCTAGTGGCAGTCTTTATTCTCGTTTTCAAATATCTGTCGTTATCTAAATCAACACCTTCTAACTCTTTAAAAAGATAAACAGTTTCCTCATCTCTATCTAACTGACTAAGAATACCTTTTACTTTATTTGGTACTTTTAAAGAAACAAGTTTTTTATTTTTCCCCATTCTATAATGCAATCTATTATCTAAGAAATCTTTCCACTTCAATAATAAAACATCGCTTACTCTAATTCCGGCAAAATAAAAACTAAGTAACCATGCATTTAAAGCATATTGTTGTGCTTTAGTAAGATTTTTTATATTTTCTAAAATTCTAATTTCTTCAATAGTTAAACCAATCTTAACTGATTCTGGAAATTTTATTTGATACTTCCCTTTACCAAAAGGATAACTTACATTTTTAATCGAAAAATCAGAAATAGCCAAATTCAAAATCGTTCAAATTGTAATCATATAATTTGCAATCGTTCTTTTAGCTAATTTCCTTTTAGTAAATAAATGATTTTCAAACTCCTTCATCAACCGTACATCAAAATCTCCTAAGTTGAATATCTCTTTTTTTATAATTCTTTTAAAAACTTGAATGCGCTGTTTTTCGATATCTACTTGATGGAATTGTTTTCTATTTTTTAATTGATTCAAATAATAATTAGATATTAAGAAAAAGTCTTCGTTTTTTTTATTTAAAACTTTACTTTTTATGGCCGTTACCGACTGATAGTTAACTTCCATCTCAGCATCAATTAATTTTTTATTGGTATCAGACTTTTTATTTAAAATAAGTTGATTGATATATAAAAAATCAGGATGAGACTTTTTAACAACGCTATTTTTATTATCCCAGTCAATTTGTTTTATATATTGACCGATATAAATAAAAGTAGCTTTTCTATCTTTTATAATCCTAAGTGCAATAGGATATAATTTTTGAGAATTTGCTTTTTTTCTTAAAACTGCTTTAATTGAAGACACCTTATTAAAATTTATTATCTAAAGATACTAAATTCAGGTACAACATAGGTACAACATTTGATGATATTATATGAAATTATTCGATATCAACAAAAACTAACACACACTTAATCAATTAATTACCAATACATTTAGTTTATTTTAGCATATACTTTTTAGAATTCATAACCCTGAGGTCACGGGTTCAAATCCCGTTCTCGCTACAAGTATAATACGGAAAGTCAAGATTTATATCTTGGCTTTTTTTTTGTTTAGGTACAACAAATTGTTTTTTTTAATTCTTTACAACAAAACAATACAAATTAACTTAAACACTATTAAATAATGCTATTAGCTCTTTAAATAGCTTGATTTTATGGTAATATAGTATATAAATCTCCATTAGAAAAAGCAGCCATTCTTTAGCATGTAACTTTTTATCGCCTGGTGGACAAATCAAAAAAATTGGCAAGCCCCCCCTTATCTTTAATGAGTTATGGAACCCCAAAAGGATATTTTGAAATTAATTTTAATAACGATAATTATAAAATACAAAGGAGTTAATTTACCAAGTAATTTAGTGTTTGGTTAGGAGATTATAATTCTGAACCATTATCCTCTTTATCAAAAAATAATGAATTTTATGTGAATGTATTTTCGGGTTCAGAAAACAGAAGTGTATCTGTAGAACTGGATGATAACAATAGTATTAATTTAAGGAGAGAAAGAATAGCAGCCCCTTATGTTAACTATATAAAGCGTTTTCAAAAAGAAGATAGTAGTCCGGATAAAAACAGTAAAAAACCACCTTACTTAAGAACAAAATCTAGACATATATGGAAAGGTATTTTTCCTGATAATTTTAAAAAAGGATATAATAAAATAGTAATAACAATAGAAAACCCATATTTCGAAACAATTAAGGAGTCTTTTTGGGTATTAAAAAAAGTAAATAAAAAAATGTGCTTTTTTGATCAACAAAAGATAATGTTCTAAGACTACTGTTTACCCCCCGATGTTAACTCAAAATTATCTTTTTTTTCTTCTTCAATATATTCTTCTAAAACAGAATTTGAAAATAAACACCTCTTTTTTTCATCTAAACATGTTAATTTATAGGTATGACTAAGTAAGAAGTATACTCCATGCTTATGTAGCAAATATGGAGTATCTTCTATGACATAAAAGGTGTGATGGTGTAATTATTCTTGTTAGAAGTGTTTTAATATTTGAGCAGTTCCCAACCCTAATTCATGTGAATACCCATTGCTTTTCAATGCTGATTCAATAGCTCCAACCGTTGCCAGTAAATCATTTTTGTTTACCGATCCCATGTGTCCAATTCTAAAGTAATTATTTTTTAATTGAGGTAAAAGACCTCCAGCTAATATAACGCCTCCTTGGTTTACTGACTTTAAAAAAGTAGCAATGTCTATTTTACTGGGATATAAGGGAGCCGATAACGTGTTTGCAGAAACGTGTTCTTTTTTTGATAATAAATCCAAGCCTAAAGCTTTAATTGCTGCTCGCATGGCTTTACCTGCACTTTTGTGTCGATCAAAACGATTGTCTAAACCTTCCTCTAAAATGAGTTGTAAACTTTTTTCTAAAGCAATTACAAGATTTACTGCAGGTGTTCCAAAATAAGAGGCTTGTTTATTTTCATAAGCTTTCATTATTGGTAACCAATTGGTCCAATCTCCATAGTAATTAGAAACAGGACTTGTTCGTTGTTCAAATGTTTGCATTGCCTTTTTAGAAGCTACTAAAAGCGCGAGTCCTGGAGGAACTCCTATTGCTTTTTGAGAAGCTGTAAGTACAACATCAATTCCCCATTCTTCTTGTTTAATTTCTTCGCCAGCAACAGAACAAACACCGTCTAGAATGGTTAATACGTTGTACTTCTTACCTAAGGCACCAATACGTTTAGCATCATTTAAAACAGCTGTTGATGTGTCAACATGTGTAAAAGTTAAAAGTTTATAGCTTTTAGATTTTAGTTGCTGTTCGATAAGCTCTAAGGGTACAATGTTACCGACTTCAGCTTCAAGTATATCTACTTGAGCACCATATCGCTTTAAGATTTCTGCATAACGTAACCCAAAGTAACCTGTCGATATTACAAGGGCTTTATCACCAGTTTCTATTAGGTTTGCAGCAGCCATATCCATAGCAAGTGTACCTGTTCCTGCTACTATGAATGCTTGACCAGATGGGCATTGCCAAACTTCTTTCATTAGTTTTAAACTATTGGCAAAGAGGTCTATAAAATCTGGTGAAACATGGCTAGGAGTTGGTACTGCCATACATTGCATCACTTCACTTTCAAATTCTATTGGACCAGGTATCATTAATAATTTTCTCGATTTCATCTATTGCGTGTTATCGTTTTTTTAACGATTTTATTAGTTTTTTTTTGACAGAAAATGATCATTAAATTTTAGTATTCTACCTTTGACTTATTCTTTAATTTATTTTCTAAGATAGGATATAGATTATAAGTTGCATAAATTTCTGTTGTAAAAGCTTTCCATGCAGTTCTCTCAATCGCTAAATTTACAGCTGATAGTTTTGACGCAGGAAGTTCTAAAACCACCACTTGACCAAGTCCCATAACTACAAACCAATTAACTACAGAAGTACCTTCTGGAGGTAGGTTTTCATAAAAGCCTTGGTCCGTTCTTATCTTTTCAATCTCACTTAAAGTCATACTTTGATCATGTTTAAGAAAGACGGTTAATAACAACTTGTCATCATCTTTTTTAGAACTAGCTTTTAAATCAAGCACTACCTTTGACTTATTTTTTAATTTATGCTCTATGATAGGATACAAATTGTAAGTTGCATACATTTCTGTTGTAAAAGCTTTCCATGCAGTTCTTTCAATTGCTAAATTTACAGCAGATAATTTTGAAGCAGGAAGTTCCAACACAACTACTTGGCCAAGTCCCATAACTACAAACCAATTAACTACAGAAACACCTTCTGGAGGAAGGTTTTCATAAAAGCCTTGGTCCGTTCTTATCTTTTCAATCTCATTTAAAGTCATACTTTGATCATGTTTAAGGAAAATGGTCAATAACAACTTGTCATCCGCTTTTTCAGAGTTGTTAAGACTATCATTCGATTGTGCATGGACAATCATTTGTATTAAAAATAATGGAAGTAATAATGCGTATTTCATGTTTGTTATTTTTAGATGTTTGTGATAAGTAAGACAGAATGCTCTTTAAGTCATTCTTTTCTATGCTTCTAAAACTTGTACAGGTTTAGACCAGTATCCTCATCATGATAGCGATCAACCGCTCCATCAAAACTTTCTATAACAAATTCTCCAGCTCCATTAATTTTGGCTGTAAGAAAGTGTCCCGCTAATGCCGTGTAATCGTTACGTCCAAGTGTTACATGCATGTGTACGTAGTGTTTTCCATCTTTTTGAGATATATTACCGGTTAAGTTGGTAATCTCCATTTGTTCGGAAAACGTTTTATCTACAAACTCTTTAGTAGCTGGATCAAAAAATCGTAAAGTAGCTTCATTAACAGCCCCCATACCTACAATTGTTCCTGCTTTTATATCCTGCTCTTCCACAAACGCAGTGATTGCTTTTGTAATCTCAGCATGGTTTTGAATGCTTATAACGTACTTGTTACCAAACTGCTTGTAGGTGTATAGTTTAGAATTTGATTGTGCATTTGCTAAAAAAGATACCGTAATACACAATACTATTAAAATTGACTTTTTCATGTTGTATACTATTTTAAGTTATAAAATTAATAAGACGCTCTTATTATATCTATCGATAAACTATCGGCCTTTTTTCCAAGTTCGTTCTTTAGTATTAAAAAATGATCTGTTTGATTATGAAAATCAATCGCTTCCTGAGATTTCCATTCTTCTAGAATGATGACCTTTGCGCTGTTATTAATATCTTCATGCAATACATAAGAGATATTACCTTCCTCTTTCCGTGTGGCATCCGTTACGGTTTGCAACATATTTAAAACATCTTCCTTAAATTCGGGTTTTACAATAATTGTAGCTATAATTTTTAATTCGCTCATAATAAATACTATTTTAATTTATTTTTTTTGATTAAATTTATTTTTTGAGTCCATACCATCAATATGAACTTTTAATTGAGTTTAAACAGTTTCCGTTTTAAATACGGCTATTTTTTCCGCATTAAAGCGAACCTTTAACTCTTTTATTTAAACCAAATTTTGACTAATCCACCACGCTTACCTAAAAGCGGATCTTCATTTGGTATTGATAGTGACAATATATTATTATCTGCAGTTGGACGCTCTCCTTTAGCGCCTCGCATTAAATCCCAGTCTCTACCATCAGGATACGCACCTACTACACCAAGATTTAAACTTTCAATTTTTTTGTGGCCAACACCAGCAGGTATAATAATAACATCTCCTTTGGTAACTTTAATTTTTTCACCTTGCTCTCCTCCTAAATGAATGATCGCTTCACCAGAATATATTCCCAAAACTTCATGAGAGGTACTATGGTAATGGTGAAAAGGGTAGATACCATTTGTCCATGAATTGGTCCAATTATTGGATTTGAAAGTTTGTAAAAACCATTGGCTAGGATTCTTTTCGTTTTTTGGCAAAGCATCTTTAATAAGAAGTAATGGTAATTTACTATTAGGTATTAGTCCATCATCTTTAAAATAAAATTTCTCATAGTGGTTTTGTTTGTCACTATTTTCAAATAATTTTGAAACAGGAAATATCAATGGCGTTACCCCCAATAAGCGTATAAAATTTTTTCTATTCATAAATTTTCGAGTTTTACAACATTATTTGTTTAGGTAGATTAAATTTTATCTATAAATGTTTTTTCATTTTTTACAACTAAAATAATAAGGGGAGTTTTAATTAATTTTAGCAGAAGCAAAAACGAAATTAGCTGTTATTTGCTAATAAATAAAAATAGAATATCTAAAGTTTTCTTAATTTATATAAAAATAAAAGAGGCCATTAATGTTTTCTTCTTTTCTTTTAAAAACACACTTTAATCACTACTATACAATTACTTAGATTTAATTTAGTATTTACAGGAGTAATACAGGAAATTGTGTTAAAAACATATGGTTTGGCAAGTGTCATCATTATCTCATGATTACCAAGAATAAACTCGAAGTAGAATGTTTTACTTTTTTCAATTTACCAATTAAGAACACCCTTACTATCAAATCTCTTATCAACCTAATTTCCAAGAAAAACAACTTTATCAAATCATGTTGAAAAATAGTTTTTAATGCGTTTATACTACCATGTATATCTCCAATTGCGTAAATTGCCATGATACCTTTTGTTTTTAAACTATATAACCCAAAGCTTATATTAAGTTTTTTTGGTTGTTGATAATCATTAAAATGCTAGTAATCAACTTTTAATTGAGTTTAGCCAGTTCTCCCTAAATTTTATATTATGTAAAATGTTTATTGATCTACAAACTGCAACTTGTAAAAAACTAATCCCTATAAGGTTCTATTGTTTGTATTGTTCCATCCTCGTTATAATTAATTTCTATAACTTTTACAGAACGTAAATGTGTTACTCCTTTTGATAAACTAGAATCATGATAGAATAAATAGTCTTTACCGTCTACATTACAAATAGAGTGATGTGAGGTCCAACCAACCACTGGCTCTAAAACCTTACCTGCATAGGTAAATGGTCCGTAAGGATTATCTCCTATAGCATAACATATAAAGTGAGAATCTCCTGTAGAATAAGAGAAATAATATTTTCCATTGTGCTTATGCATCCACGCTGCTTCAAAAAAGCGTCTATCAATATCTTTTGCTAATAATAAATCTCCATTTTCATCAATAATTTCTATCTCCTTTGGCTTTTCATCAAATTCTAACAAATTATCAGTCATTTTTGCTACATAAGGCAATAAAGCTGGTTCATTATCTTCAGGAATAAATGCTGTTGGACTTTCTGGTTGGTCTGCATTAAACGCACCTGTTCTCCAGCGCTGTAATTGTCCA
The DNA here is from genome assembly GCF_019278485.1 of Polaribacter sp. R2A056_3_33. Lineage (NCBI taxonomy): Bacteria > Pseudomonadati > Bacteroidota > Flavobacteriia > Flavobacteriales > Flavobacteriaceae > Polaribacter > Polaribacter sp. R2A056_3_33. The sequence continues at coordinate 284,933 of NZ_CP058984.1, forward strand.
CCCCAAAGACCACCAAAGTACATATAACAACCACCATCTTCGTCTTTAAAAACAGCTGGATCTATAGAAAAACTACCTTTAATTGCTTCTGGTTCTGCTTTAAAAGGTCCTGTTGGAGAATCACTTATTGCAACACCAATTCTAAAAATATCATCGTGTGCTTTTGCTGGAAAAAACAAATAATATTTCCCATCTTTTTCATTTGCATCTGGTGCCCACATTTGTTGTTTTGCCCAAGGAACATCTTTTACATGTAAAGCCAAACCATTGTCTACAGCCTTACTATCTATAGTATCCATAGATAGTACATGATAATCTTCCATAGCAAAATGGCTTCCTAAATCATCAAAAGCTTCTCCAGCATCAATATCATGAGATGGATATATATATATTTTACCATCAAATACATGTGCAGATGGATCTGCTGTATACATATGAGACACTAATGGTTGTGAAATGGCTTTTTTATTTAATTCATCAAAATTGATGTGTTCTATACTTTCTTCTGGCATTGTATTATTTTTTAAATTGCTCTTCTTTCGTTTAACTCTTTTTCTATTTTTAATTCCATTTTTTTATCTATTTCATAAAAATATAATAACCCTACTCCTATTAAAAACGGAATTGCAGCATACACACTAATTAATAACTTTGTACCATTAATAGCTGCTTCACTTTGTATTTCTAAATGAGAATCATATCCATAAGCTCCTAAAATTGATGAAACTAAAGCACTACCAATACTAATACCTCCTTTTAAACCAACCATCATTGCAGAAAATATAATGGCAGTTGCTCTTCTGTTTGTTTTCCATTCAGAAAAATCTGCTACATCGGCAATCATCGTCCAAAGAATTGGAGTCCCAATTCCGTAAAAAAACATGTGTAAAATCTGAGTTACAAAGATTAACTCTATAGATTCTGGTTGATAAAAATAAAAAGCAATAATAAATAAGGTTGAAATAAAGAGCGAAATGGCAAAAACATTTCGTTTTCCGAATTTATCTGCCAAACGTTTAGAAAGAATGATACCTATTAAACCAACTAGAATTCCAATTCCGTTAAACACCCCTAAACCAAAAGAGGTTTCATTTTCAAATGTGGGTAATATCGATCTATATGGGTCTAAAAACGCTCTTAACTTTTCTTCGTTTACAAAGTTTTCGAAATAATAAACATAAGAACCACCTTTCATTGCTAATGTGACAAATATTAGTGTTGTAAGCACCAACATAATCACCCAAGGTTTATTTTTAAACAAATCTGATAAATCTTCTTTTAAACTAGATTTTTGTTCTGGCTTAGGTATTACTCTTTCTTTTGTGGTAAAAAAGGTAATCATTAACATTATGGTTCCTATAATGGCTAAATAGGTCATTACGGTTTCCATACCTGCTGCTTTGTTACCATCACCTGCCTTTAGAATTAAATCATACATAAAAACTTGCACAAAAAACTGTGCCCCTAAAACACCCACAAATCGATATGCAGATAAGCTATTACGCTCTTTCATATCTCCTGTAATAACACCACTTAAAGCAGCATAAGGTAAATTATTTGCAGAGTATAACAATAACAATAAAGTATAGGTAATTACAGCATAAATAACCTTTCCTTGATATTCAAAATCTGGCGTAGTAAAAGCTAATAATGCAGTTACTCCTAAGGGGATTGCAGTCCATAAAATCCAGGGTCTAAATTTACCCATTTTGGTATTTGTTCTATCTGCCAAAGCACCCACCATAGGGTTAAAACCAAACGCAGCTATAAGTCCAACTGTTAAGGTTACTAATGCGGCATCTTCTGGTTTTAAGCCATAAATATCTGTATAAAAATAGGAAAGATAGGTTACTAGAGTTTGAAAAACTAAATTGGCTGCTAAATCTCCAAGAGCATAACCTACTTTTTCTTTTACAGATAATTTGTGTGAAATAGTTGTCATTTTCAGGAGTTATTAGTTTGCCTTATTTTTAAGCGCAATTACATTATTATATACTTCTTTTGGTTTATCATCTCGTCCAAAAAGTAATGGATAATTTGTTCTCCCTTTAATTGGCCAATCATTTAACCAAGATTGCCCATCGTTAACTCCCCAAAAAGTAACACGGCTAATTTTATCTTTGTGTTTTAAGAAAAGATTAAATATATCTTCATAACGTTTTGCTATTTTTAATTCAATGTCTTCTGTTAATCCATTTGGATAAGGATTCATTTTTGGATCATTCTCGTATCTTTCATAGCTTTGCTCTACAGCAGCTCCATCCAACTCCCAAGGATTTGGCAGAACGGTAATATCCAACTCTGTAAACATTACTTTTACTCCTAAATCTGAATACGCAATTATACTGTTTTCAATATCTTCTAAAGATGGACCTTCTAGACTCCAATGTGCTTGCATACCTACACCATCAACTTTAATACCTTTTGCTTGTAGATTTTTTACAATTCTAATAACTCCTTCTCTTTTTGCTGGTTTCCAAAGATTGTAATCGTTGTAGACTAGCTCTGCATCTGGTGCTGCTTGTTCGGCAAGTTTAAAAGCTAATTCTAAATAGCTTTCATCTCCAAAAATTTTATAAAATAGAGATTCTCTTGGAGACCCATCTTCATTTAAAGCTTCATTTACAACATCCCAAGAATCAATTTTCCCTTTATATCTACCTGCAATTGTATTTATATGCTTTGTAATGGTATTTACTAAAGTATCTTTATTTGTAATTTCATGTACCCAAGGTGCAAGTTGACTATGCCAAAGCAGGGTATGCCCCACAACATGCATATTATTTTTATTACCAAAAGCAACATAAGCATCTGATACCTCAAAATTATAAGTGTCTTTTTTAGGGTGAATTTGCTCCCATTTTAAATCGTTCTCTGGAGTAATAGCATTAAACTCTCTTGTTATTAAAGTTGTTTGTACTGCATTTACTTCTTTAATTTGACCTGTATTAAGTGCTGTTCCTAGTAAAAAATCTTCTTTAAAACTATCTTTTAAAGACGTCTTATTTTGAGGTGTTTCAATTACAGTTTCTTTTTTTGCTTCTTTACAGCTTAAAAGGCAAATTGATAACAAGAGTAACGTTGTATTAATTTTATTAAACATATCTATATTGAATTTATTTGTGAATTTCTACGGATGTCAATTACTGTTATTCAGTAATCTTTTTAAGCTAAACTAACTAACAAATAGTCTTGTAAAAAAAACGCCTTGTTATTGGATTAAAATTAACTGTAATCTATAGATTACTGTAAAACAAATACTGCTTTTAGTAGAACAATTCTTGCATTACAAGAAATATTTTATGTTTTAAAAGTGTTACTTAATTCTAGCAATCACTTATAAACACTAAACTTATAAATAGTTCTTGAAAAATACTTTTCTCTTGGTAGCAATAAGGTTGATGGAAAGCTAGTTTGATTAGGACTATTTGGAAAATGTTGCGTTTCTAAACAAAACGCTGCTCTTTTTTGATATAAAATATCGTTTTTGCCTTCTAAGTTATTTAGATGATTGCCTGAATAAAATTGTACTCCGGGTTCTGTAGTATAAACCTCTAAACTTCTGCCAGATTTTTCATCAACTACTTTTGCAACAAAACCAGCATTCACATCGTCCAAAACAAAATTATGATCAAAACCACTACCTAATGCTATTTGTTGATGTTCTTTATTAATAACTTGCTTTAAGGTTTTTAGTTTTCTAAAATCGAAAGGAGAATTCATAACATTTTCTAAACTACCCAAAGGAACCATTTTATCATTTACAGGTAAATAATGACTTGCCTTTATTTGAAATAAATGATTTTCTATGGATTTATTAAAATCACCCGATAAATTAAAGTAAGAATGGTTTGTTAAGTTTACTACCGTTTTTGCATCTGAAACTGCGGAATACTCTATCTGTAATTCATTTTTATCAGTTAACGTATACACTACTTTCACTTCTAAATTACCCGGAAAACCCTGATCTAAATGTTTCGAAAAATAAGTTAATTCTAAAGTAGAATCTGATAGTTGTTTTGCTTGCCAAACAACAGCATGAAAACCTTTTTCACCTCCATGTAATTGGTTTTCTACTTCGTTTTTAGCCAATAAAAACTCATTATTATCTATGCTAAATTTACCCTTTGCAATTCTATTTCCATAACGACCAATAATAGCTCCAAAAAAATGATCTGGCTTTTCTAAATAATCTTTTGCAGAATCGTAGCCTAAAACAACATCTTTAAAAACACCATTTTTATCAGGAACAAAAAGGTTTACAACCCTACCTCCATAATTGGTAATCTGACTAACAATTCCGTTTTTATTTTTTAGAGTAAATAATTTAATTGATTTGTTATTTAAAGTATATCTAAAATTTTCAGGAGTGATTAAATTCATAAATCTATTTTAAGACTATTCAATTTTATTGATTCTAAATTATCAAAAGCAATCTGTTTATTGTATCGTTTCTAAAATAGCTTTTCTAGCCAATTTTGGTTGCATATCTCTATTATACAAAAGAGGGTAATTCGTTCTATTTGGTATTGGATAATCATTTTTCCAAGACATACCATCATGAACACCCCATAAAGTTACTCTATCAATTTTATCTCTGTTCTTTACAAAAATTTCAAATAATTCTTTATAACGATTCGCTAAATCCTGTTCTACTGCTTTAGGCAAACCATCTTTATAGGGATCTAAAAATGTTTCAAACTCTTCTAATTGAAATTGAGGTTCCATCATACTACGCCCTATTATTTGACCTTCTTTAGTAACTGGTAATACATCAACATCTAATTCCGTAATCATCACTTTTATTCCTAGTGCAGCATAGGCATCAATAGCTTCTTGAATGTACTTATTCTTAGGGAAATTAAGACCCCAATGTGCCTGAATACCAACACCGTCAATACGAATACCTGCTTCTTTAAGCATTTTTACCATGCGTACTATACCATCTCTTTTTTCTGGTCGCCAAGCATTAAAATCATTATAATACAATTCTGTATCAGGAGCATATTCACTAGCATATTTAAATGCCAACTTAACCATTTCATCTCCATCTCCAATGCTATTTACCCATGTTGTAGATCTATAAGAACCATCATTGTCAATAACCTCATTAACCACGTCCCAAGCATGTACTTTACCTGCATATCTACCTGCAACAGCTTTAATGTGGGTACGCAATCGTTCTTTTTGTTCTTCTGGAGTATTAGCTCCTCCTTTTTCATTGGTAAAAAACCAAGCTGGTGTTTGGTTATGCCATATCAAAGTATGTCCAACAATAAACATGTTATTTTCTTTCCCAAAAGCAACAAATTCATCTGCAGCTTTAAAATCATAAACTCCAGGCTTCGGATTTACCACCTCTGCTTTCATACAGTTTTCTGGTGTAATTGTATTGAACTCCTTTTTTACAATTTGGTTTAAAATATTCTCTTTTCCAGAAACAATATCATCGTTTATTGCACTACCTAATAAAAACTGTTTTTCAAAAGCGCGTTTTAGTGCAATATCTTTATTAGACACAGGTAAATTATTACTAGTTTCTTTTGGTGTTTTATCATTATTACAACTTGTAATTGCAAGCATTAAAACACAAATTAGCGTACATGTGAATTTTGATTTTTTCATGAAATTTGTTTTTTTTTAATTATATTAATTAGTATATCGAACGCCTTTAACATTCATTTGTAAAGTATAAACAGAATTTAAAGCAGTTATAAAAAGTGTTTTAAAGTCTTTACCTCCAAATGTAACATTGCCAGTCCATCCTTTTGGAACTGCAATTTGTTCGATTTTTTCACCATCAGCATTAAAAACGGTAACACCATCAGCTCCTGTTAAATAAACATTTGCCTTATTATCTATAGTCATTCCATCAGAACCCTTAGCGGTGAATAGTTTTTTATTAGCTAAATTTCCGTTTTCTTGAACATCAAAAACAAAAGTTTTATTGTCTGCTTGGTCTGCTACATACAATTTTCTACCATCTTTAGAACCAATAACACCATTCGGTTGCACATAATTATCATTAGATACAATAATTGGTTTATCTGCATTGGGAGCTAAATAATAGACTCTATTTTCTTTTTGCTGTGGCTTTTTGTGAGACCACCAATCACGTTGATAATAAGGATCTGTAAAATAAATACCTCCTTTAGCATCAACCCAAAGATCGTTTGGCCCATTTAATTTTTTGCCTTCAAAATTGCGTACTAGAACCGTTTCTTTTTTATCTGAATTGATACGCCACAATTCGTTTTTTTCATCAGCTGCAGATAGTAAATTTCCTTCATTATCAAAATAAAGTCCGTTTGAACGACCAGAAGGTTTCATGTATTCAGATACTAAATTGGTTTTTGCATTCCATTTTAAAATCCTATCATTTGGCTGATCAGTAAAATAAACATTACCTTCTTTATCGGCTGCCGGTCCTTCTGTAAATTCGTAATCATCTGAAATTAAGACCAATTCTGCTCCATTGACTATAATTTGATTACTCTGTTTTTTTTGAGCATTACATGAAGTACATAATACAAAAACCAAAATGATGTTTTTAAAACCTAAAAAGGTTTTTAATAATTTTTCTTTTACTTTCATTTTAATAAATTTACTCTCTTACATAGTTTAAAAATTTATTAATTTCAAACTCACCATCTAAAACACTTGCTTTAAAAACATATTTACCTGCTTTGGGAATATAAATACGTGGTGTTGTAGTATTTGGATTATTATTTTCGAACTCACAATCAGCAGGACCCTCTACTTGCTCCCATACTATTTCCGGGCTAATGGCATCTTTATCGTCGTCAGTAATCACAGCCGTAATTGCAAGACTGTTATCTGTTTTTGAATACGTATAATCAATAGAAATAGTTGGGGGTGTATTTATTGCAGAAACTAAAGCATTGGTATCATTTGCAAAGCGTTGCTCATCCTCTATACCTGCTGCCCAAAGTGCAATACGTTGTGCAAACACCCTATTATCGGAATGACTTAAACGGGTACCAGCACCGGCATTCCAAAACAAATTACGATCAAAAACACCTATTACTCTACCTTTACCTATTTCAGCTATTGCTAAAGCTACATCGGTATTTTCATTAAATTCACCATCATTTGAATTTACAACTAACCTACCGCCTAATCCGCCTTCTTGCGCTTTCGCTAAAATTACTGCTGGTTTAGAAACACGAACAAAACTTACTCCTTCTCCTCTAAAAGCAACGCCTTTATGTTTATTGTTTTTATTAATAAAATGATTTTGTACATACTCGTTCACTAGGTAGTTTCCAGCACCATTGTCGGTCAAAAAACGCATACCAAATTGCTCCATTAAAACATTGTCAGAAATTCGCCCCACTTCATTATCAACACCTACAATGCTATATTCTCCACCAAATCCGCTATCCGACCAAGCAATTACTCCGCCACCTTTTTTTACCCAACGTTTTAAATCTTTAGCTTCTACTTCTATAAAAACTCGCTGATTTGAGCCTAAAATTAAAACATCAATCTCCTTTAGAAATTTGGCATTAATTACAATTTCTTGATCGTAAACTTCGCTTATTGTGCACCCAACAGCTTCCAATGCTTTTTTGAAACCACTCATTCCTAAATCACCTTCATCATTCAAACGCATTTGGTGAAATGGTTCTTTACTTCCAGATGGTATCGCACCATCAGCAGCAACATCTCCATATACATAAACAATGTTTTGCGCATCTACAGCTAGAAAACAAATTAAACTTATAGCTAATAATATTATTTTATGTTTCATATTTTTATTTTTAGTGATACATTATTAATAGTATATAAAATGCGTATTGAATTTTCGATAATGGAATATTATTCCTTTTTTTATTATATAAATTGAGGATATTTTTAATAGAATTTCATCTAAAATGATTCAACTATATCCCCATAAGTTTCTCTATTTTTTTTGGTAAATCTGTATTATCGAAATACTCAGAGAACTCGTCTTGACCTTTACCTATAACTTTAACAGGAATCGGTGTGCCAGAATGATCGCCAGAACCCCAACTTATTCCTGCCTTTTTATTTAAAATATAGGCTGCTGTTTCTCCAATGGATTTTACCTCGGTTTTACTTAAATAATCGGCATCCGCATTTACGTTCTTATTTCCTTTAAACTGTTTGTTGTAGGCTGATTTTAATAAGGCTAATTCTTTATCATCTAAAAACAAACCGATATCATTGTTTCCTAAACCAAAATCTGCCTGTACTAAATCTAAAATAGTATTGAAAGAAACTTCTGGATCCGTATTTTTAAGTTCAGTCATTTTTCTTTTAAACTCTTGAACTGAAATTATTTGGTATTTCAACAATTCAGGATGTGTGGCATAATTTATCCCTGTAGTTAGAGCGCCTGTTTCATGGTCTGCAGTAACTATTATTAATGTTTCATCTGGTCGTTCTTTATAAAACTCATAGGCTTCTTTAATTGCATCATTAAAAGCGATTACTTCATGAACCATGGATACACCATCGTTTCCATGACAAGCCCAATCAATTTTACCTCCTTCTACCATCATAAAAAAACCTTTATCATTGTCAATTACTTCAATTCCTTTTTTTGTGAAATCGGCAAGAGAAAGCGCGCCTTCTTTTTTATCAATAGCCCAGTAAAATTCTCCTGAAGGATACATTTCAGGATTTATGGCAATTATTTTTTCATCACCATTTTTTAGTTTATTAAATTCCTTATGAGAATCTGCAATGGTATAGCCCTTTTTAATAGCATTTTCAAATGAATCTGGTTGATCTCCTTTTTTTCCTTTAGGATGATGAAAACCTCCGCCTCCAAAATAATCGATATTATAATTGGGTAACTCCATACTAATTTCGTAATACATATTACGAGAATCTTGATGTGCATAAAAGGAAGCTGGAGTAGCGTGATCTATCATTACACTAGATAATATACCTACTTTAAAACCTGCTTTTTTTGCTTTTTGAGATATGTTTTCATAAGCTATTTTTTTATCGGGTGATTTTCCTATAATACCATTATTCGTTTTAAACCCTGTTGACATTGCTGTTGCTGCTGCACAAGATGTGGTAACATAAGAACTAGCTGAATAGTTAGTCATATTCGAGTTCACCGGAAAACTACTCATTAATAGTTTGTCTGCTTTAATCTCATTAGATTTTGCATTTAAAAACATTTCGGTAGCATAAACTTGATTTGCCCCCATACCATCACCAATAAACAGAAATACATATTTTGCATTTTGTTTTGTTTGGCTATAACCAATAGCACAAAAAAAGGCTATTGAAATTATCATTAGATTCTTTATCATAATATTTATTTTAGTAAATGTAAAGTGAGTTCTATTTTTTTGATAAAACCAAATAGGCTCTAAAATTTTGTAAATAGTTTATTTAAGTTGCACCCAATATATTGCACCCAAAATATGATTCAAAAAGTTTTTGTCTTTAAACGATTCTGGTTTGTGACCTAAAGCTGTGTAAAACGATCTTCCTCCTTCATATTCTTGGTACCAAGAAATAGGATGTTCTGCTCCCATGCCTTTTAACGGAATATCATCATAACCCGCAGTAAAATCATAAGAAGCCTCATCAACAGTTAATAGAATATTCAGTTTATCTAAATTCATGTTTTTAAAGTTATACCATTCATCACTACGAAGCCATTTATTTGGTAGATGCCAAGTTGCTGGAAAATCATTATTCTTGACGTTTACAATTGCGGCTTGTAATTTTGGATGATCTACAAATTTTGCTCCAACAAGACCATCAAACCAAGCATTATCATTTTCACCATCTGCTGTTCCGTGTATACCAACAAAGCCTCCGCCTCGTTTCATAAATTTTTTTAAAGCATCCATATGTTTTGGTGTTAAAAAATTGGCATTGGCGTTCATAAATATGACTACATCATATTTTGGTAATTTTTCTATAAGATCATCTGGTCTTTGTGTCCAATCAAATTGAAACTGATTTTCTGATGCCATTTCTTGAAAAGCCCCTACAGCAACAGGAATGGTATTGTAGTGCCAAGTATCATGTTGGGTAAACAATAAAACACGAAACTGATCTTGCGCATTGGTTTTAATCATTGTAAATAAAAATATAGTTAATAAAAGATACTTCATTGTAAAAGCTTTCATAAGCAAACTGTTATTTTAATAATTCATAATAAATATATTCCCAAGCTAAACCGACACTAAACAAAGGTGGAAAGCTATAATCTTCAACTTCGGACAAGATATATTGAACTCCAGCTATTTCTTGATAGTTAAAAATATCTTTGAAATCTATTTTACCACTTGCACCTAATTCTTTATAGTCTTTTATATGCCAACTAATAAATCGGTTAGGATAGGTTTTAAAATAATGGATAGGATTTACACCGCCCACCTGCATCCAATATACATCAGATTGAAAATAGACATACTCAGGATTGGTGTTTTGAAGAAAATAATCATAAATAGTTACGCCTTCTATCTTTAAAAATTCATCAGCATGATTATGATAAACAAACTTCAATCCGTTCTCTTTACAAAGTTTTCCAACTTTATTATAATAATTAGAATACTCTTTAAGTTCTTTGATCGTCTTAATACCTTTTAATTTACTATTTGAGGTCGATAGATATTCTACACCTGCTTTTTTATGATCTTGTATCGTTTTATTCCACCACGTATTTATTGCAGCATCATCATTTTTATCTTCAGGATCGAAAAAAGTCATTGAGCCCAAAAATTTCATGCCTGATTTTTCAACCATAACCTTAAACTGCTCTGGACTTTGACCATAAAAGCCACCTTTTTTATATACAAAGGTTTCCACATAGCTATACCCCATTCTACCTAACTGAATTAAGGTTTGTTCTGGTTTTTTTAGCATCTCTTTGTGAACAGAAACCAATTGAATACCAATATTTTTGTCTTTAGGATTCTGCTTAATATATCTCGTTTTCCATAAACTCTTTTCATTAGTGTCAAATCCTTCCAATATAACATCCGTATAATTTTGAAAGTTAAAATCAACCTTCATTGTTTTATTACCATTGAGATCTTTGTCTTGCATGGTCCAATGATTTTCTGAAGAAAAGGCACCTTTTCCTGTAAAAAATGCGCCTTGTGCATTATGACCGGCAGCAAAAATAGTATCGGTAACCCTATCATAACCAATAATTTCATGCAGTATTTGATCGTATTGATTGGTACTATCTTTTTGTAAAACATCAACCGTGAGCGAATGATTATTAAAATTATTTATGCTACTCATTTTTATTTGAGGAAATTTTGCTACACTATCTGTACTGGGATTAATAGCACTTACCCATTGACCAGCATATTGTCTAAGTCTCTCTTTTTGAGAGAATAGACTATCCTTTTCTTGAGCAAAACTGACAAATGAATTTAAAACTAATATTAAATATAGAACGCTTTTCATTTTTTTAAATTTATTTTAAAACACTAGTTTACAGACTACTATTAATTTAAATTCTTATTTTTAAACCAATGATAAATGGCTTTGTTTGTACTTTTTTCTCCCAATGAAGTTGTGTACATTCCGTAAATTGTACCGACAAAACCTCCAGCAATTTTTGTACTTAAAAAAGTAGCATCAACATTTTTATTTAGAACTAGCCAATCTGTATTGTTTATTGAGTAGTAAAAATTATAAAATGTTCCTTTTGCTTCTATTTTAAAAGATATTTTATCGTTCTCTTTTATTGATTTAAAGGCAATTTCTTCTATTCCTTTTTCTGATGATTTTAATAATTGAACTACAGGTTTGTTTTCTTTTAAACTCTTACATAAGTAGTAATAATGTTTTTCATTTTGAAAAGCAATTAAGCCTGCTTTTTCATTTTCTGCAACTGCTTTAAAAGATAAGTTTGTGGTTACCTCACCAAATAAATGCTTTTGTCTATAACCTATAAAACTTGGGTTTGATGTACCTGAGGTAGTTTCTGAACGTGTATTTATAGTTAATTCTCCGTTTAAAAGTGAATACCATTTTTCTTTTGGTGTTCTTAAAAAAAGCCAATCGAAAGCTAAAATATCTGTATTAAATTCATCTATAAAATCTGCATTAACAGACGGTATATTTGCAAATGGTTTTTCTAATGTTATTTGATAATGGTCTTTTACAACATCTCCTTCTAAATCAAAAATAGGCCAATCATTTTCCCATTTTACAGGTGCCATAAAAGTTTCTCTACCTGTGTTAAAATGGTTATCACCATCATAAGGTCTACATCCTAAAAAAACGCCCCACCAATTCCCTAAATTGTCTTCTATAATATCTGCATGCCCTGTAGATGTAATTGGATTTTTTCTAGTATTCTTTAAATTTCTTTGTGTTAAAATTGGGTTATTTTCATAGCTTTTATAAGGACCTAAAACACTTTTACTTCTAAAAACAACTTCAGAATGATCTTCTGCGGTGCCTCCTTCTGCAGCCATTACATAGTAAAATCCGTTTCTGTTATAAATATGCGGACCTTCAATCCAAATGGGTTTGTCTTCTTGTTTTGCGCCTTTATTTATAATTATTTTAGCTTCACCAACAGTTTTTAGATTCTTAACATCTAACTCTATAATTTTAATAGTTCTATGTCCATCATATTCTGGTAAATTATTAGGAGGATTGCTATTAAAAACCACATATGTTTTTCCGTTTTCATCAAAAAACATAGAAGGATCTATGCCTTCTACTTCTGGCAACCAAGTTGGGTTAGACCAAGGTCCTGCCGGATTAGAAGCAGAAATAATAAAATTATTTTTACCACCAACAATTGTGTTAATAATATAAAACACTCCATTATGATAAGAAATTGCAGGTGCAAAAACGCCTTGAGAAACCTCTAAACCTTCTAAATCTAATTGTTCTGGTCTGTCTAAAGCATTTCCTATTTGTTTCCAGTTTACTAAATCATCACTTTTAAAAACAGGAATACCAGGAAAATAGGCAAAAGTTGAGTTTATTAGATAATAACTACTATCTACTTTACAAATACTTGGGTCTGGATAAAACCCTTTTAAAACAGGATTTGCAAATGAAGTTTCTACGAATTCACTAGTCATTTTATTTTCTTTTTTACCTGAACAATTGAAGCAAAAAACAGAAACAATTACTATTATAAAAAAATTCTTCATTACTTACTTTTTTCTTTTAATCCTTCTAAAAAACCAAAATAGGCAGGTTTTGGTGCTAATTTTTCGTCAAAAATAGTTGGCCAATCATTTAAATTAAAAAAACCATTAATCCATGAATCTCTATCTGTAAAATCCCAAAAAGTAATTCCGTATTGTTGTTCTTTTGGTACAATAGATTTGTACATTTTAACCAAATTCTTATATTTTTTGGCTTGTGCTTGTTTCATTTCTTCTGTAAGTTTTTCATAGACTTGTATACCGCCACCTCTAGTATCATCGTGTTTATTAAAAATAATATCTAACTCAGATATGTGAATTTGTAACCCTGTTTCTACAGCTTTTTTTAATGAATTTGCAATTACCTCATCAGGAGTATCCATTCTAATGTGCATTTGAAAACCTAAACCAGATATAGGCACTCCTTTTGCTTGTAATTCTTTAATCATAGTAAGCGTACTGTTTAGTTTTAACGTATCTCTTTCAATATTAAAATCATTATAAAACAAAATAGCTTCTGGGTCTGCTTCATGCGCATATTGAAATGCTTTTGCTATATAATCTTTACCAATTGCATTGTACCAAATTGTTTTTCTAACTTCACCTCCATGAGATTCTAATCCTTCATTAACTACATCCCAAGCAGCAACTTTTCCTTTATATCTTGTTACATACTTTGTAATGTATTCTTTCATAAAAGTACCCAACCACAAACTATCTTTGGATGCTTTTTCTTGAACCCAATTTGGTGTAGAACTGTGCCAAATTAAATTATGACCAAATAATCTTTGCTTGTTTTTCTGTGCATAATTAACAATGCTATCTACTATTTTCCATGAATAAACACCTTCTTTAGGCATAATACTATTCATTTTCATATCACTTGCAGAAGTAATGCTGTTAAAATTACTTTTCTGTAATTTTTGTAGTTGTGTATCTTTTAATAATGTATTTATTTTAATCGCAGTTCCTATAGGAAAACTGGCGTACTCTTTTAGCCCTTTCACCTCTTCTTTTTTTACACCATTGTTACAAGAAAGCAATAAAAAAATTGTTGTAAATATAAATACTGAATTAAAATGTTTACTGTAGTTCATAGTATGGTATTTTTAAAATTAACTAGTTTTTTTGATAAAAAAACAGTTAAACGTATGTAGATATTTAACTGTTTTTCAATTCAAAACTTCACTTAATAATTATTATTTACTTATTGTAACCCCTCTAAGAAACCATCATATGCTTTCTTTTTATTGAAATTATCATCATACATTAGTGGCCAATCTATATGACCCCAAAAATTTATTAACCAAGTTTCATTATCTTTTAAACCCCAAACTGTTAATGCGTATTTATTATCTAATGGAATTGAATTATAAATTTGAACAACTTCTTTAAATTTTGCTTTTTGCTCATCGGCTCTTTCAGCCGTTAAACTAGTTTGATCATTATCTGGGTTTGCTCTAACATCTAGTTCTGCAAAATGTAGTTTTAATCCTCTGGATACGGTACCATCTGCAACTGCCTGAATATTTGACTTTGATGGAAAATTATAATTAATATGCATTTGAGCTCCAACACCATCAATTAAATCGCCTAGACTATCTACTATTTTAAACATTGCAGCTCTTTTTCCAGGACTAGACGCCATGTTATAATCATTATAAAAAAGCAATACATCTGGGTCTGCATCTCTTGCCCATTGAAAACATTTTTTAATATAATCATCTCCCATTTTTTGTTTAAAAATAGAATTTCTTAAAGGGTTTCCACTTCCATCTTCGATTGCTTCATTTACAACGTCCCAAGAGCCTATTTTACCTTTATATCTAGTAACAGTAGTTGTTATATAATCTTTTACCATGGCTTCAAACTCAGAATCTGAACCAGCAAAATCTTTTACCCAATCTGGAGTTGCATTGTGCCAAATTAGTGCATGACCATGCACATTAATTGCATTATCAAATCCAAAATTTACAATAACATCGGCAGCACTAAAATCATAATTACCTTGAGAAGGATACATTACATTCATTTTCATTTCGTATTCTGATGTAATACTAGAAAAATCACTTTTTAAAACCTCTGTATGTTTACCGACAGCGTTTATTCTAGAGGCTCTTGTAATATTACCCACAAAAAATGTTGTTGTAGCATCTTTTAAAGCAGAAGAACTATTTGACGTACAATTTCCATTAGGGCATATTCCACCAGTTCCATTGTTTACAACTACCGTTTTACTATCTTCTGTAAAACCTGCCTCATTTGTAACCTTTAATGTTACGGTAAAGGTGCCATCAGTATCAAACCTTATTTCTTCTATTCCTGGTAAATCTTCTACGAAACCATTTCCTTGTCCAAAATCCCATTCACTCATAAACTCTCCCTTTCCAACCGTTTTGTTATCAAACAACATTACATTTGGATCTGATGGAGAAATTGACATATTAAAAGTTGCCTGAACTTTTGCTACTGGTATTATTATTGGGTCATCACTTTCATTTGGTCCTCCACAAGAAATGATTAATAGAAATAACGGTAATACCTTTAATAGATTAAATAGGTTTTTTAACTTCATTTATGCTTTTTTAAAATTTATTATTTTTTTAAATTGGTGGTTAATTTTATTACCCTTTTTCTCATAAATGGGTAACTGTTCTCAAGCTATCTGCCGCAGCTTTATAACTAGTAATATCAAACTCAAAAAAACTATTGTAAAGAAAAGTAGACTTAAAAAATTAGCACTTTTCATAATTAATTTAAATATTTTTATTTAGAACCTTAAAATTATTGATTGTTCCTTGCTTAAAACATAATAAATAATGCATTTTGTGAAAAAAATACATCATTTATAGTTTTTTACTGTCTTCTATTCCATTTAATTACCGTAAAGATAAAATTGAAATTATTTATTGATTTTTAAATAACTTACCTCTTCATTATTTCTCACTACTATTATATACTTGTTTTCATCTTTACTAATTGCTCCCATTCCTTTTACATCTCCTGATGCAAAAAAACCTGACTCCTTTCCTGAAATTGCTTTAAAAGCACCAGTACCATCTCCTTCCAAAAAACCACCATAGCTAGCATCGTTTCTTGGCGTTTCTACTTCAGACATCTGTAAATTACCCGCTATTAAAGCATCTAAATTACCATCGTCATTAAAATCTTTAACAATAATTTCATTAATACTTGAAATTTGTACTTCTTGAGGAAGTTTATGTACAATTAGCTTTCCGTTTTTATTTTCTAAATAAATACTTGCAAACGATTTAACTTTATAATGTAAAGCAGATTCTAATGCTTTATCAGAATAAACATCAATTAAAGTAGCTTCAGAAAAACTTTCATAATTTTTAAATTTCTTTTTAATTCCAGGTATTTGTTGTGATGAACATGATCTACCTCTTACAGGGTATTGTTTACCTTCATTATAATAACTTAATACAATATCTTGTTTTTTGTTTTTATCAAAATCATTTACAAAAATGTCAAAAGATTCATTTTTATTTGCCTGATACTTGTAATTAAGTCCATTATTCCCTAAAATATAATCTGTATCGCCATCATTATCAAAATCTCCTTCATTTATGCTCCACCACCAACCAGTAGTGTTTTTATCCAATCCTAATTTTTTAGAAACATCAACAAAACTATTTTTGTTATTTTTAAATACTTTAATTGGCATCCACTCTCCAACAACAATAATATCTAACCAATTATCATTATTATAATCTGTAATAACAGCTGAAGTTGCCATTCCTAAATCTTTAAAAGGTTTTGAAAAATCATCAGAAAAAAACTCAAATTTTGCATTTCCTTTTGAACCAACATTTTTTAATAAATAGGTTGTTGTAGGTAATGGATATTGTCCAGGTGTTTGACGACCTAAAACCAACAAATCTTCTTTACTATCTTTATCAAAATCTGCACTATAAACTTTTGAGCCGCTAGAAATAAACTCAGGTAAAGTTCCTTTTTTTGCTTTTACAAAATTTCCTTTTCCATCATTTAGGTATAATCTGTCTTGTAATAATTCTGACTTTGCATCAAACTCATAACCCCCACTAACAACATACAAATCATTATCTCCATCTGCATCTGCATCAAAAATTAGAGCGCCTAAATCTTCACTTAAAATATCTTCTTCTAAAAAGCTAGTACTTGCTTCTGTAAAACCTGTTTTCGTTTGATAAAATAAACTGCCTGTTTTACCTTTTGATCCTCCTATAAAATAATCTTCTAAGCCATCATTATTTAAATCTCCAATTGCTAAAGCTGGTCCTAATGAAGACATTTTATGAGGCAATAAAACCTGAGTATCAAAATCGTTGTGTTTATTTTCTTCATGTTTGTATTTTGGAAACACAGAATTCTCTGTTACAAATAATTTTTCTTGTTCTTTTTCTTCTTTAATGATGGGTTTTGTTGCATCGTCATAATTAAAAACAAGATTATTATTAGCTTCAACATTATTTAGAGTTTGTGTATTTCCGTTTTGCCAAACAACTTTTACTTCTTCTATTTTAGAAGTAGCACCTAAACCAAAATGTAATTCTGGCGCTACAGAAGACTGAAAACCTCTTGTTAACGTTAACTCTTGCATTTGAGTTTTATCAGCAGTTTTTACATAAACACGATTTCCTAATCCAAATTTATTATTTATACCTCCTTTGAAATTCACCTTTAAGAAATTGCTTTTTTCAGCACTTGTATTCTCAAAAATAGCTGCATAATCGTCTATATTGTTGGTAATAATTTCTAAATCTCCATCATTATCTAAATCTGCATAAACTGCTCCATTAGAAAACCCTTTGTATTCTATTCCCCATTTTTTATTTGCTTTTTCAAAATTTAGATTTCCATTATTTTTAAAAATAAAATTATCTATTTTTTCTGATGGAATTTGCAAACTCATCTCTAAAGATTTTTCTTTACCAAGATTCGCATCTTCTAGTTTATTAAAAAAATCTCTATTATTTACTTCTCTTCTTGTACCATTTGTAATAAAAACATCTTTAAGGCCATCATTATCAAAATCTGCCATTAATGGACCCCAACTCCAATCTGTAGAAGAAGTACCTGTAATTCGTGAAACATTTGAAAAATATGGATTTCCATCAGTAAAAACTCCCGAATTTACTTGAAAGCAGTTTTGCATATATTGATAATGAAAGCCCGCATCTACAACACTCCAAAATAAATCTGGATTCATACTTGCCATATTTGATTTTTGTCTACGGTTGCTTTTTGCATCCATATCAACTTGAAAAATATCTAAATTTCCATCATTATTAAAATCAGCAATATCAACTCCCATACCATAGAAAGCAGTGTGTGCAGTTGTTTTTTTCACAACTTCTTTAAACGTACCGTCTTTTTGATTGATGTACATAAAATCTGGTGAGCTAAAATCGTTTGAAACATACAAATCTTGCCATCCATCATTATTTAAATCTCCAACTGTTGCACTTAAAGACAAACCAAAGCTTTTTAAACCAGCTGCGTCAGTAACATTTGTAAAAGTATTTCCATCATTTCTATACAAATGATCAGACTCATTTTTTTTTACGTTTTTCATTTTCATTTGATATACAAATGCTGGAGAACTAAATTTTAAAGGAGGATAATTTGCCACATAAACATCTAAATCTCCATCGTTATCATAATCAAAAAAGGTGGCATTTATGCTATTTCCTTCATCAGCCAAACCATATTTTTGTGCTTGTTCTGTAAAAGTATTGTCTTTATTATTGATGAATAATTGATTTTTTTTAGATCCAAATTTCCCAGAAACGGAACAATAAATATCTAAAAAACCATCATTATTTACATCCGCCATGGTAACTCCTGTATGCCATTCCTTACTTCCAGAAACACCAGCCTTATCTGTAATATCCTCGAATTGTAAATTCCCTTTATTTAGATATAATTTATTTGAAACTTGGTTACCTGTAAAGTACAAATCTGGTAAACCATCATTATTGATATCTCCTACAGAAACGCCTCCCCCCATATAAATATATGAATACGTGAAATAATTAATAGAATCGTTTTCTGTAAGAATATTTTGAAAATCGATATTTGTATTCGTATTTTTTAGTTGACTAAAAATTTTTGTAGATTCTATATTAATTTCTTTTTCAGCTGATGTACAATTCCAAAGAGTAATTATTGTGAGCAATAATAAAATGTGTTTAAAATAAGCTTTCATTTTTATATTATTTTTTTCAATATGGATAATTCATTGTTATTATTTACGATTATAAAATATGTTGTATTGGCTATTTTTTGGTTGATAAAAAGTTTATTTTTTCTTAACTCTTTATTATTTAATGAAACAGATTTACACACATAAACACCTCACCACCAGCGTTGTTAATATTGATAGTTACAACTCCACTACCAACTAATGAGTATCTATAATTGATACGCATTGGTTTGCTCATCAATATTTTAAAATTCTATATTCAATTTTGTTCCAGAGACAAGTGTAAATTTCTTTTTTAGTATGTCTTAGAATTCATTTTCTTTATTGCAAAAAAAATAGTTAGATGTTATGTATTTTTAAAAATAAAAAAAACGGCGTTTCGTTAGAATACGCCGTTTTAATCAATCAACTCAAATTATTAATTTTTATTACCACCCAGGGTTTTGGTCAGCACTTGTAACATTTGGATTTGATGAAATTTCGGCAGTAGGTATTGGCCACAATTCGTTTTTACCTACCTGAAAACCAGTACCGGCTAAAAAAGTTGCAGCTCTATCCCAACGAATAAGATCATCAAAACGAACTTGCTCTCCTGCTAATTCTACTTTTCTTTCATGTACAATAGCTTCAAAAACTTGTTCTTTTGAAAGTGTAGTTGATAACAATGGAAACACCCCTCCTTCTGTTGCTCCTGCTCTAGCTCTTACTCTATTAATTAAGCCAACTGCAGTTGCTTGAGAACCACCTGGTCTTTCATTTTCACACTCTGCCATCATTAACAACACATCTGCATAACGAATTACTTTAGCATTAATTCCAGATTCTTGTACTTCATTTGGTTGCTTATAATAGTTTTGGTATTTTCTCCAACCTCTCCCTACAAAAAAGTTACTTGCTTCAAAGGTGCTATTTCCATTATTATAAGTATCACCAGCAAAATAGCATGTGTAATTTAATCTGTTATCACCAACTTCAAAAGAATTAACTAAATCATCTGAAGGGGCAGACCCAGACCAATCTATGGACCCATAATCTTGTGATCTAAAAGTAGCGTGGTTTTGACCTTGACCTTGAACATTTGAATTCCATTTAGCAGATGTTCCTAAAGTTAAATCGTACTGAACTTCCCATACAGATTCAATTCCATGCTCTGTTTCTTCTAAAAAGTTATCTAAATAATTAGGTTCTAAATCATACCCTTTCATTTTTTCGAATGATACTAATGCTTCTTCATATCTTTTTTCATACAAGAAAACTTTTCCCAAAAATGCTTGTGCAGCACCTTTGTTTGCTCTCCCTGCATCTTCATTTCCTTTTTCTAAAAGGTTCGTAGAAGCATATTCTAAATCTTCAATTATTAATTTAATTACATCTGCTTTTGGACTAATCGGTTTTCCTTCTGGCTGTGTAAAGTCTCCGTTTCTTAATGGAATGTCTCCAAATTTATTAACTAACAACCAATAGTATTGTGCTCGTAAAAATCTAGCTTCTGCATAAAATTTTAGCTTAGTTGCATTACTTAATTTAGATTCTGGAATTGCATCAATAATTGACGCATTACCAATTACAAAATTTGCTTTATTGATACCTCTATAACAAGAATCCCAATAATCGCTAATCCAGTTAGTTGTTGAGTTAAAAGTAAAGTATAAAAAAACTGCTTTATTTGGCTCCATACCACCGGCTTCCATGGCTTCTTGAGACATATTGTCATTCATAAACCACATCATTCTACCGTATAAAGCAATAGTTTGTAAGTTAGCATACGCTGCATTTACAGCTGCCTGAACTTGTGCCTCATTCGCAAAATAAGTTTCAGGGGTTATTTGAGTTGGATCTGATAACTCGAGATCATTTGTACTGCAAGAATTTATGGCAAAAACTCCTGTAAGAAACAGAAATAAAATTTTATATTTTTTCATGATTATTATTTTTTAAAATGAAACTTGAACTCCGAATAAGAATGATTTTGGTTGTGGGTATCTTCCCAAATCTACACCAGATGTTAATTCTGGATCTAATCCATTATAACCTGTTATAGTTAATAAGTTTTGTGCACTTGCATACACTCTAAATTTGGTAAAGTATCCGTTAAACACATCGTTTGGAACTGTAAATCCTAAACTAATATTTTTTAATCTAGTATAAGAACCATTCTCAATAAATCTATCTGATACCGCAAAGTTTTCTGTAGCCCCACCAAACCTTGGCATCGAAGTAGTTAAATTACCAGGGGTCCAACTATCTAATAAAGCAGTAGTTCCATTAAACACTCTACGAGAACCTCCTTCTAAATCAAATCTAACGGTATTATATACATCAACTCCCTGTACACCAGTAATAAACAAACTAGCATCAAAGTTTTTATAATTAGCACTTAAATTTAATCCGTAGGTAAAATCTGGAAGTCCATCTCCTAACACAGTTCTATCATCAGCATCAATCTTTCCATCGCCACTTATATCTTTATATCTTATATCTCCAGGTTGAATAGCTGTTTGTGTAGGATCTCCAGAAAAAACAGCATCAACTTCTGCTTGGTTTTGATAAATACCATCACTAATATAACCATAAAAATGGTTTATAGATTCTCCTTCTTGAATATTTGTAACGTTAACCCCAGCATCTTGAAGTGCAAATCCAGGAATTTCATCTACTCCTAAAAATAAAACTTTATTAGAACTAGAACCAATATTAAAATTAGCAGACCACATAAAATCTCCTTCAGAATCATTATACCCAAAAATAGCTTCAAAACCTTTTGTTTCTACAGAACCAACATTTGCTGTAATGTTACCAGCATGAGAACCAGAAGATAATGCCGTTGGTAATTGAACTAATAAATCATCACTTGTGTTTTTAAAATACTCTAAACTAGCCGTAAATTTATTATTAAATAAACCTACATCAAGACCTATATTAAACATAGAAATTTCTTCCCATTTTAAATCTGGATTTGAACCACCATTTTCGGTAAAACCAGCTCCGTTTGTATCTCCTAAAGGATATTGAAAATCTCCAACAAGTGTAGCAGCATATCTGTAATCTCCAATAGCATCGTTACCAGTAATACCATAACTACCTCTTAGTTTTAAATTATTAATACTGCTATCATCTCCAATAAAATCTTCTTCAGAAAGAACCCAACCTAAAGATGCTGATGGGAATGTACCCCAACGATAGTTTGCTCCAAATCTAGATGAAGCATCTCTTCTTACAGAAGCAGAGAAAATATATTTACTATCATAATTATAGTTTAATCGTGCTAAATAACCTAATCTAGTTGTTTTACTATTATTACTTCCAATAGTTTGGCTATCTGATCCAAATTGCTGTAATTCATCAGTAACAAGGTTTCTTGCACTACCACCAAAACCTAAACTAGTATTTTCTGTTTTTTTCGGCTAAAGCTAAAAACTCAACATTATGCTTTTCTGCAAATGTTTTAACATAGTTTAAACTGTTTGTAAATACCAAGGCTTGCCCCCAACTTGCATCTGCATTATAAGAAGCAAAGTCTTGTGAATGTGTATTGCTTGGATCATCAGAAAAACTAGGTACAAAAGTACTATTTCTGCTATTAAAATAATCTAAACCTATTTGGGTTCTAAATTTAAGACCTTCTAAAATGTTATATTCACCATACAAACTACCAATAATACCTAAATTATTGGTACTAAATGTTGGAAGTGTTTGAATTCGAACAGGATTTTCTGCATCTTGATCATCACCAGCATTAGAAGGCCCCTGAAAACCACCTGGATTGTTAGGATTGTATACAGGTAAAAATGGAACAGATTTAATAGCATGTGTTATTAGTGTTCTACCACCACCCATTTGTTCTCCTTTAGACTTACTTAGTGATATAGACATCGTTTGTCCAAACTTAAACTTTCCTGTAGTATAAGAACTGTTTGCTCTAAAAGAATAACGATCGAAACCTGTATTAATAATTGTTCCTTCTTGCTTTAAATATTCTGCTGAAAAAAATTGTGTGCTATTTTCTGTTCCTTTAGAATAATCTAATTTATAATCTTGTATTAAACCTACTTGAAATATTTCATCTTGCCAATCTGTATTGTTTTCAAATATTGCTGCAGGTCTGTCTGGAAAGACATCGTTATTAGCTGCAAATTGTAAATACTGAGTAGTGTTCATAAGATTATACCTTTTAGTAACCACCTGAGCACCAGTATATGCAGAAAAATTTAACTTTCCTCTACCTGTTTTACCTGTTTTAGTGGTTACTAAAACTACACCATTAGAACCTCTTGCTCCATACAATGCTGTTGTAGAAGCATCTTTTAATATCGAAACATTTTCAATATCAGAAGGGCTAATTCCAGAAAGATTACCTACAATTACACCATCAATAACATATAAAGGACTACTGTTACCAAAGGTACCTAAACCTCTAATTAAAACTTGAGGACTAGACCCTGGAGCTCCTGAATTAACGATAGTTACACCAGCAGCTCTACCTTGTAAAGCTTGTTCTGCATTTGTTACTGGTAATGCTGCCATTTCTGCTGCATCTACTGTTGCAATGGCACCTGTAACTGTTTTTCTACTTTGTTTACCATAAGCTACTACAACTATTTCATCAAGACTTTCTAAAGACGCTGTTAAAACAACATCTATATTTGTTCTATCTCCAACTAAAATGGTTTGACCAGTCATACCAATATAGGCAAAAACTAACTCATCTGTAGGCGAAATATTCTCAATCTTAAATAGACCATCAAAGTCTGTCTGTACTCCTTTTTGTGTTCCGTTTACTACTACACTAACACCAGGTAATAATTCTCCCATAGCGTCTTTTACTGTCCCGCTAACAGTCTTGGATTGTGAAAACAGACTCTGAGTACATATCATAACTAATGCTATGATCGCGATTTTCATTTTTATCATTTTGAGTAATTTAATTTTATTGAATTTGAACTTTAGTTACTAATACATTCTTTTCTGATGACAACTTTACATCTGGTTGTTTACCACCAATACTAATATTCATCGTTCCAGATTCTATTACTTTTTTTCCTTCTTCAGATATTCTCGCATATTTTGTAGATGGAATTTTAAATGTTATTGTTTTAGTTTCGTTCGATTTTATAAGTACTTTCTTAAAATCTACCAAACTTCTTATTGGGTTATTTTTAATTGTATCATTTTTATGCGTAACATAACATTGTACAACTTCTTCTCCGGAATATTTACTGTTATTTTTTACATCAACAGAAATAACGACATCATCATTCTTTGCAATTTTATCTGATATTTTTAAATTAGAATACTCAAATTTAGCATAACTTAAACCATGACCAAAAGAGAATAAAGGCTCTCCTTTAAAGTATCTATAAGTTCTATTTTCCATGTTGTAATTTTTAAAATCTGGTAAATCTTTTACAGATTTATAAAAAGTTAGTGGTAGTTTTCCTGACGGATTATAATCTCCAAAAAGAATATCTGCAATTGCATTACCACCAAATTCACCAGGATACCAAGCTTCTAAAATGGCAGGAATATTTTCTGCCGTCCAATTAATAGCCAAAGCACTTCCGTTCATTAAAACAACCACTGTTGGCTTGCCTAATTTCTGAATTTTTTTAACTAATTCTACCTGTGTTTTTGGTAGTGTAATTTTAGACCTATCACCTTTATCAAAACCTTCTATAACAACAGACATTTCTTCGCCCTCTATTTCTGGTGTTAATCCTAAACAAAGAATTACAACTTCAGATTTTTTTGCAGCTTTTATTGCTGGTGATAATAAGTCTTCATTTAATTTTGCCCAAACTAAATGAGCTTGAGGGTCTGAAAGTGTATTGCTATATTCTATTCTTATTTTATAAGCTTCTTTTGCTTTTAATTTTGCATTAAAATATTCTAATTTCGGCTCATAATCTGCACTATACTCAAACTTTAAAGAATCGTTAACATAAAGCTTTGCATAGCTACTTGCTTTTAAACCAATTCTATAATCTCCAGTTTCTTTTGGTACTATTTCTCCAGACCATCTTACTGAAAAATCATCCGATTTTAAATCTTCGATAGGTCTAATAGGTGTCCAAATAAAATTTACAGTTGCATCGTTTCTTACCAATACCGGTTCTCCTTCTAAATTACTATTGTTGTAATATTCAGCTTTAAGACCTGTACCATTTTCATTTTTTAAAACCTCACTAGGTATTGCTTTTAAGGTTGGCCATTCTTTTGCAATGTAAGAACCTAATGCATAATTAATAGTTGTGTTTGGCAATTTCTCTTGCAATCCTTTTAACGGTGTAATAAAGTTTTTTGGTGTTCCGTGATAATTACCTAACAATGCTTGTTTAGAATCTGCATTTGGACCAATGACTGCTATCGATTTTATATCCTTACTTAAAGGTAAAATATTATTATCATTTTTTAACAACACCATAGATTCTTTGGCTATTTGTTCTGACAATTTGTAATGCTTTTCACTAGCTACAACATCGTAAGGTATTTTAGACCATTTAACATTGTTCTGATCATCAAACATCCCTAATTTAAAACGAGCAGAAAACAATCTTACCAAAGCAACATCTAATTCTTCTTCATTTATTAACTGTTTTAAAACTGCTTCATTTAAATTAGGATCGTAAACACTACCACAATTTAAATCTGTACCACTTGTTACTGCCATTGCAGCTGCTTCTTCTGGTGTTTTTACAACAGCATGTTTGTCTTCTTCCCAAAAATCATTTATTGCCCAACAGTCTGAAACTACATATCCACTAAACCCCCAATCTTCTCTTAATATTTTTTGAAGTAATAAATCGCTACCACAACAAGGCTTATCATTATATCTATTATAAGCACACATTACAGAGTGTACTTTTGCTTCTTTTATAGCAGCTTCAAAAGCGGGCAAATAAGTTTCGTATAAATCTTTTTTATTAGTTACATAATTGTCTTGATGTCTCGATTTTTCTGGCCCACTATGAACTGCAAAATGTTTTGCGGTTGCTACAACTTTTAAATGCTTTTCATCATCACCTTGTAAACCTTTTATATAGTTTACCCCTATTCTACTTGTTAAATAAGGATCTTCTCCATAAGTTTCTTGTCCTCTTCCCCAACGTGGGTCTCTAAAAATATTAATGTTCGGAGTCCAGAAAGTAAGACCTTGCCCCATTCTTCTTTTTCCCTCACTAATAAACTGATGATATTTTGCTCTTGCCTCATCAGAAACAACAGTTCCCATGTTAAAAATTAAGTCTGGATTCCAGGTTGCTCCCATACCTATTGCTTGAGGAAAAACAGTTGCTTCACCAGCTCTTCCAACTCCATGCAAACATTCATTCCACCAATTATATTCTGGCACACCTAACCTTTCTATTGCAGGTGCATCATATCTCATTTGAGATATTTTTTCTTTCAAGGTCATTAAACTAATTAAATCTGTCGCTCTTTCTTCTGTTGATAAAGATTCATTTTGAAATTTAAATTCAGTATTTTCTTTACTACATGAAAAAACAAGAAATAATGAAAGGAAGCAGATATTAAAAGCGCTTCTAGGTTTTAGTTTGTTGATATTCATTTTACTTTTATTCAAGATCATTAATTAAATATTAAAACTAGTAACAATATTAAAACACCCACAATTACTATTTCTAAAATGATATTTCTTATGGGATATTTTTTCTGCATAATTAACTCATACTACCATCCAAATATAGAAAGTTGATGTACTTTTAAGTAAAAGAAAGAATGCATACGCTGTTAATTTTGGATCTTTTTAAGGTAAAATACCATAAAACAGTACTTCTATTAGCTTTTTGTAGCTAATTTCACATTCAAGAAATATAAAGGAAAAAAGTTGTTCTTTTTCTTTGATAATAACTTCAGTTGGAAATTTTCTAAAATGTGCTTTTAAACATTTTTGGAAAATAAAATGCAGAAGAAAAACCAACTTTGCTTATAAATGTAGAACCTGTCTATAATTTTTGATATGCTCTTTCTTATCTAATTATTCTTAACAGGTAGTTTGAGTTTGTTTTGTTAGATATTTAATTTATCTGTATGATTGACTTTTACTTAAGTTTAATTGACAAGACAATTCCTCTACATTGAAACTAGAATTGTTTAAATTTTAAATTATATAGACTAAAACTTTATTAATAAATTCTTAATAATACAATTCTATACTAGGTAAAAAGGAATAGGGTCAAGACTAAATGATTTTATCATCTCTTAGCCTTAACCCTATTTCTAATTAACCCTTTAATTTAATATTACATTAAAGGGTTAATGTTATTCAAAATCTAGGAACCTAGCACTTTAAATTAAGTATTTTAATTGGAAGTTTATAATTTTTCAAGTTTAACATATCTAACCATAATACCGTTGGTTTGATATCCATTATCCAATAAAATCCTAGCCGCATTTGTAGTATCATTCGTCATTGTAAACACATTTTCATAGGTTGCGTATTCTGAATCGGAAAGTGATACACTTCCTTGTGCGCCATAGGCACCCCAACCGTGACGCCCATCACCATCACCAACGGAAAAGCTAAAATTAAAACCTCCTTGACCAGTAACGGCCTTTAATTCTATAGTAAGTTTATATTTTACATCTTTCTCTAAAGTAATGCTTGGTTTATACAATTGTAGCGACCATGGGTTGGTTCCAGGAACAATATCTGTAGAAATCATAACTCCTTCTTCTGCATAAACATTAGAAGAACCACCATCATAACCTTGATTGGTCCAACCATCTATACCGCCAGTAAAATCAGATTCGTAGATAATCTCCGATCCTAAGGATATGGAAATAGTATCTGCAATACCTGGATAACTAACAACGATTTCCGAAGTCCCACCCACATAAGCTGTTCCTTCTGCTGGGTTTGTAGTAATACCATAGATTTCAAAATCTTCAGAGACAACTTTCACGTCACCTTTTCCAGTAACGGCTAAAATTACACTTAAGCCTTTAAGGTCTATTAATTCTCCAACAGCATAAAGCGTTTTATCAGGTTTAAATTCCAAAGTCATGCTAGTAACATTAATTTGGTTTACGGTTAGAGGTATTCCTACCATGGTTCCCGTAGCAGTAATTGCTTGAACTTCATTATCCGTAGCCTTCAATTTTTCCTCATTGGCCGGCGTGGTGGTAATTCCGAAAGCAGTAAAATCATTAAAAGAAAGCTCAAGCTCCAGACCACCTAGAAGTACATAATTAACAACTGTCCCCTCAAGGTTCAACCTTTCACCTACATCATATACATTTTTTGTAGGACCAGTCACTAAAGTAGCGCTTACTGGTTCAAATGGGATTACATTGATGGATTGAGTAACCTTTACTTCTGTTTCTAAATAAGAAATAACAACACTTGTATTATTTATGGCCAAAACATCACCATTCATAGGAGTGGTTGCAAACTTTTTTCCAAAATCAGCAAAAGCCACATCTGCTGTGGTTCCATCCTCCTGTACCGTAGTTACTACAAGGTCAGATAAATCTAATATTTCTCCACTTACATAATTCGTCTTAGGTTCTGTTTTTACTCTAAGCTCTACTATATCATTGGTAACATCTATGGCCTGAATCATACCTTTTCCAGTATTACCTACCGTTATAATCACGGCTTCATCAGAAAAATCTAATACTTTTCCATTGGTTGGCTCTGTGGTAATTCCTTTTTCTTCAAAAGAAGAATAAGGTATATCTTCACCATTCTCTCCTTCACCTAAGGTGATTATCATACTGGTAAGATCTAATGTTTCTCCCAAAACATACTTTACTTTGGGTTGCGTTTTCATTGAAATTCCACTTAATCTCGAATAAGTATTTTCTTCATCGTCACTACAAGATGTGCACAATAATATTAAAGGCAATACAATGGCAACGAACTTAAATAGTAAATTATTTATATTTTTTATCATTATCTATAGGTCTTTAAGTTCAACTGTAAACTCTTCAAAGATGGCTGTTCTATCTCGTATTACTAAAGTATCCTTTACGGTATGTGTCTCTGCGTTAACGGCATCTTTATAAGTATAATTTAAATAAATTACATCTTTTTTATTTCCTCCAAAAGAATCTCCGTCTTCAACAAATTGACCGGTACCTGTAACTCCATAAGGATCGTTTTTATAACTACTTATAGTACAAGTGTTATCCTCATTAAAGGAAAGTTCCATAACAACATTACCTGGGCTAGAGTTTTCACCACGCCCAATAAGGTTTTGATATTTAACCTTGTCCATTCCTGCTGTTTCTAAAAGTGTTAATTCATCTCTCTCTACAAAACCTGCATTATATACCCTTCCTACTGTAGAGGTAGGATCCGTAATCATATCATTACCTCTTCTAAGGTAGTTACCGTGAAACCTGTTCATAAATTTAATACCAAACAAGGTATAATCCTTCGGAAGTACATCCCAATCTAACGGGTTTACACGATCTGGATTAGACATAAAGCTCCTTCCTACGGACAAGGTATCTAAATTATCAGCCTTGGTCATTACCAACGGAATTACATAATTAGTGGTATTTACTTTACCAAACGACAAGGTGTCTTTAAAAAACGCATCACGTAATTGAACTTGAATCCTTCCCTTGGTAGAACCAGAAGGAATAGATACAGGACTTACCGTTTCAAACGTATAATATTCTGCAGGAAGTGCCTTTACATTTGCTACGTTGTTTAAAAGACTATTGTCTACTTCAAAATAGATTTTTCGTTCTTTATCATTTGTATAAACTCCAGTCATCAAGGCAGTTATTTCGAACCTATAATCATTATCATTATCGTTAAAGGCCAAATCATAATCTCCTAGTATAAGAGTACGAGCTGGGGTTTGATAAGGAAAATAAGCTCCTTGAAAATCGTAATCATCAAACTCCGGTTCGGTGTTGCTGCATGATAAAGCTATCAGAGCACCTATTAATAAAACTATATTTTTTGTATTCATTAATGAAGAATTTATTATTATTAAACATATTTTGGATTTAGTTCTCGACCCCTACCAGGAACCTAAACCAAACCTAATTTATTTTCTGGTTATACGATAGGTTACCAACCTTGGTTCTGTTCTAATTTATTAAATTTAACTATCTCGTTCTGTGGTATTGGGCCATAATTGGCATTATCACCATAAATTCTAGATTCAACATTTAAAATTGTATAATTAGCCCCATTATATTTCGCTCCTTTAGCGTTAGGTGTATTATCCAAAATCCCCCATCGTCTTAGGTCGTACATACGATACCCTTCAAAACAAAGTTCTAATCTGCGTTCGTTTCTAATCAATTCTCGCATATCTGCTTTAGAAGTGATACTAGACAAGTAAGCATCCCCATTACTTAGACCTACTCCAGCTCTAGATCGGATCGCTCCAATTATAGTACGAGCACTCATACCATCTACCATATTATCAGGACCTCCTAATTCATTGGCAGCTTCAGCCAACAATAGATATAGATCCGTATAGCGTAGATAAATACTCATTTTTTCTGTTGTAGTTGTACTTCCATCATTGCTGATTACTAAACCTGGAGCTACCAATTTCTTCATGTAGAAACCAGAACGTGTAGATTTACCTTGCACCTTATCCACCTCATCACTACCGCCACCGACACCGGTATTGATAACTCTACCATTAAGATCGTTGCCATTGTATAATATGTACAAAGCCAAACGAGGATCTCTATTGGTATATGGATTCGCTGCATCGTAATCTGGGTGAGAAGTTGAGAACGGAGTACCGTCTAACATTGGAAATGCATCTACTAAGTTCTGAGTAGGATTTACAGCTCCATCTCCATTTAAAGAAGGCGGAAAATTAGCTTCCTCTACCCATGCAGAACTATATACATTTTCTCTCCATAGTACTTCTGGAAAATTACGGGTACCGTTAGGAAAATCGTAAAAATTGGTTAACCCATTTGGATCCAATCCTACTACTCCTCCGTTATCGTTCAATAGACCACCCAAAATATTGGCTGCTATTTGGTAATTATCTCCAGATCCGTTTAAGAATGCTGGACTAGCTGCCAATATATTTAATTTTGCTTGAATGGCTTTAATAATCCTTCCGCTAACACGACCATCTTGAGAACTACCAAAAACAAACTGATATCTTTCAGCATCAATATCATTATACCTTGAAGGGCGTTTTGCAAGATCTCCATCCCAATCCATTGGCAAATACTCTAAGGCTTCCTCTAAATCTGTATTGATACGATTCACCGTTTCTTGAAAGCCTAATCTTGGTATGTTAAAATCAGCATCAAAAGATAATAACTCAGAAATATAAGGTATTCCTAATAATTCACCTGAATTGTTCTTACCTCCATGTTCTTGTAAAATCCAAAAATGTCTTATCGCTCTCAACGCAATTGCTTCACCGCGCATCCTTTCCTTAAAAAGTTGATTGGTAATAGTATCTCTTTTCCAAAACACATTATCAATAACATCTAGGAAGTTGTTCACATATAGAATTTGCTCATACTGTCCCCACCTACTTGTAGGTGTATTTTGAGAATTCCATTCACCTGTAGCCATACGTGTATAATTGTTAACTACATTATTTACTGCATCGTCAGTTGCCACATCACTAAAAGAATACTGATTAGGCATTTCATCATAGCCGTTAAGCAGTAAGCCTTCTGCAAAGACGGGGTCAATGTTTAATCGGTCTTCCCCTAGTAGGTTTTCATCTAAGGGCTCGAACATAGTACAAGCACCTGCGGATAAAAGAACCAAAACTATCGCTGTATATTTAAAAATATTATTCATGTCTAAAATCTATTTTTTTTAGTTAAAACTTCATTCTAAGTCCCAAAGAATAGTAACGGTACATTGGGCTATTACTTAATTGCAGTTCTCGAATGTCCTTATTTTTTGAAATCTCTGCAAGATTTGATCCGGAAGCAAATACACTAAAATCTTGCATCTTCATCTTCTGTACCCAATTTGTTGGTAGATCATAAGTCAATTGTACACGTTGCAACCTAAAGTTACTATTGTCATACAACCAAAAGTCTGAGTTTACACCTAAGTTGTTTGTATTTGGCAATGAAGACAGTCTCGGAAAAGTTGCCGTATTAGCTGTTTCTGGAGTCCAACGCCCACGAACCACTTCAGAGTATTTTTGATCTCCTTGAGGACGATAATAGTTACCATCGGCTACACCATTACCTCCAACTTCGGCAGTTAAAAGTGCAAAGAGAGTAAAAGGACCATAATCTAAGGTAATATCAGAACTGAAAGTCCAAGGAGAATCCCATCGACCTATGGAAACTTCATCTTGATTGTTTACCACTCCATCGTTGTTTATATCTTTATAACGAATATCTCCTGGCTGTAATGCCCCAAACTGCGTAGGTATACCTGCATTAAGGGAACCATCCGTGTTAAAATCATCCTCCCCAAAGAAGCCCATAGACTTCAAGCCAAAAATAGCATTTACAGGTTTACCCTCTCTATTCTGGTACTCGTCTGCATAAACTTCATCTACCTTCTTTCTAGTAGAATTGGTGTATAATACTCTGGCACCGATGTTCATTCCAAACTCACCAAAACGATCTAAATAGTTGGCACCGAATTCAAAACCAGAATATTTATCAGCGTTGAAATTAGAATAAGGTCTAAATCCTCCATAGTATTCTGGATACACAGTGGTTGCATTGATTACTTGGTCTGTCAAATCAGATCTAAAAACATTAGCCTCTACCCATAATTTTTTAGCAATCAAGGCTTCGAAACCAAGGTTATAGTCCATTCTTTTTTCCATACCCAAATTAGTATTCTGACCTCTGGCTATTGTCGTGTATTGGTTATTGAAACCAGAACCATTAGCATCTCCCCAATTATAAAATCCATTATTACCACCTTGTTGATAAATAGCATCATATAAAAAATATCCATCAATACCTATATCAGAATAAACAACTCCCATAGAAGATCGTAGTTTTAAATAATTTAACCAAGAAGAATCTTTTAAAGACTCTTCTTCAGAAAGTACATAGGCAAAACCTAAGGTAGGAGCAAACTTACCTCGATTTCCTTCTGCTAATTTTATAGAATTTACATAAGACGCATTAAAATCGAACATCAATTTGTTCTTGTATTTATAATTAACGATCAATCCTAAATGGCTATTCTTAGAAGATTGTTTTTCGTCTATAACCTGAGTGCTATTTGCAAGCGCTATTAAAGAAGTATTAATCTCATGATTTTTGCCTAACATTTTCTCGTAGTTAATCATCCCATAGAAACCGTAACGAATAGTAAACACATTAGAATTAATATTTTCTGTAAGTCCAGCAATGTCATTATCCCTTATGTTTTCCAATCCTATAATCTTACCCT
Source organism: Polaribacter sp. R2A056_3_33 (assembly GCF_019278485.1). Taxonomy (NCBI): domain Bacteria; kingdom Pseudomonadati; phylum Bacteroidota; class Flavobacteriia; order Flavobacteriales; family Flavobacteriaceae; genus Polaribacter; species Polaribacter sp. R2A056_3_33. The sequence continues at coordinate 318,639 of NZ_CP058984.1, forward strand.
CATCATTCCAAGTAGGCTCATAAGCGGCAAACTGATTTACATTACTAGTATTGTAGAAATTATAAAAATCAAAACTCAAATAGGTTTTAGCCGATAATCCCTCCGTAACAGCACTCAAATCAAAATCGATTGCATTGTTTACCTGACTTATTCTTGTTAAGTTGGTAGTACGCCCACCAGCATATACATTAGCCAAAGGCACATTGTCTCTAAAATTTCGATTTCCTCCTATAAGGAATCCATTAAATTTATTGGCAGCTTGTAAGACACCTGCTAATTCTGGATAGTTCGTGACATCTACAGCACTAATAGGTAATAAAGGAGAATATAGGTTTGGTCTAAAATTGTTACCTTCATCGTAAAGATTAGTTAAAGAAGCTTTATTTTGTTCAATAACAGCAATCATATCAAAGCTACTCTTGATCCAGTCATTTACTCGAAAGTCTATATTACCACGAACATTAAAACGTTTAACACCTTTATCGTTATCGGTAACATTCTGTATTGTCTGATCGTTCCTAAAACCAACATTGATATAGTATTTGGTATCTTCTACGGATCCTGAAAAATCGGCCACCACATTGGTAAATGAAGCGTTATCTTTCATATAATCACTACTGTAAAAATCTACATTAGGATACCTGTAAGGATTTACTCCACTGGCGTGATTAGCAATTTCTTCGTCGGAAAAACTTGGAGTTGCACCGTCATTAACTCTAGCTTCGTTAAAAAGCGTCATATATTCAGCAGATCCCAGATAATTTGGCATTCTTGTAGGAAATTTGATCCCTGAACTAACACTTACATTAAACTCTTGCTTTACTGCACCACGTTTCGTTTTTACAACGATAACTCCATTCTTTCCCATAGCACCGTAAAGAGCTACTGCATTGGCATCTTTTAGAATGGTGATTTCCTCGATTTCTTCCATATTTAGCAAATCGATACTTCTACCTGGAATACCATCCACAACGATTAAGGCAGAACCTAAACCACGGATGTTGTCGCTTCCTTTAAGCCCAAGCATTCTACCTGATAAGGCATCGCGAACCCATTGGGTGTTATCATATTTAAGGAAATCATCGGGTTCGATAGTTGATACCGCACCAACCACGTCTATATTCTCTCGATTCTGGAATCCTAAATTTACTTCTTCCTTAATTTTGGATACCAATTTATTGGTATTCATTTTAATGGAATCGGTTGTTGCGGTTAAATCATTGTCCTGAGCGGATACTGTAAGGGAAAACATCACAGAGACGCAACCAAACAACAATGATTTTTTATATTTATTAAAGTGTGTCATAGATTATTTATATTAACAAATAGTGAAACAGTTTTGATTTTACCATCCTGGGTTTTGTGGGAATCCTTCGTACAATTCCGTATCATTCTGAGGAAATGGTAACCAATAATGTTTTTCATCAAAAACTTTAGTACGTATTATTTCTTCTCTAAAATTGATTGGTTTTCCAGCTGCATTTCTGTCAAAACGAATACCTGTTTTCAAACGGTATTTCATATCTGTACCCAATTTCCAACGTCTTACATCCATCCAGCGGTGGTTTTCGTAACTCATTTCTACGGCTCTTTCTCTACGGATCTCATCCATAAATTTGTTTACACTGGTTAAATTCTGTGGCTTAACATTTAAACTTCCGTCAGGAACGGCACGTTCACGTATTGCATTAATAGCGTCTACTGCCGACATATTGAATCCAGGTGCTTTTCCGTCTAAGCCATAAGCCATTACAGCTGCCTCTGCATACATAAGGTAGATATCGGTAAGCCTTACATGAGATCTCCATCCAAATGCTTCTACATTATCGAACTTATTGAAATTTCTTGGAGACCATTTTTTCATTCCATACCCTGTTAAGGAACCAGTATTCTGGTTAGGATTACGGTGTGCTCCATCATTATATAATTGGGCATATCGGTGTACTTCATCAGCGCCAGTTGCGGCTCCTATGTTATCAATTAACTGATCACCATCAACAACAATCCATTTGTTAAAACGGGGATCTCTATTTTTCCAAGGATCCTGAGGATCGTACAAAGGACTATCGTCACATGACAAACCATCCTTCATACCAAAATAATTATGGATATAATTATGGGTAGGAGCTGCACCTGTATCACCAGAACTCATTGCAACATCTGTTAACTGCCATATAGACGGTAAATACTTAGGATACCAACCTACGTTTCCTGGTTGACTTAAAATAAACTCAGAAGAATAAGGATACTGTCCGTTCTCAGAATAGAACACAGAACCATAATTATCCCAAGGCACCAGATGATATCTAGGCATTTGTATTACCTGAGCTAATGCTTCGGCAGCTTTCATACTCAATTCCTTATTATATCCGTAGGTATCATTACTACCTTGCATTAATGGGCTAGCTGCATATAAAAGATTCTTTCCTTTCATAGCCATGGCCGCACCTTTGGTAATACGGAACATATTCTGTCCTCTAGTCTTAGCGCCAGGAGCCCAACTTGTATCGTCCCAATCTACAGGAAGCAATGCAATGGCTTTATCAAAATCTGCATCTATTTTTAATGCCGTTTCAGACCATTCTGCAGGTCTTGGCAACTGCCAATCATCCTCTAAAACCCTATCTATATATGGTATAGACCCCCAGAATTTCATAATTTCATGATGAAAAAACGCTCTAAAGAAATAGGATTGTCCCATAATTGCATCCCTTTCTTGTTGTGTAGCATCTACCATTAAGGTCTCTGCATTTTCAATAGCTATGTTTGCTTTTCGTATACCTTGCCAGCTACTTACCCAAACAGAACTTCTATCAAAAGGATAATCTGAATTAGTATCCTTTGGATTACCGTTACCCGAACCTTGGTTAATCATAAAGATACCTCTTAGATTTGCCCATTGACCGTATTCCCCCTGATCTATACTAAAATCGAACATCCAAGTACGGTTATTCACAGATTCTTCACCATAATAGCCGTAATACTGCCAGAAAGCTCCGGCATAATCAACCATCATAGCATACATTTCTTCTACCCAACCTTGAGAATTGTCAAAATCTTGAAAAACTTCATTGATGCTTAGGTCGGTTTCAATTGTTTTATCTAAATATTCTTCACAGGAAACTGTAAGTGTTCCTATCAAAAATAAGCAGCATATTATTTTAAATATTTTTTTCATTGTTATCGCTCTTAAAAGTTAATATTTACCCCTAGGTTAATTCTCCTAAACGAAGGATAGCTACCTCTAAAGTTACCATCTTCATTGCTCAATCTATCATCCGGAAGCTTCGACCAGAAAGCCAAATTGTTTCCGTTTATAAACACCCTATAATTGCTACCTCCCTCAGAATCAAAAGTGTATGCAAACTCCATGTTTTGTAATTTTATAAAAGATGCATCATACCATTGTCTATAAGAATCTGTACTGTGTTGTGTGTTATTAAATCCACTAAGAACGTGTTCTCCATCAGGATTATCTTTGCTCCAATAGTCAGAAAGAAAATCAAAGTACAAATGAGATTCTGCAACAAATGTTCTGTCTTGATATGACTTGGTCGCATTGTTAACTCCATAAAACTGAACACTAAAACTAAATTTCTTGTAGTTAGCCCCTAAGGATAAGTTAAAAGTATTTAGAGGACGTTCTGTATACCCAAAAGGTACTTGATCATAATCTGTACTTACAAACCCATCCATGTTCCAATCCTGTTCATCATAGAAACCTGGTCTACGAGCACTTTGGTTACTTTCTCGAGGATATGAGCCATATACATCATCCCAATTCTCCAATAAATCTCCTCTTATTAATTCACGTGGTTGCCCTATAGAAAAACCAGCCTCTTTTTGATACGAAGGTCTAAGTTCTGGATCTTCCTTATAAATTATCTCATCCTTGGTATAGGTGTAAGCTAAATTTGCATTAACACTCAAATTATCCGTAAGATCTTGTCTATAATTAAGAACCAACTCCAAACCTTTTACAGATGTTTTTCCTAGGTTGGCATCTGGCGGTTGAAAACCAAAAAAGCTAGGAACACTTCGGTCATTAGCAGGGATCACAATATTATCACGATCTTCCTTAAAGAAATCTACGTCTAAAGTGAACATATTGTTTAGTGCAGCTAATTCAAAACCAATATTTGCTTTCGTTGAGGTCTCCCATTGCAAATTTGGGTTTCCGATTGTAGTTTCTTTATAAAATGTATAAGGAGATTTACTCCATTTATCACTGTTGTTTAAATAAGCGCTTCCTCCACTACCCCATTGAGAGACATAACCCCATCTACCACCAGAAGAATCATCACCTACTACACCGTAAGAACCACGAATCTTAAGCTTGTTTAACCAACTTTTTGTTCCGCTCATAAAATTTTCATTAGTTACCATCCAGCCAAGTGCTACAGAAGGAAAGAGATCGAACCTAAAACCTGGCCCATATTTCTCTGATCCGTTATAAGCTCCGTTGACATCAATAAAGTAACGGCTATCATAGTTATAGGTAGCTCGGGCAACCCAATCTTCTCTATATCTTGGAAACATATTTCCAATAGCATACTCCTCTCTGTTCATTAAAGCCAACAGACCTACGGTATGTTTCTCTCCAAAAACACGATCATAATTGAAAGAAAGCTGATAAAACAAACGTCTACTAGAATTATTATCATTAATATTCAAACCATTTCTAGACCATGGCTGAACCACATAATCAAATTGATTTTCACCTGGAGGCGTTACATAATAAAAGCTTCCATCATCATTATAAATCTTAAAAACCACATTATCATCTGCATCAACTTTAGGGTCATTAATCCCCTCATTACCTCTAAAATTGTTATCAAAGGAGAACGAACCTCTAAAACTTAAACCTTCTGCAATAAAGTCTAATTTTTGTTGTAAGACAAAATCCGTATTTACCTGTACCCTATGTTCATTGACATCACTTCTTGCTGTTAAAGAAACTGCTGGATTAAGGACATCGTATCTATTAGGATCTGCACGCCCGTAAGTACCATCAGGATACAAAGGATAAAACAAGTCTGGCGACAATTCGTAAATACTGTTATTAAGTAATGATCTATCAACACTTGTACCTCCCTGAACACCATAATACCCAGAAAGATTTACGGAAAGACGGGTAGATTTTGTTATATCAAAATCTATATTACTTCTAAAATTAAAACGATTGTAAGAAAAATCGGTAGTATAACCTCTTCCTGTATCAAAGGCGTTTGCATCATAAATATCCCCTACGTGGTTATAGTTAATAGCTCCGAAATATTTTACAGTCTCGGTACCACCTCTAACAGAAAGATCTACCTTATAATCCATAGCAAAATCCTTTTGAGTTGTGTCTATCCAATCTACATTGGGATACACATACTTATCTGTATCATTAATTGGGTTTCTATATCTATCTGCAATTGACTCAGGCACATAAAACGTCCAAGCTCCTTCATTAGCAGGTACAGAACGCTCAATAGACTCATTGGCAACCTTTATACCGTTATAAGAATCGTATTTCCCTGGTAATTTCGATGGCTTTTTCAAGGTAGAACTAGCTGTTAAAGAAAGTTGTGCCTTACCAATTTTACCACGTTTAGTAGTGATAAGGATAACCCCATTGGCTCCTTTTACACCAAATACAGCCGTAGCCGAAGCATCTTTTAATACAGAGATACTCTCTACATCATTGGCATTAACATCATTCATACTACGCTCAATACCATCTACCAAAATAAGTGGCTGTCCACTTCCATTCCAACTACTCTTTCCACGAATAAAAATATCAGGAGACTCTTCTCCTGGACGCCCCGTAGAAGAAACAGTGGTAACACCTGGCAAACGCCCTGTAAGCGCTTGTCCTACCGTAGATACTCCACCAGACTCCATCAATTTCTCTCCTGTAACTTGTACAATAGAACCTACAACACTTTCTTTCTTTTGTTTACCGTAACCGACAATTACAATTTCACCTAGACTAGCTACATCTTCTACAAGTTCTACACTAATTGTTGCACTACCTGTTACAGGTATTTCTAAAGTTTTAAATCCTAGATAAGAAAACACTAACGTTTTGGTACCCAAAGTTAATTCAATAGAATAGTTTCCATCAAAATCTGTTGTTGTTCCCCTAGTCGTACCTTTTTGCACCACACTTACACCTGGTAAAGTCAGTCCATTTACATCCGTAACAACACCCGTAACATTTTCCTGTGCTTGCACATTAACAGCTGTAAAACTGCAGAAAACAAGTGCGAGTAACAACATAAATCCCGAAACTGGTTTCTCGTTTTTTAGTTTTTGCTTCATTTTTTGTTTTAAATTTTAATTATAATATAAACTGACTCAAAGTAAGAATACAATCAAAATCCATCATTGTAACATTACCAACACCTTGTTGTAGTATATTGGCACCGGTTACAGACAGATCCGCTTCTGTTTCAGTTACTAAACCTTTAACGGTAATATTTTGTTGAGAATTCTCATTGGCCCATATAGTAAAATGGGACATAAAAATGAGTAATACAAAAAGCCGCATTTTCCTACATAAATTAAAACAGAAAATGAGCTGTTTTGTATAAAGTTTTTGTTTTTCCATACATTTAAATCTTTTTTAATCACTTATGTCTATAAGTTTTGGTTGATATTTATTTTAACTAGCCAAAATCATTCGTAGAGTTTCTACTTATCATGGCTTAAATCTAACTAATACATCATTTCATTGTTTTTACTTCATAAATGTTAAATTAATTGCCCTTTATAAAAGCACTGTTATATATTTAGTTTTGTAGGTTGCTGAGTTACTCCTCAATGTTAAAGAAATCTTAAATAAATAAATATTTGAAATAAAGCATATACTATAACTAATATTGCATTAATTGTAATTAATTGCGATACAGAACATACTGACTAATTAAACCTACCGCTCTTTCTTTTGTTGATAAAGATTGATTTTGAAATTTAAATTCAGCTTCTTTTTTACTACAAGAAAAAACAAGAAATAACCAAATAATAAAAGCACCTTTAGGTTTTAGTTTTTTGATATTTGTTTTAGTTTTATTCAAGGTCATTAATTAAATATTAAAACTAGTAACAGTATTAAAATACCTACGATTACTATTTCTATAATGATATTTCTTATGGGATATTTTTTCTGCATAATTAACTCATACTACTCTCCAAATATAGAAAGTTGATGTACTTTTGAGTAAAAGAAAGAATGCATGCTATGTTAATTTTGGCTCTTTTTGAGGTAAAATAGCACAAAAACACTATCTATATTAGCTTTTAGTAGCTAATTTTACATTTAAGAAATAAAAAGGAAAGAGTTATTGTTTTTCTTTGATAACAACCTCCGTTGGAAGCATTCCAAAATGTGCTTTAAAACATTTTGTAAAATAAGACGCAGAAGAGAAACCAACTTTAAAACCAACCTCGCTTATAAATGCAGAACCTGTTTCTAATATTTGATATGCTCTTTCTAATCTAATTCTTCGTAACAGTTCGTTTGGAGTTTGCCCTGTTAAAGATTTTATTTTTCTGTATGATTGACTTTTACTTAAGTTCAATTCATTGGCTAATTCTTCTACACTTAAACTAGAATTGCTAATATTTTCACCTATGTATGCCAAAACTTTATTAATAAATTCTTTGTCTATAGAGGTAGCATTTGTGTTCTCTTTTGCACCACTCACTTCACTAAAGTATTTATCAAAAATTAATTTTCTACTGGTAATTAATTGAGACAGTCTTAACGTGAGCAAACGCATATCGAATGGTTTGGTCATATAGGCATCAGAGCCATGTTCTATTCCTTCAATACGATCATCAATTCTTGCTTTAGCAGTAAGCATTAATAAAGGAATATGACTTGTTTTAATATCTGTTTTAATACGTCTACAAAATTCAAATCCATCCATTTCTGGCATAATAACATCTGTTAAAATAACATCTGGAAAAGATTTTTCTGCAATTTTTAACCCTTCTAAACCATTATTTGCTAATAAAACTTTGTAGGTTTTACTTAATTCTGTTTTTAAATAATTTCTTAACTCAGTATTATCTTCTACCACTAAAATAGTATACTTTTTAGAGGTTGTTTTTTCAATCTCTTCTTGCTCTTCTGATCCCAAAATTTTATTTTCTGGGATAAAGTTTATTTCTTTTTTAGGAAGATCTGACTCCGCTTTAAAACTCTTAATTTCATCTTTAGTAAAATGCTCTTTTCCTTTTGGTAAAATTATTCTAAAGGTAGTTCCTTCATCTATTTTACTAGTTACTTCTATTTTACCTTTATGTAAATTAACAAAACTACTAACTACTTCTAGCCCGATACCCGTTCCGCCATAGTAAGTTTTATTAAGACTTTCTACTTGATAAAATCTTTCAAATATTTTATCAACCTGATCCTCTTCTAACCCTTTTCCTGTATCTGATATTACAATCTCTACTACTTTTACTGCTTTGGTTGATGAAATAAGTGGTAATATATAGTCTTCATCATTGTCTATTAAATTTACATTGATCACCCCATTATCTGGAGTCACTTTCATTGCATTAGATAAAATATTGAAGATAATTTTTTCGAGCATATTTTGATCTGCCCATGTTTTTATCAACGACATTTCTGTATCTAAAGTCAAGAATATATTTCTATTTGAAGCTTCTTCTTTAAAGAACAGCACAATATTCTTGGTAAAATCTACCAAATTTAATTCTGATGCTCTCACTCTTACCTTATCAAATTCTAACTTTCTTAAATCCATTAGCTCATTTATAAGCCTAAATAATCTATCAGAATTTCTATAAATAGTGCTGTGTTTAGATTTAACTTTTTCTGGTAAATTTAAAGTTTTATCCCTCATCATATCCTTCAAAGGATTTAATATCAACGTTAAAGGAGTTCTAAATTCGTGAGAAATATTTGTAAAAAACTGTAATTTATTTTTATTTAGAATCTCTTGTTGAATTCTTTGAGTTCTTTCGTTTTTAATGAGTTCTTTTTCTTTTATTCTACTTCTTGTTATTTTATTTAAAAGTAAAACTCCAAATCCAAAAAGTAGCACATAAGTAGCCAACGCCAAGTTAGATTTCCACCAAGGTGGTAAAATTGTTATTTTTAATTCTAATGGTTTTTCATTCCAAAGACCATCATTATTTGCCGCTTTTAACTTAAAAACATAGTCTCCGTAATCTAAATTGGTATAAGTAGCACTTCTTTGATTGCCTACATAATTCCAAGATTTTTCTAAACCTTCTAAATAATAAGCATATTTATTTTTCTCTGGTCTGGTGTAGTTAATCCCTGTATATTGTATGGTAAACACAGACTGCTCATGATTAAACTCTATACTAGATGTTTCTGTAATGGTTTTAGTAAGTGGCGAGTTTTCTTCATTAGGAATCACGTCCTTGTTAAAGATTTTTAAACCCGTTAAATAAAGAGAAGGTACACTAGAATTTGTACTTAAGTCTTTTGGGTTAAAAAAGTCTACTCCTTTATAATTTCCAAAATAAAGTTTTCCTTCGTCGTCTCTTAATACTGCATTAAAATTAAAATCATCAGATAATAAACCATCGTTTGTGGTGTAATTAACAACTTCACTTGTTTTTAAATCTAGCTTTGTAATTCCAGCATTTCCACTCACCCAAATATCACCTTTTTTATCTTCGATGATACTTGCAATGTTTTCTTCATTTAATCCAGAAAACTTATTAAACCATTTAAATTCGTCTTTAGTTTTATCATACCTACATAATCCAGCACCTCTTGTACCAATCCAAAGGTAATTATCGGTACTTTGATATAAAGATAATATGTGCGTTGAACTTCTTTGGTTATTGTTTGACTTAGCCAATTGGTTAACAAAAGATTTTACACTTAGTACACCTTGGTTATTATTTATTTTAAAGAGTCCAATAGTTGTTCCTAACCAAATTGAACCATCATTATCTACTAATATTTTTCTAACGTCGCTTGTAGGTATACCATGTTTTGCAAATTCATGCGAATTATGATACGTTAAAACATGTGTTTTTGGATTAAAACTATAAACACCTGTGTAAAAAGTACCTATCCAAATAACACCATCTTTATCTTCTGCAAAACTTAAGATAGCGTTAGAAAAAAGTTTTCCATTTGAACTTTTGATATTAATATTTGTAATATTTTTAAATCCATCTTTTAAAACGTAAATTCCATTATCCCAACTACCTGCCCAAATATTCTTTTTACTATCAATAAAAATAGTTTGAATGTGATTACTAGTAAGCCCCGAATATGCTTTATCATTAGCTTTATTAATATGGTCTACTTTAGATGTTTTAATATCAAAAACATCAATACCACCACCATCCATAGTAATCCATAATTTATCATGAGCATCTCTTACAATACCTGTAACAGATCCTATCTGCAAAGAATTTGGATTATTTTCTAAACTCTCTATGTTATCGAACTTATCAAATAAATGATCACTAACTACAACTCCATTATTGTAATACCCCATCCATACCCTCTTACTTTTATCAACAAATAATGACCAAATTGAATTTGAACGGATACTATTTTTGTCTTTTTTATTATAGAGGTAGTTTTTTATTAAAGCACCATTAGAATCCATGTGAAAAAGACCGTCATTTTCTGAACCAAACAGAAAGGTTTTATCGGCTAATTCTACTAAAGATAAGATGCGTTTTTCAGTTATCGGAAATTGCGAGAAATCAACAATATTATCATCTTTAAATTGATACTTAAAAACACCTTTGGTGTAGCTTCCTACCCATAAATTATTGTCATTATCTACCAATAAAGTTTGAATAGGTATCGCGAAATTTAAAATACTGGAATCCTCTATTTTTTTAGGTTTTAAAATTGTTGAGTTTAGAGTATCTAACTTTCTTAATCCTAAACTTGTACCCAAAAATATAGTACCGTTTTTAATCTTTTGTATACTATTTATAGCTGGCCTACTATTATCTTTACAAGCTATTCTTTGTATTTTATTCGTTTTTAAATTAAGCTTAAATAAACCATTTAACCTTGTACCAATGTAAAGGTTACCTCTAGATTCTAGAATACTTAAAACAGATATATTAGCATTATCTAATAACCCAACAGATATTTTTTTAAACTGATCTAAATCTCTATCATAAAGATTTAAACCATCTTCTGTACCAACCCAAAGGTTATTATCTTTATCTAAATAGGAAGAAAACACCAAATTACTACTTATAGAGGTTGCATCTTCTTGCATAAACTTGTAAGAAGTGTAATCAAGACCATCAAATTTATACAAACCAGATCCATTTGTTCCTATCCAAATAAAACCGTAATTGTCTTGTATAATCGTATAAATACCAACTTTAGAGATACCTTCTTTTATTGTTTCAAAATTAAAATTTTGCGTTTTATTTTGTGCCTCTATATGTACACAGAAAAATGTACATAAAGACAAAATAAAAGTAATACCCCATTTAAGTTGCATAATATTGAATTTTAATTAGGACTAAATTTACTGTTTTTTGTTAGAATAAAACGATCCATTTTAAAACCATCTTCTCTCATAGAAAAAGACAACACGTATTCTCCTGATTTATCAAAGTTTAAGTAAATTGTTTTTTCTGTACCACAATGATTATCTGTCATTCTTTGTGCAGAAGACCAAGTCCATTCATTTTTACCATCGCACCATTGCATTCTTGCGCCGCTTTCTTGCCAATTTTCATTAAAACCAACATGTACTCCATTATCTTCTGTACCGGTAGAAAGTGCGTTCACCCAAATATAGTATTTTCCGGGATTATTTATTTTTATTTTATAAGAAATCACACCTCCTGTACCCGAAACCGGAAAGAAATTTTCACCTAAAATAAGTGTATCATCATGTGTAACCCTTGTATCTGGTAATGCTTGGATATAACTGTTTTTATTAGCAGAATTACTATAGTTTTCTCCGCTTATTTTATCATCCAAAGATCTTACAACCCAATTTCTCTTTGTGCTGTAGTTATTTTTATAATGATAATTTTCAGCTTCAATTTCTAACATTCCGTCTTTTTCTTCAAAAGATTTTGTGTCTGCTAGTATTTTTAGCAACGAATAATCTTTAGGAGTAAAAGTAATAGAATTCCATCTTCCTCTAGACCAAGCTGTTTCCTTTCCTTCTGGAATTAAACCATTGGTAACTGCCTTAGAGGTTATTTCTAGGATATCATTTTCATGTAAAAAGACATTCTCAATTTGGTGTCTAACATTTTTAAAATCTTCAGAAACTCTAGGGTTTTTAATAGTATCTAAAGCAGTACCATTAATTTTAATTACATATTCAGATTCCCCATCATTTTCTGCGGTAGTTACAAAAGTAAAATTATAAATACCTGTAACTCCTTTAAATTTAGCAATTGCCGTTGCAAATTTGTCTCTATTATTTTCTTCTGATGCTTCAATTGCCAATACGTTGTTTGGAAAATCTTTGTAATATTCTAAACCATCATTTTTTAATAGCTCAAAATCTTGAATCGCATTTAAACTGATAATTTTTTGCTCATTTTCATTCGGACTTTCTTTTTCATTTTTGATTGCTATAATCAGTGCAACCCAATCTTTATCTTTATTTGGTGGAAAACCAATTGATTTTTCACTTCCACCTGTAATTTTTTTAATAGAACCGTTTACTAGTTTTCCGCCAGTTCTTGGATTGTACCATTTAACTGTGTACTTTTTGGGTGCACCAAATAAATTGATTTTAGTTTCTTTTACCTCTGGTAAATAAATAGCATACGTTTTATCATTTTCTACAAAAACATAATCATTTGGATTATCTGTTAAGCCATCTGCAGATTGCATTTTATCGAAAGATAAGTACTTATTAAAAAATTCTAATGCGTGTTTTGTTTGGTTCCAAACGTTTTCTCTTGATCTCCAATCTTCACAGTTTAAATCATTGTGCACATATTTATACCCAAAATACCACTCTACTCCGGCACCACCAGCCATTAAATTTCCCCATAAAACTTTATGTCTTATATTATCGTGATCAGGATCATCTGCATCTGGTTTTGCTCCTATTTCAGCAGGCCCGATTTCATCTTGTGTAACAATCCATTTTTTTCTGGTTAATTGAGATTCATTAACCCATTTTTTAGTGATATTATGAATTGAATCTGGACTATTTGTTTGCATAGAAGAACCGTCTAAAAACTCATAGCCTAACAAAGGCTCTAAATACAAATCTTGCTCTTTTGGAATAGAATGTGTGTGTAAAGCCACAAAATTCTGATAAGGATCATGTGTTTTAATATACTTTGACATCGCTTTTCTATCAGTATCATTTTGCCCTTTAGGAGACCAATGTACAGGCCCATTTTCTTCACCTAAATTCCAGGTAATTGCTAAATGATGTGCAAATCTTGCAATTAATTCTCGGTAATATAATTTACGTTGCGTTTTTAACTCACCAATATCTAATAACAATTCGTTTTCTGTTTCTTGAGTAACAATATGCAACATCAAACCTAAATAATCCATATGATCAAAGACAATTTCCCATTGATCTAATTTACTTGTATCAAAACGAGTTCTGTCATTTTTAGTAGTCCAAGGCCAAACATCATCTCCATCTCCCTGTACATTCATTGTTAAAAAATAAACAGAGTTCATTCCTTTAGATGCCAAATAATTTAATGCTCCAATAATGTTTTTCCCTTTTCCGTTTTGCCAAGTTGGATCACCTTCTTTCCAATCCTTAAAATGTGGTTGATACTTATGAGTTGCTGGAGTTTCATCAAACTCATAATACGCCAAAAAGTTTTCTGGACTATCTGCACCACCTTTTAAAAATGGTTTGTTAGATTCTGAATAATACAAATAACGTTCGTCTTTGTAAATTAATCGTCCATTGGTTCTATCTGCACTCTCTTTTATTACAAAACTTCCGGTTTCGTTATCGAAACCAACAGATTCCCCTGCTTTTTCATCATCATTTATAGCAATTTCATTTCCTTTTTTAAAAGAAGCTTCATAAGTCCATTTTCCTATTTTATTAGGCATAAAACGCACTTGCCAAACAGTTCCTTTTTTAGAACTTGTTTCTGCAGAATTTCCATCCGCAGCAAAAAAACCAGGAATTGTGATTTCTTCATCTCCGTTTTTAAAAGTTACATTTAATCTATAATTTAAGAAAGGATTGTCTTCATCGTTTTCGCTAAATTCTTTATAATCAAAATGAATGGTTACTTTGTTCCATTTTTCTAATTTTCCTTCGATTTTTCCTTGAGAAAATAAAGTAAAATTAAAAATGAACATTAAAAAATAGAGTACAATACTTCTTTTATTTATTGACATAAACTAAAAATTAAATTTTGAATTGAGAGAACTTAATCAACAATCTCGCCCCAAGGGTACGAGGTATGCTTCAGAAACATGTTATTTTATTTCGAGGCAAGCTTCAGGGAATTAAACCCTTGGCTATCGCCCTGCGATTAAAAGAATAAAAATACGTTTAAACTAAATTTATGGATAACAAAAAACGTGCATGAAATGTTATAGATTAAGCATATGATACTAATAACTTATAATTTACGAGGTTTATCCTAAAAACATTATTGCATAAAAAAAAGGTAAACTCTACATAGAATTTACCTTTTTTCCTTCTTCATAACAATGCTCACAGCATTAATTCCCCTTTTTATAATCTTCTAAAAACTTTGCCAAACCACTATCTGTTAATGGGTGATTTAATAAACCTGTAATTGAAGACAATGGTCCTGTCATTACATCAGATCCTAATTTAGCACAGTTAATAACATGCATTGTATTTCTTACAGATGCAGATAAAATTTGTGTTTTAAAACTATAATTATCATAGATCTGTCTAATTTCTTTAATCAAATGTAAGCCATCTGTAGAAATATCATCTAAACGCCCTAAAAAAGGAGACACATACGTTGCTCCTGCTTTTGCAGCTAATAATGCTTGTCCTGCAGAAAAAACTAACGTTACGTTTGTTTTAATTCCTTTATCAGAAAAATATTTACATGCTTTTACACCATCTGCAATCATAGGTAATTTTACCACAATTTGTGGATGTAAAGCAGCTAATTCTTCTCCTTGTTTTATCATTCCATCATAATCTGTAGCAATAACTTCTGCAGAAACATCTCCTTCTACAATGTCACAGATCTTTTTATAATGATTTAAAATATTCTCTGCCCCTGTAATTCCTTCTTTTGCCATTAAAGATGGATTTGTTGTTACTCCATCTAAAACTCCTAAAGCTTCTGCTTCTGCAATATCATTTAAATTTGCTGTATCTATAAAAAATTTCATACTTTTAATTTTATACTGTTTTTAAATATTCTAATACTTGTTGGCTTACTTTTTCGCCTGTAAATCCAAATTTATCATCTAAGATTGTTGCTGGTGCAGAATATCCAAAATGATCCAATCCGAACACTTTACCTGCATCACCAACCAAACCTTCTAAGTTTACTGGTAAACCTGCAGTTAAGCCGAATAATGGTTTATTTTTAGGTATAACACTTTGTTGATACTCCTTAGATTGTAACCTAAACACTCCTTCAGAAATTACAGAAGCAATATTTACTTTCAATCCGTTTTTTGCTTCTAAAATTTCTGCTGCAGCCACTAATGTTGCAACTTCAGAACCGTTTGCTACTAAAACAACATCTGGGTTTGCTACTTCTTTTACCAAATAACCACCTTTTTCTGCTGCTAAAGCTTCTTTATATCTTGATGATGCTCCTTTGGTTGGTAAATCTTTAATGCCTTGTCTAGATAAAATTAAACCTGTTGGTGTATTTTTATTTTCTAAAGCCATTTTCCAAGCAACACTTGTTTCTGCAGAATCTGCAGGACGTAAAGCCATGAAACTCGGATTTCCACTGTGGTTTTTCAATTTTTCTAACAAACGAATTTGTGCTTCTTGCTCTACAGGTTGATGTGTTGGTCCGTCTTCTCCAACTCTAAATGCATCATGAGTCCACACATATTTCACTCCCAATTCTTGAATTCCGCTTAAACGAATCGCTGGTTTCATATAATCTGAAAATACAAAGAAAGTTGCTACTACAGGAATAATTCCACCATGTAAAGCAATTCCGTTTGCAATACAAGACATAGTTAATTCTGCAACACCTGCTTGTAAAAATGATCCACTAAAATCTCCTTTTTTAAGCGCGTGTGTTTTCTTTAAAAATCCGTCTGTTTTATCAGAATTTGATAAATCTGCAGAAGAAACAATCATGTTTTCTACATTCTCAGCTAAATACCCTAAAACTCCAGAAGAAGCTGCTCTTGTTGCCAATCCTGCTTTATGTTCTATTCCTTCGAAATCTAATTCTGGTAATTCTCCTGATAAGAAGAAATCTAATTTTGTCGCTAATTCAGGATTTGCTTCTCTCCAAATAGAAATATCTACTTTCTTACTTTTAGCTTCTTCAATTTTTCTTTCTAATAATTCTTTATAAAAAACACTTACATCACCATAAATATCAAAAGGACTTTCAGGGTTTGCACCTAAATTTAATAAGGTTTTTGCATAATCTGCTCCTGTTGCTCCAATAGGCTGACCGTGTAATTCACATTCACCTTCAAAAATTGAATCATCTGCAGAAACACATCCTTTACCCATGATGGTTTTACCAATAATTAAGGTTGGTTTTTCTGTTTCGGCATTTGCGTCTTTTAACGCTTTTCTTATTTCATCATGGTTATGACCATCAATAGTTACTACTTTCCAACCCCAAGCTTCATACTTCATGGCTGTATCTTCAGAAGTAACTTCATCTGTTGATGTAGATAATTGAATATCATTAGAATCGTAGAACATAATAAAATTGTTCAACCCTAAATGACCTGCAATTCTTCCTGCTCCTTGAGATATTTCTTCTTGCACTCCACCATCAGAAATAAAACCATATACCTTATGATCCATCCAGTTACCAAAACGAGCTTTTAAGAATTTTGCTGCAATAGCTGCACCAACTCCCATAGTATGCCCCTGACCTAAAGGTCCAGATGTGTTTTCGATACCTCTTGCAACATCAACTTCTGGATGCCCAGGAGTAATTGAACCCCATTGTCTAAAATTAGCAACATCTTCCTTTTTATAATTTCCTAAAAGATAGTATTGCGCATACATTAAAGTTGATAAATGACCAGCATCCATAAAAAAACGATCTCTGAATGCCCAAGTCATATCTGACGGATCGAAATTAAAGAATTCTGAATATAGAATGTGCATAAAATCTGCACCTCCCATTGGTCCTCCAGGATGCCCAGAGTTTGCTTTTTCTACCATTGCAACCGCTAAAGCTCTAATATTGTCAGCCGATTGTTGGTCTATTTTTGTATTCATTTTTTTAAATTTATAAATTAACCCAATTGAGAAATAATAGCTTCAATTAGGATTTTTTTTTTAATTATTTCTTTTTCCAAAGACTTTCCATTTCTTCTAATGTTTTACCCTTTGTTTCCGGAACATATTTCATAATAAATAACATTGCCAGAACACTCATAATACCATATACCCAATACGCAAAACCATGGTTAAATAGCCCTGTTAAGTATGAATTATCATTCATCATTGGGAATGTTAAAGACACTAAATAGTTAGATATCCATTGTGCTGCAACCGCAATTGCCAAAGCTTTTCCTCTAATTTTATTAGGAAAAATCTCTGCTAACAGAACCCAAGTTACAGGCCCCCAACTCATAGCAAAACTTGCCACATACAACATCATACAAAACAATGCAAAATAGCCTGTTGCTCCTACATAAAACACAAAACCTAAGCTTACCATAGCTACTGCCATACCTGCTGCTCCAATAATCATTAACGGTTTTCTACCATATTTATCTACTGTTTTTACAGCAACAATAGTAAATAAGAAGTTTACAACACCTACAATAATGGTCATTAACAAGGCACTATCTGTACCTGATGAAATGGTTTTGAAAATTTCTGGTGCGTAGTACAATACCACATTAATCCCTACAAATTGTTGAAAAATAGAAAGTAAAACTCCAATGATAATTACCAACCAACCAAAAGACAAGATATGGCCTGAAGTTTTTTCGTTCATAGAAGCTTCTATTTCTGTCAAAACTCTATTTCCTTCTTCTTCTCCATTTACTTTTACTAAAACTTCTAACGCTTCTTCTGGTTTGTTTCGCAACATTAAAGAACGAGGTGTATCTGGCACAAAGAATAAAAGTCCTAAAAACAAGCCTGCAGGTATTACTTCTGATGCAAACATCCATCTCCAGCCAACAGAGTTTAACCAAGTATCTGAACCTCCACTTCTAGAAATAAAATAGTTTACAAAATAAACTACCATAAAGCCACCAACAATGGCTAATTGATTAAAAGAAACCAACTTACCTCTACTTTTTGCAGGTGCAATTTCTGCTATGTATAGTGGTGATAACATAGATGCTAACCCAACTCCAATACCTCCAATAATTCTATACACAATAAATATGGTTGAATATGTATGGTCTAACTCACCTAAAGTACCAATAAACATTTCTGGCATTGCAGAACCTAAAGCTGAAATTAAAAACAAAATTGCGGCTAAGATTAACCCTTTTTTTCTTCCTAATTTTTTACTGACTACCCCTCCAAAAACACCACCAATAATGCAACCTATTAATGCACTTGACACTAAAAACCCTTTAAAAGCACTTGCAGCTGTTTCTGATAATCCTTTTGGAATTACAAAAAAACTATCTAGAGAACCTACAGTTCCTGAAATTACACCGGTATCATAACCAAATAGTAATCCGCCTAAAGTGGCTACTAATGTTAACTTAATAAGATACCCTGAATTTGTTGATTTCCCCATAGTTTTCTAGAAGTTAGTTTGTGTGTCTTTTTTATAACTAAGTTTTATTAAAAGACCTTTCAAAATTAAATTTTGAAAGGTCTCTTCGTTTTATATATGTTGATTGATAATATTCTCAAACAACTCTTGTTTACCACTTTGTAATGTTAATTCCCCATTTTCTTGCGCAATGTTGTATAGGTCTTTTAATTCTAATTTCCCTGCTTCAAAATCCTTTCCTTTTCCTGCATCAAAAGAACTATATCTTTTTTCTCTTAAAGAATTATAAGAAGAAGAAGAAGTCATAATTTTATCTGCAGTAATTAATGCTCTTGCAAATGTATCTGCTCCACCAATATGTGCGTGAAAAACATCGTCCATATCCGTAGAATTTCTTCTGATTTTTGCATCAAAATTAACTCCACCTCCTTGTAAACCTCCTGCTTCTAAGAAAACTAACATTGCTTCTGTAACTTCTTGTATGTTGTTTGGAAACTGATCTGTATCCCAACCATTTTGGTAATCTCCTCTGTTTGCATCTATACTTCCTAACATGCCTGCTTTGGCAGCAACAGCCATTTCGTGCTGCATAGTGTGTTGTGCTAAAGTTGCGTGGTTAACCTCAATATTCATTTTAAAATCTTTGTCTAAACCATATTCTTTTAAGAATCCGATTGCAGTTGCAGAATCAAAGTCATATTGATGTTTCATTGGCTCCATTGGTTTAGGCTCAATAAAGAAAGATCCTTTAAAACCTTGTGCTCTAGCATAATCTCTTGCCATGGTTAAAAACTGCCCCATGTGGTCTAACTCACGTCCCATATCTGTGTTTAATAAAGACATGTAACCTTCTCTACCTCCCCAAAAAACATAATTCTCTCCACCTAATTTAATAGTAGCATCTAAAGCCAATTTAACCTGACCTCCTGCTCTGGCAACTACATCAAAATCTGGATTTGTAGAAGCTCCGTTCATGTAACGTGGATTAGAAAAACAGTTGGCTGTTCCCCATAATAATTTTACACCACTTTCTGCTTGTTTCCCTTTTATGTAATCTGTAATGGCATTTAATCTTGCTTCAGATTCTGCAAAGGTTGCCCCTTCTTGAATTAAATCGTAATCGTGAAAACAGAAATAATCAAAACCTATTTTGTTGATAAATTCAAAAGCGGCATCTGCTTTGTCTTTTGCTGCTTGTACTACGTCTGTAGATTTATCCCAACCAAAATTTTGTGTTCCTGGACCAAAAGGATCTCCTCCTTGACCACAGAATGTATGCCAATAAGCGATTGAGAATTTAAACCATTCTTTCATCTTTTTACCTGCTACTACTTGTTCTGGGTTGTAGTATTTAAAAGCCATTGGATTGCCTGACTCTTTACCTTCGAATTGAATTTTGTTGATTCCTTTAAAATATTCTTTATTTGCCATCTTTAAATGTTGTTTAATTGTTTATTTGTATAATTTTTTTATTGAGCTGTATTGCGTTAGGGATTGAAATGACATCCTTTTTGCTTTTTTGCAAAAAGATATAATGTAAAGCCCGACCTTTTTAGGGAACGCCCTAAATTTTATTATTTTATTGATTTTTTAAAACAAGTTCTAATTCTTTTTTCCAGTTGTTATAAGCCTCTAAATAAGGCTTTTGGTCTTTAAAAGGCATAAAAGTCATAACATGGTCATTGTCCATAATTACTTTTCCGAAAGCTTCGAAATCGCCTTTGTGTAAATTTGCTGCTCTTGCCGCACCAATAGCTCCGGTTGTATTATAGATTTCAATTTCTTGCTCTATTAAGGTTGCTACCGTGTTTGCAAATATTTCTGAACGGAATAAATTGTCGTTTCCTGCTCTAATAACGCTAGGCTTAATTCCGTCTGATTTCATGATTTCCATACCGTACACAAATGAAAAAGCAATACCTTCTAAGGCAGCTCTACACATATGCCCTTTGTGATGGTTATTTAGGTTCATATTTACAATTCGGGTACCAATTTCTTTATTGTTTAGCATACGCTCTGCTCCGTTACCAAAAGGAATTAAGCAAACGCCATCTGAACCTACAGGAATTTCTGATGCTAAAATATTCATCTCTTCATAAGAGTCTACAGCTAGATTATTTAACAGCCAACGGTACTGAATTCCGGCTCCGTTGATATTTAAAAGTTTCCCGATTATTGGATTGGATTTTGTATAATTTACGTGTGCAAAATTATTTACACGAGTGCTTTCTTTTCCTGATAAACTTTCTGTAACTGCATATACAACACCAGATGTACCACCTGTTGCAGCAACTTCGCCTGGATTAAATACATTTAATGACAATGCATTATTTGGTTGATCTCCTGCTCTATAAAAAATTGGAGTCCCAGCAGCGATTCCGCTTTCTGCTTCTCCTTTTTCATCTACTAAAGATTGAATACCAAAGGTGTCTACGATATCTGGTACCAAATTTTTATTGATACCATAATGTGTTAAAAGAAAATCTGCAATTGTGTTTTCTTTGAAATCCCAAAAAATACCTTCTGATAAACCAGAAATAGTGGTATTTATTTTGTTTGAAAATTTATAAGCTACATAATCTCCAGGCAACATAAATTTATGAATCTGACTGTAGATATCTGGTTCATTTTCTTGTACCCATTTTAATTTAGATGCGGTAAAATTTGCTGGTGAGTTTAATAAATGTGAAGCACATTTTTCTTCGCCAATCTTATTAAAAGCATTGTTTCCTATTGCAACGGCTCTACTATCGCACCAAATAATACTTTTACGAAGTGGATTTCCTTTTTTATCTACTAAAACCAAACCGTGCATTTGATACGAAATACCAATCCCTTTAATTTGAGTTCTACTTATATTGTATTCTTTTTTTAGCTTTGTAATTGCATTGCAAATATGCATCCACCAGTCGTTTGGTTTTTGTTCTGCCCAACCATTTTTTTGAGCAAACATCCCCATTTCTTCTTTAGGTTCTTGTACAACTCCTAAACTCTTTCCCGTTTCTACTTCTACCAAAGCCGCTTTTATAGAAGAACTCCCAATATCTAATCCTAAATAATACAAACCTTATTGTTTTAAGTTAAAAAAAATGGCCTAATACCGTTTATAATTCTTAAGCCTTTTATCGAGTAATAAAATTACTTTTAAACCCATTAAAGCAATAACAAAAAACGTGCATGATGTATTATAGAATAAGCAAATTACCCTATTAATAAAGAGAAATTTTAGATTACCAATTACAAAAGACAGTAAGTAGATTAAAAAATTAGAAAAACTAAAACTATTATTTATATAAAGTTTACAATCTTTATAATTCAGTTTTTTTTTAGATTTTATTTGCTTTGCTCTTTTATTTCATTCCTTTCAATAAAAAATACTTTTTGCTTTTTCTTTAATAAATCTAGAATATCTTTTAGTTATTCTTTTGAATTTGAATAAAACCAAAAACAGCGACTTAATTACGACATGACCTTATGTATACCATTTTGAGAATGCGCTATTTTTCGATATCTACCTGATGAAATTGTTTTCTATTTTTTAGTTGATTCAAATAATAGTTAGCTATTAAAAAAAGTTTTCGTTTTTTTAATTTAAAACTTTACTTTTTATTGCTGTTACCTACTGATAGTTTAATTCTATCTCAGCATCAATTAATTTTTTATTGGCCTCAGACTTTTTATTTAAAATAAGTTAATTGCTATATAAAAAATCAGGGTGAGACTTTTTAACAGCACAATTTTTATTATCCCTGTCAATTTGTTTTATATATTGACCAATAAAAATAAAAGTAGCTTTTCTATCCTTTATAATCCTGAGTGGAATAGGATATAATTTTTGAGAATTTACTTTTTTTATTAAAACTGCTTTAATTGAAAACTCTTTGTTAAATTTATTAAACTAAAGACACAAAATTCAGGTACAACATAGGTACAACATTTGCTGATATTATATGAAACCATTTAATATCAGAAAAAACTAAAACACTAATAAACAATTAATTACCAATACATTTAATTTATTTTGATATCTATTTTTTAGAATTCATAACCCTGAGGTCACGGGTTCAAATCCCGTTCTCGCTACAAACTTAATGTTAATTAAATCAACGAATTGTGTCTCATAATTCGTTTTTTTATGTCTACATTTTTCTTACTTTTACAAAGAGTACACGATAAAGTACACGATTGCACTATGAAATTGAATTATTCAGAGCCAAAAAATATTCACTGGAGGAGCTGATATTGGAGCTTGGTCTAAACTGTCAAAAAAAGATAAAAAAGAAGCATTATCCAAAAGTTGGTATGTCTATTATTCAATTAGAGATCCAATTACAGGAAAACTAAAAAGGCAGACTAATATAAAAGCTGGAGTCAACCTTTATAAGGATAAAAGAAGTAGAATACACATCTTAACTCAATTAAAAGAAAGTTTACAATATGTTTTATCAAAAGGCTTCAATCCTTATGAAGATAATAGTTCTTTAGCTGAATTTATCGAAAATCATCTTTCTCCTGAAAAAAGCGAAGTCAACAATACACCAACACAAAAGGAAACTCCAGTGTATCTTGAAAAAAAGGCTGTACAAGAAACACCGATCCTCTACCCCATTAACACTTCTTTTGACTTAGACTT
Source organism: Polaribacter sp. R2A056_3_33 (assembly GCF_019278485.1). Taxonomy (NCBI): domain Bacteria; kingdom Pseudomonadati; phylum Bacteroidota; class Flavobacteriia; order Flavobacteriales; family Flavobacteriaceae; genus Polaribacter; species Polaribacter sp. R2A056_3_33. Next base: position 342,118 of record NZ_CP058984.1, read on the forward strand.
AGCATTAGACACCAAATCCAAGGTTCTAAATAGGATTTCATATCAAAATTTTAAAAATAGAATTGAACGATTTAAAAAATGGCTCAATGAAGAAGACTATGACCTCTATGAAGATATTTTAACTATAAATAAGAAACTTGTAATACAATATTTAAACTGTATCTGATTTATTGTTAGCTTTAACCTACTGTCCAAATTATTTATCAAAGCTTTCAATTCCCGTCTGAAGCCATGAATGATAATCTTCTGGATTAGACATATAACCAACAGGAGGTAATAAATTTTCTTCGTTGTGATCCATCAATACATAAAACGGCTGTGAATTGGCTTTATACCTAATGGTTTGTAATTCACTCCATTTCTGACCAATATACTTTAACTGTTTACCTGGTTTTAGTTTAGACTCCGTAACTTCATTTGCTTCTAATGGGCGCTTATCATCTACATATAATGAGATTAAAACGACCTCATTTTTAAGAATGTTTAAAACTTTTGGGTTTGGCCAAACGTTTTGTTCCATTTTTCGACAATTTACACATGCCCAACCTGTAAAATCTATCATAACAGGTTTGCCTATTTTTTTAGCGTAAGCTAAACCTTTATCATAATCATTAAAGGCTAAAATATCATGAGGAGCTAATAAATGTGCACCATCTGGTAAACCTTCATTAACACTTAAAACTGAAGATGTCCCCATTCTAGAATACCCAACACCGTATGACGACTCACTATATTCTAGTGGTGGAGGGAAAGCACTTATTAAATTTAATGGAGCTCCCCAAAGTCCAGGTATCATATAAATAGTAAATGATAAAACAACTAACCCTAAACTTAATCTCCCTATGGAAATATGAGGTAATGGTGAATCATGTGGCAGTTGTATTTTTCCGAATAAATAAAATGCTAAAGTTCCAAAAATTGTAATCCAAATAGCTAAAAACACTTCACGTTCTAGTAAATGAGCTTGTAAAACTAAATCGGCCTGTGATAAAAACTTGAAAGCTAATGCTAATTCTAAAAAACCTAGAAAAACTTTAACAGTGTTTAACCAACCTCCTGATTTGGGCAAAGAATTTAACCAACCCGGAAAAGCAGCAAAAAGGGCAAAGGGTAAGGCAATAGCTAATGAAAACCCAAACATACCTACCACTGGCGCTACCCCACCTTTAGAAGCTGCTTCAACTAATAAAGTTCCAACAATGGGACCTGTACAAGAAAATGATACAATAGCTAAAGCCAATGCCATAAAGAAAATACCAATAAAGCCTCCCCGATCAGCTTGTGAATCGACTTTATTAGCCCATGAATTTGGTAACATAATTTCGAATGCTCCTAAAAAAGACACTGCAAAAATGACCAATAATAAAAAGAAAAAAATATTAAACCAAACATTAGTAGCTAGCGCATTTAACGCATCTGCACCAAAAATTCCAGTTACAGCGATACCTAATAACAAATAGATAACAATGATACAAATACCATAAGTAACCGCATTTTTTATACCTGCTGCTTTGGTTTTACTTTGTTTAGTAAAAAAACTAACTGTCATCGGAATCATAGGAAACACACATGGTGTTAACAAAGCTGCTAAACCTGATAAAAAGGCTATAAAAAATATACCCCACAACCCTTGTCCTGATTCTTCGGGGATGTTTTTTGATAGAGATTTATATGAAATAACCTGTGCCTCTTTCTCGGACATACCTCGAAGACTGAATGTTAACTCAACCTCTGTAGGCGATAAACATCGAGTATCATCACACACCATAAACTCCACAAAACCATCAATAGTCGCAACTTCTTTTTCAACCGTAATTTTTTGTTTGAACGTTGCTGTTTTTTCGAAGAATTTAATCGTCATACCAAACACAGGATCGTCTACAGTGTGCCCTACTTCTTCAGAAGTATTTCCTAAAATTTTAAAAGCCCCTTCACTATCATCATAAATAAATGTGGTAGGTATGGGACCATCTTCTGGAACTGTTTGAGCATATAAATGCCACCCCTCTTCTATGGTCGCTTTTGACACTAAAATATACTCGGTATCTGATGTTTTTTCAACAGAAGTACTCCATGTTACGGGATCTAAAATTTGCGAATAACCTATGGTAAAAGTTAATAAAACGTATAAAAAAATTAGTTTTTTCATTTATAAAATCTATCTTAAACTATTTGATATTAAAAATTAAACCTTCTTCACTTGGAGGCAAACACCTAGTATCGTCACAAACCATAAACTCTACAGTGGCATAGACACTAAATGGCATTTTTTCTTTTATTAAAATGCGTTGCTTAAATAAAGCTTTGGTTTCAAAAAATTTAATTTCCATATTAAAAACAGGATCATTTATAGTTTCTCCTATCGCTTCCTTTGTATTTCCTTTTTTTAAATAATTGGGACTACTTTTAAATGAAAACGTAGTAGGTATTGGCCCTTCTTTAGGTACATATTGTGAATATAAATGCCAGTTCGTTTCTATGTCTGCTTCGGCTACTAATTCATATTCTTTATCTGATATTTTATTTACAGATGTAGACCATGTTAGAGGTTCTAAAATCTGAGCGTTACCAATAGCAAAAACTAATAACGTTAGTAATAATGTAAGTTTTTTCATATTTCTAAATTTATATTTTATTAAAGGGTTGTTATTTATTTAACAACCCTTTGTTAATCTCTATTTGTATTAGTTTACCGACTAATTAACTCAAATAATTTCTAGATAAATAATAATAGAAAGAGATTAATATAACCTTAAGACAAAGACGTAAATACCAAATAAAAGGCTGATACGTTTTATAATTAAGTATTAAAAGACCTTTAATTAATGTAGTTATTTAAGACACTAACTGGTACCACTTCTTTTATAACCATTTGTATGTCTCGATTTGTTTTAGACCCCATTGTATAATGAGAAGAAGTAGCACTTACAACACCTATTAATTGTCCGTAACTATTAACTACAGGCCCTCCACTTGCACCTGTACCAAAATCTGCAGTTATAGATATTTTAGGCATGTTTGTACGACCATTAAGATATTCTCTAGCCACTATACCTTTAGACATAAAAAAAGTTTTTTCAAAAGGATGTCCCATCATAAACACATCTTCTCCTATTAATTCTTTTTCTGCCAACTCCAAAGGTTTTAGTTTCTTTCCTTGCATATCTAACTGCAGAACAGCTATGTCATTTAATTTACTAGCAGACAAAACCTCAGCAACAGAATACACATTACCTTTATCATCAATTGCGAAAATAGCAGATGATTTTAAATTTCCTTTCACATCAATTACATGATAATTTGTAACGATTATACCATCTTCGTTTATAACAAACCCCGACGCATTACTTAAATGCATATTGGGACATCTCGTACATAAAAAAGAATCTCCTATATATAAAGTACGCTCCTTTAAATAATTATATATTTCGTTTCCTGTTTTTATTTTAGAATCACCACTTTTATACATAGACACTTTAAATTTCACTTCAGTTTTATTTTCCTTTTGTTTTTGTAAAACCTCAAAGGGCGTGTATGCATTTTCACTTAATAGTTCCTTTGCTTTTTCCATTGCGTTATTAAGGAACACCGAACTGTTTTCTGGTTTAGTAACCTTAACGGTATTACTATTCAAATGGAAATCATCATGTATATTATTAATCGATCCACAACTAACCAAGGCTAGTGCCATTAAAGCACCTGTTAAATAACTAATTCTCATAATTTATATCTTTATTTTAGGAGCTGTAATAATTATAGATCAAGTTCATTAAATAACTTGATTAACTTCTCATCTGATGGTCTTGGTGCATTTGCATCAATAATTTTACCTTGGGGACCTAATAAGATAAATCTTGGAATACCACTAATTGCATAATCCTTTATAAACTGTGAATTAAAATTATTATCAGCTAATAATTGAACTCCTCCAAGTTCTTTTTCCTTAATCATAGTTCTCCACTTATCATAATTCTTTTTTTGATCTATGGAAATACTTAAAAATTCGATGTTTTTATTATGATATTTTTTTTCTAATTTTTTTAAATATGGTATTTGTCCTAAACACGGACCACACCAAGTTGCCCAAATATCTATATAAACATATTTCCCTTTAAAATCATCTAAAGAACTAGTTCCTCCAGCATAATTTTCATAATCAATAAATTTTGGAGAAAACTTGTATTCAGAAACCTTTTTAAGGCTATGATAGATTTCAGAAATTTTGGCATTGTTTTTTTCGTCTGTAGAAGCACTCATGTATGTTTCATAAAATACATCTAAACTTTCCGTCTGTGCAATAGACATACGTGCTTGAATATATATCAACTCATTTTTAATGGTTTGATTTGAAATTTTAGAATACGTTTTTATTGAAGCTAAGCCACGATCTATAGAATCTGTTTTAACTAATTCTTTAACTTGACCTGTGTAATAATCACCAATTAATGTATAGTAAGCCCCTGAAAACCTATAATCTTCTTCACTATTAAAATCTATTTTTTGTAACTCTTTTTTCAGTTCTTGTGAAACTTCATCATTAATTTTATTAAATTTTTTAAAATGTGATAATTGATATACATAAGAGTAATTAATATTTCTATTTTCTAAAGCCTTGAAGTTTTCTGACACCCCTTGCATGGTATCTAAAACCTGATGGAGCGTTGTTTTAATTTTCTTTGCAGTAGTTAAAAATTTCGTCTCTTTTAGTTTAAAAAAAGAAGTTTCTCCTGTTCTTAAATTTGAAGAAATATCTCCCTTAATAGCTAGATATTTTGTAGCGCCAGCACCTTTTCCTGAAACATTAAGAGATGATTTAAAATTATCTGCATCTGCTTTAATATTAAGGTCATACCCATTTTCTAAATAAAAAACTACTTTATTTTTACCAGAAATTAATCTATAAAAACCTGACTTTATTTTCATCGTATCTTTAAAAGTACCATCAGAAGTTACAACTATCTTTTTGGTGTAGGAACGATTCGTTTTTAATAGGGTTATTTCTTTATCTTTAAGATTGTCTATTTTACCCGTTAATAAAACATAATCTAATTTAGTTTTTTTTGAGCAAGACGTAAGGCCAAAAGCCATTATCAATATAAATAATACTTTATTCATGTGCGTTTTTATTATAAGTTTTTTTATTGCTATTTGTAGAAAATTATTTGAAAACATTGAAAAACAAATAGGTGTAAAAAGCTATACCTATAATATTTTTATAGATATACTTTTAATGTTATTACTTAAAAAGAATCAACAGAATTTTAGTCTTTAACAACGTACTACACTGCTGTTTTATTAATATCATTAGGTGTTATAAAAAAAGGGCTGATAGTAACACAACCCTTTTTAAAACTTATTAACGTTCTCTGTATGCAACACTTTTAATTTTGCCAAATCCAGAGTATGACGTTTTTAATTCTATTTGACCATTTACAGGTGGTACATCATATAATTCCATAGTCCCTTCTGAGCCATCATAACTACAAACAATTAATTGAAATCCTAATTCATCATAATCGCTATTAGAATAGAAAAAATCATTAAATTTTATCATTGTGATTTCATCGGAACCTTTATCTACCATTAATTTTGTAGTTTTTAAAGAATAATCATACTGATATACTTTTCCTCCTACAGCATAAAATAAATACCCATAGTTTGGACTCACAGCATAGCTTGTTGCTTGGTCAAAATCTGGCGCTACCACTTCAGCATAATAAGACTGAGAACTATTAGTTGCATTAAATAAAGCTAAATATTTTTTGCTGTCAATAGGGTCTTTTAACACTGCAAAAATTTGAGCACCAGCACTACTATTAAAATTATTACCTACCATATATTCCAAATCTTTACCGGTAGTATAATTAAAACGTGTACCCGTTGGCATGACTCTTGAGCTACCAAAGTTTGTTCTAATAAAACGCTTGTTGGTGTTATCGTATAAAATTGAATTTCCAAAATAAGTTCCTTTTCCTATAAAAGGTGAAGCTTCAAATAAAACACCATTAATAGAGTTTATAGGCGCACTATATTTATAACTAAAGACACTAAAATAGTAATATACATTACCATCCTTAACGGCATATGACATTTGACTTGCTTTAGCAACTATATTATCAACTTCTAAATCTTCTGGTTGATTTGTTACAAACTCTTCGGAGATATTAAAAGAGCTATTCCATGTAAATGTATTAGGCTCTAATTTAACAGTACCATTACCTGTAGTTGAAACATAAATACCATAAAAATTAGATTCAAACGGGTAGGTATAAACAAATTTTGGAGTACCTGTCAATGTTAATTCAGAACCAACAACATTAAGAATATCATACGCTGTTCTATACTCGTTTTCAATTAAAGACACCATATCTAATCTACCAACGCCATTTACATCACTTAAAACTAACCAGCCTTCGTAAATATTATTTACTACGTTTAGTTGAAAACTATGTTGAAATTCTACCTCTGTATTTAGATCTTTAACAGTATAATAAATAGTATAATCTCCTGGTATTAGATTAATAGTGGTTTTTAAATCTTTTTCAAAAGATAAATCTACTAGTCTATTTTCTCCTGTATCTGCAGGCTGATATGCCTGCCATTTATAACTATATGTATTCTCTTCATTTTGATCTTGAGAGCTCACTAATTCAGGAACAATATTAAATTCATCAAACCTAACTACAGAATATATTTCTTCTAAACCTGCGACTTCTATTTGATTTATTCCTGTATAATTGTAATTACCCTGATCTTCAAGACAAGAACATATCAACGTGCAAGTGAAAAGCACTAAAACAAGTTGTATTTTTATTTTTTTAAACATTTTATATGTATTTAAATTAAATAATAATTAATTAGGCATTAGGTCCTAAAACCATTTCTGTACCATCCTCTTCTAAAACAGGAGTCCCTGCATTTTTTTGAGCTTCTAAATAAGCTTTTAATACAGCTACATGACCATAAAAGTCTGGCCAAAAGCTCGACGTTAAAACATTATAATTTGGTAATGGAATTTCGTTAACTTCTGCAATCAAATAATATTTTTTCACAGAAAATGCACCTAAATATTTTTCTAATACAGACCATCTATCTGGCTCCGTTAACATATCTGAAATTGTTATTTCAAATTCTGAATAGCTTAAAATTCGATTAGGATTATTATCACTTAATTCTTCTCCCCACAAGTTCACTTTAAAACTCTCATTTTCTAACAATTGAATTTTTAAAGACACCTCTTCTACTTTCATATCTTCAGTTCTATTAAAAGAGACAGGTATGTAGCCAATATATTCATTTGCAGGTATCATAATATTATCTGAAATTGTATAATGAATATCTTTTTGAGCGGTAGACTCATCTAAAACTTTCACCGTTACAGACCTATCTTTAGAACTAACATATCCTTGAATTTTTACAGGAACTAATATTAAAGAATCGGTTACTTCTGTTGGCAACTCTAAAGCAAAACTAATAGCCGTACTATCTATTTTTTGGGATGCAAATTCTTTTCCATCTATGGCCCACTGAAAATAAATAACATCTTTACCATTAAAGGTTGCAATTTCTTCTTTTTCACAAGCTGAAAAAGCGAACGCTATAACACATAGCGTAATTATTGTTTTTATATATTTTTTCATAAAAAATAAAATTTTATTATTAACGATAATCTGTTTCTGATTCTGGTAACGGAACCACATATTTATTTGTATCCATAATTACATCTCCTGTAGTAGAAGAACCATCAGGAATACTTAAAGCATTCTTTCTTTTATAATAAAAGAATAATTGCCCCTCTCCGTAAAATTCTTTTTGATATTCTTTTAGAATTTCACTTTGGATATCTGCGCTTAAAGGTAAGTCTACTAAACCTCTATTATAGCGTACCGTATTTAAATAATCTATAGCAACTGCTGGATCTTCTTCTGTTTCGGCTGCGATATAATACATTTCACTAATTCTAATTAATGGTTGTCTATAACGAAACGCTTTACTATTGCTATCTACATCTGCATATTTAAAAAACGTTCTAAAAGAATGATCACCAACATCAGGTATCATCCATGTATAAATATAACGGTAGTCATTTTGATTCCCCTCAAAAACAGTGTTTAAACGAGAGTCTTCGCTTGCTAGAATTGCATAACCATTTAAATAACTATCAAATAAATTAGCATGTTGATTATATAGGTTATTATTGTGAATGGCAAATAGTACTTCTGATGAAAATGTACGATCTGGATTTTCACCTGCCGAAATTATTTCTGAAGGACTTGTCCACTCAAACCATGTTGAAGCCTCATCAATGACTACTTTAGACGCTATTAAGGCCGCTTCTTTATTTCCTGCATATAAATGCACCCTCGCTTGTAAAGCTTTGATAGCATAATAGTTTAATCTTAGATTTCTGAATCTATAAAAATCTTCACCATTATAACCTGTAGCATCATCGTACTCTTGATTTACTGCTACTTTTCCATAGGTTCTTACAGGATCATTTTCCAATAATTGTTCGGCCACATCCAAATCTGCTAAAATTTTAGCAATTACATCTGTTGCTGGCAATAAAGCATTTAAATTAGCTTTAGCTTCTGTATTATAAGGAATCGCTTCTGCAGATGCATTAGCACTATATACAGGACCGTACAGTCTTAATAAATCAAAATGATGCATGGCTCTTAACCCCATAGCTTCTCCTTTTAAAATATCCTCTTTTTCTTGAGAAATTATAGCGCCATATGTTTCTAAACTTCCTATAAAATTATTAATGTTTAATATATTGCTATATAAGCTGGTCCATATATTATCAAAGGTATTTTTAACACCTGCATTTTCATAGTTGTAATTTCCATAATAGTGATATCTATGGCTAACATTATTAACATTATAGCGTTGCGCTAAAAGATCTACAGTACCTAATGTTAAATTGCCACCATAAGTATTACTACTTGTCATATTAGAGTAAATACCGTTTAGAGCAGTTTGTATACCATTTTCTGAGGTAAAAACATTTTCTTCTAAGTATTCATCAACAGGTTGAACATCTAAATAATCGTTACAAGAAACCATTAAAATAAAAGCAGAGATTCCTATGATATTTTTTAAGTATTTTTTCATTATCATCATTTTTATATTAAAAAGAGGCGTTTAAACTAAACGAAATAGCACGTGCAAAAGGGTAATTAATTCCTCTTTCAGTTTTCACAGAAGAAACACGAAATATTTCATTCATATAAGCATTTAATCTTAATCTGCTTAAGCCCATTTGGCTTACCCATGGTTGGTCTTTAAATTCGTATCCAAAGTTTATAGATTCTCCTACAATTACATTTTCTTCTTGAATAAAACGTGAAGAAAGTTGTGTTGAACTAAAATCTGCAATGGATTTAAATCTAGAAACATCACCTGGATTAATCCATCTATCGGTTAAAGCCCTAACGTCTTGGTTGTATATTCTACTAGATTCTGAAATGTTTTCTACTTTATTAAATAAAGCCGTATTCATTACATCGCCTCCAAAACGGTAACGTAGATTTACACCAAAAGTGAAGTTTTTTATTCTCAGGTTGCTACTAATAACACCCTCCATAGTTGGTCTTGCATTACCCATTACTTTTTCATCATCAGAATTGTATTCATAAGTAGGCATACCATCTTTAGTTAAAAACACTTCTAAACCATTTGTAGGATCTATTCCTAAAGATTGTACAGTCCATAAATCATCAGGACTATAACCATCACGATACCTAAGTAAAGACTTACTTACTAACGCCTCATCATTTAAAGATTCTAAGGTTGAATTAAAACCATTATATTCACTTTTAACAGCACTTGCAGTAGCTCCCAGTGTCCAAATTATTTGCTCGTCAATTTTATAAATTGGAGAAAATCTTACAATAGCTTCAAGTCCCTTTGTATTCATATATCCTGTATTTATAGGATATTTAACGATACCTGTTGAAGAAGGAAGATCTATACGTACAATTAATGGATCTGTTTTCTTATTATATACATTTAAAGTAGTAAACAATCTATTATTAAAGAAAGCGCCATCTACTCCAATACTTGTTTGTAAAGTATTTTGCCATTGTAAATTAGGGTTCGCTAAAGTTGATAAATATGTTCCTTGTCCAAAAACATTTACGTCTTGTGTAAATCCGTAAATAGAAACTGAAGATAAATTTCCAAAACCTTGATTTCCTGTAGATCCAATATTTCCTCTTAACTTAAGTTGTGAAACTTTATTTGAATCCATATTAAATGCGTTATTTAAATTAACACCTGCACCAACAGCCCAGAAAGGAGAATATCTTTCATTAGAGCCAAAAATGGTTGATCCATCTAAACGATAAGTTCCATCAAAAAGTAATATTCTATCAAAGTCGTAATTAACACTCCCTAATACATTAACTCTTCTATAGTTACTATATACCGCATTGGGTTTAGAATCTGGGTAACTATAAGCAAAAGAAGGATTTCCATTGGTTCCAGAAGGATAACCAATTGCTGAGAAACTAATTCTTTTGTTATCAGTTTCCTCAATCTCCCCCCTTAAGTTAGCTGTAAAACTATGCTTATCTTTAAATAAATTAGCATAAGATATCATTGTATTCACTTTATAACTGAACATATCTGTTCGTTGATTGCTGTATGATCCTCTCTCTAAAATAGTCGTATTTCTAAAATTAGTATGTTCCGGTTGTAAAAAAGTTTCTAACGTGGTAATACCTTTATTTAACTGTAAATTTGACTGTATTCTAAATTTGCTATTTAAAGTCCAAACAGCACGTAGATTATTAGTAATCTGCAAATTACTTGTATTATCTAAAGAATTTAAAGATGCATTGTATAAAGGGTTTACATAAGCAGTTCCATAATAATCATTAATATCTAAATATTTTGTAATATTTCCATCTTCATCTGTTTTTTTAAAATAAGGATTTGCTTTTGCAAAATTTGAAAACGATCCGTAAGGAGAGTCATTAGCATCATATCCATTTATATATAAATTATTAGATATATTTATTTTACCCTTTCTATATCTTAGGTTAAAACTAGCTCCCCAGTTTTCTCTATCTGAGCCTTTCATTACACCCTCTAATTTCTTATAGTTTAAACCGACTCCAAATGTTACTGCTTCACCACCTCCACTTGCATATAAAGAATGGCCTAAAGTGGTTCCTACTCTTACTGGTTCATTTAACCAATAAGTATCTACACCTCTTTTAATTTCAGCTAAAGCTGCATTATATTGTTTGTCTAATTTAAATTGACCAGTAACATTATAAGAATCTGTATCCCAAAGTCCTGATAGTTTTTCATACTCTAACTTTTGAGTAGAATTCATTAAATTATAATCATTTAAATCTGGCATTTCTACTCTAAAATCAGCATTATAAGTTACTTGCAATTTTCCTCCAGTAGCTCTTAATGTTTCAACAACAATAACACCATTGGCTGCTTTTGCCCCATATAATGCTGTAGAAGAAGCATCTTTTAAGATTGTAATAGATGCCACTCTATTCATATCTAAATCGGTGATAACTCTTAATGTTGTTTCAAAACCATCTAAAATAAATAAAGGTTGATTTGGGTTAGCCCCAAACTCATCCCCTAAATCACTAGTAGATAAACTGGTTTTTCCACGAACCTCGATGTCTGAAAGCATATTAGGATCGGAACCTAAAAGGTTGTTTTCAACAATTATAAAAGAAGGATCTAACACTTTTAAACTTTGTAAAACGTTTGAGTTTCCAATAACTTTTAACCGCTCTCTACTTACAGTAGTTGTGGCTCCTGTAAAACTTCTTTTATCTCTTTTTACTATACCGGTGATTACCACCTCATCTAGTTCACTAATAGCTGGAGTTAATTGTACGTTTATTTCCTTATTTCCGTCAACTTTTACCTCTTTCTTTTCATAGCCTATATAATTAAAAATAAGCGTAAACCCATCCGTTGTTTTAATAGAATATTTTCCATTAAAATCTGTGGTAACTCCTTTTTTGGTTTCTTTAATTATTACTGTTACACCAGGTAAAGGCATCTTATTTTCGTCCGTTACATGCCCACTAATTATATACTCTTGTCCTTTTTTTAATATAGTATCTGCATCATTATTTTTTACTATAATAGTATTATTTTTAGCAAACTCATATATAAACTCTCCACTAGACAAGGTCAACTTTAAAAGTTCACCTACATTAATATCTCCTTTATTTAAAGATATTTTTGAGTAGTTTTCAAACAAATCTGCTCTATAAATAAAAGTATAATCTGTTTGATTTTTAATAAGTTTGAATACTTGATCAACAGAAATAACTTGATTATTTTTTATGTTGATTTTGGCGTCTTGAGAAAATCCGTTACTAGAGGAAAAACTAAAAAGTGACAACGAAAAAAGAAAAATAAATATTTTCATAATTTGTACTAAGAACCTTATTTTAAAAAATAAAGGAGGTTTGTTAATGTTTCTTTTCATAAATTTGTGTGTGTGTTGGTTAATGAATCAATATAAAGGGATATTACTGGCTTGAGACGTTATGTTTTATCCCTTGTTTTTTTTATTTAATTACGATAGTATTTTTATCGATTGTATAAGTCATATTGTTTGTGTTTTTAATAATTTCTAATATATAATCTATAGGCTGGTTCTTACTTATAACACCAGTAAATCCTATCTTTTTCATTTTTTCGTTAGAGATAAGAATATCTACATTATACCATCTTTCGAGCACTTTCATTATTTCTTCTAGTGATTTATCTGTAAAACTAAACTCTCCATTACGCCAAGAAACTTGATCTTCAATTTCTACTTGGTAAATTTCGAAATCACTATCACTCTGAGGTAATTTAGATTGCTCACCAGGCTTTAGTATACTTTTATTAATACTATTACTAACAGAAACACTACCTTCTATTAAGGTGGTTAAAATCTCTGTTTCATTTCTGTATGCCTTTACATTAAACTCAGTACCTAATACTGCAATTTGTTGTTCATTGGTTTTTAAACAAAAACCATCGCCATTATGTAGAATGCTTTTAGAAACCTCAAAATATGCTTCACCATATACCAATTCTACCGCTCTCGGTTTTCCTTTGGTAAAACTTACAGGGTATTTTAATTTAGATTCTGAATTTAGCCAGACTTTTGTACCATCTGATAATTCAACAAAAAACTGACCTCCTCTAGGAATTGTTAAATAATTATAAACAACCTTCTCATCACTTATTTTTGTTTTATTATATAATAACGATTGACCATTAGTAGAAAGCTTGTTTGAATGATAATTGGTTTTCTCGTCAAGAATAATATTTGTACCATCTTCTAGTGTCAACTTCGCTTTATTTGTACCAATCTGTATATTGTTTTGAGTAACATTAATACTATTATCTCCAAACAAAATATGTTTATACAAACTTCCCAAACTGATACATGTAATTAATGATGCTGCAACTGCATATCTAAAAATATTTTTTCTATAAAAAGGAACAACTTTTATAGGTGTTTCTATTGATTCTAAAATATTGATAAGCATTTTATTCTTTATCCTACTTTCAGAACCTAATTCTTCAACCCAATCATGTGACTTTTGAAAACTTTCATAATAGTTGACAAGTTTTTTTACTTCATCAATCGAAATTTTAGAATCAAGATATTTCTCAATAAGTTCCTTAAATTCTTCATTGTATTTTTGACTGTTTTCCATAAAATATGATTAAAAAAAATAACTATGTATATCTAGTAAGTGTGTAAAAAGACACCTACCCCCTAAAAAAAAATCAATTATTTATATATTTTTATAAAAAAATATCAAGATTTACTAAAAAAGAAGAATTATTCCCACTAAAACAAGGGAATTAATGATTAAAATGCAAAAAAATAAAATCCGGATTTAGATTTAAATTTTAACGATTTAGAAAAATAGCTATAAATAAAGTGTGCCCTAAAGAAGTACGAAGAACACGAAGTGCGTTTGTTATATGGTTTTCAACAGTTTTAATAGAAATACCTAATTCCCCTGCTATTTCTTTATGACTTAAATGCTCATTTCTACTCAGTTCGTATACTCTTTTACATTTATCTGGTAAACTTCCAACAATAAATTTAACTTGTAGCTCGAGCTCATCATGCATCATTTTAGTTTCTGGAGTTGTATATTGAAAACGCTTATCTAATTCTTCAAACAATTCAACTCTTATAATTTTATTCTTTCTAAATTCAGCAAAAACCTTATATCTTACACAAGCATAGAGATAACTTTTTAAAGAAACCTTAATCTCTATATTTTTTTGTTTATTCCATACTTCTATAAATACATCTTGAATAATTTCTTCACAAACTTCTTTATCTTTCAATAAATTATATGAAGAAATATAAAGAACCTTCCAATAAGTATTATACAATACAGTTAAAGCTCTTTTATCTCCAGCTTTAATACCTTGTATTATATCTTCGTCAGAATTATACATGAATTTATAGTTGATTTAATGCAAAAATACATCAAATAAGCAGCCCTAAGAGGCTAAAAAAGAAAAGAAGTATCAAAACATTTAATTTTTCACAAATCAACAATTAGCAGTCCTCTTTTTCATTAAAGAGCAAAAAATAAAGTTATTTTTTATCGCTTTAGTGGAATCTAAAATTTTGCAAGAGTTTATCAAAATTAATTTACAGTTAAGAAAAAAGCAAGTTTTTTACCTTATTGTAAAAATAACATACTATTAGGTTAAAAACAAACTAATAATTACACAATAATTATTGTAATATTGTCTTTAAGAAATTATGGTATGGCTTGAGACTATCTATAATCAGTTGTTTATTTCTTAAAACAACTACCTTAACTATACTTAATTATGCAAAAAAAACTATGGGTTAAACAACTCTTAATATTGCATGTCTTTGCAATAGCAACATCATCAATTTTCGCTCAAGACTTATTTTTCGAAAAATCAAATGGTACTTCTAATACATTTGGTGAAATTGATGCCTACCAACAATTAACCAATACTTTAAAAGAAAACATTACCATCAATGCTACTTTTAATAAAACAGAAGGTTGGGAACTTTTGGCTCTTGATGGCTCAAACTTTTATTATCAAATTACCGATGTAGCTTCTAGTAATTACGGACAAATAGATATTTGGAACAACACTTCTAAAACCAGAACAACTTACGGTACATTAAGTTCTATTTTTACAGACCCTAATAATTGGGTTTTAGGTGGAGCTGATAAAGGCACATTATACTTTAGTTCTTCTGCAGTTAATAGTGAAATTGTGTCTTGGGATGGTGTTACAAAAAACACCTTTGCACATTTACGAGATGTCGTGACGATCCCTAAATACTGGAAATTTGCTGGTTTTCATGATGGCGTCATGTATATTGAATGGAAATATGCCAGTAATTTTAACCCCTCAATAAAAACATGGGACGGCACAAGTTCTCGAGGTACTTATGATAATACCAATTATTACAGCAATTATGATGATGCTTTTCTAATTGGTGTCACCGATTTTATTTCTTCTGATAATCCTGAGATATTAACTCAATTTCACAAAGTTAAAACCCACATTTTAGGTACATCAACATTAGCCACTACAGGATTTCAATCCATAAGCAATACCATTAAAACGGATTACGCTTTATTTACAGATAATTTTGATGTTATAAAAACAGCATTAGAAATCATTGAATTGTATGAAACTAACAAAGGAGCGCTATTTACAACAGGTACAACAACTTTAGGAGGATTCTCTAGAACAGCATCTGGTTTTGATCTAGAAAATACAATTCTCTTAATTATGCAATCTGTTTTAGATTACTCATATACAGAAGCAAATATTACAGCTTATCCAGATCTATTTAACAACAAGCTTTTTTTAACATCTTCTTTTTTCCCTGGGGCAGCAGCACAACCAACCGATGCTTCAGTAAATTACACGGTTAAAATTAATGGAGAACATGTAAGAAAACCAGGTACACAAGCTAATTATGAAACAGAAGATGCTAGAAGACCTACAGGCTGTTATTTAGCTCCAGGAAGTATTGCTAAAATAACTGTTCCTTCATCATTAGTTGGTACAGGTGCTTCTATACTCGTAGGAGCTCAAACTTGGGATTTATCTAATAAATCAACCATTAAAAGGATGGATCGTGTAACAAAAAAATACGAAATAAACAGCACAACAACTACAATAGCAAACCCTTTGGGAGGGGGTATATATATTAACATCCCCTATCACAGTAGTTTTGGCATTGTTAATATAACACTAGAAAATGTAATTCGTTCTCCTTATTATGCAAATACAGTAGCTAACAAAACAAGTTTAAGCGAATGGCAAAATACAGAAAGATTACATGCTGCTCCTTGGACCGATTTTGAAACTGATAAAATAATGATTCAAGTGCCAACATCTTGGATATATGCCTTTGATGATCCTGAAACACCTTTAAACGATTGGGATATGTCTATGGATGCTATTTCTGAACTTTTAGGACGACCACTTATTAGATCTAAAACAGTAGTCTATGCACAAGTAGATGTTACACCAAGAGGAAGCGCAAATTACCCAGGCTACCCGCAGTCTAACGTTGCCTACAATCCATACACAAATTATGAGGGAAATCATGACAATTACTTAATAAACGGACCAAGAGACGAAAGAGGTTATCTTATTAATGTATTTTTCCACGAACAAGGTCACGCAGAAAAAATATACAAATTTAGAGGAGAAATAGAATCTTTTGTAAATTTCTTATGGGTTCCTATTTATAACAAAAAATTTGGTATTGAATTAAATCAAGCTTTCGAAGATTCTTTTGCAGCTTATGGTCTATCTCATTCTATTGAAGAAGCCGCCATTAGTTGGATGATTACAGAAAACTTTAGAGTAGGAAATCAAATGAGTTCAGTAACAACTGAAAATCAACAAGAATTCTCATACCAACCAAGAGGTCATGCAAAATACGCCGATTTAGTAAGACTTTTTGATTGGGAAACGATAGAGACATTTTATGCTAATACAAGTAAAAGTCATGAAAATGGAACGATAGACTATTCTAGCAATGTAAATAATGTACCTGCTGATGATAGATTACTAAGAATGTCTGAAGCTGCTGGTTATGACTTACGCCCTCTCATTCATTTTTGGGGAATTCAACCAGATGACTTCAATAGTCTGGCAATTGAAATTGGAAATAGGGATTTAAAAAAATCTACCGCAATTTATGATCAATTATCTTTTTATAAAACCATAGTTCCTATAGATAATGAAACTTTCAGAAGCTTTGGTTTAGAAGATTACTCTGAATCTAAAATTGAAAACAGTACTTATTATGATCATGTCTCACAATCATATTCTGCTGGATTCTTTAAAAAATGGTGGGATTATTACGGACCTACACAGGGACAATCTGCTATAGATGAAATACAGAATATTATAAATTTATACTTCCCTGGAGGTAGACCTGAAGAAGACAATAGTTCTTGTCTTGAAATCACAGCAACCTCAATAGAAGCAAGTAATTTTACAGAAAACGCACAAAACACCTTAGATAACCTTTCTGAAACAGCATGGATATCTAAAGGAGATGGAGAATATTTATTATATGATTTAGGAGCTATCTATGATATTTGTGATTTAGAAATAAAATTCCAGAATAAACTTACAAAATTCAATTATTTCGATGTGGAAGTTTCTAGAGACAATCAAACATATTTAGCAGTAAAACAAAATTTATCCAGTACTAAAACAGATGAAAATTATGATGCCTATTCTATTTCTAGAAAAGCGCGTTATATTAAAATTATTTGTAGGGGAAATGAATTTGATGACTGGAATGCAATTAGTGATGTAAAAATTTACTCTAAAGAAAACAACCTTTCTATCGATAATAATAATTTAGAGAATACAAACACAATGTCTTTATTCCCCGTTCCTACTAAAAATATTTTAAAAATTAGTGGGATACCTTTAGAAAATACTAAAGTGGAAATTTATGATATAAAAGGCGCATTAATTCAAACTGAATATATGAATCCAGATTCCTTTATCGATACATCAAAATTGATTTCAGGTATGTATTTTATTAAGGTAAAATTATCTAACACTCGTATTATAAAAAAGTTTATAATTCAATAACTATACAATCATCAAAAAAATGGGATCTGAAAAAACATCATGGGGATTGCTGTAATTGAGAGTGCTTCTCAAAACTTAAAAAAGATGATGCGTATAAATTGACTTTTCATTTTATTTTAAGGCCAAATATGTACTCACAATCCAGTCCCCACTAAACATTACAACTATTTATAAAAATATTTGTAAATAAAGAATGAAGTGACTCCCCTACTGTGAGAACTTTATCTGATTTTTTAATTTATCAAGTAGCAATAATTGCTCTTCTAACAGAAGGGCATTTACTGCTTGATAACTATTTATGAATCCATATCTAAAAACAAATATTAATTAGCTGTACTTTCCTGAAATAGTCGTATTTATTTTGTTTGCAAAGCAATTCTTACTTATTTAATTCCATCAAATAAAATTACTTTTGTTTTTTCTGTTTTAAGATAAGAGCAACACTATCTAAGGTTAATTAAAAAATGGAGTTGATTAATTGCAATAATTAATTAACTCCATTTTCTTAAAATTTTAAAGCTAGTTATATTAAATTTTCGATAAAGACACCTTTTTTAAATGAATTTATAAAAACAAACGACTTCTAAACATAGAACCTATTCATTCATAAACACCTCTAACTTGTCTACCATTTTTGGACTTCCGCAGAAAAAAGGAACTCTTTCGTGAATGTCTGTTGGTTTTAATTCTAAAATTCTTGTACCATTAAAATCTATAGCTCTACCACCTGCCTGTTCCGCAATAAAAGCAATAGGATTACACTCATACAATAATCTTAATTTTCCGTCTTCATTTATAGTACTATTTGGATACATATAAATACCTCCTTTAATCATATTTCTATGAAAATCTGAAACCATAGAACCAATATACCTAGCAGAATATACTTTTCCATTTTCATGACTCTGGCAAAATTTTATGTAGTTTTTTACCGCTTGCGGAAAATGGATATAACTACCTTCATTTACAGAATACACATTTCCGTCTTCAGGAAATTTCATGTTAGGATGCGAAAGATAAAAAGAACCAATTGCCGGGTTTAATGTAAAACCATCTACTCCATTACCTGTTGTTAAAACTAACATTGTAGAGGTACCATAAATTATATAACCTGCAGCAACCTGGTTAATTCCTGGTTGTAAAAAATCTTCTTTTTTAACAGCTGTTCCTATTGGTGTAATTCTTCTATAAATAGAGAAAATTGTACCTACAGATACATTTACGTCTATATTAGATGAACCGTCTAAAGGATCCATTAAAACCACATATTTGCTATTATTTTGTGCATCTAAACCTTCTACGGGTATAAACTCATCATCTTCTTCAGAAACAATTCCACAAACAATGTCTCTATTCTTTAAAGCTTGTATAAAAATATTATTGGCATAGACATCTAATTTTTGTTGCTGCTCACCTTGTATATTTACGTCTCCAGAATTACCAAATAAATCAACTAAACCCGCTTGGTTTACTTTATGATTAACTGTTTTTGCAGCTAACCTTATTGCATTTAGCAGACTAGATAATTCTCCGCTTGAATACGCAAAAGAGGATTGATTTTCAACAATAAACTCTCCAAACGTTCTTTTTCTACTATCCATTTTAATTTTTATTTAGTTAAGTTTGATTTCATTATGAATGAAGTACCAAAAGCACTTTCATTTTTTCATTCAGATATTTTAACAACGCTATTTTTTAAAAGCATTATTTTTTTTACTTCTGATGAAAGCTTTCCTATTATTATAATATCTAATAAAATTGACTTCACAAAGATATTTATAGCTCTAACCAAATTAAATATTCAAAATCCGTATTTTTGTATCTAATATAAACATCAACACTTAATTAAAATTACAAAAGCATCATTTTAAGAGATCCCCATCTGATTATTAAATTTTATCATGTTAAAATTAAATTATAGCACTGAAGATACTATTACTATAATTGTGGAACTTACAAAATATCATTTTACTTTTGGGATAATATTTTAACAATAAAAGTAAGAAAAGTATTAATTCATTTAAATAACACTTATAAAAACAAACTAGATACTTTATATCTAATTCTACCTTTCATTTCCATTTTAAGCTACCTAAAAGAAGTAGATACTTTAAAATATTGAAAACATTTAACAGGTTATTCTTTTTTTTTATCATTAATTCATTGGAAGTTAGATGTTCTATTTTAGCATGTAAATCCTAAAATTATAGAAATAGATCATAAAGACTATAAACATTCCTTTAATATAAATACATTAGCAATTTAAAAGAAGTATAAACCTATATGACTACAACGTTTTAAGGCTATTCTAAGTTTTCACGTAAGTAGAAAAAATAAGGTTTAGAAAATGCTATTCTAAAAATAGTTGCGTCTATTCTGATGATGATGATTGGATATTGTTCTAGCACACAAGTTAAACCTTTCTTTGCTTATTGCTACTCAACGATACTCAAAAAACTATTCTATTGTTAGTCTATAAACATTTGTTTCTCTTTTGATAAAACCTAATTTCTGATATAATTTATTGGCAGCAATTCTACCTGGACTCGATGTTAAATTGATACTCTTAATACCTTTATTGGCGGTAAATTCTATAGCAAATTGAGTCAGTTTCTCTCCAACTCCTTTACCTCTTGCGGCATTATCAACCACAACATCCTCTATCCAAACTTTATTACCAGTAGGTATTTTATTAAAAACAAGTGTTAGTGTCCCTAAAACATTATTGTTTTCTTCGGCTATAAAAAGCATCGTATTACCAGAGCTAACAATATCTTCCAAATCTTTTTGATTAGGTAAAATACAACTAGTGCTAAGTTGTGGGATTAACTTTATAAATGCTTTTAAAATATGGTCATTTACTGTTTCTAGCTTATAAATTTTCATCACAATAAAATTTTATTTTAATTCCTTATTTACAAAGCCTAAATTTAGATAAAAAAAATCGTTAATGTTAGCTACTAAGTTATCTATTTAGATTTTTACAAAAGACACTATTTCTAGTCCTCTTTACTTAGCTTATAGAAATAAATTAAAGCGACAAACAGGGTAAATTACAAAAAAAAGAGTTTCTATAATTTAGTGTGTAAGAATTCTCTTCACTTTTTTAAACAAAAAAAAGGTGATGTTTTCTAATTAGAAAACATCACCTTTATACTACGCTTTTGTTTATCTAACTCATAACTCTTGTAAGATGAAAGAATTTTTTATAATCTAAAGGAATCGTACTAATATCTAGCAAACATCCTTCTTTTAAATAAGGATAAATTTCTTCGTAAGTTTTTACATTATATAAACCTACTCTTTTACTAATGTGATCTCTTGTTAACTCACTAGGATCATTTAAACCTGCAGCTGCCACCAATTCTAAAAAACTATGAATAGTAGCGTCGTGATATCTTTTTGCTCTTGGCGCTTTATCCTCTACAACTAAACCTTTAACTAAAGATTTATTTTGAGTTGCCACACCAACAGGACAGGTATTAGAATTACACTGTAGCGCTTGGATACAACCAATTGCAAGCATCATTGCACGAGCACTATTACAGCCATCTGCACCTAAAGAAATTGCTCTAGCCATGTGAAAACCTGAAATGATTTTCCCTGCTACAATTACTTTAATATCTTTTCTTAATCCAAAACCAACAAGCGTATCGTGCACAAAAATTAAACCTTCACGCAATGGCATTCCCATTGAATTAGAGAATTCTACAGGCGCAGCACCTGTTCCTCCTTCTCCACCATCAACAGTAATAAAATCTGGTTGTATTCCTGTAAAAATCATCGCTTCACAAAAATCCATAAACTCTTGTTTTCTTCCTAAACATAATTTAAAACCAATTGGTTTTCCATCAGAAAGTTCTCTTAACCTTTTAATAAAATGCATAAACTCAATTGGGTTAGAAAAAGCAGAATGAGAAGGTGGAGAATGCACCGCAATACCTGGTTTTACGTGTCTTATTTTTGCAATTTCTTCTGTATTTTTTGAAGCTGGTAAAATTCCACCATGACCAGGTTTAGCACCTTGTGATAGTTTAATTTCTATCATTTTAACCGATGGTTTAATGGCATTTTCTTTAAAAGTTGTTTCATTAAAAGTACCGTCTTCATTTCTACAACCAAAATATCCAGTACCAACTTGCCAAATTAAATCTCCTCCATGTTCTAAGTGGTATTGACTAATAGCTCCCTCACCAGTATTGTGTGCAAAATTCCCCATTTTTGCTCCTTTATTTAATGCCAAAACAGCATTTTTACTTAAAGAACCAAAACTCATCGCAGAAATATTAAGTAAACTAGAAGAATAAGGTTGTTTACAGTCTTTACCACCAATTAATAACCTTGGAAATTCTTCAATTTCTTTTGGATTATTTTTCGCATACATAGAATGCTCTAACCATTCATAACCAGAATGGTATAAATCCATCTGAGTTCCAAAAGGTTCAGTATCATTTTCTCCCTTTGCTCTTCTATAAACTAAAGATCTTAAAATTCGGTTTAATGGTCTCCCTTCAGTATCTGTTTCTACAAAATACTGCATAATTTCTGGTCTTACAGACTCCAAAATATATCTAAACCTACCTAATAATGGAAAATTACGTCTAATAGTATGCTTTGTTTGAAAAACATCAAAAAGTCCCAAAATAATTAACGGTCCAATCAATAAGAAAGCCCAAACAATTGGAAACCAAAATTGAGCGATAACAATAACAGCTGCTGTTATAAGAATAGAAATGATTATAAAATATTCACGAACTTTCATAAGATAAATTTATTTTGTTGAAAAAGTTTACTTTGAGAAATAATTTTAATTGAATCTAATTTAACCACAAGATTAATTTGTAAATCTATGAATTATATTTCTCTAAAAAAAACAGTGTTAACCGAGTATAAATCTAGTTTTTATTAAACCTGAAAAATAAGTAACATCTAATGCCTAAACAAGTATTAGTTTCTATTGATTCCACCAATAAAAATAACCTTTCTTAGAATGACAAAATTTAAAAGTTTATAAATTTAGATGCCATTTATTCTAATTCAAAAAAAACTTTAACAATACTTTACATTAATTCGGTTCGCTATTACACGAACCAAAACTATATTTATATTCTAATAAAAAGGAAAAATTATGAAAACTAAATTAATAATAGTATTTACAATGATAGCAATGATAACTATAAGTTGTAATTCTGATAAGAAAAAAAACAAGGATTCTTTAACAAATTCTATTACAGAAAAACATTGGCAACTTAAAACTCTAGAAGGACAAGAGGTTACCAAAGCAGATAACCTAGAACGTGAAATTTTTATCACTTTAAATACAGATACAAACAGTATTACGGGTTTTACAGGTTGTAATACAATTTCTGGAGAATTTATTTTAAAAGAAGGTAATAGAATTGAATTCAAAAAAATGCTAACAACTTTAAAAATGTGTCCAGATGCAGCTGTTAATGAATCTGAATTATTAAAAATATTTGAAGTAGCAGACAACTACACAATTAAGGATAACATTCTATCATTAAACGTTGGTAGAAAGGCTCCTTTGGCTGTTTTTGAAGCTATTGAATAAAATAAATATTCATACATTACTTTATTCTAAATATTATTGATATTTCACCAACTTGTTTAAACCTTGCAGGTATTGATTATCCTGAATCATTCAATCAAAAAAACATAGCTCAATTTGAAAGAGCTAGTTTAGTAATTGTATTAGAAAATAAAGACTAAAAATAAATGTGATCATTTTTTTCAACATCAACAAAGTTGCGCCATTATATCAGACCACTGGAAACTAGTTCGTGGAAAACTTTCTGATAAAGTAATTGAATTAGAACAAAAATGGAATGATTGGGCAACCGAAAACAATGTTTTCCCACTTGAAGAAAGAGAATGGACAGATAGAATAAAATATTATAAAAATTTGAATCCTGATCAAGATGGAACTAATTAATCTCTTTATTCTACCAATTAGAAAAAATTAATCTTACACATAAAAAAGAAAGGGATTGTATTGCTACAATCCCTTTTTATATTAATAGAAATAAAGAAAACCTAATGTAAAGTAATTAATCGTATTAAGTTTTAAAGCTGAAACACCTTTCTTTAAACTAATAATTTTATAATGAAAACCATTTCTTTACCAACTCTTTTTCTATAGGCAGAACATTCTTGTGTAAAAAATCATTTTTAAGAGTATCATACTTATAATCTTTAGACCATTCTTCAATGTTTTCTGACAGTTCTTTTAAAGAGTTACAAATAAAACTTAACTCTTCTGATGTTATTGTTGGATGAATTGACAAGCGAATCCAACCCGGTTTATCCGTACTGCAGCCAAGTAAAATTTCATCTTTAATTCTATTAGATGTTGCTTGATCTACATTTAATAAAAAATGTCCGTAAGTTCCTGCACAAGAACAACCTCCTCTAGTTTGAATTCCGAATCTATCATTTAAAATTTTTACAACCATATTAAAGTGATGTTTTTCAAAATAAAAAGAAAAAATACTTAATCGGTCTTTATGGTTTGGTGCTAATATTTTTACTCCTGAAAGGCTTTCTAAAGTTTCAAATACTACGGCATTAATTTCATCTTCCCTTTTCTTAATATTTACAACTCCCATTTGGTCTTTCAGCTGAATAGAAAGTGCAATTTTTATGGCCTGCATAAAACCTGGTGTTCCACCATCTTCTCTTGTTTCTACATCTACAAAATAGTCATGTTGGCCCCATGGGTTTGTATAACTTACTGTACCTCCACCGGGGTTATCTGGCACCACGTTTTTATACAATTTTTTATTAAAAACTAAAACTCCAGAAGTTCCTGGACCTCCTAAAAACTTATGCGGAGAAAAAAAGATGGCATCTAACTGTTCGTCTTCATTTTCTGGGTGCATATTTATATCTACATAAGGAGCACAACAAGCAAAATCTACAAAACAAAGTCCGTTGTATTTATGTATTAGTTTTGCAACTTCATGATACGCCGTTTTAATTCCTGTAACATTAGAGCAGGCAGTTATAGAAGCAATCTTTATTTTTCTGTGTTCGTATTTCTTAATACATTCTTCAAATTTCTTTACACATAACAAACCTTCATCATTACAAGGTACTACCTCAACATCTGCAATTGTTTCTATCCAAGAAGTATGGTTAGAGTGATGCTCCATGTGAGATACAAAAACAATAGGTCTAATTTCATCTGTAATATGAGTATGCCCTTTTAAATTTTCTGAAACTTTTAATCCTAAAATTCTTTGAAATTTGTTAACAACACCCGTCATTCCTGTACCAGAAGTAATTAAAACATCATTATCATTTGCATTAACATGACGTTTAATAATGCTTCTAGCTTCATGATATGCTAAGGTCATAGCTGCACCAGAAGTTGATGTTTCTGTATGTGTATTTGCTATAAAAGGACCAAACTCATTTATTAACTTTTCTTCAATTGGACGGTATAATCTTCCGCTTGCGGTCCAATCTGTATAAATTAATTTTTGTTCTCCATAAGGAGATTGAAAAGTCTGATTAATACCAACAATATTTACTTTAAACTGATTGAAATAATTTTCTAAATCAGATTTTACTATGTTGTTTTTATTTACTGAAATCATAATTAAAATTATTTAAATTTTTTAATACCTTCTTTCATCCAATTATAATAATCATCACTATTAGGCGTATATCCTACTGGCGCATTTAAATCTTCTTCATCATGATTCATTAAAACATAAAAAGGTTGCGTATTGGTCTTATATTTAATGGTTTGCATTTCACTCCATTTCTGGCCAATATACTTTAGTTTTTTACCTGGTCTTAATTTACTTTCTACCACTTCATCATCCTCTAACTTTCGTTTATCATCAACATATAAAGAAATTAAAATTACGTCATTTTTAAGCATTTTTAAAATATTTGGTTGCACCCAAACATTTTGCTCCATTTTTCTACAGTTTACACAAGCATGACCTGTAAAATCCATCATTACTGGCTTCCCTACCTTTTTAGCATAAGCCAAACCTTTATCATAGTCGTTAAATGATAAAATATTATGTGGGGGCATTAAATGTGCTCCATCAGGAATTTCTATTTGAGAAGCATCTCCAGAACCTAGTTTCATATATCCTACACCGTAAGGAGATTCGCTATAATGCTGTGGAGGAGGAAAAGCACTTATTAAATTTAAAGGTGCTCCCCATAAACCTGGTAACATATACAATGTAAAAGTTAATGAAAATAATCCCAAACCTAATCTACCTACAGAAATATGTTTTATCGGAGAATCATGTGGTAATTGTATTTTTCCGAAAAGATATAAAGTTAACCCTCCAAAAACTGCAATCCAAATAGCTATAAATACTTCTCTTTCTAACCAATGTAACTGAAGAACTAAATCTGCATTCGATAAGAATTTGAAAGCCAACGCAAGTTCTAAGAACCCTAAAACTACTTTTACAGTGTTTAACCAACCTCCCGATTTTGGCAAAGAATTTAACCAACCAGGAAACGCAGCAAATAATGCAAATGGTAAAGCAATTGCTAAAGAAAAACCTAACATGCCCACTATTGGACCTATTTGACTTCCACCGGCAGCAGCCTCTACTAATAAAGTACCAACAATTGGACCTGTACAAGAAAAGGATACAATAGCCAATGCCAAAGCCATAAAAAAGATACCAATTAAACCTCCTCTATCTGCTTGAGAATCTACTTTATTTGCCCAAGAATTTGGTAACATAATTTCGAAAGCACCTAAAAAAGAGGCTGCAAAAACCAATAACAAAATAAAGAAGATAACGTTAAACCACACATTTGTAGAAAGTGCATTTAATGCATCTGCTCCGAAAAGAAGACTGACTAAAACACCTAATAAAACGTAAATTACAATAATTGAAAGTCCGTAAATAATGGCATTTTTAATTCCTGCAGCCTTTGTTTTACTTTGTTTTGTAAAAAAACTCACCGTCATTGGTATCATCGGGAACACACAAGGCGTTAACAATGCAGCAAAACCAGATATAAAGGCAATTAAAAAGATTGAAATTAAACCTCTTTGATTATTGTCTTCACTTGGTGTATTAGCTGTTGTGCTTTTTAAAACACTTTCTTTTTCTGATGTTACACTTGCAACTGAAATTTCTTTTGTAGCAGCTGTATTATTAAAATTAAATTCTAAATCTATATAGGTAGGCGGAAGACACTTACTATCATCACAAACCATAAACTCTACTTCTCCTATTATTGCAGTAAGTTCTGTACTTGTAATTTTTATTTTTTGTTTAAAAGTTGCACTGTCTTCAAAAAACTTAATGACCATATTAAAAACAGGGTCATCTATCGTATGTCCCTCTTCTTCTTCAACATTACCTATTAAAGAATAACCTTCATTTTCTTCGAAACTAAATGAAGTGGGTATTGGTCCATCTTCTGGTACATTTTGAGAGTATAAATGCCAACCTCTATCTATACTTGCCTTTGCTACAAGATTGTATTCTGTTTCTGATACTTTTTCTACAGAAGTAGTCCATTTTACAGGTTCAAAAACTTGAGCGTATGATGTAAACCCAAGTGTTAATAATAAAATTAAAATTATTTTCTTCATCTGCTTCTATTTGGTATTTAGTATCAGTTTTATTTTTAAAACTTTTAAGTTAAAGGAGAATAATAATGCCTTACTAATTACGTTTATATAAATAGTAAGCACCTTTTTTTTAAAGCACCAATATTAATATTTCTAAGGATGTCTACAAAGTATTATAGGTTAATTATATTATAATTTTCCTTATAAAACACTTCTAATAAATCCATATAAAAAGATTTAAACTCGTCTGCTGCTTATATTCTTTTTAATAATTTGACTTCCTTTTTTTTTAAACCTTTTAAAGTGAATTCACGTTGTACTATTTTTCTAATATTCTTTTAGTTAAACAGCTACTAAGATATCAACTTTATCTGAATTAGAATTAAATTGTATGCAAATCTTAGCTTAATAATACCACACATATACTTGGCAAAATTAAGAATAACACCGTGTTAAACTAAAAATATATGTATCATCGTAATCAACTTCTCTCTTCAATATTAAACTTATACTAACATAAACACCTTTAAGATACTAATCTCTTTTATGCTTAATTCATTTAAATACGTTAAAAAAGTGTTCTTTTTTCAAAATTTTATAAATGCAAAAAGCATTGATACAATTAAACTATCTTTGCATAAAAAATAATCAATGCAGTTTTCTGAATTACCTTTACATAAATCCATCTTAAAAGCAGTTGCTGAAGAGCGATTTCACAGACCAACCCAAGTACAAGAAAAAGCAATCCCTTTAGTTTTAGCTAAAAAAAACGTAATTGTTTCTGCACAAACAGGTACCGGAAAAACTGCTGCTTTTGCACTGCCTATTATTCAACTTTTATTAGATAAAAAAGTAGAAGATGAAAAAGCTAAAAAGAAGATAAAATCATTAATTATAACACCAACCCGTGAGTTAGCAATACAAATTTTAGAAAATTTTGTAAGCTACAGCAAATACACCGATTTAAAAACCACTGCTGTTTTTGGAGGTGTATCTTTAGAACCTCAAAAAGAAATATTAGGCGAAGGTGTAGATGTTTTGGTTGCAACTCCTGGTAGATTAATTGATTTACAATTACAAGGAAACATCGATTTAAGTGCTATTGAAATTTTTGTTTTAGATGAAGCAGATTTAATGTTAGACATGGGCTTTATTGCCGATGTTAAAAAAATAGAAGCATTATGTCCTAAGCAAAAACAAACATTACTTTTTTCTGCAACAATTCCAGAAAAAATAGATGAATTGGCTAAAAGGATTTTAAAAAACCCTATTAAGATTGAAATAAACCCAGAAGAAACTACCGCAAAAAACATTGGTCAGTTATTGTATTATCTTCCAAAGAAAAACAAAACCGATTTGTGCTTGCATTTGTTAAGAAACACCATAAACGGGAAAATAATTATTTTTAGACGTACCAAATTTGGTGTAGACAAATTAGAAGAATCGTTACTTAAAAACGGCTACAAAGTTACAAGTATTCATGGTGATAAAACCCAAGCAATACGTAACAAAGCAATTGAAGATTTTAAAGACAAAAAAGCAAATATTTTAATTGCGACAGATGTTGCTGCACGTGGAATTGACATTACAAATGTAGATGCCATTATTAATTTTGATATTCCTAACATACCAGAAACATATATTCATAGAATTGGTAGAACTGGTAGAGCTGGTAAA
Source organism: Polaribacter sp. R2A056_3_33 (assembly GCF_019278485.1). NCBI lineage: Bacteria > Pseudomonadati > Bacteroidota > Flavobacteriia > Flavobacteriales > Flavobacteriaceae > Polaribacter > Polaribacter sp. R2A056_3_33. Next base: position 371,525 of record NZ_CP058984.1, read on the forward strand.
TCTGGAATTGCTTTTTCTTTCTGTTCTCCAGATGAAAATGCTTATATTAAATTAATTGAAACGTTAATAGAAAAGCCAATTAAAGTAATCGCAGAACATCCTTACCCTATTGCGCCACCAAAACATAGAAAAAAACAACCTAATACGGTTAGTAAACATAATAAAGGAAGAAAGTCTGAAGCTTCTAAGAAAAATAAAAAACGCTGGTATTAAACTTAGCTAACTTTTTAAAATTACAGCATAAAAAACCCCAAGTGAAAACTTGGGGTTTTTATTAAATAGAGGAAAAAGTTCAATTAATCATCTAAATCATTTCTCTTATAATACTTTTATTGAGCAACCAATTGCTCTAGTGTTTGTTTTTATAGGCTTTTTTCCAGATAATAAAGCATCTACAACATTTTCTACATATTTTTCTGTCACTGCATCTGCATCTCTAGAATTATTATCTACTGCACCAATATATTCTACTTTCATACCTGGCTTGCTTACCACAAATACATGAGGTGTTTTAGTTGCTCCAAATTTTGGATATACTTTTTGTCCTTCATCTAATAAATAAGGAAACGAAAAACCCTTCTCTTCTGCCCTAACCTTCATATCTTCTAAACTATCTCCTTTAGATGCTTTTGGATCATTCGGATTGATAGCAATTACAGGGTAACCTAATTTCTTATATTTCAAATCTAAAGCAATTATTCTATCTTCATTAGCCACAGAATACGGACACGTATTACACGTAAAAATGAGAATAAATCCTTTTACATCAGAATAATCTGATAGAGAAACCAACTTATCATCAATATTTATTAATTTAAAATCTTCTATAGTGTCCCCTACTTGGTAACCATCTGCTGTTTTTATCGTAAACGCACTTACCACAAGAACTACAAATACTAGTAAAATTGATTTTGTAAATTTCATATCTTTACTTTGTTTGTTTATAAAATAGTTTTTAACTCTGTTTCTAGTTCTTCATAATCGAAAGATTGCTCATAAAACGTTCTTCCGTTTGCATTGTAAATTAATGTAGCTGGTATGGCTCCAGACCAAGTAGAGTCTATCGCTTTTATCCAAACATCTTCATTTATATCATTTAATAAAACAACTTTAGACTGTAAATTATGTTTATTGATAAATGGAATCAATCTTTTATCTACCTGCTTCGGAAAGTCTAAACTCACTAAAATAACTTCTACGTTTTTAGCTGCGTATTCTTTGTTTAATTTTTCAAATGCCGGTAATTCTTTTACGCAAGGAGCACACCAAGTTGCCCAAAAATTAACAACGTATGTTTTACCGTCATTTTTTTCTAACAAAGGTTTCAATTCATTGTATGTATAAGACTTTACTGAGCTTACTTTTTGTGATACTTCTTTTACTTCTCCTTTTTTACAGGAAAATAAAAGGGACAAAAATAGCAAAGAATAAAAACCGTTTTTAAACATTTTATAAAATTACAAAGAAGATATATCACTAAAAAACAATTAACTAATCCTTAACAAAAAAGCCTCATAAAACTAAGTTTATGAGGCTCTATTACTAATCTATTTTTCTGTTAGAAAATTTCGTTTAAAATTTTAGCCAAACGAATTCCTCCTTTTTGCAATTGAGTTCTTACAGTTCCTAAATGATCATAAGAATACCTGTATTTTAAATTCTCGCCAACCTTTACAGATTTATAAACCTCCTTTGTAACCTCATGAACTTCATCTACCCAATCTACAACAGTTCCTTTTTCAATAGCTTTAATTTCTGCTTTTGATAAATCTTTTGCATTTTCAGCCAATTCTATATAACTCATGTTGTATTCTTCTATTATTTTAGAATCCCAAACCGAGTGTAAATTTGTACCCTTACCAAACCATTGAAGTTGTATAGTATTCCCTCCTTTGTCTTCTCTTTGACCAACATGCATTGGTTGGTGTAAATCTCCTACTAAATGCACCAACATTTTTAAATAGAAAACTTTATCTTCCTCAGAACTATTTTCATCCTTTAAAACCTCTATACATTTATAGATACCAGTAACCATATCTCCTGCCGGATTTTTTTCTGCATCTGCATACTTTTCATCTAATCCCATATTTACATAATGCCAAGAATAAAATTCATTGTATTTTTTCTCAGATTTTATTTCATCACCAAAGGTGGATACAAAAGCTAAACTTTGTCCTTTTAAGAGTTTATCAATTTTTCTTTTGGCTTTGTTTGATAAATGTTTCTCAGCAATTTTCCCTGTAGTTCTATGTCCTGTTGGTCCCCAAAAAACGGTTTCTTCTGCTGAAAAATTTGAGAATAAAAATATCGATAGTATAAAAAGTACTTTAATCTTCATTTTGTATTTTTAAAATTATGTTTCAACAAATTTATAAAATTATTCTTCACCAAATTTGTAAATCTTAAAAATAACACTATATCTTTACGATATCATTTTAATATCATTATAAAACAATTCATATGAAAGCAGAAAAAATTATTAAACCAGCAAACGGTTATTTAATGTTATTAATCGTATTACTATTATTTATTGGCGGAATTGTATTGTGTGCAATGCAAGAAACAATTGTGTATGCTCTTGTTAGTCTAATTGGCTTTATTGGTTTCTTTGGATTTATTTTAGTAAACCCAAATACTTCTAAAGTAATTTTACTATTTGGTAAATATGTAGGAACTATTAAAGCGAATGGATTGTATTGGGCAAATCCTCTTTATAAGAAAAAAACAATTTCTTTAAGAGCTAGTAATTTCGATTCTGAACGTTTAAAAGTAAATGACAAATTAGGGAATCCAGTAATGATTTCTACCATTTTGGTTTGGAGAGTTACAGATACGTATAAAGCTGCTTTTGATGTTGATAATTACGAAAACTTTGTACGAGTGCAAACAGATGCTGCCGTTAGAAAATTAGCAAGTATGTATCCGTATGATAATTTTGCAGACGAAGGTCATGACGAAGACATTACCTTACGCTCTAGTGTTAACGAAGTTTCTGAAGCTTTAGAAAAAGAAATTGATGAACGTTTAACAATTGCAGGTATTGAAGTTTTAGAAGCAAGAATTGGGTATTTAGCCTATGCTAATGAAATTGCTTCTGCAATGTTAAAAAGACAACAAGCAACTGCTATTGTAGCTGCAAGACATAAAATTGTACAAGGTGCTGTGGAAATGGTAGAAATGGCTTTAAACGAATTAAGTAGAAAACAAATTGTGGAGCTAGATGATGAACGCAAAGCTGCAATGGTAAGTAATTTATTGGTTATTTTATGTGGAGATAAAGAAGCCTCTCCTGTTGTAAATGCAGGAACCTTGAGTCATTAACACTGAGTTAGGAGTTAGAAAGAATAAAATTTCGAAAATAAAAAACCTTAATTTTTTAAAACTTTGTAACTAAATAAAAAAACATGAAAGAATATAAAATAGTAGAGCTAAAACTAGGTCTTAGAAATCGAGTTCAAAATTTTGAAGATTTATTAAATCAATATGCTAGAGAAGGTTGGATTTATAAAGAAATACCTCAAGGCTGAAACTCTGTAATCTTTGAACGAGACAAAAACAGATAAAATGAAAATTTTTAAAGAAGAGCAAAACTTTAGACAAACTTGGTTAATTTTAGTATTAATTATAGCTTCCATTGTACCTATTACAATGATGATAAAAAAACACTTAAAAACAGATACAACGTTATCTACACAAGAGTTTTTAATTACAATTGGAGTTATTGTATTATCAATTTCATTAATTTTCTTCTTTAAATTAACAACAAGAATTGATGAAAAAGGAATCCATTACCAGTTTTTTCCTTTGCATTTTAAGGTAAAAACAATTCCTTGGAGTACAATTTCTAAAGCATATGTTAGAACGTATTACCCTATAAGTGAATTTGGTGGTTGGGGATTAAGAGGTGGCTTCTTTTTTAATAAAGGAAAAGAAAAAGCCGTAAATGTTTCTGGTGATATTGGCATTCAACTTATATTTAAGAATGGTAAAAAATTATTAATTGGTACTCAAAAAAAAGAAGAAGCTAAAAGAGTTTTAGAAACTTATAATTTAAAAATAAATTAATATGATTCGTTTTATTACTTACCTCATAATCTTAACCTTAGGAACCTTAACTTCTTCTGCGCAGTTAAAAACTGAAGAAATTTTAATAAAAAATGGAGAAATAGAGCTTCCAGGAACCTTAACTTTTACAGAAGAAAAAACACCTTTAATAATTTGGATTCATGGTTCTGGCCCCATAGATAGAAACGGAAATCAGCCTGCACAAAACGTAAAAGCAAACTATATTAAACAGTTTAGAGATTCCATCAATAAAGAAAATATTGCTTTTTTTAGTTATGATAAAAGAACAGCTAACAAGAATAATAGCAAGTTATTAGCACATACAAAAATTACAGATTTCACACTAGATGCAGAAAAAGTAATTACACATTTTAAAAATGAAAAACGTTTTTCTAAAATTATTTTAATAGGTCATAGCCAAGGTTCATTAATTGCAATGATGGCTGCTAAAGAAGTCGACCAATATATATCTATTGCTGGCTCAGGAGAGCAGATAGATGAAACAATTATAAAACAAATTACAAAAAACAATGCTCCTTTAGGTCTTGCGGCCAGGAAACAATTTGACACTTTAAGAGTAAAAGGTAAGATAGAAACTGTTCATCCGTTTTTAATGAGCATATTTGGCAAACCAAATCAGGCTTTTTTATACGATTGGATGCAGTTGAACCCTAAAATCGAGATTAAAAAATTAAAGATTCCTGTTTTAATTATTAATGGAGATAAAGATTTACAAGTAACCATAGAAGATGCTAAAATATTACATGCAGCAAATACTAACTCTAAATTAGTGATTATAGAAAACATGAATCATGTTTTAAAAGACATTCAAAAAGAGGAAGATAATATAAAATCTTACTATTCTTCTGAATACCAAATCTCAAATAAATTAATAAAAACCATTAGTTTATTTATAAAAAAATAACATGGCAAAGAAAAAAGCATTCGCGTTGCGAGTTAATGAAGACATGATAAAAGCTATTGAAAAATGGGCTGCAGATGAATTTCGTTCTACAAACGGACAGATAGAATGGATGCTTATGCAAGCACTAAAGGAAGCTAAAAGAGAACCAAAGAAAAAAGAAGAATAAATTAAGCTTATTCCAAGCAATTAGAAAACAACATAAATTTTAAAAATAGACGCTCAATTTTTATTGAGCGTTTAGTATTTTGTATATTGCCTACTTGATTAAAATCTATTTTCTTAGATCTAATTAATTTATGAAAAACAAAATACAAATTATCTGTTTAATACTTTACTGTTTTCAAGTAAATGCACAATCTTCCGCTGAAAGCAAATTAGGTACTTGGTATATGTACAATGGTTCTCATAAACTTACTAAAAATATAAAACTTACAACCAGTGCCCATTTTAGATATTATGAACTAGCAACAGAATATCAACAAGAAATTTATAGAATAGGACTCAATTATGCTTTTAATGACAAAATTAACGTTACAGGCGGTAGTGTATACTCCATAACAGACAAATCTTATAAAAAGGATGCTGCAGATTTGTATGAATACCGTTTTTATCAAGATCTAAACATAAAAGATAATTGGAATAAAATTAGAGTAAAACATCGTGTACGGTTAGCCCAAAGATTTAAAAGAAGAAACGCAACAAATGAGATAGCACATAGAATACGATATGGTTTGTTTTTAAACTATCCTATTTCTAAAAATTGGGAAACCTATACTTTTAGCGAGCTTTTTATAAAATTTGCAACTAAAGCTTACAGCCAAAATAGAACGGGTGCAGGCATTCTTAAAAAAATCGATGATAATCTAAAACTAAAATTAGGTTACTTTTACACAAAATTTTCAAATAGTGACCTTTATCGGTTACAAGTAGGAATTATCTTAAAAACAGACTTTACAAAAAAAACAATTTAAATATGACAACACCCACTTTTACAAATGATGCAATCGTTTTTGGAATCTTAATGTTATCACTCGGTTTCGTTTTCTATACGGAAAATATAAAAAGTGGTTTCTGGCATAAATTTTACAAGATTGTACCAGGTTTATTTATGGCATATTTTATTCCTGCTATTTTTACTACTGCTGGCATTATATCCCCAGAATGGGAAACCTTAAATACGGCAGGTGAAATTGTAACAGGTAAATCGCAATTGTATTATATTTCTAGTCGATTTTTATTACCTGCAGCCTTAATTTTAATGACATTAAGCATCGATTTAAAGGCTATTTTTAACCTAGGTTCTAAAGCATTAATAATGTTTTTTACAGGTACTGTAGGTATTATTATTGGAGGACCCATAGCTATTTTGTTAATTTCAATCTTCTCTCCAGAAACGGTTGGTGGATCTGATTTTGATGCTGTTTGGCGTGGTTTATCTACACTTGCAGGAAGTTGGATTGGTGGTGGAGCAAACCAAACTGCCATGTTAGAAATTTATAAATATAACCCAGCCAAATATGGAGGAATGGTGTTTGTAGATATTGTAGTAGCTAATGTTTGGATGGCTATTCTATTAATAGGAATTGGTAAAAAAGACAAAATAGACAAATGGTTAGGTGCAGATACTTCTGCCATAGAAGATTTAAAAGATAAAGTTTCTTTATTTGCTAAGAAAGTAAAAAGGAATCCTTCTGTAACAGACTTTATGATAATTCTTGCCATAGCTTTCGGTACGGTAGGTTTAGGTCATTTTACAGCAGAATATTTAAGTTCTTTTTTCGGTGAATTAGTTGCTGGTATTGAATCTGAAACTTGGAGAAACATCTTTACTTTCTTAGGTTCTAGTTTCTTTTGGTTGATTAGTATTTCTACAGTTATTGCAGTTATCTTATCTTTTACAAAAGCAAAAAATTACGAAGGCGCAGGAGCTAGTAAAATTGGAAGTGTATTTATTTACATTTTGGTTGCTACAATTGGTATGAAAATGGATTTAGCAATGATTTTTGACAATGTAGGATTAATTGCCATTGGTCTTGTTTGGATGTCTATTCATGCTGGATTATTAGTATTCGTTGCCAAATTAATAAAAGCTCCTTATTTCTTTCTAGCACTTGGTAGTCAAGCAAATGTTGGAGGTGCAGCTTCTGCCCCAATTGTAGCGCAAGCATTTCACCCTTCTTTAGCTACTGTTGGTGTTTTATTAGCTGTTTTTGGATATGCCATAGGAACAATTGGTGCTATTTTATGTACCATTTTAATGGAATTATCAGCAACACTTTAAATAAAAATGAGCATATTTGCACACGAAAAATATAGATTTATGAAGAAAATTATTACGCTTTTAGTCCTATCAATTTTAATTACAGCATGTTCTTCTAAAAAAGAAGGAAATATGACTGTGCAAGGCAAAATTAAAGGTCTTAAGAAAGGGACTCTATACCTTCAAAAAATGAAAGATACACTATTAGTATCTGTAGATTCAGTAAAATTGCTAGGTAGCGATAAATTTACTTTAACGGATAATGTGGAATCTCCTGTATTATATTATTTAACATTTGACGGAAATACAAGTGATAAAAGAATTTTATTTTTTGGTGAAAAAGGAATTATTACCATTAACGATAATGTAGAAAAGTTTGGATATACTCCAGAAATAACAGGATCTAAAAATCAAGAAATTTTAGATAAGTATAATAAAATTAAAAGTAAATTTCAAGATCAGCGATTAGAATTTATTAAAAAAGATTTTGATGCTAAAAAAGCAAACAATCAAGAATTAATTACACAATTAGAAAAAGACTATCAAAATCTTACAAAAAGAAGAGTTTTATTTACTACTAATTTTGCACTTACAAATGCAGACTATGAAGTTGCACCTTATATTGGTTTAACAGAAATGTATGATGCTAGTCTAAAAATGTTAGATACAGTAAATAATTCTTTATCAGATAAAGTAAAAAGCTCTGATTATGGAAAACGTTTTCAAGAATACTTAATTTCTATCAAGGAAAAATAGTTAAAATATTTCTTCTATTAAATAAAAAAAAACGAGCAAATTGCTCGTTTTTTTTATGTATTAAAAAAGTAATATTTAATTATTGTCGACACATTTCAAACTTATATAATTAGACTTAAAGCCACAATTAGAAACAGTTACAAAGTTTTATCTTAATCTCTTATTAAAGGCAATGTAGAACATCTAAGTAACCCTTCTTGCTTCGATATTTCAGAATAAGCAACTTCCTCTACAGTAAAACCATTTTCTCTAAGCCAAGTATTTAATCTTGTAAAGTTTTTTTCAGAAATAATAACTTCTTCAGAAATTGAAAAAATATTACTATTCATGTTATACATTTCTTCTTTTGTTATTTCAAAAACATTTTCCTTTCCAAAGAAATCTACCAACCATTCATATTCTCTTTCTATTAAAAAACCGTTTTTATGAAGAATAGCCTTGTCTTTTCCTATTGGTTGAAAACAGCAATCTAAATGCAACGCATTATCCTTTGCATTGGTATTCGATTTTCTTAACTCAAAAGACTTTACTTTTTTATGAGAAAATAATTCTTGTAGCGCAATTACCGCGTCCATATTTGTACGCGCTGTAATATAATCTGCATAATCACTTCCAGAATAGGTACCAACAAAAATATATTCATTCCATGGCATTACATCACCACCTTCAACATGACACTCTTTGGGTAAAACAACCACTTTAGAAGGATCTATTTGTGAGATTACTTTATCTATTGCCTTATATTCTTTTTCTCTGTCTGGTAGAATATTGGCTTCTATAAAAGTATCTTCAATTACAAAAGCAATATCTCTAGCAAATATTTGATTATAATTTTCAATTATATCTGGTCTAAAAACTTGTACATTATACTTTTCTAAAATTTCAGCAACTGCTTCCATTTCTAAGTTCATTGTAGATTCTTTAGGATATGTTCCGGCTAGAACATGTTCTATACTTTTAGGATCATAGCAATCTTCTACCCTTGGCACTCCTCCATTACTTTTCGCAGTTCCTAAGATAACAGCTCTTAATTTAGATGTTTCGTTTTTAATATTTAATTGTAACATATATAAAGTAGATAAAAAAAGCTTCATAAAATATGAAGCTTTGATTTTGTAAATGTAATAAAATTTATCTTTTTTCTATACCTGTAAAAGGTCTGTAGTTTTCACCTGTATATATTTGACGTGGTCTACCTATTGGCTCTTTGTTAAGGCGCATTTCTTTCCACTGAGCAATCCAACCAGGTAAGCGTCCTAAAGCAAACATTACTGTAAACATTTCTGTTGGAATCCCCATAGCTCTATATATAATACCAGAATAAAAATCTACATTCGGGTATAATTTTCTTTCAACAAAATAAGGATCATTTAAAGCTTCTTGTTCTAAACTTCTTGCGATATCTAAAATAGGATCTTCAACTCCTAAATCATTTAAAACATCATCTGCTGCAGCTTTAATAATTTTAGCTCTAGGATCGAAGTTTTTATAAACTCTATGTCCAAATCCCATTAAACGGAAAGGGTCATTTTTATCTTTTGCTTTGGCCATGTACTTTTTAGTATCACCTCCATCAGCTCTAATTCCTTCTAGCATTTCTAAAACAGCCTGATTAGCTCCACCATGTAATGGTCCCCAAAGTGCAGAAATTCCTGCAGAAAGAGAAGCAAATAAACCAGCATGAGAAGAACCTACAATCCTCACTGTAGATGTAGAACAGTTTTGCTCATGATCTGCATGTAAAATTAATAATTTATCTAATGCATCTTTAACAATAGGGTTAATTACAAAATCTTCATTTGGTTGCTTAAACATCATAAACATTAAATTCTCTACGTAACCTAAAGATTTTTGTCCATAATTTAAGTGCATTCCTTTTTGCTTACGCATAGTCCAAGCCACTAATACTGGAAATTTAGCCATAATACGTACAATAGCGTTGTACATATCTTCTCTAGACTCAATATTAACTGAAGATGGATTAAATGCAGTTAAAGCACTTGTTAAAGAAGACAATACTCCCATTGGGTGTGCTGTCTTTGGAAATGCTTCTAATATTTTTCTAACATCATCATCTACTAATGAATGATCTCTAATGTCATTATGAAATTTTTCTAATTCTGCCTTTGTAGGTAAATTACCAAATATTAATGCATAAGATACTTCTAAAAAATCTGCTTTTTCAGCTAATTCTTCAATAGAATAGCCTCTATAACGTAAAATACCTTTTTCTCCATCTAAGAAAGTAATAGCACTTTCACATGAACCTGTGTTCTTATAACCTGGATCTATAGTTATAATTCCATTGGTTGCACCTCTTAAGGTTTTAATATCTATGGCTACTTCATTTTCTGTACCCTTTACAAGTGGAAACTCATAAGTTTTATCTCCAATCTGTAATTTAGCTGTATCTGACATTTACTGATGATTTTTTAGTATTGTTAAGTTTGACGAAGATACCAAATTTAATAGTATTTTAAAAGGGTGCACTAATAGATTTTAAGAATTTTAAAATAAAGGTAGCTTATGTAAGAATAATGCAAAAAAAACCTCATAATTTCTTATGAGGTTATAATCTATTTAAAAAAGTTACTCTTAAAGGTTAAAAGCATTTTCTCCTGGAAAATAAGCAGTTGCACCTAATTCTTCTTCAATACGTAATAATTGGTTGTATTTTGCCATTCTATCTGAACGAGAAGCAGAACCTGTTTTAATTTGTCCACAGTTTAATGCTACTGCTAAATCTGCAATAGTATTATCTTCTGTTTCACCAGATCTATGAGACATTACTGAAGTATAACCTGCATTTTTTGCCATATTTACAGCTGCAATAGTTTCAGTTAAACTACCAATTTGGTTTACTTTAATTAAAATAGAATTTGCTATTCCATTTTCAATTCCTTTAGCCAAACGTTCTACATTAGTTACAAATAAATCATCACCAACTAATTGAACTTTATCTCCAATTAATTCAGTAAGATATTTTGTACCATCCCAGTCATTTTCATCCATTCCATCTTCAATAGAGATGATAGGATATTTAGCAGCTAATTCAGCTAAATAATCTGCTTGTTCTTTACTTGTTCTAATTTTTCCAGTTTCACCTTCAAATTTAGTATAATCGTATTTACCATCAACATAAAACTCTGCAGAAGCACAGTCTAATGCAATTTTAATTTCTTCTCCAAAAACATAACCTGCATTTTTAACTGCTAAAGCAATAGTTTCTAAAGCATCTTCAGTACCACCTGCTAAATTAGGAGCAAATCCTCCTTCATCACCAACAGCTGTAGATAAACCTCTATCGTGTAAAACTTTCTTTAAGTTATGGAAAATTTCAGAACCCATTTTTAAAGCTTCAGTAAAAGTTTTCGCTTTAACTGGCATAATCATAAATTCTTGAAATGCAATCGGAGCATCTGAATGAGAACCACCGTTAATGATATTCATCATTGGTAATGGTAAAGTATTAGCAGAAACACCACCTACATATCTATATAAAGGCATCCCTAACTCATTAGCAGCAGCTTTAGCGGCTGCTAAAGAAACTCCTAAAATAGCATTTGCTCCTAATTTAGATTTATTTGGTGTACCGTCTAAATCAATCATTAATTGATCTATTGCATTTTGCTCAAATACAGAAGTACCTAATAATTCTGCTGCAATAATGTTATTTACATTAGATACTGCTTTTAAAACACCTTTACCCATGTAATCTTTACCACCATCACGTAATTCTACAGCCTCATGTTCTCCTGTAGAAGCTCCAGATGGAACTGCTGCTCTACCTAAAATTCCGTTTTCTGTAGTTACATCTACTTCTACTGTTGGATTACCTCTTGAATCAAAAATTTGACGTGCGTGAACGCTAATTATTATACTCATTTTATTTATTATTTAATTAATTTATGTCTTTTATTTATACTGCTAATTTACAAAAAACCACTCATAAATGAGTGGTTTTAAATAGTTACTTACGAAAACGTTTTCAGATGAAATAAATTAACAAATGTTAACTTATCACTGCTTTAGCCTTGGTAATATTTTCTATAAATTGGTCGAATAAATACTCAGAATCATGTGGTCCTGGGCTAGCTTCTGGATGATATTGCACAGAAAAAACATTCTTTTCTTTCATACGAATTCCTGCAACAGTATGATCATTTAAATGAACATGTGTAATTTCTACATTGTCATTAGATTCCGTTTCTTCTCTATTGATAGCAAAACCATGATTTTGTGAAGTGATTTCACCCTTACCTGTCAACAAGTTTTTTACAGGATGATTAATTCCTCTATGACCATTGTGCATTTTATAAGTAGAAATTCCATTAGCCAAAGCTATTACTTGATGTCCTAAACAGATACCAAATAACGGTAAATTTCTTTCTATAATTTCTTTAGCTACTTCTTGTGCTTCAATCAATGGTTCTGGATCTCCAGGTCCATTAGAAATAAAATAACCATCAGGATTAAAATCTAATAAATCTTCAAACTTAGCATTGTAAGGAAACACTTTTATGTAAGCTCCTCTTTTTGCTAAATTTCTTAAAATATTCTTTTTAATACCAATGTCTAAGGCAGATATTTTAATCTCAGCATTTTCATCACCAACAAAATAAGGTTCTTTTGTAGACACTTTAGAAGCCAACTCTAAACCTTCCATACTAGGTACTGCCGCTAATTGCTTTTTTAAGGCATCAATATTATCTACATCAGTAGAAATAATAGCATTCATAGCTCCATTATCTCTAATATACGCCACTAAAGCTCTAGTATCAACATCTGAAATAGCTACAAGATTGTGTTTAGTAAACCAATCTTTTAAATTACAATTAGAATCTACTCTAGAATGCGTAAAACTAAAATTTCTACAAATTAAACCTGATATTTTTATTCCATCAGATTCAACTTCGTTGTCATTTACCCCATAATTACCAATATGTGCATTTGTTGCAACCATTAATTGACCAAAATAAGAGGGGTCAGTAAAAATTTCTTGATAGCCAGTCATACCTGTATTAAAACAAATTTCTCCGGTAGACGTTCCTTCTATTCCTACGGATTTACCATAAAAAATTGTTCCATCTGCTAATAAAACAAGCGCTTTTTTTCGTGTTTGATATTTCATTGATAGTTGTTGTGTTTCTTAATGCAAAAATATAAAAAAAAGGGATAAACGTAAACGCTTATCCCTTTTATATAATTTAAAAAATTTTCATTTTTTATTCTTCAGATTTTTCTTCTGTTGCTGTTCCTTCTACTTGTGGAGCATCTGCTTTTTTGCTTCTTCCTCTACGTGTAGTTTTCTTAGCTTTTTTACCATTAGGATTGTAAATTTCGTTGTAATCAACTAATTCAACCATTGCCATAGGAGCATTATCACCTTGACGATTTCCTAACTTAATAATACGAAGATAACCTCCTGGTCTATCTGCTACTTTTACAGAGATTTCTTTAAATAATTCTGTAACTGCATATTTATCACGTAAGTGAGAAAATACAACACGTCTGTTGTGAGTAGTATCACTTTTAGACTTTGTTATTAATGGTTCTGCAAAAACTCTTAATGCTTTTGCTTTAGCCACTGTAGTGTTAATACGTTTATGTTCTATTAAAGAACATGTCATATTAGCTAACATTGCCTTTCTGTGTGAAGTAGTTCTTCCTAAATGATTATGCTTTTTTCCGTGTCTCATGACCCTTGTTTTATAATTTCATCTTGCATCAACTCGTTATGAGGAGCAAATTATGAAAAATTAATCTCTATCTAATTTGTATTTTGTTAAATCCATACCGAAACTTAACCCCTTAACAATCACTAATTCTTCTAGTTCTGTTAATGATTTTTTACCAAAGTTTCTAAACTTCATTAAATCACTTTTGTTAAAAGAAACTAAATCTCCTAATGTATCTACTTCTGCAGCCTTTAAACAGTTTAAAGCTCTAACAGATAAATCCATGTCGATTAATCTAGTTTTTAATAACTGACGCATGTGTAATGACTCCTCATCATACGTTTCTGTTTGTGCAATTTCATCTGCCTCTAAAGTGATACGCTCATCAGAGAATAACATAAAGTGGTGGATTAATATTTTTGCAGCCTCAGTTAATGCATCTTTAGGATTGATTGATCCATCAGTATCGATATCGAAAACTAATTTTTCATAATCCGTTTTTTGCTCTACACGAAAATTTTCGATTGCATACTTTACATTCTTAATTGGTGTGTAGATAGAATCAGTAAAGATTGTTCCTATTGGTGCTGAAGCTTTTTTATTCTCTTCTGCTGGTACAAATCCTCTACCTTTTTCTATAGTAATTTCTGCATTTAACTTTACAGATTTATCCATGTTACAGATTACTAAATCTGGATTCAATACTTGAAAACCAGAGATAAATTTCTGTAAGTCTCCTGCAGTAAACTGCTCTTGACCAGATAATGAAATAGATACAGTTTCTCTATCTGTTTCTTCTATTTGTTTCTTAAAACGAACTTGTTTTAAGTTTAAAATAATTTCTGTAACGTCTTCTACAACCCCAGATACAGTAGAAAATTCATGCTCTACACCATCAATTCTTAATGATGTAATTGCAAATCCCTCTAAAGAAGATAAAAGAACTCTTCTTAAAGCGTTTCCTATTGTTAAACCAAAACCTGGTTCTAAAGGTCTAAACTCAAATCTACCTGTAAAATCAGTAGATTCAATCATAATAACCTTATCTGGTTTTTGAAAATTTAAAATTGCCATTTTTCTTCGTTTTAATTGTTATCCGGTTGCGCGGTTTATAAATGTGAAGAAATATTTATAAACCCTTTGGCCGAATTTCAATGTGTTTAATTTATTACTTAGAATATAATTCTACGATTAATTGTTCTTTGATGTTTTCTGGAATTTGTAATCTTTCTGGTGCTTTTACAAAAGTTCCAGATTTAGTATCTGTATTCCAAGTTAACCATTCAAAAACATTGCTGTTAGATGCTAATGCATTTTCAATAGCACTTAAAGATTTAGATTTCTCTCTTACAGCTACAACATCTCCATCTTTTAAACTATAAGAAGGAATGTTAACTATTTCTCCATTAACAGTAATATGTCTGTGAGAAACTAATTGACGAGCTCCACTTCTAGAGTTAGAAACACCCATTCTGTAAACAACGTTGTCTAAACGAGATTCACATAATTGTAATAAGATTTCACCTGTAATCCCAGAAGCAGCTTGTGCTTGTTTAAACAAGTTACTGAATTGACGCTCTAAAATACCATAAGTATATTTCGCTTTTTGCTTCTCCATTAATTGAGTTGCATATTCAGATTTCTTTCCTCTTCTTCTTGCATTTCCATGCTGTCCTGGAGGAAAATTTCTTTTTTCGAAGTTTTTATCTTCTCCAAAAATTGCTTCACCAAACTTACGAGCAATTTTAGTTTTTGGTCCTGTATATCTTGCCATTTCTTTTGTTGTTATAGATAGGGATTATGAATTAAGGCTTACTCCTTCGATAATCTTGTTCCTATCAAATTAAAAAATTAAATTATACTCTTCTTCTCTTTGGAGGGCGACATCCGTTATGAGGAATAGGTGTAACATCAATAATTTCTGTTACTTCGATACCTGCATTATGGATAGATCTAATAGCAGATTCTCTACCATTACCCGGTCCTTTTACATATACCTTTACTTTACGTAAACCTGCTTCTTTTGCAACGTTTGCACAATCTTCTGCTGCTAATTGAGCTGCATATGGAGTATTCTTTTTAGAACCTCTAAAACCCATTTTACCTGCAGATGACCAAGAAATAACGTCACCTTTTTTATTTGTTAAAGAAATAATGATGTTGTTAAAAGATGCAGTTACGTGCGCCTCTCCAATAGCATCAATGATTACCTTACGCTTTTTTGAACTTGCTTTTGCCATAATTTTTCAGTTTTAGTAATTTAGTTTTCTAACCTTATAGCCTAGACTATTATTAGATCTTTATTACTTTATCTAACTTATTTTTTCTTGTTAGCTACAGTTTTTCTCTTACCTTTTCTTGTACGAGAGTTATTCTTAGTTCTCTGCCCTCTTAAAGGAAGACCAAGTCTGTGACGAATACCTCTTTGACAACCGATATCCATCAAACGTTTGATGTTAATCTGTACCTCAGAACGTAGTTCACCTTCAATTGTGAAAGATCCTACTTGTTCTCTAATTGCTGCGATTTGATCATCAGTCCAATCTTGAACTTTAATGCTCTCATCTACTTTTGCTTCTGCTAGAACTTTTTGAGCTCTGCTGCTTCCTATACCAAAGATGTAAGTTAATGCGATAACACCTCTTTTATTCTTTGGAATATCAATACCTGCTATTCTTGCCATTACCCTTGTCTTTGTTTAAATCTAGGATTTTGTTTATTAATCACGTATAATCTACCTTTCCTGCGAACTATTTTGCAGTCGGCACTTCTTTTTTTAACTGATGCTCTAACTTTCATCTGTTTTGTTTTTTTAGTATCTGTAAGTAATTCTTGCCTTTGATAAATCGTACGGACTCATTTCTAATTTTACCTTATCTCCAGGTAGTAATTTGATATAATGCATACGCATTTTACCAGAAATGTGTGCCGTAACAATATGTCCATTTTCTAATTCTACACGAAACATTGCATTAGATAATGCCTCTGTAATTGTTCCGTCCTGTTGAATTGCTGATTGTTTAGCCATATTATTTATTCGATTTTCTGTTGCTATTCCCCGCTTTCATCAAACCATCATAATGACGATTTAATAAGTACGAATTAATTTGTTGCAACGTATCAATTGCAACTCCAACCATAATTATTAATGATGTACCACCATAAAACATGGCCCAACTTTGTTGTACTCCAAACTGAACTACAATTGCTGGTAAAATAGATAATGCTGCTAAAAATAACGATCCTGGGAACGTAATTCTAGATAATACAGAATCTAATCTATCTGCTGTGTCTTTTCCTGGTCTAATACCTGGTATAAAACCACCACTTCTTTTTAAATCATCCGCCATTTTATTCGTAGGAATAGTAATAGCAGTATAGAAATAACTAAAGATGACAATTAACAATGCAAAAATAACATTGTACCATAAACCATTCATATCTTGTAAGCTAGCAATTGCTGGAAATCTCTGAGCCAAAGCAACTGGTAAAAACATAATTGCTTGAGCAAAGATAATTGGCATAACACCTGCTGCATTTAATTTCAAAGGAATATAATCTCTTGAACCTGCAACATTTTGTACATTTCCCACAACCGTTCTTCTAGCATACTGCACTGCAATCTTTCGAACAGCAGTAACTAATAGCACAGTTAATAAAATTACTACAAACCAAACAATAATTTCTATTAAAACCATCATAATACCACCTGCTCCTGCATTTGTTGTTTTAGCAACAAACTCTTGTAAAAATGCAGCAGGAAAGTTAGCGATAATACCAACAGTAATTAATAATGAAATACCATTACCAACACCTTTGTCTGTAATACGCTCACCTAACCACATTGCAAAAATAGTACCTGCAGTTAAAATGATAATTGATGATATCCAAAAAGTAGCACCACTTACTAAAAACGCTTCTGGTCCTAAACCAAATTGTGTTTTAATAGCAGTAATATACGTAGGTGCTTGCACTAACGTAATACCAATTGTTAACCATCTTGTTATTTGTGTAATTTTTTTTCTTCCACTTTCTCCATCTTTTTGTAGTTTTTGTAAATAAGGAACCGCAATTCCCATTAACTGAACTACAATAGATGCAGAAATATAAGGCATAATACCAAGAGCCATTACTGACGCCCTAGCAAATGCTCCTCCTGTAAATGCATTCAATAAACCTAAAAGACCTCCAGAAGTACTTTCTTTTAAAGCTGAAAGTTGTAATGGATCTATTCCAGGTAAAGGAACAGAAGCCATAAAACGATACACAGCAATTAATCCGATTGTAAGAAGAATTTTATTTTTCAACTCTTCAATACTGAAAATCTCTTTTAATCTATTAATAAAATTCATCATTTACGGGATGTTATAAAGTAACAGCTTCTCCTCCAGCTGCTTCGATAGCTGCTTTTGCTGTTGCTGTAAATTTATGTACAGTTATATTTAATTTAGCCTTTAACTCTCCACTACCTAATATCTTGATTAAGTCGTTTTTTCTTGCCAATCTATTAGCAATTAAAGTATCTAAAGTAACTGTATCTGTTATCTTTCCACTATCAACTAAAGATTGTAATTTATCAATATTGATACCTTGATATTCAACACGATTAATATTTGTGAAACCAAACTTTGGTACACGTCTCTGAAGTGGCATTTGCCCTCCTTCGAAACCAATCTTTTTAGAATAACCAGAACGAGATTTCTGTCCGTTGTGACCTCTTGTAGCGGTACCACCTTTTCCAGATCCTTCACCCCTTGCAATTCTTTTTCCTTTTTTAATGGAACCTTCTGCTGGTGTTAAATTATGTAAACTCATTTTTTCTAAATATCTTATTTAATTTCTTCGAAAGAAACTAAGTGTTTAACTGTATTTACCATACCAACTATAGAAGGAGTTGCCTCATGCTCTACAGTTTGGTTCATTTTACGTAAACCTAATGCCTCTAAAGTTCTTTTTTGACTTTGAAGACGTCCGATTTGACTTTTCACTTGTGTAACTTTTATTCTTGCCATCGTTCTTAGGTTTATCCGTTAAATACTTTCTCTAAAGAAATCCCTCTTTGCTTAGCAATACCTGCTGCACTACGTAATTGTAATAAAGCATTAAAAGTTGCTTTAACTACGTTATGAGGATTTGATGATCCTTGAGATTTTGATAATACATCATGAATACCAACTGACTCTAGTACGTGCCTTACAGCACCACCAGCAATAACTCCAGTACCATGAGATGCAGGCTTAAGAAAAACTTTAGCTCCACCAAATTTACCTTTTTGCTCATGAGGTAAAGTTGCATCTAAAATAGGAATTCTAACTAAATTTTTCTTTGCGTCTTCAATTGCTTTTGCAATTGCAGATGCAACATCTTTAGATTTTCCTAATCCATGACCAACAACACCATTACCATCTCCAACAACTACGATTGCAGAGAAACCAAATGCTCTACCACCTTTTGTTACTTTAGTAACACGTTGTACTCCTACTAATCTATCTACAAGATCTAACCCACTAGGTTTTACTCTTTCTACGTTTTTATATCCTTGCATAATTTCTTAAAATTTTAAACCCGCTTCTCTTGCAGCGTCTGCTAATACTTTAACTCTACCGTGATATAAATACCCGTTTCTATCGAAAGCAATTGTTTCAACTCCAGCTTTAGTAGCTTTTTCTGCTATTAATTTACCAACTGCTGTTGCTGCTTCGATTTTAGTACTTGCGTTTATTTCTTTATTTCTAGATGAAACTGAAGCTAATGTTACTCCATTTACATCGTCTACTAATTGAGCGTAGATTTCCTTGTTACTTCTGTAAACCGATAATCTTGGTTTAGTAGCAGTACCAGAAACGATCTTTCTAATTCTACGCTTAATTCTAGCTCTTCTTTGTAGCTTTGATAATGCCATAATGCTATATATTATGCAGATTTACCTGCTTTTCTTCTTAATATTTCACCAACAAACTTCACACCTTTTCCTTTATAAGGCTCTGGAGCTCTGAAAGAACGAATCTTTGCAGCAATTTGACCAACTAATTGTTTATCAAATGAAGATAATTTAATGATCGGGTTTTTCCCTTTCTCAGATATTGTCTCAATTTTAACCTCTGGAGCTAATTCTAAAACGATATTATGAGAGAAACCTAAAGCTAAATCTAATTTTTGTCCTTGATTAGATGCTCTATAACCAACACCCACCAATTCTAAATCTTTAGTCCAACCTTTACTTACACCTTCAATCATGTTATTGATTAAAGCTCTCATTAAACCATGTTGTGCTTTATGGTTTTTACTTTCTGATGCTCTATCTAAAGTGATAATACCATCTTCGATTTCTACTGTAATACCTTCAGAAATAGTTTGAGTTAACTCACCTAATTTTCCTTTTACGGTTACTACATTGTCTTTTACATTAACATCTACACCTTGTGAAATGCTAATAGGATTTTTTCCAATTCTACTCATTTCTATAGATTAATAAACGTAACATAAAACTTCTCCTCCAACATTCTCTTGACGTGCTTTTTTGTTTGTCATTACACCCTTAGATGTAGAAACAATAGCAATTCCAAGTCCGTTTAATACTCTTGGCATCTCTGTAGAGCCAACGTATTTACGTAAACCTGGTGTACTGATTCGTTGAATCTTTCTAATTACTGATTCTTTTGTTTCTCTTTCGTACTTTAAAGCTATCTTAATTGTTCCCTGAACTTTATCGTCATTGAACTGGTAGCTTAAAATATACCCTTGATCAAACAAAATTTTAGTCATTTCCTTCTTCAAGTTTGAAGCTGGAATTTCCACTACTCTGTGTCCTGCTGCGATTGCATTTCTTACTCTTGTAAGAAAATCCGCGATTGGATCTGTATACATATTTATTTAAAATTGCGATTACGGTTTTCAAATACCTCTATTTATGCTACAGATTTCTCTGTGATAAATGAACCTATAATCAGTTAAAATTCTTATACTCAAAAAAAATAGAGCGTGCAAAGATACACATTCTATTTTTATATTTGAGCTTTATTTAAAATTTTCTACCAAGATGCTTTTTTAACACCTGGTATTAACCCTTGATTGGCCATTTCTCTAAAAGTAACACGAGATAAACCAAATTGTCTCATATATCCTTTTGGACGACCAGTTAATTTACATCTGTTATGCATTCTAACTGGTGAAGCATTCTTAGGTAATTTTTGTAATGCATCATAGTCTCCAGCTTCTTTTAAAGCTTTTCTCTTTTCAGCATATTTAGCAACAGTTGCTGCTCTCTTACGCTCACGCGCTTTCATTGATTCTTTAGCCATTTCTTAATTTTTTTTGAATGGTAAACCTAATTCTCCTAATAATGATTTAGCCTCTTTATCAGTATCTGCAGATGTTACAAAAGTAATATCCATTCCACTAATTTTTTTAACTTGATCAATATTAATCTCTGGGTAGATGATTTGTTCAGTAATACCTAAATTGTAATTACCTCTTCCATCAAAACCATTAGCTTTTATACCGTTAAAGTCTCTAACACGAGGTAAAGAAGCTGTAACTAATCTATCTAAAAACTCATACATTTTATCTCCACGTAAAGTAACTTTAACACCAATTGGCATCCCTTTACGCAATTTAAATGCAGCGATATCTTTTTTAGATAATGTAGAAACTGCTTTTTGACCTGTAATTTTAGTCAACTCTTCTACAGCATAATCTATTAATTTCTTATCTGCAATTGCAGCACCTACACCTTTAGAAACAACTATTTTTTCTAATTTAGGAACTTGCATTACATTCTTGTAACTGAATTCTTCAGTAAGAGCTTTTATTACTCTTTCTTTGTATTCTGCTTTTAATCTTGGTACGTAACTCATGATTATCCTTATTTTTTAGTTTTTTTAGAGACTCTAGTCTTAGTATCTCCATCAACCTTATAACCTACTCTCACAGCTACACCATCTTCAACTAACATTAAGTTAGAAATGTGAAGTGAAGCTTCTTTCTTTACAATACCACCTTGAGGGTTTTGAGCGCTTGGCTTAGTGTGCTTAGAAACTAAGTTAACACCTTCTACCAAAACTCTATCTTTCTCCTTAATGATCTGTAAAACCTTTCCTTCAGATCCTTTATGATCTCCTGCAATTACTTTTACAGTATCTCCTGATTTTAATTTGAACTTCTTCATCTTATATAATGATTTAAAGCACTTCAGGTGCTAATGATACTATTTTCATGAATTGTTTCTCACGAAGCTCACGTGCAACAGGTCCAAATACACGAGTTCCTCTCATTTCCTCTGTAGGATTTAAAAGTACACAAGCGTTATCATCAAATCTGATGTATGATCCGTCTTTACGTCTTACTTCTTTTTTCGTTCTTACAACAACTGCTCTAGATACTTGACCTTTTTTTACAGTTCCGTTTGGAGTTGCAGATTTAACAGCTACAACAATCTTGTCTCCAATACTTGCGTAACGTTTTCTTGTTCCTCCTAAAACTCTAATCACTAAAACTTCTTTTGCTCCAGTGTTATCTGCGACTTTTAATCTTGATTCTGTCTGTAACATATTATTTAGCTCTTTCTAGGATTTCTACTAATCTCCAACGTTTAGATTTACTCATAGGTCTTGTTTCCATGATCCTAACAGTATCTCCTTCGTTGCAATCATTCTGTTCGTCGTGTGCAACATACTTCTTCGTCTTTAATACGAATTTACCGTACATTGGGTGCTTTACTCTCTTAGTTTCTGCAACAACAATAGATTTTTCCATTTTGTTACTAGAAACAACACCAATTCTCTCTTTTCTAAGATTTCTTTTTTCCATCTTTAAAACTGACTATAGAATTATTGTAATTCTCTTTTTGTTAATTCTGTTGCAATTCTTGCTACAGTTCTTCTTAAACCTCTCAACTGCAATGGGTTCTCCAATGGAGTGATTGCGTGAGCCATTTTAAGATCAGTATAATTCTTTTGCAACGCTCCAAGCTTTTCATTAAGATCAGCTATAGATAATTCTTTTACTTCAGATTGTTTCATTTTATTTAGAATTATGCGTTAATATCAAAATCTCTTGCTACTACAAACTTCGTTTTTACTGGAAGTTTCTGAGCTGCTAAACGTAAAGCTTCTTTTGCTACTTCAATCGATACTCCACCGATTTCAAACAAAATTCTACCTGGTTTAATAACTGCAACAAAATGATCTGGTGCTCCTTTTCCCTTACCCATACGTACCTCTAAAGGTTTCTTAGTGATAGGCTTGTCTGGAAATACTTTAATCCATAACTGACCTTCTCTTTTCATATGACGAGTTGCCGCGATACGAGCTGCTTCTATTTGACGAGAAGTTAATAAATTCTGGTCTAGTGATTTGATACCAAACATCCCATTAGAAAGTTGATTTCCTCTACCAGAAATACCAGTCATATTTCCTTTCGACTTCTGTACCTTACGGTATTTTACTCTTTTTGGCTGTAACATTTTTAATTTCTAATTTTAAAAATTATTTTCTTCTACGAGGTTGCTGACGTTTAGATCTATCACCACCACCTTTATTACCACCTTGTTTTTTAGACAAGCCAACTAATGGAGATAATTCTCTTTTTCCATAAACCTCACCCTTCATAATCCATACTTTAACACCTAGTCTTCCGTATTGAGTATGAGCTTCTACAAGTGCATAGTCAATATCAGCTCTAAAAGTAGAAAGTGGAATTCTTCCTTCTTTATAATGTTCAGAACGTGCCATTTCAGCTCCATTTAAACGACCTGAAATTTGAATTTTAATTCCTTCAGCGTTCATACGCATAGTAGCTTGAATAGCCATTTTAGTAGCTCTCTTGTATGAAATTCTATTTTCAATTTGACGAGCAACACTAACTGCAACTAATTTTGCATCTAATTCTGGACGTTTAATTTCAAAAATATTAATTTGAACTTCTTTTCCTGTAATTTTTTTAAGCTCTTCTTTTAACTTGTCTACCTCTTGACCTCCTTTACCAATAATGATACCTGGACGTGCCGTAGTGATAGTAACGGTTACAAGTTTTAAAGTACGCTCTATAATTACTCTAGAAA
Organism: Polaribacter sp. R2A056_3_33; assembly: GCF_019278485.1. Lineage (NCBI taxonomy): Bacteria > Pseudomonadati > Bacteroidota > Flavobacteriia > Flavobacteriales > Flavobacteriaceae > Polaribacter > Polaribacter sp. R2A056_3_33. The sequence continues at coordinate 395,269 of NZ_CP058984.1, forward strand.
CACTTGCTTTAAATAATCTAGCATTTACATACTGTCTTATTTTAAAATCTTCAGCTAATTTATCTCCGTAGTCATTACCACCGTACCAGTTAGATTCCCAACCTCTGATGATTCCTAAACGATTTCCTATTGGATTAGTTTTTTGTCCCATTTCTACTTTAATTAATTGCTTAAATTTTTACTACCTAACTCTAAAGTAACGTGATTAGAACGCTTACGAATTCTATGTGCACGACCTTGTGGAGCTGGTCTTAATCTCTTTAACATCCCTGCGCTATCAACACAAATTGTTTTTACAAATAATTTAGCGTCTTCTATAGATGCTTCTTCATTTTTAGCTTGCCAGTTTGCAATTGCAGACAATAACAATTTCTCTAAATTAATTGAAGCTTCTTTCGGGCTAAATTTTAAGATTTGTAAAGCTTTTTCAACTTCAACGCCTCTTATCTGATCTGCGACTAAACGCATTTTTCTCGGTGATGTAGGACAGTTAGTAAGCTTCGCGAAAGCACGTTGCTTTCTATCTGCTTTTAACTGATCTGCCATGTTTTTTTTACGAACTCCCATATCCTACTATTTTTTTCCTTTATTTTTTGCACCAGCGTGTCCTCTAAAAGAACGAGTTGGTGAAAATTCGCCTAATTTATGCCCTACCATGTTTTCTGTAACAAAAACTGGTACAAACTGACGTCCATTATGAACAGCAATAGTTTGTCCTACAAAATCTGGAGTAATCATACTTGCTCTAGACCAAGTTTTAATTACAGTTTTGCTACCAGCCTCTACATTAGCTAACACTTTTTTCTCTAATTTATAGTGAACGTAAGGTCCTTTCTTTAATGATCTTGCCATAACTTATTATTTCTTTCTACGTTCTAAAATGTACTTATTACTAGCTTTAGTCTTAGATCTAGTTTTAAATCCTTTAGCAGGAATACCATTTCTAGATCTTGGATGACCTCCAGAAGCACGACCTTCACCACCACCCATTGGGTGATCGACAGGGTTCATTCTTACTGCGTTAACTCTTGGTCTTCTACCTAACCATCTTCTTCTACCTGCTTTACCAGATACTAATAATTGATGATCTGAATTAGATACAACTCCAATAGTTGCCATACATGTTAACAAGATTAATCTTGTTTCACCAGAAGGTAACTTAACTGTTGCATACTTACCATCTCTTGCCATTAATTGAGCAAAAGAACCAGCAGAACGAGCCATAACAGCACCTTGACCAGGACGTAATTCTATACAAGAAATTGCAGTTCCTAAAGGAATTTCACTTAATGCCATTGCATTTCCAATTTCTGGAGCAATAGCAGAACCTGCTACAATTGTTTGACCTACTGTTAAACCGTTTTGTGCAATCACATAACGCTTTTCTCCATCAGCATAACTAAGTAAAGCAATAAATGCAGTACGATTTGGATCGTACTCTATAGTTTTTACTGTTGCGGGAATACCTGCTTTATCTCTTTTAAAATCGATAATACGATATCTTTGTTTATGACCACCACCTATATTACGTGTTGTCATTCTACCCTGACTGTTTCGACCTCCAGATCGTTTTTTCGGAGCAAGTAAACTTTTCTCCGGCTTATCAGTTGTTATGGTGTCGAACCCATTTACAACTCTAAAACGCTGACCTGGTGTTATTGGTTTTAATTTTCTAACTGACATTTTTGTCTTTTCTTAAAGATTGTTATAAAAATCAATGCTTTCTCCTTCTGCTACTTGAACGATAGCCTTTTTGTATCCACTTTTAATACCAGTAACTAAACCTTTTTTAGTAAACTTAGTATTTCTTTGTATTGGATAGTTTAAAGTCTTAACGCTTAAAATAGAAACTCCGTAAGTTGCTTCAACAGCTCCTTTGATCTCTAATTTATTAGCTTTTTTATCTACAATAAATGTAAAGCGATTATACAATTCGCTATCATTAGTTGCTTTTTCCGTGATAATAGGTTTTATTAAAATACTCATTATGAATCCCTATTTGGTTAAATTTGTATTAATTCCTTCTAAAGAACCTTCAGTAATAATAATCTTACTTGCATTTAAAATACCATAAGTATTTAAATCTGCAGCGTTTATCACTGTAGTACCTTTTAAGTTTCTAGAAGATAAATACACATTTGTATTTAATCCGTTCAAAACAAATAAAGATCTTCTAGCATCTAAAGCTAATGCACCTAATAAGTTTGTAAAGTTTTTTGTTTTTGGACTGTCAAATTCAAAATCTTCAATAACTACTAAGTTATTATCCGTTGCCTGAATACTTAAAGCAGACTTACGTGCTAAACGCTTTAAGTTCTTATTCAATTTAAAAGAATAACTTCTTGGTCTTGGACCGAACATACGACCTCCACCTCTAAAAACACCAGACTTGATAGAACCTGCTCTTGCAGTACCAGTTCCTTTTTGTTTTTTTATCTTTCTTGTAGAACCAGTAATTTCTGCTCTCTCTTTAGATTTATGCGTTCCTTGACGTTGGTTAGCCAAATACTGCTTTACATCTAAATAAATTGCGTGATCGTTAGGTTCAATTCCAAATACATCTTTAGAAAGCTCAACCTTTCTACCTGTATCTTTTCCTGTAATATCTAAAACTGCTACTTCCATTATTTCTGAATAGTTACAAAAGCATTTTTGTGTCCAGGAATAGCTCCTTTAACAACAAGTAAGTTCTTTTCAGCAACTACTTTTAATACTCTTAAGTTTTGTACTTTCACTTTATCTCCACCCATACGGCCTCCCATTCGCATTCCTTTGAATACTCTTGCAGGATATGACGCAGCACCAATAGAACCCGGAGCTCTTAAACGGTTATGCTGACCATGAGTAGCTTGACCTACACCACCGAAACCATGACGTTTTACAACACCTTGAAAACCTTTACCTTTAGATACACCTGATACATCAACGAATTCGCCTTCTTCAAAATGACTAACTGTAATAGAGTCTCCTAACTTAAATTGCTCTTCAAATCCCTGAAACTCAACAACTTTTTTCTTTGCAGTGGTACCAGCTTTTTTAAAGTGGCCATCTAACGCTTTGTTAGAACTTTTTGCTTTTTTGTCATCGAAACCAAGTTGTAACGCACTATAGCCGTCAACCTCTTCGGTTCTGACCTGAGTGACAACGCAAGGACCTGCTTCGATTACAGTACAAGGAATATTCTTCCCGTTCTCATCGAATAAGCTGGTCATCCCAATCTTTCTTCCTATTAACCCAGACATTTAGTTAAAATTTTAGACGATAGATCTATTTATCCAGCGCGTCTATATTAATAATTAATTTTTTGAAACAATTGTTTCATTTTTACCCTTTAAATTTCGACCAAAAAAAACAGCGCAAACAAATTCAACGCTGATTTTGTTTTTTCCGTTTTTCCTTCGCGAAACGCTCTGGACATGTTACTATTTCATGATTTTACTCAAAAAATAGCGTCACCCTACTCTATTTCGGGTTGCAAAAGTATAAAAAACTTTCGGTTTAACAAAATTAAACCGAAAGTTAATATAAAATTACTTTTTTTTAGAGATTCTTACTTTCGTAAGAAATACTATTAAAGTTTAATTAAACTTTAATTTCTACTTCAACACCACTTGGTAACTCAAGTTTCATTAAAGCATCAATAGTTTTCGAAGAAGAACTATAGATGTCTAATAATCTTTTGTAAGAAGCTAATTGAAATTGCTCTCTAGATTTTTTGTTTACGTGTGGAGAACGTAATACAGTAAAAATCTTTTTATGTGTTGGTAAAGGTATTGGTCCGTTTACAACAGCTCCAGTACTTTTTACCGTCTTTACAATCTTTTCAGCAGATTTATCTACTAAATTGTAATCGTAAGACTTTAATTTAATTCTAATTTTTTGACTCATCTTATATTATTTAGAGATTAACCTTTAGATTTAGCGATAACTTCTTCAGATACATTTGAAGGAGTTTCTGCATAATGTGAAAATTCCATAGTAGAAGTTGCTCTACCAGAAGACATTGTTCTTAAAGTAGTAACGTAACCAAACATTTCAGATAACGGTACTAAAGCTTTAACAACTTTAGACCCATTACGATCGCTCATGTCGTTTACTTGACCTCTTCTTCTATTTAAATCACCAACGATATCTCCCATGTTCTCCTCTGGAGTTAACACTTCTAATTTCATTAATGGTTCCATTATTTTTGCTTTTGCAGATTTTGCAGAAGCTTTATAACCCATTCTTGCAGCTAATTCAAAAGATAAAGCATCAGAATCCACAGCGTGGAAAGATCCATCTTTTAAAGTAACTTTCATTGAATCCATTTCGTATCCAGCTAAAGGTCCGTTTTTCATAGCCTCTTTGAATCCTTTCTCTACAGAAGGAACAAATTCTCTAGGTACGTTTCCACCTTTAATCACAGACTCAAACTGTAAACCTTGAACACCTTCATCTGCAGGTCCAATAGTAAATACAATATCAGCAAATTTACCACGTCCACCAGATTGTTTCTTATAAATCTCTCTATGTTCTGCTTCTGCAGTAATAGCTTCTTTATATTCAACTTGAGGTTGACCTTGATTAACTTCTACTTTAAACTCACGTTTTAAACGGTCTACAAGTACATCTAAATGCAACTCACCCATTCCAGAAATAATAGTCTGTCCTGAAGCTTCATCTGAACGTACTGTAAACGTAGGGTCTTCCTCTGCTAATTTAGCAAGTCCAACACCTAATTTATCAACATCCGCTTTTGTTTTAGGCTCAATAGCAATACCAATTACTGGGTCTGGAAAATCCATAGACTCTAATACAAGAGGGAATTTTTCAGCAGTTAAAGTATCTCCTGTTTTAATAGATTTAAAACCTACAGCAGCACCAATATCTCCAGCTTCAATATAATCAATTGCATTTTGCTTATTCGCATGCATTTGATAAATACGAGAAATACGCTCTTTTTTACCTGAACGGTTGTTTAAAACATAAGAACCCGCATCTAAACGACCAGAGTATGCTCTAAAAAATGCTAAACGACCAACAAAAGGGTCTGTAGCAATCTTAAATGCTAAAGCAGCAAAAGGCTCCTTTACACTAGGCTTACGTAATTCTTTTTCTTCTGTATCTGGGTTTACACCTACAATACCTTCCTTATCCATTGGAGAAGGTAAGTAACGACATACAGCATCTAAAAGAAACTGAACACCTTTATTTTTAAATGAAGAACCACAAACCATTGGAATGATAGCCATATCCATTACAGCAGCTCTTAATGCATTATGCACTTCGTCTTCTGTAATAGAATCTTCATCTTCCATGAATTTTTCTAATAAGTTCTCATCATAACTAGCTACTTCTTCGATTAATAAAGCACGATACTTACGTACTTCATCTTTCATATCTTCTGGAATTGCAACAACATCGAATGTAGCTCCGAAGTTATCATCATGCCATACAATAGCTCTGTTTTTAACTAAATCTACAATACCTTTAAACTCATCCTCATCACCAATATTTAAAACAATTGGCACTGCGTTAGACTTTAACATATCTTTTACCTGTTGACAAACCTTTAAGAAGTCAGACCCTTGACGGTCCATCTTGTTAACGAATCCAATTCTAGGTACTTTATAGTTATCAGCTAATCTCCAGTTAGTTTCAGATTGAGGCTCTACACCATCAACTGCTGAAAATAAGAATACTAATCCATCTAATACACGTAAAGATCTATTTACTTCTACAGTAAAATCTACGTGACCAGGAGTATCAATAATATTAAAATGGTATGCTTGAGTTTCTGGAGTAGGTTGAGCATTTTCTTTTGGAAAATCCCATTCACAAGTAGTTGCAGCAGAAGTAATTGTGATACCTCTTTCTTGCTCTTGTTCCATCCAGTCCATCGTAGCTGCTCCATCATGTACTTCTCCAATCTTATGAGAAACACCTGTATAGAACAAGATACGTTCTGTTGTTGTGGTTTTACCAGCATCAATATGAGCTGCAATACCAATATTTCTTGTTAATCTTAAATCTCTAGCCATTTCTATTAAAATCTGAAGTGAGAGAAAGCTTTATTAGCCTCTGCCATTTTGTGAGTATCAGTACGTTTTTTTACTGCTGCACCTTCTTCTTTAGCTGCTGCTAAAATTTCTGCTGCTAAACGCTGCGCCATGGTTTTCTCATTTCTCTTACGAGTATATAAAATCATCCATTTAATAGCCATAGAAACCTTACGGTCTGGTCTAATTTGCATTGGTATTTGGAACGTTGCACCACCAACACGACGAGATCTTACTTCTACGTGAGGCATAACATTAGATAAACCATCTTTCCAAATTTCTAAAGCCGACTTTTCTTCGTCTTCTCCTTTTCTTTCTTCTACTAGCTCTAAAGCGTCATAAAACACTTTAAACGCTACAGACTTCTTACCGCTCCACATTAAGTTATTCACAAAACGCGTTACTAACTGATCGTTAAATTTAGGATCCGGTAATAAGACTCTTTTTTTTGCTGCTCTTTTTCTCATGTCTTTTACATTAAAAAAGTTAATTAATTTGTTATTAGCTCTTCGCCATAAAACATTAAAAACAATAGTTAAAACTCAAGAAAACTCTCAAACAACAACTACTCTCTAAAAATCTTACAACCCTTTACTGATAACTCCTACTTCTTTGGGCGTTTTGCACCATACTTCGAACGTCTTTGGGTTCTACCCTCAACTCCCGCTGTATCTAATGCACCACGTACTACGTGATATTTAACACCTGGTAAATCTTTTACCCTTCCACCTCTAACTAATACTATCGAGTGCTCTTGTAAGTTATGTCCTTCACCTGGGATGTATGCGTTTATCTCATTACCATTTGTCAATCTAACTCTGGCAACTTTACGCATTGCTGAATTAGGTTTCTTTGGTGTTGTAGTATAAACACGAGTACACACTCCACGTCTTTGAGGACAAGACGACAAAGCAGCCGATTTACTCTTCTTAGTTATTTTGGTTCTTCCTTTACGAACTAATTGTTGAATAGTTGGCATACTAAATTATTACTGTTTTTCGTTTATAATTAAACCTTTACTCTTTTTTAAGAGTCCGCAAATGTACAATTATTTTCTAATTATTCAAGTATCAGCAAGTTATTTTTTCTTAATGTTTATTTTTATGTTAGTTATTGGGATTTTCTTTTACTTTTGATTCTTATATTTTATCCACTTTGAATAAAAAAACTACACCTTATATATATATGATACTTGCACTGCTTTCTTATACTGAAAGCTTTGCGCAAGCATTTTCTTTAAAACTCACCTCCTTAAATAAAACAGAAGTAAAGATTTTAAATAAAATTAATTATCAAATAAAAAACAAAGACACTATTCTTCTAAACTTGGAAATTAATAGAATTTCTGAATACTTAAAAAATTTAGGTTATTTTACAAATTCTATAGATAGCGTTAAAAACAAAGACAAAGAATACGTTGCTTATTTTAACCTAGGAAATAAAATAGACAATGCAATTATTAGAACAAGCAGGGAAACTGAAATTTATTTAGAAAAATTTAACACAACGGAAAGCACATTCACTATTCCAATTGAAAAACTACAAACTACACTCTTAGGAATATCTACAAATCTAGATTCGGAAGGAAAGTCTTTTTCTAAAGTAAAATTAAAAAATATTACAATTAAAAACAAAACTCTTTTTGCTGATCTAACAATTACCCCTTCTAAAAAAAGAACAATAAATAAAGTAATTATTAAAGGATATGACAATTTTCCTAAATCATACCTAAAAAATTACTTCAACATAAAACATACAGACATATTTAATCAAGAAAAAATTTTAGAAATATCTGACGCTTCTAAAAATTTAGACTTTATCAAAGAGATTAAAACTCCAGAAGTTTTATTCACAAAAGACTCTACATTATTATATGTGTATTTAAAAAAACATCAAAATAGCAGTTTTGATGGAATTATAGGTTTTGCCTCAAAAGAAGACGGAGAACTATTGTTTAACGGAAATTTAGAAATACAACTAAACAACATTCTAAATACAGGTGAAAAATTTGGCTTATTCTGGAACAGTATAGGTGAAGAAAAACAAGAATTAAAATTAAACACAGAAATACCATACATCTTTAACTCTAGATTTAGCCCAGAATTAACTTTCTCTATTTACAAACAAGACTCCACATTTCTAAACTCGAAATTTGACTCTAGAATTGGATACCACATTAATTCTAAAATTAAACTAGCCCTCACGTATAATTCTGAAAAATCTGAAAATCTAAAAGAAAATTTAACAAACAATATTGAAACCTACAGTAATTATTTTTTAGGTGTTCAATTAAAATACAGTCTCCCTAAAAATGATTTCTTCTTAAGCAATAAATTCAAACTAGACATAAACCCTAGTTTTGGTAACAGAGGAACAACTAACGAAACAACAAACCAATTTAAACTAGAAGCATCAATTTCATATTTATGGGATTTAAATTTACGAAGCAGCATTTTTATCAGAAATAAAACAGGACACTTAAACTCTGACTCCTATATTAATAATGAACTCTTTAGAATCGGAGGAGCGAACTCGATAAGAGGATTTAACGAACAAAGCATATTTACCCACAACTACACATTTGTAAATCTAGAGTACAGGTACCTGACCTCAGAAAAATCTTATCTATATACTATAACTGATTTAGGACGCATAAACTTAAACTCTAAAAAGGAAAACCTAATCGGATTAGGCTTCGGTTATTTATTTAACACCAACAACTCACAAATAAACATGAGCCTTTCAGCAGGAAAAATAAATCAACAAGAAACCGACCTTAAGAGCGTGAAACTTACGATAAACTGGAAAAACTACTTTTAATTATCCATAACAACTTAACATTACTTAACTTTATTTTAACGATTTTTATGAAAAATGATTGCACAATTGATAATTAATATTGATATTTGAGTCAAATAATTCAAATTCAAATAATAATGAAAACAAAGTTTAAAGGATTTTTTACACTACTATTAGTGTTTCTGATGCAAATATCTTTTGCTCAAGAAAAAAAGGTTTCTGGAACCGTATCAGACTCATCTGGTACATTACCCGGAGTAAGTGTAGCAATTAAAGGAACAAACAATGGAACTCAAACTGACTTTAACGGAAAGTACTCCATTAATGTTAAGCAAGGCGATGTCTTAAGCTTTAGTTATGTTGGCTACAAAACTATTCAAAAAACGGTTGGAAATTCCTTAACTATTGACATTGCAATGATTGAAGACGCTAGCGTTTTAGATGAGATTGTTGTAACTGCCTTAGGTATTAAAAGAGAAAAAAAATCTCTAGGTTATGCCTCTCAAGAAGTTAAAGGAGATGAAGTAAGCGCAATTAAAGACGTAAACTTCGCAAACTCTTTATCTGGTAAAGTTGCAGGTATAGATGTTTCTGGAAGTGGAACAATGGGTGGATCTACCAACGTTGTAATCCGTGGTTATTCTTCTTTATACGGATCTAACCAAGCATTATTTGTAGTAGACGGCGTACCAATTAGTAACAATAACTCAAACTCCGCTGACCAACGAACAGGTGGAGCTGGCTATGATTATGGAAACGCTGCCGCAGACATTAACCCTGATAACATTGAGTCTATAAACATACTAAAAGGTGGTGCCGCAACTGCTCTTTACGGGTCTCAAGCTGCAAATGGAGTTATTGTTATAACAACTAAAAAAGGTAAAGACACTGATGGATCTATTGGAGTTACCGTGAATTCATCAATAACATTTAATAAATACAATGCAGATACTTTTGCAACTTACCAAGATGAATATGGAGCAGGATATTGGATTGGTAATTATCATGACGATTTTTACGTTAAAAATGGAGAAAACTATACATTAGCTGACTGGGATGGATCTTATGGAGCTGCATTTGACTCAAATACACTAGTAAGACAATGGGATTCTTTCTACCCTTCATTAGATGGTTACGGAATAGCAACTCCTTGGGAGGCTGGTAAAAACGATCCTTCTTCTGTATTTGAAACAGGAACAACAGTATTTAACAGTGTCTTTTTAGATGGTGGTAGTGATAAAGGTACTTTTAAGCTAGGTTATTCAAAAGCAAGCATAAAAGGAATAATGCCTAATAGTGAAATAATAAGAGATAATGTTGATTTTTCTGCATCATACAAACTTACAGAAAAACTTACGGCAGCATCTAGTGTTTCTTACAACAAAACAACCGGTAAAGGACGTTATGGAACAGGATATGATTCTCAAAACTTTATGCAAACAGCTAGACAATGGTGGCAAACAAATGTAGATTTAAAAGATCAAAAAGCAGCCTACCTTGCAACTGGAGAGAACGCAACTTGGAATACAAGTTATATTGATGAAGATTTACACGCAATTTACCACGACAACGTTTATTGGATGCGTGACAACAATTATGAAACTGATGTAAGAAATAGAGTTATAGGTAATGTTAATTTAAACTATGAAATTAACGATTATTTAAATGTTTTTGCCAGAGCTTCTATTGACACTTATTCTGGAAACCAAGAAGAGCGTATTAATAATGGTAGTACTAGCCTACCTTCCTCTTACGGTATTTTTACTGAATCATATACACAAAACACCTATGATTTACAGTTACATTTTGACAAAGATCTTACAGAAGACTTAAACTTAAAAGCTATTTTAGGAACAAATATCCAAAGAAATCATTATTCTTATGTAGATGCAGAAACTAACGGTGGAATTAATATTGATGGACTTTGGTCTTTATCAAACTCTGCTAATGCTCTAGAAGCTCCAGGACAATATGAATATAAATCTGGAGTTGATGGATATTTTGCAAATGTATCTTTAGGGTATCAAAATTTCTTATTCGTTGAAGGATCTTATAGATTAGACATAGCTTCTACCCTTCCAACAGATGATAATCAATATGATTATTATGGTTTATCAGGAAGTTTCTTATTCTCTGAACTAGTAGAGTCTAACTTTATAAACTTAGGTAAATTAAGAATTGGATATGCAAAAACAGGTAATGCTGCTTCTCCATTATCACTTTACAACACATTCGGATTAAACACACCTGTACAAGGACAAGCATCTGCTTCTTTACCATCAACAAATAACAACTCTAACCTAAAGAATGAAGAGTCTACTGAGACAGAAATAGGATTAGAAATGATGTTTGCTAAAAGAAGACTAGGTTTTGACTTCTCTCTATACAATAAAACATCTAAAGATTTACTTACACCAATATCTGTTACTCCTGCTATAGGATATACCGGACAATGGTTAAATGCTGGAGAAATAGAAAACAAAGGTGTTGAATTATCTTTATACGGTTCTCCAATAAAAACAGAAGACTTTGAATGGAGAGTTGATTTAAACTGGGGGAAAAACGTAAGTAAAGTAATAGCACTTCCTGCAGGTTTAAAAAATCTTCAATTAGCTAGCTTACAAGGTGGAGTATCTATCAACGCAACAGTAGGAGACACTTACGGTATGATTAGAGGTACTAACTTTGTATTTGATGATAACGGGAATAAAATTATTGACGCAGCATCAGGTGCTTATGCAGTAAGTCAAAGTTCAGATGAAAATCTTGGGTCTTTTCAACCAGATTGGAAAGGTGGTATAAATAACTCATTTACCTATAAAAACTTCTCTTTAAGTTTTTTAATTGATATTAAAAAAGGAGGTAATGTATTTTCTTTAGATACTTGGTATGGTATGGCTACTGGATTATATCCTGAAACAGCTGGACTTAATGAATTAGGCAACCCAAAAAGAGATGCTTTAACATCTGGTAATGATAGTGGAGGTATTGTTTTACCAGGAGTTATACAAACTGGTACAGATTCAGACGGAAATGCTATCTCTGATGGAACCGTTAATACCTTAAGAACTGACATGAGTAATTTTGATAACGCATTGGGGTATAAAAGAGCACCAAATGCACTTCACGTATACGATGCAGGTTTTGTTAAATTAAGAGAATTATCTGTATCTTACTCTCTATCTCAAGAACAATTAGGTAATTCATTTTTTAAAGGAGCTACTTTTTCTTTAATTGGTAGAAACTTATGGATTATTGACAAAAGTTTACCATACGCAGACCCAGAAGCAGGTTTAAGCTCAGGTAATGTACAAGGTTATCAATCTGGTGTTTATCCAACAACAAAAGATTATGGATTTAGTGTTAAACTTCAATTTTAAAAAAACAAACGATGAAAAAAATATTTTTAATAGCATTATTGATAGGGATCACATTTTCTTCATGTGAAGATTTTGAAGGATGGAATGTCGATGATAAAAACCCAAGTGAAGTACCAGCATCATATTTGGTAACTAGTACTCAAAAAGATTTATTCTATAGGATGTCTAGTCCTAATGTAAACTATAACATATTTAAGTTTTTCGCTCAATATTGGACAGAAACACAGTATACAGACGAAGTAAACTACGATATTAGAGGAAGAGATATAGGTGGTGGTTTTTCAACTTACTTATATAGAGACGTATTAATTGACTTACAAGCAGCAAGAGACATTCTTGATGCTGATGAATTTTTAGATGCAGGAACAAAATCTGCTCAATTAGGAGTAATTGGACTTATGGAAGTTTATACCTGGAGTGTATTAGTAGACGTATATGGAGACATTCCTTACACAGAAGCTTTAATGGGAGTAAACAATATTATACCTGTATACGACAATGATGAAGATATATACACAGATTTATTCACTCGCTTAGACGCAAGTTTAACTAACTTAAACGCAGGTACAGAAACTTTTGGTGATGCCGATATCGTTTACGGAGGATCAACTGCAAAGTGGAAAAAATTTGGTAATTCTTTAAAATTAAGAATGGCACTTAGAATTGCAGATTACGATAACGCTAAAGCAAGCACAATAGCTTCTGCTGCGGTTTCAGGTGGATTATTTGCATCTAATGATGATAATTTTGCTTTTGCTTTTGAAACAACAAGCCCAAATACAAATTCAATTTGGGTTGACTTAGTACAATCTGGTCGTGATGATTTTTTAGTAGCTGACACTTTTGTAAACCTAATAAATCCATTAAACGACCCAAGAGCTTCAACTTATTTAGCAGATAACAAAACACCATATATCGGAGCCCCTTACGGTGTAGGAAGTTCTTACACAGACTTTACACATATTGGTGATGCATGGCATCAACCAGACTTAGAAGGAGTACTTTTAAGTTATGATGAAGTTCAATTTCTATTAGCAGAAGCTGTAGAAAGAGGTCTTATAACTGGTAGTGCAGAAACTTATTACAATGCAGCTATTTCCGCTTCGATTATCTATTGGGGAGGAACTCAAGCAGAGGCTGACACATATTTAGCACAAGCAACTGTTGCGTATACAACTTCTGGCTCTTCTTGGAAAGAAGTTATTGGTAATCAAAAATACATAGCACTTTACGGAAGAGGATTTGAAGCTTGGAGTTCATGGAGAATATTAGACTACCCTAATACTTTTACTCGCCCTTCAATTTCTAACGAAGCTGTACCAAGAAGGTACTTGTACGGAAACGACGATAAAGATCTTAACCCAGATAATTATGCTGCTGCAAGCAGTGCAATGGGAGGTGATGATAAATCTTCTCGCGTATTTTGGGATATTACAGGTGTAGGAAACTAAAATCAAATACACTAAAAAAAAAAGACTATCTGAAAAGGTAGTCTTTTTTTATACCATAGAAAAATCTTTAAAAAAAACAGACTTTAGCTAAAACTAATACATATTTCGTTTATCTAAATAAAAAAAGTCACTAAACCAAATTATGTTAACATATAAGATAATTACAAAGGAATACAAATTATTCTAGAACCTTAAAAAAACATCAACAGAAATAATAACGTTAAAAATCGTTTTTACTTGAACAAACACCTCTATTTAAGAGGTCTTTTTTTTATCAAAAGAATCATAACTGATAAAAAAACAACACCCATACAATACAAAAATAGAAGAATTCATTACAGATAATTTAACCATATCTATAAATGAATAAATTTTATATTGCAAAAACACTAAAATCACTCGATTATTCCTAACACTGAAAGGTTTTAAATAAAAAAAATAAATAAAATTTAAAATTATTTTTATTACAAAATACAAGAAGAGAGAAAGAGTTTTTTAGATAAAATAAAAATAGAACCCCTTAAAAAAGAACCTATTAAAAAAATAATAAAAGAATAAAAAGATTTAAAAAGCAAAAATAACAACAAAATTTAATGCTATTTTTACCACATACTAAAAAACTATTTGTGTTAAAAAATTGTTTTATTAAGATTAATTTAAGACTTTTGGATTTAATTAATTCAAATAATTATACAATGAAGACAAAGTTTAATGGATTTTTAACGCTACTCTTAGCGTTAATCGTGCAAATTTCATTTGCACAAGACAAAACTGTTTCTGGTACAGTTACAGAAAATTCGGGACCTTTACCTGGAGTTAGTATATCAGTAAAAGGAACCAACAAAGGTACAGAGACTGATTTTGATGGAAAGTACTCTATCCTAGCAAAAAGCGGAGATGTTTTAGTTTTTAGATACTTAGGTTTTACACCAGTAGAAAAAAAAATAGGAGCATCTAACACCGTTAACGCGAGTATGGTAGTTGACGATAACAACGTTTTAGACGAGGTTGTGGTTGTTGGGTATGGTACAAGTACAAAACAAGCCTTTACAGGTACTGCAACTGTAGTTAGTGCAGAAAACTTACAAGCAAAGTCTGTTTCTAACATATCACAAGCATTAGCAGGTGAGGTAGCAGGTGTAACAGTTGTAAATGGATCTGGACAACCAGGTAGTGCTGCTGAAATTAGAATTAGAGGTTTTGGTACTATTAATGGTAACAGTGATCCTTTATATGTTGTTGATGGTGTACCATACTTAAACAGTATTAGTAACATTAACCCAGCAGATATTGAGTCTACTACTATATTAAAAGATGCAACTGCAACTTCTATTTATGGTTCTAGAGGAGCAAATGGGGTAATTGTAATTACAACTAAAAAAGGTAAAGATGGTATCTCTAACATTAATGTAGAAGTAAAGTCTGGTGTAAACATGAGACTTTTACCTACTTATGATTTAATTAGCTCTCCAGATGAGTACATGGGACTTTCATGGCAAGCTTTAAGAAACACAGGAAGTAGATTAGGTGTTGCAGATGCAAATGCATATGCAAATGATGTATTATTTGATGATACAAGAGGTGGTATTAGCCAAGATTATAATATGTACAATGCAACAAATGGTGCAGATATTATAGATCCTGCCACAGGTACAGTTATACCTGGTGTTTCTAGAAAATACACTCCTGAAGACTGGTCTGATTATGGCTTTCAATCATCTACAAGAACAGAAGCTAACGTAAGTATGAGTGGAGGTAATGATACAACAACTTATTTTTCTTCTTTTGGTTACTTAAATGACAAAGGATATGTTATAAACTCTGATTATAAACGTTATTCTACTAGATTAAATGTAACTCATAAGCCTGTAGATTGGTTAGAAGCAAATGCTAATATTGATTACTCTTATGCAGAACAAACTGCAAATGGTCAATCTGAGGATTCAGGTTCAATTTTTTGGTTTACAGATAATATCCCATCAATTTACCCATTATTTTTACGTGATGCTTCTGGAGCAATAGTTGCTGACGATTACTATGGTGGTAACCAATATGATTATGGTACTAATAGAGGTTTTGGAGGTTTAACAAATGCTATTGCAGATGCTACATATGATTTAAGTCAAAATATGCGTCATTCTATAAATGGTAACTTCTCTTTTAAAGTTAATTTTACTGATGCTTTTTCATTTACAGCTAAGTATGGTGCAAACTTCTATAGTTTAGTAGACAACAGCATCAACAACCCGTTCTATGGATCTTCTGCTGGACAAGGTGGTAGTTTATTCAAAGAACAAAGACAAGCTATAACACAGAACTTTTTACAAATGTTTAACTACAATAAAACTTTTGGAGACCATAACGTTTCTGCTTTAGTAGCACATGAAACAAATAATTGGGAAAGAGAGCGTACTTACATCAGTAAGAATACAGTAGTAAACTTAATTAATGGTTTAGACAATCCTACAAACTATGTAAACTTAGGAAGTAACCCTTCTGGTTATACAGAAGAAACTGCAATAGAAAGTTTCTTTGCTCAAGTTAACTATAACTATTTAAATAAATATTTTCTTTCTGGTACAGTAAGAAGAGATGGTAGTTCTAGATTTGCTACAGAGAAATGGGGAACTTTTTGGTCTGCTGGAGCATCTTGGATTGTTAGTAAAGAAGATTTCTTTAGTAATGTAGATTTTGTAAATAACTTAAAAGTAAAAGCAAGTTACGGTATTCAGGGAGATCAAGGTGGAGTAGATTTCTATTCTGGTCAAAATGGATATGATATTGATAATTTAGACGGAGGTATTTCTCTTATTTTAAGAGCAAGAGAAAATGCTAGTTTAACTTGGGAAACAAGTAAAATGTATCAAGTAGGTACAGAGTTTAGATTGTTTAACAATGTAATTGATGGTTCTGTAGATTATTATATAAAAGATACTGATGGACTTATTTTTAGTGTACGTACGCCAATTTCTACGGGTGATGCTCTTGACACTAAAAATGATGGTGCACTTGTAAATAGAGGTTTAGAATTTGACTTGACAGGACACATTATCAACAAAGAAAACTTTAAATTAGATTTATCTATAAATGGAGAAGTTTTAGATAATGAACTTACTAAAATGCCATATGACGTTCCAGAAGGTAGAGATAAAATTATTGACATTGATGGAAACTTTGGTAGAGCTGAAGGACACAGTAGATATGATTATTATATGCCAGTATGGGTAGGTGTAAATGCAGCAAATGGAGATCCTCTTTGGGAAACTCATTATGTAGATGCTAATTCGAATGGTGCTTTTGATTCTGGAGAAGAAATTGCAGAATTATTTGAATATTCTATAAAAAACCCAACAGCAGAAATTAAAAAATCTGTTACAAACGACTATACAGAAGCAACCAATCAATTTATTGGAAAATCTGCAATACCTAAAATTAGAGGTGCTTTTAGATTATCTGCTCAAATACATAATTTTGACGTAAGTACACAGTTTGCTTATAGTTTAGGAGGTTATGGATATGATGGTAACTATGCAAATGTATTAGGTAATGGTCAAGTTGGATCTAATAACTACCATGTAGATATTAGAGATGCATGGCAAGCTCCTGGAGATATTACAAATATCCCTAGATTATACAGTAATGAAAATGTAAATGTAAACAGACAATCTACACGTTTTTTAACAAAATCTGATTACTTAGCATTAAACAATGTAAGGATTGGTTATAGTGTACCGTCTAAATCATTAACTAACACAGGTATGTCTGCTTTAAGTTTTTGGGTAGCAGGAGACAATTTGTTCTTATTAAGTTCTAGAACAGGTTTTAATCCATCTTCATCTTTAGTAGGTGCATCAGAAAGATACCAATATAGTCCTTTATCTACATTCACATTAGGTGTTAGAGTACAATTATAATTAACTTAAAAACAAAAAATAATGAAATATAATATTTTAAAAACAGTATTTACTCTTGCGGTAATTACATCATTTTTAAGTTGTGGTGATGACTTTTTAGAAAAAAGTCCAACATCATTTATAAATGCTGAAGACGCAGGTTTAACAGGGCAATTAAACCCTGTAATCTCAGATGCCAACCTTAGTGGTTTGTATTCTATGATGGTGAACACCGGAACGGGTGGTACTACGGCTCATGAAGATTTTGGTCAAAAAGGGTATGATATCTTTACAGATTTTCTTTCTGGAGATTTAGCACTTACAGCTAATAACTATAACAGATATGCTAACTTTGTAAACTTATTATCTACAGTAGATTATTCTGATAATAATAACTACATACCTTGGAGATACTACTATAGAGTAATAAGATCTGCCAACTTGGTAATTAGTTCTTTAGGAGGAAATGAAGCAATTCCTGAATCTGATGCTGCAAAGCACGCTTTAGGACAAGCTAAGACATTAAGATCATATGCTTACTTTTATTTATCTCAATTATATCAGACAGAATATAACGGTACAGAAGCAATTTTACCATTATATTCAACTCCTTTTGATCCTGTATTTCCACAATCACCAATGAGTGAAGTATATGATTTTATGATTCAAGATTTAACATCAGCAGCTTCGCTTTTAGAAGGTTTTGAAAGATCAAACAAAGCAGGTGCAAATCAAGATGTAGCTAGAGTTTTATTAGCTTATGTATATGCAGCTAAAGGAGACAGTGCTTCTAACTTATTAGCCAAAGGATTAGCAGACCAAGTTATTGCTTCTGGATACCCTTTAATGACAAGTAGTGAAGTAGTAGGCGGTTTTACTAGCGTTGCTACACCAGCTTGGATCTGGGGATTTGATGTTACTTTAGCTAATGGATTAGATTTAATTTCTTGGTGGGGACAAATTGATGTATTTACCTATAGTTACCAATGGGCTGGAGATAGAAAAGGTATTGATGATGGTTTATTTGCACAAATTAAAGATGGAGATATCAGAAAAACTCAATTTGATGTTGATAATTCATTACAACCTCGTAATAAGTTTTATAATGCAGCAAGAGTAATTGGTGGTCAAAGAAATGTTGAAGATGACTACATTTATATGAGAGTTGCTGAAATGTACTTATTATCTGCTGAAATGGCAGCAAAAGAAGGACAAGATGGTGTTGCTAAATCAAGATTAATTGAGTTATTATCTCAAAGATTTGATGATGCTGCAGATTATGCATACGTGAACGCATTATCTGGTGATGCTTTATTAAATGAAGTTATTCTACAGACTAGAATAGAATTATGGGGTGAAGGAAAAAGTTATTTATCAATGAAGAGAAATAAACAGACTATGACAAGAGGTACAAACCATGTATTTCACTCTGGTTTATCTATTCCTCATACTGATGAAAGATTAACTTATGAAATTCCTCAAGCAGAGGTTCAAAACAACCCTTACATTAACTAGATTTTTTACAATGGGCAAGCTTAAGTTTTTATAAGCTTGTCCATTTAAAACAAAAACATAAATTATGAAAAAATATATTTATTTATTTTTAGCATCTGTAGCTATTATATCTTTCTCTTCTTGTAAAGATAGTTCTCTAACAGCTTTAGATACTTCTTATGCGTCATTTGTATCTAATTCTATGGATATCGGTGTTTTAGAAGGCGCCGAAACTTCTGAAGAAGTTAGTATTTATACTACAAACATTATAAGTTCTGATAGAACTATTACTTTAAATGTAGTAGAAAGTACTACTGCAGATGAAGGTGCTTATACTGTTCCTACTTCAGTTGTTATTCCTGGAGGAACAAACGTAGGGACAATTACAATTGGAGTAAAAGATGTAGATTTAGTAGAAGATAAAGTATTAGTTTTAAGACTAGAAGCTTCTGAAGAAACTTTTACTGGTGAAGCTTTAACAATAGGATTATCTCAACTTTGCCCTGATAACGGAATAAAAGTAAAAATAAACCTTACTTTTGATAGCTATCCAGAAGAATTCGCTTGGAGAATTTTGGATGCTGACGGAACAACAGTATTAGCAAGTGCAGATCCATTTGGATATGGAGCTTACACGGGTTTAGCTGGAACATCTTTAACAATTAGCGAATGTTTACCTTCTGGAGATTATACCGTACAGGTATACGACAGTTATGGAGACGGAGGTAATGAAGTTAGCATTACTGCTAATGGTGTATCCATTTTTAGCATATCAGGTGATTATGGAGATGGAACAGAGGAAGTAATTTCTATTTAATTTCTTTTATAAAATTTAAACCACCTCTTAATGAGGTGGTTTTTTTTTGTCTAATAATTTCAATAATTAACATACCTTTGCACTATGACAACAGAAAGTACACCAACAACCAATATTTTTGGTATTAGAGCTATAATTGAAGCCATAGAAAGTGGTTCATCAATTAATAAAATATACTTACAAAAAGGATTAAGAGGAGAATTGTTTTATGAACTGAACAAGTTAATTAAAACAAACAACCTAACTACAAGTATGGTTCCTGTAGAAAAATTAGATAGGTTATCTAAAAACAGTAATCATCAAGGTGCTGTTGCTCAAATATCTCCAGTAGAATTTTACGATTTAGAAGAATTGATAGAAAAAACAGTAGAGAGTGATAAAACACCTTTATTTTTATTGTTAGATCAAGTATCTGATGTACGTAATTTTGGTGCCATCATTAGAACAGCAGAATGTTCTGGAGTTAACGGAATTATCATTCAGAAAAACGGAAGTGCTCCTGTTAATGCTGAAACTATAAAAACATCTGCGGGTGCAGCTTTTAAAATTCCTATTTGTAAAGTAGACCATATTAAAGATGCCATGTTTTTATTACAAGCATCAGACATTAAAACGGTTGCAGCAACTGAAAAAACAGAAGATTCTGTATATGATATTGACTTTAAACAACCAATTGCCATAATTATGGGGTCTGAGCATAGAGGGGTAAATCCTTCTATATTAAAAATGGTAGACTACAAAGCAAAATTACCTTTATTAGGTGAAATAGCTTCTTTAAACGTATCTGTTGCTTGTGGTGTTTTACTATATGAAGCCGTTAGACAAAGAATTGTTGTGGGGAGTTAGAAAGAATTAAAAATACATTTAAAACAAAGCTGTATCTAAGGAATTAGGTACAGCTTTATTTATTTACCATTTATATAAGAAGTTTCCAATTTCTATTCAACTTTTTCATCACCTACCTCCTGCTTTATTTCTGGTGGAGTAAAATTACCATGTTCATCAAACAAAGCATCAAATTCTGTTTCTATAAATTGATGTTCTTCTCTTACAATTCCTCTATTTCTAAAAACAATTGCAAAAAGAAGTCCCACTATAAAACCAGATAAATGACCTTCCCAAGAAACGCCTTCTTTTATAGGCAAAACATACCATATCATACCTCCGTATAGAAAGATGATGATTAAAGACAATGCGACTAACCGAAAGTGTCTTTTTATAATTCCGCTAAAAAAAACAAAACTAAAAAGCAAATACACAATTCCGCTTGCACCTATGTGGTAAGACTCTCTAGCAATGCACCAAGTTATTAAACCTGTAAAGAAACCACCAAGAAGCAAAACTTTATATGCTACATCTCTATAAAAATAAAAAAGACTGCTTAAAAGCACAAATAAGGGAACCGAATTATTAAAAAGGTGACTAACATTACTATGTATAAAATGAGTTAAGAAAACACCTCTAAAACCAACAAAATTTCTTGGAAAAACACCATATTTATTAAAAATGAAGTCAAATTGTATTTCAATCCAATAAATAAGCCATATTGTAACAACATATACAATTGGAATTAAGAAAATTGATTTCGAACTTTTTAAATTATTTTCCTCTTTCATCATTATAAAAATAACAAAAATAGAACCAATCCCGATTTTTACAATTTCTGTCAGAAATCTTTATTATTTTTACGGAATGAATGAACCTTTGGCAGAAAGAATTAGACCTAAAACTTTAGAAGACTATATCAGTCAACAACATTTAGTGGGTAAAACGGGTGTTTTAACCAATTTAATCAAAAAAGGAATCATTCCTTCATTAATTTTATGGGGACCTCCAGGAATTGGAAAAA
Source organism: Polaribacter sp. R2A056_3_33 (assembly GCF_019278485.1). Taxonomy (NCBI): domain Bacteria; kingdom Pseudomonadati; phylum Bacteroidota; class Flavobacteriia; order Flavobacteriales; family Flavobacteriaceae; genus Polaribacter; species Polaribacter sp. R2A056_3_33. Next base: position 416,993 of record NZ_CP058984.1, read on the forward strand.
CAACGCTTGCCAATATTATTGCAACAGAATCTAAACGTCCTTTCTATACATTGAGCGCTATTAGTTCTGGGGTAAAAGATGTAAGAGAGGTTATAGAAAAAGCTAAAAAAAGTGGAGGATTGTTTACTGTTAAAAATCCTATTTTATTTATTGATGAAATTCATCGATTTAGTAAATCTCAGCAAGATTCACTTTTAGGAGCAGTAGAAAAAGGATGGGTAACGTTAATTGGTGCAACTACAGAAAACCCAAGTTTCGAAGTTATTCCTGCCCTACTCTCACGTTGCCAAGTCTATATTTTAAATTCTTTTGATAAAACTGATCTCGTGGCACTTTTACATAGAGCCATGGAGAAAGACGAACTTTTATCAACCAAAAAAATTACTTTAACAGAAACGGATGCATTATTACAAGTATCTGGAGGGGACGCTAGAAAGCTTCTTAATATTTTTGAATTATTAGTATCTGAAGAGGATGAAATTGAAATCACCAATGATTTAGTACTCACTAAAATTCAGAAAAATACTGTTAGATATGATAAAACAGGGGAACAACATTATGACATTATATCTGCTTTTATAAAATCGATTAGAGGTAGTGATCCTAATGGCGCTGTTTATTGGTTGGCTAGAATGATTGAAGGTGGTGAAGACGTAAAATTTATAGCAAGAAGGCTACTTATTTCTGCTTCAGAAGATATTGGAAACGCAAACCCTACTGCTTTAATACTAGCAAATAACACGTTTCAAGCTGTTTCTGTTGTTGGATACCCAGAATCTAGAATTATATTAAGTCAATGTGCTATTTATTTGGCTAACTCCGCCAAAAGTAATGCTTCATATATGGCTATTAATGATGCTCAAAATTTAGTACAGAAAACGGAAGACTTATCTATCCCTATTCATTTAAGAAATGCACCAACTAAGTTAATGAAAGACTTGGACTATGGTAAAAACTATAAATACTCGCACAATTATCCGAATAACTTTGTAGAACAAGAGTTTTTACCTGATGAAATATCTGGAACAAAATTGTATGAACCTGGTAATAATGCTAGAGAAAATCAGTTTAGAGAAATCTTAAAGAATAGATGGAAAAACAACTATGAATATTAATTTATATCTAAAACTTTTATCAAAAAAATGTCACTCAGAAATTATTTCTAAGTGACATTTTTTATTCAAAATAAAACTAAGAATAGTAAGTTTTATTTTTTTTATAGAAAATTAATTAAAATTTTATTTGATATTCTTCTTTTACTAATTGGTCATTTTTATAATATTCTGCAATCCAAATTTCTCCATTTTTATAAAGCGTTCCGTCTTTTCCTTTAATTACATAAACATCTTTCTTGTTTGTATTTAAAATTATAAAAACAACTTCTGGTGTTAAATTTACCAGTTGAAATCCGTTATTTTTTTTCTGTGCATATAAAACATTAGTAGCATTAGAATTAGTATTAATTTCTTTTACACTTGTTTTAACGGTAACAACAGATTCTTTTTCCTTAACTATTTCTGGTTTTATCTTTTCTTTAGCAGCAATAGAAGTATTATAATTATACTCTAAATCTTCCATTGTTTCATAAGCTTTTCTTATAGCCTCTTGATAACCTTTCTTATATTCTTTAAGTTTACTCTTACCAACCTCTGAAGTGTATAATACATTATTATTACAGTCTTGTAATTTAATTACACTTTTAATGGTAAACATACTAGAATCATCTACAACTATTGCTGTTAACGCTTTACATCTATTTAGCATTAAATCTTCTGGTAATTTTTCATTGCTTAGAAAAACTTCAAATCCTTTTTTTTCTAAAAGAAACTTAGTTAAAGAACTCGTTTGGTATTGATCTGAACTCTTTAAAAAATCGAATCGATCTGGTACAATTACATATTTGTAGTTATTAATATCTCGTTCTTGACTAAATGCTGATATTGCTATTAAAAACAAAAAACTAAATGCTATTTTTTTAATCATTTTAATTAAATATTTAATGAATTTCTAATTTTACAGTACTATTATTTGCAGATGCAATATCGCAAAATTGTGCGATACCATCTAGAATTCTAGATAAATTAACTTTTATTTATTTAAATATAAAACGCTCAATCAGTTATAAATATTGCTTTATTTCTAGTAGAGAACTTACAGATACCAAATTACTTTTATTATGTGAAACATTGTAAAAATTACAATGAATAGCTTGCATACCAACGCTCAAAGCTCCTTCTATATCCGCCTCAATATTATCACCAATCATAATAGAATTGTCTTTGTGTGCGTTTGCAACTTCTAAAGCATAAGTAAACACTTTAGGGTTTGGCTTTTTAACACCAACAGATTCTGAGGTAATAATTTTATCAAAATAATGATAAATATTAGAACTAATCATTTTCTTATTCTGCACTTCTTCAAAACCATTGGTAATGATGTGCAATTGATACTTATCATTTAAGTAATCTAAAAGCTCAAAAGTTCCATCAAACAAATAATTAAAATCAGGTAAAAACATTAAATAATCTACAGACATTTTAACTATAACCTCATCTGAAACAGTATGATTTAAAGCGTCAAAACTATTTTTTAATCGACCGTATCTTAATGCTTCTTTAGTTACTTTTTCTTCTCTAAACAATTTCCAAAATTCAAAATTTATGGGTTTGTAAACTTCTAAAAAAGCATTTAAATCAACTTTTAAATTATTGACTCTAAAAACCTTTTCGAAGGTTAAATCAGAATTTTTATCGAAATCCCATAAAGTGTGATCTAAATCAAAAAAGACGTGTTGTATCTTTGTCATTTACATTATATTTGAATACATTATTTTAAGTAAGTAATATGCAACTATTTTCTTTTCTAAAAAAAGAGTTTGTTAAAAATGTTTTAACATTAATAACAGGATCTGCTTTAAGTCAAGTTGTTATTTATGCTTCAATTTTAATACTTACGCGCCTTTTTTCTACAGAACTTTTTGGTATTTACACCTTGTTTTCATCCGTAACTTTAATCTTAAAGCCTTTGGCAACTCTGCAATATGAATTTGCTATCGTTTTACCAAAAAAGGATAAGGATGCTATTAATTTAGTGGGTTTTTCATTTATTATTTTAACAATATATTGCTTATTATTACTTGTAATTATCTTCTTTTTTAATGAAAACATTACTACCTTTTTTAATATAACAAAACTTCTAAATTTAATTTATTTACTACCATTAAGTGTCTTCCTTTTTGGTAGTGTTTCAATTTTTGATTTTTGGAACAACAGAACTAATATGTTTAAAAATATTTCTAAAGGATTGATAACAAAATCTGCGGTAATGAGTTCATCTCAACTTGCTACCGGTTTTAGCTCTTTTAATTCTTTGGGATTAATTCCAGGAATGCTTTTAGGGCAATCTATGCAACTTCTTTTTTTAATAAAAGCGTCTACCAAATTAATGCAAAAACTTACCAAGGAACTATCCTTAAAAAGGATGTTTTTTTTGGCAAAAAAATATAAAGATATTCCCGTTTTTAATACCATTATTAACTTGACTAATAATCTTTCTAATGAATTACCCGTGCTTTTAATTACTAAATATTTTGGTTTGGCAAACTCGGGAATTTATGGTCTAGCAGTTAAATTTACAAGAGCTCCTATTGGCATTTTTCAACAATCAATAAACCAAGTCTTTTTTAATAAAGCAAGTAAAACTTACAATGAACAAGGCAATTTGCATGATTTAGTTATAAAAACAGTAAAACATTTATTATTCATAAGTTCTTTTCTTTTTATTCCTTTATTTGCAATTTCTTTTTTCTTAGATATTATTTTTGGTGAAAATTGGTCTGACGTAGGTTTGTACTCAAGAATTATAATTCCGTGGTTATTTTTTGCTTTTTTAAGCAATCCTATATCACCATTAATTTTAATTCTAAACAAACAAAAAACCATGGTTATTTATGATACTTTTTTACTACTTTTTAGATTTTTGGCATTATTCTTAGGATACTATTTTTACGATAATATTGTTATTTCTTTGATACTTTTTTCTGGAGTAGGAATGCTTTTTAATATTCTTATATTTATCTATCTTTTAAAAACATCAAAAGAAAAGAAAATTGCATACAGCTAATATGAACATTACTTTAAAACATAATAAAGGCTTTAAATGGTATAAAAATGATTCTTTTTATTTAAAAGGTTATTTTTATATTGATGCTGTTTTTTATGAAAAAGAAAATGCTTTAAATTTTCTTTTAACAATAAAAGATACAACTGATTTTAAAGAACTTTTAAAGAACATAAATGGTGTTTTTACAATCGTTTTTTCTGATAAAAAAACTGTTTGTATTGCTTCTGACATAACAAGATCTTTCCCCATTTTCTATACTTTTCATAATGAAAAATTATTTTTGAGCGATGATATTATCTATTTGAAAAACACTTTTAATATTCTTGATTTTAATGCTGTTTCAGAAATCGAATTAAAAGCTTCTTGTCATACCCATGGTAATAAAACATTATTACAAAATGTAAATCAAATACAAGCAAGTGAATATTTAATCATTCAAAATCATAAAATTATTGAGAGTAACTTTTTCTTTTCTTATGCTATAGAAAAAGCATATCTAGACTCCTATTCTATTTTAAAAAACAAGATAGTAATTGCTTTTGAAAATTCTTTTAAACGGTTTATAGACTCACTAAATAATAGGACGGCAGTAATTCCTTTAAGTGGCGGTTTTGATTCGCGTTTAATTGCCGTAATGCTTAAAAAGCATAACTATAAAAACGTAGTTTGTTATACCTATGGCAGAAAAGATAGTTTTGAAATTGAAAATTCTAAAAAAACGGCAGAAACTTTAAATTTTGACTGGTATTTTATTGAATATAAAAATGAGTTAATTTCTAATTTTTTATCAACTGAAGAATTTAAAAATTACGCACATTTTGCTGGCAAACTTTCTTCTATGCCTTATCTTCAAGAATACTTTGCTATTAAATTTTTAAAAGACAAAAAAATCATTACTCAAGATGCTATTTTTGTTCCGGGTTTTGCCGGCGATATTTTAGGAGGAAGTGAATATTCTAAAACAATTTCTAAAAACTTAAAACACTCTAATTTACCAGAAGTTATCTTAGAAAAAAAAATGATTAATTATTGTTTTTCTAATGATGAAAAGAAACAAATTGAAGCAGAAATAAAAAAGAATTTATTTCTATTTGATAAAAATTATACGAAAAAAATACCTGAAACTGTCTTAGAAGATTACAACTTAAAAGAACGAATTGCTAAATATATTTTTAATTCTGCAAGTTATTATACTTTTTTTGGTCATCAATTTAGATTTCCTTTTTGGGATACAGAATTGTTAAGTTTATTTAAAAAAATTCCAATTAAATACAAAAAAGCAAAACTTCTTTTTGATGATATATTAATTAATGATTATTTTAAACCTTTTGATGTCTACTTTGAAAAAGAAATTCAGCCTACAAAAAAACAAATTAAATTACAAAAACTAAAAGACAAAATAAAGCCACATTTACCTAATCACCTAAAAAAAAGAATATTAAAAAAACATGATTGGAATAATTACAAACCAATAACCGATCAAATGGTTAATGAATTAAATAAAAAAAATATCAAGGTAAAAAAATTATATAAAGATTATAATGAAATAATATCTCAGTGGTATATTCATTTTTCTAAAAAAAACATTTAACTCATTTTTCTTAACAACTTAATAAACCAAGGTAAATTATTATACTTTATTTGTTTATAATTATTTGATGTAGCACCAAAACTCAAAAAATATTTGGCTATAGATTCCATTGATGAACCTCCAAAATTAAAAATACTAAAATTCTTTTCAAACTTATAAATTGCACGATCAATTAAAAAAGTATTTGCGCCATTTTTTCTATGCTTAAAATCTGTGGATGACACTAAAATTGTAACAGCTTTTTTATGTTTTAAGAAAAAACCAGAAGCGACTAACCTATCTTCTTTGTTGTAAACCGAAAGTATTTCTCCTACTTTTTTCTCTATACAAATTTTTATCAATTCTTCTAAAACTAAATAATCTTTATCTGTAATATTGGGTGTTCTTTTACCTACGTTATTTTTAAATAACTGAATTAATTTTTCAGGATTATCATTCCATTTTTCTGTTAAATCGACTTTCTTCGCCTTGTTTAAGTCCTTTCTTCTATCTTTTCTGTAACCATTACAAATAGTATTATAATCATCAGAAATTAACAAAATTTGCATTTGTTTCCCTACAAAACAAGAGGTGTTTTCTTGTATATTAATAGCACTATTTAATCGGCTTTCTACAGATTTAAATTTCTGAAACAGAAGTTTAAAAAAAGGATTGTAATCTATGTTTTCACTTAAAGAAAAAACACCTAATTCTAACAACCAAAGTGGCGGGTAAACATATTTAATCCCAGCCTTTTTACGACAAGGAATTGGCATCACTGCTTTATAATCATCCAAGACAAAAACATCCCAATTATCTGCAACAATATCTAAATACCAAGAAAAAGCATAAATTCTAGATTGAATAGAATTTTCTATACAAGCATCATATTTCTCTACCTCTAAATCTTTTCTCTCAACATATTGAATCATTATGAAGTAGCAATTTTAATCATAGATTCATACAGCCTTTTCCAGCCTTTCCAACGTAAATAATCACTTAGGCTCTCATTATGAAATAAGGTAATAAAAGTTCCGTTAACCGCTTTTACTTCATTTTTTATATCTCTTATTCTTCCTAGAGATTGTTTAGGTGTAAGCTTCATATAATCATTTAAAGTAGTGTCCATTAATGCAAATGGAAACACCTTTAACGGAGTTTGAATTTCGAAATCTAAATCGTAAAAATAAAAAGGCGTACAAGTACTTGCTCTAAAACCTACATTACTTGCATAACCCATAGAGTAATCTTCTTCTACTTCTAAATCTATTAAATGTTGGTACGTTTCGGGCAAGCTAAATCGTAAATAATGTTGTCTAGACCTCTGAATTGGAGAATTAATAATATTTTCTAACCTCAGTTTTTCCTTTTTTAATAAAGAAGTATTGTGCATCGTAAAATAAGAAGGGTGCAACCCCACTTTAGCATAATCTACCATTTCTTTAATAAGTAGTTTGTACTTGCTTTTTGAAGCAGAAACATTGGTATCAAAAGTAGTATAATCGCCTATTAAAAAGAAAAAGATTGTTTTAATTTTATACTCCTTTTTAATCTCTAAAATTTTCTGAAAAGTATCAAAAGGATCTTTCTTTAAATTGAAAGTAACTGCAAATCGATTCCAAACATCTAACACTCTAAAATGAAGTAAATCATTTATAAAACCACCTACACTTCTTATCAAGCTTTTATACTTATAAGCATACGCATTATCAATATCAACCGTAGAAATAAACTCATACTTACGATTTTTGTAATCATAATCTGGAAACTTTTCTTTTAAAGCTTCTAATAATTTATAGGCCCAAATATCAACTACTGGTTTTTCTAAAAAACGTTTTTTATAAGCCAGACTCTGGTCTGCAGTATAACGACCATGAATATCTTTTACGTGCGGTAAGTATTCTTCATATCTCGTAATAAGATAAAAGCTTGCCGCAAAAACATCAAAAGGAATAGAAGATTTTGGTCCGGTTTTAAAGAAACATGGAGTTTCATCCCATTTCTGCATAGAAATCTCCATATCATTAACACCTTGCTCAAACAATAAATTGTTACTTTTCACAAAAAACTCATTCCCTAAAGGTGTTTTTGTGTAGGTCATTTTAGGACCATTAAAAGCCACAAATTCTTCTACCTTAGAAGTGAAATCTACCGGAATTAATAAAGTTCTTGTAAGAATATGTTTAAAAATATAACGAACTCTTGGTGTAATTTTATGTGTGTAAACTAGTATCATGTATTCAGTTTTCAGTCTCAATTTGCGGTCTCAGTAATCAGTTATAATTTCAAGTAACTTTTTTACTGATTACTATAACTGCAAACTAAAGCAATCCTTCATCTGCAAAGCTAAAATACGCTTTTTCGGTAATAATTAAATGATCTAGCAGCTTTATATCTAAAGTGTTTCCTGCTTCTTTAATTTTTTGAGTAAGTTGTTTATCTGCATTACTAGGTTGTAATTTACCTGAAGGATGATTATGGCAAACAATCATTGCTACAGATGCCAATTCTAACGCTCTTTTAAACAACAACCTAACATCTACAACCGTGGCCGTTAAACCGCCTTTACTAATCTGACTTTTTGCCAAAACTTTGTTAGAATTATTTAAAAATAACACCCAAAATTCTTCGTGCTCTAAATCTCCAATAACAGGTTGCATTAAGTTAAAACCATCTTTACTACTGGTAATTTTAGGTTTTTCTAAAGCTATTTCTAATTGACGTCTTTTACCAATTTCTAAAGCAGTAATAATAGCAATTGCCTTTGCTTCTCCTATTCCTTTAAAAGTGGTTAATTTTGCTACGGATAGTTTTGCTAGCTCATTTATGTTACCACCTACCTCTTGCAAAATTCGTTTAGATAACGCTACAGCACTTTCTTGTCTATTGCCAGATCCAATAAGAATTGCAATTAATTCTGCATCAGAAAGTGCCGTTTTCCCTTTTGCTAACAGCTTTTCTCTTGGCCTATCATCTAAAGCCCAAGTCTTAATCGTTAACTTTTCCATTTTCTTTTTTTATAAAAATACAAAAATGAAAATTAACTATTTTACCTTTTTTAATCTGTTAAACGAAACCTTTTATTAAAATAATCTACTACAAAGTGATTATAATTGATTTAAAAAATTTCTATATTGTTGGTTATTTGGATACAAATCAACCAATCTTTGTAAAATATTTTTTGCTTTTGGTTTTTGATCAGATTTAGAATATAAATAAGCCAACGCATACAGTAAACCTTCATTTTGTGCATCAACTTTTAGACCAGTAACCAATGCTTTTTCACTATTTTTAAAATCTTGTTTTTTATCATACAACAACCCTAAATTATAATAAACACGAATATTGTCTGGCATTTTTGTCATCGCTATTTTAAGTTGCTCAATTGCCTCATCTTCTCTATTTAATTCTGCATACATTAAAGCAAGAGAATAATAAACAGGGCCATATTCAGGCTCTTGTTTAATTACTGTTTTAAAAGCTGCTTCAGCCTTTTCATATTCTTTAATATTATAATATAACGTTGCTAAATTTATTCGTATTTGATTGTTGATAACATCAATAGATTGTGCACTTTCAAAATTTTCTATTGCTTTTTCTATGTTCCCTTGTTTTAAAAAGTAATCTCCTTTTTTCATTCTTACCCCTACAAAATCTGAATTTGTATCGATATGTAACCAAAATTCTTTCTTTACCTTTTGATAACTTTCTTTATAAACTTCAGGCACATCTGTTTCAGCCAAACCTCCTAAACCATAGAAAGCCTTTACCCTAACACTTCTTTTTGGATCTTCTAATAAAGGTAAAAAATAGGCATTATAATCCATGGTATTTATGCCACCTAAAACATCTACACTTGCTCCTCTTACCAAAGCAGAATCATCATTTAAAAGTGAAATATAATCTTCCACAAAATTCTGTGCATTATAGTTAGCCAACACTTTTGTTGCAGAAGCTCTTACTATTTCTGGTTGATGCGTATCGTGCATCAAATCAATTAAACCTATATGTCCTTCAGGTTGCATAGTTATTCCTGGTGCTAATTTTTCTGAATAATGAATAGAATCTACCTCTCCAAATAATTTTGTAAAATTTTCTGCCGCCCAAGCATCATCTTTATCTGTATGACAACCAGAACAAGCGTTTGGATTTCCATATTTTACACTTAAATCTGGTCTTGGTACTCTAAAACTATGATCTCTTCTAAAGTCATTTCCCATATAAAATCTTCCTGTCATGTGACAGTTAATACATTTTGCTCCATCGGTATTTTGTTCGTGAAAATGATGTGTAGGAGTATCATATTTTTCTGGAACATGACATTGGGCACACAGTTTATTACCATCAAACTTTAGTTTTAAAGAATGTGCATCATGGCAGTCTGTACAAGTTACATCATTTTGATACATTTTACTTTGCGTAAACGAACCATAGACATAATCTTCATCTAAAATTTGTCCGTCTGCTTGATATAAAGGAGCTTCTAATAATTGTGGATAATAATGATCTAACATTGTACCTTCAAAATTAAAGACTCCAGAGAACTGCTCTCTTCTCATGTGGCAACGTGCACATTGATCTACTAATTCTTTAGGCCCTGTTTCTATTGTCATTTGAAAAGTACCGCTATCCATATAATCTTCACCAAGTTTATCTACATCGGCAACATGTTCTTTTCCAGGGCCATGACACGCTTCACAATTCACGTTAATAATTGCAAATTCGGTATTATAACTATGTGTTTCTACATCGTAATTTTTACGAACATTTGTAGAGTGACAATCGGAACACATATTATTCCAATTTAAAGCACCTCTAGACCAATGCAACCATTCGGAATGTACAACTTTAAAATCTGGATATAAATCGAACCATTTATTCTCTACAGAATCCCAAGCAGTTCTTAAACATTGATAATGTCCGTCAGGAAACTGAACAATGTATTGCTGTAAAGGAGTAACACCAAAAGTGTATATTATTTTATAATCGTGATTTTCACCATCTGGTCCTTCTGTATTTACATAAAAATCATTGTCTTTTTTATAAAAATGAGAAGTCACACCCTGACTTGTAAATTTCTGATTGTTAAAATCACCTAAAATAGAAACACTATCGGCAATTTCCATCGCTTTATCATGATGAGAACCTTCCCAACTTTTAAATTGATCTTGATGACATTCTTTACATTTCTGATCTCCTAAAAAATGATCATCAGGAATAATTTTTCCCGAAAGAAAAACGCTACTATCAGCTACAACTGTTTTATAATCTTCTTTTTTATCACAAGAGAAAAAAGAAATTATAAACAAAGAAAAGATTAAAAATGAGTTTATTTTTAAAAAGACGGATGAGCGTAGGTTGGTTAATTTCACGAATACTATTGTTTATAAATTGTAGCAGTAAATCTAAAATTTATATTTAATAGAAAATAAGATATTTATCATTTTTCATAGAAAAAACATATTTTTATTGAAACAAAAAAATAGTAGTAATTGTTTATACTCTACGTTAAGCAGAAAAATATTTCTGATTATTTTATTTATATGCTGATAATATTCTACACTGATTACCTTGATATCGCTATTACCTTTACAAATACGCAAAATACCCGATACATACTTAAATTTGAAAAAATCTATTTATTACCCTTTTCCATGAAAACTCTTTATATCTTTGCCAACACATACTACTTTTAAATTATGAAAATTATAATAGCTGGTGCTGGAGACGTTGGTTTTCACTTGGCTAAACTTCTTTCTTACGAATCTCAAGACACCTATATCATAGACTTTGATGGTGAAAAGTTAGAGTATCTAAACAGCCATTTAGATGTAATTACTAAAAAAGGAGATGCTACATCCATAAAATTATTAAAAGAAATTGGAATTGAATCTGCAGATTTGTTAATTGCGGTTACCGATAGCCAGAATACTAACTTTACTATTTCTGTAATTGGAAAATCTTTAGGAGCAAAAAAAACAATTGCTAGAATAGACAATCCTGAGTTTCTAAATAATTGTGAAGTAGATTTTAAACAATTTGGTTTAGACTTTATGATTTCGCCTCAAGAATTAGCGGCTAATGAAATAAAAATGCTCTTAAATCAATCTTCATTTAATGATACTGTAGCATTTGAAAGCGGTATTTTTAATGTGTTGGGTACACCATTAACCTATAAATCTCCCATTGTAGATTTAACCGTTAAAGATGCAAAACAAAAGTTTGCTGATGTAGATTTTATTACAATTGCAATTAAAAGACAAGGTGAATCTCAAACAATTATTCCTAGAGGAGATGTTGTTTACGAGATAGGAGACCAAGTTTATTTTTGTGTTCCTAATTATAGTATGAATGATCTTTACCCTATTACAGGTAGAAAACGACTAAAGATTAAAAATGTAATGATTCTTGGTGGTGGTAGTATTGGAGAAAAAACGGCAAGAAAACTTTGTAAAGATAATTTTAGAGTAAAACTTATAGAAAAGAAAAAAGATAAAGCAGAGTTTCTTGCAGAAGAACTAAGTGACACTTTGGTTATTAATGGTGATGGTAGAGATTTAGAACTACTAGAAGAAGAAAATATTAGAGAAACAGACGCTTTTATTGCAGTTACAGGAAACTCTGAAACCAATATTATGTCTTGTTTAGTAGCAAAATCTAAAGGAGTTAAAAAAACGGTTGCCTTGGTTGAAAATATGGATTATATCGATATTTCTCAAACTATTGGAATTCAATCTTTAATTAATAAAAAACTACTTGCAGCAAGTAATATTTTTAGACACATAAGAAAAGGTGAAATTTTAGATCTCGCCAATTTACATAACGTAGATGCAGAAATTTTTGAATTTGAAGTTCAAGAAGGTGCTAAAGTATCAGAATATCCTATTAAAGATATACGCATTCCTAGAGAAGCTATTTTTGGTGGTATTATTAGAGATAAAAAAGCAATTATGCCTCACGGAAACGTGCAAATTATAACTGGTGATAAAGTAATTGTATTCTGTTTACCAGAAGCTATAAGTGCTGTAGAACGCCTATTTAAATAAATATGACGAGTACTTTAAACACCAAAATAATATTTCGCTTTTTAGGTATTACAGCAATCTTAAACGGATTCTTTATGTTTATTGCATATCCGTTTAGCGTATACCACGAAGAAAATGCTAAATGGGGTATTTTAAATGCAGGAATTGTAACTGTAATTACAGGATTGCTACTTTACTTTCTTAACAAGCCTAAAAGCACCAATATAAAGAAGAAAGACGGTTACTTAATTGTTACCTTAGGTTGGTTAATTCTCTCCTTAACAGGAATGCTCCCCTATTTGTTTTCTGGTGCAATACCAAGCGTTGCAGATGCTTTCTTTGAAACTATATCTGGCTATTCTACCACAGGTTCATCCATTTTAACCGACATAGAATCCATGCCAAAAGGAATTCTATTTTGGAGAAGCGCAACCCACTGGATTGGAGGAATGGGAATAATTGTTCTTACAATTGCTATTTTGCCTCTTTTAGGTATTGGAGGAATGCAACTTTTTATGGCAGAAGCTCCAGGACCATCTGCAGATAAATTACATCCTAGAATTACAGATACTGCAAAACGCTTGTATTTAATTTATATATCGCTAACGTTTGCTCAATTCTTTTTATTAAAAATTGCTGGTATGACTTGGTTTGATGCCATTAATCACGCAATGGCAACAATGAGTACAGGTGGTTTTTCTACAAAGAATAGTAGTGTCGCTTTTTATAACAACTTACCTCTTGTACAGTATATTATTATCTTTTTTATGTTTGTTGCAGGTACTAACTTTGTAATTACTTATTTTGCTTTAAAAGGGAAGATTCGTAAAATTTTTGAAAGCGAAGAGTTTAAATATTACTTTGTTGGAATTATAAGTGTTTCTGCATTAATTGCTATTTTAATCATCTTTTTTCAAGACCATAATTTACAAACAACCATTCAGCACCCTATGATTTTCGGTGAAGTAGAAAGCGCTATTAGACATTCTCTTTTTATGGTGATTTCTGTGGTAACTACAACTGGTTTTGTTAGTGCAGATTTTACCATGTGGAATTTCTTTGCAACAGGTATTTTCTTTGCATTGTTTTTTACAGGTGGTTCCGCAGGTTCTACAAGTGGTGGAATTAAAATAGTTAGGCATATTGTAATGCTTAAAAATAGCTTTCTAGAATTTAAAAAAGCCTTACATCCAAACGCAATTATTCCGGTACGATTAGACGGAAAATCGATACCTCCAACTATTGTATTTAATATACTATCGTTTTTTATTATTTACATGCTTATTTTTATATTAGCTTCTGTAATACTAACGCTTTTAGGCTTAGACTTTATGTCTGCTTTAGGTGCTGCAGCTTCTTCTTTAGGAAACATTGGACCTGCAATTGGTAGTGTAAGTCCGGTAGATAGTTATGCACATTTATCTGATGCCGCTAAATGGTTTTGTTCTTTTTTAATGCTTATTGGTCGTTTAGAACTTTTTACAGTCCTTATTTTATTTACTCCATTTTTTTGGCGAAAAAATTAAATATATCATTCATTATTAAATAGTATACCTCTTAAGTTTTAAGCGTTTTTTGTTTTTTATAAATAATAAAAAAGTTACTTTTATTCTTTATGAAAAAACAATCGAATTTCTTGTATAAAACTGTTGAAGACAAAACTATTGTTTGGTTTGAGAATAGTAATGAATATTTAGTTTTAGAAAACAACACTGCAGATATTTTAAAAAGATTAAGCAAAGGGATTTCTGTTAAAGAAATTGCTGAAGCTTTATCTAAAAAGTTAGCAGTTCCTTTAGATAGAACTATCGATTTTATAATAGATTTAGAAAAAAAGATTTACGTACCAAAAAGCAATAAAGAACCTGAAATAGTTAATGATTATAGAGATATTGAAAAGCCAAAATCTTATGAGTTTATAAAGTTCTACAAAGTAAACAATGTTGTTTTTAAAGTTTCTTATTTAAGTGAAAAAGAATTATCTCATGTGCATCCAAAATTTGCGCATTTGGTAATTGACAACACTACCAATTTTGACTATGAATTTGATGTTTTTATCAATAATAAATTTATCTTTCTTATTGTTGATAAAAAACTGATAGGTGCTTGGAGTAGTAAAAACATTCATTACTTTCAAGGAAAGTTTTCGATGCAATTTATTCAAAAAATTCATCAGAAAGAAGAAGACGAATGGATGGGAGTTTTTCATGCATCTGCAGTAAGTAATGAAAAAAAATCCATTCTTTTTTTAGGTGATTCTGGCAATGGAAAAAGTACTTCTTTAGCACTTTTACAAGCAAACGGTTTTACTTGTTTAGCGGATGATTTTGTACCTATGGATGTAGAAAAAAGAGAAGTATATAGTTTTCCTGCATCTATATCTATCAAAAAAAGTAGCTTAGAAACCTTACTTCCCATTTATCCCGAATTAGAAACCACAGCTGAATATAATTTTACCAGATTAAATAAAATTGTACGTTATTTAAAGCCAAATAACACAAATTATTTTAATCACTTACCGTGTAATGACTTGGTTTTTATTAAATATGAAAAAGACGCTGAATTAGCTTGTGAAAAAATTTCTAAAATTGAGGCGTTTCAGCAATTAATTCCAGATTCTTGGATTTCTCCAAAATTAGAAAATGCACAAGTATTTTTAGATTGGTTTAGTTCTTTAAATTGCTATCGCTTAACGTATTCTAAGAATGAAGAAATGATAGAAACTGTTACTAAGATTTTTAGTGATGAATTATAAAGAAACACTCTTTTTTGTCGCGAAATGTTTAACAATTTCTTTGAATAAAGGAAACAAAGAAGAAATTGAAAATCAATTAAAAACTACAGAAATAGATTGGGAAGCTGTTGTAAAAGTAAGTACCGGTCATTTTGTATTTCCTGCTTTGTATTGCAACCTTAAAAGAGTCAATTTCTTGCATTATTTACCAGAAGAATTGGTGAATTATATGATTCATATTACTGATTTAAATAGAGAAAGAAATAAGCAAATTATTAATCAGGCTATAGAAGTAAATACCCTTTTATTGGCAAATCATATTACTCCTATTTTCTTAAAAGGAACAGGCAACTTACTTGAAGGATTATACGAAGATATTGCAGAGAGAATGGTTGGCGATATAGATATAATTGTTTCGAACACTGATTTTAAAAAAGCCATTCAACTTTTAAAAAGCGAAAAATATTCCGCTAAAAATGAGGTTTACATGAACTTTCATTGGCACTATCCAAAAATGGTAAAAGAGAACCGTATTGCTGCCATAGAAGTGCATAATAAGGTTTTAAAGAAACCATACACCCAATATTTAGATTACCAAACTCTAAAAAAAGACTCTTTTTCTGTAAATAAAATTACAGTTGCTTCTTTTGAAAATCAATCTTTAATTACAGTTTTACAAAAACAGATTAATGATAATCTTTATTTTTCTAAAACAATTACTTTAAGAAATGCTTATGACAGCTATTTATTAGCTAACAAAACAACCTTAAAAAAGAGAGTTTTAAATAATAAAAAGTTAGAGAAATATCTTAATAATTATGCAATTGTTGCATCAGAAATATTGAATCACCCAAAAAGTTTATCTTTTATTAAAAATGAAGAAGCTTCTAAATATTTAAAATCTTACCTTTTAATTTTAGAAAACTCCCAAGCGGAAATCAAAAAAATTAATCGAATTAATTCTTATATAAAATTAAAAGATAAGCTAAAAATTCTACAATATTCTTTTACTGATAAAGAGTATCGTACATATACATTTAGGCGTTTTAAAAGTGTTCCATTTTATTTAAAACAACTTGGTTTAAAAAAAACTAAACCAAATTCTTAACCTCTTCAAAATCTAAACCTCCATAATTACCCGAACTCATTAAAACCACTGCTGATTTTTCTAAATTCTGACTGAATAAAAAAGCTTTAAATTCATCTGGATTTGTATAAATAGTTAAATCGTCTCTTTCAAAAGCGTTTGCAATTTGTTCCGCCGTAACTGCAGATAATTGTTTTATTTTTACAGCATGCGGAGAATAAAACACCACCGCTTTATCGGCCGCATCTAATGCTCCTTTATATTCTGCTAAAAATTCTGCATTTAAACTAGAATATGTATGTAACTCTAAACAAGCCAAAACAGTTCTCTCAGAATACTGTTCTTTAACCGCTTTTGTTGTTGCAGCCACTTTACTTGGCGAATGTGCAAAATCTTTAAAAATTACTGTTGATGGAGTTTCAATAATCTTTTCTAATCGTTTACTTGCACCTGCAAAACTAGCAATGGCTTCATAAAAATCATCTTCATCAACTCCCATATGTTGACAAATCCACTTTGCCCCGGCTAAATTCTGAAGATTGTGCTTTCCAAAAATCTCTAATGGTAAGTTTCCTTCTGCTGTTTCTAAATAGGTAATTCCGTTTTCAATAAAATGTTCTGGTGTTGTGTAAGGATATTTTTTAATATGATTTTCTGATGATTCCACAACGTCTTTTACAATGGCATCTTCTTCATTATACACCATACTTCCTCCATTTACCATAGAATCTGTAAAGATTTTAAACTGATCAACATAACCTTCAAATGTTGGAAAAACATTAATATGATCCCAAGCAATTCCGCTTAATAAAGCAATGTTTGGTTTGTATAAATGAAACTTTGGTCTCATATCAATTGGCGAACTCAAATATTCATCACCTTCTAAAACAATAAAATCGTTTTCTTCAGTTAAATGCACCATGGTTTCAAAACCCTCTAATTGTGCACCAACCATATAGTCTACTTCTTTTTCATGATAATTTAACACATGTAAAATCATAGAAGTGATGGTAGTTTTTCCGTGAGAACCACCAATAACAACGCGCGTTTTATCTTTAGATTGCTCATATAAAAACTCAGGGTAAGAATAAATTTTTAAACCTAATTCTTGGGCTTTTAATAATTCTGGATTATCTTTTTTAGCATGCATACCTAAAATAATCACCTCTAATTCGGTTGTTATTTTCTCTGGAAACCAGCCAAATACTTCTGGCAATAGCCCGAATTTTTCTAATCGAGATTTAGAAGGATTATGAATTGTATCATCAGATCCAGAAACTTGGTATCCTTTTTGGTATAAAGCAATTGCAAGGTTGTGCATGGCACTTCCGCCAATAGCAATAAAATGAATTTTCATCGAACAAAATTTAAAAAAGTAAAAATACAAAAGCTTACTACAATATAAAGTATCTTTAGACGTAAACTCTAATAAATTTTTGATTTACAAGCTAATTTGTAGGTGCTTTAAAAGCATAAAATAAATTGATTATGAAAAAACTGACAACAACACTAATAATGATTATAGCTTTCTCTTCTTTTTCTAACGCTCAAGACTCTTTTAAAGACCTTTGGTTACAAGTAGATAGATTTGAAAAAGACAACTTACCAAAATCGGCTTTAAAAATTGTAGAAGATATTTACGCTAAAGCGGATACACAAAACAATGCACCTCAGTTAATAAAAACGCTGTTTTATAAAAGTAAATATTCTTTAACCTTAGAAGAAGATGCGCAATTAATCATCATTGATAATTTTAAAAAACACATTGCTAAAAGCGAATTTCCAACAAGAAACGTATTAGAAAACATACTAGGAAATTTATATTGGCAATATTTTACTGAAAATAGATACAAGTTTTACAACAGGACAAAAACGGAAACTAAAGTAGATGAAAACGATTTTAGAACTTGGGATTTAGAAACTCTTTTTAAAGAAATTCACTGTCATTTAGAAGCTTCCTTAGAAAATGCAGCAGAATTACAGAAAACAGATATTTATGACTATTCAGATATCTTACAAATCACCAAAGATTCTAAAACATACAGACCTACTTTATATGATTTTTTAGCAAATAATGCTTTAGATTTCTATAAGTCATCAGAAACTAGTATCACAAGACCGTCTTATAAATTTGTGTTAGATCATTCAGATTTTTTATCTGATTACAAAACTTTTTCGGACATAAAAATAGAAACTGAAGATCACTTATCATTACAATTTAATGCGTTAAAAATATATCAGAATTTAATTCAGTTTCATACTAAAGAAAACAATTTAAATGCTTTAGTAGATATTGATATTCAACGTATAAACTTCATTTACGAACACGCTACTTTTAGCGACAAGCAGAAAATTTATCTAAGTACATTAAATAAAACGAAACAATATTTTAACAAAAATAAAGTAAGTGCTTTATATACTTTTCAAATTGCAAAACATCATAGAGAGCTAGCCAATAACACACTTGCTTTCTCAATTTGTAATGAGGTAATTAATGAGTTTCCCAAAAGTATGGGAGCACAAAAATGTACAGTTCTTAAAAATAAAATTTTAGAGAAATCACTTTCAATAACAGCAGAACAATTTGTGCCTATAAACACCAATTCTAGAGCATTGATCAATTATAAAAATATTGACAACCTCTATTTTACAGCGTACAAAATAACAAGTACAGAACTAGAAAAATTCAATAAAACGTATAATACAGCTGATAAAATAAAGTTTATAAACACTTTAGAGAAGAACAAAAACTGGAATTCAAAACTAAGAAATGAGCAGGATTACTTGCAACATACTACAGAGGTAATTCTTCCAAAATTTGACAACGGAAACTATTTAATTGTTTCTTCTGAAGATGAAATTATTGCAGAAAACTCCATTTTTGGTACAGCTACAATTCAAGCTACCGATTTAACTTTAATTGAAAACAATTTTGATGACAAATACAATTATCAAATTGTAGATAGAAATACAGGTAAACCTGTTAAAAATGCAGAGGTATCTCTATCTAACAACCAACCTAGAAGAGGTGCTACTATCAATAAAAAATTAACGACAGATAAAAACGGATTTACTTCTTTTAAAAGTGACGATTATTACCAAGATGTAATTATTACAGTAAAAACTAAAAATGATGTTGCCACTTTTGGAAATCATTATTTATATAAAACCAATAGAAGACAAACGAATAAAGCGAACGAAAGCTTGCAATCTTTTATTTTTACAGATAGAAGTATTTACAGACCAGGACAAACCGTTTATTTTAAATCAATCGTTATCAAAAAACAAGGAGAAGAATCGACTGTTTTTACGGATGATTTTATAGAAATTAATTTAAAAGATGTAAACAATCAAACGGTAAGTACACTCGAATTAAAATTGAATGAATTTGGTTCTGTTGCCGGTGAATTTATCCTACCAAACAACGGTTTAACGGGTCAGTATGCAATTGAAATAAAACAAAGTTCGAAAAGTAAAAGTAATATCAGTTTATATTCTAATCGTTCTTTTATTTCTGTTGAAGAATATAAAAGACCAAAATTTGAAACAGCATTTAAACCAATTACAGAAAGTTATAAAATTAACGATGCTATTACCATAAACGGATTTGCAAAAGCATTTTCTGGTGCAAATATTACAGATGCAAAAGTGGTGTATCGTGTACACAGAAAAGTGCAATACCCAAATTGGTATTATTGGAGAAAACCAAATCCTGCTTCTAGTTCACAAGAAATTATAAGCGGAGAAACTATTACTGATGAAAATGGCGCGTTTAAAATAGTTTTTAATGCCATTCCTGATGAAAGTGTTGATAAAGAAAGTCTGCCTATTTTTAATTATGAAATCACTGCAGATGTTACTGACATCAACGGAGAAACTCGCAGTGCAACTAGCATTGTAAATGTTGGGTATCATGCTTTAGTTGCAACTATTTTATCAGAAAACAACATCGATAAAAATAGTGATGACAATATTTTAAATATTGACACAAAAAACTTGAATGGCGAGTTTGTTCCTGCAAAAGGAAATATTAAAATATATAAATTAGAAGCACCAAAAACCCCATTAAGAAAAAAACCTTGGGCAGCGCCAGATTATCAAGATATTTCAGAAAATAAATTTAGAAAGCTATTTCCTCATGACGCGTATTCAGATAACGAAATGGACGCCAATAATTGGAAAAAAGGAACACTTGTTTTTAACGAAAATTTCAACACAGAAACTAGTAAAAAGCTCCTTCTAAAAAATACCGGAAATTGGCTTTCTGGTAAATATAAAATAGTATTAGAAAGTAAGGATAAGTACAATCAAAAAGTAAAAGACGAAAAAATAGTTACGCTTTTTGCTACCAAAGAAAAACAAGTTGCAGATAATAATTTATTTGTAATTCATGCAGATAAACCTTCTTATCAAATTGATGATATCGTTGAAATCCAATTAGGTTCTGCATCAAAAGATATTACTGCAATTGTACAGATTGAAAAAAATCATATAATTATAGAAACTCGTTTAATTAAATTAAACAACGACACAAAAACGATAAAAATACCGGTAAACAGAGAAGATCTTGATGGTTTTGCTGTAAAGTATCACTTTGTAAATTATAATTATTTTAAAAGTGGAAGCTTATTAATTAATGTAACTGAAGAAAAAGAAAGCATAGAAATTGAAACCAATATATTTAGAGATAAGTTATTACCAGGACAAGATGAAACTTGGAGTTTTACTATTAAAAATGATAAAAACGACCAGCTTGCAGCTGAAGTTTTAGCTTCTATGTATGATGCTTCTTTAGACCAGTTTACACCTCATCAATGGAGTTTTAACCCGATAGCTTCAAAGCCAAAATATTATTCTTACACACATAGTAATGCGAATAATAGTTTTAGCAACACTTATTTTAACGTTGTAAATACCCAAAGAAATCTATCAGGTTACCCAACAATTTCTTATGATACTTATAATTGGTTTGGGTTTCGTTTTGGAACGAATAGAAATCTTTATTTAAGACATTCTATGGCTAAGAGAAGTGCTCCAAGCCCAGAAATGATAATGGTTGTTGAAGATGAAGCTGAAGTCTCAGAAATCATTATTGAATCTACAGAATCCGATGAAAGTGAAATGGTTGATGATGTTTCATTCGTTAAAGAGGAAGAAGAAAAAATCGATTTAGAAGGAATACAAATCAGAAAAAACTTTAATGAAACTGCTTTCTTTTTACCTCAATTAAGAACTGATAAAAACGGACAAGTAAGTTTTTCTTTTACAATGCCAGAAGCATTAACTAAATGGAAATTGCAATTATTAGCGCATACAAAATCGTTAAAATCAGCAACAAAAACATTAGAAACGGTTACTCAAAAAGAATTGATGATTGTACCAAATGCACCAAGATTTTTACGAGAAGGAGATAAAATTACAGTTTCAGCAAAAGTAACCAACTTAACAAATAATCAATTAAGTGGTTTTGCTAAACTAATTTTAACCGATGCCATTACAGGAAAAGAAATTGATATAGCATTAGAAAACTTAAACTCCACCAAAAACTTTACCGTTGATAAAGATGGAAATACCAATGTTTCTTGGAATTTATCAATTCCGGAAACGGTACAAGCTGTTCAGTATAAAATTGTAGCTAAAGCAGGTGATTTCTCTGATGGTGAACAAAATGTTTTACCTGTTTTATCCAACAGAATGTTGGTTACAGAAACTTTACCAATGTGGGTAAAATCTAACGAAACTAAAACTTTTACCTTAGATAAGTTAAAGAATAATACTTCTTCTACTTTAAAAAACCATAAGTTGACTTTAGAAATGACATCAAACCCAGTTTGGTATGCTATACAATCTTTACCATATTTAATGGAATATCCATATGAGTGTGCAGAACAAGTTTTCTCTAGATATTATGCAAATACCTTAGCTAGTTTCGTTGCAAATTCTAACCCAAAAATTCAAGAAGTATTCAATGCTTGGAAATCTTCTGATGCGCTTTTATCAAACCTAGAAAAAAATGAGGAATTAAAATCATTAATTATTCAAGAAACTCCTTGGTTAAGAGATGCACAATCTGAAACCGAGCAAAAAAAGAGAATTGCTTTATTATTCGACTTGAATAAGATGAAAAATGAGCAAGAAAAAGCTATCCATAAATTACAAGACATTCAGATGAATTCTGGTGGTTTTCCTTGGTTTAAAGGTAGTAGAAATGAAAGCAATTTTATTACACAACATATTGCAACAAGTTTTGGTCATTTACAAAAATTGGGCGTTACAGATTTAGATGCTTCAACAAAAAAAATGATTGAGAAAGCTGTACAGTTCTTAGATGAAGAAATAGATGATCAATACAAGAAGTTATTAGACAACGCAGAGCAAATAAAACAGAAAGCAAAAACAGAAAAGAAAGGTAAAAAAGCATATGATAATTATTTAGCTAAAAATAATTTGAACTATTTTACCATTCAGTATTTGTATATGCGTAGTTTTTACAACAACATTTCTATGGATAACAACTTGCAAAAAGCGGTTGATTATTACAGAAATCAAACTGTTACCTATTGGAATGATTATAATTTATACGCAAAAGGACAAATTGCTTTATCACTTTTTAGAAGCGATAAAAAAACAACTGCTAATCAGATTTTAAAATCGTTAAAAGAAAATTCAATTACTTCAGATGAATTAGGAATGTATTGGAAAGAAAACGCTGCTGGTTACTATTATTATCAAGCTCCTATAGAAACTCAGGCATTAATGATTGAAACATTTTCTGAAATAGAAAACAATACAGAAACCATTGATAACCTAAAAATTTGGTTACTTAAAAATAAGCAAACTAATAGTTGGAAAACGACCAAAGCAACCTCCGAAGCCGTGTATGCATTATTGTTAAATGGAACTAATTGGATTTCAGTTACAGAAATGGTAGATATAAAGGTTGGTGACAAAGAAATTAACCCAACAAAGTTGGAAGAAGTAAAAGTAGAAGCCGGAACTGGTTATTTTAAAACTTCTTGGAATGGAAATGAAATCACACCAAAAATGGCAACAATTACCATCAATAAAAAAGGAGAAGGAATTGCTTGGGGAGGTTTGTATTGGCAATATTTTGAAGATCTAGACAAAATTACTTCCGCAGACACACCTTTAAAACTGGATAAGAAATTATTCTTAAAAGTAAATTCAGACACAGGAAAAGAGTTACAGGAAGTAACAAAAAATACACAGTTAAAGGTTGGCGATTTAATTACAGTTAGAATAGAACTAAGGAGCGATAGAGATATGGAATTTATTCACATGAAAGACATGAGAGCTTCTGGGGTAGAGCCTATAAATGTTTTATCTAGCTATAAATGGCAAGACAATTTAGGATATTACGAAAGCACTAAAGATGCTGCAACAAACTTCTTTTTTGATCGATTACCAAAAGGAATCTATGTTTTTGAATATGATGTGAGAGTTAATAATGCTGGAAATTTCAGCAACGGAATTACTACCGTACAAAGCATGTATGCTCCAGAGTTTAGCAGTCATTCTAAAGGTGTAAGAATTAATGTGTTATAAATTTAAGCATATTACCTAGCAAAATAATACCTCTTATATTTTGAAACAAGAGTTGAAAGGTTGTAATTTGGGGCAACCCCCAATTTGATATAAAATGCAGAAAATATTATTAGCCCTCAGTTTAATATTTGTAGTAAACTTAACAGTAAAATCCCAAAATATATCAGACCATGCAATTGGTGTACGTATAGCCGGTGGAAATGGAACCGGAGGAGAAATCTCCTACCAAAAACATTTAGACAATAACAACCGTTTAGAAGTTGATTTAGGAATAGCCAGCGAAATTAACGACTTTAAATTAACAGGTACATACCAATGGCTATGGAGCATCGAAAAACAATTTAACTGGTACGCCGGAGTTGGTGGTGGAGTTGTTTCTGCTAGTAAATTTGGTGTTTATGGAGCCGGAGTTGTAGGACTTGAGTATAACTTTGACGCTCCAATAGTAGCTTCCTTAGATTACAGGCCAGAACTTGGTTTCTCTGGTTCTTTTGGTTTTATTTCCAATATAGGTTTAGCTGTAAGGTATCAATTTTAAAAAAAAAGAACCTTTTAAAAGCCCTTCTACTTTAAAACTAGAAGTTTTTTATGTGATTATCTTTGCTTTAAAATTTAATGACAAAGTTCATTTAGATTAAATTATAAATATAACTTTGTCCTTTAATAAAAAACACACTTAATTATGAAAAAAACACTTTTAATTATCGGTCTATTAGTAGCAGGAGCATTTTCTGTAAATGCACAAAGTATTTCTGAAAATGCAATAGGTCTACGATTTAGTGGAGGAAATGGAGTTGGAGGAGAAATCTCTTACCAAAGAGGATTAGGAGATAACAACCGTTTAGAAGTAGATTTAGGTTTAGCAAACGAGTTTTCTGATTTTAAAGCAACAGGTTTATACCAATGGGTTTGGAATTTAGAAGATAGATTTAATTGGTATGCAGGTGTTGGTGGTGGTCTTGTTTCTGCTAGCGGAGCAAGTATCTTTGGAGCTGGTGTTGTAGGTATTGAATATGATTTTAATGCACCTATTTTACTTTCTTTAGATTACAGACCAGAAGTTGGTATTTCTGGCAATTTAAATGGTATAAATTCAGATATATCTTTAGCTGTAAGATATCAATTCTAAATAGAATACTTAACATAATGAAAGATCCTCTAAATTAATTTTTAGAGGATTTTATTTTTCACTCACTTTATCTAAAGTATTAAAAGCTAATTACATTCAATAATTTAAACCTAATGCTCCAAATTAGAAATTTACTTTTAAATAACTCAGGTAGTTTAGTTTATGCTATAGGTTTTAAAATTATTCTACTTTTTTAAACCTTATACTGTAGACTAAAGTTTCTATCAAAAAACCTTTTGAATCAATAATTCAATGGATAAAGGTCATTTAAACGCAGTAATACATCTAAATTTGAACTATAATAAAAAACACACTTAATTATGAAAAAAACACTTTTAATTATCGGTCTATTAGTAGCAGGAGTATTTTCTGTAAACGCACAAAGTATTTCTGAAAATGCAATAGGTTTACGTTTAGGCGATAATGATGGATTTGGAGCAGAAGTATCTTACCAAAGAGCTTTAGGAGATAATAACAGATTAGAAATTGATTTAGGCTTAAGAAACAACACAAACTACGACGGTTTTAAGGCTGCAGGTATTTACCAATGGGTCTGGAATATTGAAGGTGGTTTTAACTGGTACGCAGGTGTTGGTGGTGGTTTAGGAAACTATAGTGGAAAAGACAACAACGATGATTTTTCTGAAACATTTGCTTTTGCAGCTGGAGATATTGGAATTGAGTATAATTTTACAGACGCACCAATATTACTTTCTTTAGATTTAAGACCAGAATTTGGTTTTGGAAATACATATAATGATTTTGATAACGACATAGCATTTGGTATCAGATACCAATTCTAGATAATAAAAGATTATATAAAAAAATCCTCTAAATTAATTTTTAGAGGATTTTCTTTTTTTACTCGCTTTTGCTAGTGGATTAAAATCTAAGGCCAACTGCAACCAATAGTTTAGGTCTTCCTCTAAATCTACCGCTTCTTCAGAGAGAAATACAAAACCTTTCATCGGTTTTCCTGTAAAATTCATTTTATTACAACCATCCTTTACTAAAGATTCTTCATAAACATCAGGATTAATACGTGCCATAATTTCCTCTTTTATTACAGCAACATACATTTTATCATCTACCATAAATAATAAGCCTCCCATCATTTTTTTAGTGATAAAGAAAACACTTTTCTCTTTTAAAAATTGAGAAACTCTATCTGCTAAATATTCACTATAAGCCATTATTATTTTTATTTAAGCGGATAACTTTGTAATATTTTGTTAAAAATTTCTTTAAAATAAAGTATTCTTTTTTCTGGACTTCTTTTCTCTTTTATAGTTGATGTTAAAATTCCTTCCCAAAAAAGTTCATTGGTTTTAGCATCTACAAATTCCACCATTATTTCTTCATCGAGTTTTTTCCCTCCAATTGGTATTCCGCCAGAAACTCCAATTCCACCATTTCTTCCTCCACTTCCTAAACCAATTGCAATAGTATTAGTAACTTTAGGTGCTGATGTTTTTGCCTTAAAATTGATATAAAAATCTGGTTTTTCTACCTCATTGAATCCTAATTCTCCCATTTCTTCAAATAGAGCATCTGCTGCCCTATCTACATCAAATTCATTTAAACCTGCACCAATATCATCAAAAAAAGCATAGGTTTTATATTTCTTAAAGTTGGTATTCTCATCATAATCTGTAATTACTTTAGATGTTGAGCAACTCATTAATAAGAGTAAAATGAAGTATTGGACTTTTTTCATCAGAAATATTATTTATTTTCTTTAATCACAACTCTTGTAGGCGTATCTTTTCCACTAATAATACTCTCTGTTCCTTTAGCAACCGCCTTTATAGTTTCTGTAATAACCGTCATATTTAAAGTTTCTACTTCATCTGATACTTGGTGATAATCTTTATCAACATCAATTGGAGTTGTAGAAAAAGTATGAGAAGGCACCCCCAATCTTGCCAAAGAGGCATTGTCTGATCTAAAAAATAAATTAAACTTTTTATACGGATCTGCAAATAACTGATAACCAGTCCCTTCTAAATTATTCTGAATAATTTTACCAAAATCAGATCTTTCAAAACCTGTTAACCAAGCAGTATTTGGACCAAAACTTGGCACTTTACCAATCATTTCTAAATTAATACCTGCAACAAACTTATCTGCATCAATACCTTTTCCAAAATGCGTAGAACCAATTAATCCCATTTCTTCAGCCGTAAAGGCCACAAAAAGAATGGTTCTTTCATTGTTTGCTTTCACTTTAAAGTATTCGGCCAATGCTAAAATTCCTGTTACTCCAGAAGCATCATCATTTGCACCATTATAAATACTATCTAATTGCCCTTCTTTTTTACTAATTCCTAAATGATCATAATGGGCAGAAATAACTACAATTTCATTTTTCTTAGATTTCCCTTCTAAAATTCCGATAATATTACTGGTTGTAATTTCTTTTTTAGACCTTTTATCGCTAAACGTAAACGTTTGTCTATAATTTTTTAAAGTATCATAGGTAGTTAACCCAATTCTTTCAAATTCATTTTCTATGTATTTAGCCGCTTTTTCAATTCCTGGTGTTCCAGACTTTCTACCTTCCATATCATCCGAAGCTAGTGTATAAAGGTGTTTTTTTACAGTAATAGAATCTATCGTTGCTACCTTTTTTTTCGTTTTAACTACTTTGGAACTTTCTTTACAAGAAATAATAACTGCAAACAAAAGGACATAAACTAAATTCAATTTCTTCATTCTAATAGATTTTTAAAAGGCTAAATATAGCTAATTTTATTTCGTATTTTTGCTGAAAATATATAAAATGGATTTATCTCTTATACCAAACATAAAACACTTAAACTCAAATAACTTTTTTTTACTTGCAGGTCCTTGTGCCATAGAAAGTGAAGAAATGGCTATGAGAATTGCTGAAAAAGTAATTACAATTACAGACAAATTAGAAATTCCTTATATTTTTAAGGGGAGTTTTAAAAAAGCAAATAGAAGTAGAATTGATAGCTTTACAGGAATTGGAGATGAAAAAGCATTGAAAATTTTACGTAAAGTTTCAGAAACTTTTAATGTACCAACTGTTACCGATATTCATGAAGTCTCAGATGCTATAAAAGCCGCAGAATATGTAGATGTTTTACAGATTCCTGCTTTTTTAGTGCGCCAAACAGATTTAGTTGTAGCTGCTGCACAAACGGGTAAGGTTGTCAACCTAAAAAAAGGGCAATTTATGAGCCCTGGTGCTATGAAACACGCAGTACAAAAAGTAAAAGATGCAGGATCTGAAAAAGCTTGGATTACAGATAGAGGTACTATGTTTGGTTACCAAGACATGATTGTAGATTTTAGAGGAATCCCAGAAATGAGAAAATTTGCTCCTACAATTTTAGACGTTACGCATTCTTTACAACAACCAAATCAAGAAGCTGGTGTTACTGGTGGAAGACCAGATATGATTGAAACTATTGCCAGAGCCGGAATTGTAAATAATGTTGATGGTTTATTTATTGAAACTCATTTTGACCCTGCAAATGCAAAATCTGACGGAGCAAATATGTTACATTTAGACAATTTAGAAAGTTTATTAACCAACTTAGTTGCCATTAGAAAAACAATTAATAGTTTATAAAATATACATTTTTTGGGCGTTTTAACAGGCTTTCACTACTCGCTTTTTTTCTAAAAAAGAAAAAAGAGTTCAAACAAGCCGTTCAATCCTTAACGCGCTTACCCAGTTCACATAAAAAAAATAATTTCACAATTCCTGTAAGGTCTTTTTCTTGATATTGCAGGAATTATTTTCTTTTATAAAATCCTTTTTCTTTAAGTTGATGTGCTTCGGCTAAAACAGATAGTAAAATTTCTTCATTAATAGCATCAATAGACGTATAACGAAGTGATTTTATAACCTTTCTATTTTCTGAAATTAAATGCTCATTGTATTTTGTTAAATGAGCAGAAACCCAAAAACCAACATCTACATATCCTTTTTTCTTTGAAGGATTTAAATAACAAAATGGCTTTTCATCTAAATAATAAAAAGGCATTTTCCATTTAAATTGTAAATCAACTTCAGGGAAATTAGTTTCAATTAGAATCTGCAAATGCATTAAAATGGATTTGAAAGGTTCTGGTTGGTTTAAAATGTATTCTTCTGCAGGTTTCATTGTTGTATATTCGCGAAAGTTAAAAAATAACAGTTACATGAACGATAATTATCAAATTAATTTCTCTTTAAAAGGATTTACAAGTATTTTAATTGGTGCTTACTTTTTTATTGGAGGCTTTTTTATAGAAACCATATTAAAAGGTTCTCTAACTAAAGAAACTCCTTTAAAATTATCTTATAAAACTACAGAAATATTAATTATTACAACTGTTCTACTCGTTTTTCTTTTTTCTTCTTTGACTTTATTTTTTAATGGAAAAAGAAATGCTAAAAAATTACAATACCAACTTTGGAATGATAATAGCAAAGTAGTTTTAAAAAAATATATACTTGCATTTGTAGTCATTTTTACCTCAGTACTAATTTTAATGAATCTTGGTTTTATAACCTACCTTACTCCTACTTTCCTTATTTTATACGGACTTTTACTTTTTTCCGTTAAACATAAAGACCGAAAAAACCTATTAATTTTAGCGGGCTTAAGTATTTTTTTAGCAGTAATCTGTTTCTTAATACCTACTTACTGGTCTGCATCTCTTTCTATTTTAGGAATTGCCCATGTAGCGTATGGTGTTGCTGTAAAAGAGTAATTTTACAAGTCATCTTACAGCAGTTCATCAATAAAAACTAAAAATAATAAACTTTTGTTGCCCAATTGATATTTTTACTTTTACTTTGTAATTCAAAGTTCTTTAAGAAATGAGTCAAGAAGATTATTTAAGAGACATATCAGAAATTAAAAACTTAATGAGTAAATCATCAAAATTTATTTCATTGAGTGGTCTGTCTGGTATTTTAGCAGGAATTTATGCTTTAATAGGTTCTGGGTATGCATATTGGTTGGTAACCCAAAAAGGAGGTGGAATTCTTACTTTAGACGGCGAAGTATTCCGTTTGGCACTAATAGATTTACTTTTAGTAGGAACTCTTAGTGTGGCAACAGCTATCTTTTTAACCACCAGAAAAGCCAAGAAAAACAATGAAAAAATATGGGATCCTTTAACTAGAAGAATATTATTAAATTTTATAATACCTTTGGTCGCTGGTGGAATTTATATCATCATAATTTTAAACCAACAACGTTACGGACAAACAGGTGCATTAATGTTATTGTTTTATGGTTTGGCGCTATTTAATGCCTCTAAATATACTTTGGGTGACGTAAAATATTTAGGACTTACTCAGATAGTCTTAGGTTTATTATCTGCTATTTTACCTGGTTATGGTTTTTGGTTTTGGGTACTTGGTTTTGGAGTAATGCACATTTTATATGGAGCTGTTATGTATTTTAAATACGATAGAAAATAACCTCTTTTAATAATAAATAGACCTTAGTTGAAAAATATAATTCTAAATATAAATAAAGCTTTTGATCATCGAATACGACTTGGCATTATGTCTGTTTTGATGGTGAATGAATATGCAGATTTTAATACTTTAAAAGAATTATTAGGTGCCACAGATGGTAATTTAGCAAGTCATACAAAGGCTTTAGAAAAAGTAGATTTTATAAAAGTAGAAAAACAATTTATTGGCAGAAAACCAAACACAAAATACTTAGCAACCGAATTAGGTAAAATGGAATTTAAAAAACACATTGAAGCACTCGAAAAATTAATTAAAAACAAGTAAACTATTTTTTTACACACTTACTTTGAATTACAAAGTACTTTAAATAAAACGAATCAATTTAAAAAAATATAAATAAATTAATAACTATGGAAACAAATAATCAACAACAAGGAAAATTTGGTAGATGGGTAAAAACATCAATTACTGCAAGAATGCTAATGGTAGGCGTTTTAATTGTGGTTTTAATGATTCCGCTCTCTTATATTAAAAATTTAATCTACGAAAGAATGATACGTCAACAAGAAGTTGTTAGTGAAATCAATCAAAAATGGGGAGAAGAAGTTCTAATTTATGGTCCTATTTTAAAAGTACCTTATAAAACATATTCAGAAAAAACGATAACAAATCCAATTACTAAAGAGGTACAAAAAGAAACAATTACCAAAATAAAATATGCTTACTTTTTCCCTAAAAAGTTGGTCATAAATTCAACCATAAATCCAGAAGAAAAAACGAGAGGAATCTATAAAACCGCCGTTTATAAAAGTAGCATAGCTATTAATGGAAGTTTCTCTAAACCCGATTTTTCTGAAATAGAAATTAACGACGAAGATATTCTTTGGGATAAAACAAGAGTAATTATACAATCTTCAAATTTAAAAGGAGCTGCTAGTTTGTTTGAAATTCAGTTTCATAAAAACAAGTATCAATTAACTTCTAAGAACTTTAAAAACACAGATTCTAATATAGCGTACAACACAGATTATGTAGATTTAAACGAATTAGAAAGCAATAACTTACAACTTTTAGATGTACCAAACGGAAAGGAAACTTCGTTTGCGATAACCAAAAAAATGAAAGGTAGTAAACAGATTCGTTTTATACCAGTAGGCCAAGAAACTGATGTTAATATTAATTCTGACTGGAAAACGGCTAATTTTATTGGAGAATATTTACCTCATAATTCAGATAAAATTACAGAAGAAGGTTTTAATGCAAAATGGAAAATTTTAGATATCAACCGACCTTTTTCTCAGCAATATTTTAACGGAATTCCTAATTTAAATAACTATGCTTTTGGAGTTAATTTTTTAATCCCTGTTGATGAATATCAAAAAAATGAGCGATCTGCTAAATATGGATTTTTAGTAATTGGACTTACGTTCTTAATTTTCTTTTTAATACAATCTATGAGTAAAATAAACATCCATCCGTTTCAATATTTAATGATTGGTATTGCATTAACCATGTTTTACACCTTATTAATATCTATTTCTGAACATAGTAGTTACTTAAAAGCATATTTAATTGCAGGAGCTTCCGTTGTTACTTTAATCACTTTATATTCTAAATCGATCTTAAAAAACATCAAGTTTCCAGTTTTTATTGGAGTATCCTTAACAGCATTATACACCTTTATTTTTGTAATTATTCAGTTAGAAAATTATGCTTTATTAGTGGGAAGTATTGGTCTATTTGTAATTCTAGCAGCAGTTATGTTTGCTTCAAGAAAAATAGATTGGGAAAATAATTAGTAATCAGCTTTAATTAAGCAAAGCCTCTAGCCTACTCGAGGTTTTGCTTTTTAATAAAAACAAATGATCTTATTTACATTATTAGCACTCTTATTCTTAACATCAATATCTTTTATAAGCTACTTAACTTCAAAATTGATAATATCAACTTTTAATATAAAAAAAGGTGAGAAGAAAACGGTATTTACCATTCTAACAACCTTATTAATTATATGTGCTATAATGCAAATAATATTTAACTACAAACCATGAAAATATACTTAAACTATTTTATCCCTTTTATTTTACTTTTGATAATAGAAGTACTTATCGAAAGATTTGCTACAGGTTTTATTAGATTTACAATAGGTGATTATTTAGCTGTTATGTTGGTCTATACTTTGATAAAAAGTATCCTTAGAATATCTATAGAAAAAGCAATATTAATAACCTTTATTATCGCTTTTAGTATTGAATTTCTTCAATTATCTGATTTACAAAATAACTTTCCAGCAGCTTATTCTAAAACATTAAAAATAATATTAGGTACCTCTTTTAGTTTTGGAGATCTAGTTGCTTATTCACTAGGAATCATATCAATAATTTTAGTAGAGAAATATTTAAAAAAGCTTAAAATTGCCTTCTAATCTTTCTAATAATATCTTCTAATCCATTTAATTGCAGTTCATACACCAACTCCATTTGTTTCCCTAATTTTCCGTTAGGGAAACCTTTGTTTTTATACCAAACAATATAATGTTCTGGTAAATCTATAAGATATTTGCCTTTGTATTTACCAAACGGCATTTTCATGTTTGCTAAATCTATTAGAAATTGTCTGTCTTGTTCCAATATTTTGTATTGATTTTTTTTACTTTTTACTTAAAACGTATTATTATCCTTAAAAACTGCAACTAATCACTGAATACGGACTTACTCTTTTCCGTCTATATAATCTTGTAAATAAGAAAAACGTGGAGTTAATTTTCCGTTTTCTGTCATTTTTGCACGTTCTAAAACGCCATCTTTATCATTATTAAAAAAAGCAGGAATTACGTTTTCTAAAAACATTTCTCCAAAACCTTCGCTCGCATCTTTTGGCAATTCACAAGGTAAATTGTCCACCGCCATAACAACAATAGCATTTTTGTCTTTAAAATTAACTTCTGATGCTGTTTGTGGATTATACCCATAAATAGGATCTGCAATTGTTGATGCTTTTATTGTAGATGCCACTGGACCATCTACATCGCAAGAAATATCTGCCACAAATTTTATATTAAAATCTTGGACTTTTGCATCTTCTCTTGTAAATAAATAAGGTGCACCATTTCCATAAAAATGACCAGCAATAAAGAAGTCTGATACTTTTGCAAAACGCATAAAATCTGACTCATATTTTTCTGGATAATCATAAAAATCGAAATTATCAATAACTTGCCCGTCTTTACGCTTGTTATAATCTAACACATCTGCCAAACAATAAACAGGCTCGTTAAACGAATTATTTAAATATTCATCTACAGAAACTTCTTTAATAGACATTGCATCTAACATTTCTTTTGCTCCGTAAGCAACCTTTCCGTTTCCGGTTAAAAGAATTTTGATGTTTGGTAATTTTATTTTCTTTAATTCAGAAATTAATTCTTGTTGGCTATCTAACGTTTCTGCTTTTGGCAAATTGAATGTTTCGTTTGTTAAACCAATTGCTCTAAAACCATTATAAGCACCAACAATACCTGCATAACGACCAAAACCAATTAAACGCATTCCGTTTTCACCTACAATAGTTTCGTGATCGTATAATTCTATATTTTTTTCTAGAATAGCTAATAACAATTTTCTATTATAAGGTTGCTTTTTAATCGTGTGGCTAAAGAAAAAATATTTTTTATTGCTGATTAAAGCCTCAATTGGCACTTCTTTGACACCAAATAAAACATCACAGTCTGACACATTTTCAGTTACCTCTAATCCTGCAGCTTTATAAGCTTCGTTAGAAAACACTCTAATATCTGAAGACTCTACTTTAATAACTGCTTCCGGATAGCTTTTCTTGAATTCTTGTAGCTTTCCTGGTGAAAAAACAACTCTTCTATCTGGTGGGTTTTTACGTTCTTTGATAATGCCAAACTTCATAATTTTAGTGTTTTTAGAGACCTTGAAACAAGTTCTGTAGGATTGGTATAATATTTGCTCGAAGATATTAGAATTTATGGTGATAAGCAACTGTATTTTTTATACTTTTGCAGACCGCGTTAAGGATTGAAGTGACATCCTTTTTAATTTTTCATTAAAAAGATATAACGGAAAGCCTGACCACGATTTTTTTTCGTGGTAACGCCCAAACTATTAAAACGGGGACGACTGGTTTTGACAGCGAGGACAGTGGATTTGTAAGCATACCGAGTTATGAAATAACACTCGTTAAACCTAATTTCAACTTTTTAAACGGCGAAGATAACTACGCTTTAGCTGCTTAATCCGAATCACAGTAGGATTGGCCTCGGCACACTAGGTGTGCAAGCTTTATGTCCACGAATAGCCTTGATTTACGGCGATTCACTTTTGGGCATCGTAAAAGTAAATATAGAAAACCTGGTACTTTGACGGGTTTTTGAAACTAAAGAAGTTAAGCTAAAAGCAGATTGTTCTTAATCAGCTTTTAGTCGAAAACTAAGAAAGAACTAAGTATGTAGAAAGCTTTTTGGCTGCTCGTTTGGACCCGAGTTCGATTCTCGGCGTCTCCACAAAACACCCTTATAAACCCAGTGTTTGTGAGGGTTTTTTATTTCCGTTGATAATAACATTGAATTTTGTAGAATAATAAAATAATTAAAAAATGAAGAAGTTAAGTAAAATCTTATGTGTAATTTTTGCCATAACATGTATAGCCGGATGTAGTAGTAATGAAAATAACATTATGGAAACACCAGTAAACACAACTATTAATGCGAAATGGAAGGTTAGTAATTCTACCGAATATAAATCATTCGAATTTAATGATAGCGGTAATTATATTATAACAAAAAATGCTGCTGACGCAAAAACAAACACCGCTACTACTGAAACTAAAACCATCTTTTTTGGAACCTATATTTTTATTGATGATAATACTTTAGAGCTTTCAGATTTTGGAACACTAACCATAGATAATATGGATGAAAACGCTATATATTTTACACTAAAATTAAACAACAATACAAATACGGAAACTTTTATTGAAGCCGATAGAGAAGAAGAAATAACAAACTCTACAAATACTGAGTTACTATGTAGAACTTGGCAATTAATAAGTATTGACGGACAAAATGTACTTGGAACAGATGAAGAGCTTACTGTTTTATTTTCTAAAGCTGGTACATATTTTGTTACCAATAATAACCCTTTAGAAGAAGGTGGTTTAGCTGAATGGAATTGGACAGACAGCACACAAACATTTCTTGAATATTCTTGGAATAAAGGCCTAAGTAGTGATGGTATTGTAGAAGTTAGTAATTTAACTTCTACCTCTCTAACAATTACTGAAGATGGAGAAATATTTATTTTAGAACCTATTTCTAATAAGAAAACAAGTAAAACTGATACAAAAAAATATAGTGGAGTTGTAAAATCTGGTATCTTTAAAAGATAAAAAATATAGGAAATAATACTTTACCATAAACCTCAAAAAATTAATTTTATTTTTTGAGGTTTATTTTTAGCCAACTATTAGTCAACATCTTTTACAAAACATCAAAATTAGCCTTTTACTTTTTTAACAAAGTTCTGTTTAAAGCATTTCATTAATTCCTTCCAGAACCTCTTCTAGATCCTCCACCACCTCTTTTTTTTCCCTTAACATTCATTTTCTGACCAGCAAAACTACCAAACTTATACACGAAGTTGAGCATAAAATATTGCTCTAAAATTTTATTTTCTATATCTTGAATATAGGTTTCTGTTACAGTTCTTCTATACCCATTATTCTTACCAAGAATATCATAAGCCACCAAAGAAAGTGTTGCTTGATTATCCCAAAGCTCGACTCCTAAACCTGCATTCCAAAAAACGGCATCACCATCAAACTCATCTCCCACTCTACTATTGTAGCGATATGAAACTCTATTAGATAAAAAAGCATTTTTAAAAAAGAACACATTAGAATTGACATCAACATTCTGAACAAAATAATTATTATCATTAAATGCATCTGTAGTATAAACATTTTTATTTTTAGAATAACTGTAAGCTGTAGTTATATCAATTTTGCTATCATAAGAATAACTAACAGAAAATGAAGGTTTTAAGACAGTAGTTTTTGCAGTAAACTCTACAGCATTCTGTAAAGATAAACTGTTCTTATAACTCGCATTAAAACGGGCATTTAAATTAATATTTGTTTTTCTGTTAAAGTAAGATTTAGAAACCGCAACATTTCCGGTATATGAATAATCTCCGTCTATATTACTATACGTAGTGTACCTGTTTAAATCTGCATCTGTAATGGTAGAGTTTATAATTTTATCTTGAACAAATTGTGCTCTCACATTTCCAGAAATGTTGATATTATTATACGCTAAATTATTTTGATATTGAAAACGTGCATTATGACTTATTCCTGGTTTTAAAAGCGGATTACCAACAATTACATGCGTAATATTACTAACATCTTCTACCGGTTGTAATTGTCCTACGGATGGTAAATCTACATTCTGATCATACTCTAAAGAGATATTTTTATATCCATTTTCATCTCTATAGCGTATTCTTCCCGAATAGGTTAGATAATCAAATTCTGCCTTAAAATCTCGCTCCGCTACCAACTCATCTTTATAATCTCTATAGGTATTTGTATATGCGCCTTCTATATCAAAACGAAATTCTTTATATTGATATCTTAATTTTAATGCAGGTCTTAATGTTGTGGTAACATACTTACTCTCTGAACTTAGCAACTCATTAAAATCACTATATTCTTCTGATGTTTCATCGAAATCATAGATATATTTTTCGCTGTTTTTTGTATTAACTGTAGCGCTATATCTTGGCATCAACCTAAAATTTGTAAATAATTCCTTACTCCAAAAGGCATTAAAATTGATATCACTACTATTACTATCTGTTGTATTAATTTGATCTTGAATAACCGTTTGCCCCCTATTAACTAAAACGTTTTTAGAATATTTTTGACTATCGGAATCTGATTTGTTAAAATCTGTACCTAAGCTTACATTTAAATAATCTGCTTTATTATTTAAAACAGGTGTTACTGAAAATTCATTTTTAAATTCATTGCTAGAAGAGCTAGACTCGCTATTAGAAGTATAATCACTTACTAAATCGCCATTATCATAATAAGATTCACTTTTAACTGTTCCACCAGATTCTTGACTAGAACTTTTAAAATCTGTTTTATTAGATAAACGGACTTTCTTATTGGAAGAAGTACTTTTTGGTTTTAGAATAAATTTTAAATCTACTCCGGCTGTATGACTGTCTGAATCTGAAAAGCTATTACTTTTAGAGTCAGTAATATAATTTAAATCGGGTAAAAAAGTTTCTTTATGACTTATGTTATCAAAATCTCTATTCTGTGCACTATACCTATAATTACCATTTACACTTGTTTCATTCCATTTCCCTTTTGTATAATTTGCTCCTACAAAATCAGACTTAATATCTCCATTACTAGTATCTGTATCTGGTAAAGAATTAAACCCTTTAGATAAATTTATATTATTAGTACCACCAATAATTCCTAATTGTTTGCCATCAATTAATTTAAAAACATTGGCATTTGCCTGATATTTTTCATCTGTACCATAACCGAGTTTAACATCTCCAAAAGTAGCTCTGTTTTTCCCTTTTTTAATTTTAAAATTGATTTCCTTTGTACCTGAATCAGATTCTTCTCCTGTAAATTTTTGATTATCCGTTTTATAATCTGTAACCTGTACTTTACTTATAACGTTACTTGGCAGGTTTTTTAACGCGATATCTCCTTTTTGCTCACCAAAAAATCGCATTCCATCAACATTTATAGCCGTTACTTCTATTCCGTTTACCGTAATAACACCATCTATATCGATATCTACTCCTGGTAATTTTTTTAATAAATCTTCGGCTTTGTCATTTGGTAAGGTTTTAAAACTATCTGCATTATATTCTACAGTATCTTTTTTTATTAAAACAGGAGGAGCTCTCGCAATAATTGTAATAACATCTAACTCTTCTATTTCATTATTTAAAACTAAATACCCCATATTTAATGTCCCGTTATCTGGAACATTAACAACTTTTATATATGGTTCATACCCCAAGGACGCTATGTTAAAAATCACTTTAGAATCCTCTCCAGCATTTACTCGCAAAGAATATTCACCATTTTTATTTGTAATACCATAAGCAATCGGAACACTATCTTTTGCACTCTGCACATACACTGTTGCTCCATTTAAAAAAATAGAATCTTGATCTTTAAGCACACCTTCTAACGTGAATTTTTGTGAGAATAATGTAGAAGAAATAAGTAGCAAAAATAATAGTAGTGTTGTTTTCAATGTATGCAGCTTTAGATTTAAATCTTTGACACAGAAAAAGGTATAAGGTTTAAATGAAAAGCAACAAAAAATATCCTAACTTAAATTACCATATTAATAGAGATCAGCAGTTTTAACATTATAAATCAAAGCATCTTCTAACTTTTAAAGGATACTGTAAAAATTTTCTTTTCATTTAAACCTTTTTAACACGATGGCTTTATAAAAATAAGGAACTTTTAAAAATCTAGTTTTACAATTATGACAACTATAAAACTTTGAATTGGGAATTAATCTTAAAACGAAACTCCTAGCGAGTCTTTTTCTAAAACTAGAGTTACATGATGGACATTTAGGCATTTGGGGGGGAAGGGATTAGTAATAGTTAGCTTACTGATAATCTACACATTAGTTAAACAAAACTACAGTTAATTTTCTAAAAATAAAATTGATAAAAAAGGAATTCATATAACGATGTGCATTTTTATGATTTTGATAATTAAAACCATATTTTTGCTTGATACTGTAAAAAAATTGAAAAAAATAATTGTTTCTGTCACAAATGACTTATCAACAGACCAACGTGTTGATAAAGTTTGCTGTACGTTACATAAAAATGGTTTTGAAATTGTTTTAATAGGTCGGAAACTAAAGAATAGCCAACCTTTAAATAGAAATTATTCCACAAAAAGAATCCGATTATTTTTTAACAAGGGTTTTTTGTTTTATGCAGAATATAATTTTCGTTTATTTTTTATCTTATTTTTTTCTAAAAAAGACATCTTACTTTCTAATGATTTAGATACATTATTACCTAATTTTTTAGTGAGTTGGTTACAAGGGAAAAAAATAGTTTATGACAGTCATGAGTTATTTCCAGAAATTCCTGAATTGGTACACAAACCTTTGGTTAAAAAATGTTGGTCTAATTTAGAAGCTTGGATACTTCCAAAACTAAAAAACAGCTACACAGTTTGTAAAAGTATTGCAGCGTTTTATCATAAAGAACACCAAACGGACTTTAAAACAATTATGAACTTACCTAGAGAAAAAGAAATTCAGTTAGGTATGTTTCCTTTTAATACTAAAGACAAAAAAATTATTCTATATCAAGGTGCAGTAAATTTAGGAAGAGGCCTAGAATTAATGATTGATACCATGCCTTATTTAAAGAATACACTTTTAGTAATTATTGGTGATGGTGATATTATTGACGACCTAAAACAATGCGTACACGAAAAAAAGTTAAACAACTACATTTATTTTTTAGGTAAAATTTCTCCGATAGAACTACACAAACTAACACCTTTAGCAGATTTAGGGATAAGTGTAGAAGAAGATTTAGGCTTAAATTACAGATATGCTTTACCAAACAAAATATTCGATTACATACAAGCCGAAGTCCCTATTTTAGTTTCTAATTTACCAGAAATGAAACAAATTGTACTAAATTATAAAGTAGGTGAAATCGTTAAAAGTAGAAATCCAAAAGAACTTGCTACACAAATAAAAAGGTTACTAGAAAAAAGTTTTTCTACAGAATTAAAGAAAGCAAAAAAAGAATTGGTTTGGGAGAAGCAAGAAGAAAAACTATTGTCAATCTTCAATAATTTAAAATAGCTATTTTTTGTATTGATGTGGGTTTTCTCTAATGCCTTTTTTAAATAATTTGCGTACACTAGATCGCAGAGTATTATCTATTCTTAAGAAAATATCTTTTACTTTTTCTGAAGATCTTCCTCTAAATGTTGTTACATGAAAAGTATCTGAAACTAAAATAGGTGTGTTAGAAAAATAGTAATTAGATACACAGCATCTAACAGCATCCTTTTCTACTTTACTTACAGAATGCCATGAGTTTTGATGCGTTGTCATAACAACCAACCTGTTAAATTTACTTACTACGGTAGTTGCTGTTTTTTGTAATCCTTCTGGCCAAATCTCTAAATTACCTCCATTATCGGCAGTCCAATTAGGACTTACATAATACAAAAGATTTAAAACCCGCCATCTATTTCTATCCTTATCATGAGAATTATCTAAATGCGGATTTAAAAAATTATCTTTTTCCATTAAAGATAATCCACCAGCATACAAGTTTTCATCACTATAAACTTCTTCTAATTCACAAATTTCGGAAACCAAATCGACCACTCTTTTGTCTTGAAATGCATAAATAACTTCTTCTAAAAGAGTATTATAGTTATCCATTTGGTAGGCTGTAAATTTAAACTCTCTTAAATTCTTTTTCCGAACAGCTTCCTTTGTTGTAGGAAATTTATTATAAATCTCTGTAGCCAGTTCTTTAGGCAACAAGTCATCTATAAAAAAATAACCAATCGTATCTTTAGATTCTAAAAACTGAATTTTTAAAGCTTCTTTATTTGTAATTAATTTAGAGCAAATTAAACCGGCGATTTCAGATCTATTCATGTTTTAATTTTAAATGACACATATAGCTTACTTTCATACAATTTAAGAAAAAAACTGAAGATTTTTTGATAGCTAATTTTTCGAAGAAAAGATGAAACACACCAACTATTCTTGTCATTCTTAAGATTGATATTTTTCTTACCAACGCTAACAAAGGCATTTCTTTTGTATCAATTAAACTTTGTTTATCAATAAAAATAAGGTTTTCCATTGCTTCTTTAGTTTTAGCAACAAACAAATCATTTTTATCTAAACCTAAATGATACAC
Source organism: Polaribacter sp. R2A056_3_33 (assembly GCF_019278485.1). Taxonomy (NCBI): domain Bacteria; kingdom Pseudomonadati; phylum Bacteroidota; class Flavobacteriia; order Flavobacteriales; family Flavobacteriaceae; genus Polaribacter; species Polaribacter sp. R2A056_3_33. The sequence continues at coordinate 458,675 of NZ_CP058984.1, forward strand.
CTCATTATTTATATGTTCAATTTTATATCTTTTCTTTATCAACTCTAAAGAAAACAACAAATCTTCTCGCCCATATTGCATTAATTTTTCTTCAAATTTCACACTATTAAAGACCTCTTTCTTAACTAAAAAATTTGAAGTGAAAAAATATTTATCTGGATGTTCAATACGTTTATCTACAGAAATTTCTTCGTGCCTTTTCCCATATTTATAACGTAATAATCTAAAATTCTCTTTTTTATTTTGGTATAATAATCCTCCACAAAAAACAGTTTTATCTTTTTTAAAACAATGTATATAGTTTTTTATAAAATTAGAATTTACAGGAATAACATCAGCATCTAAAAACAACAACCAATTATATATTGCTTTTTTTGCTAATAAGTTTCTAATTGCACTTCTACCAATGTTATTTTCTAGACTTTTAAAACTAGAGAAAGAAAGTTTATTTATGTCCTTATTTTTTTCATTTAAAGGTGACTTAGAGCCATCATCCAAACAAATAATTTCAAATTGTATGTCTTCTAAAATTAATTGTTGATGTATCTCTTTCACCAAAAAAAAAGTATTGTAATTATATGTCGGTATAAGAACAGATAGCATTAAGTAGTTGCTTTTTGGGCTACTTCAAATAATTCTCCCCCCTCACACTTTAATGTTTTTTGCTTAAACTTTACAATTAACTGATAATCGTGCGTTGCCATTAAAATGGTTTTTCCACTTTTATGAATTTCATTTAAAAGCTCCATCACTCCTAAAGAAGTTTTTGGATCTAAATTACCTGTTGGCTCATCTGCTAAAATTAATTCTGGATCATTTAACAACGCTCTTGCAATAGCAATTCTTTGTTGTTCTCCTCCAGAAAGCTCGTACGTTTTTTTGTAAGCTTGAGATTTCATCCCTACTTTATCTAAAACCTCGTCAATTTTTTCTTTAATCTTAACTTTATCTTTCCAACCAGTAGCTTTTAAAACAAACTCTAAATTCCCAAAAATAGTTCTATCGCTTAATAATTTAAAGTCTTGAAAAACAATTCCTATTTTTCGTCTTAAAAAAGGAATCTCTTTTTCTTTTATTTTTTTTAAATCGAAGTCTACAATACTCCCCGCTCCTTTTTGTAATTTTAAATCCCCGTATAGGGTTTTCATTAAACTACTTTTTCCACTTCCTGTTTTACCAATTAAATAATAAAACTCTCCTTTTTGTATTGATAAATTTACGTTAGACAATACCAAATTTTCTCTTTGATAAATCTCTGCGTTCTCTAAAAATAAGACTGGTTTTTCCATAAAAAACTTGTTTTTACAAACTTAAAATTTTTGAACGATTTTATACCATGAATTATAAACAATTCTTATTTTTGAATTAAAATATTTTTTCATATTTTTTTCTTCTAACATCAAACAAAATTAAAATAAGTTCGTTATTCATTCTAGGTATCAAAAATAATTATATGAAGTTTATTTTTATAAAAAAACGTTTTATTACATGTTTCTTATTATTAATTGTTTTTGCAGGTTATAGTCAGCAAACAATTGTAGAAACTAATAATTTCACAAAATATAACAATGCTATAAAATTGTTTAATAATAAAGCCTATGCTGCTGCACAAAAAAGTTTTACAGCAATAAACGAGACGGCTACTCTTGGATCTAATTTAAAAGCAGATGCTGCTTATTATGATGCCATGTGTGCTGTACGTTTAAAACAGTCAGACGCAGATAAAAAAGTGCTTACTTTTATTGAAGAAAACCCTAATAGTAGTAAAAAAAACACCGCAGTTTTTACAGTTGCAAATTATTACTTTGCGAATAAAAAAGCGGCTTATGCACTTAAATGGTACCAAAAAGTAGATGCTGCTTATCTTTCTAAAGAAGATAAAAAAGAACTCGATTTTAAAATGGGGTATTCTTATGTAATTAGCAATAATTTACCTTTAGCCAAAGAAAAATTTCTTCCTTTAATTAATGATGCTAAGTACGGAAATGATGCAAGGTATTATTATGGTTACATTGCATATAAATTAGAAGATTATGGCATTGCAGAATCTACCTTTAAAGAAATTGCAGACAACGAAACCTACCGTGTAGAAATTTCTTATTACCTGTTAGACATTAGTTTTCAAGCAGGTAAGTTTGAACGCTGTATTAAAGTTGGTAAAGAATTAATTAACACCTTTCCTCGAAAAGACAGGTCTGAAATTTCTAAAATAATTGGAGAGAGCTATTTTAATTTAGAAAAATACAGTGAAGCAATTCCGTATTTAAAAGCTTATACCGGTAAAAAAGGAAAATGGAACAACACCGATTTCTATCAATTAGGATATGCATATTACAAACAAAACGATTTTGAAAACGCGATTAGTAATTTTAATAAAATTATAGATGAGAAAAACTTTATTTCTCAAAATGCATATTATCACTTAGGTGAATGTTACCTTAATTTAGAGAAAAAGACAGAGGCTTTAAATGCGTTTAAAACTGCTTCTGAAATGGATTTTGACAGAAAAATTAAAGAAGATGCTGCTTTAAATTATGCGAAATTGAGTTATGAAGCAGGAAACCCTTTTAAAAGTGTTGCTGAAGTTTTACAAGAGTATTTAAAAGAATATCCAAAATCTACAGCTTATGAAGAAATTAACGATTTAGTAGTTTCTTCTTTCTTACACCAACAGGATTTTAAAGGTGCTTTGGTCTTTTTAAACGAAAAGAAAACTGAAAAAAATAATTCATTAATTTCTGAAGTTTCTCTATACAGAGGTATTCAATTATTTAATGATCAAAAATTACAAGAAGCATTGCCTTTGTTTGTTGCAGGTAAAAAAGCAACAGAAGTATCTATTAGAGAAAAATCTAAATATTGGGAAGCAGAAACTTTGTATCAATTAGATAACCCGAAAGAAGCACTTTCTAAATTTACTGCTTTAAAAAAGGATTTAAAATCAAAAGATGAAGATTTTAAACTAATTGATTACAATATAGGCTACAGTAATTTTACACTAAAAAATTATGCAGATGCAGCCGTATCTTTCGAGAACTTCTTAAAAGATGGTTCTCTAGAAAAAGACATTAAAGACGATGCATACATTCGTTTAGGTGATAGTTACTTTGCTATTAGAAATTACAGAAGCGCCATTAATGCTTACACTACGGTTGTTAATACCTATGGTGCAGAAGCAGATTATGCGCAGTATCAAATTGGAATGAGTTATGGCTTTATAGAAGACAATCAAGCTAAAATTACAGCGCTTACCAATGTGGTAAATAAATACCAGATTTCTAACTTAAAAGATGATGCTTTATTTCAACTAGCAAATACATACACCGTAATAAAAGAGAATAACAATGCGCATAATGCCTACAACAGATTAATAGAAAAACATCCAAATAGTATTTTTCTCCCAAAGGCATTAGTCCGTCAGGGTCTATTGTATTACAGTGAAAATGATAGTAAAAAAGCTTTAGAAAAGTTTAAACAAACTACCAATCAATTCCCAAATTCTCCAGATGCTTTTGAGGCAGTTGCAAATGCTAGAAATATTTATATTGACAATGGCAATTTAAACGAGTATGTAGATTGGATATCTGGTTTAAAATTCATCAATGTTACAGATTCAGATTTAGACAATACGACCTTTGCTGTGGCAGAGAAAAAATACTTTGAAGCAAAAGATGGTAGTGAAATTATTAGAGCACTTTCTAAATACACCATTTCTTTTCCTGAAGGAATTCACAAGCTAAAAGCTAATTATTATTTGGCAGACATCCTTTTTAAGGAAAAAGAATTTAACAAGGCTATTGCCTATTATCAAAATGTTCTAGAAGAAGGACAAAATGAATATAGTGAAGACTCTCTAGCCAAATTAGCGCAAATATTTCTTGAAAGAGATGAATTTGAAAATGCCATACAAATATTAGATCGATTAGAATTGGAAGCTTATTCTACCGAGAATGTATTATTTGCACAGAGTAATCTAATGAAAGGTTATTATGAAACAGAAGCTTACGACCAAGCTATTACATACGCTAAAAAAATTCTTGCAAAAGAGAAGTTAAATATCCAATTGGAAAATGATGCTAAAATAATTATTGCACGTGCTTCTTTTAAAACCGAAGATTTTTACACTGCAGAAGAATATTATACAGAAGTAGAACGTAAAGCTACAGGAGAATTAAAAGCAGAAACATTGTTTTATAATGCTTTCTTTAAAAATCAAAAAGAAGAATACTTAGACTCTAATAAAACGGTTCAGAATTTAATAGCAAATTACTCTTCTTACAAATATTGGGCTGTAAAAAGTTATATTATAATGGGTAAAAATTATTATGGTTTGCAAGATGTGTATCAGGCTACTTTTGTGCTAGAAAACATCATTAAAAACTTTACACAATTTGAAGACATTGTAGAAGAAGCTAAAAAAGAGCTAAAAAAAATAAAAGAAAACGAAGCCAAAACGAATAACTCTGTAACTCCTATTAAAGAGGACAACACAATTAAAAACAATAAAAAATAATGAAAAAAGGTTTCACATTATTTCTAGTCTATTTTTCATTTTTAAGTTTAAACGCTCAAAAAAAGGATCAGGCTAAAGACACCGTAAAAACAGAAGTTGTAAATATTGTAACAAAATACAATCCTAAAATTTCTGATGCCAAAAAAATTAATAAAAACCCTAAAATAGAATTGCTTAAAAACAGCGAAAAGAAAAAACTAGAATATACTATTTTTTCTGCTCCAGTTGCCTCTACTTTTATTCCTAAAAGTGGTGTTGTAAAAGGCATTGATGTTGGCGTTAAAGAAAGGGTCTACAAGAACTATTTAGCCGCAGGTATCGGAAATTATACAACTCCATATTTAGAAACGTATCTAACCCATAGTACTAATTATGAAAACGAGTTTGGTTTTAATGCTAAGTATTTAGCATCTCTAGATAATGTTAAAAACTCGGTACTTAACAGTAATTTTTCTAACTTTAATATTGGGGCATTTTACAAACAACAGGAACGTTATTTCGACTGGAAAGTAACTTTAAATTCTGAAAGAAATCTTTATAATTGGTACGGTTTACCAGATATTACTTTTACAGAACCAACTGTAGCTGCAATAAATGAAGAGCAAGTATTTAATTATTTTGACTTAATTGGGGAATTAAATTTTGAAGATTCTTATATTCAATCTGGAAAAGTAAACTTTGCAAACTATACAGATAGCCATGAAAGTAGCGAAATCTTAGCAAAATTTCAAGCAAAATTAAATTTGCCTTTAGATTATTTACTACCTAATTTAAATGATATCTCTATAGCAACAAGTATCGAATTTTTAAAGGGAGAATTTAAAAACGATTACAGCAATTCTAACCCTCTAAAATATGGTACCTCTACCATCAACATAAACCCTCAATATAAAATGGAATATCAAGGTTTTTCTATAAAACCGGGTCTTAAATTAATTGCTTCTTTTGATTCAGAAAACAGCGCTAATAACTTTTTTATACTGCCAGATATTTTTGTTGAAGGACCAATTATAGAAGAATATTTAAATGTGTATGCAGGTATTACGGGTGATTTACATACCAATACTTACAAAAACTTTACAGAAGAAAATCCTTATGTATCTCCAACACTTTTTATAACACAAACTTTAGAAAAATCGAACCTCTTTTTAGGATTTAAAGGTCTAATTATAGATGATTTAAGTTTTAACGTAAAAGCAAGTTTTAAATCTGAAGAAGACAAACCAATGTTTATAAGAAACAATTCTAAGTCCGACGGAACCAATACTACTTATAATAGCATGGATTTAAAAGGTTATGAATACGGCAACTCTTTTGATGTTCGTTATGATGATGTAAAAACCAACACCTTCTTTACAGAATTAGAGTATGAATATTCTAAAAACTTATCATTCGGTATGCAAGGAATATACAATAGTTACACATTAGAAAATGAAGTAGAGGCTTGGAACCTACCTTCTGTAGAAGGAAATATTTCTGCGAAATACAAAACAAATAAATGGTTTGCAGGTGCCAATATTTTTTATGTTAGCGAAAGGAAAGATGCACTTTATAGCAGTCAATATCCAACTGCCTCAACTGGTTCAGAAAACGTAGCTTCATTTACCGATGTAAACCTAAACGGAGGGTATCATTTTAACGATAAGTTTTCGGCTTTTCTAAAGTTAAACAATGTATTTAATACAAAATACCAACGTTTTGCAAATTTTGATATACAAGGAGCTCAAATACTTGGTGGTTTAACCTATAAGTTCGATTTTTAAAAACCTGTTTAAAAGCAACTTTTTTACCAAATTAATTTTATGTTATATTACTTAGTTATTGGACTTCAAATTTATTGTGCATACCACGCCTATAAGAATAGAAACAATATGTATTGGTATTTTATCATATTCTTTATTCCGGTAATTGGTTGCATTATTTATCTTTTAACACAGGTAATCAGCAAAGGAGACGTTACTCATATTACAGAAGAAATAACGACTATAATTAATCCTACAAAAAAGATTAAGGAGTTAGAAACAGCTTTAAAATTTTCTAACACATTTCAAAACAAGATTAATTTAGCCGATGCGTATGCACAAAACAAAGAGTACCACAACGCAATTGAACACTATGAAAATGCGCTAGAAAGCAACTTTAAAGACGACCCTCACACCATAAACAAACTTATTATTTGTTATTATAATATTCAAGAATACGACAAGGTTATTGCATATGCTCCCAAAATAGACCTTCAAAAAAACTTTAAAGAAACGCTCTTTTTTTACGGTTTAGCTTTAGAACAAAAAGGAGAACTAGAATTGGCAGAAATTCAATTGAGAAAAATTGATATCCGTTACTCTCATTACGATGAAAGACTTGAACTCTCTAAATTCTTAATTAGGAATAACAAAAAAGAGGCAGCTAAAGAGATTTTAACTGAAGTTATTACAGAAATAAACGCAATGACCAACGCAAATGCAAAAAAACATAGAAGCATACTTTCTGAGGCTCATAAAATTCTAAATGAGAAGTAACTATTTTTTTAAAGGAATTCTACATTTATTAATTTTCATATTTCTAACTGTAGCAACTCAAATTGGAGGCTTTTTATATATAATTCCATTTTTACTGATTTCTAATAAAGTATCAAAATATAAATTGAAAAGAACATTCTTTTTCATCACTTTATATTTAACAGCATCCTTTTTAATTGTTCCAAAAGTTGCACCATTATTTGGACGCATTAAAATTGAAAACAACAAAAACTTAGAAGCACATAATTTTCTAACTAAACTCTTTAATAGAAATTATGTAACGCCTAAAATGCAAAAAGTATTGACAAATATTTCTTTAAAAATAAAAAAAGAATCGCCTTCTCTAAAAGTTATTTATTTAGATGCAAATTTCCCTTTTTTTAATGGCTTTCCACTGCTCCCACATTTAAGTCATAATGATGGTAAAAAGATTGACATATCATTTATATATCAAACCGAGAAAGGTATAAATACAAATGCGAAACCGTCTAATAGTGGCTACGGAATCTTTGTAGCTCCAAAAAATAATGAAAATAATCAAACCAATATTTGTAAGAAAAAAGGGTTTTGGCAATATGACTTTACTAAGTATTTTACGTTTGGCAGCTTCCACTCAGATTTAAAAATATCAGAAAAAGCAACCAAAAACCTTATTATACAAATATTAAAAGAAGATGCGATTAGTAAAATTTTTATAGAACCTCATCTTAAAAACAGGTTAAACCTCCGTAATTCTAAAATTAGATTTCATGGTTGTGGTGCCATTAGACATGATGATCATATTCATTTTCAAATTAAATAAATAGTCATTTCATTTTTGTAGCTTTATAGAATCAAATAAACTACCCAACATGAAAAAATCACTACTACTATTTTTATCATCAATCTTACTAATTTCTTGTAATCAAAAACAAGAAAAACCAATAGACAATACCCAATTTTCTGCAGAAGAAAAAATTGATTCCACTAAAATAAAAACACTATTCAACACTGCTTTAACAGAAGGTAAATCTTATGAATGGTTACGAGATTTAACTCAGAATATTGGTGGTCGTTTGTCCGGTTCTCCAGAAGCTGAAAAGGCCGTTATTTGGGGAGAAAAATTAATGAAAGAAGTTGGTTTAGATTCTGTTTGGCTACAACCTGTTATGGTGCCTCATTGGGTTCGTGGCGAAAAGGAAGTTGCTAATTATGCAATAAACGGCGTTCAAAAAAATGTACCTATTTGTGCTTTAGGCTTTTCTATTGCAACTTCTAAAGAAGGTGTTTTAGCAGAAGTTATAGAAGTAAAAAGTTTAGAAGAAGCAACAGCTTTAGGCGATAAAATGAAAGGTAAAATCATTTTTTTTAATCGTCCGTTTGATAATACTTTAATAAAAACCTTTGAAGCATATGGAGGTTGTGTAGACCAACGTGTTAAAGGAGCTGCTGTTTGTGGAAACTTTGGTGCAAAAGGTGTAATTGTGCGTTCTATGACCAATTCTGTTGATGACTATCCGCATACAGGAACCATGAGTTATGGAGATTTACCTAAAGAAAAACACATACCTACTGCTGCAATAAGCTCTAGAGCTGCAAATATTTTAAGTGATGATTTAAAAGCAAATCCTAATTTAAAATTCTACTTTAAACAAAATTGTGAAACTTTACCAGACGCTCCTTCTTTTAATGTTGTTGGAGAAATTAAAGGTTCTGAAACTCCAGAAAATGTTTTTGTTGTTGGTGGGCATTTAGATTCTTGGGATTTAGCAGAAGGCGCACATGATGATGGTACAGGAATTGTACAATCTTTAGAAGTTGCTTACTTATTTAAAAAAAATAACATTAAGCCTAAAAACACCTTACGAGTTGTCTTTTTTATGAATGAAGAAAACGGAACAAAAGGTGCTAAAAAATATGCTGAATTAGCAAAACTAAACAAAGAAAACCATATTGGAGCCTTAGAATCTGATGGTGGCGGACATACACCTAGAGGTTTTTCTATTGATGCTAATACTGTTAACACAAAATTATTACAAAGCTGGAAAAAACTATTATCACCTTATGGTTTACACGATTTAGACAAAGGCGGTTCTGGTGCAGATATTAGTCCGCTTAAAGCAGAAAATGTAACCTTGGTTGGTTACAGACCCGATTCTCAACGTTATTTTGATTATCACCATACAAGTACAGATACTTTTGACAAAGTAAACAAACGCGAGTTAGAATTAGGTAGTGCCTCAATGGCAAGCATTATTTATCTAATGGATAAATATTTATATAACAATACTCCGGTAAAACCGTAATTCCATGGACATTTTCATTCTAATTTTAAAAATATTTTTCGGTATTTTATTCTGCTTCGCAGGAATTATGCACGTTATAAAACCGGATATTTTTAAACACTTTATCCCCGATTTTTTACCGAAACGATTGGTAAATTATATTGCAGGGATTATTGAATTCTGTTTAGGCTTAGGCTTATTTTTTCCATCAACCGTAAAATATGCTGCAATAGGTATTTTTATGCTGATGGTTCTTTTTCTTCCCATTCATATTTGGGACGTTACTAAAGAAAGACCTGCTATTGGATCTAAAAAAATAGCTATTATTAGAATTCCGTTACAATTTTTATTGATGTATTTATCATACCTTATTTATCTAAATTCATAAACCTAGAATAAACCAAAATGAAACAACTTCTTTTCTTTTTTACCATATCAATTGCACTGTTTTCTTGTAATAACAAACAGCAAGCAGATTTAATTGTTATCAATTCAAATGCTTATACTGTTAATAATAATTTTGACAAAGCAGAAGCTTTTGCTATAAAGGGTGGAAAGTTTATTGCTGTAGGAACTTCGAAAGAAATTCAAGAAAAATATCAATCCAAAAATATAGTTGATGCAAAAAATCAAACAATTGTACCTGGTTTAATAGATGCTCATTGTCATTTTTTCAGAATGGGATTACAGCAACAAAAAGTATCTCTAGAAGGCACTAAAAGTTACGATGAAGTTTTAGAGAAGATTGTCGATTTTCAAAAAGAAAAAAACGTCACTTTTATTACGGGTCGTGGATGGGATCAAAACGATTGGGAAGTAAAAGAGTTTCCTACTAAAAAAAAATTAGATCAATTATTTCCAACAACTCCTGTTGCCGTTGGTAGGGTTGATGGACATGCCTTGCTAGTAAATCAAGCTGCATTAAACTTCTCTGAGATAACAAAAGACACCAAAGTTTCTGGTGGAGAAATTATTTTGAAAGATGGCGAATTAACTGGAGTCTTAATTGATGCTGCCATGGATTTTATTAAGTTTCCAGAAACGACAAATCAAGAAGCAATTCAAGGGTTATTAGATGCTCAAAAAATTTCTTTTTCTTATGGATTAACCACAGTGGATGAGGCAGGAATCAACAAAAAAACAATTGAACTAATTGATAGTTTACAACAAGTTGGAAATTTAAAAATGCGTATTTATGCAATGGTTTCTGGCGATAATCAACAAGAAATAGACTATTATATTAACAACGGCATTGTAAAAACTGACAGATTAAACGTTCGTTCTTTTAAAGTGTATGGAGACGGCGCTTTAGGTTCTAGAGGAGCTGCAATGCGCATACAATATTCTGATAGAGAAAACCATTTTGGTGCTTTAATTTATAGCCCAGAGAGATATCAAGAAATTGCAAGACAAATTGCTGCATCCAATTTTCAAATGAATACGCACGCTATTGGAGATTCTGCAAATACTTGGCTTTTAAAAACCTATAAAGAAGTTTTAAAAGATGAAAAAGACAGACGTTGGAGAATAGAACATGCACAAATTATTGCTCCTGATGATTTTAAAAACTTTGATAATATATTACCTTCTGTACAACCAACGCATGCAACTTCAGATATGTATTGGGCAAAAGATAGAATCGGAAAAGAGCGAATAAAAGGTGCTTATGCTTTTAAAGACTTATTAAATACATATGGAAAAATTGCTTTGGGTACCGATTTTCCAGTAGAGCAAGTAAATCCATTTTTAACGTTTTACGCTGCTACTATCAGAAAAGACCTCAACAATTATCCTGAAAATGGTTTTCAGATGGAAAATGCCTTAACCAGAGAAGAAACTTTAAAAGGAATGACCATTTGGGCAGCTTATTCTAATTTTGAAGAAGACGAAAAAGGCTCTATTGAAGTTGGTAAATTTGCAGATTTTGTAATTATAAATCAAGATATTATGAAAGTTAAAGGCAATAATATACCGAATACAAAGGCCGTTTCTACTTTCTTAAATGGTGAAAAAGTTTATTAAAAACACTTTCTAAATTGAATATAAGTTTGATAAAAAACTAAACTTTCTTGATGTTTTTTATCAAACTTTCAGACAAGCTTAACAACCACCTAACCTGTTCAGAGACCATTTGTGTTTCGTGTAATTGAGATCTCATTTCTTTTGTAATAGGCAATCCCTTTGCTATTTCTTTGTCTCTTTGGTTTGATAAACTTTGAAAATAATCATCATAGTTCTTGGCAGCAAAACCTAACTCTTCTGTATCTAAACAAATGGTAGACTCCGAATTATTTAAGAGTTCCATCGCCTTTTCTAAATTGGATAAAATGTGCTTAACATAAACTTCAAATTGTTCGGGCACCTTACCTGTTTCATTCGTTCTAATATACATCCCTAAAGAAGAAAGAGAAGACAAATACGTATTAATTATGGTTATAAGCTCATAAAATACTGCAATATTTTCTTGTCTAGATTTTGGTTCTTGTGCTAATCTTTGATACGCCGCATTTAAGTTTCCTACTTGTAAAAAGGCTTCTTTTCTGGCCAAAGCATATACAGTAGGCACTTCTCCTTTCTCGTGATAAAAAACAGCTATTTGTTTTAAAAAATCTGAAAAACCTTCAATTGATTTCGATAAAACCTCCTTAATATTTTTAGCTTCCCAAGCAGGCCAAAAAAGATAATTTGCAACGTATGCTAGCATAGAACCAATAAGAGTATCAATCACCCTAAACTGAATAACCGTTAAAATATTAGGGTGAATTAAAGCATACATAAAAATGACATATAGCGTAATAAAAGCTGCTGCATTTCTATAATTTTCCTTCACTAAAGAAAAACCTATTATTAAAGAAACGGCAGCTATTACAGCATAAATTACTGGATTTTGAGTTAAAAAAATAATTCCAACTCCTACAGCTGCTCCTATTAACGTACCTACTACCCTGTTCTTTGTTCTTTCTTTAGTTAAACCATAACTAGGTCTCATTATAACGACTATCGTTAACAAAATCCAATAAGATTGCTGCATTTCTATAACAAAACCAATAGCAAAACCAATAAGCATGGTTAGCGTTAATCGTAAAGAATGTCTAAAGATAGGTGATTTAAAAGTGAAATTTGCTTTTAGTTTTTTAACATCATAATCTTGAGGCGTTAAAAACTGTTCCGCGTCTTTAATAGCTCTAATTTTATCGTTTTTAGAATAGTTATCTAAAATTCTAACGATATCCATTAAATTACTAATTTGTTTTTCTTGATACGCTTTATAATTTAATAGAAAAATTACTCCTTCTCTAGATTCTGGCAAGCCAATATCTACTTTATAAATTTGAATATGATTTTCTATTTTTTTTATTAAAACCTTAAAATTATTTTTATACGTAAGTTTTTCTTCCTTTAGAATAACTTTTGAAATGTGATTTAGTTTATCTGAAACTTCAAAAATTAAAAGTTTAAACTCATCTACTTTCTCGTGGTGCTCTTTAAATAAAGTATCGAATTTGTCATAATCAATGGCATTTGAAATAGCAAGCTCATAGATTTCAATAATTTTAGAAAAAATTAATTGCTGACGCCTTGTTCTATTACTAAACCCGGAATTGAATCTTTTTTCTAAAACAACTTCCCGAATATTCTCTTGAAGTTCATTAATAGCTGTTTGCAATTTAAAGTTTTCCTCTAAGAGACTTGTTCTATCATTTTCTTCCGCTAACAGTTTTCCTCTTATTTTTATAAATTCTGCTGTTTTCTCCAACAATTCAACAAATAAAAAGTCCGCCTGAACTCTGGGTAATAACAATTGTGTTGAAATTGCTAAAACTAAATACCAAACACCTCCTAAGACAATAAATAATGAATGTTCTAAAATACTAATTTCTGTGCTTTGATGTCCAAAAGCCAAAACCAAAGCAATTAAACCGGATAAGGAAATTAAAGAAGCCCTAAAACCAAATACAGAAATATAAGAAATTAAAAAGACTAAAATGATTAGTAAAGGAACTAAAACAGGAAGGTAATTGTTAAAATAACCAATTAAAAATGTGATAGAGAAAGCTAAAATTAGAGATGCTAACATTCCATAAAACTTATGTTTCACACTACCTGAGACATCTGATGGTGCACATAAAATAGCGCCTAAAGCAACACTAAACCCTACATCAAAACTATCGAAAAAATATACAGAGACAATTACAGCAATTACCATGGCTAAAGCAACTAAAAATGCTTTAATAAAATAAATGCCCTTAAAATATCTAATTAAATTTTTAACCATAATCAAATTAATATTCAAATTTAAGAAGTTTTCTTTCTAACACTAATAATTAAAGGGAATTAAAACAAAAAAATAAGTCAAGTAAAAATACTTGAGAACTTAACATCAATATAAAAAAGGTTTGTAAAACATAAAATAATTGTCGATCCTAATTATTTAAGAGTAACATTATTATTTATGAAAACCATCACATAAAGGTTTATTTTCAGACAAACCACAAGTACACCATGCATAGTTCCCTCCTTCTAATTCTACTGATAGAGACCTATTTCCAGCTCTTTTGGTAATTCCTTATTTATTTTAGTGAATAATATAACAAAATTTCAGGAATAGTTTATAAAGTTTTAATTTATAATGATTTTTAATTATTTTATATTAGCCCGAAATTTTAAAACTATAAAATGAAATCCTACTTAACACTTTTTTTATCAGTAATTCTTTTTACCTCTTGTATTAGCGATGATGAAACTACTTGTACACCTCAAACAGATGAAGACATTGTTGAATATATTGAGAGTAAAGACTTAATAACTACAAAGACTGAATCTGGCTTATATTATACTGTAAACAATGAAGGTACAGGAGAAACTCCAACTGAAAATTCTATTGTAGATGTTAAATATAAAACATATTTTTTAGACGGAACTGGTAATGCTGAAAGTGAATCTATCGCTCTAAATTTAAGCACATTAATCCCAGGATTAAGTGAAGGAATTCAACTATTTAAAGAAGGAGGAAGTGGAACTTTAATTATTCCTTCTGAATTAGCTTTTGGAGAATCTGGAAACTCTACTGGATCTATTCCTTGTGGAACTGTTTTAGTTTTTGAAATAGAAGTTTTAGCTGTTCATGATAGTTATGAGGCACAAAATGAGGTTGCTATTTTAAAATATATTGATGACAACGATTTAGATGCTATAAAAACAGAGTCTGGTTTATATTACGTTATAAATACAGAAGGAACAGGAGCACAACCAACAAGTACTTCTAACGTAACTGTTTCTTACAAAGGAACTTTTTTAAACGGAGAGACTTTTGATGAAAGCACTGTGTCTGGAATAGACTTTAATTTAAGTCAAGTAATTGCTGGTTGGACAGAAGGCATTACATACTTTAAAGAAGGTGGAGAAGGTATTCTTTTAGTCCCTTATACTTTAGCTTATGGACAGTACGGAAGTGGTGCTATTCCTGGTTATACTCCTTTAGCCTTTGATGTAAAATTAATTAGCGTTAATAACTAGACTAGTTTTTAAACTACAAAAAAAAGCGAAACTTATTAAGTTTCGCTTTTTTTATGCATATTATTTATTCACTAATTTAAATCTTGCAATAAAACCTCTACAGCTTTCTTTAACTGATCATCTTCTCCCCTTGCTTTCCATCCCGGTTTATTTTGTACTAAAATATCTGGTACTGCAGGTCCGTTTTCCATATTCATACCAGATTCTTTAACATACCAAGCTCTATAAGGCATTCTAATAGAACCATCTTGCAATCTTTGAGAACCTGTAGAAATTACAGCTCCAAAGGTTGGTTGCCCTACTACTTTACCTAACTTAAAACTTTTAAATGCGTGTGCAAAAATTTCTGCATTAGAATAACTGCTTTCATTTGTTAAAGCAACTAAAGGCTTTGTATTTACAGCCAATAAAGCTCTTTCATTAAAAGGATAATTACCAGAGAATTTTTTGTTATCTCTTTGTAAATTATCAGTTGCTCCTCTTGGTACAGTGTAAGAATGTTGTTGCACTGTTAAAACAGCCATTAAACGGTCTGTAGTCCAACCTCCACCATTATTTCTAACATCTATTACAATTCCTTTTTTACCATAACCACTTGCTTTTAACTCTCTTTCAAAACGCTCAAAACTTGGTAAATTCATTCCTTGTATATGAATATATCCTAATTGTCCGTTAGAATATTCATCTACTAACTTTTTTCTAGAGTTTATCCATTCTTCATAACGTAAATTACTAATCGTTCTCGTAGATTCTGTTCTTACCACAATTTCTCTTTTATCAGCTAGATTTAATAAGATTTCATTTTCGGAAGTATTTTTTAACAAACTATAAAAGTTAGTATTTTCTTTAATTTCTACTCCATTTACAGCGGTAATAACATCTCCTTTTTGCAAAGAAACATTGTTTTTTGTTGCTGTAGAGTTTGGTAAGATAAAGTTTATTTTCACTCCTTTTTTTACATTAGAAACATCCAAACCTAATAAACCAATATTATCATTAGAAACTTTTTCTGGCGTTTTACCTCTATATCCCATATGACTTGCATTTAACTGCCCTAACATATTGTTAAACATAAAAGAATAGTCATGTTTACTTTCGGCTGCTAAAACCATTGGTCGGTATCTTTCTACAATTTTATCCCAATTATATCCATGAAACTTAGGATCATAAAAACCTGCAGTAATTGCCCTAACACCTTCTTCAAAAACTTGTTCATTTAGTTTACTAAAGTTTGTTGTATAGGTAGCTGAATGAGAGAATGATAAAACTTTATCAGATTTTAAGTTTAAAGATTTTAACTTTCCTTCCGCAGCATAATACAAGTTATCCTTATGTAAACTATAACCGCGTAAACCACCAACACCTTTAACTAATTTTGGTTTGCCTCCTTTTAAGTCTAATTTATACAAACCGCTTTCACCTGTTGTTGCATCTAAAGCTGCAATATAAATACTCTTACTATCTGCACTAAAAAATCTTCCGCTTTCATTACCTGCCCAATTTGTTAACTGTACAAGTCTGTCGTAAATTTTATCTTCATCAATTTTTACATCAACAACTTTCTTTTCATCCTTGCTTTTAACATCTTCTTTAGAACTGTAATAATCTCCTTCTTCAAAATCTGTTTTGGTTTTTTCCCAATCAGATTTTTGTAACCAAATCATCCAAGTATCATAATTAATACCTCCTCTATCTCCTGCTCTATTAGAAACAAAAGAAAGTTTTTTTCCGTCTGGACTCCAAGCCGGAGAAGAATCTGACCTAGGATGCATAGAAACATTTATCTTTTTAGATGGATTTTCTATAGATTGAATATAGATTTCACTATCAAAATTTAAATCATCCTGAGAATATGCAATGTACTTGCTATCCGGACTCCAAGCTACACCCTCTGCAGCTGCCCAAGTATCAGAATAACTTTTAACGTTAACTATTTTACCCTCTTTTAAATCTGCAATTACCAATTGTCCTCTACCAATTCTATAAGAAATTTTCTTTCCGTTTGGCGAAACTAATGGTTCAAAAACATCAATTTTACTTTTTGTTAGTTTTGTAACTTTCGTTTTTAGGCTTCTACTTAAGTTTACTTTATCATCTGTAGAAACAACTTTATATAGCTCATTTTGACCGTTTCTATCTGATAAAAAACCTAATGTATTATCGTCTATCCAAAAAGGATTATCATCTTTAAAAGGATTATTACTAACATTATTTGTTTTCTTTTTATCCTTATTATTTTCTTTCACAAAAATTTCTCCGTTAATACTTAACGCTATTAATTTTCCGTTTGGCGAAACATTTAAATCTTTAATTCCGCTAGAAACCGTTTCTGTTTCTTCTAACTCAAATCTATTATCTGTTGCTAAGTTTAGGTTTATTTTTGATGTTGATCCATTTTCTATTTTAAAAACATCTAATCCGCTGTTGTAAATAATAGTACCATTGTTACTTACAGAGTAAGATAAAACACCATTAACTTTTAAATCTGTTAACTTATTTTCTGTACCATTTTTGCTACCGTTTGTATTTAATAAAGTTTTATAAATATTATATCTACCGCTTTCTGCACCTATATAAAACAAATTGCTTTGCGCATCCCAAAACGGAGAATGATCGTTTTTGTTACTTGTAGTAATTTGATGATATTTTTGGGTATTTATATTATAAATCCAAATATCTCTTTGTGCAGGACCGTTATAATCTTCTCTAGAAATTCTACAAGTTCCTTTTACAAAAGCAACTAAATTACCGTTAGGCGATATAGAAGCCTGACTACCTAAAGCAGTCATAAAACGATTAGGAGTTTCTCCGTTTTCGTTAATTTTATAAATTGATGTTTCTCTTTCTGTTCCTTTATAAATTCTATTACTTGAAAATATAATTTCTCCATCAGCATTCCACTGACTCGGTGTATCTGTTGTAGGATAGTAGGTTAACTGTTTAGGGATTCCTCCGTTTAAACCTGTTTTAAAAATGTTTGTATTTCCTCTTCTATTAGAAGTAAAAACTAACTGATTACTTTCTGAATTCCATGTAGGACTGGTCTCATAAGCTTGATGAATTGTTAGCCTTTTAGGCTGATTTGTTTTTAAATCGAGAACCCAAATATCACCATCAAAACTAAATGCCATCTTAGAAGCGTCTGGGCTTATAGATGGCATTCTTATTAAGGTGCTTTGAGCAATTAAAACAGTTGTACTAAATAGAACTGCATAAAAAAATAAAGTCTTTTTAATCATTATTACTGAGGTTTTAATGACCAAATTAAACTTTATTAAGTTTATAACGTTTTTTTAAACACTCTTTAAGAAATATTTAAGAGTTTCTTAACTTATTATAGGTTTAATAAAATCATCAATTTTATCAATACCATTTTCTCCTAAGTTCTTTATAAATGCAGAACCAATAATGGTTCCATTTGCATATTTACAAGCAGTTGTAAAAGTTTGTTTATCAGAAATACCAAAACCAACAATTAAATTACTTTGCAAGTTCATGTTTTTAATTCTTTCGAAATATTCAATTTGTTGATTAGATATATCGCCTTTTGCACCGGTAATAGAAGCAGAAGCAACTACATAAATAAACGCTTTAGAATACGCATCTATTTTTCTAATTCTTTCTTCGGATGTATGCGGAGTAATTAAAAATACACTTGTAATTCCGTATTTTTCAAACAATGCTTTATAATGATTTTCAAACTCTACCATTGGTAAATCTGGAAGAATAACCGTTTCTATACCACAATCTACTACTTTCTGACAAAACTTATCCTCACCATATTTAATCATCTGATTTAAATACCCCATTAAAACTAAAGGTGTTTTATTAGTGTCTTTAATCGTCATTAATTGATCGAATATAATGTCTAAATTAATTCCGTTTTCTAATGCTTTTTGGCTACTATCTTGTATCGTAGGACCATCTGCTAAAGGATCTGAATATGGTAAACCAACTTCTATAAAATCTACACCACTTTTTTCTAATGCAGTAATTACCTTAGTAGTATCATCTAATTTAGGATAACCACAAGTAAAATAAATCGATAATAAATTTTTCTTTTCCTGAAAGATTGTTTCTAATTTTTTCATGCTAAAATTGGTTCGTTTTTACTTTTTAATTCTTCTTCTACAGCACTCCACAAATTGATTCTTACTTGCAAAGATTCTTTAGCAACCTCTAAAACTTCTTGCCATTTCTTTTCATCATTACCACATAATTCCTCAATCATTTGTAATGATAAAGGTCCATGTTCATCTCCATCTAACTCAATATGTCTTTCTAAATAATAGATAAAATTATCAAACTTTTTATTACTTTTTAAAGTTGTTTCACCAACAATTTTTAAAAACATATCTGGTATAATATCTTCTCTACCAAATGTAAAAGCTGCTGCAATTTTATGATCTTCTTTAGTATCGATTATTTTAAAAGTATACGCAACAAAGTCTTTTATACTCTTATGAATCGATAATTTTTCAAGCGATTTTACAACGTCTTCACCTTTAGAAATTTCATCAATAAAACCTGCTATTTTAGCGCAATCTGCATTCATTTCTTGCATTGCATCTAAATACATTTCATAATGACTTTTTAAAACGCCATCTTTATTAACGTCACTTTCTTCTGCCAACGTAATTTCATTGATAAAACGAACTAAGTTGGTGTTCTTCTTCGGAATCCAAGGAATTGAAACCGTTGTTAAGTTGATTTGCAATGCTTTTAAAAGCGACATAAAATCCCAAACGGCAAAAACATGTGCTTCCATAAAAGTTTTTATATCTTCTATAGAATTTAACTTTTTATAAAGTTGATGGTCCTTTAAATCTTCTCTTAAAGACACCAACTCACTTTCAATATGTGCTATTTTAGAACTCATTATCCTTCTAAATGATTGATAAACGTTTCTAAATCTTTATCTCCTCTACCCGATAAATTAACCACCACAACTTGGTCCTTTTTAAATTTAATTTTTGATAAAACAGCCAAAGCATGCGCACTTTCTAAGGCAGGAATAATTCCCTCAATTCTAGTTAATTCATATGCTGCTGCCAATGCTTCTTTATCTGTAGCATCCATAAACTTAGCTCTTTTACTTTCGTATAAAAACGCATGTAAAGGGCCAACTCCCGGATAATCTAAACCTGCTGAAATAGAATAAGGTTCAACAATTTGTCCGTATTCATCTTGCATTAAAATGGTTTTAGAACCATGAATAATTCCTACTTGTCCTAATTGAGAAGTGGCAGCACTTTCGCCAGAATTAACTCCTAAACCAGAAGCCTCTACTGCTATTAATTCTACCTCTTCATCATCCATATAGTGATAAAAAGCACCAGCAGCATTAGATCCTCCACCAACACAAGCTATAATTGTATCCGGATTTTCTTTACCTGTTTTCTCTTTTAGCTGCCATTTCATTTCTTCTGAAATTACTGCTTGCAAACGCGCAACCATATCTGGGTAAGGATGCGGACCAACTACAGAACCAATTAAGTAAAACGTTTCTGGATGCTGAATCCAATACCTTATCGCTTCATTTGTTGCGTCTTTTAAAGTTCTACTTCCGCTTAAAGCAGGAATTACTTTTGCACCCAACATTTTCATACGTGCAACATTTGGCGCTTGACGCTCAATGTCTTTTTCGCCCATAAAAACAGTACACTCTAAGCCCATTAAAGCACAAACTGTAGCGGTAGCGACACCATGTTGCCCTGCACCTGTTTCTGCTATAATCTTAGTTTTTCCTAATTTCTTAGCAACCAAAATCTGACCAATCGTATTGTTTACTTTATGTGCTCCTGTATGGTTTAAATCTTCTCGTTTTAAATAAATAAAAGCACCGTATTTTTCTGACAAACGTTTTGCCAAATACAACGGACTTGGGCGACCAACGTAATCTTTTAATAAGGATTTATATTCTTCTTGAAACTCTTCCGATTCTAAAATTTGAAGGTAATTATCTTCTAACTCCTTTACATTCGGATATAACAATTCTGGGATAAAAGCACCTCCAAATTGTCCGTAATAACCATTTTTGTCTGGGTGAAATTTTGATTTCATATCTTAAATTGTGTAATTGTTTATTTGTTTAATCGTGTAATTGTTGATGTGCTTTTTTAGACAATTCAACTTTTACACAATTACACAGATATTTTATTTTTAAATTTTTCTAACTCTTCTATTTTCTTAACTCCTGGTTTACTTTCAAATTTACTATTTACATCTAAAGCGTAAATTGGTAAATTAGATTTTAATATTTTTTGTACTTCTTTTACATCTTCTAAACCGATTCCTCCACTTAAAAAGAAAGGTTTTTCAAAAGGATATTTTTCTAAAACAGACCAATCAAATTTTGTTCCGTTTCCGCCTCTTTCTTTACCTTTTGTATCAAACAGAAAGAAATCTACCACTTCTAAATAGGGTTTTAAAACATTAAAATCGAATTCGTCTTTAATTCCGAATACTTTAATAACCTCAACTTCATTTTTAGAAATGTAGTGTTTGTTTTTTTGCTTTTTTATCGTCTTGTTTTCTTCAATAAACAAAGCTCTATTTTCTGCTAATTGCTTTTTTAAATTGATAACATATTCAACAGATTCATCTCCGTGTAACTGAATAGCTTCTAATCTATATTCTTCAACTAAAGAAATAACAATCTCAACATATTCATTTACAAAAACACCCGTTTTTTTTATCGAATTAGAAAATTCTGGAATAATTCCTTCAAAATTTCTTTTTGATTTTTCATAGAAAATAAAGCCCAAATAATCAGGTTGCAACGCTGCAACTTGTTGGATATTTTCTGTGAATTTCATTCCGCAAACTTTCAGTTTCATATTTATCTAATTTGATTGATAAATTCTAAACAAGCTTCTCCCGGGTTGTCTGTTTTCATAAAGTTTTCTCCTATTAAAAAACCTTGAAAACCAAATTCTTTCAATCCTGTAATTATCTTTGGGTCAGAAATTCCGCTTTCTGAAACCTTTAAACAAGTATCAGGAATTTGACCAGCCAATTTAATCGAATGTTCTAAATCTACTTCAAAAGTATTTAGATTTCTATTATTAATACCGATAATCTTATTATCTAAATCGTTAATTTTATCTAAATCTTCTTGGGTATGAATTTCATACAAAACCTCTAACCCTAAATCTGCCGCTAGATTTCCGTAGTTTTTTAGTTCTGTAGCAGTCAAACAAGAAGCAATTAATAAAATAACATCGGCGCCAATGGCTTTTGCTTCTACAATTTGAAATCCATCAACAATAAAATCTTTTCTAAGAATAGGTTTTTGTTGATTAATGATTCTTGCTTCCATTAAATCTGCCATCGTTCCTCCAAAAAATGAAGTATCTGTTAAGATTGATTGTGCAGCTACATTGGCATCTAAATACCCATTGGTAACATCAGCAATAGTTGCTTGGTCGTTAATGATTCCTTTTGATGGAGATTGACGTTTAAACTCTGCAATAATTCCGGTAGAACCAACTTCTAACAAAGATTTTTTTAATGAAAAAGTTGTTCTTCCAAAACTAGGACTTTTTACTAAATTCTGAACAGGAACTTCTGCTTTTATCTTAGCAATTTCCTTCTTTTTAAATGCTATTATTTTATCTAAAATTGTCATTTCTTATATATTCTGTCATTGCGAGGTACGAAGCAATCTGTTAATTCAAATTACAAGATTCCTTCAGTCACAAACTTCGTTTGAGTATCTTCAATTAAAAAATATTTTAATTTCAATAATCTTCGGAATGACGTTTTATTTATTACTATTTATTTTACTTCTGTCATTGCGAGGTACGAAGCAATCTCTTTTTATAAACAGAGTACTTCACTCGTAACCTCATTAGTAATGACGTTCTAATTATAAACTCACTAACTTCTCTAATGTTTGTTTCGCTTTCAATCCAAATAACGAATCTTTACCTTCTGCAAAAGCAGTTTCAAAAGACTTGGTGTCATCTACAATAGTTAAAGCAAAAGCAGCATTTGTTAAAACCACATTATTTTGTGCTTCTGTTCCTTTTCCTTCTAAAATAGATTTGAAAATTTTTGCTGCATCTGCTACAGAGTTTCCTCCAAAAATTTCTGATTGCTGAATTTTTTTCTGCCCTAAATCTTCTGGATTTATAATTTGTTCTCCATTCTTCGTGAAGAACTTAAATCCGCTTGTTAACGAAATTTCATCATAACCATCTAAAGCATGAATAATTCCGTAATTGATATCTTCTTCTTGTAAAATGTAATTATACAAACGTGCAACTTCCATATTAAAAGTACCTAACATATGGTTCTTAGGCGAACTTGGATTTACCAAAGGACCTAACATATTAAAAAACGTTTTTAACGCTAATGCTTTTCTTGTTGGCCCAACCGCTTTCATTGCCGGATGAAATTTTGGAGCATGTAAAAAACAAATATTTGCTTTTTCTAGCTGCTCTTTTAAAACGTTTTGGTCATTTGTAAAATTGTACCCAAAACTCTCTAACATATCTGAAGAACCAGATTGAGAAGACACCGAATAATTACCGTGTTTTGCTACTTTTTGTCCGGTTCCGGCAACTATAAAAGAGGTTAAGGTTGATATGTTAAACGTATCTTTTCCATCGCCACCAGTTCCAACAATATCGATGGTATTATACTCTGATAAATCTACTTTTATAGACAATTCTTTTAAGGCATTTCTAAAACCAGCAAGTTCATCAGCTGTAATAGGACGCATCATAAAAACAGTCATAAAAGACGCTAAATGTGCATCATTGTATTTTTCTGCAGCAATATCTTTTAATATTTGTGTTGCTTCAGATTTAGACAATCTTTCGTAATTATATAATTTGTTTAAAATTGCTTTCATAATTCTTACTTGTCATTGCGAATCAAATGATAATTTGATGTGGCAATCTTTTAATTAAAAATGAGATTACTTCGTTTCTCTCGTAATGACATTACTTTTTTACACTATTGATAAAATTAGTAACCAACTGCTCACCAACATCTGTTAAAATAGATTCTGGGTGAAACTGTACCGCAGAAATAGGAAATATTTTATGCTCAATTGCCTGAATTAATCCATCTTCATCTCTTGCTGTTACTTGTATTTCTTCAGGAAAACCTTCGTCTGTTGCTGCCCAAGAATGATAACGTGCCGCCATAAATGTTTCTGGAACATCTTTAAAAATAGTCGCGTTTTTATCTGTTACTTGCATTTCTGTAGCAACTCCGTGAAAAACATCGTCTAAATTGATGATTTTGCCACCAAAAACTTCTGTTATTGCCTGTAAACCTAAACAAACTCCGAATATTGGTTTTACACCGGCGTATGTTTTAATTACTTCCTTTAAGATTCCTGCTTCATCTGGAATTCCTGGACCTGGAGATAACATAATGATATCATACGTGCCTACATCTGCAATACTGATTTCGTCATTTCTAAAAACCGTAGGAAATTTTCCTGTAATTTTCTCTACCATATGAACTAAGTTATAGGTAAACGAATCGTAATTATCTAAAATTAATATTTTCATGTTTTTTCTAATTGTCATTGCGAAGCAAATTTTTCATTTGCTGTGGCAATCTGTTTATTAATTAAGAGATTACTTCGTCGGAAAAACTCCTCGTAATGACTTAATACTCACTTTCGCGTTAGGGATTTACACCGTTCGAATATCTACTGATATTCTTAACCTTTTTTCTTTTTCGGAAAAAAGATATAAAGGAAAGCCTGTTAAAACGCCCTAAATATTTTCTGCTAAAATTAACGCTTTATTTAACGCTGCTAATTTATTATTTACTTCTTGTAATTCTTTTTCTTCGTCGGAATGAATAACGATTCCTGCTCCGGCTTGCGAGTACAAAACATTATTTTTACTCACAAACGAACGAATAGCAATCGCTAAATTTACAGAACCATCTAAACCGATAATTCCGACTGCTCCTCCATAAAAACCACGGGTTTGATTCTCATATTTATCGATCAACTCCATTGCTTTGTACTTTGGCGCTCCACTTAAAGTTCCGGCAGGAAAAGTGTCTCCAACAATTTCTATTGGGTTTCCTTTAATCTTTCCTCTAACCGTAGAAACCAAGTGAATTACATGGCTAAAATACTGTACTTCTTTAAACACCTCAACCGTAACTTTATCTGCATGTTTGCTTAAATCGTTACGCGCTAAATCTACCAACATTACGTGTTCTGCCGTTTCCTTTTTATCTTCGGATAATTTTTTCCCCAGCTTTATGTCTTCTGCCATATCGCCAGTTCTTCTAAACGTACCTGCAATAGGATTGATAGTAGCTTTACCTTCAGAAATTTTAATTTGTGCTTCTGGTGAAGACCCCATTAACTTGAAGGATCCGTAATCGAAATAAAATAAATATGGCGACGGATTTATAGAACGCAATGCTCTATACACATTGAATTCGTCTCCTTTAAATTTTTGTTGAAATTGGCGTGATAATACTAGTTGAAAAACATCGCCTCTTTTACAATGCGATTTTGCTTTTCTTACATAGTCTTTAAATTCTTCGCCTGTAACATTGGAAGTTTCTTCGCCTACAATTTCGAATTTCTGCGTATTAAATGCTTGTGCATCGATAATAGTTTGAACTTCTTTAATACGAGATTCTGTACCTTCTTCTATATTTTCTATCAATGTCATTTCATCATTAAAATGATTGATGGCAATAATAAAACGGTAAAAACTGTACTGCATTTCTGGAATTGCAGAAGGTGCTTTTTTGTTAGTAAATTGAATATTCTCAAAATACTGAACAGAATCAAAAGTAGTATACCCGTACAATCCGTTGAATGATTTTAATTCGTCAAGACACTCTAATTCTATAGAATTGGTGAATTTATCGAATAACTCATAAAAGTTTTTATTGATAGGTTGTTCATCTAGTTGTGTTCCTTTGTGAGAAACAGAAAACTGATAATTATCTACTTTCATAGAAACAATTGGCTCCACGGCAATAAAAGAGAAACTTTCTTCTTTACTATGATAATCTGAACTTTCTAACAACAAAGTGTTAGCGTATTTGTCTCTAAAACGCAGGTACAAACCTACCGGCGTAACGGTATCTGCAATCTTTGTTTTGTGAATTGTTTTAAACTGTAATTTTTTCATTTTACTTTTTATCTGGTCGAGCGCAGTCGAGACTTATTTTGGAACCTCTCGACTGCACTCGAGGGGACATTTGTCTATTCTTTTTAACTTTGGATGATTTAAAAAATCATCATAAAAAAAAGGCTTATCGTGAGATAAGCCTTTTTAAATTTTATGTTGTATACATATAGGTTTTTTCTCACTTATTATATAAGAGAGTTCCACCAACCTGTATTTATTGTATTATTTTTCATTGTTTAACAAAAGTAAGATAGATTTTTTAAACAAGCAACCTTTAGTTTGATTTATTTTGGATTTAACCAAAAAGAGCGGATTTCTTTTGTAAAAAATTCTTTCTAGCTTACCTTCTTTTTTCAATAGGATTTCGATAAGAATCGAATACTTCTACCAGCTTTTTGATTCTTTTTCTAAATATTCTACAGTGGTAAAGTTTCCGTTTTTTACAGATTTCAAAGTACTCTGCACCTTCTCTACATACATTTCTTTGGTTAAAGCTTCTCCTTGAACTGTATAAGCCACATTTTTTTTATTAGATAGTTGCAACTCTAAAAACTCTTCAAAACGCTGAATTAAATCGATGTCTTTTATTTGATCGAAACGTTCTTTAAATATATTTTTTCTTGCAGCTAAATCCATAACGTGAAGGTTTAAGTATTACAAATATATGGAATTTTAAAATAAATACGGAATTCAGTCTCTTACAGCTTTCTTATCGAGAGTTTAAAATAATGGTTGTGGTACTTGTTGAAAATGAGCAATAACAAATATTTTTAAACTATTCTCATAAAAAAATGGTTAACAAACACTTAATACCCCATCATTCTTAATTAAATAATAATAACAAAAAAAATCTCGCTTTCGCGAGATTTTTTTGTTTTAAAGAATTCTTAAAAATTTACTTCCTTATAATTCTAACATTCATCTCCTCTACTTTTTTATCCGATAAAATTGAAGGTGCATTAAACAATAAATCTTCTGATGAACCTGTTTTAGGAAAAGCCATTACTTCTCTAATAGAAGCTTTCTTTTCTAAAATCATCATTAATCTATCTACTCCCCAAGCAATTCCTCCGTGAGGTGGCGCTCCATACTGAAAAGCTTTATACATCGTGCCCACACTTTTCATCATTTCTTCTTTATTGTAACCCATATTTTTATAGGTTGCTTCTAAAATTTCTGATTTATGTGCACGAACAGAACCTCCACCAATCTCGTAACCGTTTAAGATTAAATCGTATTGTTGCGCTATAATGGTTCCTATTTCTTCTCCTTCTCCAGTCATGTGCTTTTCTAAGTCATAGATTGCTGGCATAGAAAAAGGATTGTGTGTAAATGTCCATCTTCCTTCATCTGTTTTTTCAAACATTGGAAAATCTACAACCCACGCTGGTCTTAATTCTTTAGGATTTATCAACTTTAAAATACGTCCCATTTCTTGACGAACAGCATCTAATGCTTTGTTAGCGGTTGCATAATCTGCTGCTGAGAAAAATACAATATCTCCAACTTGTGCATCTGTAGCTTTAATAATATTGGCTGCAATTTCTTCACCTAAAAACTTAATAATTGGCGATTGTAAATCATTTTCATTTACAATAATATATGCCAAACCACCTAAACCATTTTGTTGTGCAATGGCCGTTAAGTTTTCTATTTGTCCTTTAGACATACGTTTGTTTCCTTGCTCTGCTGCAGAAACTTTAATACATTTTACAATTCCGCCGTCTTCAATTGGTTTGCTAAAAACTTGGAATGTGGTATCTTTTACAATATCCGTAATATCTTGCATTTGTAAGCCATAACGTAAATCTGGTCTATCACAACCATATTTATCCATCGCGTTTTTATACGTAATTACTTCAAACGGACGTAAAGTCCATTTTTTACCGTAGATTTTCTTCACAATTTCATTAAACATTTTGGTGTTTAAATCGATTATTTGCTGCATACTTGCGTACGCCATTTCTATATCTAATTGTGTAAATTCTGGTTGTCTATCTCCACGAGAATCTTCATCTCTAAAACAACGTGCTATTTGAAAATATTTTTCAAAACCACCTACCATCAACATTTGCTTAAATTGTTGTGGCGCTTGTGGTAACGTATAAAAAGAACCTGCTTGTTTTCTTGTTGGTACAATAAACTCTCTTGCTCCTTCGTCTGTACCTGCAGTTAAAATAGGCGTTTCAATTTCTAAAAACTCTTCTTCGTCTAAAATATCACGCATTAGCTTGATTACTCTATGACGGTTTACAATTGCTTTACGAACCTCATCGTTTCTATGATCTAAAAACTTATATTGAAAACGAACATTCTCGTTCGATTTCATTGCTCTTTTTATTTCAAAAGGAAGCGTTTTAGATAAGTTTAAAATATCTAAAGCAGCTGTTTCTAATTCTATTTTACCAGTTCTTAAACCTGCATTATAATCATCTTCTTTACGCTGCACCACAATTCCGGTTACAGAAATAACAGATTCTGATTTTAACTTTACAAGCTCATCTAAATTAGGAAATGTCTCTTTACTTAAACGCACTTGAAAAACTTGATTGCTAGAATCGCGTAAATCAATAAAAATTAATTCACCATGATCTCTAACACTAGAAACCCAACCCGATAAAGTAACCTCATCATTAATTGAATCTTCTGATATTTGAGAAATTTTATGTGTTCTGTATTCCTCTTTTATAATAATAGGAACTTGAGGTAACGTTTCTTCTTCTATTTTTGCCTTTGGCTGGTCACTAGTTGCTTTTAACTCATCAGCTACAGCTGCACTCTTTGTCGTTTTAGCATCCGCAGAACAAGCGTTTAATATTTCTTGACGAATCACTTTTCCTGAAGCTCCTTTACCAATAATACCAATTACTTTACCAACAAGAATACCTGCTTTCCCTTGGTTTCCTGCTTTAATATCATTTGCAGTTGCTTCGTTTTCTGAAACTACTTTTGCAACGGCAGCTTTAATTTTATCTTCAGAAATGGTATTGTCTTCAAAGTACTTTTTATAATCGAAAGTTCTATCTTTTAAATAAGATGTAATTCCGTTTTGTACTAATACAGACGTTATTTTATCGTCTTTAAATAATTGAAAAATTTCAATTAATTGATCTACACTATGAATATTCTCATACTCATCAGCACCTATATTATTTACCAATGTTTTGGCAACAAAAGAAGCGTCATTTATTTTATTATTGATCGCAACAAAAACTTCTGAACGTAAAGAATCTGCTGTAAAAAACTTAGCATCTTGTGGTAAAACGCCACCTTTTATCAAAATAGATTCTACTGCAAAAGGCAAAGAACTAATATCAACATGTATACTATCTACAACTTTTTTGATGTTTACAAAAGGTAAATCTGGTTCAGAAATAAAACGATAATCTGCTTCAAATTCCTTTTTACGCATTGTTTTGGTTTGCTTTAAATCTGCATCCCATAAAACAGTTGTTTGGTCTGGTCTAAATGCTTTATTTTCTACATAATAGCTTAATTGCTTTTCAATTTCTTCCTTTAAAGCATCTACCATAAACTTAAAAGAATTTAAGTTTTTGATTTCTGTTCTCGGGTTTAAATCATACGTGTGTTTTTTACGAAGTGATACAGAAACATCCGACTTAAACTCACCTTTTTCTAAGTTAGCTTCAGATATTTTTAAATTCTGAACAATACGCTGAATGTATTGTGCATACGTAGATGCATCTTCTATGTGACGAATACAAGGATCGGTTACAATTTCTATTAACGGAACACCTGCTTTGTTAAAATCTACTAAAGAAACTTTCTTTTCGTGCATTAATTTTGCAGCATCTTCCTCTATATGAGTTTGTGTTAAACTCACTGTAAATTGCGAACCATCATTTCTATAACAAGAAACTTGTCCATCTGGAATTACAGGATTGTGAAACTGTGTAATTTGAATATTCTTTGGGTTATCTGGGTATTCATAATGTTTACGATCCCAAGAAATAACTTCATTAGAAAAAGTAGATTTTACAGCCTTACCAAAATAAATAGCTTTGGTTATTGCTTCTTTATTTATAGAAGGTAAAACTCCCATTTGCCCAGTACAAACCGAACATATATTTTGGTTTGGTTGCTCTATTTCTTGATTTGCACAAGAACAGAATAACTTTGTTTTTGTATTTAATCGAACGTGAGTTTCAATACCGATTACTAACTCTAAGTCGTGCTTTTTTATAAGCTCATTTAATTGTTCCAGTTCCATTATATCGTATCTTTTAAGAAGTTAGCAAACTTCAAAACAAGTTCGTCATTATTTTTTGCTGCCGTAATTTGCAATCCTGTTTCTGTTCCTTGTGGCACTGTTAACGTTGGCAATTGTCCTAAACTAAAACCAACCGTATACGCATCAGACAAATACATTGCTAAAGGATCTTTTAAACTATCGCCAATTTTTGGTGGCGAATTTGGTGTTACTGGTGATAAAATAATAGCAACTTCTTTAAAATCTTTTTCAAAATTTGCTATAATTTGATCTCTTACATTTAATCCTTTTAAGTAAATTTCATCAGAAAAACCTTGAGATAAAACTTGGTTTCCACCAACAATTCTACGTTTAGATTCTTCAGAGAAATTTTCTGATCGTGTAATAGAATACGTGTCTTTTAAAGTATCGCCTTCTATTCTATTTCCGTAATTGGTACCATCTAATCTAGATAGATTCGATGCCGTTTCTGCCATTGCTAAAGTATAGTAGGTAGAAACTAAAGTATCAGACTCAAAGAAATCTAATTCTTTTACTTCAATTCCTTTGGCTTTTATTTTTTCTATGGTTGCTAAAAAGTCCGCTTTTACTTTTGCATCAATCGCATCGTTTTCGATGAAATTCTTAAAGTATCCAACAGTTTTTATTTCATCAGCATTTAAAATATTCTCTTCTGATATTGTTTCTGATGGATACGTGGTTTGATCTTTAATATCCTTACCACTCATCACATTTAAAACAATTCTAATATCTTCTATCGATTTTGCAATGGGTCCAACACAATCTGTAGAAGATGCGTATGCCATTAATCCAAATCTAGAAATTCTTCCGTAGGTTGGTTTTAATCCGTAGACATTATTATAACCTGCCGGTTGACGAACAGAACCTCCCGTATCTCCACCAATTGAAAAAACTGTAAAATCTTTGGCAACATTTACTGCAGAACCTCCACTAGAACCACCAGAAACTAAATCTGTATTGATTGCGTTTTTAACGGCTCCGAAAATGGTGTTTTCAGATGATGAACCGTGCCCAAAAGAATCACAATTTTCTTTTACTAACGGAATAGCACCTACATCAAATAATTTCTGAATGGCAGTTGCCGTGTAAGGCGATTTATATTTTTTAAGTAAATCTGAACTCGCCGTTGTTAAAGTTCCTTGTACCATGTACACATCTTTAATTCCGAATGGAATTCCCTCTAACAAACCAATTTCTTGTCCGTTTGCAATTTTTGCATCTACTTTAGCAGCTAATTCTAGCGCCAAGGTATCTAAAAGTGAATTGACAGTATTGTGTGTGTTCGATTTTAATAAATCTAATCTTTCTTGTACTAGTTTTGTACATGAAATTTCTTTGTTCACCAATTGCTGATGAATTTTATGTATTTGCGATTCCATAATTATTCTTCTATCACTTTAGAAACTACTAAAAAACCATTCTTTTCTTTCGGAAAGTTTTCTATAATTATTTGTTTTTCTGCCTGCGGACTATCAATAACAACATCTTCTCTTAAATCATCTAAAGTTACAGCATTGTTATGATTGGTATTAACGTTATTATCTGATGTATTGGCTTTTTTAATTACCTCAAATAATTGATTCACCGATTCCGATGGCTCTGCTCCTTTAATACTAGACAAAATGTCTACCGTCATTATTTTGCTCATTTCTTTATTTTTTAATTAAGATTCTGAAACCAGTTCAGAACATGAAAAAAGCCTTCCGATTAGGAAGGCTTTATGTATATATCTATAAACAACAACCTCCCTACCCTAACAATTAGGATTATTGAAATTACGATTGTTATTATTATTTATCATTGTAACGTTATTGATGTCAAATATATAGAGAAAATGTCGTTTATAATCTTCTTTTTTAAGATTTTATATAGCTGTTGCAGAATTTCTAAAATATCGTTGTTTATTTATTGATATAACAAAATATCAAAGTTTATTTACAAGAAACTTACTAATTAAATAGCAGGTTCCCTATAAATTCAACGATAAAATTGGGGGATTTTACTATTTTTAATAAAAGAAACCTACTTTCTTAAAGGAATTGCAATGTTAGGATAATCGGTAATAATTCCATCTACACCCATTTTTAGTAGGTTTACCATGTCCTCTTTTTTATTGACCGTCCAAGGAATTACTTTCATATTTTTATTTTGAATCGTTTTTACCTCATCTTTATTCAATAAAGCAAAATACGGACTGTAAATTTCTGGCACAAAACTTAACATCTTCATATTCGTTTCAAAATCATTTTGATACGTTAAAAGCGCCAATATAAACTCAGGGTATTTCTTATGAATGTATTCTAAAATACGAGGATCAAAACTTTGAACCGTTATTTTATTTTTAGGAATTTTGGCTTTTATCAATTCCGCTATAACAAGGTCAGAAAATTCATCAACAGCAGGTTGAAATTCTCTTTTTTCGTCATCAGGCGTACTTTTTATTTCAATATTATAACGAATCTCCTCATTTTTAGCTTCGGCAAAATCAATTACCTCAGACAACAATGGTTTGTAAGCTTTCTCTTTTTTCTGCTCTAAAAACTTAGGATTTCCTATAGAACCAACATCATAACTTTTAATTTTCTTGTATTTATTTTTATACATATTAAAAACCAATGCGCTTTCTTTAGAAATCTTATTTCCTTTAGCATCTAAAGTAACTTCTTCATTTAACCAAGGCTCATGAGAAACAACCACTTTGTTATCTTTACTAATTACAACATCTAATTCCAACGTATTTACACCTAATTCTAATGCTTTTTCAAAAGCCTGAATTGTGTTTTCTGGTGATAAACCTCTCGCTCCACGATGACCCTGTAAATCAAACTCAAACTTTTGTTCTTTCTCTAAAATTACCTCATCAAT
Organism: Polaribacter sp. R2A056_3_33; assembly: GCF_019278485.1. Taxonomy (NCBI): domain Bacteria; kingdom Pseudomonadati; phylum Bacteroidota; class Flavobacteriia; order Flavobacteriales; family Flavobacteriaceae; genus Polaribacter; species Polaribacter sp. R2A056_3_33. The sequence goes on from NZ_CP058984.1 coordinate 491,737, forward strand.
AAAAGTTACTGTTTCGTTATAAACACCTTGCCAATCGTTAGATCTTAAATCGCATGCAATTACATGGTTTCCTGCTTCTGGAAAAGCAACTTTTGTTTTTTTATCCGCAGGAGTCCCTAAACCATCATACATTTTTAAAATTGCCCCAACAGAAACCACTTGATCTTGTTCTTCTTCATTCTTATAATAATAACCAACAAATACAGGAACTTTAACTTTAGCAAAAGTTGCTGGCTTCATATTATCTAATAACATTTTTATTAAAGCCTCGTAACCGTTAACATGATACGTAGTAGACCAATATTTAGCTTCTTCTTCAGGTCTTTTCTGCTTTGTAATTTCACTACCGTTCATTTTTATAAATCCGGCTTTTCCTTCTGGAGTTGTAATGGCTGCAAATGCAGGATTTTTAAGCCCGATAAACGGAGAATACATTACCAAACCTAAAATAGAAGTATCTTCCGAAGCTAGTTTTAAACTTAAAGTTCCACCAGTAGATGTACTTACCAAAACTACTTTCTTACCAATTATTTTACCGATGGACAAAGCTTCTTTTGCTGTTTCTATATAGTTTTCTGGAGTTAACTTCTTAAAACTATCATCTCTTTGTATACCATGTTCTTTTAAACGAGACACATAAACATTTGCGTTGTATTTTTTAGAAAGCATACTTAATATAGGCTCTCCTTCCCTACCACTTGCTCCAAAACCATGCAAATAGACAAATGCAATATCAGATTGTTTATTTTTATAATTATCAGCCCAAATAATTCTAGCATCATTATTGGGTTTGATGTTTTTATTACTATCCTCTTTCTTTTTTACAATACTTTCAATTGTCATAATCGTTTTTACTTCTTGACCTAAAACTGTAAAATTAAAGGCTATTAATAAAAGCGAAGTTAAAAATGTTTTTTGCATAATAAATTGTGTTTAAAAAAAAGCTATCTAAAATGTTTGTTAAAATACATTTAGATAGCTTTTCTAATGAATTATAAGCGTTCTTAAAAGTTCGCTTTTACTTGTACTCCAAAAAATCTTGGTGCCCCAGCAATAAAAGTTGGTATACCAAAAGCACCACCTGTATTACCTGCATCAACAATAAACTCTTTATCTAAAGCATTGTTCATAAAAAAAGTAAGCTCGTAATCTTTGTTAATTACAAGACCTGTTTTAAAATTTAAAATCCCGTACCCATCTTGAGAAATATCTGGCAAATTTGTTTCTTCAAAAAATACTTTAGACTTATATGTATAAGTAGGTCTAAAAAAGTAGCTTAAGTTTTTAGTTGCATCTATGTTGATATTAAATCCTGCAGAAAAGGAATTCTTAGGTGTTAATCTAAATGTATTTCCTGCTAAAGCTTGAGCATTTCCATTTGAGTCTTCGTCATCAAAAGAAGCATCTATATAACTATAATTTGCAAAAAAGCTTGATGTCTTTGAAAACGCATATTGCATAGCCGTTTCAAAACCAAAAGAACTTGCACTTCCACTATCTTCTGGCGTTGCTGTTAGGACTCCATCTTCAAATTTAGAAATAGTTGTTTGAAAATTTGAATACTCATACACATACGCATTTACATCAAATTGTAATTTATTATTTAAAAACAATGATTTTGCACCTACCTCATAAGACCAAACTGTCTCATCTGATAATACATTTGTTTCTGTTGCCGTTACATTAATAACATTTGGCCTTCTCCCTCGAGCTGCCGTACCAAATAATGTAATATTATCATTTACATCATAATTTAAGGCAAAACGCCCAACAGCTGACAAAAAGTTTTCACTAGCTTCTATTTTTTCTCCGTTTGTTGATGCAAACAACACATTTGGATAACTACCTAATAAGTGTCCTAAAACAGAAGGGGTTTCTGAATCTGTTACTTGATACCCTGCATTAATGTTTTCCCAAGTAGCTCTTAATCCTAAAGTAACAGATAATTTATCAGTGAAATCATAAGAAGCATCAGCAAAAACATCTCCAGAATAATTTTCTCCAAAATTAGTATTTGATTCAGTATTAAAAGAATTTAACGGAGCACCTGCAAGTGGTCCAAAAGTAGCTGGATCGTTTGGTATATTTGGTAATAATGTTGGTACACCACTAATTAATAAAGCTTCCGGATTTAAAAATAACATTGCTACACTTTGCTCATTATATTCCCAAGGCACTCTTTGTGATCCTTTTTCGTAAAAGAAATTTCCTCCAAAAAACCCTCTAAATTTATCATCAGTATCAAAGTTAAACCTAACCTCTTGACTAAATTGCTTCCCTTCTGATATCTCATGAAAAAATAAAGCAGGAGCTGCAGTTCCGTCTGCATCAAAAGCTTCATCAGAATTAAATTTTCTATACGCAGAAGTAGCAGTAACATCCCAAACATCATTTAAATCATGTTTTAAAATTGCAGTAACACCCCAAACAGTTCTATCCAAACCTAACTCTTCTCCTCTTTCTAAATCTGCAAAAGTATTTGGGTTTGTATCTCCACCTAATGGTGCATAAGTCCCACTTTTAAAAGAAGTTCCCGGAGGTGTATCTTGTTGCCAGTTTGCAATTACATCTAAAGTAGTATCATCATTTAATAAATATCTAAATGAGGTTCTAAAAGCAACAGTTTCTTTTCCGTTTAAATCTCCACCAGAAAGGTTTTCGATATAACCATCTCTTTTATTATAAATTGCAGCAGCTCTAAAAAATAATTTATCGTCTACTAAAGGAGCATTATAATGTCCTGTTGCCAAAAACTGATTAAAGTTGCCATACCCTAATTTTACAGCACCAGACGTTTCATTTTTTGCTTTATTTTGAATGATATGCATTGCACCAATTTGAGCACCTCTACCAAACAATGTTCCTTGAGGCCCTTTTAAAACTTCTACACGTTCTATATCGTATAATTCAACCACAGAACCTCTAGATTTACTAATTGAAACTCCATCTTGAAAAATAGAAACCCTTGGTTCTACTCTAGAATCTCCACTATCACTTGTAATTCCTCTAACCACAATCCCTGGATTATTAACACTCTGGATTTGCACTTGAAAACCTGGTACATATTCCGATAAAGCATCATATTCAAACGTTCCTTGATTTTCTAAAAAATCTGTTCCGTAAGAGGTAATTGCAATAGGCACATCTTTATTTTTTTGTTCTCTTTTTTGAGATGTTACCACAACACCTTCTAACTGATAAGCACTTTCTTTTAAAACAAAGTTTTGAATAGTTTCTACCTTATTAATAACTACATTTTTAATAATTGTATTGTACCCTAAATATGAAACCTCAACAACGTAAGAGGCATTTGCAATTTTTTCTAATATAAATTCTCCATTTTCATTTGAAGTTGTTCCTTTAGCTATTTTTTTAATATGCACATTTGCTCCCATTATAGGCTCTCCTTGTTCTGTAGTAATAGTTCCTTTTAGGACACCTATATCTTGGGCATTTATACTAATTAAACTAAAAAGTGTTAAAAATGTAAGTACAATTTTTGAAAACATTGTTTTATGAGTTTATAATTAATTTAAATCACAAATTTATCATCGTAAACCGAGACTCTTATTAACTTAAAATCATACAAACGTTACTTTTTTAATCATTAGAACCTATTCTATACAGATAATTTACAAAACAATAACACCAAGGTTTCAGAATATTAATATTGTTTACCTTTATCAGAAAAAAAACTTTTAGATTAATTACTGATTTATAAATTATTAATCAATTTAACAGTAGAATAAGCTACTTTAAACCAAGAATCACAAACTTAACTTACACACATCCATAACACCTTAATATCACACTAATATTCCTTCAAACGAAGAATGTCTGCTATTTTGTGTTTTTAAAACAAAAGTTTTAAGCGATTTTAAAATTTTCTAAATTTGATGTTAAAACAAAAAACATCAAATTTTAATTTAACATCATTTTTAAGCGATTTAAAGCACTTTTATGAAATTAATAAATGTTGATAATTTTAAGCTAAAATCACTAAAAAGCTTTTAAAAATACTTTATAAATTGTAAATTTGAGATTATGAATTTCACTTTTCGAAGCTGAATTTCATCAATCTAAAAAACATTAATTTACTTTTATATAATGAGCGAAGAAATTAAAAAAGAATATGATGCTTCCAGTATTCAGGCACTGGAAGGAATGGAGCATGTTAGAATGCGTCCTTCCATGTATATTGGAGACGTAGGTATACGTGGTTTACACCATTTAGTATATGAAGTTGTAGATAATTCTATTGATGAAGCAATGGGTGGTTATTGTGATACAATTGATGTTACAATAAATGAAGACAATTCTATTACTACTAAAGATAATGGACGTGGAATTCCTGTTGGAATTCACCAAAAAGAAGGCGTTTCTGCACTACAAGTAGTAATGACAAAGATTGGTGCTGGTGGTAAATTCGACAAAGATTCTTATAAAGTTTCTGGTGGTTTACACGGTGTTGGTGTTTCTTGTGTGAACGCACTTTCTGACCTTTTAGTAGCCACGGTTCATAAAGAAGGAAAAGTTTGGAGACAAGAATATTCTCAAGGTAAAGCATTATATCCAGTTAAAACGATTGGAGAAACAGATTTTACAGGTACAATTGTTACCTTTTTACCAGACAAATCTATCTTTAAACAAACTACAGAATATAATTACGATACGTTAGCAACTCGTATGCGTGAATTGGCTTTCTTGAACAAAGGAATTACAATTACCCTAACAGATAAACGTAGTACAGATGATGAAGGAAACTTTATTTCTGAAGTTTTTCATTCTGATGAAGGTTTACCAGAATTTATTAGATATTTAGATTCTACCAGAGAGCAATTAACTGCCAATGTTATTGCAATGGAAGGTGAAAAAAACGGAATCCCTGTTGAAGTTGCCATGGTTTACAACACCTCTTATGCAGAAAATTTACACTCTTATGTAAATAACATTAATACGCACGAAGGAGGAACACATTTATCTGGTTTTAGACGTGGTTTAACAAGTACGTTAAAAAAGTATGCAGATGAATCTGGACTACTTAAAAATGTAAAATTCGAAATTGCTGGAGATGATTTCCGTGAAGGACTAACAGCAATCGTTTCTGTAAAAGTTGCAGAACCACAATTTGAAGGACAAACAAAAACAAAATTAGGAAACAGAGAAGTTACTTCTGCTGTATCTCAAGCAGTTTCAGAAATGTTAACTGATTATTTAGAGGAAAATCCTAACGACGCAAAAACAATTGTTCAAAAAGTAATTTTAGCAGCAACTGCTAGACACGCAGCACGTAAAGCCAGAGAAATGGTACAACGTAAAACGGTAATGTCTATTGGTGGTTTACCTGGTAAATTATCTGACTGTTCAGAAACCGACCCAGCACAATGTGAAATTTTCTTAGTTGAGGGAGATTCGGCGGGTGGAACAGCAAAACAAGGTAGAGATAGAAACTTTCAAGCAATTTTGCCACTACGTGGAAAGATTTTGAACGTGGAAAAAGCAATGCAACATAAAGTTTTTGAAAACGAAGAAATCAAAAACATGTTTACCGCTTTAGGTGTTTCTATTGGTACAGAAGAAGACCCAAGAGCTTTAAACTTATCTAAAGTTCGTTACCATAAAGTAGTTATTATGTGTGATGCCGATGTAGATGGTTCGCATATTGCTACCTTAATATTAACGTTCTTTTTTAGATACATGAGAGCAATGGTAGAGCAAGGTTATATTTACATTGCTACTCCTCCTTTATATTTAGTTAAAAAAGGTCAGAAAAGAGAATATGCTTGGGATGACAATCAACGTGATATCATTGCACAAAACATGGGCGGTTCTGTAAGTATACAACGTTATAAAGGTCTTGGGGAGATGAACGCAGACCAACTTTGGGACACTACAATGAATCCTGAATTTAGAACGTTACGTAAAGTTGTTATAGATAACGCAACTGAGGCAGACAGAGTTTTCTCTATGTTAATGGGAGACGAAGTACCACCACGTAGAGATTTTATAGAAAGAAATGCTAAATACGCAAACATAGACGTATAAAGCTTCCATCTAAATAAATTTATAAAATACACATTTCTAACAATTAGGAATGTGTATTTTTTTTGACCGTAAAACACTCATACTTCATATGTTTTACACATACTCATCTATAAGTATTTTTCCCCTTTTTGAAGTATTAAAATATCAGTAACCTTTGTTTATTGATAATTTTATTTATTTTAGCAATGACTTTAACAGAACTTTAACCATTTACAAACAAAGCCACAACCAATGAAAAAAAGCATTTTAATTTTTACCTGCGTATTTGCATTTACATTTAACGCAAAAGCACAAGATGGTTTAGAAAACATTCTTTTTGCCGATATTTCAGACGCAAACCTACTTACAGAGGCTTATTTAAAACCAGCAGCAGAAGGCTTTATCTACGGAATGAGCAGTGGTTGGTTTCATACTGCAAAAGTTCACAAAACACTAGGTTTTGATATCACCATAGGCGCTAATCTTTCCCTTATTCCATCTGATAAAGAAATTTTTAATGTAAATTCATTAAACTTATCCGACAAAATCACAAAAAACCCAATTACTTCCCCTACCGTTTTAGGGAGTAATGATAGTGCTTTACAAAATGGTTTTGAGGTAACGATACCAGCAAACTCAGACCCCACTATAAACAATGGTATCCACCCAGAATTAGTGAGAAACTTTACAATGCCAGATGGTTTTGGAGACGATTTACCTTTAAACGCAGCACCAACTCCCTCTGTACAAATAAGTTTAGGTCTACCTTATCAATTTGAAGCAACTGTGCGTGTTGTACCAGAAGTAGGTAGCGATGATGCAAAAGGAAAATTATTTGGTTTAGGTATTAAAAAAGAAATTACAGATTGGTTTGGCCCTTTAGAGAAATTACCTCTTCATGTTTCAATAATGGGTGCTTTTACAAACATGACCGTTACAAGTGTCATAGACGACCCAAGCGAAAACGGAGTTACTATAACCGACGGTTTAGGCGAATTAAAATTAGACTCTTACACAGTGCAAGCTTTAGCTTCATTAAATTTTCCTTTTATAAATGTTTATGGTGGTATTGGATACGTTAGCGGTTCTTCTTCTTTAAACATAAACGGAACTTACGAATTAGAATATTCAGGAGGGCTTGGTCAAACATACAGAAAAACACTTATTGACCCTTTAAACTTAAACTACAAAGTTAGCGGATTAACATCTACAATTGGAGCAAGATTAAGCTTAGGATTCTTTAAGATTTTTGGAAGTTACACACTACAAGAATACAACACAGTAAATGCAGGTATTGCATTTAGTTTTAGATAAAAAGAGTCGAAATCCTTTTCGTAAAAAGACACTTTTATAGGGTGTCTTTTTACTTTTTTAGAACTAAAACCTTAAGTAATTTTCGTACTTTTGTTAGAGATCAAATACATTATAAATCTTAAAAATTATATATATGAAAGTTTCAGTAGTAGGAGCAGGTGCAGTAGGCGCAAGTTGTGCAGAATACATCGCAATTAAGGATTTTGCATCCGAAGTTGTTATTTTAGACATTAAAGAAGGTTTTGCAGAAGGTAAAGCAATGGATTTAATGCAAACGGCTTCTTTAAACAGTTTTGATACAAAAATTACAGGAAGTACAAACGACTATTCTAAAACAGCTAATTCTGATGTTTGTGTAATTACCTCAGGTATTCCACGTAAACCAGGAATGACTCGTGAAGAATTAATTGGTATCAATGCAGGAATTGTAAAAACAGTTTCAGCTAATTTAATTGAACACTCTCCAAACACAATTATTATTGTAGTTTCTAATCCTATGGATACTATGACCTATTTAGTTCACAAAACTACTGGGTTACCAAAGAATAAAATTATTGGAATGGGTGGTGCTTTAGATTCTGCTCGTTTTAAATACAGATTAGCAGAAGCTCTAGGTGCTCCTATCTCTGATGTTGACGGTATGGTAATTGGTGGTCACTCAGATACTGGTATGGTGCCATTAATAGGAAAAGCAGCAAGAAATAGTGTTGTTGTTTCAGAATTTTTATCTGAAGAACGTATGGATAAAATTGTACAAGACACTAAAGTTGGTGGCGCAACCTTAACTGGTTTATTAGGTACTTCTGCTTGGTATGCTCCTGGTGCAGCAGTTTCTGCAATGGTACAAGCAATTGCCTGTGATACTAAAAAAATATTCCCTTGTTCTGCTTTATTAGAAGGTGAATTTGGTTTAAGCGATTTATCAATTGGTGTACCTTGCGTATTAGGTGCTAACGGAATTGAAAAAATTGTTGAAATTAGCTTAACAGATGCTGAAAAAGCAAAATTAGCAGAATCTGCAAAAGGTGTTAAAGCAACTAACGGATTATTAGAATTATAAAAAGTCGTTTTGTAGACTTTTTACAAAAAACAATAGTACTTAAAGCCTCAAAGAAATTCTTTGGGGCTTTTTTTTCATCCTTCTACTTCTACCCCATCTTTACTAGGAAACCAAATAGATATTACTTTACAAATATCTAAACCCGTATATTTGAGCCCCAATTGTTGAAAAAGTGAAAAATCAAACTCATACCCTTTTAAAAAACGTATACGGTTACGACAACTTTCGTCCTTTACAGGAAGAAATTATTAACAGAACCATAAACGGAAAAGACAGTTTTGTATTAATGCCTACAGGTGGAGGAAAATCAATTTGTTTCCAAATCCCTGCATTGGTTTTCCATGGAATTACCATCGTAGTTTCACCATTGATTTCATTAATGAAAGACCAAGTACAAGCACTAAAATCTAACGGAATAAAAGCAGATTTTTTTAATAGTTCCATTTCTCCGCAAGAAGAAAACGATGTAATTGGTAGAGCAATAAATGGAGAGTTACAATTATTGTATTTATCTCCAGAAAAATTAATATCCGTAAGCAATACTTGGCTAAAAGAATTAAACATAAAATTAGTTGCTATTGATGAAGCACATTGTGTTAGTATGTGGGGACACGATTTTAGACCTGAGTATACACAACTAAAAGTCTTTAGAAGCTCTTTACCGCAAGTACCTTTTATGGCTTTAACCGCTACTGCGGATAAATCTGCAAGAAAAGACATTGAAGAACAATTGGGCTTAACAAACTCTAAATTATTTATCTCTTCTTTTGATCGAAAAAACTTAAGTATAGAAGTTAGAGGTCAGGTTCCAAAACAGAGAAAGCTACAAGAAATCGGCAGTTTTATAGAACGACGAAAAGAACAAAGTGGTATTATTTACTGTTTAAGTAGAAAAAACACCGAAGAAGTAGCGAGTCATCTTAAGCAAAGAGGTCATTCTGTAGCATTTTATCATGCGGGAATGAATAATGAAGAAAGAGAAAAAACACAAACTGATTTTATAAATGACGATACTAAAATAATTGTAGCTACGATTGCCTTTGGAATGGGGATTGACAAATCGAATGTTCGTTTTGTAATTCATTATAATTTACCAAAAAACTTAGAAGGTTATTATCAAGAAATAGGAAGAGCAGGAAGAGACGGATTGCCATCAGAAACTATCCTCTACTACAACATGAGAGATTTTGTATTATACAGCCAATTTGCAGATGGTGGTGCAAATAGCGATATGCAAAAAGAAAAATTAAACAGAATGCTTCAATTTGCAGAAGCTAAATCATGTAGAAGAAAAATATTATTATCTTATTTTGGAGAGCATCTCACAGAAAATTGTGGCAATTGTGATGTTTGCGAAAATCCTCCTAAAGATTTTGAAGGCACTGTTATAACTCAAAAAGCACTTTCTGGAATTGCAAGAATGAAAGAAAAAGACGGAATAACCATGTTAATTAATGTCTTAAGAGGAAGTAACAATGCAGATATCCATTCCAAACAGTATTATAATCTAAAAACATACGGAATAGGAAAAGATGTTAGTTTTTTTGATTGGCGAGATTATGTAATTCAAATGGCAAACCAAGGTTTGATAGAAATCATGTATAGCGAAAATTCTGCTTTAAAAATATCACCCATCGGGTGGAAAGTTTTAAAAGGAGAAAAAACAATACGACTAACAACACCTCTAACTTCAGATGATAAAAAGAAGAAAACAAAAACTGTAAAAGCAACTATTGGAAGTGAAGCAAATAAAGACTTACTTACAGAACTTAAAAAGATAAGATACACCATTGCTAAAGAAGAAAACATGCCTGCATACATCATTTTTAATGACAAAACATTAAAATTAATGGCAAGTGAACTACCAACAACCGAAAATGAATTTTTAGCTATTTCTGGAGTTGGGATGAACAAAATGGAAAAATATGGAGAAGAATTTATGAGCGTAATTCGTAAATTCAAAAGCGTGGCAAAAGCTAGAAAAGTTAGTACAATACAACACACCTTTAATTTATACCAAGAAGGTTTAAATGTTTCAGAAATTGCAGAAAAAAGAAACTTATCTATCACTACTATTTTTTCACATCTTTCTCAATTGTATATAGAGGGAAAAGAGGTGGAATTAGAAAAACTTGTTGATAGAAAAGTTGTAGATAAAGTACGAATTGCTTTTAATGAATTAGACTGTAAAGTAGCATTGAAACCCATTTTCGAAAAACTAAACGAAGAGGTTTCTTATGGGGAAATAAGGTTGAGTATTACACTCATTTTAAAAAATGAATAACAACCATAAACTATAAATAGACACCCAGTTTTTCTATTCAATAAAACAGAATAGCATTAAAGCCTTTTCATAATTTCTGCCTTCCAATTTAATTTTTCAGCAAGAATCTTTTCTTCATTTATTTTTTTAAGATTCATAATATAATCATGAAACTCAAAATTGAAAGAAAAGTATAATACAGAAAAATTAACCTTATCATCTACAAAGATAGAATTACCATGAGAATCATTAATAGCAGACTCTGAAAAACAAATATTAGAATCAATATTCAAATATTTTTCCCTTAAGATACTTTCAATTTTTCTTTTATTATTCATATTAGAAAAAGTATACCTAAAAAGAACTAACTTTTTTTTATAAAAATGAAGTTCCAAGATAACTTTGTCACTTCCAATTATAGTTTTAGAATATAAAATTACTGTACCACAAAGCGTTTTAACAGTATGAAAATCATCTTTAAGGCCACTTTTAACACTTCTAATTGTACTACCGAATTTAAACTTAGAAGTAAAAAAAATTTCATTTTCAGTAGTAACTACCTTCTTTCGTTTAAGCTCTTCAAACAACAATAAATAGTAGTTAATATTTTTAATACTAAAAAAAGACCTATAAAAATAACTTGCGTCTTTATACTTATTTTTTTTAAGAAAACGAGAAAATAAGTAAGGCTTTAAAGGGGAAAGAGCACTCAATTGATATAATATTTTTGGGGGTTACTATATAATAACAAACATACTTAAATTATACAACAATCAAATCAATAAATAAAACCTTTTAAATTATTAACACAATCAAATAATCACAATTATCTTAAAATTATTAAGAAATCCACAAACAAAACCCAGTTATCATAAATAAAACACAATTAATAAACTCAAAACATTATAAGAACAGAACAATATAATGATGCTATTCTAAGAAATAAAACAAAAGCACAGCATTAGGTCTAATACATTTTAAAAAACTAGAAAACAAAGTAATAAACAAGTAAACAAAACACATAAAAATATGACAATTACCTTGTATTGAAATTTACATTATAATCAGTTGAAGTTCCTATCAATAAAATTAAATTAGATTCTTTATTACAGAACGATAAAGCAATCTTTTTTATATATTTGACACATGAGAACAAAATGGTACATCTGTACTTTATTCTTACTATTTATTTGTTTCGGAGCATTTCATGAAGAGGTTACTTTACCCAATCAAGAAATAGTGCTTGAGTTTGTTGATGTTAAAATTGACAAAAAAGATATTGAAAGTACCATTGCTGACGTAAAAGAAAAGCTACTAAAAATTGGTGTTTCAAATATTAAAATTAATGAAACAGACAGCGGAACTTTAAAAATTTCTTATTACAGTAATTTTCATATTGATAAAATCAAGAAAAAACTTACTAAGAAACATACGTTAGTTTTAAATGGAGATCATGATCAAAAAGAAAGAGATGAAAACTCTTACAAATACAATATTGATATTCATGAAATTACAAACAAATCTGACATTTCTAATTCTGATTTTCATTTTGTTATAGAACTTAAATATAATTTAGACAAAATAACCAATTACAATTCATTTGCTTTCCTGAAAAAAGCAGACCAAAACAAAGAAAATCAACTTTTTAAAACTACTTATAAAGTTCATAAAACAAATCCTTTTATAAAGGATAAAACATCTTACAACGAACCAGAAGTTAGAGCAGGTCCCAGAAGCTTCCTTATATAAAAAATGTAATCATTTACACTTTTTTATAACCTCTTTAAAATCATGAGTACCAAACTCATAATTACAAAAAACAATCAACAAAAATAATTGTCAGATTTTACGAGAAACTATATATTTGCTCGTTTTTTAAAAACCTAGACAATAAAATAATTATAAAATGCAAAACAAAGGACTTATAAAGTTATTTGCTATCCTTTTTGGAATAGTAAGTTTATACCAATTATCATTTACATTTTTAGCCACTAAGGTTGAAGATGACGCTGTAGCTTACGCTGAGAGCAAAGGTGATAATATTGATGCAAGACAAAAAGCTACTTTTGAGAGAAAGTACTTAGACAGTGTTGCAAACCAAGAGATTATTAATTTAGGTATTGCCTCTTACAGCTACAATGATGTAAAAGACAAAGAAATGAATCTTGGTCTAGATTTAAAAGGTGGTATTAACGCTATTTTACAAGTATCTGTAAAAGAAGTTTTAAAAAGCTTAGCTAACGACTCTAAAAACGTTGCTTTTAACCAAGCATTAGACGCTGCTGATGAAGCTCAAAAAAGTAGTAATGCTACTTATTTAGACTTATTTTTTGAAGAGTTTGAAAAAGTTGCTGGAGACACTAAATTAAGTGATCCTTCTATTTTTGGAACAAAAGCTTTAAGCGAAAAAATTACTTTTAACGAAGCAAATGCTACCGTTAAAGAAACTTTACAAGAAGAAATTAACAGTTCTATTGGTACTGCTTTTGAAGTATTAAGAAGTAGAATTGACAAATTTGGTGTTACACAACCTAACATTCAAAGAATTGGAAATTCTGGTAGAATTCAAATTGAATTACCAGGAGCAAAAGATATTGAGCGTGTTACTCGTTTAATTACAAGTAAAGCAGAATTACAGTTTTGGGAAGTTTATACCAATGCAGAAGTTCAGAATTACTTTTTTACTGCAAATGCTAAAATCGCTGAAATCTTAAAAGACAACAGTGCTGCAGAAAAAGTAATCGATTCAACTAAAACAGACGATATTGATGATTTATTAGGTGAATCAATCGATTCTACAGATGTAAATCAAAAAAACCTTTTCACTTATTTATTTCCTAACGTAGCACAATCTCAACAACAAATGAGTTCTTTAGTAGGACAAGCTAGAGTGTTAGATACTGCTATGGTAAATGATTTATTAAGCAGAAAAGACGTAAAAGCTTTATTGCCTAACGAATTAAAGTATGTTAAATTCTTATGGGATTACAAATCAAACAAAGGTACAGACGGAACTGAGCTAATTGGATTATATGCTATTAAAGGAAGCCGTAGTGGTAAAGCGAATATTGAGGGTGATGTTATTTTAGATGCTTCTCAAGTATTTGACCAATTAAACAAGCCAGAAGTTTCTATGACTATGAATAGTTCTGGATCTAAACAATGGGAAAAATTAACTGGTGATAATACTGGTAAATTTGTTGCTGTTGTTTTAGATGATTATGTATATACTGCGCCATCTGTACCTGGAGCAATTGTTGGTGGTAGAACATCTATTTCTGGTGGAAGTATGACTATTACGGAAGCAGAAGATATTGCTACCGTTTTAAAAGCTGGTAAATTACCTGCAGCTGCAAGAATTATTCAAGCAGAAGTTGTTGGACCATCTTTAGGGCAAGAATCTATAGATCATAGTATTCAATCTTTTGGATTAGCTATTTTATTAGTTTTAGTTTGGATGATTTTATACTACGGTAAAGCTGGTTTATATGCAGACATCGCTTTAGCAGTAAACATCTTATTTATCTTCGGAATATTAGCTTCTTTCAACGCCGTGTTAACATTGCCTGGTATTGCAGGTATTATCTTAACCATTGGTATGTCTGTAGATGCAAACGTAATTATCTTTGAAAGGATTAAGGAAAGTTTAGGTATTAAGAAAGGATTAAAACAATCTGTAGAAGAAGGGTTCTCTATTAAAGGAGCTTTATCTGCAATTATAGATGCAAATATTACAACGCTTTTAACAGGTGTTATTTTATATGTTTTTGGTACAGGACCAATTAAAGGTTTTGCTTTAACATTAATGATTGGTATTGCAACGTCATTATTTACAGCGGTATTTATTACTCGTTTATTAATTGACAGATCTATTGATAAAGGTGGTAAATTAACATTTAACACTTCTATATCTAAAGGATGGTTCCAAAACATAAATATAGAATTCTTAAGAAAACGTAAAATTGCGTACATCGTTTCTGGTGCTATAATTATTGCAGGTATTGTTTCTATTTTCTCTATCGGATTAAAGCAAGGTGTAGATTTTAAAGGAGGACGTTCTTACGTTGTTCGTTTCGATCAAAGCATGAATGCTACAGAAGTTGCTTCAACTTTAAAAGATGCTTTTGGTACAGCTCCAGAAGTAAAAACATACGGTTCTGATCGTCAATTAAAAATAACAACTGTTTATAAAATTGATGAAGATGGACAAGATGTAGATGACCAAGTTCAAAGTGCATTATTTACAGGTTTAAAATCTTATTTAGGAACAACTACTTATGAAGACTTTAAACCAGGTTTCGAAAAAGAAGGTTCTGGTGTAATGAGTTATATGAAAGTAGAGCCAACTATTGCAGATGATATTAAAACATCAGCATTATACGCAGTATTTGGATCATTATTAGTTGTTTTCTTATACATCTTATTACGTTTTAGAAAGGTATCTTTCTCTATTGGGGCTGTAACTGCCGTTTTCCATGATGTTTTAATTGTATTAAGTGTATTCTCTATTACGTACAGCTTTATGCCTTTTGATATGGAAATAGGTCAATCATTTATTGCGGCAATTCTAACCGTAGTTGGATACTCTCTGAATGATACTGTGGTTATTTTCGATAGAATTAGAGAATTTACAGGAACACATCCTAATTGGAAATACAGCGAAGTTGTAGACAAAGCATTAAGCTCTACTTTAGGTAGAACTATAAATACATCTTTAACAACATTATTAGTAATGTTAGCAATCTTCTTATTTGGAGGAGATTCTATTAAAGGATTTATGTTCGCCTTAATTATTGGTGTAGTAGTAGGTACTTATTCATCATTATTTGTGGCAACACCAATTATGTTTGATACTTCTAAAAAAGAAGAAAAAAATAATTAAATTTATTTATAGATATATTAAAACCGTTTTTAATTTGTGAATCAGATTAAAAACGGTTTTTTCATTCAACAAATAGCTATTAAAAACAACAATCTAATGAGTATTATAAAACTTCAAGACCTATATTTTAAACCTTTTATTACTAAGGAAGAAATTGCAGTAATCGTAAAGCAATTAGCAGTACAAGTAAAAGAAGACTTACCTAAAGGAGAAGTTCCTATATTTGTAGGAATTTTAAATGGATGCTTTTTATTTGCAGCAGACTTTGTTAGAGAATTTAATGGAGATTGTGAGGTTTCTTTTGTAAAATTAGCTTCTTATAGCGGTACTACTTCTACAGAAAACGTAAAACAATTAGTAGGTATTAATGAAGATTTAACAGGAAGAACTGTAATTATATTAGAAGATATTATAGACACAGGGAACACTCTTCAAGAAATTTATAATATCTTTAGAGATAAAAATTTAAAACAATTAAAAGTTGCAACGTTATTTTTTAAACCAGACGTATTTAGAAAAGAACTACCAATCGATTATATCGGAAAAGGAATTGAAGATAAATTTATTGTTGGTTACGGATTAGATTATAATGGTTTGGGAAGAAACTACCCCGCAATTTATCAATTATCAACACAACCTAAAATGAAAAACATCGTATTATTTGGCCCTCCAGGTGCAGGGAAAGGAACACAAGCAGATTTTTTAAAGGACATGTACAACTTGGTGCATATATCTACAGGAGATGTATTCCGTTTTAACATTAAAAATAAAACTGAATTAGGTTTGTTAGCTAAAAAATATATGGATGAAGGAGATTTAGTTCCGGATGAAGTAACTATAAATATGCTAAAAGCAGAAGTTGAAAAAAAAGCTGATGCTAATGGCTTTATTTTTGATGGTTTCCCTAGAACAGAATCTCAAGCAGAAGCATTAGATGCTTTTTTAGCTGAAAAAGGTGAACAAATAAACGGAATGGTAGCTTTAGAAGTTCCTGAAGATGCTTTAGTAACTCGTTTATTAGAAAGAGGAAAAACAAGCGGAAGAACAGATGATACTGACGAAAGTAAAATTAGAAACCGTTTTAATGAATACAATACCAAAACAGCTGTTTTAAAAGATTATTTTGAGGCTCAAAATAAATACTATGGCGTTAATGGTTTGGGTTCTATTGAAGAAATTACACAAAGAATTGCAAAAGTATTTGATACTTTATAAAATGTGTAACTGTGTAATTGTTTAACTGTGTAACCTTTAAACGTATATTACATAGGGCAATTAAACATTTAAACATTTACACGATTAAACAAGAATTATGACTGAAGGAAATTTTGTCGATTACATAAAAATATACGCTTCTTCTGGTAAAGGCGGACAAGGTTCTATGCACTTACATAGAGAAAAGTATATTACCAAAGGTGGACCTGACGGTGGAGATGGTGGACGTGGAGGACACATTATTTTACGTGGTGATAAAAATATGTGGACGTTGTTTCATCTAAAATTTAAACGTCATTTTAGAGCCGAAAGTGGTGGTGGCGGAAGTGCTAGTAGAAGTTCTGGTGCAGATGCAGATGACATTTATATTGATGTGCCTTTAGGTACCATTATTAAAGATGCTGATACTGACGAAGTAATTATAGAAATTACAGAACATCAAAAAGAAGTAGTTTTATTACGTGGAGGAAAAGGAGGTCTAGGAAACTGGAACTTTAAATCTTCTACAAATCAAACACCAAGATACGCACAACCAGGAATGGATGGTTTTGATGGTTGGTTTAGAATGGAATTAAAACTATTGGCAGATGTTGGTTTGGTTGGTTTCCCTAATGCAGGAAAATCTACTTTATTATCTGTATTAACCTCTGCAAAACCAAAAATTGCAGATTATGCTTTTACTACTTTAAAACCAAATTTAGGAATTGTAGAACATAGAAATCATCAAACATTTGTAATTGCAGATATTCCTGGAATTATAGAAGGTGCTGCTGAAGGAAAAGGATTAGGACATCGTTTTTTACGTCATATAGAACGTAATTCGGCGCTATTATTCTTAGTTCCTGCTGATAGTGATGATATTAACAAAGAATATGAAATTCTTTTAAATGAGCTTAAAAAACACAATCCAGAATTGTTAGACAAAGATCGTTTATTAGCTATTTCTAAAACAGATATGTTAGATGAAGAGCTAGAAGCTGAAATAAAAGCAGATTTACCAAAAGGTGTAGAAGCAATATTTATTTCTTCCGTTGCTCAAAAAGGCTTGCAAGAATTGAAAGACAAACTTTGGAAAATGTTGAATTAGAGGTTTACTATTTTAAAAAAAGATTCTAAACTTAGAGTCTAAATGTATAATATATTAAAGGTTATTATTACTGCGAAAGCAATAATGATAACCTTTTTTTATATCATAAAACTATAAAATAGCATGGTTTAATTGTTACTTCTAAAAAACAAAATGAACCTTTTTAATCAAAAAAAGGTTCATTTCTAGATAATAATTAAAATTGGGGAACAAAATTATTAAAAGTCATACCACTGAGCAAGCATAGTAGTATCATCAACAGGAATTAAACCTAAGGTGTTTTGATTTGCATTAAAATCTACCATTTTTTGTACATAGAAACCACTATCTCTAAATAAAAACTCTAATAAAGGTAATACTCCTGCTCTTCTAGTCGTATTAACTGGTATCGTTTCTGTTAATTTATAAATTTTATTACCAGTAGCGTCTTCAGTTACCGTATATGTAAAACCAAAGTTTAAACTATATGTATTTCCACTAGACAAATAACGTACTTGAACAAAAGAATTATCACTAGTATCTAAATTATACAAGTATACTCTTGTAACCGTTCTACCACTTTGAGTAGCTGTAAAATGTGCTTCCCATTCTTTATAAAAGTTTATAAAATTTTCACTAGATAAATCTGAATTAGGTAAGTTAGTTCTATATAACCTCATGTTATTATTTCCTCTTGATTCATTTCCAAAATCATAAAATGGCAATAAAAAACTTAATTCATCAGCATAATTTAAAGTCATTTTAACTCCATCAACCTCAGCAACAAACTCGTCATTATCTACACTATAAATAAACTCATCTAAAGTTACATTATCTATTTCTATTGCTGGACTAACAACAAAGCCGGTAGGTGTAGGCGCAAGACCAAAGCTTAGGTCTGTTTGTGCAACGTCTTTACTGATTGCTGTAACCGTAGCATACCTTCTAGCCTCATTAAAAGAAAAACTATATAAAGTAGTGTTACCTCCACTTTCTAAAGTTAAATTTCTGAAAACAGATTTTAATGGGTCTATTGGAATATTTGTTTCTAACATTGACCTATTTTGAGTTGTTAAACTAGTCCAATCTTCTTTAGATGCTTTAGAGAAACTAATAATAATATCTCGATCTCTATTCGATTTAAAAAAAATCTCTTCTCCCACTGTTTTAAAGTATAAAAACTCAAAACTACCTTTATAACCCTGTCCTCTAAGATCATCATCAGGGTAATTATTGGAGTCTGATAGCTCATGAATTACATTTTTTGATGTAAACGTAAGCTTAATGGTAGAACCCAATGTAATATCATACAAACTCGTAACAGTAACGTCTGGGGTTCCAAAATCAGAATCCATAATTACTTCGGAATCACTAATAAAGTCGAAAAGAAAAGTAAAACCTCCTAGTTCTGAATCATCAGTAAAGTAAGTTGTTTTCCATCCATTTTCTGAGTCTTGTAAAGCTGTTTTTAATTCTGAAATACTCTTTTCTATTCTAACTGTTGGTACATCATCAAACAACAGTTCTGGGTCGCTATTATCTTGACAGCTGTTAAACACTACAAGACAAAAAGCTAAAATTAATTGATATCTATTTATTTTAAAAATTTTCATGTTCTTAGTATTATTTAATTGCTTCTAAAATATTATCTGTAGCTAATTGTTGTAATTCATATAAATCTATATTAAAAGATTTCTTAAAATATTCTGCTACAATTGCTTCTTTTGCTTTTATCAGTGCTACAGCATTTTCTGCTTGTGGCGTTGCTGTAATAGTAGCACCTTGAGTTGCTGCATCTATTTCTGCTTGCGTAGCTCCAGAACCTAGATTAGATAAAGCATTAGAAACAGCATTACTTATTATCTTAGCCTTAATATTATCTAAAATTTCCTGGTAATCTTCTGCATTGTTGGTAAGAATAGTTTCTACCATTTCTGCAAAATCTTCATTTTCATTAAGCCTCGCATAATCCGTTATATAACCAAGGCTATTGGCAATATCAAATCGCTCTTCTTCATCTGCAGGATTAAACCATTGTGCCGTATAACCACTAGGTGTTATTTGTTTAAAAGCTTCTTCATCATAACGAACTTGTTGATTTAAAATGTGTGTATATTCATGCTGAATTGTTTGAATAAACCTTGTTACTTGGCTTTTATTCTTTACATCTACTAAATCCGTTTCAAATAACACAATGTTCTTTCCACCTTCTGCAAAACCTAATGTTCTTGTTCCGCTTGGGTTTAAATTTGTACCACCAACCAACACCATTTCTCTTGGTGCTATTATTTTTACAAAATCTTCTCCTCCTAACTCCGAGTAAGTATCAATCCAAACTTTTTTAACAACTTGCATAATAGGCACCACTTTATCTAAAGTTGGTGGAAATAAATATCTATCTAAATCTACACTCCCTTCGTCCCATAAATAATTTACATCAATATTATATGGATAGGTAATGTTTTCTCTTAACCACAGATCTGTAGTATTTAAACTTGGCGTTTCTGTATTTAAGTTACTGTCTGTTAATTTATCATCATCTTTAGTACAGGCAGAAATAATTCCGAAAATTATAACTGCTACATATATATATATCTTTTTCATAATTATCTAGGATTAGGTGTTAGCCCAAAGTTTATTGCAGATTCTGGGACTTGTAATTGTTTTCTTAAATCTTCTTTAGTTAATTCTACATCGATATCATCTTTTCTATAATATCTTTTAATAGCAATGTTAAATCTTCTCACATCAAACCATCTTACCCCTTCGTGATAAAATTCTTTTTGTCTGAATTTTAAAATAGCATTGATAAAAGAGGTTTGTTTATCATCTTTAAAACCGTAAAAAGGCGTTAATTCATCTGGAGTTACAGGAAATAAGTTAACAACCATTTCTTCAGTTAAAATATCTGTACTGCTATTATATCCTTCTGTTTTCTTTGATAAAAAATCATTTAAATCTTTTAAACAGTTTGCATAATCTTCTTTCATAGCATATGCTTCTGCCCTATTTAAAAGCGCTTCATCATTACCAAACAACACCAAACTAGTATATCCTCTACCGGTTCCTGCAGATTGATTTGTTACCTTAAAATACTCATCAAACTTAGGGTTGTTAAAACCTTCACTAGAACCAAAAATATCATAAGCCCAACCTTTACCAAAAGGATTGTCTGCCTGAAAAATTGCATCAGAATTAATATTTGATAAACCATAGTTCGTTCTCCAAAAATTTCTTCCCCACCAAGATGATGTAGAACTAATAAGAATGTTGGAATCTTCTAAAGAGCTACTGTATTGAAGCGCTCTTTGCGCATACGATAATTCTTGATACGCTAGTAAATCTCTTATCTGTGCTTGCGGATTGGTGATAATTTTATTGGTGTAAGAAATTACCTCATCCCATTCTCCTTTATATTGATAAAACCTAGCAGCAAAAGCATTTGCTGCTGCTTTAGAAAAATGAAATTTGGCATTTTTTTCTCTGTCTTGTATTAAGTCGATACCTTCTAATAGATCTTTTTCTATAAAATCATACACTTCTGCAACCGTATTTCTAGTATAACTTTGTATTAAAGTTGTTTCTGGTGTAATTACATAAGGCACCCCTAAATCTGATGCTGAAGTAGTAGGATTATAATGTTTACCCCAAAAATTAACTAACATAAAATGAGCATACGCTCTTGCTATTAATGCTTCTCCTTTTTGCGCATCTAAATTAAATTGACCTTCTAATTCTTCTATAGAAACCAACGCTTGATTAGCTTGTGCAATTGCTCCATAAGAATTTGACCAAAAAAATGTAGGTGAATCTTGATCTTCTGCTAAACTGGTATCCCAAGTAAACATTTGCTCACCTATTAAAACATTTATGTAACTTCTAATATTAGATCTAGAGGTAGCATTGTCTGACATTATTTCTGCCATTAACTGATAGTTTCCTATTGAATACGCCCCAGTAACTAATGCACTTATTTTTTCTGGAGAATCTATTTCTGCTCTATTATCTGGTAATTCAGATAAATAATCATCACAACTAATTAGTAAGAATAAAGATATAATTGTGGTTATTTTTAAAATATTTTTCTGTATTTTTTTCATTGTAATATATTTTATAGTCCAATATTTAAAGACATTGTAAATTGTCTAGTTATAGGTAAAGCAACACCACCTGTGCCATAAAATTCTGGATCTTGTCCGTTTAATCTATCATCTGAATACAATAAAAACAAGTTGGTTCCTTGTAGTTTAAGTTTTAAATGAGAAAGACTTAATTTAGCTAATACATCTTTACTAAAACTGTATCCTAAAGAAATGCTTTTCATTCTTAAGAAATCTCCATTGGCAACTCTTGCATCAGAAAAATTATAAGCGTTATAAGCTCTAGATAAATCGCTAGTATCATAAATATTGTTATCTCTAACATCTATAACTTTAGGAATATTGGTAATATTTTCATCACCAGGTAAAACCCATCTATTAATACTACTTTTTGTAAATACATTTGTACCAGAATAAAAGTTATCTAAAGCTGGGTTTAACCTTACTACATTACCACCAGAACCTGTGATTAACATATTTAAATCCCAATTTTTATATTTAAATGAATTTGAAAAACCACCCGCTATATTTGGCAACACAGAACCGTTGTACACTAAATAATCTGTAATATTAGAACTGTCTTGAAAATCTACATCTGTAACAGGGTTATCTCCTTCTGGTAAAATAAATGTTGGTATACCTTCTGAATTTAATCCATCGAATTGAAAAGAAAACAAAGAATTATTTGGATATCCTTCTAATTTTCCTCCTTGAAGTCCAACAACATCGATTACTCTTGGTTTATTTTGAAGTTTTGTTATTTCTTGATCGAAAAAAGAGAAGTTTAAAGAAGACGTCCAACTAAAATTATCTGTTTTTACGTTGGTTGATGTTAAAGCAAACTCGATTCCTTTTTGAGTGGTATCAGAATTATTTCCTGTTTTAAAAAATTCTCCTCCAATACCCGAAGTTCTCACAAAATCGATATTATCAAAAATATCTCTTTGATATACGTCTGCTGTAAATTGAATTCTATTATTAAATACCCCTAAGTCTACACCAATATTTAATTCGTGTTGTTTTTCCCAAGTTAATTCAGAGTTTTCTAAATCTTGAATATCTAAATATGTTTCTCTTTCAGAAGGTGTTAATCTATCTGTAATTTCACTTCTAAAAATTGCCAAAGAGTTGGTAGCAGGACCTGGTGAAGCACTTAAACCATAAGAGGCTCTAAATTGTAGGTTGTTAATGGTTTTTGATTTTTGTATAAAATCTTCTTCACTTGCATTCCATTTAGCACTTACAGTACCTGTAGGTAACCATCTAGATTTAGAACTTCTACCTTGTCTATTAGAACCATCATATCTTCCTGTTAAAGAAAAAACATACTTATCATTATATGTATAAGTAGTTCTACCAAAAAAAGCAACCGTTCTTTCTCTTTCTCTACCTAACCCAAAATAGTTTCCGCCTTCTGCAATTACTTTTTCTAATAATCTAGCATCTGTAAATGGTACATAACCGTTTTCATATTGTAAGCCATAACCCGTAAAATTTTCGTTATTTCTATCTACATATCTTAATTCTTGACCTAATAAAGCATTAAAATTATGTTTTTGATTAAAATCTTTCTTTAATTGAAAACTGTTTCTTACGTAATATGAAGTTAAACTGTTATCAAATTTACGGTACAAACCACCTTCTGGAAAAACAGAAATAGGAATCGCATCTGGATTGTTTGGGTCTGTATATAAAAAGATATTTGCATTTGCTATTACAGTGGTTTCGTCTGCATTATAAGCTCTAACAACATTAGAGTTTTCTCTAATTTGGTGTTCTCTAACACTATTTACATATCTCGCAGAAGCATTTAAATCATATGTAATATTATCTGAAATTTTATAAGAAGCATCTAGTTGAAAGCGAATATCTTTTACATCTAAATCTAAGGTATTGTTTTCTAATTCTTCTAAGATATTAAAGTCAGCCCAATTATTGGTGTAGTATTCTAAATTGCCATCATTATCTCTTGGTCTTAACGCTCTAGATGTATTTAATGCGTAACTAAACGGATTGATATCAAAATCTCTACTAAACTGACCATCTACAACATTGGCTTCTCTATTAAAAGAACCTGGTGCTTTTTGTTTTCTAACAGATGCTACTGTAGCAATTGAAATATTAAACTTATCTGAAAAGTAAAATGTATTCTTTAAGTTAGTTGTAATTCTAGATACTTTATCTGCAACAGACCAACCCGGATCGTGTAAAAAACCAACAGATGCGTAGAAAGAATTATTCTCTCCACCTCCTGTAAAGTTAATCGTGTGATTTTGCATTAAAGATTGTCTAAACAATTTTTTAAACCAATTGGTATTTGCCAACTCGTAATCCTTTAAAAAAGCACTTCTACCTTCTACTGTATTTGGCACCCCAAAACCACCATTAGAATAGCTATTAATTTTCTTTTCTAAAATACCATATACTCCAGAAAATCTAGAATTACCAACATCTGGTAGTCTTAAATAACCTTGACTTCTTAAACCTTCTAAAATACCAATGGTTTCTTTAGAATCTAAAATATCATATTGAGAATAAGATGGAATATCTCTTACCGTTTGCTCTAACGTATAACTTACTTTTAAAGGGCTCTCTCTTTTACCACTTTTAGTAGTTATAACTACAACTCCGTTTCTTGCTCTTGCTCCATAAATAGAAGTTGCAGAAGCATCTTTTAAAATATCTATTTTTTCTATATCTGTAGCATTTACACCTGCAATAGAAGAACTAATTAAAGTAGAAGCATCTCCAGAAGTTAAGGCATCTAAATCTTGCTCTACAATATCTTCTTGTACCACACCGTCTATAACGTATAATGGATTATTGTTACCAAATACAGAAGAAGAACCTCTAATAGTAATTTGAGGTGCAGCACCAAAAGTTCCGGTAATGTTTTGTACAATAACTCCGGCTACTTTACCTTCTAACATTCTACTTACATCATTAATACCATCAATTTTTAAATCTGCTGCTTTAATGGTTGTTGCTGCTCCAGTAAAACTTTTCTTGTTAATTTTGTCGTAACCTGTTGTAATAACAATTCCTGCTAAGTTTTCTGATGATTCTTGCAAGACTACCTTTATAACAAACAAACTACCAACCACAACTTCTTTAGATTCGAAACCTAATGATTGAAAAACCAATACATCTCCTTTAGAAGCTGGCACTGAAAATTCTCCATTAAAATCTGTAGCAGTACCAATACCTGTAGCCTTTACACGTACAGAAGCCCCCATAATCGGCATGCCTTTATCATCAACTAAAACACCTGAAACCTTTTGTTGAACAGATTTTTTCTTTAGCAAAATTGAACCATCTTTATTAAATTGATAAATAACATTACTTGCTTGTAAGCTTTTATCTAAAAGATCTTTTACAATGATAATACCCTTATGTAGGTTAACTTTTGGAAGTTTTTTGAAAATACTATTTTCGTAAACAAATGTATAATCTGTTTGCATTTTAATTAAATCAAAAACTTGCTCTACAGATATGGTTTTATCTGTATCTATTTTAATTTTTGAGTTTTGTGACATTCCTTCGCTTGGTACAAATGCAAACGAGATGGCACAGAATAAGTATATGAACGTTTTCATAATAGTTGTTAATAGCTTTTTTCGCAACAGAAAAAAGTCTCCAGTAAATTTAATTTCCATAAATTTGTTAAGTGTTTAATTATTAATAAGCATGAACCTAAGGAATTGTGGTTTTAATATTGTGAGAGATGGACAAACCACATTCCTTTTTATTTTCTAAATTTAATTTTTCTATTTTCTATTTCATAAGTTATATCTGTTGTATTTATAATTGCATCTAAGACAAATTTTATGTCTTGTTTTTTACTCAAAACTCCATTAAATCTTAAATCTTTTATTTTTTCATCTTCAAAAGAGATGTCAACATCATAACATCTAGAAAGTGTTTTTGTAATTTCTAACAAAGAAGTGTTATCAAAACTAAAATACCCCTTTACCCAAGAAATTTTTTCTTTTGCATTTACCTCTTTCTTTTGCATTTCTAATGTTAAAACATTTAAAGTTATCTCTTCATTAGGTTCTAAATACATTTTTATTTTTTCGTTATTTTCAACCAAAACTTTACCTTCTATTAAGCTTGTTGTTATTAAATGATCTTCTGGATATGCCTTTACATTAAAATGTGTTCCTAAAACAGATACCCTTTGTAAAGAATTTAAAACATTAAAACCATCTCCTGAATTCTTTTTACTAGATGAAACTTCAAAATAAGCTTCTCCATAAATTAGTTCTACAGTTCTTGGCTGTCCTTTTATAAAGCTTACCGGATATTTAAGTTTAGATTCTGAATTTAACCACACTTTAGTTCCATCTGCTAAGGTTAAAGAGAATTCTCCCCCTTTTTTAGTTGTTAGGTAGTTATAGATAATTTCGGGTTGTGTTGCAATTTCTTCAGATTGCTTTGTATTAGCCTTTTTATACGCAATACTTTTATCTTCACTTTTAAAAAGAGCGTTTTCTATTTTATGATCTTTAGAAAGAAGAATTTCTTTACCATCATCTAAAGTTAATATTGCTTTATTATTATAACCTACATCAGTAGTTATTTCCGCAGTATTTACTTTTTCATTAATAGGATTAAATAAATAAGATATTGAAAACAATAATGCAATGGAAGCTGCTGCTGCATAATATTTCCAAGTTGTTTTCTTTTTGATGTTAGCTTTCCCTTTTATTGCTTTCCAATTCTTTTCTTTGTCAAAAAGGTATTTTTTAGAATTCTTGTTTTCTTGTACACTTTTAAAATACGCTCTATGTTTTTCTGATTCTGAATACCATTTATCAAACGCTATCTTTTCCTCTTCAGAAAGCGTATTATTTATCTTTTTTATTATTAAGAAAAATTCCATTTTAAGAATGTCTTTTTTAAGTGTAATTATATTTTGTAATTAAATACTATACACTAAAGACAAGGTGAAACAAAAAACGGGTGACAAAAAAAGTAATATTTTTTAAAAAAAACTCAAATTAAATCAACAATAAGAGAAAATCGTTAATAATTATTAAGCAAAACAACATAATCATTAAAGAATTATTAATCTTAACTCGAGCTCTTTTTAACTGTGTTTTCACTGTATTTAGAGAAATATTTAGCTCTTCGGCAATTTCATTATACTTATATTCCTCTATAAATTTTAATTTAAAAATTTTTTGCATTTTTAAAGGCATTTCATCTACAATTGCTAAAACCTTTAAATAAAGAGTATTATTTTCTTCTGTAAAATTAAGTATTTCTACACGATCAATTAAAGACCTACTATATTCTATATAATCTTGGTTATCGGTTATTTTTATAGACTTTAAATGATTCAAACACCTATTTTTAACCATCACAAATAAGTAAGCTTTTAGTGATGTTTTAATTTCTATCTTTTCTGAGTGTTCCCAGATATAAACAAATACTTCTTGAACAATATCTTCACTAACTGAAAAATCTGATACATATCTATTTGCAGAAACCACTAAATCTTGAAAAAATAAATCATAACATTTTTTAAAAGCAACGGTATCTTTCTTTTTTATTTGCGCTATTAAAAGATGGTTATTCATAAAAAATATAATAATTAGCTTTTTTCTAAAAATACTTTTGCCCTATAAAATAAGTATGTATTCTTATTATAAAGGACAAAAAAGATTAAACGTATTTTTGTTAGCGGTAAATATAAAACATTAAATATAAATTAATTTAATGTTACTATAATTCTCATTTTTCAAGGTAATTATTACGAAACCGTTACATTTTCTATATCAGAATAAGTTAAAGAATAAATTATATGCAGAAAAAAAGGCATATCGACAAAATAATATTAGCTTAAAAACATAGCGACTAGACTCTTTAACAAAAAATTAAAAAAGTTAAATAATAGGCAGTAAATTAAATGTTTTTTTATTCTTTTAATTGAATTCTAATTGGCAATCTGTATTTTGTAGTAACAGGTATTCCTCGCTTGTTTGCAGGGTATATTTTTGGAAGTTTCTCTACAATCGCTTTTAATAAACTATCTAATTCGGGCAATTCCTTTTTAAGGTTTTCAGAAGCCTGAATAGTGTCTAATCTAAAAATTCCTTCAGAATTAATAATTACATCTACATAGACAATTTCATTAATAGAATCTTTAACAGCAAATGAATGTTGTTGCAACTCCGCTCCTATTTTCTGATGGATGGTTGTTCTAAAGCAATCCATTTTTTCTTGTTTATCAATAATCGCATCACAAGTTTTAAAAGAAGGAAAAGTATCTACCGAAGAAAAATCTACAATAGTGTCTAAATCTGATGTATTTTTATCCTTTGGAGGGCAAAATAAATCACACGAAGTGATAAAAACCAACATTATTAAAAAAGATAAAACCCTTAAAAACATACTTTTATTTAGAGTGTGAATTTACTAAATTTTGTTGACTTGTACTTTAAACTTTTTAAGCCCTAAAAAAAAGCCAATTTTAGTTATAAAAACAACTTATATTTAAAAATAAAAAAGCCGAGATTTACACCTCGACTTTAACTATTTCAAATAATTATACACTTAATTTTTCCTTTTCATAGATGTATTAATTTACTATTATTGAAACCGGAATTGAATATTTTACACCTACTCTTTTACCTTCATGTTCACCAGGAATCATTTTAGGTAACGAATTCATTACCGCAATAACTTCTTCCTTAAGATCTTTATGCGGTGCTCTTGCATTTACATCTACTACATTTCCTTCTTTGTCAATTTTAAAACCTATAAAAATCCTTTTCCTGCCTGCTTCTAAACCCAATTGATTTGGTAAATCTGCATTAAAGTTTCTAGAAAAATGTTTTTGAACTTCTTTAGAAAAACAAGCTTTATCACCAGATT
The DNA here is from genome assembly GCF_019278485.1 of Polaribacter sp. R2A056_3_33. Taxonomy (NCBI): domain Bacteria; kingdom Pseudomonadati; phylum Bacteroidota; class Flavobacteriia; order Flavobacteriales; family Flavobacteriaceae; genus Polaribacter; species Polaribacter sp. R2A056_3_33. The sequence continues at coordinate 520,543 of NZ_CP058984.1, forward strand.
CACACCCAGGGAAAGTTGGTACTTTATCGATAACCATAAATGAAACATCTTCTGTTTCTACAAATTCAGCATTACTATCTTTTTTTATTTTAGAAAAATCAACAATTGTTGCTAATGTTTTCCTTCCATTTTTCTTTTTATAAATTTTAAGTTCATGCATAGAAGAATATTTTTCAAACTTTACAGAATTAAATCTGTTCATAATTTTATCGTATTCCTCTCTTTCCTCAACAGTTAGATCACTCGAACTAACTTCAATTCCTTCTGGAATTCCAGATCCAAAATAAGAATCTAAGTACGTTTCCTTTTCACCTTTGGTAGCTTTTACTCCTTCTTTAAGTTCAAAATATCTAGTTTGCAATTCCTTTTTTGCAACAACATCTTCTTTTACTTCATTTTCTACACAAGAAGTGTAAAATAACATACTCGCCAATACCGGAATTAATACCAAATACTTTAGTTGATTCATTTTTTTTGATTGTTTCTTTTTCATCATAATAATTCTTTTTTTGATTAAGGTTTTTTTATAAAATTGGTTCACAAAGGCAATGTTTTCAACTTGAAAAAAGTTGGATAATAAGTTATTAATATAAATTTCTTTTGTTTCTGACTTTGCCGCTACTTCGTCAGAAATATATTCGTGAATGAGTGTTATTCTCTTTTGATAAATAAAAATCATTGGATTAAACCACATCATTATTTTTAAAAATTCGAAGAATAATAAATCTAAAGAGTGCTTTTGATTACTATGCACTAGTTCGTGTGCTATAATTTGTGCTTGTTGAGAAATTGGAATTTCTTTTCCTAAAAAAATAAAGTTGAAAAAAGAAAATGCCTTGGTTTGATTTGGTATTATAACTAAAGTGTAATTCGCTTTTTTTACAACTTCGTATTTTCTAATTAGGTTTGTTATTTTAAACAGTTTTATTAAAAAAAGTATCAAAAAAAGACTGAATCCAAACCAAAATAAAAGGTTTACATAATTTATAGATTGATACAAACTCGTTTCTTGAATAACATCTTGAATTACTTTTTCTGGTGATAAAACGATTTCTGGTAAATAAATAATAAACTCTTCTGGAACCGCTTTTTGAAACGTCGGAATTTTAATAAACGGTAAAATGAAAGATACAATTGGTGTACTAATTAAATACCATCTGTTTTTAGTAAAAAAGGTTTCTTTACTTAGAAAGAAATCATAAATAGCCAAAAACAATACTTGAAATAATATGACTTGTAAAATATAATTGATCATAGTTTTTTTTATTTTTTTATTATCACACTGTCATTTCGAAATGAGTTTTTTTAGACGATTGAGAAATCTCATATTGAGAAAACTACTTCTATATAGGAAAGAGATTCCTCTTCTTTAGCTGCGCTAGATACTTTCAATTAAAAAAGTATTTTAATTTCAGTAGCATTCGGAATGACATCTACACTTTAATAATAATGAAAACTGAGACTGCCAACTGCAACTGAAAACTGTTTACTCCTTCCCTTTATTTACTTCCTTTAAAATAGATTCTAATTCGGCAACATCCATTTTATTTTCTTTTACAAAAAAGGAAACCATACTTTTAAAAGAACCATCAAAATAACCGTTCATTAATTTGTGTAAACTCTGGTTACTGTAGGCTTCTTTTTCAATAATAGGATGATAGATAAACCCCCTTCCTACAGGTTTATGCCCAACAAATTCTTTGGTTTCTAAAATTCTAACAATGGTAGAAACGGTATTATATGCAGGTTTAGGTTCTGGTAATTTATCTATCACTTCCTTTACAGAAGCTTCTTTTAAATCCCATAAGACTTGCATAATCTGCTCTTCTGCTTTTGTTAATTGTTTGCTCATAATTATAACTAAGTTTTTAGTTCAAAAATGCAAATATAACTAATTATATAGTTTTAACTAATTTATTAGTTAAAATATTTGTAACATAACGTAACTATAATCGTCTTATAATTAGAAAACTGTGATGTTTATTGACTTTAAACCCGTATAATTATTAAAATATTTATGGATATATTTTTATTCCTATTAGGATTCCTTTTTGTTTGCTTAGGCATTATTGGCGCTTTTTTACCCATTTTACCCGGACCTTTAACAAGTTGGGTAGGTTTACTTTTATTACATTCCACTAAAATAATTCCGGTGGATTGGACTTTTTTAGGAATTACTTTAGCCGTGGCCATTTTAATTTGGATTCTCGATTATTTTATACCAGGAATGGGTACAAAACGTTTTGGTGGCACAAAATATGGAGTTTACGGTACTACAATTGGCTTATTTATCGGCTTGTTCTCTCCTATTCCGTTTGGAATGTTAATTGGTGCTTTTTTAGGTGCTTTTATAGGGGAATTACTTTATGATAGCAAAGACACAAACCGAGCTTTAAAGGCTTCTTTTGGAGCGTTTCTTGGTTTTTTAGCTTCTGCAACTATTAAGTTTTCTATAGCCGCTATCTATTTTGTGCTATTTATAATTCAGTTTTGGGAATTTAAAGGAAGCTTTTTTTAAATACCATCTTTTATTCTCAACAAATCATGAGAAACGTCATTACGAGGATAAACGACGAAGTAATCTGTTTATTAAAATTCACGTATTCTATATTTAGAGATTGCTTCATTCTAAGCAATGACAAGAAAATTCCTTAACTATAATTACATATAATATAAAGATTGATATAAGTCTGCAAACAAATCTAACCCAGATTAACTTCAATTTAATATTTTTTTGAGTCGTTGAATGCTTCACATTTGAAGTGGCATCCTTTTTATACCTTTTTTAAAATTGTCATTGCGAGGCACGAAGCAATCTGCTAATCAAAAAGAGATTGCCATAGTTTACAAAAAAGTAAACTTCGCAATGACAGCATAAAAGATATAGCTACTAAAAAAACAGAAAATTTAAGAGATCAATTAACACATTACCTAAAAATAAGTATGTTTTCTATTGACGAAAAGACATAAAAAAAAGCGTCCCGTTTCAGGGAAGCTTTCCATTGGTTAACAAAACCACGACGCTTTTACTAAAGCGCCAAAACAACACAACTAATGCTGCCCTAACAAAAAGCAGCCGACAAATATACGATGTTTTTTAATATTCTCAAATAAAGAAGTTGTTTTTTATTTTATTCTCAATTGTCTATTAATTCATTTGATTGTATCTTTGCATTCTTAAATAAACATTAGAAAACTAAACAGCAAATGCAATTATCAGAACAAGAAGTTGTACGTAGAGAAAAGCTCGTAAAATTACGCGCTTTAGGCATCAATCCTTATCCTGCAGATTTATATCCAATAGATTCAAATTCGGCAAAGATAAAGCAAGATTATGCTGAAGGAAAAAAGGTAATTATTGCTGGTAGACTAATGTCTATTAACATACAAGGAAAAGCTTCTTTTGCACAATTACAAGACGGAGAAGGTAGAATACAAGTGTATTTTAACCGTGATGAAATTTGTACTGGTGAGGATAAAACCTTGTACAATGATGTTTTTAAAAAATTACTAGATTTAGGTGATTTTGTAGGGATTGAAGGAGAATTGTTTACCACTAAAGTGGGAGAAAAAACAGTACGTGTTAAGAACTTTACATTGTTAAGTAAGTCTTTAAAACCATTGCCTTTACCAAAAGTAAAAGATGGTGTTACTTATGATGCCTTTACAGACCCTGAATTACGTTACAGACAACGTTATGCAGATTTAGTAGTAAACCCACACGTAAAAGAGGTGTTTATAAAAAGAACAAAATTGTTTAACGCAATGCGTTCTTTCTTTAATGATGCTGGTTATTTTGAAGTTGAAACTCCGGTTTTACAACCAATTCCTGGAGGTGCAGCAGCAAGACCTTTTATAACGCATCATAACTCATTAGACATTCCGTTATATATGAGAATTGCTAATGAATTGTATTTAAAAAGATTAATTGTTGGTGGTTTTGATGGTGTGTATGAATTCTCTAAAAACTTTAGAAATGAAGGGATGGACAGAACTCATAACCCAGAATTTACAGCCATGGAAATCTATGTGTCTTACAAAGATTACAATTGGATGATGGATTTTGCAGAGCAACTTTTAGAGCATTGTGCTATTGCTGTAAACGGAACTTCTGAAGCTACTTTTGGTGAACACAAAATAGACTTTAAAGCGCCTTATGCCAGAGTTACCATGGCAGATTCTATTAAACATTTTACTGGTTTTGATATTACTGGTAAAACAGAAGATGAAATTAGAGCTGCTGCAAAAGGCATGAATATTCCTGTGGATGAAACTATGGGGAAAGGAAAGTTAATTGATGAAATTTTTGGTGAAAAATGTGAAGGAAACTACATTCAGCCAACTTTTATTACAGATTATCCTAAAGAAATGTCTCCGCTTTGTAAAGAACACAGAGACAACCCAGAATTAACAGAGCGTTTTGAGTTAATGGTTTGTGGTAAAGAAATTGCCAACGCATATTCTGAATTAAATGACCCAATTGACCAACGCGAACGTTTTGAGCACCAATTAAAATTAGCTCAAAAAGGAGATGATGAAGCAACTGAGTTTATTGATGAAGATTTCTTAAGAGCGTTAGAATACGGTATGCCTCCAACATCTGGAATGGGTATTGGAATGGATCGTTTAATTATGTTCTTAACAAACAACCAATCTATACAAGAAGTTTTATTCTTCCCTCAAATGAGACCAGAGAAAAAAGCGGTTGCAGTAGAATTGAATGCTGATGAAAAAGCTGTTTTGGCAATTGTTACCAAAGCAGAAAAAATAGATTTAAACGACTTAAAAGTAAAATCTGGTTTGTCTAACAAAAAATGGGATAAAACCATTAAAGGTTTAACAAAACATAAAGTTGCAAAGGTTACTAAAACAGACGATGGTTTGTTTGTTGAAATTGCATAGCAATTTCTAATCCTGAACTTGTTTCAGAATCTTATTTATAAAAAAATGAAAAAGGAATTACAGCAATGTAGTTCCTTTTTTTTATGATGCATTTTTTATGTTGTTTCTTAAATTATTTTAGAATAGGTTTGCCTATACTAATACTATAAGTTATCAATGGAAAATTATAAAGAAGTAATTGAATGCGTTTATGCTGATGTAAAAAATGTAGCTGACATTGGTAAAGTAGCTAGTTATATTCCTGAATTGGCATTTGTAGATCCATCTAATTTTGGCGTTGCTATTACAACTATTGATAAAGAATCTTTTGGTGTTGGCGATTTTGACAAAAAATTTTCAGTACAAAGTATTACTAAAATTCTTTCATTAACCTTAGCTTATAAATTTGAAGGCATAAAATTATGGGACCGAGTAGACGTAGAACCTTCTGGTAATCCGTTTAACTCCTTATTACAATTAGAAGCAGATTTAGGAAAACCTAGAAACCCTTTTATAAATGCTGGCGCAATTGTGGTTTGCGATGTATTGGTCAGTCACCTTAACAACCCAAAAGAAGACTTCTTAGACTTCTGTAAAGATATTTCTAACATTCCTACCTTAAAATATAACGAGAAAGTAGCACAATCGGAAAAAAGTTCTGGGTATAGAAATGTTGCGCTTTGTAATTTTATAAAATCTTTTGGAAACATTAAAAATGACGTAGATGTAGTCTTAGACTTTTACTTTCACATGTGTTCTTTAGAAATGACCTGTAAAGAACTTTCAAAAATATTTTTATATCTAACTATTGATAATTTTACAACACAAAAAGGAGAAAAAGTAATTACAGAAAGTCAAACAAAAAGAATTAACGCCATTATGCTTACTTGTGGTTTTTATGATGAATCTGGTGAGTTTGCTTTTCGTGTTGGATTACCTGGTAAAAGTGGTGTTGGAGGCGGAATTGTTGCTATTCACCCAGATAAATACTGCATTGCTGTTTGGAGTCCGAAGTTAAACATCAAAGGAAATTCTTATAAAGGAATGTTGTTTTTAGAAAAATTCACTTCAAAAACTACTTCTTCTATTTTTTAGAAAATACACAAATAACAGCGCAATAAAAACTCAAAATATATTCAATAATTACATTGGATATGTGAATAAAAAAGAGGAACTTTCTTGTACTTTCAATAAGGATGAGATGGAACAAAATAAACACAATTTTTCTTCTTTTGAAGAATACCCTACAACAGATAAAAGCCTTTGGTTAGAATATTCTAAAGAAAAAACTACTTTTAAAATTTGGTCTCCAACTGCAACTGCCGTAAAACTAAATTTGTACAAAACTGGTAATAATTCTGAAGCATTTACAATTTTAGAGTTAAAGGCTAAAGAAAATGGACTTTGGGTAAAATCGATAAAAGGAGATTTAAACGGAACTTATTATACATATCAAATATGTATTGAAGATAATTGGCTAGCAGAAACTCCAGGAATTTACGCTAAGGCAGTTGGTGTAAATGGACAAAGAGCCATGGTTTTAAACTTTGATAAAACAAATCCTAAAAATTGGGAGCAAGATACATATGTGCAATTAAACGCTCCTAATTCGGCTATTATTTACGAACTACATATTCGGAATATTACCATTCAAACAGAAGCTAATTCTTCTTATCCAGGTAAATATTTAGGTTTGATAGAACAGGGAGTAAAGAGTAATCTTGATGCTCCAACAGCCATCGATCACATTAAAAGGCTAGGAATTACACACGTTCATATATTGCCTACTTTCGATCAATATTCTATTGATGAAACTCATTTAGAGGTACCACAATTTAATTGGGGATACGACCCTCAAAATTACAATGTTCCAGAGGGCTCTTTTTCTACAAATCCGTTTAAAGCAGAAGTAAGAATTCCGGAATTTAAAAAAATGATACAAGCATTTCATAGTGCCGGAATTGGTGTTATTTTAGATGTTGTGTATAACCATACTGGAATCATTGAAAACTCAAATTTTAATTTAGAAACCCCAAAATATTACTATCGTTTTAACAACGATGGTAGTTATTCTAATGCTTCTGGTTGTGGAAATGAAACATCGTCTGAACGGACAATGACACGAAAATTCATACTTGAATCTGTTAAATATTGGACAGAAGAATATCATTTAGATGGTTTCCGTTTCGATTTAATGGCGATTCATGATGTAGAGACTATGAATCTTATTGCAGATGAAATCACTAAAATAAATCCAAGTGCACTTATTTATGGAGAAGGTTGGACAGGTGGAGATTCACCGTTACCAGAAGAAAAAAGGGCTTTAAAAAAACACATTCCACAAATGCCCAAAATAGCTGCTTTTTCTGATGAAATTAGAGATGCCATAAAAGGAAGCACTTTTGATGATAGAAGTACTGGCTTTGTTAGCGGTGCTAAATTTAAAGAAGAATCTCTAAAATGTGGAATTGTAGGTGTTATACCACATCCTCAAGTAAATTACATGTATATAAATCATACAGATTTTCCTTGGGCACTGCAACCTTGGCAAGCGATTAATTACGTTTCTTGCCACGACAATTATACTTTATTCGATAAATTAAAAATATCTAGACCAGACGCTTCTTTAGAAGATATAAAAGCAATGCATAAATTAGCAACTGCTATTGTAATGACTTCTCAAGGAACTCCTTTTTTACATGAAGGTTCAGAAATAATGAGTACCAAGAAAGGAGATCATAACTCATATAAATCTCCAGATAAAATAAATGAAATAGATTGGAATTTAAAAGTAAAAAATGGAGACGTTTTAGCGTATTATAAAAATCTAATTCAATTAAGAAAAAAACATCCTGCATTTAGAATGACGACTGCTAAAGAGGTGCAAGAAAACTTAGAGTTTAAAAAAATAGATCATGGTTTGGTTTCTTATCAACTTAAAAATAATGCCAATAAAGATTCTTGGTCAAAAATATTAGTAATTTTTAATAGAGAAAATAAAACGATAAATTATCAATTAGACCAAACTTATAAAATTGCTGTATTAAAAGATACATTTGATTTTGAAGGAAAACAAGAAGTTAAAAACGATGTATACGTACCTGCAATTTCTATGATGGTTTTGTTTAAAGAATAAATATTTGTTTCATTTTGGCTTTATTCTTTCATAAAAAAACAGAACTTTGCAAGAAGTAAAATCTGTTATTTTTAGAACCTTTAAAATAAAAATGTAAATCATAATGAGCAAAAATCAAATTTATAAAGTTGATAACTTTAATGATTTACTATCTACTAAATTTAAAGGAGATATTAACGCAATCTGTTGGAACCGTAATTTAAAAGGTGATTTCTCTGAAATTGTCAATAAAATAATGTTAGATGGAAATATGAGTGAAATTTTCCCTCAACAACTTTTAGATATTCAATTAACTGAACAAGGAGAACTTGCGCGAGAAATCCTTTTAAACGACTTTAAAGTATTAAAAGAACACGGTAAAATTCCAACTTTAAATATCATTAAGTATTACGAGAGAGATGATGCATTTCCTTTTTTCCCTACTGACGTGTATTCGTTTCATGTAGATCGCTCTCCAATACCAGCAGACACTTTTCTATGCACATATCATGGAGCATCAAGTGATATTCTACCCAACGATCAAGGAATACAAAAAATATTAGTTCCAGAAATAAGAAGTAAACTCAAAAAGTTATACGACGGACCGGAAGATGGTTTTGAATCGTTTTTAAGCGACTATTTCTTTGATTTACATTATCAACCGAAGCCAGAAGCACAACCTATTAATTTAGGTATTGGTCATTTATGGAAACTAGCAATAGATCATCCAGAAAGCGAAGTACTTCCTTGCTTACATAGAGCACCGAAGGAAAAAACAGGTGAACCTCGTTTAATGATTATTTGTTAATTTAAAATAAAATATATGAACATAAAGATTGATAAGTTTGTAGTATCTATCATCATCGTAATACTTCTAGCGTATCTATTTCCGCAATGGGGAACACAAGAAAATAAATTCCCCATCAACACTATTAGTTCTATTGGTATTTCACTTATTTTCTTTTTCTATGGACTAAAATTAAGTCCGAGTAAGTTAAAAGCAGGACTCAAAAACTGGAAATTACATGTTTTGGTACAGTTATCTACTTTTTTAATTTTTCCAATACTTGTTTTATTGTTACACCCATTTATTCAAAACCAAGAACAAGAAACCATTTGGCTAGCTTTCTTCTTCTTAGCTGCTTTACCGTCTACCGTATCCTCTTCTGTGGTTATGGTTTCTATGGCAAAAGGAAACATCCCAGGAGCCATTTTTAATGCAAGCATTTCTGGCATTATTGGTATTGCCATCACTCCTTTATGGATGGGATTATTTGTAAATGAAATTCAATCTGATTTTGATTTTACCGATATCTACCTTAAATTGATTTTGCAAATAATTGTACCTGTAGTAATAGGTCTTTTTTTACAACGGTTTTTGGGTGCTTTTGTACAAAAACATAACAGTAAACTTACTCTTTTTGATAAATCTATTATCCTTTTAATTATTTACAAAAGTTTTGCAGAGTCTTTTGAAGGAAACATATTTAGAGCTGTTTCTTTTGTAGACTTAATGCTAATTCTAGTTGGTGTTATTGTCTTATTTAGTCTTGCTTTTTTTCTCACCGGATTTTTATCAAAAAAACTACAACTAGATACAGAAGATCAAATTACAGCACAGTTTTGTGGTACAAAAAAATCTTTAGTGCATGGTACAGTTTTTTCAAAAATAATCTTTGGTAATATGGCGTCTATTGGTATTATTTTATTGCCATTGATGCTATTTCATGCAACTCAAATTTTAATAATTAGTGTTGTGGCAACAAAAAAGGCTGCTAAAAATAGCAACCTTTAAAATCTAAATTATAGTTAATTTCTTGAAGAAATTTACGCTTTATACTTCATTCCTAAATGAACTACTTTCTTGGTTTCATAGAAATCCTCATCAAAAAAGTCAGGTAAATCATAAATTGTAGCAGAAGTGTATAGTTTCAATTCTTCTGACAAATCGCCTCCTTTTAAATATAAAATCCCATTTTTTAAATCGTGATTTTGCTTTTTAGCAATTCTTCCTTTAGTCCACCCTACAAACGTTTCCATTTGCGCTACTGCTCTACTTACAATAAAATCATAAGTTTCTTTTATCTCTTCTACTCTACAGTTAGAGGTTTTTACGTTTGTTAAACCTAAACCAGCAACAACTTCATTTACTACTTTTATCTTTTTACCAATAGAATCTACCAAATGAAACTGCGTTTCTGGAAACAGGATTGCTAACGGAATTCCAGGAAAACCTCCACCAGTACCAACATCCATTACTTTAGACCCAGGTTTAAATTGCACCACTTTTGCTATTGCTAAAGAATGTAAAACATGGCGTAAATACAATTCGTCTATGTCTTTTCTAGAAACAACGTTTATTTTTAAATTCCAATCTTGGTATAATTCTTGAAGTTTAGAAAACTGTTCTATTTGAGTTGGGGTTAAGTCCTTAAAATACTTGGGTATAATTTCCATTAATAAATAAATTTGAATTGCAAAAATAGTTATTTGTATTGGAACAATTCTAAACAAAAACTGACGTTTATCATAAAATTCCATTTCAAAAAGTATATTTTTGCAGATTATAAACATATAAATGAAAACAATAAACTTTTCAAGAGTAGATAAAGCTAAATTCTTTAGAACTCTAAACAAAAGAGTAAATACATATTTTAAAGAAAACGAAATCAAAAAAACAGGAAACTGGAAATTGTACACAAAAGCAATTATCATGTTTTCGCTATTCTTGGTTCCTTTTATTTTAATTCTAACGGTTACTATGCCACAATGGGTAATGGCACTTTTAATGGTGATTACAGGAATAGGAATGGCCGGAGTTGGTATGAATGTAATGCACGATGCCAATCATGATTCTTTTTCTAAAAGAAAATGGGTTAATAAATTAATGGGAAGCAGTATTTATATTCTTGCTGGAAACGTGTATAACTGGAAAGTACAACACAACGTTTTACACCACACTTTTACAAATGTAGAAGGACATGATGAAGATATCGATGCAGGACGAATTATTCGTTTTTCTCAACACTCGTCATGGTTACCAATTCATAAAATTCAGAAATATTATTCTATCTTTTTATACGGATTATTAACAATAAACTGGGCTATTACAACAGATATTAAGCAAATGCATCGTTATTTAAAACGTAAATTATCTTATGGTAAATTTCCAAATCCTACAACAGAATGGACAAAATTAGTCATTTCTAAAATAGCTTATTATTCTCTTTGGATTGTTTTACCGCTATTAGTTTTAGACGTTGCTTGGTGGAAAATTTTAATCGGATTTTTTGTAATGCATTATACCGCGGGTATGATTTTAAGTTTGGTTTTTCAATTGGCACATATTGTACCAAATACAGAAATGCCTTTACCAGATAAAGATGGTAATTTAGAGCACACTTGGGCAGTCCACCAATTATACACAACATCTAACTTTGCCCCTAGTAACTGGTTGGTAAACTTCTATACAGGAGGATTAAATCATCAAGTTGAACATCATATTTTTCCGCATATTTCTCATGTACATTATGATAAATTAGCTAAAATTGTAAAAGAAACCGCCAAGGAATTTAATTTGCCATATAACGAATACGATACTATGCGTAAAGCAATTATAGAACATTTTAGACATTTGGGAGTTTTGGGTAAAAACCCTGAAATAGCATAAGTAAAACAACAACAACTAACAGTAAGATGAAAAATCCATTATCGGACAGAATTAACAGTTTACCTGTATCTCAAACTTTAGCAATGGCTGCTAAAGCAAGAGAACTAAGAGCAGAAGGAAAAGATATTATAGGTTTAAGTTTGGGAGAACCAGACTTTAATACACCAGATTTTATTAAAGACGCTGCAATTGAAGCTATCAATCAAAATTATAATTCGTATTCTCCAGTAGATGGATATGCAGATTTAAAAGAAGCTATTTGCACCAAGTTTAAGCGCGATAACGACTTAGTTTACAAACCAAGTCAAGTTGTTGTTTCTACAGGAGCAAAACAATCTATTGCAAACATTGCACAGGTATTATTAAACCCAGGTGATGAAGTTTTATTACCTGCACCTTATTGGGTAAGCTACTCTGCAATTGCTATTTTATGCGAAGCAACGTATGTAGAAATTCCTTCTTCTATAGAGAATGATTTTAAAATCACTCCAGAGCAGTTAGAAGCTTCTATTACGCCTAAAACAAAAATGATTTTCTTTAACTCGCCAAACAACCCTAGTGGAACTATTTATAGTGAAGCAGAATACAGAGCGTTGGCAGCAGTTTTAGAAAAACACCCACAGATTTTTATCTTATCAGATGAAATCTATGAACATATCAATTACGAAACGAAACCATTTAGTTTTGCTGCAATTGAAAGCATGTACGATAGAACCATTACTGTAAACGGTTTAGCAAAAGCATTTGCTATGACAGGTTGGAGAATTGGTTATATTGGTGCTCCTGAATGGATTGCAAAAGCATGTACAAAAATGCAAGGTCAAATTACTTCTGGTACAAACTGTATCGCTCAAAGAGCTGCAATTACAGCAGTTTTAGCGCCAGTTTCTAAAATTCAGTATATGGTAGACGAGTTTAAAACTCGTAGAGATATCATTATTGGATTATTAAGAGAAATAGACGGATTTAAAGTAAATGTTCCTGAAGGTGCTTTTTACGTTTTTCCAGATGTTTCTGCATTCTTTGGTAAAACAATCAACGGATATAAGATTGAAACTGCAAGTGATTTCTCTTTATTCATTTTAGAGAGAGCAAATGTTGCAACTGTAACTGGTGAAGCTTTTGGTACACCAAACTGTATTAGAATTTCTTATGCAGCATCAGAATTACAAATTAGAGAAGCAATCAAGAGAATTAAAGAAGCATTAAGCTAGTCTTAAACTGTCATTCTAAATTTATTTCAGAATCTGAAACAAGTTCAGACTGACAAGGCATTTATTTATCGATATAAAATCCATCTTTTTTAGATGGATTTTTTTTGTTTGGGCGTGCCCTAAAGGTCAGGCTATCCGCACTCGCTTCACGCTAAAAAGCGTGAGAGCTCAAACAATTGCTACTATCCTTCACGCAAGCTTGTTTGATCTATATTAATACCAAATAAATATAAAATGATTTAATTTATTTAGTACAGTTAATTATAGAAAAGACTTTATATAAATTAAGACAAGTTTATTTTTTTTAATAATTGAACCTTGTAAAGAATCAAAAAAAGTAAAAACCATATCTATAAATAAATATGGTTTTGGTAAATTAGGGGGACAATATTGGGGGAATAAAATTGGGGGACAATTTGAACAATATTTCTTATACTTTTTTCTTTTATTACTGCAAATATACAATCGATTAAAACCTAACACATACACTTACAGCCCATTAAACATTAACTAAAGATAAACGACATTTTTAATTCGTTAATTAAACATTTTAAAAAATAAAAATCATTTTAACCTTAGATAAAAACACTTAACCTACAACTCAACACACTTACTTACAAATATCTAACATATTATTACCCTTTTTTATTCATTAAATATCATAAACTCTATCACTTTTAAACCCTATGCAGAAACACAAAAATGAATGAAATAACAATAAAGAAACTTAAAACTTCCTTGAGTACACTTAAAAAGAAAAGCCTCATAATTAAAAATAATTATGAGGCTTAAGAGTTAAAGAATAAGAAAAATGACTTACTCTATTATCAACTTTAGGGTTTTATAATTTCTAAAATCATTTCTAATTTTTATAAAATAGACACCGGGTTTTAAACCTTCTCTTAAAATAGAAACACTGTTATTTCCTATAGTCGTATTTTCTTTTGTTTTTCTAATTAATGCACCAGTTAAGTTGTAAACTTCAAAGTTTGTGATTGCATTCGTTTCTGAATAAAAACTTAATTCTGAACGATCCTTCATTGGGTTTGGCGTTAACAAAGCCTCATTTTCTGCAATAACTTCTGTTTCTACTCCAAGTACATTAGATGTAAACTCTATATCTTTTAAACTCATTTCTTTATCTAAAACCACTACTCCATCCGAAGACATTGTAAAAACAATATTTACAGCATCAGATAAATCTATATTACCGCCTCCAGCAGAAACAAAGTGTGAAAAAGGAATTGCATAATGACTTTCTGTATCGTTTAACTTTACGGTAGTTCTAAATTGGTTTTCCCAAGCTCCTATGCTTTCTTTCACAATTGTAATTTCTACATCTCCCGTTCCTTTCGCATCTAATTCCAATGTAGAAAACATAGATAAGTCTACAGTTGTAAATCTTGGAGTAAAAGATCTAAAAGCAGAAACATACTCGCTTGTACTAGCTCTTAAAGCTATATTTCTCTCTACTCTATAACCATTTCCAGTATAAATATTATCATTCTGAGTAATCTCAAACTCATTAATTGTAGTTCCTTCAGGTGAATCATCACTTCCCCAAACACCATCAGACATAAATAAATCGTCTGGTGTTAAATTATACTCATTTTCTATTCTAAAACCAATATCGAAAATATTTCCTGTTTCAATAACTAAAGATTCTATGTAATTACCCGTTAAATCTATTGTATTATTAAAATACTCTGTATCTGACGTTTCTGTTCTTTTAAAACCGGCATCTATTACCACACTTTTGCTTCTTCTAACATTTATTAACTCTAATTCTAAAGTACCGTTAACATATTTACCTTTCTTTACAAACACAGGTGGTGGAGAAGACGTTTCATAATCTAAAATAGGTTTCTGAATTTCGAACAACGCCAAAGCCTCCTCTCCTAAGGTTAATAAATCGTCTACACTGTTAGACCAGATTTGAAAATTGTAATAAGTAGCTCCCGCCTCATATTTATCAATATTCCAATGACTGTCTATTTCAAAACTTTCTGCATCATTAATCAATCTTCCAGAAAAACTTAAAACAAATTCTTTAGTTCCATTACTGTTTTTTATGATAGACTTAATAAAATGTACACCTTCACCTTCTTGTTCCTCTTCTCCTTCTTCACTTTCTTGCTGAAAAAGTTCTATTGTAGAAACTGACAATAATTCGGCACCGAGCAATCTATCACAAATAAATTTAGTGTGTTCATAAACACCATTTTCTGTTTTAGTAGCCAACACAACTGCAATCGTTTCTCCATCTTTTACATAATCTACAGAGTAGAGTTCGGTAGCATTTGTAATTGCTATTAAATCTAAAGGTGATGATTCTACTGTTGTTGTACCAGCAATTACATCTAAAGGAATTAAACCTTTTAAATCGAAGTTTGTACTTTTAGCTGCAGATTTCTTATAATTTTTACTTTTTATAACTTTCTTAGCTTTTGATTTATCAAACTTATAATTTCCCTTTTTTCTTAAATAGTTTCTTTTATTAATTTGCTGGGAAAGACGATCATTACTTTCTAAACCTCCATCATTACCACTAGAAACTTGTGGAGCTAATACAGGACATGCGGCTACACCAGAACATGCTGGATCATCACAATCTACAAGCCCATCTCCATCATCATCCAATCCATTAGCACAATCCTCTTGAGGCACTGGAGCTGTAGGACATCTCGCTCCATCATTAGAACTACTTGAAGGTCCGTACGCAAAAAGGTTAGAGTCTAAAGAGCTTCCTTCTTGTAATGTTTGTACACTTTGAATAACATATACAGTTCCTGTTTGGTTTGCTGATACATAAAATCGTCCTGAAGCATCAAAATAAACGGCTCCATAGGTATAATTTAATCCGGCTAAAATTGGAACTTCTCCTAAATCAGTTATCTCACCTGTAGTAGCATTAATTCGATACAATATATTTGTATTTTTTTCTACCGTATATAAATGACCATCAACTGCATTAAAAGCCCAATCATGCACAGAAATATTTTTTGATAAGGTATTTGTACTTACATATTTTGTGTAATTAGCAGATTCAGGATTTAAGTCTATTTTAAAAAAACTAGTCCCACCACCTTTTAAAAAGTAAATCCCTTCCGAACTAACATCTCCAATGTACCTGCTAGAAGTTGGTAACTCATCTATATAAAAAGTTTCTACATTAAAGTTTTTTCCAATTCTTACAATTGTTTTTGCAGGTGTACTTAATGATCCCCAAATATATCCATCCGCAGGGTTGTATCCTACTGCATTAATAGATCCTGGGGTAATGTCTTCTTTTACAATATAAGAACTTCCAGAAGCTAAATCTAAAGCATAGATATCATTCCTTTGAAATAAATACGCATTGTAATCGCAATTGAATGGTTCTTCTTGTGCATTAAAAGAAAAATTAATGATAATAACCCACAAAAAGGTTATTAGCTTAAAGTGTTTAGGTAGTTTTGATTTCATCTGTAAGTTTTTTTTAACAAAGGTATTTTATTTCTACAAAAGCAATACTCTTTGGGGGTTTAATGGCGCTAAAGTATAGACCAACACTAAGATATGAAAAGATAAAGGTTTAACAAAACTTTATTATAGCATGAAGCCATATCTAAAAGATATGGCTTCATGTTATTTTTGGGGGAACTTATTAAAATTTAATCTACATTATCATGTAAAAAAGAATTATTAGATTTAAAACTAATTTCATCTGTATTCTTTTTAATTGATGTTTCTGTACTACTAATAGAACTATTTGTATCTAAGTTTATTCCTAGTCTTTTATAAGCTGGCTGACGCTCAATTTCATCAATGTTTTTACTCATTTGATCATTGAACTTATAATTAAAACCTTTCATTGTTTTACGTCTCTCTTCAGCTCTTTTTTGCAACTCGGTAATTGTCAAATCTAAAGGAGAAACCTCTTCACTTTGTGTTTCTATTTGGTTAACT
This sequence comes from Polaribacter sp. R2A056_3_33, assembly GCF_019278485.1. Classification (NCBI taxonomy): domain Bacteria; kingdom Pseudomonadati; phylum Bacteroidota; class Flavobacteriia; order Flavobacteriales; family Flavobacteriaceae; genus Polaribacter; species Polaribacter sp. R2A056_3_33. The sequence goes on from NZ_CP058984.1 coordinate 537,371, forward strand.
TCTGCTTGAGGTGCTCTTGTTTTTAATTCGAAATTAACTTCTTCTTCAACACTTTTTTTTTCAACAATTCCAGAACTTTTACCAATTGTTGGCTGTGCATCAAAATCTTCTAAAACATAACGCTTTTCTACCACTTTTCTCTCAAAGACAACCTCTTCTACTTGTGTAGCTTCCATCTCGTTTACTTTAGGAGTTTCTACTTCTGCTTTCGGATTTAAAGGTAAATCAAACAATAAATGAGGCTGAACTGCTTTTGGCTCTTCTACAGCTTGTACTTCCTGAACTGGAGTTACATCTGTAATAACAAAATCATCCTCAGCGGCAACTTCTACTTCTACCTCATCATAATCAACCGCCATATTTACAATCTCATTGGTCGTTTTAACCAAGTTAGATTTTGGTGTTACTACTTCCTCTTCTAAAGTATGAACAACTTTTTCCTCTACAGCATTCGTTAACGGCTCGTTTAAAGAAGGCGCTTTAGTGATTGTTTTTTCGCTAAAATCATACGTCGCTTTTTGTTCATCCTCTAAGGTGTGAACAATTTTTTTTACCTCCGTATTTGTGATTGTACTTTGTTGATCTGCAGCAAAACCTGTAGCTACAATAGTTACAGCAATAGCATCACCCAACTCTTCATCTTCACCAATACCCATAATAATATTGGCATCATACCCCGCTTCATCTTGTATGTAATCGTTTATTTCACCAATTTCATCTAAGGTAACTTCATTAGTACCAGATACAATTAACAACAATACATTCTTTGCTCCTGTAATTTTATTATCGTTTAATAAAGGAGAATCTAATGCTTTAATAATAGCAGTTTTAGCTCTAGTTTGACCTTCTTCTTTTGCAGAACCCATAATTGCAGTTCCACTATTAGAAAGCACAGTTTTAGCATCATGCAAATCTATATTTTGTTTATAGTGATGCGTAATTACCTCTGCAATTCCACGAGAAGCTGTAGATAAAACCTCATCTGCTTTAGAGAAACCAGCTTTAAAACCAAGGTTTCCATAAACTTCACGAAGTTTATTATTATTTATGACAATTAGAGAATCAACATTTTGGCGCAATTGATCAATTCCTAACTGAGCTTGTTTAGCACGTCTTCTACCTTCAAAGGCAAAAGGCATCGTAACAATACCAACAGTAAGCACATCCATATCTTTTGCAATTTTTGCAATAATAGGAGCTGCTCCTGTACCAGTACCACCACCCATACCAGCAGTAATAAATACCATTTTGGTTTGGGTATTCAGCATTTGCTGAATTTCTTGCATACTTTCTTTAGCTGCTTGTGCTCCCACTTCTGGATTTGCACCTGCACCTAAACCAGAAGTTAAACTTACTCCTAATTGAATTTTATTAGGAACAGGACTGTTTTCTAAAGCCTGTGCATCTGTATTACAGATTACAAAGTCTACTCCTTTAATTTGTTGTGTAAACATGTGGTTTACTGCGTTGCTACCGCCTCCACCAACTCCAATTACCTTAATTGTGTTAGATTGTGTCTTAGGCATGTCAAATGAAATGTTATCGAATTCTGCGCTCATAATAACCGATATATTGTTTATTATTATTTTTTTGATTTTTGTTCTCTTTTCTTAATCTCAATCTTTATTCTGCGTTGTCCAAAAAATCTTTTAAACTTTCTGTAAACTTTTCAAAAAACGATTTCTTTTTAGGTTTTCGTTCTTTTTCTACTTCAACTACAGGTGGTCTTTCTTCTATAGGTTGTTCTTTATATTCATCAACAACTGGTTCTATAACCTCCTCCTCAATTACTTCTTGCTCTTCTTCTACAACAGGTTTTTGTTTTTCTAAACCTTCCATCAATAAACCAACGGTTGTAGCAAAAGCTGGACTAGATAAAAGTTCATCAGATTCTCCTGCCAAATGTTCATTAGGATATCCAATTCTTGCATCCATGCCTGTTATATACTCTACCAACTGGCGTAAGTGCTTTAATTGTGCACCACCACCTGTTAACACAATACCTCCAATTAGTTTCCCTTTTGCAGTTTCATGTCCGTAATTTTTTATCTCTAAATACACATGCTCAATAATTTCCTGAACTCTTGCATGTATAATTCTTGATAAATTCTTTAAAGTAATTTCTTTAGGTTCTCTACCTCTTAAACCAGGTATAGAAACTATTTCTGTTTCTTTATTTTCTCCAGGCCATGCAGAACCAAACTTTATTTTCAATAATTCTGCTTGCTTTTCTATAATAGAACAGCCCTCTTTAATATCTTCTGTAATTACATTTCCTCCAAAAGGGATTACTGCTGTATGTCTAATAATTCCGTCTTTAAAAATAGCTAAATCAGTTGTTCCACCACCAATATCAATCAATGCAACTCCTGCTTCTTTTTCTTCCTGACTTAATACTGCATTTGCAGATGCTAAAGGTTCTAAGGTAATTTCACTTAAACCTAAACCTGCACTTTTAACACAACGCCCAATATTTCTAATAGAAGATACTTGCCCTACAACTACATGGAAATTCGCTTCTAAACGACCACCATACATACCTATTGGTTCTTTAATATCTGCTTGAGAATCTACTTTATATTCTTGTGGTAATACATGAATAATCTCTTCTCCTGGTAACATTACTAATTTATGAACCTGATTTATTAAATCTTCAATATCGTTGTCATCTATTACCTCATCAGCATTATTTCTTGTAATATAATCACTATGGTGTAAACTACGAATATGTTGCCCAGCAATTCCCACAACAACTTCGTGAATCTTTAAACCAGAAACACTTTCGGCCTCTTCTACTGCTTGCTGAATAGACTGTATGGTTTGCGTAATATTACTTACAACACCTCGTTTTACACCTAAACTTTTGGCTTTACCAATTCCTATAACTTCAATCTTGCCATATTCATTCTTGCGACCAATCATTGCTGCGATTTTGGTTGTACCAATATCTAAACCAATTGCTATTTTATTGTTCTCCATTTTGATTTATTTTGCGCACACAACTTGGTTGTGATATTTTAAATTAATCGTTTTATACTCTTCAATCGTTTTATCTTCAAATGTCTTGTTATAAAACGCTTTTAACTTCTTAAATTTCACATCGATTTCGGATAATTTTCCAAAATCAATTTTATAATTTCCACTTCTAACAGAAAATTGATACTCACCATCGTCGAATTTCTCTATTCCCACCACTTCTTTATGCAAAAAATCATCCTCTAAAATAAAGGATATTAATGGTAATAATTCTTTAACTTCTTCATCTTTTTTAACGCCAGAAACGAGCATTACTCTTGCTGAAAAATTATGAGACAAAGGTATTTTTACACCTTGTTTATCAACATAATAAGAATCTTTTTTATTTATAATTCTAGCAACAGGTGAACGTTGTTTTATGATCGTTTTTAGGGTCCCCGATATGGTTAAAAATACTGCTGCATTTTCAACATAAGGGTTTTCTGAAACCGTTTTTTCCAAACTGTATAAATTTATCACAGATTTCGCTTGGTTTTTCACAGTTGTATCATTTTGTATTAACAATTTATCAACCATAGAATGTGTCAAAAATTGATTGTCTCCAGCCTCAAATTCTATGATAACTTCCGATACTTTTTTATTCGAATTTCTTTTTTTAGAAAAACTAGATAAAAAGGCCAAACCTCCTATTAACAAAAGGAATGCTATGTATTTAAAAAACTTCTTAAACTTCATTTCCTATTGCTTTTAAAAGTTCATTACTTACCTGATCAACCATTATACCAATATCCCCCGCACCTAACATTACAACCACTTTTGCTGATGAATTTTTAATATCTTTTTCTAAATTATTTTTTTTAGTTAATTTTTTATTCTTACAGACAACTTTATTTAATAACCATTCAGAATCTACTCCGGCAATTGGTTCTTCTCTTGCAGGATAAACATCTAGCAATAAAACCTCATCGAATTTTGATAGCGCAGCAGCAAAATCTTCAATAAAATCTTTTGTTCTAGAAAATAAATGTGGCTGAAAAACAACCAATACTTTTTCGTTAGGATACATTTCTCTAACAGAACTTTCTACTGCATTTATCGCTGTTGGATGATGTGCATAATCATCAATCAAAACAAAATCGTTTGTTTTAATTTTATACGAAAATCTTCGCTTTACTCCTTTAAAATTTGATATCCGTTCTTTTATTACTTCTAACGAAACTCCATAAACATCTGCCATAGCTATTGCCGCTAATGCATTCATAACATTATGCTGACCTGGTAAATGGAATTCAATATTTTTTATTTCTGATGATGCTGTTTTCACATCAAAAATATATGTACCGCTTTCTATTTTTAAGTTAAATGCTACATAATCCGCCTCCTCATTAATAGCATATGTTAACCCCTCTAAAGGCAAACCTTTTGCTACAATTAAAGTGTTTTCTACTTTGTTTGCAAACTCAATAAACGATTCGTTTAAAGCTTCTGAGTCTCCATAAATATCTAAATGATCTGCATCCATAGAGGTCATACATGCAATATTAGGACTCAACTTTAAGAAAGACCTATCAAACTCATCTGCTTCCACAACACTCACTTTATCATCTCCTAAAATTAGGTTAGAATTATAGTTTTCTGCAATTCCTCCTAAAAAGGAAGTTGCATTTACTTCATTCATAATATGACCTAAAATTGCAGAAGTAGTAGTTTTACCATGTGTCCCCGCAACCGCTAAACAGAAAGTTGTCTCTGTTATTTTCCCTAAAATTTCAGCTCTTTTTAAAACCGTAAAACCATTCTTTAAGAAGTAACTTAGTTCAGCATGATTTTTAGAAATTGCAGGAGTATACACTACCAACGTTTTTTCGGTATCTAAAAATGAAATAGGAATGTTTTTTACAGCATCTTTAAAGTGAATTTCAGCACCCAAATCTTCTAAACCTAAAGTAATTTGAGTTGCAATTTTATCATAACCAGCCACACTTTTCCCATTAGATGCAAAGTAACGAGCAATTGCACTCATTCCTATGCCTCCAATTCCGACAAAATATACGTTATGTATGGTGTTTAAATTCACTTTTTAAATAATTTTTCTACTTCATTAACAATATCTGTGGTTGCTCCTGGAAGTGCTAATTCCTTTATATTTTCTGACAAATTACTTTGTTTCCCTTTATCTTTTAATAACGTTTCAAAAACGATTGGAAATGTTTCCAATTCACTTTCCTTTAACAAAATTGCACCATGCTTATCTGCAATTGACTTTGCGTTTTTTGTTTGATGATCTTCCGACACATTTGGTGAAGGTATAAACAGTACTGGTTTACCTACAATACACAATTCGGAAACTGAACTTGCTCCTGCTCTAGAAATAATAATATCAGATGCTGCATAAGCAAAATCCATTCTATTTAAAAACTGATGTACCTGAACACCTTCTATTTCGTTGTATTTTTTATATTCTTCAAAATACAATTTACCACATTGCCAAATAACCTGAACACCTTGTTTTTTAAAGAATTCTAGATTAGCTTCTACCAATTGATTAATTTTTCTTGCTCCTAAACTACCTCCTAAAACTAAAATAGTTTTCTTATCTTTTTCTAATTTAAAAAACACTTTTCCTTCATCCGTTTTAGAATGAATAGATAATAAATCTTGACGAACAGGGTTTCCTGTTTTTACAATTTTATCTGCTGGAAAAAAACGTTCTAAGTTGTCATAAGCAACACAAATTTTATGCGCTTTTTTACTTAATAATTTATTGGTTATTCCAGGAAACGAATTCTGTTCTTGTATTAACGTAGGAATTCCTTTTCTATTGGCCATTATTAAAGTTGGCCCACTTGCAAAACCACCAGTACCAATTGCCACATCTGGCTTAAATTTTCTAATAATTTTAGATGCATTCCATAAACTACTGATCAACTTAAAAGGAAAAGATAAATTGTCTATAGTTAACCTTCTTTGTATTCCAGAAATCCACAATCCCTTTATTTCATATCCCGCTTGCGGAACTTTTTCCATTTCCATTTTATCCTTTGCACCTACAAATAAAAATTTTGCATTCGGATAACGCAGCTTTAACTCGTTTGCTATAGCAATTGCAGGATATATATGCCCACCTGTACCTCCTCCAGAGATTAATATATTAATCGAGTGTTTCATGAAGTATGTTTAAAGGGTTATCATCTAAAATATCTTCTTCTGTTTCATCTGTCGATGCACTTACGCTTAAAATCATTCCCAACGCAAAACAGGTCATCCAGATAGAAGTACCTCCACTACTAATTAGCGGTAAAGTTTGCCCTGTTACTGGGAATAAATTGGTTGCAACCGCCATATTAATAGACGCTTGAAAAATAATAGGTAGTCCAACTCCCACCACCAACAAAGTCCCAAAAATTGTGGTTGTTTTTCTAATGACTACAAAAATTCTAAACAAAAGAATAAAATAGATAGACACTATTAAAAAACCACCAACTAAACCATATTCTTCTACAATTATCGCAAAAATAAAATCTGATGTAGACTGAGGTAAAAAGTTTTTTTGCACACTTTTACCAGGACCAACACCAAAAGTTTCACCCATTGCAATTGCAATTTTTGCTTTCTCTACTTGATACTGCTCTTTCCCTTCATCATCAGAAAAACTAGCGATTCTGTTTTCCCAAGTTTGTACTCTATTTGGCATTAAATCTGGAAAGGCTTTAGCAGCCAAAATAAAAATTAACAACAAGCCAATTCCTGCTCCTATTATAAATCCTAAGTACTTAACTGGATATCCACCAATAAAAGTTACAATTAAAATCATAGTGAAAATAATTGCTGTTGTAGAAAAGTTTGCCGGTAAAATTAAGAGTAAAACAGCAGCAACTGGCAACCATAATTGCCATAAGCTCTCTTTAAAACCAATTATGTTATCCTTATTTCTAGACAAATACCTTGCTACATAAACCATTAGCACTAAACCTGCCAAAGTAGAGGTCTGAAAACCAATTCCTCCAATACTAATCCATCTACTTGCATTTGCCCCTCCAATTGTTGTACCCTGAGATAGCGTATAAATCAATAAAAAGACAATTACAGGAAGCATGATAACTGAGCCACCAGAGAAAAACCTATAAGGCACTTTATGAACCCCATAAATAATGGCAAATCCCATTATTAACAGTACAATATGCTTTATCAAGTACCCAAAAGAAGAACCAGAACCAACAACATACTCCAAGTTTGTGCTTGCGCTATAAACTGGCATAAATGAGAATATTGCCAAAATAGCAACAATTGCCCAAATGGTTTTATCTCCTTTTATATATTGAAAAATGGTTTTCATTAAATAGTACTTAGATTTTTATAATATTAAACTTTATTTTATAATTAAACGCATAAACAATTACACGATTAAACAATTTTTACAAACTTCTTACTGCTTTCTTAAATTGACGACCTCTATCTTCATAGTTTTCAAACAAATCGAAACTAGCACATGCTGGTGACAATAAAACAGCTTCTCCACTTTCTGCTAATTTGTGAGATACTTTTACAGCTTCTTCTGCTCCTGCAGTTTCTACTATAATATCTACTACGTTTCCAAAAGTGTTTTTAATTTTATCGTTATCAACACCTAAACAAACAATTGCTTTTACTTTTTCTCTTACCAAAGGCAACAAATCATTATAATCATTCCCCTTATCTACACCACCAACTATCCAGATAGTGCTTTTGTCCATACATTCTAACGCATAATACGTTGCGTTTACGTTAGTAGCCTTAGAATCATTTATATATTCTACACCTCTAACTTTTGCCACATTTTCTAAACGATGCTCTGCTCCTTCAAAATCTTCTAAACTCTCTATTATAACTTGCTTTCTAGCTTTTAATAATTGAGCCGCCATAGTAGCTGCCATAGCATTTTTTGTATTATGTTTTCCTTTTACTGATAAAGTTGATAACGGCATGTTAATTTTGTCTTTATTTATATTGATAATAATATTGTTGTCTTTGATATACGCTCCATACTCTAATTCTTTTTCAAGCGAAAACGGAACTAATTTTGCGCTTGTTTTATGTTCTTTTAACCAATTATTGATGGCTTCATCATCTGCATCATAAATTAAATAATCGGCTGCTGTCTGATTCTTTGTGATTCTAAACTTTGAATCTATATATTTATTAAAATCGTATTCGTACCTATCTAAATGATCTGGTGTAATGTTTGTTAAAATTGCAATATGACTATTAAAATCCTCTATTCCATCTAACTGAAAACTACTTAACTCTAACACATAATTTTCATAAGATTCTTCCGCAACTTGTTGCGCAAAACTGTCACCAATATTGCCTGCAACACCTACATTTAATCCTGCTTTTTTTAAAATATGATGCAGTAATAAAGTTGTAGTTGTTTTTCCATTAGAACCTGTAATTCCTACAATAGTTGCGGCTGTAAACTGCGCTGCAAATTCAATTTCTGAAACAACAGGAACTGAATTTTCTTTTAACTGCAGAATTAAAGCAACCGTATCCGGAATTCCAGGACTTTTCATCACTACATCAGCATTTAAAATTTTGCTTTCTGTATGTTGATTTTCCTCAAAATCGATCTCGTTATTTAAAAGAACTTCTTTATACTTTTTTGATATTCCGTTTTTATCCGAAACAAAGACTTCGTACCCTTTTTGTTTTCCTAAAAGCGCTGTACCAACACCACTTTCTCCTCCACCAAGAATTACAAGCCTTTTCATTTATCTTAATTTTAAAGTAACAATTGTAAATACTGCTAATAAGATTCCAATAATCCAAAAACGGACTACAATTTTACTTTCGTGATAGTTTGATTTTTGATAATGATGATGTAAAGGCGCCATCTTAAAAATTCTTCTACCTTCGCCAAATTTCTTTTTGGTATACTTAAACCAAGAAACCTGCATAATTACCGAAAGGTTTTCTATCACAAATATTCCTGCTAAAATTGGCAACAATAACTCTTTACGAATAGCAATTGCAATAACCGCTATAATTCCACCAATTGTTAAACTTCCCGTATCACCCATAAAAACCTGAGCAGGATAAGTATTGTACCACAGAAAACCAATTAATGCTCCTGCAAACGCCAATATAAAAACAGTCATTTCACCCGAATCTGGTATGTACATAACATCTAAGTAATCTGCAAAAATGATATTACCAGAAACCCATGCAAACACCGCTAAGGTTAACACTATTATTGCCGATGAGCCAGTTGCTAAACCATCAATTCCATCCGTTAAATTTGCTCCATTAGAAATTCCTGTTACAATAAAAACAGTTACAAAGATGAAAACAATCCATCCATACTTCTCGTATCCATCACCTAAAAAACTGAAGGCTTTAGAATACTCTAATTCATTATCTTTAAAAAATGGAACCGTAGTTTTAGTAGATTTATGCGCTTCTCCAAAAACAATTTTTCGCCCATCTTTATTTATTATTTGCTGCTCTTTTGGTAATTGTTCTTTTATAGTAACTCCATCATTAAAATACAACATAGAACCTACAATAATACCTAAACCAACCTGACCTAAAACCTTAAACTTACCACTTAAACCGCCTTTATCTTTTTTGAAAACTTTTATATAATCGTCTAAAAAACCAATTAATCCCATCCAAACGGTAGTGATAATCAATAAGATCACATAGACATTATCTAATTTAGCCAATAACAAAACAGGAATTAATGTTGCTAAAATGATAATAACACCACCCATTGTTGGCGTACCTGTTTTTTGTTTCTGCCCCTCTAAACCTAAATCCCTTACTGTTTCTCCTACTTGCTGGTTTCTTAAAAAATCTATAATTCTTCTACCATAAATGGTTGAAATTAATAATGATAAAATAAAAGCTCCCGCTGCTCTAAATGTGATAAACTGAAATAATCCAGCACCAGGGAAATCCATTATATTTTCTAAATATTCAAATAAATAATATAGCATTCTTAATTATTTTTTAATTGATTGAAACAGTTCTTTACTTCTTCTAAATCATCAAAATGAGCTCTCACTCCATTAATTTCTTGATAATTTTCATGTCCTTTTCCTGCTATTAAAATAATATCTCCTGTTTCAGAGAATTTGCAAGCAGTTTTAATTGCTTGTCTTCTGTCTAAAATTGACAATGTTTTTTTATAGTTCTCAGCTGCAACACCAACTTCCATTTCATCTAAAATAGTCTGTGCATTTTCTGTTCTAGGATTGTCTGATGTAAAAATCGCTTGACTACTTAACTGAGAAGCAATATGTGCCATTTTTGGTCTTTTCGTAACATCTCTATCACCACCACAACCAACTACTGTTATCAGTTTTTCATTACCGTTTCTAATATTATTAATCGTTTCTAACACGTTTTTTAAAGCATCTGGCGTATGTGCATAATCTACAATTGCCGTAACTCCATCACTTGAAATAACATACTCGAAACGACCACTTACATTTTCTAACTGACTGATAATTGTTAAAATTTCTAACTTTTCTAATCCCAATAATTCTGCTGTTGCAAAAATTGCCAACAAGTTAGATGCGTTAAACTGACCAATAAGCTTGGTCCAAACTTCTGTTTCGTTTATTTTTAAGAGTGTTCCAGAAAATTGCTTTTCTAAAATCTTAGCTCTATAATCTGCTAATGTTTTTAAAGCATAAGTTACTTTCTTAGCTTTTGTATTTTGCAACATAAAGTCGCCATTTTTATCATCGATATTAGTAAGCGCAAATGCTGACTTAGGCAACGAATCAAAAAATACTTTCTTTACATCTCTGTATTCTGAAAATGTTTTATGATAGTCTAAATGATCATGAGATAGGTTGGTAAAAATTCCACCAGCAAATGTTAATCCCTCTGTTCTTTTCTGATGAATTCCATGAGAACTCACCTCCATAAAACAATAATCCACACCTGCATCAATCATTTTATCTAAATAACTATTGATGGTAACAGAATCTGGAGTTGTATGTGTTGCCTTAAACTCAACATCATCAACTAAAATTTTCACTGTTGAAAGCAAACCTACTTTATAACCTGCTTTTTTAAACAATTGATACAAAAGTGATGCTATCGTAGTTTTACCATTTGTACCGGTAACACCTACTAACGGCATCTTTTTTGACGGATTTTCATAGAAATTAGACGCCATTATCGCCAAAGCAACATTAGCATCTGCAACTTCAATATAAGTAATTCCCGTTTTTTTATCCGCAGGAAAATCTTCACAAATAATTGCAACTGCACCTAAACTAATTGCTTTCTCAATATATAAATGCCCATCTACTGAGACTCCTTTTTGGGCAATAAAAACGTCATTCTTTTCAATTTTTCTAGAATCGAAAACAACAGCGTTTACCTCAATATCTGTACTTCCAAATACTTGATCAATAGCAACCTGATATAATATGTCTTTTAAATTCTTCAGTTTATGAAAGTTTTAAAATAATGGTTCGTCCTTTTATTAATTTTTCTCCTTTTTTTAGTGATTGAGACTTCACTTTACCAACACCAGTAAACTGTACTTTTAATCCGATATTCTCTAACAAAGCCAAAGCATCCATACCAGACATCCCTCTAACATCCGGAATCTCTTGATACTCTACATTTGATTTTTTATCAAAATCTAAATACTGTTTATCTATAGCTGCAAATTCTATTTTATCATCTACAGACTGATTATCTATAGGAGTTGTTGTATAAATCTTCTGCGCAATTTCCTTAAAAACAGGCCCTGCAACTGTTGCCCCATAATATCCTTTCTTTTTCTTTGGATCATGAATAACTACAATACAAGAGTATTTTGGGTTATCCGCAGGAAAAAAACCAGCAAAAGAAGCTACATAACGTTTACTTGAATAAAAACCGCCTTCCCATTCACCTTTACTGTTTTTAGTTCTAGGAATGTATTTTTTAGCAGTACCTGTTTTACCCGCCATAGAAAAATTAGGAGAATAAATACCTCTACCCGTACCTTTTTCCACTACGTTTTCCAACACTTTTTTCAACTTACTTAATGTTTCATCAGAAGCTATTTTTGGATTTAAAACCTCAGTTTCAAAAACCTTTTCAACCTTATCTTCCTTTCTTAATTCTTTTACAAATCTTGGTTTTACCATTACACCATTGTTTGCAATAGCATTATAAAACATTAACGTTTGCATTGGTGTTATAGAAATACCATATCCCCAAGACATCCATTCTAATGAAACCTTACTCCATTCTTTATCTTTTGGATTTGGTATATAAGGCTTCCCTTCTCCTTTTATCTGAAAACCAATTGGCTCTGTAAAACCATATTCAGCTATTTTATCATAAAATCTCTGAGGATTTTTATCATAATATTTCTGAATCACTTTTACCACACCAACATTAGAAGAAACCTCTAAAATTCGACCAACAGAAATCTTACCATAACCACCGTGATGAGAATCTTCTACCTTTCTTCGATTTACATAAATTCTACCTTTTTCTGTATCTACAACCGTAGACGTATCTACAACCTTATCATCTAAAGCAATCATCATACTCGCCAACTTAAAAGTAGAACCAGGCTCATGACTCTCCCAAACTGCATAATTTCTTTTCTCAAAATAAGTCCCTCTAGAAGTTCTTCCTAAGTTAGAAATTGCTTTAATCTCACCTGTAGCAGTCTCCATAACCACTGCGCAACCATGTTCGGCCTCAAAATACTCTAACTTATCCAACAAAGCATGATGGGTAATATCCTGAATATTAACATCTATTGTGGTTATAATATCATGTCCATCAACAGGCTCTTTTTCATTTACATCATTTATAGGTTTCCATTGGTTTTTAGCAATTTTCTGCTTCCACCTTAATCCATTTTGCCCCTGCATATAATCTGCAAACGCACCTTCTATTCCTGCTTCACCTCTAAAATCATCATACCCAATAGTACGTTCTGCAATTTTACCAATAGGATGCGCTCTTACCGTTTTATGCTCTGCTATAAAACCACCGCTATAAACACCTTTTTTAAAAATCGGAAACTCTTTAACCTTTAAGTAATCTGTATACCCTACATTTCTAGCGATTAACAAATACCTATTTCTTCTCTTTTTTGCAGTTCTTAATTTATTCTGATAATAGTAAGGCGTTTTGCCAAACATTCCAGAAAGCGCTTTAGACAATGCTACAAAGTTTTTCTCAAAAACTTCACTATCCACAGCCACCACATCCATTCTAATTGTAAATTTAGACATAGAAGTAGCCAACAAATTACCATCTGCCGCATAGACATTTCCTTTATTAGCGTAAATAGTATCTTGTCTAATTGTTAATTCTGTAGACAACTTTCTATACTTATCACCCTCTGAATATTGAATGGAAAAAATACGAAACACCACAAGCAACAAAAATAGCGTCATAAAAGCAGCTACTATGTAGAATTTGGTAAGTATGCTTTTTTTCTGAGTTGCCAATTTTATTAATCTTTTATGGTTACTTTTATTTTCTTTGGTGGGGATTTTAAAGGCTCTAAACCTCTAACCTTTGCTTTTTCTCTGATACTCGACTCCATTTTCATTCTCATTAAAATAGTACCAGTATCCACATACACTGCTCTTAACTCTCTTTTCTCTTTATTCAACTTTGATATCTGAATAACTTTTCGCTCCGCTTTGTGCGCACTTGTTATCATAATTAACAACAATGCAACCACAAAAATGATGATTCGCCAATTTTTAAAAGCCGCATCATCTGTAAGAAAACTTCCTCTCAGAAAATCGTAGACCCCTTTTTTAACTTTAGACATCCTATTTTCTTAAAGTTGCTATTCTTAACTTAGCACTACGAGCCCTATTATTAAGCTTCACTTCTTCCGCCGTAGGCACAATCAACTTACCAACTTTTTGCATTGGCTCGTTACTCCTACCAAACACATCTTTCTCCAATTCACCTTTAAACAAACCAGTTCTTATAAACCTTTTAACCAACCTATCTTCTAAAGAATGATATGAGATTACACTTAAACGACCATCTTCTTTTAATAAATTCGGCATTTGTTCTAAAAACTCTTTTAAAACATCTAGCTCCTCATTTACCTCTATTCGAATCGCCTGAAAAATCTGTGCAATTATCTTATGTTCTTTTGCTTTTGGCAAATACTTTTGCAACACTTGCCTTAACTGAAAACTAGTATCAATTTTTTCTTCTTGCCTTTTCTCTACAATTGTTTTTGCTATATTTCTAGAATTTCTCAACTCACCATATAAAAACAATATTTCCGCTAATTTCTCTTCAGAATACGTGTTCACAATTTCTTTAGCCGATGTTTTAGATTTTTGATTCATCCTCATATCTAAATCACCATCAAAACGCGTAGAAAAACCTCTTTCCGCCTCATCAAACTGATGAGAAGAAACACCTAAATCTGCTAAAACACCATCTACTTTTCGAACACCATGAAACCTTAAAAACCTCGAGATAAATCTAAAATTCTCAGGAATCAAAGTAAAACGCTCATCATCAATAACATTATCTAAAGCATCTGGATCTTGATCAAAACCAAACAACCTTCCGTTAGCACCCAATCTTTTCAAAATTTCTCTTGAATGACCTCCGCCACCAAACGTAACATCTACATAAACACCGTCTTCTTTAATAGCTAACGCATCTACACTCTCTTCCAATAAAACTGGATTATGATAATTCATCTAATTCTGTATTTCCCATTACCTCTTCAGCCAAATCAGCAAAATCATCTGCTGCATCATCAATGGCTTTTTCATACTTCTCTTTATCCCAAATTTCAATGATATTCACTGAAGAAGACATTACTACTTGTTTTTTAATACCCGCAAACTCAAATAAGTCTTTCGGAATTAAAATTCTACCACTAGCATCTAATTCTACCATCTTTACTCCTGCTGTAAATCTTCTAATAAAATCATTATTCTTTTTATTAAACCTGTTAAGTTTGTTGATTTTTTCCATCATCAAGTTCCACTCTTTCATTGGATACAACTCTAAACACGGTTGAAAAACAGCTCTTTTCACCACAAAACCATCTTGTAACACAGAATCCAGTTGCTTTTTAAAGGCTGATGAAAACATCAATCTCCCCTTAGCATCTGATTTACACTCATATGTACCGATTAGGTTTATCACTCTTAAAATATATTAATTGAAGTCAAAAATATGTAAATTTTACCACTTTTTACCACATTTTACCACTTTGTTAATAAATAACGCTTTTATTAACAATTCATTGCAGTTAGAATCTATTTTATTTTAAAAATAGTCGTTTACGAAAACGATATTTATTTCGCAAAAAAGAATTACATTTGCTTCTAAGCCAATTAAAAATTAATGACTGATAAGTTAACAGAGGAAGGGAAATTTACATATGCAGAAGCTGGAAAAGGACCTGCAATCATTATTTTACACGGATTAATGGGTGCTTTAAGTAATTTTGACTCCACATTTGATCATTTTTCCAATAACGGATACAAGGTTTTAATACCTGAATTACCTTTATACTCATTACCCCTTATAAAAACGAATGTTAAAAACTTAGCGAAGTTTTTAAAAGAATTTTTAGAACATAAAAATATAGATCACGCCATTCTTTTAGGAAATTCTTTAGGAGGACACATAGCGTTGTATTTTACAAAACACTATCCAGAAAAAGTAAGTGCGCTTGTACTTACAGGAAGTTCTGGAATGTATGAAAAAGCGATGGGAGATAGTTTTCCTAAAAGAGGAAACTATGAATATATAGAGCAAAAAGCTAGAGAAGTTTTTTACGACCCTGCAATTGCAACGAAAGAATTAGTAGACGATGTTTACAGTACTGTTAATGACAGAATGAAAGCTTTAAAAACGTTATCTATTGCCAAAAGTGCCATAAGACATAATATGGCGAATGATTTACCCGACATGAAACATCCAACATGTTTAATTTGGGGAAAACAAGACGGTGTTACACCACCTGAAGCAGCCGAAGACTTTCATAAACTTTTATCGAACTCAGACTTATTCTGGATTGATAAATGTGGACATGCAGCAATGATGGAAAAACCAGAAGAATTTAATACAATTCTTCATACTTGGCTTACTTCTAGAAACATATAATTCTCGCAGAGAAATATTATAAAAATTAAAGAACCTTATACTATATAATGAAAATTAGATCTGCAGATTTTGTAATGAGCAACAGTAATGTTACGAAGGCTCCACAGGAAAGAATGCCAGAATATGCTTTTATTGGACGTTCTAACGTTGGTAAATCTTCATTAATTAACATGTTGATGGAGCGTAAAGATTTAGCAAAAATCTCTGGAAAACCTGGTAAAACACAACTTATTAATCATTTTAAAATAAATGATGAGTGGTTTTTAGTAGATTTACCTGGTTACGGTTACGCTAAAGTATCTAAAAAGAAAAGAACTATTTTTCAGTTTTTTATAGAGAACTACTTCAAAGAAAGAGAGCAATTAGTATGTACTTTTGTTTTAATCGATTCTAGACATGATCCTCAAAAAATTGATTTAGAGTTCATGAAGTTTTTAGGCGAAAACCAAATTCCGTTTTGCATTGCTTTTACGAAAGCAGACAAATTAGGAAGCTCTAAACTGAACAAACAAATTACTTCTTATAAAAAGAAATTGTTAAACACTTGGGAAACGCTTCCTAAATCTTTTATTACATCTTCTTCAACCGGACTTGGTAGAGAAGAGTTTTTAGATTTTATTGATGGAGTGAATGAAGATGTTGCTAAAGATTTTAAATAATCAAAAATGCATTCTACTAAAGAAAATTTACAAATTTTATTTGAAGACAACCACATTATCATTGTAAATAAACGCGCAGGCGATATTACACAAGGTGATAAAACAGGAGACAAACCTTTAAGTGATGTTGTAAAAGAATACATTAAAGACAAGTACAACAAACCCGGAAACGTATATTTAGGTGTTGTACATAGATTAGACAGACCCACTTCTGGTATTATTATTTTTGCTAAAACGTCTAAATCTCTAGAACGTCTTAATAAGATGTTACGAGAAAAAACGATCAATAAAACGTATTGGGCAGTAGTAAAGAACCGTCCGAAAAAAGAAAAAGACACTTTAATTAATTTCTTAAAAAAGAATCCGAAGAATAATAAATCTACAGCTTACGCCAAAGAAATTGACGGAAGTAAAAAAGCAATTCTTCATTATACAGTGATTAAAAAACTAGATAACTATTCTTTAATAGAAGTTGATTTAGAAACGGGAAGACACCACCAAATTAGATCGCAATTATCTAATATTGGTAGCCCTATTAAAGGAGATTTAAAATACGGGTTTGATAGAAGTAACAAAGATGGAAGTATTCATTTACATGCTCGCAAAATTCAATTTATACACCCAGTAACCAAAGAACAAGTTACCGTTACTGCACCAACTCCAAAAGAGGTTATTTGGAACGCTTGTTTGTAATTTTTATTTCTTAAAATACCCCTAGATGTTATTTTCAACTCCAATTGTCATTTCGACGATAAGAGAAATCTCATAGCAATGATAACACCTACCTAATCTTAAGGGATTTCTCCCAAAAGTTCGAAATAACAAAACTATGTATTTTATTTTCTTCTTCGATTTTTTTTAGATAATGAAGAACAGAAAACTATTCCATCGGCTTAAAAATCAATACATTTTTACTCTGTTCAATTTCAGTTTGATTCAATTTCATTTTTACAAACTTCCCTTGTAAATACTTTTTAGTTTGATTTTTATAATACCTACTAAACACATTACCAGATTGCCCTGTAGGAATAATTGCTAAGCTATTTTCTATATCAGAAAAATCGATAACCCTTCTTGTAGATGGTCCGGCAGTTACCTTATAATATCCAGTACTATCTAGTTTAAAAATCTGATTATTTATCACTTCATTTCCACCAATAGTTTCATAAGGACCTAAGTTAAACAGTTTACGCAACAAACCACCGGCTTTACCTATAGCATGCTCATACTCTACAGAGATCACTCTGTTCCAAGTCCAATTTTCTACATTTTCACCTAACTGATTTTCTAAAAATGAAAAAGCACTTTTAAAAGACGCCTGTATGATATCACTTTTCACTTCAACTTTATCTTTCGTAGAAATATTATCCCACCAAACAGAATGCTCTCTATTTAGTTGATTTGGCAATACTTCATCCTGCAATTGCGAATTGATAAATAACTCGAAACTATCACCCAATTCATCTTTATAGGTCGCACTTAAAAACTCGTATAAAAAACGATTGTAAATTGTTGGACCGACAGCTGTTTTTAAATAGTTACCATCCCAATTTTCAAGAACAGAAAATGCTTTTCTTTCCGATGCAGACAAATCAGATTTATTTACACTTTTTAACAAATCACTAATAATATTAGGCACTGTAGACGATTTAACATCATAAGTCATATTTGCAACATCTTCTTTTGTAAAATCATTCTTTTTATCTAATAATTCTACAATTCTTTTAGCCCTATCCTGCGGCTGATAATAACCAGGATACAATTTTCCTCTTACAGAATCAACTTGATTATTGGCAGAATACACATAATTCCAACTTGGGTTTATAGCTTTCGGATTTTCTTTAAAAGGTAAAAATTCTAAAATCTCATCATTTCCTGAAGCCCCATTTAAATAAGTCTTAGAAGACAAACTATCTCTTAGCTGGTACAATCTTGCCGAAGAAAACCAAGCAATATTATCTTTTGCATCACCATACATTACATTCAATCCTGGTGCGTGAATTCTAGCAACTCCACTTTTAAAATCTGTCATAGAGTTTGCATGAGACATTTTATAAGAAACATCTAACATTTCATTAGGCAATTGCGTGTACACCCAATTCATAGCAATAGGCCTATCATCTATAATATGTGTTATTAAATTATTCATTATAGGTCCGTGCTTACTTACTTTAACTTGAAAAGTAGTATCCTCTTCATTCTTTATACGAATGGTTTTGTCTCTAAACTCATATTTTTTATAACCATCTACCGTTTTGTATTCTGCTGCATCCGCAGGATTATTTTCTTCTACATAAAAGTTTAAATCATCATTTGCCAACATAGTTAAACCATAGGCATATTTTCTATTATGCCCTAATAAAGGAAATGGCATTAAGGCAATATTGAATCCATAAATTTCGAAATCTGGTGTTTTTATATGGTTTTGATACCAAACTGAAGGTTGAGAAAATCCAATGTGTGGGTCGTTTTCAAAAATCACTTTTCCATTCTTCGTTTTTTCTGGACCTAAAATCCAAGAATTACTACCTATAAAAGGAGAAACTGGTAAATCATCCATAATAGCAGCTACTGATTTAGAAAATGTTGCTTCAACTTTAGTTGGAATACTTGTTCTGTTAATTGTTAAATACTCATTATTAATACTCAATAATTCATTTAAATAAGAATTCCCAAGTTTTTCTTTAATTTCAGTTAATAAAGGATCTGTTTTATGAGCAACAGCAAAACTAAAAGACATATAACCAAAAACATTATAAATATCTTTCATCGTATACTTCTCTTTCTCCACTCCTACCAACGTAAATTCTAAAGGTGTTTTTCCTTCTTCTATATATTGATTAATTCCATCTAAATAAGACTGGGTTAAAATATAAGATTGAGTCGTTTTATCTAAACTAGCAATAGTTACCTCTGCAGCTTCCTCAATTCCTAATCCTCCAAAAAATTGATCTACACTCACCAAGTCCTTTTCAAAAATTTCAGACAATCTTCCTGACGCAATTCTTCGCATTAATTCCATTTGCCACAATCTTTCTTGTGCATGCACATACCCTAAGGCAACATAAGCATCTTCTTGATTTTGAGCATTGATATGAGGCACACCAATATCATCAAAATAAACCGTTACTTCTTTAGAAATATTTTTCAATTCTAACTCCCCAGAATATTTTGGATGATATGTTCTAGAGTACAACCAAACAGAAACCACTAGCAAGACTACAAGAATTAACAGAATTTTAAAAAAACGCCCTAAAAACTTCATAAAATTGATTTTTTTCAAAGATAACAGAATTATTATTTACGGATAACTACAAAGAAAATGAAAGTAAGTTCGTATTTTTGATGAGCAAAATTTTTTATATGAAAAAAATTCAAATGGTTGACCTACAAGGTCAATATCAACAAATAAAAGAAGCTGTAAATTCTTCTATAGAACAAGTTTTAGATACTTCAGCATACATAAATGGACCTTTAGTTCATGAATTCCAAGCAGATTTAGAGAAATATCTAGGTGTAAAGCACGTAATTCCTTGCGCAAACGGAACAGACGCATTGCAAATAGCAATGATGGGACTAGGTTTAGAACAAGGTGATGAAGTAATAACTGCCGATTTTACTTTTGCAGCAACTGTAGAAGTAATTGCATTGTTAAAACTGACTCCTGTTTTAGTGGATGTAGATGCAGAAACGTACAACATAGATATTGAAGCTTTAAAAAGAGCGATTACTCCAAAAACAAAAGCCATAGTACCTGTTCATTTATTCGGACAAGTAGCAAATATGGATGCTGTAATGGAAATTGCAAAAGAGCACAATCTTTTTGTAATTGAAGACAATGCACAAGCAATTGGAGCAGATTATACATTTAAAGACGGAACAAAAAAGAAAGCAGGTACTATTGGAAACGTAGGTACAACTTCTTTTTTCCCATCTAAAAACTTAGGTTGTTACGGAGATGGTGGTGCAATTTTCACAAATGATGACGCATTAGCTCATACCATTAGAGGTATTGTAAATCACGGAATGTACACACGTTATTACCATGATGTAGTAGGTGTAAATTCTCGTTTAGATTCTATACAAGCTGGAGTTTTAAAAGCAAAATTACCACTTTTGGATACTTATTGTGAAGCAAGAAG
The DNA here is from genome assembly GCF_019278485.1 of Polaribacter sp. R2A056_3_33. NCBI lineage: Bacteria > Pseudomonadati > Bacteroidota > Flavobacteriia > Flavobacteriales > Flavobacteriaceae > Polaribacter > Polaribacter sp. R2A056_3_33. The sequence continues at coordinate 558,264 of NZ_CP058984.1, forward strand.
AAATGCTGCTCGTTTTTACAACAAAGCATTATCAGTTTCAGAACATATTATTACACCTGTAACAAAGTCGAACGCAACACAAAGTTGTAAAGATATTTGCGACACGTGTGACTGTCACGTTTTTCATCAATATACGTTACAAATTACAAACGGAAAAAGAGATGCATTGCACAAACATTTGTTAGACAGCGGAATTCCGAATGCGATATACTATCCAGTAGCTTTACATTCTCAAAAAGCTTACGCTGATACTCGTTACAACGAAAGTGATTTTCCTGTTACTAATGAATTGATAAAAACAGTAATTTCTTTACCAATGCACACAGAGCTAGACAAAGAACAATTAGAGTTTATTACAAAGACTATTTTAGATTTTGTAAACTAAAAAGGACAGCATTGTTATTTAGAGGAAAAACAACATTGTTATCTTATAATAACCAAACATATTACTGCATTATAATTCCTCTTAATAATGCATAAATAAAACAGAATGAAAAGAATATTAGTTACAGGAGGATTAGGATTTATTGGTTCTCACACCGTTGTAGAATTACAAAACGAAGGTTTTGAAGTAGTAATTATCGATGATTTATCGAACACATCTATTGGTGTATTAGACAACATTACATCTATAACAGGTATTAAGCCAGATTTTCATCAAATCGATTTAAGAATTAAAAGTGATGTAAAAAGCTTTTTCGAAAACAACAAAGTAGACGGTATTATTCACTTTGCTGCTTTTAAAGCGGTTGGAGAAAGCATGCACAAACCTTTAGATTACTACGAAAACAACTTAGGTTCTTTAGTATATTTATTACAAGAAATGAGAGACAGAAAGTTAGATAACTTTATTTTCTCTTCTTCTTGTACAGTTTACGGACAAGCAGATGAATTGCCAATTACAGAAAATGCACCTGTAAAAGCAGCAGAATCTACTTACGGAAACACCAAGCAAATTGGCGAAGAAATTTTAAGTGATGCGAGTAGAGCACATGGTTTAAATATTATTGCTTTAAGATATTTTAATCCAATTGGAGCGCATACATCTATTAAAATTGGAGAATTACCTTTAGGTGTTCCTCAAAACTTAATACCTTATATTACACAAACCGCTGCCGGTATGCGTGATGAATTGTCGGTTTTTGGTGATGATTATGATACCGTAGACGGAACAGCTGTTCGTGATTATATTCACGTAGTAGATTTAGCAAAAGCACACATTGCTGCATTACAGCGTTTGATTAAAAAGAACAATAAAAAGGCTTTTGAGTACTTTAACGTGGGTACAGGAACAGGTAGTTCTGTTTTAGAAGTAATTAAAGCTTTTGAAAAAGCTTCTGGAAAACCTTTGAATTATAAAATTGTTCCTAGAAGAGAAGGTGATATTACTGCTGCTTTTGCAGACACCACTATTGCAAACAAAGAGTTGAACTGGAAAACAGAAAAAACTTTAGAAGAAGCATTAGCGTCTTCTTGGAAATGGCAATTAGCTCAAAAATAAAATTCTTAAAAACTCCAATCTTTACCGATTGGAGTTTTTTTTTGCTTTAGAATACTTCTGTTCTTTTTAACAGCGAATTAAAAAACCTAAACATACATAGGTTTTACCTAATGTAATTAAATTTAGAAATATCAGTTCGAGTGATTTTTATAAAAAATCGTACAGAGAACTCATATAGAAACTAAAATGTTCAATAGATTAATGCTATAATTTATCAAACTTACTTTTCATGAAAATTTCAGGGAAACGCTATTTAGATTACTCCTCCTTTATAAAACTTAACTTCGGAGAAAGGGTTCAAAAAATATCTTTAGACATTGGCTTCTCTTGTCCGAATAGAGATGGTTCTAAAGGTTATGGAGGTTGTACCTATTGCAACAACAATACCTTTAACCCAGATTATTGTAAACCTAACAAAAGTGTAAAACAACAATTGGAAGAAGGTATTTCTCGATTTTCTACCAAATACAAAACGCAAAAATATTTAGCCTATTTTCAGGCTTATACAAACACCTACTCAGATTTTGAATCTTTAAAGATAATGTATGAGGACGCGTTAAATGTTCCCAATGTAATTGGCTTAGTTATCGGAACAAGACCCGATTGTATTTCTGATGAAGTGATAGATTACTTATCCTTTTTATCAAAAAAATATTTTATTTCTCTAGAATTCGGAGTAGAAAGCACTTCGAACAAAACTTTAGAAAAAGTAAACAGATGTCATTCTTATGATGATAGTATTGCTACTTTTAATAAATGTAAAAACAAGGGTTTTCATTTGGGCGCTCATTTAATTATCGGTTTACCTGGAGAAACAGAAGAAGATTTACTCAACCATGCTATTGAAGTTTCTAAACTACCTATAGACACTTTAAAACTGCACCATTTACAGATTGTAAAGCAATCTATCATGGCCTCTCAATATAAACGAAACCCGGAAGATTTTAATCTTTTTACACCAGAAAGCTATATTGACTTTATAACCAAATTTGTTACTTTATTAAGACCAAACATAGTTATAGAGCGTTTTATCAGTCAAGCACCAATAGATTTACTAATTGCGCCAAAATGGAACGGACTTAAAAACTTTGAAATGGTTGCCCAAATTGACAAACAACTGGAGATAGAAAATATTTGGCAAGGGAAGAATTATACGGAGATTTAGAATATCAAACAAGTTGTAAACCTTAGTTTAAAAAATAGAGGAAACATACTTGGTTTGGTTAATTTTAAAATAAAAATCTCAAATAATTCTAGATCTATTTAGTTCGTTGTAATTTTGCTATTCATAAATTTAACAATAAAAAATCATGAATAAAATATTAAATCAGACTTACCCTTTTCTTATACTCTCTTTAATTTTATTCAGTTGCAGTAATCAAAAGAATAAATTTGAATTGCAACAAGGAGATCTACTATTTCAAAATACGGGAACAGGTGAAATAGACAATGCTATTAAAGACGTAACGGCAACTCCAGTTTCTAAAAATTATTCGCATGTTGGTATAGCAATGCAAAAAAATAAAGAATGGTTTGTAGTAGAAGCGATTCCAAAAAAAGGTATTCGTCAAACTCCATTGCAAAAGTTCCTGAATAGAAATAAAAATAAACTCAACAAATCTCAAACCACAGTTGCAAGGCTAGATAGCTATTACCAACCTTATATTTCTAAGGCGATAGCCTATGGTATTGAAAGAATAAATACACCTTATGATGAGATTTTTTTATGGGATGATAATTCTTATTATTGTTCCGAATTAGTTTATAAAATGTTTTCATCTCAAGACTTGCCTAAAGATTCTATTCCTTTTCTTACGCATCCAATGACATTTAACGACAGCACAGGAAACCCAATGCCTAGTTGGGTAAAGTACTACGAAACACGCAATCAGCCAATTCCTGAAGGAATTGAAGGAACAAATCCAAACTTAATGGCTAGCAGTCCTTTCATCACATTTGTACATGATTATGAGAATGAATAACGCGTAACTTATTATCTGTAAACAATTAACTACGTTAGTATTTGCTGCTTAATTTATAGGTTTAGAGTATTTAATCGGTACACCAATCCCCTCTTTTATGAAGTAGGATCATAAAAAAAACAAGAGTAGAGAAAAAACCTCTAACTAAATCCGATTGATTTTTTGACAAATAATTTATAGCTAAGTTTTAGCACACTTACAGAAACCGTTCATAATTCACCCAAACAAGAAACAAAAACCATTAATTACAAGTAATTATCAAGCTTTTCAATCAGTTTTCTGCTTTTTAATGTTTTTATATGATAATTATATCACCCTTAGAATATCATATCCATAAAACCTTCTTGTAATGTTTTACATATTCATGTTTCTTCACCCTTTTGTCGGATTTTAACAGTTATAAATAGACTGCCCTTTCAATTCCCGATAACTTTGTAGCCGATTTATTAATGATACTAGAAAACATGAAACTGATTAAAATTAAAAGAAAAACACGCTTAGAAAAACGATTTACGCCCAAAATGGGAAAATTACACACCAATGTAACTTACATTAAAAAAACACTATTTAATATTATACCTATAGAAACTGTACATAAATATAGAGAAACATATTACGGTGAAATTAAAGATTGTGAAGACTGTCTTTTATCAAAATAATAATCAAAATCCTAAACTAAAGTTTAGGATTTTTTTTTGCATTATATTTAACAACACAAAAACATACCCATCAATAAATAATAGTATTTTTAAAAGCTTAAAAATCAACCAAAATGAAAAAAATATTACTTGTATTCTTAGCAACAACTTGCTTATTAAGTTGTAAAAAATCATCCGAGGAAAAAACACCAGAACTGAGCATCAATTATGAAAAAATTGAACTAAAAAACGGCTTAGATGTTATTTTTCATGTAGATAAATCAGACCCAGTTGTGGCAGTAGAACTAATGGTGCATGTTGGTTCTGCAAGAGAAGTGGAAGGTAGAACAGGTTTTGCACATTTATTTGAACATTTACTATTCTTAGAATCAGAAAATTTAGGAAAAGGTGGATTAGACAAAATGAGTGCAAGAATTGGAGGTTCTGGTGCAAATGGATCTACATCTAGAGACCGTACAAACTACTTACAAACGGTACCAAAAGATGGTTTAGAAAAAATGATTTGGGCAGAAGCCGATAAATTAGGTTATTTTATAAACACGGTTACAGATCCTGTTTTAGCAAAAGAAAAACAAGTTGTTAAAAATGAAAAAAGACAGAGTTACGATAATAGACCATACGGACATAACCAATATGTAATAGGTAAAAACTTATACCCAAAAGACCACCCTTATAACTGGCAAGTAATTGGTTCTTTAGAAGATTTACAAAACGCAACTTTAAATGATGTAAAAACATTTTTTAAAAAATGGTACGTACCAAACAATGCAACTTTAGTATTGTCTGGTGATATTGATATTGAACAAGCTACTAAATGGGTTCATAAATATTTTGATGAAATCCCTAAAGGTGATGAAATTCCTACACTTGAAAAAAGACCAGGAAAAGTAGACCAAATAAAGTCTTTATATTACGAAGATAATTTTGCTAGAGTTCCGCAATTAACAATGGTTTGGCCAACGGTAGAACAATACCACCCAGATTCTTATGCTTTAGATGTTTTGTCTCAATATTTAACAGACGGAAAATCGGCTCCTTTTAATCAAGTTTTAATTGACGATTTAAAGTTGACTTCTAGAACAGGTATGTTTAACAGAAATGCTGAATTAGCCGGAGAAACACAAATTTCTATTAGAGCTTTTAACAACGTAAAGCTAGACGATGTAAAAGCAGGAATTGAAAAAGCATTTGCAAAATTTGAAGCAGAAGGAATTTCAGAAAAAGATTTAAACAGAATTAAAGCCGGACAAGAAACACGTTTTTACAGTAGTTTGTCTAGCGTTTTAGGTAAAGGAACTGGTCTAGCTTCTTATAACACCTATACAGGAAATCCTGGGTTTGTAACAAAAGATATTAAAAACACCTTATCAGTAACAACAGAAGATGTAATGCGTGTTTATAACAAATACATCAAAAACAAAAATTATGTTGCTACAAGTTTTGTTCCTAAAAACTCTGTAGAATTAGCGTTACAAGGCGCTATTTTAGCTGATGTTGTTGAAGAAAAAATTGTAATAGGTGCAGAAGAAAAATTCGATCCTAAAATTGCAGCAACTTACGAAAAAACACCTTCTTCTTTTGACAGAAGCGTAGAACCTCCTTATGGCGAAGCTCCGTCTTTAGCAGTTCCTGAAGTATATGAAAGTAGTTTAGAAAATGGTTTAAAAATCTTTGGAATCGAAAATGACGAAGTGCCTTTAGTACAATTCAACATTACAATTGATGGTGGCCAATTATTAGAATCTATGGATAAATTAGGGGTTGCTAACTTAACTGCAGATTTATTAAATAAAGGAACCAAAAACAAAAGTGTAAAAGAATTAGAAGAAGCTATTCAAGAATTAGGCGCTTCTATTTATGTGTATTCAGATGTTGAAAACATAACTTTAAGCGGAACAACTTTAGCAAAAAACTATGATAAAACATTAGCTTTAGCACAAGAAATTTTATTAGAACCAAGGTTCGATGAAAATGAATTCGATTTACTAAAAAAAGCAACCATTGCTAATTTACGTCAGCAAGAAGCAAGCCCTAATTCTGTAGCAAGAAATGCTTATAACGAGTTAATTTACGGAAAAGAAAACATCCGTTCTAAAAATATTTTAGGAACAACAACATCCGTAGAAACAATTTCTATAGAAGATTTAAAAGCTTATTACAATAATTACATTTCTCCTTCTGTAGCTAAAATGTTGGTTGTAGGTGATATTTCTAAAGAAAAAGTAATTGCTTCTTTAACAACTTTAAATACTAATTGGAAAGCTAAAGAAGTTACCATCCCAACTTATAAAACACCAGACACACCAACAAGTCCTGCTGTTTATTTTTATGATATTCCGAATGCAAAACAATCTGTTTTACAATTTGGTGCTCCAGCTTTGGCTGCAACGGATAAAGATTTTTACGCAGCTTCTGTGATGAATTATATTTTAGGTGGCGGTGGTTTTGCTTCTCGTTTAACACAAGAATTACGTGAAGGAAAAGGATATACGTACGGAGTTCGTTCTGGATTTTCTGGTACAAAAGCAAAAGGTGCTTTTACCATTTCTAGTAGTGTACGTTCTAATGTTACTTTAGAATCGGCTCAATTGGTAAAGCAAATTTTAGAAGAATACCCAACTACTTTTTCTGACAAAGATTTAGAAACTACAAAAAGCTTCTTAATTAAAAGTAACGCAAGAGCTTTTGAAACTTCTAGAGCAAAACTAAATATGTTGTCTAATATTAGTGACTATGGCTGGAGTGCAGATTATGTAAAAGGCCAAGAAAACACGGTTAACAACATGACCAAAGAACAAATTACAGAGTTAGCTAACAAATATGTGAGTCCTACTAAAATGATTTGGCTTGTTGTTGGTGATGCAGAAACTCAACTAGAAAGAATGAAAGAATTGGGTTATGGAGATCCAATTTTATTGAACAAAAGAGCTGAGAAAATCAAGAATTAGATTTAAATATTTTTATAGAAAAGCCCCAATTTCAAAATTGAAATTGGGGCTTTTTTTATGTTTTTTTATTACAATACTTAACTTTAAAAAAATACATTAAAAACTAATTTAGTTTGTTTCTATCCTTCTAAAAAGCTAACTTCGTTAACTTCTGATATAAAACATTGAAACGATTTCATATCATTAGAGTTGGCAAACATTTGAACGCAACCTTTCGAGAGAAATCGCATCTAACATAAAAAAACTAAATACAAATGAAAAAAATTAATTTACTACTTATTCTATTCACAATAATATTCCAAGGTTGTAAAGATGATGATGAATGTAATCAACTATGCTTTACACCACCACAAGCTTTTCAATTTGAGATTGTCGACAAAGAAAGTGGAGAAAATTTATTTACAAACGGAACGTTTGACTCTAATGAAATTACTATAACTGACAATTTGAATAATAATGAATCTATTGAATTTTCGTTTATATCTGAAAATAATATTAATTTGATTCAAATCGGTTCAATTGGTTGGGCAACTGAAATTGTAAATCTAAAAATCGACATATCTGATAATCATATTTTTAATTTTTACGTTGACGCAGAAAGAATAGAAGATTGTTGCAGTTACACAGAATATAATGAAATTAATTTAACAGATTCAGAATTTGAATTGAACAGTCAAACTGGAATTTATAAAATACTTGTGGAATAAAAACGATTTGCCAACACCGTATAAAAATAATTGCGGTTTCGTGCTTAATCAAAGGTCGTTGCGTGTTTGTAACGTCTGATTTTCCTTCGGAAAATCCTCGCATACAAACCCGCAACTATTCTTATACAACAACGTTAACGAAACCGAAAATTCGGCCACAAAAAAAACGAACTCTCATAAGTTCGTTTTTTTTATATAAAATATTTCATTAAAATCTATTCAGCCAATGCAGCGCCAGAAGCAGCAACAGATCTATCAATTTTACGCATTAAACCTTGTAACACTTTACCTGGTCCAACCTCAATAAATTCAGTTCCACCATCAGCAATCATTGCTTGCACACATTGCGTCCATTTTACAGGAGCCGTTAATTGAGCAATTAAGTTTTCTTTAATTTCATCCGGACTCGTAACTGCTTTGGCAACTACGTTTTGGTATACTGCACAAGTAGGCTCGCTAAATACAGTTGCTTCAATTGCAGCTGCTAATTCTGCTCTTGCAGGCTCCATCATTGGCGAGTGAAACGCACCACCAACAGGTAGTAACAACGCTCTTCTTGCTCCTTTTTCCGTTAAAACCTCACAAGCTTTTTCTACTGCAGCAACTTCTCCAGAAATCACTAACTGTCCTGGGCAATTGTAATTTGCAGCCACCACTACTCCATCAATTTCTGCACAAGTTTCTTCTACTACATTGTCTTCCAATCCTAAAACTGCCGCCATGGTACTTGGTGCAGCTTCACATGCTTTTTGCATTGCCAAAGCACGTTTAGAAACTAATTTTAAACCATCTTCAAAAGTTAAAACGCCGTTTGCTACTAAAGCAGATAATTCTCCCAAAGAGTGTCCCGCAACCATTTCTGGCTGAAAAGAATCACCTAAAACTTTCGCTAAAATTACCGAGTGTAAAAAGATTGCCGGCTGCGTAACTTTCGTTTCTTTCAACTGTTCCGCCGTTCCTTCAAACATAATATCTGTTATCGAGAAGCCTAAAATCTTGTTTGCTTTTTCAAAGTATTCTTGCGCTAATGCAGACTTTTCGTATAAATCCAATCCCATTCCTGTAAATTGCGCTCCTTGACCCGGAAAAATATATGCTTTCATAAAATATGTGTTTTTATAACTATTTATTCTTTTTATTATTGGCAAAAATAATCATTTTTATTGGAAGCTAATCCCGCTTTCCGCACTCGCTTTTTTTATTCCGAAAAAGAATAAAAAAGAGCTCAAACAATTGCTGCAATCGGGGCTAAACTTGTTTGCCAACTATTTGTAATCCTAAAATAGCAAATAGCTTTATCTTTAGTAAAATTTTCAAGAAACTCATTCAATGAGCAGATATCAAAAAAATTAAACCATTTTATATTGCAAAACCTCAAAAGTTTTAAAAACTTTGAGGTTTATGAATTAGGTAGTTTTGTAGTTATTAATCTATAAATATTTATATTTTTAATGTACTAAAAGAACTACTTGTAAAAATAATATCAAATAACTAAATTATCAGCTATTATTGTAATCAACTTAAAAAAATTTCGTCTATATAATTAGAAAACAAAAAACAATGAAAAAAATACTTATAGTAATCGTCACTCTTTTTGCATTATCAAATACAAATGCGCAAACAGCAATATTTCATAATTTGTTACAAAATAACGTAACCAAAGACGGAGTTGTAGATTACAAATCACTGAAACAAAATCCATCAGAATTAAATAGTTATATTTCTTATTTAGAAAAAACAACTCCAGATAATTCATGGTCAAAAAACAAACAAAAAGCATTTTGGATAAACGCCTATAACGCCTATACTCTTAAACTTATTTTAGACAATTATCCTTTAAAAAGTATTACAGACATCAAAGAAAATGGACTTATTGCTTGGAAAATACCGTTTGCTAAAGTTGGTGGAAAAACCTATACTTTAGATCATATAGAACATACCATTTTAAGAAAAAAATTCTCGGACCCCAAAATACATGTTGGTGTAAATTGTGCTTCTGGTTCTTGTCCTAAATTAGGAAACAAAGCATTTACAGAAAAAAATATAGAAGCAGAATTAACGCATTTAATGAAAGTTTTTGTAAACGATACTTCAAGAAATAAAATTACAGAAAACAACATTCAAATATCTTCTATTTTCGATTGGTTTAAAGAAGATTTTATCAAAAAAGGTACAATTATCGATTTTTTAAATAAATATTCAGAAACTAAAATTAGCCCAAAAGCAAAAATTAGTTATCTAAAATATGATTGGTCGTTAAACGGAAAGTAGTATTTTTATTTTTCAAATAAACATCAAAAAAGATTATGATGTTGCACCTTAAATAGAATTTGAAAGAATCGTAAAACACAACAAAGAACTTGGAAACAAGTTCTTTCTCTATTCTAAAAAAAATAGTTATCGAAGTTAAATTAAAATAACGTCTACCAAAGGAACAAATAAATATATAATGAAGAAATTTTTAATTCTTTTTCTACTGATAACATCAACGCTATCTGCACAAAAGAAGTTAGATAAGTTGTTGAACAAATTCAACAAGAACAATGTTCCTTATATTTCTGTAGATACATTAGCAACTACAAAATCTTTTCTTTTAGACGCTAGGGAGCCAAAGGAATACAATGTCAGTCATTTAAAAAATGCGATACTTGTTGGTTTTGATCATTTTAACATCAGCGAAACAGTAGATAAATTACCTAAAAATAGAGATGCAAAAATTGTGGTGTATTGTTCTGTTGGTGTCCGTTCAGAAATTATTTCACATCGAATTATAGAAAAAGGCTATACAAATGTTTACAATTTGTACGGAGGAATTTTTGAGTGGAAAAATAACGGTTTTCAAGTAATGGATACCTTAGGGAATACGACAGAAAAAGTCCACACCTATAATAAAGAATGGAGCAAATGGCTTACAAAAGGAGAGAAAGTTTATTAAAAAATTTTTCAGTAAACAGTTCTAGTTTTCAGAGATCACTCTTGTGCTTAAAATAAAAATATATTAAAAAAAATCTTACCGCATTAAAACATAGTCTATAATCTCTATGCTTTCCATGTGGTGAAAACTTGATACATTAATGGAAAATAAAATAAATAGTAAAAATTTATTATTAATCTTTACCAGAAACCCGGAGTTAGGCAAAGCAAAAACACGTTTAGCTAAAACAGTTGGTGATGAAAAAGCTTTAGAAATCTATAAATTTTTATTAGAAAAAACACGTAATATTTCCTCTGAAGTAACATCCGATAAAGCCGTTTATTATTCAGTAAAAATTAGAGAAAACGATATTTGGGATGCAAAAAGCTATCAAAAACACCAACAAGTTGGAGAAGACTTGGGCATTAGAATGTTAAACGCTTTTAAAAATAGTTTTGATGCGGGTTATAAAAAAGTTATGATTATTGGTAGTGATTTGTATGATTTAACATCAAAAAACATAGAAAACGCATTCAAAAAACTAGACACAAATGATGTGGTTTTAGGACCTGCAGAAGACGGCGGTTATTATCTTTTAGGTATGAATGCTTTACAAGAAAACATCTTTAAAAATAAAGACTGGGGAACGGCTTCAGTTAGAAAAGATACATTAACAGATTTACAAGATAAAGCAGTATTTTTGTTAGAGGAATTAAATGACGTTGATGTTTTTGAAGACATCGAGCATCATCCTGCATTTGTACAATTTTTACAATAACAAGTTTTCTCTCAAGTTCAGTGGAGAGAGAATGTAATTTAGGTCTCGACTGCGTTAGACCAGAAAACAAGATGAAAAAACAGCAATTACAAGAAACCATCGATTTTTTAAAATCAAACGGAATTACAAACCCAGAAATCGGCATTGTTTTAGGAACAGGATTAGGAAAGTTAGTAGACGAAATTTCAATAGAAAAAGAAATTTCATATTCAGATATTCCCAATTTTCCGGTAGCAACTGTAGAGTTTCATTCTGGTAAATTAATTTACGGAGAATTGTCTGGAAAAATGGTACTTGTAATGGCTGGACGTTTTCATTTATACGAAGGTTATAATGCTTGGGAAGTTACTTACGGAATTAGAACGATGCACGGTTTGGGTATTAAAAACTTATTAGTTTCTAATGCCGCAGGAGCCATTAATCTTACTTATAAAAAAGGAGATTTAATGCTGATAAACGATCATATTAATTTACAAGGAAGTTCTCCTTTAGCTTTTAAAGGAGCCAATACTTTTGGAAATATTTTTGCAGATATGTTAGAACCGTATTCTAAAGAAATAAATACTAAAATTATTGCAGTTGCCAAAGAGCAAGATATATTATTACACGAAGGTGTTTATACAAGTGTTTTAGGTCCTCAATTAGAAACTAGGGCAGAATATAGAATGTTGCAAATTTTAGAAACTGATGCCGTTGGTATGAGTACTGTACCAGAAGTTATTGTTGCAAAACAACTCAACTTACCTTGCGCAGCCATTTCTGTATTAACGGATGAATGTGATCCTAAAAACTTACAACCTGTAGATATTTCAGAAATTATTGCCATTGCAGGTAAAACAGAACCTAAAATGATTACGCTGTTTAAAGAAGTAATTAAAGTATTGTAAATGAACAAATACTTAGACATTATAAAAAACTCCTATTCCGATTATTGGAATTACGTAAAACAATCTGTTTTAATGGACCTCAATTGGGAAAACTATTTCTACGGATTAATTATTATTTCTTTAGTAGTTTGGGGATTAGAAGCTATTTTTCCTTGGCGCAAAAACCAATCATTATTTAGAAAAGACTTTTGGTTAGACACTTTTTACATGTTTTTCAATTTCTTTATTTTGAATTTAATTGTCCTTATTGCCTTATCTAATTCGGCAGCAGAATTGTTTAATGATATTTTAGGAATTGTGGGTTTATCAATTGCAAATTTTCAATTATTAGAAATTAATAACCTACCATTTTTTGCACGTATTTTTATCTTTTTCATTGTCGTTGATTTTGTACAATGGTGGACACATAGATTATTACACACATTCGAGTTTCTTTGGAATTTCCACAAAGTGCATCACTCAGTAAAAGAAATGGGCTTTGCCGCACATCTACGTTACCACTGGATGGAACCTGTAGTTTACAGTTCTTTAAAATACATTCCGTTAGCAATTATTGGTGGATTTTCTGCACAAGACGTAGCTATAGTTCACTTTTTTAATATTTTTATTGGGCATTTAAACCACGCAAACATTAATTGGGATTACGGTTGGTTAAAATACATTTTAAACAATCCGAAAATGCATATTTGGCATCATGTTAAAGAATTGCCTGAGGACAGAAAAAATGGTGTAAACTTCGGAATTACATTAAGTGTTTGGGATTATATTTTTAAAACAAACTACATTCCATATTCTGGTAGAGATATCGAATTAGGTTTTGAAGGTGATGAAGAATTTCCTAAAAACTTCATAGAACAAGAACTATATCCCATAGTAAAAAAGTAACTCTTTTTGTATCTTTATCACTTTTTAAAATCAACTATATGAAATATATTAAAATTCTATTTTTATTCCTTTTTGTACAGGTTTCTGCGCAACAAGGAGGTATGTGGATTCCTTCGCTTTTAGAAGGAATGAACGAACAAGAAATGACTTCTTTAGGAAGTAAATTAACAGCAAAAGACATTTACGATGTAAACAATTCTAGTTTAAAAGATGCTATTGGGCATTTTAACGGAGGCTGTACTAGTGAAATTATTTCTCCAAAAGGTTTAATTTTAACCAATCATCATTGTGGATTTGGTCAAATTCAATCTCATTCTACCTTAGAAAATGATTATTTAAAAGATGGTTTTTGGGCAATGAATTTAGAGCAAGAATTACCAAACCCAGGTTTATATATCGAGTTTATTGTGCGTATTGAAGATGTTACAGACAGCGTTCTTGCAGGTGTAAATGATTCTTTAACTGAAAGAGAAAAACAATCTATCATTACAAAAAATGGGAATGCTTTACAAAAAACAATCACTAAAGAAGCTTGGCAACAAACCAAAATAAAATCCTTTTTTCAAGGAAATCAATTCTTTTTATTTGTTACAGAACGTTTTGAGGATATTCGTTTAGTGGGTGCACCACCAACAAGTATTGGTAAATTTGGTAGCGACACAGATAACTGGGTTTTTCCTAGACATACTGGAGATTTTTCTATGTTCAGAATTTATGCAGATGCAAATAATCGCCCAGCAAAATACAGTAAAGACAACGTTCCTTATACACCAAAACACTTTTTACCAATTTCTTTAGACGGTGTAGAAGAAGGAGATTTTACCTTAGTTTTTGGTTTTCCAGGAACCACAGATGAATACTTACCTGCTGCTGCAATTAAACATATTACTGAAGAATACAACCCAACAAATATTGCCATTAGAGAAGCTGCATTAAAGGTTATTGATGCAAAAATGAAAGAAAGTGATGAAGTTCGTATTAAATATGCTTCTAAACAAGCCGGAATTGCAAATTCTTGGAAAAAATGGATTGGAGAAAATTTAGGAATCCAAAAAAGTAACGCCGTAAAAAAAAGACAAGCTTTTGAAGCTACATTTACAAAAGCCTTGGCAGAAAAAAACTTAACGGAAAAGTATGGAAATATTCTTCCTGAATTTGATCGTTTGTATAAAGAGTTTGCTCCTATCAACATCAAAAGAAGAAACTTTATTGAAGTCTTTTTGGTGACCAATGAGCTAATGAGTATGACTTTTAGAGCATATCAATTTGAGCAAGCAATTAATAAAGATCCAAAGTCTTTTGACAAAGCAAAAGCTGCTATAGAAAGCACTTTAAAAGGCATTCACAAAAATTATGATGTGAGTGTAGACAAAGGTGTGTTCGAAAATGTAATGCCTTTCTATAACGATAACGTTGATGCTAGTATTTATGAAAAAACAGCTTTTACAAATCTAGATACCGCTTTACAATTGTTTGATGGAAAAGCTAAAAAAGTGCTTAAAAACTTGAATAATGATGCTGCATATCAATATGCAAAACCAATGATTGAAGCATTTTATAAGGATTTGAATAGAGAATATCAACTAAAAAATGAACCGATTGTAGCTTTGCAAAAAACCTACATGAAAGCATTGATGGAAGCATTGCCAAATGCGCGTTATTTTCCGGATGCAAACAGTACTTTACGTGTTACTTACGGACAAGTAAGAGGTTATGCGCCTAGAGATGCCGTTTACTATAATCCTGTTAGTTATTTAGATGGAGTTATTGAAAAATATGTTCCTGGAGATTATGAATTTGATGTTCCAGAAAAATTACGTGAACTTCATAAAACAAAAGATTACGGACAATATGCTGATAAAAATGGTAAAGTTCCGGTTTGTTTTTTAGGTACAAATCACACCACAGGTGGTAATTCTGGAAGTCCTGCAATAGATGCTGAAGGAAACTTAGTCGGTCTAAATTTTGATAGAGTTTGGGAAGGAACCATGAGTGATATGAACTATGACCCTGAAATCTGTAGAAACATTATGGTTGATGTTAGATATGTATTATTTATTGTTGATAAATATGCTGGAGCGACTCATTTAATAGATGAAATGACTATAGTACACCCGAAGAAAGGCAAATAATTAAAGTATATATTAAGTATTAAAAAAGGTTTAAGAAACATTTATTTTCATGTTTCTTAAACCTTTTTTTTGTGTTGAAAATTCAGTGTATTTCTGTCACTAAATAGTAATACTACATTGTAGGTTTCGAAGTTATTCCTTTTTGAAATGACTCAATACACTAACACATTCTAAAAAAATAACTGGAACTATGAGATTCCTCTTCCTTCCTCATTCTGAATGACAATTATAACTCTTTAAGAAAATAAAGGTTTTACTTATTTCTACCTTTTTCATTAGGGTACAAACTTGGTAAACTATCACTTTGTACAAATTCTTTGGTGTCAATATTTAAGCCAGTAACCTTTCCCTTAAAAGCGGCACCTGTATCAACATTCCAAACATTTGCAATGTTTATTGGGTTTGGTTCATTGTAGTTTGTTGTTGGCGTATGACCAATGTAAATTTCTTTATAGTGTTGTATTCTTTTCGGATAGAATAAAGAATCTTTTTCGATTTTAGAATCTAAAGCTAAAAGCATCTCCCACAATGATCTATCTAAATAAAACAACTCTTTAAATTGCTCTTTTTCTACGCCATGTAAAGAAGTAAAACCAGCATGTAAAAACAATCTATTTTCTGTATCTATATGATATAATGGTAAGTTTTCAAAAAAAGTAAGGTGTTGCTGTTTCTCTTCAATAGAGAAGCCTGCATAACTTTCCATGGTTTCTTTACCTCCGTGTAAAAACCAAATAGGATTTACATCATTCGTATCTTTTAACCAATTCTGACACCAAACATCATGATTTCCTTTGATAAAAACACAGTCGAATTTTTGAGACAACTCTAGTAAAAGCGCAACAACTTGTGCAGATTCACTCCAACCATCTACATAGTCTCCCATGAAAATAATTCTATCTCCATCTTTTAATTCAAGCTTATTTAAAACCTGAATTAATGCTTTTAATCCTCCATGAATATCTCCAATTGCAAAAGTTCTCATCTAAATTTGTTTTTGACAAAACTAAGTATTTTTATAAGAGAATAAGAATTGTAAGATTAAATTTAGATTACTAATCTTACTTTTTAGAAATACTTTTAAAGATCTCTAAACCTCATTATTCTGCAGTAAAAGTTTCTTGTATCATCAGGTTTACCCAAAAATCATCACTTAAACCCATTACAGTAATTTTATAATCTTCATTTAAAATTAATGCTGCTGGTGTATCTAAATTTATTTTTGAAGTAACGTTAGAAGTGTCATAATATTGAAACAATTTATCTTCTGTAAAAGTTCCGGATAAAAAATCACTATCAGCATCCGTAATTATTTCTAAATATTCAACATTTTCTAAATAAGAACCATCCCTCCAAGTAAATATCGGCATTAATGATTCACTCGAATCTATGGTAAGATCGGTAAACCATTCTGTAGGTCTTGTTTGATTTTTAATTTTTACTGGATTAGAAATATGTAATGTTTCATTAATAACATACGTAATAATACACCAACTTTCTGAATCATCTGTTCTATTGTACCTTCTAAGTTCACCTCCATAAACAGCTTCATCTGTCAGCATTTTTCTTCTATAATTAGAAAAATCTGTTTCATCTACTAACGTATTATCTGTTTCATAATACCTCATGGCAGAAGAACCTATTAAGAAATCATAATAAATATAAGAAAGACTCTGGGAACCACTACTACTTGCTGCAAAAGCTAGCGCACTTTCAATTGTTTTTGTTGAATTTAAAGCCACATACTCTTCCAAATTTCTTGGTACAAATGATTCTAGAATTACAGTATTTACCCAATAATCATCACTAATTGCCATCATTGTAAAAAGATACTCTGTGTCTTCTACCAAATCATCAGGCGTTCCAGAAACGTTTAAAGAACTCTCTACATTAGACGTGTCATAATATTGAAATGTTTTATCTAAAGTATATGTTCCGGAAACAAAAGTTTCATCGTCTACTTCAGAAATAGCTTCAAAATAAATTACATTATCACTCACTCCAAAATCTGACCAAGTGAATTTTGGGGTTATTGTTGTTGGATATTCTATAGTAACTTCATCCGTCCAACTTGTTGGGTTTGTTGCATTTTTTAAACGAATTGGATTCGATTTATGCAAATCACCATCTAACATATAGGTAACGATACACCAATTTTCTTCGGAACCAGACCTTGAAAAACGCTTCAATTCTCCTTCATAAACATTAGTTGCAGTTAGGTTCTGTCTTCTGTAATTAGAAAAATCTAATTGATCTACATTTAGGCTATCTGCTTCATAATATCTAATATCCGTAGCTCCTTCTCCTGGTGCAGCATATATATATGTTGTACTAGTATCTCCACTTGCACTTGCTGCATATGCAAAAACGTCTCCTAAATCTGTATTTGATGAAGTATCTATATATTCCTGTAAATTTCTTGGAACAGTAATATCATTATCTTCGGTACAAGAAAATAAAAAAAAGCAAACAAAAACTGTTCTCAAAAAATTTTTAATAGTCATATCTTTTTAAATTTTAATCGTAATAATTGGCAAGGTAGAATGATTTGCAATATCCTCGGCAATACTTCCTGCAAAAATATGAGATAATCCTTTTCTACCATGCGTAATTACAGAAATTAAATCTGCTCCTAATGCATTCGAAAAATTTAGGATCCCTTTTTCTACAGTTCTATCGCAAACATAATTTACATTAATCATTCTATGAACATCTCCTTCTGCTTTCAATAAAAAATTATTTGCCATTTTTTCCATTTCAGAAGTTGTTTTAAATTCTTCATTTGGTAAATTCACATATAAAATATGTTTTTGGGCATTTAAAAAGTCTAATGTTTTTAACATTCTTTGAAATCCAGGAATACTTTCTTCGGAAAAATCTGTAGCTACCACGATGTCCGAAAAATCGGCATTTAGCATTTCATTTTTTATAACCAAAACCGGTAAATTTGCAAATCTTACTACTTTTTCTGTATTAGAACCTACAAAAAATTCTTTTAAACCACTTGCACCTTCAGATCCCATAATTATTAAATCGGCATCTAGCTCTTTTGCAATGTCATTTATCTCACTAAAAACTTTAAACTGTTTTATAACTGGAATAAGTTTTACCCCCTCTAAAAAATCTTTTACCAGAAAATCTTTAAACTTTTTTTCTGCTAATTTTAAGAAAAAAATTGCTTTTTCATGCTGATTATCTTCACTCTCCGTTAAAGAAATTTCTTGTAAATCTAACATGTGCAACGCGTAAACAGTTGCTTTGTATTTTTTTGCTAACAAAGCAGCCGTTTTTAAGGCATGCTCAGAATGTACAGAAAAGTCTATGGGTACAATTATTTTTTTCATGGTAGTAGTAGTTTTTTGTTAATATGCTAATTTAAGCGCTAATTACCTAAATATATAGGATATTCGTCATATTTTAGATTGCTAATTTTCTTGATATAATTTTCTAATTGTTGCTTCTGCTGGTTTATTTTGTGGTGTAAATCTATTATCATTATTTCCACCAACTTTATCGTGTTTATGAAACCACTTCCAGATAAAACCACCTGCAAACCATTCTTCTTTCCAAAACTGATTATGGATTGCTTGTAAACCATTTACCTGAGCTTGCAAATTTACACTACCTTCTACCCTATTTGCGTCCCAAGGTTCTTTACCTGTATAATCTACACTTCGGTAACCGAACTCTGTAAATAAAATGGGTTTATTAAACTTCTGTTGAACTTGTATAATTTCTTTTTTGTGAGGCTGCCAACTTAATTCGAACTCCTTCACAGAAGGTGTTTTTTTATCGCTTAAAGGAAAGTAAGCATCTACACCAATAAAGTCTAATTCATTCCAAAACATAACACGTTTATATTCATCCCAATTTGCAGCGTAGGTTAATTTCCCTTTGTAAACTTTTTTGATTTCTATAATTAATTGATGCCAATATTCTGGCCTATTCATTACAAAATCTTCTAATTCTGTACCAATACAAAATATGTCTGCATTAATTTCTTGTGCTGCTTTTGCATAGGTTAAGATAAAATCTGAGTAAGAAACTTCTAATGTTTTCCAGTTCTCTTCAGAATCCATTTTTATATCACCTGTAAAAAAACCATGACCAACCCAAATTTGAGGTTTCACCATAATTTTTACATTCTTTTTCTGAAATTCTTCTGCATACTGCAATAAACCTCCTCTAGTTTCTCCAAACCACTGTCTGCTAGAATTAAAACCAACTTTAGGAAAAGAAAGGTCTCTGATAAATCCAAATGGCATTAATGCAACATAATTACTTTGCGCTTCTAAGACCGAATTTATATGTGTTTTATTTATTGTATCTCTTGATGCAACAAAACTTAATCCGTTTATTTTTTTCTGTTGACTATTGCATGATAACTGAATGAATATCAACAATAAAAAAAGTAGTTTATAGGTTTTCATATCGCCCGAAAATAGCTATTTAATAAAACAATGCTCTTAAACCAATGTTAAAACTTTGTACTAATAGTATAAATATTCCTCTTACTTATTTACTCTCTAAATTTTATTTAATAATCGGCATCTGTATGGATCTTAAATATTTCTTTAGAAAACTATCAAAAACATTATTAGTTCTTTTATCCATTCCTAGAATTATGCTAATCATTTAGTTAAGCATCTAAAAACAAGTAGTACTAACCACAATTAATAGATACTTTCATCCATAAAAAAATTACTCAAAAAATAAAACATTCTCCTTAATCACATTCAACAAAGACCTATTTCTTTATTTAAATCCATTCTAAATTAATCTATGCGATTAAGTTCTTAACTTTAGCTTCGACTTAACCCTCAAGAATCAATCACCCTATGAAGCATATTGTAATAATCGGTAACGGAATTTCTGGAGTTACCACTGCGAGACATATCAGAAAAAATTCTGATCATAAAATAACAATCGTTTCTGCAGAAACTAAATATTTCTTTTCTAGAACTGCCCTTATGTATGTCTACATGGGACACATGAAGTTTGAACATACACAACCTTACGAGAATTGGTTTTGGAAAAAAAACCGCATAGAACTACGAGAAGGATTTGTTAGTAATGTAAATACAGACAAAAAAGAATTAGAGTTTAAAGATGCATCTACTCTTTCTTACGATCAATTAATTATAGCAACAGGATCTAAACCCAATAAATTTGGCTGGCCAGGGCAAGATTTAGATGGAGTTATGGGTATGTATCATAAACAAGATTTAGAAAAATTAGAAAAGTTTGCACCAGACAACAAGGCTTGTAAACGCGCAGTAATTGTTGGTGGTGGGTTAATCGGTATTGAATTAGCAGAAATGTTAAGAAGCAGAAAAATACCTGTTACTTTTTTAGTGCGTGAAGATAGTTTCTGGAACGGGGTTTTACCTACACAAGAGTCGGAAATGATTAACAATCATATAAAAGAACATCATATAGATTTACGTTTAAGCACCAATTTAAAAGAGATTAAATCTGATGAAAACGGACGTGTAAAATCGATTATTATTGAAGAAACTGGTGAAGAAATTCCTTGTAATGTGGTTGGATTAACTGCTGGTGTAACTCCAAATATAGATTTCTTAAAAGAATCTGGTATCGCCTTAGGTCGTGGTGTAAAAGTAAATCGATTTTTAGAAACAAATATAAAAGATGTTTTTGCAATTGGAGATTGTGCAGAACAACACGAAGCTATTGGGCAACGTAGAAATATTGAAGCTGTTTGGTACACTGGTAGAATGATGGGCGAAACTTTAGCGCAAACAATTTGTGGCAATAAAACAGCTTACAAACCTGGACATTGGTTTAACTCTGCAAAGTTTTTAGATATAGAATATCAAACCTATGGTTGGGTCTTTAGCGAAAAAGGTAAGCAAGAAAATGAAACCTATTTTCAATGGCAACATCCAACAGAGCATAAATGTATTACGATTTCTTTTGATAAAAATACACATCTATTTTTAGGGATAAATACCTTCGGAATTAGAATGCGCCATGAAATTTTTGACAAATGGTTAACCGAAAACCAATCTATTGAACATGTTTTAGAGTATTTAGCCGACGCTAATTTCGATCCTGAATTCTTTAAATTACATGAAGCTGAAATTTTAGCAAAATTCAATACAGAAAACAACACCAATATTCAATCCAAAAAGAAAAGTTGGAAACGTATTTTTTCTCTTAATTAAAGAAATACGTTTAAAGAAATCCAATTTTAACTCATAACACCCCATAATTATTTTGAAACTCATAAAACAATCAGGTTTAATCATCTTCTTAGCAGGATTAACCTTCTTTATAGCTACCGTTTTCACAGGTTCGTTTAACTTAAAACAAGCGGAATTAGATACTTTTATAAAAGAAAAAGGCTATAAAAGTGAAATTATAAAAGAAGAATTATCAAAGGCAATTGTAACAGAAGAAAACTTAAATATTTTTCAATTCTCTAGCCGAGTAATCAATGCTTACGAAACCTCTAATAATCATTACGATGCATTAATTGCTAAATATGATTCAGAGAAAAATTGGGACGCAAAAGGAAAACAATTTCAATATAAGATCTCAGGAAAACCACATAGTATCAGTTTTGAACTTGCAAAAAAATCTGGTAAAGGTTTTGCTGCAGACAATACAGGTTTGGCTTGGTTTTTAACCTTTGGTTTAGGTATTATTGGGGCACTTATTTTTATTGTGCCTGATGTAATTTTACTTGGTAAACCCGGAATTAAAAACGATGGTATTTTCTTAAGCGCAGTTACCAACCGTGGTTGGATTGGTTGGTTTACTTTTATATTCTTGGTTACTTTTTATATTTTACTTTACTTTTATCCAGATTTCATTGTAAACTGGGTGTATTTAGTAGATCCAATTAGTAAATCTCTTAGCGGAAATCCTGCCGGTCAATGGTTTTTATATGGTTTTTTATACTGTACAGTAATGACAGTTATGGCAGTGAGAATGTATATAAAATACCGTCATAATAAATACCAAATATTAAGAACTACTTCTGTTTTATTCTTTCAAATTGTATTTGCTTTTTTAATTCCAGAAATTTTAGTTCGTTTTCAAATGCCTTGGTATGATTTTAAAAATGCTTTTCCTTTAGATTACGACTTTTTCTTTAGATGGAATTTAGAAGAACTGCTTGCTAGTGGTGCTTTTGGCTTATTTATTTTAGTTTGGGGAGTTGTTTTAACTATTGTAGTTGTACCTGTAATGGTTTATTTCTTCGGAAAAAGATGGTATTGTTCTTGGGTTTGTGGTTGTGGTGGTTTGGCAGAAACATTAGGAGATCCTTACAGACAAAACTCTAGTAAAACCCTACTTTCTTGGAGAGTAGAACGTATTGTAATTCATACTGTATTAATTTTTGTTTTGGTAATGACTGGGTTTGCTTTGTACACTTTCTTTACGCAAGAAAGTCAAGTTTTAGGTATTAAGACACAAACGATTCAAGATATTTATGGCTTTTTAATAGGTGCTATTTTTGCGGGAGTGATTGGTACCGGTTTCTACCCAATTTTTGGGAATAGAGTTTGGTGTCGTTTTGGTTGTCCGTTGGCTGCATATTTAGGTTTTGTACAACGTTTTAAATCTAGGTTTAGAATTACCACAAATGGTGGACAATGTATTTCTTGTGGAAACTGTTCTACATATTGTGAGCAAGGAATTGACGTAAGAGCTTATGCACAAAAAGGAGAAAACATTATACGTTCTAGTTGTGTTGGTTGTGGTATCTGTTCTGCAGTTTGCCCAAGAGGAGTTTTAAAATTAGAAAACGGACCAGAAGAGGGTAGAATTAATCCTACAGAAATCTTATTAGGAAACGATGTTGACTTAATGGATTTGATGAATAAGAAGTAAGAGTAAACTTTACGACTTATTTTAAAGCTATTCAAAAATATCCTGAAAAGCATTTCTTTAAGTTCGTAAGAAAACGAAACATATATTACTGAATGTAAAAAGATAAAGCCACAAAATAATTTTTGTGGCTTTATAAATTAAACTAAACTAACACTCAATTTTATTATAGATTTAATAATAAAAATCGATCTATTACATGAACAATACCATTGGTAATTATCATAAATAGAGGACAATGTATTTCTTATAGAAACTTGTTCTACGAATTATGAGCTAGAAATTGATATTAGAGCTTATGCACAACAAAAAGGAGGAAACATCATACGTTCTAGTTGTGTTGGTTGTGGTATCTGTTCTGCAGTTTGTCTAAAGGAAGTTTTAAATTAGAAAAACAAACCAGAAGAAGGTAGCAGCATTAATGCTTCATAAATTTTATTAGTAAACGATGTTGACTTAATCGTTTTAATGAATAAGAAGTAGAAGTAAACTTTACGACTTATTTTTATGCTATTTAAAAAGCATTTCTTTATGTTAGTAAAAACTAAACATATATTCCTGAATATAAAAATCAATTTTTTGTAAAAAATAAAGCCACAAAATAAATTTGTGGCTTTAAAAATCAAACTAAACTAACACTCTATTTTATTATAGATTTGGTAATAATACTCTATCTATTACGTGAACGATACCATTTGTTGTTTGTACATCTGGTATTACCATATTTGCAACTTCACCACCATTTCCTAAACCAGTAACCGTAAGTGTACCATTAGTAAAAGCACCTAAAGTTAAATCATCTCCCCCTAATGGAGATAATGCTCCTTCACTTAACTCTGAAGTAAATTTACCATCGTTTGCTATTACATGATTTAAAAGTACAGATGTTACTACCTCTACTGGTAATTGACGAATATCTTCTGGTTTTGTAAAAGTTAATCCTAATGCAGCACCTAAATCAATAAATGCCTGGTCTGTAGGTGCAAATACTGTAAATGAAGGGCTACCTTCCGAAGCAGAAAGTGCTCCTGCTAAATCTGCATAAAGTACAGCTTCCACTAAATAAGTTAATTCTGGTGATGTAAAAACCTGAGCCGTTTGAAGCGCTATTGCTGTTTGTACAATATCAGCTCCAGAAGCAATCATAACTTTATCAATTACATGCACAGTACCATTACTAGCCATAACATCGGTTGCCAATATTTTAGAACCATTAATATATGTATCCCCATCACGAGTTATAAAACGTCTGTCAATTCCAAGAGCAGATGTTGAAGAAACATCAGCAGAAATTGCTGAATTAAGTAAATTCCCATTAGAAACATGATATAATAATGTATTCGTCAAAAATGATTTTTGAAGTGCTCCCAAAGTATTTTCATTTAATCCCAATCTTGCAAAAGCATCATTAGTTGGTGCAAAAACGGTATAATCTCCAGAAGCATCTCCTGGATTAGGGTTACTTAAAACAACAGCAACACCTCCAGCTACCGCTGCAGCTTCTAACGTACTAAAATCTTGATTTGTAACAGCAATATTAGCAACAGAAGGTAATTCTTCTTCGTAATTAGATGTTGTTTCACATGAACTTAATGTACTAATAGCCATCGCTGACATTAATATATATTTTGATATAGATAAATTTTTCATAATTGTATATATTTTTTATTGATTGATTAAAATGAGTAAACAACACCACCGTAAACCCCTGTAGATTTACCAACGTTTCTACCACTAACATAACTACTAACTCCTGCTGTTATACCTACAGATGCATCTAATGGCACAAAACCATTAACACCTATTCTTGTATAGTTTACACGTGTTGCAGGAAAAAAGCCTTCAAAACCTTCGCCTAAAATGTCTATACCATCTTTATCTGATAATTGGTTAGCAACAAATGCATCTACGTAAAATTTAGAGGATGCATACCCTAACTTTAATTCTGTGATAAAAGCATTTGGAACATCGTTACCTCTTAAACTGTAACCAGCCTGACCTGTTGCAAACATTCCTGAATCGTTTTTAAAAGTAGCAATACCAAAAGCACTAAACTTAGTCGACTCATTTCCAATAGCAATAATAGATTGCAAACCTTCATCTGCTCTGTAACTACCTAAAGGTGTTTCTAAACCAGCAGCTCCAATTAAGGATAAAGAGTTTTTATCAAAATCAAAAGTGTGAATTTTATACTTCGCATAAATTTTTAAATCTTGAAATCCTTTTCTTTCATTTTGAAAGCCATTATTTGCTAATACTTCACTACTTGCATTTCCTTCAGATTTAATATAAGGTACATTTAATACAATATTAAAATTATCGGTAACACCAATTTCTCCGTATAAAGAAATACTTGTTGTAGTTACATCATTAAATACAGGTACTCCGTCTACTTCATTAGGTACTAAAAATACCTTACTATAAGATTCTTGAGAATAAGATAAGACCAAAGCGCCTTCTCCTGTTTTTTTCATAAATCCACTTACTGGGCTCTGAGCCATACAAATAGTGGTAAACATCATGCATAATCCTGCAAGAGTTCCAATGTTATTCATTTTTTTAATTGTCATAATTGTTTTGTTTTAAATGTTAGTGACACCATACTTACGTAAAAAAACAAGTAGCGGTTTTAAAATTTTAAAAAAAACCTTAAACTAAATAATTTCGTATGTATTAAACACAAGAAATAACCGACTAAACAAGAAATTGACATGTTTAGGTATTTTATTAATTAACCTATAAATAGTAACTAACTAATTTCAATTCACTAAAGAACAAGAAACTATAAACAAAAAAACAATATGATTCTTAAATATGCATTATGTCTCTTTTTTATTTCAACCTATGCTCAAAATGAAAAAGAATTTGTTCAAATTTTTAATACACAAGGAAATTTAC
This sequence comes from Polaribacter sp. R2A056_3_33, assembly GCF_019278485.1. NCBI lineage: Bacteria > Pseudomonadati > Bacteroidota > Flavobacteriia > Flavobacteriales > Flavobacteriaceae > Polaribacter > Polaribacter sp. R2A056_3_33. Next base: position 584,415 of record NZ_CP058984.1, read on the forward strand.
AATCTAAAGGATGGATTCAAAATAATGAAAAGGTAGATTTCTGGACTTTTTATCATTCAAATGGTAACATTTCAAAAAAAGGTCATTTTAATCACGATAAAAAAAATGGATATTGGTACTTTTACACCGAAAATAATATATTATTAAAAGAAGGCACTTATACGAATGATTCTGCTAATAATTGGTGGACCTTCTACAGTAATAAAGAGAAGAAAAAAATTCAGTTTAAAAATGGTGTTAAAGATGGTTATGCATTGATTTATAAAAATAATCGTCTAAAAAAAGCAGAACATTATAGTGCAAACGAAAAAACGGGAGAGTGGACATCTTATTTTATATTTAAGAAAGATAATCCAAATGTAAATTTTTAATGGATCAACTAATAAAAGTAATTATACCTGCTTATAACGAGCAAGATTCTATAGCAAATGTTATTAACGACATTCCTAAAATAGTAAACGAAGTTATTGTAATTAGCAACAACTCTACAGATAATACAGAAGTTAATGCAAAAAACGCAGGGGCAACTGTTTTAACAGAAACTAGAAAAGGATATGGTTTTGCTTGTTTAAAAGGGATGGAATACATTAGTAAGCAAGAAACAAAACCAACTATTATTGTATTTCTAGATGGAGATTATTCTGATTACCCAGAACAGTTAACAGAATTAATTCACCCAATATTGCATGATAATATCGATTTTGTAATTGGTTCTCGTGTAAAAGATACGAGAGAAAGTGGTTCTATGACGCCGCAACAAGTCTTTGGGAATTGGCTAGCTACCTTTTTAATGAAGTTATTTTTTGGCGCAAAATATACAGATCTAGGGCCTTTTAGAGCTATAAAACACGATAAACTACTAGCCCTAAACATGGTAGATAAGACTTATGGTTGGACGGTAGAAATGCAATTAAAAGCATTAAAACAAAAATTAAGTTACGTAGAAATTCCTGTAAAATATAGAAACAGAATAGGCGTTTCTAAGGTATCAGGTACTGTAAAAGGAAGTATCTTTGCAGGAATTAAAATATTAGGTTGGATTTTTAAATACAGTTTTAAATAGTGGTTATAGAATACATTATCATAATTATTTACTCGTTATCGTTATTGCTCATTTTTATGTATGCATTAGCGCAATTAAATTTACTTTTAAACTATTTAAAAGCAAGAAAGAAAGTAGATAACTCAGAAAAATTTAATTTCTCAAATACAAATGAGATTCCGTTTATTACCATACAATTACCCGTTTATAATGAGTTGTATGTAATGGAGCGCTTGTTAAAAAACATTGCGTTATTAGAATACCCAAGAGAAAAGTTAGAAATTCAGGTTTTAGATGATTCTACCGACGAATCTGTAGAAATAACTGCGAAACTTATCAAAGAAATTCAAGCGCTTGGTATAGACATTCAGCATACTAGAAGAAGCAATAGACAAGGCTTTAAAGCAGGTGCGTTAAAAGAAGGTTTAAAAACAGCCAAAGGAGAATTCATCGCTATTTTTGATGCAGATTTTTTACCAGAACCAGATTGGTTATACAAAACTGTTCCTTATTTTAAAGCCCCAGAAATTGGTGTTATTCAAACACGCTGGGGGCATATTAACAGAGATTATTCTACGCTTACTAAAATTCAGGCTTTTGCTTTAGACGCACACTTTACGTTAGAACAAGTAGGTAGAAATAGTCAAGGACATTTTATCAACTTTAATGGTACTGCTGGTCTTTGGAGAAAAGAGTGTATTTATGATGCTGGTAACTGGGAAGGAGACACGCTTACTGAAGATTTAGATTTAAGCTATAGAGCACAATTAAAAAATTGGAAATTTAAATACCTAGAAAACGTAGTTACACCGGCAGAATTACCGGTAGTTATTAGCGCTGCTAGATCTCAACAATTTAGATGGAATAAAGGTGGTGCAGAGAATTTTCAGAAGATGATGAAACGTGTTATTAAAAGTAAAAACGTTCCTTTTAAAACTAAAATTCATAGTTTATTACACCTGTTAAACAGTTCTATGTTTACATGTATTTTCTTGGTAGCAGTTTTAAGTGTACCTATGTTGTACATTAAAAATGAATATGCGCATCTAAAAATATACTTTTATGTAATGAGCTTTTTTGTAATAAGCTCACTAATATTTTTTGTTTGCTATTGGTTTATGTTTAAAGCAATTTATGGTGGCGGATTTGTAAAATTCATAAAATATATTGGATCTTTTTTCACCTTTTTCTCCATTGCAATGGGGTTTTCTTTACACAATACAATTGCTGTTTTAGAAGGTCATTTAGGTAAAAAAAGTGAATTTATAAGAACTCCAAAATTCAATATTAATGGATTAAAAGGAGAATGGAAAAGCAACAAATACATAAAGAAAAAGCCATCTTTTCATGTTATTTTGGAAGGTTTATTGGCTCTATATTTCGTTTTTGGTATGTACAGTGCATTTGTTGTAGGAGACCAAGGTGGAGATTTTGGTTTATTTCCTTTTCACTTAATGCTTTTTATTGGGTATAGTTATGTATTCGTTAAATCAATATTCTCGAAAGTTTAATGTCGTCTTTTACCAAATACAAAGACGTATTCCTAATTTTAATTAGCACACTTTTATATGTAATTTTTGCCTATTATTTAGAAAGAACAGAATTCTATAAACTTTTATTTTTATGGTTTTCACTTTTTACTTGTTTCTTTTTTTTGATAAAAAGCAAATCTATAAACATCTCAACTTTAATTGGATTAGTGATTCTTTTTAGGTTGATTTTTCTCTTCGCTATCCCAAATTTATCTCAAGATTTCTACAGATTTATTTGGGATGGACGTATGATTCTTGAAGGATTAAATCCGTATTTATCGTTACCAAAAACCTACATTCAACAAGGTCTTCACCCAATAGCAGAAACATCTAATTTGTATGCTGGTATGGGAGAAATGAACGGAAGCCACTACACCAATTACCCTCCTATAAACCAACTCTGTTTTTTAATAGCTGCGTTGTTTGCTAGTAAAAGTATATTTGGTTCTATTGTAGTTTTAAGACTGATTATTATTCTTGCTGATATTGGAATTCTGTACTTCGGAAAGAAACTACTAGAAAGATTAAACTTGCCTGTAAAAAACATTTTTTTGTATGCGTTAAATCCGTTTATAGTTATAGAAATGACAGGTAACTTGCATTTTGAGCCAGTTATGTTATTTTTCTTAATTTGGAGTTTTTACAAATTACATCAACAAAAATGGATATGGGCCGCAGTTCTTTTAGCCTGCTCTGTTTCTGTGAAGCTAATTCCGCTATTATTTTTACCTTTGTTTTTTCAATGGTTTGTAAACAATAAGATCAATGCCACAAGCATAAAAAAATCTTATAGTGATAAAAAATTAAAATGGATTACTACCTTCTCGGGAATCAAAAAATTGATAGGTTTTTATGCAATAACATTATCAACCATCATCATTCTATTTCTTCCTTTTTACTCATCTGAATTCGTTAATAATTATGCTAATTCTGTAGGCTTATGGTTTCGTAATTTTGAATTTAATGCAAGTTTCTATTATATTTTTAGAGAAATTGGTTACCTATTTAGAGGTTATAATGAGATTGCAATTATTGGGAAAATCACTCCCATTTTAACGATATTATTTTTAGTCATAATCACTTTTTTTAGAAAAAACAACGCTTTAATTCCATTAATCACAGCAATGTTATTTGGATTGTGTTTTTATTATTTCACGGCAACAACCGTACATCCTTGGTATTTGGCAACACCTTTAATTTTATCCATTTTTACGAAGTATCGCTTTCCAATAATCTGGACAATTGTAATTATTTTTAGTTATCAAGCCTATGCAAACAATCCTTGGGAAGAAAACCTGTGGTTCGTTGGTATAGAATACGTTATCCTCTATGGGTTTCTTATTTTTGAACTTCTAAAGAACCGTAAATATTATAAAATTGTAAAATAATTATTTTATATCATAACTATGATTGGAATTTTGTATTTTAGTCTTTAATTTTTGAATCTAATATGAAAAGACTTACCATAAAAGACATTGCTAAAGAATTTAATGTTTCTATTTCTACTGTTTCTAAAGCACTTAACGACAGTTATGAAATTAGCGTAAGTACAAAAGATAAAATTCAAAAATACGCGAAAGAGAAAAACTACAAACCTAACTTTAATGCACTAAGTTTAAAGAATAGACAGACCAAAACTATCGGAATTATCATTCCGAATATGTTAAACTATTTTTTTGCGCAGGTATTTAACGGTATCGAAAAAGTTGCCAACGACAGAGGTTATAAAATAATTTCATGTATTTCTAATGAGTCTTTTAAGAAAGAAGTAGAAACTATTGAAATGCTTTCTAACGGAAGTATCGATGGTTTTATATTATCGCTTGCAGAAGAAACCGTTTCTAAAGGAGATTATAAACACTTTCAAGAAGTTTTAGACAATGCGACTCCTATTGTTATGTTTGATAGAGTTGCTGAAAAATTAAAATGTGACAAGGTGGTTACAGATAATTTTGACAGTGCTAGAAGTACCGTTTCTTATTTAGTAAAATCTGGTCATAAAAACATTGCCTTTATTTCTACAATGAATAATTTAGATATTGGAAGAAGAAGACAATTAGGTTATTTAAAAGGTTTAGAAGATTACAATCTTAAAGCCGAAAAAAACCTCATCATAAATATTGATGACAACTATAAAAACTACGAGAATATTTTAACTCCTATTTTTAAAGACAACACCATAGATAGTGTTATTGCTACAGACGAATCTTCTGCTATTGCAGCAATGAAAGTAGCTATAAAACAAGGACATAAAATTCCAGAAAACTTTTCTGTTATTTCCTTTTCTAACGGAATCTTAGCAAGACACTCTAGCCCAAGAATGACTACTGTTAGCCAACACGGAGAAATTATGGGAGCTACAGCTGCAGAAATGCTAATAAACAGACTAGAAGACAAGTCTAAGGTGAAGAAAAAGCATGAAACTGTTATTGTTAAGACAGATTTAGTTGAAAGAAATTCTACTAAAAACATATTATAAGTCCACATCTATTTACAGCACAATGAATTTATCTAAAGTAAAATTAGTAGTTTCTGATATGGATGGAACATTACTAAACTCAAAAGGTGAAGTAAGTACCTTATTCTTTGACTTATTTAAACAACTGAAAGAAAAAAAAATTACTTTTTGCGCTGCAAGCGGAAGACAATATAATAGTATCGTTTCTAAACTAGATGCCATTAAAAATGATATTTATGTAATTGCAGAAAATGGTGGAATTGCAAAAAAAAATGATGACTTATTAGTCATAAATTTACTTTCTGCAGAAAAAATTAAAAAAATTCTTCCGATTTTAAATAGTATAGAAAACTCTCATGTAGTTTTGTGTGGAAAAAATGGGGCATTTATAGATTCTAAAGATGAAGATTTTATTGATTTGTTTCAAGAATATTATACCAAATACCAAATTGTAGATGATTTATATAGCGTTATAGACAAAGAGGATTTCTTAAAAGTAGCAATTTATCATTTTACATCTTCAGAACAATACGTATACCCACTTATAAAAGATTTTGATGAAGACTTATTAATTAAAATCTCAGGAAAAAACTGGTTAGATATTTCTGATAAAAAATCAAATAAAGGAAATGCTTTAAGAAAGGTTCAACAAATCTTAAATATTACCAAAGAAGAAACGATGGTTTTTGGTGATTACCATAATGATATAGAAATGTTAAGAGAAGCCGATTTTAGTTTTTCTATGAAAAATGCTCATAAAGACATTACCAAAATTGCTAATTACTCTACCGAAAGTAATGATAATTATGGTGTAGAAAAGGTATTAACACAATTAATAGAAGCTAAGTAACAAACTTGCTTTTATCTAGTAAGCAAGTGTTGTCCAATAGATATTGTATTATCTTTTAATCCGTTAATTTCTTTAATTGTCTCAACAGTTGTATTAAATTTTCTAGCAATAGAGTACAATGTATCTCCTTTTTTAACCTCATAATACTTACCAATAGTTTTCTTGGTTCTAGCATCATCCGTCACAACATCTATATTTTTATTGCCTCCTCTATTTTTTATTTTATCAAATTCATGTAATCTATAGTCTTCAATAATTTTGATAAGTTTATTTGGATATTTTTTATCCGTGGCATATCCTGCTCTTCTTAACCCTTTAGCCCAACCTTTATAATCATCACTATCATAATCAAACAAAAAAGCATACCTTCTTCTTTGTGTTAAAAATGCAGAATGATCATCATAAGAAGATTCTACATATTGGTATTTTCTAAAGCATTCTCCTTTATGATCATCGTCATGATAAACGCGTTGTCCTTGCCATTCACTATGACATTTTATACCAAAGTGATTGTTAGATTTTAAAGCCAATTCGCTCCTTCCTCTACCCGATTCTAAAATACCTTGGGCTAACGTAATACTAGCAGGAATTCTATGCAAATGCATTTCTTTAACAGAAACTGCTGCATATTTTCTAATATAATCTAAAGTTTGTTTATTTAAATTTGAGTTTTTAGTTATTAAATCTTTAGTTCGTTCTACTTCACTTGATGTAGCTATTTTTACAGGCTTCGGTTCATTTAAAACAACACCAGCATCCCTTTTAGTTCTACTAGCTTTTTTGCTAGACCCACAACTTGATAAAATTAATAAACTAACACAAAATAATACAACTCTTAACTTCATATACTTTTAATTATTGGCTCATTTTTCTTTTCTAACATCTGGTTAAATCCAGCAATTCCCTGAATTCCTCCTGTATGAATTGCCAAAATCTTAGTTCCTTCAGCAAAAAAATCTTTTTTAATTAAATCTACAATACCAAACACCATTTTCCCCGTATAAATAGGGTCTAATAGAATGCCTGTTTTATCTGTAAAATCATTAATAAACGTAATTAATTCTTCACTATGCTTGGCATAACCTCCAAAATGATATCCTTTTTGTAATTTCCAATTATCATTTTTAATGGTATATTTTTTTATCTCTTCGGATAAAAAATTTCCTTTCAACGCAGGGAAACCTAATACCTTTTGTTTTCTTTTTAACGTTTTTATCAAACCAGCTAACGTACCTCCAGTACCAACTGCAGCACACACGTAATTAAACTGAGCATCTTCTTTTGTTAAAATTTCCTCACAGCCATTCACTGCTAAAAAATTTGTTCCTCCTTCTGGAATTAAATAAAAATCGCCCCATTTATTTTTCATTTTCTCTATAAAACCAAAAGACGTTTTTTGTCTATATAATTCTCTGGATACAAAATGAAATTTCATACCATGCTCATGCGCAACCTTTAATGTTGGGTTTTCCTCTAAAGTTTGTTCTAAGTTCTTTCCCAATTCCTCACCTCTAATAATACCAAAGGTTTTTAAGCCTTCCATATTACCAGCAACAGCAGTTGCAACAATATGATTTGAATACGCACCACCAAATGTAAGTACCGCCTTTTTTTTAAGTTTTTTAGCTTCTTCTAAATTGTATTTTAATTTTCTAAATTTATTCCCCGAAACAAAAGGGTGAATTAAATCTTCTCTTTTTATAAAAAGTTCTATATTTTTTTCTTCTAAAATAGGAAGAAAAACTTGTTGGTTTTGAGCGATAAATTCACTCTCGAAAAAGGTTTGGTTTGTATTACTCAATGTTAAGAATTTGTTACCGCAAAAATAACAGATATTATTTTGATACCTACATAATCTTCACTTTTTAAAGTTAAAACTGCAACTTAACATACTTTTTAGAAGAAACATACCCAAAACACCTTTAAATTAAACCCTTACCTAAAAACCTGCCATTAAAAAAGCTTACAAATAGTGGCTAAAGAAAGAAACAATTCTATTTAGATTTTAAAAATAGCTTATAAAAACAGAAATAAGCTCTTAATTTTTTAAGAATCTCATATAAAACCGTCAAATATTACTACACAAAAGGAATAAATCATTGCTTTTCCTACAAGGTAAAGTAAGCTTGTTTATACTTAGAAATAACTAATTATCACTCATTAAAAAATAAATCAAAATAGTTGATTGTTTTTTTAGCAATAATAAAACTAAAAGAAAAGAAGATTTTCATCAACAGAAACCACAAAAAACATTAAAACAAACGAGTAATAAACTAATTAACACCTGTTATCACGATAGTTAACAATAAAAAATTAATTGCAAAATAATTGTATTTATTTTTTAACTCATGTATTTTCAATCAAAAAAAAGTATAATTTTACTTAAAATATATATCGCGATTATGCTTCTTAAATGAACAAATACATTGTTGCCAATCAACCAGAAAAATGGCTTTTTTCTATTGATAATATTACCGTAATTTCCTCACAAGAATACCTTACCAATCCAAAATATTCTACCATAAAAAAAGCGAGGATATTTAACCTTTGTAAAAACTACAGCTACCAATCTAAAGGCTACTATGTTTCTCTATTATCAGAAGCGAGAGGTCATTTAGCCATACCTACTGTAAAAAATATTGTAGATTTAAAAACACTGAAACTCGTAAAAATAGTTTCAGAAGAGTTTGATGATGAGATTCAGCAAAGTTTAAAAAACATAAAATCTAGATCCTTTACTTTAAGTATTTATTTTGGTCAAAATGTTGCACAAAAATACAAAGGACTCAGTAGCTTATTTTACAAACATTTTCAAGTACCGTTTTTACGTGTAAATTTCGATTTTAACAACAAATGGAACATACAAAGTATCAAAGCTATTTCTGAATCTGAAATACCAAACGAACACCTAGAATGTGTCTATGAATTTGCGAATCAATATTTTTCTAAAAAACGATATGACACACCTAAGTTAGCTACGTCAGATTTTGATTTGGCCATATTAGTAGATCCAAATGATCCTGCGCCTCCAAGCAATACCAAAGCCTTAAAAAAGTTTGTGGATATTGCTGAAAAGATGAATATCTATGCAGAAATTATTGAACCAAAAGACCTCAGCAGATTGTCTTCTTTTGATGCTTTATTTATTCGCCAAAGTACAGAAGTAAATAACGAAGCCTACGCATTTGCACGCAAGGCCCAACAAGAAGGAATTGCTATTATCGATTACCCAGATGCAATTTTAAAATGTTGCAATAAAGTGTTTATGGCAGAGGCTTTAAATAATGCCAATATTGCAACGCCAAAAACAATTATTGTACATAAAGACAACATGAATACTGTTATTGATAAAGTAGGTTTGCCTTGTGTATTAAAAGCACCCGATTCTACCTTTTCTTTTGGTGTAAAAAAAGCAAAAACAGAAAGCGAGTATGCTAATTTAGTCAATGAAATGTTGAAAGAATCTGACCTTATCATTGCGCAAGAATTTTGCCCTTCTGATTACGATTGGAGAATTGGTATTATTGATGATAAACCCTTTTTTGCTTGTAAATATTACATGGCAAAAGGACATTGGCAAATATACAATTGGAATGCAAAAAAGAAGAAAGAGCAAGATGGTGATGCAGATTGTTTACCGATAGAAAAAGTGCCTAAAAAAGTTTTAGACATGGCTTTAAAATCGGCAAGAATTATGGGAAAAGGTTTGTACGGAATAGACATTAAAGTTGTAAACAACAAACCGATGGTTATTGAAATTAACGACAATCCAAATGTAGATTTTGGTGTAGAAGATGCCTTTTATGGTGATGTAGTGTACACAGAAATTTTATCAGCATTAAAAAAACGATTAGAATAAAATGGGAACAAAATATAAATTGTTTGAGGTTTTTGGTATCGAATTAGAATACATGTTAATTAATAACTCCTCTTTTAAAGTTGCACCAATTGTAGATGTTTTATTGACAAAAAAGAATGGAGAACTTACTTCTGATATTGATAATGGAACCATTGCCTGGAGCAACGAATTGGTTGCACATGTTGTGGAAATAAAAACAAACGGACCTACAGCAGATCTTACCAACTTATCGGAAGAATTTCATAAAAACCTTCTAGAAATTAATGCTATTTTAAAACCGTTGAACACAAAATTATTACCAACGGCTTGCCATCCTTTAATGAATCCTTTGCAAGACACACAACTATGGAAACATAGTTATAGTGAGGTGTACGAGTTATATAACCGAATTTTCAACTGTAAAGGTCACGGTTGGTCTAATGTACAAAGTACGCATATTAATTTACCTTTTTATGATGATGTTGAGTTTGAAAAACTACATGCTGCAATTCGTGTTATTTTACCTTTAATTCCGGGCTTATGTGCTAGTTCTCCTATTTTAGAAGGCAAACTTACAGGTTTTAAAGACACCCGATTAGAGTACTACAAAACCAACCAAAAAGAGATTCCGGAAATGACTGGTAAGGTTATTCCTGAGCAAGTTTTTTCTAAATCGGATTATCATAAAGCTATTTTTGATCCTATTAAGACAAAAATAAAAAAACACGACACCAACAATATTTTAGATCATCATTTTCTAAATTCTAGAGGAGCCATTGCTCGTTTTGATAGAAATGCCATCGAAATTAGATTGGTAGACATACAAGAATGCCCAAAGGCAGATATAGCTATTTGCGCGTTCATTATTGAAGTTTTAAAACAATTGGTCAACGGAAAATTAGCGAGTTTAGAAATTCAAAAAAGCTGGAACGAGCAAGATTTATTCAATATTTTAAACCCAATTATTAAGGTCGGGGAAAATTGTAAAATCAGCAATAAAGAATACTTAGCTCTTTTTAATCTTTCTGATGATTACACCGTTAAAGAAGTTTGGAAACATCTTTTTGAATTGGTAAAAGAAAATATTTCTGAAAACTATAAAGAAGCATTGCAAATTATCTTTAAACACGGAACATTGGCAACAAGAATAGAAAATGCTCTTAGCAATGATTTTTCTGAAGAAAACATTATAAATACCTACAACAAATTAGCAGATTGTTTAGAAACCAACACGCTTTTTATTCCAAATAATTAGGAATGAAACTAGTAATCACCTGCGAACATGGTGGAAATGAAATTCCAGAAAAGTTCCAGATTCTTTTTAATAATAAAGAAATTTTAAATACACACAAAGGATTTGATTTAGGTGCTTTAGATGTTTTTAACGCGCTAAAGCACTTAGCAATTTATACTAATTATAGCACAACGAGTAGATTATTAATAGAGCTAAACAGATCGCTTTGGCATAAAAACTTGTTTTCAGAATACACAAAACACCTATCGAATTTAGAGAAAAAAGACCTCATTAAAACATATTATAACAGCTATAGAAATAACGTAGAGAATGAAATTGAAACACTTATTACCAACCAAAATACTGTTGTACACCTTTCTATACATTCGTTTACACCTATTTTAAATGATCGTATTAGAAATTGTGATATTGGTCTTTTATACGATTCATCAAACCAACAAGAAAAAAAGACAGCTTTACAACTTAAAGAAGCTTTGCATACTATAAATCCGAATTGGCATCTACGCTTTAATTATCCCTATCTCGGAAAAGCAGATGGATTTACAACGCATTTAAGAAAGCGTTTTAAAGAAAACTATATCGGAATTGAGATTGAACTCAATCAAAAATTTTCTAAAAACAACATTATGAATTATCAACTTAAAGAAGATTTACAGAAAGCGATTTCTAACATATTAAAATAAAAAAATACCGAGAGACAACACTATAAAAAAACGTACAAATAAAACTTAAATTTATTTGTTATTTTTCTTACTTTCTAATTAAACGTTGCCAAATAAAAAGAGTCATATTAAAAAGTAAAATTTATTCGGCATCATGAAAAAAAACAGACTCCTTATTTTTTGTTTACTAACTACAATGGCATGTAGCAACAACAATGACTATTTAACAGACACAACGGACACAGCAGAAACAACTCCTAATTTAGCTTATCCTTACCCTATCGTTGACACTGAAGAAACCACATTTTACACAGATGTAAACACCATTTCATCCGTAAGCATACACGAAGATTTCTACGGACAAGATGCTAACTATACAGGAAACCACCCCTCTTACACAAATAACGGAGACGGTACTATTACAGACAATGTAACAGGTTTAATGTGGGAAAAAGATATGGGAGAAAAAATTAGCTACGAAACTGCTTTTACGAAAGCTGAACAAGCTACATTAGGTGAATATAATGATTGGAGAGTTCCTACTTTAAAAGAACTGTATTCCTTAATTTTATTTACAGGTCAAGTAGAAGGTCAAAAAGCTGTTGCATTCTTTATAGATACCAATTATTTTAATCAACCACTAGGAAATATAAACATCGGAGAACGAGAAATTGATGCTCAAACATGGTCTTCTACAACCTACGTGGGTCTCACTATGAATGGAGATGAAACTGTATTTGGAGTTAATTTTGTAGATGGCCGTATTAAAGGATATCCTAAATATAAAGCAGGTACCGAAACCCCAAATACTATGTATTTTAGAATGGTAAGAGGAAACATGGACTATGGTAAAAATAATTTTATTGACAATGGAGATGGTACCATAAGCGATACCGCTACCGGCTTAATGTGGCAAAAATCTGACAATGGTATTGGAATGGATTGGAAAACATCTTTAAGCTATTCTGAGAATTTAGAATTGGCCAATTATTCTGATTGGAGATTGCCTAATGCTAAAGAATTACAAAGTATTGTAGATTACTCTAGATCTCCGCAAACTACTAACTCACCAGCAATAGACCCTATATTTGAAACAACAGCAATTATTGACCCCAATAATAATAGCGGTCAATATCCTTATTTTTGGACAGGAACTACGCACTTAGACGGTGTTACTCCATATTCTGGCGCTGTATATATTGCTTTTGGAGAAGGACAAGGAAAAATGGAAGGTGTTTTAATGGATGTACATGGCGCAGGATGCCAAAGAAGCGATCCTAAGAGTGGTAATGCAGACAATTATCCCGATTATTTTGGTCCACAAGGAGATGTAAGATATGTTTATAATTATGTAAGAAGTGTAAGAAATATAGACAATTAAGTGATTATAAAATCTAAAGAACTCACTTTAAATTTTGATACCTCTTTAATGACAAACGTTAAAATGAGGCATAGAAATCATAAAAACTAAAATTTCAATCAAAAAAAACTCCAAATACATTAAATGTATTTGGAGTTTTTTTTTGAATAGCTCTAAATTTCTATCCACATTTAGAAGAACCACAATCTTTACAGGTTAAACACCCTTCTTGATAAATTAAATTTGTAGAATTACAATTACCACAAGTATGTCCTTTTACTTCCGTACCATCTTCTACATAACGTTTTAAAGCACGTTGTACTCCGTTTTTCCAAGTACTGATAGATTCAGAATCGAATTGTAAACTTTGTATCAATTCTACAATTTTATCAATTGGCATTCCATGACGAATAGTTCCCGAAATTAGTTTTGCATAGTTCCAAAATTCTGGATTAAACTTATGAGACAACCCTTCTATCGTTGTTTTATAACCTCTTTTATTTTGATATTGAAAATCGTATCTAGTAAGTCCTTCTTCGTTTTTATTTTTAATGATCAAGCCTTTGTCTACCCAACGCGGAATTAAAATTCCGTCTTCATCATCTGTTAATCCTGTAAAAATTTCATAAGGTCTGTTATCAACTAAACCTACAAAAGCAATCCATTTTTCTTTCTGATTTTGAAAACGAACCACATCTGCTTCTAAAATTTGAGGACGTTTCTTAGAAAAATTTGTAGTTGTAACTTCTTTCTTATCATCTGCCGAAATTAAAACACCAGAACGAGAACCATCTCTATAAACGGTTACCCCTTTACAACCAACTTCCCACGCTTTTAAATACAATTCACCAACCAATTCTTCTGTTGCATCATTTGGTAAATTAACAGTAACACTAATAGAATGATCTACCCATTTTTGGATAGCTCCTTGCATTTCTACTTTGCTATTCCAATCAATATCATTGGAAGTTGCTTTGTAATATGGAGATTTTTTAACCAATTCATCAATTTCTTCTTGCGTAAAATTCTTAGAAGAATCGATATTATTTACTTCCATCCATTGTTTAAAACGATGATGAAAAACAACATATTCTTCCCAAGAATCGCCAACCTCATCCACAAAATCTACTCTAATCCCTTTATCATTTGGGTTCACCTTTTTTCTACGCTTATATACAGGCATAAAAACAGGCTCTATACCAGACGATGTTTGTGTCATTAAACTAGTAGTTCCTGTTGGAGCAATCGTTAACAAGGCTATATTTCTACGACCATGTTCTAACATTTCATAATACAGTTTACTATCTGCTTCTTTTAATCTTAAAATAAAAGGATTCTCTTTTTCTCTGTCTGCATCAAAAATAGCAAACGCACCTCTTTCTTTTGCTAAATTTACAGAAGCTCTATAGGTTTCAACTCCTAATACTTTGTGCACTTCAGTAGAAAAAGTATTTCCTTCTTCACTTCCATAACGAATATTTAAAGCAGCCAACATATCTCCTTCAGCAGTAATCCCTATCCCTGTTCTTCTACCTTCCTCTGCTTTATGCTTGATATTCATCCACAGATTTCTTTCAGTTGCTTTTACAACTTCCTCTTCTGGATCTGCATCAATCTTTGCTAAAATTCCATCAATTTTTTCTAATTCTAAATCAATGATGTCATCCATCATTCTTTGCGCAACCACAATATGTTTTTTGAACAATTCAAAATTGAATTCAGCTTTTTTTGTAAACGGGTTTTCTACATAAGAAAACAAGTTCATCGCTAATAAACGACAAGAATCATACGGACATAAAGGAATCTCACCACAAGGATTTGTAGAAACCGTTTTATACCCTAAATCTGCATAACAATCTGGCACAGACTCATTGATAATCGTGTCCCAGAATAAAATTCCTGGTTCTGCAGATTTCCATGCATTGTGTACAATTTTCTTCCAAATTTTAGTAGCTTCAATTTCTTTGGTATACAAAGGGTTTTCACTAAACGTGGGATATTTTTGCAAGTACGTTCCATCTCCTTTTACGGCTTTCATAAACACATCGTCAATTCTTACTGAAACGTTTGCTCCAGTAACTTTGCCTTGCTCTAGTTTTGCATCAATAAAATCTTCTGCATCTGGATGATTGATAGAAACAGATAACATTAACGCTCCTCTTCTACCATCTTGCGCAACCTCTCTAGTAGAATTTGAATAACGCTCCATAAAAGGGACAATTCCTGTTGATGTTAATGCAGAATTTTTTACTGGAGATCCTTTAGGACGGATATGAGACAAATCATGTCCAACACCACCTCTACGTTTCATTAACTGTACTTGTTCTTGGTCTATCTTCATGATTCCTCCGTAGGAATCTGATTCGCCATTGTTACCAATTACAAAACAGTTAGACAAAGATGCAATTTGAAAAGGATTTCCAATTCCTGCCATCGGACTTCCTTGAGGAACAATATATTTAAAGTTTTTTATCACCTCAAAAATGTCTGATTCCGTTAACGGATTGATATATTTTTGCTCTACTCTTGCAATTTCCGAAGCAATTCTTTGATGCATTTCATCAGGTGTGCTTTCGTAAATGTTATCAGCAGAATCTTTTAAAGCATATTTATTTAACCACACACTTGCAGCTAATTCATCGCCTTTAAAATAGTTAAGAGCAGCTTTTAAAGCTTCCTCTCTAGAATATGTTTTTGTTGGAGTAAGTATTGTAGAAGATTTCATTGTATTATACAGCAATTAGATTATTTTTTGTCGGATAAATATCCCACAAATGTACAACCTAAAAGATGACAATTATCATAAAGTTTACAAGAAATAAAATTAAACAACTAAAAATCAACTAAATAAAACTTATCAACACAAAAAAGTTAACAAATAAATTTATTTTTACTAAATTATTATTACGTAAAATGACATCACTAAAAATCAGCATTTTAAAATTTATTTAGACCATTTGTATAAAAAATAAAGGACTTTTAATCATAAAAAAAGACTTAAATAACACCCTTTTTCGACTTTTCAGTAAGCAATATTTTAAACTCCGGAAAACTATAAAGTTTTATGTTTTTATAATGATTCTAAACAAGTATTATCTTTTAGAATACTTAAACGTAACTTCAAAAGCAATCTATTTATTTATAAATAGTAGTAATCAATTAAGTTATTCAATAAAAAAATAGACAGACTTGTCTGTTTTAAGTATTTTATTATATATTTGCAGTATGAAACATAGTGAAGTAAAAAATAGAATTACTGAAACAGCCTCATTTTTATTTTATAAGAATGGGTATAATTCTACAGGTATAAACCAAATTATTGCAGAAACTGGTATTGCTAAGGCCACGCTTTACAATCATTTTAAATCTAAAGAAGAGATTTGTTTGGCCTATCTTCAATTTAAGAATATTAATTTTATTGAAGATTTTGAAAAGTTCACCACATCAAAACCAAAAGGAACAGATCAAATCTTAGCGATATTCGATTTCCTTCGATTATTTTATCAAGATAAAGATTTTAATGGATGTTGGTGTATTAAAACGGTTTCAGAAATACCAAAAGATAATGAGATTATTAGGAATGAAATTCAATCTCAAAAAAACGAGTTTATTGCACTTATAACAAAACTAATTACTAACAATTTAGAGCAAGTTAAAAGAGAACAAGTAAGTTCACTAGCAAGACAAATTTACTTACTTTACGAAAGTGCGGTAGGAGAAAGCCACTTACATCAAAAGGATTGGCCTATTATAGAGGCTAAAAATTTATGTGAAAAAATAATAACTTAAAAAATTTTAACCCATAAAAGACAGACTTGTCTGTCTTTTTACCACAATTCATAATGAAAGAAAACAAAATATCAAGAGAGTATTCAAAGCTAGAATTAGGTGAATTCTCAAATCTCACTGAAAATGTATTTCAACCAAGTCCAGATTTTAAATTAGATGGTAAAAAGTTTGTAAAAGATGAGCTAGGATTAACCAGCTCAGAAATATCATTTAATACAATGGAACCACACACTGCAATTCCACTCCTTCATAAACACAAAGAGAACGAAGAAATATATATCGCCGTTAAAGGGAAAGGTCAATTACTTCTCAATGATAATTATGTAGATCTAAAAGAAGGGACGATTGTAAGAGTTGCAACAGATACAGAAAGGGCTATCAGAAATAATTCGGATGCACCTTTCTCTTTTATCGTAATTCAAGCCAAAGAAAACTCATTCGAAGGAAGCAATGTTTCCGACGGATACTTAATTGAGAAAAAACCAAATTGGAATTAATTAATAATAAAACAATAAATAAAATGAAAGAATTTGCAAACAAAGTAGCCTTAATAATTGGCGGAACAAGTGGTATTGGTAATGCAACAACAAATGCATTATTAGAAGGTGGTGCAACAGTACATGTTGTAGGAAGAGATACGGATAAAATTGCCGATGCAATCAACTTAATTAAACACAAGGCAAACATATCTAACACCACTGAAGTTGATGCTTTAATAGCTAAAATTGATGGTTTAGATAACTTAGATTATTTAGTAAATGCTTCAGGAATTTTTGGTCCTAAACCATTTTTAGATCATACTATGGAAGATTACAATTCTTATCAAGATTTAAACAGAGGCTTCTTTTTTATTACACAGAGCGCTGCTAAAAAAATGAAAGCTACAAATGGAGGGTCTATTGTAAATGTAGGGTCTATGTGGGCAAAACAAGCTATAAAAGCAACACCTTCTTCTGCATATTCTATGCAAAAAGCTGGTTTACATTCCTTAACTCAACATTTAGCAATGGAATTAGCTGAGGATAATATTCGTGTAAATGCGGTATCTCCAGCCCTAGTAAACACGCCTGTGTATCATGGTGTTTTTGGAGGTGAAGAAGCTGCTAAAGAAGCATTGGTTGGCTTTAATGGTTTTCACCCTATAGGTCGTTTTGGAGAATCGGAAGATATTGCTAATAGTATCATTTTCTTATTATCAGACAAAGCTGCCTGGGTAACAGGTGCTATTTGGGATACCGATGGTGGTGTTATGGCTGGTAGAAACTAAAAAAATAAGAAAGAGGCTATCTAAAAAGTAAATTTTTGTCAATCTTAATTTATTTCAGATTATTTCAAACCTGAATATCAACAAATTATGACACTGAAATAAGTTCAGCATGACAAGATTCATTTCTTTTTAGATGACCTCTTCTATTCAATTCTCTCAAAATTAATTTGAGACTTAAATTTAAATTATGAAAAACCTAGTCCTAGCCTTAAGTATCGTTTTACTCTTCAGCTCATGTAAAGAGGAGGTAACATCTGAAATGAATAATGCTTCATTAGCTATTGGTGAAAATCAAAAATCAACCTTAAAATATAAAACATTAGAAGTTAATGGAATTAACATTGCCTATAGAGAAGCAGGAAATATAAATAACCCAACCATTGTTTTACTACATGGTTTTCCTGCATCTTCATATCAATACAGAAAAGTATTAGCGCAATTATCTAACGAGTTTCATTTAATCGCTCCTGACTATCCTGGTTTTGGTAACAGTGATTTTCCAGATGCTGAAACGTTTCAATATACGTTTGATAATATTGCAGTGGTTGTAGATTCATTTTTAGAGCAAAAAAAAATCGATTCTTATGCAATCATGATTCAAGATTATGGTGCTCCTATTGGTTTTAGATTAGCAACAGCGCATCCCGAAAGAATTACAGCAATCATAAACCAAAACGGAAATGCTTATGAAAAAGGTTTAGGTGAAGCTTGGGCTGGAATAAGAGCACTTTGGAAAAATAGAACTAAAGAAACCGAAGATGCTTTATTACCTGCTTTTTCTTTAGAGGGTTTAAAATGGCAATACACACACGGTGTTAGAGATTCTGAGACTGTAGACCCTGATACTTATAATTTAGATTTCTTAAGATTGTCTAGACCAAATGCACATGCCGTAAATTTAGATTTGTTTTATGATTATCAGAATAATGTAAAACTATATCCAAAGTGGCAACAATATTTAAGAGATAATCAGCCACCACTATTAATAGTTTGGGGTAAAAATGATGCCTTTTTTCCTGAAAGTGGTGCCGTAGCATTTAAAAAAGACGTAAAAAACATAGATTACAACATTTACGATACCGGTCATTTTGCTTTAGAAGAAGATGGTGATGCTATTATTGAAAACATTAGAGTTTTCATGAGAAACCTAAATAAATAGAAATACCGTATGAAACAATTTACGTTAATTTTAGTCATCATAGCCTTTTTATTTGGGTGTAAAAATACATCAAAAGAACATGAGAAGCAGTTCTTTTTACCACCAGCTACAACGCATAATTATGCAGAAATTGATAGTATAAAACTATTTTATAGAGAAGCTGGAGATAAAAGTAATCCGACAATTGTGTTGCTACATGGTTACCCTTCTTCATCACATAGTTATAGAAACCTGATTCCTATGTTGGCGACGAATTACCATGTTATTGCTCCAGATAATTTAGGCTCGGGTTATAGCACACATTTAGATCCTGAAACTACAACGTATACGTTTGATTTGTTGGCAACTTATACAGAAAAGCTTATCGATACACTTCAAATTGAAAACTATGTGATGTACATGCAAGATTTTGGTGCTCCTGTTGGATATCGAATGATGACGAAAAATCCAAAACGAATAGAAGCTTTAATTGTTCAGAACGCCAATGCTTATTTGGAAGGTTTAACGCCTAAACGACAAGATTTTTTTAGATCAGCACAAACAGACACCTCGCAGGAAAAGCATGATTTTTTATATAGTTTAACAAGTGAAGATGCTATAATAAACAAGCAATATGTATTTGATTTAGACGCTACAAATATCAATATTCAAAGTCCGGATGCTTGGACACACGATTTAGCATTTCTAAAATCTAAAAAAGACAGAGAAATTCAGGTACAGCTATTTAAAGACTACAACACCAATTTGATTAGATACCCTAAATGGCAAAAAATGTTGAAAGAAAATCAACCAAAAACATTAATTACTTGGGGAAAAAAAGATTTAAAATTTAACGCTAATGGTGCAAAAGCTTATTTAAAAGATTTACCAAATGCTGAATTGCACTTATTGGATGCAGGTCATTTTGCTGCAGAAGAAAAAACAAGAGAAATAGCAAAACTCATTTTAGAGTTTTTGTCTAAAAACGAAATAGAATAAGTAACTACAAAAAACATATTAGTTAACTAAAAACTCCAAATACTTTTAAAAGTATTTGGAGTTTTTAGTTTTATTATAATTTAAGAATGAATTTGTATTTAATATTCAAATACACCATACTCACTTGTAATTGTTAATTTTTTAGTTTCAGAAGCTTCTACTCTACCAACTATTTTTGCATCTACATTAAAAGATTTAGAAATAGCGATGATATCTTCTGCAATTTCTGGAGTTACATAAATTTCCATTCTATGACCACTGTTAAAAACCTGATACATTTCTTTCCAATCTGTTTTAGATTGCTCTTGTATCAATTTGAATAATGGTGGAATTGGAAACATATTGTCTTTTACAATATGTAAATTATCTACAAAGTGTAATATTTTAGTTTGAGCTCCACCAGAACAATGAATCATTCCGTGTACTGTATCCGAAGAAAAATTAGATAATATTTTTTTAATAATTGGCGCATACGTTCTTGTTGGTGACAATACTAATTTACCAGCATCGATAGGAGAATTTTCTACCTTGTCTGTTAATTTTGTATTACCAGAGTACACTAACTCTTCAGGAACAGCAGCATCAAAACTTTCTGGATATTTTTCTGCTAAATATTTATGAAAAACATCGTGTCTTGCTGATGTTAATCCGTTAGACCCCATTCCTCCATTGTATTCAGTTTCGTAACTTGCTTGTCCAAAAGATTCTAAACCAACAATTACATCACCTGCTTTTATGTTTGCGTTATCTACAACATCGGTACGTTTCATTCTTGCCGTTACGGTAGAATCTACAATAATAGTACGAACTAAATCACCAACATCGGCAGTTTCTCCTCCGGTAGAATGAATGGTAACCCCAAAACCTTTTAAGTCTTGGATTAATTCTTCTGTTCCGTTTATAATTGCAGATAAAACTTCTCCAGGAATTTTACTTTTATTTCTACCGATTGTAGAAGACAACATAATATTATCTGTTGCTCCAACACACAATAAATCATCAATATTCATGATTAAAGCATCTTGAGCAATGCCTTTCCATACAGAAATGTCACCCGTTTCTTTCCAATACATGTAGGCTAAAGAAGATTTTGTACCCGCTCCATCCGCATGCATTATTAGACAATAATCATCATCGTTTGTTAAATAATCTGGAACAATTTTACAAAATGCTTTAGGAAACAAGCCTTTGTCTATATTCTTAATTGCATTGTGTACATCTTCTTTTGATGCCGAAACACCTCTTTGTGCGTATCTTTTAGAAACTTCTTGACTCATGTTGTTGTGTTGTTGTTGCTGCAAATTTAACTTTCTTTTATGTGGCATCATAAAAAAACCAAATGATTTTTGATCATTTGGTTCTTTCTTATTTATATTTCAGTTTTAATTACTCCCAATCTGGCATAATTGCTTCTGTAAAAATTTCTTCTCTACGATTATCTCCATCAATTGGAGATGTAAATATTTTCTTTTCCGAAATACCATCGTTAGATGTATTTACATAAATTATTTCAGCCTCATTAGGCGAGAATCTTGGATCTAAATCATTTGTTCCTGGCGGTTTAGAAATAATCATTTCTGTCTCGGTCATTGTAGAAAAATTATACTTAAAAACTTTATTATTCAATCTTCTATAATTTGATGATTGAAAATCACTTACATCTTTAGTATAAATTAATAAGTTACCATCTACAGACAAATTTAAGCCGCCTAAAGCACCAACATTTGCAGAGACAACTGTATTTAGTACATTCCCACTCATATCAATAGTATAAATAGCACCATCATAACCATCAGAATTATTTGTTCTTAACACTATCTTAGTACCGTCATTACTCCAATCACATTCGGTAATTAAGTGTCCATTTGTTGTTTTATATATCATTTGAAGACCACTACCATCTTTATTAATCAGATATAACTTATCAAAACTCGGATAAATAAGTTGATCACCCGTTGTTGACCAAGAGAAATCTACTTCATTCAAATCAAAAGCATTAACAGCGATATCGGAAGTTACTCTTTTTACCTCCGATCCATTTGGTTTCATGGTAAAAATATGGGCCTCATTGTTATACAATCTTAAAAAAGCTATTAAATTTACAGTATTATTTTTTCTAGGTCTCCATGAATTTGAGTTAGATTCTGTTAATTTAATAGTATTAATTTCATTAAAATCTTCATCTAAACTTGATGAATAAATTACATTATTCCCCCCTTCAACCCTAACGTAAGTATACCTATTCTTTGGATCACCCTTAACTGTAAATGAATTTGAAGCACTTAGCACTTCAGAATTTATATTATCTGTTACTGCTACTTGCCAAAAATACTTACCTCCAAATTTTAAATTAGGAACCACATAAGTTGTATCACTAAGATTTTGAACTTGAATTACATTATTATCAAAATCATTTTTAATCTCTAATCTATACGTTAATTCATCATCATCTACACTTAAAGAAGACCAAACCAACTCTACTGAACTATCAATATCTACTGCACCATCAATTGGCAATATTAACACCGGAGTTGTTGGCGGAATATTAAGTGTAGACTCTCCCTGCATTTCAAAGACTATGTTTACTGTAGCATCTACCTCTACAGAAACGGGCTCAAAACTAGTTAAAAAATCTTCTTTTGAAGCTTCAATCGAATATTCATTTACAGGCACTTCTTCATAAAAAAACTCTCCGTTAGCATCTGTAAATGTTGTATTATTTGTTGGAGATAAAGTAATTTTGGCATTCTCTATAGGCTCAAAACTATTAGCTTTTACAACCCTTCCTGTTATTTCGCCAAACTCTACAACACCAAAAGTAGTCTCTTCACCACAACTAAAAATTAAAACTAGAGTTATAAGAACTAATATTTTTTGTAAAATTTTCATACTAATATATTTTGTTTTTTAAAAATAAAAATTAATTCCAGCCCTAACATTCCAAATCTTATCGTTTTTTTCTCCCCTAACCAAAAGATCTAAGTTGTCTGTTGATATAATATTTTGCTCACCTCTTAAAATCAACCCTAATTTATCTGTAACAAAATACTCTAAACCAATACCATATTGATATTTAAAGTAATTATCACTTAAATTTTTAGTTGAAATTGAACCAACACCAATGTATGCATAAGGAGTAATTTTATCATAGGGTAATAAATAGTATTCAAAATTTACATTAGAATCATAAATTCTTTTTTCAAATATGTTTTTATTAGAAAGCGTACTAGAACCTAGTCCTATAGAAAATGCAAACCTAGATTTATTTAACATGAATTTGAGTAACATATCAGCCCCAAAACCAAACTCTGCATCAGAATAATCACCAACAATTTTAGATACTCCCCCCACAAGTCCTACACCTATTTTACCTCGCCTATGCTCTTTTTTTCTATTAAACAACTCTGTTAACTTTGCCTCCTCTTGCTCTTTCTTGTAATTCTTCTTTACAAAATCTACTACTTCTTCACCACCAGCAGGCGCCCAAAACCCATCAATAATACCTTCTATAATTAAATTTTCTACCGCTTTATCTATAGCTTCCTTAACAGCTAATTGAACAGGTTCGTTTTTGGTAAAGCCAACCTCAGATTCTAATAACCTTTGAAACTTAACATACTTAAATAAATTTAGCGCTAATGCCTGAGATAAGATTGTTTTAGATATATATACTGTTTTCAAGATCTTTCCATTAGATGTAGAAACCGCCCTTAAATACACAGTAATTCTGTCTTGCCTATATTCTGTTGAACCGCCAATACCAAGATATCTAGCTCCCGCACCACCAGTAATTATATTTGTATCATAAGATATAACACCTCCTTCTAACAGTACTCCAGCAAATAAAAGAGCAGGCAAATTAGGAGTATTCGTTTGCGCTTTATTATTCTTTGTAAACTCTGCTCTAGTAGACCTTATTATATTTCTTTCATTTAAAAGATTACTAAGGTTCTCTCTTTCTACAACTGTAAACCAATTAGAATCTTCTAAAGCCTTATTTAACATTGTGGTAGCTCCTTGTGAAACTGCAGTACTAAAAGTACTACCATTTTCTATAGCTTTGTATTGACCTGTTTGGTCTTTAAAATTATATACGGCCGCTACTATAGGTTCCTGTGGCAAAGGGAATTTTTTTAACTTCTGAGTTGGCACTGTCGTTTCTCCTAATCTTGCTCGTTCTTGTTCAAAAGGTTGATTATAAAAAGAGCCACAACTAGTAAAGAATAACAGTAGTATAATAGTATATCTATAATTTAACATATAAGTGATTAAGATATTAGTTAGGTACTATAATTTGTGTTTGCTCTCCAGTGTCTGTGTCTAAAATATTAACAACCAAACCTTCTGCAGAGTCATAAATTTCTAAAGCCAAGCTACCAAAAGAGAAATTACCTTCTTTTAAATCTTCCCCTAATTGCGTATTAAACAAAGACCTAGACAACTGACTTAGTATTTGCCTATTTAACGATTCTGAAAACTCAGCTAACGAACCTTCTTCTCCTCCTAGAGCAATACTAGGGTCTTTAAAAGAATTTTGTGCGTTTGCAGAATTTAATAACCATTGATAATTAAACGTTTCACCACCAAAAGCAGGATTTATAGGCTTATAAGAAAGCTGCTGACCTACACATACATATCCGGTTAAGAATAATATAATTAATAAATTTCTTTTCATATCTTTTTAGTAGTATTTAATTGTTTTAGATTCTTTTTCTGAATTTTTAAAGTGCCTATATACTTTAATAATGGCATAATCATTTATTTTTGTTAAATAATCTATACTAGGTCTTACAAAAAACGAAAACACCACATCATCTCCTACAATAACTTCAATTTTGGTATTTCTTCCAATAGCTAAAACTTCTTTAATTTTTACCACCTCATTACCATCAATATTGTTTCTCGTATATAATGAAGAAAATAACTTATAGAAGTCTCTACCTGGTTTTGTTTTAGTATCCTCTACAACAATACCTCTTAACTCTACGCCATCTATAGCTTTTACACTGAGATCTTTTGAAGCTTCTTGCTCTTGCTTTAACTTTTTATCTAATTCTTTTTGCCTATCAACTTCATCTTCAAAACCTTCATTAAACACTATTTTATCTTCTGCGACTAAAATATCATCTAAATTATATATAGAAAGAACAGCTATTTTTTTTTCATTTTCATTTATTTTAATAATCATTGACGATAAAATAACTTTCTCATTTGCAGATAATATAAACCGACTATCTTTTTCTTCTTCTATGTTATTTTCACTTTCGATTGTATTAAAAATGGTAAACTTATATTTTAAACTACTTGTTATTTCTGTTTTATTAAAAACGGTACCGTTAATTATTAATACTCCATTTTTATTCTCTGTGCCAATTTTAGCTTCAAAATCTTCGTTTATTATTGGTGCAGACAATTTTGTTGCCGTATTATTAACCTTATTAGCAATCTCTTGTATCACCCCTATATTATTTTCGTTATCATCATTTAACACAACCCTATCCTTTCCTACAATATCTTGATTGGCATCATAGATTAAAAGAAGAAGAATAACTTTTGTTGATTTATTAAAATTTAATGAAGTTGAGGATAAATCTTTTTCTTGATTTGGACCTACAGTAAATAAACCAGATTGTTTATTATTAGATTTATTTTTATTAGAATCTGTTTTAAATACCGATAATTTATAACTTAATTTTTTTGTTATCGATGTTTTATTAAGTGCAATTCCAGTTACTTTTAGATTACCACTTTCTTCTTTAATTAACAGCTTTGCTTCCACCTCTGTATTATAAGTCTGAGAATAAGCTCCAATAATTGTTAAAAGAAATACAATAATTGTTGCTATTATTATTTTTATTCTAAATAAAAACATAACATTTTTGTTTTTAAAAATTTCTTATAATAATACTTTGATTTTGACCCTGCATTGATACTTTCATTTTTTCTGATAAAGAATTAGATCCATGCATTGTTAAGTTTTGATTATCCCCTGTTTGATTAATTTCTGTATTCCTTACGTCTGATTTTAGTAAGTTATAATCTAAAAATGTATTATTATCCCCTATTTGTACTACCGTTTCCGTTAATTTAACACTATTTAATTCTAAAAAAGCGTTGTTTTGATCACCTTTTTGCACAATAACGATATTACTCTCTAATGTTTTTACATTACTTCTTAAATTATTATTATCACCTACTTGTAATACATAAACAGAATTACTATCTGTAGTTAAGTTTTCACTTCCAACATTACGTTGATTTAGTAAAAAATTTTCTTGAGAAGTTTGTGTGTTAAAACTAGAAATTCTAAGTGAAGTATCATCTTTAGCTTTAAAAGTTTGAGCAAAAATTATATTGCCTAAAAACAGCGTTGTAAAAACTATTAAAATTTTAAAAATTGCTTTCATAACTTATATTTTATTATATTTTCAAGTATACCTAAATTACAAAGTAAATTTGTTTTTAAAAAGTATAAGAGCACACGCTATGCTATGCTATGCTATGCTCTTATACCTTATAATATCAAATTATAACAGTTTTATATTAGTCATTTTGTGACACAATAGATATATTACCATTACCAATTTGGTCTACATCACTTACATGAGTACTTCCTCCTTGTCCAACAAAGCTATAATTACTGTTTCCTTGCTGTAAAACATCACTCATATTACCTGTTCCTAATTGAAGTACATCACTCATATTACCCATTCCATCTTGAGTTACTTTAGAGTCATTTGAATTCCCCCATTGCCACACAAAACTTGAATTATTGTCTCCATCTTGATCTACATTAGATACATTATCATCTCCCCATTGGTAAACACTAGAAGAATTAGTATCACCAAATTGATCAACCGTACTACTATTTCTATCACCCATTTGGTCAACTGTAGTCATATTAGTTAAACCTATTTGAACACCCCAAGAATAGTTATTGTCTCCTGTCTGGTCCACATCACTGGTGTTAGCTGTACCATCTTGCCCAACAAAAGTATAGTTGCTATCTCCTACTTGATCAATCGTACTTACATGATCGTTTCCTCCAGCAAAATAACCTTGTAAAGTAATAGTTTGATTACCATTACCTGTAGAGTTTACATCACTAGAATTATTCATTCCATTTTGCTCAGCATAGGCAAAATTACCATCTCCAATTTGAAAAACATTAGATGTGTTATCATCTCCAATTTGTCCTACATAAGAGTAATTAATATTCCCTTGCTGATCTACTTCAGAAAAATTACCATCTCCATCTTGATCTACATCAGAAGTATTTAAAGTTCCTTGTTGTGCAGTATCCGCAAAGTTTCCATTTCCATCTGAAGTTATATCACTATTATTTCCATTCCCCCCCTGGTAAGTACGAGCAATATTAGAATCACCCATTTGATCTACATCAGAATCATTAGAATCTCCTATTTGATTCACAGACGAATCATTCATGTTACCTTGCTGGTTAGTATCTGCCATATTGAAGTCTCCATCTTGACTTATACCACTTACGTTGTCATCACCAACTTGGTTTACAAAAGCATCATTATCGTTACTCTGTTGACCTGATGTTGCACTTCGTTGATTAACAACAGAACCATTATCAGTACCATCTTGATTTACTGTAGCTTCATTTCTATTTCCTATACGAGAAATAGTACCTCCACTATTTACCAAACCTTGGTTTACTCTAGATGTATTCCAATTTCCATTCTGATCAACATCTGCATCATTTCCATCTCCTGCTTGATTTACCTGAGATCCGTTTCCACGTCCAAGAGAATTTACATCAGATGCATTTGAATCTCCATGTTGTATAACATTAGACCTATTTAAATCACCAATTTGATTAACAATAGAACCATTAAAATCACCTAAAGACACAACTTTAGAGTCGTTTGTCAGTCCAATCTGTGTTACTGTAGAGTTATTTGTATTTCCTGTTTGATTAACAGAACTTGTATTAGATTGAGCATAGAATGCTCCTGTAGCTAAACACATAGCCATTATTACTAATTTTTTCATGATAAATAATTTAAAATACGTTAGTTAAAAATTAAGCATATCAAAATCTATTCGATATAAATTGAATATGATATACTACAATAAATTTTTAGGGGTAATTAAAATTATTAGGGATAAAATGTTAAGTTATTAAGGATAACTTTTCATTTTCAGTCAACTCTTAAAAGTAAAGAATTGTTGTAAACTATATAGCTTGATCGATTCTGTGTTTAAACAAGTCAAATATAGAAAATTATTTATCTAATTCCAAAATAAAATAAAAAACACAAACAAAACAAAACAACAAACACCTGTAAATCAATTACTTACATGTGTTGAATGTAAAAAAAATAAACAAAAACAGGGGAAAACACCTATAAAAAAAAGGTTAAAAATGAATAATTATCATTTTTAACCCTTTCTTTTTAAGATATAACTAATTTACCTATCGTTTAATTAGTAAATAACAACTCTCTATACTTTGTAAGTGGCCATAAATTATCATCTACCAAGGTTTCTAGTTGGTCACAATGATATCTTATATCTACAAAAAAAGGTTTTATTTTGTTACTGTATTGTTCCGCTAATTTAAAACCTAAATGTTTATTAGCTTTCACTTTTTCTGCTTCCAATTTTACTACCAAAGCATTAATTTTAGTAATATGTTTAGAAATTAACATAACTAGCTCAATTTGCTCTTTTGCTATATTTTTATACTCATCACCAAAAATTTCTTTTAAGTTCTTAGTATTCTCCAATAAAGTATTCTGATAAATTATTGCAGTAGGCACTACTTGATTTCTTGCAATATCAGCCAAAACACGTCCTTCTATTTGCACCTTTTTAGCGTACGATTCTAAATCAATTTCATAACGAGCTTCTAATTCTACTTTACTCATTACCTCCATTTCTTCAAACAAAGAAATTGTTTTCTCAGAAACTTTTACTTTTAAAGCTTCTGGAGTTGTTTTATAATTAGTTAAGCCTCTTTTCTTAGCTTCCTTTTCCCAAGCTTCACCATAGCTATCTCCATCAAAACGAATTGCCTTAGAGTCTTTTATATATTCTCTTAGTATATTAAAAACAGCTTCATCTTTTTTAAGATCCTTTTCCTCTATTAGAGCATCTACCTCAACTTTAAACTCTTTTAATTGTTTTGCAACAATAGTATTTAAAACAGTCATTGGTATTGCACAATTTGCTAAAGAACCAACAGCTCTAAACTCAAATTTATTTCCTGTGAATGCAAACGGAGAAGTTCTATTCCTATCCGTATTATCTAATAAAATTTCGGGAATTTTACCAATAATATTTAGTTTTAAATCGGTTTTTTCTTGCGGTGAAAGCTTTCCTTTAGTTACATTTTCTAATTCATCTAAAACTGCTGATAGTTGACTACCAATAAACACAGAAATAATTGCAGGTGGTGCTTCATTAGCGCCTAATCTATATTCATTACTTGCAGACGCAATAGAAGCTCTCAGTAACTCTTCGTATTGATACACTGCTTTAATGGTATTGATAAAAAAGGTAAGAAATTGTAAGTTCTTCATTGGAGTTTTACCCGGACTTAGCAAATTAGTTCCGTTACCGGTAGACAAAGACCAATTGTTGTGCTTACCAGACCCGTTTATACCTGCAAATGGTTTTTCATGCAACAACACTTTAAAATGATGTCTTCTTGATATTTTTTGCATCACATCCATTATTAATGAATTATGATCCACCGCTAAATTAGCTTCTTCATAAATTGGTGCAATCTCAAACTGATTTGGAGCAACCTCATTATGTCTGGTTTTTACAGGAATCCCTAACAACATACATTCTTGTTCTAAATCTTGCATAAAACTCATAGCCCTTGCAGGAATGGTTCCAAAATAATGATCATCAAGTTGTTGTCCTTTAGCAGGCGAATGCCCTAATAAAGTTCTACCCGTAAATTGTATATCCTGTCTTGCGAGTACTAAAGCCTCGTCAATTAGAAAAAATTCTTGTTCCCAACCAAGTGTTGCACTTACTTTATTTGCATTCTTATCAAAATATTTACAAACAGCAGTAGCATGTGTATCTATAGCTTGTAGCGCTCTTAACAAAGGCGTCTTATTATCTAAAGCCTCCCCAGTATAAGCTACAAAAATAGTTGGAATACAAAGTGTTGTTTCATAAATAAAAGCAGGAGAAGTTGGGTCCCAAGCCGTATAACCACGAGCTTCAAACATATTTCTAATTCCTCCATTAGGAAAACTAGATGCATCTGGCTCTTGCTGAACCAATTGTTCTCCATCAAATTTTTCCATTGCAAGACTGCCATTTATAGACTCAAAAAAGGCATCATGTTTTTCTGCTGTAGCACCTGTAAGTGGCTGAAACCAATGTGTATAATGAGTAGCCCCTTTAGACATTGCCCAATCTTTCATACTTACCGCAACTTGATCTGCAATTTTTCTATCTATTTTAGTTCCATGATCAATTGCATTCATCACACTTTCGTATGCAGCACGTGTAAGATACTGTTGCATAGCATATTTATTAAATACATTCCGACCAAAAAGAGCTGATCTTTTTTCATTCTGAACTACTTTTATAGGACTTCTACGTAGTGTTTCTTGCAATGCATTAAATCTAATCCTTGACATATTAGTAATATTTTCTACTTATTTTTAACTTTATACAAATATACCCTTTCAAATTTAGGGATAAAATTATTTTTTAGCTATTTTAAATATTTTACCCCTAATTTTTTTGATATCTAATGAAAATATTTGATTTTTGTAGGACGAACATCACATAAACACATATATTATGGCAAAAATTAAATTAGAATACATTTGGTTAGATGGTTATTATCCAACTCAGAACATGAGAAGTAAAACCAAAGTTGAGGAGCATGAAGATTTTAAAGGAACAGTTGAAGAATTGGGACTTTGGTCTTTTGACGGTTCTTCTACAAAACAAGCTTCTGGAGGAGCATCTGACTGTATTTTAAAACCTGTTGCTATTTATCCAGATCCAAATCGTATTAACGGTTGGTTGGTAATGAATGAAGTAATGAATGCAGACGGAACTCCACACGAATCTAATGCACGTGCTACTATTGAAGATGATGATAACGATTTCTGGTTCGGTTTTGAACAAGAATACTTTATTATGAATACAAGTACAGGATTGCCTTTAGGATTTCCAAGAGGTGGTTACCCTGCTCCACAAGGACAATACTACTGTTCTGTAGGAGGTTTATATACACATGGTCGTGATTTAGTGGAAGAGCATGCAGATTTATGTATAGATGCAGGCTTAAACTTTGAAGGAATTAACCAAGAGGTTGCTTCTGGACAATGGGAATACCAATTATTTGCAAAAGGCGCAAAGAAAGCAGGAGATGAAATCTGGATATCTAGATATTTATTAGATCGTTTAACTGAAGGAAAAGGAATGTACATTGAGTACCACCCAAAACCATTAGGAGACACTGATTGGAATGGTTCTGGAATGCACGCTAACTTCTCTAACTCTATTTTAAGAGAATGTGGCTCTAAAGATAAGTATATCGAAATTTGTGAAGCTTTCCGCCCAGTAGTAAAAGAACATATTGAAATTTATGGTGAGTTTAACGACCAACGTTTAACTGGTAAGCATGAAACTGCTGCAATTACAGACTTCTCTTGGGGAGTTTCAGATAGAGGTGCATCAATTCGTATTCCAATTATCGTTGTAGAAAAAGGATACAAAGGATGGTTAGAAGACCGTCGTCCATCTTCAAACGCAGATCCATATAAAGTAGCTGCTAGAATTATTAAAACTGTTAAACCAGTTAAATAATTACGAATAGTATAAAATATTAAAAAGCACTTACAGCAATGTAGGTGCTTTTTTTATATAATTATTTTGGGCGTTACCAAAGGTCGGGCTATCCGTTATATCTTTTTAAATTTTTCAGCTATCGCAAAATTAAAAAAGGATACCACTTCTATCCCTAACGCAAAAAAAAAGTAACTTTAAAAACAAAAAGTTCAGTACTTTTAAATACTATTTTAAACAATTACATTTAAATTATGAAAAACAATATAAAAATAGAATACTGCACACAATGCGGCTGGTTATTACGCGCCTCTTGGATGAGTCAAGAACTATTAACCACTTTTACAGAAGAAATTACAGAACTTACCTTAAAACCCTGTACCGGAGGTATTTTTAATATTACCGCAAACAACCAATTGGTTTGGTCTAGAAAAGAAGAAAATGGTTTTCCAGAGATTACAGAGTTAAAACGACGTATTAGAGATGTTATCGCTCCAGAAAAGAACTTAGGACATATCGACAGAAAAAAAACGCCAACAAATTAATGTTAGCTTTTTTTTATATCTAATTTTAGATACCTTCTATTTAAAGAACTAAATAAATAAACAATACATACCCTAAAAATAAAAAAACTCCTTTAAACCTATTTAAAATAAACTTCTTAGGTAAAAATACTAACAATAATAAAGCAGCAGCAAACCCTAACATCCAAAAAATATCTCTAGATAAAATCTGGGCTTCCGTAACAGGTATTTCTTTAATAATAGCTGTTAACCCCAATACAGAAGCTATATTAAAAATATTAGAACCAATTAGGTTTCCCAAAGAAATTGCTTTCTCACCCTTCATAGCAGCAATAACAGAAGCAGCCAACTCAGGTACACTAGTTCCAATAGCAATCATTGTAATAGAAATAACACCTTCACTAATTCCCATATTCTGGGCAATATCTTTTGCACCGTTCACTAAAAATTCCGATCCAAAATAAAGAGAAACACCTCCTATTAATAACCATCCAAATATTTTACCATAACCTATAGAAGCCAAAGCATCATCTACCTCTTCTACATCCACATCTTCTTTTCTCGCACTTCTTATCAATACAAATAGAAAAGCAGCCAACCCTACTAAGAGAATAACACCTTCTAACTGTGTTAAAACACTGTCGTTCCATAAAAAGTAATACAAAACTAAAGAGAAAAGCATCATTACAGGCCAATTAAGCTTATAAAAGTCTTTACTAACCGCAATAGGTCCAATTAAAGCTGTAATACCTAAAACCAACCCAATATTAGCAATATTAGAACCTATAACATTGTTTAAAGCAATAGCTGGTGAACCATCTAAAGCAGCTTGTAAACTAACTAATAATTCTGGCGCAGAAGTGGCAAAAGAAACCACCGTCATACCAATTACCATTTTAGATATACTTAACTTAAAAGATAAACCGATAGACGATCTTACCAAGAACTCACCACCAACAACTAATAAGATTAATCCAATAATAACATAAAAAATACTCATCAATTTTATTTTTTGCGAAGATACATTTTTATCACTTTAAGAAGAGAATAAAAAATGAAAAGCCAAAAAGTATTCATTTTAAAAATATATTCCCCTTTACTTTAAAAAAAAGCACAAATCTCCCCCTTTAAAACCTAACATATTTTTATAAAAACAACATATTATAATTGCAATAAACAACAAAAATAAAGCAAACCTAATTACACATTAATACACATAACACAATTTTAGTTATAAATAAAAAATCAATTTGATTAATAAGTAATAGTTCTCTTGGAAACAAGCCTACAGTGGTTATATATTGATAAAACAATTTCGAAATTGACCTAAATTACTAACCTTAAAACCCAAACTATTATGATTCTTATTATAACTAAATTTATTAAAGACCTGTCTGATATTATATTTCTAATTTTATTATAACAAAAAAATAACAGAACTATAAATGAAGAGAGAAAAAAGTAGCTTATCTTTAAACAACTCAATCTTTAAACGCTGAGTTGTTTATTTTAGTAAATTTGAAAGCTAATTTACAACTCATGAAAAAACAAGTTTTTAAAACACTTGCAAAGATTAATAAATTAATTTTACCTTCCTTTACAAAAAAAGGATTGGATATCTCTAAAGCATCTAAAATTCAATTAGCTATTATTGGATGGAGAGCTTTTATAACTAAAAATTCATTAACCTAAAAAAACAATATTATGTCAGAAGATTATACAAAAGTATTTACTGATAACTCTATATTAGTAAACAGATTAAAATACTTATTAGACGAAGCAAACATCGAATCTAAAATCATTGATCGTGTGGAGTCTGGAAGATTGGCTGGTTTTGGAGTACCTACAAATTCTGTAGAATTATTTGTACTAAATAACAACCTAGAAAAAGCGCAATCTATTGTCGATTTATTTAAAACTGAAATAAATTCATAAAAAAACTAGAATTATCTTTCTAATTTAAAAAAAGGACACTATATTTGCACCCGCTTAACGGCCATGTGGCGCAACTGAATAGCGCACTTGATTACGGCTCAAGAGGTTGCAGGTTTGAATCCTGCCATGGTCACTTAAAAACCAGCACTTTACAACGTTTTTGTAAAGGCTGGTTTTTTTATTTGCCCACAATTTGCCCACAAAACAAGAATTAAATTCCCTTTATATTTCTTTAAAAAAGTACTTCTAAACCTTTTTGCTTATTAATAATGGACTAAAGACATTATTATAGCTTATTAAAACTAACTCTTTTTTGATAAAATTACTTTATCCAATCCCAATAACTCACAAAATCATAACTTAATTTTCATCAATAATAAGGAAGAAGAAAAACGAGTTCAGAACATTTAATTAATATCAATTAGAAAATAAGATTTTAACACAGTAACTTTATTAATTACAATCTTTATATCCTACGGAACCGCAAGAACCGACATAGCATCTCCCGAACCAGAAACAAAGAACGTGGAAACAAAATCTGATAAAAACTATAACTTTATCAAAGCCAATGAATGGATGGTTCAAACATTTAATAATGCAAAAAGCGTTATTCAGTTTAAAGATAAAGAAGCTGGAATTGTAAAAGGTAAATACGTAATGAAAGAAGGAATTATCAGCACAGGCCCTTATACTCAAAGTACACCAACCTTTTTCTCTGTTATAACAATTAGAGTAAAAAATAAAGCTTCAAGAATAGAGTTTGACAAAAACTTTATAAACCATGCTATTTTGATCTAATTTATATAAAATCGTGTACGTTTTCGTGTACTTTGATTAATAATTAATTTAAATAACAAACAAATTTGAGTGACCCAAGAATAAAAGCTAAAGAATTTTTTAAAATTATATTATAATAATACTACTCATTTTAATAAATATGAAAATAAATTCAAATAGCAACAATTTTAAAATCTTAAACAAAAAACTACAACAAGAAAAAACAAAAAAAAGCACCAAAAATGAAATAGTATATGAACAATAAAAAATAATCTAAGTCATTAATTCCTAACATTTTTTTCATTAAATTTAAATTCTAAAATAAAGAATGAATATCTTTCTTAAGAAAGTCCTGTTTTCTATAAAACTTCAGAATCATTTTTTTTAAATATTAATTCTAAACAAGCGTGATAATAAAAAGTAAAAACTTTTATTATCCGGAATATTTAAACGGATAATCAATATATTTGATTGTATATAACCAGTTGGCATTAATTTATGAGCTACAGTAAGAAACGAATAGAGTACAATAATAAATGGCCAAATGAAGTCATAATTTTTTCTGCACAAAAAGCATTTTTAGAATTATTAAATGACAAAGGAATTATAAATATTTTACGTCCAATTAAGCTTCCTTTAATTGAAAATTATGAATTCCAAAGACTTTTATCTTTTAAAATTGATATATACGAACAACTTCCTAACAGACCAGACATTGGATTTGATTTAGCTTGGAGAACTTTTGAGGCATACTCAACTTACATTGCTAAAAAATCAAATTGGTCAGTTTCCAAAACTTGGAAAATAACTAACAAAATTTCAGAAGATTTTTTTATAAACCAATACAATAATAATTCAGAATTAAATAGTGCTTTTAAGGAATTGACAAAAGCTGTTCCTTTACAAGCAACTGAATACTTGATTAAAAAGTTATTTGAAGAAGAATCTTCTGCTATAAAATCGCAACAAAGGCAGATAACCGACAGAGTTAAAGATTGTATAGGAAATGAATTATTTGATGCAATTGAAAAGAAATACGGAGATTTAAATGCGGATACACAAAGAAGAGCTGGTATGTTATTGCAAATTCTTCTTTCTGGGAGAGAAATTGAGTTAAAAGAAAAAAAATATCAATTATCTCAATTACAGATTATAAAATTACTCATAAACGGAATTTTATATACTTATAGGAATGAACGTTTCCACGGAGATGCTTTTTCACCTTTTAAAAGTAGTATGACAAAAATAAAGACTTATGCTCATTCATATTATTTACTTATATCTACATACTTTTTTATCAGTCAATTGATTTACAAGGACTATCCTAACTTAATTGAATTAAGTGAAATTGCTAAATCTCTGAATGAAAACACAGTAAGATATAATTTAGTATTTGAAAAACATATAAAAAAATAAAAACTAATGCCAACACCGTATATAATTTATTGCTGGCTTATTGCTTACTTACGAAAGTCCTCGCGGACTTTCTTTGTCCGTAATTATTTACTAAATTAATTGCTTGAAACACGCAACAAATCATATACAACAACGTTGGGCATAATTTAAGAAAAATCCGAAATTGAATAGAATAATAGGAATTATATTGACTTTTTTACTTCTAAGTTCCTGTATGAATTTGGAAAAAAAAGTGACGAAAAAAAATACTGCAAGTAAAAATGAACTAACTCAAGCGAAATTTAAAAAAGTGGAATCTAAAAACTCTCTAAACTTGGAATATCAGCTTTTGGGAGAAAATAATGAACAAATAAAATTTTCGAGCTTAACAAAAATGGCTGAATTTCCAGGCGGTTTTGACTCGCTTACTGTTTTTATCCAGAGAAATTTAGAACTTCCAAAAGGAGATTATAAGGAAATAGAAGGAAAAGTAAAATCAACTTTTATTATTGACACTCTTGGAAAAGTAGTTGACATAAATATTGTTGAAAAATTGGAAAAAAATTATGATTATGCTTCGTATGAAGTAATATCTAAAATTCCAGATTGGAAACCAGCAGAAATTGAAAACGGAAAAAAAGTTAGAATAAAAATTCTAATCCCATTCAAATTTATTTTAGAAAAGTAAAAACAACGCCTAAAAATATTTGGCAATAATTATCGAAATTAAATGGAACAAATAAGAAATTATAATCTAGAAGAATTTAAAAAACTTCTTCTAAATCATTTCAAGGAAATTTATGATTTAGAATTATTAATCCTTAAAGGACATATAATTACTGAATTTACAATTAACTGTTACCTAGAAAATTTATCAAATAGTTTAGACGCAAATTTTTTCAAAGAAAGATATAATCATAGTCTAAAAATAGGAATGATTGAACATTTTGGAAAATTTGGTGGTAGAACTTTAGAAATAGTAAAATCTCTTCGATTATTAAATAAAATAAGAAACGGAATTGCACATACATTGACCGTTAACGAACAACTAATTCAAGAATATGTCAATTCTGTTAGTCAAATTGCAAGTGAGGATTTTATTAATCCTGATTATGAGATAAGATTAAAATTTTCAATGGCAACTGGTTATTTATGTGGTGAAATATTTGGAGAATATTATGAACAAAGGGAAAAAAAAGAGGAATAAAAAAACTATGCCCAACAAAGTACTGTGGTAAAAAACAAGTAAAAACTCATTAATTTTTCACTAAAACACTTCTATAATTATTATCATAAGTTAGTCCGGATTTAGCAATAGCAAAAGCCTGTTTTAGTAGCTTATTACAAACCGCTATTAAGGCTAGTTTTTTGCTCTTTCCTTTAGCGACTATTCTATCATAAATTGCTTTGCAAGCATGGTTATATTTACAGGCATTAAAACTGCACATAAATAGTAAATTCCGAAGTTTTTGATTTCCTATTTTACTAATTCGAGGACGTCCTTTTACACTACTTCCACTTTGTCGTATTAAGGGAGTTAAACCTGCATAACTACAAAGTTCACTTCCACTTGTAAAGCGATCAAAACCATCCGTTAGAACAACTAGCATTAGAGAGGTTTTAGGACCTATTCCTGGAATGCTTTTTAAATCTGTTAAAAGTTTCTGGTGGACTTCTTTTACTAAAAACAACAATTTATCTTCTATCGTTTTCATATCTTTCTGGAGTTCTTTTAAAATTCGTTTTAAAGAACTCACAACAGATTTACTAGGAATCCCTAAAACAGTTTCTCCATGTATTTTATTCTTAAGCATAGTGCTTTGTTTTGTATACGTAGAAAGGAGTCTAATCATTTGAAGGCATTCTAATTGATGTTTTGAATTACCTTTCCATAACTTTAACTCAACTTGTTTAGCATACTCACAAATTAACTTAGAATCGCTTTTATCTGTCTTTATTTTAGACAGTTTCATCTGAATAAACCGCTTTACAGATAAAGGATTCTCTACGGAAACTTTAACACCTTGTTCTTGCAAATAATAGGCTAACTGGTAGTGATAATAGCCCGTAGCTTCCATCACACAATGACTATTTACATCTAGTAGTTTTACGAACTTTTTAAAGCCTGAAATGCTATTTTTAAATTGGTAATAATTACCTAAAGAATCGGTAACATCAAAAACTAAATGACTGATGTCAAGTCCAAAATATTTTATATCTTTATTCATAGGAAAATGTTTTTTGAAAGGACATACTACGCGAGTTTCAACGACTTAAAATCGAGGTCTAAAAGCCTCATAGAACTGTACGAAATCTGTGTAGAAAAGAGAGGGGATTTTCAATGTTGACGAGATCTGTAGTCTCTCCGTATATAATAACCTTACTCCTCTCTTTTGTGCTTTCTGATTTATATGCTTAAATTTAGTCTTTTATTATAAAATGCTAACTTAAGCCGTATAAAAAAAATTGCTAAATTGGTGCTTAATCAAAGGCAGTTGCATTTTTGCCAACTTCTGAATTTCCGTTGGAAATTCCTCGCTGTCAAAACCGCAACTTTCCTTATACAACAACGTTAGCTGTAATAAAATTGAACCGATAAAAAATGACAATAAAAGAAGCTATTTTACAAAGTTTGAGTGATATAAAAAGTTTGACAATTTCAAATCAAGTTTGTAAACATATAATTAAGAATAATTACTATGATTTTGGAGATGCAAAAACACCTCCAGCAACAGTTTCAGCTTTATTAGGAGATTTTATTAGAAATGGAGATTCAAGAGTAAAAAGAATAAAAGGAAAAAACGGAACATTTTCTTATTATTTGACAAAAAATGAACCTGAAATTGGAATTGAAGTCCTTACACAAACAGAACCAACAGTAAAACGAATCGACAAACAAAATTCATACGCTGAAAGAGATTTACATTTGCTATTAAGTACTTATTTGAAAAGTAATAATATTTATTCTAAAACAATATTTCACGAACAATCGAAAAATAGTAAGGATAATCACCAAAAATGGATTCATCCAGATTTAGTTGGAATAAGTTTTTTAAATCTTCAATCAAAAGCAAGTCAAACACTTTTAAAAGCAGTCAACAGAGCTGATATTTTTAAAATTACATCTTACGAAGTTAAAAAAGAAATAAACACAGATTACGAACTGAAAAAAACGTTCTTTCAAGCAGTTTCGAATTCAAGTTGGGCGAATTATGGTTATTTAGTTGCTTTTGAAATTGCAGACAGTTTAAATGAGGAAATGGAAAGATTAAACCAATCTTTTGGAATTGGAATAATAGAATTGAAACACAATCCATATGAAAGTAAAGTTCTATTTCCCTCAAAGTATAAAGAATTAGATTTTAAAACAATTGACAAACTTTGCAAAATAAATTCAGATTTTGAAAAATTTATAATACAAACAGAAAAACTTTTAACTGCAAATGAAAAATACAGTGAATCCACGGAAAAAGAACTCGATGGATTTTGTGACAATTATTTTAAAAACGATTCTGAAATAGAAAAATATTGTAAAGAAAAGAACATTCCGAATGAATAAATTACTACAGCTAACACCGTGTAAAAAAAATTACTTATTTTTAGCTTAATCAAAGTTAGTTGCATTTTTGTAAACTCCTATTTTCCTGCGGAAAATAGCCGTTCACTTTAAACGTAACTTTCCTTAACACAACAACGTTACCTACCATTAAAAAACAACGTGTTAAATAATGAATATTGATAGACCTTTTAATATTGACTTGAAAATCAATGAAAACATAGGGATTTTTTCTTTCCCAAAAAATGTTATGAAAAAAGATGAGTTGGTAGATATTTGGATAGCGCCAACTATAGTCAAAATGGAAATTAATAAAGACACAAAAAAACCAATATTACCAATTGATGTCGAAATGATTAATGAGGAACTTTATAGAAAATATAATCAATTTACTTACAGTACAGGAAAACTTAATCGATTAGCCGAATTGATTTTAGACAAATTAAAAAGGACTGTTGAGCTTTATTTAAATCTGAATGACAGTGATGAGCTTGTTGAAAGGAATAAAAAATGTAGAAAGTCAAAAGATATAATTTCAAAAAAAGACAAATCATTTGAGCAACTAAGAAGTATATTTAGTTGTATTATAAAAACCGATAAAGAGTTTCGTCAGTTTCCAGAGTTAGATAATCAAGAAAAATGTTCGGAATTCAGTACAATATTTGCTAATTATATAATTGATAGAAATTGTTATGTTCACGGAATTTTATATTTTTTGTATCCGACCTTCGAACCAATTATGAAGGTTAAAATACCAAATGA
Source organism: Polaribacter sp. R2A056_3_33 (assembly GCF_019278485.1). Classification (NCBI taxonomy): domain Bacteria; kingdom Pseudomonadati; phylum Bacteroidota; class Flavobacteriia; order Flavobacteriales; family Flavobacteriaceae; genus Polaribacter; species Polaribacter sp. R2A056_3_33. The sequence goes on from NZ_CP058984.1 coordinate 625,350, forward strand.
AGAGGAGAAATATGTTGGAATAACAGAAAAAGTGTTAAGAGATAATTTACTTACATACCAAAAAATAAATACTTTATTAAGTGAAATTAATGAAGTATGGCAAGAAAAACGGTAGGTAACAATGTGTATAATTAATGCGGGGTTTAGTGTTTAATTCAAAGTTTTGTGTATTTTTATAAAGTCCGTCAAATCATTTTGATTTGACTTTTGATTAAAACAAGATAAAAGCAAACAAAATGTTTTAACTAAGTGCTAAATTGAAAGTCTCTGACTTTCTATTCCCGCACTAACCATACACGCAACGTTGGCTTTAATGCTCGAGAAATCGTAGTTTAAAACTAAAATTAAGAATTGAAAATATAAAAAACAATAAAATATGAATTTTTTAGAAATTACATTATCAAACAGAACAATGTTAATACTTGGAGCATTATCAGGAATAGCAATTATTTTTATAACTTTTCTAATTGCAAAACGTTACAATAAAAAAACGAATGCAATAAAATAACAACAATTCCAAATTCTGAGAATCATCCGAAATAACAATTCATCCAATTGTTTAAGTTGTTTTCGGAATTAAATTCTGAATTCAATATATAAATTAAATTGAAAATTGAATTTACAATCCTCAAAATTTCTCACTCAAAATCTGAATTAAGAAATATCCAAATATGAAAAATATAACAAAGAAAAAATTCTTTCTATTTGTAATCTTGATACTTGTCGTTACAGAAGTTGGTTCATCATTCATATCAGGAATATTATTTCCTTTTACAAATAATTAAAAAAGGAAAATAATTTAGAATATTAATCATAATTTCTGAATTAATAATTGAACAAAAAAGAAAAATGAAACAAACAAAAAAGCACTAAAAGCCAACACCGTGTATTAAAAATTGCTAAATTAGTGCTTTACCAAAATCAGTTGCATTTTTATTCACTTCAATTTTCCTTCGGAAAATAGCCGTTCATTCAAAACGCAACTTTCCATAACACAACAACGTTGTATGCAATTTGAGAAAAACTAAGAATGAATTTTTACCTTAACAATCAAAATAACTCAGAAATAGAAAAAGTTAATGTTGTTTTTTTATTTCATTCAAATTGGGATGACTGGTTCACTTATTCTACTTTATATACGTTATATTATTACGATAATGAAGGAATTCGCCACAATATAGGACCCTTAAAGATTGGGGAGTTCAATATTGGTTCACAAAAAAGAACACCAGATTTACCAGACTCTTTTGAAACATTAGATGAATCTTTCTTTTCATTAGGACAAGATGTTAGCTATTATGAAAGATTAAATTTAATGAGTGTAGACTTTAGAGATGAAATTTTAAATGCTCTTAATGATATAGCTTTAAAAACTGAACTCTATAAAAAATCATTAAAAGAAAATGTTACAAAAATATCTTTACTGAGAGATGTTAGTACTACATCTGTTGAAGGACAATTTAGAAGACTTGCAACTGGTAATGCTGAACTAACGCCCTATAATTTTAAGTTTCATTTACCAAAACATTCTAGAAGTCGAGTAGATGATATGGTTTTAGATTTTAATGTTGTTCCTAAATCAAATCCGCCTTCAAACATAAATGTTATTATTGGTCGAAATGGAGTTGGTAAAACTCATTTATTCAACAGTATGATTACATCTCTTCTTGGAGGTAATAGGAAAAACGGAAAAAATGGTTTCTTTACAAATTCACTGGAAGAATCTAAAAATCCTTTTGCTAATCTTATTTCTGTTTCATTTAGCGCATTTGATGAAACGAATCCTATTGTTGAAAAAAGAGATAAAACAAAACACTTAAATTATTCTTACATAGGCTTAAAAAGAGCAGAAAAAAGCAATGACAGACCTAAAAGTCCTACAATATTAAAAAATGAATTTACAAGAAGTATTGAAAAATGTAAATTACAAGGTAAAAAAACTAGATGGGTTAATGCTGTTAAAGTTCTTGAAGCAGACCCAGTATTTAATGAATCTGAAATTTCTTATATTTTGGAATTAGAAAATAATTCTGAGATGAAAGAAAAAGCATCAGATATTTTCAATAAATTAAGTTCAGGTCATAAAATTGTATTATTAACAATTACACAAATCGTTGAAACAATAGAAGAAAGAAGTCTTGTTTTGTTAGATGAGCCTGAAGGATATTTACATCCTCCTCTACTCTCGGCTTTCATTAGAGCTTTATCAGATATTTTAATTCAAAGAAATGCAGTAGCGATTATTGGAACTCATTCACCTGTCGTTTTGCAAGAAGTACCAAAAAGTTGTGTTTGGAAACTAAGACGTCACGGAGCAGATGCAGTTGCAGAACGATTAGAAATAGAATCTTTTGGAGAAAATGTGGGATTGTTAACTCAAGAAATATTTGGTCTAGAAGTAACTGAATCTGGCTTTCATAACATTCTAAAAGACATTGTAAATAACTCGAATAGTTTTGATGAGGCTATTAATATTTTAAACAACAAAATTGGTCAAGAAGGTAAAGCCATATTAAGAACTTTAATGCATAATAAATGAAAAAAATAGTAAAGCCCAATTTTTCAGTAGCAGATGTTCTTATTGAATGTATAGATAATTTACAAAACGAAAACTTAAAGCAAGAATTAATAGATTCTACCAATCAATTTACATCAGCAGAGTCAGATTTTGAAAGTAAAGTAATTACAAATACTTTACACCAAATACAACAAAACATTGAGATTAGCAACACAATTAATTCTTCTGTCTTAAAAGGAATATACACAGATAGAATGGTAAACAAAACGAATAAGGGTCGGGTATTTTATAATTCAATATTCATTTCTGCTCCTTATGGAAAATGCCCTTTCTGTAGTGTTAAACAAGTTAGAACATTAGACCATTATTTGCCTAAATCCAAATACCCTATTTTATCAATCACTCCTAACAATTTAGTCCCTTCTTGCAGTGATTGTAATAAAGATAAACTAGTTGATTCTCCAACAAGTAGTGAAGAAGAGACTCTTCATCCTTATTTTGATGATATTGAAAATTTTGATTGGTTAAAAGCTAAAATTTTAACACTAAACCCTATCAAATTTGAATATTATGTTTCACCACCAAATGAATGGTCTGATTTATTGAAAACACGATTAACAAATCATTTTTCAGCATATTTACTGAATGATTTATATTCTATTCACGCAATAGAAGAATTTGAAAATATAAAATTACAATTAACAAAATTGTACCAAAACTTGGGAGTAAACCAATTAAAAGAACATATTTTAGACTGTTATATTAGTAGATATTCAGTTAATAAAAATTCTTGGCAAACAGCTTTTTATAATTGTTTATATGAGAACGAAGATTTTTGCAATGGAAGCTTCATATAAAACTGCATACAACACCGTATATAATTTATTGCTAGCTTCTTGCTTACTTACGAAAGTCCTCGCGGACTTTCTTTGTCCGTAATTATTTACTAAATTAGTTGCTTGAAACACGCAACAAACCATATACAACAACGTTAGGTGTAATTAAAACGAAAATCAGTAATTTGAAAGAACAAGAGCTAAATTTAGAATCATATAAATTCGTTGAAAAAATTACAGTTATTGAAAAAAATGAACCTGAAAAATTTAATTCAATAAATACGCTAAAAGGATCTCTTGCAAATCTTCAAGTTACAAATTTATCTGAATTCATATCTGATTCACCTGTTATTAGAAAAACATTTATGGCAGATAAATTGGAATCTAAAATTGAAATATTAATAGATAATTATTGGTATGGATTTGGTGAAAATAACATCTATATAGAATATTATAAATTCGTAAATAAATTACAATCATTTAGTTCTTTTGAAAAAAAATTATCCATTGATTATCTAAATGAAAAAATACTTCTTTGGATAGTTAAAGTACATATAAATAAAAAATCTGAATTTGATTTAATACAACATTTATATAATCTTATTCATAAAGATGTTAAAGAAACTACATTTTATTTTCCAATATTAAATCTACAAATTGAACAACCATTTAAAGTTGGAAATGTTCTAATTACATATTTTGAAAAAGAATATTTTGATGATTTAATAAAAAAAATACACGGAGAAAACCCTACAGAAGAGAAAAGAGAAACCTTTAATAAAATTTATAGAAAATATCAAGGAAAAGTATTTGTTGCCGTAACAGTTAAAGCTGAAAATAAGAAGGGAAAGGAAATTGCATATAAACGAGCATGCTTAACTGCGGATATAATAAAACTTTTATCACCTACAATCAGCTTTCCAGATTGGGAATGTTCAACTGATTTAGACAAAAGAATGCCTTTTGAATCTGAACACTTATCAATTGACAAAGATTTAGAATATGGTTTTAATATATCTAAATCTGCAAATAACAAACATTTTGACATTTCTATTCAAATGTGGAAAAGCTTTGAACCTATGATAAATTTATTTAGTAAAATATTGTCATTTCAAGAAAAAAAAGAAATTGAAAAAACAATATTGAATTCAATTATATTTTTCTCAAAATCATTATCTGAAAATGATTTACATTTAAGAATCTCACAGTTAATCATGATTATAGAAAGTATCTTTCTTTTAGAAACTGAAAATTATAAAATGGAAAAAAAATGTAAAAGAAGAATGTCTGATTTACTTTATAAAAATGAAGGCTCAAAAAAACAAAAGTTATTTGATGTCTTAACAAATATGTATGAGATTAGACATAGTATGACTCATAAATCTATCAAAAAATATATTGAACAAAATAAACTAAGAGAATTTCAAATAAATATTATTGAAACATTTACAAGGCTAATAACTTTAAGTCCAAGAATAGACACAATGAAGATATTAATAGAAGAACTTGATAAATAACTACACCTAACACCGTTTAAAAAAAATTGCTAAATTAGTGCTTAAATAAAAGCAGTTGCATTTTTGCAAACAACAACGTTGGCTTTAATATAAAAAATCCACCCTCCATTCAGAAAAATAAATTAATATGTATATTCTCTACAAGTTATTAACTCCTAAATACTTATTAAGGAAATATAAAAAAGGAAAAAAAAGATTACCTAAAACAGATATAGAAAAATTAAATTTAAAAGGGAATGTAAAAAAATATCAAATTATTAAAAACGAAAGAATAATTTTAGAATTAGTATTTAATAAGTATGGTTACCTAATAAGTAAATTTGAAAATTCTGATACCAAAATTTATAAATATAAACTAGAAGAAAAAAAACTGTATTGTATAAAAACTTATTTTGGAGTAGAAATTTCTCATGAAAACCTTATATCTAAAGAATTATTTAATTTTAATAAAGGATCTAATAAACCTATTTCAAAAAAAACTAAAAACTATAAATTTTCAACCTCTAACATTGAAGATAAGTACAATTACGATATTAGAGGAAACTTAATATCTATTGTTACTTTTAGAGGCTCTAATTTTCAACGCAGATTTCATAAATTAACAATGAAATATTTTAATTTGGAAAATAATAAAATAGAAGAAAAAATTTATTTTAGTGGAAAAGAAAGACATTTAACCAAATATCTTCAAATTGGAGAAATTTCAATTAAAACAATTAACAAATATTTAGTTAATTTATTTTCTAATAATAGATTATGCGAAGTTAAAGCTTTAATGGATAAGAATAGAAACGTAATATCAGAAGAAATATATACATTAATTACTGGTACTTTAAAAACAACAACATCTTATGAGTTCGATATAACAGGAAATTGGATACAAAAAAAAGAAGAAACTTCAATAAGAGTAAAAAATGGTGATGGAACTAACAAAAATTTAGAAGAAGCAATAATTGAATATTGGTAAAAAATACTAAAGCCAACACCGTATAGTAAAAATTGCTAAATTAGTGCTTTACAAAACTAGTAGCATTTTTGTAAACGTCCATTTTCCTTCGGAAAATAGCCGTTCACTTTAAACGCAACTTTCAATATACAACAACGTTGTAACCAATACAAGAAATGTACCCTCCATTCAATAACTTAACGCAACAAATCTAAAATTATAGATTTGTAAAATGGAATTAAAAAAACATAGAAGATTAACTTTAAAAGAAAGAGTGATTATTCAGACACTTTTAATAGAAAAAAAGCCAAAATCATACATCGCTAAAAAACTAAAAAGAGCACCTTCAACAATTACAAGAGAAGTGAATAAATGGGTGCAAAAAAAGGAACATAACTATGATGCTGAACTTGCTCATTGGTGTGTTAAAGAAGATTATTTAAACAAAAGAAACTTAGATAAAATAAGTACATATTCTCTACTTAAATTTTTTGTCTATAGAGGTCTTTTATCAAGCTGGACACCTGAACAAATTTCTGGAAGACTCAAAGAGTTGTATCCTAATGATCCAATAATGTCTATTTCTCACGAAGCTATTTATAGACATATATATACAAGACCACAAGCTCGTTTAAATAAAAAGTTAATCAAACTATTAGTCCGTAAAAAAACAAGGCGTAGAACTTCTAAAAAAAGACGTGGTGGTGGAAGTAAAATCATAAACCAAGTCAGTATTGACAATAGACCACAACATATTGAACTAAGAAAGGAAGTTGGACATTGGGAAGGTGATTTAGTGATTGGAAAGAACAATAAAAGTGCTATTGGAACTATTGTAGAACGCAAAACTAGATTTACTTTAATCGTGAAATTAGAGTCTAAAAAAGCAGGTGAAGTAGCTAATGAATTTTCTAAAATATTAAACAAATTAAATCCTATTTATAAAAAATCAATGACATATGATAACGGAATTGAAATGGCGAGACACGAAATGATTACTAAAAAAACAGGTATGAGAATATACTTTGCACATCCATATTCTTCCTGGGAAAGAGGAACAAATGAAAATACAAATGGACTCATTAGAAGATATCTTCCAAAAGGAACAAACTTCAATGAAATTGACGTAAATAAACTCCAAAATATTCAAGAAAAATTGAACAACAGACCAAGAAAAATTATAGGATATAAAACTCCAAAAGAAATGATGGATTTAGAACTTAAATTTGTAGCTTAGTAACATCAATAAACAAAAACGGTTTGTTGCGTTACAACATTGAATCCAAGAAATGACGACAGAATTTGAAACTGAAATAGTAAAAACAAAGGAATTCAATAAAATATTTATGATTGTATTTCTAATTCTTTATGCGATTTCAGGATTTTACATTTTTATGTATGACAAAGAAAGTCAAAACGTATATTTGAAATATTTAGCTCTTACAATTTATTTATCAGGAATTTATTTCATTTTCGGACAATCTTTTATGAAACCGAAAAAACTCGGGAAATTAAAAATCTCAACTGACAGAATTGAATTTAACGTGGGTAATAACAATAAAATTATTCCACTGAATGAACTTGAAAATATTTATTTGAAATATATGGATTATGGAAGTTGGTCAACTCACTCAATTTTCGGAAATAAAAACTATTTGAGAATAACAGAAAAGTCAGGAAAAAAATATGATTTTGAAATACTTATAAGAAATAAAAATTCAAAAAATCACCTAAAAATAATTTTCAATAGTCCAGAGTTTTATGAAAAATTCGATTATATGAAAAATGGAAACTCTCGCACTGAATTTTAAAAAAAACTATGGCTAACACCTTGTATAAAAAATTGCTATATTTAGCTTAATTTAAAACTAGTCGCTTTTTTGCAAACTTCTGAATTTCCGCTGGAAATTCCTCATTCACAAAATCGCAACTCTCCATACAAAACAACGTTAGCTGTAATTGAATCCAAGCTTATGAATGAAACTGAATTTAGAATATGGAAGTCTAAAGTAATTGATATTTCCATTGAAAACAATTTGGCTAAAAAGGAAATACGTAGAATACAATCGTGTAAGAAATCCGAATCTATTAAAAGATATATATTTTTCTGTTTAGGAGAACACCACTCAATCTTCATTCAGAATAAAATTGAATTTACAGACAATGCATATTTCAATCTATCAAATTATAGAAGTAAGTTAATAAATTACTTAATTTCAATGAAAGTTGAAGAAAAGCACATAAAAGCTATCGGACAATTTCAATGGTATAGTAAAATAAAAAAGTATTTAAACAAAGAATTGCCAAATTTCAAAAATGAATTAACTGAAAATGGAATCACGTATAAACCATTTTATTTGACAAATGAAACTACAAAAGAACCGATAGAATTCTTTGATAAAACAGAAAACTCAATAAGAACAATTTTAACCCCAATGGGAAATAAGAAATAATTAAAAACTACAGCTAACAAAGTACTGTGGTAAAAAACAAGTAAAAACTCATTAATTTTTCACTAAAACACTTCTATAATTATTATCATAAGTTAGTCCGGATTTAGCAATAGCAAAAGCCTGTTTTAATAGCTTATTACAAACCGATATTAAGGCTAGTTTTTTGCTCTTTCCTTTAGCCACTATTCTATCATAAATTGCTTTGCAAGCATGGTTATATTTACAGGCATTAAAACTGCACATAAATAGTAAATTCCGAAGCTTTTGATTTCCTATTTTACTAATTCGAGGACGTCCTTTTACACTACTTCCACTTTGTCGTATTAAGGGAGTTAAACCTGCATAACTACAAAGTTCACTTCCACTTGTAAAGCGATCAAAACCATCCGTTAAAACAACTAGCATTAGAGAGGTTTTAGGACCTATTCCTGGAATGCCTTTTAAATCTGTTAAAAGTTTCTGATGGACTTCTTTTACTAAAAACAACAATTTATCTTCTATCGTTTTCATATCTTTCTGGAGTTCTTTTAAAATTCGTTTTAAAGAACTAACAACAGATTTACTAGGAATCCCTAAAACAGTTTCTCCATGTATTTTATTCTTAATCATAGTGCTTTGTTTTGTATATGTAGAAAGGAGTCTAATCATTTGAAGGCATTCTAATTGATGTTTTGAATTACCTTTCCATAACTTTAATTCAACTTGTTTAGCATACTCACAAATTAACTTCGAATCGCTTTTATCTGTCTTTATTTTAGACAGTTTCATCCGAATAAACCGTTTTACAGATAAAGGATTCTCTACTGAAACCTTAACACCTTGCTCTTGTAAATAATAGCTAATTGGTAGTGATAATAGCCCGTAGCTTCCATCACACAATGACTATTAATATCTAACAGTTTTACAAACTTTTTAAAGCCCGAAATGCTATTTTTAAATTGGTAATAATTACCTAAAGAATCGGTAACATCAAAAACTAAATGACTGATGTCAAGTCCAAAATATTTTATATCTTTATTCATAAGAAAATGTTTTTTGAAAGGACATACTACGCGAGTTTCAACGACTTAAAATCGAGGTCTAAAAGCCTCATAGAACTGTACGAAATCTGTGTAGAAAAGAGAGGGGATTTTCAATGTTGACGAGATCTAAAGCCTCTCCGTATATAATAACCTTACTCCTCTCTTTTGTGCTTTCTGATTTATATGCTTAAATTTAGTCTTTTATTATAAAATGCTAACTTAAGCCGTATATAATTTATTGCTGGCTTCTTGCCTACTTGCGAAAGTCCTCGCGGACTTTCTTGGTCGGTAATTATTTACTAAATTAGGTGCTTGAAACACGCAACAAACCATATACAAACATTTTGTGTGCAATTACCGAAAACCTAAAAACTCAATGCTTGTATATAAATATCGAAGTGGAACAGAGAATGATATAAAAGCTCTTGAGAACAATCAATATTGGTCGTCTTCTATTGAACAATTAAACGACCCTTGTGAAGCAATTACTGACACAAAAAAGGTTAAAAAATTTCTGAACTATATTGGACAGAAAGTTGGAGCTAAAACTAAAGAGGACTACGATTTAATTAATGATAATACCGATGAAGTTTTATCGATGGATAATAAAATGGGGATTTATTCACTCTCTAAAACGCCATTAGATGAATTACTTTGGGCTCATTACGCAAATTCTCATAAAGGATACTGTATAGAATATGATTTAGACATTTTGCTAAAAACCGACGGAGGTAAACACGTTCATTCTTTTCCTGTTTTGTATTCAAATAAACCACCAAAAATTGGTTTTTGGGATATTATAAAAAACGAAAAAAATAGTATGATAAAAAAGTTCGCTTTTCATAAATCGAAAAGATGGGAATACGAACAAGAACATAGAATAGTAACAAGTAAAATAGGATTAAATTCCTATAATCCAAAAGCACTAAAATCAATTTATTTCGGTCTAAAGATTAGCCAATCTGATAAAAATCAAATCATAAATTTATTACAATCAAGAGGAATTAGTTTTTATCAAATTGAATTAGAAAAAAACAGTTATTCATTTAAAACTGTAGAACTTGAGACAGATAAAGAACTAAAATCTAATTATTTAAAACAATTACCAACGTCAATTACAAATGGGAAAATTATAGAGTTTGAAATCTTAAAAGAGAAAATTTTCAACTTTTCAGGAATTGGAGAATTTAAAGTAATGTTGAAACAAGAGTTAAATAATTCAGAAATAGAAATTTTAATCAACTATCTGAAAAAGAACTTATTTTGTGACGGAAAAACATTATTTTTTGAGTTCTTTACTGACCTTAAACAAATTGAGAATTTACCTTGGGTTTCAGCAACATTGAAAGAAGAAAAAATAGAAATACAGTTTAACTATTAAAAATAACTGCACACAACAATGGCTATAAGTAATTGCTTGTTCTCGCCTACTTTGGAAATTCCTGCGGAATTTCCAACTTGGTGTGTACTTGTAAAGTTAAGTGTTAAACCACGCAACTACTCATAGCCGAGACCGTTGTAAGCTATTTGAAAATGTACTTTCCTGAAATAGGTTGACTAAAAATTAAGCAATTAATTACAGTCACTTATGAAAACTCAAAACAACCCTGGCGAAAAAAAACGTACGAAAAAGCAACTTTAGAGCTCAAATTATTCGTCGTTGACTAAATTCAGAATGGACACAACTACTTAGCAATCGTTACTGATGCATATTCTAAGCAAATTATGAGATATAAACTCGACAATCAAATGAGGAACGGTATAAATTAACCCAAAAAAAGGTCAACCTATATCAGTATAATACAAAAGGATTGCAAATGTAATACAAAAGAATTGCTACTACCCTACACTGCAATGTTTATAATAAAGTAAAAACAATTGCTACAAATTCACAAAGACGATACAAATTCTCATCAAAATAAATAATTGCATTACAAAAACAAAAAGGATTGCAAATGTAATACAAAAGGATTGCCATTACTTTACACTGCAATTTTATCACAAAGTAAAAACAATTGCTACAAATTCACTAAGACGACACAAATTCTCATCAAAATAAATAATTGCATTACAAAAACGAAAAGGATTGCCATTACTTTACACTGCAATTTTATCACAAAGTAAAAACAATTGCTATAAATTCACAAAAACAACACATAGCCATATCAAAATAAATAATTGTATTACAAAAACAAAAAAGATTGCAACCGTAATACAAAAGAATTGCTATTACCTTACACTGCGATTTTTATCATAAAGTAAAAACAATTGGTATAATTTTACAAAAACAACACATAGCCAATCAAAATAAATAATTGCACCACAAAAACAAAATCATTACATAATAACACTTTAACATTTGTACATAACAACATTACAAGACAAAAAATATTGCAATCTTAAATTTTAAAAAGAACAATTAAGAGAAAGTTTATTATTTAAATTTCAATACTAAAAAGACGATAATGTTCTATTAAAATTATATTTTTAATGTTCTAAAAAATTACGAGCTATCAATGCCACTATTCCAAACATCTGTCCTAGAGGGTTACCTAAACTTACAAGACAAAGAACAAATAAATAAAGCCATAAAAGCAAATAACAAACTACTTGTAAAAGATGGTTTAACAGAAACACCAACCTTACCCCAAAAAAATGAGTTTGAATAACTAGACCTCTCTGAAGAAAACAAACAAAAAGTACAAGCCCTACAAACCCAAATTAACCAAACTGATAAACAAATTGATGTTATAGTTTAACGTAGGATGAAATTGCAATAGTAGAAAATAGTTAGAGATATGAGTGAAAAAGTATACATATATGGTGATGAATTTGGTACTTCTACTTTAAAAAGCAATGATGTTAAAAATATTACACATTTTGTTTATGCAGCTATAGTTGTAAAGGAATCTCAACTTCCAAACGCTAAAAAAGTTAGAGATGAAATCAGTAAAAAATTTTTTAAAGGAAACGTATTAAAATCTAATTCTAAAATATTAAGGAATGAACAAACTAGGTTAGATGTATTAGATTATTTAATTAAAAATTTAAATTTTATAGTCTACTTATTAATCATTGATAAGGAAAAGTTGGATAAAGAAAAAGGTGGACTTAGATTTAAAGAAGTGTTTTATAAATACTTTCAAAAAATATTTGTTTCTCAAATAAATAATAATTTCTCTGATTTTGAAATTCATATGGATAACTTAATTAATGAGAAGTATGAAATAGAATTAAAAAATTATTTAACTCAAAATTATCAAGAAAGTTTTTTTGAAAAATACAATATTTCAGATGATAAGGAAGAACCACTAATTCAAATTGCAGACATATTAGCAGGTTCATATGGTAGGGTTTTTAACGCAGCTTTTATTACTGATAAAAGTGAAGAAATACATAATAAATTAAAGTCTTTACCAAGCAATGTTTCATTTTTCCCTAATAGGGATGGTGGTAAATTGTTTGTTACAAGTGAAGAGAAGAAAATTGATGAAGAGTTATTTAGTATTGTAAGAAAAGATGCAATTGAAATATTAGAGAAAGAAAGTGATATTATAATAAAAGGAGTTATTGAGCATTTACTTTGGTATCAAAAGATAATGCCGTTTAGATATACTCAAACTTATGAAATTACTAATGCTATAAAACATAATACAGGTAAAGACTTGTCGGTTGATAATTTAAGAATAATTATTAAAGAGTTAAGATTTAAAGGTGTTATCGTTGTTTCTTCTTCAGCTAAAAGTGGCTATAAGTTAGCTGTAAATAAACCAGATGTTCATATTTATTTTAGTCATTATTTAAACTACATTTTACCGATGTTAAAAAAAATAGAAATAGCTAATAGTATTTTTCTTAATAAAACAGTTGGTGATTTTGTGCCTTTAGAAGAAATGAATGAGTTAAAAAAATTAGTAGAAACTTTAAGTAAATAAACTAAAACTTAAAAGTAGACTTCTAACTACTTAACACAAAGTACATATTTTTGTTGTCTTGTTGACAAAGATACCTAACACCCACCTAAACAGATAAATATAAAATAACAATTAATCAACAAAGCATCAACAGAACTAATTTTAGTTGCACTGTTGACACTTTGTTGAAGCATTGTTAATGTAAGAATCTATTACTGTTACTGCTTTTATCGTAAAGACATCAACAATCAACAGTATCTGTAATAAAATCTTCCTTCTTAAACTCAAAATACCTTCCTTTTTTAGTTTCATAACTAACAATTGATTTTCCCTCCAAACTTTGAGATAAAAAATATTTTTTATAACCGCCATTCTTAGGCTCAATACCATAATCTAATTTAAGAGTACTTGAAACTTTATTACGAATAGTTCTTATATTACTTTCTATTAATTTACGTAATAAATCTGAGGCAGTATATCTTAAAATATCTACTTCAAAAGCCACAAAATCATCAATTAATATTTCTTTTATCTCTTGGCTTAAATACGTCTTATTGCCTTTTACAACTTTATCTAATGCAGGTGTATAAATCTGTTCTTTTGTAAACCACATTCTTGTTAGCCTCTCTGTTTTAATTTTTCTCGTATTAAGAAAATGCAAAAACTGCGGTATTTCATTATGTAACTTTTTAAGCATATCAACATCTTCTTTCCCAAACGAATTCACCTTAATTACCCAGTACCTTATTTCTTTTTCATCAATCTGAATAAAGTTTTCTTCATTATTAGAACATAAAATAAATTTCCCAAAGAAGTTAGTTTCAACCTTATCCTTACCTTTAGACTCTACCTTATAGGTACTGGCAGTAGATAGGTTTTTAATACGTTCACTATCCTCTCTCCTATCTAACAATACTTCATCTACAGAAATAATAAGCTTAGATGCCCAGTCACTATTAAACCTACTCCTAAAATCTTCATTTTTATTAATAGTCATATTAGATTGAAAAATTAATTTTAACCAATTTAAAAAAGAAGTTTTACCCGTATTTCGCTTATCACTTACTAAACATAAAATAGGTAAAATCTGAATTGGTTTTTGCCATAAAATCGTTAAATAATCAATACCTAACTCATACTGTTCTCCAAAAATATGTTCTAAAAACTCTACTGTTTTAGGAAACTCTCCCTTTATAAGTTTATGCTCTATCTTCTCATATTCGTTGTAAAAAGAATTAATTTCTTGTTTATAATTTCTATGATCTGGTATTGTAATAAAACCATCATATTTTTTTATTGTTTGAAGATAATCCCTACCATAATCAGTAATTATTTCTCCTTTATTCCATTTTCTCAATACCTTAATAGTATCTCCGCTCAACAATGGATAATTGCAGGTTTTATAGTACTCCGTACCTATTCTTTTAAAAGTATCCATAATTAATTTGCTTTAACAATTTTACCGTGAATACTTACTCGATTTTCCTTACCTTTTTCACAATCCTCCCAGTCTAAATTGAGTGATACGCCAGTTGCATTTTTATCTATTGAATAACATTCGTCAAATAAATTCTGAAGTACAATATGATCGTAACGCGGATTCTCATGAATAAGTAACATTACATCTTTTAATTGTGAGCCCAAATAATCTAATGTCCTGCAAAGTGTAGTATCTAAAATTCTTTCCACTTTTAATCTTTGAAATTCTGATAACATTCTTTCTAAAAGAACAATAGATTTTTTTGTAAGAGCACTATCTTTTGCTTGATAATCTTCCATTACTTTCTTGCTTTAGTTCTATTAGACAAAAAAGCATCTGTATCTGCTTCAATTTCGGTAAGTGTTTTTTGCTTTCCTTGTTTTATCCAATCTGTAATTTCAGATTTAAAGAAAAATAGCCCCTCCTTCTTTTTGTGATAAGGAATTTCGTTGTGTCTGCAATACTTATATATAGTTTGCACCTTATAACCAACCAATTTAGCGACTTCAGCAACCCTAATAGGCTTTTCTTCACCAGCTGTAGTTTCTGCTTTATTTAGCAATAAAGCTTTTAATTCTTTGAGGTCTTTTTTTACCTCTGCAACATCTTGTTGTGTTTGTTCAAATGATATCATAATCATACTTTTAAGTTATTAATAGTACAATTGTAGGGAGGTCATTTGTGGGCAATATAGAAGGCGTACGCCCTATTTTAAGGTTTGATAGTGTTTTTTTACATCTTCAATATGCTTATAGGCAGTATATCGCCTTCTATCAGTACTAAATTCATTTCTTATTCCATTAATATTCCCCCTAACAGACCTTCGAGGAATATCTGTTATTTTTTCTAAAAGCTCATGTATTTCTTTTTGAGATTTACAATATTCTTCATCAAGATTATTTACGAACCCCAAAAACCATAAATAAGCAATTTGATATGGTGCCTTTGTATTTATAAAAATATGCTCTATTAAAGGGGTGATTTCTCTATCCTTTAAAATTTCGAGCTTTGAAAAGCCATACTGATTTAGTTTTTCTAAAATAATTTGACTTTTTGTTTTTCGTGGATTATTATTAGAATCATTTTCAAAATTAGCAATATCAGACCCCAAATTATTTGTGCTTTGATTATCTTTTTTTAGTAAGTCTTTTTTAATATTTATAAACAAAGCTCTGTCAAAGTATTTTTCTTTATTTTCAATAAATTTTATTTGGGGTGCAAAAGTTTTAAATTCTTTATTTAAGATTGTACTCATTCTAATCTCCACTGTATTTAAAACATTCTTATACTCATTTAGATATTCCATATTTTGTATTATGTCATTTTTTGATAATTCCTTTTCTTCTTGAGAAATATCATAATCAGCAAAATATTTCCACATTTTTTCAAAATCAAAAAAGTAAGTTTCGTTTTCTACTGAAAAAAGAGTAAAAAAATGATTTATCAATTTTTGCATTTCAAATTGATTGTTCGAATTAAGTTTGTTTTGAATATTTATTGAAACGAAATAAGACACACAGTTAAAAAAAGGGCTAACATTTTTCGAGCAAAATGAAGTGCATTTATCGCAAGGACTATCAAGAACTTTACCTACGAATAGATTTTCGGATATTTTATGAGAATTTATAATTTCATCAAACACGGAGTCATTATCATATATTTCTTTTAATTGGCATATATGATGCTTTTGACGGTCTTTTATATAAAAATAATCATCTAGAATTTCTGGATTTAAACAGATTTTCAAGTTCAATTCATCGTCATTTTCGTTAAGGATTTTTAAAAAATCAAATATCTTTTCCATAATGTTAAAAATCCATTATAGTGTTAGCAAATTCTTTTTTGGCTTCATCCTCAAACCCTGCAAAGTAATTTTTAGTAACACTAAGGTCACTATGATTTAAAGCTTCGCTTATAAACTCCATACTTGCACCTTTTCTTAAAGAATTTGTAGCAAAAGAATGTCTGGCGTAATAAAAACTAATATCTTTAGGTAAATCGTTTGCTATTGCAATCCTTTTAATATGGTCGTTAATGTAACGGTTGAAATTTTTAATCTTCTTGTATTGTGTTTCAATATTATCAGCTGCATCTAAAATATTAAAAACAAAACTATCTTTCTTTTTATTGCAATACTTTTTTATAACACCTTTTGTAAAGTCAGTTAAGTAAATTGTTATCACACTTTTTTCAGCAGATTTGTCAAATGTTTTAGCTCTGTAATATGAAAATTTATCTCCTTTTATATCTGAATATTTTAAAAGGGCAATATCTTTTAAATTCATACCATTGCAAGCAAAACTAAAAAACCAAAAATCTTTACATTTTGCTTCATTCTCGTTTAACGTTTCAGCATTAAATAATAATTTTAATTGAGCCGAATTTAAAGCCTTTTTTACTTTTTTAGTTCTTGGTATTTTGTATTTATTTTTACCAAATGGATAAATATCATTGATAATATCATTATTCTCAATTGCAATATTAAATACCGCTCTTAATGTTCTTGTGTAAATTGCTATAGTTGTATAACTTTTACCTTTTTTAAGCATAAATTTTTCATACTCTTTTAGCCAACTAACATTAATAATACTAAAAGTAAGTTTATCTAAATTCAACTTCTTCTCAATTTCGCTAAATTCTTTTAAGGAGTTTAAAGTGTATTTATAACTTTCTGCAGTACCTATTTTATTATCATCAGTTTTATTTTTAATGATGGTATCGAAATAATACTTTAAATTATTTTTATCTGATGATTTTCTAAAGAATTTAGTTTCAAATTGTTCAAAGTCAAAAACAGTTAATTGTTTTGCCACTTCATTTGCTCTCGCTTCTATCCCTTTTAATCTTAGTTCTAGTTCTTTTTTAGCACCTCTAAACTTTAAATTATCTGGATTTTTCCAAACCTCAACAAATTCTTTTTCTTGTAAATCAACATCTAAAGGATAACGTTTATCTTTTTTAAGCTGACGATTAAATACTCTTAATTTTAATGGATAAGTACCATCACTCTTTAATCGTCTTTTATCAAGCACTATCGATATGGCATAAATCATAGATATTTATTTCTGACAAATATAACCATTTGCCCACAATTTGCCCACAAAAAACAATAATAGATACATATAAGACAATACTAAACAATACTTTAAAAAACCTAAAACACTGATAAACAAGAACCTTAATATAACAAACAGTAACAAACAAATAGTATTATTTTTGATTACGGCTCAAGAGGTTGCAGGTTTGAATCCTGCCATGGTCACCAATAAAACCAGTACTTTCCAACGATTTGGAAATTACTGGTTTTTTCATTTTCACACTATTTTCACACAAAACAAGAATTAAGGTATCCTACAAAAAGTAAAACGTACTTTTAAACCCTTTTATAAAGTAGTTTTTATTTTAAATTGCAGTTGGTGTTATAGAATTAAAAAGCAGAAATACTAAAGATTTAGAAAGCATATGAAAACAAGCCTTTGATTTTAAAGCAAATCAAAAAGGATGCGTGTATATAATTATTTCTAATTTCGAAAAGTTACGTTTTTATATAAATGATGCCACAGAATTTGAAGAATTCAACTTACTTGAATTAACAAAAGAACTTACGTCTGCAAAAAGATAGTATTATAAACAATATTCCTTTAAAACTTAAAGAAACACTTTTAGTAAAAGAATTTTACAAAGACTATTCACTTTTTTATAAAAGAAGTAAACAAAACCATAAAAGCAAATAACTTGTAAAAAATGGTTTAGAAGAAGTACTAACCTTAAGCAAAAAAAATAAGTTTGAATGGTTCGATTTATTTACAAAAAATAAGCAAAAAACACAAGCCCTACAAACCCAAATACACCAAACAGACAAAAAAATAGACACTATGATGCATGAGCTGTATGGTTTAACAGATGATGAAATTAAAATTGTAGAACATACTTAAGAGTACTATGTAAACAATAAAAATGGATAAGAATGTGATATTTATTAAGTATGTAAGTAATTTATGGTAAAAAATTTTGTTAATTTATTGAAGAATAATTAAAAATATGTATACTTTTATTGCAAATTAAAAATGTAGGATGCATAGAATTTTATTCATTATTGGTATTGTATTTACACTATTTTCTCAGCAAATTTATGCTCAAAATTTTGAAAGAATTTCTAATAAAGAGGGCTTTAATCAAAATACCGTAAATGCAATTGAACAAGATAAGTATGGTTTTTTATGGTTTGCAACCCCTAATGGATTGATACGTTATGATGGCTATGAATTTAAAACATTTACCACGCAATCTAAAACTCATGGCGCAATTTCTAGTAATAATATTACCTACTTATTTAATGATAAAAACGGAATACTTTGGATAGGCACAAATGTAGGTATTAACATTTATGTACCTTGGTTAGAAAAATTTTTTACTGTTCCGCTTAAATATAATATTAATGTAAATAAAATTGATTCTGAAAATGATGATTTTGTTTGGGTCTCATCTCCTAAAAAACTATTAAGATGCGAATTAATAAGTATGGAAGAAGGTATCTTTTCTATTTCAGGTAATATTCTTGATAAGGAAACAGAAAATATAAAAATTAACACCTTTTCTTTTGGTCTGAATTCTTCAATCATTTTAGGAACAAGTAAAGGATTAAAAAAAATTAGTTATCAATCAGAATTCACATCTGTAAATAAAGACTCTTTTAATTTAGACGAATTTAGTTTTTTTAATGATAAAGAAATTACTAAAATTATTAAAGAAGATAATATATTTTGGATTGGCACAAAAGAGGGGTTATACAGTTCTAATTTAGACTCAAATTCAAAATATCTTGTTAAAAAAATCAAAATTAAAAATCAGGATACTAATTTCTTTGTGAACAGTCTTTTTAAAGATAATGAAAATACAATATGGGTTGGTACAGTAGCAAACGGACTATTTAAATACAATCCTATTCTAAATTCTTTTAGCCATTATAATTATGATTCAACAAATAAAAATGGCATTAGTAGCAGTCAAATTAACGCTGTTTACCAAGATAACTTTAATGTTATTTGGGTTGGTACTGCTCAAGGTGGTATAAATAAATTAGACCTTTTTCAAAAGCCATTTTACTCTTACACAAATAACCCAACTACTAAACTATCTATTGGAGACAACCTAATCACCTCCATACTAGAAGATAATAAAGGTAGAGTTTGGGTCTCGGGGTATCATAAAAAGTTATTTAGGAGTCTTGAGGTAGTCAATGAAAATACAGTTAACAACATTAAATTTGAAGATTTACAAGCAAAATTACCTATAGAAAAAAATGATGTTATTAGGTCTATTTATCAAGATTCAAGAAATTACATTTGGTTTGGTACAGACAAAAAAGTGTTTGTTTACAATCCTGTAAAAAAAGAATATAAAAAAGTGCAATTTTTATCCGAAAACGATAAATCACCATTGCTTTTGGTTCGAGAAATTGCTCAAATAAATGAAACAGATTTTGTATTATCTGGTAATAAAATTATAGTAATAGAGAATCCTTGGAAAGAAATAGCCAAAAAAAAGAATCCTAAAATTCATACAAAATCTAGTTTAAGAATAGCTGCAAGTAGAGTGCAATGTTTCTTACAAGATAGTAATAATCAACTCTGGTTTGGTACAGATTATGGTTTATTACAGTGTACGTATAAAGAAGGAAAAATTAAAGTAATAAGACAATATCAAGAAAATAAAACAGGAAGTAGTAAAGTTAGTTACAATAGTATCTTTACGTTGCATGAAGATCATAAAAAGAATATTTGGATTGGTACTTTTGGTGGTGGTTTAAACAAATTAACTTTAGATAGTGATCAAAATCCAATTAAAATGGATTATTTTAGAAAAGATGATGTCTTGCTAGATGATGCTATTTATGGAATTTTAGCTCAGAAAAATAGTGATAATTTATGGATTAGTACAGACATGGGATTGATGCTATTCAATAAACAAACCAATAAAATAAATGTTTTTGATGTAAACGATGGTCTAATTCAAAATAACTTTAGACAATCTGCATATGCCCAAGGTAAATCTGGTTTTATGTATTTTGGAGGTTTAAATGGTTTAACTATTTTTAATCCGAATAAAATATTTTTAAATACACAGCCTCCTAAAGTTCTAATAACATCCTTATTAATTAATAACAAACCTATAGAAATAGGTGATAAACTGAATGACATTGTTATACTTAAAAAGTCAATTTCAGAAACAGACACTATTACAGTTTGTAAAAGTCAAAGAATAATATCTTTCAACTTAGTAGCAGAACATACGTCTGCACCTTCTAAAAATAAAATAGCCTATAAATTAGATGGATTTAATAAAGATTGGGTAGAAATAAAGAAAGGTAAATCGCCAATATCGTATACTAATCTAGATGCCGGCACCTATAAATTAAGAATAAAATCTGCTAATGGAGATGGTATTTGGAGCACATCAACAAAAACATTAACCCTAATTGTATTACCTTTCTGGTATCAAACTTGGTGGAGTTATACTTTAATGGTCATTTTGTTTTTAGCTATTGGTGTTTGGATTGTTTTTTACTTTGTAAGTAATGAAAAACTAAAACAAAAACTGATATATGAACAAATTGATAAGGATAGAATTGAAGTTATTAACCAAGGTAAATTTAAATATTTCACAAACTTATCTCACGAATTTAGAACACCCCTTACACTTATTTCTGGGCCTTTAGATAGAGTTATAGAAAATAATAACAACGCAGAAAGTGAGCGTTTTTTAGCAATTATTAAAAGAAATACCCACAGACTTTTAAGTTTAATAGACCAATTAATAACATTTAGACAGGCAGAACAAGGTTTTCTAAATTTAAACTATACAAAGTCTACTTTAGGTGAATTTTTATATCCAACAACAGAAGCTTTTGAAAACTATGCATTAGAAAAGAATATTAATTTTTATTATAAAATTAGTTCGCCAAATGAAGAAATTGTAATAGATGTAGAAAAAGTAGAAAGAATACTTTTTAACCTACTCTCAAATTCATTTAAAAACACACCGGTACAGGGAACTATAAGTATTGATGCTTCCATTATATTTAAAGAAAATATTAAAAGTATTAAAATTGATGTTATTGATACTGGTAAAGGAATTCCAAAAGAAAACTTAAAGAATATTTTTGAAAGGTTTTATCAACTAGGAAATCAGGATGGAAACGTAAGTGGAGGTGGTATTGGTTTGTCTTTTTGTAAATCTTTGGTAGATTTATTTAGTGGTAGTATTTCAGTAAAAAGTAAACCAAATAAAGAAACTCGTTTTAGGGTTGTTATTCCATCTTCAAAAATAGAAGAGGTTGAGATAGATGAGGACAGTGTAAAAAAGTCATTTATAAAAAATTGGGTGCCTGTACAAATTAAAAACTTAGAAGAGAATAATGGTAAAGTAAAAAGTAAAAAGAAACATAGTATTTTAGTTGTAGAAAATGAGATAGATATACAAAATTTCTTAAAAAGTGCACTTTCAAATTCATATAATGTAACAATAGCTAACAATGGTTTAGAAGCCTTAGAAGAAATTAAAAAAACAGAATTTAGTACTGTTATAAGTGATGTTATGATGCCAGAGATGGATGGATTTGAATTATGTAAAATAATAAAAGCCAATCCCGAAACGTGTCAATTACCTGTTTTATTATTAACTGCGTTAGGAGATAATGCCGATTTAATTAAAGGATTAGAGTTTGGAGCAGAAGAATATATTAGCAAACCATTCTCTTTAAAACACTTAGAACTTCGTTTAAAAAAATTAATTGAAAATAACCTTAAGATAAAAGATTATTTTTCAAAAAACAGTTTACCTCCTAAGAATAAAAAAGAATTAGGCTTATCAAAAAGAGATTTAGAATTTTTAGATAAAATTACAGAAGTAATAGAGAAAAATTTATCTAATTCAACTTTTGGCGTAGAAGAACTCTCTATAGAAGCAGGTTTAAGTTCTGCTCATTTCTATAGAAAACTAAAACAACTTACTGGGCAAGTACCAAATGTATATTTGCGTAACTTTAGATTGCAAAGAGCTGCAGAATTATTAGCTAGTAATAGTGGTTTTAATGTTGCAGAAGTAATGTATCAAATTGGTATAGAGTCTAATTCTTATTTTTCTACGTCTTTTAAGAAATTACATGGAGTGTCTCCCTCTGAATACTCAAAAAGAGCAAAATCATAGTCATTAAAAAAATTAATAGACCAATAAAAGATAGATTTTATTTCGTTTTTTCTAACAATCTGCGCAGCATTTCATAAAAAAACATAAAGTTTAGTGCAAGTACCAACCTAATATTTAAGTGTTTTTTAGTGCTGCATAACTACTACATAATGGTTGTTTAAAACTGTTTTTAACACTTC
Source organism: Polaribacter sp. R2A056_3_33 (assembly GCF_019278485.1). NCBI lineage: Bacteria > Pseudomonadati > Bacteroidota > Flavobacteriia > Flavobacteriales > Flavobacteriaceae > Polaribacter > Polaribacter sp. R2A056_3_33. The sequence continues at coordinate 648,423 of NZ_CP058984.1, forward strand.
ATAGCCTTTAGGGTAAATACCTGTTTATTAGAAATTATTATTTTCCTCACCTTACTTCAAAACCACAAAACCATTGAATTATAACTACTTAAGAGGTGAAAATGATGACTTAGAGCAAAAGAATGATGAATACTAGAAAAGCAGTTACCTAATTCTCTCCTAGCTTTGTAACTAATGAAAACAATTAATTATAACTAAAAAATTAATCATGAAAAAACAGTTACAAAAAATTTTTAACAAGAAAAAAACAACACTTGTGCTACTGGCCTTTATAGGCATATGTAGTTTTCAAGTAAATGCGCAAAAAACTACTAATTATTTAAATACAACTACAGATGGGTTATGGGTTACTCCAGGTAACTGGAGTAATGGCTTACCAACTGCTGGTGATGGTGATATAGCAAATCTTACAGAAAGTGTAGATTTAGGAGGCGTTAACCGTGAAATAGGGCAACTTCTTGGTGCAAACAATACTAATACAAAGACATATTCTAATGGTACATTAACTCTTAATGGTACTACAGTGTCAAATACTGATCAGATTATAAGAATTCGATCTAATAAAGCGATTACTGTTACTTGTGACGTAGTTGTGAATGTTGATGGCCTAGATATTAATATTAGAAATAATGCGTCTTCAGAGCTTGTTTTTAATGGTGGATTTGCAATAGGTACTAATACAGTACATGTAGATAATAATAGTACTGCTAGTCCTGCTCTTCCAGTACAGTTTAACGGAACTGTAACTGGTTCTGGAACTATTAATATAGAGGATCAAAATATATCTACAGGTGCCTCAGCTGATTTTACAGGTTTTACTGGTAGTATAACTTTTGGAGGTACTAATGGTTTGTTAACCGTAAATGGTGCAAATACTATTGAAGGTTCAATTGGAGTATTAGCTGCATCAGATGGAAATTCTAAGATAGAATTTAATACTAATCAAAGTGGTTTAGCTAACCTTACAGTAGATACCCAAAATTTAGCAATAGATTTTGCTGCTGCTGCAACAGATGTAAGGTTTACAGGATATACTACTTCTGGTACAGAAGGAATTGTTGACTTAAAAAATTATGTATCTGGTTCTTTAAAAATAGGAACTACTGCTACTAGTGTTCCAGCAGCAGTATTAAGTACATGGACTCTTGATGGTGCAGCTGCAACTTTAACTCAAGATGCAACAGGTGCTATCGTTTTTGCTGGTTGTTCAACTCCAGATGTTATTACAACTTTAGCAGCAACTGCTGGTGCAGAGTATGTAACTTTAAGTTGGGATGCCCCTACTTGTTTTGATGAAGTTTTAGTAGTAGCTAAAGAAGGTTCTGCTGTTACAGTTACACCAACAGGAGATGGTTCAGCATATACAGCAGATGCAGATTTTGGTTCTGGAACAGATTTAGGAACTAGTGAATATGCAGTTTTTAAAGGAGCATCTAATGCAGCAGATATTACTGGATTAACTAAAGGAGGTACAACTTATCATTTTGAAGTATTTACACGTAAAGGGACTACTTGGAGTGCAGGAGTAACCATAAGTGCAACTACAAATAATATGTATACTTCAACTTCTGGTGGCAATAGTACTGGTCTTAATTGGGAAGATGCCTCTTCTTGGATAGCTGGAGTTATACCTAGTTCAACTTCAGACGATGTAACTATTAATACAGGAATAATTATTAATTCAGATGTAGATATAAATAATATTATTATTAATAATAGAGTTACTATTAATGCTGGATTTTCTTTAAATGTTAATGACTTACAGCAAAACAGTCAATTTATTTTACAGTCTACATCTGAAGCTTTTGCTAGTGTAATAGCAACTACATTAAGTGGAACAGGAACCCTTATTTATAATAGATGGCTAAATGATTCACCTAATAACGATTTAATTTCTTCTCCTGTAAGTGGAGTACCATTTAGTTCTGTAGCTGCAGCTTCTGATAATGAAAATAGATTTTTTATTAATCCTTCAGTAGCTGGTAACTACTTTTTTGGACCTTTCAATAATGGTACTGGCTCGTTTGAAACTTACACTACTCCTGATGATGATGCAGTTGTAATTGGTACAGGTCAAGGGTATAGAGCAGCAACTATAGCAGGTGAAGCAAGTACTGTAAGATTTGTAGGAGATATTGAAGTTGGTTCTGTTCCTGTTAGTATTACAGATGGTGGTGACGCAACGTATGGTCAATGGAATTTAATAGGAAACCCTTATCCTTCTTATTTAGATTTTGATACTTTCTTTACCGATAACACTGGTCAATTTGAAGTTGGTTTAAATAATGCAATTTATGGTTGGAATGGTACTTCTTATACAGCATGGAACGCTTTATCTGGTGCAAAAATAGCCCCAGGTCAAGGATTCTTTGTAAAGACTAAAGACGGAATAACTGGTACCGTAACCTTTACACCAGCGATGAAAGTTACTGGTAATAGTGATGATTTTGTTGCAGGTAAATCTGCTAACAATACAAATAAAGCATTAGCAAAAATAAATTTAAGTAGTGCTACAAAAACATTTGCTACAGATATCTATTTCGTAGAAAACCAAACGAGAGGTTTAGATAATGGTTACGATGCTGGTGCTTTTGCAGGAAGTACAGATGGTATTTATACAAATTTGGTAGAAGCTAACATAGGCGAAGATCTTTTAATTCAAGCTTTACCTTATAATGATTATAATAGTGTAGTTGTTCCAGTTGCTATTAACGCTGAAGCAAACACAGAACTAACAATTAGTTTAGATGAAACATCTTTAACTTTACCTGCTAATACGTATGTATATCTTAAAGACAATGTATTAAATACTACAACATTGTTAAATGATACAGATTATGTATTTACACCAGACTCTAAATTAAGCGGATCAGGACGTTTCTTTATAGAATTCTCTGCTAAAGCAGTATTAGCTACAGATGAGTTTGCTGTAAATGAAATGTTAATCTATACAAACCAAGAATCAAAATCAATTATTATTAAAGGAATATTAAAAACAGCTGCTACTGTAAAAGTTTACGATGTACAAGGTAGAATGGTATTAGAACAAAAATTAGACAGTTCTAACATAACAAATATTGTTAATGCAAACACATTAAATACAGGAATTTACATGATACAGTTACAGGGAAGAACTCAAAAAGTTATCCTTAATTAAAAGATAACTGAACACTTTAAATTCTTTAAACCTTTAATAATAATAATATTTAAAACATATAAAATGAATAAAAATCAAGAAAATATCACAAGAAAAGAAGCTGTTAAAAAAATGGGAAAATATGCTGCACTTACAGCATTAGGTACCTTTATGATATTAAGTCCACAAAAGTCCCAAGCACAATCTGTACCACCTGATGCAGCAGGTACCGGATTTTAAATAAAATTAATTAGTATAACATATTACAAGCATTTAAAGAAAAAAATGTTTTAAATGCTTGTTTTTTAATAATAAATAGAAATTATGAAAAAAGTAATATTATTTTTAGTATTTAGTGTAGCAATGAGTAGTTCAATCTTTGCTCAAGAAAAGATGGATAAAAAAATACAGAAAAAAGTAGATTCTTACGTAGAAACTGTTGCAAGTAAAATAACATTGTCTAAAGAAGAAAAAGAAAAATTAATTGTTATTAAAACTGAACAAACAATATCTTCTTCTGAAATTACGGCTAAATATAAAGGTACGCCAGAATTAAAAGAACAAAGAAAAGCTAGCAATAAAAAGTTTTCTAAAGACCTTATAAAAGCTTTTGGAAAAGAGCGAGCTCTAGAAATTAAAAAAGCATCTAGAAAAAATAAAAAGAAGAAAAAATAAAACTAGCTTTTAGTATTTCTTATACATATAGAACATCCTTTTGTGTTTCTGATATTTTTAAAATATTCCCCCAAATATTTTTTAGAAATCAACCAAAAGGATGTTTTGTTTTAGGATATAGGTAAAGCCTATTTAATCTTGTATTAGTAGTAATATGTTCATTTAATATTCATCTCATAGTTATATTTAAGAGCTTATTAAAATAACAATTATAAGTCGGGGATTTATAAATTGGAACAATAATAACATCTTAATATGCTCCGGTCAAAATAAAAAAATAAAGTGTTATCAAAATATTGACTATCATCAAATTTTAGACAGATTTTAGTAAGAAATTGTTTAATTATAGAAAGTACAACATTCCTATTTCAGTAATATTTGCAAAAAAAAACATCAAAAAAAATGATTAAAAAGGTTTATTTAATAGTTATATTTTCTTGTATCTATACATACTCTATACAAGCTCAATTTCTCTGGTATGAAAATGAAACAGACACAGAGAATATTATATTTTCAAACACTGGAAACGGTACTTTTTCTATTAACGAAACCAATCCAGATACCAATGGTATAAACACAAACGAAGTAACTTCTAAGTTTGTTAGAGAAGCAGATGTTACCAAAGGTTTTTCTTATTTTGAATTATCAAAAAACCTTTTAGAAGATGTAACATATACAATAAGCCTTAAAGCATATGTAGATATACCAACTGAAGATTTGACAAGTATAAATCGTATACGTTTCTATATAAAAAATACAACTACAGGAGATCTTAAGGCAGTTCAATTAAAATTTTCAAAAGGCCAAGAATGGGAAGAGTTTTCGTTTGTTTTTAACGAAGGTGATTTACCTTCTGAAGGATTTTTAGAGGATGGTTACAATCAAGTATATATAGGTTATGGAAATGGGCAAGGATCAACATCAGAAGTTACTTATTATATAGATCAAATATATGGTTCAGTTTTACAGGAAATAGTTGTGCCAGATCCACTTGAAGAAGATCCACTTGTAGATGTACTAAAAGGATCATGGGGTGGACGTTTTTATGTAAGAGGAGGTGAAGACTTAGATGAATATGTTGACAACAGAGGCTATGATTATATAGCAGGTGCTCAAGAAATTGCTGATAGTTACCCTACAATGGGGCATGTAATTACCAATGGTACCAATAATGCAAATTCACATTTGTGGACTTTAAGAACAAATCCTAATGTAGATGCTGTAATGGGAGCTACAGGTTCTGTTGTAGATGAAGAATTTGTACCGAGTTTAGCTAATGAACAAATTATTATTGATGTTATTGATATCTTTAAAAAATCAGGTAAAAAAGTAATCTTATATATAAACTCTTTAAGCCCAGGAGATAGAGCATCAGATGAAGGGGCAGCATCCTGGAATAACTATGTAGATACATATTTTGATGGTAATAATCATGAAGCATGGATGAATTATTGTGAAGGTTATATTAAACGTTTTACAGAATTAGGAGTTGATGGTTACTGGTTTGATACATTTGGACAATATGCTAGAAATAATAGTCTTGGAAGTGCTGGTGTTGATACGACTGATGAAGAAAAAAATGAGTTTGTAGAAATGATTCGTAATACAGCTCCTAATGCTATTATAGCAAATAATAAAGATAAACATCAGTTTCTAGATGAAGACGGCGAGCTAATTCTTGTTGATACTGATGGGGTTAATGAAACGGTAGGTATTAATTATAATGATCTAGCTGAAGGTGAAGATGATGATGATATACCTTTTGAGGAAGATGAAAGAGATTATGCTATAATAAAAATGCAAGCAACAAACCCTTGGTCAGACTTTACAGCAGGACATATTACACCTTTAGGACAAGGAGCTCCTCCTAATTCTTGGGCGTATGAAGAATTCACAGTACCAGATATTGAAGAAAATCATATAACGATATATGAAGAAAACTCTAAACAAACATTAAAACATTTATTTTTACCGATAAGATCTACTTGGTCTAGCGAAAGGTCTGACTTAATGTTTGATAAAGAACAAGCGTATCGTTTTGCTAAAAGAATTACAGATGCAGGAGGGTCAGTTACTTTTTCTAATACAACATCTACAGATGGTACTACCTCAGATGATGAGGTAGAAATATTAACATATATGGATCAACAATTTGCCATCAATGCAGATGCAACCGTTTATCAACGTCCTGCAGGTGCCTTTCTTGTTGGAGAAGATCATACATTAAATACTTGGAGTGGGTTTTCAGATTCAACTTGGCTTACTGCTTCAAATTGGAGTAAAGCTACAGTACCAGTGCTTACAGACAATATCATAATACCAACTGGGGTAACAAATTACCCTACAATAACTACTGCTGTTTCTGTAAACAGCGTTTCTATTGAAAATAGTGCTTCTTTATTGTACAATGGTGGTTCTTTAACAGCAACAGAAGGTGTAAATTACAGTATTGCTGTAACAGATACAAACTGGCATTTAGTAACTTCACCTGTTTCAGGAGAAAATTATAATGATGATTGGGTTACTGATAATACAATTGCTTCAGGTACAACTAATACTGAAAATAGAGGAATTGCAACCTACCAAAACGGAACAGCAGATAATACAACAGGAAACTGGGTTTATATGCAAGGTGGTACTAGCGCAACTTTTGATGATGGTGTTGGTTATTCATTATTAAGTAGTACTGAAACTGGAAACTTTACTTTTACGGGTACAGCAAATTCTTCAAGTATGGCCCCAGCTATTAGTCAAAATGGTACTAATTTCTGGAACTTAATAGGAAACTCATATACTTCTTATTTAGATGTTGCTGCTTTTATTGACGAAAATGACACTAATTTTGGAGGTGCTTTTCAAGCAATTTATGTTTGGGATGATAGTTCTTATCTAGCAAAAACTACTGGTTATGTATATCCAGGTCAAGCTTTTTTTGTAAGTGCTAGTACTACAGGTACAACAGCTTCTTTTACTACAGCAATGCAAAGTCATCAAAATGATATTACTTTTCTTAAAAGTTCTAATACAGAAACTTCTATTGAGATAAATATAACTGATGGTACAAATAATAAAACTACAACAATTAATTATTTAGATGAAAAAACACTAGGGTTAGATCCAGGTTTTGATATTGGAATGTTTAACGGAGTTTCTTCAGAATTAAGTTTGTATACTCAATTAGTAGAAAACAATGAAGGAACTGCATTTGCAAAACAAGCAGTACCTAATTCAGATTTAGAAACTACTATAATTCCTTTAGGAATAAAAGCAGCAGTAAGTAAAGAAATTACGTTTACTGCAGAGGCTTTAAACTTACCTTCTGGTTTGAATGTTTATTTAGAAGACAGACAAGAAAAAACATATTCACGTTTAGATGAGGCAAATGCTAGATATAAAGTAACCTTATCTGAAAGTTTAAATGGTTCTGGTAGATTCTATATTCATACCTCTACAAATAGTGTATTAAGTATTGATAGTGCTATTTTAGAAAGTATAGGTATTTATAAAACGAATAATTCTAAGTTGAAAATAACAGGTTTATCTCAAGGAAAATCTATAGTTAAATTATTTAATATTCTTGGTAAACAAATGATGGAAACTTCATTTGCGTCAAGTGGAAGTGATGCTATTTCTTTACCAAATTTAGCTCCAGGAATCTATATTATTCAATTAAAAACGGCCTCAGGAGTACTGAACAAGAAAATAATTTTAGAATAATTTGATATAGTCCGTAAAATCTAAAAATGAGAGCTTATAAGCACTTTTCTATTATTTCCTATTTACAATCTTCAAATTTATGGATGGTTCTTATTTAGAACGATGGGATATAGCAAGTAGCGAACAAGCTAACGCAGATGCAATCTGCGTTAGCTATTCAATTAATGAAAGAAGCTTGGCCAAAAGGTAAAATGATTAATTTACAAACAAACCCAAGTTACAATACAGCTAAATAAGAGCCTACAGATGATGATGAGTTAATCGCGTATGCAAAAGAAAACATATACTTTCCTTTGGCTGTTTTTTTTTAATAATTACAGAAGAGAACGTCTATTTTAGTTATACAACAAGTGTATATGCTTTAAGCTCTAGTTCAGATGTATGGGACACTAGTTTTATAGCTGAATTTCATTATTTTTTAGGAGAACCTTTAGGTGAACCTATAAAAAATGGGTATATTTATGAGCGTTCATTTAAAAATTTAGATCTTTGGGTAAATATTGAAACCAAAGAGACTGTTTTTAATTGGAAAGATAAAACAGTTTTATCTACAGATATTCTAAGCTTTAAGGATACAATTGATTTATATCCCAACCCTGTAAATAGTACCTTTCGTTTATCAAAAAAATTACATCTGCATTTGTTTATAATATGTTAGGACAAGAAATGATGAAATTTTCTAACAACAGAAATCAATATGATATTTCCAGTCTTAAAAGCGGTTTTTTTATTATGAAAGTCATTTTAGAAAATAGTGAATCAAAGATTATTCGTTTTGTTAAAAAGTAAATAAAATTATTAACGACACCTAATCAAAAAAAAACACAAACATTTACTAATCAACAAATTATAATTACTTTAAAATATAAAGAGAGCAAGGCAATGATTGATTTAAGCAAAACTAAACACTTAATTTCAACTATTTTTACAATAAATTATTAATCGAATAAATTTAAAATTATGAAAAAACAATTACTTACTAGCCTTTTATTTTTATTAGCATCAATAACTACGGTTGCACAAACTTGGTATGACGTTGATAATGGAGTTACGGATTTAACATTTACATCTACTTGTGATGGATGTTCTGTTTCAACAGTTGCCAATCCTGATGCCACCGATACAGAAGCTACAAATGTACTATTATGGAAAATTGCAGCAGACACAACATTAGATACAGCAGGATTAACTGATGATGAAATAGCAGCATTAAAAATAGGAAACAAGGATCTTAGTTTTAGTTTTCCTAACGGTTATGTACTTACGCCAGCTGATTTCGCTAGTTTGAGTGTAAACGTACGTTTATATATGCCAGATATAACTAATTACTCTAACTTTGATTCATTAACTCGTATTAGGTTTTATTTAGGGACTCAACAAGTACAAGTAAAACTTTCAGATTTAGAAGGTACAGATGTAAATGGTTGGTACACTTTAACCTTTGATTTTAGTGGAAAAACGTATACAGAAAACGTAACTTCGGGTTATATTAGAATCCTTGGTCAATCTAACAGATTTACAAATTTAAATAACGATATTGACTTTCACTTTGATACGTTTACAAGTTCAGTAGCATTATCTTTAGACCAAGGAGCAGTTTTAGATGCAGAAGCAGTTTTAGATGCTGGAAATGCGTGGTACCATAACTATAGCCCAGATACATTTGGCGTAACTGTTAATGAAGTACAAGGTGGTGTGTTTTTAGAACAAGGAGATGCAGTAACTACACCAACGACTACTGGAAACAGCAGTCCATTAGTTGCTAAGTTTACAAAAGGAGAAGATCCACACTCACAAATAAAGTTTCAATTACCAGGTGTTATTACAACCGACTATCAATCATCTGCTATTTTTAAAATAAGAGCCTATGTACCGTCAACAAATGTAAATGGAACTTCTGGTAGAAGATTAAGATTGTATTTGCGAGATGGAATTGAAACAGCAGGGCAAAAAAACGTAACAATTGATGTTACTATTTTTGATGCATGGCAAGAATACATCTTTGATTTTACAGAAAAAAACCTTACAGAAGGAGTATCTTATAGTACTGCAAATTTATTAATTGATCAACCAGATGCTGATCTTCTTGCTACAGGAAATGTATATTATTTTGATGCTTTTCAAGGACCAGCTGCAGCTATATTATCTGTAGATAATTTTGAATTAAATAACGCTTCTATTGTTGCGTATCCTAATCCTGTAACAAACAGTTTTCAAATAGATTCTAGTTTAGATATTGAAAATGTAAAATTATATAATATTAATGGACGTTTAGTAAAAACGTTTAAAGCGAACACTAATTATGATGTTAGTAACTTAGCAAAAGGAATTTACATTGTAGATATTAAGACTCTTAAAGGTTTAAAAACTTTAAAAATTGTAAAAGAGTAAATATTTATTTTAAAATAACTCAATAGTATTAAAACCCTCTTGAGATAAGATTTATTTTTTTAATCAAAATTCTATAAAATTTATAAAAAAAAGGTAGTAATTTATATTACTGCCTTTTTCTGTTAAGACAAATAACTTTTTTACTTTATTTATAAGTATTATCATCAATAAATAAAATTATTTATATAATGAAAACACAGTACAAAAATTTCCTCCCTTTAGTTTTAACAAGTGTATTACTATATAGTTGTAATACACAAAAAGCACCCAACAACAAAACACAGAGTAATGATAGGCCAGAGCCTAATGTGGTGCTCTTACTTACTGATGATTTAGGTTGGCAAGATTTAAAAGTGTATGACATAGATAATCCATCTCCATACGAAACACCAAATATTGATGCTTTCGCAAAAGAAGGGGTTCAGTTTTGGCAAGCCTATTCTCCCGCTCCTACTTGTGCACCTAGTAGATGTGCAATAATGAGTGGAACTCATCCTGCTAGAGCACAAAAAACACATGTTGTAGGTGGTGCGCCCCCTACAGTTTACGCTAGTAAAGAAACACAACGTATTATGGATCCTTGGTATAGTGGACGTATGCCAGAAAACGAAACGACATTAGCTAGAGTCTTACAACAAAAGGGATACACAACAGGGCATGCAGGTAAATGGCACATGGCTATAAACCACTTTGCTTATCCGCAACCAGAGGACCAAGGTTTTGATGTTACTACCCATGATCGTGGAGCTACAGTTCCTCAAAAACCACATAGACTTACAGATTTTGCAACTAATAAAGCATCAGATCCTTATCGATTAGATAAAGAAGGATTCCCTTTTCATCAAAATAACGAAAATGCATTAAAGTTCTTAAAAGAGAACAAACAAGATCCATTTTTCTTGTATTACGCCACTTTTTTAGTGCATGCACCAATACATACCAGAAGTAAAGCGCTATTAGAAAAATACTGTAAAAAATTAGGTCTAGATTATCCAACTGATCCACATGGTTGGGACGTAAAAGGGCAAAACAATCCGTATTATGCTGCAATGGTTGAAATGTTAGATTATTATGTAGGCCAAGTTTTTGATTATTTACAAACTACAGATGATCCTCGTTGGCCTGGTCATAAATTAAGTGAAAATACGTATATTATTTTTACTTCTGATAATGGAGGAATGGAAGGGCATCCTGGTGAAGTTTTTACGGATAACTTTCCTTTAGATAAAGGAAAAATAAACGCTAAAGAAGGTGGTACAAGAGTTCCTTTAATTATTGCAGGACCTGGAATAAAAAAAGGAATACAATCTGATGTTGTTGTAAACGGACTTGATTTTTACCCTACAATTCTATCATTATTAAATGTTGAAAAACCAAAAAATAAACATTTAGACGGTGATGATTTATCTACTTTATTATTAAAAGATCCTACAGATTCTAAATTAGTTTTAGACAAAGAAGGAAATGAGAGAAATACGATGATGTGGCACTTTCCACATTCCTCATATCAAAGTACCTTACGTGTAGGTGATTATAAAATTATTAGGAATTATGATTACAAAAACAATCCTAAAACTCCAGAATTTGAACTTTACAGATTGTATGACACCTCTAACGGAACTGCTGAACGTGTTGATATAGAAGAAGCAAATAACTTAGCAAAAGTAGAAGTTAAAAGAACAAAAGAGATGAATGATAAGCTTACATCAATCTTAACAGAAATGAATGCGAGTTACCCATCTTACAATCCTTTTTACTTAAAAGATATGGAGCATAAAGAAACTGTTCCAACGGTGATTTTAGAGACAAAAAAGAAGAATGAGGTTACTTTTAAGTACAAAAAAAATGGAGCAAAAGTTGTAAAAGCCAATCTTATTTATACTACAAATGGTGGACATGAATATGAAGAGTGGTTTAAAGCAGAAGCAAATATAGAAGAAGATTCTACTATAACAGCCGTTTTACCAAAAGGAACAACGCATTATTTAATTAATTTAATTGATGAGTACAATTTTTTAGTAAGCTACCCAGAAATGCCTACTATAAAATCTCTTAAGACAGAGAAAAAACAATATTCTAACTATGCTTTATCTAGTAAATAAGTAGTACTTAATTTAATTTGGGTTTAAAATAAAAAGACGGGTAATCCTGTCTTTTTATTTTAAAGATGAATTGTACTCATTTGAAGGTCTTTACCATTCGTTTAATTTTCCCTCCTACTTATTCTGGAATTGGTTAACTGCTAATTTTTTAAAAGTAAATTGTATTTACTATAGTTTTCATAAGGTTTGAGGAGGGGTTTGATAGATAGGAGTATGATTTAGATTGGACAACGTAAATAAGCCCAAGCCTCTTAGTCTAAACATGAATAAATTATTAAGTAAAAATATATTCATATCATAAAAACAATTACTTACAATTGTTTTAGCTTTAACAGCATCCGTAACCGTTGTTGCACAAACTTGGTATCACATTTACAATTCAGTAATAGATTTAACATTTACAGCTACGTGTGATGGACGTTCTGTTTCAATATACCATTAGATCATAAAAAGGTTTCTTAGTATATATTTCTAAGGTACTTAGAGATAAATTCTACTTAGACAACTTACCTTTCGTCTAAATATCATTGGGTTATAGTAGTTATTATTTTCCAATATAAAAAGAACCCCCACTAATTTATAGAGGGGGTTCTTTAATTGGGTTATAATAAACTTATTCTTTTAATAATTTTATATGTTTTCTGTTACCATCTTTACATATAACTTTTAGCAGATATACACCTGATTTTAAATTAGATATATCAATACCTTTATTTGCATTTTCGAATTTGTACGCTATTGCCCCATACACATTGTACAAAATACCTGATGCTACTTCCTTTGTAAGGCTAAAAGTATTCTTTACTGGATTAGGATATAGATTTAATACGTTATTAGTTTCCTTACCAATATCATCAACCCCTAAAACAAAATCTGAGACATGAAATATAATATCTTGAAGTCTTAATCGCCCAACAACTTCCGCTCCTGAATTAGAAAGACCTGTTGTTACAAATTTTATTTCTGTAGTCTCATCGTCAGCTAACGTAAGTGGAGTATTAAATACAAACTCGAAATTATTACCTTCATTATTCCCACCACTAGTATAAGTAGCTTGCTGTTGCGTCTCGCCATTAATGGTAATTGCAACGTCTACAATATCATTTTTTTGTGATTTCGCGGCAAACGTTACTTTATTTAATATACTTTGATAACCTTCTGTAGATTTCACAAGAAATTTAGCTCCATCTCCTTCAAGATTATCTGCTGGGTCAATTTCTGTTCTCATTTGTAAATAAATTCCACTTCCAGCAGCTGTACCACCAATCAATTCTGAATAATTATCTACAGCCGTAAACGTTTGTTCCAAATCTGAACTATTCAGAGTTATTTCATGAAGTGGTTCTGTAGCTCCTAAAACATTAAAGAAGAGATCTACAAATCTCACTCTTGGTGCTAATCCTTCTGAATTAGAAAGTGAGGTTGTTATCACCTGAATTTCTTTAGCTGACTGTGTAAAAGTAACAGGAGTATCAAATTCGAATAATTCTGGAGTATTATTGTTTGTACTTGTATAGGTAAAACTTTGTGTTTCTCCATCAATAATGAGATCAACATTTACAGTATCTCCTGCTTGAGATATGATTCCTAATGTAATTTTATCACAAGTTATAGATGCAACATCAGCAGGAGCTTTTACATAAAATTTAGCTCCATCTCCTCCTTCTACAGTCCTTGCTTGTAAATAAGCTGTACCGCCTATAGTTGTATTCCCAATTAACTCTGCATATTCATCTACTACTTTAAAAGGTTGTTCTCCAATAGAATTAGCAAGTGTTATCTTATGAGGATTAAATATTGATAGTTCTTCCGACAAAACCATAAAATTATTTTCATCAGTTAGGGTAAATATAACTCCTGTAGCTACTTCTGGTACTTCAGCAGTAATCACATTGCCATTTATAGTTGCTGAAATTTCAAACCACTCTATTTCTTTTGAATCTGCTTCTTCTATTCTATAAAGTAAATAAGCGGTTTCAATAATAGCATCTCCTGCATTAGCAGTTAGTGTTGCTGTGGCTACACCTGTATCCTGATCAAAAACTGTTGAAACAACAGATGGAACAATATCTTGATTATCTAATGGATCTCCATTATAGTCTGGATTAAACTGAGGAATTCTTACGTCATTTTCAGATAAAAGAGTCTCTAGCTTTAAAATAATTTCATTTTTAAGAGATGCATCCATCGTATCTATCACATCATATATCTCCTCTATATCATTATCAGACCCATCGTCATTATATAATTTGAAGGCTTTATAATAACCTCCTTTATCATAGATTTTATACAATTTATAATTTCCACTTCTAATAGCTGAAGATGCTCTTTCATCTTGTCCATGTGGGTAATGCCAAAAAAGATCTGTTCTTTCAGTATCGTCGCTATTTTTTATTTCTGTTTCAGTTCCACTTAAAAAAGGAAATAAACTTACACCATCTAAATTGTTCAGAACATTTGCATCAAGAACGGCATCTGCTCCAGTAACCTCCATAATTGTAGGATAAAAATCTAAATGAGAAACTATGTTATCATATACTTTATTTTCTACAATACCAGGTCCTGTTATAACAAATGGAGTACGCAAACCGCCTTCTTTGGTGTGTGTTTTCCCTAAATCTAAAGGAAAGTTATCTGTAATAATTTCTGACCCATGATTTTCTGCCCCTCCATTATCTGACGCAAATATAATATAGGTAGTTTCAAATAATTTTTTCCCAGGATTTCTTGGATCATCTGTTTCTTTTAAATAATCTACTACTCTCCCTAAACTCCAATCTAAACTAGCAATCATCGCTCCATAATATGGATTTGTTTGGCCTGGAGTCGTAATATTTGCATCTGTTGTTGGAACAGGAATTCCTAATTTATCACAATAATATTCTAGTAATGCTAAATCTCTTGTTTGTATAGGAGAATGAACCAACCAGTGCGCCATGTATAGAAAAAAGGGTTCTTCTTTGTTATCATCCATAAAACCCAATGCTAATTCTGTTACCGCATCATAAGGTCTGCCATCTTCATCTAATCGATAAGGATCATCTTCTGCATCAGTAGCAAAGTCTACAGATCTGTCTCCCATACTTCTAGTAATTCCTCTATCAGTATCTTGATAATTAAACCCTTGATCTACAGCTTCCGGATAAATATTATGGTTAGCTGCCATATGCCATTTGCCAATATGACCAGATACATACCCTAAAGGACTTAATGCTTCAGCCATGGTAACTTCATCTAGCTGTAATCTACCAGGATAATACGATTCTATCGTTTTATTTGAAGATTTAACATTAGGTATTTGCCCTCCAGCTACATGGGTCATTTTAGTTTTAAGAGGCATTCTACCACTCATTGTACCCCCTCTTGATGGTGCACAAGTTGGTGCTGAAGCATAAGCTTGTGAAAAATTAGCACCACTTTCTGCCAATGACAACATATTAGGGGTTTCCCAAGGTACAACAGCACCAACATCATTTAACTGAGTATCTTGCCAACCAAGGTCATCTGCGTAAATAAAAACAATATTAGGCTTCACTAATTCTTGCCCTTTAAGAGAAAAAAATGAGATCAACAAAAAGAAATATAAAATTGAGTTTTTCATTATTTAGTTTTTTTATAGTTGATACAAAAATAAAGGGCTCTACGATATTCAATTTGCTCTAAACAATCAATTATTTACGCTATGATTACCTTTTAATGTGTAAAATAATTATTCGATACTGTTTGAGCAGCTTATTTTGTTATTATTATTTTTCGTGTTAAACTTTGATTATTACTGTTAGTAAGTTTAACAAAATACATTCCTGATTTTAATGTAGACAAATCTAATTGTGTTGATAAAGCTCCATCATCCCATAACTTTTCTAATACTTTTGTTCCTGTAACAGACACAACAATTATGCTTGAGATACCAGTTGCAGTCTTTGTAATGGTTAACGCATCAACCACAGGATTGGGATACAAGTTAATTTGAAATGGATTGGATGTTGGATTTATAAAATCATCAGTTGATGAAAGAGTATTGTCGATTTCTCCAACAAGATAAGCCCCTTCAGGTCTTACATAAGGTTCATAATCCGGCACAGGATTAGATAAAAGTCTGTCATTAATTGTTTTCATAATTACCATTTCGTCGTCCTTAATATGTCCAGCATCAACACCATTATTATTAGATATCGTATTAGCAAAAGTAACACCAGCTTTAGCATCGATAAGAATTTTAGAAAACCTGTACGCATCTTCTGTCCCGAATATTAAATTTGCACTAGAAACATGCCATTTGTCTCTAATAGGAAACCATACATGTTTTAGTGCTTGTTTTTTTTCATAGACTGACCAAGGATTACCAACCATAGCGGGTAAAGTATACTCTTCATATCCCCATGAATTTGGAGGAGCACCACCACCTAGTGCAGATACATGTCCTCTTGTAAAATCTGAATAAGAGTTATTTCCTCTAAAGTTTGATACATTATAGTCTCTATCGTCTTCATCATCAATTCCATCAGAATCAACCATAACTGGTTCTCCTTCTATATAATGTAAATGCCCAAACTCAGAAACAGACATAGCCGCTCCAGGATCAGCATCTTTAAACATTTGAACAAAATCTTCTAAATGTCCATCGTCTCGAAGCGAAGTTGTAGTATCGAACCAATATCCATCGGCATATTCTGCTACTGCTGGAATAAACCCTTGGACTAAATTTTTGTAAGCTAAATATTCATTCCCATCAAACTTTGTTGTGTAATAATTTACCCAAGCAGCTTGTGTTTCATCACTTGCTCTGTCTAAATAATTTGTAGAAATGTACAAAATAATCTTCTTCCCAGAATTTTTTAGTGTTTGTAAAACTTCAAGCATTATTTCTTGATTCTCAGCACTAGGAACTAAACTTTCGTGTATTTCAGAAGCAACATCTACATTGGTATTATCTCTTACGTTAAAATAATGTGAATGTGCAAAATAAGAAAGATTTGTAATCACATGTCCTAGAGCAGGAAGTTCTGTTACTAGCTCATTTACACCTCCTATTGGGTCATGTCCTGTTGCTATTTCTGTATCTAATCTTTCTCCACCAAAAACAGGAAATGTACCTCCCCATGAACCTGCTAACCACGCCGCTGGATGATCTACTGTTGTTGCAGTTTGATCTGTTGAGCCATATATTTCATCAAAATAATAACTCATAGCGGGTTCTTCTATACTACCATTGGCTAAACCAATTATCATAAGGTCATACCCTCCAACATCTAGTACATTCTGTGGAATAGCAACATCCTGAAAATGAAAGGTAAAAGTTTCCCATTCTTGCCCAACTGTGAATTTCAATTGCTCATAAACACGTCCTCCTGCATCAGAACTTTGAAAAAACACTCTAAGTTTTGAGTTGTTTGTAGTTAGCTCATCAGTAGGTATATCAATATATGCTTTTAGTGTAACTGTATAATCGGTTAAATCTGTTACATAATTGAACAAGTTAAAAGATAAAAAATCATTGGTCCCTTCCGGTCTATTGTACTTAGAGACAATAGTATGTGTGTTAATACCTAAAGTATGAGGGTTTGGAAAGTTTCCTGTTAAATTTGTGGGTACATCTTCTTCGGCTGTAAACTCAATTTTACGGGTATTTGTTTCATCTTCCAACCACAAAAATTGTGCGTTAGAAACTTGTACAGTGAAAAGAAATACTATTAAAAACGTAATTTTTTTGATCATAAGGTTAGTGATAAGGTTGGTTAATTAAATTAAAAACATCGTTTTCAATGTTTAGTACACTGTAAAAATATCTATTATTACTCAAATACATTTTCTCTAACTCACCAAATTATTGTTGTAAACGATCATAAATTTTACTTAATAAAGGATACAAAAGACTTAGGTTGTATCATTTTATTTTTGTGAGGTTGGTAATGTCATCAAAACAGTTTATCAAAGCTATTTTATTACTGAAGTGGAACATCGTTGAACATTTTTAATTTAAAAGTTCCATTATCTTGTTGTTCTACCATCCAAACACCTGTATTTGTAATTGGAGGAAAACCATTTAAAGGATCATTGGTAAGCATTCTTAAAATCGCTTTTCCACTGCTTCCATGTCCTGATAAAAGTATTGTTTTAAAAGATTCACTACGATTATCAATTAATTTTAAAACCCTATCAAAAATCACCTTAGACGCTGCGTTTTCTTTTGCGCTCTCTGAATGATCTCTAGGAAAACGAGCTTTTTTAAATTCATTCAAACCATCTTTACGTAAGGTAAAATAAGGTTCTTCTTCTGCTAATAAAGTTATAGCATCTCCAGCACCAAGAATTTTCTCTTTTGATACATATTTTGGTAAATCCGGAGAAATAATAAGTTTTGTAGCATAAATTTCTGCAAGTTCAGGCCAAATCTCTCCTTTCACTTTAGACTCTTCTAGATACGGTAACAACGTATTTTTACATCGCCATGCAGGACTTACGGCAACAAAATCAAAATGAAATCGGTTTAATTTATTAGGTACTCTTGATTGTTGCATAATTCCTTTTGGGGTAAAGGCTAAGTGATTTCCTACATAAGAAGGCCATTCGCTTTCAGGATATATGCTCCATTCCTTTTTAACATTGTGTCCACCTTCTGCATGTCTTATGTAATAAATTCTAAACTTTGAATCCGTAGTTTTATTATTTTTAACTATTTCTTTATTGATAGAATTGTCAGTTGTGTGATTTTTAGAAATCATACTTACCAAAAGGAGCGTTCCAATTCCGACTAATAATATAAATAACAGTTTTTTCATGAGGTATATAATTGTAGGTGAAAATTTAATTCTGATACTAATGTTTTACACTTTTGTCTGTATTCGTTTAAAACTTTGATATAGTTTTTATCTCCTGCTAAATTATTTTGTCCTTTTAGGTCTTTATTAATATTGAATAATTCCTCTTAAATAGGTTGTTCATTATTGTTTGAAGATTGATTAGGAACATATTTATTTCTGTCGTTTTCTTTACTAAATGAACAAATATATTTAACAAGACTATCCAACACAGAGTCCTTTCAGGTAATATAATGATGAGTTAAATATATTATTTAACTTGTATTGCTTTCGTTGCAAATATTTTTGTGGTTTTTTGGTAACCGGCATCTGGATAACTAATTAAAAAATTGTTTTCGTCAACCAAATTAAAGACATAGTGTGTGGTACCTTTAGGTAATTTTACGCAAACTTTATTATCAGTAAGCTTCATGGTAATAGGAAACCAGATTTCACCTTTTACACCTCCATTTTTAGTATATATTAACTCTGCTTTTACAACTTTAGCACCATTGTTTTTGTATTCTAACCAAACTTCTTTTCCATCCACACCATTTTTAACAACAGTAGGTATTTTAGCTTTATTAGGTAATGATTTCTTACTAGTAGGATTTAAAAATGGGTATCTAGCATTTAATTTCTCCAATCTTTTATCTAAAAGGCGATCCATTTCTTTTGCTTTTTCTGGCATTTGAGTTGCTAGATTTTTAGATTCCTCAATATCGACACGTTTTAAACCGTTTTCATAAAGCTGATACAATTCTAAAGTAGCTTTTTTTTCGGTATCGGTATATTGACGGACTAATTTATAGTCATCAATACGCAAAGTAGATTGCATAGAACTGTTTGGAAAGTGCCACATCATCGTATTTCTAGGTGCTCCAGTCTCAGTATCTATTACTAATTTTGAATCTGTAGGGTCTTTGTCTAGTAAAATAGACAAATCAGCACCATCTAAGATTTGATTGTCTTCTTTTGGGGTTCCTGTCCAACTAAGTATTGTAGGATAAAGGTCAAGACCATTTACCATTACGTTAGATTGGATGTTTGAAGAAATTGTTGGGCCTTTTACAATAAAAGGAACTCTGGTACCTCCTTCTTTAGCATTGATTTTACCTTTATCTAATGGATAGTTGTCTGTAATAATTTCACCAGTATGTTGCTCCATACCTCCATTATCAGAAGTAAAAACCACATACGTATTTTCAATTAACATATGTCCAGGCCATCTTGGGTCTTCAGTTTGTTCAAGGTACTTAATCAATAAACCTGTATAATGGTCAATCGTTTCTACCATGGCAGCATAATAGGCATTTCTTTGTCCTTTTTCTTCCCAAAGATCCTTTTCTTTAGGATAATCTATTCCTAATTTCTGGTAGTATTTTTTTAATAAAGCTTCACTTCTTGTATGAATTGGTGTATGCACTAAACGAGAAGCATAAAAAAGAAAAAATGGATCTTTTTTGTTTCCATCCATAAAATCAATTCCATCTTGAGTGATATCATCAAACGGAAAACCTGCTTCA
Organism: Polaribacter sp. R2A056_3_33; assembly: GCF_019278485.1. Lineage (NCBI taxonomy): Bacteria > Pseudomonadati > Bacteroidota > Flavobacteriia > Flavobacteriales > Flavobacteriaceae > Polaribacter > Polaribacter sp. R2A056_3_33. Next base: position 668,770 of record NZ_CP058984.1, read on the forward strand.
TCTAAATAAAATGGGTCAGATTTGTCGGCAGTTGAGAACCCTTTGGTACGATCCTCCATTCTTTTATGAGATCCAAAACCATGCTTTGAGAAATCAAAACCTTGATCTTTCGGTTCTGGATAGTCTGTTACTGCAATACCTACATGCCATTTACCAGAATGTCCAGTTTTGTAACCATTGGTTTTAAGAGATTCGGCAATTGTAACTTCTGATGTGTCTAAAGCACCTCTCATCCAAGGACTTATTAATGAAGATCCATAATTAAAAGGCAATGGTGGATGACCTCCTCTAACGCTAGTTCTTTCTAGACGAACAGGATGTTTTCCTGATAAAATAGCTCCTCTAGAAGGAGAACAAACAGTTGCAGCAGAATAACCTTGCCAAAAAAGAACGCCCTCTGTAGCTAATTTATCAATATTTGGTGTTTCGAATGGCGAAGGCTCGTCAATATCGTAACACTTTACATCTTGCCAACCTAAATCATCGGTTAAAATTAATACTACATTTGGCTTTTTTGGTCTTTCTTGTGCAAAACTGCTTGATGTAACTAAACAAGCCATTACTAATAGAAATACTTTTTTCATGATGATAATTACTTAATTATAAAACTAATTTAGTTCAGACACCAAAGTTTTACACCGTTCTCTGTATTCATTTAAAACTTTGATGTAGTCTTTATTACCTACTAAATTATTTTCTTCTTTTGGGTCTTTTATAATATCGAATAATTCCTCGTAAATAGGTTGTTCATTTGAGTTTGAAGATTGGTTTGGAACATATTTATTTCGGTCATTTAATTTACTAAAAGAACGAATGTATTTATATTGTTTACTTCGTACGCCTTCTTGTCTTGGATATCCTTGATCTGTAAATAAGTTTTCTAAAAAGATGTCATCTCTCCATTTTACATTCTTCTTTTCTATCAAAGGAAGCACACTTGCTCCTTGATAAGATGCAGGGATATTTACACCACACATTTCTAAAAGTGTAGCAGGAATATCTTGACCAACCACCAAATCATCTATTACTTTTCCTTGTGTCTTATCAGTAAAAAAAGGAGAATACACAATCATAGGAACGTGTACAGATTCATCGTACAAAATAGTTTTACCACCTAATCCGTGTTCACCTAAAAACAAACCATTGTCTGAACAAAATACAATAACGGTATTATCCGCTTCGCCAATTTCCTTTAAAAATGAACGTAAATTTCCTATCATGATATCTATAGCATGAATTGCTCTGGTCATTTTTAGTTTCTCATTTAGTAATTTACCCTTTTTAGATGTAATGTAGTATTTCATTAAATCTTTGGTGGCATAAACATCTTCAGGCAAACTAATGTTTTGAGGATATCCTTCTGGTAATTCAATTTTATCTTTTACATCATCATATCCTGTTTTGTAATATTCTGGGTCTGTTTCATGTGAACCCATTCCGCCAATACTAGAAGCATGAGGTAGATTTAAATTAATCCAAGCAGAAAAAGGTTTGTTAGGGTCTCTTTTCTTAATTTGATTTTTAATAGAGGCATCAGCATTTTTATAAAAGTAATCATAAGCATCTCCTTGTGTTAAAAAAGCCTTAGTTGCCTCTAACATTCCTTCAACTTGTGTTTCGTTTTTAAGGTTTGCAAACTGTTTGTGTTTTTTTGCTGGATAAAACCCTAAATGACCATTTCCATAGTAACAAAAATCTACATCTTTTCTTAAAGGCGTATCATTTCTATCTCCTATTTTTGTGTGATGTTTTCCTATAAAAGCGGTTGAGTATCCTGCTTTTTTTAATTGTGCTTGCCAGCTATTTTTATAGGTAGTTTCAGAAATAAGATTTTTAGAAACATTAGTAAAGCCAATTTTATTTCTTCGTTCCCATTGTCCTGTAAATATATTTGCTCTACTTGGGCCACAAATAGGGCTAGTAATATAAGCATTGTTAAAAAAGACTCCTTCTTTAGCTAATTCATCAATATTTGGAGTTTGAATAATAGGATCTCCAGTCATACTCAAAGAATTGAATCTTTGATCATCAGAAAAGATAAAAATAACATTCGGTTTCTTCTCTTGCGCTTGTAAAGTTTGAGTAACTGCAGTGCATGATAAAAAAGAAGAAATAATAAATAGATGATATAAAATTGTTTTCATAATTAATTTTAATAAGAACTGTAATATGTATGACCAGGTAATCTTTTTGTTTTGTTACCATACCCAAAAAGATTCTGCTCTTCTTTAGATTTTGGTAACTCTTTAATACTTAAATCGGTTTTATTTAAAGTTTTGGCAGTAATTATTACCGATTCATTTTTCTTTAAATTTATAGGATACGAACCATTTGCATTTTGTTTTATGGAAACACATTTGCCATTGATATAAAAATTCGGGTTTTTAAAATCAACCTGAACGTTGCATTCGTTTCCTTTTAAACTTTTTATAGATACAAATTCGGTAGTTCCTTCTATTTTTTTAGCACTCACCAAAAATGCGCCTTGTGTTCTTAAGTTGTGAAAAGCAACATCTTTCCATTTTTTAGGACTTGCAGGAAATACATTTATTTTTCCACCCCAACTTTGAAGCATCATATCATGTAAACTTGTTGCAAAAGATAGCGGACTTTCAATAACAGGGTTAATTTTTCCTTCGGAATACATGGTTGTAGATGAAATGTTTTTATGTTTGATTAAAAAATCAAGATAATAATAAGCTTTTTCTGCGTCTCCTAAATTAGCATACATAGATGAAGCTCCAGTAGCTGTATAACCAGTTACAGGCATGGCTTTAATTTTTTTACCACTATTAAAAGTAACATCTAACCAATGGTCTAATGAAGTGCGTAATAGTTTTTTATCGGCTTCTTTTTCTGGTGTAATTACCATTAAAGGATAAAAGGCTAATAAATGTGAATAATGCCTGTGCGGATTTGCAAAAGGTCTGTCTTTTCCTACCATCAATCCATTTTCATCAATTTGAAAATCAACCAAATTAGTTAGTAAATACTCCCATTCTTTTTTAAGAGGATCATTTATTTGATGCTTTTCATCAATATCGATTAATGTTTGACAACTCCAACGAATTAAAGCTAAAGTGAAATTAATATCTTGACCACGACCTGGTTTGTACTCTGGAGACCAACTATATTTAATATGAATTTTGCCATCTTTGGCATCAACAGGATTGTCTTTTATATAATTTAAATAACTATTCACCGTCTTTTTTAAAATAGGAAACAATTTATCTCGCATTCGAATATCATCACCAGCAAATTGGCAATGCAACCAATAATCGTTTAAGATCCATGCTAACATATCTGGTACTTTTGCTCCGTTAAAAGCAATAAGATCTTGCGGCATTAAAGCAGCAACGGCAGCACTGTTTTTCCAACTTGCAGGTACATTATTTTCTAGGTTTTTTGCATATTTATCTATATTATTTGGTAAAGATTCTCCAATAGACATTCTATTGGCTGTTAAATGCGTCCAATAGATGAGTTGTACATTTAAATCTCCCCAAACCATTGGCCAAAAAGTTCTATTATACCAAGGTCCCATCAGATCTAAAATGGGTCCATTTCCTCTAGAAGCAGAACCTAACTTATACATTTGTATCCAATAGAAAGATTCTTTTTCTGCATCATTAATGGTTAAAAAACTCAACGGATAATAGTTATGCCACCATTTTTTATGTGATGAAATAAAGCTATTTTTTTTAATAAGCTCCTCTCCTACTTCTAAATTTTCAGTAACAATCTCTAGCGAATTTCGTTCTGGATAACTATGATGAACGCTCGTTATTAATTGTTGTTTTCCAGAAGGATTTCCTGTAATTTTATAACCTGTAGTGGTTTCTCCTCTATGATCAAATAAAGGTTGATAACAAAAAGAGTAGCCGTTTTTCTCGCTAAATGTTGGTTTTGGAGCCATTTCTAAAGTTACCGCTCTCATTTTATCCCAAGTGCCACCTTTTGGACCTCCGCCACTTTTTAAGACTTCATAAACAGGAGGAATAGGTTCTTCTGCGTGCCAAGTAATTTCTACATTTTCATCAGTTGTATCTGTTTCAAAAAAGATAACATCTTTTGTGCTGTGTGTAAAACCTTTAATTGTATAAGTTCCTTTAGAAGTTTTAATAGTACCTGTTAATTCTGCATTCCACAAATCTAAACGCATGTCAACACCTGTTATTTTTCCTTTAGATGTTAATTTAAAATGACCAAGAGGTAATCTGCTTCTTTTTATCCAAAGCATTTCATCTGCTTTAGTTTTAGCTTCTCTATGGTCGTAATAATCATGTCTTCCTATGTGAAGAGAGATTACATTTTTTTCTGATTCTTTAGCTTGATAAAATAAAAAACCAATATTTCCATTACCTGAATAAGGAGCGGTTTGCCATTTATCTGGAACAATATCCCAAAGCATATCGTGCTTAGATAAAAATGATTCGAAATCAACTTTAAAATCAACTTGTTTTTCTTGAGAAGAAAACGGAATTGAAAATAAAATAAAAATACAAAGAAATAAAACTTTTAACTTCATAGGAAACATTGTAAATTAAGGTTTTTAATCAGTCTTAAATTTATTAGCTTGATTAAATGTAATACAAATATATCCTATACATTAAAGAAACCTTTACTCTAATCATTCAAATACTTTTCTCTAATGCAACATTTCGCTAACATTTAGTTGATAAACCTAAAAGTTAAACAACTTACTATAAAGCAATAAGCATATATAATAAGAATTCTTATCATCAAGTATGGATATTTCTCTCTATTCAATAAGAGCAACAAAAAGAAGGATTAGAGTAAGCCTATATTAATGATAAATAATAATTTTACCTTAACATTATAATCTTATTAAAAATGTACAAATCTATAATTGCAGTTGTTTTTTTAATTTTGAGTCAAAATTTACTGGCACAAAAAAAGGCTGACACAAGTCGTCCTAATATCATTTTTATTTATGCCGATGATATGGGAATAGGTGATGTTTCTCATACTACAGGGAAAGCTGCAACACCAAACATAGATCGTATGGCTGCAGAAGGCATTCGATTTACGGATGCGCATACGTCATCTTCTGTTTGTACACCATCTCGTTATTCACTTTTAACAGGACGTTACAATTGGCGTACAACTTTATCTAAAGGAGTTATCCATAAACCTACTACCAAACCACTAATCAAAAAAGGGGAAACAACGGTTGCAAATTTGTTAAAACAAGCAGATTATCATACAGCTATGGTTGGTAAATGGCACTTAGGTATTGGTTGGGAATTATTACCTAATTACAAAAAAGAAAAATGGCAAATTGGTAGCGGATGGAATATCGATTATACAAAACCAGCAATAACGCCAACAAGTAATGGTTTTGATTACTTTTATGGCATAGCAGCTTCTTTAGATATGCCTCCGTATGTTTATATTGAAAATGAAAAGGTGACAGAACTTCCTTCGGTTATGAATGATCCAAAGATACGTTCTAGAAAAGGGCCTTCTGCTCCAAGTTTTAAATCAGGTGAATGTTTACAAGTTTTTGCAGAAAAATCAGTGGATTATATAAATGAGAGAGCTGGAGAAAAAGAACCTTTCTTTTTATACTTGCCATTAACCTCACCACATACGCCTATTGTTCCTAGTGAAAAATGGAGAGGAAAATCTGAATTAGGTCCTTATGGAGATTTTTTAATGGAAACAGATTGGGTTGTAGGAGAAGTGTTAAAGGCTCTTGATAAACATAATTTAACCGAAAACACCATTGTTTTATTTTCTACAGATAATGGATGTTCTCCTGCTGCAAAAATTCCTGCTTTAAAAAGCAAAGGACACTCACCTAGTGGAAATCTAAGAGGAAATAAAGCAGATATTTATGAAGGAGGCCATCGCGTTCCTTTTATCATTCGTTGGCCAGAAGTTATAGAAGCAGGAACGCAAACAGATAGATTAACATGTATGACTGACTTTATTGCTACTTGTTCTGATATTACAGGTATAGAATTAGATGAAACATCAGGTGTAGATGCTATTTCTTTTTTATCAACATTAAAAAAGCCAACTATAACAAATAGAGAAGACATCATTAGTCATAGTATTAATGGTTCTTTTTCTATCAGAAAAGGAAATTGGAAATTAGCGCTTTGTCCTGGATCTGGTGGTTGGAGTACGCCAAGAGCTGGTAAAACCCCAGCAGGATCTCCTAGTTTACAATTATTTGATTTGTCTAATGATATTGCAGAAACTACCAATCTATATGATAAATACCCTGAAAAAGTAGAAGAATTAACAAAATTACTTCAATCTTATGTAGATAAAGGAAGAAGTACTCCTGGAAAACTTCAACAAAATGATAGAGAAGTAAATATATATGCAGAATATGTCGCAAAATAAATTACTGCTTAAAATAAGAATGAAAAATTAATATATAAACTAATGAAAAAAATAATTACCTTATTATTAGTACTGTGCATTGTACCATTATATGCACTAGATATTCATGTAGCAACCAATGGATCGGATGCCAATGATGGAACAGAGTCTAAACCTTTGTTAACTATAAAAGCAGCACAAGCTAAATTAAGAGCTAGTGGACTTTTAGGAAAAGAAGCATGTAACATTGTTATACATGAGGGAGTTTATAGATTAATAACGCCTTTACAAATTACCACTGCAGATAGTGGTAGTGAACAATTTCCTGTTGTTTATTCGGCAGCTAAAAATGAAAACGTAGTTATTACAGGAGCACAATTAATTACTTCTAAATGGGAAGAATTTAAAGATGGTATTTATCGTACCAATGTGGGAGATTTAAATGCAATTGATCAACTTTTTGTAGATCAGAAAAGACAACACATGGCACGATATCCTAATTTTAATGCTGGTTTTATACCTACAGATGGAGATCCTTCTGTACGTGGAAAAAAAGCAGGAACAGTTCCTTTTTCAGGAGCAGCTCCAGATGCTTGGGATGCTAAAAAAGCAGCTGAATGGAAAGATCCTACCGGAGCAATTTTAAATGGTATGCACAGAGGTTTATGGGGAAGTCAACATTATTTTGTGACTGGTAAAAACAATAAAGGCGAATTGGTGTACGAAGGTGGTTGGCAAAACAACCGTTCTGCTCCACCTCACAAAGGCTATCGAATGATTGAAAACGTTTTTGAAGAATTAGATGTTACAGGAGAATGGTATCATAATACTAAGGATGGTTGGTTGTATTATATGCCAGAAGCCCATGTAAATCTAAACGACACAAAGATTGAAGCTGTCCTTCAAATTAAGCACCTTATCAATATTTATGGAGACTATAAGCAACCTGTTTCAGAAATGGTCATTCTTAAGAGTGGTAATGCACAAAAAGAGACCGTTGTTAAAAATTATGAAACAACCAAAGCTGTTAAAAATGTTCATATTACAGGGATTCATTTTACAGGTACTAAAAGAACTTTAAGAGAAACCATTGAGCCTTTACTAAGAAGTGATTGGTGTGTATACCGTGGTGGAGCCATTCATATGAGAGGAACGGAAAATATTGTCATCGATCATTGTTCTTTTAAAGAATTGGGAGGAAATGCAGTATTTGTTGATAGCTATAGCCGTAACATTCAGATAAAAGAAAATATTTTTCAAAATAATGGTTCTACGGATGTAAACTTTGTTGGTTCCTTTGCTGCTGTTCGTGATCCTTCATTTAGTTTTCAACATCTTCCTCCAGCATTAGATGTAATAGATACTACTATTGGACCAAAATCTGAGGAATATCCAGCAGATTGTATCGTTGAAAATAATTTAATGATGCTTTGTGGTCGTTTTGAAAAACAAGCCTCAGGAATTAATATTTCTATGTCATCAAGAATTACACTTCGTCATAACACTATTAGTCACACACCAAGAGCTGCAATTAATATTTGTGATGGAACTTGGGGAGGTCATATCATAGAATGGAACGATTGTTTTGAAACGGTTTTAGAGACTCACGATCATGGCGCTTTTAATTCTTGGGGAAGAGATCGTTATTGGTTTAGAGCTGGACCTTCTGGACCTGACTTTAGAGATGAGAACGGAAAAGCAATGATTAGTTATTATATAGAAAAGTATCCAAATGCTCCTTTGTGGGATGCTTATCAGACCACTATTATTCGTAACAATAGAATGCAATGTGATCATGGTTGGGATATTGATTTGGATGATGGATCTACCAATTATGAGATCTACAATAATATAAGTCTATCTGGAGGTATTAAAACACGTGAAGGATATCACCGTACGGTTACAAATAATGTAATTTTAGGCAGAGGATACACCTGTAATGTACCCTACCCAAAACCAACAAATGATATTTTTGAAAGAAATATTCTATGGGGCGGAACAGTGTACAAATCTAGTAACCCAACGCTTTGGGGAGGAACTAGAAATTTTAATTTCGTTCACAATCCTGATTCTAAAAAAGTGGTACCTGCTTATGGTGCACAAGAACAAACACAGGACGATGCTGAAAGTTTGTATGGTAATGTTCTTTTTGCAGGAAAACCTCAACATGGCGACTTTACAGTCTCAAATAAATCAGCAGCGTTAAGTCTTGGATTTAAAAACTTTCCGATGACTGGTTTTGGTGTTACTTCTGATAAATTGAAAAATTTGGCAAGGAAACCTAAAATTCTTGCACCTAAAGAAATAGCCTCTAATGTATTTGTGAAGTCAAAGTTGAAAGGGTTCATGGGAGCTAAATTTAAAACACTAGAAACGGAAGCAGAACTTTCTGCAACAGGAATGTTTGACACTTATGGAGTGTTACTGGTTTCTGTTCCTAAGAATAGTAAATTGGCTAAAATGGGATTTAAAGTGGATGATGTTGTGATAGAATTAAATTCAGAAAAAATAGCAGATGAGAAATCTTTTGTAAGAACGATGAGCCGTCTAAATGCTAAAGAACATAATGTTAAAGTATGGAGACATCAAAAACCAGTTGCTTTTTCTTTTACAAAATAAATAATACCGTAAAATTCTTTTAATCTAAAAAAAAATATAATAAAAATGAAAAACAGAACACAAATAAACAAAGCTTTTTTACTGCTTACATTTGCTTTATTTACTGCAAGTGGAGCGCTACAAGCACAAAATACTTGGACCCTTGAGTCTCAAGAAGACTGGCAAGCGAATATTGCGACAAAATCAAATTTGGAAATCAGCAAAGGAAAAGTAATTCCTACTGAAAAGGAAGCCGTTTTCAAAAGCTCTATGAAAAAGTTTACAAAAAAAAGAGCTGCTAAATCCATTACCTTTTCTCAATCACCAGAATGGTTAAATTGGGAACAAATCCCTACTGCAGCACCAGCAAATTTAGGTGATGCCCCTGTAGCATTACAGTTAGGAGATGGAAATTACTGGATGTTTGGTAAATATGATACTAGAAAGAATAATAAACGACCGAATGATTTTAAAAGTAAGGATACCATCTTAAAAGGGTATGATGTTGTGTTAAAAACAACACATCTTAAAAATCAATTTGATGCTCCATCAGGATTAAAAAAACCGCTAAAGGGATATCATGCTTGGCATAGTATCGATATGAAAAACTGGGTGCATTATGGACCTATATCAGACATGTCTTCTCGTTGGGTGACTTCTGCAGAATATATTGATGGAAAATTTTATTTTTATTATGATTTTCCAAACGATCAAGATCCGCATTTACTTATTGATGAAAACTTAACTGATGGTATTGTTGGTAAAAAAATGGGCATGGCTTTTAAGGATCCTTCAGATGGTTCTGATTGTGCAGTTATTAGAGATTTAGAAGGTAATTTTCATATTATAGCTGAAGATTGGTCGCCTATTGATGCTTCTACGCATGCTTGGGATTCGCCCTTAGCAACGCATGCTGTTAGTAAAGATGGTTTTAATGATTTTAAAATTTTAAACCCACCTGTAGATGAACGTACCAAACCAACTGGTAAATTTGCTGAATATGCACATCCACATTGGTTTAAGGAAGATCCAGATAACTATCCTGGAAAAGCGTCACCAGTTGATATTCCGAGACAAAGAATCAAAAAAGGAGACGTCGTTTCTTTTGGTAAATACGAAATCCATGAGCCAGAACAAAATTCTTTTGGAGATTGGGCTTCTATTTCTATCGGTGGTCAATATTACTTATTTGCAGATTATGATCCAGCAGGTAAGACAGGTGGTAAACATATGAGTGTTGCTTGGTTTACTTCTGATAACATCAATAAAAAATTTGAGTTTTGTGGAAACATTGGTCAAGGACATCCAGATCCAGATATTATGTTTGCAGAAGGTAAATATTACTTGCTTACCCAAACAAGAAATGATTATGTAAGTACTGGTCCTTGGGTGGAAACTGTAGAAGTAAGAATGGGTGTAGATACCACTAATGATGGACTCGTTAATGAGTGGAGTGATTGGCAAGTTGTGAAAGAACAATATGATTATATCAAAGGTTTCTCTAAGCAAATTGAAAAAACTCCTGCGCAAATGAATTTTTCAGACTTACCTAAAGGATATGGTTTTCAATTTGAGGTTAAAATGACAGATACTACAGAAAATGAATCAAAACCAATTTTAGATAAGGTAGTTGTTTCATTTGAGGAATAAGATTTAAAAATCACCACTCGTATTTAAAACGAAAATTAAATTTTATAAGATGATAATAAACAGAAATTTATTAACAATCCTTCTAGTTCTGTTAATGCTTAGCAATTCTTTTGCGAAAGATATTTATGTATCTCCCAAAGGAAATGATGCGAATTCAGGCACAAAAAACAGTCCTTATTTAAGTTTTGAAAAAGCCTTACTAGAAGTAAAAAAATATGCGAGTAAAGAAACTGTAACCGTATGGTTTTCTGCTGGAGAATATTATATTGATGAAACGCTAACCTTGGGTAGCGAATATTCAGGAACAACAAAAAAACCAGTTGTATTTTCTGCAATTCCAGGAGAAAAGGTTGTTATAAAAGGCTCTCGTCAATTAGCATCTTTAAAATGGAAAAAACACAAAGGAGGTATTTATAAAACTCAAGTTCCAAGTGGATTGTCTATGGATCAATTATTTGTTGATGATGTTCGCCAGGTAAGAGCACGTTTTCCTAATTATGATTACGAAAACCCACTTCGTGACGGAAAAGGATACCTTCAGGTAACAGGTGGTACAGACAAACGATACGACAAATGGTTTTCCTATGATCCTGAAACTTTTTCAGATAAAACATGGGAGCATCCAGAAACAGGAATTGTGCATGGTTTCCAAAGTCATAACTGGGGAAATATGCAGTACAGACTTAAATCAATTAATAGAGAACAAAATAAGATTTTTCTAAACGAAGGTGGTTGGCAACTACAGAGAACACATGGTATTGGAGGAAAAAAAAGTCATGCATCTTACTATTTTGTTGAAAATATTTTTGAGGAATTGGATGTTCCTGGGGAATGGTTCTTAAATACAGAAACCCATACGCTTTATTATTATCCGATGCAAGGCGTAAAGTTAAGTGAGGTTAAAATTGAAGTACCCGTTATAGCAGATATTATTCAATTAAAAGGAACTAAAGAAGCACCTGTAAAAAACATTCAATTTAAAGGCTTTCATTTTACACAAACCAACTACACGTTTATGGAACCTTATGAGCCCCTTGCGCGCGGAGATTGGGCTATTCACAGAGGCGGCACAATTTTTATGGAAGGTACAGAAAACCTATTGATTGCTGATTGTAATTTTGAATATGTAGGTGGAAATGGTGTATTTATGAGTGCCTACAATCGTAATAATAAAGTAAGCGGTTGCCGGTTTGTACACACCGGAGAAAGTGCGGTTTGTTTTGTCGGTTCGCCGGAAGCTGTTCGGTTTTATCAAACTTGGGACGATAGATTAATGGACGGAAAAAACTGGAATCACATGCGCGAGAATATGGACTTAGAAGCTGGTCCTAAAACTCCAGATTACCCGAAGAATTGCGTTGTAGAAAATAGCATTATGCACGATTTTGGTGACGTTGGTAAACAAGTGGCAGGCGTTTACATTTCTATGAGTCATAAAATTACAGCGTCACATAATACCATTTACAATTGTCCACGTGCAGGCATATGTATTAACGATGGTACTTGGGGTGGACACCTTATCGAATTTAATGATATTTGGGAAACGGTTAGAGAAACAGGAGAACATGGACCTTTTAATTCTTGGGGACGAGAAAGACAATGGAAAGGTGGTAGAGGAACGGATGAGCATTTTATAAAGGAATTGACAAGATTAGATGCTATTGACAACACTATTTTACGAAATAACAAAATAGCCAATTACAGAAAATCAATTAGTGCAGGTAATTGGACGATTGATTTAGATGATGGTTCTAGTTATTACGAAATCTACAACAACTTAAACTTAGGTTCTACTATCAAACTTAGAGATGGTATGGGACGTAAGGTGTACAATAATATTACAGTAAGTGCAGTACCTTCAGGATGGCATGTATGGCCAGAGAATTCGGAAGACGAGATTTATAAAAACATTTTTGTGATCGCTGGTACATTGCCTGGTAAAAATGTACCTACTCAAAACTTTATTCGAGGTGTAGGATTGTCTAAAGAAGTTAAATGGAGTGAAAACTATGATAATAATACCTATTGGAACGTTAACTATCCTGATAATTTTCACATGTCACCTAATCAGAAAATGGAAGCTTGGAATAAGGAAGGCTATGATTTAAACTCTGTTTCAGCAAATCCAAATTTTGTAGACCCTATTAATGGAAATTATCAAGTTAAAGAGAATTCTCCAGCATTAAAGACAGGGTTTAAAAACTTTCCTATGGATCAATTCGGTCATACAATGACTCGTATATTACCTTTTGGAGGTGATTTTGAAAACGAAACTATTGTACGTTTAAAGGCTGATATTAGAGCAGGAAAAAAATCTAATGTTTATTATACTACAGATGGTTCAGAACCAACCGTGAATTCGTTAAAATATTCAGAGCCATTTAAAATTAACCAATCAACATTGTTGAGAGCTAGAACCTTTGATTCTAATGGAATTCCTGTTGGTTTTACAAACGAAGTTGAATTTACAAAAGTTAAAAAAGTTACCTACCCTAGTTGGTTAGCTACTTTACTTACGGGTAAGTATGCAGAAGAAACTGTTGCTGAAGGAAAGACTACAAAAATTAAAAAAGCACTTCAAAAAGAAGTGAATGGCGCTTTGTTAATTAACATTGCAGATGATCCTGATTTAATAGATGCTACTGGTGGATATAATTTTGGTTGTTATATTGAGTCTTTGAATCCTAAAAAAGGACAAATGTGGTTAGATGCCGGATTGAACAAAGATTGGGTGATTCAAAAATTAAACAAACATAAAATTTCAAATATTGCACATTTACAAAAGTTCCTAAAAGAGTATTCTGGACAAACCGTAAAGATTACAGCAGTAAGAGATTATGGTTCTAAAGTTTTTGAGGTAACCATTCCTTAAGTTTATTTGGAATAAATTCTATTTCATGAATAAAAATTAAACCTCAATTAGATAATTCTAATTGAGGTTTAATTTTTTCTAATAAACTTATTTATGTCAGAAGAAAGAAAACTCTTCCTGAAACGATTATCTTTTAAAGAATCTAATTACTTCTAAATTATTATTTACATATGCCTTGATTATGTAGAATCCAGAATTTAAGTTTGAAACGTCAAAACTTTCTTTATTTCCTGAAAATTGTAATATTTTTTCACCTGTAATTGCATAGATAGTAAGAGAATTGAATTCTTTAGATAATTTAAAAACATCTTTTACTGGATTCGGAAATACTTTAAGAGAGACATCATCACTCAAATTAGACGCTATAGAAAGGCTTTGATCTTCTCCAACAAGAAACGCCCCTACCGGACGTTCATAAACAGTTGCATCTGCATTAATGGCAAATTGTTGATCCATAAATGTTAATATTTCTACCTCATCATCAGATGTGGTACCATCTGTAGATGTTGTATTTGAAAAGGTAACTGATCCTCCTGCATCTGTAATTCTTTTCGCAAAACGATACGCTTGTTCATCATCAAACATTAAATCTGATCTTTCGCTAGACCAAGTTGCTCTTAGCGGTAAAAACAAATGTTTTAATGTTTGTTTTGTTCCTTCATATATAGATATTTGAGATGATTCAATATCTGTTACTGTAAACTCTTCATAAGCCCAAGAATTAGGAGGAGCTCCTTGCCCTAACGGCGTAATATGCCCTGCTGTAAAATCTGACCAAGAGTTCGTTGCTGTCATCTTTATAATAGTATAATCTCTATTAGGATCATCACCAGTACCATCAACACCTACCGTTTCATCAATTCCATCAGTATCTACCAATATTAAATCTCCGTTTTCATCAACAAAAGAATCTTTATCAATGTTCGTTGTGATAATAGCATTAGGAGCTGCATTACGAATCATTGCTACAAATTCAGCTTTTTGTTCAGTAGTACTAGCAATATCAGCACCTCCAAGACTATTATTAATATTATAACTTCCAAATGAATCAAACCAATATCCATCAACTCCTATTTCTGTAAAACGTTTTATATAACCTTCACAATAGTTCATCCATGCTGCATGACCATCACCAGCAAAATATGTATCTACATAATTATTCCAAGCTACTGCTCCTGCTGCTGTCGCTCTATTTGCTGGACTTTGCGTATTTACATATAAAATTACTTTTTTACCTGAATCTTTAAAGATATCAATAACATCAATAATAATTTGCTCTTTGGCTAGGCTAGGCACAAATTCTTCATCTACAATAGAATTTTCGGCTCCCATAACCTCATCTACATTAGGATTTGTTCTTAAAGTCCATAATTGTGCATTTGCATTATTGGTAGCATTGGTTAGTACATGCCCCATTGTAGGATAACTGTCTGCAATTTCTTGCGCTCCTGCAATATAATCATAACCTCTATTATCAACATAGTCATCTAAATCTTCACCTGCTCTTACGTAAAAACGACCTCCCCAAGAACCTTTAAGAACTTCTTCAAGGGGTACTTGTGGTATGGATCCGTGAATTTGATCTATATAATAATTTATTGTAGATGTTGATTCTTGTCCGTTTCCAAAACCAATATCTAATTGATTATACCCTCCACTTCCTAAACCTTCTGTTGTGAAATCAGCTTTATCAAAAACAAAAGAAAACTTTTCCCATGCTTTACCTACTGTAAATGTTTTTGTTATCTGTTTAAAATCTCCAGTAGTGGTATTTCGTAAATAGATACGTAAACGATTGGGTTCAGACGATAAATCTGAAGTGGCAACATCTATGTAAGCTTTCAAAGTTACTGTATATTTTGAAGCAGTTGTTAGCGGGGTAAACAACTCAAAATAGGTAAATCCTCTAGTAACATTTGCATCTCTAACAAACTTAGAACTTTTTGTATTTGTATTTACTCCACTAACATCTGGATTTGTTTCAGCTGTAGTAAAAGTACCATCTACTGTTCTAGAAAATGTTATATTTTCCGTTTCTGTTTCATTTTCAAACCAAAGATGTTGCGCATGAGTTTTGTTTCCTAACAAAAGGAAAAATGGTGACAGTAATAAAATCTTTAGTTTTGACATTTAATTTTTTTAGATAAAATTATTTTTTAGCCTTCTTCTTTTTATTTTTTGCTTTCTTACTCCTACTAACAGTTCTTTTTTTCCATAAAATTATATTATCAATATCATTTTGAGAAAACTCCCCCGTTGTACTTCTTCCATTTTTAATATCATTTTCTAAAAGCTGTAATAGCTTTTCAGCAATTTCTGGACGCTCTAAATATAAGTTAGTTGTTTCGGCTGCATCGTTTTCCATATCATATAACTGAGCAATAGGCATATTATCTAATGTAGTTTCATCTTCTTGTGGTGAACTCCAACCCCCTGACCCTCTAGATAATAACAATTTCCATTTTCCTTGTCTATACCCAAAATGTCCAGAAATTGAATGATGGATTACACCATCTCTCGTGCTATTGATAGCTTCTCCATTTAGTGCTGGTAAAAAACTTACACTATCTTCTCCACTTTTGCTCGGCATAGCAACATCTGTTATCTCCGAAAAAGTAGCAAACATATCTGTTAAACAGATTAAATCATTATTTACAGAACCGGCTTCTACTTGTCCAGGCCATCTTACAATAAAAGGCACACGATGTCCACCATCCCATAAATCAGATTTTGAACCACGATATCCCGCACTTACTATATGTCCTTTTTTAGCAAGTCCTTTTATATTTGCTGCTTTAGAAGTACCATTATCACTACTAAAAATTACCAATGTATTTTCAGACAATCCATTATCTTTTAGTGCTTTTGTAATAGCGCCTACTGTTGCATCTGTTTGCATTACAAAATCTGCATAATTCCCAAGTCCACTTTTACCTTGCCATTCTATTGAAGGTACAATTGGCGTGTGTGGCGAACCTAAAGGCACATATAGAAAAAATGGTTTTCCATCTTTATTTTTTGCTTGATTATTAATGTATTCTACAGATTTTGCTGTTAAACGAGGCAGCATATTAATTTCATCTTCATGAAGAATTACTTTGTTGTTTTCTAGAACTGCTTTCATACTACCTGCATGATGAAAACCATGGTAATAATCAAATCCTCTATTAATAGGTCCATCTGGTATTGTAGCACCCACAGGTGGTAAGTTTCTTCCTTTTTTTCTTATTGTTTCTTTCGAAATAGAATCTACATATTGAAAGTTTAAATGCCATTTACCTATGATTGCAGTGTTATAACCTTGATTAGCAAGAAAATTTGCAACCGTTGGGCGATCTTCTTTAATTAAATCTGGAGCAAAACCAGATACCACTCCACTCTGCAATTTTGTACGCCAGCTATAACGCCCTGTCATAATTCCATAACGTGTAGGTGTACAAACAGAAGACCCTGAGTGAGCATCCGTAAAAACCATCCCTTCTTGGGTTAGTTTATCAACATGAGGTGTTTTAATTTTACTTGTTTCTGGAGCTAAACTTTGTATTTCTCCATAACCTAAATCATCACATAATATAAATACGATGTTTGGTTTATTTGATTTGTTTTGTGCAATTGCTGATTTATTTTGTGCACATGAGGACAAAACAGATACCAACGTTACTAAAAAAACTAATTTTACATTAAAAAAACTAAATTTATTCATGATTATTTTACTTTATGTTATACTTTTTAAATAGTTATACTTATGAACAGACTAAACTACTAACGTTAATAGTATTTTAAGAATGCATACACAATCGTGTCATTTATCATAATGTTTACAAGTCTATAAACAAATTTAAAGCTAAACTAAAAACAATAGTTTCTCTAATCAATCGTTTATTTGCTTTAATTAATTATAAATGAGAAACAAAATAATCAATAGTACTTTGTTCAATATTTCCTCTATTAGGATTAATATCCGCACCAACTTTTCGCCAATTATGTCCTGCATTTTTTACAATTAATGTGGTTACAGGTGCTCCAAACTCATTCGCTTTTTCTGCCATATAATAAGCGTGTTTTACTGGAATGGTAGTGTCTTTGTCTCCTTGAATCATTAATAACGGAGCACTGTTTTTATGTAAATAATTAATCGGACTCATTTCCTTATAGAGCAATAATTTGTCTTTCGGTTTGGTATCTGGTTTTGTTATTCTTGCACCAAATCTATCTTTAAAATTTGGGCTATCATCATGATTATACAAACTAATATCTTCAAAATCGCAAGGCCCATACCAAGAAACGCCTGCAATCATTTTATAGGTGTATTTTTCTAATGATTTTTCTCCTTTTAAACTTTTAGGAGGACTTAGTAATAACATTTGTGCTATTTGACCACCTGCAGAATCTCCAAATGAGAAAAAACGATTGGCATCAATTCCTAGTTCTTTGTTATGTTTAGACAAATAACGCATAGCATCTTTACTGTCTATCACACAATCTCTCATGGTAGTGTTTCCACCATTTTTCCAAAGTCTATAACTTACAGAAACCACACAAAATCCTTTTTCTAAAAGTGCTGTATGTACGGTTTTAAAAGAAGCATTCGCTGCTCCGTGTCTGCTGCCTGCTGCCCATCCACCTCCATGTGTGTATATCACTACGGGTAATTTCTCTCCTTCTTTTAACGTTTTAGGATAATAAATATCTAAATATAAATCCTCTTCTTTGGTAACTTTGTACAGAACATTTAACTTTCTTTTTCCCTCTGTCTTCAAATACGGAACTTGCTTTTTAGTCGAAAATTCTTCAAAGCTAATTAGGGCATCTCCGTTACTGTCTAATAATTTATTTAAATGTTTCCAGATGCGTTTGTTATCCTCCTCCGTAAATTCACCGTCTTTGTTTTCATCTAACCTTTCCCAAGTTTTCTTAATATAAACTTCACGATACGCTCCGTTAGATTGATCTTCTGTTTGAGCAATTCCTTTTAAAAAAGGAAATGTGATACATATAATTACTAATGAAACATTAAAATTAAATTTTCTAGATTGTGTCATAACTCTGCTGTCTTCCTATTTATTACTATACCCTTGTTTTTGATACTTTTCTAAAAGACTACTTAATTCTGCAACTACTTTTGGATTTTCTTTATACAAATTGTTTTTTTCTTCTGGATCATTAATTATATCATATAAAGTTCCTTCAGCTTTATTGGGTTTTGCTTCTACATTTTTTGGTTTTGTAAAACCACCTGAACCTAATTCTGGAGTATATTTCCATTTTCCTTTTCTGATAGAAAACATACCGTACATAGAATGATGTACTACAGCTTCTCTAATGGGTGATTTTACATTAGAAGTATAAGCAGGCCACATGTTATAACTATCATCAGCGCCTTTTTCTACTTTTGGTTGATTTAAAATACCTGATAAAGTTGCAAATAAATCGGTTGTACACATCAATTGATTCGATTCCAATCCTGCAGGAATTACACCTGGCCATTTTGCAATATAAGGCACTCTATGACCGCCTTCATAAATATCTGCTTTTTGACCTTTGTAAATATAATTTGCACGATGAGTAAATTTTTCTTTATCTCTTTCTGTCCAATTAGATCCGTTATCAGAAGTAACAATAATTAATGTGTTTTCTAATTGACCAGATTTTTCTAACGCAGTAACAACTGCACCTACAGCATCATCTACCATAGTAACATAATCACCATAATCTCCTGCTTTAGATTTACCAACAGCATCACCTACCGGCAACCAAGGAGTATGAGGTGCTGTTAACGCAAAATAAAGAAAGAAAGGTGAATCTGTTTTTTTTTGATCATCAATAAAAGAAACCGATTTTTTTGTAAAATTATCTAATACTTGATCAAAAACAAAACTAGGTGCTTTTTCTCCTGGTCTCCAACTAAGACCTCTACCTTTTCTTTTCTCTGTTGTATATTCTGTAGGTAATTCTACAGCTTTTCCATTTTCGATATAAAGATAAGGAGGGATGTCTAAAGAAGCAGGAATAATGTATGAATAATCAAACCCTAAATAACTTGGATCTTTTATTCTTTTCGAAAAATCTACATTACTCAATCCATCTTTAGCTTTTATAGATTTGTCTCCTTCTTTCGGTTGCATATCTAAACCGATATGCCATTTTCCAATACAAGCGGTTGTATAACCATTGCTTTTAAGATAAGAGGCAACTGTTGGTCTGCTTTCTTCAATTAAAGCTGGTTTATAACCATTTAACACCCCTTTTTTTAAGGAGCTTCTCCAAGCATAACGCCCTGTAATGATACCATATCTAGTTGGTGTACAGACAGAAGAGTTTGTATGCGCATCTGTAAAATGAACGCCCTCTTTTAATATTTTATCCATATGAGGTGTTTGAATTCCTGACTCTGAATTTAAAGAGGAAAGGTCTCCATACCCCATATCATCTGCTAAAATATAAACAATATTAGGAGCGGTGTTTTTAACAATAGTATCTTGTTTTTTGTTTGTAGCATGAGACTTACAAGAGATTGCTAAAACTAATATGAAAAGAAATTTTAATGTTTTCATTTGTGTTTTTGTTTTAGTATTTAGAAGTGGATTTATTTTTTAAGTGCAAAATTTGCTTGAGGCCACTCCCCTGTAATAGCATCGTTATCTTGTTTTTTTCCGGGAGTACTTCTTCCGTTTCTAATTTGTTGGCTTAATAGCTCTTTTAATTCTTTTACCTTTTCAGGGAATTGACCTGCAACGTTATTTCTTTCTTTGATATCTGTTTTTAAATTATACAGAATCTCATCTGCTAAAATATCTTTATGTTTTTTAGTTTCACCTGAAGCCGAAATTCCAGAATTTGGCGATACAATTAATTTCCAATCCCCTTTTCTGATGGCAAAAACGCCATATTTATCATGATGTATGGTTGCATCTCTTAGGTAATCTCCTTCATTGGTTAATAAAGGCAACATACTGTAGCTATCTTCTGCTTCATTATCTTTAAAATCATAGTTAATAATATCTGCACAAGTTGCCATAAAATCTGTAGTACAAATGGTTGCATCAGAAACCGAGTTGGGTTTAATTTTTCCTGGCCATTTCACTAAAAACGGCACTCTATGTCCACCTTCTAAAAAGCTTCCTTTGTAACCGCTATAAATATAACTAGGACTGTGTTTTTGCTGTTTTAAAGTTTTTAAATCATTGGTGGTAGCATAACCATTATCACTTGTAAAAATGACTATTGTATTTTCGTCTATTCCTTGTTCTTTTAATGTTTTAAAGATAGTACCCATTAAATCATCAATCATAATTACAAAATCTGCATAAGGACTGCCAATTTCACTTTGTCCTTTCCAAGGAGCAATTGGTAACACAGGATTATGTGGAGAAGGCAATGGAATGTACATAAAAAAAGGTTTTTCTTTATTGGCATTCTCTTTAATAAATGAAATTGATTTATTTACAACGTTGGGAAGTACTTCTTCATGTTTAAAATCATCAGCAACATCTCCTTTTATCCAACTGCTAAAAGGATATTTTTTTCTGCTTCTCTCTGTTATTTTTGTAGGAATCATGGTTGCCTTATTGTTTTCTATATACACAAAAGGAGGCATATTTAAAGAGGCTGAAATCATATAAGAATAATCAAATCCCATATCATTAGGTCCAAATTTTAAGGGTTTACTATAATCTATATTTTTGAAATTTAAACGCTCAGATTTGTCTGAAAAATGATCAAACTCTGGACTGTCATTTTTCATAGTCCAGTTTAAACCTAAATGCCATTTTCCTATACTTGCTGTTTTATAGCCATTATCTTTTAGTAATTGTGCAACGGTTAATCTGTTTTTCTGAATTAAACTCGGTGAATTCCCCCAAGTAACAAATTCTTTTAAAGGTGTTCGCCAATTGTATCGTCCTGTTAAAATACCATATCTGGTTGGTGTACACACAGCAGAAGAGGTATGTGCATCTGTAAATTGCATACCTTCTTTACCCATTTTATCTAAATTGGGCGTTTGTATTTTACTTTTTTCATTATAAAGGCTAACATCACCAATACCTAAATCATCAGCTAAAATGTAGATAATGTTTGGTTTTTTTTGATCTTCCTTTTTTGATGTCTGGCTACTAGCACAATTTGTAGTAATTAGTAATACTGTTAAAAGTAGAAATCGTATTTGAAAAATTTGAGTCAATATACTTTTCATGATGTAATTTAGTTTAATTATTTTTTAAAGTAACTTCTATAACATAACCAAGCGCATTTTTTGGTAATCCGATTACAGTAGTTTTTAATCCGTTTTTATTTTGATTCCATTTAAGGGTTTTGCCGCTTCCTAATAACTTTACTTGTTCAATATCTCCCTCACCTTTTCTCAGCGATTTTATAAGAATATCTCCTTCTGTATTGGTTAATGAAATAGCATATACTTTATTTTCTTTTGTTGTAAACCAAAAATCTTTGGAAGTAAATTTTCTTTCAAAACCTTTAGCAGCTCTATGACCTGTACCGTCTAAAAGGGTTTCTTCTTGACCTTCATTTGGTGTTTTCCAACGAGATGTTCCATAAACAGCATCAGCATTTAGATGAATCCATTTACCCATTTCACGTAAGTTTTTTGCGCTTGTTTCTGGTACATTTCCTTTTCCATCAGGACCAATATTTAATAAATAATTTCCGCCTTTAGATAAAATATCAACAAAGTAGTATAACAATTCTTTTGGGTTTTTCCAGTCTTTATCATAAGATTTGTAACCCCAAGAATTGTTTGTTGTCCCACAAGTTTCCCAATATTTTTCTAACTTTTCTGATGCAGATGGAATCTTATTATCTCCAGCATCTAAATAATCTCCAAACGCATAACCAACTCTTCTGTTTACTACTACATTTGGATTGATATCATAAACCAATTTATAAAACTGAAATGCTTGTTCTTCGGTGATAAAACCAGTTCCATCAAACCAAATTAAATGCAATTCGGGCAATACATTTAAAAGTTCTTTTACTTGAGGATATGCTTTCTTTTGTAGGTATTCTTTATGTGTATTTTTACTTGGATCCCATAAGTTTTTACCTGTTGGATGTGTATATATTCCTAAAGTATCATTTACCTTTTTAACGTTGGCATAATTACCATCAGCACCATCCATCCAATCATTTCCATGAGAATAATATACTCCAAAATCGATACCTTCTTTTAAACAGGCGTCATACAATTCTTTAACAATATCTGCTTTATATGGAGTTGCATCAACTATGTCAAATTCCGAACTTTTAGAGTCGAACAAAGCAAATCCATCGTGGTGTTTAGAGGTGATGACGATGTATTTCATGCCAACATCTTTGGCTAGTTTCGCTACATTTTGTGCAAATGATTTATCAGGATTAAACGTTTTTGCGAGCTCCTTATATTCTCCTCTTGGAATTTGAAACGCATACATTAACCATTCTGCAACTTTTGGACCTGGATAAGGAGAGTTATTAATTTTAGTTCCTTTCCAGATTCCACCAATTTCAGAATATAAACCCCAATGAATAAACATTCCTAACTTTGCTTCTTTAAAACGTTTTAGTGCTTTTTGTTTTTCATCAGAATTATGCATTGTTAACCATTCTTGATGATAGTTACCAGAACCAATTGGTTTTTTATAATGAGGAATAATTCTTAACGTTTTAAAATTTGTATCAGTTGTTATTGAAATCTTCTGTTTTCCTGTATTTTTAAATTGAATTTTGCTTTTGAATTCTGAAACGATCTCATTCGAGTTAATTACGTAGTTTTCTGAGAGTGATTCTTCAAACTCTTGTTTGTCAATCTTTACTTTTACAGATTTTTTATCTTCGGATATTGCTCCACTTGAAACCATTTGAAGCACATATTCAGAAGGATGTTTTACATTAAAGTTCCAAGAATATGTAGTCTCTTTTTTTTCCGCATTTGTTTTTTCTAATACAATCCAATTATTGGTTTGGTCGAATGGTTTTTCAATCGACACAGTAATATCTTCCTTTTTTTTACAAGATATAGTAACTAAAAACATAGAAAGTACAATACTATAGATTCTTAGTTTGGTTTTGGACGGACGCATTATAACATTCATTTTCGTAATTTTTTAATCAACTGTAGGTTTCCATTCTAAAATCCCTTTTTCCTTTAATTGCTTATAATACTTTGCATGAAGCGGCTGCTCCTTTATTCTTTTTCTATTTTCGTTAACCATTAGAGGAATAGAATTACTCCACCATTCATCATAAGGTTGTTTAAAATTCTCTATCACTTCAGGGTTTTCTAATGCAATATTTTTTGTTTCTCCAGGGTCATTGATAACATCATACAATTCTTTATTGTTTACAAAACGCCATTGCTGACTTCTTATAGCCATTTTAGTGTATTTAGCTTCTTCTACTTTTCCTGTTTTCCATCTTCCACAATGCGTAAACATCAAACGATCTTCCCAGTTTGTTGCTATGTTTTCTAATAATGGAATTAACGATAATCCTTTTAAAGATTGCATTGTTTCTGGCAATTTAGCGCCAGCCAATTCTGTAAAGGTTTTGTATAAATCTATATGAGCTGTAAGTTGGTTGATATCTTTTCCTTCGGATAAAACGCCTTTCCAATAAAAGAAAAGAGGTACGTGATTTCCACCTTCATTAGGCGAGTTTTTTCCACCTTTAAGATTGGCATTAAAATGTTTTACTTTTTTTCCATTTAAAGTTCCTCCTAAATGTGTTGCACCGTTATCTGTAGTAAAAATTACTAAAGTGTTGTCTAAGACATCCCATTCTTTAAGTTTACGCATCAACCTTCCAAAATTATCATCAATATTTTCAATCATTCCATATCTTCCAGCAGTACCTTCATCATAACCCAGTTCTAAGAAACGTTTTTTATAAGATTCTGGAGCAATTAATGGAGCATGAGGTGCATTTAATGATAAATACGTAAAATATGGTTTTTTAGCATCGATTTGTTTTTTTGTCCAAGCCAATCCTGCATCAAAAAAAACATCTGTACAAAAACCTTTCGTTTTTACAATCGTTTTATTGTGAAGTAAGACATTGTCAAAATATAAGTTTTCTTTATTCGCAGGGAAATCCCCTAAACTTACTTGACCAATACCTCCAGCACCATGCATCAATACTTCATCAAAACCTCTATTTTGAGGGAGATATTCATCTCCATTTCCTAAATGCCATTTGCCAAAAAGACCTGTTTTATAACCTGCAGATTGCAACGCTTGTGGAAGTGTGTAAACGTCCAAAGCCATTCTTTCACGTTCTAATATTGTGTGTGTTACACCTGCTCTAAACTCATGGTTACCACTCATTAATGCTGCTCTTGTTGGCGCGCAAGTAGGGCTTACATGGTATTCTGTAAAACGTGTTGATTTTTGATAAAAAGCATCAATATTTGGCGTTTTTACAACTTGATTCCCCATACAAGAAAAATCTCCCATACCTTGATCATCTGTCATAACAAAGATGATGTTTGGTCTACTATCTTTCAGTTTTTCAATGTTTTCTTGTGAATACGCTATTTTTGATAAAAATAGGAAACACAAAAAACAAGTAGTAACGATATTTTTCATATTTCCTGTTTTTAGTATTTGGCTTTATGGAATTCTTTTTTCCATAAAAAGAATATTACTCTATGAAAGACCTATTCTATATTTTCACTTCTTTTAGGGGCTTAATTCTTTTTCTTCTTTTTATTTTTCTTCTTCCCTTTTTTCTTCTTTCCTTTTTTAGGAGCTTTTATTAACTCATGAAATTTACTTTTCACCATAAATCTATTTTCATCAATAAAAAAAACGCCACATTCATGTGCCTCTTTTGGTACATTAACAGTGTATTCTAATTTATCTTTACTAGACTCTAAAGGTACTTTTATGTATGTTGTGTGTAATTTTTTCTTTCCTGTAGCACTTGGTTTATCAGAAATTTTAATAAGCGCATAGCTTTCAATCACATTTGATTTTCCTTTTTCTAATTGAATAGTCACTGTACGAGA
The DNA here is from genome assembly GCF_019278485.1 of Polaribacter sp. R2A056_3_33. Lineage (NCBI taxonomy): Bacteria > Pseudomonadati > Bacteroidota > Flavobacteriia > Flavobacteriales > Flavobacteriaceae > Polaribacter > Polaribacter sp. R2A056_3_33. The sequence continues at coordinate 694,248 of NZ_CP058984.1, forward strand.
ATTCGCATCAAAAAAATCATTCACAATAACCGGAATAGCGGCTGCATCTTCTTCATTTTTAAATTTAGAAGGGTCTTTATATGGCAGCTTAGCATCGTAATCTTTTAGATACTTTTCTAGTTTAGCAGCTAACTTCTTAACAATTTCAGGAGATTCTGCTGCAATATCATGTTGTTCTTCTAAATCATATCGCTTTCCATCTTTATACAAACGATGCAATACATATTTACCAGAATTAAAGTTTTTATACAATTTATAGTCTCCAGATCTAATAGCCGATTGGTTTTTAACATCGTCTCCATAAGGATAGTGCCACCATAAATCTTCTCTAGGGTTTCCTTTGCTATCTTTTACATCCTTTTCGTTATTTAACAAGACGTTAGAAATATCTAATCCGTCTAAATCATCACTATATTTAGAAGGTATTTCACTATTGGTCAGGTTTAAAATAGTTGGATAAAAGTCTAATTGATTGATTAAAACATCTTTTGTTTTTTCCTTTGGAATACTCGGTCCCGAAATAAGCATTGGAACTCTAATACCACCTTCTTCGCTATATTTTTTTCCTTTATCTAAAGGAGCATTATCTGACATTATCTCTGCCTTACGAGTTTCCGCTCCACCATTATCAGATGAAAAGAAGATGTACGTAGTTTCGTATAATTTTTTACCAGGATTTCTAGGGTCATCTGTTTTCTTTAACAAATCTACCACACGCCCTAAACTCCAGTCTAAAGTGGTAACCATAGCTCCAAAATAAGGATTGTTCTGACCTTCTTTAGTCCATTCAGCATCTACTTCTGGAAGCTCTACGCCTAATTTATCACAATAATAGTCTAATAATGCACGGTTTTTTGAGTGAATAGGATAGTGTACCATCCAATGTGCTAAATATAAAAAGAAAGGTTCCTCTTTACTTTCGGTAATAAATTTAAGTGCATTTTCTGTAACGGCATCCGTTGGATAAGAAATTCCTTCAGGATTTTCCTTTGTAAAAGGAAAATATTTTTCTTTACTTAAACGGTATGGATCATTAGCATCATTTGTTGCAAAATTAGTCAAACGAGTATTTGGTTTTTTAGGACCTGTGTGTGCCCCTCTAGATTCATGTACAAAATCAAAACCTTGATTGGTTGATTTTTGAATTTTAAGTTCTCCTGCGTGCCATTTCCCTACATGAGCTGTTTTATAACCATTCATTTTTAACGCTTCTGCGATGGTAAAGTTTTCTGGCATTAAGCCTGATGGAAAATAAGGACTAATATATTTTTCAGCTCTCTGAGCCTTAGGAACTCCTCCTCCACTTACATTGGTGATGCCTGTTTTAGCAGGATGTAATCCGCTTAAAAGTGCAGAACGAGAAGGCGCACAAGTTGGTGCCGGAGAGTATGCGTTGGTAAAATTGATAGCATCTTCCGCTAATTTGGCAATGTTTGGCGTATCCCAAGCACAAGGCGCATCTAAATCATTTAATTGTACGTCTTGCCAACCTAAATCATCCGCATAAAAAATGATGATATTTGGTTTTATTAATTTAGAATTCTTTTGACTATACATTGCATTAGATACAAATAGTGATAAGAACAATAAACCTAAAAGATTTGTTTTGTTTTTCATCGTAAGTATTTTAAATTTTATTTGTTTTAATTATTTCTGTTTTTCTTATTTTTTTTAGATTTTTTTGGTGATTTTAAAGCATGAAATTTACTTTTAACCATAAATCTGTTTTTATCTATAAAAATGATACCCGCTTCTGTTACTCCAACTGGAAGCGTTAAGGTATATTCTGATGTCTTTTTATTAAATTCTCCTTCTAATTTTGTAAAAGGTTCGTGCACTTTTCTTTGTTTTCCATTTTTTGAAACGGCATGTAAATCTTTGTAAGATATCAATCCATAAAACTCAATAACTTTAGAGTTCCCATTTTCTAATGTAACCGTAATTTTACGTGATACAGGATCAAAAGAATCTGATTTAATTTTTGGAATAGCAGCTACATTTTCTGGTTCTCCTTTTATTTTTGAAGGATTTTTATAAGGGAATTTAGCATCGTACTCTTTTAAATACTTTTCTAATCTTGTAGATAAATCTTTAACTATCTCTGGAGACTGTTCTGCAATATCAAATTTCTCTTCTAAATCTGCTCTTTCACCATTTTTGTACAAACGGTATAATTCATAATTACCTTTTACATGGTTTTTATACAATTTATAATCTCCCGCTCTTATTGCAGATTGCATTTGAAATTCACGATTGTGAGGAAAATGCCACCATAAATCTTTTCTTGGTTCTCCATTATTATTCTTGATAACAGTTTCATTATTTAACAAAACTCCAGAAATATCTAATCCATCTAAATCGGAACTGTACTTAGTAGGTATTTTACTATTTGTAAGGTCTAAAATTGTTGGGTAAAAATCTAATTGATTTACCAACCCATCATATACTTTTCCTTTTGGTATACTTGGTCCAGAAATTAGCATTGGTACTCTAATACCTCCTTCTTGAGCATATTTTTTTCCTTCATCTAATGGAAAATTATCTGTAACTATTTCTTTACCTACGTGTTCAACAGCCCCATTATCCGAAGAGAAAAAGATGTATGTAGTTTCGTATAATTTTTTACCAGGATTTCTAGGGTCGTCTGTTTTCTTTAGTAAGTCTACCACACGTCCTAAACTCCAGTCTAAAGTTGTTACCATAGATCCAAAATAAGGATTTGTTTGACCTTCTGTTGTTACAGGGACATCTTTTGTTGGAAAATCAATTCCTAACTTATCACAGTAATATTGTAATAACTCACGGTTTTTAGTGTGAATTGGAGAATGAACCATCCAATGTGCTAAATATAAAAAGAAAGGTTCGTCTTTACTTTCACCAATAAATTTAAGAGCATTTTCAGTAATTTCATCATATGGGTATGAAATTCCTTCCGGAGAATCTTTGGTAAAAGGAGGATATTTTTCATCACTTAAACGGTAAGGATCATTCTTTGCTTTTGTTGCAAATGTATTCAAACGATTGTCTGGTTTTTTAGGTCCTTGATGTGCTCCTCTAGATTCATGAACAAAATCAAAACCTTGGTTTTTTGATTTTTGAGAATCATCATGTCCTGCATGCCATTTTCCAATATGTCCTGTTGTATATCCATTCATTTTTAAAGCTTCCGCAATTGTAAAATGTTTTGGAAACAATCCTCCTTCAAAAAAAGGTGATATATAGTTTGGACTTTGCTCTGCGTTAGGCATTTGCCCCCCAGCAACGTGTGTTACTCCTGTTTTGGTAGGATGTAACCCACTTAAAACAGCACATCTAGATGGCGCACAAGTAGGTGCAGGAGAATATCCGTTTGTAAAATTTACAGCATCTTCAGCTAATTTTGAAATATTAGGCGTTTCCCATGGGCTTGGTTCGTCTAAATTATTTATTTCTGTATCCTGCCAACCTAAATCATCAGCATAAAAAATAATAACATTGGGTTTTATTAAATCCTTTTTTTCTTGACTAATAACATGATTAGAAAAGAACAATAAAATTGCTAGTGATGTTAAAATTGATTTCATTTTTTTTTAATTTGTTATATTAATTCTAGGACGTAAAGTTTTATTTATAGTTTAATTTTGATGTTTTATTTTTGATATCTAACCAGACATCTACATGTTCAAATTTTCTGGTATAGATGTAGCCTTCGCGTTTTGCAAAACCCAAAGGTTTTCCTAAAGGCTTTTCATATTGTGGAAATGTTTTTAACCAAACAGCAGATTTTTCAGTTCCATAGCCATCATGCGGATAAACATAACTGTATTTTTCTGCACAAACTAAAAAAATAGCTAATAGATACTCTAAGCGCTTTGAAAAATCTTCATGTTTACTTACTTTTTTTCTAACATCATCAATACCTGCTTCGGCATTTTTTAATCCTTTGCCAATACCAAGAGACATGGCTATTACTTTTCCTTCTCTTGCAGATTTTTGTACAGCTTCTATTCCCTGTGCTAGATAATCTTCATAAGCCATGCCAAAACTTTCATGCTCAAAACCTTCTATATAAGAGCCGTCAAAGAATTTTAAGTATGCTCTACCCGAATCTTCAAATTCTGGTCGAACACGAAGAATATTTGCTATGAGTAAATTATCATCTCCTAATTGTGATTCTAAATCTGCCATCATTGATAAGTAACCAGATTTAATAGCTTCTTGCTTTTCTTCTCCAACACGACTATTAAAAAAACCAGGAACTAATACTTTTATATTAGCATCTAAAAAAACACCATCAATAAATGGATTTTCAGTAACCTTTTTTACATGATGTAACCAATACTTACGCACATAGTCTTCTGATATGTCAAAGAATCCTGTTTTGCCATTTGGCATTACCGATTTTTGTCCTTTAGCATTGATTAATAAAGCTTCTGGATGTTCGTATAAAAAATTTTCATCTTCAGAATAACCACCCCAATTGATAACTACATTTTTATAATATAATATTTTAGCATTCGGATTGATTTTTTTTACAGCTTTTGCCGCTTTAATAGTTCCTTTTTCTGTAGACCCAAAAGTTTTGCTTCCTGTTGTTTTTTCAAAAGTGATTAATGGAAATTTTGATAAATATTGAACCTCTTTATTAGAAAAAGAAGTAGATTTGCGTAAATGCATATACAATGGCATTTTATCCCAAGAAAATTCTGGTAACTTATTTTTTACCAAATTTATAGTAGAAGTATCTACATTTTGTGTTTTACACGAACCTAAAGTAAGTGTTAAAACAATTAATAAAAATGAAAATTTAGAATCCATTTTTGATATAAATTAGTTTAAAAATATTTTAAAACAAATAGCTGGCTGATTCGGTAATTTCTTAAAGTTATTTTTAATAATTAACCCCTCTTTTTCTTGCTGCCAAGTAACTTTTTCATCACTTCCTAATAATTTAATTTCTTTTATTTTCTTTTGTAAAACACCTCCTTTATGTAGTGTTTTAATTAAAACATCTTCTGTTGGTGCTGCTAAAACAAAAGCAAAAAGATTTCCATCTTTTGTCGTAATACGAATGTCTTTTTCAGAGAATTTTTTTAGATTCTCACCGGCTCTTTTAGTAACTATTTTTAAAGGACCTTCACCATAAATTTTCCAAGGTCTGGTGTTGTAAATTCCATCTTGATTAATTTTTACAAATGCACCAAAATCAGACAACATTTTTATTTGATTATCAGGAATCGTTCCATCGCCTTTTAAAGCAATGTTAATCATAACCACACCATTTTTACTTATGGCATCAATAGCATTACCTATTAATACATCTAAAGACATTTTGGTAAAAGAATTCTTTCTATAAAACCAACTTCCAGATAAATCGGTTGCCCAAATCCATGGATATTTTTGTTGTTCACCAAACATACCTCTTTCTAAGTTGTAAGTAAATGCCGCTTTATTCTTTTTTATATCTTTAAAAGATAAAACGGTTGTTTGTTTTCCGTTATTCTCTTTTAAATCTCTATTTAAGTAATCAGAAAATAATTTAACACCCAATCCTTTTCCGGTTTTTATTGTTGGATAAGGAGAATCGTTATTAAACATATCTGGATCATATTTCTCTATCAAATCCCAAGAACGTTTGTACCAATGTTGGTTCCAACTATCTTGGCTAGCAAATTCGAAAGAATCATAATCCATGTTAAAGAATTCCCATTCAGGAGTACCTTCTTTCTGAAATTTTCTTGCAGTTCTAAAAAAACGAGGAGACCAATATAAATGAGTTGAAACTCCGAATTTTAAATCATATTTTGTTGCAGCATTTTTCCATTCTCTAAGAATGTCCTTTTTGGGGCCCATTTTAACAGAGTTCCAAGGAAAAAAAGAATCATACATATCAAAATTATCATGATGCGTTGCCACTGGCATAATAAAACGAGCGCCACATTCTTTCACAAACTTTACAATTTCATTGGCATTAAAGTTTTCTGCTTTAAAGTCTTTTATAAATTTTTCATAACCAAATTCAGATGGTTTCCCATATCTTTCTGTATGCCATTTGGTTAATTTTACAGTTCTCATTCTGTCTGGTTCGTTTCTGGCATCGTAATCTGTATCACCATACATTCTTCTTCCATAATGCGATCCATCTTCTATTCTATTTTCATCAATAGAAGAAGGAATTCCCCAATGCATCCAAACGCCAATTTTACCATCTTGAAACCATTCTGGTACCTGATAGTTTTTTGCCATGGATTCCCAATTAGGAGCAATTGTTTTTTGAAACTGATTATTCTGACAGAAAACAAAAGTTGCACTTAATGTTAAAAAAAAGATTGTTGTAAATTTCTTCATTACTTAATTCATTTATCAGGTAAACAAAGTAACTATTTACCTATTAACAAACGATTCTCTATTCCATCATTTTTTTGCTGTAAAAAATAAAGATCAATAACAATAAAGAGAAAAAGGTTTTATAGAAAACAAAAAAAAGAGGCACTATTAAAAGCTATATTTTCTTTAAACACCTTATATATAGCACGAAAACCAAGGTATATTTCTAGTTGTTTTTTAAAATGAGCAAAGAAATGATTGAAATAAGAAGACCCTTTGTTTAAATAAGTTAGAAATTAGCATCAATAAACTAAACCAAATACACATGAAAAATATATTAACTATTATTATTGTTGTTTTGATGTCTTCTTTTACTTTTTCACAAGAAAATGTAATTAAAGGTAAAGTTACAGACGAGAGTAATACACCCTTACCTGGGGTAAGTATTATTGTTAACGGAACTACTAATGGTACAGTCTCTGATATGGAAGGGGAGTATATAATAGAGGTAAAGAAAGTTAATGCAGTAATGACATTCTCTTATTTAGGCTATAAGACTAAAGAAATTGCAATAGCAGATAAAAAACAAATTAATGTTCAAATGGAAGTTGATGCGCAATCTTTAACAGAGATTGTGATTACAGGAATTCGTGCTTCTAATATATCTGAAGTGAGAGCTAAAAGAGAAGCAGCTATAGTTATAGAAGCAATTACTCCAGAAGATATTGGAAATTTTTCTGACACCAACGCAGCAGATGCTTTGCAAAGAGTTGCAGGTGTACAAATAGAAAGAGATGTTGATGGAGTTTCTGGAGATAGAGTTTCTATTAGAGGTATAGGGCCGCAATTTGTTGGTGTAACAATGAATGGACGTACACCAATCTCTGCAGGTAATGAAGGGAAATCAGATTTTAGAAAGTTTAACTTGAATGTGATTCCTACCGAAATTATTTCGGGAGCAAGAATTCATAAGACAACGCAGGCTAAAGAAGTTTCAACAAACCTTGGTGGTACTGTAGATTTTCAAACGATAAGACCGCTAGAAGCAAAATATAGAAAGAAGAATTATTTTGCCAGTGTAAATGTAAGAGGTGCGTCTAATTCAACAATTGAAGATCTTGATTTTGGTCAGAGATTTTCAGGAGTTTATGGAACGAAAATAAATGAGAAACTAGGTGTTGCACTTTCAATTATTTATGCTGATGAAGACAATATAAAAGATGAAGCTTCTTTAAGAGGAATTACACAGGGTATAAATCTTACGGATGAAAATGGGACAGAGTATTCTGATGTAATTGTTGGTAGAACCATTAATAATTCATTGTTAAGAAAAAATGAAGTGCGTTTTGCAACATCTGCAGCTATACAATGGAGACCAATAAAAGAAATAGATATGGTATTAGACTATACTCGAACAACTGTAGAAGCTAATTCGGATAGACAGCAATTTCAGATAGGTTTGGGAAGTACAGGAGGTACTCAATTATTAGGGGGAAGCCATATTTTTAATGAAGGAGATCTTGATTTTAATGGAAATATATTAACTTATATTAGTCCTTCTTCAGAAGACAATGTTAGGACTACCATTACAAATGCAAATCAATTTTATGACAATCACTCAACCAATAATATAGTTGGTTTAAATACAACATATAAACCAATAAATAAATTAAAAATCATTTCAGATGTATCGTATTCAGATTTAAATTATTTTCAAAATTTAACGCAAATAACTCACAGAGTTCAAGGACGTAACGGAGGATATGATCAAACAAGTTTGGATGTTGATTTGAGAGGGGATACTCCTGATTATGGATTACCCGTAGAGGCTTTTGATCCAGCTTCTTTCGACCTTAATAGAGTTTCACGTAGACTTATTAGAACTAAAGGGTATAATTATGCAGCAAAAGTTGATTTTGAATATGAGTTAAAGAAAAAATCAAAAATATCTTTTGGATCTAGATATTCGGTAACTGATTTTGAAGCTAGACAAACAACTTCTTCGCATACTGATAGTGATCAATTAAGTGGTTTATATGGAGGTATTGTGGCTGACCTAAATTCTAGTGGTGCTTATACTGATCTTTTAGGGGAGATTACGGGCGTAGGTTTTAATGAAGGTAATGTTGCTGGTTTAGAAAACGGATGGGTTAAAGTTCCAGGGCAAGCTGTACTAGATTTAATGCCAGGTTATTCTGATGTAGATGGAGGAAGTATTTTTGATTTTGATGTAGATTTAAAAGACGTAAAGGCAGAAGAAAATAATCTAGGTTTTGATGCTAGAAGATCCTACGGTGCAAATGAAGCGAGTACCGATTTTTATACACAAATGGATATAAAAACAGCGCTTCTTAAGCTTCCTGTAAGTTTAAATTTTGGAGTTAGAGCTGTAAGAACACAAAATAAATCAAGAGGATTTAGTGGGGTAGCATTTGAAGATGCAGATACTGGCGATGATTTGGATGAGTTTTCAATAGAGAATTTTTATTATGAAGTAGAAACTTCAAGATGGGATGTATTACCTAGCTTTAATGCCAATTTTACGTTACAAAAAAGAACAAAATTAAGATTTAGTGCTTATAGAGGAGTTTCAAGACCAAAGTTTGTAGATCTAATTCCAAACAATGAGATTACTTTTCTATCCAATATTGCCCCTGAAGATGCAGCAGACTTAGCTAATTCGGGACTAAGAGGAACCATTGTATCTGGGAACCCTGATTTAAAACCTTATACAGCATGGATGTATGATACTACTTTAGAATTTTATACTAACAACGGAGGTGCTTTTATTTTTAGTGCTTTTTATAAAGATCTCAAAAATTACATCGTAAAAGCAGTAACACCAGATCAAACATATCCTGGAGAAGAATTATTAGGGATAGCATTACCTGATGGAACAGGTGGTACTGATGATTTAACTGGTTTGCTATTTGATATAACCAAGCCAGTAAACATTACAGATGGACAAATTTATGGTTTTGAAGTAGGATTGAATCAACACCTTTCTTTTTTACCTGGTTTTGCAAAAGATTTTGGTGTAAAAGCTAATTATTCTTACGTTGAAAGTGAATTTGATGGAGATTTAGGGGAGCAAGCTGATGGTTTTCCTGGTACAGCTAAGCATAATGCTAATGGAACTTTGTATTATGAGCGATCTGGTTTTTCTGTAAGGTTTACAGCAGCTTATAGAGGTGATTACCTGAGTAATTTAGGAGCTATCGGAGGAAATACACGTGCAGATGAACCACACTACACTGAAGGAAATACTACTCTTGGAATTACCGTTAGAAAGAATTTATTAAATAAAAAATTACAACTTAGTGCAGGAGTATCTAATCTTACAGGTGAGGATATTCGTAGGTTTCAAGGAGGTGATACTCGAAATTTTTCAGCTTACTATGCTAGAAACCCTATTTGGAAATTAACGATGAGATATAAATTTTAATAGAAAAAATAGTTGATTCAAAATAAATTTAATTAGAATATACACATATGTTTAAAAAAGGATATTTAATTTTTTCCGTTTTAGTACTCTTTATCGGTGTCTTAGATATAAATTCTCAAGAACCTAAAGAAAAAGGAATGGAAGAAATGTGGGGAGAAACGAAAGTTTCTGGAGATGCTTTAAAAAGTGGAAAAGCAAAATTGTTTGATGAAGGTAATTACGGAATGTTTATTCATTGGGGATTGTTTTCAAACCTAGCAGGTGTTTGGGAAGATAAGACCTATTATGGTATTGGAGAATGGATTATGAATCCTAGAATGGCAGGTATTCCTGTGGAGGATTATAAGAAAGTTGCTAATAATTTTAATCCAACAGGATTTGATGCTAAAGCAATTGCTCAACTAGCAAAAGATGCTGGTATGAAATACATTATTATTACAAGTAAACATCACGAAGGATTCGCAATGTTTGATAGTAAAGTAAGTGATTTTAATATTGTAGATGCTACTCCATTTGGCAGAGATCCTATGCATGAATTATCAGATGCTTGCCATGAATTAGGGTTAGGTTTTGGTTTCTATTATTCACATAATCAAGATTGGACTGCGCCAGGTGGAACAAGAGGCCCTAAAGTTGATGAAAATGGAAAAGAAGCTACATTTGAAGATTATTTCTACAATAAATGTAAGCCACAAGTAAAAGAAATATGCTCTAACTACGGACAAATTGATTTTGTTTGGTTTGATACTCCTGGAGATATGGAGGAAAAATATGTGGTAGAATTAGCAGATATGGTAAGAGAATTACAACCAAATGCAATGATGTGTAGTAGAGTTGGTTATGGCTTGGGAGACTACGCTAGTGTTGGAGACATGGAGGTGCCTACAAAAAAAATTAAAGGATTATGGGAAACTGCAGATACAAACAACGATTCATGGTCATATGCTTGGTATGATAACAACTTTAAGAGTCCTAAAGTAATTTTAGGAAGAGTTATAGAAACTGTTGCAAGAGGTGGTACTTATTTATTTAATGTAGGTCCAAATCAAATGGGGGTTATTCCAGAAATTGGCGCAAAATTCTTAAGAGAATCTGGAGATTGGTTAAAGAAATATTCTCAAGTTGTTTATAACGCTAATCCATCACCTTGGAGTTACAAATTACCTTGGGGAGATGTTACAACTAAAGACAACTCTATGTTTTTAGCGGTTTCGGAATGGCCTACAGATGGTAAATTATACTTACCAGGATTAAAAACCAAAATTAAATCAGCATATATTGTTAATCCTAAAGGGAAAAACAAAAAAGTGAAGTTTAATCAAAGTGATGATACTGATTGGGTTTCTTTTGATGTGCCTTATAAAGCACCAGATGATTTAATTTCTGTTATTGAAGTAAAGTTTAATGAAGATGATACAATTTTAGTAGAAGATAATTCTTTAGGTGTGTATCCAAATACCGATACTGTTTTAATTACAGAATTTGGAGAAGCTAAAAATGCAACTCAATCTAACAAACGTTGGATGGAAAAGTTTGGTGAATGGAAACATGCTGATCAAGTTAGTGATTGGAAAGAAAACGGAACAATAACATGGAATATTGATGTTAAAGAAGCAGGTTACTATTACTTAGATTTATCGTATGCAGGTAAGGAAAGGTTGGTATGGAAAACTGTTACAGATGAAGGTGTAACAGTACAAAACCAACAAGCAGCTACAGAAAAATATGTTTTTTATAGCATGGGTATCTTAGAATTTAAAACTCCAGGGTTACATACAATTACAACATCTTTAGTTGAAGGAGATAAAAAAACATCAAGTTTAAAATCTCTAAAATTAAGACCAATCAAATAAATATAAGAATAATGAAAACCCCTTTTTCACATACATCTTTGTTCCTAATTTGTTTATTTTTAGTGCAAACAGCATTTTCTCAAAACGACTCATATTATCCAGATTTTAGTTGGGATAAAGTTCCTGTAGCTTTTCACTTTGGAAAAAAAGGAGATCTTTTAACAAAAAAAGAGGCAAAATTTATTGCTAGCCATTCCAATTTTGTGGTATTAGAAAAAGCACATGGTTTTCCAAAATATAAATATTCTGAAGAATCAATTGCTGCAGATGCTAAAGTTTTAAAAAAGCTGAATAAAGATGTAAAAGTGGTTTTTTATTGGAATGCTTTTTTAGATTATTCTATGTATAAAGCACATGATGAATATCAAACAAAAAAAGATTTGTGGCTAAAAACAGCAACAGGCGAGTTCGATTTAAAAGACAATAAAATGAAACGCTATGATTTGTCTAATCCTGATTTTAGAAATTGGTGGTCTGATGTTGCTAAAGAAAATTTAGAGAATAAAAACATAGACGGAGTTTTCTTTGATGCACTAAATCAAGTAACCAGTCCAGGAAATAAAAGACTATGGGGCGTAGAAAAATACAATGCAATTCAGCAAGGTTTAAAAGATTTAATTAAAGAAACTAGATCTAAAATTGGTGATGATAAAATTATTGTTTACAACGGAATTCGTTCTACTCCACTAAGAAATGCAGGAAATGATTTTCCTGAAAACACAGATGCCATTATGATTGAGCATTTTGGATATTTTAATAGCAAAACAAAAGAAAGTATGCTAAAAGATATTCAAGAAATGGAAAAAGCGGGAAAAAGTGGGAAAATTGTAGTTTTTAAATCTTGGCCAGAAAATGCTTGGTTAAACAAGAGTTTTATGGCAAAATCAGAAAAAGAAAAAGAGAAAATTTCTAAAGAACACTTAAATTTTGCTTTAGCTTCTTTTTTGGCTGGCGCTCAAAAACATTCTTATATTATTTACAATTGGGGCTATCGATTAAGTATGGGATCGCTTTTATGGTATCCAGAATTTGATAAACCTTTAGGAAAACCTTTAGATGACATGCAAACAAACGGTTGGGTTTTAACCAGAAATTACGAACATGCAAGCGTTTGGGTAGATTTAGAAAAGAAAAAATCAAGAATCGACTGGAAAAAATAGAGTTATGAAATTAAGTAGCTATTTTTATTTATTCATATTGATAGTTTTATCATCTTGTCAAAAGAAAACAAAATTACCAAACGAAATAAGTAAACCTAATATTATCATTTTTTATGCTGATGATATGGGATATGGAGATTTAGCAATTCAAAACCCAGAATCTAAAATACCTACGCCAAATTTAGATCAATTGGCAAAAGAAGGCATGCTAATGTCAGATGCACATAGTTCTTCTGGTATTTGTACACCTAGTAGATATGCACTTTTAACGGGTAGATATCATTGGCGAGATTTTAATGACATTGTACATTCCATGGGCCCCACTGTTTTTAAAGAAAATCAGGTTACTTTGCCTAAAATTCTTAAAGAAAATGGTTATCATACAGCAGCTATTGGCAAGTGGCATTTAGGTTGGGATTGGGAAGCAATCAGAAAAAAAGACTTCATTCAAAAAGAAAAAACACAATTAAGAAATAAGCAAGTAGAAATTTGGCCAGCACAAGCCTATGATTGGAGCAAGAAAATTCCTGGTGGACCTTTATCTATAGGGTTTGATTCTTATTTTGGTGATGGAACTATTAACTTTCCTCCTTATACTTGGATACAAAATGACAAGGTTACAGAAGTACCAACATTAACACTACAACATCCAAAAGAAGAATTTGCTTTAGAAGGTAATTGGGAATTAAGACCAGGACCAGCAGTTAAAGATTGGGATTTTTACAAAGTTTTACCTACTGTTACAAGTTCTGCAGTATCGTTTATAAAAAATCAAGAAAAAGCACAAAAACCGTTCTTTTTGTACATGGCATTTCCTTCTCCACATGCACCAATAATTCCTAATGAAGAATTTAGAGGAAAAAGTAAAGCAGGACCTTATGGTGATTGGGTGTATCAAACAGATAATGCAGTTGGACAAATTTTAGAGGCTTTAAAATTGATAAAAGCAGATGAAAATACCATTGTTATTTTCACTTCAGATAATGGCTCAGAAATATATGCTTATAATCGTATTAAAAACTACAATCACGATAGTTCACATCCCTTTAGAGGTGTAAAAAGAGATGTTTACGAAGGAGGACATCATGTACCTTTTATCGTAAAATGGCCAAAAAAAATAAAACCAGGTACTACAAGTAAGCAGTTATTTAGTCAAGTAGATATTTTAAATACATTAGCAACTATTACAAATAGTAAAGTACCAAAAGGGTTTGCACATGATAGTTATAATTTTTCGGATGTTTGGTTAACAGAAAATAATAAGGTTGTCAGAGAAAATATTATTCATAATACATTTACATCCAAATATGCCGTTAGAAAAGGAGATTGGCTGTATATCAATAATAAAGATGGTTATCATGCTAGAATACCTAAATGGTTTAAAGAAGGACAACGTTTTAAGGCAGATAAAGATACCGTGCAACTTTTCAATCTTAAAGACGATATCGGACAATCTACTAATTTAGCAAGTCAATTTCCAGAAAAAGTAAAGGAATTAGCAGCAGATTTAATCAATCAACAGAAAACAGAAACATTTCAAAATTAAAACTATTATGAAAATTTCTTCATTAAGATATATCACATTATTACTAGTTATATTTTCAAGTGTTTCTTGTAATAACAGTAAAAAAGAAGTTGAAAAAGCAAGTGAAATTACAAGGCCTAATATCATTTTTATTTTTGCAGATGATTGGGGTTATGGAGATTTAGGCGTATATGGCAATAAAGAAGTGGTTACGCCAAATTTAGATAAAATGGCTGCAGAAGGAACAAGGTATACGCAGTTTCATGTTACTAGTGGTGTTTGTTCTCCGAGTAGATCATCCGTTTTAACAGGACATTTTCCTGCAAGACATGGTATTCATGGTCACTTAGCAGCACATGATTTTAATGTAAAAAGAAATATGCCAGATTATTTAGACGATTCTTTACCAGTTTATTTACCAAAAACAATGCAAGAAGCAGGGTATAAAACAGCTCATTTTGGTAAATGGCACTTAGGTGGTGGTGGTTTGCCTAACGGCGATCCTAATGCACCTGAACCAAAAGTGTATGGTTATGATGAAACCAGAGTTTGGAACGGAAATGGACCAACTTGGAAAGGTGATAAAAAATGGCCAACAACTAGATATATGGATAATGATACACTTTGGGTACAAAGTTCTAGTAGAATTGTTGTTGATGAAACCATTGATTTTATCAAAAGAAATAAAGGAAAACAACCAATGTTTATAAATCTTTGGTTGAAAGATCCACACACACCTCTTTGGCCATCAGAAGAACAACGTAAACCTTTCAAAGATTTATCTCCAAGCAAAGAAACGTATTATGCTGTTTTAAAAGATGCCGATTTTCATGTTGGAAGATTATTGAATTCTTTATCAGAAATGGGATTGGATGAAAATACATTAGTAATTTTTTCTAGTGATAATGGTCCAGCAGGATGGGGGCCTTCTAAAGAAGCAGGTTCTACCGCAGGTTTAAAAGGTAGAAAAGTAGACATTTATGATGGCGGAGTTAAAGTGCCTTTTATTGTAAAATGGAAAAATCATGTTCAGGCAAATAAAGTAGATTCTACAAGTGTACTTTCTACAGTAGATTTATTGCCAACATTTGCCAGTTTAGCACAAATAGAATTGCCAAAAGACTATGCTATTGATGGAGAGAATATAACATCTATTCTAGAAAATGAAAATTTTGAAAGAACAAAACCATTGTTTTGGGAATGGCGTTTTACAAATTTGAATACAGATCATTGGGCTGAAGGAGCCGTAAGAAAAGACGAATGGAAAATGTTATTTAATGATAAAATCAATAAAACGGAATTATATAATATCACAAAAGATCCGTTTGAAAAAAATGATTTAGCAGAAAATAATGAAGAAATTGTAAACGAGCTTAAAAGCTTGTGGCAAGATTGGAAAGAAGGTTTGCCTAATTAGGTTTAAAACTGTTAAATAAAACAAAAGCTTATTATCTACTTTTTAAAATAAATTAAAATGAATAAAAAATTAGTATTGCTAATTACTCTTGTAGGAATTGCATTTTCGTGTACATCTCAGTCTAAAAAAATTACAGATTCTAAAGTAACCAAAAAACCGAATGTAATTATTGTTATTACAGATGATCAAGGTTATGGAGATATTGGGGCTCATGGTAATACATTGGTAAAAACGCCTGCTTTAAATAAATTTCATGATGAATCTGTTAGATTAACAGATTTTCATGTTGGGCCAACTTGTGCACCTTCTAGATCTGGTTTAATGACCGGTAGATATGCTGATAGAGTTGGTGTTTGGCATACAATAGGTGGCGTTTCTATTTTAAGAAAAGACGAAGTAACTATGGCGGATGTTTTTAATGAAAATGGTTACGAAACTGCCATGTTTGGTAAATGGCATTTGGGTGACACCTACCCTTCTAGACCACAAGATAAAGGTTTTAAATACACTATTTCTCATGGAGGTGGAGGTGTTGGCCAGACTCCTGATTATTGGGATAATGATTATTTTGATGATACGTATTTTAAAAATGGAGTACCAACCAAATATGAAGGGTATTGTACAGATGTTTGGTTTGATGAAGCTATAAAATATATTGAAGAAAAGAAAGACCAACCGTTTTTCGCTTATATTTCTACAAACGCACCTCACCTACCCTATAATGTTCCAGAAGAATATTATAACAAATACAAAGATTTAGACATTCCGGAGTTTCAAAAAGTATTTTACGGAATGATTACCAATGTAGATGACAATTTTGCGAAACTTCAAAAGAAACTTGAAGATTTAAATATTGCAGATAATACAATTGTTATTTTTATGACTGATAACGGAACTGCTTCTGGTTATAAAACTGTAGGAGGTAAATTATACGGTTTCAACGGTGGAATGAAAGGAACTAAAAATAGCGAATATGAAGGTGGACATAGAGTACCGTTTTTTATATCATATCCAGGTAAAAATATTAACGGAGGAAAAGATGTTACCGATTTAACCGCTCATTTAGATATTTTACCAACATTGGCAACTTTGTGTGATTTGGATTTTCCAGAAAGACAAAAGAAAATTGATGGTTCAGATATTTCTTCTTTGCTTTTAGGAACTGAAAAAACCATTGGAAGAGAATACTTAATTACAGATTCTCAACGTGTACAAAGTCCTATAAAATGGAGAAAAAGTGCTGTAATGTCTAACAAAATGAGATTGGTGAATGGTACAGAATTGTATGATATTGCTAAAGATCCAGGTCAAGAAAATGATATTGCAAAGCAATTTCCAGAAAAGGTAGAGAAAATGCGAGGTTTTTATAATGAATGGTGGAGTTCAGTTTCTACAGAATTTAATCAATTTCCTGAAATTATTCTAGGTTCTGATAATCAAAATCCAATAGAGTTAACATGCCATGATACACATATTCATGAATCTCATCTTCCTTGGAATCAAAATTATATAAGAGATGGAAAAAAGAATCCGAAAGGCGGCTTTTTTACTGTAAATTTTGAACACTCGGGTTCTTATAAAATAGAAATTAGTAGATGGCCATTTGAAGCTGGTTTAGCTATTAATGATGCTGTTGCTGGTAGAGAAGGAACATTATCTACAGAAGCCATTAATGAAGGAAATGCGATGACTTTTAAATCAGGAGTAGTTAAAATTGGAGCTTGGGAACAAAAATCACCAATAGCAAAAGGAGCAAAATCTTTAGCTTTTACTGGTAATTTTACAAAAGGAAAAACAGATATGAGTGCTTGGTTTGTAACTGATAAAAATGTAGACTGGGGAGCATACTATATTAAAGTAACAAGAATCTCTAAAAAGTTTACTTTGTTAGAATAATTATGTAAAGAGATACTGCCGAGTGTTAAAAAATTAGGCAAGCTGTGTTTTTTAACCTTGTATACAGCTCAAGAGGTTGCAGGTTTGAATCCTGCCATGGTCACCAATAAAACCAGTACTTTCCAACGACTTGGAAATTACTGGTTTTTTCATTTGTAGAAAATTTGACTACTTTTCTATAATTAAGATTCTTTAAATAATTTTTATATCTACAGAAGTTCTACTTTGCCAACCAGTTACATCTGTTACAGAATACGCACAGTGATAATCTCCGGGGTCTATATCATTGGGGATTGTAATTGAAATATTAATTTCATAACTAGTTACTCCATCTACTATCGAATAGTTTTCCATAAATATTAATGGATTTACAGCTGTTTTTATAGCTTCTAAATCACATTGCACCCCTTGATCGTCATGTGTATGGTGATCAAAATTATGATGAATATCAATACTGTAAGAAGCTAATTCTTTATTATCTGTAACCTGAGCTCTAAAATTATAAGTTTCTCCTCTTGAAAGTTGAGTACAACCTTGAGGAAATCCTTCATTATAATTAATAGTAATTGTTGGTTTATCTAAATCTTTATCAATGCTGTTATCATCTGAACAAGCAGCAATGCATATTATAAATGATAAAAAACAAATATATTTTAGTGTAAATTTCATTTTTATAGAATTAAAACCGCATAACAACATTTAATGCTATGCGGTAATTTTATTTTTAATTAAGCCGTAACATCAATATGTGCTTCATATTCTTTGGTATTACCATCTTCATCTTCTACTGTAAAAATGATATGATACTCACCAACTGGAGCAGTTGCAGGAACATCTATATGCTCGTGAAACTCAATAGAAGTTTGCTCATGATACTTTTCTAAAAACTCTTGTTCAAAATCCCACTCTACCTCTCCATCAGCAACAGTAATTCCATGTGCATGTGCATCAACAGAAACACTGTGAATACCATTTATAGCATCAATCATAAATTCTGCATGAAAATCACTTCCTCTAGCTACTGTGCTGTCAATAGAAATATCGCTTAAAGTAATAGGGTCTAAAATTTGTATATGCCCGTCTACTTCTGTACTATTACCTAACTCATCTGTAACCGTTAACTCAACATGATATTCTCCTGCAGGAATATTTGAAGGAACATCTATATGTTCATGAAAAGTAGGATTAATTACCAAGTACTCTGTATCTGTAAATACTTGTTCAAAATCCCATTGAACCTCATCTTCTCCTAAAGCCAAATCATGACCATGTATAGAAAGTGTAATACTACTTACAATAGCCTCTGCATTAATTTCTGCTTCTAAATGAATATCCGATCCTTTATAAGCTACTTGATCGGTAGTGTGTTCACTCCCTTTTCCGTACTCAAAACCTGAGATTATTGGAGCATTTAAGTCCAAGGTTTCATCACTACTACATGATTGTAAAGTAATTCCGACAAAAGCGATTACTGCTAAAAATTTAAAATTTGTTTTCATAATTTTGGTTTTCATTTGTTTTAATTTAATTACTGTTTATTGATTAATTTTAAAAAGGAACTGTTACAGATAAGGATAGATTTCTACCTGCTTCTGGCACATCTATCAATCTGTAAAAACTAGTGTGATTGTAATATTTTGTATCGAATACGTTATTCAACTTTACACGTAAATGCACAGGATCATCATTTTTAAATACATTTACCTCAGCTAAAAAAGACATATTTAACACCTGATAACCTGCCGTTTTTTCTTCCGGAGGTACAATTTCATATTGAGCAGCAGTAATTCTATAATCTGCCACTAATTGTGGTTTCTTAAAAAAGAGCATTTTTTTAAATTGATAATTGGCAGACAGCAAACCTGATAATGGTGGAGAAAAAGGTAGTGTAAACCCTTCTTTTGGTCCGCTAGTTTGTCTAGAATACACATACTCTACAGAAGCATCTAATTGCAAGTTTTTAGATATTGTGGTATTAGCTCTAAACTCTCCTCCTACTCTAAAAACCTTGGCTTGTGTGTATTCATAAATTTGCAAAGTTTCGTAATAATTAGAAGTCGGATTTAAATAAATATAGTTTTGAAATATATTTACAAACGGACTCACACCAACACTAAACGATTTTCTAGTATGATCGACATCAATATCTAATTGATATGATATTTCTGGATCTAAATCTAAATTTCCTCTTTCATAACGATACATGTGATAGTTCACTCCGTCTGATGCCAATTCATTAGCCAAAGGCATTCTAAAACTTCTACCCACATTTACTTTATACGTGGTATTGTTATTAATGTAACTTAAACCAAGAGAAGCACTTAAACTACCAAAATTCAACACTTTATCTTGTGCTCTCTGTAAATACTTATAAGAAATAGAACCGTCTTCATTATTAATTGTTGACGGAAACCAATCATTATACGATTTGGTATCTATCAACCCTAAATCATAACGAACTCCTGCTAAAATGTGTAAGTTAGGTTTGATTTGAAAATGATCATAACCAAAAACACCTGCTGTAAAACGGTTATACTCCGGAATTAAAAATCCCCAACCACCAATATTATTATCTTGATATTCCGCATTTACACCTAAAACCATATCGTGTTGCTCATTTGGCTTAAATGCATCTTTTATATTTAAAGAATAGGTGCTTTTATTAAATACCCGTTCTTTTGTGTCTGAAGGTTTTGGCATATAACCATGCGGAACCGGCTCTGAATGTTCTTCTCTTTGATTGTTTTGATAACCAAGATCAAAATGTATTTTATGGTTACTCGTATTTAAAGATGTATTATTAGTGATTTTAAAGTGATTTACTTTATGAAAAGGTAAATCGATATCTCTATTAGAACGATCATAATCGATACTAGAAGTTCTTACCTCTAAACCATGTGCATTTGCAAAAAATCCGTTTTTAGCATTTACATTACTAAATGTAGTTTCTGATGTAATTTTATCAGAAACATAACCAATACTTATACTTGCATCTGCCTCATTACCCGCAGTATTTCTTAAATTATTATCATGTAAATCAAAAATGTAATTTTCATAATTAATTTTATCCGTGGGCACCTTATAATCTCCGTAATCTCTATACGTTAACCTACTTCTGTAAAACCAATTCTCTTTTCTAGATTCAATCCCTGCAGAAATTCCTAATAAATCATTATTACTTTCTCCCAAAATATTTACTTCTCCACTAAAAAAGTTTGGTAACGGAATTTTATTAGGCTGAATATCTATAACACCAGCAATAGCATCTGATCCATACAACAAAGAAGCTGGTCCTTTTATAATTTGAATATTATCTATTCCCTGTTGGTCTATTTCTAAACCATGATCATTTCCCCATTGTTGCGCTTCATGCTTTATTCCGTTTTGTACTACTACAACTCTATTAAAACCTAAACCTCTAATAACGGGTTTAGACTGTCCGGAACCAATATTAACTGTACTAACTCCTGGTATTTTACTTAAAGTTTGCATCAAACTATTTTCTCTATTATTGTCTAAAAATTCTTTAGAAACAACATGAGAAACAATCGGATTCTCTTTTAGCACTCTTTTTTTTGATTTTCCAAAAATCTTAATTTCATCTAAAGCTGTAGATGATTCTTTTAAGAAAACCGGCATGGTAACTATTTTAGATTTTACAGTGACTGTAACGGTTTTAGCTTCGTAACCAACATGAGAAATTTTGAAAGTATAAATACCTTCTTTCTTAATATCTATTGTAAATTCCCCTGATTTAGATGAAATTGAAAATGAATGTTCTCCTACAACATTAACACCTTCTAAAGGCTGCAAGTTATTATCATTTAACACAGACCCTTTTATTTGATAAGAATCTTGCGCAAACGCACTAGAGCACAAGCTAAAATATAGCCATATACTCAACATATTTTTAAACATAATTGTATACTATAAGATTTGAACATTTGTTCTTAAAAAAGAACCACGACAAAATCTATACACACATAAAGACTAACCAATAGCTTGCTTTATTAAACTGACACAGAGTAACAACTAAGCTGTTTAAAACATCCATAAAAAAATGAATTAAATAAACCACTTAAAAGAAATCAATTGAATAAACACAGAACTAATTACTTATAGAAATTATAAATAATATGCATAGAAAAACTTACACTAAAAAAGGTGGAGGTCGAGAAAAGAGCTCTCTAGGAAAAGTATTCTTAGAAATAATACTTTTGTAGTTTGTTATTATTTCTTTCTGAATAAAAAATTCAATGTTTTTAAATTCGAGATCAGGTGCATCTGAAGTAATTATGGGAGTTAAATTGTTTACAATCGCATTATCACATACTGCACAATATAATGCATGCTCTTTATCATCTGTATGAGACAAAGCATGTAAGCCTGCCATTTTCATTGATAGAAAAAGAACAAGAAACAAATAAGTGATACTATTTTTTAAGCGACTGAACTTCATTAAGACATTAAATAATAATTTAATTATTTTATCAACAAATACTTTTTACTTTTAAATATAAATAATACTCTACTGCCATTAAAGCAATCAAGTTGCATTAACGCAATTGCAAACATATTCTATTTTTTATATTATTGCAACTAAATTGCATTAAAATAATAAAAAGAAAACTTCGGTACATAAACTACCTAAAATAGCGTGTTAAAACAATAATTAAAAAGCAAATTATATTTAACAATCCTTTAACTAGAACCTTTTATTTCATCCTCTAATTTCGCAAACCTAAACCAACAAAACATGAAATACTTAATACTTACAACTCTCTTATTTATATCTTTAATAAGCACTACCAAGGCACAAGATAAACCTGCTTATCAATTATTTAAAAATAATGGAAAGACTGCCAATTATAATAAAATGATTAAAGATCTTGCTGATAGTGATATGGTATTTTTTGGAGAGTATCATTACAACCCAATTTCACATTGGATGCAATTAGAAGTTAGTAAAAGCCTGTTTGAAATAAAAGGAGACTCATTATTCTTTGGAGCAGAAATGTTAGAAAGCGGAAATCAATTGGTTTTAAATGAATATTTATCTGGATTATATCCAGAAAGTAAAATGATTCCTGAAATGACACAAATGTGGAACAATTATGACACAGATTACAGACCTTTAGTTGAATTTGCAAAAGAAAATAAACTTCGTTTTATTGCAACAAACATCCCTAGAAGATATGCTTCTTTAATCAGTAAAAAAGGAATAAGCGCTTTAAAAGAATTAAGCCCTGAAGCACTTGCTTTAATTGGTCCGGATTTAGAAAAATATTTTGACCCAACTTTAAAAGCGTATGCAGAAATGGCAGATAACATGGGCGGACATGTTCCTCCAAATATGTTAAACATACAAACTGCTCAAGCAGCAAAAGATGCAACAATGGCGCATTTTTCTCTTAAAAACTTTAAAAAAGGAGATTTATTACTTCATATAGAAGGTTCTTACCACTCTAACTATGGACAAGGAATTATATGGTGGATTCATCAAATTAACCCAGGTTTAAACATTAAATCAATTACAACGGTAACAGCAACTGAATGGAGTAAATTAACATCAGAGGAAAAAGAAAGCATTGCTAATTATATAATTGTAGTTGCTGATAATATGACACAAACAGAAAACTAATTTTATTTTCTACATCAACCTAAAAAGATAATAAGAATTAATATTAAAGTTACCAAATTGAGTAAATAGAAAAGACCTTGAACAAATGTCCAAGGCCTTTTCGTCTAACCAAACTTAGTATAAAAACTAACTACTACTATCTTTAAGGATCTTTCTAGACCCGTATATTATTCCTAAACTTATTAAAAACAAAATACCTATTAAATTATCTATAGGCAATCCCGGAGGTGGTGGTGGACCTGCAGGCATAGGAACAGCTTGACTATATCCTAACGCAGGAAGCATAAAAATTATCACTAGTAAAAAAGTAATTTTTTTAACCATATATATTGTTTCTTATCTATAAGACTCATATTGTTTATAAAAGTCACTACAAATAAAAAATAAAATAGGTATTTCTAAAAAAATATTCGGTGAAAGGTACTTTAGTGAAGGTATTGCTTAATCATTATTCGGTGAGCAGGAATGCTCTTATCGTAGTTTTCTACTAATAATTCTAATATTTCTGGGGCATTTACTCCAATATCATTTTTTTGAAGATATCTAGATACATATAAATTATATGCATCTTTATTCTTTTCAAAAATTAAAAAATGAGTTTCATTTAATTCTGTGAAACTAATTTCATTACCAGAAAAACTATCTGATGTATCTAAAAAAAAGGGTGAAAACTCGTAATATTTAAAAACATTTTCCATAAACTACTTATTTTCAATTATACTAATTCTGCGGATAAACCTAATTGTAATAATTTAGAACATCTTGGCTCTAAATCTTTAAGTTCACCAGACTTAACTGTACATTTTCCCTTGTAATGAACTAAAGTTGCACATTGCTCTGCTTGCTCAAAAGAATGTTCACAAACAGTAACTAGAGATTCTATTACATGATCAAAAGTATTTACATCATCATTATGCAATACTATTTCATGCTGAAAAACCTCTTGTTCTAAGACATCTACCTCTTCTTGTATTTTTTCTTTTGTACTCATTTTACAAAATTACAATTTATTGTATTTTAATGCAACCCAATTATTTCTTTCTATAACAGTTTCTAATTTTAAATTATATTTAGAAACTTCTGCATCTATCACAGGAATATCATCTTGATAAAAACCACTTAATAAAAGCACACCGTTATCATTTAAACAATTCGTGTATGCTTGCATGTCCATCAATAAAATATTTCTGTTGATGTTCGCAATAATAACATCATATTTTTTATCTACTAAAAGAGCTGCTTCTCCTTCAAAAACCGAAATATTTTTACAATTATTTCTCTCAACGTTCTCTACAGAATTTTCATAACACCAATTATCAATATCGATAGCATCAATAGGATTTGCGCCTTTCATTTCAGCAAAAATTGCCAAAATTCCGGTTCCACACCCCATATCTAATGTTTTTTTCCCTTCTAAATCTAATTGTAATAAATGTTGTACCATCATGTGTGTAGTTTCATGATGACCTGTACCAAAACTCATTTTTGGCTCAATTACAATATCATATTTTAAATGAGGGTTTTCATGAAATGGCGCACGAATACTAACCACGTCTTCCACCTGAATAGGTGAAAAATTCTTTTCCCACTCTGCATTCCAGTTTGTTTGCTCAATCTCTTTTTGATCGTATTCTATAGAAAACTCTTCAGAGTTTAAAACAAAAATATCCTCTAAAACGCTAGCGTTCCAATCATCTTTTTGAATGTAAGCGGTTACTCCGTTTTCATTTTCAACAAAACTTTCAAAACCAACCTCTCCTAATTCTGCAATTAAAATTTCTGTCGCTGGTTCTTTTGGTGTTACTGTAAAATTGTATTCTATATAAATATTATCCATAAATGTCTTGTAAAAAAAATGCATCGAGATTTTAAAATCTCGATGCAAATTTATTGTAAATATTTTTAAGTACGATGCTTAAATAGCTTTAATAATTCCTGTAAAATCATCTACATTTAAAGCTGCTCCACCAATTAACCCACCATCCACGTCTGGTTTAGAGAAAATTTCTTCTGCATTTGCAGGTTTTACACTTCCTCCGTATAAGATAGAAACAGCATCTGCAACTTCTTGATTGTATTTTTTAGCTACAATACTTCTAATAAAAGCATGCATTTCTTGCGCTTGTTCTGCACTTGCTGTTTCTCCTGTACCAATTGCCCAAACTGGTTCATAGGCTAAAATAATGCTTTTCCAAGCATCTGCTCCTAAATGAAATAATGCATTAGAAATTTGGCTTTCTACTACTGCAAAATGGTTTTCAGATTTTCTGTCTTCTAATAATTCTCCAAAACAAAAAATTGTTTCTAAATCATTTTCTAAAATAGCATCTACTTTTGCTGCTAAAGATTCATCTGTTTCATTAAAATAAGTTCTTCTTTCAGAGTGTCCTAAAATAACCGTTTTAATTCCGATTGCTTTTAACATATCTGCAGAAATCTCTCCTGTATAAGCTCCATTTTTAGCTTGGTGCATATTCTGAGCAACTACTTCAATAGCAGAACCGTCTGCTACTTTTAAAGAAGCCGATAAGTTTACAAAAGTAGGAGCAACAATAACACGAGTATTTTTTAATTTCTCTTTTTTAATTGCTTTTTTTAAATCTTTGATAAGTTTTTTACTTTCTTTCTTATCATTGTTCATTTTCCAGTTACCTGCTACTATTTTTGTTCTCATAATTATTATTTTATCACCTAAAAGGCCCTTGTTAATGTTTTTATTAATTTGGATGTAAATTTAAGAAATGGAAAGACAAAAAACACCCAGAAAAGCAAATAGTTACTATAACGTTTTATATAGTTTTTTTTTTAATGTATTAAAAAGATCTTAAACCGTTATCGCTGATAGAAAAAGGACTTAATAAATGACTATTTGCAACGAAAAAACAAGAGTAAAAGGCTATCAAAATATTTATTATTTTAATGCTTTAATTATATTTTCATCAGAAGCATCTGTAGCATTAAATAATGTTATTTTTCCATTTTCATCAACCACAACATATCTAGGAATCCAACTAAGATTTAAAAAACCAACCAAATCTCCTTTCTTCATTCCTTGTGGTAAATTGTAATGCTCTCCAATAACATCATAACGTTTTACACCTCTTTTCCACGAAGACTTTTTTTCATCAACAGATAAAAATAAATACACTACTTCCGGAAACGCTGTTTGCAATTCTTTTACTTTAGGCATTCCTACTAAACAATCTCTACACCAAGATGCCCAAACATCAATTAAAACCTTTTTACCCTTATGCTGATTGATTACTTCTTTTAAAGTAAATTCTTCGTCGTTTAAATCGTACACTTTTTCTTGAAGCGCTTTTTCTGAAAATTCGGTTGGAGTTTCTAAATTACAACTCGCTAAAAACGACACGAAAACTAAGACTATTATTTTTTTGAACATTACTTATTTTTTAATTTTTGTCACCTAAAGATCTCAATACTTACAATTAGACGCTTTGTTTAAAAACAAAAATACCTATTTTTGCAAAACTTATAGAAAACAAATGACAACACAAGAACTTATTGCCCAAATTAAAAAGAAAAAATCATTTTTATGCATTGGATTGGATGTGGATTTGACCAAAATTCCGCAACATCTTTTAAAAGAAGAAGATCCTATTTTTGCATTTAACAAAGCAATTATCGATGCTACGCATCATTTGTGTGTTGCCTATAAACCTAATACTGCTTTTTATGAAGCTTACGGTATAAAAGGTTGGCAATCTTTAGAAAAAACAATTCAGTATTTAAATAAAAACTACCCAGAAATCTACACAATTGCAGATGCAAAACGTGGCGATATCGGCAACACCTCTACCATGTACGCAAAAGCTTTTTTTGAAGACTTAGCGTTCGATTCTGTTACTGTTGCACCTTATATGGGTAAAGATTCTGTAGAGCCATTTTTAGCTTTTAAAAACAAGCATACTATTATGTTGGCCCTAACTTCTAATGAGGGTGCTTTCGATTTTCAGACTAAAGAAGTGAATGGAAGAGAACTATACAAAGAGGTTTTAGAAACTTCTAAAGGATGGAAAAATTCTGAAAACTTAATGTATGTTGTTGGCGCAACTAAAGCAGAATATTTTACAGAAATCAGAAAAATTGTACCTAACTCTTTTCTTTTAGTTCCTGGTGTTGGTGCACAAGGAGGAAATTTACAAGATGTTTGTAAATATGGTTTATCAGAAAATATTGGTTTATTAATAAATTCTTCTAGAGGAATTATTTACGCTTCTAAAGATGAAAATTTTGCACAAAATGCTGCTTTAAAAGCTGAAGAATTACAACAAGAAATGGCGACTATTTTAGCGCAATAATTACATGGAATTCCAGGATCAAATAGGACGGATTTTAAAGTTTGATAAAACGCCGAAACGTATTGTTTGTCTTGTCCCCAGTTTAACAGAGTTATTGGTAGATTTAGGTTTAGAAAATGCCATTGTAGGTATTACAAAATTCTGTATTAGTCCAACACATTTAAAACAAACCAAAACAGTTGTTGGAGGTACAAAAAATATTAATGTCGAAAAAATTAAGGCTTTACAGCCTGATATAATTCTTTGCAATAAGGAAGAGAACTCTAAAGAAATTGTACAAATTTGCGAAGAAATTACTGCTACGCATGTATCAGACATTTTTACTATTGATGATAATTTAGAACTTATTAAACAATACGGAAACCTCTTTTCTGTAGAAAATAAAGCGTTAGAAATTATTGATAAAATTAATATCGAGTTAACTAGTTTTAAAGAATTTATTAAGCAGAAAGAGTCTAAAAAAGTTGTTTATTTTATTTGGAAAAAACCATGGATGGCAGTTGGTAAGAATACTTTTATCAATCATTTATTGCAGCTAAACAAGTTTGATAATATTTATCAGCATAAAGAAAGATATCCTGAAGTAGATTTGGATGAAATGAAATTAGATACACAATTAGATTTTATTTTGTTATCATCAGAACCTTTTCCTTTTAAGCAAGAGCACATCTTAGAAATAGAAAATTTCACACCTAAAGCCAAAGCGATACTTGTAGATGGAGAAATGTTTTCTTGGACAGGAAGTAGACTTATAAAGGCTTTTGATTACTTTAAAAGTCTTCATTAAAGTAAAAAGTTATATCTAAAAAAGAATGACTCAATTATAGATAAAAAAGAAAGGCTATTTAATTAAAAATAGCCTTTCTTTTTTGTTTTAAAATGTACTCTAATTAACGTATCCTGAGTTCTGAACCATTAAAGTATTTGTATCCATTTCCGCTTGCGGAATAGGTAATACTAATTCATCTGCATCATAAGATAATGCACCAACATTTGTTTGAGTTCTCTTAATATCATGAATTAATTGACCTTCAAAAGACAACTCTAATTGTCTTTCATTAAACAATACATCTAAAGTTAATGTACTTAAAGCAGCTGCGTTAGATCTTGCTCTTACAGCATTAACTTCATCTAAAGGAGATAAACCAACACTTGTACCTTCTCTAAAGTTAGATTCTGCTCTTACCAAATGCATATCTGCTATTCTTAAAACAGTAATGTTAGCAAACTGATTTGTATATTTTGAGGTTAAAGTTCCACCAGTGTCTGAACTGATGTATGTAAAACTATATCTTTCATCATTTGCAGCGTCATCAAACAATTCGAAAAAACCTGCTTGTAAATCAATATCACCTTGTCTACCTCCAAAATCTTGAGAAGCATAAAATGTGATAAAATCATTATCTCCACCTTGAGACGTTACTTGAAAAGCAAAAAGATCTTCTACACTATCTACATCATTATTAAAAGCACCACTATAAGTTGGCGCTAAAGTATGACCACTGTTTGTTATTACATCATTTGCTGCATCTCTTGCTGCTGCATAATTACCTTGTTGAAAATATACTTTAGCTAGCAAAGCTTCTGCCGCATATTTATCTGCAAAAATATCATTAGATTCTGGTAATTTAGAAAAAGCATCATTTAAGTCTGCTATAATCTGACTATAAACCTCTTCAACAGTATTTCTAGCAATATTTAAATCTATACCATAATCAATAATACCATTTAAATGCAAAGGTACACCTAACTGAGTATTACTTACTCCTGCTTCATAAGGTTTACCAAAATGACGAACTAAATCAAAATACATTAAGGCTCTTAAAAACTTAGCTTCTCCTTCTGCATTATCTGCTGCACCACTTGTAATTATAGATAAATTATCGATAACCAAATTTGCTTGGTTAATTACTTCATAAGAATTTCCCCAAACAGCTTCTACAAAACCATTGTTTACTAAAACACCTTTAGAATTAAATTGCCTTGGATCTACAAAAGTACCTCCCCAACTCATTTGAGTTGTGTTCCCTAACAAATCTGCAATAATCTGTGTATCTCCACCAAATGATGAACTTTCTCCTGCCTCTGTATATGTACCTACTAAAATATTTAAAACATTATCTTCTGTAGATAATGCCTTTTCTGTAGATATACTTTGTGCTGGCTCAATATCTAGCTCTTTTTCACAACTAATAATTGTAAAAAATAAAACTAAAATTAATGTATATTTTATTATTTTCATTTTTATAAAGTTTTTAAATTAAAAAGTTACGTTAAGACCTATTGAAAGTGTTTTTGCTGCAGGAGCAGAATAGAACGTTTGACCTACACCACCTGCATCACTTCTAGATTCTGGGTCATAACCTGTGTAATCTGTTATTGTTAACAAATTAAGACCACTTAAATATAGTCTTAACTTAGATAATCCCATTTTATCAATTAATGCCTTTGGAATTGAATACCCTAATGTTATGTTTCTAAGTCTAATAAAATCTCCTTTTTCTAAAAATCTTGTAGAATGACTTGTACCATTACCAGCACCTAATCTTGCTTGTGGTACATTTGTTATATCTCCTGGGTTTTGCCATCTATCTAATTGATCTAGCGTTTGATTATCAAACCAGTCTCCATTTACAGACTGAAAACGTCCACCTCCATTATATATACTTGCTCCCCATTCTCCTTGAAAAGTCATTGTAAAATCAAAATCTTTATAAAGAACAGTATTTGTAAGACCTGCTATAACTTCTGGAAAAGGGTTTCCTGCTACAACTCTACTTGCAGCATTTGGGTCGTTTGTAGTACCTCTATCTAAGTTTCCATTTCCATCATCTGTATTTAAATAATACAATGCATCTCCATTATCAATATCTACACCAGCATACTCTATTAAGTATAAGGAATTTACAGCTTCTCCTTCTCTTAAAATATTCTGACCATTAACAACATCTTGTCCCTCTGGTAATTCAATTATTTCATTATTGTTTGTTCCAATATTAAAACTTGTAGTCCATTTTAAATCGTTTGTTTGAATGTTTTTAGAAGTAATAGAGAATTCAACACCATCACTTTTCATTCTACCAATATTATTATTAATACCCCCTTGCTCTGGCGCTCCAGAAGATAAAGGCAAAGGTTGTTCAAATAATAATTCTTTTGTATCTTTTACATAATAAGCTACTTCCCCAGAAAGTACTCCGTTAAAAAGACCATATTCTATTGCTACATCACTTTGGTCTGATGTTTCCCAACTTAACTCATTATTACCTGCTTGAATTGGTGCAATACCTGGTTTTTGATTATATGAAACTCCACCAAATAAACCTCTAGAAGCAAAATTCCCTATTTCTGCATTTCCTACTTGACCGTAACTAGCTCTTAATTTTAAGAAAGAGATTGCTGAACTTTCTGATAAAAAGTTTTCTTCAGAAAGAATCCAACCCGCAGAAAAAGCAGGAAAAACACCAAATCTAGAATCGCTACCAAATCTTGAAGAACCATCTCTTCTAAAACTTGCTTTAAATAAGTATCTATCTTTATAAGCATAAGTTGCTCTTGTAAAATAAGAAACAAAAGCATATTCTGTAAAACTACCAGAACCTGCAGTAATTTCTGCTGCTGAACTTATTGTTTGAAAATCGTCTGTTGGA
The DNA here is from genome assembly GCF_019278485.1 of Polaribacter sp. R2A056_3_33. NCBI lineage: Bacteria > Pseudomonadati > Bacteroidota > Flavobacteriia > Flavobacteriales > Flavobacteriaceae > Polaribacter > Polaribacter sp. R2A056_3_33. The sequence goes on from NZ_CP058984.1 coordinate 725,463, forward strand.
AATTGCTGTCCAGTAACACTATTAAATCTTCTTTTACTCTTATTTAATTCTGTACCAAGAATAACATCTAAATCATGATTTTCGCCAAAAGTTTTATTATAACTTAAATAGTTACTAAAAATATAGTTTTCTGTATTTACATTAGAAGCAAAAGCCTCTCCGTTTGTAGATTGAAAAGGAGCTAAACTTCCTGTAAAACTATCTTCTGTCTGAGAATACAAATCGTATGCAAAATCTGAATTAAATTTTAAATTATCTGTAAATTGATATGCTGCAAAAACTTTACCTGTTACTCTTCTAATAATTGTATTGTAATATGCATGTTTATCTTGTAATAGAAAATTTGCATACGGCGTACCTTCAAAAGGTTCTCCATCTACAAAATCTGGAGAAATTGGTGGTTGTGCAATTGCTTGTAATGGTGATACAAATGCATTATCATCTGCAATCCTATCAATGTTTGTTCTAGAGAAACTTAAATTCATTCCTGCAGAAAATTTATCTGTTAATTTATGAGTAACATTTAAACGAGAACTTATTCTATTTAATTCATTTCCTCTTACAATACCTTTAGTATCATTATAAGCACCAGAAAAGAAGTAAGTTGTTTTTGCATCTCCTCCAGAAATAGAAAAATCTGCATCTCTAGTATATCCTTTAACCAAAGCAAGGTCTTCCCAATCTGTATCATACGTTCCTTCTCTCCATGTATTATCAGAATACCTATCTAACCTTTCTTCTACATACCCTTCTGCTGGCCAACCCTCAACAGCTAAACCATTTTTACCAGATTCTAAAAGCAACTCAACATATTGTTCTGCATTTAACCAATCTCTAGAGTTTGCTTTTTCACTTATTCCACTAGAAATATTTACAGAAAACTTTGATTTGCCTTCTTTACCAGACTTTGTTGTAATAAGCACAACTCCGTTTGCACCTCTTGCTCCATAAATTGCTGCCGATGAAGCATCTTTTAAAATATCTATAGATTCAATTTCATTTGGACTTAAAGTTAATAATGGATTTGTAGGAGCTCCATTACTAGACTCATTGTTGTTTATTAATGGAATTCCGTCTAATACATATAAAGGATCTGAACCAGCACTAATACTAGACTGTCCTCTAATTCTAAAATTTAAGCCACCTTCTACCTTACCGTTTGTTTGACTAATTTGAACCCCAGCAGCCTTACCTGCTAATGAATTCATAACACTAGGTGTAGGTACATCTGCTATATCATCTGAACTTAATTTTACAATATTGTCTGTTAATTTTCTCTTACTTTGAGTACCGTAACCAACAATAACTACTTCATCTAACTCACTACTATCTTCTTCTAGTAATACATTAATTGTATTAAGCTTCCCTATTTTTTTTTGATTTGATTTATATCCTAAATAACTAAAAACCAAAATATCTCCTTCAGTTACAGAAATAGTATAATTACCTTCAAAATCAGTTTCTGTTCCTACACCAGTACCTTTTAGAGCTACACTAACTCCTGGTAATTTCCCTGATGTATCTGAAACAGTACCAGTAACAGTTTTCTTTTGCGCAAAAGTAATTTGCACAATAAGCCCTAAAAATAGTGTTAGGGTTGCTTTTAAAATTCTTCTATCCATTATATTTTATTTGAATTAATTATATCAAAAATCTTAAATTTTTCTTAAAATAAAAAATATAACAGCACTTTTATTTAATGATTATTCAATAAAAAAGAAATAATAATAAATAAAATTCAACAAAAAATAAAATATGATAACAATAATGTAATTCAAACCTTTTTAAAGAATAATTAATTTGATAATTTTAATACCAACAATTTACTATATAAAAATATATTTAACCTTAATTTATCAATTACACACTTTAGACTTATAAAACAAAAAAAGACGAATTGATAAAATTAAAATATTCTACTAAAATTTAATTTAAAAAAAAGTATCATTTACTTAAAAACACTTTTATTTTTTTATTATTAAATAAAACACGTAAAAAAGCCACCTCTTTCGAGATGGCTTTTATATTTATAAAAAAACTAAGTTTTCTTAATTTTGATCCGCTTCAGTTAAGTTTGGATTTGCATCAATTTCTGCTTGTGGAATTTTCCAAATCCAACCGTCATTTAAAGAAGGCTTTTCTTGAATAAAACCATCTCTATATAAATTATCATCAGCTCCAGAATTAGTTAAATCAATTCCTTCATCCCAACGGATGTGATCATGAAAACTAAATCCTTCTCCATAAAGTTCTACTCTTCTTTGCCATTTAATGTGATCCATTAAAGCATCTACAGAAGTAAATACAGAAGAATCATAATCAGTATCTCTTGCTGATCCAAAAGCCTGAAGAGCTGTTTGAGCACCTGAAACATCTGATAACATTGCTTTAGCTTCTGCTTCTATTAAATACATTTCTGATGAACGCATATAAAGAACATCATCTGGATCAATAGATCCTGGATTTTTCTGTAAAAACTTAACCGCCATATATGGGTGTGTGTTGTGCGCAGAAGTCATACCGTATTTATCTATAACTGAATCTTTAGCTGCAAAAAATTCTTCTTCAGTATCATAATTAGGATCAGTCTCAAAACTACCACCTTCGCCATTAGATGCAGAAGAATTTGTATTTGGAGCCCATGGTAATGCCATGTTAATTCTAAAGTCTGTAGATGGAATTGCATCATAAACTTCTTTATTCATTAACTTAGGGTTTGATCTATTTTGACTTCCATTAAAAGTTGGACTAATAAAGTAGAAGAAAGATTGGAAAAAGTTTGTTTCTGACTCAATAACAGTTCCTCCCCAAATTACTTCAGAAAGATCTACTGTATTAAAACCAGATAACCAAGTAGCTTCATCTAACAAAGGAAAACCTTCACGTGCAGCTACTGCCGCATCTGCTGCATCTTGCCATTTACCTTGTGTTAAATCTATTCTTGCTTTTAAACCTTGAGCTGCATTTATAGATAAATGAGATTTATTTTCTGGACTAGAAGCACCATCAAAGAAACTAATAGAATTTGCGATATCTGAATTTATTTGATCGTAAACAACTTGAACTGTAGATCTAGGAGCACTTGTATAAGGAGTACCTGTAATTAACAATAAAGGAACACCAGCATCTGTAGCAGGATCACCAATTAAGTACCCTTTTGCAAATGTTGAAATTAACTGATGATACGCCCAAGCTCTATACGCATAAGCTTGACCAAGAATATTTCTTACATCTTCATCTGCTTTTGGAAAACCATTTGATTCAATTAAATTAATTAAATTGTTAGATGATGCTATAATATGGTAACGCATGTACCAAAAATTACTTACTGTTGTAAAATTTGCATTGGTATGTGTTAACCATCTTAATTCATTTGTCATCCAACCATTTCCTGGTGATGAATGAATCATTTGAGCGCCCATGGCATCTAAAGCTGGCATATAAAAACTCTGTCCACTTCTACTTGAAGTTCCTCCTGATATAGGATTTTGAGCATACATTACTCTATGCAGTCCATTTAATACCAAAAACATATTGTCTACACTTGCAAAAGCATCTGCCTCTGCAATAGAATCTGTTGGTGTTGTTTCTAGAAATTCTTCTTCACAACTAGTAACAAATACTACTAATAATCCTAAAATTAATAGATTAATTTTTCGTAACATAATATAATATTTTATTTATAATTTATAATTTAATAATTTCTAGAAAGTTAAATTTAACCCTAAAGTTACTGTTCTAGAAGGACTATAATCATATCCGCCTGATGTACCAGATAAACTATATTGAGGATTTAAACCTGTTCTTTCTGTACTAATAAAAATATTTTCACCAGAAAGAGAAATACGTAAATTACTTAAACCTAATTTTTCTGCAACATCCTTATCAAAACTATATCCTAAGTTTACGTTTTTTAAAGAAAGGTAAGATGCGTCTGTTAAGAAACGAGTAGAACCACCAATTGTTTGGTTAGGGTTTCCGTTTTCTAAACGAGGTACGTCTGTAATATCTCCTGGAGCTCTCCAAGCATTTTCTGCATCTACATGTAAAGCTCTACCAAAAGTACCTGGGTGCATTAATGAAGAATATCCACTATCTAAAACATCTCCTCCAATACCAAAAGTAAATAAGAAATCTAAAGAAAATTGTTTATATCTAAACGAGTTAGAAATAGATCCTAATAAATCTGGAATACTACTACTATCTGTAAATGCTTCTCCAGCTTCTTGATAATCGTTAGTAGTTGCCTGTGTTCCATCTGCATTTAAAACAGCTGTTCTTCCACCTGTATCTGTATCTTCAAACATATAGTATAAAGCATCTCCATTATCTACATCTACTCCTGCATAATGGTAAATATAGTAATCATATATAGATCTTCCTTCTTCCCAACGTTTAGATCCGTTATCTGCAGGACTATCAATTTTTGTAATTTCATTTTTAAAAGTACTCGCTTGCACACTTAAATCCCAATTAAAATCTTTTGTTCTTAATAAGTGACCTGTTAAACTTACTTCTATACCTTGGTTGTAAAGATCTCCTAAGTTTGTAGGGAATACATCTAATCCTTCTGAAAGAGGAATACCTAATTCATATAATAAATCTTGAGAAGATTTTTTGTAAAATTCTACAGAACCATCTAATACATTATTAAACATACTAAATTCTAAAGCAACATCCCAACTAACTTGGTTTTCCCACTCTAATTCTACATTTCCTGTATTACTCCAAATAATACCAGGTGCACCTGCGTTAGGAATAATTTCATATAATGCTTGAGAAGCGTAATAAGAACCAACTCTTTCATTACCAATTTCACCGTAAGATGCTCTTAATTTTAATTGATCTATAAATGAAACATTATCCATAAATTTTTCTTGATCAATTCTCCAAGAACCACCTAATGAATAAAAAGTTCCCCAACGTGCATCTTTAGAAAATCTAGAAGTACCATCTCTTCTTACAGAAGCACTTAAGTAATATTTGCTATCAAAATCATAGTTTAATCTAGCAAAATAACCTTCTATTCTATGATCTGTACTATTTCCATTTACATTATCTCCCGCAGCAAAATTATCAAATTCATAAATACCTGTAGCAGTTTGAGTATTAGCAATACCACCTAATGTAGAAAAGTTTCTATCAAAACTTTCATGCCCCAAAGTAACATCTATATTATGAACATCTTTTAAAGAAGTATTATAAGTTAAAATTTGATTAAAATTCTCTATAACTCTTCTGTATCTATCTTCACTATATCTACCTGTTGGTGCTCCATCACCTACTGTTTCGTTCTCATAACCTTTAGTAATATTATCTTGAATATCTCTACCATAAGTTACTTTAGCTTTTAATCCTTCTGCAAGCTTAACTTCAAGATAATTTCTAAATCCATATAAGTTTAACTTATCTTGATCTTCATTTAAAATTAACTCAGCAATACCATGTCTTCCAGGATTGTAAGGTCTTGTTTGAATATTACTATCTGGATATCCTTCTCCTAAATCGTATAAAGGGTTACCTGAAGCATCATTTACAATTTTACCATTACTATCTACCTGATAAACAGGGTAAATAGGACCTAAACTATTAGCCCAACTAAAAGGATTTGCTGTAGAAGACCCTCCTCCACTAGTTGGTCCATGAGAATCTGTAGCTGTAATATACACACTACCACCAGCAGAAATATTATCGGTTAATTTAAAATCTGCATTTAATCTATTAGTTACTCTTTCATAATCACTTTCAATAACATATCCTTCTTCTTTTAAATAAGATGCAGAATAAAATATAGAATGATTTTCGCCACCAGAAGCAACATTTACAGAGTGATTTTTTCTACTACCAGTTCTTTCTAAAAAATCGAACCAATCTAAAGACTCATATGTAAGTTCTGCATTAGGATTTAATTTACCGTCAGTACCAACAATTTGATCATTTGCTACATTAAATGGGTTATAACCTAATTGATTAAATATTTTTGCAGAAGCTTCAATTTCTGGATTTGCACCACCTATTGTGTTCTTGTAACCTTCCCACATTAACTCATAATAAGAACCTGCTCCCACCATATCATAATTAGGTACAGATCTTGTAATAACACTGTATTGTGTAGATGCACTAACAGTTGTTTTATTATTTCTTCCTTTTTTAGTTGTAATAATAACTACACCATTTGCTGCTCTAGAACCATATAATGACGTTGAAGCCGCATCTTTTAAAACTGTCATAGAAGCAATATCATCTTGATTGATCGAACTTAAAGAACCATCAAACTGAATTCCGTCTATAATGTATAAAGGAGTTGAACTACCGTTAAGAGTACCAACACCACGAATTACAATTGACGGAGAAGAACCTGGTTGACCTGATGCTGCAACAAACTGCACACCAGTTGCCTTACCTTCAATAGCTCCAATTGGAGACGTTACAGATCTAAGTGCTAAATCTTTTGCTCCAACAACATTTGCAGAACCCGTAAAAGCTTCTTTAGTTGTTGTACCATAAGCAACAACAATAACCTCTTCTAAAACACTACTATCTTCTTGTAAAACTACATTAATAACAGAAGAAGCACCTACTTTCTTTTGTGTAGATTTGTACCCCAAGTAACTAAAAACTAATACGTCGCCACTTTTACTAGCAATTTTGTAGTTTCCATCAAAATCTGTTTCTACTCCTATACTAGTACCTTTTACTAAAACACTTACACCAGGTAAACTCCCTGACTCATCTGAGACAGTCCCAGAAATAGTTTTCTTTTGAGCAAAAGTAACTTGCACAATCAACCCCAAAAAAAGTATTAGGGATACCTTAAAAAATTTTTTCATTGTAATATCTATTTGAATTAATTATGTTCCAAAAATCATAAAATTTTCTTAATATAAAAAATAAAGATTAACATTTATTTATTTTTTAAATAACAAACATTAATTTTATTGAATAATATTCACCCTTATCAATAAAACACTGAACATTCCTCAATAAAAAACAGTATTTTTTATTTAACAATAAGTTAATAGATATGATAATATTTACACATTAAAAGCACATAAATAATAATTTTAAAGTTAATTATTTAATGAATTAACGAATTAGGTATTACTTAAACTAAAACCTCTAACTTCATTTTCCTCAATTAAAGTAACAATCAAATTAACATGTTTTTTTTTCGTTTTGTTAATATGTTCTTAAATATTAAAAAAAAGACTAATAACGCCACCCCTACACTTATAACTTTAATTATAAGCACTTTACACACTCACCACCCTTCTAAAGTTAAAATTTATAAAAAAGACACAAACAAATTCTTTTCATTTTATTCCGCAAAAAAACAAAAGAAATCACCTAAAAAAACCATTTTAACACTTTGAAAATTAATGAGATTCAAAAAAGTATAGTTACAAAACAGATTCACTCTTTACAGAAAAAAAGATAATCTTACACAATAAATAACAAACAAAAAAAGACTCACTATTTATAAATAGTGAGTCTTAAATACCTTTAAAATGTAAAGGGATATTATTATTATTATTATTATTTGCTAGTCTTGCAAAGCAAACACTTGCTTTAATAAAGCAGAAGTACGTAAACTTGCTTTTTCTCTAATTCCTACTTCTTCAACTTCAATCATTGTAAACACTCCTTTTAAGGCTTGGTTTGTTACATATTTAGTTAAATCTGGATCTACCTTATTCACAAAAGGAATAGAATTATATTTACCAATTAAATTACTCCAAATTTTATCTGCTCCTACTTTAGAAAAAGAATTTTCAATTACTGGACTAAAACTAGCCGTTAAATTATCAGTAGTTTTTACTTGTAAGTAAGAAGTTGCAGCATTTTGGTCACCTAAAAGAATATTCTTTGCATCTGCAAACGTCATATCCTTTACAGCATCTACAAAAATTGGAGTTGCAGTTTTTACAGCATCTTCAGCTGCTCTGTTTAAGGCTTTAATACCTTCATCTGCCAAGTTACCTAAACCAATTTTACGCAAACCATTATCTACAGCTTGTAATTCTGCAGGCAACATAATTTTTACCAAATCATTTTTATAAAACCCGTCTGTTGCAGTTAATTTAGAAACTTGATTTTTTATTCCGTTGTCTAAAGCTGCACGCAGTCCGTTACCTATTTGCTCTTCACTTAAACCTGTATTTTGACTTACTTGATTCACTACATTTTGTAACTCTGCACATCCTACAAACTGAAGGGCAACGACTAAAATTAAAATTCTTTTTATCATTTTTATTGTATTTTATCTACACTTTAGAAACTCTTTCGATTTAAAAGTCACTTTTTTATTTAAAACTATCTGTTTTCTTATCGTATCCATAAGGACAATGTTTACAACCGCTTTTACAGCAATGACCTCTTTTAAGATGAAATTTTTCTGTAAACACTTTATAACCTTGTTCGTTTACATAAAAATCACCTTCCTCTAATGCTACTCTTTTATTATACACTTTGCAAAAATAGTTTATAATCCATAAAAAAAGCGTTCCTAAGAACGCTTTTTAATTTTTATTTATCTTTTTCTGGAGGAAATCTAGAGATAATCTCTTTTACAAACTCTTTAATTCTAGCTTCTTTTTTCTCTCTATTTTGAAGTTTTAAAGCTCCAGTTCCAATTCCTTGCCAAATCAATTCTTTTTTCTGTCTATCAATAAAATCTACAAACAATGTACCTTCTGTATATTGAGAAACACTAATATTATTTCTACCTCCCATCATCCAAGGGCTCCATCCCCAACCGTAACCATAGCCAAAATTGTTATTTTGGTTTACATCTACTTTTTCTCTAGATTTTGTAAAAATACTCACCAACATATCTGGATTTTCAGATTTTGTAAATCCTTGTGCTGATAATTCTGACTCAATAGCACGTAAAATTCTTTTTTTATCTAAATCAGAAATTTCTGCTTTATCGATACCTGGTTTGTAAAAAGCAAACGTTTTATATTGAGTAAAATCTACTTTATTATCATAATCGGTTGTAACTTTTATAGCACTACAAGATGCTAAAAGCATAGTACTAAACAGAAGTAAAAATGTTTTTTTCATGAGATTTGTTTTATATTATTAAATCGATTAAAGCACTATATGCAAAATTAAAAGCATGACAAATAAGTATTTTCACAACCTAGTTCAACTTTCAAATAGTTTACAAGACTACCTTATTATTTACAAAAAAGGTACTTAAAACAACATTGCTTCCTATTAAAAAATGTTGTTTATAAATGCTTCTAGACTTCTTACAATCAGCAATAAACATGCCAAAATAATCGTAAAATTCTTATTAACAAGCAAAATGAATCGTATAACAAATAGAAATACATTCATTGTAAAAAAAAATCTATTTCTACATTTGATTGATAATTGTAAAATCAGGTTAAAAAACTACTTACCTCATCATCTTTTGTGAAGAAGTTTACCCAAATATATTTATATTGTAATGAATATTGATTAATTTTAAGAAATGATTTTAATTACTAAACACCTAATACCAAAAGGTTTTGTTGGCATAACTTTATTTCCTTTTATTCTTCTAAAAAAGAAGGATTTAAAAGATGATAAAGTTTTAGTAAACCATGAAAAAATACATTTAAAACAGCAAGCTGAATTACTACTGATATTCTTCTACATTTTTTATAGTTTAGAGTGGATTTTAAAATTTTTAAGCCATAAAAATGCATATCTAGCTTATAAAAATTTAAGTTTCGAACGTGAAGCATATCAAAATGAAAATAATTTTAACTATATAAAAAATCGAAAATTTTGGGCATTTATAAAATACTTTTAAAACTAATTGTAATTCTTTTTTTCTTCGGATGTTTTAAAGTTTGCAAGCCAGCACCAAAGAAAATTGCAAGACAAACTACTGAAGTTTCTAATGAAAAAGATTCCACTTTGTTATTTCCAAAATATCTAAACATAAATTATGTTTTAGGAAAATTTAATTATACAGAAAACTCAGATTTTACAGTTGTTCCTAAAGAGAACTCATCAAAAAAAATATATTTAAGAAAAGAAGTTTTAGAAGCTTTTTTACAAATGAATGCTGCTGCTTTAAAAGAGGGCATTTCATTTACAATATTATCTGGAACTAGAAATTTTGATCACCAAAAACGTATTTGGGATTACAAATGGAATGATAAATATAAAAACTTACCTCCTCTAGAAAGAGCAAAAAAGATTTTAGAATTTAGCTCTATGCCTTCCACTTCACGCCATCATTGGGGAACAGATATGGATATTAACAGTCTTACGAATTCTTATTTTACACAAGGAAAAGGGTTAAAAGAATATAATTGGTTGTTAAAAAATGCGCATACATTTGGTTTTTATCAACCCTATACTTCTAAAGAAAATGGAAGAACAGGTTATAGTGAAGAAAAATGGCATTGGACTTATTTACCACTATCCTCTCTCTATTTAAAATATTATAACGCAACAGTTGGTTTAGAAAAAATAAACGGATTTGATGGTTTTTCTTATGCAAAAGAACTCAATGTTATTGAAGAATATGTAAATGGAATTAACCCTAAAGCCCTACAAAACAAATAATTCATTAAAAAAAATATGTGTTCTACAATAATTCACTAAATTATAACACTAATTTTATGTAAATTTTACGAATGAAACAAATTACTCCTTATAAACCCAAACACAAAGTACGTATTGTTACAGCTGCAGCTCTTTTTGATGGGCATGATGCATCTATAAATATAATGCGAAGAATTATTCAAGCCACAGGCGTTGAAGTTATTCACTTAGGTCACGATAGATCTGTGGAAGAAGTAGTTAATTGTGCCATTCAAGAAGATGTAAATGCCATTGCAATTACCTCTTACCAAGGAGGTCATACTGAGTATTTTAAATACATGTTTGATTTATTAAAAGAAAAAGGAGCTCAACATATCAAAATTTTTGGTGGTGGTGGTGGCGTAATCCTTCCTAAAGAAATAAAGGAATTGATGGATTATGGAATTACAAAAATTTATTCTCCAGATGATGGTAGAGAATTTGGTTTGCAAGGAATGATTAATGACTTAGTACAAACTTCTGATTTTGCAATTGGAGACAAATTAAATGTAGCTGTAAAAGAATTAGCAAATAAAGAAATTGGTAAAATTGCAAGAGTAATTTCTTCTGCAGAAAATTTTCCTGAAATTGCAAAAGAAACTTTAGAGAAGATTCATACTAAAAATAAAACTTCTAAAACTCCGGTTTTAGGAATTACAGGAACTGGTGGTGCAGGAAAATCTTCTTTGGTTGATGAATTGGTACGTCGATTTTTAATTAATTTTCCAGAAAAAACAATCGGAATTATTTCTGTTGATCCATCAAAAAGAAAAACAGGTGGCGCACTTTTAGGAGACAGAATTAGAATGAACTCCATAAATAATTCTCGCATTTATATGCGCTCTTTAGCAACGCGCCAATCTAATCTAGCCTTATCTAAAAATGTAAATGAAGCCATTGCTGTTTTAAAAGCGGCAGAGTTCGATTTAATTATTTTAGAAACTTCAGGAATCGGACAATCAGATACAGAAATCACAGAACATTCAGACACTTCTTTGTATGTAATGACACCAGAATTTGGTGCTGCAACGCAACTAGAAAAGATTGACATGCTAGATTATGCGGATTTAGTTGCCATTAATAAGTTTGACAAGCGTGGTGCATTAGACGCTGTTAGAGATGTAAAGAAACAATACATGCGTAACAACAATCTTTGGCATATAGACCAAGATGATTTACCTGTTTATGGTACGATAGCATCCCAATTTAACGATCCAGGAATGAATACTTTATACAAAAGTATTATGGATAAGCTAGTTGAAAAAACAGGATCAGATTTAAAATCAAACATGGAAATTACCACTGAAATGTCTGAGAAGATATTTGTAATTCCACCTGCAAGAGTTCGGTATTTATCTGAAATTGCAGAAAGTAATAGAACGTATGATCAAAATGTTGATGATCAGGTAGTAGTTGCTCAGAAATTGTACGGAATTTACCAAACAATACTTTCTATTACAGAAAATAATAAGTCATTGCAAGGAACGAAGCAATCTGTTCTTACTAAAACAGGGCTTGATGAAAATGAGATTCTGAAACAAGTTCAGAATGACAAGTCGAATGTCATTCCGACAGAAAGAGGGACGAGTGACGAGGAATCTGAAACCTACTTCTTAAAATTATTACTTGCTCAATTCGACAAAACAAAACTAAACCTCCATCCTTTGAACTGGGAAATTATTTTAAACTGGAATGAGAAAGTTCAGAAATATAAAAACCCAATTTATACGTTTAAAGTCCGTGATAAAGAAATCAATATAGAAACACATTCAGAGTCTTTATCACACACACAAATTCCTAAAATAGCTTTACCAAAGTACCAAGCTTGGGGAGATTTATTACGTTGGAATTTACAAGAAAATGTTCCAGGTGAGTTCCCTTACACTGCTGGATTATATCCGTTTAAAAGAACCGGCGAAGACCCTACAAGAATGTTTGCGGGTGAAGGTGGTCCCGAAAGAACAAACAGAAGGTTTCATTATGTAAGTCTTGGAATGGATGCAAAACGTCTTTCTACCGCTTTCGATTCTGTTACATTATATGGAAACGATCCTGGTAAAAGACCTGATATTTATGGAAAAATCGGAAACGCAGGAGTTTCAATTTGTTGCTTAGACGATGCTAAAAAATTATATTCTGGATTTGATTTAAGCCACCCAATGACTTCCGTTTCAATGACCATCAATGGACCAGCACCTATGTTGTTAGGTTTTTTTATGAATGCAGCTATTGATCAGAATTGTGAGAAATATATTATAGAAAACAAATTAGAAGCACAAGTTGAAGCTACTTTTATAGAGTTTTATGATTTAAAAGGTTTAGAGAGACCAAAATATCAAGGTGAATTACCTGAAGGAAACAATGGTTTAGGTTTAATGCTTCTAGGTTTAACTGGTGATTTGGTTTTACCTTCTGACGTGTATCAGCAAATAAAAAAAGACACACTAGCTCAAGTTAGAGGAACTGTGCAAGCAGATATTTTAAAAGAAGATCAGGCTCAAAATACCTGTATTTTTTCTACCGAATTTGCGTTGCGTTTAATGGGTGATGTGCAAGAGTATTTCATCGAAAAACAAGTTAGAAACTTTTATTCGGTTTCTATTTCTGGATATCATATTGCAGAAGCTGGTGCAAACCCAATTACGCAATTGGCTTTAACATTGTCTAACGGATTTACCTATGTAGAATATTATTTAAGTCGTGGAATGGACATCAATAAATTCGGACCAAACTTATCTTTCTTTTTCTCTAACGGAATAGATCCTGAATATTCTGTAATAGGAAGAGTTGCGCGTAAAATTTGGGCAAAAGCCATGAAAAATAAATACGGTGCCAACCCAAGAGCACAAATGTTAAAATATCATATTCAGACTTCTGGACGCTCTTTACACGCGCAAGAAATCGATTTTAATGATATAAGAACTACACTACAAGCTTTGTACGCAATTAACGATAATTGTAATTCTTTACATACCAATGCGTATGATGAAGCCATTACAACGCCAACAGAAGAATCTGTAAGAAGAGCTATGGCTATTCAGTTAATCATCAACAAAGAATTAGGATTGACGAAGAATGAAAACCCAATTCAAGGTGCATTTATTATTGAAGAATTAACCGATTTGGTAGAAGCTGCCGTTTTAGAAGAATTTGATAGAATTACAGAGCGTGGAGGCGTTTTAGGAGCCATGGAAACCATGTATCAACGTTCTAAAATACAAGAAGAAAGTTTGTATTATGAAACTTTGAAACACAATGGAGAATTCCCAATTATTGGAGTAAATACTTTTTTAAGTTCTAAAGGATCTCCAACCGTTCAACCTGCAGAAATTATTAGAGCAACGGAAACAGAAAAGCAACATCAAATTAAAACGAAAGAAAACCTCAACAAAGCAAATCCGAAGAAAGTTGCAAAACAAATTGCAATTTTACAAGAAGCAGCCATACAAAATGAAAACTTATTTGATATATTAATGGAAGCAACCAAAGTGTGCTCTTTAGGACAAATTACAGAGGCTTTATTTAAAGTTGGAGGACAATATAGAAGGAATATGTAATAAAAAGCTATATTTAGCATTAAATATAAAAAATTATGGTAACAAAAAGACATTTTATTATTCTATTAACGTCCTTATTCTTTAGCCTTGGGATGAATTCTCAGAACAAAAACATTACAATTAGGGTTAAAGATGTTAATAACAAACCTGTTTCTGGGGCTATTATCCTTTTAGACGATGTAAAACAAAATGTATGGACAAACTCTAGCGGGGTTTTTAAGACAAAACTAAAATCGACACCAAAAGAGATTAGTGCTTTTCATCCAAAAATTGGGATTAAAAAAATAGCATACAACGGAAAAGAAAACATCATTATAAAAATTGAAAAGGGAAATGACCTACCCGTTTCTAAAAATACTAAAACACAAAAAAGTTCAGACTCAAGTCAATTTAATTCTATTTATGATTATTTAAGAGGACAAATAGCCGGAGTTAATGTATCATCTGACGAGGAAATAACAATTAGAGGATACAATTCTATAAATGGAGATATGACTCCCTTATTTATATTAAATGAAACAACTGTATCAAAAGAAATTTTTGGTAACATTAGACCTTTAGATATTAAATCTGTAACGGTTTTAAAAGGACCAGAAACTACTAGATATGGTGTAAGAGGTGCTAACGGTGTTATAATTGTTACAACTAAATAAAAGGTTTATTAAAAACAATTTTATACTTAAACTATTTACAAAATCCGTTCTTAATGAGCGGATTTTAGCTTTTACAAACTTCTTAGACTACCTTATTTCCCATTTATCTCTTTCCTTTTTCTACATAAAAACAGCATAAATTAAATTTCAAAAAAGGAATATTTTATTGTGCAATAAAATTAGAATAAACAACCCAAAAAGCAAATACACCAAAACTTGGCATCCTAGTTTATGAAAAAAAACAACTATCGGGGTATGGAATTCAATATCAATTAAAAAATAACAGTTACATTTTTATCAACTAGAAAAACACAAGACCTAATGGAATGACATTGTCTCAAAAGCCTTGGTTTTAGTTTTATAAAAACCTGTGATGATGAAGTTAAAAATAGAATTTGGAGTAGATTTGACATCATCTACTTTAGATATTGCACCTATAATTCTGTTTTTTTTATCGATAGTATGTTCAATAGAAAATTACTAGAACAAGAAGTTTCAGTAGCTTTAGGGTTTAAAAAAAGGCAGTAATATAAAATTACCACCTTTCTAACTAACTGTAATAAGAATCCCCCAATCCTTAAACAGTGTTTATTAATTATGTATTAATCTCATTATGGTTCAACAATAATATGATCTACAAAAACCAAAATTAAATATATTAAAAGCATAAAAGTTTAAAAAAAAGGCAGTAATATAAAATCACTACCTTTCTAATTAACTGTAATAAAAGTCCCCCAACTCTTAAACAGTATTTATTTAAACACCTTGTGCATCCCCAATAACACGATCTATAAAATCTGTATTGATATATAAAAGCCTTGCTAAATTGTACAAAACATTTACTTCGCTATCATCTATTTCTCCATCAGCATAAGAAATAATAGATAAATCTCTTAAAATGTTAAGCTTCTGCATCACAGACAACACAACATCTAAATCTTTGGTAAGTTGTTGTACTTCACTAATCATTTCATCTTCTGTAAGTCCTTTTATGGTCATCATACAATTGGCAAAAACCTTCGGAGCTACAATACTGCTTAATGCTTGTATTTCCGAATCGTCTACAACACCATCTGCATTAGAAATTAAATAGCCTCCTAAAAACATTAAACGTTGTATTTTCTCAGAATGCTCACCTTCATCCTCTAAATTCTCAGGCTCCATTAAAGACATAATTCGCTTAATTTCAACCTCCATAGCTTCCTCAGTAATTTCACCAGAAATAGACTCATTAAAAGCTGCATAGGTTTCACTTTTATTAAAAAGTTCTAAAGCTTTAATTCTTAACGGGCTAAACGGATGAGTACTATACCAATCTGAAGGATCTAAATTAGAATCGTTTAAAACCTCTTCTAAATCTACAAATTGTTCTATGTACGCATTTAATTGAAAATCTAAAGAATCTGTTGTTACTCCTGATGATAATTTAAAGAAAGTACGCCCAACAGCTTCAAAATTTTGACAACACAATAAACCTGCTCTATCTG
Organism: Polaribacter sp. R2A056_3_33; assembly: GCF_019278485.1. Classification (NCBI taxonomy): domain Bacteria; kingdom Pseudomonadati; phylum Bacteroidota; class Flavobacteriia; order Flavobacteriales; family Flavobacteriaceae; genus Polaribacter; species Polaribacter sp. R2A056_3_33. The sequence continues at coordinate 741,747 of NZ_CP058984.1, forward strand.
CACTAATTTCTGCATTTCTGTTCCAAGCATACAATTTCATTGCATGAATTGGCGCTAAATCATTTTCTCCTGTATCTAATATTTGTCTTACAGGATAATCGAAATGCTCAAAAAGCACATGTCCTATTTCATGACCAACAACAAAAGTTAATTCCTCTTTAGAGAAACGCTCCAGAATTCCGGATGATAAAATAATGTATAATTTATTATCGTCTGGCGGATAACAAGAAGCATTAAAAGTATCCCCTTGATATACAAAAAACTCTATATCAGCCTTAAGCTTTAGCGTTTTTTTACAATGCTCTCCTATTTCATGAAGCATTGGTGCTAAAGTCTTTGTTAACCTTAAACTAGATTTTAATAAATGCTTTCTAGACTTAAATTTACCACTATTCTTATTTACTTTTTCTAACGTTTTTTGTATTAAATCGTCTTGTTGAAAAGCAATAACATAATCTCTATCACCATCATAAACTAATAAGTTTAAATCAATATCAGCCCTATTATTTGTATAGATACCTTCTACGGTTTCTACTTCTGCCTTATGATTTAAAGCATTTATATCTTCAATACGTTTGGTATACTCTGCCGCTAATTCTGTTGTTAAATTTTGAAAAACAATACTAGCTTCTTGTATTTTATCGAAATTTCCTGATGCTTGTGCATCATTTAAATCGGTTAACATTTTTTCCTGCGCCGTATTTAAAGCTGCTTGATGTTCTTTTTCTAAATCTGAAAGTGTTTCCGCTATATATGACATACTTTTTAAGCTTGAACTGTTATTTTTGAATTAGAAATTTTCATTATTTTTCCTTTTAAATCGAAAATTCCTAAAATCTGATCATCTCCTTTTTTAGCAACGATGTTGTTTCCTGGCAACTCTACGTCATATCCTTTTCCTTTTAGATAAAAGTATAAACTGTATTTATGTGGAAATCTATAATTGGCAGCAGATTCTGTAAAATGAGAACACATCAATGCAGGCTCAGTAATAGCCTTATTATCTAATTCTTCAGATTTAATAGTAACATAAACAGTTAATCCTTTAAAAACTAAAGGAACAAAACAGCTTTCCTGTCCCATAGAAGAAGCAATCGTAGAAAAATAAGCTCCTGGATCTGAACTAAATTCTTTCTTAGGAGTTATCATATCTTCAATTTTATAAGCTTCACCTATTGCTTTTACTACTAATGATGTTTGTAAAAACTTTTCAGGAATACCACCTTGTGTATTTCCCCAAGCCCATAACCAACTTTTTTCATTTTCGGAATACGTACCAATAACCTGAATATCAAAAACTTTATCGGTACCATACGTTAATTTACCTTCTAACATATCGCAATTCCAATCTAATCCTTTTACTGTTTCGGCAAAAATTACTTGTCTTTCATTAGAAATTACAAAAGATTGATTGTACAATTCTTGAATACTTACTTTATTTTCTTGCTCCTCTGTGGCTGCTTGTTTGTTTTCTGTTTCAGATGTTGCCGTTTCAGCTGCTGCTGCTGGAGTTCCTTCTGCAAATTCTTCTAGTTTATCTTCTAATAAAGAAATAATACGAGCAGTTCTACGATCTACATTATCTGCGTTAACAATAGGACTGTGATCAATTTTTAAAACAGCGTCTTCAAAAGTAATCGCACGGTCTAAATTATGTTCGTCATTTTCATTAACGATAACAACTTCTTTTAATCCGGCTTTTAAAAGCTCCACACCCATATCATCAACACAAATAGCTTTAAAGGCTTCTATTAATGGCAGAAAATAGATTTTAGGAAACGTATCATTATATAAATGAGAAAATCGATCTTCCATTAAAGTGTTCCAAGAAATATTTAAAGGAACAGTAAAACCTGCTGCCGTATTAATTTCTGTTTCTAATGCTGGAAATAATTCTTTTTGAAATGCTTGGATAATTCTTTTTTCTTTAAGTCCCATAATTCTATTATTTTAATTTTATTAATTTTGTTTTTATTTTATTTTATAATATTTGAAGTAGTTTTTCTTCAAAAATAGTAGCTAATTTTTCTGGTAATGCTTTATCAATAGGTATTGATATGGTTATTGTTTCTCCCTGATATTTAAGATCTAATTTATCTGCTTGTTGTAGAATAATAGTATCTACTCCTTGCCAAGCTTCTTTACCTAATTCGTCTGTTACAATTTGATGTATCGCACTTTTTAATGCTGTAAAAACATCCTGAATATTAAGCCTGGTATTTATTTCACTTAGAGAAATATCATTGATATCAAATTCTTTTATCTGACTTCCAAGTAAACTTTTTTCACTTTGCAACCAACGTTTTAGTTGCAAAACAGTTAAATTTTCGTTTTCTGATGATAAAGGCCTACTTATAACTCCTTTAGATAATTCTACAACCATTTTTTTAGGTTGTTTTATGGTAATCATTGCAATACTATGTAGGTTTAAAAAAGCTACTTCTTCTTGCGGAGAAAGGAGACAAACCGATTTATTATGGTTATTGTCCTCTTTTAAATCTAAAATTATGCCTTCTACATAACCTCCATTGTTTAATGAAATAGCAATTAAAATGTCTTCTTTTTTCTTAAAAACAGATCGTAAGATTTCCTCTGGCGTTTGGGCTACAAACGCTTTATAATAATGTGTGTTTTTCATGATAAAAAATAGTGTTATAAATCTGCTATGAGATATTGGTAATCTTGTGGCAACTGTGAAGATAAATAAAGAAAAATGTCGTCTTTATCTGTAGTTTTGTAATCGTAGTAGGTTAAATTTTTCTTTTTTAAATTCGGATAATTCATTTCAACTAAATACATCCCTACTACTTCGGTTAAAGGCTGATTTTTCTCTAGTCTTTTTCTTGGTTCATGTTTTTCAAAAGCGATATAAAATGAATTTAAATCTTTTTGATTGACCCAAATATTGCTTAAAAAAACAGGAGAATTTGGCTTAGAAAATTCTTTTCTTATTATGTAATCTATATTTTCTGCCTTTACAGATCCATAATTATTTGCAACAATAGCATTTTGCTTATATCTATATAATTCTGTGCTATCATTATACGCAGTGGGCTTTACTATCAATTCATAAAAACCCTTTTCTTCTCTTTCTATTTTAAAATCTATATGAGCTTCTCTTGTCCAGATATTTGGATATTTATCTAAAACGTTACCAATTTTATTTGAAAAACAATGAAACTTATTAAATGTAGGTTCAGATTTTAAACTAATACTAATGGAATGATTAAAGACATTTATATCAACACTTAAAACATCTTCATCTAACACTTCGTACAGTTCTTCTCTCAATACAATTTCTTGTTTCTGATAATCTGTTAACGCCTTAATACTCCTATCTTCAGTATCATGAGACGAAACACAAAGTGCTTTATCTTTTGCATCCCATTCAAAATTGATAACAACTTTAAGGTTTTCTTTAAGTGCTAATTCTACCCAGTATAAATTAGGATCCATATTGGCAGCATTAAAATTTCTTTCAAAAGTTATAATTTCATACTTGTTATTATGGTGCTCTTTTAAATACGCTACAAACCCTTTTTTTGCGTTCGTATTAGAAACTCCACAACCTACAAACAAGAATAAAATTCCAATTAAAAAACTATATAAAATCATTTTATGCATACCAATATCTTTTACCAATTACACTAAATATAAAATGCTTCTTATAAATTATTTTCCAATAAGTTAACAAGCACTTTAATTCTACTATTAACGTCTGGTGCATTTGAAATAGGACTATGATCTATCGTTAAAACTCCATTTGAAAATGTGAATCCATTAGCAGGATTGTGATGATCTTTGGTATTTAATATGTGTATTTCTTTTAAGCTTTCTGCTAATGCTTCTTTTCCCATATCGTCACTAGCAATAGATTTAAAAGCTTCTATAATTGGTAAGAAATATATTTTTGGGTATGAATCTGAATAAAGATGTAAAAAACGATCTTCAAATAAAGTGCTCCATTCAATGTTTAAAGTAACATCAAAACCAGCAGCTTCATTTATTTGTGCTTTTAATTCTGGAAATTGTTCTTCTTGAAATGTTTTTGTAAATCTGTTTTCTTTTAATCCCATGATATTTTAATTTAAAGGTTATTTGTTTATTTACCTCAAAACTAATATTTGATTAGGATGTTTTTAAAACCGTTTTACATTTGTCGTTCTTCGTTTTATAATTGCTTTTATAATGTATCTAAAATCTGTTTTAAGTACGATTTTTTACGAGTAGCAACAGGTATTTTCTCGCCATTTGTTAAGTAAACAGTGTTATTAGCGTTAATGGTTTTTATGTATTTTATATTCACTAAATGTGATTGATGTATGCGCACAAAAGTGTGTTCACTTAGAATATTCTCATAATATTTTAGATTACGAGCACTCATTATTTTTTTATCTACAGTATGAAAAATGGTATACGCACCATCAGACTGACAACGAACAATGTCTTTTGTTTGAAGAAAATATTGTGCATCTGCTGTTTTAATTAATAAGGTTTTGTCAATTTCTTTTTTATTAATTTCAGAAACTTGGTTTAATGCATTTTTATAAACTTGTTCTTTTTTAAAACCAACTCTAAACCTATCTATACACTCTGATAGTTCTTCTGAATCTATCGGTTTCAACAAATAATCTATCGTATCAAACTTTATTGCTTTTATAGCAAATTCATCATAAGCAGTCGTAAAAATTATTTTGAAATCAATACTATCTAAAGCTTCTAATATCTGGAATGCATTACCACCAATCAACTCTATATCTAAGAAAACTAAATCTGGAGTTTCTTCTTTTAAAAATGAAATAGCATCTGTAACATTATCAATTTTAGCTACAACCTCAATGTCTTTTTGAGTATAGGTAATCAATTTATCTAATGTATTTAATGCATTAAATTCGTCTTCTATTATAACTGCTTTTATCATTAAAGTTTTAATTTAAAAAATACTTTTGTTCCTGAAGGATTATTGTTTTTATCAAATAAATCTTGAAGAACAAATGATTTCTCTTCTCCTTTTTTCCTCATTTTTAAACGCTCCTTAAAAATAGTTGTTGCATGTAGGTCCTCCGTTACTTCTTCTTCTTTTGCTTTTGCAGATCTACCTACTCCATTATCTAAAATAACAAATAACAACTCATCTCCTTTCTTTTCTATTTGAAGCAATAATTTACCATCCTCTTTTTTCTCTTTTAAACCATACTCTATGGCATTTTCTAAAAAAGGTTGTAGCAACATTGGCGGCACTTGTATTTTAGAAACATCCATCAATTGATCGATTTCTATAGTATACGAAAAAACATTATTAAAGCGTAATTGTTGCGTTTCTATATAATTAGAAATCATGGCAATTTCTTTATCTAAAGAGATTGATTCTTTTCTAACATAATCGAAGTTTTGCCGAATCAACTTAGAAAACTTAGCGATATAATTAGATGATTTTATAGCATTTCCTTCTAAAGTTATATTCTGGATAGCAGCTAATGTATTGAATATAAAATGTGGATTCATTTGTACACGTAGCAAACTTTGCTCTAACTTTGATGCTTTATTTGTTGCTCTTAACTTGGTATTATACACATAAAAAGCAGTTGCAATGGCTAGAAACATAAATAACAAAATAGTACTTATTAAAAGCCATTGATTTCTTGTATTTATTTCTTTTTGATGATTTATTTCTGTTTCTTTTTTCTTTACTTCATAATTAACATTTGCAAAATTTAAGAGCCTATCTTTTTCTAAAGCACTCACATTCAATTGCAAGCTATCTCTAATTATTTGGTTATCTAAAGCTTTAACAAAATCTTCTTTCAAAATAGAAATAGCAATAAGCTTACCTCTAACCTCTATTTCCTCTTTTACATTTTTATTAGCAACATAAATATCTAGGGCCTTTTTATAATTAACTGCTGCAGAGTCGTATTCAGATTTTAACAAAAACAAATTACCCAAACCTTTATAAGGCGCAGCATTTATTGCTTTTATATTGTTATTTAAAGTAGCAGCACCTCTTAAAAATTTTTCTGCATTTTCATATTTCACTGCATCAATGTAAGTGTAACCTATATTATTTAAAACACTTGCTAATAAGACAGGATTCCGTATAGACTGACTTAAAGCCATCGCTTCAGAATAACTATTTAAAGCTTTATTATACTCCCTTAATTGCAAATAAACACTAGCTATATTATTTTTTATTGAAACAATAGAAGTAGTATCCATTTCTTTAGAAAACAAACTATCCGTTATTTTTATATAGGACAAAGCTTTGTCATAATCTTTTAATTTAAAATGAAGATTAAATAGTTGATTATAAGCTTTACCTTCTATTCTTTTATCTTCTGTTAACTGTGCCAAATGCAATGCTTTAAGCGCGTATATTTGCGATGTTTCTACATCTCCCATATGTAGTGCTGCTCCACTTAATGTTATCAAACTACGCCCTTGGTTATAAATATCATTTAATTCAACAAATAATTTATAACACTTTAAATGCGTATTAAATGCTTCTTGATATTTAAAATTTATATATAAAAATTCTCCTTTTTTAAACAGCAACATTGCACGTTCTAAGGATGTTAAATCTTTCCTATTTTGTAATAAACTATCTAATTCTAAAAAAAAATCTTCTGTTTGCGTTTGCGTAATACTATCTAAGCTAGTTAGTTTATTTTTTATGTCCGGGCGAATAACATCTTGTTTGGAACAAGCTAAAAACAATAGTATTAAAGACATCGCAAAACTTAATTGCCATAATCTTTTCTTTTTTAAAATCATAAAAACTAAAATAGAAAATGTTTGAACAAGCTAAAATAAGCAATCATCAATACTCTAATAAAAAAAATACTTTTATTTTTGCTAAACCAAACATTTTATTAGAACAAAATGGAAATTGATAACAGTATTTTTTTTAGATTTTCTGCATCTTTATAGATCTAGCTTTGTCTATTAGGAAAAATATGAGCAATCAAAAATTGAAATCAGAATTCAAGAATCAATTAAATATAGCAAAAGTAGCAATATGCAAAAAGCAGTATAAAACAGCTTTTTATCATTTAGAAAACGCACATGTCTTAGGACAAAATAACTTGTACAGACATACTTTAAGTCATTATTACATGCTGATATTTGGCTTAAAAACAAAAAATAATAAAGAAATTATTGGGCAAGTCTTAAGAATTTTTGCATCTATTTTGTTTACATTAATTTGGGTTCCTATAGGTAATACAGGCGGTACCAACATTTCTCCTGTAAAAATAATTCCTATTAGAAAAGAATTAAAAAAATATTTCTTAAATTAATGCATCTTTTTAAATGATACCCCGTCTATTAGATGAACATTAAATATAGAATATCATGAAAAATACAAATTGTAACTGTAATTGTGAAGGTTGTAAAACCGGAGATTGTAAAAATTGTACATGTACAAACTGTACGTGTAATAATTGTAATTGTTAAATAAATATCATTTCGAACTGAGGAATAAAGAGAACACTCAATCGTTACTCATTTCGGAATGATATCTTATACTTAAAAATACCGTATGACTACAAAACAAGTTTGGACTTTATATTCTAAAGATTTAAAACGATTTATTATCAGCAAGGTAAAAGATACAACTATTGCAGATGATATTTTGCAGGATACCTTTATTAAAATTCACACAAAACTACACACCTTAAAAGATATTAAAAAGCTAAAATCTTGGTGTTTTACGGTTGCTAGAAATTCTATTTTAGACTATTGGAGAACCAATAATAAAACTTTTGAAATTGCCAATTTTGAAGCAGAAACAAGTATTTTAAAAGAAGAACATACAGAAAAAGACTGTTTAATAGGTATTTTAAATCATTTACCAAAAAAATATAGAGACCCGTTATTTCTTTCGGACATAAAAGGGATGAAACAGCAAGAGGTTGCAGATCAATTAAAACAGTCTTTACCAACTACAAAATCTCAAATACAACGTGCTCGAAAACTAATTGCAGAAGGCTTTATGGATTGTTGCGGTTTTGTTTTAAATGATGATGGTAATTTGGTTGGAGAAATTAAGGAAAAAGAAGATTGTAAAGTTTGTAAATAAATTAACCATAAACATCATCTTATTATTTATCTTAGTTGAAATTATAACAAAATTAAAACACCCCAACTATGGCAGCACTTAAAAAAGAAGACATTAGTCAAGAAGTATTTGACTTATATGACGACTATGCACATAACAAAATAGACAGGAAGCAATTTCTAAAAAAACTATCATTATATGCCGTTGGTGCAATTACATTACCAGCTTTATTAAGTTTTATTTCTCCTAATTATGTAGATGCTATCTTGGTAGAACCTAACGATCCTAGATTAAAATCTGAAACCATAAATTACGCCTCTCCTAAAGGTGGAAAAAAAATGACAGGTTTACTCTCCATTCCTAAAGATCCAAAAGGTAAACTACCCGGAATTATAGTTGTCCACGAAAACCGAGGATTAAACCCGTACATAAAAGATGTTGGCAGAAGAGCTGCCTTAGAAGATTTTATAACCTTAGCACCAGATGCACTTTCTCCAATGGGAGGATATCCTGGTAATGATGATGATGGTAGAGATATGCAAAAAAAGAGAGATCAAGGCGAAATGCTAGAAGACTTTATTGCTGGCTACAACTACCTTAAATCTCATGAAGATTGTAACGGAAAAGTAGCAGTTGTTGGTTTCTGCTTTGGAGGTTGGATTTCTAATATGATGGCAGTTAGAATACCAGAATTAGCAGCTGCCGTTCCATATTACGGAAGGCAACCAGAAACAGAAGATGCTAAAAAAATTAAGGCTCCTTTACTATTACAATATGCCGGTTTAGACAAAAGGGTTAATGATGGTTGGCCCGCTTTTGAAAAAACTTTAAAAGAAAATAATATTGAACACGAAGCACATTTTTATCCTGAGGTAAACCATGGCTTTCATAACAATACAACCCCCAGATATGATGAAGCAGCAGCTGATTTATCTTGGAAAAGAACCATCGATTTTTTTAACAAGCATTTAAAAGAATAATTTAATAAATGTAAGCTACAATAACGAAGCATTGTGTTTATTTACAATCGTTTCTCAATTTATAATGAGAAACGATTGATAAATCTATTTTTTAATTAGATTCCTTCTCATTCTTTCTTTAGAATGACAATTTAATGTTTATAATTATTTACTTTTATCTTTTAAATATTTAAGGTGAAAAATAAAACTCTTATCAGTAAAGAATTAGACAATTTCTACAACAAAGCATCAGAAGAAACCAGACTAGAAAAAGGTATGGGGATATTTGAATTTGAACGTATTAAAAATCTCATACAGTTACATATTTCTAATCCAAAATCTAGAATTATTGATGTTGGTGGCGGAACCGGTAAATATTCTGAATGGTTGGCAAAAAATAATCATACCGTTCATTTAATAGAACCTGTTTTAAAACATATAAAATTGGCTGAAAAAAGAGCCAAAAAATTAAAAAACCCTTTTTCTGTTGCTATAGGTGAAGCTAAAAATTTACCTTTTGAAGACAATGTTGCCGATTTGGTAATTTTACACGGACCTTTATATCATTTACAAAAAAGAGAAGATAGAGTTGCAGCTATTCTTGAAGCAAAAAGAGTGTTAAAAAAAGGTGGAATTATTTTAGGTTTTGCTATTAACGCAACTGCCTCTACCGTTGTTGGTTTAATGAATGGAATGATTCATGCAAACTCATTTTTTGATATGTGCAAAAAAGAACTTACTACAGGTGTTCATGATGCACCAAAAGACTTTCCTTTTCTATTAGCTGATGCTTTTTATCACAAACCAGCTGGGTTAAAAGCTGAATTTCTAGAGCAAAACTTCAACTTTATAAACCTGTTTGCCGTAGAAGGTATGATTTGGTTAGACAATGAATATTTTGCAAATATGTTAGATAAGAAAAAATCGAAAACATTAAAAGCATTGCAAAATCTCACACAAAATGATGAGTATTTATTACCTTTTAGTCCGCATATGATGATTGCCGTAAAGAAATAACTTCGTTTCTTTTTTAAATTTATATAAAATAAACTCGCTATATAACTAATTAAAAATAGTCTTTAGAAAACGAATAAAATAACTAAAGTGAAAGATAAAGAGGTCTATTGGGGAGTTTGTAAAAACTGTAAAGGAACAGGAAAAAAAAGGAAAAGTCTTCCTAAAAAAACACGACTCATTTACAAAAATTCATTAGAACAATTTAAAAAATCAAATGGAGAAATTACCCCTCCAGTTTTACCTAAAGGACCACTAGACACATGTGCTAAATGTAAAGGAACTGGACTTATTGAATCTAACACCTTGCCAACTGTAGACACAGAAAACTACCCACACATTGCCATTATTGGTGGCGGAATTGGAGGCGTTGCATTAGCTGTTGCATGTTTACATCGCGGAATTCCCTTTACACTTTATGAACGAGATGTTAGTTTTAATACACGCTCTCAAGGTTACGGACTTACCCTCCAACAAGCAAGCAAAGCTATGGCTGGGTTAGGTATTGTAAATTTAAAAGACGGAATTACATCTACTACGCACATAGTTCACACAACTGCAGGAGAAGTTATTGGTGAATGGGGAATTAGAAAATGGGGAAGATCAGAAACAAAAGCATCACCAAAACGGACAAATATTCACATTGCAAGACAATCTTTACGTTTGGCTTTACTAGAGCAGTTGAACAATACTGATAGCGTAAAGTGGGGACACAAATTATTAAATTATAAAGAGTCTAAAGATGGAAATATTGATATCAACTTTAAAGTAAACGACAAAGTTAAAACAGAAAAAGCAAATCTAATTGTTGGTGCAGACGGAATTAGAAGTTCCGTAAGAAAACTGTTAATTGGTGACGATATTTCTCCTTTACGCTACTTAGACTGCATTGTTATTTTAGGTATTTGTCCTCTAAAAAATCTAGACGGAATTGAAAGCCCATTATTAGATTCCGCTACCGTTTTTCAAACTGCTAATGGTAATGAACGCATCTATATGATGCCTTTCAATTCGGAAACCATCATGTGGCAACTTAGTTTTCCTTTATCAGAAAAAAAAGCAAAAGAACTTAATATTAAAGGGGCTAAATTTCTTAAAGAAGAAGCGTGCAAAAGAACGCAATGGCACAGTCCAATCCCTCAAATTGTTGCTGCGACCAATGAAGCTCAAATATCAGGTTATCCTGTTTACGACAGGCCCCTACTGAATACTAAATTGCTAGAAAAAGAATCTAAAGTAACACTCATTGGAGATGCAGCTCACCCTATGAGTCCGTTTAAAGGACAAGGAGCAAACCAAGCTTTGTTAGATGCTTTATCACTTGCACGAAGCATTACTAAAAACTGCAAACCGCTATCTAAATGGAGAGAGATTGGTATACGAAAAAGTGTGCTTACTAAATTTGAAGCGGAAATGATAGCCCGTAGTACTTCCAAAGTAAAAGATTCCGCAGAGGCTGCAAAATTATTACATTCAGAAATTGTACTTTATAAAGGAGATGGCCCGAGAGGCAAGCATCGAAAGAAAAAAGGAGAATAATTTTTAATTTTAAAACGCGACAACCCACTTAAAAATACTGACAATCAACCTCCTGAAATATTTATTATTCTTTATTTTATTGATTAGATGAAATTTCCGTTGCTCACTTTCAAATTACCGCTTATCATATTATCAAATTAAAAAGCAGTTTACTCACTTACATTTACCAAACCATTCTAAAAACAATAAATTATGATTGTAATTGTAAAAGCAGTAATAGAAATAGTTGAAAAAACAATTGAACTTGTTTTTCAAGTATTCTTGTGATAAATTCATTTAATAATTGATAAAAAAATTAAAATTAGATTTAATTTGTAAGTTAGACAATTAGAATACTCAATACATGAATTTATCTTTAAAAAGATTTTATATACTATTCAACCTCATTGGATGGGTCCTTTTATTTACAGCAACATTGGCTGGTCCAAAACTGTTTCTTTCAGGCACTATATTGGCTCCTGAACAGATATTATATTACTGGCTAGAAACTATTACGTGTGCACTGCTTGCTTTTACGCTAACGTTTTTAATTTCTTTTTATATTGATAAAAAAATTAATTTTAACAGCGACTGGAAGCCTATTACTTGGAAGATTCTTCTAATTTTTACAATTGTACAAGCATTATACTCTTTATTTATCTGGCCAATGTTAGATTTTGTTCAAGAGTACACCAATTACGAATCAACTCACATAATGAATTTTGTAGGTAAAATATATAATGTTTTTTATTTTTCTACCTTATTTGTAATCTGGCTTTTTGTTTTTTTAACCATTAAAATTTACCATCAATTAAAAACGGTTCAAATAAAACAGCTAGAATTAAAGGCTACTTTAAAAGAATCTCAATTAAACACTTTAAAAGGACAAATCAATCCACATTTTATGTTTAATAGCTTAAATAATATACGTGGCCTTATGCTAGAGGATGTTGATAAAGCAAGAAATATGCTTACTAGCTTATCAGAAACCTTACGCTATTCTCTTACAAAAAGCGCTCTAAATTCAATTTCTCTAGAAGATGAATTAGAAATGGTAGAAAATTACATAGAAATTTCTAAAATTCAATTTGAAGATCGCTTACACTTCGAAACTCATATTGATAAAAATTCTTTAAGCAAACAAATTCCACCAATGATCATTCAAATGTTAATTGAGAATGCATTGAAACACGGAATTTCTAATTTAAAACAAGGAGGTAAAATAACCTTATCGACTGCTATAGAAAGTAATCATTTGCAAATCGAAGTTATAAACTCAGGCACCTTACAAAAGACTAAAAAAGGTACTCAATTAGGAATAAAAAATATTAAAAAGAGGTTAAAACTACTCTATGGAGAAACTGCTAATTTTAGATTAGTAGAAATAGAAAATCAGGTAATTGCCTCTATTAAAATTCCACTAATATGATAAAGTTAAAAGCAGTTATTGTAGAAGATTCCCGTTTGGCTCGTAATGAGTTAAAAGAACTAATTAAGGCACATAAAGAAATAGAAATAATAGGAGAAGCAGAAAATGTAGATGATGCTTTTAAGTTGATTAATGACACAAAGCCCGATCTTCTTTTTTTAGACATTAACATGCCTGAAAAAGATGGTTTTGAACTCTTAGAAATGTTAAGCGAAGTACCTATTACAATTTTTACCACTGCGTTTGATGAATATGCAATTAAATCTTTTGAATACAATGCTTTTGATTACCTGTTAAAACCAATTAATCAAAAACGTTTTTCTACAAGTGTTGAGAAAGTAATTGAAAGTATTAGTAAAAATGAAACTGCTACTATTAACAAAAATGAGAATGCCTTAAGTTTAGAGAAACAAATTTTTATTAAAGACGGAGAAAATTGTTGGTTAGTAAAATTAAAAGATATTTCGCTATTTGAAATTGTAGGCAATTACACGCGGGTTTACTTTGATCAGAAAAAACCATTAATTTACAAATCATTAGCACAAGTAGAAGAAAAACTACCAACAGAAGTATTTTTTAGAGCTAACAGACAACAGATTATCAACATTAACCACGTTAAAAAAGTGGTTTCTTGGTTTAACGGAAAGTTAAAAATAGAAATGAATTCTGGCGAAGAAATAGAAATTTCTAGAAGACAATCTTACTTATTTAAAGAACAGTTGAGTTTCTAATTCAGCTATTTTAAAGCAAAAAAAAAGTTTTCATCCTTTAACAAAAGGATGAAAAACTTTAATCTATCTTTTTTAGAAAAACTATAAAGCTTCTTTTCTTCTTACTTTAATTTTCATTGCACCTTCAATAGGTTTGTCAGAAACTAAAATTAAATATCCTGCTCCTCCAGCTCCTGCTAGTTTCCAAGCAAGTGACTTTTCCTTATATTTTTCTATTTCTTTAAGAATTTTATCATTTACCATTGCCGGAAACATTTTTACTTGTGCATCAAATGACTTTAAAAATGCTTCAGAGAACTTCTCTAAATCTTTATTTTGAATCGCATCCCAAACTTCTTCAGAAGCATTTGCTAAAGACTTTACATTCTCTTCCGTAATATAAGTTTCTCCTAATAAATCTAAACCTTGTTCTCTAGGCCATAATAATACCATCTGAATATGATCTTCTAACCAACCTAAAATAGATTCATCATGTACAGATTCAAATTGTGTTGGCCAATAACCATCACTATAATAATGTCTAACAAGACCTGGCATACAAATACCTATTGCATCTTGAGCTCCAGAAACCATCGTAGAACCTGGTGTATTTTCAAACTTAAAAAGTATTTCTGCTAATTTTTGTGGTTTCTCTAATGGTAAATAATGAGGCCATATTTTTTTTGCAGCATTTCTAGTAGAAGTAGACATTCCACAACGTTCATTATACTCAATAATTGGTTCTAAAGAAAGTGTAATTGCCCAACCTGGATGAAATTTAGAAACATAAGGTTGATCGATCCACGTACCACCAAGATCTATTCTGTAAGGCAAACTACAAATACCACCTGTTCTTAAAGAAGTTGTAGACCTTTCTGGCAGACCAGCATCCGGAATTCTCTTCAAGTTTTTTAACTCAATATTTAACTCATTACATAATTCTTCTTTTGCAGGCGAAAAACCATCTTCATTTACAATAAAGTAATCTGGTTTTAATGCCTCTAGATCTTCTTTAAAATCTAGCATTCCAGAACCAGAGTTCACAAAAGCATTTTTCACATATTTAATGGCATTAATCATATAAATTCTTTCTTGTTCAGAATTTATAGTATGACGCCCTTTTAATTCAGACACAGTAGCATCCGAACCAATACCTACATATAAATCTCCATACGTAGAAGCCTCTTTAAAAAATGCAATATGCCCACTATGTAGCATATCAAAACAACCTGATACAAATACTTTCTTCTTCATCAATTATAACTATTTTTTGTAATTCACTCTATTTGAACAGTAAAAATACTGCATTTATTTTAAAAGGTAAGTTTCTTAAACTAGTTTTCATTAAAATCAGAAAAACCTTTACAAACATTTACATTATCTTTATATTCTATGTTACTTTTTATAATTTTACGTGTCTAATAAGTAACAGACATAAAATACAATCATGAAAAAAACACAATCCCTATTAGTTTTAATATTTCTTTTTTTAGCAGCTACTTCTTATGCACAAGAAGTAGTCTATAAAGACACAACATATACTGTTAAAAGGAAATCAATTTATTTAGCAAAAGTAGATGTAACAAAAACCTTAAAACCAGAAAAGGTAAATGAAATTTTTGCTATTCATAAAATAAATGAAGACATAATAGAAACTGCAAAAAAAGCAGAAAAAGAAAAAAAAGCAACCCAAAAGAAACTAAAGAAAGCTGAAAAGGCTTTAAAGAGTAAAATTAAAGCTCAGAAAAAATTAAGCAAAGCAAACGACAAACTAGAGAGTGGTATTAAAAAATACAATAAGCTTAAAAAGAAAGGCGACTTATCTCCTAATGACGACCAAAAATGGTTAGATAAAATAGTGAAGCTAAAAAAGAACGTTACAAAAGCAGAAAAGAATTTTAAAAAATCATAACGAACAATTTTAAAAATTCTTATTTGTAAAAAAAAGGTCTGGTTTATAATAAACCAGACCTTTTTTTGTTATATAATTTTATAAATATTACCTCCTTCTTTTTGGAGCTCTACTTACTTTTTTCTTTCGCTTATTAAAAGGAACAGGCACTGCATCATCAAAAGTATTCTTAGTTTCTTTTGCATTTTTGTTCTTTTTCCAAGAATTATTTTCAGGTAATAATTTCTGTAATAAATCTTGTCGTCCAACTTTGTTCAACGTGTTTTTAATCCAATCTTTATTTTCTTTCTTATACCAAAAGAAAAATTTATGTTGATCTTCACGTTCTTTTTTAGTCTTAGGTGTTTTGGTTGGTTTTAAAGTATACGGGTGATATCCTGAATAATAAATAACCGTTGCAACCGTCATTGGTGTTGGGGTAAAACCTTGCACTTGTTCTAACTGAAAGCCCATATCTTTGGTTTCTGCAGCTAAATTTGCCATGTCTTCCACTTCACTTGCTGGGTGACTAGAAATAAAATACGGAATCAATTGTAAGTTCAATTTCTTCTTAATATTTATTTTATCGAAACGCTCTTTAAACATATGAAAATATTTAAAAGAAGGTTTACGCATTAGCTTTAAAACAGGGTCAGACGTATGCTCTGGTGCAACTTTTAATCGTCCAGAAACGTGCTTTGTCATTACCTCTTCTGTATATGCATCCAACTCTTTTGGATCTGCATTTTTATTGAATTCTGGTACCAACATATCATGTCTAATTCCACTTCCAATAAAAGACTTTTTAATCTTCGGATGTTTATCAACTGCTTGATATAATTCCGTTAAAGGTTTATGAGACGTATCTAAATTAGAACAAATTACGGGCGATATACAACTAGGTGCCACACATTTGTCGCAAATAGATTGCACTTTTCCTTTCATCTGATACATATTAGCAGAAGGTCCACCAATATCAGATAAATACCCTTTAAAGTCTGGCATATTTGCCACTTTATCAATTTCTCGTAAAACAGACTCCTGACTTCTACTTGCTATAAATTTTCCTTGATGTGCAGAAATTGTACAAAAACTACAACCACCAAAACAACCTCTGTGAATGTTAATAGAAAATTTTATCATTTCAAACGCAGGTATTGGTCCACGTTTGTCATATTTTGGGTGTGGTAAACGTGTAAAAGGCAAATCGAAAGAACCATCAATTTCCTTTTCTGTCATGGTAGGAAACGGCGGATTAATCACCAACGTATTCTCTCCTACTCGTTGTAAAACTCTACGTGCTTTTAACTTATTAGACTCTTGTTCTATCACTTTAAAATTAGAAGCAAACGTTTTCTTATCCTTTAAACAAGACTCATGAGAATTAATAGTAACATCTTCCCAATCATTTACAACAGGTAATTTCTCTTTCTTTTCATTAACGTAAATAGCCGTTTGTTTAATGTTTTTTAAACTAGAAAACGGAACCCCTTTTTGCATCAATTCTACAATTTCTCGCAAAGGCTGTTCACCCATTCCATAAACCAACATATCTGCTTTAGACGTCTCTAAAATACCAGGTAACAACTTATCAGACCAATAATCATAATGTGTTACACGCCTTAAAGAAGCTTCAATTCCTCCAATTAAGACAGGAATATCCGGAAACTTATCTTTTAAAATCTTAGAATACACAGACGTAGCATAATCTGGTCTAAACCCTTTATCACCATTTGGTGTATACGCATCTTTATCTCTACGCTTTTTACTTGCCGTATAATTAGAAACCATCGGATCCATACAACCACCAGTAACCCCAAAAAACAAACGAGGCTTTCCTAGTTTTTCAAAATCTTGTAAATTATCGTTTACACTTGGTTGCGGCACAATAGCCACACGCAAACCGTAACTCTCTAAAATACGACCGATTACTGCAGGTCCAAATGATGGATGATCTACATAAGCGTCTCCGCTAAATAAAATAACGTCTAATTCTTCCCAACCACGAATTTTCACTTCCTTGTTTGTAGTTGGTAACCAGTCTGTTAATTGATGTCTCTTAGGTTCTTGCATAGTTTGCAAAAATACAAGAATTTTAATAGAAAAAACACTTATTTTAAGAATGTCTTTATTTCGATTAATTTGAAGCTATTTCCTGCTTTCACTACTCGCTTTTTTCATGCAGAAAAAGCATAAAAAAGAGCTCAAACAGACCGTTCAATCAGGGCTAGACTTGTTTGCTTACAAATAGAAAAACTAAGAATAAAATCTATTTTTTTTTAGAAAAACACAAAAACTCGCAAACCTGTCATTTCGACGTTTGGAGAAATCTCATAACAATGATAACGCAACGCTAACTAAACTTTACGAGATTTCTCATAAAGTTGAAATGATGATTGTGTAAAAAAAATACGCTGTATTCTAGGAGACAACTCCTCTATTCCACAATTAAATGCGGCACCTCATCAACATTCCAATCAATTACCAAACCACCAGCTAAAGATTTTGCTACTTCTTTTCCGTATAAAAACTCACATAAATACAACGCAGCTTCAAAAGATTTTGCGCCACCGGCAGAAGTAATGTATTTTCCATCATGTACAAATAAAACTTCTTTTCTAATATCTAAACCAGGAAAAGTTGCTCTCATTTTATCAATATCCGAAGGAAAAGTAGTAGAAACTTTATCATTTAACAAACCTGCTTTTGCTAAAACAAAAGCGCCATCGCAATGAGAAGTTATATAAGTAGCGTCTTTATCTACTCTTTTTACAAAATTAATCATCGCTGTATCCTCTAAATCTGTATCTAAATGATGTTCTGCAGAAGGCACTACTAAAATATCAATTTTTGGTAACGAATCTTTTAGATAATTAAAATCTGGCAGAATTCTCATTCCTTCGAAAGTAGTAATCGGATT
This sequence comes from Polaribacter sp. R2A056_3_33, assembly GCF_019278485.1. Classification (NCBI taxonomy): domain Bacteria; kingdom Pseudomonadati; phylum Bacteroidota; class Flavobacteriia; order Flavobacteriales; family Flavobacteriaceae; genus Polaribacter; species Polaribacter sp. R2A056_3_33. Next base: position 760,244 of record NZ_CP058984.1, read on the forward strand.
GTCTGTGTTTGCAACAGTAAACACATTCATTGCCTTAATATTTTCTCTAAAAATGGTGTGCTGAAAAATATCGAAAGGAGCAGTTAGTTCTGTATTAAAGGTTCCGTCCATAATTAAAAAAGCAACATTATATCTGTCTTTTTCTAATTTTGGAAATACTTTTTTAGGTTGAATCTCTTTTACATTTTCAGTGCTCTTTTCTACTTCTTTAGATTGACAACTTATTATTAAAATTACTGATAACAACAAAAATACTTTTTTCATCTTTTGGCTTTTAGTAAAGTTTAAAAATAGGCAAAAACTCTTACCCCTGATTGAAACGGCATCCTTTTTATGCTGAACTCGTTTCTGTATTATTAAGCTTATAGAAATGCTATTTGATAAAAGAGAGTGAATGCTGAACTAAAGTCAGCATAAAAAGATATAGTGTAAAGCAGGAAATAGCTTCTAATAAAAAAAGAAAAATCATTTTAACAAAAGATTTTTTACCAACTCTTTTTTGTTTTGTAGTTTTAGCAAAAACTAATTTACCTTTATATGAAGAAACTTTTACTCTTAACATTTTTAAGTCTTTTTTTACTAAATTCTTGTAATTCTACCATAGAAAAAGAACAAAAAAAGGACACTTTTGTAGCAGATAATTACACAAAAAAGGAAGTAGATATTGTTATGCGAGATGGCACAAAACTCCACACAACCATATACGCTCCAAAGGATACAAGTAAAAAATATCCTATTTTAATGCAAAGAACGCCTTATAGTTCTGCACCTTACGGAGCAGGAAAAATGAAAACTAAAATTGCGCCAAATATTCATTTAATGAAAGAATTGAATATTGTGGTATATCAAGATGTTCGTGGTCGTTGGATGAGTGAAGGCGTCTATGATAATATGCGTGCTTATATTCCGAATAAAAAAGAAAATGAATCTGATGAAGTTTCAGATACCTACGACACCATTGATTGGTTGGTAAAAAACGTAGAAAACAATAACGGAAATGTTGGTACGTGGGGAATTTCATACCCTGGGCATTATGCAACCGTTTCTACTATAGATGCGCATCCGGCATTAAAAGCAGCTTCTCCACAAGCTTCAATTGGAGATTTTTTCTTTGATGATTTTCATCATAATGGTGCTTTTTTATTGAGTTATTTTAGAGCCATTTCTTTATTTGGAACTTATAAAGACACGCCAACAGATTCGGCTTGGTATTCGTTTCCTAAAATGGATTCTCAAGATCAATACCAATTTTTCTTAGACAAAGGTCCTTTAAAGAACTTGAATGAATATTTTCAGTATGATAAATTAGATGTCGCAAATACCGAGAAAGATAAAAATAAAATTGATGATTTTTTCTGGAAAGAGATTGTAGAGCATCCTAATTACGATTCTATCTGGCAAAGCAAAGGTATTATTCAGCATTTAGACAAAGTACCTTCTACTGTTGCAACAATGGTTGTTGCAGGAGAGTTTGATGCAGAAGATTTATACGGACCTTTAGAAACCTATAAAGGCATAGAAAAACACGGTAAAAACAATTATAACACCTTAGTTTTTGGCCCTTGGGATCATGGAAAATGGGCTAGAAGCACCGTAGAAAATTATGTTGGTAATTATTATTTTGGAGATTCTATTTCTTTAAAATATCAATCTGATGTAGAAACAAAATTCTTTAATCATTTCTTAAAAGGAAAAGGTGATAAAAACTCTGGATTGCCAGAAGCCTATGTTTTTGATACCGGTAAAAAAGAATGGAAATCTTATGATGCTTGGCCTCCTAAAAATGTAATTAAAGAAGATTGGTTTTTGTCTGAAAATCAAGAATTAACGTCGGATAAAAAAACAACAGAAGAAATTAAATTTATTAGTGATATTAAACGTCCGGTTCCTTATTCTGAAGATATTAAAACGGTTTTTACACCACGTAAATACATGACAGACGATCAGCGTTTTGCTGCAAGAAGACCTGATGTTTTGGTTTTTGAAACGGATATATTAACAGATGACTTTACTTTAGCGGGAGATATTTTAGCAAAACTAAAAGTAGCAACTACAGGTTCTGCTGCAGATTGGATTGTAAAAGTGGTAGACGTTCATCCTGCGGATGCAGAAGAAAACAACAAGAAACTACAAAATCATTTAAAAATGAGCAATTATCATTTAATGGTTAGAAGTGAAGTTTTAAGAGGTAGATTCAGAAATAGTTTCGAGCATCCAGAACCTTTTATTCCGAATAAAAAGACTGATGTAAATATTAGGCTACAAGATGTTTTTCACACGTTTAAAAAAGGACATAAAGTACAAATTCAAGTACAAAGTACCTGGTTTCCTTTAATAGATTTAAATCCGCAAACGTATGTAGACAATATTTATAAAGCGGACGAAAAAGATTTTAAAACACAAACACACACGGTGTTTACAGATTCTAGTATTGAGTTTTCTGTATTGAAATAAAATATTAAACATTTAATTTTAAAAAATCCATCAAGAAAACTTGATGGATTTTTTTATATCACCTCTTTCTTTAAAACTCTTAAAAGATAAAATAGAATTAAGACACCTACAAATGCGAATGCTGTTACTAGTATCCAAGTGGTTTCAAAACCAAATTTAGCCACCAACTGCATACCAACATTGTGGCTAAAAATATGTGATAAAGAGAACGCAATACTATACAAAGCCATGTATTCTCCTTTATTTCCTTTTTCAGCTCTATCTATGGCAAAAGCATTCGAAAACGGAAAAGCAATCATTTCTCCAATAGACATTAATAAAATTCCGATAATTAAAACACCCACCCAACCTGTTAAATTTAAAATAATAAAACTAAAACCGACCAGAAAAAGGCCTAAAGCAATTAATTTAACTTTAGATTTTTTTAAATCTTCTAACCATTTTATCAAAGGCATTTCTAACAAAAAAATAAACAGACCACTTAAGCCCATTAATAGTCCTATTTCAAATTCTGACAAAAAACGCTTATCACTATAATATAAAGGAATTGTAGAAAAATATTGCATAAATACAAATCCAAAAATAAACATCGCTATAAAAAAGACCCAAAAAGCTTTGTCTTTATAAACAGAAATTGGGTTTTCCACTTTTACCTCATCCTGAACTTTTGCTTTCTTAGGATGCAATACTTTCAGTAATAAAAAGGCTGCTAGCATACAAGTAATTCCATCCATCCAAAATAAACCTACATACCCAATTCCAGTAATTATTAAACCTCCAATTGCAGGTCCTGCAGAAAAACCTAAGTTAATTGCCAAACGAATTAAAGTTACAGAACGTGTTTTATTTTCTGGCTTGCTGTACGCACTTAAAGCAACAAACATTGCAGGTCTAAAAGCATCTGCAACGAGCATAACTATAAAAATACCAAAACAGAATTCGTTAAAAGTACTTGCAAATTGCAGAAAAACAAATAGAATTCCTGTACCAAATAAACTTACTAACATTACCTTATAATAGCCAATTATATCGGTTAATTTTCCTCCAATCCAAGTTCCTACAACAGAACCTAAACCAAAGAAAGACATAATCCAACCAACATCTGACAATGAAAAGTGAAGACTTTTTGTAAGATATAATGATAAAAAAGGAATTACCATAGTACCAGATCTGTTAATAAAAGTGATTAATGATAACCACCAAACCTCTGTAGAGAGTCCTCTAAAAGTGTTGATGTAATTGTTGTAAAGTTTTTTCATTTTGGTTTAGTTGATGTATATATAACAAAAAAGTCCGACGTTGAAGTCGGACTTTTATAATTGTTTGATTTTATATTGAACTCATCAAAACATATAAATATACCGATTACTGTAGTTCTCCCACGATAACTTGGCAATAAATGTTAAGACTCTTTTCATTATTTGTTTATTATTGTGCCAAAGCTACATAAATTATTTGAATGTTGTATTTTTGATTTGTAAATAAATTATAATGAAAAAAATAGTACTTCTACTCTCTATCACTTTTCTATTGATGTCTTGTAATTCGCAAAGCAAAAGGCCTTTAATGGGAAAAACTGTTTATCAACAAGAACTAAATGCGAGTTTTAAAGATGCATCTATATCACCTTTAAAAAAGAAAGATTTGAGACATTTTAAAGGGTTAGATTTTTTTGATATTGATTCTACTTTTATTGTAACTTCAAAATTAGTTAGAACAGAAAATGCACCAACATTTGAGATGGCAACCACCACAGATAGAAAGCCTTTGTACAAAGAATACGGGAAGTTACATTTTACTTTGCAAGGAAAAAATCACGAATTAACCATTTACCAAAGTCAAGATGATTTAGAGGATGAAAAATATAAAGACTATTTATTTTTACCTTTTACAGATGATACTTCTGGAGAAACATCTTATGGTGGCGGGCGTTATATGGATGTAATGACCACAGATATTACGGCAGAAAACATGGTAATATTAAACTTCAACAATACTTACAATCCTTATTGTGCCTATAACGACAAATATTCTTGCCCATTAACACCTAGAAAAAATCATTTAGATTTAGAAATAAAAGCCGGAATTAAGGTTTATAAAAAATAAGTATTTTAAACTCTGTTATAACCTACTATAAACAAGTGCAGAAATAACAATTTAATTAAAATCCCCAAGGTTGCACCTTGGGGATTTCTTTTTGCTTACACCATTTTTTTATTGGTCATATACAAACCATAAGCCGCACTAAAAACAACTTTAAATCCAAAGAAGTTTTTCCATTTTCCGTCTGCAAAATTGGTTTCTATAACTTTAGCAAAGTCGGCAGAAAATAAATCGCTAAAACTAGCCATTAACAAAGAAACTACCGTTACAATTACAAAGAAAGGAATAGCTACTCTAGCAAAATTACTCCAAAAAAGCGGTTGTTTTATTTTTTCTAAAAATGTCATTATTTTAATTTTTGATTATTGTGATGACGGTCGTGATCACGTTTTGTTTTAATATCTAATTTCTTTTCAAAAGCGTCTTGTAAATCGACCCCTGTTTGGTTAGCCAAACACAAAACGACAAACATTACATCTGCCAACTCCTCTCCTAAATCTTTATTTTTATCAGACTCTTTTTCACTTTGTTCCCCATAACGTCTTGCAATAATACGTGCAACTTCACCAACTTCTTCTGTTAGTTGCGCCATGTTTGTTAACTCGTTAAAATAACGAACCCCATGAGTTTTAATCCAATCGTCTACTTGTTTCTGTGCGTTTTCTATATTCATTTTTCTTTATTAAAAGATTGAAAAAATTAAAGTATCAAAGATACATTTTATAAATTATTTGGTTTGTTTCTAAACCAATAAAACGCTAACTTCGTTATCGACTGATATAAAATATTAAAACGATTTTATATTATTTCATTAGCAGCAATATGACCAAAAATATGAAAGAAGGATTAATTAAAGATACTTACGAACTCATTTTTAAAGAAATACAAACAGTAATTACAATTTTCTATATTTTGATTGTTGGTATTGGGATGCTTTTTACTTATCAAAAGTACTCGGAATTCGGAATTAATATTTTTGATTATGCGGATGTTTTTGATTTTTTAGTAGCTCCTTTTTCTGATTTTAAAATATTATTATTTTCTACAATAACAATAACGTTAGTTTTTCTCTTTTTTAAACTTGATAGTCTATTTAATAGAAAATTTCCGAAAAATTACTCGAGAATAAACTTTGGTTGGGATAAAAAAAGCTGGTTCAATTCATACAGGTATTCATTATTTTTTATTCTTTTTATTTTCTACCTTTATCTTTCTGCTGATTTTTATGGAAAATTCACAAGTAAACAAACAAAAGAAAATTCACCAATAAACTTAAAATACTCCGACAATGAAATTATCAATGGAATAGTAATTGGAAAAACAAAAGATGTGATTTTTTTATTGCAAGGTAAAAAAGTGAAAGCAATCCCAATAAATTCAATAATTAAAGAATTTGAAATAAAATAAAGCTGCTAACACCGTGTATAATTAATTGCTTTGGTCCTTGCCTATTTGGAAAATTCCTTCGATATTTTTCTCGCGTTCGTTTTTGTTTACTAACTTAGTCGCTTAAACACGTAACAAAGTGTACACAAAACAAAGATAACGAACCTTAAAAAAACTAACTCAAAAACTCAGAAACCTCTGCGTAAAAATCCTTCGGATTTTCAGCATGTAACCAATGACCTGCATTTTTAATTTCTACAATTTTAGAATTCGGAAAATGTGCTTCAATAATTGGTTCTTCGTCTTGTGTAATATAGTCCGATTTTGATCCTTTTAAGAACAAGGTATCTTTTTCAAAAACAGTAAATGATGGCAAAGCTTCACCAACTTCTGGATTATTATCGGTTAAAGATTCCAAATTAAATCTAAACGCTAATTTTCCTTTTTCTTTCCAATAGACGTTTTTCAACAGAAACTGACGCACACCAAAATCCGGAATTAAAGCTGATAATTTTTTATCAACCAAAGTTCGAGTATTTTCTACAGAAAAATCAATAGAATTTAATCCAGCTAAAATAGCATTATGGTGTGGTTGGTACATTCTTGGAGAAATATCAACAACAATTAATTTATCAACTAAATCTGGATATGTAACGGCAAACAACATCGCGGTTTTTCCGCCCATAGAATGCCCAATAATATTTACTTCTTCTAACTGATAATGCTCAATATAAGCATGTAAATCTTCTACTAAAACCTCATAATTAAATTCATCTTCATGAAAACTACGTCCGTGATTCCTTTGATCTATTAAATGAACTTGATAATCTTCAGCAAACTGATTTCCAATGGTCTTCCAGTTATCAGACATTCCAAAATAACCATGTAAAATTAACAATGGTTTTCCTTCTCCTTTTATCGTTGAATGTAAAATTTGATTTTTAGACATTTTGATTTTTTTTGTCTGGTCGAGCGCAGTCGAGACCTAAAGATTAACCTCTCGACTGCGCTCGAGGAGATATTTTTTAAGTTTCCTGACCACAAAGAAACATAGAAAACTTAGTTTTATTGCAGACTGAAACTGAAAACTGAGACTGAATACTACTTACTATTTCAGTCGATGTAAATACATATTTACAACATTCTCTAAACCTAAATACAGACTTTCTGCAATAAGTGCGTGTCCTATTGAAACTTCTGCCAAATTAGGAATATTCTCTTTAAAGAATTTAATATTATCTAAGCTTAAATCGTGCCCAGCATTAATACCTAAACCTAATTTATGTGATAAAATTGCAGCTTCTGTATAGGGTTTTATAGCATCAAAATTACCTAAATCATATTGCGTTGCAAAATCTTCTGTGTACAATTCTATTCTATCTGCTCCTGTTTTAGCAGCTGCTTCAATCAGTTTTGCATCTGTATCAATAAAAATTGAAGTTCTAATTCCGTTTTGTTGAAATTCTTTAATTACTTCTTGTAAAAAAGATTGATGTGTAATGGTATCCCAACCTGCATTAGAAGTAATTGCATCTAGAGCATCTGGCACCAAAGTAACTTGTGTTGGTTTTACTTCTAAGACCAAATCCATAAAAGATTTTATAGGGTTTCCTTCAATATTATACTCGGTAGTAACAACATTTTTTAAATCTCTTGCATCTTGATAACGAATATGTCTTTCGTCTGGTCTTGGGTGAATTGTTATTCCCTGAGCACCAAACTCTTCTATATCACTGGCTACTTTTAATAAATTAGGGACATTTCCTCCACGAGAATTTCTTAAAGTTGCTATTTTATTAATATTTACACTTAACTTTGTCATTGTCTAAAATTAGGCTGCAAATATAATTTATTAAATCATTTTATCCTATATTCGTAAAGCATGAATATGAACGACTACTTATTAGAACAAATAAAACCACTTCGCTTAAAAGACACTGTTAAAAGTGCTCAAAAAGTGTTAAGAAAAAATCATATAACACATTTTCCCATTATTGAAAACAACAAATTATTAGGTTCTTTTGCAGAAGATGATATACAGACCATAGAAAACAACGAAGAAGAGTTAGTTGAGCATGCACATTTATTAAATTCTTTTTTTGCTGATGAAAAAGCAACTGTTTTAGAACTGTTAAAGATTTTTGCAGACAATGACACCAACCTTATACCTGTTTTAAATGAAGCCAAAGATTATATTGGTTATTTTGATTTACGTGATGTTTTAGATGTTTTTTCGACAAGTCCGTTTATGGTTGAAGAAAGCGAGACTTTAATTATAGAAAAATTAAGGAACGACTACTCTATGAGTCAGGTTGTACAAATTATAGAAGCTAGTGGAGGTCAATTATTAGGCTTATATATTTCCGAAAAGAATTTAGATAATGTACAAGTTACCATCAAAGTAATTTCTGAAGAAATAAATGAAATTATGCAAACTTTTAGAAGGTATGATTATAAAATTATATCTATGCATGAAAATGACATTTATTTAGAAGATTTAAAAAGTAGGTCTGAATATTTACAGAAATATTTAGACATGTAAACCTATAAGAATACATTTACCAAAAAATAAAAAAACGTATTGAAAAAAGCAGCAATTTACGGTCAATCATACGCGATTACATCAGAAAAAGAAGTTAAAACATTAATACACGTTTTACAAAAAAATAAGATTGATTTTTATATTGAACATGAGTTTTACAAACTTTTAACAGTAAATAAAGTATTGGAGGATTCATACAAATCATTTGATAATTTTAATGATTTAGACAATACTTTTGATATCATGCTTACACTTGGTGGAGACGGTACATTTTTACGTTCTGCAACCCATATTAGAGATTTAGACATTCCTATTTTAGGCATAAATACAGGTAGATTAGGTTTTTTAGCCATCGTTGCAAAAGACGTAATAGAAGAAAGTATAAATTTGGTTTTAAAAGGCGAATATACCATACAAGAAAGAACACTTTTATCTGTTAAAACAGAACCTAAAACAAAAGATTTTGAAGAATTAAATTTTGCCTTAAATGAAGTAACTATTGCCAAAAAGAACACTACTTCTATGATTGGGGTAAAAACCTATTTAAACGGAGAGTACCTAACAAATTACTGGGCAGACGGCTTAATAATATCTACACCAACTGGTTCTACAGGCTATTCGTTAAGTTGTAACGGACCTGTAATTTTACCAGATTCTAAAAACATTGTAATTACACCAATTGCACCACACAACTTAAATGCAAGGCCTATAGTAATCTCTGACGAAACTAAAGTAGAGTTAGAAGTAGATTCTAGAGAAAAAAGTTACTTAGTATCTTTAGATTCTAGAGTTACTACGGTAGCCAACCACACAAAAATTCTAATAGAAAAAACAGATTTTACCATAAAAAGTATTCTACCTAAAAACCAATCTTTTTTAAAGACGTTAAGAAGTAAACTTTTATGGGGAGAAGACATTAGAAACAAAACAAATGTTTAACGGAGTACTTACAATATTTCTTTAAAAATGTTGTTATTCAAAAAAGACTATATATTAACTTTATAAAGCAATTTGAAATTTCTATATTTGCCCACTATTTTATAATGAAAAAAAGAATATTATTTTTTGTATTTGTAAGTTTCACCTCCATTTTTATGGGGCAACTTCATGAGGTAGGCCTTACTATTGGAGGTACTAACTATGTTGGTGACATTGGTAAAAACTACTACTTTTATCCGAATGAACTCGCTGGTGGCATTACATACAAGTACAATTGGAATCCAAGAATTGCTTTAAGAGCATCTTACAGCTTTCTACCTATTTCAGGAAATGATGCAGATGCAGACACGGGGTATAGAAGAGATCGATTAGACGCTAGCGGAAAAACATACAAGTTTTCTAACAATATTAATGAATTAGCTGTTGGTATCGAATATAATTTCTATGAATATGATTTATCTTCTTATGATAAAACTTGGACTCCTTACCTAATCTTAGAATTGGCTGTTTTTAATCATACAAACGTAAGTTCATACTTACCAACAGGAGGAATAGAAAAATTAGGAAAGAAAACGTCTTTGGCTATTCCTTTCGGTTTTGGTTATAAGTCTAAATTATATGGTACTTTAGCTTTTGCAATTGAAGCAAAATTTAGATATACTTTTGAAGATGATTTAGATTACCTTTCTAACGATACACCAAATGTGAATTTAGACGGTACAGGTAATGATTGGTATATGTTTACTGGGGTTTCTTTAATCTATACCTTTGGTAGACCTGCTTGTTATACAAACGGATTATAAAAAACTATGGACAAAAAATTACTAATCGACCTACAAAGAACACCAAAACATGTTGCCATTATAATGGATGGTAATGGCCGTTGGGCAAAAGGTAAAGGAATGAATAGAATTTTCGGCCATAGAAATGCCCTAACTGCTGTTAGAGAATCTGTTAGTGCAGCTTCTCAAGTAAACATAGAGGCAATTACTTTATATGCTTTTTCTACAGAAAACTGGAACCGACCTAAATTAGAGGTAGACGCTTTAATGAGTTTATTAATTAATTCTTTAAAAAAGGAATTACCTGGCTTCATGAAAAATGGCGTAAAAGTAAACGCAATTGGTGCTATAGAAAGCTTACCTAAAAAAGCTCAAAAAGTTTTAGGAGATGTAATTTCTCAAACAAAAGACAACACAGATATTGTATTAACCTTTGCTCTTAGCTATGGTTCTAGAGAAGAAATTGTTAATACTATTAAAAACATATCCAAAAAAGTTGTTAATAATGAGATAAATATCGAAGAAATTGATGAAAATACTATAAATAACCATTTATATACGTTTAATTTGCCCGACGTAGACTTAATGATTAGAACTAGTGGAGAACAACGCATTAGTAATTTCTTATTATGGCAAATGGCATATGCCGAATTATATTTTACAGATATACTTTGGCCAGACTTTAGAGAAGAGCATTTTTACGATGCAATCATAGATTATCAGAATAGAGAACGAAGATTTGGAAAAACAAGCGAACAAATTACAGAATAAATTTTTTATGAAATTATTTTCTGCATCAATAATGTTAACAGCATTATTTTTTACTTTTAGTGCTAAGGCACAAACTGAAATAGATAGTTTATCGACAGTAAAAATAGACACGACCTCTATAAAAGATACATCCTTTGAAAAAGGGAAAGAATACACCCTAGGAGGCATAAGTGTAACCGGTTTAAAAAAGTTTAGTGAAGAAACCGTTAGGGTTTTTACAGGCTTAAGAAATGGGCAACCTATTAAATTACCAGGAGACAAACTTACAAGTGCCATTAAAAAGCTATACGAAAGTAAGCAGTTTAGTAACGTAGATGTTTACCTAGCTAGATTAGATGGTAGTACAGTTTACCTACAATTTGATGTCTTAGAATTACCTCAATTAAACAATATAACAATTGCAGGTATTAAAAAAGGGAAAGCAAAAGAACTTAAAAAAGATGCTGAATTAAAAAAAGGAGCAATGGTTACTGATAACCTTATTGTTACTACTAAAAATTACTTCACAAAAAAATATACAGATAAAGGTTTCCTAAAAACAAAAGTTAATTTAGATGTTAAAAAAGATACATCTGATATTAACATTGTTAACATGGCTATTTTTATTGATAAAGGCAAAAAAATTAAAATTAAAGACATTAATTTTGTAGGAAATAAAGCGCTTTCTGATAAGAAACTTAAAAAAGCGATGAAAAACACCAAAGAAAAACTTCTTGGTCGTTTTTGGAAAGGATCTAAATATATAGAAGAAGACTTTCAGGAAGATTTAGAAAGTATTTTAGATAAATATAGCAGATTAGGATACAGAGATGCACGTATTCTTAGTGATAAAATTAGTTGGAATGATGACAACACCATCGATATTGATTTAGAATTAGAAGAAGGAAGACAATATAGATTTGCAGAAATTTTATTTGTTGGTAATAAAGAATACACAGCAGAACAACTTCAATTATATTTAAAGATTGAAAAAGGAGATGTATATAATGGTGCTGTTTTAGAAGAGCGCGTTAAAGGTGATGGTAGCCCAACATCTCAAGATATATCTACTTTATACCAAGATAACGGTTTTTTATTCTCTTCTGTGAATGCTGTAGAAACTAAAGTTAAAAATGATTCTATTACAGTAGAAATTAGAATTAGAGAAGATGAAAAAGCTCGTATTAAAAAAGTAACTGTTTCTGGTAATGACAAAACTAATGACCATGTTTTATTCAGAGAACTACGCGTAAAACCAGGAGACTTATTTAGTAGAAGTGCTATTATTAGATCTATTAGAGAAATTGGTCAATTAGGTTTCTTTGATTCTAATGTTTCACCAGATGTAATACCAGATTATCAAAATAAAACAGCAGATATAGACTTTTCTGTTGTAGAAAAAGGTGGAAGTCAAATAGAATTACAAGGTGGTTATGGTGGTGGTTCTTTTATAGGAACTTTAGGTTTATCATTCAACAACTTTTCTATAAGAAACATCTTTAACAAAGAGGCTTATAAGCCTTTACCAATGGGAGATGGTCAAACACTATCATTAAGGTTACAAACGAGTAGAACATACAATACATATAGTTTTTCTTTTACTGAACCATGGTTAGGTGGTAAAAAACCAAAATCATTATCTTTTTCTGTATATTCTTCTAATCAATATCAATTAGATTTTACTACTTATGATGTAGATAAAAGTAAAAGTTTAGGTATTATTGGAGCTTCTGTAGGGCTAGGACAACGTTTAAAATGGCCAGATGATTTTTTCCAATTATCACAATCTATTAGTTACCAAGCATTAAAATCTAACAACTATAACTTTGGTTTGGCAGGTTTAAACTTAAACAATGGTACATTAAACAACCTTTCTTACAATATTTCTTTATCAAGAAACTCTGCAGGACCAAGTTTAATATTTCCTACATACGGATCTGAGTTTACCGTTGGAGCGAAAGCAACATTTCCTTATTCTTTATTGAATAATAAAGATTATAATGACAGCAGTTTAGATGCTGTAGACAAATACAAATGGTTAGAGTACTATAAATTAAATTTTAAAGGAAAATGGTATACTGCATTTACAGACAAATTGGTATTAATGACCAATGCAGAGGCAGGTTACTTAGGTTCTTATAATAGTGATTTAGGAGCAACACCTGTAGAGCGTTATTTTGTTGGTGGAGATGGTATTGCTGCTTACCAGTTAGATGGTAGAGAAACAGTAGGTTTAAGAGGATATGAAAACAGTGGACTTTCATCTAACTATGGTGGAACCATTTATAATAAATTTCAATTAGAATTACGTTATTCAATTACAGATGCTCCTTCTGCATCTATTTATACACTTGGGTTCTTAGAAGCGGGTAATTCTTATGACGATTTTGATGAATTTAATCCCTTTGATTTAAAACGTTCAGCAGGTGTTGGGGTAAGAATTTTTATGCCTGCATTTGGTTTATTAGGAATTGATTTTGCACATGGATTTGATCCACTACCTGGTCAAAGTGAAAAATCTGGTTGGCAAACACACTTTATAATTGGAAAACAATTCTAAAAAAACTTCAGCATTGTAAGGGAAAAGTTTTTTTGGCACGGTTTTTTCTAAATACATAATACAAATGAAAAAAATATTTTTAGTAATCGTTCTTTTACTTAGTGTTACTTTTTCTTGGTCTCAAAGAGGTCAATCAATTGCCTATATAGATATGGAGTATATTCTAGAAAATGTTCCAGAATATTTAGATGCGCAAAACACGTTGGATGCTAAAGTTGCTAAATGGAGAAAAAAACTAGATGAACAAGCTAGACATATAGAAATCTTAAAAACAGATTTAGCAAATGAAAAAGCAATTCTGACAAAAGATTTAATTGAAGAAAAAGAAGAAGAAATTAGTTTAAAACAAGTAGAATTAAGAAGACTAGAATCTTTGTACTTTGGCCCAAATGGAGATATGTTTTCTGTAAGAAAACAATTGGTTAAGCCAATTCAAGATCAAGTTTACAATGCAATACAAAGTATTTCTTTAAGAAAAAATTATGACTTTGTTTTTGATAAATCTACTGACTTGGTAATGCTATATTCAAATAAAAAATACGATATTAGCGACCTTGTTTTAGCAACTATAGATCGTAGTAGATTAATTGCTGAAAAAGGGAAACAAAGAGAAGAAAGAAATCTAGCTCCTAAAAACGAGTTAACAGATAGACAAAAAGAAGCTATCGCCAAAAAAGAACAAGCACAAGCAAAGAAAATTGCAGATGTTGAAGCAAAAAAGAAGCTAATCGCAGAAAAAAGAGAAAAGCTTTTAAAAGATCGAGAAGAAAAGAGAGAGTTGTTAAGAGCTAAGAAAGAAGCTTTAAGAAAGAAAAAAGAAGAACAAAAAGAAGAACAAGAATAATAATTAAATTAAAACAAGAATGAAAAATTTAAAATCGTTACTATTAATCGCTGTATTTACTTTAGGACTAGCAGGTGTTGCAAATGCACAAAAAATAGGTCATATAGACTTTGAAAAATTAGTTGCAGAAATGCCTCAAACTAAGACTCTAAAATTAGATATGGAGAAACTTGGTAAAACGTACCAAGATGAGATTACAGGAATGGAAAAGAAAATTGAAGCTACTAGACAAAAGTATGTTGCAGAGTCTAAAGGACAAACCAACGAAACTAATGATACAAGAGCTCAAGAATTACAACAAGAAGCTGCAAAAATTGAACAAGCAAGAAGATTTGCTTACCAAGATATGCAGAAAAAACAAAATGAAGGTTTACAACCAATCATAGAAAAAGCACAAACTGCTATCGATGCTGTAGCTGCTTCTAAAGGTGTAGTATATGTTTTAGATGCTTCTGTTGGTAAAGGTTTATTAGTTAAAAAAGGTGAAGACTTATTTAACGATGTAAAAGCTAAATTAGGTTTTTAATAAATCTACTTAATATTACAAATTAAAACCTACTGAAATTCAGTAGGTTTTTTTATTTTTACAGAACATGGTAAAACACAATAAATTTCCTATTGGCATATTTGACTCTGGTGTAGGCGGTACTTCTATTTGGAAAGAAATTAATGCACTTTTACCACAAGAGAATACTATTTACTTATCAGATAGTAAAAATGCTCCTTATGGGGATAAAAGTAAACAACAGATTATTGATTTATCCATTAAAAACACCGAGTTTTTACTAAAACAAAATTGTAAAATTATAATTGTAGCCTGCAACACTGCAACTACAAACGCCGTAAAAGTTTTAAGAGAAAAATACGATATTCCATTTATAGGAATAGAGCCAGCTATTAAAACAGCTGCTTTACATACAAAAACCAATACCATTGGCATACTTGCCACAAAAGGAACCTTAAATAGTGAGTTGTTTGAAAAAACATCCCATTCCATCAACCAAAAAATTATACGCAAAGAAATAATAGGAACAGGCTTAGTAGAGCTTATAGAAGATGGTAAACTGCACTCTAAGGAGATGACAGAATTATTATCAACCTATGTTAATCCTTTAATAGAAGAGAACGTAGATTGCCTAGTTTTAGGTTGCACACACTACCCTTACTTAATTCCACAAATAAGAAAATTGGTTGGAAATAAAATTCAAATTATAGATTCTGGTCAAGCTGTAGCAAGACAAACCAAAAATATTTTAGAAAAACATCTACTAATAAATACGAATAAAGAAAAAGGTGTACATCAATTTTTTATCAATAAAGAAAAAAATGTATTAGAAATTTTAATCTCTGATAAAAACCACACAACAACAGTATCTGAAAGAGATTTTTAGAAACCGATAAATGAATTATTAATATTAGGCATACTACGCCAAGTTTTATCTTGCGTCCATAAATTAATACCTAAAGTTAATTGATGAAAACCAGATTTTGTTAAGACTACATCTCCTATTTGGTTTGTATAGGTATAAGAAAACATAACGTTTTTATAATTTAAACCAACTATTGGAGAAACAAATTGAGAGTTCTCTACAGCATCGGCATCAAAACTTCTTCTATAAGACAATGCTAACCACAATTGATAGTTATTAAGCGTTTTATATCCTTTTAAATTAAAATCTGCAATTTTCTGTCCTGTGTTTTCCTTTACTTGAAGCATAAAAGAAGGTTCTAATTGAAAATAGTAATTTTCATCATAATAATATCCTGCAGAAAAAACATAATTCCTTAAATTTAAAGGTTCTAAAACATTTAAATTATTTTTAGCTGTTAATAATAAATTCTTCACTGTAAAATAAGACGAAAAACCACCTCTATGGTAAGCAGCACTAAAATCTGAATTATAATAACTGGAGCTCTGAATAATTGCAGCAACATCATCATTACCAAATGATCTTTGATCGGATTGATTTTGAACAAAAGTAAAAGATAACCCGAAAGATAATTGCTCAAAATAATTACCATTATCATTTAAAGGTAAATGATACGCATACGTACCTTGAATTCCTTTTTGAGAGTGATATCCGTTTTTATCATTAAACAAAACAACACCAAAAGCTGCATTTGTTTCAGCACCAAATCTAGAATGGAAACTTATAGTTTGTAAAGCAGGTGCATCTGGTATACCAGACCATTGTTGTCTTGCTGTAAAACGTAATTTACTAGAATTACCAATACCTGCAGCAGATGGATGTACCAAATACACATTGTCAGATAAATAATCTTGATAAATCGGTAATGTTTCTTGTGCATAATTTTTTAAAGAAAAAAACAAAACACACAGTAAAGAATATTTTACGTAATTTAATTTCATTAAAGGAAAAGTATTATAAGATATCAAATATATTCTTTTTCTTATAGAAAACACTTTTCATGTTAAAAATTTTACAAAATTAGTTGTATATATTTCAGCTAACAAGCTAAAATTATGATTAATACAGTAAAATTTAAAAAGAAAGAATAAAAACCGTTAATGACAAATTTCATTCGCATTTATAACTTCTAAAATAGGAGCCGGAGAAACATAAGGAATTCCAAGACCTAGTCCTCTTAAAACAAATAAAACCCCAATAAATACAACCACAACGGGTATTGCTTTTTGAATTTTTTTTCTAAGAGTACCTTTGGTAAAGTTGCCCAAATAAACGACAGAAGTCATTAAAGGAATAGTACCCAAACCAAATAAAAACATATATAAACTTCCTGAGAAAGCATTTGTGGTAGCTAAAGCTCCAAAAACAGCCATATAAACCAAACCACAAGGTAAAAACCCATTTAAAAAACCAATGGTAAAAAAAGTATCATTTCTCTTCTTCTTCAACTCTTTGCCTAATGCATTCTTTACTTTAAAAATAACTTTATTGATGCCCTTAGAAAAATTTATTTTTGAAAAAAATCTAGGAAAAATCACCATCAAAATCATACTGACACCAACAACTATAGATAGTTGCTGTTGAAATCCGAAGAAATAAAATCCCTTCCCTAAAAAACCAAATAATAAACCGATAATACTATAACTAAATAATCGACCAAAATGATAACTTAAAATTTGTAGAAAACCTTTAGTTTTATTTTGTCTATCAATTGGAAGCATAAAGGCAATAGGTCCGCACATACCAACACAGTGAAAACTACCTAATAACCCAAATAATATTGCCGATAAAAACATTAATACTGTATTTCTCTTTTAATTAAGTATTCTTTATCCTTATATTTGAAAGCCAAATTAATGTTCCAACGACCATCTAATAAACGTTTCTCAGGCACGAGCAAATATGTATTAGAGATTGAAATAGGTATTTCAAAATCTAATTGTTTATTAGACGGTCTATATAGGAACACTTTTCCTGTAATTTCATTTGGAGATAACTCTTTAGGAAATTCTATTTTTAAACCTTCTACTGTTCTTTGAATAGTTACTTTATCTTTATACTTGGCTCCATTTTGCTCTGCATCAATTTCACCTTGAAAATGTACTTCTTGTTGGTAATAATTTTCTGTAACTAAATCGTAACTATAAGAATTATCTGTGCTCATAGTAATAACCATGTATAAAATAAAACTCATAAAAGCGACTATTGCAATAGTAATTCCTGTTCCCCAATTAAATTTCATAATGTTATTTATTTGTAACTTCTAGGTCCTAAAAAGTTGGTTATGGTAGTTTCAATTAATTCGTCGCCACTATAAACACCTATTTCTAACTTTATTTTATCTTTTTTTAATGCTGATGAGTTTATTTCTATAAATAGAGTTCCCTCTGCTAAACCTTGCTTCGGAATATTAAAATCTTGATTGGTTACTAATTTTATAGTTCCTTTTTGAGACATTAATTTATAACTGACGTCATTTATATCTTTGGTTGTTTTATTAATTACCTTAAAAGTATACACATTACTAATAATGTTATTTTCTTTATGCTGATACAATTGTCCTGGTAACCTTAAAATAGTTGCTTCAACATCATTTCTTAAAAACAACATTCCTATTAAAACTCCTACTAAAATAAATAAGACAGCAGAATAACCTTTAATTCTTGCATTCAGCTTAAAAGGTTTCTTTTTCTCTATATTTTCTTCGCTTTCGTATCGTATTAATCCTTTTGGTAAACCAACACTTTCCATCATGTGGTCACATTCATCAATACAAGCAGTACAATTTACACACTCTAATTGTGTACCGTTTCTAATATCTATCCCGGTAGGGCAAACAACAACACATTGTTTACAGTCTATACAATCTCCTTTACCTATAGCCTCTCTATCTTCGTTTTTCTTAAATTTAGATCTTCCTGCCTCTCGTTCACCTCGTTTATGATCATACGCTACGTTAATGGTTTTGTTGTCTAATAAAACCCCTTGCAACCTACCATACGGACAAGCAATAATACAAACCTGCTCTCTAAACCATGCAAAAATAAAATAGAAAACACACGTAAAAATAATTAATGAAATTAGCGTACTAGTATTATCAAAAGGACTGCCAGTTATGTAAGTTATTAATGTATCGCCACCAATTAAATATGCTAAAAACACATTAGCAATAAGAAAAGAAATAACAAAGAAAATAAACCATTTTAAAAGTCTTTTTCTAATTTTTTCTGCGTTCCAAGGTTGTTTATCTAAACGTATTTGTTTTCCTCTATCACCATCAATCCAATATTCTACTTTTCTAAAAACCATCTCTAAAAAAATGGTTTGCGGACAAATCCATCCACAGAAAATACGACCGAAAATAACTGTAAATAGAATGATAAACACAACACCTACAATCATTGAAATTACCAATAAGTAAAAGTCTTGTGGCCAAAAAGGGAATCCAAAAATATTAAATTTACGTTCTATAACATTAAATAGTAAAAACTGATTCCCATTAATCTTTATAAATGGAGCTAATAAAAGAAAAGCTAATAAAAAGTAACTTACGTAAGACCTGTATTTATAAAATTTTCCACTAGGCTTTTTAGGAAAAACCCAAGAACGATTACCAGATTTATCAATTGTACCAATACTATCTCTAAATTGTTCGTTTTTAGGAGTTTCCATAAATCTACTAATTAACTTGTATTATCAGTTATTCTACTTCTGTTTCTACAGGAGCTTCTTCAGTTGAAATTACCTCTACACCTTCTGCAACCCATTTATCTCCTTCAGGAGCTTTAGCGTTTGCAGGTGTAGTACCTTGTAAAGAAATTACATAGCTAGCAACTTTAGCAATATCATCTGCTTTTAAAGTTTTATTCCAAGCTATCATCCCTTTACCATCTCTACCTCCATTAGAAATAGTACTAAAAACATTTTTAATACCGCCACCTAAAATCCAGAATTCATCTGTTAAGTTTGGTCCAATTGCTCCACCACCATCTGCAATATGACAAGATGCACAGTTCAATTTAAAAACAGCTTTACCTCTACCTAAATCTTTAGCATCTGTTAATAAAGTTACATTTTCAGCAGTTATAAAATCTGTTGCTGGTGCTGTAGATTTATATTCTTTTAAAGCAGCTTTCGCTTCTGCAACCGCTTTATCATATTCTACAATTTGATTATCGCCATCTAAGACTTCAAACCTTACTAAATACACAATTGCAAAAACAATAGAAGCATAAAACATATACACCCACCAAGGTGGTAACGTATTGTCTAATTCCTGAATTCCATCATAGTTATGCTCTAAGATTATTTCTTGTTCACTATCAATATCTTTAGATCTTGTCCAAGATTTTAATAGCTTTTTAATCCATGCATTACTTTCTTCTGGAACAATACCTAATTTTTCATTTTTTAATTCTGTTGCTTTAGCAATGGCAATTACATTTACCATTTCCTTTAGTACAACAACTAAAACAAAACCAATAAGAGCGATCCAAACTAAAGGATTCTCATAAATATCAAATGGGTTTTCGTACACCATAAACGACTTTGCAAGCGCTAAAAACGTAACAATTACAAAGATTATATAGATTGTAGATTGAAAATATTTTTTCATTTTTTTTTCTTTTTAGTTCTCTAACGGTATATTACTTACCTTATTTATATATTCTTTTTTTGCTGTAAATACCCACAAGAACAATGCGACAAAAAAAGTAAAGAATATGATTAATGATATTAAAGGATAAATTTCTATCCCTAAAATACTCTCCATGTGACCTTTTACAAATTTTAACATCGTCTTATTTTTTAGTTATTTTTTGTTCGTCTTTTACTTTTATATCAGTACCCAAACGTTGTATGTACGCTATTAAAGCAACAATTTCTCTGTTTTTCATTTCTATAAAAGCTTCACCATTTTCTTCTGCGTATTGTTTATCCGCTTCGTAATTTTTAGCAAAATCTGGATCTGCATACAAGTTTTGCTCAATTTCTGTTCCTTGTGCTAACATATGCTGTTGTGCATTTGCTATTTCTTCTTCAGAATAAGGAACCCCTAAAGTAACCATCACTTCCATTTTAGATTCCGTATCAGATTTATCTAGTTCATCTGTAATTAACCATTTGTATGACGGCATAATAGAACCTGGTGATGTACTCTGTGGATCGTACATGTGGTTTAAGTGCCAGCTATCTGAATATTTAGCCCCAATTCTATGTAAATCCGGTCCTGTACGTTTAGATCCCCATAAAAATGGATGATCATACACATACTCGCCTCCTTTAGAGTATTCACCATAACGCTCTACCTCACTTCTAAAAGGTCTTATCATTTGAGAGTGACAACCAACACATCCTTCTCTAATATAAAGATCTCGTCCTTCTAACTCTAATGGCGTATAAGGTTTTACACTACTAATTGTAGGAATATTAGACTTTACTAATAAGGTAGGAATAATTTGAACTGCTCCACCAATTAAAATAGCAATCGTTGCAAAAATTGTTAATTTAATAGGTTTTCTTTCTATCCAAGTATGCCATCCTTCTCCTTTAGTTCTGTGTTTAGGCACTACTGTTAAAGCAGCTGCTTCTGCTAACTCATCTTCTACTTTGCTACCCGATCTTACTGTTAAAACAACATTGTACAACATTACAAATGCTCCTATAATATACATACTTCCTCCAATTGCACGCATCCAGTACATTGGTATAATTTCACTAACAGTTTCTAAGAAGTTACCGTATGTTAAAGATCCATCTGGGTTAAATTGTTTCCACATAGAAGCTTGTACAAAACCTGCTACATACATTGGTAACGTATACAATATGATTCCTAAAGTACCAATCCAAAAGTGTACGTTTGCTAATGCAACTGAATATAATTTTGTTTTAAACATTCTTGGTACCATCCAATACAACATACCAAATGTTAAGAAACCGTTCCAAGCTAATGCTCCAACGTGAACGTGAGCAATAATCCAATCACTATAATGCGCAATAGCATTTACATTTTTTAAAGATAACATTGGCCCCTCAAACGTTGCCATACCATACCCGGTAATTGCAACAACCATAAACTTTAAAACAGGATCTGTTCTTACTTTATCCCAAGCACCTCTTAATGTTAACAAACCGTTTATCATACCACCCCAAGAAGGTGCTAATAACATTATAGAAAATGCAACTCCTAAATTTTGAGCCCATTCTGGTAATGAAGTATACAATAAATGGTGAGGTCCTGCCCAGATATAAATAAATATTAAAGACCAAAAGTGTACAATAGACAATCTATAAGAATATACAGGTCTGTTTGCTGCTTTTGGCACAAAGTAATACATCAATCCTAAAAACGGTGTTGTTAAGAAAAATGCTACGGCATTATGACCGTACCACCATTGAACTAAGGCATCTTGCACTCCTGCATACACAGAATATGATTTTAAAAAGGTAACAGGTAATGCCAAACTATTAAAGATATGTAATACAGCAACCGTTACAAATGTTGCTAAATAAAACCAAATAGCGACATATAAATGACGTTGTCTTCTTTGTAAGATAGTCCAGATCATGTTTACACCAAACGCAACCCATACCAATGCGATAGCAATATCTATTGGCCACTCTAACTCTGCATATTCTTTAGATGAAGTATAACCTAAAGGCAATGTTATGGCTGCTGCAACAATAATTGCTTGCCAACCCCAGAAGTTAAAATTACTTAAAAAATTACTTGCCATTCTTGCTTTTAACAATCTTTGAAGCGAGTAATAAACTCCTGCAAAAATAGCGTTACCTACAAAGGCAAAAATTACAGCATTTGTATGTAATGGTCTTAAACGCCCAAAACTTAACCAAGAAATTCCTTCTGTGTAGTAAGGGAATAAAAACATAAAAGCGAGCATTAGCCCCACAGAGAACCCCACTATTCCCCAGAATAATGTAGCATAGATAAATTTCTTTACGATCTTATTATCGTAATAAAATTGTTGCATTTCCATAATTTAATATTTAGTCTTTAGTTGATTTTTCTTTATCTTTTACTAATTCATCATCAAACAACATACGAACAGATGGCGTATAAGAATCGTCAAATTGCCCAGTTTTTACTGAATAAATAAATGCGATAAAAAATAAGATTGCTACTAGAATACTAATAGTTAGTAGTAGGTATATTACGCTCATATCTTGCCTGATAATTGATTTGTCAAAAATAGTATTGGTCCGTTTCTTAAAACATGACAAATATCATGTTTCTCAAATATCTTAATTATTTGTTAAATAGTCATAGAAAACAACTGTGTTTTTGGTTTATTTTTTAAAAGATGCAAATCAAACGCCATACAAATGTTTCGTACATAAGGTCTTGCTTCTTCGGGTATTGATAATGATTTTGATTTTACATCAATTTTAACCAATCCATCTTGCTCCATTTCTTCTAATAATGCTAGATGTTCTTCTATTTTATTGATTCTCATCGTTTTTTCATCCCACGAAGTGGAAAAATGACACATAATATTTAAAATATGTTTTCTAATAACGATATCTTCTTCAGATAATAAATGTCCTTTAAAAATAGGAATCTCTCCTGCATTTACAATTTTCTGATATTCTTTTACAGTCTTTACATTTTGTGCAAATGCATACCAAGAATCGGAAATTGCAGACATTCCTAAACCAATCATTAACTTTGTTTTATTGGCTGTATAGCCCATAAAATTTCTATGCAATGTTTTGTTGATGGTGGCCTTATACAAACTATCGGTCTTTAAAGCAAAATGATCCATACCAATTTCTACATAGCCTAATTCTGCAAAAAGTTCTTTTCCTATTTCATACAAGGCTCTTTTTTCATCATCTTTTGGTAAATCATCTTCATTAAAACCTCTTTGCCCAACACCTTTTACCCAAGGCACATGTGCATAACTGTAAAATGAAATTCTGTCTGGTTGTAATTCTTTGGTTTTATTAATACTATAAATTACGTTTTCTTTAGTTTGATGTGGTAATCCAAAAATTAAATCGTGACTTACAGAAGTATACCCAATTTCTCGAGACCATCTGGTAACTTGTTCTACAGCTTCAAAAGGCTGAACTCTATGAATTGCTTTTTGTACTTTTTCATTATAATCCTGCACACCAAAACTTACTCTTGTATAGCCCTCATCAAACAACGTTTGTAATTGTTCTTTGGTGGTATTATTAGGATGTCCTTCGAAACTAAACTCTGCCTCTGGGTGCTTTTTTGCAATTTCGAAAATACCATCCATTAAATATTTTAGGTTTTCTTTTGAGAAAAAAGTTGGAGTTCCGCCACCTAAATGCAATTCTTTAACAACAGGAACCTCATCTACCAAAGCCACATATAATTTCCATTCCTTTAAAACAGTATCTATATACTCATCTTCTACCTCATGACGTTTTGTAATGTGTTTATGGCATGCACAAAACGTACATAAACTCTCACAAAAAGGTAAATGAATATAAATACTGATACCTTCGGATGCATTACTTTCTTTAAAAGATGTTTGAAAAGACTGTATCCAATCTTGTTTGTCTATTCCTGCCTTGTTCCAATAAGGCACCGTTGGATAACTAGTATATCTTGGCCCTGGAATGTTATATTTTTGTACTAATGATTTCATATGCTCGATACAATTTTATTTGATTCTTCCATAAAAACACTTTAGCTGACAATTAACTAAGCCAATTCTAAAGCAATTTCTATCATTTCTTTAAACGTTTGCTCTCTTTCTTCTGCAGTGGTTCTTTCTTTGGTTACCAAACTATCTGATATTGTTAAAATAGACAATGCGTTTACATTGTGTTTTGCTGCTACCGTGTATAAACCAGCAGTTTCCATTTCTACACACAAAACACCATAATCTGCCCATTTTTTATAACTATCAAATTCATCTGCATAAAATTCATCTGAACTTAAAATCCCTCCAGCATTTACAGTTATATTTTTTTCTTTTGCAACCTCTATTGCTTTCTGAAATAATTTAAAACTTGCGGTTGGTGCATAATCTGCTCCGTTAAAACGAATGGTATTTAAACCCGAATTAGTAGAAGCTGACATTGCCAAAACAATATCTCTTATTTTTACATCTTTTTGATAAGAACCTGCAGAACCTACTCTAATCAAATTTTTAACACCGTATTCTGTAATTAATTCTGTACAATAAATTAAAGTTGATGGAATTCCCATCCCCGTTCCTTGCACAGATACCTTTTTACCATTATAAGTCCCCGTAAAACCTAACATACCTCTCACATCATTGTATTGCTTAATATCTTTTAAAAAAGTATCTGCAATCCATTTGGCTCTCATAGGATCTCCAGGTAACAAAACTGTTTCTGCTATTTCTCCTTTTTTTGCTTCGATATGAACACTCATAATTATTTTATTTTATTTCCGATTAAATTGGTAGAGATTGTTGTAAAAACAACAATACTTATAGAACTTAAAGGCATTAGAATTGCTGCCATTACAGGTATTAATTGCCCCGTTACAGCAAAATACAATCCTATTACATTATAACATAGAGACAGTATAAAACTGTATTTTATAACCTTAATCGCTTTTTTTGATGCTTTTATGTACGTGCCAATTTTATTAAATTTTGATGCATCTAAAATTCCGTCACAAGCAGGTGAAAACACATTAATATTTTCTGATAATGCAATACCAACATCACTTTTTGCTAAAGCACCGGCATCATTTAAACCATCTCCAATCATCATTACTTTTTGATGTTTTAGCTGAAGACCTGCAACTACTTCTAATTTATCTTCTGGTTTTTGATTGAATAACAAATTGGTACCTTTTGGTAAACTTTCTTCTAAATAAACTCTCTCCCCTTCATTATCTCCAGAAACAACAGCTAAGTCATATCCCTTTTTTAAGGATTCGAATAACGGCTTTACTCCTTCTCTGTAAGAATTTTTAAAAGTAAATTTCCCTTTGTAAATCTCATTAAAACTAACATATACAGAGGTGTCTAAAGCAGAAGTATCATCTGTATTTTTCACATAAGAAGAAGAACCTAATTTTAATTTTACATCTTTACAACTTACTTCAATACCTTTGCCTACAATTTCTTTAAAATCGGAAATAGCAAGTACCTCTACTTCTCCCAAACTATTATACAATGTTCTACTTAACGGATGATTAGATGCTCTTAAAGAACTTTTTAAAACACTTTTCTCTTGATTATTTAATTGAACTCCGTCATAAGAAATCGTATTCTCTTTATGTGTGGTTAGCGTACCTGTTTTATCAAAAATAATAGAATCTATAGCTGCCAGTTGCTCTACAACCGTTGCATTTTTTAAATAGAATTTTTCTCTCCCAAAAACACGTAGCATATTCCCTAAAGTAAATGGTGCTGCTAAAGCAATTGCACAAGGACATGCTATAATTAAAACTGCGGTAAACACATTTAATGCTTTGCTGGCATCATAAAACAACCAAAAACTAGTGGACAATAAAGCAACTAGTAAAACTAGTATTGTAAAATTCTTACTAATCGTATCTGTAATGGTTTTAAAAGGCGATTTATTTTCTTTATTAAACACATCATTACTCCATAATTGCGTTAAGTAACTTTGAGAAACAGAAGCTAAAACTTCCATCTCTATCACTCCTGAAAGCTGCTTACCACCAGCAAATAATTTGTCTCCAGATTTTTTAGAAACTGGTTCCGCTTCCCCGGTAACAAAACTATAATCGATATCTGCAGTTCCGTTGATTAGAATACCATCCGTAGGAATTAATTCTTGGTTTCTAATAAGTAGTCTATCTCCTTTTACAATATCATAAATAGCCACATTTTCTTCTTTGCCTTTAGAAGTTATACGGGTAACAGCAATAGGAAAATAAGATTTATAGTCTCGTTCAAAAGACAAGAAATTGTATGTTTTCTGCTGAAAAAACTTCCCTAATAAAAGAAAGAAAACCAACCCTGTTAAACTATCGAAAAAACCAGTCCCTAAATCGAAAACAATTTCTACAGTACTCCTAATAAATAGCACTAAAATACCCAGCGCAATAGGAACATCAATATTTAAAATTTTTGATCGCAACCCTTTGTAAGCAGAAACAAAATAACCTTGTCCCGCATAAAAAACAACCGGTAAAGAAAAGGCAAACATTAACCACCTAAAGAGCGTTTTATATTTCTCTATCCAAAAACCATCTACTTCAAAATACTCAGGAAAAGAAAGAAACATAACGTTTCCGAATGCAAAACCTGCAATCCCTAATTTATAAATTAGACTTCTGTCTACAGCTTTTTTGCCTCCTTCATAATCATCTAAACTAATGTAAGGTTCATAACCAATAGAACTTATTAAAAGAACAATTTCTTTTAAAGTGGTTTTACCAGAATTAAAAGTAACCCTTACTTGTTTCTTCGGAAAATCTACTTGAGACGAAGATATTTTATCATTTAATTTATGTAAGTTTTCTAAAACCCAAATACAAGAACTACAATGAATATGTGGTATATACAACGTTGCAATCTGCGTATTTCCATCATTAAAATCCAATAATTTCTCCGCTATTTCTGCAGTATCTAGAAAATCATATTTTCCTTGAATTTCTATTGGAATTGCTCCGGGATTGTCTTGAAAATTGTAATAACAAGTTAAATCGTTTTCAGAAAAAATTTCATAAACAGTTTTACAACCATTGCAACAGAAACTCTTTTCATCGAACTTTATTAAATTATCATCACAAGAATCACCACAGTGATAACATTGTGTAGGTTTCATATTTACTCTTTTGCCTTTTGCAAATTTACGATAAGAATCATGCTTTAGAACATGATATATATCACATTTTTAATATCTTTGACTCTCAAATACCATTAGTCATTATGAGTAAATGCGAGCAATGTATTATTCGTCAATTTAATTCCCTACAACACTTAACTAAAGAAGAGTTAGTTAAGATCTCTAACTGTAAAACAACTAAAGTTATAAAAAAAGGTGAGGCTATTTTTGAGGAAGGTGAGCGATTAAAAGGTGTTTTTTGTATTAAGGATGGTGTTTGCAAGGTTTCTAAAATGAGTGAAAATGGTAGAAATCAAATTATTAGTTTAGTTACCAAAGGTGACTTATTAGGAGAAAGAAGTTTAATATCTGACGAAGCATCTAATCTTAAAGCAGTTGCCTTAAATGATATGCAAGTCTGTTTTATCCCTAAAGAAGAAATTTTAAAGGACCTATCTAAAAACCCAAACTTTACCATGAATGTGCTTAAAGACATGGCACAAACTTTAAAACAGGCTGATAACGTTATTGTAGATATGGCTCAAAAGACCGTAAAACAACGTTTAGCCGAAACACTTCTAAAGCTTCATAAAAAATTTGGCACAAACAGAGAAGGCACAATAGACATCCACCTTTCTAGAGAAGATATTGCTAATATTATAGGAACAGCAACAGAGTCTGCAATTCGCTTACTTTCTGAGTTAAAAAAGAAGAATATTATTGAGTTTAAAGGAAAGGATATCTCAATATTAAATAGTATTGAATTAGACAAAATTGCTCAAGGATTCTAAAACAAAAATACTTTATTATCATATTTTAAAAAGGTGCATTCAACAATGCGCCTTTTTTCTTTTTTTACAGCAAGCTGATGAAATAAAAAAAATTGAGCCTTAGATTAACGATACCACAACTAACATTAAAAACACTGCAAAAAAACTATAGCGCTAAAGAAACTTATAAACACAAAAAAAGCACTTCATAAATGAAGTGCTTTTCGCGGTCTGGACGGGACTCATTTTTAATTTACTTAATTTTAATAAAAACACATAAACCTTACTAAATCGCACTATCTGTATACATATAGAATAAAATAAAGAAAACTAAAATAAACACAAATAAACTAAATGTTGCCACAAACGTTGCCAAAATTAAAATAATCACTATTTTTGAGTAACTAAAAAAAAGAAAAAAATGGCAACCTTTAACTACAAACTAAGAGACAATAAAGCTACCAAACCAACAACAATTAACTATTATATAAGTCTAGGTAGAGGTTGCAGACTCCGTGGAGCAACTCAATACGCTATTTTACCAAAGTATTGGAATGATGACAACCAAGAAGTTAGAAAAATTTCAGATATATCTAACAAAAGAGTTGAAATAAACAAATGGTTAAGAGAATTTAAAAAATGGAGTGAAGACGAAATAGACAACCTTAAAAAAACATATATTTCTAATGACAAACTAAAAGCAGCTTTAAAACATAGTATTGATATAAAATTGCAAAAAATAGTCATCAAAGAAAAAGAGGTTTTAAACTTTTATTCTTTTGTAGAGAAATTTGCAGAACAATCTAAAGGCAGAATTATAGAAAAGACAGGAAAACCAATTTCATCTAGAACAATACAAGACTACAATACCGTTTTAGAACATATTAAAACTTTCGAAAAAGAAGAAGAATACAAAATAACTTTCAATACTATTAATCTAGACTTCTATTATGCCTTTAAAGACTACTTAGAAAATGAAAAGAATAATTATAGCTTAAATACTATTGGTAAATACTTTAAAATTATAAAAGTCTTTATGAATGAAGCAACGGAACAAGGTTTAAACATTAATCTTTCTTACAAATCAAAACACTTTGTAAAACCAACAGAAAAATCAGAACAGATTTATTTAAACGAAAAAGAACTAGAAAAAATTATAAAACTAAACTTATCAGAAAACCAAGAACTAGAACAAGCCAGAGACTTATTTATTATTGGAGCTTATACAGGTTTAAGAGTTTCAGATTTTAACGGACTAACAAAAGAAAATATTCACGAACACAAAGGAACTAGAGTTTTTAGATTATATCAACAAAAAACAAATCAATACCTACCAATACCAATACACCCTATTGTAGAAACAATTCTTAAAAGCAGAAACGGAAACCCACCAAACAAAATGCCTAGTCAAAGAATAAACGACCTATTAGAAACTATTGGAGAAAAAGCGAGAATTAGTGAGATTATTACCATTAAGAAAACCAAAGGAGGCAAACAAGAAACTAAAATGATTGCTAAATATAAAATGATTAAAAACCATACTGCAAGACGCTCATTTTGTACAAATGCTTACCTATCTGGAATGAATACTTTAGATATTATGGCAATATCTGGACACAATTCAGAGAAAACATTTTTAAACTATATAAAAGTGTCTAAAGATGAAAGAGCTATAAAAATAGCAGATACAGCATTTTTTAAACCTAAAACAGAATTAAAAGTAGTCTAGAAATATAGCGTTATCTGTTTTGATTTTGTACATTTATTGACTTCAAAAAAAAGCTAATAAATTACAGAATTAGAAAGAATGACAATAGAAAACTATATAGACAACCTCAACCAAAGATACACCCTAGGCAACGCCACAGAACACACCTTTAGAGGAGATTTACAACAACTACTAGAAACACTTTTACCAGATATAAGAGCCACAAACGAACCTAAAAGACAAAAATGTGGCGCACCAGATTACATACTTACTAAAAAAGAAATTCCAGTTGGTTTTATTGAAGCCAAAGACATTGGAGACAAAGATTTACTAGGTAAAAAGAAAACTGGCAACAAAGAACAGTTCGACAGATACAAAGCATCTTTAAGCAATCTTATTTTTACAGATTATATAGATTTTCATATTTACCGAGATAGCGAATTAATTACTAAAATTGCTATTGCTGAGGTTGTAGACAATCAAATTAAACCACTACCAGAAAATTTTGAAACGTTTACCAATTTAATTAAAGATTTTACCACCCATATAAGTCAAAGTATTAAAAGTTCTAAACGTTTAGCAGAAATGATGGCGGGTAAAGCAAGGTTGCTTTCAGACGTTATAGAAAAGGCTTTAAATAGTGATAACGAACATTTAGAAGACAGTACTCTAAAAGAGCAAATGACGGCTTTTAAAGAGATTTTAATACACGATATAACACCCAAAGGGTTTGCAGATGTCTACGCACAAACTATTGCGTATGGCTTATTTGCTGCACGTCTACACGACCCTACACTAGACACTTTTAGCAGACAAGAAGCCGCAGAACTTATACCAAAATCAAACCCTTTTTTAAGAAAGTTATTTGGCTATATAGCGGGTGCAGATATAGACGACCGTATTAAATGGATTGTAGATAATTTAGCAGAAATATTTTTAGCGTGTAATGTAGAAGAGATTTTAAAAAATTATGGGAAATCTACAAAGATGGAAGACCCTATTATACATTTTTACGAAACCTTTTTAGCAGAATACGACCCTAAACTTAGAAAAGCCAGAGGGGTTTGGTACACACCCGCACCAGTTGTTAATTTTATAGTAAGAGCGGTTGACGATATTTTAAAAACCGAGTTCGATTTACCACAAGGTTTGGCAGATAGTTCTAAAACCACCGTAAAAGTAAAAACAGACATTGCTAATAAAAATTTTAAAAGTGGTTATAAAGAAGTTGATAAAGAAGTACACAAAGTACAAGTTTTAGACCCCGCCACAGGAACAGGAACGTTTTTAGCAGAGGTTATAAAGCACGTACATAAAAAGTTTAAAGGACAAGAGGGTATTTGGAGCAGTTACGCAGAAAACAACCTTTTACCTCGTTTAAATGGTTTTGAGTTGTTAATGGCATCTTATGCAATGGCACACCTACAAATAGATTTACTATTAAGAGAAACTGGTTTTAAAGCCACCAGAAACCAACGTACTAAAATATATTTAACCAATAGTTTAGAAGAGTACCACCCAGACACAGGTACACTATTTGCCAATTGGTTAAGTAGCGAAGCAAACGAGGCAAACCATATTAAAAGAGATACACCAGTTATGTGTATTATTGGAAACCCTCCTTATAGTGGAGAAAGTGCCAATAAAGGCGACTGGATTATGAGTTTAATGGACGATTATAAAAAAGAGCCTGGAGGTAAAGTAAAACTAAAAGAAAGAAATCCTAAATGGATAAATGATGACTATGTGAAGTTTTTAAGATATGGACAACATTTTATAGAAAAAAACGGAACTGGAGTTTTAGCATTTATAAACCCTCACGGATTTTTAGACAACCCTACTTTTAGAGGTATGCGTTGGAATTTATTAAAAACTTATGATAAAATTTACACCATAGATTTACACGGAAATAGCAAGAAAAAAGAAACTGCTCCAGATGGTAGTGCAGACGTAAACGTTTTTGATATTATGCAAGGTGTTTCTATAAATATATTTATAAAAACAGGTAAGAAAAAAACAAATGAACTAGGCAAAGTTTTTCATTATGATTTGTTTGGTAAAAGAGATTTTAAATATGATTTTTTAAATGACAACTCAATTAAAAATATTGACTTTACAGAACTACCAAATATAGCACCTGATTACTATATGGTACAGAAAGATTTCGAATCACAAGGAAAATACAATAAAGGAATCTGTTTAACAGACTTATTTATTTTGAATAACGTAGGTATCGTAACATCTAGAGACAGTTTTGTAATAGATGAAAACAAGCAAACTCTCGTAAACAGAATAAAAGATTTTTTTATCCTAGAAAGTGATGAGATATTGAATAATTATAAATTAAGAGAAAATAAAACTTGGAAAATAAATAAAGTTAAACAAAAAGAAAAACAATTTGAAACGGAATGTATTAAAAGTATTTCTTATCGACCTTTTGACAATCGTTTTATTTATTATAATAACAGCTTCATAGAACGAACTAGGCTTGAAGTAATGCAACATTTGCAAAAAGAACCAAATTTAGCAATTGCAGTAAAAAGACAATCCAAATTAGATTTTTCATATATTTTCATCACTAATAGATTAACTGAATCTTGTCTTTTTGAAAGTGCATATGCAAATAACTCTACACTACCTCTTTATTTATACCCAGAACAAACAAACCAACAAACCACAGAAAACAGCCCAGAAAGAATACCAAACCTCAACTTAGAGATAATAAAAGAAATTAGTAAAAAATTAGAATTAACCTTTACTAACGAAAAGGAACAAACCAAAAACACCTTTGCTCCTATAGATATTTTAGACTATATATATGCAGTATTACACAGTCCTACTTATAGAGAAAAATACAAAGAGTTTTTAAAAATAGATTTTCCTAGAGTACCTTATCCAAAAGACCAAGCTACTTTTTGGCAGTTGGTAAAATTAGGTAAAGAAATTAGAGAAATTCATTTACTAGAAAGTGAAACCGTAGAAAACTATATTACAAGTTATCCAGAAACAGGAGACAATATAATAACAAGAAAACTAACAAAAACTAACATTGGTTACGAGCCTATTACAGAAACGTTAGGTAAAGTTTGGATAAATGACACACAATACTTTAATAACGTGCCTTTAGTGGCTTGGGAGTTCTATATTGGAGGCTACCAACCCGCTCAAAAATGGTTAAAAGATAGAAAAGACAGAGAGTTAAGTTTTGAAGACATTTTACACTATCAAAAAATAATTGTTGCCCTATCTGAAACCCATAGATTAATGCAAGAAATAGACACCATAGAAATTGAGTAAGTTATGGATAAAACAGTTAAAAATTTATATGATGGTTTAAATCTCACAACCTTACCAAAAAGCATAAAAGACTACTTTTTTAGCCTAGGCTACCAAGTTGATAAAGATAACAGAATGAAACCCTATATGGGTAGACACAATTACAGCGAAACAGATTTCTATATACTTGAAAAAGATTATTACAGTTTTTTAAATTTCATAGAACGTGGACTAATTTTCGATAAAGATGATAACGAGGTAACAAAAGAGAATCTTTATTTATTTTTAAAAGAATATGGAAAAGGTTTTTATAAAGGTTATTCAGAATTTGAAGCAACTATAAAACCAAATAGTGTATTATTTGAACTAGACACAAAAGAGAAAATACATAAGATATTTTCTAGAATATACTCTTTTAAATTTGGAGGTAACAACAAAGGACACCTACCAATGTCAATACATACTAATAAAACAGAATATCAAAAAAACTGCCTACCAGAACATTTTTATTACATAACAAACGAAACAATGTTTAAAGCAGGTTTTAATGGCGGGGAATATTATAAATCTTGGGAAATTATTTTACACAATCCTACAATTTTTGATAAGTTATTTAAAAGAAAAATACTTAAAAAAGAAACATTAGAAGCAAAAGAAAATAAACCAATAACAGAAACACCAGAGCTTTCATTAAAAAACATTCCAACCTTTAATTTACAACAACGCTTTTACATATTTCAAAAACTAAAACTAGATAGTTCTATTCATAAAATAGAAACAGAAAAGCAAAGTTCTAAGCATAAAATTTTAGCTCTAATCTTGGGAATAAGTCCAGATAATGCAAAACATCTTATAAATAACACATACAAAGATTTAACACAAGAACAAAAGACAGAGGTTGACGAATATTTACTACTTCAAAAAGTAAAACTTTAAAAAAAACCTCGAAAATACTCGAAAGGGGTCAAAATACCTCAACCCCTTTTTTGACCCTCTAGTAATTAGCTGCAAGCAATTTTAAAAAAACAGTTTGCAATGAAGTTAATACAAGTTACACCAAGTGAATTAAAAGAAATCTTTAACGAACTACTAGACACTAAGTTTAGAGAGTTTTTTAATTCTTATGACAATCAACAAAAACCAGAGTTTATAAGCAGAACAGAAGCCAAAGAACTTTTAAACGTTTCTTATGTTACACTTAACAACTGGAACAGAAAAGAGATTTTAAAACCTAGCTACATAGGCAATAAACCATACTACAATAAACAACAAATTATTAAGCAACTTTCAAAAGGCAATTAATGCCAGTTGATTATGTAAAAGCATTATTAAAAAATGCGAACACAGACAAACTAATAAACAACCCAAAGTTTAAAAAAACGTTTGAAAGTTACCAAGATGAAGATTCTGGAGAATATTCTAAATTGATATTAAAATATTTAAACTTAAATATTATTATCTTTAGAAACGAGCGGGTTTTATTAACTGGTAGTTTACATTACTACCATAATAAAGGCATACATAATTACAATGATTTCACTTTTATAGATTTACAAAAAACTATTTACGAGATTTCTAAATTAGTAGAGGTAAAAATTAGTGATATAATTCTACTTAATATTGAATTTGGCGTTAATTTAACCCCTTATTTCAACCCTAATTACATTATTAATAACTTACAACTACATAGAGGTAAAGAGTTCTTAAAACCGTATAATTTCAACTACAAGGTTAGTAAGCATCAAAGATTTTGGATAAAAGTTTATAATAAAGGAGAACAATTTAAAAGACCTTACAATATTTTAAGAATAGAATTAAAATATAAAAAAATGATAGACTTAAATAAACTAGGTTTATACACTTTCGAAGACCTAGTAAATCCTAGTATCTACAACAACCTATTAAAGCTTTTAGTTGCTAAATGGAGTGAATCTATAGTATATGATTATTCTATTAAAACAGACAACTTAAAACCTCTACTAAAAAACAAAACATTACAATATCAAAACCAAAACTATTGGTTAAACCTAAGTAACCAAGAAAGACAAAGACAAAAAAACAAATTGAGAGAATTGTCTAAAGATTTCGGTTCTAACATTCAACAAGAAGTTAAAACAATAATACTTTTAAAATGGAGTTCTTTATTTGAAAAATGTATACTAAGTAACCAATCTTATAAAGGGTTAATTAATATACAAAAAGAGTTTAAGAGGTTAATTTGCTAAACTTGATTAATCAACAGTATTTCAAGTTGTTTTTCACACTATAAAAAAGAGAGCCGAAATAATCAGTATTCTTTAAATTAAACTCCTTTTGAATTGTTTTTACAACGGTAAAAAGAAAACAGAAACAAACCTACTTTACATCTATTAAAAGATGTTGCCACAACGTTGCCACAGTATTTTTACCTTTAATTGTATCAAATTAAAAAATGTTGCCCCCGATGTTGACATTATTAAAAACAAAAAATCCTTAACGCTCTAATAAATAGATTGTTAAGGACTTTTAAAGCGGTCTGGACGGGACTCGAACCCGCGACCCCCTGCGTGACAGGCAGGTATTCTAACCAGCTGAACTACCAGACCGTTGCTTTAAGCGGTTGCAAATATACAATGTATTTTTACATACACAACAAAAAAATGAAATAATTTAAAAATAATTTCATTTTATATAATTTTGATGCTTTTCAACTAAAATTTGGACACAAAAAAAGCACCTCATAAATGAAGTGCTTTTCGCGGTCTGGACGGGACTCGAACCCGCGACCCCCTGCGTGACAGGCAGGTATTCTAACCAGCTGAACTACCAGACCGTTGCTTTAAGCGGTTGCAAATATACAATGTATTTCTAGATACACAAGCATAAAATAAAAAAAAGTTTATATTTTTTTTCTACTAATTAAATATGCCGTTAAAACTTCATTATATCCTTTACGTATATCTACAGGGATGTAATCAATTTTATATTGTAAACATTTATTTTTCAATTCTTTAAAATAATCACCAACTAATGCAGTGTACTTTTCTCTAATATTTTCTGCGTATATATTAATTTCTTCTCGAGTTTCAACATCCACAATTTTTTTGGGATTATTGTCAAAATTGAAATTAAATTCTGTTTCTCCATCATAAGTATGAAATAAAACAACCTCATGTTTATTAAATTTAAGATGTTTTAAAGCTTCAAAAAGTGTTTCATTATCTTTATTTGGTTGAAACATGTCTGTAAAAACAAAAATTAATGAACGCCTGTGTATTTTCTCTGCAATTTCATGCAAATACTTATAGGTTTCTGTAGAAGACTTAGATTCTGAAACTAATAATTGCTCTAATTGATGCAGTAACATCTTTCTGTGCCGCTCACTCCCCTTTTCTGGAGCATAATATTCATAACTATCGCCATAAATACTTAAACCAACTGCATCTCTTTGTCTTTTTAAAATCTCCATTAAAGAAGCCGAGGCAACTGCAGAAAACCCAATTTTGTTTAAATTGTCTACCGTTTGCTTTTTTACAATAGGGTAATGCATAGAAGCAGAATTATCTATTATAATATGGCACCTTAAATTGGTTTCTTCTTCATACTTTTTAGTATATAACTTCTCTGTCTTTGCAAACAGCTTCCAATCTATATGACGTGTACTTTCTCCTTTATTGTATAATTTGTGCTCAGAAAACTCTACCGAAAACCCGTGAAACGGACTTTTATGAATCCCAGTAATAAAACCTTCTACTACTTGTTTAGCAAGTAAGTCTAGGTTTTTAATGTCTGATTTAACTTCAGATAAATCCATATTATTTTTTAATATTTTGAGCTCTCGTTAAATTATCTGTAGTTTGTAACAACTTCTTTAATAAAATAGCATTGTAATCTGGATGCTCTTCTAAAAACTGATCTAAAACAACTTTTGCTTCTTTAGAGGAATATTGACCAATAGAACTTGCCAACCATCCTTTAGGAAAAAAGATATCACCTGTTAATTGCACTTCTTCTAATGTTTCTAAAACCGATTTTAAATGTATTGTTGCCTCTTTTTGTCTCAACGGATGGTGAATATTCTTTAACCCTGCTTCTACCCAAGATTCGTTTTCTCTATTTTCTTTTTCTAAAAGTGATGTCATAAAAGCATCTCTTACTTGTAAATCTTCAGATAACGAAGGTAACAACCATTTAAAACGATCTAATCTATCGTTGTTAGATATTCTAGTTTGCTGTTCTTGTAAAATTTCTATTGCTTTTACATGTTCTAAAATAGCTAATGTCATTGCCAAAGAACTAAAGTCGCTTTCATTTAAAAATAAGTTGTTAATTTCCCTCTCTTTATTCCAAATTTCATACAAAGTTTCTTTTCCTCCTTCAGAAATAGCTATTGATTTATACAAACCAAACAGCGTTCTTTTTATATTTTTAGATACATTACTTTCTAGCAAACCTAAAACCTCTTTTTCTACTTTTTGCTGCACTTCATTTTGCTCCTCTTCTGTTAAAAATGACCAAAATATTGTTTGAATCCTTCCTGACAAATAATTGGTAATCAACTCATTTTTTTCATCTTTAATTGCTGATATATAAATCTGAAACGTTTCTAACGGAGTAACTTCACCAATCAACATATTTTCATATAAATTAATGTATTGAGAACCTCTAGAAACTTCATCATTTATGTGTCGATAAGTATCAATTTCTTTCTTATAAATTGGAAAAACACCGTAACCAAATCCGTTTGTATTGTATAAAACTTGTCCGGGTTTAAAATCTTTTGTTGCAGATGTAATATCAAAAGATTTCCCCATATTTTTTATATTGATAATTTTCTCAAAACCTCTTTTATCAATCAATTTAATTTTAAAAGATTGCGTCCAAACTTTATTAGAACCATCTTCTGCTTTTTGATGAATTACAAACTTACTTACGTTTCCTTTTTCGTTCAATTCTATTTCTTCAAAGAAAATTGGTCTTCCAGATGAATTCACCCAAACATCAGACCAGTTTTTTATATTTCCTGGTGACTTGTTATCTAAAATAGCAACCAACTCATTCCAATCTGCATTAGAATTTGCATAAGTTTTTATGTATTCTTGAACTCCCGATTTAAAAGCCTCTTCTCCCAACAAATACTCTAACTGACGCATCATAATTGGCGCTTTGTTGTAAATAATTCTTCCATATAAAGAACCTGCATCTTTTAAGTTCCCTAAATGCTGTCGAATTGCATTTGTCCCTTTTGTTCTATCTTCGGAATAGGCACTTGGGTAATGCGTCATCATAAAATTAAGTTTATGATTTACTTCTGGAAAAACAGGATTCATAATTTTATCTGCCATAAAATTAGCAAACACCTCTTTCATCCAAACATCATTAAACCATTTCATGGTAACCAAATCTCCAAACCACATGTGTGAGGTTTCATGTGCAATTAACTTTGCTCTGCTAATTTTTTGCTTTTGAGTAGCATTCTTATCTAAAAACAAAGACGATTGTCTGTATTGTATAGCACCAACATGTTCCATTCCTCCATATTGAAAAGGAGGAATCGCAGCAAAATCCATTTTTTGGAAAGGAAATTTAACCTGCGTAAATTCCTCTAAAAAATCAATCGATTTCTGATGAATTTGAAACACCTCATCTACACTCTCATTTATCTTTTCTGTATCATTTTCTCTGTATAAAAAGCGCATATCAAACGCTCCAGGATTTTTAGTTTCTTCCGTAAATTTACCTGCTACAAAAGAAAACAAATACGTACTCATTAAATCAGACGTTGCAAACGTATGTTCTATAAAGTCATCAAGCTCTACACTACTTTCTTCAAATCCTCCTGCAAGAACTTGCCAATCTTTTGGAGCAGTAATTTTTAAATTGTACTTAGCTTTTATATCTGGCTGATCAAAACAAGGAAACAACGTACTTGCTCTATCCGGAACTAATAAAGTATATAAAAACTCTTCATTTCTATTGAGTGATTTTTCTCCTGCTTCAAATAATATTTCTATTACGTTTTCGCCTAAACTCAATCGTTTTTTCTTAATAATAACGTGTTCTTTCTGGTGATTTATATCGGATATTTCTCCGTTTACTTTTATTGACTTCAACTTAGAGGCATCCTCGTTAAAATCTAAATAAACATCGTTTTCTAAATCATTAGCAGTAAACTTAACTTCCAATATAGAAGCAATAGCCTTTTCTTTTTGCTTCGGAATTTTAAAATGTACATCATAAACAACATCAGCAATTTGCTGTTTTCTGTATTTGGCTAACTCAAAAGAAATTCCCTTTTCTAGTTTTAATTGATTCTCTTGCTTATCACAAGAAATAAAAAGGAAAAGGAAAACTATTATTGATAGGTAAAGTTTCATGTAAAGAATTTAGATTTTAAAAATAAAAAAAGGTTTGACGTTAGCCAAACCTTTTTAATATTATAAAAAATGAATACTACTTATATAGCTGCATCGATTTTTCCTGTATACACATTTTTAGGAGCAACACCTACTTGTTTGTCTACAACTTCTCCGTTCTTAAAGATTAAAACAGTTGGTATATTACGTACTCCGTATTTTGCTGCAAATTCTTGGTTAGCATCAACATCAACTTTACCAACTACGGCTTTTCCTTCATATTCAGTATGAATTTCATCAACAATTGGTCCTACCATTCTACATGGTCCACACCAAGCTGCCCAAAAATCTACTAATACTGGTTTGTCTGATTTTAATACTAATTCGTCAAAGTTTGCGTCTGTAATTTCTAATGCCATTTTTATATTTTTAAATTATTATTTCAATTTCGAACTACAAAAGTAATCATTTTATTCACTTAGTAGTTTTCTTAAAAATTACTTTTTCCTATTTGTCTATAAATAGTTGTTATGCATACAAATAGAGAATCATCAAAAAGACACTCTTTTAAAGTAGTTTTCTGATGATTCTCTATAAATTTAATTCCTAATTAAAGAAACTACACCTTTTTATTTTAAAATAATTTTGATGCAATTGCATGTATATTATCACTTTTCCCCATAGAGTAATAGTGTAAAAATGGCACTCCTGCTTCTTTTAACTCCTTAGATTGCTGAATAGCAAACTCAATACCAACCTGTCTTACCGCTTTATTATCTTTACAACCTTCTACAGCATCAATTAAATCTTCTGGTAAATCAATTTTAAAAACTTGTGGTAAAATCTGTAAATGTCTTTTTACAGCAAGTGGTTTAATTCCTGGTATAATTGGCACTGTAATTCCTATTTCTCTAGCTTTTTTAACAAACTCGAAATATTTATTATTATCAAAAAACATTTGCGTTACCACATAATCTGCACCCGCATCTACCTTTTGTTTTAAACGTTTTAAATCTGTATTTAAAGATGGAGATTCCATATGTTTTTCTGGATATCCTGCAACACCCACGCAAAAATCATAATTATGCTCTACTTTAATATCATCATGTAAATATTTCCCTTTATTTAAATCAGATATTTGTTGTACCAAATCGCTCGCAAAAGCGTTACCTCCTTGAGTTGCTTTAAAATAAGATTCATCTTTTCTAGCATCACCTCTCAAGGCAACCACGTTATCCAATCCTAAATAATGGCAATCTACCAAGACGTATTCTGTTTCTTCTTTGGTAAAACCTCCACACAGTAAATGCGGAATTGCATCTACCTGATATTTATGCATAATAGAAGCACAAATACCTACCGTTCCTGGGCGCATTCTAGTAATTCTCTTGTCTAAAAGTCCATTTCCTTTATCCACATAAACATATTCTTCTCTAGAAGTTGTTACGTCTATAAAAGGTGGATTAAATTCCATTAAAGGATCTATATTATTGTATAAATCTTGAATATTTTTTCCCTTCTGAGGTGGTATTACTTCAAAAGAAAATAATGTTTTACCATTTGCATTTTTAATGTGATCTGTAACTTTCATTTCTGCTGAATTTATTTCAGTATTTAATAGAAATAAGCAACAACTAATGCCGAAAGCGATAACAATAAAAACTGTAGAAGGAATTTTAATTCTATTCTATATCTTTTCATCTCTTAAATTTTCCGCAAAAATGTACTTTCCTATTGTATTATTTATTGATTTAAATGTAACAAATTGTTAATTTAATGTTTTATTCATTTTTTGGGAGTTACCACAAGGGTCACGCTTTACACTATATCTTTTTTTTATCAAAAAAAAGGATGCCGTTTCAATCGTTAACGCAAACTATTTAGCAGCTTTTTTACGACTTCGAAATCTTCTTTGTATTCCCAATAAATCCATCTCCCATCTACATAATCTGTTAAAATATATTTTTCGCTTAAAGATTTAATTCTAGAAACTGCAATTAATTTCTTTCCAAATTTCTCTGCAGCAACAGGAGTCATTTTCTCTTTATTGTTTTTATCAAAACCATGAGAAATAACATAACTTCCTAAATGCAATTCTATAAACTCCATATATACTCATTTTGTAAAATACCCCTGATAGGTTTTAAAACCCTATCAGGATTAATTATTATTC
Source organism: Polaribacter sp. R2A056_3_33 (assembly GCF_019278485.1). Taxonomy (NCBI): domain Bacteria; kingdom Pseudomonadati; phylum Bacteroidota; class Flavobacteriia; order Flavobacteriales; family Flavobacteriaceae; genus Polaribacter; species Polaribacter sp. R2A056_3_33. Next base: position 802,068 of record NZ_CP058984.1, read on the forward strand.
TTCTGCTAGTATTGGATGCAACCATTTTCTAGCTTTCTCCTTAGTAATACCTTTTCTTGTTGAATAATCTGTTACTTGATCATCTGTTATTTTACCCAAACCAAAATACTTAGATTCTTTGTTTGCAAAATAATATCCAGACACAGCTGCAGCTGGCCACATTGCCATACTTTCTGTTAATGTAACACCAATGTTTTCTTCCACTTTAAGCAATTCCCAAATGGTTTCTTTCTCTAAATGATCCGGACACGCAGGATATCCTGGTGCAGGACGTATACCTTTGTAACTTTCTTTTATTAAATCATCATTTGTTAATCCTTCATCTGTATCAGAACCCCAATGTTTCGTCCTAACTTGTTTATGCAGGTATTCTGCCATTGCTTCTGCAAAACGATCTGCAATAGCTTGCGCCATAATTGCATTGTAATCATCTTCTTTTGCCTTATAGCTTTCTGCCAATTCTTGTGCTCCAAAAATACCGACACAAAATGATCCTATATAATCTGTTCTACCAGTTTCTTTGGGTGCAATAAAATCTGACAAAGCGTGATTGGGTATGCCTTCTCTCTTTTTTAATTGCTGACGTAAAGTTCTAAAAATAAATTCTTCTCCTCCTTTTTTCTTTACAGCAATATCATCGTCATTTATAGTGTTTGCCTCAAACAAACCAAAAACAGCTTTTGGCTTTAACAATTGTTTCGCAATAATTTCTTTAATCATTGCCTGAGCTTCATCATACATAATAGTAGCTTGCTCACCAACAACCTCATCCTTTAGAATAGCTGGAAACTTACCATGTAAATCCCAACTTCTAAAAAATGGACTCCAATCTATAAAAGGTAATAATTCTTTTAAACTTAATTGCTCTAAAGTCTGAATTCCTAATTCGTTTGGTTTTACAATTTCAGACGTTTCCCAATCAATTTTATATTTTCTATTACGTGCTTCTTTTATAGAGATGTATGATTTTTCTTTCCCTCGTTTTAAAAACTTGGTTCTAAATTCATCATAATCTTTTTTCATTTTAGCAACGTACTCATGCGATGTTTTCTTATTTAATAAATCACCTACAACAGTTACTGCTCTAGAAGCGTCATTTACATGCACCACAGCATTGGTGTATTGTGTATCTATTTTAACAGCTGTATGTGCTTTAGAAGTTGTTGCGCCACCAATTAATAAAGGCAACACAAAGTTTTGGCGTTGCATTTCTTTGGCTAAATACACCATTTCATCTAACGATGGTGTAATTAAACCAGACAAACCAATAGCATCTACACGTTCGCTAATAGCCATTTCAATAATCTTTTCTGGCGGAACCATTACGCCTAAATCTACAATTTCGTAGTTATTACAAGCCAAAACAACACTCACAATATTTTTCCCAATATCATGCACATCACCTTTTACAGTTGCCATTAATATTTTACCAACAGGCTCTTGCTTATCTCCTTTTTCGGCTTCAATAAAGGGATTTAAATAACCTACCGCTTTTTTCATTACACGTGCAGATTTTACTACTTGTGGCAAAAACATTTTTCCTGCTCCAAATAAATCTCCAACCACATTCATTCCAATCATTAAATGACCTTCAATCACTTCAATTGGTGCCGTAGCTTCCTGTCTTGCTTGTTCTATATCTTCAATAATAAAAGCATCTATTCCTTTTACCAAAGCATGTGTAATTCTATCTTGTAAAGGGTTTTCTCTCCAAGATAAATCAACCGTTTTTTCTACTTTAGAGCCTTTTACAGTATCAGCAAAATCTAATAAACGTTCCGTTGCATCTTCTCTTCTATCTAGAATTACATCTTCTACGCGTTCTAATAAATCTTTAGGAATATTATCATACACTTCTAAAAGTGCAGGATTTACAATTCCTATGTTCATACCTGCTTGAATCGCATAATATAAAAATACTGAATGCATCGCCTCTCTAACTCCATCATTTCCTCTAAAAGAAAACGACACGTTACTAACCCCTCCACTAACACTTGCATTTGGTAAATTTTCTCTTACCCAACGTGTAGCTTCAATAAAATCGATGGCATTTCTTCTGTGCTCATCCATTCCCGTTGCAACGGGAAATATATTTAAATCGAAAATAATATCTTCACTAGGAAAACCAACTTCATCAACTAAAATATCATACGATTTTTTAGCAATTTCAATTCTACGATCATAGTTATCTGCTTGTCCTTCGGCATCAAAAGCCATTACAATTACAGCAGCTCCATATCGTTTTATTTGTTTTGCTTCCCAAATAAATTTTTCTTTTCCTTCTTTAAGTGAAATTGAATTTACAACGCATTTTCCTTGAACCACTTGTAAACCTGCTTCTATGATTTCCCACTTAGAGCTATCAATCATAATTGGCACTCTACAGATATCTGGTTCTGCTGCAATTAAATTTAGAAAACGAACCATAGCTTGTTTTCCATCAATTAAACCGTCATCAAAATTAATATCTATAATTTGTGCGCCACCATCTACTTGGTGTCTTGCAATATCTAAAGCTTCATCAAATTGCTCGTTTTTTATCAATCGTAAAAACTTACGAGAACCAGCTACATTTGTACGTTCCCCTACATTGATAAAATTGCTATTTTCATTCAAGACTAGAGGTTCTAATCCTGATAAACGCATATATTTTGTTTGTTTCACTTTCATTATATGTAATGTTCTACTATTGGAAATGGTTCATAAAAATGATGCAATAATTCTTTCCATTGTTCATATTCATCAGATTTTCTAAATCCAACCTCGTGATCCTCTATTGTTTGCCAACTCACCAATAAAATATATTTATCATCTTGTTCAACACATTTCTTTAATTGATGAGAGCTATATCCTTTCATAGAAGAAATAATCTTTTCTGCCTTCTTAAAATTAAACTCAAAATCCTTTGAAAGACCTACTTTTATGTTTAAAATGGCTACTTCTAGAATCACTTTCCTTTTATTTATATTGAGATTACTACTTACGCAGCACTACTTTTTTATATATCTAAAACCTGTTTATTTACAACAAATGCTCTTGGCTTATATTTTTCCGAAATCCTTGCAATCTCGCTAATATGCTCAGGTGATGTTCCGCAACAACCTCCAATTATATTGATTAAATCTTTCTTTAAATACTCTTCTATTTGCTCACCCATTTCTTCTGCAGTTTCATCATACTCTCCAAAAGCATTTGGCAACCCTGCATTTGGATGTGCAGAAATAGCAAAATCTGTTTTGTTTGCAATAGCTTGTAAATGGGGCTGTAATAAATTGGCTCCTAAAGCACAATTAAAACCTACAGATAATAAAGGAATGTGTGATACAGAAATTAAAAAAGCTTCAGCAGTTTGCCCAGATAAAGTTCTACCTGAAGCATCGGTAATAGTACCACTTAACATAATTGGAACATCAATACTACGTTCGTCTTTTACTTCTTCAATGGCAAATAATGCTGCTTTGGCATTTAAAGTATCAAACACCGTTTCTACTAACAATAAGTCTGCACCACCATCTAATAAAGCTTCTACTTGCTGTTTATAGGCAATTCTTAATTCATCAAAAGTAACTGCTCTATAACCAGGGTCATTAACGTCTGGAGACATACTAGCAGTTCTGTTTGTTGGACCAATAGAACCTGCTACAAAACGAGGTTTGTGTGGTTCTTTTGCAGTAAACTCATTTGCAACTTCTTTAGCAATTTTTGCAGACTGATAGTTTAATTCGTACACTAAATCTTCCATCTGGTAATCTGCCATTGCAATGGTCGTTCCAGAAAAAGTATTGGTTTCTATAATATCTGCACCAGCTTCAAAATATTTACCATGAATGGTTTTAATTGCTTCTGGTTGTGTAATTGATAACAAGTCATTATTTCCCTGTAAAGGTGATGGATAGTCTTTAAAACGTTCTCCTCTAAAATCTTCTTCCGTGAATTTATAGGCTTGTAGCATGGTACCCATAGCACCATCTAAAACCAAAATTCTTTCTTGTAAAGCTTTGTATATATTTGACATTCCTGAAAATTAATTTTTGTGTTATCAGGAAAAGAAGAATTGATACTTTTTCCGTTATCTCTCTGAAAGGTTCTGAACCTAGTTCAGAAAGAATCAGTAGAAATTAGCACCTTCTTTAAAGATAAAGGGTTGCCAAGGCTTCCTCGGGTCTAATCCCTCAACCTTTCTTGATAACAATATTTAATAAATGAACTAAATTACGTTACAAAGTAACGAACTTTTTTCTTGTTTTTATAATTTATTCGTAGATATCTGATGATAAATAACGATCTCCTCTATCGCAAATAATAGCAACGATTACACCTTTGTCTATTGATTTTGCTACTTTTAACGCGGTAGCAACAGACCCTCCACTACTCATTCCTGCAAAAATGCCTTCTTCTTTTGCTAAACGAACCGTCATTTCTTTTGCTTCTTCTTCACTTACTTCAAATATTTGATCTATTTTTTTAGCTTTAAAAATAGCGGGCATATATTCTTCAGACCATTTTCTAATTCCAGGTATTTTAGCTCCTTCTTTAGGCTGCGCTCCAATAATGGTGATGCTTTCGTTTTGCGATTTTAAATAATCAGAAACTCCAGTTATGGTTCCAGTAGTTCCCATGGCAGAAACAAAATGAGTAACTTCTCCTTCTGTGTCTCTCCAAATTTCTGGTCCTGTTGTATTAAAATGTGCTTTAGGGTTATCGAAATTATCAAACTGATTTAAACGAAAGTATCCTTTTTTATATTTTAACTTTAAAGCATAATCAATAGCACCTTCAATCCCTTTATCAGCAGGAGTTAAAATCACTTTTGCACCGTAAGCTCTCATCGTTTTAACTCGTTCTATAGTAGAGTTTTCCGGCATTGTAAGCACCATATTTACACCTAAAACTTTTGCCATTAAAGCCAATGCAATACCCGTGTTTCCACTTGTTGCTTCTACTAAAGTATCACCTTTCTTTATATTTTTTCTTTTAATAGCTTCAGAAATCATATAATAAGCTGCTCTATCCTTTACACTTCCTCCAGGATTATTTCCTTCTAGTTTTAATAATAAAGTAACACCTTCTTTCTTTAAGATATTTTGTACCTCTACAAGTGGTGTATTTCCAACAAAATCTATGATACTTTTGGTTTTCATTCTAATTTCTTTTTTGAAAAATATTATTTTCTGATTTCACTGTTACCACCGAATTTTCTGGAACGGATTCCATAATACAAACATTGGCTCCAATTACAGAGTTTTTCCCTATTACAACATCTCCTCCTAAAATAGTAGCATTTGCATAAATAACTACACCACTTTCTATTGTAGGATGTCTTTTCGTTGATGCTAAACTTTTCTTTACTTGTATTCCTCCTAAAGTTACGCCTTGAAAAATCTGTACATTATCTTTTATAATTGCAGATTCTCCTATTACCGTTCCTGTTCCGTGATCTATATGAAAAGAGGCTCCTATTTCTGCTCCTGGATGAATCTCTGTACCGGTTTTACTGTGCGCATACTCACTCATTATTCTTGGAAAAACAGGGATTCCTAAGTTTAATAATTGGTGACTTAAGCGATACACTGCAATGGCATAAAAACCAGGATATGCTAAGTAAATTTCTTCTAAACTTTTAGCAGCAGGATCATTTTTTTCTGAAGCAGCAGCATCTAAATCTAATTTTTGACGAATAGAAACAAAAGAACTTTCAAAATCATTCCACAAATTTGCTCCATTTTCTATGGATAATCTTTCTAAAATTTTCAAAAACTTTAACCTTGTTTCTGCACCACTTTCAGACAAATGGCGTTCATCAAACAAGTTATTGATTAACTGTTTCGTAAAAACCTCTACTGCATCTCTTAAACACATGCTGTAGTTTTTAAACGTAATTATTTGTGCTGTTTCTTTCATGTTAGCTTTTACATTTCTGGAGCTAATACTACTTCTAACCCGTCCATTGCTGGCGTCATTTGTATTTGACAGCCCAATCTACTATTGTCTTCTACATTAAACGCTTCTGCTAACATAGCATCTTCATCATCTGTCATTTCTGGTAATTCGTGATCTGAATTTACATAACACTGACAAGAAGCACACATGGCCATACCGCCACAAATACCTATGGTACCTTCTTCTGCTAATTCGTAAGAACGAACAACTTCCATAAGATTCATTGCCATGTCTGTAGGTGCTACAACTTCATGTAGTACACCATTTCTATCAGTTATTTTTATATTTATATCTACGCTCATTATACATTTTTTACCAAAGCCAAAAGTAATAAATTTGTTTGGTTAGACCTCAAAGGTTTTAAAAACCTTTGAGGTCTATGTTATTCTCTTTTATTAATTGTCTACTAAATTAAGTAAACCTAACAATTTATACCAATAAGGTTTTTGAAAACTTGCTAAAAAATTACTGAATAGCTTTTACAACTGCTTTTGGCGCATCTTTTCTTGTTCCATCAAATCCTTCTACACCACCAACAGTAGTATATTTCATAACGTATTTCTTATCTGGAAAAATTCTTTTGTAAGCACTCTGACACATTAAAGTTGCTTCGTGAAAACCACAAAGAATTAATTTTAATTTACCAGGATATGTGTTTACATCTCCAATAGCGTAAATACCAGGAATATTTGTTTGATAGTCTAATGCATTATTTACTTTAATTGCATTTTTCTCAATCTCTAATCCCCAGTCTGCAATAGGTCCTAATTTTGGAGATAAACCAAATAAAGGAATAAAATGATCTGTATCTACAATAAAAGCATCTTCTCCTTTTTTCTCTACAGCAACACCCGTTACTTTATCTGTTCCGATAATTCCTTTTACTTCTGCAGGAGTTATCATTCTAATTTTACCTAAATTCTTTAATTCTTGTACTTTTTCTACAGAATCTAAAGCGCCTCTAAATTCATTTCTTCTATGAATTAAAGTTACTTCAGATGCAACGTCTGATAAGAAAACAGCCCAATCTAAAGCAGAATCTCCACCACCAGAAATTACTACTTTTTTATCTCTATAAAATTCTGGTTCTTTAATAATATATTCTACACCTTTATCTTCAAAATCTGCAATATTAGGTATCAATGGTTTTCTTGGCTCAAAAGAACCTAAACCACCAGCAATTGCAACAATTTTAGCATGGTGTTTTGTTCCTTTATTGGTTGTAACAATAAAAGTACCATCCTCTTGCTTATCTATTGTTTCTGCTCTTTCTCCTAATGTAAAACCAGGTTCAAACTGCTTTGTTTGCTCAATTAATTTATGTGTTAAATCTCCTGCTAAAATTTCTGGATATGCAGGAATATCATAAATTGGTTTCTTAGGATAAATCTCAGAACATTGCCCACCTGGTTGTGGTAATGCATCAATTAAATGACATTTTAATTTTAATAAACCAGCTTCAAAAACTGTAAATAAACCTGTTGGACCTGCTCCAATAATTAGTATATCTGTTGTAATCATCTTAAGACTCTTTTTTCTCTATTAATCCTTTGGTGAATTCGTTTAGTGTTTCCACTTTTTCTTCGAAATCTCCTTTTATTGTTTTTCTAAACTCGTTTAAATTCTTAACCAAATCGTCTACGTTTTCCGGAATTACATCCTCAAAAAACTGACGTAATCTTTTGGCTGTTGTTGGCGATTTTCCGTTGGTAGAAATGGCTACTTTTACATTTCCTTTGGTTACAATACCGCCCATATAAAAATCACAAAAAGGAGGATTATCAGCAACATTTACCAATATACTTCGCTTTCTACAATGTTTATAAACCTTTTCGTTAACTTCTGGAAACTCTGTTGTTGCCACAACAATATGTTTTCCTTTTAAGTAACGTTTATTATATTTTTCTTTAATCAGTTTTACGTTTCCCTTCTTTGCTAATGCAGTTGTGCCTTCCCTAAACATAGGTGAAACCATGGTTACATTTGCATCTGGACTCGATTTTAATAAGAACGTTAATTTTTCTTCTGCTACAAAACCACCTCCAATGATTAAAACTTGAAGATTTTTAGTTTTTAAGAAAATAGGGTATAAATTATTTCTTTCCATAAACCTATCCTTTTGACTCATTTGCATACTGTTCTTTAATATCTAAAATTACCTGACGATGTTTTACTACTTCACCCAAAACAATAATTGCCGGGTTTTTTAATTCATTATCAGCAACAATTTTTTCTATAGTATCCACAGTACCTATTCCTAATTTTTCTCTAGAAGTAGTACCTCTTTGAATAATTGCAACTGGCAAGTCATTTTTACCTTCTGCTTGAAATAATTTTACAATTTGAGGCAGTTTGCTCATTCCCATTAACACCACAATGGTTGCATTAGACTTTGCAGCCAACTCAATATCATTAGAAATTTTATGATCTTTTGTGGTTCCAGTAATTACCCAAAAACTCTCTGCACTACCACGTTTTGTTAAGGGTATATTTTGATAAGCTGCTACCGCTAATGATGATGAAATCCCTGGAACAACTGCAACTTCTAAACCTAAATTTGCGGCATATTCCATTTCTTCTGCACCTCTACCAAAAATAAATGGATCTCCACCTTTTAAACGAACTACATGTCCGCTAGATTTTGCTCGTTCAACAATTAACTCATTAATTTGTTCTTGCTGATATTTATAACACCCTCTACGTTTTCCAACGAAAATTTGTTCAGCTTCCGGATTTATATATGCTAATAACTCTTCATTCACCAAAGCATCGTATAAAACTACATCGGCAGTTTTTAAAACCTTAATGGCTTTTACTGTAATTAAATCTATATCTCCAGGGCCTGCACCTACAACGGTTAACTTTGGTGTTTTTAAACTCATTTTATTCTTTTATAACTTACTTTGCAATTGCAGTTTCAGCATTTCTAAAAGCTCTTACTTTCTGTAAAAACGTATTCGCATCGCTAATATACTTCTTTGCAAATTCTTCTGTTGGCGCAAACTTATTAATTTGATAAATTAAATCCGCAAAAGAACCTCCTAAATCTATTTTTTCTGATGCAATAAAGTACTCATCAAATTGAGAAACGATACTTGCATGTGTATTTGTTTTCTTATCTGCTGCTAATAAAGACGCTTTTGCAGAGTTTACAATAGACTGATATGCGTAATAAATAGCTCCTGAATATACTTTGTTTTCAAAAGCTTCATTTGCATTTTCAATTTTCTCATCACTTTCTAAGAATAAAGTTGCAATTAAATCGATTACAACACCAGCACATTCTCCAATTCCTATTTCCTTTACATATTTATCTGCCTCTCCCCAATCGATAAAATCTTCTTGAGTTAAATTAGTAACATCTTGTAAATCGTTTAATAAATCATAAAAATAACGTTCTCCCGTCACTTTATAATACTCTACAAATGATTTTCCATCAGCATTTGCTTCAAAATCATTAAAAATTCTACGCAATGCTTCCGGACCTCTTTTACTTGGTACTTTTACTACTTTATCTGCAAATAATGCATTTCCGTTTCCTAAGTTTCCTCCACCTAATAAAACTTGTAATGCTGGAGCCACTAATTTATCTGGAGTTCTAACAGTCATTCCTTGAAAACCAATGTTTGCCATGTTGTGTTGTCCACAAGCATTCATACAACCACTAATTTTAATTACTAAATCTTCATTTTTTAAGTATTGAGGATATTCAGCCGCAATCACTTTTTCTAGTTCTGCTGCAATCCCCGTACTACTTGCAATACCTAAATTACAAGTATCAGTACCAGGACACGCAGTAATATCTACTGCTTTGTTATAACCTGCTTCTACAAATCCTAATTTTTCTAACTCTTGATAGAAATAAGGAACTAAATCTTCTTTTACAAAAGGAATTACAATATTTTGACGCAAGGTTAAACGGATTTCTCCTGCTGCGTAAGTATCAACTAAATCTGCTAATAAACGTGCTTTATCTGTGTAAAAATCTCCTAATAAAACTTTAATTCCAATAGCAACATAACCTGCTTGTTTTTGCGGGATTAAGTTGGTAGATTTCCATAAGTCAAATGCTTCTTTATTTTTTATCTCTACTTGTGGAGCATCAACAGCAACTGGAGTTGATGCAACATAGCCATCAGCATCAATAGCCACTGATTTTAATTCGATAGCCTTTTGTTCTTGTGCTACTAATTCTTTAAAAGCTTCTAAACCGATGTCTTTTAATAAGAATTTCATTCTTGCTTTGGCTCTACTTTTACGCTCACCATAACGATCAAAAACTCTTAAAACACCTTCCATTACTGGAATAATTTTATCTGATGGTAAAAACTCATATAAAGTTTCTGCATGTCTTGGCTGAGAACCTAATCCTCCTGCAACCATTACTTTAAAACCTCTTACACCGTTTTCAATTTTAGCAATGTATCCTAAATCGTGTAAATAAGACAAACCTGTATCTTCATCTGTAGAAGAAAAAGAAACTTTAAATTTACGTCCCATTTCTTGACAAATAGGGTTACGTAAAAAGAATTTATACAAAGCATCTGCATACGGAGAAACATCAAAAGGTTCGTTTACATCGATACCTGCAGTTTCTGATGCTGTTACATTTCTAACAACATTTCCACAAGCTTCACGCAAGGTAACATCATCTCTTTCTAATTCTGCCCATAACTCTGGCGTTCTTTGTAAATCTACATAGTGAATTTGAATATCTTGACGTGTTGTAATATGTAATCTTCCTCTAGAATACTCGTCTGAAACTTCAGAAATTCTACGTAATTGATTACTCATTACTTTACCATAAGGCAATTTTATACGAATCATTTGTACGCCTTCTTGACGCTGACCATAAACACCTCTTGCTAAACGTAAACTTCTAAATTTTTCTTCATCTATTTCTAGATTATTGAATGCTGCAATTTTATCTGCTAATTCAATAATATCTCTTTCTACAACTGGATTCTCTATTTCGGTTCTAAAACTCTGCATTTTTTCTAGTATTTAGTAGTTCGTATAAAATATTAAGCAATTCTTAATACCTTAAAATTCTACTTTAATTTTACTGTTCCTTTATTCTTTATTCTTACTACTTAATAAAACCAACACCTACTGTATTGTTCGTTTTTGGATCAATCAAAATAAAAGATCCATTAGATTTATTATCTTTATAAGAATCTACCAACAAAGGCTTGCTTAATTTTAATTGTATGTCTCCTATTTGGTTTAAGACTAATTCTGATGGATTTTCTTCAATTCCAGAAAAATCAGTTTTTATAATACTAGACAATTGTGTAATTTTTGCTTGTGCATCATTTACCCCATGTTTAATATAGTATTTTTGAGAAGCTTTTAAAGGCTCTTTATCCATCCAACAAATAGTTGCTGTTAACTCTTTTGCAATTGTTGGCTCTTCATTTACTTTCACCAACATATCACCCCTACTAACATTTACATTGTCTTCTAAAGTAATGGTAACAGAACTTCCTCTTTTTGCTTCTTGAAATTCTTTATCGAAAAAATTAATTGTTTTCACTTTAGATTTTGTTTGCGATGGTAACACTGCAACCTCATCTCCAACAGCTAAATCACCTCCATAAAGCTTCCCAGCATATCCTCTAAAATCATGGTATTCTTCTGTTTTAGGTCTGATAACTGTTTGCACAGGAAAACGAGTTTGAGAAGCATCATTAATATCTTCTGCATCTAATCTTTCTAAGTGATGCATTAACGTTTCTCCTTTATACCAAGGGGTATTTTCAGATTTATGAACCACATTATCTCCTTGTAAAGCAGACATTGGTATAAACGTTAAATTCTGACCTTTGTACTCACTTTTACTTGCTAAGTACTCAATCTCAGCTTTAATAGTGTTGTATTTTTCTTCAGAAAAATCAACCAAATCCATTTTATTTATTGCAATTACAACGTCTTTAATTCTCAATAAATTATTGATAAAAAAGTGTCTGTAAGTTTGTTCTATAACTCCGTTTCTTGCATCAATTAAAACAATAGAAGCTTGTGCTGTTGATGCACCCGTAACCATGTTTCTTGTATACTCTATATGACCTGGAGTATCTGCAATAATGAAACTTTTACTTGGTGTAGAAAAATATATATGTGCAACATCAATAGTAATTCCTTGTTCTCGTTCTGCAACTAAACCATCGGTTGCCAAAGAAAAGTCTAAATAGTCAAAACCACGTTGTCTACTTTTTTCTTCTATTGCTTCTAATTTATCGTCAGTTAATGATTTTGTATCGTATAAAATACGACCAATTAAGGTACTCTTACCATCATCTACACTTCCTGCTGTTGCTATTTTTAATACTTTCATTCTTATGAGCTGTTCGCTATTGGCCTTTGGCTTTTAGCTTAATTTGTATTCATTTTTAATACTTACAAAGCGATTAAATTTTGTAAGGTGTTTGCAAATAGTTGCGTTAGGGATTGAAACGACATCCTTTTTTTGTTCTTTTCAAAAAAAGATATAGTGAAAAGCCCGTTAAAACGCCCAAAGTATTCTAAAAATACCCTTGTTGTTTACGTTTCTCCATTGCTGCTTCAGAACGTTTATCATCTATTCTTGCACCTCTTTCTGAAATGGAAGAATCTCTAATTTCTTCTACAACTTTTGCAATATCGACTGCGTCGGATAAAACTGCTGCTGTACAACTCATATCTCCAACAGTTCTAAAACGAACCATTCTTTCTTCTACAACTTCTTCTTTGTCTCTAAAAACAACGTCATCATCTGCAGACCAGATCATTCCGTCTCTTACAAAAATCTTTCTTTTGTGTGCAAAATAGATAGAAGGAATTTCGATATCTTCTTGTTTGATATAAGACCAAACGTCTAATTCTGTCCAATTAGAAATAGGGAAAACACGTACATTTTGCCCTAAATCTATGCGTCCGTTTAACATATCGAATACTTCTGGACGTTGGTTTTTTTCATCCCATTGACCAAAATCATCTCTTACAGAAAAGATTCTTTCTTTAGCTCTTGCTTTTTCTTCATCTCTTCTTGCTCCACCAATACATGCATCAAAACCAAACTCTTCTATAGCGTCTAATAAGGTTTCTGTTTGCAACATATTTCTACTTGCATATCTACCAGTTTCTTCTTTAACTCTACCAGAATCTATATTGTCTTGTACATTTCTTACAATTAACTCAACACCTAATTCTTTTGCTAAACGATCTCTAAATTCTATTGTTTCAGGAAAGTTATGACCTGTATCAATATGCATTAAAGGAAAAGGAATTTTTGCAGGATAAAATGCTTTTTGTGCTAAACGCACTAACGTTATACTGTCTTTTCCTCCAGAAAATAATAAAACAGGTTTTTCAAACTGTGCTACTACTTCTCTAAAAATATAAATTGCTTCACTTTCTAAAGCATCTACTTGTATTGTTGTATTACTCATAATTATCTTTTTAGATGTGTAAACCACATTCTCTGTTACTTTCTACTTTTGTTGGATCGAAATATGTAAACTCATTTGGCAAATTTTGCGCTACTAAATAAGCGTCTAACTGTTCATCTGTCCAGTTATAAAACGGACTCACTTTTACCACACCGTCTTTACTTTGAGAAACAACATCTATACTATCTCTAAATGCAGTTTGACCTTTTCTTAAGTTTGTAAACCAAACATCTGGTTGATGTTCTTTCATAGCTCTAGAAAATGGTTCTAACTTAACTTGTTCTGTAAACAAAACATGTTTTGGGTCTTCTACCGAAGGAACTCCTAAAACAACATTTCTATGAGCTGCAGTTTGTTTTGGTGTATATAAATGAATATTTAAATTCAGCTTTTCTATAATATCTTCTGCATGTTTATACGTCTGCATCGTATTGTAACCTGTATCACACCAAATTACTTTAATGTCTTTTTGCACATCCGTAACCGCTTTTAAAATTGCAACTTCATAAGGTCTGAAGTTGGTTGTGATTACTGGATTTTTAGCAAAAGAAATAGCCCAAGCTATAATTTCTGCTGGACTTTTATCTTTTAATTCTGCGTTAACTTGTGTTAAGTTTAAGCTCATTACTTTCCCCATTTTATTTTATTCCATACTCTCTCGTGAAAGAAGTATAAAACTAACTTTGTTAAAAAATCTATTGATGCAATTGAAGTAGCTACTGATAACTCCCCTGTTAAGAGGTAAGACACTATTAAAGTATCTACGGTACCTATAACTCTCCAACTTAATGCCTTAAGCACACTTCGTAAAGGTTTTTCAGAAGTTTTATCTTCTTTAAAACCTTTAGTCTGTGCTTTTTTACTAAAAATGATTTGGTCTAAAATCATAAAAAAAATTAATTCAAATAATTACCCTACTACTTTAATAGGGTATGCAAATCTACATTATTATTATACAAAAAGTCGGGATTAAATCTTAAAAATTACCTAAACCCTATAGATTTAGTAGATTAATAAAAAAAAGGCAAATAAATTATGAATATGTAACCACTACAAGGATTTAGTAATTAAAATAATACAAAGGGACTATGAAGTGTATTTGTAAAGATGTATTGTACTCAATATTAATTGACTAAAGAAGCTTACAATTAATCTAACTATAGAATTGTTAATTAACAGATTACCTACTCTATAGAACTTACATTTTTGTTATAAATTTAGCAATTACACAAATCTGCAAGAGTAGTATTTTTAAAAATCTGCAAAGAACTATCCCTTACCTGAACCATTAACTTGTTTACAGCACAAAGGTTTTCATCAGGACAATCTGCACATTTTTCGTAGAAATTTAAACTAACACAAGGAATCATGGCAATTGGCCCTTCTAAGATTCTCATAATAGTAGTCATTTGAATATCTTTAGGCTCTTTTAAAAGATAGTAGCCACCACCTTTTCCTTTTTTAGACGCTAACAATCCGTTTTTACGAAGGGTTAAAAGAATAGTTTCTAAAAATTTTAAAGAAATATTTTCATTTTTAGAAATCGTAGCAATAGAAACAGGCGTTTTATCTTCTAGTCTTGCAAGATAAGTAAGTGCTTTAATTCCGTATTTTGTTTTCTTTGATAGCATAGTGCAAAATTACACAATTTAATTACTATACTAAAACAGTAGGATATACTTTTTTACAAATATCTTTTAAAACTAAAAACCCACTAAGTATTATCTCAGTGGGTTTATAGTTTAATCTAAAATCTAAGTATTTTTAACCCTAACTTAATTTGCAGTGTGCGACTTTTCTAAAGCGTAAAAAGTAGCTTGCACATAATCATCAGCATCTCCAGTGTTATTTTGATTATAAACTCCAGCTTTAAAATACATGTATTGTCCACCAGTATTATAACCACTATTTGCCATAACTACAGTTTTAACAACATCTGCTTTACCTTCTCTTATAATAGTAACCGTTAGATCATCTCCAACAACTTTAATGTTATAACTAAATTTTTCGTCTAGAGCAATTCCATCTGAAGGATTAGAAGCACTATCACTTCTAGAACCTATCATTTCGTGCCATTGTTCAGCTCCACTTCCCTCTGCAGGTTCGTGTGCAAAATAAATAGAACCGAAAGTATTACCTTCTAATTTTCTATAATAAAGACGGATAGGTTCATCATCATTTGCATGAATTTGACCAACAATAACACGCCCTTGCTGATCAGAATTACCTGTAGTTGTTACATGATTTACAGCAAGTGTTGCAGACATTTCTCCGTCATAACTTGCAGCGGCAGTTATATCCGCTTGCGGAGCAGTACCAAAAACCCAATTATTTTTATTAACTCCTTTGGTATCTATGCTCGTATTGGTTCCTCTTAACATTTCGCGAAACTCAACTCTTGTATAACTTGTACCTAGAGATGTTTTAAATCCATCAACTGGACATTTAAAAACCATTCCACCATCATTTGCTGTATAAAAATAAGTATCATTTTTATATTCGCTATTAAGCTCACTTACAGTAATTGTCTTAGCTACACCATTTCCATTATTAGTAGGAATACTCAAATTCCATGTTGATAAATCAAAATTTTGTGATGGAACTTTATTAGGATCTAATTCTCCTGAAATTTCTTCTCTTGCTGCTTGTGTAATTGTTAAACTTTTAGTGATATTATCACCAATAACAGTTATTATTCCTGTACGCTTATTAAACTCAGAGTTTGCTGTTACAGAAATATTTATGATTCTGTTAGTTGTTCCGTTTGTAGGTGTAATGTTAATCCAGTCATTATTATTACTCGTGTACCAATAAGCATTCGCAGTTACCTCAACGGTTTGTGTTTCTTGACTTGCAGAAAATTCAGCAATTGTAGATAAAGACAAAATATCTACTATTTCTTCTTCTGAATCTGCAGAGCTACAAGAAAAAAAAGATAAAAATAATGAACCAATAAATAATAATAATAATCTGAAAGAAATTTTCATAAAAATAATGACATTAATAATTGAATTTTTAAAAATACAAAATTGGTTAACCAATTTACTGTAATTTTAAATAAAATTATTATTTAATTAAATAAAGAGATTAAAACCAACTCTTTAAACAATCAAAATATCTATTATTAATTATTATCTAAAGCTTGTTTTAAATCAGCAATGATATCATCTGCATGCTCTAAACCTACGGAAACACGAACCAAACCATTAGTAATACCAACTTCTAATCTATCTTCTTCAGACAAACGTCCGTGAGTTGTAGAAGATGGATGCGTAACAATAGTTCTTGTATCTCCTAAATTTGCAGACAATGAACACATTTTTATAGCATCTAAAAACTTTCTTCCAGCTTCAATTCCTCCTTTTATCTCAAAGGCAACAATATTTCCTCCTAATTTCATTTGGTTTTTAGCTACTTCATATTGAGGATGCGACTTTAAAAATGGATATTTTACAAGCTCTACATTTTCATTTTCTTCTAAAAAAGAAGCAACTTTCAAAGCATTTTCACAATGTTTTTCTACTCTAATTGATAAGGTTTCTAAACTTTTAGACAAAACCCAAGCATTAAAAGGAGACATTGCTGGTCCTGTATTTCTTGCAAACAAATAGATTTCTCTTAATAAATCTGCTCTACCAACTGTTACTCCACCTAAAACTCTTCCCTGACCATCAATCAATTTTGTTGCAGAATGAATTACCAAATCTGCTCCAAATTTAATTGGCTGTTGAATGTATGGTGTTGCAAAGCAATTGTCAACAATAAAAATAAGATTGTGTTTTTTGGCAATTTTACCAATCACATCTAAATCTAAAATATCCACAGCAGGGTTTGTTGGCGTTTCTATATAAAGAACCTTTGTATTTTCTTGAATCAAACTTTCTATTAAATCTACCTCATCAACCTTAAAATAAGAAGTTTCAATATTCCATTTGGGCAAATATTTAGTAAACATTCCATGTGTTGATCCAAATACAGACCTACAAGAAACAATATGATCTCCGGCACTTAACAACGCTGCAAATGACGAAAATATAGCTGCCATACCTGTTGCAAAAGCATAACCAGCCTCCGCACCTTCCATAGCAACAATTTTATCTACAAATTCTGTAGTATTTGGATTTGTAAAACGACTATACAAGTTACGTTCTTTTTCTTCTGCGAAGGATGAACGCATGTCTTCTGCATCGTCAAAAACAAAACTAGAGGTTAAATATAAAGGTGTAGAATGTTCAGAAAACTGACTTCTTTCTGTTTGACTTCTAATTGCTTCTGTTTCGAAATGTTTACTCATGATTTGTATTGTATTATTGTTAGACCGCTATCGCTTTTTAGAATCAAGAGTTAAGACAAAAAATGGTAATTCCATTCTTTCGCTGCCTTATTCTTGTCTCTTTCAATCTCTTGTTTTTTTTTAAAAAAATCGTAGTTGACTGAAATACAGCCAACTCATAACTACCTACTATTTAATTATTATGCTTTGCTAATCTTAGAATATCACCAAAAACACCTCTTGCAGTAACGCTTGCTCCCGCTCCTGCCCCTTGTATTACAATTGGTTGTTCTCCGTAAGATTCTGTATAAATTTCAAAAATTGCATCAGAACCTTTTAAAGAACCTAATGGAGTGCTTTTATCTGTAGAAACTAATTTCACTTCTAATTTCCCTTTATTTTGCGACAAATCTCCACTTAATTCACCAATATAACGTAAAACATGATTCGGTTCTTGGTTTTCTTTTATCTTTTGATATTCGTCATTCAATAAGTCTAATTTCCCTAAGAAATCAGCAGCAGAACCTTCTCTTAAATTTTTTGGAATTAAATTTTTAATTTCAACTTCATCAAATTCATTTTCTAATTCTAATTCTCTTGCTAAAATTAGTAATTTTCTAGCTACATCATTTCCTCCTAAATCTTCACGAGGGTCTGGCTCTGTAAATCCTTTATCAATTGCTTCTTGCAATGTTTTAGAAAAAGGAACATTTTCCGCAGAAAAAGTATTGAATAAATAACTCAAACTTCCAGAAAACACCCCTCTAATTTTAGTAATATTTTCTCCTGATTCATGCAATAAACGAATGGTATCAATTAAAGGTAAACCTGCACCAACATTGGTTTCATACAAATATTGTTTTTTGTACTCTTTTAACTTTGCTCTTACTTCTTTGTAGAAATCAAAAGACAATGTATTTGCTATTTTATTACAAGAAACTAAATCGAAACCAGCTTCGATAAACGGAATGTAATTACTTACAAAATTGACGCTCGCTGTATTATCTACCGCTATCAAGTTTTCAAAATGGTTTGCTTTTGTAAAAGCGATAATATCATCAACAGTTACATTTTCTTCCCCATTTTCTAATAAATTTTGTTTCCAATCTTTAGAAACTCCATTTTTATTCAGCAATACTTTTTTAGAATTTGCTACAGCAAAAACATTCAATTGAATTTTCCTACGCTCTAAAACAGATTGTGTGTTTTCTATAATTTGATCAATTAAAGTTCCACCAACCAAACCTTTACCAAAAACGGCAATGTTTATTTTTTTAGTAACTCCAAAAACTTGACCATGAATTACATTTACCGCTTTGTGTAATTCGGTTTTTTTAACCACCAAACTCACATTTTTTCCAGTAACCGTATTATTGAATAAAAGTGGTACTATTTGATTTTTAATTAATGCATTATAAGGATGGTGAAATTCACTTAAATCTTGACCAATAATAGAAATCACCGCAACATTACTTACAATAGAAATATGATTTACATCTTGCGAATAAAAATCATTTTCGAATTCTTTTTCTAATGCAGAAACCGCTTCAACCGCTCTATCTGCATCAATAATAAAACCGATTCCTCTTTCTGATGAACCTTGTGCAATTATACTTACACTAATATTACGATCACTTAAAACCTTAAAAATACGAGCATCAACACCCACTTTACCTAATAAACCTCTACCTTCAAAATTCAGTAAAGCAACATTATCTATGGTAGCAATAGATTTAATTCCTTTTGCTGATGAAGATTCTGATGTAATTAAAGTTCCTTTATCTTCTTTATGAAATGTATTTAAAATTCTTAGATTGATATTTTTCTCTAATAACGGAATAATGGTTTTTGCATGTAAAATAGTTGCTCCAAAATTGGCCATTTCATTCGCTTCTGAGAATGATAATTGCTCAATCTTTTTAGCATCTGCAACCAAATCTGGATTTGCTGTAAAAATTCCGCTTACATGTGTATAATTCTGTAACTCATCCGCATCTAAATAATTAGCCAATAAAGCTGCAGTATAATTACTACCATTTCTACCTAAAGTAGTGGTTTCTCCTTTTTTGTTGGATGCTATAAAACCTGTAACAATATTAACTGTTGTGTCATTATTTTTGAAAAAATTAATCACATTTTCTTTAGAAACCGCTGGAATAGGTTGTGCATTTCCAAAGTTTTCATCTGTAATTATTAAAGATCTAGAGTCTACAGCATTTGAAGAAATTTGCTGTTTCTCCAACAAACTAGCTACCAATTTTACAGATAACAATTCTCCTTGAGCTAAAACCTCATCTTTAATTTTATGACTATAATCTCCCAATAAAGAAACACCTTCAAAAATGGTTTCTAATTTAGAAAATTCTTGAGAAAAGTTTACAGAACTATTTGGTTCTGATTGATATGCTTTAAACTTTTCAAACTTTGTTTTATACTCCTTTTTTGACGCTGCCTTATCTAAAATATCTTCTAGTTCGTTTGTAGAATTCCCTCTTGCAGAGGCTACAACGGTTACTTTTATTCCGGCTTTATATTTACTTGCAATAATTTCTATTGCATTTTCTAATCCTTCACCATTGGCTAAAGATTTTCCTCCAAATTTTAAAACTTTCATCTTCTTCTCTCTATAATCTTTATTAAAAATAGGCTCAATAATTTTTTGCAACTGGTCATACTCCATCAAAAATGCATCATGACCATGCACAGAGTTTATTTCATTATACGTAACATTATCTTTTGTTAATGCTAACTTTTTATGTGTTTCTCTGTTTTCTTCCGCAGTAAAAAACAAATCTGAATCCACACCTATAATATGAATATTGGCATCAATTTTATCAAGAATTTCAATATCTTTTTGTCCTCCAATAGTAACATCAATCGTTTTTAATAATTGATTCATTAACTTATAAGAAGATAATTGATATCGTTCTTGCAATGATTTTCCGTGATGTAATAACCAACTTTCTACATCAAAAATATCTGAATCTTGTTTTTTAGATCGATGAAAACGCTCTTTAAAACTTTCTGGAGTTCTGTAGCACAACATAGCGTGCATACGTGCATCATGAACAGGATTGCTAGAATTTACCAGAAATTGTTCTTGAATTTGGCAATTGGCAATTAACCAATCTGTAGATTTCCAATCGGTTGCTATTGGTAAAAAATGTTGTGTTAAATTGTTGTTTAGTACCATCATTTCCCAAGCAATTCCGCCTCCTAAAGAACCTGCAATCAAAGCAAATAGTTTATCAATTTTTAAAATTGATAAACCTTCTAAAAATATCTTTGCAACATCTCTAGCTATAAAGTCTTTATAGTTATCAATTAAAATTCCATCGAAACCATTACCAGGAATATTAAAGGATAAAATGGTATAGGTTTTAGTATTAATCGCCTTTTCATCTCCAACAATATCTCGCCACCAACCTTCTTTACCTGCAACATAAGAGTTACCAGTAAGTGCATGATTTACCAAAATGATAGGAGCTGTCCCTAAATCTTGACCAAAAACCTGGTAACTTAAATTCATTTCCGAAATTAAGGCACCTGATTCTGTAGTAAAATCTTTTATTTTGATATGTTGTAATGGATGTTCCAAATTATTTACTGAATTTTAAATTATTGTCCGTTCGAGCGCAGTTGAGAACTCTTCTATTACAAAAAGTAAAAAAACCTTTCAATTACCCTCGAACAGACATCATTTTATATTTTTGAAAAAGCTGCTGTTAAATCTGCTTTTAAATCTTCTAAATCTTCAATACCAACAGACAATCTAATTAAATCTTGACTTACACCTGCACTTGCTTGTGCCGCTTCATCTAATTGTTGATGCGTTGTACTTGCTGGATGAATTATTAATGATTTAGTATCACCAATATTTGCTAGTAAAGAGAATAATTTGGTATTATCTGCGATTGTTTTTGCTGCTTCAAAACCTCCTTTTACACCAAACGTTACCAAACCACTTTGTCCTTTAGGCAAGTATTTATCTGCTAACGTTTTGTATTTATTACTTTTTAAACCAGGATAGTTTACCCAAGTAACCTCTTCTTGCGCTTCTAACCAAGTTGCCAAAGCCAATGCATTTTCTGAATGTTGCTTAATTCTAACGGGTAAAGTCTCTAAACCTTGAATAATATTAAATGCATTTGTAGGACTTAATGCTGCTCCGAAATCACGTAAACCTTCTAAAATTAATTTAAAAGTAAATGCCGCTGCACCTAAAGCTTCATGATATTTTAAACCATGATACCCTGCAGAAGGCTCTGTAAATTCAGGAAATTTTCCGTTTGCCCAGTTAAAAGTTCCAGCATCAATAATTGCTCCTCCTAAAGAAGTTCCTTGTCCGCCAATGTATTTTGTTAAAGAATGAATTACAAGATTTGCTCCATGTTTAATAGGATTCAATAACGCAGGTGTTGCCACTGTATTGTCAACAATAAAAGGAACCTCTGCTGCTTTTGCATGTTCAGAAATTGCCTCTAAATCTAATACATCTAACTTTGGGTTTCCTAATGATTCTACAAAAAATGCTCTTGTGTTCTCTTGAACTGCAGCTGCAAAATTATCTGGATTATCAGCATCTACAAACGTAGTTGTAATACCTAATCTTGGTAAAGTTACACTTAATAAATTGTAGGTTCCTCCGTATAAACTACTTGAGGCTACAATATGATCTCCTGCTTTTAAAAGCGTTAATAAACCAGTTGCAATTGCTCCTGTACCAGAGGCAAAAACTACGGCTCCAATTCCGCCTTCTACAGCCGCTAAACGATCTTGTAAAATTTGGTTTGTTGGGTTATTTAATCGAGTATAAATAAAGCCTAATTCTTTTAATGAAAAAAGGTTTGCAGCATGTTCTGAGTTGTTAAAAACGTATGATGATGTTTGGTAAATAGGAACTGCTCTTGTACCTCCATTTTGTGTTACATCATGCCCTGCATGTAGTGCGTTTGTTGCTAATTTGTGCGTACTCATTTTTCTATTTTTTTTGAGTTAATAAATGATTAAACCAAAAGTCGAATGCATCAAAAATTTGATGTACTTACTAGAAAAATGTTATTAAGAATTTTACAAATACACGGAAGTGTAATTGTTTATGGGTTATCTATCCAATTTCTGATAAATGAATCTGAAATTAAGTAGAATTTAGCACCTTCTTTTCCTCACGAAAAGGGTTGCTAAGGTTTCAACGGGTCTTTCCCTCCACCTTTCTTGATAACATTTCGATAAGTTATTGAACTTTCTGAATGCAAATATATGTTTAGAAAAATTTAATAACCAAGAAAAAACCGATTTATTTTTTAGAAATATAAATATCACATTAAAACCCCTTGTTTAATAAGTATCAAACAAATAACAAACAATGAAGTTTGTTTTATTGATGATACCATAATAAAATATTATGCTGAAAAATTATGTTATTTGAATTTAAGCTGTAACTTTGCAAAGAATTTTAGAGGAAAAATTTGAACTGATTGCAACCTCTGACGCTGATATTTATATCTGCTGAAACAAAAAATGCTAAAGCAGTAATATTCTACTACTTTCAGCGACTTATGCAATCTCTTTTTATTTTTCTTGATTTCCAATAGGAAGAACACGTTTAAAAAAAATCAATTTTTAATATTAAAAAAGATTTATTATGTCATATTTATTTACCTCAGAAAGTGTTTCTGAAGGACACCCAGACAAAATTGCCGATCAAATTTCTGATGCTTTAATCGATAACTTTTTAGCATTCGACAAATCTAGTAAAGTTGCTTGTGAGACCATGGTAACAACCGGTCAAGTATTTTTAGCAGGAGAAGTAAAATCTAAAACGTATTTAGATGTACAGAAAATTGCTAGAGATGTAATTAACAAAATTGGTTACACCAAAGGTGCCTATATGTTTGATGGAAACTCTTGTGGAGTTTTATCTGCAATCCACGAACAATCTCCAGATATTAACCAAGGTGTTGATAGAGCAAACCCAGAAGAACAAGGTGCAGGAGACCAAGGAATGATGTTTGGTTATGCTACAGATGAAACGGAAAACTATATGCCTTTAGCATTAGAATTATCTCATAGATTGTTAATTGAATTAGCTGCTTTAAGAAGAGAAAATAAAGATATTCCTTATTTACGTCCAGACGCTAAATCTCAAGTAACTATTGAATATTCTGATGATAATGTACCGCAAAGAATTGACGCTATTGTAATTTCTACACAACATGATGATTTTGACAAGTCTGATGATGTGATGTTAGCAAAAATTAAAAAAGACATTGTAGAAATTTTAATACCAAGAGTGGTTGCAAAATTACCTGCTCATCTTCAAAAATTATTTACAGATAACATTACCTACCATATTAACCCAACAGGTGTTTTTGTAATAGGTGGACCTCACGGTGATACTGGTTTAACTGGTAGAAAAATCATTGTTGATACCTACGGAGGAAAAGGAGCTCACGGTGGTGGTGCTTTCTCTGGAAAAGATCCTTCTAAAGTTGATAGATCTGGAGCATATGCAACAAGACATATTGCTAAAAACTTAGTTGCTGCTGGTCTTTGTAAAGAAGTTTTGGTACAAGTTTCTTACGCAATTGGTGTTGCAAAACCAACAAGTATAAATGTTGAAACGTATGGTACAGCTACTGTAGATTTAACTGATGGAGAAATCAGCAAAAAAGTAGAATCCCTTTTTGATATGCGTCCTTATTTTATAGAAAAACGTTTAAA
Source organism: Polaribacter sp. R2A056_3_33 (assembly GCF_019278485.1). Classification (NCBI taxonomy): domain Bacteria; kingdom Pseudomonadati; phylum Bacteroidota; class Flavobacteriia; order Flavobacteriales; family Flavobacteriaceae; genus Polaribacter; species Polaribacter sp. R2A056_3_33. The sequence goes on from NZ_CP058984.1 coordinate 826,434, forward strand.
ATTAAGAAGCCCTATTTATTCTGAAACTGCTGCTTATGGTCACATGGGTAGAACTCCAGAAGTAAAAACAGTTACATTTACAAATCCTATGGGAGAGACTACCAGCGAAGAAGTAGAAACTTTTACTTGGGAAAAATTAGACTATGTAGATGCAATTAAAGAAGCTTTTAAGTTGTAAAACTTAAAAAATATAATATAAAAAAAGCCTTTAGAATTAATTTTCTAGAGGCTTTTTTTATTGCATATCATTTACTCATATTTAATTTATCTTTATAAAACGAAACGTTTTCAACTCTCTTCTATTGATCAAAAATCAACCTATAAAATTTTACTTTAGTTATTTTTTTCATCAAAATTATTCTTACTTCTAAAATTACATTTTACAAAAATCATATTCTAAGAAACTAGACAGATCAGAAGTCTGGTCTAGCTTAAAACATCTTTAACACTAATTATCAGTCAATTATATGAATTTCAAAAAAAACAGGTGGATGTAATGGCTTTTAATTTAAAATACATATATTTGGGTGCCCAAACTGGTTAACCAAAAATATATGAGCGATTTAAAAACAAACATTACATTTATTATGGGAGTTTCTGGTTGTGGAAAAAGCACCATCGGTCACCTATTATCTAAAGAATTGAATGTTCCTTTTTTTGATGGAGATGACTTTCATCCTGAAAAAAACATTTTAAAAATGTCTAATGGAGAAGCCTTAAATGATGATGATAGATTCGGTTGGTTACAAACATTAAACAAATTAGCAATAGAACAACTAAAAGATAAAGGTTGTATTATAGTTTGTTCTGCATTAAAAGAAAAGTATCGTACTATTTTAAATACAAACATAAAAGATAGTGTAAAGTGGGTTTTTCTTGATGGTTCTTTTGATCAAATTAAAGAAAGAATGAATCAACGAGAAGATCATTTTATGAGTTCTGATTTATTGAAATCTCAATTTGATATTTTAGAAGCACCAAAAAACGCCATTAAAGTAGATATAAGTTTAACGCCTAAAAATATTGTAAAAGTGATTAGTAATGAATTATTAAAAAAATCGGAATTTGGATTATTCGGATTAGGAGTTATGGGGAAAAGTCTTGCTCGAAATCTAGCTAATAAAGGGTTTCATATATCTCTATTCAACAGACATGTTGCAGGTATAGAAGAAGATGTTGCTAAAAATTTTAAAAACGAATTCAAAGAATTATCTACAAGTCTTCCGTTTGATGATATAGCATCTTTTGTAAACTCTCTAGAGAAGCCAAGAAAAATCATGTTAATGGTGAATGCTGGTAAAATTGTAGACAATGTTATTGAAGATCTATTGCCTTTTTTAGAAGATGGAGATATTTTAATAGACGGAGGAAATTCAAACTATAATAAAACAAAAGAACGTTTTGATTATCTAAAAGGCAAAAACATTCATTTTGTTGGCGCTGGAGTTTCTGGTGGAGAAGAAGGTGCATTAAAAGGACCATCTATTATGCCCGGTGGAAGCAAAGAAAGTTATAAAGGTGTACAACCTTTTTTAGAAGCAATCGCAGCTAAAGATGCCAACAACTTACCTTGTTGTACATATATTGGAACAGAAGGAAGTGGTCATTTTGTAAAAATGGTGCATAATGGAATCGAATATGTAGAAATGCAATTGTTGGCAGAAGTGTTTGTAATGCTAAAAGCATTAGGTCATAATCCAGATGAAATAGCAGCCATTTTAGAATCTTGGAAAGAAACAACAAATAGCTACTTATTAGAAATTACCATTGATATTTTAAGAAAAAAAGAAGGTGATGATTGGTTAGTAAACCAAATAATGGATAAGGCAGGTAATAAAGGAACAGGAAACTGGACTACCATAACTACCGCTCAATTAGGAGTACCAAGTTCTATGATTGCTACTGCCCTATTTGCTCGTTATACCTCATTTTATAAAGAGGAAAGAATTGCTGCAAGTAAAAATTTAGAATCTCGAAACAACACTAATTTTAACGTTGCCATTGATGATATTTTAAAAGCATATCAATTTGCAAGAATCATAAATCATTATCAGGGTTTTAAATTGATACAAGAAGCATCTAAAAGCTATCAATGGGATTTAAACTTGAGTGAGTTGTCTAGAGTTTGGACAAACGGTTGTATTATTAGATCTGATTTAATGATAGAATTAGTTACCGTTTTTAAATCTACAGACAATATTTTAACTGACAAAACCATCATTCATAAAATAAAAGCTTTAAAACCTAGTGTTAAAAAAGTGGTTTCTGAAAGTATTTTAAATGAATTACCGATTCCTAACTTTAGTGAATCTATCAATTTCTTAAACAGTTTTGCGATAGCAAATTCATCAGCAAATTTAATACAAGCACAACGAGATTATTTTGGTGCACATACCTACCAAAGAATTAATGACGATTCAAATAAATTCTATCATACTGAATGGAATAATTAACTAAATAAAAACAATTAACTATGACAACACCCCAAAATAAAAAGTCATTCCTACAAAAAATAATAGCAGTTATTTTAGGATTTGGCCCTGGGATTTTCGCCATTGGATATACCATTGGTACAGGTAGTGTAACTTCTATGATTGTTGCAGGTAGTAAATTTAACATGCAACTCTTATGGGTACTTTTAATAAGTTGCCTTTTCTCTGGAGTACTAATGTTTACTTATGGAAATTACGCTTTAATAACAGGAGAAACAGCTCTTTATGGCTTTAAAAAACATTTTAAATATGGTAAAATATTCGCCATTTTAATTATTGTTGGTATCACCTTTGGTCAATGGAACTCATTAATGGGAATTTTAGGTATTTCTGCCAATATTATTTTTGAAATATTAGCCATGAATTTTGAAGGTTTAATCGCCTATAAATATGAAACCGTTTTAATTACTGCAATTGTAATAATTATTACTTTTTACTTATTAATGCTGGTAGGTAGATACACCTTTTTCGAAAAAATACTTGTCATTTTTGTAAGCTTAATGGGGCTTTCATTTATACTTTCCTTATGTTTTGTACAACCACTTTCTATAGATGTAGTTAAAGGTTTAATACCAACAATACCAGACGTAGCAGGCGGTAAAATGCTAGTTGCAGCCTTTGTTGGTACAACAATGGCATCAGCAACTTTTTTATCAAGACCCTTATTTGTAAAAGGAAAAGGATGGACTATAAAAAATTTAGATCAACAAAAAAAGGATTCTATAACTGCAGCAATTTTAATCTTTATTATTAGTGGTGTTATTATGGCAGTCGCTGCGGGTGCATTATATTACCAAGGTAAAGAAGTTACACAAGTTTTAGATATGGCAAATACTTTAGAGCCCGTTGCAGGAAGTTGGGCGGTTTCAATTTTCTTTTTTGGAGCATTAAGTGCTGGTTTATCTTCTATTTTTCCGTGCTTATTAATTGCTCCTTTATTAATTGCCGATTATCAATCTGGAGAACTAGATACCAATTCACGTCAATTTAGAATCATAACTGCAATTGCATGTTTAGTAGCTTTAATAGGTCCTGCTTTTGGAGCAAACCCAATAGAAATTCAAATTTTATCGCAAGTTTTTAATGTGTTTGTTTTACCAATTGTTATTCTAGGAATAATTTTAATCGTAAATAACAAAAAAATAATGCAGGGTTACGAAACAAGTCTATTTGTAAATATAGGATTGTTTGCTTCACTCCTTTTTGCATGCATCATTTCTTATAATGGAATATTAGCTCTTATAGAATATTTTTAATACAAAACACAAATCCCTTTAACACAAAAGAATAATCAATTTCATGAAAATAAGTCTGATAGATACGAACGCAAAGAAAACCTCAGAAAACAGTGTGATTTGCATGATTAGAGATTTAATTAACTCTAAAAATTTAGAACGAGGAGACAAACTACCTTCCGAAAGAATTATGTCGGAAAAGTTTGATATCAAAAGAAATCACATTAGAGAGGCAATCAGAAAGTTAGAGTTTTATGGAATCATAAAATCAATGTCTCAAAGCGGTACTATTTTAAATATTGGATTAACAGGTTTTAACGGAATGGTAGATGAAATTATTTCTTTGAACACTCCAACTTTTAATGAACTCGTAGAAACCAGAATATCATTAGAGTTAAAGACTGTTAGTTTAGCTGCTCAGAGGAGAACAGAGACGGACTTAAAACGAATAAAGGACACCTTAAATGATTTTAAAGCTAAAATTACTGAGGGAGATGATTATTTAGAAGAGGATTTATTATTTCATTTAGCCATCGCAAAAGCAAGTAAAAACAATACAATGATTTCATTAATGCTTTTAATTACGCCTCCTATCCTTGCTACTTACGACAGAAAAACGGTGTGTGAAGGAGATAAATTGATTTCTGAAATAAAAAAACATGAAGATATTTATTTAGCCATAGAGTCTCAAGACCTTGAACTTGCAACGGACATGATGAAACAACATTTTAATAAATTATCTAAACATATTACAAGTAGTGATTCAAAAAAATAAACTTAAATAAAAATAAAATGAACAAAAAAATGATTAAATCGGTATCAACCATCTTTATATTTAGCATTCTATTAATATTAAGTAGTTGTAACAACAAGCCAAAAAAGGCTGATAAAAAAGAAGCTGAAAAAGAAGTTGCAAAAACAGTTTACCCTAGTGACGTTATTCCATTTTTCGATCATTGGAAATTAATATTAGGAGACGGTTCTAATGCTGGAATTGCAAATAATTTTGAAAACAAAGATTTCTTTTACGCTACAAACGATAAAAAAGAAGATTGGGTTGTTTTTAAATCACCTAACAGAGGAAACACACACGGAACGTCAAACAACACAAGAACAGAATTAGCACAAGTAAAAAAGTGGTATCCAAAAACAGCGAATGACAGATTAACCGCTACACTTAAGGTAATGAATGTATCTGCAACTGGAGACGCTCGTGTAGCAGCTTCACATGCCGTTGTTGTTGGTCAAATTCATAGTGCAGACAAACATGAAAACGAACCTCTTAAAATATTTTATAAAAAATACCCTGGTCACACAAAAGGATCTGTGTTTTGGCATTATGAAATAAATACGGCAGGAGACGATAATTCTGGAAGATGGGATTATTCTTATGCTGTTTGGGGTGATGACTTTTCAGTTGTTGGTACAGATGCAAATACACCGCCAGAAGAACCAAAAGACGGCATTGCATTGGGAGAAGAATTTAGTTATGAAATTGAAGTTAAGGATGGAATCATGAACTTAAAATTTACAAGTGAAGGACACGAAACTAAAACATTTACAAAAAACTTAATTGAATCTGAATACACAACAAAAGCAGATATACCAGAACAAACTAAAAAATTATTTGGGCCACTTGGTCAAGATGGTGTAGAACGTAAAGAAGCTTACGCAGGTGAAGGTTGTTTTTTTAAACTTGGTACTTACAATCAAACAAATGGAAAATCTCCAGAAGAAAATAAAAACTGGTGTTCTGGTGCAGAAACACATGGAGGAGATCTTAAAAAACAATATGCAGATGGCAACTATGCAGAAGTTTGGTTTAAAACAGCTAGCATCACTATAAGCAGTAATTCTGTTTCTAACGATGGTTATTTCTCTAAAAATGATTTACTGTACCAAAAAGAAACAAAACACTAAAAGAAATATTTTATTTATTAGTCCATCAAAAAAAATCTAACAGACACAAGAATAACATGAAGAACGATAACAAATTAGTTGGAAAAAACATATTAGTAACAGCTGGTGCTCAAGGAATTGGAGAATCCATCACTAAACATTTTATTGATAATGGTGCACACGTAGCAATCCATTATTTTTCTAGTGCAGATACTGCAAACCAATTAGTAGAATACGCAACTAGTAAAGGACAGAAAGCAATTGCTATTGCAGGAGATTTAACCAAAGAAGCAGATGCTAATAAAGTAGTAGAAAAAACAATAGAAGCATTAGGTGGTTTAGATATTCTAATTAATAATGCAGGATCTCTTGTTGCAAGAAAACTAATAGGAGAAATGGAAGCTGAATTCTGGCATAAAGTAATGGACATTAACATGACCTCTATGATGTTTGTAACAAAAGCTGCAGTACCTCATTTAGCAAAAAATAACCATAGTAGTATTGTTAATTTGGCGTCTCTTGCAGGACGTAAAGGTGGCCACCCAGGATCTTTAGTTTACGCTACCAGTAAAGGTGCTATTCTAACATTTACAAGAGCACTTTCTACCGAATTAGGTCCTCAAGGAACAAGGGTAAATGCCGTTGCTCCAGGACTTATTTTGGGTACTTCTTTCCATAACACACACACAACAAAAGAATCTGCAGCAGAAACTACAGCAGGAATTCCAATTCAAAGAGCTGGTAATGCTGCGGATGTAGCTCGTGCTGTTTTATTTTTAGCATCAGAATATGATGGATTTATTACAGGTGCAACCTTAGATATTAATGGTGGTGTTTACAATATGTAATTATAGCTTTTAATAAGAATTTAAAACACTAGGAACTATACTAATCTCTAGTGTTTTAAATTTAATCAATTAATAAAAAATTAAATTATGTTAAAAACGGCAGTAATACACCCTACAATAATGGAAGTGCTTGCAAGATCAGGTCACTTTGCACAAGTTGTTATCGCAGATGGTAATTTACCAGTTGGAGCAATGACAGGACCAAACTCAACTACAGTACACCTTAATTTTCGTCCAGGGCTTTTAGATGCACTTACCGTTCTAGAAGGCATCCTAGAAGTTTGTCCTATTCAAGGTGCAATCGTTATGGAAAAGCCAGCAGAAGCAAATGCAGAAATTCACCATGAATATAAAAATTTATTGGGTGATGTAACTTGGGATGAAATGGAACGTTATGCTTTTTATGATAAAATTAGAGACCAAAATACCACCCTAATTATTCAAACTGGAGAACAACGTCGTTTTGCAAATTTGATTCTAACTGTTGGTGTTGTTAAAATGGCAGAAGAAAGCAACTTTTAAAAACAAAATACCGAGTGCATTTATAAGAATTATATATCTAAAATAGAAACAAAATGAAAATAACAATCACTAAATCATCTTTACAGTCTTTTTTAATGATAAGCTTAGGTTTATTGTTAATTGGTTGTTCTAATCCAAAGAAAAAAAAAGAGCCATCTAAAGAATTAATAGCAGTCACTTACCCTAGTGATGTATTACCCTTTTTAAATGAATGGAGTATTCTTTGTGGAGATGGTACAAAATATAAAGAATTAGTAGACGTAGATCATAAAGACTTTTTTTATGTAGAAAATGAAAAAGGAACAAATTGGGTAGTGTATAAAACGCCTAACGCTGGTATTACTTCTAGAACATCTAGTAATACAAGAACAGAATTAGGTCAGAAAAAGCATTGGATACCAGAAACAGGTGGTAAATTAACAGGTACCTTAAAAGTACAACATGTTTCTACTTCTGGTGATGCTAGAGTAGCCGCTTCTTACTCTGTTGTAGTAGGACAAATTCATAGTGATGAAGGTCATGAAAATGAACCTATCAAAATATTTTATAAAAAATTTCCTGGCCATACAAAAGGATCTGTTTTCTGGAATTATGAAATTAATACAAAAGGAGATAATTCTGGAAGATGGGATTATTCATCAGCCGTTTGGGGAAATGACATGTCTGTTGTTGGACCTGATGCTACCACATATCCAGAAGAACCTAAAGATGGAATTGAATTAGGTGAGGAATTTAGTTATGAAATTAATGTATATAAAGGTATCATGTATTTAACTTTTACAAGCGAAGGACATGAAACAATTAAGTTTACTAAAAATTTATTAAAATCCGAATTTTCAACAAAAGCAGATATTCCTCAACAAATACTATCACTTTACGCAACAATAGGTCGCGATGGTGTAGAACGTGAAAATGCGTATGCTGGAGAAATAAATTATTTTAAACAAGGTGCATACAATCAAACAAACGGTAAAAACCCTGAAGATAATATTGTTTGGAGCACTGGATCTGAAACTTACAATGGAGATATCGCTAAACAATATGCCAACGGATGCTATGCAGAAGTTTGGTTTAGAGAAGGAACTGTAGGAGAAGGTACTTTACCTGATGAGGAATAATATCAATTTTGAATTAATAACTTCATTATAAAAAAGGATCAACTTATTATATTTATTTAAAGCTCAGAATACACTTCATTGGTGTTTTGAGCTTTTTTTATGACTAAAAATAAAGTCTAAATACAATTAAACCTTCATCAATTACAACTTACTACTCTGATAAATATCATTACATTATTCTTAATAGGAAAGAATATAATCATCTTAATATCTAATATTCTCGAATATAAAACGTGTACAAACTATTAAATAAGATACCGCCTTATTTGGTAATCATCTTTTATTAAGGGTAAACAATTCAACAAATTCTCTTTAGTTTTCAACTTTCTTCAGTGCTTAACACCTAAAATCACTGGTTAACTGCTATATGTTATCAGTAAAACCATTTACAATCCTTAACAGATAACAAAACCAATAACATCTTTTAAGATAACTTTTATACATGTTTAAAAATAAAGACTAAAACAAACCATGTGCTATATTAATAATATTACAAAATAATTTTATTAGAATACAAAAAAAGGGTTGCAACTTTTAAAAGTTGCAACCCTTAGTAAAAAACCAATTTAAAAAACTTAATTATTAGTAACCTGCATTTTGAGTAATTACTCCATTGGTTGCTGTTATTTCTGAGGTTGGAATTGGAAATACATAATAGTTAGGATTAACTGATAATCCCATTTCAGCATCAACTGTACCTGTTCTTACCAAATCGAACCATCTATGTCCTTCTAAAGCTAACTCTAACCTTCTTTCATTTGCAATTGCTTCTCTAACATCTGCTTGAGAACTGATTGTACCTGTTAGACTACTTAAACCTGCTCTACTTCTTATATCATCTAACATAGGAAGTACAGTGCTTGCAGGAGAACTCGTTTCGTTTAAAGCTTCTGCATACATTAGTATCACATCAGACAATCTCATTTCAATAAAATCTTGTTCTAAACCTCCTGTATATTTTACAGCTACTCCATTAGCAGCATCAACTGTTAACGCTTTTCTTAAGTCTGTATTTCCATCAGCTGCACTACTAGCATCAAATGCAGCAGTTAAACGTGGGTCTAACGGTGTAAGAGATTTTGTATCAGCTCCTTCAAACCATCCTACAAATGTAGAAGATATAGAAGAACCATCAGCAATTGAAACAGAGGTTGATAATTGAGTTGCAAATAATCTTTCTGAACTTAAATCAGTTACAACATCTTCAAAGTTAGCTTCTAAACTAACACCTGCTGCAGATGCACCACTTACAACAGCTGCAAGCTCTGTTACTGCACTCGTAAAATTATTTCTGTGCATATATACTTTTCCTAAAAATGCACGTGCAGCAATTTGTGTTGCTCTACCTTCTTCTAATCCAGAATTGTCTAAACCTGCTATAGCGTCTTGAAAATCTGGAATAATTACATTATTATAAATGTCTTCAGTCGGTTGTCTCTCCAAAATAGATAAATCTGAAGTACTTGGCGTAGCAGATAAATTTACTGCAACATCACCAAAAATTGTTACAAGTTTAAAATAAGATAAACCTCTTAAAAACTTTGCTTCTGCTACCTCTGTAGACTCCGATGAGTTTTCTATTACATTGTTTGCACTTAAGATTGACTTGTACAAGTTTGTATAAATTGGATTAAAAAAGGCTTCTGTCATATCTCCACCTGATAAATCTGGATTATAGGTATCTAAAGATGTAAATGGGTCTTCTAACATTAACATGTTGTCTGCTCTAAAATCACCTAAAACTACTTGTGACATTGCAACTCCTGTATGATAATAATATGCTGCATTTAAAACAGGACCATATACTTCTAAATTACTTGATTCTAAATCTAAAGCTGGTGTTTGTTCTAAGTCATTATCGCATGATGTAAATAACATCATCGCTGTTAATACTATATATATAGTTTTCATTTTTCTCATTTTTTCTTAATTAAAAATTAACATTTAATCCAAAAGTAAAACTTCTAACAATTGGACTTGCACCTTCTTGGTATCCGTAAGTTGTTGGACCTCCATAGTTACTATTTTCAGTCTCTATCCCTTCAGGATTAAATGAAGTATAATCATTACCCATTATATATAACAAATTTGTACCTGCAAGATATAATCTCAATGAGCCAATCCCCATTTTACTTGTAAAATCTGAATTAAGAGTATAACCGATAGTAAGGTTTCTTAGTGCGATGTATGAGGCATCTTGAATTAATGCACCATGTACATCTCTAGTTTGTAAATAATGTTTACCATTATTATCAGCAATACCGTCACTATTAGCATCAAAAGCAGTGTTTGTTGCATCACGGAATTGAGATTGCCAATAGATAGGATCTATATTATATAATTCTGCCCCTTGAGATCCTTGTAACTGGAATGATAAATCAAATTCTTTATAATTCATATTACTTGATACTCCCCAATAAAAATCTGGAGTAGCAGAACCTAACTTTACGTAATCATCTTCATACGTTATTTGACCATCATTATTTTGATCTACTACGTATTGTACACCACTAGTATAACCTATAGATCTTGTTGGGTCTTCTATATAAATAGATTCTACTTGACCTGCGCTTTCATATCCCCACATTTCACCAAGTTCTCCACCAACATAATTTCTAAACTCAACACCTCTACCACTAGGACCTCCATATATTTGACGAGGTAATTCGTCTACAGCTCCTAAACTTGTAATTTCTGAATTAACAGTAGATAAATTCGCTCCCATACTCCAAGTAAACTCATCATTTTGGATAATTCTAGCATTTAATTCTAACTCTAAACCAGAACTAGTAATATCTCCACGGTTAAGTCTAACCTGATCTGTACCAAGAACTTCAGAAACACTTTGTTGAATCAACATGTTATTCACATCTGATGTATAATAGTCTACACTAAATTTTAAACGATTGTCTAAAAATCCTGTGTCAACACCATAATTAGTTTCTTTATTTGTTTGCCAAGTTAAATCAGCATTTGCAACCTCATCAGGAATTAAAAATCCTGTACCAAAAGCAGTTGATGAAGTACCTAAAACACTTAATGAACTGTAAGAACCTAAATCAGATGAAGTTCCTAAAGATCCCATACTAAATCTAAGTTTTAATGTACTTAATGTTTCATTGTCTTGTAAAAAATCTTCTTTATGTACATTCCAACCTAAAGAAACTGCTGGAAATACTGCATATTTTTCATTAGCTCCAAAACGAGAATCACCATCTCTTCTAACAGATGCAGATACTAAATATTTATCGTCATATGCATAAGCAACTCTACCAAAAATACCTCTTCTTGCTTGCACTTCATCAATTCTGTTAGATACTACATCTTCAGCATTAAATAAAGAATAATTTAAAGGTAAACTAATTGGCACATTTGATCCATAAGATTCTAAACCTTTAAATTTTGTACTTACAAGTTCAACTCCAACTACAGCAGAAAGATCATGCTTATCAGCTATTACTGTTGCGTAATCTAAAGTAGTTGTACTTAAAATGGTAGATTTTTTAATATCTGAAATATCTAAAGCAGTCTGATTAGAACGTTGTTGACCATCTGATAATATTCCTCTATAATAATACAACTGTACATCTTGTACATCTGCTCCAAAAATGGTTTTGATATTTAACCCATCAGTTATTTCATACTGTAAATAAGAACTTACATTACCATAAAATGTTTTTTTGGTTCTTTCTGAATTATCAAATTTAGCAGCTACACCTGCATCACCTGTTCCTCCAATACCATTCTGATTTCTACCATATTGCCAATCATGAGCAACATCACCTGGCTGTAAATCATAAATACTTGTAGCATCTAAACCTATACCTCTATAATCTTGGTCAAATGAACGACCAATATTATTACCTGTAAAACCAGAGTCTGCTAATGCTTGTCTTCTAGTATCTAATTCTTGAACAAAATCAATTGAAGATTGCGTATGGTAAATAGGACTAATACTATATGCTCTTAAAAGATCTCTCATTTCCCAAGGCACAATATCTTGGTTACCATAAAACCCATTCATACTTAATCCTGCCTTAAATTTATCATTCAAATTAGCATCAATATTCATACGTCCATTAAATCTTTCATAACCTTGTCCTTTAACAATACCTTCAGTATTTAAATATCCTACAGAAGCAAACGCTTTTATATTTTCTGATCCACCACTCACGCTAAAATCGTGACTAGTTGTAGAACCATCTTGGAAAAGCCAATCTTCTATACTAACAACATCTGGTGCATTCTCATAAGCCCATAATCTATAATCTAATAATCCAGCATCTGTTTGTGTAAGATCATAAGCATCTGTCTGCAATTCTTTTGCCCACTCTCCAGAAGTTTTAAGCATATCAATGTCTTTCACATATTTTCTAGAAACACTTGTATAGGCATTATAACTGAAATTTAATTTCCCTGTCTTTCCTTTTTTAGTAGTAATTAAAATTACACCATTTGCACCCAAAGAACCATAAATGGCAGCAGAAGCAGCATCCTTTAATACTTCCATGCTCTCAATATCATTTGGATTAACTGTTGCTAAATTTCCAGAAATAGGAAATCCATCTACAACAATTAATGGATCTGAATTACTTGAAAGAGATGATCCTGTTCTAATTTGAATTTTTGGATCTGAACCTGGCTCTCCACTTTGGTTTTGAATTAAAACACCAGATAACTTACCTGTTAAAGCCTCATCTACACGCGCAACTTGAACAGATGCAAGGTCTTCTCCACCTATTTTAGAAATTGAACCTGTAAGGTGAGATTTTTTACTAGTACCATAACCTACCACAATAATCTCATCAAGTGCACTAGCATCTTCTACTAAATTTACATTGATATTATTTCTATTGTCTACTTTTACTTCTAGCGCAGCAAAACCTAAATAGCTAAAAACTAAAGTAGCATCTCCATTAGAAACTGTTAAAGAATAGTTTCCATCAAAATCTGTTGAAGTACCATTTGTTGTTCCTTTCTCTTGAATACTAACCCCAGGTAGCAAGCCTTCACTTACACCTCCTGTTACAGTACCTGTTACTTTTTGCTGAGAAAAAGCAAAAAGCGATGCTAACAAAAAGAAGCATGTACTTAATTTTTTAATAATGTTGTGTTTCGACATAATAAAATTTAATTTTAATTAATTAAAGAGTTATATTTTTAATTGGTAATCCAATTTGGTCACCCAAACTGGTTAACCAATATGGTTTTTCAAATATACAATTATATTTGAATTAACAATATATTAACTCTAAAATATTCTAAATTAACCTCTAAAAACTTCAACAACTTTCAATGAAACACATAAACACCACTATTACAAAGAGATGACATTAATTTACACAAATAAAAAAATGAGCTATTATTGAGGTAATTTTAACCAATATCAACGTTTTTAAAACCATTTAAGAGTTCTGTTGACGATCAGTTGAACGCATAATTAAAAGAATAAATCTCGCAGACTGAACTTAATTATCCTAAGAAATAATATGATTATGTAATTTTTTGATTTTTTTATTAAAATCTAATCTTAATAATCACATTGTAGATAACATAAATTGTTCATTAAGTACAAACACTTTTTAAAGAGTGAGAAACACACAATAGCCATTTGATTTTGTGCGACAAACATATTTGTAAACAGGAGCGTGATTAGAATTACAAAGGATATGGTAATAATTTTCTTAAACTTTTACATCTAAAATTCAATAGAAGGGTAAACTAAAAATTGTAAAGAATTCTTTAAAATTAAATACACAACTAGTATTTACAATAATTTCTAATGCTAAAATTAGAACAAAAAAAAACTCCTTTACATATGATGTAAAGGAGTTGTATATAAAAAAATATCTAATTAGATACCTAATGCTTGACCACCACCAATTTGGATAGTTTCTGCAGTAATAAAAGCAGCATCTTTACTAGCTAAGAAAGCAACTACACCTGCCACATCTTCTGGCTGACCTAATCTTCCTAACATAATACTATTTGCCCAAGAAGCAAAAACTTCTGGCTTAGTAGCTTTAATTTGAGCATGAAAAGGAGTATCAATAGTACCAGGAGATACTGCATTTACTCTAATACCATATTCTGCTAAATCTTTTGCTAACGCTCTTGTTATTGCATGAACACCTGCTTTAGAAGTACCATAGATTCCTGCTCCTGGTCCACCTGCATTCCAACCAGCGTTAGAAGTATAGTTAACGATTGAAGCATTGTCACTTTTCTTAAGAAAAGGGATTGCTGCTCTAGAAGCAAAAAATGCTGAATCTAAGTTTAAAGCCATTACAAATCTGTAAAATTCAGTTGTCATTTCTTCAAATCTAGATCTACCACCTAAACCACCTGCGTTATTAACTAACACATCAATTTTACCAAACTTTTCACCAATTTTATTGATGTTTGCAGTTACTTCTTCTTCTTTAGTAACATCAAAACCATAGTATTCTGCAGTAATTCCTTCTGCAGTTAACTCTTCTACTCTTTTAGCTCCTGCTTCATCTTCTATACCGTTTAATATAACAGTATAACCATCTTTTCCTAATCTTTTTGCTACTGCAAAACCAATTCCTCCTGTTGCTCCAGTAATTACAGCAACCTTGTTGTTTAATGTACTCATTTAAATTATTTTTAAATATTAATTATGTTATATTAAATTTTTGTAATCGACTTAACTTTTGGTATAAATACCCAAACACTTACTAAAGTTAAGATAGCTAATCCAGCACCAATAACAAATGCAGGTGTATAATTACCACCACTTGTTAACCAAGGCACTAAATATGTTAAACCAGCAGCAGTCAGTTTAGCAGCCATACCAGAAAGTCCAGATAATGTACCTACTGTTTTTCCACTAAAAAGATCACTTGTTAAAGTTTGAACATTTCCAATCGCTGTTTGAAATCCGAATAAAATAACAGCCATAATAATTACTGCAGTTGTTGGTCCTCCAGGACTAGCCATAGCCAATAATGCTGGTAACATTATTAGACAACCTAATGTAATTATCATTTTTCTGGTCTTGTTAATAGTCCATCCTTTTTTAAGTCTGTTTTGTGCCAAAAGACCACCAAACCAAGCTCCTAACATAGCTCCTGCATAAGGTACCCAACCATAAAGTCCGATAGATTTTACATCCATACCATACACTTCATTTAAATAGATTGGTATCCAAAAAACAAACAACCACCAGATAGGATCAATAAATGCTGATGCTAATATTACACCCCAACTTTCTTTATGACCTAATAACTCTTTTGTATCTGGATTGTATTCTTGATCATTTACTCCATCTCCATCAAAATCTTCATTCTTTTGACCTGTTAAGATATAATCACGCTCTTCATCTGTAATCCATGGGTGATTTATTGGTGGCGCTTTTACTAAAATTAACCAAGGCACCAACCATAGTAAACCTGCTAAACCAATTAAAATAAATATACCTTTCCAACTAAAATACACTGTTAAAAAAGCAATTAACGGAATGGAAATAATTCCACCTATCGCAGCTCCTGAGTTAAAGATACCTTGTGCAAGTGCACGTTCTTTAGTAGGAAACCATTCTGCATTTCCCTTTGTAGCACCTGGCCAGTTTCCTGCTTCAGAAACTCCTAAGATTGCACGGAATATACCAAAACTTAAAACTCCTTGAGCAAATGCGTGTAATGCTGTAGCAACAGACCACACACCAATAGACAAAACAAACCCGAATCGTGTACCTACCCAATCAAATATTTTCCCAAATATTGCTTGTCCGAAAGCATAAGAAAATACGAAAATAATTGAAATAAGAGCATAAATTGCTTTCGTTTCATCAGCTGTATGCCCGGGATATAAATCCTTGGCTATTTCTGGCCAAAGGAC
Organism: Polaribacter sp. R2A056_3_33; assembly: GCF_019278485.1. NCBI lineage: Bacteria > Pseudomonadati > Bacteroidota > Flavobacteriia > Flavobacteriales > Flavobacteriaceae > Polaribacter > Polaribacter sp. R2A056_3_33. The sequence continues at coordinate 842,411 of NZ_CP058984.1, forward strand.
ACTTAATGATGTTCGGTCAATGTAATTAATAATAGTAGCTATAGCAATCAATGCGACGACCCACCAACGTAATCCTTTTACTTTCATTTTATATACTTATTTAATTAAACATTATAACAATATGTATAGAGCTCTCTAAAATGCTCTTTCATTTTTAGTTTTGCCATTTGAGGGTCTTTAGCTTTAATAGCTTCAAAAATAGCCTGGTGATCAGCTATTCCTCTATGCGCTAAGTCTGCATCACAAACATGGTGCTCCTTAAAGTTTGTAATAATTTCTGGAGTAATAATCAACATAAATGTATTCATAGTGCTGTTACGACAAGCCTTTGCTATTGCTAAATGAAATAACAAGTCTTCTTGTACAGCGTCTTCTCCATTAAGCACCTTTTCTTTGTGTGCTTCTAACGCTTCCTCTATTTTTAGTAAATCATCATCCGTTCTCCTTAATGCAGCTAATCTTACAGTTTTTAATTCTAATAGTATTCTAGTTTCTACTAGAGATTTAAAACCTGATTTTTCTAATCTTAAAATATCGTCTATCATACCATTCATAGCAATAACACCAATATTAGCTACAAATGTTCCACTTTGTGGAATGGATTTTAGAAGGCCATAAAATTCTAATTTCTGAATCGCTTCTCTTACGTTACTTCTACTCACTACAAATTTTTCTGAAAGCATCCTTTCAGAAGGTAATTTATCTCCAGGTTCTAAATTTTTATAATTAATAAGTTCTTTAATTCCTTTAATTATTAAATCCTGGATTTTTTGATTTTCATTTTTTGTAAGCACCTCTAATTTCATTTATTCAAATTTTATAGTTTTATGACTTACTAACATTATTTTTAAAAGAAACATTGTCATAAAAATTAAATTAACCGTTATACTAATTGTTAATTGTTTTGAATTATTTATTATAATTCTAGAAACTTTAATTAACCTTTTAAACTTTAAATACTGCTATTTTATAGTTAAAATAAATTGGTTTTTAAAGAACATCTAAAATAAGCTTACTTCTGGTTTACCAAATTGGTTTACCAGTTTCAGTTTTTCAAAGATATACTATTTTTTTTACCTATAAAACACTTTATTAATTAATTCACTAAACTATTGTAATTTAATTAAAATGACAAATTATGTTTTATTGAAGATTATTCTACTTAAAATTCTAAACAAATTATTGACTTAATAATAATTATTTTACTAAGAAGTTAATCGTTAGTTATCTATTAATTTTTCCTCTTGTAGGTTTAAAATAAAAAAGCAAAAAACAACACAATATTAAAGTGAATTATTATCAAATAATTTTAGTTTTAAAAAGCAATAAAACCAAAAATAAAATATCATAAAAATAGCTACGCTCCTCCCTTAAATATTAAAAAAAACAAAAAATATACCTGAAAATCAATAGATTAAAGCCTATTACAATATACCAATTAGAAAATTCTGTTTACAATAAAAAGCAACTATTCGTATTATATTCAAAATAAAACGGACTTAAAAAGAGATAACTATTCTCTTAATTTTCAATATTATTTTAATGTCAATAACATCACTTTTAAAGCTTCTAAATTATCAATAAAAAGAAGAAATAAAATTAAGTAAATATTCAAAAAAGACCTTAAACGAAGTATTTTTCATGAGTCTTTTTAGAAGTATTTAGGAGGTAAATTAAGTGCTGTTTTATTTAGTATTTATACTTATCAAATACAGTAATTTATTAATAATAAATTGGTAAGAAATTCATCATTTAAAAGATTCAAAATGAAAGAATGGGTATTATTTTCTGATAAAGGCTATTTATCAGTCAAACTTCAACCTAATTTATTTAGATACGTAAATATTAAAATAGCTGTTACAATAAAAAAAAGAAGTGAAATATTATTACTCTACGCAGAAATCATCCTTAATATATTGATTTTTAAAGCTAAAATATACGTAAAAAACCACCACTGATATCATACTTAAATATGCTCAAAAATTTGAATAATTAGAAGTTTAAAAATTAAATATCATGAATTTATAAAGCATATTTATGGCTAAAAATTAGCACAAAAAAAAATAACACACATTATTTAAAAATTATAATGTGTGCTATTTATTCTATGATAGACTTGTAAAACTGTCTACTTCTTTACCATCGAATGAAATAAAATAAGTGTTATTTCATTGTGATATAGTACTTCTTAATTAAAAGCCAGGAGTAATAATATCAATATTATCTATAAATACCTCATTGCTGCTATCTACCGCTTTTAATGCTCTCGCATAAATTACAACAATATTTGATGTAGCCTTAAAGGTAAATGTTGTAGTTGTAAATGTATTATCAGATGAAGATCCTTTACTTGAATTAAAATCATTAGTAATATCAAAATAAGCATCAACATTGCTATTATTTGCAGGGTCTGTATTGATATCTTCTTCCGTAGTAATTTCATTATTTAAAATGAATACTTCGGTATTGATTCCTTCAGCTTCAGAACGAGTATCAATAGTAAAAGAATACACAACGCCTGCTTCTACCTCTACAAGTTGGTATAGACGTCTAGAATTATTAGAAAGTTTAACTGCTCTCGTTTTTTCTCCATTCACATAAGAACCATCACTAGAAGAACCTGGTTGTTCATTTGTACCAAAAGCTCCATCTATATAGGCATTTAGAGCAGTATTATTCCATAGTGCTCTAAAAGGACTATCTATAGTATTCCCAGAATTATCTTCTACACTACTGTTAGGAGTCATATCCCAAGCATCTGCATTATCACCTGTATTTTTAGTAAAATCATCTGCTGTACCATTTTGAACAATTGCTTTAAAAGTTGGTTTAACAGCACCTACTGGTACCGCTTTTGTTTCACTTTTAGAAACACCTGCTTCGTTGGTTGTTGTTAAAGTTACATCATAAGTCGCTTCTGCCGGAAAAGTGTGTAATGGACTAACTTCTGTTGATGTAGTTCCGTCTCCAAAATCCCAACTATGTGTAGTTGCTAAAAGAGAAGCATCTGTAAACTGAACAGTAAGACCATTTACATCAAAAGTAAAATCTGGTACTGTAGATAAAACCAATCCTTCAATATTTTTTGAAACCGTAACCTCAGCATCTAAAAAATTAGTTACTGTTAAGGTTACTTCAAAAGTATCTGCTGTTTTATAAATATGAGAAGGGTTAAAGTCTGAATCTAATTCTGTATCTTCTTCAGAGTTCCATGTTAAAGTTTCTCCGTCTCCAAAATTCCAAACTAAAGATTTTGCACCAGAAGTTAAGTTTTCGAAAGTTACTTTAGAATCTATAGAAGTAAAATTAAAATCAACAAAAACAGGAGCTACTGTTGCTGAATCTACAGCTACTAAACCATCTGAACTTGTAGTAGTAAGTTTTACTTTATACTCTCCACCATTGGTATATTTATAATCTGGATTTGCTTCCGAAGAAGTTGTACCATCGCCAAAATCCCACAAATAAGAAGCAGCATCTGTAGAATAACTTCTAAACACGATAGACATAGTATCATCTGCACTTGTACTTGTTGTAAAAAGTGTAGATGGTTGTATATCATTTACATTACCTGTTGGTGGCACAAATTCTTCATACCCGTTGTCATAACAAGAAACTAGACCTAGAAATACAAAAAACAGTGCAAAAATACTGCTATTGAATTTTTTATTTTTTTTATAATTCATAATATTAAATTTTAGAATCTATTATTGTTTAACTATTATATCAAAAGCATCTAGCCTACACTCTGTTCCAGAATTAGTAAGTAAAATAATTACTGATTCATTAAGACCTGCTTCAAACGTAATAGCATGTTTTTTAAATACATCATCTACACGTCCTTCACTACTATCTGTTCTAGATGCAATAATATTAGCTTCTAATTTAGACTCGGCAAGTGTTGTAGCATTTGGACTTATTAAAGAAACTGTTACGTCTCCTGCATTATTAGTATCTAACTCACTAAAATAAGTTAACACATAAGTTGCTCCAGGAGTAACCTCAATTTCTTGATACCCTACTCTACTACCATCTGCAGGAAATTTAGCAGCTTGTAAACCAGAAGGCAATACACCTAACTCAGATTTTGAATTGATTTGAAATACTCCTCCCCAATTTGCGGTACTAGGAGATCTCCAAGAATCTCTACCGTCTCCTGTTCCATCAAATAAAGTTCCATCATCAAAACCTGGCTCTCCAATTTCTGGTATAGCAATGGTTGGTACGGCTTGATTTACAGTTACTAACTTTTCTGTATAAGCAGATTTACCAAGGTTGTCTGTTACCGTTAAACCAATAGTATATGTACCTGGACCAGGAAAAGAAAAAATTAATTCTTGATCTTGTAATGTTGCTGGTGCTAATTCTGAAATTTGTGTATTTAAAGCAGCAACATTTTCTGTAACTTCTGCAGAAACCTCATCTTTAGCTGCTTGTAATTGAACTTTTAAACTTGCAATAGAAGCTTCTAAGACAGCCTTTTTGTCTTCATTTACTTCACATGGTAATTTAAATTCAATTTTAGCTATCTCATTTTCTAATGCTACGACAGTTGCTAATTCCGCATCTATAGATTGCTTAAGAATTGGCAAGTCTTTATTTATTAAAGTTACCCCTTCAGATGGTGTTACTGTCCAATCGTACTGTGTACCATTTACAGCTAAATTAGAACCTGCTTGAAAATTAACTTCATAATTAGCCCATAATTCTACATCATTACAATCAAATTCAGATGTTGTAATATCTGTTGAATTGTAAAAAGGTGTTGGACTTGTAAAATCTTCTAAATCGCCAACTTCTGGTAAGTCGTTACTTACACAAGAGGTTAGAGAAACTACTGTCCCTAACACAATATATTTTAAGTTAAACAAATATTTTTTCATAATTGAGTGTTTTTTAGTATCCATCATTTTGTTTATAAAAATTAGGCAAATTATCTCTTTCTCTTTGTGGGAATGGAAGGTATTTCTTTCCACTAGTATAATTTAAACTATTGTCTGTAGAAAATTTAGACAACACATTATCTGCTTCTCCAAATCTTATTAAATCATACATACGTTGGTTTTCATATACAAACTCAACTCTTCTTTCATCTAATAAGTCTTGTTTTGTTAAGTTTACTACCTCTTCTAAACCAGCTCTTAGTCTCACTTGATTAAAAGCATCTATAGCTCTTTGGTCTGTAGTACTATCTGAGTTTCCTAGAATAGCTTCTGCATATAATAACAACACATCTGCATATCTTAAAACAATCCAATCATTATCTCCAATTTCACCATCCGTAGGATATTTAGCATTAAAAACATCTACAGTATTATTTGCTAAAAAAGCGCTATACCCTAAAGACAAAATAGAGGCAGGAAATCTTACCGGTTGTGCTGTTGGGTTCATAACTTCTAAGAATTCTAAAGTTGCAATATTTACACCGTTAGAAGGTCCTTGTAATGTCATTGCAAAACTGTGAGATTCTGAATCTGTTTCTACTTGATCGCCTAAACCACTATCACTAGTTGCATAGTTATCACTACTAACAAGATCATAAGCTATTGAAAAAATAATTTCGTTGTTAATTTCAAGACCTGAGTTATTAACCCAATCTCCATCAAGAACTGGATCTGATTCTAAATTTGATTCAGAAAAATCACCCGTAAATTCATTCCCAAAAATATGTCCATAATCTACAGCTAAAGTTGCATAATAATCACGGTCTGATAAACCAGCAGCTTTTTCTGTAAACATTAAATCATATTTATAGGTAACATTGTTTTCTACAACTGAAGCTAATAAAAGTTCTGCTTCTACATAATTTGGATTCGGTTGACTTAAATATGCTTTTGCAGCTAAAGAAATTGCAGCTCCTTTAGAAGGACGGTATCTATTTTGTTCTGCATTGTTTAAGTAAGCAATTGAAGTTTTAAAATCTTCAATAATTTTAGCATACACTTCAGCTTCTGGTAATTGAGGATAATCTAAAGCTTCCTTTTCTGTAACATCTAATACTTTGTCTATAAAAGGTATGTTTTGATATGCTCTTACCAAGTTAAAGTGACATAAAGCTCTCATAAAGTAAGCTTCACCAACAGTATATTGTTGACTTTCTGGTGCTAAAAATTTATTATCAATAATTGTATTTGCATGCTTAATAGTATGCATATTATTAGAGTAATACGTTGCTACATCTCCATTATTTGCATCTACATTAAATGCGTTAATTGCAGGAAAGTTTCCGTTTTCTGAATTTGCTCTAACATTATCTGATCTTAATTCTGTTAATAAGAATTCGTTTGCAGGAATTTTTTGATAAGAATCTAAAACTCCATTAGATAATGCTATAAACCCATCGTCTGTTTGTAGTAACTCCTCTAGCGAAAGTGCTGTAGGATTACTTAAGTCCAGTTCTGTTTCACAACTTGTCAATAAAGCTATAAAAGAAAAACCAACTATTATATTTTTATATATATTTTTCATAATTATTTAAAATTGAAAGTTAATTCCCGCTGAAATTGTTTTAACGATAGGTCCATCTCCTCTTTGATATCCTGCTGTTAAAGGCGTATTCGCATTATCTGATGTTTGACCTGCTGCTTCTGGATTAAATCCTTCATAACCTTTAGCTGTAAAGAATAATAAGTTTTCTCCTGCTATGTAAAATCTTAATTTATCAAAATTATATTTTGATGTAAAAGACTCTGGTAATGTATATCCTAAAGTTACATTTCTTAAAGCTACAAAAGATGCATCTTGAATGTGGTCATCAGTAAATCTTCTATGAACCGTTAAGTCTCTATCCGGAAAATTAGATACTTCGTTAACAGCAGACTCACTTGCATAATACAATTGATCTAAATCTGCAACTCTAACTTCTGCTCCATGAGAACCTTGTAATTGAAAAGAAAAATCGAAATCATACAAAGTAAAATCAGAATTAAAACCCCATTCAAAATCTGGGTAAGGACTACCTAATTCTGTTCTATCATCATCATCAATAATTCCGTCTCCATTTAAATCTTTTACATAAACATCTGCATAATCATTGTTAAATCTATTAAAAGGATTGTCTACCCATTCTAAAGGAATTTCTTTTTCATATACCCATCCATAAAAAGAGGTAATTGGCTGCCCAACTTTTGCAATAAATTCTGTTGGTCTTGTATCTTGATCAATTCTAGAGATAATTTGTTCGTTATTTCCTAAGCTTGTTACTTCGTTTCTATTTAAAGAAAACTGACCAGAAACACTCCAACGGAAGTTTTCTTTAGACATCAATCTAGAACTTACCTCAAATTCTACTCCTTCATTTTTAACTTCACCAAGGTTTTGTAACCAATTGTCTGTACCATAAGCAGCAGCAGATGGAGCAAAAAGTAATAAATCTTCACTTGTTCTAATATAGTAATCTGCTGTTAAGCTAAAAAGACCTCTACCAAAAGTAACATCTATACCTGGGTTAAATTCTCTTAATTTTTCCCAACCTAAAATTTGATTTGCTAAAGTTGTTGCTTTTACACCAGTTGTTCCATCATAGCTTATTGTACTATACGCTTCTTCAAATCTGTAAAGAGATTCGAATATGTTATTAGAAATTTGGTTAGAACCAGAAAGACCATAACTTGCTCTTACTTTTAAGAATGATATTAAGTTGCTGTCTGATAAGAATTTTTCATTAGACATAACCCAACCAAGAGATGCAGCAGGAAAAAATCCATTTTTAGAATCTGGACCAAATCTTGTACTTGCATCATTACGTACAGATAATTGAAACAAGTATTTTTCATCATAATTATAGTCTAACCTACCAAAAAATGAAACTAATTTTTCGCTTGCGTTATCTGTATATGTTGTTCCTCCATCTGCAATAGCAATATTATTGTTAAAATCATTAGAAAAACCAACTGCTTCAGATTCTTGTCTGTAATTATCACTTTGCATGTACTCAAATCCTAATACTGAATTAAAGTTATGCTTTTTATAACTTGTATCATATTTAAGTAATGACTCGAACGTATATTGGTTTAATTCGTCTCTCCTTTCTAATCTAAAAGATTCTTGATCTCTGTTTTCTTGACCATACAAATAATCTGCTTCGTTACTTTTATTGTGTCTAAAATCACCAGAAATAGTTTGTCTAAAACTAAGCCCTTTTGCTAATTTAAAATCGATATAAGAAGATGCGTTTAAACTTAACTTCTTCTTAGTTCTAGATCTTTCCATATAATGTACCAAAGGATGTACGTTTTTAGTGGTAGATAAGGTTAAACCACCAGAAGTTAAACCACTAGCAACAGGTAAACCAGTAGCTGGATCTCTAAGAATACTTCTTGGGTTGCTAGGATCTGCTGTAAAGGTATGATCAAAAGCTCTAGAAAAACCGTAACTTCCAACACCAAGGTTTTCAAATAATTTTCCTGCATCTGTAGAAACACCTACCTCTGTAGAAAATGGAGTTACATATTTTAAATGTTCTTCATTTAAATATAATGGCACATGCCCCATTTGTCTTAATGGATCTGTAAATCTTGCAGGTACTTTAGTTTGGTCATTATAATTAACACGTATACTTGCACCATATTTTATTTTTTTATTCTTAGATCTACTATCAATCTTAACTCTAGCATTGTATTTTTTAAAATCATCATTTAAAACAATTCCTTCATCTTCTAAATAACCTAAAGAAGCTGAATAACTAGTTAACTCAGAACCACCTCTGGCAGCAAAAGAATGACTTTGTATAAAACCACCATCAAAAATTTCATCTTGCCAATTTGTTTCACCACTCCCTAATGAAGCAATAAATTCCATAGCTTCTAATTCAGCGTAAGCATTATTATAAGATCCATTATCTGCATTTGCGTTATCACCAACAATTCTACCATAGTTAGGACTATTTACTGATATTGCACTCACTTGACCTTGTAAACCATCTAACCTTGCTCTTTCTTGCGCTATTGTTGTATTAAAGTTGCTATTGTTATCAGAATATTTATACCCTGTAAAGCTGTTATAAGAAAATCTTGTTTGACCAGAAATTCCTTCTTTTAAAGTAACTAAAATTACACCATTTGCACCACGAGAACCATAAATGGCCACAGAAGATGCATCTTTTAAAACACTAATAGATTTAATATTATTATTGTCTATAGATCCTAAAATATCTGAATCTGTACCTAGAATTACTCCATCTACCACAATTAAAGGAGAAGAAGAACCAGTAACAGAACCAGGTCCTCTTAATGTAATTTTTGGATCTCCACCCGCTTCAGAAGAAGTTACTTGAATTCTTAAACCTGCTACTCTACCCTTAAGAGCATCCTCTACACGCGCTACTGCTTGGTTTTGAAGATCTTCTCCAGAAACTTTTGTTAAAGCACTTGTTACGTTTTTTTGTTTTTGATTTCCATAACCTACTACAACAATTTCATCTAAAATATTAGAATCTTCGTCTAAGGCTACATTAATTGTTTTTTGATTTGTAAAAGTTACTGTTTTCGTTTTAAAACCTAGGTAAGAAAACTGAATAACATCTCCAGACTTCACGGTAATTTTATAATTACCATCAAAATCGGTACTTGTTCCTTTTGTTGTTCCAACCAGGATAACATTAGCACCCAATATAGGCTCACTATCCGTTTTAGACATAACATTTCCCGTTACTGTAACACTTTCTTGCGCAAATCCTATTGCACTAAAAAGAAGCATTGCAATAAATACTAACTTAATTTTTAAGTTCATTGTTAATTGTTTTGAATTATTTTTCTTTAAAAAACATTTAATCTTAAATATGTCTTTAAGATTAAAACTGCTATATTTTGATGTAATAGTAACGTCTATCACCTCATTAAATCTTCCTTAAGAGATTCTTATTTTACTTCTTGTCTGCAAAATAAGAAGGTCCATCTCCAGTTAAAAAATCTTCTCTTACAGGACTAAATGTGTCAATTAATTGTCCCTCTTCTAAACAAACAGCACTATGCAATAAATTAGGCTCTATATAAACCCCATCTCCTGCTTCTACAATTTGTTTTACACCGTCAATTTCAAATTCGAATTTACCTGAAACCACATAAGTAGCTTGCGTATGAAAATGTTGATGAGGTGCACCTAATGCTCCTTCTTCAAATTTTACGCTTACCATCATAATTTGATTATCATAACCTAAAAATTTTCTAGAAACTCCTCCACCTAATACTTCCCAATCTAAATCTTTAGAAATTACGTACTTTTCACTAAATCTATTCATTTTTCCCATTTTATTTATTTTTTTTATTTACTTATAATAATAAGAACCTTTCCAATTATACTCCTTATTGCCTATTTTAATTATATGATTTTTATCTGTAGAATTATCTTTATTAGAAATTATAAAAATTTTAGTAGTATTTTTCTTTGTAGTAATTTCTACTGCAGTATAAGCCTCTGTATCTAAAACAACATTTAAGTTTGTAATACTACTATATGCGTTTAAAGCTAATTCAGAAACAGAACTATAACTACCATGAGATTCTATTACAGAAGCAAAAGTGGTGTTTTGAGTATTTTTTCTTCGGATAATAAAAGAAGGTTCTTTACGTAAATTATACTCTGGATCGTTTGCTCCAATTCTTGCCAAAATCAACTCATCATTTGCATTAGAAGCGGTTGTTAATGTGTAGAATAAATCATTATTTTTCCAAGAGAACACCGTATTAGCATCAGCAGGTTTTCCTGAAGCCTCTTTCCATAAATGCTGATAACCATTCTTTTTTCCTAAAGGATTTAGTTGATCATACGTTTCAAACTCAAAATTAGTTTTCATAATATGACCTAAGTAATAATAAGGTAAATCATATTGTTTTTTACTATCTGATTTTATTTTAAAAAGATCTATTGTAAATGGTCTTTCAAAATCTTCATCTTTAATTAAGGCAAGAGTTCTAAGCATTTCTGTACCAGGATAAGCATTTACCTCTGTTGCACTTAATATCTGTATATTAGGATTTTTATCATCATAAAAATACAAGTCTGAATGGTGTTTGGTTCCAATCTCAAACTTACCTTCAAAATGACTTTCTTCATTTACGGTAATTGTATTATGTGCAATGGTTTGTTTTGCCCATGTTTGGTTTTCTTTTAAATAATTACCTCCACCTTTTTGTTCAATATTTACAAAACGAGCTAAACCATAATCTTGCAATACTTCATTACCCTTTTCGTGTAAAGAGAAAGATAATTTATCATAATGACCATGACTAGAACCATGTGAAGCGTATTTATACACCAACTCTAAATTATCACTTCTTAAAATACCAACTCCACCTTCGTCTCCTTTTTTACCGTCAGATAAATTAACAGATTTTTTTGTAAAAGGTTTCTCTAAGCCTTCTTTAATTCCAATTGCAATTGCTAAACCAGTATCATCTAAAACAACTCTATCTTGTTTTTTAGCAATACTTAACAACTCAGGATTTTCTCCTCCAAACTTATAAGCAATGTCTACTGCAGAAACCAACGCTGCTGTATAATAAGACATCCCTTTCTGGCCATCATTTAATGGAAAAAAATCTCCATCTGCATCCGATAAGTTTAATAAAGCATCTACTGCTTTTAATAAAACGCCATCTTTATATTCAAATATTTTTAATTCTGGTTTTACATTGTGTAATGCTTCAGCAAAAATTAAAAAAGGATACATGGCATAACGTTGGTAATAAGGACCTTCATTATAATAACCATCTGGAGAAAAAGGCTCGTCTAAGTTCCCGAAAAAGCCTAACCTTAATCCTTCAACTTTAATAAAACCACCATCATTGTCTCTCATTCCGGTATTTAAATTATCAGTTTTTAAACCGTTTAATGCATTGTCTAACAACTCATCGTTGTCCATAACCAAGGCAATCATTCCAACAGCTACATTACCCCAAGTACTATGGTTATGTACTCTGTTAAAAAATTGTGGATTCCCTTCTGATATAAATTTAGCAAACGGAATAAATAAATCGTTTTCTAATGTTTCTCTCTCTTCTTTAGACAACCAATCATATACGCAATCATAAGCTTGTGCAGAATACACTAACCAATTAGAATCATTTAAACATTGCCAAAATAATTTACCTCTTGCATACGACCTTGTTTGTGGGTGTACAGGTAATGTTGGATATAATTTTGCATACGCAAACAACATATCTTTAACATAGTTTGCATATTTTTCATCATTCAAAATCTGAAATAAGACTCCAGCTTTTTGAATAATTATAAAGTTTTTCTTGTGACGTTCATGTGTATAACCTCCAGATAAATCTTTAGGAATAGGAACTAATATTCCTAATTCTATTTCGGCATCTACTTCTGCTTTTGTATCTGCTAACGTTTTATCGAAAATAGGCACATTGCCTAAGTTTTTTCTGATGTTATCTACACCTTCTTTGGTTAAAATCAATTTAGGATGTGAACCCTCTTTTTTTGCATCCTCATTAGCATTCTCTGTTGTTTTATTACAAGAGATCGCAATAAAACTAATAAAAAAAAGAGCTATTAATTGTATGCTAAATTTTTTCATATATAAATTGAAATTAAAATTGGTTAACCAGATTGGTGTACCAAATATATGGCTAATTAGTATTTTAACAAAATAATAGTATATAAAATAGTGAATTTAACATATTTTACACGCAGAATTTCATCTTTTTATATTAGTCATGTTATAAAAAAACAAAAAAAAAGGCCCATTTATTAAATAAATGGGCCTTAAAAGTAATAATTCAAAAAACTACTCAATAATTATTTTTATAGAACCTACTAAGTCATTACTTATTTATAACATAAACTCATTAAAAAAACAGACAATTCAATTGTTTTTTTGCCTATATATTGTTCGAAAACGGATATTGAAAAAAAATTAAAAGAACGATTAGAGGTATAATATATTTTATTAATACATTAATTTCATCACTAAATTTTCTTCAGTTTTAATTTTACCAGAATTGATTAATGTATTATTAGATTCAACGTTGTTTTTTGCTCCCCATAAAATAGAAACAAACTCCACTTTATTGTTTTTAAATACATTCTTAGTGATGTTTACATTTACTATACCTCTATGATTTAACAACATACCGTTTTCCTCTTTACTCCCACATTCTGTAAAAGTACTATTAGAAACCAATAAGTTTCCACCAATAGTAGACTCATCATAACCACCTCTGTAATAGTCTATCACATTTTGCTTAACATTTGTAAACTGACAGTTATCTACCGTTAAATACTCTGTATTATAGTCTCCTCTATCATTTGTTTCTTCAGATAATTCAATACCATTTTCACAATTGGTAATGGTGCTATTTTTAAAGGTAACTTCTTCTGCAAATGTCTGTTTATATGCTTTTAACACATAATTAAAATTATTAATATCGCATCCAGAAACTGTCAATCCAAAATGATTAGACATGTTTTTATTTAAGTTTGCAAACGCTTTTTGTTTTCCGTTTCCATAAAGCACAATGTTATTGATTGTTAAAATTCCGTACGGATTCAAATTAAACAAAGGCGTATTGTCTGCTCCTTCAAAAATAATTTCCGCTTTTTTATCATCCTTAGATTGAATTGTAAGTGATTTATTAATTACAAGAGATGCAGAAACATTATATGTACCAGGACTCAAAGCAATAACGTCACCAGATTTAGCAGAAGCAATTACCGCTTCTAATTCACCTTTAGCATTTGTAACAGCTAAAACATTTGGTGTTGCAGCTTCTACTACATTAGAATACCAAGAAGCTCCGTATTTAGTTTTATCTAAAATTGCTGGATCTTTCATTAATCCTTGAACTGCAGCTCCTATAGAGTTCGAATTTTCTCTAGAGTTTCCAAAAATATCTTGTTTAATAGTTTCAAAACCAAAACCGTTATAAACATCAAAATCACTCGTTAATTTAGGCATATAAATATGCTCACTCAATTTTGTTAATTCAAATTCAGCAGCTTGTATTCTTTCTGAATTATCAAAACCTACACCCTGATTATTAATGATGTTGTTTTTAAATTTAACTCCATCCGCTTTATCATGTTCTATAATTGGAGTTTCATCTCCTACACTGTTGTAAATAATATTATTTGCAACAACTGTTCTAAGCGCTCTTGCAGAACGAATTTCTGACTTAGGCAATACAGCTGCTTGAGCAATATTTGTACCTACACCAAATTGCCATGGAGATTTAGAGTCTACATATGTATTATATGCAACTACAACATCGGTAACTTGATTGTATCTATTTAATGGTGATTTAGGAATACCATTCATAATAGCTAATGGACTTCTAAAGTTTTCTCCTATAATTTTATAAAAATAATTATTGATAATCCAGTGTCCGGTATTTACAATTCTAATTCCACCAAATTGTTTATTTACACCATCACCAATAAAATAATTACCATCAATAGTAACGTAATTTCCATGACGGGTTACAACAGAACCTTCACTTTTATAAAAAACGTTATTTTTAATGATATTAAAATTTGTCTTACTAGAAATTATTTCAACTTCTCCATTACATTCTTCAAATAAATTGTTTGCAATGGTTGTATTACTTGGAGACATAGATGTAAAACTACTTCCTAATTGAATAGTTTCTCCTCTTGCACCACCTTTTCTAGGTCTTGGTCCAAAATGATTATTTATAATTTGGTGATAATTTCTAATGCTTTGGTTCCCTTTTAGATCTACTCTAACAGTTGGTCCACCATTTGTTTTACCAGCAATATAGTTATTACTTAATTCGTTATGCGTACCATAAAGTTGCACCCATAAATTATCCTGATCACGCTCTAAACTGTTATAATCTAAAATAACACAGTTGGTAACTTTACTATAGTTTGCTACATTTTCTTCTGTAATTCTAAAACCAATAACATTTTTAAACGGTGAATATCCGTTTCTAAAAAATAATCCATTTACTTCTAAATAACTACCTCCCATTTGTAAACTAGAAATACCTTCTATAAAAACTTTACCCGCATTTTCTGCTTTTAAAACAATAGGGTTTTCTTTTGTTCCTTCACCTTCAAAAACAATTTCTACATCTTTGTAAACTCCGTCTTTAATAACAATATTATCTCCTGCTTGCGCGTTTTTTGTTGCCTCTATTAGTTCGGATGAGTTTGTTACAACAATACTTTTAGCTACTTTTTGCTCACAAGAAACGATTAGCAATAGTAAACTGATAATTAGAAGTGTTTTTTTCATTTTCTTTTAGTTAATATGTTTTAGGTAAACTCTTATAAAATTTTTAGAGACTGCTAACCCTAAAAAAGTATGTTGTTTTAAAAAATAATACATAAATTATTTGGTAAAACAAAAACTGGTTTACCAAATTGGTTTACCAAATATAGTTACTAATTTTGGAATGATAAAACTATTTAAGAAGAATTAATAGTTTCATTAAGAACTAATTAATTTTATGTTTCAAAAATTAAAAATAAATGTAGATACTTTAATTTAACTTATAATGCTTTGAAAGCATTATTTAATATAGCATTTTAATACTTTTACTATTACTGAATCTTTTGTAAGAACAACAAAATACAATCCTTTAGAAAAACCACTAAAATCTACCGTTTTATTATTAAACCTATTTTCTATAGAAATATTTCTACCAGTATTATCAAACAACGCAACTTCATCATACGTATCTGAATCTGTATTTTTAAACTCTATCTCATTAGATGATGGATTTGGAAATAATAAAATATTTTCTGATTTTGCTTTTAAATCATCAACAGAAAGTAATCCTGTAATTTCTTCAATGCTAAAATCAGCATATTTTACTATTTCATCTTGCAGGTCTTGTTTGTTATTTAAACTTCTATAAATACCCCATTTGGGTCTTGCAAATTCTGCACCATCTTGCCAAGTATCTAATGGACTATTAGAATAACTAAATATTTCTTCATTATTAGAAACCTTTCTTATTTCTAAAGAATAACTCCCTGCATCATCAAATTTAATATACTCTGTTACTTCTACCCAATTCCCTCTAAATAAATCTAAGTTTGCCGTTTCTAAAGTAGTTTGATCATTGGTTGCTGTATACCTTAATTCAAATTTATCCGGATTTCCTTTTCTTAAAGTAAAAGAAATCATTGGTATAGATGCATATGAACCACCAACTGCTTTTATTTGATGAATATGTGTAAAACTTGCTGAAGTTTTAAAGGAATCACTTAACTTAAATTTCCATTTATATGCTACAGTTTCTCCTTTAGTTACCTTTAAATTTTCAGGTGAATCAGAATATGTTTTTATCTCATTACGTTGCCTATCAAACTTTTTACAACGATCATTATCTGGAGTTACATGAATATGAAAACGGAAAACATTCTTATTTAATTCTGTATCAAAAACTTCATCTATATGATTTCCAAAATCTGTATGATTACAATCTGGAGCTTCCACCACACTTCTGTTTGGATTAGCAAAAACAGCATTTATCAACTCATAGGTATTTCCAGGACCATCTGCACTTAAAACAACCTGACTAAAAATTGTTTGTGAGACTAAAGTCAAAAAAACAATACCAAAAAGAAATTTTTTCTTCATCAGAAAATATATTTATTGCTTTAAACCTATGTTATCGATATCATTATTTACTTTTAATAATGGAGATTTATCACTTGGAGTAAAAAGATAATTATCATCCCATCGGGGATTTTTATAAATTAAATTTTCCTTTTTAGCATTATCACTTATTTTAACAAAACCACTTTTATGAATTAAACAATTAGAAATACTATTATTAGAACCTTTTAAAGAAACAGGCGTTATAACTTTATAACTATCTTCAATCACAGAATTTGTAATGGAAACATTGCTAATTCCATCTGCTCTAATAATTTTACCTTTTTCATTATTAAAAACATTACTAAATATTGAATTATTTATAATTAAGTTACCACCCGGAATTTCTGTCGATACAGTTTTTCTATAATAATTAATTGCTGCTTCTTCTATATTTTTAAATACAGTGTTGTCTATAATAATTGTATTTGCATTGTATAGCTCCATAATATCTTTATCATAAGATAAATTTAAACCTCTATAATTGTTTTCGAATCTAGAGTTTACAAAACTTAAAGTATCTGCTTTTGTACCATTATAGGCTTTAAAAACGCTTCCTCCATTTTTATTCGTAAAGTTTTGAAAGATAATATTATCTACAAATAAATTATAAAGTCCGCCTTCTTGTTTGTCAGGAGAAACAATAGCATATTTTAATTCAGAATTTACACCATCTAGAATTGCATTGCTAATGTGTAAGTTTATCCCTTCATTTACCCTAAACAAATAACTAATCGGTTTTTCTAGATCTTTTTTGGCTGCTATAATGGTAGCACCGCCTTTATCTCCAACAATAGTAATATTCTTAGATACTTTAATTGATTTTTCTAAAATATACTCTCCTGTTTTTAAATTTAAAACAGAACCTGGAGATGCTTTATCAATCGCTTTTCTTAAAGTTTCTATACCAGGTTCTACGGTAATTTCTTCAGCTTTAATAATTGGAGCAACAATATTAGGTGTCCAACCCGGACCAGATCTTAACTTTAAAGCTCTTGGTAAATTATTGGCATCCAGATTAAAAGCGCCTGCATTAAAAACTTCTCTTATATTATTGTTAATATCTTTTTCTAGACTTTTACTATTTTTAGTAACTACTAACAAATCGTTATTCTTAGCAGTCGGCACAGGAAAAGAACCTATCTCTTTCCAATCTATTTTGGTTGCATTAAAACCGTTAATAACTTGTGGTGTTGCCGCATCTATATAATTATTATTAAAAGTGATTCCAGAAACGTCATCAACAAATAAAATATTTTTCCCTGGTTTGTCGTTAAAAATTAAATTGTTTGAAAAATTAGTATTTATAGGTGCAAGCGTTTTTTCATCATCTTTACCTTCTCCAAAGGAAATTGGCCCAGAATTGATAATGGTATTATTCTGAATATCTACATTCTTTACTTGTTCATATCTATTTAAAGGTGAATTTGGCACCCCGTTCATTACTACAATTGGTCCTCTAAAACCATCACCTAACAAACCTACAAATAAATTATTTCTGATAATATGATTAGAGTTGATTACCCTAACTCCACCTGTTTTAGATACACCATTTCCTAAAAAAACATTTCGTTCTACCAACGCGTTATCGCCATGTCTTAGCGTTAAAGCACCTTGGCTACCTACAAATAAATTATCTCTATAAATATTGTCTCCAGATTTATTAGAAATAATTTCTATTTCACCGTCACAACTTGAAAAAATATTTTTTTCTACAAGAGTTTTAGATGATTTTTTAGAGTTCGTACTGGTACCAATTCTAATTGTTTCTCCTCCGTTTTTACCTAGGTCTGGTCTTGTACCAAAAAAGTTATTATCTATTCTATGATTATTTTCTACATGTTCTTCTCCTTTAAGCCAAACTACCAAAGTAGTTCCTTCACTTATTTTACCTGTAAAGTTATTATGATCCACACGGTTATTTTTACCCCAAAGATCTACCCAATGGTCTTTTAAATTTTCTTTAGATTTATAATAAGATATTGTAGAGTTTGTTAAACGACAATTATTAGCAAAGGTTTTAGAATCTTTTCTAAACTGAACAACCGATTTATAGCTTGTATTACCATCTTTAAACCACAAGCCACTTACAATAATGTGTTCGCCATAAATATTTAAGGTAGAGTTTCCTGTGATTATTACTTCTCCAGCAGTTTCTGCTTTTATTAAAATGGGGCTTCCTACCTCACCTTGTCCGTAAGCATTTAATTTAACATCTTGCCAAATACCATTCTTCAAAACAATAACATCTCCCGCTTTTACAGTTTTAATAGTACTGTTATATTCTGTTATATTAGAAACTAATTTTTCTTGTGCAAAGAGATTAATATTAGTAATTGATAAAATGGAAATATAAAATAAAACTAATTTTTTCATAAATAGAATTTATAATTAATATATGGTAATAATCAAAAGGTGAGCCACTTTTTAAAACAACCATTTAAGTATAGTTTTAAACTGGTAAACCAAATTGGTTAACCAAATATACGTATTTTTATTAAATAAAAAAATGGTAAGGCCATTCGAAAATTTAAAATAATAAAATGCAATTTAGTTTTAATAATTAAAGGAGATGTATAAAACATAAAATTAGATTAATAAAAGATATAAAGAAGAAGAATTAGTTATATATGCTAATAAAATTCTTAATATGGAATAACAATTTTACAGAAAAAAATATTTTAAATTTAATTATTAAAATTTTCTAAATAACGAATTTAATTAGATAGATATATTATTGGTATAAAAAAGATTGTAAAAATATTTTAATAAACAAATATGATAAAATATAATTACTTAGGATTTTCATCTTTAAATAAGCACCTAAACATATTATAAAAATAATAGTTTTCAGAAGAAAACGAATCTTTAAATGTAAGATATAAATGATTTTATGTAATTCATAGATTACAAGACCATAACAAACCTTTGAGTTTATTACAAAAAAAAACCTCAATTCATAAGAATTGAGGTTTAGGATCTTGAATATTCAAGATTAAAGAAAGGCGGCGACCTACTCTCCCACATAAATGCAGTACCATCGGCGCGATTGGGCTTAACTTCTCTGTTCGAGATGGGAAGAGGTGAGCCCCAATGCTATAACCACCCTAAAATTTTCAGCTAAATAATTTTAACTGTATAAGTTAACATATGGTAAAATAATATCTAAATCGTCTAATAAATAAAGAGGTTCTGCTCCCGCCTTTCGGCGGGAAGCGTACATAAGTCTATGGGTTATTAGTATCACTTGGCTATGACATTACTGCCTTTACACCTATGACCTATCAACGTTGTAATCTCCAACGACCCTTTAAAGAAATCTCATCTTGTGGTGGGTTTCGCGCTTATATGCTTTCAGCGCTTATCCCTTCCCGACGTAGCTACCCTGCTATGCTTCTGGCGAAACAACAGGTACACTAGAGGTCAGTCCAACTCGGTCCTCTCGTACTAGAGTCAGATCCACGCAAATTTCTAACGCCCACAGCAGATAGAGACCGAACTGTCTCACGACGTTCTGAACCCAGCTCGCGTGCCACTTTAATGGGCGAACAGCCCAACCCTTGGGACCTTCTCCAGCCCCAGGATGTGACGAGCCGACATCGAGGTGCCAAACCCCCCCGTCGATATGAGCTCTTGGGGGAGATCAGCCTGTTATCCCCGGAGTACCTTTTATCCTTTGAGCGATGGCCCTTCCATGCGGAACCACCGGATCACTATGCTCTTGTTTCCAACCTGATCGACCTGTATGTCTCTCAGTCAAGCACCCTTATGCCATTGCACTCTACGTACGGTTACCAAGCGTACTGAGGGTACCTTTAGAAGCCTCCGTTACTCTTTTGGAGGCGACCACCCCAGTCAAACTACCCACCAAGCACTGTCCTCATCTCTGAGTTAGACTCTAGATAAGCAAAGGGTGGTATTTCAAGGACGACTCCACAACGCCTAGCGACGCCGCTTCAATGTCTCCCACCTATCCTACACATTACTTATCCAAAGCCAATACTAAGCTATAGTAAAGGTTCACGGGGTCTTTTCGTCCCGCTGCGGGTAATCGGCATCTTCACCGATACTACAATTTCACCGAGCTCATGGCTGAGACAGTGTCCAGATCGTTGCACCATTCGTGCAGGTCGGAACTTACCCGACAAGGAATTTCGCTACCTTAGGACCGTTATAGTTACGGCCGCCGTTTACTGGGGCTTCATTTCAGATCTTCGCCGAAGCTAAACCCTCCACTTAACCTTCCAGCACCGGGCAGGTGTCAGGCCTTATACATCATCTTTCAATTTAGCAAAGCCCTGTGTTTTTGATAAACAGTCGCCTGGACCTTTTCACTGCGGCCCATCCGAAGATGGGCGACCCTTCTCCCGAAGTTACGGGTCTATTTTGCCTAGTTCCTTAGCCATGAATCTCTCGAGCACCTTAGAATTCTCATCCCAACTACCTGTGTCGGTTTACGGTACGGGTTCTTATAATCTGAAGCTTAGAGGTTTTTCTTGGAAGCCCTTAGGCACACTATCCAATTGTCCGAAGACGCTTGGTACTATCACATTTCACCTAACTCTGCGGATTTACCTACAGTGCCAATAGCTACATGTTTCAACGAACTATTCCGTCAGTTCGCGGTGCTTTCATTACTCCGTCACCCCATCGCAATTATAAGAAGTACAGGAATATTAACCTGTTATCCATCGACTACTCCCTTCGGATTCGCCTTAGGACCCGACTAACCCTCAGCTGATTAGCATCGCTGAGGAAACCTTAGTCTTTCGGTGTGGGGGTTTCTCGCCCCCATTATCGTTACTTATGCCTACATTTTCTTTTGTAAACACTCCAGCATACCTCACAGTACACCTTCTACGCTGATTACAATGCTCCCCTACCACTAACGTGTCTTTCAACGTTAATCCATAGCTTCGGTAATATGTTTATGCCCGATTATTATCCATGCGAAATCGCTCGACTAGTGAGCTGTTACGCACTCTTTAAATGAATGGCTGCTTCCAAGCCAACATCCTAGCTGTCTAAGCAATTTCACCTCGTTTTTTCAACTTAACATATATTTGGGGACCTTAGCTGATGGTCTGGGTTCTTTCCCTCTCGGACATGGACCTTAGCACCCATGCCCTCACTGCTGAGAAACATTTTATAGCATTCGGAGTTTGTCAGGAATTGGTAGGCGGTGAAGCCCCCGCATCCAATCAGTAGCTCTACCTCTATAAAACTTTTACTCAACGCTGCACCTAAATGCATTTCGGGGAGTACGAGCTATTTCCGAGTTTGATTGGCCTTTCACCCCTACCCACAGGTCATCCAAAGACTTTTCAACGTCAACTGGTTCGGTCCTCCACTGTGTGTTACCACAGCTTCAACCTGCCCATGGGTAGATCACTCGGTTTCGCGTCTACTACTACTAACTAAAGCGCCCTATTCAGACTCGCTTTCGCTACGGCTCCTTGACTTAATCAATTAACCTTGCTAGAAACAGTAACTCGTAGGCTCATTATGCAAAAGGCACGCCGTCACACCATAAATGATGCTCCGACCGCTTGTAGGCGTACGGTTTCAGGTTCTATTTCACTCCCTTACTTAGGGTTCTTTTCACCTTTCCCTCACGGTACTAGTTCACTATCGGTCTCTCAGGAGTATTTAGCCTTACCGGATGGTCCCGGTGGATTCATACAGGATTACTCGTGTCCCGCACTACTCAGGGTACCACTATCTTAAATTCGCTTACTTTTACGGGACTATCACCCTCTATGGTCAGTCTTTCCAAACTGTTCTAATTCACTTATCTTCGAATATCGTGGCCCTACAACCCCAAATTTGCCGTAACAAATTTGGTTTGGGCTAATCCGCGTTCGCTCGCCACTACTAACGGAATCACTATTGTTTTCTCTTCCTCCGGTTACTTAGATGTTTCAGTTCACCGGGTTTACCCCTATTGCTAGGTGACATGTCTTCAACATGCCGGGTTGCCCCATTCGGATATCTACGGATCAAAAGGTATGTGCCCCTCCCCGTAGCTTTTCGCAGCTTATCACGTCCTTCGTCGTCTCTGAGAGCCTAGGCATCCGCCATACGCCCTTACTTAACTTATTGTACTTTTTGCTACAGTATGTTTCCATACTATAATGAACTCTTTTATATTTTTATAAAAAAATTATTTAATTAGAATATAAATATTCTAATTGTTCTCTATCTATTTGATTCTTACGATATCATTTTACCAATATGTCAATGAACTTGTGGTCTATTTACTTGAAATTGACCGTTGTGGAGAATATCGGAGTCGAACCGATGACCTCTTGCGTGCAAGGCAAGCGCTCTAGCCAGCTGAGCTAATCCCCCATTATGAAATTCAGAATAAATCCTAAATTATGAATGTAGAATCCTCTTACTTCCAGAATTTCCTTAGTACTTTAGCTTTTTGTAGTCCCGGGCAGACTCGAACTGCCGACCTCTACATTATCAGTGTAGCGCTCTAACCAGCTGAGCTACGAGACTATAATAGCTTAAAATACTTATATTATAAAATTAACAGCAAAGAGTAAAAATGACCTTTTTTTTGTAACTCACCATCTTTCTCTAGAAAGGAGGTGTTCCAGCCGCACCTTCCGGTACGGCTACCTTGTTACGACTTAGCCCTAGTTACCAGTTTTACCCTAGGCGGCTCCTTGCGGTGACCGACTTCAGGCACTCCCAGCTTCCATGGCTTGACGGGCGGTGTGTACAAGGCCCGGGAACGTATTCACCGGATCATGGCTGATATCCGATTACTAGCGATTCCAGCTTCACGGAGTCGAGTTGCAGACTCCGATCCGAACTGTGATATGGTTTATAGATTCGCTCTCTGTTGCCAGATGGCTGCTCATTGTCCATACCATTGTAGCACGTGTGTGGCCCAGGACGTAAGGGCCGTGATGATTTGACGTCATCCCCACCTTCCTCACTACTTGCGTAGGCAGTCTCGTTAGAGTCCCCAACTTTACTTGATGGCAACTAACGACAGGGGTTGCGCTCGTTATAGGACTTAACCTGACACCTCACGGCACGAGCTGACGACAACCATGCAGCACCTTGTAATCTGTCCGAAGAAAACTCTATCTCTAAAGCTGTCAGACTACATTTAAGCCCTGGTAAGGTTCCTCGCGTATCATCGAATTAAACCACATGCTCCACCGCTTGTGCGGGCCCCCGTCAATTCCTTTGAGTTTCAGTCTTGCGACCGTACTCCCCAGGTGGGATACTTATCACTTTCGCTTAGTCACTGAGCTAATGCCCAACAACTAGTATCCATCGTTTACGGCGTGGACTACCAGGGTATCTAATCCTGTTCGCTCCCCACGCTTTCGTCCCTCAGCGTCAGTACATACGTAGTAGACTGCCTTCGCAATCGGTATTCTGTGTAATATCTATGCATTTCACCGCTACACTACACATTCTATCTACTTCCATATGACTCAAGTCAACCAGTATCAAAGGCAGTTCCATAGTTGAGCTATGGGATTTCACCTCTGACTTAATCGACCGCCTGCGGACCCTTTAAACCCAATGATTCCGGATAACGCTCGGACCCTCCGTATTACCGCGGCTGCTGGCACGGAGTTAGCCGGTCCTTATTCTTACAGTACCGTCAAGCTGGTATACATACCAGTGTTTCTTCCTGTATAAAAGAAGTTTACAACCCATAGGGCAGTCATCCTTCACGCGGCATGGCTGGGTCAGAGTTGCCTCCATTGCCCAATATTCCTCACTGCTGCCTCCCGTAGGAGTCTGGTCCGTGTCTCAGTACCAGTGTGGGGGATCTCCCTCTCAGGACCCCTACCTATCAAAGTCATGGTAAGCCGTTACCTTACCATCTAACTAATAGGACGCATAGCCATCTTTTACCAATAAATCTTTAATTAAGTCTTGATGCCAAAACTCAATACCATGGAGCATTAATCTTCATTTCTAAAGGCTATTCTCCAGTAAAAGGTAGGTTCTATACGCGTTACGCACCCGTGCGCCGGTCGTCATCTGTGCAAGCACAATGTTACCCCTCGACTTGCATGTGTTAAGCCTGCCGCTAGCGTTCATCCTGAGCCAGGATCAAACTCTTCATTGTATATTTTAAATATTTTAATGAATAAGTTTCAAAAGAATTTGTTTAAATAAATCTAAACATGGTTATTCTACTCTTTAATTACGCTGTCAATTTCAATATTTTCAATGAACTTTGTTCTAATCTTAAAAAGCAACTTAAAAGCTACTCCCTAAATAAAACTTTGTAGAAATGTTAGACTCGAACTAACTGACTCTTTTAATAGTCATTCCAAATTTTCTTTGATCGTTTTCGCTGTATTTCTTAGCGGCTGCAAACATACAAACTATTTCTAATCTGACAATAAAAAATTAAACTTTTTTTTTATTTTTTTTGTTTGATCTAAAACTAAAAAAATCTTGAACGTTTTTGCCGAAAATTTCGGACTGCAAACATACAACTCTTTTTAATTATAAACCTAAGGAAATTGTTATTTTATTTTTAATAAAATTTTGACGTTTTATTTAGATAAACTACTAATCCTCAACTTACTTACAACTCCTCAATGAACGTTGCTAACTGTGTGATATTACTGTTAGCGGGTGCAAACTTACAACTCATTTTTAATCTAACAACTATTTTTTTACCTTTATTTTAATTTAATTTTACAATACGTTTTAAGACACTTGTTTTTAACTGTTTATGAAGAAAGTTTTTTTGAGGGTATTTTGGAGGTTTTAGGTTTTGGGGTGGTTTTGGAAGTGGATACTTGTTTTTAACACAAAAAACACAAGATCGTTGGAAGATTATTTTAGTAAAAATAGACCTTTTTATTGTTTGTGGTTTGTTGAAATGTGCGTTGTTCTATGAAATAGCGTGGTTGAAATGTGTTTTACTGCTTGAAGAAAACATTTTTTTAGGTGCTAAATCTGTTCTTGGTATGATTCTTTTTGTAAAAAAAGTACTTGGGCTGACAACTCTGGAGATATTTGAAATAAAAATTTCTACAAAGTAATTCTTAAAATCGGAATAATTATGAGCTCTTATATAAGTTAACATTTTACGGAAATATGCAATTATGGAAATATAAGTTCAAGATGAAATTGTTTAACGTCCTGCAATGACATTTCTATTGTAAGAAAGGAAATTAAAAACCACGCTTAGTGAAAGTGAAAAAAGCAGTTTCTTTATTAATGACAAAAGTTAAAACAGATTAAATAGATTCTCTATAAGTACAGAAGCCCGTGTTAGGGATTGAAGCAATTGTTTGAGCTCTTTTTTGTTTTAAAAAAAAGCGAGTGCGGAAAGCCCGACCGCACTTTTTTGTGCGGAAACACCCGAAAAAAAATAGTATTTAATAAGTAGTCATATATATTGTGTGAAATATTGTTTTCTAATATATTTGTATCCTCAAATATTATACATTAAATGATTAAAATAACTTTACCTGACGGAACTATTAAGGAGTTTGCTAAAAATAGCACTCCGATGGATGTTGCAAAAAGCATTAGTGAAGGGTTTGCTAGAAACGTAATATCTGCAAACTTTAACGACGTAACTGTTGAAACCTCTACCCCACTAACCACGGATGGTTCTTTAACTTTATATACATTTAATGATGATGGCGGAAAGAAAGCTTTTTGGCATTCTTCTGCGCACGTATTAGCAGAAGCTATTTTAAGTTTTTATCCGAATGCTAAATTGACTATTGGACCAGCTATTGAAAATGGTTTCTATTATGATATTGATTTAGGAGAAGATGTTATTTCTGATAAAGACTTCCCTTCTATTGAAAAGAAATTTTTAGAGATTGCTCGAGGAAAACATGAGTTTTCTTTACGTTCTGTTTCTAAGGCAGATGCTTTATCATTATATAAAGCAGAAAATAACGAATATAAAGTTGAGTTGATTGAAAACTTAACAGACGGAGAAATCACTTTTTGTGATCATAGTAACTTTACAGATTTATGTAGAGGAGGTCACATACCAAATACAGGAATTATAAAAGCGATTAAAATAATGAGCGTTGCTGGTGCTTATTGGCGCGGTGATGAAAAGAATAATCAGTTAACTCGTGTTTATGGAATTAGTTTTCCGAAACAAAAATTGCTAACTGAATATTTAGAGCTATTAGAAGAAGCTAAAAAACGTGACCATAGAAAATTAGGTAAAGAATTAGAGTTGTTTACTTTTTCTCAGAAAGTTGGTGCTGGTTTGCCTTTATGGTTACCAAAAGGCGCTGCTTTACGTAATCGTTTACAAGATTTCTTAAAGGTAGCACAAAAGAAAGCTGGTTATGAAGAAGTAATGACACCTCATATTGGTCAGAAAGAATTATATGTTACTTCTGGTCATTATGAAAAATATGGTGAAGACAGTTTTCAGACAATAAAAACCCCTAAAATGGATGAGGAGTTTTTGTTAAAACCGATGAACTGCCCACACCACTGTGAAGTTTATAATTTTAAGCCTTATTCTTATAAAGATTTACCAAAACGTTTTGCTGAATTTGGAACCGTTTATAGATACGAACAAAGTGGAGAGTTACATGGTTTAACGCGTGTTAGAGGTTTTACACAAGATGATGCGCATATTTTTTGTACACCAGAACAATTAGATCAAGAATTTAAAGATGTTATCGACTTAGTTTTATATGTTTTTGGTTCTTTAGGTTTTGAAAATTTTACAGCACAGGTTTCTATTAGAGATAAAAGCAACCCTGATAAATATATTGGAGATACTGAAACTTGGGAAATTGCTGAAAATGCAATTATAAGTGCAGCAACTGATAAAGGTTTAGATTTTGTGATTGAAGAAGGTGAAGCTGCCTTTTATGGTCCTAAATTAGACTTTATGGTTAAGGACGCTTTAGGCAGAAGTTGGCAACTTGGAACGATACAAGTTGACTATAATTTACCAAAACGTTTTGATTTAACCTATAAAGGAGCAGATAATCAACTACACAGACCGGTGATGATTCACAGAGCACCATTTGGTTCTATGGAGCGCTTTATTGCCGTATTGCTAGAGCACACGGGCGGTAACTTCCCTCTTTGGTTAACTCCTGATCAGGTTATCTTATTGCCAATCAGTGATAAATATCAAAAATATTCAGAAAAAGTTTTAAAATCGTTAGAAAATTCCGAAATTCGCGCCCTGGTAGATAACCGAAGTGAGAAAACTGGTCGTAAGATTAGAGATGCAGAAGTAAGCAAAGTACCGTTTATGGTAATTGTTGGTGAAAAAGAAGAACAAGATGGCACAGTTTCTGTAAGAAGACACGGAGAAGGAGATCTTGGTACATTTACAATTGAAGAATTTATTTCTTTAATTAAAGCAGAAGAAAGTAAAACATTGAAGAAATTTTAATTAATTTTGAAATTCATCTAGAAAATAAAAAGGTTGGAAAACAACCATTAGTTAAATTTAAAATTTATAAGTCATAGCAATTCGTAGAAGCAGGTCAAGAAGACCGTTAAGAGTAATCAAAGAAGATCAACATAGAATTAATGAGAAAATAAGATATGTTGACGAAGTTCGTCTTGTGGGCGATAATATAGAAGTTGGTGTATATCCTTTAGATAAAGCTAAAGAGCTAGCCAGAGAGCAGGAATTAGATTTGGTTGAAATATCACCAAAAGCTAAACCACCTGTTTGTAAAATTATTGATTACAAGAAATTCTTGTATGAGCAAAAAAAACGTGAAAAGGTTTTAAAATCGAAAGCTACAAAAGTGACGATTAAAGAAATTCGTTTTGGACCTCAAACTGATGAGCATGATTATGAGTTTAAAAAGAAACATGCTCTTAAATTCTTACAAGAAGGTGCTAAGTTAAAAGCATTTGTATTCTTTAAAGGACGTTCTATTATATTTAAAGAACAAGGTCAAATTTTATTATTAAAATTAGCCCAAGAATTAGAGGAATATGGTAAAGTAGAACAGTTACCAAAATTAGAAGGTAAACGTATGATTATGTTTATAGCTCCTAAAAAACTAAAATAAAAAGAGTTTTTAAAGTTTAAAGCTTCTTATAGATTTTAAAGTTATGTATTATTTAACTTTAAAAAATTTATGGACTAATAACTTTAATACTAAAGATAATAAGCAAGTTAAAAACGAAGGAGAGATGCCTAAAATGAAAACCAAATCTAGCGCCAAAAAACGATTTAAAGTTACTGGTACTGGGAAAATCAAAAGAAAGCACGCGTTTAAAAGTCACATCTTAACAAAGAAGTCTAAAAAACGTAAGCTAGCCTTGACACATTCTGCATTAGTTCACAAAGCTGATGAATCGAATATCAAGCAACAATTAAACTTAAAGTAAATTTAAGTTTAAACAGGAAATTTAATTATTAACCATGTAATGTAGCAATTAAAAGTCATTTTTAATTAAAAGTACGTAAGTAGCGTCGCTCTTTACAAAACACATTGAAATTATGCCAAGATCAGTAAATTCAGTAGCCTCAAGAAAAAGAAGAAAAAAAATCTTGAAGGCTGCAAAAGGTTACTTCGGACGTAGAAAAAACGTTTACACAGTAGCAAAAAATGCAGTTGAAAAAGGTATGCTTTATGCATACAGAGACCGTAAAAACAATAAGAGAAACTTCCGTTCTTTATGGATTGTGCGTATTAACGCAGCAGCTCGTTTACACGGAATGTCTTACTCTCAGTTTATGGGGAAAGTTAAAGCTAACCAAATCGAATTAAACCGTAAGGTTTTAGCTGATTTAGCTGTAAACAACCCAGACGCTTTTAAGGCAGTTGTAGAAAAAATAAAATAAATAATAATACTTGCTTATAATAAAAACCCAAACAATTACGTTTGGGTTTTTTTTATAAATTTACAGATGTTAAAAAATCAACCAATGAAATCATTATTAATTACCTTACTATTATTTACTGCTACTTTTTCTTTTTCACAAGAACCTACAGAAGAAACAAACTCCATAGAAAATCAATTTGATAAAATTTATAGAGTATCTACTACTTATCAGTCGTATAAAGTAATTAGTAAAGATAGTTACCAGAGCTTAAAGTCGAATGTTTTAGATTCTCTTAAATCTTCAAAAATGATTATATCAAAAAAAGATATATTATTAAATGCAGAAAAAGAGAATATTGAAAAAAACAAAATTCTTCTATCTAAAACACAATTAGATTTAGAAGCTGCTTTAATAAAAGAAAATTCTATTTCTGTTGCTGGTTTACAGCTAAGTAAGGTAACGTACAACCTTATACTTTGGAGTATTGTAATTATCTTACTTTTAGCACTATCTTATTTTATATTTAAATTCACTAGAAGTAACGTGCTAACAAGAGAAGCTAAAGATAATTTAGCAGAGATAGAAGAAGAGTTTGAGAAACACAGAAAAAACACCTTAGACAAGGAGCAAAAACTTAGAAGACAATTGCAAGATGAAATAAATAAACAGAGAAATAGTTAATTTCACATGCAAAAAATTCATTAATTAAACATAAACTCTAAAATCAATGATAATTTTATATTAAGGCTCACAATTTACACCTTAATATTATCACTTTCGTAATATTTATGACTGAAATAAAAATACCCTCAATTATTTAGTCCATTAAATAGTATTTTGTTAACTTAGGATTTCTAAAAAAAACTAAACCAACTTAATTACTAAAATTTTATGAAAGCCCTTTTTTATACTAGAGAATATCCTCCTTATGTATATGGTGGCGCTGGTGTTCATGTAGAATATCTTGCTGCAGAATTAGCGAAGCTTATGTCTGTAGATGTTAGATGTTTTGGAGATCAGGATGACACTAACAATAACCCAACTGTAAAGGGTTTTCCCTATGAAAACCCTATTTTCGATAACTCAGACGATAAGCTTAAAGCCATCTTTAAAACTTTAAGTACGGGTCTTCATATGAATGCAGATCCCATAGATGCAGATGTTGTACACTGCCATACTTGGTACTCGCACTTTGCAGGGATTGTAGCTAAACTTTGCTACGGTATTCCTTTAGTAATAACTACACACTCTTTAGAACCATTAAGACCTTGGAAAAGGGAACAACTAGGTCGTGGTTACGATGCTTCTTCTTGGATAGAAAAAACAGCTATTGAAATGGCTGATGCCTTAATTGCTGTTTCTGAAGAAACAAAAGAAGATGTTTTAAAGCATTTTAATGTAGATGAATCTAAAATTAAGGTTATTTACAACGGTATTAACTTACAACAATACATTACAACTACTGAAACCTCTACTCTAGATGAATATGGTGTAGATAAAAACAAACCTTATGTACTTTTTGTTGGAAGAATAACAAGACAAAAAGGAATTATTCATTTGGTAAATGCCATAAAATACATTGACTCAGATACTCAAATAGTACTTTGTGCTGGTGCACCAGATACTCCTGAAATTGGTGCGGAAATGAAGGATGCTGTTAACGAGGTTAAAAAAACTCGTAAAAATGTAATCTGGATTGATAAAATGGTCACCAAAGAAGAAATTATTCAATTATATTCTCATGCGGATGTATTCTGCTGTCCATCTATCTACGAACCTTTTGGTATTATAAATATAGAAGCAATGGCTTGTAATACAGCTGTTGTAGCTAGTGCAGTTGGTGGTATCAAAGAAGTTGTTGTGCATGGAGAAACAGGTTTCCTAATCCCTGTAGAACAACAAGACGCAGCTCCATTTGAACCCATAAACCCAGATAAATTTGCTAGAGATTTAGCAGAAGGAGTTAATAAAGTTATTAGTGATCCTAAATTAAGGGAAACGATGGCTCAAAAAGGAAGAAAAAGAGTAGAAGAACATTTTGATTGGATATCAATCGCTAAGCAAGTAGAAGAATTATATAAATCACTAAAAAAATAACGCAATGATAAATGAAAAAGTATTAGGAATTATTTTAGGAGGTGGACAAGGCTCCAGGTTATACCCACTAACAAAGGATAGATCTAAACCTGCTGTACCAATTGCAGGTAAATATAGACTCGTAGATATCCCTATTTCTAATTGTATCAATTCTGATATTAAAAGAATGTATGTATTAACTCAATTTAATTCTGCTTCTTTAAATAGACATATAAAAAATACTTATCATTTTAGTTTCTTTAGTTCTGCTTTTGTAGATGTTTTGGCGGCCGAACAAACCATTAAAAGTGATAAATGGTTTCAAGGAACAGCTGATGCTGTAAGACAAAGTATGCAACATTTTTTAGCAAACGATTTTGAATACGCTTTAATTCTTTCTGGTGATCAATTATATCAGATGGATTTTAATGATATGATTAAAAAGCACGAAGATAGTGGCGCAGAAATATCTATCGCTACGTATCCTGTAGAAGCTAAAGATGCAACCTCATTTGGTTTACTAAAAACAAATGAAGAAAATATAATTACTTCATTTATAGAAAAACCCGCAGCAGAGTTATTACCTGATTGGACTTCTGATGTAGGTGATCAAATGAAAGCACAAGGAAGAGACTACTTAGCTTCTATGGGTATCTATATATTTAATAGAGATTTATTAATAGAGTTAATGAGTAATCCTGATACAAATGATTTTGGTAAGGAAATTATTCCTCAAGCAATTGATAAGCATAAAACATTTAGTTATCAATATGAAGGTTATTGGGAAGATATTGGTACTATAGAGTCTTTCTTTGAAGCAAATTTAGGTTTAACAGATGATGTACCTCAATTTAATTTATATGATGAAAAAGGAATTTATACAAGACCAAGAATATTACCTACTTCTAAGATTGCGGGTTCAATTTTAAATAAAGTAGTTATAGGAGACGGTTGTCTGATTCATGCAGAAAAAATAGAAAGATCTGTTATTGGTATTCGTTCGAGAATTGGAAAAAACTCTTTAATATCCAATACCTATATGATGGGTAACGATTCTTATGAAACTTTAGACGAAGTGTCAGAAAATAATATTGATATTATGATGGGAATTGGAGACAGATGTTACATACACAACTGTATTGTAGATAAAAACTGTAGAATTGGTGATGATGTTAGAATTAATGGAGGAAAGCACATAAAAGATGTAGAAACAGATACCTATATGGTTAAAGACGGTATTGTAGTTATTAAAAAAGATGCTATTATTCCTAAAGGAACAAACATAGGATAGCACATTTTTTTACTTTTTTATTATTTAAACTTAACAAAATTAATGCAAAATCAAAGTAGAATTGTAATAGAAAATATTGCTCCACAAATAAACCACGGAACAGTAAATATTAAACGTGTTGTAGATGAAATTGTAAATGTAACTGCAGATGTTTTAGTTGATGGTCATGATGTACTTCAGGCTAATTTATTATTCAAACATGAAAAAGATAATGAATGGTCAGAAATTAGAATGACACCAACATCTAATGACGAGAATTTAGCAAGCTTTCAAACATCAAAACAAGGTTATTATTCATATAAAATTGAAGGTTGGGTAGATTATGCCTTAAACTGGCAACATGGTTTAGGTAGAAAAATTGATGATTCTCAACATGTAAGTTCAGAGCTTTTAGAAGGAGCAGAACTTTTAGCTCCAATGCTAGAAAAGGTTTCTTCTGAGGATAAAAATTACTTACTGCACCTTATATTCATCTTTAAAAATAATGAAACCTATTCCGAAGCTGTAAAAGAAGCTGTCTCTAAAAGATTAACATCTATTTTTAAAAAACATCCAGAGAAAATTTTAATAGAAACTTCTACTGAATACAAAGTGTATGTAGATAGACTAAAAGCAAGATTTAGTACTTGGTATGAATTTTTCCCACGTTCTGCTTCTGAGCAAGAAGGAAGACATGGAACTTTTAATGATTGTCACAGATTATTACCCAGAGTTGCTAAGATGGGTTTTGATACTTTATACTTCCCTCCTGTTCACCCAATTGGTGAAGTAAATAGAAAAGGTAAAAACAATACTACTGTAGCACAAGATGGAGATGTTGGTTCTACTTGGGGAATTGGATCTAAATATGGTGGTCATAAAGACTTACATCCAGAATTAGGTTCTTTAGAAGATTTTAAAAACTTAATTACCAAAGCCAAAGAATTAGGTATTGAAGTTGCTATGGATTACGCTTTGCAAGCAGCACCAGATCATCCTTGGGTAAAAGAGCATCCAGATTGGTTTAAATGGAGACCAGACGGAACTGTACAGTATGCAGAAAATCCACCTAAGAAATACCAAGATATTCTTCCAATTTATTGGGAAAGCAAAGATTTTAAAAACCTTTGGAAAGAATGCTTAGACACTTTATTATATTGGATTGATTGTGGTATTAACGTTTTTAGAGTTGATAACCCACATACAAAACCATACTTTTTTTGGGGTTGGATTATTACTGAAGTAAAAAAACAGCATCCAGATGTATTATTTTTAGCAGAGGCATTTACACGTCCAAAAATAATGCAGCAACTAGCAAAACAAGGTTATACACAATCCTATACTTATTTTACTTGGAGAGATTCTAAACACGAATTAATCGAGTATATGAATGAATTAACTAAAACCGAACAGAAAGAATATATGAGACCTAATTTCTGGCCAAATACTCCAGATATTAATCCGTTTCATTTACAAGGAGCTCCAGAGAGCAAATACTTACAACGTTATGCTTTAGCTGCAACTTTAAGTTCTAATATTGGTATTTACGGACCTGTTTTTGAACAAATGATAAGTGATCCTATTCCTGGTAAGGAAGAGTATTACATGTCAGAAAAATTTCAACTTTGCAATTATGACTGGTTTAAAGAAAATAAAGTAACTACTTTAATATCTAAAATCAATCACATTAGAAAAGAGCATGAATCTTATCAACAAACAAATAATATTCAATTTTTAGAAACTGGTAATGATCAAATTATAGCTTTTTATAAATGGGACGATGATAGAACTAATGAAACCATAACAGTTGTAAGTTTAGATGCTTATAACTCACAATCTGGTTCTATTCAATTACCATTACAAGCCTTAAAAATAAATCATGGTCAGAAAATTGAGGTAGAAGATTTGGTAACTAGAAATTGTTACAATTGGTATAACGAGTGGAATTATGTAGAATTACATGCAACCCTTCCGTTTCATATCTTTAAAATCAATAAATAACAAAAAGTACCTTTTTAAAAAGGTACTTTTTTGAACTCATAAAACTATGGCACAAACAAAAGTACACAGTCTTTTTACAGAATTTGATATTAGCCTTTTTCAAGCAGGTAAGCATTATCGATTATACGAAAAATTTGGATCGCACATTGTTACTGTAGATGGTGTAGAAGGAACCTATTTTGCCGTTTGGGCTCCAAGCGCAAAATCGGTCGCGGTAATTGGAGATTTTAATTTTTGGTTAGAAGGAGAGCATCACTTAAATGTACGTTGGGACGGAAGCGGTATCTGGGAAGGTTTTATTCCTAATATTGGTAAAGGAACAATTTATAAATATAAAATTAGAAGTACTAATAACGATATAACAACAGAAAAAGCAGATCCTTTTGCAAGGAGATGTGAGCACCCACCAAAAACAGCTTCTGAAGTTTGGGAAGATGACTACGCTTGGAATGATAAAAAATGGATGAAAAATAGAAAGAAAAATAATGCATTAGATGCTCCTTTTTCTGTTTATGAAGTTCATTTAGGTTCATGGAAAAAGCAAATTGAAGAAGGGCGCTTTTTAAGTTATAATGAATTAGCAGAAGAATTGGTTAATTATGTTGCTGAAATGAATTTTACCCATGTAGAATTTATGCCAATTATGGAATTTCCGTATGACCCAAGTTGGGGATATCAATTAACCGGTTATTTTGCACCAACTTCTCGTTTTGGATATCCGGATGAATTTAAATATTTAGTAGATAAATTTCACGAAAAAGGAATTGGAGTCTTATTAGACTGGGTTCCTTCTCACTTTCCATCAGACGATCACGGATTAGGTTTCTTTGATGGCTCTCATTTATATGAACACCCAGATAGAAGAAAAGGATATCACCAAGACTGGAAAAGTTTAATTTTTAACTACGGAAGAAACGAAATAAAATCATTTCTAATTAGTAATGCTATTTTCTGGCTAGACCAATACCATGCAGATGGATTAAGAGTAGATGCAGTTGCCTCTATGTTATTCTTAGATTACTCTAGAGAAGAAGGAGAATGGGAACCAAATGAATTTGGTGGAAGAGAAAATTTAGATGCCATTAATTTTATTAAAGAGATGAATGCAGCTGTCTATGAATCTTTTCCAGATGTACAAACTATTGCAGAAGAATCTACATCATTCCCAAAAGTATCTAAACCCATTTATGACGGAGGTTTAGGTTTTGGAATGAAATGGATGATGGGTTGGATGCATGATACGCTAGATTATTTTGCAAAAGAACCTATATACAGAAAGCATCATCAAAACGAATTAACATTCAGTTTAAATTATGCATTTACAGAAAACTTTATGTTACCTCTTTCTCATGATGAAGTAGTATATGGTAAAAAATCTTTAGTAGATAAAATGCCTGGTGATGAATGGCAAAAGTTCGCAAACTTAAGAATGTTATATAGTTTGATGTACACACACCCAGGAACAAAATTATTGTTTCAAGGTGCAGAATTTGGACAAACAAGCGAATGGAATTTTAACGGAAGTTTAGATTGGCATTTATTAGAATACGGTGTACATAAAGGTGCACAAAATTTAGTAAAAGACTTAAATAAACTATACAAAAAAGAACCCGCTTTACATGAAAAACAATTTTCTCATGAAGGTTTTGAATGGATAGACCATGGAGATCATGAAAATTCTGTTATGTCTTATATTAGAAAAGGAGAAAATGAAAAAGATAATATAATTGTTATCTTAAACTTAACTCCTGTTCCAAGAGAAAACTATAGAATAGGTTTACCAAAATCGGGTACCTTAAAACCTATTTTTAATAGTGATGACACCAAGTATAATGGTACTGGAAACTATGCAAACAAAAAGTTAGCTTCCGAAGAAAAGGAGTGGAATAACAGAGAAAATTCTATAGAATTAAATTTACCTCCGTTAGGAATGATTGCTTACAAGTACAAATAAATTTAAAATGTAAATCCTCTTTTTTTTATCATTCTATTATTCTGACAAAAAAAGAGGAATATTTTTTTTAACTTCACAATAAGAAAACCTCATTTTTAAGACATTAAGAAAAATACCGTCAATTTAAAAAAGAAAATGTAATCTATTTATATTTAAATAAATAAGCAATATTTTTACATCTTAATTAAACCAATCCATTATCGTAGATAAAAAAGTATTCCATAATTCTCTTTTACAAATAATTACGATTTTTATAAGTACAACAAACAACCAAAATTATGATTGTTAATACAGAGTTAGAACAAAAGGGAAACTTATTTCCTTCAGAAATAGTGAGCTACAAGAAAGATGTAGACACATTATACTTTACTACAAAGAACAATGTAATTTTACAACTTACTGTAGTAAGAGACAGTGTAATAAGATTTAGATACTCTACAACAGGTAAATTTGAAAACGATTTTTCTTACGGAGTTACCATTCACGCATCTAGAGGGTATTACTTTTTAGACGTAACAGAAGATGAAACTCACTATGTTGTTACAACTTCCAAATTAATCTGTAAAATAGAAAAAAGTAGTTTACAAGTTAAACTTTTTGATGCTGTAGACTTAAAGTTAATAAACGAAGATGAAATTGGATTTCACTGGGAAGAAAGTTATGAATATGGTGGAGACATCGTAAAAATGAGTAAAGCTTGCCAAAGAGCAGAAAGTTTTTATGGTTTAGGAGATAAACCTGTAGACGTTAACTTAAAAGGTAAACGTTTTGAAAACTACGCTACAGATTCATATGCATTTGGTAAAGATACAGACCCTATATATAAAGCAATTCCTTTTTATACGGCTATACAAGGTGATAAGTCGTATGGAATTTTCTTTGACAATACTTTTAAATCACATTTCGATTTTGCACATGAAAGAAGAAATGTAGCAAGTTTTTGGGCACAAGGTGGTGAAATGAATTATTATTTTATCTACGGACCTAAAATGGAAGATGTAGTTAAAAATTATACAGATTTAACCGGTAAACCTCACGCTTTACCTCCATTATGGGCTTTAGGATTTCATCAATGTAAATGGAGTTATTTTCCTGAAAGCAACGTAAAAGAAGTTACAAAAACTTTTAGAGATTTAAAAATACCTTGTGATGCTATTTATTTAGACATCGATTATATGGATGGTTTCCGTTGTTTTACTTGGGATAAAAACCATTTTCCAGATCCTAAAAGAATGGTTAGAGAATTGGAAGAAGACGGTTTTAAAACCGTAGTTATTATAGATCCGGGAATTAAAATAGATTTAGAATACGATGTTTTTAAAGAGGCATTAGATAAAGATTATTTCTGTAAACGTGCCGATGGTCCTTATATGAAAGGTAAAGTTTGGCCTGGTGAATGTTATTTTCCAGATTATACAAAACCAGAAGTAAGAGAATGGTGGTCTGGTTTATTTAAAGAACTAATTGAAGATTTTGGAGTAAAAGGTGTTTGGAATGATATGAACGAGCCAGCAGTAATGGACGTTCCTAACAAGTCTTTCCCAGATGATGTTCGTCATGATTATGATGGAAATCCTTGTTCTCATAGAAAAGCACATAATATTTATGGAACTCAAATGGCACGTGCAACATACCATGGTTTAAAGAAATATGCATATCCAAAAAGACCATTTGTAATTACAAGATCTGCTTATTCTGGTGCGCAAAGATATACTTCTACTTGGATGGGAGATAATGTTGCTACTTGGGAACACTTAGCAATTGCTAATAACCAAGCACAAAGAATGGCTATGTCTGGTTTCTCATTTGCAGGTTCTGATATTGGTGGATTTGCAGAACAACCACAAGGTGAACTATTTGCTCGTTGGGTGCAATTAGGTGTTTTTCATGCTTTTTGTAGAGTACATTCTTCTGGAGATCATGGAGATCAAGAACCTTGGGTATTCGGAGATGAAGTTACAAACATTGTAAGAAAGTTTGTGGAACTTAGATATCAATTATTACCATATCTATATACTTGTTTCTGGAATTATATTAACGACGGAACACCAATTTTAAAATCTTTAGTTTTATACGATCAAGAAGATACTGCTACACATCATAGAAGTGATGAGTTTGTGTATGGTGAACAAATTTTAGTTTGCCCAATACAAGAACCAAATGCTAGAGGAAGAAGAATGTATATTCCTAGAGGTAAATGGTATAATTTCTGGACAAATGAGCTTGTAGTTGGTGGAAAAGAAATGTGGGTAGATGCAGACATAGATAGCATGCCAATATTTATTAAAGAAGGTGCAGTAATACCAAAATATCCAGTACAACAATATGTTGATGAAAAAGAATTTGATGAAATTACTCTAGATCTTTATTATAAAGAAGGAAAAGAATCTTCACAATTATATGATGATGCCCATGATGGATATGATTATAAAAAAGGTAGATTTAGTTTACGTACTTTTAAAGTAACAGGAAAAAAAGAAGAATTAATTATACAACAACATAAACGTGGTGACTTTAACGCAGGTTACAGCAAGTTTAATATTGTGTTCCATAATTTACCTTTTACTGTTACTTCTATTCAAATAGATAATGTTGAAACTTCTATAGATAGAGTTATTTCTGGAAACACTCAATCTATACTTCTAGATAAAGGTTTTTCTGAATTACATCTAATAGGAAAATAAGTTTTTTCTCACCGTTTTCAGTGAACAGACTCACCAAAAACAGTGAGATAAAATACCCCATAAATGGGTATTGCAGGGGTTAGATTTCTACTGTATATTTGTATCATAAGGAATCTTTTCCCCAAGCAAGATATAATTTGCTTAAGGTTCTTAAATATTTAAATTACACAAAAGCGATTAATAGTTATCTAAACTATAATCGCTTTTTTTTGTTATAATATTACACAGATTTTAATTTTCACAAATACATACCCCTTTCAAACGAATATGTTAAACAACTAAATAAATATTGTATTTTATAAGAACACAAAATATTACAGTAAAAGAATTTTATCAACTATATATCTTTACAAATAAAATTCATCTCACTGTTTTCAGTGAGATGACTACCTGAAAACAGTGAGATGAAAATACCCCATAAATGGGTATTGTAGCATCTAAATTACAAGTATATATTTGTACCATAAGTAATCTTCCCCCTAAACAAAATAAAAATTGTTTAAGATTTCTTAAATAATTGAATGAAAAAGAAGCGGTCTATAGTTTTTCTAAACTATGATCGCTTTTTTTTGTTACCATAAAAATAATGCTCAAATTTAAAATTGCACAAATAAAAGAATCTAATGGGCAATAAAAATAACTAAATCAATGCTAGTCTTATAAAAGTTATTACAAGTAGTAGAGCAAAATAGTTTTAACAGCTATATATCTTTACAAATAAAATTTATCATCACCATTTCTGGTGAACTGACTCACCGAAAACAGTGAGTTGAAATTACCCCATAAATGGGTATTGTGTAGTTTCAATTACCAGTATATATTTGTAGCGTAAGTAGTCTTCCCCCTAAACAGCATAAAAACTGTTTAAGATTTCTTAATTATTTGAATACAAAAAAAGCGATCTATAGTTTATCTAAACTATAATCGCTTTTCTTTTTTGAGCAAAAAAAAACCTTAGAACAATGTTTTAAGGTTTTTCTTATAATTATTAAGAGAACTATATTCCGTCACTTAATCCTTTTAATTTTTGAGTATTTTCAGCTAACATTAATTCATCAATAATTTTCTGAATATCTCCATTTACAATATTTGGAAGATCATATAAAGACAAACCAATTCTATGGTCTGTAACTCTACCTTGTGCATAGTTATAAGTTCTAATCTTAGCACTTCTATCACCAGAAGAAACCATAGAACCACGTTTTAAAGCGTCTTCTGCATTCTTCTTAGCCAATTCCATATCATACAAACGAGAACGTAACACTTTAAATGCTTTTTCTTTATTTTTATGTTGCGATTTTTGATCTTGACATTGTGCAACTAAACCAGTTGGAATATGTGTTAAACGCACTGCAGAATACGTAGTATTTACAGATTGACCACCAGGACCAGAAGAACAGAAAAAATCGATACGAACTTCTTTTGGATTAATTTCAACATCAAACTCTTCGGCTTCTGGAAAAACCATACAAGTAGCAGCAGAAGTATGCACACGTCCTTGTGTTTCTGTTTGTGGAACTCTTTGTACACGATGCACACCTGCTTCGAACTTTAAAATTCCATAAACATCATTACCAGTAACTTCGAACTGAATTTCTTTAAAACCACCATTGGTACCTTCAGAATAATCTACCGTAGAAACTTTCCATCCCCTACTTTCGCAATATTTAGAATACATTCTAAATAAATCTCCTGCAAAAATACTTGCTTCATCTCCACCTGCACCTGCACGTAATTCTACAACTGCATTCTTAGAATCTTCAGGATCTTTTGGTATTAATAAAACTTTTATTTCATCTTCTAATTGAGGGATTCTAATATTGGCTTCTTCGATTTCCATCTTCGCCATTTCATTCATTTCGGCATCAGAACCATCGGCAAGTATTTCTTTTGCCTCCTCTATATTGTTTGTTAAGGTTTGATATTCATCTCCCTTTTTAACAACATCACCTAAATCTTTATATTCTTTCATCAATTGCGCATAACGCTTTTGATCCATGATGATTTCTGGCTGAATAATTAAATCAGAAACTTCATCATAACGCTGCTTAACAATTCTTAATTTATCTAACATCTTCTGTCTTTTCTTGGATTGCGAATTTACAATTTTTATAATTATATTTGAACAAAGCAAACTATTTTTATGAAATTACTCTTTATAGTCTTTTCTTTTTTATTGATCACTTCTTGTCAGAAAGAAAAACCTAGTACGCTTATCCCCAATTTTCTAGTAGGAGATTGGATTCGTGTAAACGAAGAAGAGGGCAATACTACTTATGAATCTTGGAATACAAACCTTAAAGGTTTAGGTTATACTTTAAAAGAAAACGATACTATTTTTAAAGAAAGATTGAGCTTTATTACGGTAAAAGATACATTATTTTTAAAAGTGGAAGGCGTAAATGACACTGCTACTTTATTCAAATTAACACAACAAACGGGCTCTTCTTTTGTTTGCGAAAATCCTATAAACGAATTTCCTAAAACAATAAAGTACTATTTAGAAAACGAGCAATTAAAAGCGATTGTATCTGCTAATAATTTTAAAATTGAATTTATTTTTGATAGGCTGTAATTCTAAACTCTCATAACACTTTTGCCTTTTTTACAACACTATAAAACATAAAAAAGCTCATTATTAAATAATGAGCTTTTTTTATTTTAATAAAATCAAAAACTAGAAATTAGAAACTTCTGCTTCTATTTTTTCCCAGTTTTCCATTACTGCATCTAATTTAGCTTTTTTAGCTTTGTATTTTTCAAAGAAATTTGGTCTAGCAGAAACTTCATCATAATTCTGTGCTAACTCTAAATCTATTTTAGCAATTTCCTTTTCTAAATCTGCTATTTCAGTTTCAATATTAGAAAGTTTATTCTTTAATTTTTTTAATTGCTTTTCTTCATCTCTAGATAATTGATGTGCTTCTTTTTTAGAAGTGTCCTTTTCAACTTTTACAACCGTCCTTTTTTCTGCTTCTCTAAGATTTTCAATTTTGTGTT
The DNA here is from genome assembly GCF_019278485.1 of Polaribacter sp. R2A056_3_33. Taxonomy (NCBI): domain Bacteria; kingdom Pseudomonadati; phylum Bacteroidota; class Flavobacteriia; order Flavobacteriales; family Flavobacteriaceae; genus Polaribacter; species Polaribacter sp. R2A056_3_33. The sequence goes on from NZ_CP058984.1 coordinate 884,771, forward strand.
GCTCTAAGAAATAATCAATATCACCTAGATATTCTTTAATTTCTTTGTCTTTAAATCCATAAACAGTTTCTGTTAAACCTTGTAAGAAATCTCTATCGTGAGATACTACAATTAAAGTACCATTAAAGTTTTTTAAAGCTTCTTTTAATACGGTTTTAGAGGCGATATCTAAGTGGTTGGTTGGCTCATCCATTATTAAAACATTAAATGGTTGTAATAATAATTTACACAATGCCAATCTATTTCTTTCTCCTCCAGAAAGTACTTTTGCTTTTTTATCTACAGCATCTCCGCCAAATAAGAAAGAACCTAACATATCTCTAACACGCATTCTGTTCGTATCTGTGGCAGCATCTTCCATAATTTCCAGCACAGTTTTTTCTCCTGGCAATTCTTCAGATTGGTTTTGAGCAAAATATCCAACTTCTACATTATGCCCAAGTTTTAAATACCCTTCAAAAGGAATTTCACCTACCATCATTTTTGCCAAAGTAGATTTCCCTTGTCCATTCTGACCTACAAAAGCAATTTTACTGTTTTTTTCTATTAATAAATCTACGTCCTCTAAAACATGTTTATCGCCATAACTTTTACATAAATCTTTTGCTTCAACAATAATCTTACCGGGCTCTTTAGAAATTGCAAACTTAACATTCATTGCTTGGTTATCATCTTGGTCAACCTCAATTAATTCAACTTTATCAAGTTGTTTCATTAAAGATTGCGCCATAGAAGCCTTACTAGCCTTCGCCTTGAATTTATTAATTAAGTGTTGCTTTTGCTTTATTTCTTTCTCTTGGTTTTTCTGCGCCTGTAATTGTTTTTCTTTAATTTCTGCTCTTAAAACCAAAAATTCAGAATACGGTTTTTTATAATCATAAATCTGACCTAAAGAAATTTCAATAGTTCTATTCGTTACATTATCTAAAAACATTTTATCATGCGATACCAAAACAATCGCACCAGAATATCCTTTTAAGAAATTCTCTAACCAAATAATAGATTCAATATCTAAGTGATTTGTAGGCTCATCTAATAACAAAATATCATTATTTTGTAAAAGCAATTTTGCCAATTCAATACGCATTCTCCAACCTCCAGAAAAAGTATCTGTTTTTTTGTCAAAATCTTCTCTTTGAAAACCTAAACCTTGTAAAATCTTTTCGGTATCACCTTGGTAATTGTACCCACCAAGTAACTCATAACGCTCTGTATTATCCGTTAAATCATGAATTAATTCTGTATAACCTTCACTTTCATAATCGGTTCTAGTAGCAAGCTGCTCATTAATTTCATCAAGTTTTACCTCAATTTCTTTAATTTCTACAAACGCTTGGTACGCTTCTTCTAAAATAGTTCTTCCTTCAACAAAATCTATATCTTGTCTTAAAAACCCCATTCTAATATCTTTATCAAAAGCCATGGTACCACCACTTGTTTCTATATCTTTAGAAAGCACTTTTAAAAGCGTAGATTTCCCTGCTCCATTTTTTCCGATAAGACCAATTCTATCTCCTTTATTTAACTTGAAAGTAATTCCTGAAAATAAATCCGTTCCCATAAAAGAAACCGATAAGTTGTGTACGTTTAGCATCTAATGTAATAATTGTTACTTAAAAAAAAGTTTAAAACTCTATATTTGCAAAAGTATACAAATTTAAGGTCTATTATGTTGAAAAAGGGTACCAAGTTATATAGTATTTTTAAAGCCAAATGTCCTAGATGTCACGAAGGCGAATTCTTTGCCCATAAATTTACTTTTAATCCAAGTAAAGTAACCAAATTACATGACAATTGTCCGAATTGTAATTTAAAATACATGATGGAACCTTCCTTCTTTTACGGAGCTATGTACGTTAATTATGGTTTAACAGTGGCACTTTCTGTTGCTGTATTTGTAATAAGTAGTTTGTTTTTTGGCTTAAGTCTTTTACAATGTTTTGCCGCAATTGTAATAGCATTATTAATTTTAGCACCTTTTAATTTACGTTTATCTAGAATAATTTGGATAAATATGTTTGTCCATTTTGATAAAAAGTTCAAGAAAAAAGAAGCATAAACTTTTTTTTGGCGCTTTAACAAGCTTTCGCTACTCGCTTTTTTTTGTGCCAGTTCTCGATACAAATTTGTTGAAAAACAAATTCTCTCTAACTGACACTAAAAAAGAGCTCAAACATACCGCTCTATCCTTAGCGCATATTGCTAACCGAGAAGAAAAATCATGAAAATCCACTAAAAAAATACATCTAATAATCAAACTTGTAAAGAATTAGCAATATTTTTTTTTAATAAATTATTTAATTTTTCAATATATTCTTTTCGCTCAAGTAATTGACCTATGTCCGCCTCAAATGTTTTAGTTTTATTTAATTTTGGAAATGATAATTTATTTTTTGCTATTGAATTTGAAATTAAAATATTAAAGTAATTATAAGTTAGGATTATTTTTTGTAAAAAATCAGTTTCAATAATTCTAAAGCCAATTTTCTCGGCGGTTCTCCTATTTATAATATAGCTTGTACCACTAATTTTCATTCTTTTATCCTTCTCATACTTTTTAAGTAGATGTAAAAGTCCTTCTAAATATTGTTGAATTATAAAATCAGTTCTTTGTTTTCCATTCATTTGATTTTCAATTACAAAATAGTAATCAAATAAAGTTCCGCCGTGAATTTTGATTCGACCTTTTTTAGGTTTTTCGATTACAAATAAAGATGAATAATAAATTATTCTACCACTTTTTTTTAAGGATGGCATATCAAAGAATGGAGCAATTATGGATAAAGTAATAGAAAATATTAAAATTCCAATCACATATATTCTTGAATATATTGATATAATAATTGACAACACAATAATCATAAGAGAACAAATTGCTATCGCAATTTGTATTCTTTTTTGCTCTTTTTCATTCTTATTATAAAAACGATGGTTCAACGTATCAGTATGTCTTTTTTATTATTACTATCTTTTATCCTTCAAATGCTTAAAACGAACAATATCTATTTCTTCATCTAAAGATTCACCATTATAAATATGGTTAAATAGGTTTTTAGCTACTGTTGGGGCAATCATTACACCACGTGTCCCTAAACCGTTTAAAACAATTAAATTGTCATAATCTGGATGTATCCCAACCAAAGGTCTTCTACCTGAAACCGTAGGTCTTATTCCTGCAGATTGAGAAACGATGGTATAAGGAACATTAAGTACTTTCTTTAATTTTTCTACCAATTCTTCTTTTCCTTCCTCCGAAGGGTCGGATGTTTTGTCTATCCAATTAAAAGTAGCTCCTACTTTATACATATTGCCTCCCAAAGGCATTACAAAAAGTGTGGATTTTAATAAAAAGTCGATATTTAATTCTGGAGCATGAATGGTTAATAATTCCCCTTTTGCTTCATTAATGGGTAAATAATTAAAATAAGGATTTTCTACCACACCAAAACCTTCACAAAAAACAATTTTGGAAGCTTCAATATCTTTATAGGTTAGAGCTTCTTCTTCAATATTTAATTCTTTATGTTTAAACTGTTCAAAACGAATAAAGTTTTCAGATTTTAAATACGCTCTATAGGCATTTATTAATTTCTCTGTATCTACTCTACCCGTTTCATTTACGTTTCCAAAACTAAAATCGGCTAAAACTCCGTGATAAGAATTGGTATCTAATTTAGGATCTAAATAATCGGTTAACTTAGGTTTGTCTAAAGCACCAAACCAATTATTTTGATCTTCTACAGATTTAAAAGATTTCTTAATTACAAATTTTTGGTCTATAATTATGTTTAGTTTTTCTTCTAACCGTTTATAAAAAGGAAGTGCAACTTCTAATTGTTCTTTCGCGTTCCACACTGGTGTAAAACGTTTTAAAATTACGGGATTATAAACCCCTCCAGCAACTAAAGAAGAGGTTTGAGAATCGTCTTCAAAAACGACAAATGTTTTTTTTGCAGCAATTAATTCTTCTGCAAAAGCCAAACCTGCTAATCCTAAACCAACTATTATATAATCTACTTTCATGTGATAAAAATACGTGAATTTGCAATAATTATGATATTATTACTGAACTTTATTAAAATGAATAGCCCCGATAGAACGGTATGTTTGAGCTCTTTTTTATTCCTCTTTAGGATAAAAAAAGCGAGTAGTGATAGCGGGAGATAGCTACAAAAAAAAACGTCCCAAAGTATTGGAACGTTTTTATATTTTTAAAGAATAATAGAATTTTAGTAATTCCACATATCCATTTCTCTATTTCTAATACCTTCTTTAATTTTATTAGCTTCTAATAACTGGAATAAAGAATTTCCTCTAACGTAATCAGATATTGCTCTATCTCCGTAAATGTTTTCTTCTCTAACAATGGTACTGCTAAATCTTCTTGCATTTAACATGTGATCAAAAGAAATTGGTTGTGATGCATTTTTTGGATTAAATACTTTTGCATCGTGTAAAACATCTCTTGCAGATGGATAAAACACCCAAAATAACTCAAACAATTCTTCTTCATTTCCTCCATCAAGTCCCAATCCTAAAGTTTGTACATCTTTAGCCATTGGAGCAATTGCTAACAATCTGTATTTTAATTCTCCTTGACGTTTATCAAAATACCACATTCCTTTCATCATATAACCTTCTACATCCTGAGATTGAAGTCTAATAGTATCGCTATATCCATTTGATTCTCTTACACTAGACATTCTAGAATCTATTTCATTCTGAGTAATCTTAGACGTAAAGAAAGAGTCTGAATATACTTCTTCTATATTACCTTGTTTAATTCCTTTAATTAAAGTATCAAATAAAGATCTTCTGTTAGAAGATACATTTGAATTATCGATAGGAAAATAATACGGTAAATTTATTTTTTGATTTAGATCTACAAATTCCCAAACTACTTTAGACCATAATACATCTCTATCATCTACATATCCGTAGGCTAAAGGAGCATCGTTATCTGCTGCAATTTGTTGCTCGTTTTTCTTTCCTATTTGATCTACTGTTTTAGCATTTAATAAACCTATTTGTGCGTTTATTGAACTACTAATCATCAAACCGAAAAATAATACTAAACAATTTTTAAACATATTTTATTTTTTAACTTCTAGTTTGTTAATTCAATACTAACAGGTAATACTTGTTTAAGTTTTACTCCATTAGCAGTTGCCTTAATATCGAAAATGTTAATTTGATCTCCTCTTTTTGCTTTGGCTAATTTTTGTTTTGCTGCTGCACTTAAAGAAGAACCATTTACAATAATTGTTAATTCTCCTGGTACTTTTATTTTAAAACTCTGAACTCTAATACTTAAATCGAATTCAAAATCTGGTAATCCTGCTGCAATTGGTGCATTAGATAAACCTGACTTAGGCATTCTTACAGTTCCGTATTGACCTCTTACAGATCCCATAGCTGCTGGTATGTCTTTAATTCTAAAAGTTGCTTTAGAATTTACAGATTTACCATTGCTTAAAGTTGCACTTACGTTAATAACTGCAGTGTTACCTCCACCTGGTTTTAAAACATATTTACCATTACCGCCAGATAAACTACCTCCTGTTGCAGAAACTCTTAAGTTGTTATCACTAACACCAGGTAAAGAAACTGATATTGGGTTGCTTAATCCTCTGTAAACTACATTCATTTTATCTGCAGACACAACAGCATCACCTGGTTGTGGAATTACTGAATAAGAACTTTCGAAAGGTACTTCTACCACTTCTCCATTTTGTGTAAAGGCTATTTTACCTTTAATATCATGGCTTCCAATATTTCCTGCAGGCATGTCTATAATTACTTGACCTGATTGAATGTTTTTATAATCTTTACCGTTTAAAGTAACATTATCTGGAATCATAGTAGCATCATAACGACCTAAAACAATTTTACCTGTTACTTTTTCACCAGCAAAATAAGCGTTCTTGTCTAAAGCAACAATACCTTTATAGTTGTTTAAAGACAATGCCTCTTCCATTTTTCCTCCTAACAAATCAGATACAATATCACTTTCTGTATTTTTGATATCTGCTTGCATTTGCGTTAAATTGGTTAAAGAAGCTACTAAAGGAAACCCTTTATATCTATAATCTAACCATTTAATGGTTTTACCATCTCTATTTTTTTCATCTTCCGTAGAAAATCTTTTTGCTAGAACTGGTACAAACTTGCTTTTTTCTCCTAAAACGTTAAGTACATCTGTTCTATAACCATTTATTTTAGCTAAAAACTCTTCACCTTCTGCTGTAAATTTTTCTCCTTTAAAGAAATACTCATCTAAAAAAGAGGTTTTATCCATTGCTTCATAGTCGCTTTTATCTTCAATATCTGCAGCCATTTTAGCTTTCAGCTCTTCTATATATGTATAGAATTCAGATGAATATCCCTTTATTTTTATTGCATCTTTATTTAATTCTTCAAATTTTGCCGCTTGCTCTGATGCTTTTGTTGCTAAATTAGCATACGCCTCATTATTTTTTGCTGTAGTTGAAATATTATTTTCAATCAACTTTTCATTCATAAAACCAAAAGCAGATAAAACTTCTTTACTCATATTCATTGCCAACATTGCAATAAACACAAGGTACATTAAGTTTATCATTTTCTGTCTTGCGGACACTTTTCCTCCTGCCATTCTAATTAGTTTTTTAAGTTAAAATTATTGTTTGCAACTAATTATTATTTAGACATTGCAGAAAGCATACCTCCATAAACTCCGTTTAAAGAAGATAAGTTTTTTGCTAAAGATTCCATTTGATCTTTTAATTTTTCTGTATTTTCTACAACAGCTCCATTTAAAGCAGACTGTTTGCTTACATTTTCTACCTGTACTTTATACAAATTGTTTAAAGACTCCATTTGAATAGCAGCCATAGACATTTGCTCATTGTATTTGTTAGTAGATGAAATAGATTCTGATGCAGCAGATAAACCTTCTGCAGCTCCTTGAAAGTTTTTCATACTATTTCCTAAACTAGTCATTAAACCTGCATCAATTTTTGCTTCTTTTAATAAGTTATCTAACTTTTCAGATAACATTCCTTGAGATCCAGCTTCTTCTTTTTCTTCTTTCACTGCTTTTACAGTAGTAAAACCATCTTCTCCTAATTCAGGATATACTTTAGACCAATCAAAATCATCTTCTGGTGTCTCAAAAGCAGACATTAAGAAAATAAGAGCTTCCGCAATTAATCCAACAGCTAAAACATTAGAACCATTAAACCAACCAAAACTAATATGATTTAATTTAAATAATGCTCCTAAAATTACAATTGAGGCTCCAATATTGTAAGCCATGTTAAATAATACTTTTTTTGTTTTTGACTGTGCCATAATTTCTTTTCTTATTTTTTTGATTATTTGTTAGTTGTACCAATGTAATTCTGAACGGTTCTAAAACCAATGTAACTTCTAGCAGTATCTGCATATTCATAATCTCTAGAACTCACTTCTAAAAAGTATGCTACATCTTTCCAAGAACCTCCACGAATTATTTTTCTTTTGTTTTTTCTATCTTCTACATTTGGGTTCATTGTAGAAGCCATGTAGTAAGAAGATAAGTTATAAGCAGTGTTTGTCCATTCAGAAACATTACCAGCCATATTATACAGACCGTAATCATTTGCATTAAAAGATTTCGCTTCCATAGTATATAGCGCTCCATCTACAGCATAATCTCCCCTTACCGGTTTAAAGTTTGCTAAGAAACAACCTCTATCTGTAGTGGTATTACCAGTACCCCAAGGATACGTAGCAAATTCTAAACCTCCTCTTGCAGCATATTCCCATTCTGCTTCTGTTGGTAATCTAAAGTCTGGAACACCAATTGAGTTTTTTCTACTTTTTAAATAATTATTTTTCTTCTTAGTTCGCCAGTTACAAAAAGCAGTTGCTTGCCCCCAGTTTACCCCAACAACAGGATAATCTCCATAAGATTGGTGATAAAAATAATCTTGGTGCATTGGATCATTATAAGAATAACTAAAATCTTTTACCCAAACAGTAGTATCTGGATAAATGTTTAATTTTTCGTGTTTTACAAAATCTTTTCTATTACCACCTTGTCTTGCAGCATTATCTCTATCAAACCAAGTATATTTATATTTTAAGTATTTTACGTTAAAAGTTCTAACACCATCTACAGCTTCATCTCTAGCTACAAATAAGGTATCCATAACCTCTACATAATCTGCATCCGGAAAATCTTCTTTTTCCCAAATAATATCATTTTCCCAGTTTAATGGTCTTACAGAATCTGAATCTAACTCTAAACTTGTGTAGTTTTCATACATGTATTTTTCATAAGCATTAGCTCCAGTAGTATCTTTTAAGACAGCAAATGCATAATCATTAATACCTCCAGAAGGAAGTGCACCATTTGGATCTGGTGTTCCCATCATACTTGCAAATTCTTGTTGATAACCTAATCTAGTTCTTACAACAGAATCTCTAACCCACTGAACAAATTCTTTATATTCGTTATTGGTGATCTCTGTTTCGTCCATGTAATATGGTCTTAAAGTAACTGTTTTAGTAGGTGAATTCATTGTACCGATAAGGTCCTCGTCTTGTTTACCCATTGTAAAAGCACCTCCAGGAATCAACGCCATGCCAAATGGTTTTTCTGAAAACCACTTTTTATTCGATTTAACTCCAACCAATTCTCCTCTATCATTAGAGCCACAACTGTAAAAAACTACTATTAAAAGTGCAAATATTGCTGCTTTCTTCATATTTAAAAATGTCTTTACTATAAAGTCCGTAAACCTATTATTTTTTTTGTTAAAAAACAATAAGCAAATTGCTTTTTAACGTTCTAATTTCCTAATCTATATTTATTACACTAATTTTCGCATCGCTTTATACCACTTTTCAGGAATATTTTGCTTAGTGGCTTCTGTATAATCATTATATGTACATGGTATTAACGCATGTCTTTTATATTTATTATCTGATAAGATTTTTATCTCTATCCACCATCTTCCAGATTTATTACTTTTATAAAACGTTAAAGGATCATCATCATCTAATAAAACGGTAAATTTCTGATAATTTTCCTTTCCAGAGAACGGATAATCTTTTACTCTAAAGTTAACGCCCTCAATAAAATACCAAATCATTTGAGCAATTAAATGTGCTGTCTGATGGTTGTTATCTAACTTAGAATTGTACTCATAAACACCAAATGAAGTTACTTTATCACTAAGACCTGCATATCTAGAAATGGCACAAATTTCTTCTCCATAAAACCCATTCGGAGAAGCATTATTGTTTGCAGGTGCTTCACTTTGTCTTACAGAACCCAAATCTATAGAAACAATATCTGCATTTCTAAAAACAGGTTCAATATTTTTTAATTCTTTTGCATTCCCTAATCTATAAGCATCAAAAAATAAGTTATCTAACAACTGTATTTCATCTTGCGAATTAAAATACGTCTGATAACCTACATTACTATAATTAAACAAGTTATTAGGTTCTTGCATAATTATTTTACTTAAATAAGATTGAGAAGTTAATGGATCATCTAAATGACCTAAATCGAAACGACTGTCTACAGCAGCAATATTAACGGTTTGCTCTAAAGAATCATAAGCTCTATAATTTACGTAGGTAAGATCCTGACCTCCACCAATAATTACGGGTATTATATTTTTCTTAAGTAATTCCGTAATAATTTCTGAAACAGCATAATACGTATCTGTAACCGAATTTCCTTTTAAAACATTTCCTAAATCAGCTATCTGCGTGTTCCAATTACCAGGAAACAAATTGTATAATTTTTTTCTGATAAAATGTAAATCTTCTCCACAGCCAAAATTATTCTCTGAGTTTCTGTCTTCTTGAACTCCTAAAATAGCAATTTGCACATTTTCTAAATCAGGCAAACCTTCTTCTAGGGTATGTATCCTAAAGGTTTTTCCTAAGCACAAATTAGATTGTTCTTCTAAAGATTTTACAATCGATTCTTTTACAGGGGTTAAAAAGTCTTGGTTCATTAATTTTTTAAAATCAAATGTAATTTATGAAAAATATTATTTCTTTTTGGTTACTTTCTTCTTAACTACCTTTTTCTTGACAGCTTTTTTCTTTGCCACTTTTTTCTTTGGCGTTTTAGCTTCAATCATTTTAACAGCCTCTTCCTTAGATAGTTTTTCTATTTCTGTAGTTTTAGGTAACTCTATTTTAATCTTTCCTTTTATTACATTAAAACGTCCCCATCGTGCTTTTTCTACACGAATTTCTACATCTTCCCAATTATGGATTACCTTATCGATCTCTTTCTGTTTCTTTACCTCTATTAATTCAATAATATCGTCATCAGTAAGATTATCGAAATCATATTTTTTGTTAACATTGATAAATATATTATTCCATTTTAAGAAAGGTCCAAAACGACCAACACCTTTTTGAACAGGCAAGTCTTCATAATGGTAAATTGGTGCATCTGCTTTTTGTTTTGCCACAATTAACTCTATAGCTCTTGGCAAGTCTACTTCCATAGGATTTTCTCCTTTGTCTAAAGAAACAAACATGGTTCCAAAACGAATATAAGGACCAAAACGACCGTTAGAAACAATTACTTCTTCATCTTCATAACCACCTAAAGTTTTTGGAAGCAAGAATAACTCTAAAGCTTCTTCCATGGTGATGGTTCCTAAATTCTGATCTTTATTTAAGCTAGCAAACACTTTTTCTTCGTCTTCTGGCGCTCCAATTTGTGCAATTGGTCCAAATTTACCTAAACGAACTAAAACTGTTTTACCTGTTTCTGGATGCTTTCCTAAAATACGTTCTCCACTTTCTCTTTCTGCATTCTCCTTTACATCTTCTACAGTGACATGAAACTTGCTATAGAAACCTTTAATCATTTCTATCCAATCTTCATTTCCTTCAGAGATATCATCAAAAGAAGATTCAACCTTAGCAGTAAAACCAAAATCTAAAACATTAGAAAAGTTTGCAACTAAAAAGTCGTTAACAATATTACCAATATCAGTAGGAATTAATTTATTTTTATTTGAACCCGTTTTTTCAGTCAAGGTTTCACTTTTTACAGTACCTGAAACTAAAATCATTTGTTCGTAATTTCTTTCTAAACCTTCATCCTCTCCTTTTTCTACATAGCCTCTTCTTTGTACAGTAGAAATTGTTGGTGCGTATGTAGATGGTCTACCAATACCTAATTCTTCTAATTGTTTTACCAAAGAAGCTTCTGTAAAACGATAAGGCGGACTTGTAAAACGTTGTGTTGCATTTATAAAAGAATACTCTAATGCTTCACCAACTTTTAAATTTGGTAGCATTCCTGCTTGTTCTTCCTCATCATCATCTTTTCCCTCTAAATACACTTTTAAGAAACCATCAAACTTTATCATTTCACCATTTGCAGTGAATATTTTAGAATTCTCAGAGTTCTCTATCTTAAAATTCGTTCTTTCTAACTGAGCATCACTCATTTGAGAAGCCAATGTTCTTTTCCAAATTAAATCATACAATCTAGTTTGATCGTATTCTGTATCTATAGAATGCATTTTCATGTTGGTCGGACGAATAGCCTCATGCGCCTCTTGAGCACCTTTTGCTTTCGTTTTAAAAACACGTTGTTTGCTATATTCTTTACCGTAGTAATTTGTAATTTCTTCTTCAGCAGCGTTTCTTGCATCAACAGATAAATTTAAACTATCTGTTCTCATATAGGTAATTAAACCGGCTTCATACAAACGTTGTGCAACTTGCATTGTTTTTGCTACCGGAAAACCTAATTTCCTAGATGCTTCTTGCTGTAACGTAGACGTTGTAAATGGTGCTGCTGGAGATTTCTTTGCTGGCTTTTTAGTTAACTCTGCAATCGAAAAATCTGCATTTGCACACGATTTTAAGAAATTTTCTGCTGTTTTTTTAGTATCAAAATTCTTTGGAATGGTTGCTTTAAACGTTTTTCCTTCAACATTAGCAAATTCTGCAACTACTTTATAATGTGTTTCTGCATTAAATTCTTGAATACTTCTTTCTTTTTCTACAATTAAACGAACCGCTACAGATTGTACTCTACCTGCAGACAAACCTCCTTTAACTTTTCGCCATAAAACAGGCGATAATTCATACCCAACAAGTCTGTCTAAAACTCTACGTGCTTGTTGTGCATTTACCATATTATAGTCTATATCTCTAGGATTTTCGACTGCTTTTAAAATGGCATTTTTTGTTATTTCATGAAAAACAATACGTTTTGTATTTTCATCCTTTAAACTTAATTGCTCTTTTAAATGCCATGCAATTGCCTCACCCTCTCGATCCTCATCACTTGCTAACCATACAGTATCTGCTTTCTTTGCTAAAGCTTTCAACTTTTTAACTACTGGTTTTTTATCATCAGAAATAATATATTTTGGACTAAAATCTCCTTCTACATCAATACCCAATTCTTTGGATGGTAAGTCTGCAATATGACCATAACTAGATTCTACTTGAAAATCTTTTCCAAGAAATTTTTCGATGGTTTTTGCTTTTGCTGGTGACTCTACAATTACTAAATTCTTTGCCATTTATCTCTCTTTTGTCGCTAGAACGCTTTAAAAACGTGCTATTTTTGATTGCAAAAGTAGTTAGTTTTTTGTAAAAAAAAATTATTTCATCAATTTTCAACAAAAAACATTAGAATTAGTCCATTAAATTTCTGCCAATTTGTCACAATAAATTAAATTTGGTTGTATCTTTGCTCACCTTTAAATGATAAATTGAGAGATGGAATACGTAGAAAAAATCATAGACGAGAAAATACAAGGGAAAGCTCTTGTTACCGAAAATAAAAAAAATAACACTAAAAAATTATTCATAGAAAGCTACGGCTGTCAAATGAATATGAATGATAGTGAAATAGTAGCCGCTATTTTAGATAAAGAAGGCTACAACACAACCCAAATTCTAGAAGAAGCAGATTTAGTTTTAGTAAATACCTGCTCTATTAGAGAGAAGGCAGAAACTACTGTTCGTAAAAGATTACAGAAATACAACGCTGTAAAACAAGTGAACAAAAACATGAAAGTGGGTGTTTTAGGCTGTATGGCAGAACGCTTAAAAGAAAAGTTTTTAGAAGAAGAAAAAATAGTTGACTTAGTTGTTGGTCCCGATGCTTATAAAGATTTACCTAACTTATTAGAGGAAGTAAACGCTGGTAGAGATGCCGTAAATGTAATTTTATCTAAAGAAGAAACCTACGGAGATATTTCTCCGGTGCGTTTAAATTCTAACGGAGTTACAGCATTTGTATCTATAACCAGAGGTTGTGACAATATGTGTACTTTCTGTGTGGTTCCTTTTACTCGTGGACGAGAAAGAAGTCGTGACCCAAAGAGTATTATTGAAGAAATTCAATCTATGGTAGATAGAAACTTTAAAGAAATTACACTTTTAGGTCAGAATGTAGATAGCTTCTTATGGTATGGTGGAGGATTGAAAAAAGACTTTGGCAAAGCATCTGAAATGGCACAAGCAACCGCTGTAAATTTTGCACAATTATTAGATATGTGTGCTACAGAGTTTCCAAAAACTCGTTTTCGTTTTGCGACTTCTAATCCGCAGGATATCAGTTTAGACGTAATTCACGCCATAGCAAAACACAAAAACATCTGTAAATACCTTCATTTACCTGTACAGAGCGGAAGCAACAACATGTTAAAAGCCATGAACAGACAACATACTCGTGAAGAATACATCGAGTTAATTGATAATATCTTTAAGATTGTTCCAGAAATGTCTTTAAGTCAAGATATGATTGTTGGTTTTTGTGGAGAAACGGAAGAAGATCATCAAGACACTTTAGATTTGATGAAGTACGTAAAATACGATTTCGGTTTTATGTTTACCTATTCTGAAAGACCAGGAACTTTAGCTGCTAAGAAAATGGTAGATGATGTACCTTTTGCAACAAAAAAACGTCGTTTACAAGAAATTATAGATTTACAACAAGAACACGCTTTATACAGAACACAGCAACATTTAGGAAAAGTAGAAGAATTTTTAATTGAAGGTACTTCTAAGAAAAATCCGAATGAATGGAAAGGTAGAAACACCCAAAATACTGTAGCTGTTTTTGATAAAGGAAATTATAAATTAGGAGATTTTGTAATGGTAAAAGTAGAAGATTGTACTTCTGCAACCTTAAAAGGAACTGTTGTTGGGTATTCTGATAATAATTAGAAGCTATCTCCTGCTTTTCACTACATCTTTTGTATGAAAAATAAAAAAGGATAGAGTCTGCCCTGAGTAAAGCTGAAAGGTTTCAATCAGGGTTAAGCATTTTAGAAAAGAAAGTACAGTAAAGATATAAATTGCTTATTTATTATTAATTGACAAAAAAGAATCATGACACAAGACCATCTTGGATCTTGAATCAAAAATAATCCTATTTCAAAAAAGAAAATATGGAAAACTTACAAGCTTTAAAACAGCGTTTTGGAATTATCGGTAACGATATTCACTTAAATAGAGCTTTAGAAAAAGCACTTAGAGTTGCACCTACAGATATTTCTGTTTTAGTTACAGGAGAAAGTGGTGTTGGTAAAGAAAATATTCCAAGAATTGTACATCAATTATCACATAGAAAACATGCAAAATACATTGCTGTAAACTGTGGTGCAATTCCAGAAGGAACTATAGATAGTGAATTATTTGGTCATGAAAAAGGATCATTTACAGGAGCAACACAAGATCGAAAAGGATATTTTGAAGTTGCCGATGGAGGAACTATCTTTTTAGATGAAGTTGGTGAATTACCATTAACAACACAAGTACGCTTACTACGTGTTTTAGAAAATGGAGAATTTATAAAAGTTGGTTCTTCTAAAGTTATAAAAACCAATGTTAGAATTGTTGCAGCAACAAATGTTAATATGCAATCTGCAATTCAGAAAGAAAAATTTAGAGAAGATTTATATTACAGATTAAGTACCGTAGAAATTCATTTACCTGCTTTAAGAGAGCGTGATGAAGATATACACTTATTGTTTAGAAAATTTGCTGCAGATTTTGCTCAAAAATATAGAATGCCTTCTATTCGTTTAGATGATAACGCGGTAAAAATGTTATTAAACTATCGTTTTCCGGGGAACATTCGTCAGTTAAAAAATTTAGCAGAACAAATTTCGGTTATTGAAGAAGAAAGAGTTATTTCTGCCCTTAAAATGCAACAGTATCTACCTAATAATAATGGTAATTTACCTGCTGTTATTGGTAGCAAAAAAGAAAATGATTTCTCTACTGAGCGCGATATTATGTATAAAATTTTATTTGATATGCGTAATGACATCAACGATTTAAAAAAGTTGACGCTCGACTTAATGAAAAGTGGTAATGTAGAAGAAGTGCAAGAAGAACATCATCAATTAATTGAAAAGATGTACGAAAACAAAGATGCTCATAAATCTAATGTAGAAGTGATGAATATCCCTCAAAACTCATCCACAGAAAAAGATTATGATTTTATTGAGACTATAGAAGAAGACGAGTCTTTATCTTTACAAGACAAAGAAGTAGAAATGATAAAAAAATCTTTAGAGAAAAACAGTAATAAACGTAAATTGGCCGCTAAAGAACTAGGGATATCTGAAAGAACTTTATACAGAAAAATTAAACAATACGATTTGTAAAAGATTGAGTAATTGTTTAAAATTTAATCACTAAAAACTATCCCTCGAGCGCCGTCGAGAGGTATTAATAAGTAACTATTTTAGGTCTCGACTGCGCTCGACCAGACAAAATCGATGAAAAAAACACTATACATAACACTATTTACACTAAGCACACTCTTTTTTATTGCTTGTGGTGCATATTCTTTTACAGGAGGAAGTACGGGTGATGCAAAAACATTACAAATAGATTTCTTCCCAAATCAAGCATCTTTGGTAGAGCCAACTCTAAGTCAGCGTTTTACCCAAGACATGCTAGATTTATTTACAAGACAAACCAATTTAACCACAGTAACCTCTAATGGAGATTTATATTTTAGCGGAGAAATTACAGGCTATAGAATTACTCCTATGAGTGCTACTGCAGACCAAACTGCTGCTCAAAATAGACTTACCATCACCGTTAATGTTCGTTTTGTGAATAAACTAGTTGAAAAAGACGATTTTGAAAAACAATTCTCTTTTTATTCAGATTTTGCTGCAGATGCACAACTTACAGGTAGTGTATTAGAAGCTGCTTTAGATGAGATTATGGAGAGATTAACACAAGATATTTTTAATGCTTCCGTTGCAAAGTGGTAATATTAAAAGTTAAAAATATTCAGTTGTACTATTCAGTAAAAAGTAGATAAAAATAACTAAGATTTGAAATCAAGTACTTTTATAGATTTAATAAAAAACAAAAGACAAATTCAGGAAGTGGAAACTGCTGAATTAAAAACTGTTGTTGAAGAATATCCGTATTTTCAAGCAGCACGTGTTTTATATTTAAAAGGATTAAAAAATCAGGATAGTTTTAAATACAATAACGAATTAAAAGTAACTGCTTCTTACACCACAGACAGAACTTTATTATTCAATTATATTACTACAAATAATTTTAATAATCAGAAAGAAGATATTCATCAACAAATATTTGAAAAAATATCAGCAGAAAAAACAGTAGCAACTCCTTCTGAAAAAATTGAAAGCCTAATAGAAAAAACTGAAGTAGCTTTAGAAAATATTGCTGAAATAGAAACGGCATTAGAAATTGGAAAACCTATATCTTTTTCTTCCGCAGAGAATCATTCTTTTGGCGAATGGTTACAACTTTCCTCCAGAAAGCCTATTGTTAGAGAAGAAAAAAAGCAAATAGAAAAAACTACTATAGAAAAACCTACAGCAAAAGAGGACTTAATAAACACATTTATTGAAAACAATCCTAAAATTAAGCCTTTAGCAAAAGATAAAATAGTAGCTGTACCAGTTGCTAAAAACAGTCAAGATTCCTCTTTAATGACAGAAACATTGGCTAAAGTTTATTTAGAACAGAAAAAGTATGAAAACGCAATGCAAGCTTATAGAATTTTAAGTTTGAAATATCCAGAAAAAAGTGGTTTCTTTGCAGACCAAATTAAAAGAATACAAATTTTACAAAAAAATAAATCATGAGTTACACAGCATTTTTAATTCTAATTTTGATTGTAGCCGTTGCATTAATCTTAATCGTGATGGTTCAAAATCCTAAAGGTGGAGGATTAACTTCTTCTTTTGGAGGTAGTGGAGCACAATCTTTGGGGGGTGTACAAAACACTAACAATTTCTTAGACAGAACAACTTGGACTTTAGCAATTGCTATGTTTGCATTAATTTTATTAGCAAACTTTGCAATTCCTAGAGATGGAGACAACAACTTTGAGTTAAATAATACTTTAGATGGTATTGAAACCTCTACTCCTGTTGAAAACACAACTCCTATAACTAACGATAGTTTAAATTAATTATCCGTTAGAGATAAATTAAAAATGCCAACGTAAATGACACGTTGGCATTTTTTTTATGCTTAAAATTTAACAATAAATTCAATCAAAGAAAAATTGTCAGTTTTAGTGTAATGGCACAATTTCTGACAATTTACAGTTAGTAACATATAAATTAATTAACTAAAAATATAATAATGGGATTAAACATTAAACCTTTAGCAGACAGAGTTCTTGTAGAACCTGCTCCAGCAGAAACAAAAACAGCGTCAGGATTAATTATTCCTGATAACGCAAAAGAAAAGCCACAACAAGGAACTGTTGTAGCAGTAGGTAATGGTAAAGTTGATGAGCCTTTAACTGTAAAAATTGGAGACACTGTTTTATATAGTAAATATGGTGGAACTGATTTAAAATTAGAAGGTAAAGATTACCTAATGATGCGTGAGTCTGATATTTTAGCGATTATCTAAAAGTATTTAGTTTTCAGTTGCGGTTTACAGTAGCAACAATTAAAACGAATAAATAGTTAAACAAATAAACATTTAAAGAAAATGGCAAAACATATAAAATTTGATATTGAAGCAAGAGACGGATTAAAACGTGGAGTTGATGCTTTAGCAAATGCAGTAAAAGTAACTTTAGGACCAAAAGGAAGAAACGTAATTATTTCTAAATCTTTTGGAGCACCAACAGTTACTAAAGATGGAGTTTCTGTAGCAAAAGAAATTGAGCTAGAAAATGAGCTTGAAAATATGGGAGCTCAAATGGTAAAAGAAGTTGCTTCTAAAACCAACGACTTAGCTGGAGATGGTACAACAACTGCTACCGTTCTTGCACAAGCAATTGTAAAAGAAGGTCTAAAAAACGTTGCTGCAGGTGCAAACCCAATGGATTTAAAACGTGGAATTGACAAAGCTGTTGCTGCAATTATTGCAGACTTAGAAAAACAAGCAAAAAAAGTTGGTAATTCTTCTGAAAAAATTCAACAAGTTGCAGCAATTTCTGCAAATAACGATGCTGTTATTGGAGACTTAATAGCTACTGCTTTTGCCAAGGTTGGTAAAGAAGGCGTTATTACTGTTGAAGAAGCAAAAGGAATGGAAACTTATGTTGACGTTGTAGAAGGTATGCAATTTGACAGAGGTTATTTATCTCCTTATTTTGTTACCGATGCAGATAAAATGATTGCAGATTTAGAAAATCCTTATGTTTTATTATTCGACAAAAAGATTTCTAACTTGCAAGAAATTCTTCCAATTTTAGAGCCAGTTTCTCAATCTGGACGTCCTTTATTAATTATTGCAGAAGATGTAGACGGACAAGCGTTAGCTACTTTAGTTGTAAATAAATTAAGAGGTGGTTTAAAAATTGCTGCTGTTAAAGCTCCAGGATTTGGAGACAGAAGAAAAGCAATGTTAGAAGACATCGCAATTTTAACTGGCGGAACTGTAATTTCTGAAGAAAGAGGTTTCTCTTTAGAAAACGCAACATTAGATCTTTTAGGTACTGCAGAAGGTATTACTATTGATAAAGACAATACAACTATTGTAAATGGTTCTGGTGATGCAGATGCTATTAAAGCAAGAGTTAGTCAAATTAAAGCTCAAATAGAGACTACAACTTCTGACTACGACAAAGAAAAACTTCAAGAACGTTTAGCTAAATTAGCTGGTGGTGTTGCTGTTTTATATGTTGGTGCTGCTTCTGAAGTAGAGATGAAAGAGAAGAAAGATAGAGTTGATGATGCTTTACACGCTACAAGAGCTGCAGTAGAAGAAGGTATTGTTGCTGGTGGTGGTGTTGCTTTAGTACGCGCTAAAAAAGTTTTAGAAAAAATCACTACAGAAAACTTAGACGAAACTACAGGTGTACAAATTGTAAACAAAGCAATTGAAGCACCTTTAAGAACCATCGTAGAAAATGCTGGTGGTGAAGGTTCTGTTGTAATTAATAAAGTTTTAGAAGGTAAAAAAGACTTTGGTTATGATGCTAAAAACGACATATATGTTGATATGCTAGAAGCTGGAATTATAGATCCTAAGAAAGTAACGCGTGTTGCATTAGAAAATGCTGCATCTGTTGCCGGAATGATCTTAACTACAGAATGTGCCTTAGTAGACATTAAAGAAGATGCTCCTGCAGGAATGCCTCCAATGGGTGGTGGAATGCCAGGAATGATGTAGCCAGTAGCACTGGCAGGCAGGCTTTCACTCTTGCTTATTACATTTATATCAATAAAAAATCCGATAGATTAATTTCTATCGGATTTTTTTATTACCTACAAAAAAGAAGTATTATTCCTTCTTCTGCTTTTTCAATTCTCCATTATGGTCTTTAATTATTTCTTCTTCCCTATACTTACAACAACCATGTACAGAACCATACGCTTCATCTGTTGCAATTAGTTTATTTTCTTCATCTAAAATAACATCATGCCCTACTGCTAAAACACTTTTCTGAACAGCCTCTGCATCGGTTTTACGTTCATCTAAAATTACATTTAATTGATGCGTCTCTACACTCCAAATTGCAAACTTTACCCCTTTTGTTTTTAAAGCAGCAGTTTCAATACGTTTTTTACACATACCACAAATTCCATCTACTTCTATAGATACTTTAGCACTTTTCTTCTTTTTTACTTCTTGTGATTGTGTTGTAAAACCAATCAAACATAAACTGAATACGAATAGTATTTTTTTCATCTTTTTTCTATTTTATATTATATTACTTAATCCCACTCTGTGGCTATTTTATTTTAAATCTTAACCCCATATAAAATGCTCTTCCAAAAATAGGAGAATACACAATTGTACTATCAAAATTAGATCCAAATGGATCATCACTTGCTAAAATAGGATTTTTCTGCTGAACATTTGTTAAGTTTTCGGCACCTACATAAACTTCAAATTTGTCTGAAAAAACCTTTGTAATTTGAGAGTTTAACAATTGATAAGAATCTGAATGTGATGGCAATTGATATTGCACAGGATTAGATACCGTATTTGGTAAACGCTGTTTTCCTATATTATTAAAAGTAACATCAAACTTCCATTGAGCTCCACTATCTTTAGCAGGGGTTTCATAGGAAAGGTTTGCAAAAAATCTATTTTTAGGTTGAATCGGTTTCTGTAAATTACCCGAAGTATAATCCGTAGAAATATCAAAATACTTATACGCTGTTCTAAAATTAAAATACGGTGCAATATTATAATTTACTTCAACTTGAAAACTATTTGCAATACTTTTTCCGTTTAAATTATAAAATGATATTTCTTGAGGGTTTTCCCAATCTACCACAACTTGATTTGTAAAATCTGTTTGATAAAAATCGAAAGTAACATCTCCCTTTTTATTGAATAAGTTAAATCTTTGCATATAAGAAACTCCGTAATTCCATGCAACCTCAGGATTTAATCCGTAGATATTACCACCAACATCATCAATATTAATACTCCTTGAACTTGCAAATAATTGTTGATTTTCTGCAAAAATATTAGCACTTCGCTTTCCTCTTCCTGCAGAAGCTCTAAAAACACTGTTTTCCCAAGGCACATATCTTGCATGAATTCTAGGAGTAACAAAAGTTCCTAATAAATTATGAGTATCTATACGCAAACCTGCAGTTAAGCTAAAATCATTCAAATTATCGAATGCATATTCGAAAAAAGCTCCTGCAGAAGTTTCTTTTCTATCGTAATCGGTAATATTTACCAATTCTTCATAATTATCATGCGTAAAACTAAGTCCGGTTTTAAACTTATTTCTAGTATCCCCTATTATAGAATTAAAAATAATATTAGAAAATATACTTTCATGCTCTATATTATAAATTTTTTGTCCAAAATAAGAATCTTGCTGATGATTACTATACGCAAACTGAAGACTTACACTCTGAAAAGGCAACTCTGGAAAAACGTACCCTAATTTAGCCGAAGTCTCAAAACGTCTTGTATCTATTTCACTTCCCCAAGCATTTGTGGTTCCTTTATCTAAAGATGGATTAAAATCAATCTCACCCGTTTGTTTTTCATCATTTAAAAAACGTACATTAATAAAACTTACCCAACCTTTTTCTGCATCAACATACTGCCAACGATTCATTACATTTATTTGATCTGCTAACGGACTGTCTAAAAAATTATCATCATTTTTATCGAATTTCTCACCTCTATAATTACCGTGAACATAAATACCTGTAGACCATTTATCTGAAACTTTTTGGTTAAAATGTGTATTTAACTCGATCCTTCCATTTAAGGAAGAATAGGCATTAACAAAGAATTTATTATCAGAAAAAGGTTTTACCAATTCTGCATTTATTTGTCCAGATATACTTTCATACCCATTAACAACAGAACCAGCACCTTTTGTAATCTGTATACTTTCTACCCAAGTACCTGGTGTAAATGTGAGTCCGAAAACCTGAGCAGCACCTCTAACAGAAGGAATATTTTCTTGTGTAATTGACAAATATGGACTTGTTAAACCCAGCATTTGTATTTGTTTCGTTCCGGTTAAAGCATCAGAAAAACTAACATCTATAGATGGGTTGGTTTCAAAACTTTCTGCCAAATTACAACACGCAGCTTTTAACAATTCTTCAGAATTTACAGTAAACATATTTGCCGTAGACAAAAATGATTTCTGAATTGCATTTCGTTTACTTTTAATTATTACTTCATCTAAATCACCTTCTGGAGTAATATAATGATGAATAGGGTCTAAGTCCTCAATAGTTAAAGTATCGGTTTTGTACCCTAAATAATTAATTACTAATTTTTTATATCCTGGTTTATAATCTATAGTAAACCAACCTTTCTTATTTGTAATTGCACTTACGTTTGTATTTAACCAATGTACAGTTACATCGGCAACCCCTAAATTATCTTTAGGATTATTTTTGTCCATAATCATCCCTTTAAATGTAGTTTGAGAAAAGAGTATAACAGGAATAAATAGCAGAAAACTACTAATTATATATTTTTTCATTATGTGTATTAATTTTAATTTATAACGCTAAATTTCATCGCCTTTAGGCAATATTTATAGTTTAAAAATTAAAATCAAATTAAAAAAGACTGGTATATAACCTGATAATCTAATAGAATTTCAGGCGGAGAAATGTTGTTGTAGTTTGTTTCTTTAAAATCTTGTTCAAAAAATAGATCATTAAAAGAAATATAAAACGATGCTAGAAATTGTTGGTTAGAAAAATCAAAATCGTCAACTTGAGTTTGTCTTAATTGATCTTGACCTTTAATTTGATGAATTTCATCTTTACAACAGTTAGTCTTAGCTGCAATTTTTTGCATTTCTAAGCCGCAATCGTTTGTACTCCCTATAAAAGAAACATCCATTAGAGAATCTCCACAGTAATGCTTTTCTACCGTAAAAGAAAACGTAGAAAACAACACTAAAAGTGCCAATAAAAAAGACGCTATTTTAGAAAAAAACTGTTTCATTGCTTCTGCAAATTTACAATAAGAAAATCAAATTCTATATAAAATTATCTATTACTCAATTTTTGATAATAGAAAGCTGGAAGCAATATTAGTAAAAACAGCGGATGGATTATAAATCTACGTATATAAAACGGTAACAAATAACCACTTTCAAAATTATTTTTAATTAAAATTACGAATACAGAAATAAGAATTACGAAAGCTATCATTAAAAAATAACTAGCAAATTTTAAATACTCTTTTCGCTCAAACAACACCCAAATTATACCTAATGAAATAACAGAGTTTATGAGGTACCTAAAGAGCATATTTACCACTAGCTTCCAAACAACTATATTCTGAATACCTGTGTACAAATAATCATTTTTAAAATATACTATTAAAGGGTCATAAAACAAATTCGTTTGAAAAGCTCTTACCGCGACCAACAGCACAAAAAGCAAGAATACTAATACTATTTTTAGATATTTACTCATTTCTTAAACTTAGAAAATTGATTAACCCAAATAACCCAAAGCATAAAAATGGTACCATAAATAATTGCCGGAAATACCAAACCATGTAAAAATTCTTGATTTTCGGGATATTTATAGATCATTACTGTCAGAAATGCAATTCTTAATACATTGATTGTATAAATGAACAAACTACCAAACAGAGAATAAAAGAAAGTAGCTTTTAAAGACCCAGAAAAAGCAATAATAAATGATATAAATAGAACAATTAAACTAATAGAATTACACCCTTCTATAACCCTAGCGGTATATTTACCTTCTATGATTAGTTTTACAGAAACTTCTTTATCATGCTGAACAGCCTCTACGCTATAATCGAAAAAAGTAAGCACTTTTACGGTTTGGTCCGCCACAAGTGTTGTTATAGATGCTGTTTTATAAACCCCTTCTTTTTCTTGAGAACGCTGTAAGTAAGTGTTATAGATTGTAACTAATAAAAAATAGGTTACAAAAAACTTAATCAGAAAAATGATGATGCTTTTATGTTTCTTCACAATAAATTTTATTTAATTTTGCGACTTATTTACAGAACGAATATACAAAATGAATATAGATATTTTACAACAACAGATCGACAAAATTATTTTATCTAACACATCTAAAGATGAGAAATTACAAGCTATATGTGATTATTTAGAAAAAGAAATTTCTTACTATGATTGGGTTGGTTTTTATTTTAAAAACGGAGATAAAGACGAGCTAAAATTAGCTCAATATACAGGAGAAGAGACAGAACACACTATTATTCCGTTTGGGAAAGGTATTTGCGGACAAGTAGCGGTTAGCAACGAAAACTTTGTAGTACAAGATGTTTCTGCTCAAGACAATTATATTTCTTGCGGTTTGAAAGTAAAATCTGAAATTGTAATCCCAATTTTTGTAGCAGGCGAGAATATTGGTCAAATTGATATAGACTCTCATACAGCAAATACATTTTCCGCAAAGGACGAGGCACTTTTAGAGTATATCTGCAAAGAATTGTCAAGTATTCTTTAATTTTGTTGATTTATATTTATCTTTTAACTACTTTTGATAAAAATAATATAATTCACAAATCGACATATTCCTAAATAATGAGAAAATACGAATCCACTACCATAACATCTAAAAATTCAACATCTAATTATGCTTCAAAAAAAACATCTATTGTAGATAATTTTGTTGTTTGGTTTCGAGATTTTTTAGATAACGCCGAGTAGTGGATCTGTTTTTTTCTAATTAAAAAAACTTCATTAAAAGTTTGTTGTTAATTACTTACTTGTTTTGTTACTATCTTTTATTGCCTTAGAAGATTGCTTTACCTAAATTTGCACGCTTAACAACACAACACTAAATGAGCACTGCAAAAACAATTAAATCCGCATTAATTTCGGTATTTCACAAAGATGGTCTAGAACCAGTTGTAAAAAAATTAGATGCACTTAACGTAACTATCTATTCTACAGGTGGTACAGAAAAGTTTATTAAAGATTTAGGAATCAATGTAATTCCCGTAGACGAGGTTACTTCTTACCCATCTATTCTTGGTGGAAGAGTTAAAACATTGCATCCAAAAGTTTTTGGAGGTATTCTTAACAGACAAGACAATGAAAGCGATGTTGCTGAATTGGCTGAATACAATATTCCACAAATAGACTTAGTAATTGTAGATTTATATCCGTTTGAAAAAACGGTAGCTTCTGGAGCACCAGAACAAGATATCGTAGAAAAAATTGATATTGGTGGTATTTCTTTAATTAGAGCTGCTGCAAAGAATTTTAAAGACACGGTTATTGTTTCATCTATGGATCAATACGAAGGTTTCTTAAACACACTTTCTGAAGGTAATGGAGAAACTACCATTTCTGAAAGAAAAAAATTAGCTGCAAAAGCATTTAATATTTCTTCTCATTACGATACTGCTATTTTTAACTATTTTAATGAAGATGAAATAGTTTACAAAGCAAGTGAACAAAATGCAAACGTTTTACGTTATGGAGAAAACCCTCATCAAAAAGGATATTTCTTTGGAGACTTAGAAGCAATGTTTGATAAACTTCATGGTAAAGAATTAAGCTACAACAATTTATTAGATGTTGATGCTGCTGTAAATTTAATTCAAGAATTTAAAGGTGAAGCACCAACGTTTGCTATTTTAAAACACAACAATGCTTGTGGTTTTGCACAAAGAGACACAATTAGTCAAGCGTATACAGATGCTTTAGCAGGAGATCCTGTTTCTGCTTTTGGTGGTGTATTAATTGCAAATACAGAAATAGACAAAGAAACTGCAGAGAAAATTCATACTTTATTTTGTGAGGTTGTAATTGCTCCTTCTTTTTCTGATGATGCATTAGCTATTCTAAAAGGTAAGAAAAACAGAATTATCTTAATTCAGAAAGATGTTGCATTACCAACATCAACTGTTAGAACTTGTTTAAACGGTTCTTTAGTGCAAGATAAAGATAGTATTACAGATCAATTATCAGATTTAAAGTACGTAACTAACAATAAACCAACTCAAAGTGAGTTAGATGATTTGTTATTTGCTTCTAAACTGTGTAAAAACACAAAATCGAACACCATAATACTTGTTAAGAACAAACAATTATTAGCTGGAGGAACAGGACAAACAAGTAGAGTTGATGCGTTAAACCAAGCTATTGAAAAAGCAACTTCTTTTAAATTTGATTTAAATGGATGTGTAATGGCAAGTGATGCATTTTTCCCTTTCCCTGATTGTGTAGAAATTGCAGATAACGCAGGAATAAAAAGTGTTATTCAACCTGGAGGATCTATTAAAGACCAATTAAGTATAGACTATTGTAATGAACACAATATATCTATGGTAATGACAGGAACAAGACATTTTAAACATTAATAATAAATATGTATTTTACACACAGAATTTTAGTAATTTTGTAAGAATACATCAAGAATAAAACAACAAATATATTTTATGGGTTTTTTCGATTTTATGACGGAAGATATTGCGATTGATTTAGGTACCGCAAATACTTTAATAATCCACAACGGAAAAGTGGTTATTGATAGTCCTTCTATTGTTGCCAGGAACAGAATTACTGGAGAAATCATTGCAATTGGTAAAGAAGCCAACCTAATGCAAGGAAAAACCCATGAAAATATTAAAACTATTCGCCCTTTAAAAGACGGAGTTATAGCAGATTTTGAGGCATCTGAACAGATGATTAAAGAATTTGTAAAGCAAATTCCATCAATTAAGAAGCGTTTATTTCCACCCGCATTAAGAATGGTTATCTGTATCCCTTCTGGAATTACAGAAGTAGAAAAACGAGCTGTTCGTGATTCTGCAAAACACATGAATGCAAAAGAAATCTATTTAATTTATGAACCTATGGCTGCTGCAATTGGTGTTGGTATAGACATTATGGAGCCTAAAGGAAACATGATTATTGATATAGGTGGTGGTACAACAGAAATAGCTGTAATAGCATTAGGAGGTATTGTTTGTGATCAATCTGTAAAAGTTGCAGGAGATCTATTTACAAATGATATTATGTACTACATGCGTACCCAACACAATTTACATGTTGGTGAATCTACTGCAGAAAAAATAAAAATTACCATTGGTGCCGCAACGGAAGATTTAGAAACTCCACCAGACGAAATGTTGGTTCAAGGTAGAGATTTACTAAGCGGAAAACCAAAACAGGTACAAGTTTCTTATAGAGAAATTGCAAAAGCATTAGACAAATCTATTTTAAGAATTGAAGATGCTGTAATGGAAACTTTATCTAAGACTCCACCAGAATTGGCTGCAGATATTTATAATACAGGTATCTATTTAGCAGGTGGTGGTTCTATGTTAAGAGGTTTAGATAAGCGTTTATCTAGAAAAACAGACTTACCTGTTTATGTAGCCGAAGACCCTTTAAGAGCAGTTGTTCGTGGAACAGGAATTGCATTAAAAGAATTAAAAAAATACAAAAATGTATTAATGAAATAGTAGTTTTTAAGTTCTTACAATGCAACAGATTATCTATTTTTTTCAGAAGTTTAAGTATTTTCTGTTTTTTATATTGTTAGAGTTAATAGCGCTAACTTTTACTTTTAACAACCTTCGTTTTCATAAAAGCAAGTTTATAAACTCAGCTAATAGTGTTACTGGTGGTTTTCTTACAACCCTTTCTAACTCTACAGAATATTTAGGATTAAAGTCTGAAAATAAATTATTGTCAGAAGAAAACACACGTCTAAAAAATCTTTTAGAAAAAAATACATCTGTAAATTTTGATATTGATTCTACAGTGATGGATTCTACAAAATATCATCAAAAATATACGTTCACAAACGCAAAAATCATCAACAATAATTATTCTAAACCATTTAATTTTATAACTATAAATAAAGGTAAAAATCAAAATATAGATAAAGAAATGGCTGTAATTAATAGCAAAGGAATTATTGGAATTACAGAAAACTCATCAAATAATTATACGAGAGTACAATCAATTTTAAATAAAAATAGTGGTATTAATGCACGTCTTAAAGGAAATGATTTTTATTACGGAACATTAAAGTGGAATAGTATAGATTACAATATTGTTCAGTTACACGATATGCCAAGACAAGCTCCATTAAAAATTGGAGACACTATTGAAACAGGAGGAAAATCTACTATTTTTCCTGAAGGAATACCTATTGGAACAATCTCTAAAATAAACAAAGGAAACACCGCTAATAACCAAGTAGATGTAACGTTATTTAATGATATGAGTAACCTTGGTTATGTATATATTGTTAAAAATTTAGATAAGGAAGAATTACAATTTTTAGAAAACACGAGCAATGAATAAAAGTATAAATCAAATTTTATCTTTTTTTTTCTTGCTATTCTTGCAAGTATTAGTGCTAAATAACATTAATTTTTTAGGACATATAAATCCATATCTTTATATTAGCTTTGTAATTCTATATCCTTTAAATGAAAAAAGATACTCCTTTCTTTTTATAAGTTTCCTTTTAGGACTATTTGTTGATTTCTTTTCAGATTCAGGAGGTATACATGCATTTGCTACTTTATTTATCGCTTATATTAGGTTGTTTTTTGTGAATGTTTATTTTAGAAAAATACCAGCAGATTACCCTTTCTTTAGCTTAAAATCTGAATCTTTTGGTAAAGTTTTTAACTATGTAGTAACTTTAACAGTAATTCATCACCTTATTTATTTTACTTTTGCTAATTTTAGTTTTGAAAATTTATCAATGGTTTTTTTAAACACATTATACTCTAGTGTTTTTACATTGATTTTATTTTTTTTAGGAACTTATATTTTTACTAAAAGCGAATAATGCAAAGAAGTTTTTTACTTTATTTTTTAATAACACTTATCGGTATTCTTTTTATTGGGAGACTTTTTCAATTACAAGTAATTAGAGGTGCCAGCTATGACCCTATTCATAATTCTGCTGTAAAAATAGAGTATGATTATCCAGAAAGAGGATACGTATATGACAGAAACGGAGAACTTTTAGTTGCAAACCAGCTTTCTTATGACGTTATGGTGCAACCCAACCAGGTAACACCATTAGACACATTAGAATTTTGTAATCTATTAAAAATTGATAAAGCAGATTTCTTAAAAAGATTAAAAAAAGCAGATAATTATGCCCCTTACCTACCTTCTGTATTTTTAAAACAATTGGCAAAAGAAGATTTTGCTTTTCTTCAAGAAAAATTACATAAATACACTGGTTTTTTTATTCAAAAAAGAATCATTAGAAAATATCCTATAAATGCTGCCGCAAATGTACTTGGCTATATTGGAGAAGTAAATGAAACTTTAGCAAAAGAAAATGCCTATTACCAACCTGGAGAATTAATTGGAAAAGATGGAATTGAAAGACAATATGAAGATTATTTAAGAGGAACTAAAGGTAAAAAATATCTACAAAGAAATAACCTAAATAAAGTTACAGGATCTTATTTAGACGGTTCATACGATACCATACCAGAAAACGGAAAAGACTTAACATTAACCTTAGATATAGAACTACAAGTTTATGCCCAAAAACTAATGTCTGGTAAAAGAGGCGGAATTGTAGCTATAGAACCATCTACTGGAGAAATCTTAGCGTTAGTTACTGCACCTTCCTACGATCCTAACATGTTGGTTGGTAGAAAACGATCTAGAAACTCTACAATACTATTTAATGACACCATAAGTAAACCTTCTTATGACCGAGGTTTATTAGCTACCTATGCTCCTGGT
Organism: Polaribacter sp. R2A056_3_33; assembly: GCF_019278485.1. Classification (NCBI taxonomy): domain Bacteria; kingdom Pseudomonadati; phylum Bacteroidota; class Flavobacteriia; order Flavobacteriales; family Flavobacteriaceae; genus Polaribacter; species Polaribacter sp. R2A056_3_33. The sequence goes on from NZ_CP058984.1 coordinate 914,415, forward strand.
TCTCCTTTTAAAATGATGAATGCTTTAATTGGCCTTCAAGAAGGTGTTATTACAGAAGATACCGGTTTTAGATGTAATCATGGTTTTAGATACGGTAGTAGAGCAGGTGCTTTTATGGGATGCCATTGCGGAATTACAGGAAGGCCAGTACTACTAAAAGCAGCTATTGCTAGATCTTGTAACACTTACTTTTCTCAAACTTATAAAAAAATTATAGAAAAAAACAATAATCCTTCAGAAGGTTTAGACACCTGGCATAACCATATTGCCAGTTTTGGTTTAGGCAATTATTTAGGTTATGATTTACCTGCTGGAAGTCCAGGTTTAATACCTACCGGAAAATATTATGATGATATTTATAGATATTCTTGGAACGGTTCTACTACTATATCTAACGCAATTGGTCAAGGAGAAGTTTTAACAACACCTATTCAGTTAGCTAATTTTACAGCAGTAATTGCAAACAGAGGATATTTTTATACACCACACGTATTAAAAGAAGTAAATAAAAACCCTATTAAAGACTCTGTATATACAATTGCAAAAAAAACAACGATAGATAAAAAGTATTTTTCTCCAGTAGTTGAAGCTATGCACGAAGTATTTAAGACAGGAACAGGGAGATTTAATCAAGTAAAAGGAATTGAGATTTGTGGAAAAACCGGAACTGCAGAAAACTTTGCTAGAATAGACGGTCAAAAAATTCAACTACCAGATCATTCAATTTTAGTGGCATTTGCACCTAAAGAAAACCCTAAAATAGCGATAGCAATTTTTGTTGAAAATGGTGGATATGGATCTACAATAGCTGCTCCAATTACCAGTTTACTTATAGAAAAATATATAAATGGTAGCATCTCTAAAGAAAATAAATATAGAGAACAACGAATGTTAGACCTAAACTTAAAAGATATTTACGCTAAACTAAATCAAAAAACTCAATAAATTGCGCCAAGAACGAAATAACATTTTTGCTGAGATCGATTGGCTTTTAGTTTTCTTATTTGCTATTCTTGTTGGTTTTGGATGGATGAATATATATGCAGCATCCAAAACTGAAGATAATATACAGATATTAGATTTTTCTACTAATTATGGAAAACAAATTCTTTGGATTATTTTAAGTGTTCCATTAATTGTGATCATTCTTTTTTTTAATTCAAAATTTTACGAGAAATATTCAAGTATATTCTACATAATATCTTTGATTATGTTATTTCTTTTATTTCCACTTGGTAAAGAAATAAATGGTGCAAAATCTTGGTTTAGTTTTGGTGGCATGAGTTTACAACCATCTGAATTTGTAAAAGCATTTACAGCACTTGCTGTTGCCAAGCTTTTAAGTGATAGACAATACAATTTAGGTTTAATAAAAAACCAAATAAAGGCTTTTATAATCATTTTTACACCTGCCCTATTAATAACCTTACAACCAGATGCAGGTTCTGCCTTAATTTACTTAGCATTTTTCTTTGTTCTAAACAGAGAGGGATTAACCCTAAATTATATAATTTTGGGTACTTTGGCTATCGTTATTTTTATTTCAACTATTTTCTTCGGATTTACATCTGTATTATCTACCCTATTATTATTAATTACAGTCGCTGTTGGTTATGCAATTTATAGAGGAGGTAAAACATTTTTTCGTTTTAATTGGTATAAAGTATTAGCTCTATATATAATTACCGCACTTTTTGTATTCGGAACAAACCTAACTTATAACAATATTTTTAAACAACACCACAGAGATCGTTTTGAAGTGTTATTAGGTTTAAAAACTGATAAAAAAAATATTGGATACAACTCACACCAGTCAGAATTAACAATTAGTTCTGGTGGTTGGACAGGTAAAGGTTTTTTAAAAGGAGATATTACTAAAGGAAATTTTGTACCAGAACAACACACCGATTACATTTTCAGTACTATTGGAGAAGAATGGGGTTTCCTAGGAAGTAGTATTGTTATTATTCTTTTTATGTTGATGATGTATAGAATAATATATCTATCGGAAACACATGCTAATAAATTTGGACGAATATATGGCTACAGTGTGGCTTCTATTCTCTTTTTTCATGTTATTGTAAACATAGGAATGGTTATAGGCTTACTACCAACTGTTGGTATACCTCTACCCTTTTTTAGCTACGGAGGTTCGTCTCTTTGGGGTTTTACAATCTTACTCTTCATCTTTATTAGATTAGATGCTCATAAACACTACGATTGGTAAAATAGGATTAACATTCCTGTTAGTAGTTGGTTTAATAAGCGTTAAAAACCTATAATTCTTCCTTTTTAGACAGACTAATATTTATGCATAATTTTTAAATACGACAACTTTGGGACTTGATCCAAATAATGTTTGATCTGTAATTCAGTTTTTAAAATTAACTTATTCTGTACCCATCTCATTAAAATAAAAAAGGCTTCACATTTCTGTGAAGCCTTGCTATACTTAGTAGCGGGAACTGGACTCGAACCAGTGACCTTCGGGTTATGAGTTTGACAAAAACCCCATAAACCATCCTATTTTGATCTAATTTATATAAAATCGTGTACGTTTTCGTGTACGTTGATTAATAATTAATTTAAGTAAAAATAATAAACAAATTTGAGTGACACAAGAATAAAAACTAAAGACTTTTTAAAGTTGTAAACTCTCCTCTATTATATTAAAATAATACTACTCGTTTTAAAAAATAAAAAAATAAAAAAAAGAGCAACAAAAATGAAACAGTCTGTCAACAATAAAAAAAATCTAAGCCTTTAATTCCTAACATTTTTTTCATTAAATTTAAATTTTAAAATAAAGAATGAATATCTTACTTAAGAAAGTCCTGTTTTCTATAAAACTTCAGAATCATTTTTTTTTAAATATTAATTCTAAACAAGCGTGATAATAAAAAGTAAAAACTTTTATTATCCGGAATATATAAACGGATAAACAATATATTTGTTTGCATATAACCAGTTGTGCGTCATTCGCGGGAAATTATAAAAACAGTAAAAATTATAATAATTAAAAAATGGATGGAGCATATATAGCACTTAGAGGATATAAATTTCAGTTCGATAGGACAATATTAGAGCTATTTAATAATTCGTCAAAAACAATTGAAATTGAACAACTTCAAGATTACGGATTTGACGATTATTTAATTCAAGTAAAATATCACAATACTGATTATAATGCTTCCCAACAAAAACAAAAAGTAAAAAAACCGCTAGTTTTACTTTTTGAACAATTCTTAAAAAACAGAACAAAAAAATTTATTTTATTGATCTATTTAAAAGGTGTTCTTCCCTCAAAAAAGACATTAACCGTACCTGAACTTGATTTAATTCTTGGAAAATTAAAGAAATTTTCATTAGCTGACAAAACTGACTTTGTAAAATGCTTTACACTTATTTACGCTGAAGATTTTGAAATTCAGTACAAAAACGTTATTCAAAAAATTAAATCGGCATATTCTAAATCTGATGAAGAAGCTGAAATTTATTATTCAATGATATCAAGTCATTTATTGGATATTGTTACCAAAAATCCGCCATCAGTAAATTCAAAAAGAAAAACATCCAAAAATGAAATAGACAAATTTATTCATAATGGTAAAAAATTAATTTATAAATCTACTTATGTTGATGTAGTTGCAAAAGAAAAACAACTTAAAAATTTAAATAAAATATTTTTTAAAACTTCATTAAATACTGAACCACACGAAAGAATATTTATAATTGAAGTGAATCCTTTATATGACATCAAAATACTTAAAGAAATAGTCTTATCTATAAAAATAAAGTGGAGTAAAAATAAAACAAAAACAATCCCAGATACTGATAGGTTTGTTCCGATTATTTATTTTAATGGTCTTCAAGATAGCAATTCAGTTAAATTAAAATCCGATTTACAAAAAGATGGGTATGTAATTAATGATGGATATAATTTCTTAAATGCACCTTTCAATGTAAATAGTTTTAATGTGCGTCCAACATTCAACAATAAATTATTCTTTAAATTTATAAATAATCAAAAAGACCTTAAAAAACTATTAAATAATTTACAAAAAACGGGAGAAATATATCAATTTTTCACTCAAAATCCATCACCTATACTTTTCAGTGGGAAACATATTAAAATTGAAATCGAAGATATCGAAGATATTAAAAACATAATCTAATGGCAGATTCAAAAGTAAATGGAGAAGTAATTGCAGTACTTCCAAATAAAGTAAAAATTAAAGTTGATGATTTAAATGCATTTAAAGGAGCTGAACAGCTTAAAGTAGGTTCATACATTCAAATTGCAGATAATGAAAATTCATCAATTAAGTTAATAGCAATAATTGAAAGTTTTCTCATAGAAGTGAATGAGACTGGAGATAGAAAATACTTAATAGAGGCAAATCCTCTAGGAACTATAGAGGATGGAAACTTCAGAAGAGGAGGTGACTCTATTGCTTTACCACCTAAAGAAGCAACTAAAGCATCAGTTGAAGATATAAGGTCAATATATGCTAGTGGTAGTAAAGAAAGTAAATATGAAAGGTTTTGCTTTGCAGAATTGGCTCAATCCCCAAAAGAAAGAATTGAGGTTCCTGTTAATGGAAATAAATTTTTCAATAAACATTTTGCAATTGTTGGTTCAACAGGTTCTGGGAAATCCCATACCACTGCTAAGGTTTTACAAAATGCAACAAAAGAAAAAAAATCCGATTTTAAAGGATTGAATAATTCACATATTATAATCTTTGACATTCATTCTGAATATTCAACTGCGTTTCCTAATGCAAATATTATTAATATAGACGATTTAGTTCTTCCTTATTGGTTATTAAATGCAGATGAACTTGAAGAACTTTTTTTAGAATCTGGTGACAATAATAATTATAATCAATCCTCAATATTAAGGGCTATTATAACAGAAAACAAAGAATCGAATAATCCTGGTGTCGGTAAAGTTTATTTTGATAGTCCTTTAAAGTTTGACATTAATGAAGTTCTTAATTGTTTTTACAACCTTAAAAAGGAAACTGTTAATAGTGATAATGAATTAGATATTCAAATTTCCCCAAGCTCTAAAATTTTCGCATCTGAAAAAGAAAAATACGAACATTATTTCAAAGCTGTATATGATTTTTCCAATACAAGAAGATCTAGCGCAGCAGCTGGTCACGGAATATCAAACGGAATTTTTGCTGATGGTAAAATTGATAAATTTATATCAAGATTGTCAGCAAAAGTTAATAATCCACGTTTGCAACAATTCTTGTTTGGCTCGAAAAGTAAGACTATAACATTTGAGGATACTCTAAAACAATTTCTAGGATATGGCTACAAAGAAACTGTGCGTAAGAATGCGAAATCAAACGTTACTATTATAGATTTAAGTGGAGTGCCTTTTGAGGTTTTAAGTATAACTGTTTCCCTTATTTCTCGATTACTTTTTGATTTTGCTTATTACTATAAGAAAAATTTAGGAGACAATGATATTCCTCTATTGTTAGTTTATGAAGAAGCTCATAAATATGTACCTAAGAGTGACCTTGCAAGATTTAAATCTTCTAGAGCATCAATTGAAAGGATTGCTAAAGAAGGTAGAAAGTATGGAATTTCTTTAGCAATAGTTAGTCAGCGACCATCTGAATTATCCGAAACTATATTTTCTCAATGTAACAATTTCATTGCAATGAGACTCACAAATCCTGAAGACCAAAATTATGTAAAGCGTTTATTACCTGACTCACTAGGCTCTGTGACAGATATACTTCCATCTTTACAATCAGGGGAAGCTTTATTAATTGGAGAAGCAACTGTTATGCCTTCAATTATAAAAATTGACAGATGTGAACACGAACCTTCTTCAAATGACATATTATATCTTGAAAAATGGAAAAATGAATGGAATAGTAAAATTGATTTTAAGGATATTACAGCAAAGTGGATGTCATAAAAAGAACGAACGCACAACACCGTATATAATTTATTGCTAGTTTCTCGCCTACTTACGAAAGTCCTCACAGACTTTCTTTGTCGGTAATTATTTACTAAATTAGTTGTTTAAACCACGCAACAAATCATATACAAACACGTTGTAGTGTATTTAAGGAACCGATGAACAGAGAGAAAAATAATTGTACAGAATGTGAATCCGAATATTTTAGAGATAGTTCGGAAATGACAGATTTATGTCCAGATTGCGCTCACAAATTATATGATTATCCGAATTGTAAACACGAATTTAAAAACGGAAACTGTTCAAAATGTGGTTGGAATGGAAAAACATCTGAATTTCTAAAAAACCGAATTGAAAAAATAACTCTTGAAACGGAATCATATTTAATAGACGGAAAAAATAATGAACGATATTTTCCTTTTTTGGAATTGGAATTTAACGAAAATGTTATTTATGAAAATGATATTCCGAAATATTATTTAAGTTTTTCTGAAGACCTAAAATCTGCTTACGGAATTGGAGATTGGATAATGACTGAATTAAATAAAAATGAACACAATTTGAGAGAATTAATTATTGACTTTGGAAAAATCCTGAATTTGAATTGGGATATTTTCTCATCAAATGTTGGAAAATTTATTGAGGGCAGTTGGAAACCTGAAAAAATTGAACTGATTATATTAACCGACAATCTAATTGAAAAAATAAAAACGCACTACAACACCGTGTAAAATTAATTGCTAGTTTTGGCTCACTTGGGAAATTCCTTCGGAATTTCGCCGTTCGTGATTAATCTAGTAAATTAGTTGCTTGAAACACGCAACTAATCTTACACATAAACGTTGGCAATAATTTAAGAAAAATCCCGAATTGAATAGAATAATAGGAATTATATTGACAATTTTACTTTTGATTTCTTGTAAGAATTCGGAAAATACAGAAACGGAAAAAAAATCTGAATCTGAAAACGAAATCACTCAATCGGAATTTAAAAAAGTTGAGTCTCAAAACGGACTGAATTTGGAATATCAACTTTTAGACGAAAATAACGAACAAATAAAATTTTCGAGTTTAACAAAGATGCCTGAATTTCCAGGCGGACTTGATTCGCTGACTAAATTCATACAGAGGAATTATAAATTTCATCAAGGATTTACGGAATATATAAACGGAAAAGTCAAATCGACTTTTGTAGTTGACACTTTAGGAAAAGTCGTAGATATAGAAATAGTTGAAAAATTGAGAAAAGATTACGATACAGCTTGTTATAAAGTAATATCTAAAATTCCTGACTGGAAACCAGCGGAAATAGAAAATAACAAAAAAGTGAAAGTTAAATTTCTTCTTCCATTCAAATTTGTGACTGAAGAATAAAAACTATTGCCAACAACATATATAATTTATTGCTTGCTTCTTGCCTACTTGCGAAAATCCTCGCGGATTTTCTTTGTCCGTAATTATTTACTAAATTAGATGCTTAAACACGCAACAAACCATATATAAACACGTTGGCAACAATTAAAACTCATCTACAAAAAAAGAAATGGAAACGAATAAAATTTTTGCTATAGCAATAAATGATTATGATGATGCTGAATTAAATCAAATTCAAAATTGTAAAACAGATTTAGAAAATATTATAAAAATTTTAACTGAAAAATATTATTTTGAAGATGTTGAATTTATTTATGAAAAATCGAAAACAACAAGAAAATCACTTTTTAATTCGTTAAATCAATATTTTATTAATTGTTTGCCTGAAGATAACGTCCTTTTTCTTTTTGCAGGTCATGGTCATTATAATGAATTATTGAATACTGCATATTGGCAACCATCTGATGCTGACCAAAAAGATTCTTCAACTTGGATTAGTATCATTGAAATTTTGACATTTATTAAAGCTTCAAAAGCATTTCATATCGGACTTATTTCTGATTCTTGTTTTTCGGGAGCTGTTTTTGAACCAATGAGAGGTGGTGGAATTGGAGCTTTCGAAAAAAGAAAATCTCGTTTAGGCTTAACATCTGGAGGTATTGAAAAAGTAAGTGATGGAAAAGAAGGAGAAAATAGTCCTTTTGCAAAATCATTAATAAACGTTCTTGAAAATAATGAATCAAAAGAACTTCCTTTTTCTGCTTTAGCAACTAATGTTATCTTGGATTTCAGTGAAAAGAAAAAACAAACACCAAGATTTGGAGCATTAAATGAAGTTGGACATGATGGAGGTTCATTTGTTTTTAAACTAAAATCAAAAGGAAGAAAAATTGTAAAAAAAGATGATATAAATGATTTCCTAAAAGAAAAAATGGAACACTTATACATTGAAATCTCCGAATTTGATTTAAAAACAATTGAAGAAATTAAACCAATTACTGATTTAAAAATAAAAGCAGTTAATAACCAAAGTTATGAAGAAGCAGCAAAATTTAGAGATGATGAGAAACAGATAGAAACGAAATTATTTGATAGAAGTTCTGAATATATTGATACTTTTCTTGCTAAAATGAAGTTTACAGCTAAACAAATTAAAGATTCGAAAAAACTCGATATTCTTATAGAAGAATATCAAAAGGAATTATCTAAAACGACATCTGAAAGAGAAAAAAGGAAAGCACTGATAAAAGGAGAAATAATAGGAGTTGAAGAAGAAGTTAAAGACGTTGCAACTCAATTTGAACAGTTTGAAGAAATATTTGGTTTTTTTCTTCCCACTAATCCAGCAATAGATTTATTTGAAAACGAAAAGAGTAATTTTATAAAATTTTATAAAATAAACGTAATTAAAATTTACGAACAAGTTTATAGAATAACAAATATATCCGAAAGTGAATTTTTAAATAATAAAATAATAGAGTTAAGAGAGTTATTAATTAAAATTTATAAATATCAAATTAATCTTATTATTAGAGGAGGTTATAGAGATGAACTCGATGAAATTATGAATTTAAAACAAATAGATATAGATATATTGAATTGGATAAAAAACAAATAACTGTTGCCAACACCGTGTAAAAAAAATTGCTGGTAAAAGCCTACTTACGAAAATCCTCGCGGATTTTGAACTGCTCCCAAAAAGTTAGACACTATTTGAGGGTATTATTATGGGAAGAAAAGTCAAGTATGATTACGCATTTAAACTTCGATGTGTAAAGCAAGTTTTAAAAAATAACCAAACAGTTGAAGATGTGTCTAAGTTATATGGTTGTCATCATACAACCCTTCATGATTGGATTCGATTTTATGAAAAATATGGTAAAAAAGCACTATTACCAAGAAAAACAAAAGTGTATAGCATTCCTTTTAAACTTAAAGTTTTAAAAGCTATTGACAAAGATTCATTATCTTTCAGTCAAGCTTGTTTAGAATTTAATATTCCTACAAAATCTGTAATTATGAAGTGGCAACGTAATTATAAAAAAGAGGGTATTATAGGCTTAAACATTAAACCTAGAGGTAAACCAAAATCTATGCAATTTAAGAGGGCTAAAAAAAAGTCTAATAAACCTTTAACAAGAGAAGAGGAACTTTTATTAGAAAATGAATCATTACGTGCAGAACTGGACTTGCTAAAAAAGTTACAGGCCTTAATTCAACAAGAGCAAAACAAAAAGCAAAAGCCATAACAGAATTAAGGCATAAGTATGATTTAGATATTTTATTATATCATATGAACATGGCAAGAAGTAGTTATTATTATCATCATAAAAGAAGTCTTATAGTTGATAAATATAAAGAGATAAAACTATTGATTCATCAAATATATCATCGTCACAAAGGAAGATATGGTTATAGAAGAATCTCTTTAGAAATCAACAAAATAGGAACTCTAATAAATCATAAAACAGTACTCAAGTTAATGCGTGAATTAGGTTTAAAAAGTTTAGTCAGAGCTAAAAGATACAAGTCTTATAAAGGGCAAATAGGGGAAACAGCTCCTAATATATTACAACGAAATTTTAAAGCTATTAGGCCAAATAAAAAATGGGCTACCGATATTACAGAATTTAAAGTTTTAGGAAAAAAACTATATCTATCTCCAATAATTGATCTCTTTAATAGAGAAATAATAAATTATCAATTATCTGAAAAACCTGATTTTAAACAAGTAGCTATTATGCTGAAAAAGTCTTTTAAGAAAATACCTGATCAAACAAATTTAATATTACATTCAGATCAAGGATGGCAGTATCAAATGAAACAGTATCGAAGATTATTAACAGAAAAAGGAATTACTCAGAGTATGTCTCGTAAAGGAAATTGTTTAGATAACGCTGTGATAGAAAATTTCTTCGGTATTCTAAAATCTGAATTGTTTTATATAAATAAATACAAGTCGATATCTCAATTAAAAAAAGAGATTAAAGTGTATATAAAATATTATAATAATGAGAGAATTAAACAAAATTTAAAGGGAATGAGCCCGATTGAATATCGAGCTAATTATTATCAAAATTAATTATAAATTTGTCTAAACATTTAGGTGCACTTCATTTTCTATTCGGTTTTTATTTGCTAAATTTAGTCGTTAAACCACGCAACAAACCATATACAAATACGTTAGCCACAATATGATAAAGAAAATAATCAAGTTCATAATTATATTTTTAATTCTAGGAATTGGAATTAAAGTTTCAAACGATTATTCATTTGAAGGAACTGAAAAACTAATTATTCTAAAAGATTATAACAAAATTTCAAGTCTCAATGAATTGATTAATTTACCTGAATTCGAAAACAAAATATTATACATTAATTTATATAATACTTATTGTGCCTATTCAACAAAAGAGTTTGAATATTTTCCTATTATTAAAAAGAAAAATAAAGATTTAGTTTTTATTCACCTTTCAACCCCTAAATTTACATTTAAAAATAATTGGAAGGCAACTATAAAAAAAAACAATCTTGAAGGATACAATATTCTTATGAGTGATTTATTTTACAAAGAATTCTATACAAATTTCCAAAATGAACTTTATGGAACAACTCCACTTCATTTTATTGTTGATAAAGATAAAAATATCAAACAAATACGTGTACCTAGTTCTATAGAAGGAATGAAAGTTCTTCAAAAAAGAATTTCGAATATATATAACTTCGTAAATTCAAATTTAGTTTCAATTCAAGAAAATTTATCAAAAAAAAGTGATTTTTTACAGGTTGAAATTATCTTTAATAAAAAATCAGAAGTTAAAAACATCACATATTATACAAGTGATTCTATTGTAAAAGAAACTATTAAGAACGAAATTACTATCTGGAATAATTTAGATACATTTATAAAGAGGTCATTTGATTCGATTTCAGGTAAAACTAGTTTAAAAAAGTATAATTTTTTAATACCACTGAAAAGGAAAAATTTAGAATTAAAAATATCTGAAATAAAGAAAATATAAAATACTGTGGCTAACAACGTATAAACTTTATTGCTATTTATAGCTCACTTGGGAAATTCCTTCGGAATTTCGCCGTTCGTGTTTTATTTACTAAATTCACTGCTTAAATAACACAACAAAGCTTATACAACAACGTTAGCAAACATTAGAATCAACATTATTCATTCCTAGAATTCTATTCATAATTACGTAAATGGAAATTAACTATAACATTGTCAGTTTAATCGATATACTCGGATTAGTTCAAGGTGTGTTTTTAGGCTTGGTATTAATAATTGAGGGCAGACGCATAAAACCCAAGCTTTTTTTAGGCTTATTTTTAATTGCGTATTGCGCAGAACTCTTAAACTCAATCCTTCACGATTTAAACATTCTTGAATCTGAACCTTGGTTGCTGTTTTTACCATTTAACTTTTTTTATTTAATACTTCCTTTATTCTATATATATGTTAAAGGAATTTCTAATATTAATTTAACTAAAAAAAAAATTGTACTCATCCTTTTGCCTGGAATACTAGAATTTATAAGTTATACAGTACTTTTTATGCTAAGTGTGGGTACAAAAGTAAAATTGCATAATTCAGAAAGTTTTTCTAATGTATTGTCTCTGATTGAAATATTATCATTTGCTTATTCAATATATTATATCTTTCTAACTATTAAATTCATTAATAAGCAAAAAACAAAAGTTGAAGAATTTTACTCAAATACAGAAGGAAAATTACTCACTTGGGCAAAGGGTGTTCTTATGTTTCTGTTTACCTTTCTGATTATTATATTGTCTTCACTTTTTTTAGAAGGAATATTTTATGATGATTACATCTATCCAGCCATTTCAATAATTAATGTCGTTTTTATTTTCTGGATAGGGATTTCCGGTATAAAGCAGTCTAAGCTTTTTGTTACTAAAATCGCTAGTATTAAAAAGATAGACCATCAACAAAGTGATGTTAATGAAACCAATAATAGATTAAAAACTAATAATAAAGATCATTATGAAAAGTTAATTGCATTAATGGATGATGAAAAATTATTTTTAGAGCCCAATTTATCTTTAGCAGATGTGTCTTTAAAACTTAAAATAACGCAACGGAATTTATCGGAACTCATACGAGACGAGTCTGACAAAAACTTTAATCAATTTGTAAATCATTATCGAGTAGAAGAAGCAAAAAAGTTATTATTAGATACTTCAAACGATCATTTAAATATGTTAGGAATAGCTTTTGACTCAGGATTTAGCTCAAAAGCAACATTTTATAGTGTTTTTAAAAAACACACTTCCCTTACACCTACATCGTTTAAAAACAACACATTATCATAAAACTACACGAGTCTATAATTATGTAATAAGTCTAGAAAACGGTTTTCTAGACTCAACAAGCCTTTTTTAAGACTTAAAAAATAGTCCTTGGCCGTATCTTTGCACCAGCAAATCAAGAATTAGAATTATGAAGACTAATAAACTGACTTTGATGGTAATAATCTTTATCTGGATTCTTTTCATTTCTTGGGAATTACTTATAACAGAATGGAGTCTTATAAAAAACAAAGATGCATTTAGGGTAGACCTACTTATTATTTTTCCACTACTTCAGTTTATTACAATTTATACATTAATTAAAGTATTTAGTAAAACCAAAATAACAAAATAAATAATTGCGCAAAAGTGCGCTAAAAATTAAAAAAAATGAAAATTAAAAATTTATTTAAAACAGTAATTTGCTTATTAACTTTAAGCTTAACATTTAGTTGTTCTAGCGATGATGATTCTATGAATCCACCAACAGATAATAGTAGCTTTACAACTAATTCCAACACAGGTTTTTTTATAAATTTTGATGGGACTGTAAATCTAATAGTTTCGGGAACTTTTCAAGAAGATAGTGGTTTTGGGACAGTAACAGACAGAGGTTTTGTTTATGGTACTTCATCTAACCCTGAAGTTGGTGCTAATAATACTTCAGGTATATCTGGTAGTAATTCTGATGCAACAGGTTATATAGAAAATTTAACAAGTGGTCAAACTTATTTTATAAGAGGTTATTTTGAATACAGTGATGGCACTCATTTCTATGGAAACGAGATACAAGCAAGTACTGATGTTGATGCGAGTACTAGTAGAAATGTTACTTTAGATATAGAATCAGACGCGTTTTTAATTCAGACAGACTTTATCACAGTAACATTAAATATTAATAATGTTGTTAAAGAAATGCCTATAGAATTTGGTGTTGAATATAGTGTAAATAGCGATTTCACTAGCAGTAGTATAAATGCAATTGAGAATTTTGATGGTATACATAACGAAGGTACTATTGTAATTACTAGTTATTCTGCTGTAGCAGAACCTCTAATGTCAGGAACTCAATACTATTTTAGGCCATACGTAAAATATGCTGACAATACAGTAACAAATGGCGGAACTAGTATAGCTAATTTCGCTACAAACTAAATAGAATAAAACGTTTGCTAACAACGTATATAAAAAATAGCTAATTAAGCGCAAATCATAATGGTTTGCGCTTTTTTAATATCTTTAGGCAAAGAGAAAAGTATTGAATACCTAAACGCTACTTTTCATATACAAGACCGTTAGGTGTCATTAAAAAAAAAAAAACCTCCATTCAATAATGAAAAAAATCAGATTAGTAATTTCGTTAATTCTTATTTCAAATTTATTATCAGCTCAGAGTGAATCTGATATTACTCAATTTGATAAAGCACTAAATCAATTTCTTAATTTAAGAGATTTTTGTATTTCAAAAGATGGAAAAGAAGCATTCTTTACTGTACAAAGCCCTAATCAGGAAATTTCACAACTTGCTTATATTAAAAAGAATAAAACAGGATGGTCTCAACCAGAATTATTGCCTTTTTGTGATTCATATATGTATTTAGAGCCTTTTTTATCTTTTGATAATAATCGACTATTTTTTGTCTCTAATAGACCATTAAATGATTCTATTAATGAAAAAAAGGATTTTGATATTTGGTATGTTGAAAGAGGTAACAATAATGAAGTGTGGTCAAAACCCAAAAACGTCGGGAAACCAATTAATTCAGAATTAGATGAGTTTTATCCTACTGTCAGTAAAAATGGGAACATATATTTTACAATGGTATCACCTGATGGTTTTGGAAAAGATGATATTTATTATTGTGAATTGAAAGGTGATAAGTATTTAAACCCTGTTTTATTAGATGAAAATATAAACAGTGCCGGCTATGAGTTTAATGCTTTTATTTCTGAAAATGAAGATTTTATAATTTATTCGAAATATAATGAAAAAGATGGTCAAGGAAGTGGGGATTTATATATCTCGAAAAAGGATACAAATGGAAACTGGAAAAAGGCCATAAACCTAGGAATTCCTGTAAATACAAAATATATGGAATATTGCCCATTTTATGATGAGCAAAACCAAATATTATATTTCACAAGCAAAAGAAATAATATTTATCCAAGAAATTTCGAAACTATTTCAGATTTTAAAAAATATATTAATGAAAGTAACAATGGCTTAAGTAAAATTTATAAAATCTCACTTAAAATAAAATAGTACTATTGCCAACAATGTATAAAAATAATAGCGGTTTAATCGCTAAAACGAAAGCAAGTAAGTATAAAAAAGGTCTGTATTTAACCGAAAAGTTAGTACGTCTAAATCCGCTACTATTCTTATACTAGACCGTTAGGCACAAGTTAAAAATTGTACTTTCCTGAAATAGGTTGACTAAAAATTAAACACTTAATTATAGTCACTTATGAAAACACAAAAACAACCCTGGCGAAAAAAAACGTACGAAAAAGCAACTTTAGAACTCAAATTATTCGTCGTTGACCAAATTCAGAATGGACAGATTTCCACAAACTTTGCTTCCAAAAAATATGATGTTCCTAGAACTACAATTGGGTATTGGATCAAAAAATATAGTACTTTAGTCCAACAAAATACAGGTATGAGTAAATTAGATGAGATTAAAAAACTAAAGGAACGTATTGAAGAATTGGAGTTTGTAAAGGAATTTCAACAAGATATTATTGCTGACATGGAAATCATTACTGGAGTCGATTTGTCAAAAAAGTCGTTGCCCAAAACATTAGCGAAAGAGATAGAACTAAAAAAGAAAAACCGTTTAAAAGAAAATGGTTCTATGAGTGTTTTGGGATTAGTAAACAAGCCTTCTACAAAAGACTCAAAACCCAAGAAAACAAACGACTAAACGATGAAAAAGTCATCGCAATGATACAAGAATATCGAAAATTAGTTGGTATGAGAACTGGCTGAATTAAGTTATATGATGAACTTAAACAAGACTTTATAAAACAAGGTATTAAAATCGGTAGAGATAAGTTGTACGATGTGTTAAGGCTTCATAATTTACTTGTTCCTAAGCTTAAAAACTATGTGACAACAACAAATTCTAATCATCAATTTAGAAAATATAAAAACCTAATTAAAGACCAAGTTCCTACTCGACCAGAACAACTATGGGTAAGCGATATAACATACATTAAAACAGACAATGGACACAATTACCTAGCAATCGTTACAGATGCATATTCTAAACAAATTATGGGCTATAAATTAGATAACAACATGAAGACATCACTTTGTTCAGAAGCGCTAGAAATGGCTATTAAAAATAGAAAATACCCTGATAAAAAATTAATACATCATTCTGACAGAGGTTTTCAATACTGTAACCCCAAATACACAGCATTCGCAGAAGAAAATGGCATAATGATGAGCATGACAGAACAATATGATCCTTATGAAAACGCAATTGCAGAGCGAATTAATAGAACTTTAAAATATGAATATGGACTTAGAAATTGCATTAAAAACACTGCCATTGCTCAAGAAGTAACAAAACAAGCAGTATATATTTACAACAATTTAAGAACCCATTTTAGCTTAGAATTAAGAAAACCAGCTGAAGTACATTTAAATCCAAACATCAAATACAAATCATATCGAAGAAATAATGTAAATTTGACTGAACTAACAATTTGAAAACAAAACTAGTTCAAAATATTTTTTGCCTTCTAAACGGCTAAAAAAATCTTTTGAACGGTATAAATTAACCTAAAAAAAGGTCAACCTATATCAGTATAATACAAAATGAGATACAATAATCATCTTGAATTACAAAAAACTGAATTTGAATTCAATGAATTTATTATGTTGAATCTTATTAATCCAGAGGTTGAAAGCTTGAATGGACTAAATGGAGAAATGCTAATAGAAGTAGATATTGAATTTGAAATTGATTCAAATAATATTCCTCAAAACATTAAAAAAGCAGAACAATTTAATGGAATACCACGAATGGTTTCTTTTAAAAAAGAGTTACTTAAAATTCAAGATGATTTATTTTTAAATGAGTGTATAAGAGTAATTACAGATTTTAAAAATTGGAAACAGCATAAAAAAGATAACCAATACATAAATATCAAATTCTTTAAAACAATTTATTTTGCTTATCATTCAGAATATTTTAGGAACAAAAATGATTTTGAATTAAACCCAGATATAAAACCTTATTTCAGAATTAAAAACGACAAATATGAAAGAATAATCAAATGCAAATATGGTTGTGATGGAGTTGCGAATTTATTATGTATTGTCGAAAAAAATGGAGAATTATCAAATATTGAACTAATTGGAATTAGCGGAAAGATATCAAGTGAGTTCGCAATAAAAGAATTGAAAACACTAGGGAATCTTGAACCTGCCATAAAAGATGGAAAAAAAGTAAGAACACAAATTGATTTATTAATTTATATATAAAAAATACTATTGCCAACACCGTGTAAAAAAAATTGCTGGTAAAAGCCTACTTACGAAAATCCTCTCGGATTTTCTTGGTTTGTGTTTTATTTACTAACTTTATTGTTTAAACCACGCAACTTTACTTACACAACAACGTTAGCAAACATATGACGAAAAACCTTGAAGAGATAATTGAATTTGAAAATGAAAACACAGAATTAGACTTCAAGTCAATTCAATATGTGAAAAGTAACTATGAAAATTTACTTAAGGATTTAATTTCAATGGCTAACGCAAAAACAAGTAATGAAAGACACATTATTATTGGGGTAAAACATAAAACAAATGGAAATAGGGAAATTTTAGGAATAGAAGATGCATTTATAGATGACGCCACATATCAAGAGATAGCAAACCAGAATATTGAACCTGAATTAAATTTCATTTATTATCCATTCGACTTTAAAGGGAATAAATTAGGGATTTTCAAAATTTTTGATTGTACAAATCCTCCTTATATGATGAAAAGAGCAAAAGGTAAATTAAATATTGGAGATTCATTTATAAGAAAAGGTTCGCATCAAGCAAGATTAACAAGAAAAGACATAGATTATTACATAGAAAGACGTATTTCAATCGATAAATTTAATGGAGAACTTGCCTTTTATTTTGATAAAATTGGAAATAAAGAGCTTTATTTAAAACCAAAATTAATAGATAAAACTCCTTCTGAAAAAGCTAAACAAAAGATTTTAGAAATAATAAAATCTAAAGAAGACTCAATTTCAAAAACTCCTAAATCTTTAATATCTCCTTTTGTCGATTTTGACTATTCAGTTCCTGGTATGTCAACACCATATGAAAAAAGGAGTATTAAAACTTTAAGAGAAAATCTCAAAAACATTGAAATAACGTACGAAGAAGATGATTTGTATTATATCTATGAAGAGAATTCACTTAAATTTAATTTTTCAATTTTAAATTTAAACAATTCATATCTTGAGGATGCAATGATTGAAGTAAGAATTAGTAATAAAAACATCTTGATTTGTAATAAAATATATTCAAAGCCAGTTGAAGAAAATCACTTTTTGGGTGTTTATTCTCCGAAAACAAGTTTCTCATTGGAACAGATGAATTACCCAAACATTAAAGAGACTGAAAATGAATTTATTATTAGAGAAAATTTAGGAGACTTAAAACATCAAATTGAAAAATCAGCATTTAATGTTCCTTTAAGAATATTATTAAATCCTAATTCTGTTGGAGAAAATATTAAAATTCAAATTAAAATGTTTGGAAAGAATTTAAAAGAACCTATAAAAGATAATTTAATAATACAAGTTATTGAATAAATACGTTTGCTAACAAAGTACTGTGGTAAAAAACAAGTAAAAACTCATTATTTTTTCACTAAAACACTTCTATAATTATTATCATAAGTTAGTCCGGATTTAGCAATAGCAAAAGCCTGTTTTAGTAGCTTATTACAAACCGCTATTAAGGTTAGTTTTTTGCTCTTTCCTTTAGCCACTATTCTATCATAAATTGCTTTGCAAGCATGGTTATATTTACAGGCATTAAAACTGCACATAAATAGTAAATTCCGAAGTTTTTGATTTCCTATTTTACTAATTCGAGGACGTCCTTTTACACTACTTCCACTTTGTCGTATTAAGGAAGTTAAACCTGCATAACTACAAAGTTCACTTCCACTTGTAAAGCGATCAAAACCATCCGTTAGAACAACTAGCATTAGAGAGGTTTTAGGACCTATTCCTGGAATGCTTTTTAAATCTGTTAAAAGTTTCTGGTGTACTTCTTTTACTAAAAACAACAATTTATCTTCTATCGTTTTCATATCTTTCTGGAGTTCTTTTAAAATTCGTTTTAAAGACCTCACAACAGATTTACTAGGAATCCCTAAAACAGTTTCTCCATGTATTTTATTCTTAAGCATAGTGCTTTGTTTTGTATACGTAGAAAGGAGTCTAATCATTTGAAGGCATTCTAATTGATGTTTTGAATTACCTTTCCATAACTTTAACTCAACTTGTTTAGCATACTCACAAATTAACTTAGAATCGCTTTTATCTGTCTTTATTTTAGACAGTTTCATCTGAATAAACCGCTTTACAGATAAAGGATTCTCTACGGAAACTTTAACACCTTGTTCTTGCAAATAATAGGCTAACTGGTAGTGATAATAGCCCGTAGCTTCCATCACACAATGACTATTTACATCTAGTAGTTTTACGAACTTTTTAAAGCCTGAAATGCTATTTTTAAATTGGTAATAATTACCTAAAGAATCGGTAACATCAAAAAATAAATGACTGATGTCAAGTCCAAAATATTTTATATCTTTATTCATAAGAAAATGTTTTTTGAAAGGACATACTACGCGAGTTTCAACGACTTAAAATCGAGGTCTAAAAGCCTCATAGAACTGTACGAAATCTGTGTAGAAAAGAGAGGGGATTTTCAATGTTGACGAGATCTAAAGTCTCTCCGTATATAATAACCTTACTCCTCTCTTTTGTGCTTTCTGATTTATATGCTTAAATTTAGTCTTTTATTATAAAATGCTAACTTAAGCCGTGTATAATTAATTGCTAGGTTCTTCCCTACTTGCGAATATTCCTGCGGAATATTCACGGGTTCGTAAAAGTTTGCTAACTTAGTTGCTTAACCACACAACAACGTTGGCAAACATTAAAATGAAAAAACAATTATTAATATTCGTCCTTGTTTTGACAAATGCTTTTGCTTTTTGTCAAGACACAAATCCTGAATTAGCAAAATATGTTTCTTTTCTAGAAACACAAAACACAAGTGCAAAAGATTATATAATTAACTTGTGGAAAAAACATGACATCGTTATTTTATGTGAAAGAAATCATGGAGAAATGACTCAATATGAATTGATATATGACATTGTAAGTTCCGATTATTTCAAAAAAAATGTCGGAAATATTTTTACAGAAATAGGTTCAATAAGTAATCAAAAAGCTGTGTTAGATTTTACTAAAACTGATTTTACAGATTCTAAAGAAAAAGAAAAACAACTTCTAAATCTTTACAGAAAAATTCAATGGAATGGTTGGAGTGCTGCTAATTTCTATTATTTTATAGACAAAATAAATACACTTAATTTTTCATTACCAGCAGATCAAAAAATAAACTTATTTGTTTCAGACGTTAAAGACCCTTCCAAAGAAAACCTTTCCAGTAAAGAAAATTTTTTAACGTATTTTAATGGAATTTACAAACATCGAGATAGCGCAATGGCAGAAAACATTATTCATGTTTATGATAGTATAAAGCTAAACTCTTCACGAAAAAAAAGTTTAGTAATTATGAATTCAAGACATGCTTTTTCAAAAACTTTTTTTGAAAACGATGACAAAAATGTTGGACATAAATTAATTGAGACTTACAAAAATGATGTTTCAAATGTATATTTAAATGGGTTAGCTCCAACGTTAAAAGTCGTTGAATCAGATAAAAATGAGACATATAAAGACTATGTACAAAGGCCTATACAGAATGGAAAATGGGATGCATCATTTAAAATTATAAACAAAGAAAGTTTAGGTTTTGATTTTAAAAATAGTCCTTTTGGAAATGAATTATTTGACCTTTTTCCTTTTATCAAACATAATTATAAGTATAAAGATATATTTACAGGATTTGTATTTTATTTACCGTTAAAAAGACATTATGAAGCGTGGGGAATTCCTAATTATGTAGATGATGATTTCATAGATGAATTTTATAAACAACAAAAATTCTTTTCAGAAGCAATAGGAAACGGAGAAGTTCTAAAAGAAAACTTGAAAGAAGATTATGATTATAATGAATCAAAATATGATGATTATATAATAATAATTGAAGAAATTAATAAATGGTTGGAAAAATAAAAAACGTTTGCCAACACCTTGTATAAAAAATTGCTATATTTGGTTTAAACTAAAACTTGTTGCTTCTTTGCAAACTTCTGAATTTCCGCTGGAAATTCCTCGTTCACAAAATCGCAACTTTCCATACAAAACAACGTTGTACAATATTTAGGAAATGTACTTTCCTGAAATAGGTTGACTAAAAATTAAACACTTAATTATAGTCACTTATGAAAACTCAAAACAACCCTGGCAAAAAAAACGTACGAAAAAGCACCTTTAGAGCTCAAATTATTCGTCGTTGACCAAATTCAGAATGGACACAACTACTTAGCAATCGTTACTCATGCATATTCTAAGCAAATTACGGGATATAAACTCGACAATCAAATGAGGAACGGTATAAATTAACCTAAAAAAAGGTCAACCTATATCAGTATAATATAAAAGGATTGCAACTGTAATACAAAAGAATTGCTACTACCCTACACTGCAATGTTTATCATAAAGTAAAAACAATTGCTACAAATTCACAAAGACAATACAAATTCTCATCAAAATAAATAATTGCATTACAAAAACAAAAAGGATTGCAAATGTAATACAAAAGGATTGCCATTACTTTAGACTGCAATTTTATCACAAAGTAAAAACAATTGCTATAAATTCACAAAAACAACACAAAGCCATATCAAAATAAATTATTGTATTACAAAAACAAAAAAGATTGCAACTGTAATACAAAAGAATTGCTACTACCTTACACTGCAATGTTTATCATAAAGTAAAAACAATTGCTACAAATTCACAAAAACAACACAAAGCCATATCAAAATAAATTATTGTATTACAAAAACAAAAAAGATTGCAACTGTAATACAAAAGAATTGCTACTACCTTACACTGCAATGTTTATCATAAAGTAAAAACAATTGCTACAAATTCACAAAAACAACACAAAGCCATATCAAAATAAATTATTGTATTACAAAAACAAAAAAGATTGCAACTGTAATACAAAAGAATTGCTACTACCTTACACTG
This sequence comes from Polaribacter sp. R2A056_3_33, assembly GCF_019278485.1. Taxonomy (NCBI): domain Bacteria; kingdom Pseudomonadati; phylum Bacteroidota; class Flavobacteriia; order Flavobacteriales; family Flavobacteriaceae; genus Polaribacter; species Polaribacter sp. R2A056_3_33. The sequence continues at coordinate 936,487 of NZ_CP058984.1, forward strand.
CAATGTTTATCATAAAGTAAAAACAATTGCTACAAATTCACAAAAACAACACAAAGCCATATCAAAATAAATTATTGTATTACAAACACAAAAAAGATTGCAACTGTAATACAAAAGAATTGCTACTACCTTACACTGCAATGTTTATCATAAAGTAAAAACAATTGCTACAAATTCACAAAGACGACACAAATTCTCATCAAAATAAATAATTGCATTACAAAAACGAAAAGGATTGCAAATGTAATACAAAAGGATTGCCATTACTTTACACAGCATTTGCAGAAGAAAATGGCATAATGATGAGCATGACAGAACAATAAGATCCTTATGAAAACGCAATTGCAGAGCGAATTAATAGAACTTTAAAATATGAATATGGACTTAGAAATTGCATTAAAAATACTGCCATTGCTCAAGAAGTAACAAAACAAGCTGTATATATTTACAACAATTTAAGAACCCATTTTAGCTTAGAATTAAGAAAACCAGCAGAAGTACATTTAAATCCAAACATCAAATACAAATCATATCGAAGAAATAATGTAAATTTGACTGAACTAGTTATATAGAATATAAATAATTTAAAAGGTATAAATTAGACCAAAAAAGGTCAACCTATATCAGTATAATACATTTCTGATTTTACTGTTTGTGGTGCAGGAACCAATCCTGTTTTTGATTTCTTTTTCTCTAGGTTATGAGAACCTACTCTACAACTATTACTACAAAACTTTTGCACACCTCTTCTTTTAGGTATATATTCCTTTCTACAATAATTACAGATATAGTTTCTTGATTCCATTTTGACTTAAGCTTACATACGATTTAAGGTAAATCGCGATTTTTATATATTTTTTTTGATTCATTGCTTCCTAGAAAACACATTCTTCAATAAATATTCTAAAGCATCTTCTGTACTTAAAAGTGGCTTATGTTTGTGTTTTTTAGGCTTAGATACAATCGCAAAATCTTTCTTTAATTTATCAAACAGCAATCTTTGCTCTTCTTTCGGAAGTGCTTTTGCTACTTGATAAACGATTTCTGCATTCATATTAGAACACAAAAATGAATCTTTATAAAATTAAGTTGTTCGGCTTTGAATGCCTTTGAATAGCTTTTATTGGCTTTGAACGGCTTTTGACACCTATTTTAAAAGAAAATCTGATTGTTTTTTTTAACAGCCAACACTAAGCTAAAAATTTAGAGTAATCTTCTGGTAATTCAGCATCAATATCACGTAAATATTTTTCCAATGCAACCATTGTTGCATGTCCAGAGATTGGCATCAAATTACTTTTCGCTTCATGTTGAGACATGTTTTCTCTAAATTTTCGATATAATTTAGTAATAAAAGTATGCTTAAAACCATACATTCCGTATTCTTCACCTAAATTAAAATGGTCTTTTATTTTTTTGAATCGAGCGGTAAACTCGTTTCTCTTATTCGTTTCTTGTGCATTCCATTCTGCTCCAATTTCATACCTACCAAATAAAAATGCTTTGGGATCTTTATTAGATAAATCAGGTAAATCGTTTAATAAAATTTCTGGAATTATTTTTATCTGTACAGGCTTATTCTTCGCTTTGATGTACAACTTTTTATCTTGTACGTCTACATCTTCAATTTTTAACCTACAAATTTCAATAGGTCTTAAAATACTATAAGATATAAACTTTACAAAAAGCAATAAATGGGCATCTACTTCTTGTAAATGCTTGTAGATTTCCTTTTCTTGTTGTGGTGTATATGTTTTATTTCTTTTGGGAACAGATTTTAGCACATGAATTTTCCTAACAAAATTATGAGCGACCATTTCATTGTCTTCTAAAATTTGAAACATAGAAGCAATGTCTGTTCTTGAATTATTACGATTTCTCGCACTAGTCCTTTTTAAAACTTCATTCAAATATTGAGTCACTACTTTTTTAGTAATAAACGTAATTGGGTTCTTATAATAGTCTCTCTCTTTCAACCATTTTTCAAAAAGCCCTATTCTACTTTTATATTGAACATATGAATTCTTATTCATCATATTCACTTTCAACTCTAAAGTTAACTTTAAACAGTCCGCAATAGAAGTACCAGTCTCTTCAACTTTTTCAACTGCAATTACTGATTTTATAATTTCTGTTTCTAGTGGTGTTTTTGGAATTATTTGATTTTCTACCTTAGTAGAAATCGATACATTCTCCTTTTTATCGGTTACTACTTTTGTTTCTTGTCCCAAAAAAGTACTTTCTAAATCAGAATTATCTTCATAAGGATTAAAACCATAATCTAACAATTGCAACAGCCCTTCTTGCATCGTTCTTAAAAAAGCATACCGCTCTCTTTTAGTTTTCAACTTATTTACACCTGCCTTTATATTCGGCTGCCTTTTTAATTTATTTGTTTGAGGGTTTCTAAAGGAGAAATAAACATACCAAGGTTTATCCAAAGCAGCTTTTTTTTCTTTCAAATTAAGTTTAGACCAACTAGAAATATCAACTCCACCTGTGTAGATTTTTGGCTCAGAATAATTCAGTTTCATAGGTAAAGCGTGTACGTTTTCGTGTACGGTACGTAAAAGTAAGAAATTTAAAGACATAAAAAAAACGGTTCGTGTAACACGAACCGTTGATTTTATTGGCTTTAAACCTTGTAGCGGGAACTGGACTCGAACCAGTGACCTTCGGGTTATGAGTTTGACAAAAACTCCATAAACCATGCTATTTATACCTTATGATAACAGAAACGTTTACGAGAACGTTTACGATGATTAATTATTAATTTTATGCTAAATTAATAATTCCTTCTAACAATTATATCCTTTTTATAAAAAATAACACACAGCTAGTCTGTAAAATTTTTCTTATTTTTGGAAGGTATCAGGAACGCAAACTGCGTACCAACCGAGCATAAAAGCCACGGTGGTTTAGAATACGGACAGTTCAGTCAAAATAAATGAACCTCCATAACTATATTATTTCCCTGATACATAACTTTTAAATTATGTATTATGAAAACTGTTTTTACAACAAAAGAAGGCGTTAAAATGAATTCTCAATTAGATTTTGGAAATACAGCCAACATTAAAGATGAATTTCACTTTTTAATGACCACTTATGAAACAATCTTTGAAGAAGAATTTGATTATTTTTATAGAATTACAGATGATGGTTATATTCAGCTTGCTTATTCATACAATAACAGTAAATTATCAATCAAAGCGCAATACAAATTGAAATTTCAAAATAAAAAAGAAAACATTATTTCAATTGTAAGCAACCTTATAGAAGCCAATTATCTTCATGATGGTTATCCTACTTTAAAAGATAGTGTTATTTTTACACAGCTAGAATTTGATAAAATCATTTCTGACATAAAAGCTCCTAAAACCATTCTAAAGGAAAAGGCAAAACAAAAAATTACACCATTAATTACATTCTTAGAAGAACAACAATTACACCCTATCCCAACAGGGTGCAATGAAAATAGCTGGACTGCAAAATGCCCTTCTGGAGGAAATCATTTTTTACAAGTTGTAACCACAAACGATCAATGGGGTTGTGGATATTGTAAGCGTAAAGGCGGAAAAGAAGAGTTAGAAAAATGGTTGCAAGGAAGAAAATCTATTAAAGATCAAAAAAGACTAACAACCATGATGAAAGAATTAGAGAAAGGAAGTATTCAAACTAAAAAAACATTAAAATGGTGGTTGAATAGATACTAATATACATTCTAATAGAAAAATGAGCTATAAAAAACATATATTTAAAAAATCCAGTGGTTAAAGGTATTTTAACAAAAACAGGAACATTAAAAAGTACTCGTTATGAATTGAAAATAAAAACCATTAACAAACACGTCTTTTTATGGAAAGCCGTAAATAAGATTAAAACATGTACTATACATTTATACATTCAACAACTGTATCAATTTCTGAAATCAGTTCTTCTTTTTTTCTAAAAAAACTATTTCTGAAGAAAAATAAACAAAACAGTTAGGAAAATTTTAAAAATCAATGCGCTTTAAAAGAAATCTAATTTTACTATTATTACCATATTTAGTAATCATCTTGATTAACGAATCTGTGAGACCCACTATTATAGAAAAACCTTATCAAATATTGGGACTTACTTTCATTAATTCTAATCTTCGTAAACCTGATAAATGCACTTGGGTAGCACACAATGACACAAACTATTGTAAAAAACACCATGTAAAATATTTAAAAAATTATTTAGAGAAAACAGATGTAGTCTATTTTGGCATAATTAAACTTTTACATTCTACGGGAAACTACGGAGCAGCAAACATTATTTTCTTGGTCATTTTATTCCCATTAATAATGTGGTATTCCCTTGTTAAGATTATTGATTATTGGTTTGAAATTAAACATTTGAAAAAAAAATAACATGACAATACTCGATATTATTGCAGATTTAGGCATGGGAATTTATGCCTACTGTACAGATTTCACAATCAACATAGCCAACCTTACAAATACATCATACTATGAAGTTAATTTTTTTTTATTCTGTGTGCTATTTCCTGTTTTACTAATTGCTTTACCGTGTACAGCTTTCTTTTTAAAGTTTAAATTAAAAAAATTAAAACAGCTAACAGAAATACAATAAAGAGATTCATATTTATAAATTTATAAAAACTAAATATCAAGTTTTCGAGAAATTCAGTATTAAAAAAAAATACAGAGGTCAGTAGCATTACTCAATTGTATTTTGTTTGTATTCACCCTTTTGAAGATGGAAACGAAAGAATTGGACGTACATTAGCAGAAAAATCAATTGCAGTAAGCTCTAAACAACCCTTCTTAATTTCTCTATTACGTACCATAGAAGCTCATGAAAAAATGTATTACAATTCATTTGAAACCAATAATACAACTTAAGAAATTACAGATTGATTGCAATACTTTAGCAAGACCATTATAGAAGTACAACAAAACACTTTAAAACTTGTAGATTTTATTGTAGAAAAAGCAAAGTTTTTCAACAGTATTCTACCCAACTTAATAACAGGCAACAAAAAGTATTGCTGAGAGTATTTGAAGCAAGTTATACTGGTTTTATAGGTGGTTTAACTGCTTAAAAGAATACTAAAACTGCTAAAATCTCCGCCTCTACTGCTACAACAAATTTAAAAGATCTAGTGGATAAAGGTATTTTAACAAAAAGGAACTTTTAAAAAGTACTCGTTTTGAATTAATTTTGAAGGCAATCTAATTTTATTTCAGCAATACTTTTTTTTAAAAAAAAGTATTGCTGAAATTATAAATGATAGTTTATTGTAATATTTGTTTAAACTCACTTTTAAAGTAAGAAGCAATCTTATAAGGTACTTTTCTATATTCTTCCTCTGGTAATTGTATTCCTTCTGTTTCTTCTATCAAAGACCTTAATAAAGCATAATTATTATTTGTAAACTTTTTAAGTTCTTTTTTAAGAATACTTCTTTCGTTTTTAAATCTATTTTGAAGTTCCTCTATATTAGAAAAATTAAAAGATTCTTCATCATAGCTCAGCATAAACGCGCTTACAATTTCTATATATTCTTTTAGGCTTATTTTTCCATTTTGCCCGCCACGATTCGCATATTTGTCTTCAAAAAAAACAGACAACCACTTATTAAATGTTCTTTGATCTTGGTAGCCCAATTCTTTTCTTGTTTTACTTAAACTTAGTTGTAATTTTTTCTCTAATAAAGGAATTATAGAAACCTTCATTCTACTTTCAGACAAGTTTAAAATGGATTCCATTTCTGGTGCAATAGATTCTAAAAATGCTAAACTTTTAGATAGTTCTTCTGCATCTACAGCACTCATGCTTCGTAAATTAGCAAAATTATCAATTATATCAGTAATTGGAGTACTTGTAATATTCAAAAAAGGTCCAATAAATTTCGCAAAAATTGCAAGGTTAAAATCTTTCGAAAACTCATCTATAGGATTCTTTTTATGCTCATTAAAATATTTTTGAGCAGCTCCTTCAGACCCAAATTTTCGAATATAATGATTCTCAATTATTTTACAAGCGCTCTCTTCTGTTATATTAGGTACGATTTTATTTAAGTTGAAATAAGTATCTGATTTCATAGTATTAAAATTAAAAGTTTTTAAAAATTTGTTCTACTGAAATTCCTTCAGTAGAACAACCTATTTATTAAAAGAACAATGATAATGGTGATGATAATGGTGATGATAATGATAAAATGATAATAGCAATTATGATGATAATGGTAAAATATTAAGCAAATGTAGATAACCTCCTTTTATAAAACGAGCTCTATAATTTTAAATTCTACTACTCTCTAGAGTGCCAATACTCTGCATTGTTCTCATTTAATTGATTAGAATGATTATCTAAATCTGCTTGTGTTGGATCGTCTTTTCTGTTCATTAAGTTTTTCATAATTAAAGTGTTTAAATTAATACTACCGCAAAACTAATGTATAATTGCTTTCTCATTTTTAATTAGTACACGATGATGAAAAAAACTCATTTAAATTTATTTTTTTTAATAATTGAATGCATTTGACACTTAGAATGATATTAATCATTCTCCTTTCCTCTTAAATTCTTGTCATAATAAATAATAAGTTAATTCATAATAAAAATTAGATTATTTCGACTATGATATTCTAATTGTAAGACTTATTACTGTGCTTATTTTCTAAGCCAACCTAACAATAAATCATTCTCAATTTCCCATATTCCATCTTTATGAATCAGCTTAAAAGTTGCTCTAGACATTCTACCAACATTTTGTTGAACAATTTCAACCTCATTGTCACTAACTTTAGATACAATTGCAACATGACCGTATTTATTAAAAGTATGACCACCCATTATTACTAGATCATTTACTTTTGGTTGAGATTTACTTTTATTAGAATATTGCGTAAGATTTCTTGCTGTATTTTTTTGTCCATCTTTTAAACCATGATTATAGAAGCTTTTTGCGTGTCCAAAGGTATTTGGCATTTTGTGGTTTAAATGGTCATAATAATACCTTTTTACAAACTCTACACATTGCCATTCTAAACCGTAATTATACCCATCACTAGCCTTATGTCTAGTATTTTTACCTTGATGTAGATATACTGGAACATTATTAAAGGTATCTATAATTTCATTTCCTTTTTTATCATACACTCTATCTGAATTACAATTTATAAAGCAAGCGCTTAATATCAATAATAAAAGAATCTTTTTCATAGTTAAGAAGTTTAATCAATAATACATTCTAAAAAAACAGGTAAATGATCAGATAACATTCTGGCTGTTTTTAAATTATCACATGTTTTAACAAAATCTAAATGATTTGAATTAATAATCTGTACCTCTGATGAATTATAGTATATATTATCAATAGAATGATTTAGATAGACATCTTTCTTACATGCCATTTTTAAAGTAGTTTTTTTATTTTTAACAGCGCTTTTAAAACCTAAACCATATAGATCATCCCAGACCTTATGACGTTCGTTTAAATTAAAATCTCCGACAATAAAAATATTATTCGTATTTAACCTTTTTGGGTAATCTTTTAAAAATTTAATTTCTTCTTCTGGGTGATCATTGTGTTTTCTTGAATGAAAATTGACAACATAAAACGGAGTTTTGCCTTTTTTAAGTTTAAACTTTCCAATAAATGGTTCTCTAAAACACTTATCCTCTAGGTCTTTATCTAAATATGCTTTTTCTAGTATGCTAACTTTTGAGGTTTTCCACAGAATAGCATATCGTTCTGACATGTATACTGATGGACTTTTTGTAGGGTTACTAATTTGATAATCCCATTTACTCCCCATTCTATTTAATTCGTCGACAATTTTAGCTACTGCTTGGGCTCCTGCAGGGTCTTTTGCCGCCACTTCTTGAATAGCAACTAAATCAAAATTTCTAAGAATTTTAGCAATTTCAATAATTTCTTCTGCATTCTTAGTTCTACCTAAATCTCGAATATTCCAGGTTACAATTCTCAATGAATTAGGTACACCTCTCTTTTTTGTTTCACTTAGCAGTAAATCCTTAGACAATGAAACATTTTTTGCTGATTTTTCTTTTGGGTGTAAGGTTTCTTTCTTTTTTCCTGAAGTACAAGAAAATAAAAATAATATCAATACAGGAATGAATAATATAGATATCTTCTGTACCATCAAACAACTCTATAATTTATATCTAACCAAATCTGAAATGTTATTCAAAGCAGAAACTTGTATTGCTACATATTTCTTTTTATTATCTCTAAATGATAATACAGGATTAATAGAAGCATTTCTATGCTTAGAAAACTCCTTAAGCTTATCATCTAAATCAGATTTTATATTTTCATGAATTACATAGTTTTGGATATCTAAAGAACTTGTTGTTTGCTTAATATTACAAAAAGGTTTTGAAACCCTATGAATATTACTTATTGTATTACTTATGGCAGGTGCATCATTAAAATAGGGATACGTTTTTACACCTTGTATATAATCTACAATACTAATATCTAAAATATTTTCTATGTTGTTCTGAATATCATTTAAATATTTTATGCGCAATTTTTCAAATATTTCATCAGTATTATTCTCTTTAGGAACATAGTCATTATGGAACGTAACAGATAGATTTGGTAAGTTCTTTAAAAATATTTCTTTTTCTTTTTCTATATAATCTAATAAAGGTTTTTTTTCAACAACGTTTACAACAAATGTTGGAGAAGAATACTCAATCTGTTCAAGGGTATCGTCAATTTCTTTTTGCCAATGTTTTATTTTTATAAAATAACTTGATAAAGCTTTATATCGAATTATAAGATCTTTGTTCATTTCATCAAATTTACTAAACAATAAATCAGCTGCTTCAAATGAATATAAATCTTTTTCATACAAAATTTCCTGTAAGTTAGGAGCTGGTACTTCAATCGGAGTAATCAACAACTGTTCTTTCTTTTCAAATAGTTTTTTACCTCCTAAAATTAGCAGATACACACCTACAAGAGAACCAATTATAGTTCCAACAACTGTAATAAACGATTTAAAAAAAATACTTAACAGAATTAATATGATACCTCCCAAAATAAAAAACAAAGCTATATTCTTTTTTGTATCAGCTTTTACAGAAATATTATCAACTTCATTATTTTCGGTCTTAGTGATTGGTGTTTTTTCTTCCTTTAGTTTTTCTAGTATTCTTTTTCGGAACAAAGGGCTTTTAATTTGCTCAGTATTTTCTTCATTCTTTAGAGCTATTAAATCATAGTCTTTTTTTATTTTATTTAACTCTCTTTCTTTTCCACGAAGATTGTATTCTTTAATCGTTTTTATTCGTATTAATGAATCCGCTAAAAACGTAAAACTAGTGTTAGCATCATAGTTAAACTCACTGTAAGATAAATCTACAATACTAGTTATTACAAAAGCTTCTAAACAAAAATCTGAGTTAGTTACATAATCATAAGGTATATAACAATACCCGTTTTCACCAAATGCAGTTCCCCAACTATTCCTTACTTTAAATAACTTCTCATCATCATTAAACCCTACAACTAATAAAGCATGATTTCCATGATCTTCATATTCAGCTTCATTTTTAGAAGGATAAGGAACAATCGCAGATTTATTTTTTGGATAAAAGGATTTAAATAACTTTAATCCAATTATTACAGGATGCCCACAGCTTATAGCATGTTTAAAATCTTTTTCGCTAATATGTACACGACATGCCTTTTCTACAATCTGATGTTGCCCCTCCGTAAATGCTGTTTCATTTGGTCTTTTAGAAAAGGAATCAATAGTATAAGGATGATTTTCTGTATAGCAAGCACCTTTGTCTTTAACTGCATTAATAGTCTCTAACAATGTTGCTCCAGAATCCTCGTCTATATTACCTCTTAAAACTCTAGTATTATAGTAAATAAAAAGCTCACTTATCTCTACGTTCTTTGCATTCTGTTTTGCTGCAAACTCATACACAGCAGCTACAGGAAAAGCTGTACAACTACCTAATTGACCTTGATCTTTTACTTTTGAAAAATATTTAGTTAAATCTATAAATTTAGAAATGGGTCCATCTTCAAACGTGTAAAACTCATCATTAGAATTAATAACAGAAGGAATATACCCTGAAGCATTTATTCTTTTCCCATTGACACTAAAAACTCCTTCATCAAATGCAATATCTAAATCACTATGTATTTCATTAGATTTTTCTTCTAAGGATTTAAGTGATTTTTTATCAGCTTTTATAGATTGAGTTAATTCTGTAATATTATCTCTAAGTATTTTTTGACCTATAAAATCTACTTTTTGATCATCCTCAACATATTTATTAAAATAATTGATGACATCAAACTCTAAATCATTAATATTTAACCGTTCATCAACCCAATGAATACCTTCAACTTTTTGATCATCCTCTCCTAATAAATTAGCAAGAATAACTTTAGACTCTCCTATTGTGTGATTTTTATCTGTAACAAATGTTTCTAGACCTTCTTTAAAGTCATTAATATAAGTTTTCGAATTCTCTGTTAGATTTTCACTGTTCTCGTTAGTCTTAGGATGCTTTTCTATAAATTTTTGGAAAAAATTTTGATACCTTTTAATAAATGGATTACAAGTTTGAATGACATCTCTTAACTGTACACCTTCCTCTTCAAGAACACCTTCTTGCTCAAACTTATACTGTAAAATTTTATTAGATAGAACACTTCTGAATAGCACTTCATTGAAATGAATAACTCCTAACCCAAAAATTTTCGATTTATTTAGAGCTGCTAACGAATTAGGTCCAATCATTTGAAAAACAAAAAACTCTCCTAATGCAAAAGCCAACCAATTTAAATTTAGATGTAATGCAACCTTATCCGTGTTTCTATCGTCTAAATAATAAATATCTTTAATTAAAAAATCATAATCAGTTGTTAATTTCTCCAATAACAACAATTCATTTTTAATATGAGTATCTTTCTCATAGTTCTGTTGATCTAAAGAATACATAATTGTAAATATCTTAATCTCTACACCAGATATCTGTTCATCATTATTTAATTCTTTTACAGCCTTTAAAAGATTATTTAATAATAACACTGAGTCCTCCTCTGCAAGTGGAATAATAATATTTACTATAACCGTATTGCTAATAGAATCATTAACTAAACTGACTAAATTTTTAATATTTCCATACAACTCATAGTCGAACCAACTTTTTACATCATTATCCCTAAATATTTCAAACTCCCCATTTCTTATATTAGAAAGCACGTTCTTATCGTTCTTCAACTCGATTGAGGAAGACAGAATAAAATTCTTGTAAAACCTAGGTTCATGACACCTAAAATGTGTGTCAATTATCTCAACAAGTGCTTTTCCTTGGTTGTTAATACCTATATTTATAGAAGGTGATGACATATAATTATTCTTAAAAAGTTATAAGGTATAGTAGTTACATTAGCTACTATACCTATTGAGAAATTTTTATTTAGCTAATACTTTTTTAACAAAATTTATTTCATCACTAAATAACTCCTTAACTTTTATCATTTTAGAATCTTTTAACTCACTATTCTCAAAATTTTTCTTAGAATAGTGTTCGTTGTAATTTGTTGAGACTGTAACTTCTTTAATTAATTTATGGTTTTCTGTTTCTCCTAAATCGGCTATTTTAGTGTCAATCATAGACTTAAACTCATCTTGTAATTTCAGTCTTTTAAATTCTGTAAAAGCTTCATCTCTATAAGTTCCTAATTCTATCCAATAATCCTCTATAGGGTCTCCTTTTTCTTCACTATAAGCTAAATAATTTTCACCTTCAAATTTTATAAAATCATAGATAAAACCAGTTACCCAGTATTCTAAACTATGATCTTCTCGTTTTGTAGGATAAATATCAAACCCTTCACGCTCCATTCTTAATAACCAATTTGCATCTATATGATGACTTATTCTACTACTCTCCTTTTTTTCTTTATATAAAGTCATATTAGAGACAGCATAAGCGGGCACTGTAGCTTCCATTCTGTAAATAACAATTCTATCTTGCATGCTTGTAGAATTAAAATCTGCTCTCTGATTTGACTCTAAGACATTACTTAATGTCTTTTTATTTATTACTGAAGATTTTACATTAGGAACCCCAATGATGAAAGCCTCATGATGTTGTCTATTTATCACGTGTCCCTTATAGTTATATGACCAAAGTGGATTTGACTTTATAATTAACTCTTTTATTATTTTATTTAATTCGTCTTCCGAATAGGTGCTTAATACTTCATTTATATTTTTATTCCTATATTCTAAAGCTTTAGGTAACTCTTTTGAAAAGCGCCAAAAAGACTCAGATATCAATTTAGTTGACATTTCAGAAAAGTCATACAACCCATCCATATTTCCCCTTATACTTTTAATAAAGTCTGATATATTTAAATCTTTATCAGACACTTTAACGCTGTTTACAAAATCACGGTGTAATTCTTTTACGAATTTTTTAGGCTGTTCGTTTATTTGATTTTGTAATCCTATAAATTTAGACTCACAATCTTCTTCGACTTGTTGTAGTTTTTGAATAATATTTTTAACATTTTCTTCATGATTACCTACCGTTAATAGTAATTTGTTAAAAAATGTAATTGCATATTGGCGTCTTAACAACTCATGAATATTACTAGCTATTAAATTAACAGATTGAATAACATCCTCTTTTGCATTATTTAACTTGGGTCCAAATTTTTTCTCGAGAAAACTCAACCCTTTTAATTCTGAAATTGTTTGATTGAGTTGATTTTTATATAGTTTATCATTTTCTGACATTACCACCTGTTCAGATTTCATTTCCTCTAAAAACAACTGAACATGTTTAACTAATGCATTTAAAAATCGATCTATATTCCCTACCCCTGAAGACTTATTAATGTGTTCAATAATAAAAGAACTTAACTTCTTATTTACATCTGTTTCTTTTATGGCATAATTAGAGGAAATCTCTGTTTTTGCTGAGTCTTCAACATTTACTAAATAAGCATTTACCTCTGAATCAATAGAATTTACATCATTAATAAATGAATACTGAATTTTTGGAGACACTGATAATAAAGAATCAATCAACTCATCATTAGCATCACCATTATTCTCTCTAATTTTAGCATCATCAATAAAAATATCATCTAAATTAAAAGAATCTGTTTCAGGTGTAATTAAATTATTAATGATACTTGTAGAAGCTTTGTGAGCATAAATATTTCCTAATTTATTACCATCATAATACAACTCACTAAGTCCTAAACCACAAGCCCATGACTCTTTATCTTCAACTTTCATAGATCCTCCTGCAATAACTGTTTTTACATTATCATAAGAACTCGCCATCCCTCCACTTAACTCACTCGCTCCTGTAAACATCGCTAAACCAATCAACTCACTTAAATCATTAACATTGGTATAGGTATTGGCATTTTTATCACTATTGTTTATAGTAAATACCAAATCAAACGGAGGCTTCTCAATTGTTATAGTCTTTGTTGCATATTTTATTTCTAGAGGTTTTTTATCAAAGTTGTGATGCATTAAAAAATCTAAATCATGTAAAGCACCATACCCATTAGGCAAAACGTTAGCCATAGCAGGACCATTCATCATAGCATTAAAAACATCTGGTAGAATAGCAAATCCAATAGTTGAAACACCTACAGTAGAATTTATACCTTTTGATACTTCTTTTACAATATAAGCCATATCTAAAAAAGTTCCACTACCAGTACCTCCTGCAACAGAAAACATCATATTTATCTCTACATCACTACCGTTTACCTCGTATTTTTCATGACCTATAGCGTCAGCATTTAATATAGAAGTTAATTTAGTCCTTATGGCTGTTTCAATAGCACCATAATTAAAATGCGTAGCAAATCGACCATTAGACCTTACTTGTCCAGCTCCATCAGTTAGACTCACCAATAACGGCCTATTTTCTGTTGGTACAAAATCAAATAAGTCAGGCTGTTTACTTAATATTTCTTGAGGATTTCTCACCCTAATATGGAGAAACTCAGAAGCATCTAGTCCAATTCTTTGCCCTCCTTTATTGCTGTCAATTTTAGTATTAATACTATCTCCGTCTGTATCAAAAGCCAAAAAAGCAGTCATAGGAGGTATTTCTCCATAGGTATCTATAAATCTTTTTTTAGTATGTAGTATTGATTTTAAACCTGTTCCTCCTAATCCTATGAATAGACTTCTTTTTAACTTTGCCATGATTTTTTTTTTATGAGTATTGTATTTCTATTTTTTCTTCTTCTATCTGAATAGTATAGTTATTAAACTTTTCCATATTCATTACCATAGGACTTATTCTTGCTCCTAAAGGCAATTTTATTTTTATTTTATTACCTCTACCAGGTCTTAGAGTAACTTCCTTTTCGTAGATAGGGTTTACTTCGTAAATTATTTTACCTGTAAAAAGACGATTCAGAGATTTTTGTTTTCTATAAGAATTTGTAAACACGATTAATCTCGTATTCTTAGTAATTGTAATTCCTTTAAAATAAGGTGATAAAATTTGAATTTTTCCTTTTTTAAATTTAGAATACATTGCATTTCTAAGAATCATGAACCAAATTAGTAAAGTACAAAGTACAAAAAGACCAAACCACATCACCCATTTCTTTAATGGATTCATTATTAATCTATGAGTGGCTTCCCACTTAAAAAGTCTTTTTTCTGCAGAAGAATTTAGATCATTATTATTTATAACATCTAGACTGTGATTAGATACAGAAAGAAAACCAGAGGTATAACCTTCAGGGTAATCTGGTAGAAACTTCAAACCTATTTTTAAAGCACCTTTTTGTGTATCTTCACTATTTAAAATAAAGCTGTTATTTTCTATTAAATTATCATTGATAAAAAACTGAATATATTTATTACTGACGATATTTTGTGCGGTATCTACAACCTTAATGGTTACTCTTGATTTTTTTTCAATAGAATAGTCATTAAAACTATACTTTAAATTTTTTGTTAAGACTAAAGTATCACAATCGAAAAACAAAAAAGACCTATAGTAATCTACAGTTCCAAAATCTGCGGTTTCCCCCTGAAATGAACTTTCTTTTTGACAGCTAAAAAAACTAACAATTATTAAAAAGACTAGTACTTTTAGGGATTTATTCATCTTCTGAAAATTCTAGAGTTAAGATTCTTTCTTTATGATTTTTTACAATAATATTAATCTCAGGGTTCAAAATTTTAAGATCATCTTTTGTTGAAAGAGTTAATAATAAATTTGATTCAATGTCACTAATCTTTTGCAGTTCTAAAAAAGATAAATCTCCTTTATTCTTAAGCTTAATCACAAGTTTTTTACTTTCAATTTTAACCTTATCATTCACTAACTCAAAAATTGAGTTATCATCTAAATCTAAATCAATAAATGTATCCTCCTTTAAATAACCCCAATTGTTCGCTTCTAAATTAATTTCAATATCTGTAGGTTCATCATGAAGGTTAAGCTTTAGCCTCTTTGTTTTCGGTTTAACAAAAGCAATATTCATATTAGTACCCTGTACAATGTAAGCATTACACTCTTCATTTATAATATTTACGATAGATTCGTTTATAGCTTCTTTAGAAAGCATAACGTAAAAAAGGTGTGAATTTCTATTCATAGAAAAGTCACACCAATTATTTAATGATTTTTTCAAATCCACTACACTAAAATCTATTTTACTTGTTTTTTTGGTAGCGCTAGGTATCTTAGATTGTTCACCATCCGTTAATAAAAAGATATAATTAATCCTATCTTTATCTATATTTTCCTTAGCCTTTTTAAGAGCTGAATAAATATCGGTATATCCACCTGGAACAGTATTTACATTATAAAAATCAATCTTACTTTTAATCTCTTTTAGCTTAGTTATATTTCCTGCCTTAAACGTCCAACTCTGAAGAATTTCGTAAGTATGCGTTGCTTGAAAAGGTATTATTGTCACAACAGTTTCAGGATCTTTAATTTCTGCTATACCTTTATAAAGAGCATTTTTAACCTCTTCAAAAATATCAATATTATCACCAGACCCCCACATGGATTTAGTAATATCTAGCATATAAATACGTTTTTCTTTTTTAAAATTCTGCGAATTGCTTTGCAAAGAAACTAAAGCCAAAATTAAAATAGGGAGCAACTTAATTCTCATTAATCATTTAAATTAATTAGCATTTATAAACGAATGCTTATTATAGAATAGAAATCACATAAAATTATACCTCAAAAGGGTCTAAAAAAAAATGGAGTATAAGTAAATAGCAATTTTCACTTGTTTCTCCAAACTTAAAGAAAATATATTTATTGAAATATAATATTTCTCATTTTTTTTAGACAAATTTCAATTAAATAATAAATATCCTCATACTTTTCTAAACCTCAAACCTACATAATTATAGATTATAATTATTACGGAAATCCGTAATGCCTTTAATTAGAATCATAAAACTACTTAGGGTAAACATAAAGTATTGCAAAAAAAATGAAGCTGAACACACAAGTTTTATAGATAAATTTAAGTGTATAAAACCAGAACTATAAAAAGTAGCCTTTATGAATTAAATATTAGAAATTAAAACACGATTCCCTGCCTCTTTTATAACTGTTTTAGCTATATTTGATAAGGACTTTCTTAAATCTAAACTACCCACTTTACCATTAAATTTGTATTCAATAAAAAAATGGAGAAATAAGTTTTTATCTGGTATGGATTCATTTAAAATATCAAATAATATTATTCAATGACAAATATTATTCTCTATATAGATATTAAGACATATAAGTAAAGGTTTGTGATTTAGAATTGATTAGTTTAAGTTTAACTTCTGATTTTAGGGAAGTTGATAGTGAAAATAATTTATTTAGCAACCTACCCCTTTCGTTTTTATCAAAAATAGAATGAAGTGTTTACAATAGACAAAGGTTTATTTATTACCATATTTAGATATTATTTGCTTAAAACTAGTTATCTTTTTTAATGATTTTGAGAGTTATTTAGCACAAAATAAGTTAACATAATCACCAAGACTTTAAGAGGACTTTTCTGATAAATAAATTTTACTTGAATTTTAAAAAATTATATTAAAAAATTGATGGAAACAATGAAAAATAGTGGAACAATAATAAAAATTACTTTAGCAGTATTTCTGTTTTTGTGTTTGTTAAAAATGCCTTATGGATTTTATGAATTTGTACGCTTTTTATCCTTAATTGGGTTTGGGCTTTTAGCTTATAAAGCTAAGGAAGAAAATAAAAATTCAGAAATGATTATTTTTACAAGTTTAGCTCTTCTATTTCAACCTTTCTTCAAAATTGCACTTGGAAGAGAATTATGGAACATTGTAGACGTCATTGTTGGTATTGGACTTATATTAAGTTCAGGAAGATTATTTTTCACTAAAAGAAATAATTAAGTCCTAGCTTTTTTTATTTAGTACAATAACTTTTCTTAAATCAATAAAAAAACACATCTATATAAAATGATACAACCAATAGGGTTCAAAAATAAACCTAATATTTTAGGTTCTGTCGATAAATGTGAATGCCCAAAGTGTTTAAATATTTCAAAATGGAATTTATTAGAATTAGAGAAGTATTTCACTCTATTTTTCATACCAATTATTCCTATTGGAAGTAATTATAGGATCATGTGTGAGATTTGTAATCATCAAGAAATTTTAAGCAAGAAACATTTTATAAATTATAAAAAAAAATTAGACATTGAATGGCTGTTTTCAGAAAATGAAATTACAGCGCAAGAAAGAAATTTAAAAATAAATGAAATAAATATAATTATAGAAAAAGCAAAAATAAATAAGTTAAATACTTCACCTGAAGAAAGAAAAGAATGTAAAGAGTTAGCATCAAAAAAAACGGATGAAGAATTATTAACTATTTATTTTAAAGAAAGGTATAAATATATACCTGCAATGATTACAGCTGTTAAAAGTGAGATAGAAAAAAGAAATCTTACAAACGAAAAAAAATAATTAGGAACAGCTCACAGTAGAAATCGTAAAAGAAAACAAAAAACAATTGATCATATATATTTTAGTTATGTAGCTCTATTATTTACTGGAGGTGTTTATGGAATAATAGCTGGTTCTATTTAATTGGTATACAAATTAAAAGAAGAAGAAGTTTATGATTTATTTATCATATTATAATATGGTAAGAAACTATTAGCCAAACCTTTACAACTTACTTAATTCTTAATCCCAAAACTAATAACTTCAACACCTTAACCCCTAAAACCTCATCCAACTCCCCATCCTCTAAAACAGAAACAAACCCCATTTTACATTGATGTTTAATTTGTGAATGATTTTCTTTATCCAAGATATAGTCATCTGTTAAGTACGATTTAAAACTATTTTCTCGGGGATCTCCAGGATACAATAACAATGCTTTTTCTGCATCCCAAAAACGACAATACGCATACATTTGACGTAAATCACTTACTGAAGCGGTATTGTTTTTTGGTCTTTTCCATTTTGTATCGATTATAAATGTTTGCGAACCTTTACGTAACACAACGTCTGGTCTTAAACTATTACCTCCCCAAAAGGATTTAGATTCTTGTCCTGACACTTTTATATCAGTTCCTAAACAAGCCTTCTGTAACTGCTTTAAAACATAGGTTTCCCATAATTCATTCATATCAAATAATAGAGACAACATCTTTTCTTTTCCGCTTGATATATCTGGTGAATAATTTAAAATAATTAACCTCGCTAACTCCAATGCATTCGCATATCCTACAGATTTTCTATTTAACCGAACTTCATTCAGGTGCTTTTCGGTAATAGTTTTTTGATCTACTTCTGGAAAATTTAACTGCACTCTGTTTGCTAAATCCTGTAATCTCGTTCCGTTTGTAAACTGAGTAACAATAATTAATGCTTTTTGCAATACTTGATGTAAAAAGTGATTACTATCGTACACTTGATGCGTAGTATAAAAGCGTTCTTTATGGACGATGTTTTTTCGAATATGTCCTGCAAATTCTAATTTACCTTTTAATGCTTTTGTATTTTGTGTTTGCTTTCTATAGTTTTTTATCAAACCTTTTCTAACCAAACTTTCTACTTCTAATAAGTACAATTCAAAATAAACTTCTAGTAAATTAAGGTGCTGTCTTTTAACATGTGCTGCTCCAGAAGATTCCGCTTTAAGCTTTCCGCATGCTTGTAACATTTTTAATAAAACACCTTTCCATTTAGTATCTGAATCCTCTTTATCTGCTTTTGGGTGAATCTCAATAGTTAAACCATCTACCTGAATTACCCCAACATACTGATTAAATTTGATCCCTTTTGCAATAGGTTCAAAATAATTACCATCATGATATTCGTTCAGTTTTAATAGCGCATCTAAATGTACTTGCCTAAAACCTTCCTCACCCACATACAAACGTTGGTGTTCAAAAACCGATATTGTCTTATTTCTTATCAATTATTCCGCTTGCTTTTTTCCTAACAATGATAAAACTGCTTCTATTACATTATCTTCATTTACTTGCTTTAGAAGGTATGAAGGCGCTTTAAAATCATTTGAATTTTCATACGAGAAATCAGCAAAATTGATAGCATCATTTTTTTCCTTTTCTACAAATCCTTTTCCTAACACCAATCCTATTTTACCATAATCACCATAAAAATACTCTTGCAATAAAGGCACTATTTTAGTATTAAAAGCTTTGGCTAGTTTTTCTTCTGAATTTACTTTACAAAAGTACGAATGACCAATGGCATGATCTCTATCTATTAATAACTCTATACGCTCGTTTATCTTTTTTAAAACTTCAGATAGCTTAATATAATCTACTTCTTCATTTTCTATAACAGTATAATCTGGCATCATTTCTTTAAACTCAAAACGACGTCTTAAAGCAGTATCTAATGCTTCTACAGAACGATCTGCGGTATTCATGGTACCATAAATATCCAAGTTAGAAGGCACACTAAATTCTTTTTTAGAATATGGTAACTTTATACTCATTTCATTTTTAGCGCCACTTCGTTTATCGGTTTCAATAAGCGTTATTAACTCACCAAAAATAGCAGAAACATTTCCTCTATTAATTTCATCAATAAAAATTGCATATCTATTTGAAGGATCATTCTTCGCTTTTATACACAATTTTTTAAAAACACCATCTTCAATCTTATATCCTAAATCTTTAGTTTCTTCTTCTGTTTCAGGAAAAACAGGTTTGATTCCTTCTATAAAATCTTCATAAGCGAAAGATTGGTGAAATGTTACGAAATCGTAATTTTTTATAACTGTTTCATTATTGCTTTTAAAATTGTTAACCTCATCTATTATATCATATACTTCAGGAATTTGCTCTTTTGTTTCTTCTTCAAGTAACTGCCACATTTTATCATTATTCTTATCAAAAATTAACGGATTTTGACGTTGTTTATATGCTACATTTTCTGAAGAAGTTATCGTGTGCATTTGTAATGTTCCCCATATTGTAGCTCTCACATTTTTAGATTCTGATAAAGATGCTTTTGTTTTTACCCATCTATTCTCTAGAATGTCATTTACTTTAGATGTTCCATTTTCAATAAGTGCAATTGCTATTACTTGCCACCAAGTTAAATTCGTTATTTTATCTTCAAAAAACTTTTCTTTGGTAATCGCATTTTCTTTAAGAGTATATCTATCAAACAATTGATCTTTTAAATAAAACGTTTTCCCTGTTCCTGGAGGGCCATAAAGGATTTGGTTTGTTGCTGGTTTCATGTTTTTTTCTTCGTTAGCTTCTACTTGAAAGACGTAATTTTGAAATTCAATATCATTAGATTTAGAATAACCAGATTTAGTTGTTTTATCCAAAACTGATTCTACAGCCTCTAAAACGTTTTGCTTTTCTTTTTCACCAACCACAAGGCTATCTAAATAATTGTAAAAGGTTTGGGGGGACTTACCTGCAAATTTCTCATTATTATTTGATAATTTATCAGTAGATATAAGCCCAAAATTCTGTTTGTTTTTAGAACTGTAAACATTTACACAGTATTTTTGACCAACAATAAAGTTTAATTTATAGCCTCTAACACTAAAAACAATCCTTGGGTCGTTGGGCTTTAAGTTAAATGTTTTAATTAATGATCTTACAAAAGAAATAAACTCCTCAAAAATCGATGGATCTAGTTTTGATCTTACTTTTTCGAATGAGTTTTTAGAATTAAACAAACTCTTTATTTCCTCATATTGTTCTTTTCTTGCATTAAAATTGGTGCCTTGATTACCTGCCTTAAAATCATAAAAACAGGGATTCCCTTTTATGTCTTCATCGGATATTGGACTATCTGCATAGTAATCTGTAATTTTAATTTTCACACGATCTGTTGCCGAAGCATCCGATTTATTGGTATAATACCATTGTTCATGTGGTTCTTCTTCAAAAACACTTACTTCAGAAATAACTTCTGCCAAAGCATAACAACCTGCGTTTTTTCCTGTTTGCCAAATAATAACTTTATCACCTATTTTAATTTTGTCTTTATGCGCTGCTACTTTCCAACTTTTTAGGTGTGCTGCTTTTAAGGCATTGGTAATGTTGTAAATATCAGGGGTTCCTTGAAAGATCCAGTAATTAACATTTTTATTGATATATCCATACTTTTCAAAACGCTTTTTTAACTTGGCCTGCATATTTTGAAATTCTTTAGTAGAAATTCTATGTGCTTCAAATTCTGAATTCTCTTTTTTTTCTATTTGAATATGCTTGTTAATTATTGGTATAATTATTTCTAAATCTTTTTCAATATCTCCAAGCATACTGTTTAAATCTGTGTAACTATCAGTGCGTTGTTTAGTTACATAGGCAAACATTTTTTTATCTCGAGATCCTTCTCTTTGTAATACAATTTTTTCTTTTATTGGAGTTTCAATAGCTTCAATAAGGTTTAAAGCTGATTTATTCTGAGCATCTTGAGGTGAATTTGTTTGCGTAAACTCAAATTTGTAAGTATAATAATCGTTTTTAGATTCAAAAATTAAATTAATGCAGTCAGAGGATGATCCTGGGTAAGAAATTGGTAATGTCCAAAAGGTAATTCCAAAATAATTAGATTTTTCTGTTCCTATAAAATAATCTAACTCTGTTCCTTTAGAGGCATTTTGCCTCAATGAAAACGTAAAACTAGGATCAACTTCATGCTTTTGCATAAGCCAATCATAAACTTTCTTTTCGTAATCTTTATAGTTAATCATAATTGTACTTTTCTAGAGTATTTTACAATATAGTTTCCTTCAGGTAATTTTAAAAACTCAATAAAAGGCTTTAAAATATCAGGATAAAATTCTAATATCCCTTTAAAACACTCCATATTATAACCTTCTAATGGGCTTTTTTCATTATTACTTCGATATAATTTAAATAAACTGTTAAACATATTTTATTCTACTTCAAAAATTATATTCTGCTTTTTCACAAATTCATCCATTCTACTATCTTGTTTTTTTAAGAATAATTTAAAATTTAATTTAGATATAATTCCTTTGGGAGCATATTCATTTATTCCTTTCATAAACTCATTATGTTTCTTTGATCTTTCACGAATACTATCATTAAACCTTTTTTTTAGTAACTTTTCTTTAGTCTTAGTTAAAGTCTTCATAGATTTAATTACTAAATTATTATCTCTTATTTCTCCAGTAAACAGCTCCATACTATCAAACATAATGTCTAAAATTAAATTTGCTTGCAGCTCTTCATAAGTTTTAAATATTTTTTTAAAAACTGATATTTTTTTCTCTTCTAAAGCTCTTATGGCAAGTGTTTTTATAATTGGTTCTACGTCCTTTATAAATGTATGATAAGAAAGTATATAATTAGCATAAGCAATGCAAATTTGCTTAAAGGAAGGAGTACTAATTGCTGTTAAAACAATCTCTGTATTCTCATTTTCTTTATAAGCTTTAAAATATTCTTTTTCAGCATCTTCATAATTTTGATATGCCTTTAAGTTTGGTACCTCTGTTTTAGAAGCCTCTATTAAAAAATACTTACTTTTTTTTCGTAATTTCTCCCATTGACTTCTAACAGCTCTATTATTTTTTCTGAATAGTTTACTTAAGTCTGTAATAAAATTATATTTTTCTAGTATTTCATAGACAAGATCAGCTTCATCATCTGTAAGTTCTTTATCACTTGACATTAACGAATGAAATTCTGAAAACTTAGGGTCGGAGTCATAACCTAATTCTTTTAATCTAGTTTCATAAAGTAAATCTGTTATTTCTACCAAAGTAGACCAGTTATGATGAGAACTAGTACGAATTTGAATTTCGATTCGTTTACCAGAATCTTTATCTTTTATGTAGATGTGAATACCACGATATCCAATTTTTTTTGGATTTTCTATATAATCCCTAATTTTCCCACTTTGTTCAAATTGTTCTTGGATTAATTCTAATGCCTTATATACTTCCCTGTCATTTTCTAATATTAAGCGTATTCCTGCTATATCTCCCATCCTAAAAAGGTTCATATCAGGTTCTCGTATAGCTTTATTTATAATGGTGCTAATCCTTTTTAGTCTAAAAGCAACTATAGCAGATTGTCTTACATTATTTTTAATCGTAATTATTTTATTAAAAGTATATGTTAAAGGTTTAGAAAAAGAGGTTCTAAAATCTTGCAATAAAGTCAAATCTTTAGAATTTATTTCACCTGCAGACTCAACAATTCTTGTTCCTAATCTCTTTATGTCTCCTCCTGTATATGTCATAATTAAATACCTTGAATTATCTTTTGTCAGTGTATATCTCGGTCGATTCTATTAATATTTCTAATTCCTTAAATATTTCTTTTATTTCAGATAATTCTGCTTCCTTTTTTGTTCTTTTCTCTTTTATATATTTCCTTATAACTTCAATGTAATTTTCTCTAATTTTATTATAGCCAATTTGATCTGCAGGATTCCATTTTCCTTTAAATGCTGTATTACATTGTACACAAGAAATAGCTTTATTATCAAAATTTTCTACATCTTTATAACCAGAAATTTTGGGTATAATATGATCTACTTGCCATAATTTGTAATTATCTACAGATTCAAATAAATATTTGTCACAATATTCACATTTACAATTAGCCCTTAGGCCTAAATCAATATTGGTATGATCCCATCCTAGTTTTAATAACTGCTTTCTTAACTTGCTTTTTTTTTCTTCCATTTTTTAATTAATCAAACCTTCATTCCAAAGTGCTAAAACAACATCCATTTGAGAATTAGATCTTTTGTCTCCTAAATTTAATTCTGTCCAAAGTTCTTTTGGAGTATAGGTTTTATTATCTGCCCATTTTAATATTTCAATAGCTTGCAAGGCATATTCCTTATTTTTAATAGATTTTGTATAGGTTCCTTTTGGAATTCCTTTTACCAAACCTGCTTCACACAAACCTAGAAAAGTTCCTTTGGGACATCCTTTTTCTTGTGAACTTTTTGTCTCAAAAATCTCTTTTGCAGCTCTAATGTAAATTTCTGTTATAGAATAAGAGCTTTTATAATTTTGTACAGCCTTTATAGCTGTTTGTCCGTATTTGTTCATAGTATTTTTTTTAACTCAATATTTTTTATTAATTACCTATCTACACTCGACATCCGCTTCATAGTATCAAAAAGAGCTGTTCTAAAAGTATCATCTTTTGCGTATAAACGATATAAATCTAATTCTTGTTTACGTTGCTTGGACATCACATCATCCATTATCTTTTGAAATGCTATGTTCTTGTTTTGTTCATCGAAATTGTTTAAATATTTAGACTCAAAATCTGGGTGGGCTTGTATCGATTTTGTTAAACTAATAAATTTTACACGTTGGTCATCTGGTGTGGCTTCCCAACCTTGAAAC
Organism: Polaribacter sp. R2A056_3_33; assembly: GCF_019278485.1. Classification (NCBI taxonomy): domain Bacteria; kingdom Pseudomonadati; phylum Bacteroidota; class Flavobacteriia; order Flavobacteriales; family Flavobacteriaceae; genus Polaribacter; species Polaribacter sp. R2A056_3_33. The sequence continues at coordinate 961,392 of NZ_CP058984.1, forward strand.
CAACGTTCATTAAAACTATTGATAATTAAATCTAAAGGATCTTGTTCTTCACCACCACCATAAGCACCTCTAGGTGTTGGATTTTGTGGATCTACTGCTGTTTCAGAAGCGTCTAATTCTATGGTTTCATTTAAACGTACTCGCTCTAAACCATAGGTAGATAAATCAATAGAACTTAACAATTCATCAAGGGCATCAATAGCTGGATCTACTATTGGTAATTTCGGAATTAAAAACTTTAAAAACCAGTACAATTTTTCCCAATTCAATATTTCGAAAGGTAAAATAGAAGCCATTTGTCCGTAGATTTTTACAAACTGTTTTGCTTTTATTTTAAAATCGGCTTTATCCTCGTCTTCTAACTCGAGTTCGTTTACAAAACGTTCTGCTGCTCTTTCAATAATCGGACTTAATACTTGTGCGTCTGCTTTATTAAAAAATAACTCGTTAAAGTTTTCTACTTCGATCCATTCATAAACACCTACATCATCCAATACATCTTTTAATTCATGTAAAACGTTTACATCAGTAGCTTCACTTAATGAAGTTGCAGTATAAAAAGGATCAAAAGAAGTTTTAATATCTGCAGAAGGATTAAAAAAGTCCAATACAAAAACATCTTCTGTTTTCTTTCCTAATTTTGTGGCTGCTCTGTTTAAACGAGACAATGCTTGTACTGCTAAAACACCTTGTAGTTTTTTGTCTACATACATGGCGCATAACTTAGGTTGATCAAAACCTGTAAGATATTTATTAGCTACTACTAAAATTCTATAATCATCTTCATCAAACTTAATTCGTGTGTCTTTTTCTGCAAAACCATTTATTTCTGCTTCGGAATATTCAATACCATCTACCGTTTTTGTTCCAGAAAAAGCAATTACAATTTTAAACGGATGTCCTTTATCCTTTAAAACACTTTGTAAGGCTTTGTAATAACGAATTGCAGATTCTATACTCTGTGTTACTACCATTGCTTTCGCTTTTCCTTTTAGTTTTTTCTGATTGACTATTTTAGGAATAAAATGATCGAGTATTATTTCTGCTTTGGTATTAATGGTCTGTTGATGTTGCTCTACATACGCACGTAATTTCTTCTGTGCTTTTGCAGCATCAAACAAGGGGTTATCTTCAATAGATTTTTCTATTTCGTAATAACTTTTTAACGTAGTGTAATTTGCTAAGACATCTAAAATGAAACCCTCTTCAATAGCTTGTTTCATGGAATATAAATGAAAAGGTATAAAACTACCATCTTCTTGTTGTACTCCAAACTTTTCTAAAGTAATCGGTTTTGGTGTTGCTGTAAATGCTAAATAACTTGCGTTCCCTCGCATTTTACGAGATTGCATGGCTTGTACAATTTTATCTTGTGCATCAGCAGCTTCCTCTTCATTAAATTGTTGTCCCATAGCTCTGTTCATGTTATCATGAGCCGAACCACTTTGGCTAGAATGCGCTTCGTCAATAATAACCGCAAAACGCTTTTCGCTTAAATCTGCAATACCATCTATAATAAATGGGAATTTCTGAATGGTTGTAATAATTATTTTCTTGCCTTGTTCTAAACTGTCTCTTAGTTCTTTGGATGAATATGCGGGTGCAATAATATTTTTTACTTCAGAAAAACTGGCAATATTATCACGAATTTGCTTGTCTAACAAACGTCTGTCTGTAACTACAATTACAGAATCGAATAAGGGTCTTTCTACATCTTTTATTCCTGGTACATTACCATCTACTGGATAGGTTTCTATCAGTTGATAGGCTGCCCAAGTAATAGAATTCGATTTACCTGAACCTGCGGAATGCTGAATTAAATAGGTTTGCCCTACGCCTTTTTTACTAGCGTCTTCTATTATTTTTCGTACCACATCCATTTGGTGATATCTTGGAAAGAACAATGTTTTTGTTTGGATAGGATCTTTCTTTTTACCATCTAAACGTACAAAGTGCTGAATGATATTTGCTAAACTTTCTCTAGTAAAAACCTCATTCCATAAATAATTAGTTCTATGACCTGTAGCACCATCAGGCAATGTAGGATTTCCTTTACCGTGATTATTTCCTTTATTAAATGGTAAGAAAAACGTGTTTTTACCATCTAATTTCGTAGTCATATACGCTTCGTCTGTGTCTACAGCAAAATGAACTACAGAACGTGCAAATTGTAATAAAGGTTGTTTGTTGTCTCTTTGTGTTCTGTATTGATGCTGACCGTGTACGCGTGCGTTTTGTCCTGTCCAATGGTTTTTTAATTCCATAGTAACAATTGGCAACCCATTTATAAACAATACCATGTCTATTTCTTCTCTTGGGTTGTCTACACTATAGCGTAATTGTCTGGTCTCGCTAAAGCGGTTTTGTTCAAAATTATCTTTTACTTGCTGACTACTACTTGCCAAAGGAGATTCATAAAATAAAACAAAACGTGCATCGTCTACTTCCAAGCCTTTTTTAAGTAAATGCAACACCCCGTATTTTTTAATCATACGATCAAAACGATTTAGAATTTTTAATTTCCAGTCGTTTTGTTTTTGTAGTTTTTCTAACTCTTCTTTTTGTGTTGTTTCTAAAAAAGACCAAAAGAATTGCTCATCTATGGCAAATTGTGCATTAAAATTAGAAGGTTGCCCAATATAATAGCCTTTGCCTGTTCTATAGATTTCTGCATTTTCGTTGACTGCATCTACAGTTTCACTATCCTTTTTAATGGCTTCTATGCAAGTTCCTGTTAAAGTTCTTTCTATGGCTGCTTCTAAAGCTTGTTCATTAGTCTTTGATTGCATATTCTTTTAACTTAATTTGAACCTTATATTTTAATGGTTGTAACTCACCTAATTTCTTAATATTTTTAATAGCAAATATTTTTGAATCTTTATTTACAAGCCATATTTCGTATTTATCTTTATTTTCTTCACCAAACTTCTTCTCTTCATTTGAAAGCATAAAAGATGTGCCATTATAATATTTACTTTCTACAAATTTCAGTGTATTCTTTAGCACATCATAATACTTAATATCATAATGTTCGTTTTCATTTGTTCTCGCTATTAGTTCAACATTTTTATACAAATGAGGTCTTTCATATAAATATTTTCTAATAATCTCTTCCACACTATTTCCAAGTTTTTTCTTGTCATTATCAGATAATCCACTATTTCCACTACCACCTAACCAAAAACCATTTTTAGCCTCTTCCTCTCTACCATTGTTTTTAGTAATTATTTCAAACTCTTCTATAAATTCTGGTACCTGATTAATATCTAAATTAAATGAAGCATTACCATTAATCGTATCGACTACTTTTTCTTCTTCTTTATTTTCTTCAAGTTGAGATTTTATGTAATCTATATGACCTTCAAAGTAAATTAAACTATTAAGTTCTTCATCTCTTCTAATATTTAATATCTCATCATCTGAAAAATGCTTACTGCTAGAACTTTCAATGAAATCATATTCAGGATAATCTTCATTCTCTAATTCAAAATCTATTTTAGGGAATAAATTTGTTAATGCATTAATTATGATAGCATCCAAATTATAACTATTCTCATTTTGTGTAATTGAAAAACCATTTATCAAATGTTCTATTTTGTTTACATTTTTAATAAATAGTTTTTGTTCATCTATTGTTTCGGTTAAAAGAAATTGCCACAATTGATTTTTAACTAATTTTTTTCTTTCATCATAAAATAGATTCAATTCTTTGTTAAATAATGTATCAAAAGATAATTTGTAATCTGATATATCATTATAACTCTTCAAATCTATATCTAAAATTGTGAACACATTTCTAATTTTTACAATTTCATCAATATTATCATCTGAACTAAATAATTTCACCTCACTTAATTCAGGAAAATTATCATATATGTATTCCTCTATATTATGCTCATTTAAATCAGAAATTCCATCAATTCCTTTAAGTCTGAAAATAGTTTTCCAAACAGATAATCTTATACTAATTTCCCCTAGTAAAATATTTGCATCTTCTAATATACCTTCTGCTAGTTCATTTCTAACATCGTAAATATTATCCTCTTTTGATTGCATTATTATTGACTCAAAAGTTTTCTTTTCATCTAATGTATCAAAGACCTTTAAGAAAATATCGGATAGATTATCCCTAAACTGTTTTTTTTGTTTTAATTGAACTATTGATACTCCATTTGGAATATGCAAATAAAACTGATTATTGGAATAAGCATAATTATATGGCTCAACTTGAAAAACTTCTTTATCAATACTACAAACTAATTCTTTGCTACAGTTAATTTTTAACTTATTTAAAAGTCTAACTTGTTTGTTTTTATCGTCTTCCTTTGATATTTTATCTAATCTAAATGCTAAAACAAATGGTTTTATCTCTTTAATAAACTTTTCAAAATCTTGAGAAATTTCAGCATTTTTATTTTCAGTCTCAATTTCTAAATCAAGATCATTCAAATTTGTTAAACCAAACATTTTTATAGCTCTGGAACCTCCTGATCGTGAAGGATAATAAAAAATTGGGAATTTTTTTGTTAAGCCTTCAGGTAGTTTTATTCTATCACTAAAATAAATATCATTAGCATTTTTTACTACAATTTTCTCACCTTCTCTGGCATATAAATCAACATCCAAGATTGATTGTTCATTTTTCTTATAATGGCCAACTAAACTCTTGTAAAAGACTTGAGAACTTTTACTGTTATTTTTATTAGCTAGCTCTTGAGTTCTTTTTTTAAGATAATTAATATCTAAATCATTAAAATCTTTTTTCGCTCCAAAGAAAACAAGTATTCTATCTACTTCCGTTTTATCTAACCCTTTATTTATTTTTGATAGATATTCATAATCTATTTTAAAAGGGTTGAACCATTCTTGCTTTTTACTAGTAATTAAGTAATCTTTAATATTAAACAGTTGTGTTATTTTATAGAAAATTAAGTTCTGATAATCTGATATTTGATAAATACGCTTACGATAAACGTAATTTAATTTTTCTACATTAGAATGCAATAAAGTATAATTTGTAAAAATATTTTTTATTTTTTCATCAAGAGAAAGCCAACTAATAACTTGATTGATATTAATTGATTCTTTGTTTAGTATTTTATTAAAGTTTTTTATGCTAAATAAACTATAGCTATGAATTACTGTATTGTGAATATTATTTGAATATTGAATAAAACCAGGCTCAATAGCTGTACTAATTTTCTCTATTACAGAAAATGGATTTACACCTAACCATTTCAAAAAGGCTTCAACTTCTTCTGCGTTCTCAGTTTCTAAACCTAAATTTTCAAGATTTGCAATTGTGAGTTTATTATCATACAATTCTCCAAAAATTTCCTTAGATAATTTACCTATTTCAAATTCATCAGATAAAACAAGGTTTTGAATCTTTTCTAATCGATTTTCACGGTTTAAACAAGGAATTACTGCATCATAATCTAACTTTGGGTTATCTCCTCGCAACTTATAATTATGAAACAATTTTTGATAAAACTCCTTAATTACTGCAAGTTTTTTGTCTGTATTTTCTCCAAGATAAGTTATCGTTTCTGTTATAATACTTTTTATAACATATTGTGGCTCAAAAGACTGAATATTTGAAATCCCTTCTAGTTCATCTTTTAAACTTCTTGATTTGTTTTTTTGTAACCGAAGGTCTAATTCTTCTAGTAGCTTTGTATGCAATTGAGGGTTTAAAAACCTAATATTAGAATAGCTTGGTACTTTTAAATCTTTATTTTCTGTTGTTTTATTTGTAAAAACAAAATCCTCTACTTTAATAGGTTTGTCTTTCTCATCAATTAAAACACAAAACTTTTCATTTGGATATATCTCTAAAAGTAATCTCACCAATTCTGCTCGCTGCGCAATAGTTAAATTAACGGCAATACCTTCAAGTAGTTCTTTATAGTTTTTAGGTTTTTCTACATATTGCTGTGGTGTAATTGGCAAATCACAATATACAAGTTGTTCACCAAAATGATTTTCTAAATTATTTTTTTGAATAAAATTGGCTATTCTATTTCCTAAGTTTTTTGCAACCGAGGATTTAACATAATCTCCAGATAGTATTGGATATATTTCAAAATTCCACCAATAATTATCTATAACATCCGAATACGGCTTATAAACAGTAAACATTTCATTATTAACAGATTGATAAGGCAACCAAGATTTTGTGAGCGTATTTTTAAGTGCATCAATTAATTTTAAATGCAGTTGAAAAAGTTTATTTAATATAAACGGGTTTACCTTTGATTCTGTACTATGATTTCTATTTTGGTCTAACTCTAAACTGGCGTGTGCAACAAATGGAAGCTCGAAAGGAATTTGTGTTTTAAAATAGTTGTATAATACTTTATCCTTAAAAGTTAAGTCGTTGTTGTAAGCTATTTTTACACTATAGCGTTTAGGTTCGCTAGAATCTTTATCTTCTATCAAGTCTTCATCTACCACTCCATCATCGCTAATCACATAATAAACTTGACCATTATAATTGATTTCGTAATTGTTTTCAGTAATTTTTTTTCTAGTAACAGATATTGTTTTGTTTAAAACGTTTCCATCAATTTCTATTGTATTAATATTATGTAAAAATAAAAGCGTTTTTTCACTAATTGATTTTAATTGCTCTTTAATTCTTTCTTCATAATCTGAATTATATCTTATGGAAATTGTGGTTGTAAACTCCAAATTAGGGTCTACATCTTCAAGTTTACAACAATTTAAAAGCGGTAAAGGATATACGTCTGCCTTTAACTTTCTGTCTTCTCTTATTTCAGTTAACTCTTCTTCACAGTAACCTATTTCATTTAATAAAACATCTTTTTTTAATGAAGTATCGAATACTAATTTAAAATCATTGCTAATAATACTAATTTTATCCGCCCAATTAACAATAGAACGAAAACCTAAACCTTTATTACCAATATAACCAGAAGAAACTTTAGCAGAAAGCCCTGGGTAAAAAATAGAAGCATAACCATTTACCGAAAATGGCTTACTTCCATCATTACTTATTTCTAAAAGATTTTTATTTGTGTCTAAAAAAATTTTAACTTTTGTGGCGCCTTCATCTTCACAGTTTTGAAACAATTCTAATAATTGCCTACCATTATAACCTTGGTTGGTTTGTTTTTCTATACTATTTAAACTAATTAGATTATTAGGGTTTCTTAGTTCTGACCATCGTTTTCTTATTATTTTATCAACTTCTTCTCTAATACTCATACTCTTTTTATAGCTTTTTATTTTTTTATAACAATCCTTTACTTTTCCAAAACCTCCCTAACTCCTTTTCTCTAAATCTGCAATAATATCTCTTCTACCAATAATGGTGTTGTATTTTTCAACCACATCATCCATTGTTTTAAAATCTTCGGTTTCAATAAGAGAAAGTGCAGAATTCTCTTCATTAGTACTAAATGCACCATTAAAATCGACTCCTTTTATACAAGGTACGTAAGTTGGAAAAAAATGATCATTCAATTGTATTGCTGTTGTATACAAATCCATATAATAATCTAATTGATCATCTTTATCTTTACCCTTTAAAAAAGGTTCAATAACCTCTTCTATAAAGCATTCATATAAATCTGTAGAGCCTTTAATAATGACCAAACGATACAAAAAATTCTCTGGAAATTTTAACAAGGCAAGCTGTGGATTGTCTCTAACCATCATTTGCAGTAATCCTGCCATGGCATCTGCTTTATAGGTAGTGAAATTTACATAAATGTATTCTGCAAAATCACGACTTGCGTCTTCTTCAGAAATTTCTTTTTGATATTCCTGTATATTTTCTAATAAGCCTTTTTTGTCAGCATAACTGAAACATTCATCTAAGTTTTTAAATAATTCTTCTTTTTTCATAATTGTATTTTTTTAATTTTTTTTATCACTTGTATATAAAATCTGCACCTATAAATGACCTATTAAAGGCAGGTGTGATTTTGAAAAATTAGATTCGTACAAGGGTAATAAAAAATCTATTTCTTTCTCAAAAACATATATATTTAAACGTAATTCTAATACTAAGGGTTTTGCCCAATGCAATAATTGCAAAGCATTTTCTGTGGTATTTTTATATCCAAAATGCACTTTTAGACGGTTTAAAATGGTGCTTTTACTTCTTCCAACATACAAATAGGTAGTCTTGTAGTTTATTTTCTTTTTTACTGCCGACTTGTTTGTTTTATTTAATTTCTTGTAGGTTTCTATAATATCTTTTGTATTTCCTTTTTTTATTTCAAATACATAAATACAAGGTTTGTTTTTTAGTAACTCTTTATAAGGATGTATCATTATATCAAATTCTGATAAACGTTTTTTTTCGGGCAAACTAAAATCTGGAACATTAAAATTACTCACATCTATTGCTATTTCTAGCTGTTTGTAAGGTTGCAATAAACTTAGTTTTTCTGTTATAAATTTATTGGTTTCTTCAATTATTTGCTTGCCTTTTCCCTCCATACTAACAAACCTTTACCTTACCTGTTACACCCCCATTTATTAAACTACTCTTATACTCTTTTAACTTGGCTATCTCTTGCTGTTTTAAGCCAATAGCTGTTTCTATTTTTTTTGAAGCAGTTTCTATATATGCTGAAATTTCTTTTTGTTCTTCCATTGAAGGAATTACAATCGAATTAGACCCAATCCTATCAACATTCAAATTCATTTGAGTATTCTTAATTGTTGAACTCATAAATTGTTCCTTCATTACTAAAAGTGAATTGTAGAGAAAATGCTTTTCAACAAAATCATTAGGTTCAAAACCAACTATACTATCTGGAAAACAAGCATCAATATCTAAAATTGAAATATCTCCAATATTAGCTGCTATGGTAATTACAATTGTTCCTTTAGGAAATAATGTAGAAACCCTAAGTCCTTTTTCATTCAATGTTTGTCTAAAAACAGAAAGATATTTCCCTGCTCTTGCAACATCTCCTGTTTGAAAAAACGGATATTCTCCATCGTACATTCTTTCATCATTTCTAGGTCTATGTGTAAATTTCCCCCTAAATATTCTAGTTGCATACTTCAATTTCTTCACCTCCCAATGCTCTGGAATCTCACCAATCCACTCCACACCAGAATCTTTCAAAGTAACACTATCATCTAAACCACGTGTTACTGCTTTGTGTATTAAAATTTGTTTGCGTTCTTTAAGTAAGTTTATTTGCTGCTGTTTAATAGCAATAGCATCCTCAATTTTGGTGGTTTTATCGTCTAAAAATTGTGCTATTTTGGTTTGTTCTAGAAGTGGTGGAAGTGTGGTAATTATTTTAGGGATATCTCCCATACTTATATTCTTTTGAGTATTGGAAGTGCACAAAATTTCAATTTGAAATTGAGAATATGTACTTTTCAAATAATATTCTAAAAAAGTAGAGCTAACTTTTGAAAGCAAAGGCTTAATCAATGCTAAAGGCGACCATATACTATATTCAAAATCAACTTTGGATTGAGCTATTTTTCCAATAGAAGCTGCTTTTCCCATCAGAATATCAAACTTTTCAATTTCACATTTCTTTTTATATTTAATAAAATCCTTTTGACTAATATATCTACAATTTTCAAAAACCAACTCTCCATTTTGAATACCATCAACAGATAGAAAAGGAATACCTTCATCTATAAATACTGGTGTTTCGTGAGGACCATCCGTTATATTCTCTCTTATAATATTTTTCAATCTTATTACTTCCCAATGAGTAGGAATTTCACCCAACCATTCTACACCAGAATCTTTATAGGTATCGTAACGTTGTACTTTATTTTCTACTTCTACCATTACACCAAGTTTAAAATGTCTGCAATTAAACCATCACTTTGTTTTTCTAAGTCTAGAATATCTTTGGTAACGTCGTCTATGTTACGCAATGGTGTCTGCTTGTAAAAGTATTTGTTAAAGCTAATTTCGTAACCAATTTTGGTGGCATCTAGGTTTATCCACGCTTCTGGTACGTGTGGTTGTACTTCGCGTAAAAAGTAGCTATGTATGTTATCTTTAAGTGGTACGTTTTCGGTGTCGCGTAGGTCGCTTTCCGTTTCGTAGGTTGTGTACTCTCCTTTTTTAGCAGTTGGGTAATACCCAAAGTCAGCTAAATCTTTTTCTTCGCAATCTAATTGTGCTAAGAGTTTGGTTAATTTATCACCAGATAGTTTTTCAACTTTTTTAATGACTTTTTCAGCATCTGCATCATACCAACTTACCGCATTTAAAATGGCTTTTTTATCGCTTGCGCTAATAGATAGTTTTTGCTTTTTAATTTCGGCATCTACTAATTTTTTAAATTGGTTAAAGTCGTTGTATTCCTCTTTCCCAATGGCTTTTAATAAAACAGTTCCTGCTTTTACTAGGTTTAAGTGCTTTTGCCATGTTGCAGGCTTGGTCAGTTTTGTTTTATTGGCAGACGATAAGTTTAACTCGTTTTTTTCGCACCATTCTAAAATCTCTTTTTCGTGTTTTGCGGTATTCGAGTAGATACTTTCTCCAAAGGTTTCAAAAGCATATTGCATGGGTTCTTGTAAAACTCTATCATAACGCAAAGTTTCTATACGTGCTGCCGCAAATTGTGCTTTTAATCGTTTTGGTCTTTCTATAGTGGCTTTGTAATAGCCAAAATCTGTATTATCGAATACCTGAGCAGAAATACCTTGCTCGCCTTCGCGTTCTGCAACGCTCATGTTGGTATAGGTATTTACAATTTTAGTAATGTGTTTTGGCGAAAATTCGCAGTTTTTGTTCCCTAAATTTTTACGCAGTTTACGGTACAGTTGCCCTGCATCAATCAATTGTACTTTCCCTTTACGGTTGGCAGTTTTATTGTTGCTTAAAATCCAGATATAAGTCGTAATTCCTGTATTGTAAAACAGGTTGTTTGGTAATTGTACAATAGCTTCTAGCCAATCGTTTTCTATAATGTGTCTGCGGATGTTGCTTTCTCCTCCTCCTGCATCTCCTGTAAATAAACTACTTCCGTTATGTACCGAAGCAATGCGTGTTCCTTTTGGGCTTTGGTTTAAAGATTTCATCTTATCTACCATTTCCATTAAAAACAGTAATTGTCCGTCTGACGAACGTGGAATGGCATCTGCATCTTCGGCTACATTCCAATAGTTTTTTAAAGAGATTTTAAAACGAGGATCAATAACATCTTTACCATCCTTGATGTATTTTTGCTCACTACTCCAAGACTTTCCGTAGGGTGGATTGGAGAGCATAAAATCGAAAGACTTGCCTGCAAATTCGTCTGTAGATAAGGTAGAACCAACTTTGATATTTTCAGGGTCGTTTCCTTTAATCATCATGTCCGACTTACAAATAGCGTAGGTTTCGTCGTTTATTTCTTTTCCGTATAAATAAACATCTCCTGTAGCACGAATCTCGCCTGCTTCATCTTTAATAAAGTTTTGACTTTCGGTTAACATTCCTCCAGAACCACACGCAGGATCGTAAATAGTCATTACTGGTGGTAAATTGTCTTTTATAGGGTCGAAAATAATGTGTGTCATTAAATCGATTACTTCACGAGGTGTAAAGTGTTCTCCTGCTTCTTCGTTATTTTCTTCGTTAAATTTTCTAATGAGTTCTTCAAAAACATACCCCATTCCTAAATTGGAAAGTGCTGGTAATTTCCTGCCTTCTGGATCTTCTTTTTCAAAAGGTGTTAAATTGATGTTTGACGATGTGAATTTTTCTAATACATCTAACAACACATCTTTATTCGCCATGTGAGCCACTTGACTTTTGAGCTTAAATTTTTGAATGATTTCTTTTACATTTGGACTAAATCCGCTTAAGTAATCTTCAAAATTTGCTTGTAATATTTGCTGACTGTTAGTAGCGGTATCTTTTAATTTTTGAAGTGTCCAGGTGCTTACATTGTAAAACACATAACCAGAAGCTTCTCGCAAACCAGATTCATCCCATTCGGTAAAACCAGCTTCGTCACGCTGAAAGGCTAATTCTTCTAAAACCGCGTCTTTAGTTGGTTCTAAAAGCGCGTCTAATCTGCGTAATACAATCATTGGTAAAATAACGTCACGGTACTTTCCGCGCACGTAAACATCTCTAAGACAATCGTCTGCAATAGACCAAATAAAGGATACTAATTTATTGTGTGATGATTTATTCATATATATGGATTTTTCCTTATCATGCTATAAACATTATAAGGAATACAATTTTTTTGAGAGCATCTAAAGTAGTAAAACGAACTGATATATAATTACGGAAAACCATAATTATATAAAACTAGAATTGTAGAAATATTTTACATCTTTTTACAGTAATTACATGTAGAGTGCCTTATTCTTATTTTGCGTTAATTATACGTACGATTAACGTATAATTACCCATTTTTGACCTTTTTTATTAATTTCACTTAAGAAAACAGACTTACTATACACTATTCTGACGTTATTTTAAAATAGTTTGTTTTGTATTTTTTTAATACAAAAACAATAATAAAATCCTATAAAATTTATCAACTAGAAACAACTCATCTTATCTTGAAAAAGGAGTTCTAACTGTACATCTATAAATAATTTTAGATACTTTTTAAAAAAGGTTTAGGTTTATGGAAGATTTGGAAATGTCAACAATAAGAATAATTTTATTTTCTTTTGTAGAAGTATTTTAAGCAGTAATACTTTTAAAACCTATATGTAAACAATAATTTTCTGCTCATTATCATAATAAGCCTTTTGTCCATTGAAATTAGGATTCATATTTTTAATAATCTGAAATCTCTCTAATTTTGAAGATATTAATTTTAGATCTCCTTTTGTTGCAGGCTTATTTTCTTCTTTTGTAAAAATAGATTTCACCAATTCTGACGTAAAAGTTCCTACTATAACATTTCCAACCCCAGCAAAACTCATTTCTTCTATTTTTGTGTTTTCTGATTTTACTGTTTGTGGTGCAGGAACCAGTCCTGTTTTTGATTTCTTTTTCTCTAGGTTATGAGAACCTACTCTACAACTATTACTACAAAACTTTTGCACACCTCTTCTTTTAGGTATATATTCCTTTCTACAATAATTACAGATATAGTTTCTTGATTCCATTTTGACTTAAGCTTACATACGATTTAAGGTAAATCGCGATTTTTATATATTTTTTTTGATTCATTGCTTCCTAGAAAACACATTCTTCAATAAATATTCTAAAGCATCTTCTGTACTTAAAAGTGGCTTATGTTTGTGTTTTTTAGGCTTAGATACAATCGCAAAATCTTTCTTTAATTTATCAAACAGCAATCTTTGCTCTTCTTTCGGAAGTGCTTTTGCTACTTGATAAACGATTTCTGCATTCATATTAGAACACAAAAATGAATCTTTATAAAATTAAGTTGTTCGGCTTTGAATGCCTTTGGATAGCTTTTATTGGCTTTGAACGGCTTTTGACACCTATTTTAAAAGAAAATCTGATTGTTTTTTACTAGCCAACACTAAGCTAAAAATTTAGAGTAATCTTCTGGTAATTCAGCATCAATATCACGTAAATATTTTTCCAATGCAACCATCGTTGCATGTCCAGAGATTGGCATCAAATTACTTTTCGCTTCATGTTGAGACATGTTTTCTCTAAATTTTCGATATAATTTAGTAATAAAAGTATGCTTAAAACCATACATTCCGTATTCTTCACCTAAATTAAAATGGTCTTTTATTTTTTTGAATCGAGCGGTAAACTCGTTTCTCTTATTGGTTTCTTGTGCATTCCATTCCGCTCCAATTTCATACCTACCAAATAAAAATGCTTTGGGATCTTTATTAGATAAATCAGGTAAATCGTTTAATAAAATTTCTGGAATTATTTTTATCTGTACAGGCTTATTCTTCGCTTTGATGTACAACTTTTTATCTTGTACGTCTACATCTTCAATTTTTAACCTACAAATTTCAATAGGTCTTAAAATACTATAAGATATAAACTTTACAAAAAGCAATAAATGGGCATCTACTTCTTGTAAATGCTTGTAGATTTCCTTTTCTTGTTGTGGTGTATATGTTTTATTTCTTTTGGGAACAGATTTTAGCACATGAATTTTCCTAACAAAATTATGAGCTACCATTTCATTGTCTTCTAAAATTTGAAACATAGAAGCAATGTCTGTTCTTGAATTATTTCGATTTCTCGCACTAGTCCTTTTTAAAACTTCATTCAAATATTGAGTCACTACTTTTTTAGTAATAAACGTAATTGAGTTCTTATAATAGTCTTTTTCTTTCAACCATTTTTCAAAAAGCCCTATTCTACTTTTATATTGAACATATGAATTTTTATTCATCATATTCACTTTCAACTCTAAAGTTAACTTTAAACACTCCGCAATAGAAATACCAGTCTCTTCAACTTTTTCAACTATAATTTCTGTTTCTATTGGTGTTTTTGGAATTATTTGCCCTTCTACCTTAGCAGAAATCGATACATCTTCCTTTTTATCGGTTACTACTTTTGTTTCTTGCCCCAAAAAAGCACTTTCTAAATCAGAATTATCTTCATAAGGATTAAAACCATAATCTAATAATTGCAACAATGCCTTTTGCATCGTTTTTAAAAAAGCAAACCGCTCTCTTTTCGTTTTGAGTTTATTTACACCTGCTTTTATAAAGGGTTGTTTTTTTAATTTACCTGTTTCAGGATTTCTGTAGGAGAAATAAACAAACCAATCTTTAGAAAGGGCTACTTTTTTTTCTTGTAACGAAAGCTTTGACCAACTAGAAATGGGCACGCCTCCAGTATAGATTTTTGGTTCAGAATAATTCAATTTCATAGGTAAAACGTTTACGGTAGCGTTTACGGTACGTAAAAGTAAGAAACTTATAGACATAAAAAAACGGATTGTTCGTAAACAATCCGTTGATTCTATTAGCGATAAGCTTAGTAGCGGGAACTGGACTCGAACCAGTGACCTTCGGGTTATGAGCCCGACGAGCTACCTACTGCTCTATCCCGCGATATTGTTTCAAAAACAACAACTTAGCTTTTAACTTTCGAATCATAAAATCGACCCGTTATTTCCGGCGGCAAATGTACAACTTAATTAGAGAATTGCGCTCTTTTTTAATAAAAATTATAAATATATTTTTTATTGACCTATTATCAACAAAAAATCAACTTTCAAAATAAAAATTAAAGTAAAAAAAAAAGAGTAATCATTGCTGATTACTCTTTACTTAGTAGCGGGAACTGGACTCGAACCAGTGACCTTCGGGTTATGAGCCCGACGAGCTACCTACTGCTCTATCCCGCGATATTGTTTCAGAAACATCAACTTAGCTTTAAACTTTCGAATCATAAAATCGACTGTTATTTCCGACTGCAAATATACATCATTATTAAATAACTGACCAAACTTTTTTTTATTTTTTTAAAACATTTTTTAATACACTAAATTCTAATCAAATATAAAAAGGAATTATCTTTGCACTATGACGCATAAAGCAGGTTTTGTAAATATTATAGGAAATCCTAACGTAGGTAAATCAACATTAATGAATGCCCTAGTAGGTGAAAAGCTGTCTATCATAACAGCGAAGGCACAAACAACAAGGCATAGAATCTTAGGAATTGTAAATGAAGACGACTTTCAGATTGTCTTTTCCGACACTCCGGGTATTCTAAAACCTGCCTACGAGTTGCAGTCTTCTATGATGGATTTTGTAAAATCTGCCTTTGAAGATGCAGATGTTCTTATCTATATGGTAGAAGTTGGTGAAAAAGAATTAAAAAATGAAGCTTTCTTTAAAAGAATCATCCATAGTGAAATTCCTGTTATTCTATTATTGAATAAAATAGATAAGTCTTCTCAGGAAGAAGTGGAAGAAAAAATAGAATACTGGAAGAATAAAGTTCCTAATGCAGAAGTGTTTGTAATTTCTGCCTTAGAGAAATTTAATGTTCCTGCAGTTTTCGATAAAATAAAAGAATTATTACCAGAAGGTCCTGCTTTTTATCCGAAGGATCAATTAACAGACAAACCAGAACGTTTTTTTGTAAATGAAAAAATTAGAGAAAAGATTCTAATGCATTACAAAAAAGAAATTCCGTATTCTGTAGAAGTAGAAACAGAGGAATTTATAGAGGAAGAAAATATTGTGAGAATTCGTTCTATTATTATGGTAGAAAGAGAGACCCAAAAAGGAATCATAATTGGTCATAAAGGATCTGCCCTAAAACGTGTTGGTGCAGAAGCAAGAAAAGATTTAGAAAAATTCTTCGAGAAAAAAGTTTTTATAGAACTGTATGTAAAGGTTAATAAAAACTGGCGTAGCGATAAAACACAACTTAAACGCTTTGGTTATAATCAAGGTTAATAAGAAAGAACTCTTTTAAACCTATTTTTAAAATATCATTCCCGTTAATGTTGCTTGCAACAGATAAAACGGGAATAAAGTTAATATCTATTGCTCAATAATAGTGATTAACAAATTGTGTAATTCTTTCATCTGATTTTTTCCGGTCTCCTTACCTATACTTCCTAAAAAGTATAATAATAACCAAATTAAAGGCAACGCAACCAAAATAGCAATAGGAAACACCAAGCTTTCCCCTAAACGATATTGTACGTAAGCGAACACTCCTACCCCTAAAAATAAGGTAGCTACCACAAAGTGGACGAACACAAAAAGTGTCCAAACTTGTGGTTTTGGTCCAAAAAGACCTTTTAAAATAGAAGAGTTCTCATCTACTTTTACAATTTCAAAATGTAATTGTGGCGACCAAAAATGACTTTTTTTCATAGGAATATCAATAAACACATGTTTATCTGCAACATTACTCCTATATATACAAGCATCACTTTTTAGATACGTTGTAATTCTTTCTAGCAATGATTCAGGATTCTCTTTTAAATCAATAGAAAACCTAGGTCTTAAAAAAAAATCGCTATTCCTTTTTTCTTGAATACTCATTAAACTGATATTATTTTTTAAATGTAATTAAAAATTCTATTTTGATTGCAATTCAAGCAAAAATCAGTAAAAAAACCACACAAACTTCCTTAGATTTTTTCAGTATTTTAAAGACTTTATTTTTTACATCTTTCTTACAAGCTTAAATTGTATCTTTGCAAAAATTTTCAATAGAGATGAACAGTATTGTTGCCATTGTAGGAAGACCAAATGTAGGAAAGTCAACGCTTTTTAATAGACTGGTACAAAGAAGAGAAGCCATTGTAGATTCTGTAAGCGGAGTTACAAGAGATAGACATTATGGAAAATCTGACTGGAATGGTAAAGAATTTTCAGTAATTGATACTGGTGGATACATTACTGGTTCTGATGATATCTTTGAAGGTGAAATTAGAAAACAAGTAAATCTTGCCATTGATGAAGCAGATTTAATTGTTTTTGTAGTAAACGTAGAAGACGGAATTACACCTATGGATGCAGAGGTTGCTAAACTTTTACGCAAGGTTAAAAAACCAATTTTTACGGTAGTTAATAAAGTAGATAACGCAATGCGTGAACCTGACGCTATAGAGTTTTACAACTTAGGCTTAGGAGAATACTTTACAATTGCTTCTATTAACGGAAGTGGAACTGGAGAATTATTAGATGCATTAGCAGAAAAAATGCCAGAACCAGAAGCAGTAGATTTAGAAGAAGAAGCATTACCAAGATTTGCTGTAGTTGGAAGACCAAATGCAGGTAAATCATCATTTATAAACGCTTTAATTGGGCAAGATAGAAATATTGTAACCAATATTGCGGGTACCACTAGAGATTCTATTGACACCAAATACAATCGTTTTGGTTTCGATTTTAACTTAGTAGATACTGCTGGGATTCGTAAAAAATCTCGTGTTAAAGAAGATTTAGAATTTTATTCTGTAATGCGCGCTGTACGTACTATTGAATATTCTGATGTTATTGTTTTAGTGGTAGATGCAACTCGTGGTTTTGAAGGTCAGGATCAAAATATATTTTGGTTGGCAGAAAAAAACAGAAAAGGTGTTGTAATCTTAATTAACAAATGGGATTTAATAGAGAAGGAAACCAATACCATGCGAGATTTTGAAGCAATGGTTAGAAAACAAATTGAACCTTTTACAGATGTGCCAATTGTATTTATTTCTGCTTTAACTAAACAACGTTTGTTTAAAGCCATTGAAACTGCAGTAGAAGTTTTTCAGAAGAGAAAAACCAAAATACAAACGAGTAAGTTTAATGAAACCATGTTAGATATCATTAAAACTTCTCCGCCTCCTGC
Organism: Polaribacter sp. R2A056_3_33; assembly: GCF_019278485.1. NCBI lineage: Bacteria > Pseudomonadati > Bacteroidota > Flavobacteriia > Flavobacteriales > Flavobacteriaceae > Polaribacter > Polaribacter sp. R2A056_3_33. The sequence goes on from NZ_CP058984.1 coordinate 979,624, forward strand.
AATAAAAGGAAAGTTTGTAAAAATAAAATACTGTATGCAATTGCCTACACAAACACCACAATTTGTATTTTTCTGTAACTTACCACAATACGTTAGAGATTCTTACAGACGTTTTCTTGAAAACAAATTAAGAGATATTTACGATTTTTCTGGAGTACCAATTACTATTTATTTTAGACAGAAATAAACCTATTCTGTAACTTTTGTTACTTTTATACGTCTAAGACAATAGTAATATTGTAATTATATATTCTATCTATAAGGCATGAAAATTATTGAATCGAAGTTAGTAGCTGAAACGGATTTACCATTACAACTAAACGTATCTTTTAACAAGGTTTTTGACTTGTTTAAAAAGTATGCGGATATGGAGTATGCAAAACATCCATACCATAGTTCTGCTAAAAAAATGGTACAATTAATTAACAAGCATCCAGAATTAAATGATGGTTTTTCTGATTATTCTTTATTAGATAAATATAAAGAACAGATAGATCTATTACTAAACCCTTTATTTCCAGAACCTTTATTATTAAACGAAATAAAAGCAGCAAGTATCCCTTTCTCTTTTACTTCTTTTAAATTTACAAATCGTTTTGAAAACATATTAAAAAATGCAGGTGAAAACTACGAATTAAATGTTCGTAATTTTGAAGAAGATAGTATGTACATTATGGCATGTACATTTATTTTAAGTTTCGTACATGGTTTTAATGTTGATTTAAAAAGACCCTTCTATTTTGATATTCCAGATAATACAACTGGAACAATGAAATATTATAGGACCACCTTTAATGGAGATTTTTCTGATATTACAGCTACAGAAAATGCACCTAAATTAACAGAAAAAGACTTTAAAGAATTACTGAATAACTTCGATAATATAGCCTTATGGAAAGAGAAATTCCCTCCAAATAGTTATATTTTTAAAGGATTCGGACTTATTAGTTTATTTGATGTTACTTCAGAAGAAATGTTGTCTTCTATTAAAGCAAACCTACTAAAAGGCGGACAAGATTTAATACCGAAGCTTCAAAGTAACTTAAGAGATTTTTACAGCATTAGAGATTTAAAATTAGGGTATTCTATTTTTGATAACGTAAATACCAAAATTTGTGAAACGCAGGTAAATAAATCCAATAGTCTAATTTTAAACCATGGAATAGAAATAAATTGCGACTCTAGCTACTTTTGCAACACCATTATGCAAAAAGTTTTTAAAGATCATGAAACTTTTATTATTTCTGATGTAGCAGATTATGGAGTAAAAACAGGTAATAATCTTTTTTCTAAAAATCTTCAAGAAAATAACATTCAGAGTATTATATTAATTCCTATTAAAGCAACAAACAATGGAGATTTGGCTTTATTAGAAATTGCTTCACCAAGAGCTTATGATTTAAACTCTGTAAACATCAATAAATTAAAAGATATTATTCCTGTTTTTGAAGCCGCTGTTAAAAGAACTTCAGAAGAGCGTCAAAACATCTTAGAAGCTACCATTCAAGAAAATTACACATCCATACATAGTTCTGTAAAATGGCGTTTTTATGAAGCTGCAGAAAAATACCATACAACTCGTCAAACCAATACCAACGCAAAATTAGATGAAATTGTATTTAATGATGTATATCCATTGTTTGGACAAAGTGACATAAAAGGATCTTCTGTTGCTAGAAATAAAGCAATTCAAGAAGATTTAACCACGCAATTAACCTTAGCAATTACAGTATTAAAAGATGCTTGTAAAACAGAAAAACTCCCTATTTATAATGAGTTAATGTTTAGGGTTACTTCTTATTTAAATGATGTAAAAGAAGGGTTAAATGCAGGTGATGAAATAAATATTTTAGACTTTTTAAATAGAGAAATTTATCCTGTTTTTAATCATATTAACAAAATTAGCACAGAACTTTCTCAGAAAGTGAGTGTTTATATGAAACGTTTAGATAAAAATCTAAATGTAGTGTATGAAAAAAGGAAAGAATACGAGAATAGTGTTACACTTTTAAATGATAAACTGGCACAGTTCTTAGACAACAAACAAAAGCAAGCGCAAGAAATGTTTCCTCATTATTTTGAGCGATACAAAACAGATGGTGTAGAATACAACATGTACATTGGACAGGCTATTACAAAAAAGAAAAAGTTTGATGATCTGTATTTGTACAACCTTCGTTTATGGCAACTACAAACCACTTATGAAATGGAAAACTTAGCATTTTATGAGCGTAAAAACATGCAACATGATTTACAAGTTGCTTCCTTAATTCTAGTTCATAGCAATGCAATGGCTATTAAATTTAGAATGGATGAAAAGCAGTTTGATGTAGACGGTGCTTACAATATTAGGTACGAAATTATAAAAAAGAGAATTGATAAAGCAAACATAAAAGGAACTGATGAACGATTAACAGTTCCTGGTAAAATTGCCATTGTATACTCTCAAGACAAAGATGCTCTAGAATACATTAAATATATTAACTATTTACAATCTAAAAATCAATTAGGAAAAATTGAATTTTTAGAATTAGAAGATTTACAAGGCGCATCTGGTTTAAAAGCATTGCGTGTAGAAGTTATATATCAAACAAGTTTTGATGAAAACAAAACAATTACTTTTAATGATTTGATAAAAGAAATTGAAGCTTAAACAGCTATTTCTAAACTATAAAAAGAAATTGCAAAAGCCAATACACTTACAATAATACCAATCATAAAAACGGTATACGTAATTCTTAATATTTTATATTTTCTATTTAAAACCAAGCCTAAAAAATACAGATCTTTGGTTAAAGAACCATACAAATAATCTCTATCTTGCATCATCTCTTGAATTCCCCATTCAAAATCTGGTAATTTCATTTGATGAAAATTTCCAAAAAATAATAAATTCACTTTTTTATTAGCAACATCTACCTTTGTGAATTTTCCTTCGGTAACATTTGGTCTTGTCGCTAAAATGGATAATATGATAGAAGCAACTGTAAAAACAACAAATATTACAGTAGGTATTATTAAGAAACTATTAGATGGTTTGTCTAATTTTGGTATTAAATTAGACATTGCTAAAGAAACGATAATAGCATTTACAGAAAGTAAAATATTGGCTTTTGTATCTGCAATATTACTTAACGTCATGTGATTTTTTAAAGCAACCCTAAACATGGTTTCTACGCCTCTTTCTGGAACTTCACTTTTATTTTGTTTAATTTCTAGAGCTTCTTCTTTCTGCTTAAACTTTGCTAAATTTTCTTTTATTTTATGTTGATTTTTCAATAATTTAGAGATATTCTTGTCTTTTCCTTTGCTCCATTTTTTTAAAGCATAAGCAGTATAATAATTATGACCTTTAGTTAAAAACTCTATATTAATCTCAATCCATTCTGTATCAGAAAACTTTTTATTCTCTGTACTTTCCCATTCTTTTCTTAATAATTCTAACTTGTTCTCAAAGTTTTTACTTCCTAAATGCGCACAATCTGCATCCATTATAATCTGCTCTAATTCATTATCAGATTGATTTCCCATTTTAGTCGCTAAAATCAATTTAGAGATTACCGCTATTCTTCCAGCATCAACATTATTTTCATTTAAAAAATTGTTAGCTATTTTTACACTTTCAGATTCATGATTTTTTGCATCTTCTATAAATCCGGTGTCATGAAACAAGGCTGCGAGCTGTAAATTTTCTTTAGAAATTGCATCTATATTTAAGTTTTCTGCAAGTTCTGTAGCATAAGCAACCACATCTTGTGTATGTGTTATATTATGATATACATAAACAGCATCTAACTCCTTATTTAATAAATTAAAAACATATTTTTCTGCATCTAAAACTAATGTGTTCATTGTAAAATTATTTTATAAATAAATAGGAAGAAATGATCATTTGCTCTACCACTTTATTAATATTGGTCGTAAATTTATGTTTTGCTTTCAACAGCTTACAAATTAACAATTATTTGTAATGTAACAAGTGTTTTTACGTCTAAAAAAACTATTAACATTATAGTACTAATTTAAAAAGAAAAGAAACAAATATGCTTACTTGGAAAGAAATTATCAACTTTAGTGTAAAAGGAAATCCGACTCCAGATAAAAGAGTAGAGAAATCCGAAAAAGAATGGAGAGCTCAATTAACTGCAGAACAATTTAGAATTACAAGACAAAAAGGTACAGAAAGACCACATACAGGCGATTTGTGTAGTATTTATGATGAAGGCCAGTACAACTGTGTTTGTTGTAACACGCCGTTATTCGACTCTACCATAAAATTCGATTCTAGTTCTGGATGGCCAAGTTTTACGCAACCTATTAAAGAAAATGCCATAAAATATCATAAAGATGTTTCTTTTGGTATGGTTCGGGTTGAAGTGATGTGCAATACTTGCGATGGACATTTAGGACACGTTTTTCCTGATGGACCAGAACCAAGCGGATTACGTTATTGTATAAACTCTGAATCGATGGTTATTGATAAAAAATAATTTAATTAAAAAAAAGTCAAATGTCATTCCGAACGAGGAACGAGGAGAAAATCTTATTATTTTTTAGAGATTACTTCTTCATTTTTCCTCTTAATGACAAAGAAAATATAAATGAATATAAATTTACAAGTTGCTACTTTAGGAGGTGGCTGTTTTTGGTGTACAGAAGCTGTGTTTCAAGAAGTAAAAGGTGTAGAAAAAGTAGTTTCTGGTTATGCAGGTGGTAACGTTCCTGGAGAACCAACCTACAGAGAAATTTGCTCTGGCTTAACAGGTCATGCAGAAGTAATTCAAATAACGTATGATGCAAATGTAATTTCGTATGAAGATATTTTAGTTATTTTTATGACAACGCACGATCCTACAACCTTAAATCAACAAGGAGCAGATAGAGGAACTCAATATAGATCTGTGGTTTTTTATCATGATGAAAATCAACAAAAAATAGCTTCGGAAGTTTTAAAACAGATTCAAGATTATTATAATGACAAGATAGTAACTGAGTTAAGTGCTTTACCTATTTTTTATAAAGCAACGGAAGAACATCAAAATTATTATAGAGAAAATACACAACAAGGGTATTGTAGTTTTGTTATTGAGCCAAAATTAGCTAAATTGAGAAAATTACATGCAGATAAATTAAACTAATAAAATAGGTTTTAGATAGTAGTTAATCTAAAGCCTATTTATAATCAATAAAAAAATGACTGAAATTTTACTATACGGCGCAGATTGGTGTCCAGATTGCAGAAGAGCAAAAACGTATTTAAAAGAAAACAACATAGATTTTACTTTTGTGGATGTAGATTTAGATAAGGAAGCAACTGCAAAAGTAGAAGCTATTAACAACGGTAAACGTATTATTCCTACACTTATAATTAGAGAAAAATCATACACAAACCCTAACAACGTAGAATTAGCTTCAGTTTTAGGAATCAACGAAGTTGGTAACGTTCAGTTATTTGGTGCAGATTGGTGTCCAGATTGTAGAAGAGCAAAAAGCTTTTTAACAGATAATGGTATCAATTTCGATTTTATTGATGTAGATCAATACGATTGGGCAACAAAAAAAGTAGAAGAAATTAACAACGGAAAACGTATTATTCCTACGGTTTTAATTGATGATGTACCATACACAAACCCAGATAATGTAAAATTAACAGAACTTCTTTCTATCAATGTAGAAAAAGAACATAAAGTTTTTGACACCATTATTATTGGTGGTGGTGCTGCTGGTTTAACAACATCTATTTATGCGCAAAGAGATCGTTTTGATACGTTAATTTTAGAAAAATCCACCATTGGTGGAAACGCCTTTTTAACAGAAAAAATTGAAAACTACCCTGGTTTTACCTCTATTTCTGGTCCAAAATTAATGGAAAAGATGGAAGATCAAGCCAAAACCTACGGAGCTATTATTAAAACGGGAGAAGAAGTTGTTGGTATTGAAAAAAAGGATAATTTATTTTCAATAGAAACAAAAGGAACTACCTATTTAGGAAAGTCTGTTGTCTTATCAACAGGTTCTACGTACAGAAAATTAGGCATCCCTAATGAAGAGGAATTAATTGGTTCTGGTATCCATTTTTGTGCAACCTGCGACGGTGCTTTTTATAGAGATAAAGATATTATTGTAATTGGCGGTGGAAATTCTGCCTTAGAAGAAGGTATCTTTTTAGCTGGTTTTTGTAAAAGTGTAAAAATAGTACATCGTTCAGAAAACTTTTCTGCATCTGAAACCTATGTAGAGAAATTGGCAAGTATCGATAATATTTCTACGTATATGAATAAAACATCTTTAGAATTTATTTCTGATGAAAAAGAATTATTTAAAGCATTAAAAGTAAAAGACAATGATACAAACGAAGAGTCTTTATTAGAAGCAGATGGTGTCTTTATTTTTATCGGATTAATACCAAACACACAATCTTTTAAAGGAATTGTAGATTTAGATAAAAGAGGTTTTATACAAACTACAGCATTGGCACAAACTTCTGTTGATGGAATTTTTGCTGCCGGAGATTGTAGAGAAGGCGCAATTGCACAAGTAGCAGCAGCAACTGGTGAGGGCGTTTTAGCTAGTTACGGAATTAGAAGTTTTTTAAAATAAAATGATTAAATTATTTGGCACAGAAAGGTGTCATAAAACTCAATATTATAAAACATTTTTAGAAACGCGTAATTTAGATTACGCGTTTTTAGATATAGAAAAGTCTGCAGAAAATGCAGAGGAATTACGTAACTTGTATGAAAATAGAAAACTAAATTTTCCTACAATTACGATTAACAATAAAAAGTTAAGAAATCCTTCTGATAAAGACCTTCTAAAATGGATAGATACAATATGATGAACCTAAACATAAAAGACACTTTTACGGCAGAATTACCTTCGGATGTTAACTTGGAAAACTCAAGAAGACAAGTAGAAAATGCTGCTTTTTCTTATACAAATCCAAAGAAAACTGCAAAACCAGAAGTATTACACGTTTCACAAGAAATGGTTACTGAATTAGGTATTTCTGAAGAAGATGTAAAATCAGAGTTTTTTAAAAACATTGTAACCGGTAACGAAATTTATCCAAATACAAGACCGTATGCTATGTGTTATGCGGGACATCAATTTGGTAATTGGGCAGGACAATTAGGCGACGGAAGAGCTATTAATTTGTTTGAAGTTGAACACAATACTAAAAACTGGAAAGTACAATTAAAAGGAGCTGGCGAAACGCCGTATTCTAGAACTGCAGATGGTTTGGCGGTTTTACGTTCATCCGTTAGAGAATATTTGTGTGCCGAGGCAATGTTTCATTTAAACGTGCCAACCACAAGATCTTTATCTTTAAGTTTGTCTGGCGATTCAGTAATGCGAGATGTTTTATATGATGGAAATCCGGCGTACGAAAAAGGTGCCATTGTTTCTAGAATTTCTCCTTCGTTTTTACGTTTTGGTAGTTTCGAAATTTTTGCAGCTAGAAAAGACCTTAAAAACTTAAAAGGTTTAATGGATTATACCATTAAACATCATTTTCCGCATTTAGGAAAACCATCCAAAGAAAATTATATTCAGTTTTTTAAGGAAGTTTCAGAACGTACTTTAGCCATGATTATTCATTGGCAACGTGTTGGTTTTGTTCACGGAGTAATGAATACTGATAACATGTCGATTCTTGGTTTAACCATAGATTTTGGGCCTTATGGTTGGCTAGAAGGCTTCGATTTTGGCTGGACTCCGAACACAACCGACAGTCAGCATAAACGATATAGATACGGAAATCAACCAAATATTGGTTTGTGGAATTTGTATAAATTAGCCAATGCGTTGTATCCAATAATTGAAGAAGTAGATCCTTTAAATGCTATTTTAGAGCAATATAAAATCGATTTTGAAATACAATCTTTACAGATGATGAAATCGAAGTTAGGCTTGGTTTCTTCGGATGAAGACGATTTAAAATTGATACAAGAATTAGAAGATAATTTACAATTGGTAGAAACAGACATGACTATTTTCTTTAGAAATTTAAGTAATTTTACGGAGGAAAAATCAGGTTTCAAATTGGTAGAAAATGCTTTTTACGATTTAGAAAACATTTCTAAAGAAGTAGAAAACAGATGGAATACTTGGTTTAAAAAATTTGATAATAGACTTGCCATAGAGCGAATCTCATCCGAAGAAAGAAAAGAACAAATGGATTTGGTAAATCCTAAATATGTGCTTAGAAATTATATGTCTCAACTAGCAATTGATGAAGCAGATAAAGGAAATTACGCTTTAATTGATGAATTATTTCAACTCTTGAAAAATCCATACGCAGAACAACCAGAGAACGAAAAATGGTTTGCAAAAAGACCAGAATGGGCAAGAAATAAAGTAGGTTGTTCTATGTTATCTTGTAGTTCATAAAAAAAGTATCTAATAAAGGTAAAGGCCCTTCAGTTTTCTAAAACCTGAAGGATCTAAAAAAATTAAAAACATGCAATTAGGATTAGGAACAGCCGCTTTAGGAAGACCACAATACATTAATGTTCGTACAGAAAACTGTGACAACTCCAACTTAGCGGAATTTAGAAAACAAAGTTTTAACGTTTTAGAAAAAGCATATAATTTAGGAATTCGTTATTTTGATACTGCTCCTGGTTATGGTTTGGCCGAAGAATTGGTCTTAGAATGGTTGAAAACTAAAAATGATAAAACAATTGAAATTGCTACAAAATGGGGGTATACCTACACCGCCAATTTTGATGCGAACGCAACGGTTCATGAAGTAAAAGAACATAGTTTGTCCAAATTAAATGAACAATGGGATTTTTCTAAACAACTCCTGCCCTATTTAAAAGTATATCAAATTCATTCTGCAACTTTAGAAACCGGGGTTTTAGAAAACAAAGAAGTTTTAGAGCGATTGGCTTTCTTAAAAAAGGAGCACAACCTAAAAATAGGATTGACCACAACGGGAACCAACCAAGTTGAAGTAATAAAAAAAGCGTTAAACGTTTTAGTTGATGGAGAACCCGTTTTTGATTTATTTCAGGTTACCTATAATTTTTTAGATCAAAGTTTAATAGAAATTTCAGGGAAATTAGTTAGTCAAAATAAATCGATTGTAATTAAAGAAGCTTTGGCAAATGGAAGAGTTTTTAAGAATGAAAGCTATACTCATTATGCTAAAATGTATACTACTTTAGAAAACTTAGCTAAAAAACACCAAGTTGGTGTAGACGCTATTTCTCTAAAATATTGCGAGCAAACAATTCCAGGAAGTATTGTTTTAAGTGGGGCAAGTTCTATTGATCAAATGAAACAGAATTTAGAAATGAATTCTTTCACCTTATCTGCTGATGAAATTGAAACTTTAAATTCTTTAAAAGTTTCTCCTGATGCATACTGGACAGAAAGAAAGCAATTACAATGGAATTAACCAAAATTGCTTTTGGTGGTGGTTGTCATTGGTGTACAGAAGCCGTTTTTCAGACTCTAATTGGGGTAGAAAAAGTGGAACAAGGTTGGGTTGCATCAACAGATGTAAACAACACTTTTTCTGAAGCCGTAATTGTACATTTTAATATCGAAAAAATAGCTTTAAAAACGCTAATTGAAATTCATTTATTAACGCATAAAAGTACAAGTAATCATTCTATGAGAACAAAATATCGTTCTGCGATATATTATTTTTCTCATCAACAAAAAGAAGAAAGTTTAAAAATTATTGAAGATTTACAAGGAAACTTTAAAGATAATATCATTACAAAAATATTAGAATTTAAAAACTTTAAACCTTCTACCGAGGAATTTCAAAATTATTATCAATCGAATCCAGATAAGCCATTTTGTAAGAACTACATCAACCCAAAACTGAAACTATTATTAAACCAATTCTCTAAAAACGTAGACAAACGTAAAGTTGCTCACCTTATTCCGACTACCTAAAAAAACAAAAAAAATGAATACTGTTAGATTAGAAATTGAAAATAAAAAAGGCTTAAAATTACAAGCATATTTAGAATTACCTGCCAATGAAAAACCGAATCAATTTGCCATTTTTGCACATTGTTTTTCTTGCAACAGTAATTTTAACGCAGTAAAAAACATCAGTCGTTCTTTGTCTAATCATGGTTTTGGTGTTTTACGTTTCGATTTTACAGGACTAGGAAGAAGTGAAGGCGAATTTGCTGAAAGTCACTTTTCTGCCAACGTAGAAGATTTGTTAGCGGTTAATGCTTTTTTAGAAAAAAACTACAAAGCACCGTCATTATTAGTTGGTCATTCTTTAGGAGGAGCTGCAGTTATTGTTGCAGCATCAAAATTAGAAAACATAAAAGCGGTTGCCACTGTTGGCGCTCCTGCAACTGTTGGACATGTAACTCACTTATTTTCTCATGGAACAGCAGAAATTCCAGAAAAAGGAGATATAGAAGTAAAAATTGGAGGTCGTCCTTTTAAAATAAACCAAGATTTTGTAAACGATTTTAGTAAAACAGATTTACCTAAAATTATTAAAAATTTACGCAAACCAATCTTGGTAATGCACGCTCCTTTTGATACCGTGGTTGGTATAGAAAATGCTGAGAAAATTTATCACAATGCAATGCATCCAAAAAGTTTTGTAAGTTTAGATGGTGCAGATCATTTATTATCAAAATCAAAAGATAGCATTTATGTTGGTAATATGATTGGTACTTGGGTAGAACGTTATTTTGAGTCTGAAGAGAACAATATGATTTCTACCGAAGGTGAACAGTTGGTTGGACATTTAAACTTATTAGAAGACAATTTTACAACTTCTATTCAGACTAAAAAACATGCTTTTATTGCTGATGAACCTGCAAATGTTGGTGGTGATGATTTTGGTCCTTCTCCCTATGATTTTTTAAGTGCAGGTTTGGCTGCTTGTACTGTAATGACTTTAAAAATGTATGCAGAGCGTAAAAAGTGGGATTTACAAGAAGTCTTTGTATATATTACCTATTCTAAAAAACATAGTGACGATTTAGAGGTTGCTGTAGATAAACCAACTCGTTTTGATCATTTAAAGAAGAAATTAAAGTTTGTTGGCAATCTAGACGAAAAACAAACGCAACGTTTAAAAGAAATTGCAGCAAAATGTCCTGTTCACAAAACGTTACAAAGTGACATTATTATAGAAACAGAAATCGTCTAATTTAAACGCTTAGAACATCAATCTTACTTAAATACAGAAAAAACTTTTTTTAAATCAGATTTATTAAAACATGAAATCGTTCAGTTTTAGCAAAAGAGTCAAAAATTTATGATATTAGGACAATTTGAATAAAATTAGCAAGTTACATTTGCATAACTAAAATTGTCAGTTATAGTGTCTAAAAAAATAAAGAATAAAAAATATCGATTTTTAAGAAGATTCTTACGAGTTTTTTTAGGACTAATCATTCTTGTTAGTTTTTTAATACTTTTTATTAGAAGCCCTTGGGGACAAAGTGTTATTGTTGATAAGGCAGTAAACTATGTTACCGATAAAACAAACACTAAAATTACTGTAGACAAGCTATTTTTAACCTTTAAAGGTGGTTTGCAATTAGAAGGCTTGTATGTGGAAGACACCAAAGGAGACACGTTGGTATACTCTAAATCGTTAGAAGCAAACCTACCTCTTTGGGGAATGATTAAAGGAGGTGCCGTTGGTGTAGACAATTTAGAATGGAATGGTTTACGTGCCAATATTATAAGAAAAGACAGTCTTTCTGGGTATAACTTTCAGTTTTTAATAGATGCATTTGCATCAGAAGAACCAACTCCTGTTGTTGAAGAAACAACCTCTGAGCCAGTAGATATTATTCTTGGAAATATTGATTTATCAAATATTAATGTTGTTTTTAAAGATGATGTAATAGGAATTGACAGTCATTTTAAAATTGGAAATCTAACTGCCAATATGGATAAAGTTGATTTGCAAAAAATGATTTTTAATGCTGATGAAATTTCTCTTTCTGATACAAATATTAAACTTATTCAAAAGCCTGTAATTTCAAATACGCCAACTACAGAAAGTATTTTACCCACTTTATCTGTAAATAAGCTTTCTCTTAAAAAGGTTGAAGCTTATTTTGAAAACCCACAAGATCAATTAATTGCTGATGTAAGGGTTGCTGATTTTTATACAGAAATCCCTGAAATTAATTTATCTACAAACAAAATAAATCTTACCACACTTCAACTTAAAAGTTCTGATGTTCTCTTAAAAACAATTTCAACAAATACTGCAACCGTTAAAGAAACATCAAACAGTGATATCGCATTTAACTGGCCAGATTTTGAAGTACAAGTAAATGATATCAATTTAGAAAACAATAAGATTCAGTATTTTGTAAATAATGAAAAAGTGATTCAAAATGTGTTCAATCCGAATGCACTTGTTTTAGAAGATGTAACCTTAAAAGCATCTGATATTTTCTTAAAAGACCAAAAAGCAAATTTGAAATTAAGTGCTTTAAATTTTAAAGAAAAATCTGGATTTAGATTGAGGGAACTCGCACTAAATGCGGAAATAACAGATACAGAATTAAAAGTTTCAGACCTTAAAATCTCATTCAAAAAAAGTATGATTGCTGGTTTTGCAAATGCGAATTATAAATCACTTTCTCAATTCATTTCATCACCAGAAAACACAAAAATTAACATAGGCATTCCGTCATTCTCACTCTTTTTAGATGAACTTTTTACGTTTCAACCGAGTTTAAAACAAAATGAATATGTAACCAAATTAAGTAAAAAAGAACTTTTTGGTGAAGTAAATATAAATGGAGTTTTAGCTGATTTAAATATTGCCAACACCAACCTTAATTGGGGTAATTACACTAAAATATCTTTAGATGGAAACATCAAAAACAGTACAAACCCAGATAAGTTACAACTAAACATTCCTAATTTTGAAGCAAAGACAAAACGAAATGATCTTTTACAAATTGTAGACGAAAAAGCATTAGGGATTCATTTACCGGAAGATATTTTAATAACGAGTAATGCAAAAGGTACTTTAAGCAACATCGTTACAAATACTAAAATAAATACATCACAAGGTATTGCAACAATTAAAGGAAACTTTAAAAACGAAGCAAAAATTAGCTACAATACGGATATAAAAATTGAAAACTATAATGTTGGTACCCTTTTAATGAATCCTAATTTTGGTGAATTAAGTGTTCAATTAAAATCGGAAGGAAGCGGTAAAAGTATTCAGGATTTAGATGCCACGCTACAAACTACCATTTCTAAATTTCAGTTAGAAAAGTATGAAATAAGAGACTTACAAATAGAAGGAGATTTTAAAAATAGTATCGGAAAAATTACCTCAACATATAAAGATAAAAATGTAAACTTAGATTTATTAGCTAATGTAGCGTTAGACTCTATAAACACCAAAGCAACTGTTAATTTAAATCTAATTGGTGCAGATTTAGAAGCACTTAGTATTATGCAGCGTAAGGTAAAAACGGGTATGGAACTTTCTTTAGACTTTAAAGGAAACCCTAAAAAATACACTTTAAAAAGTAACATAAAAAATGGTGTAGCCGTCTATAATAACAGAACGTTTTTAGTAGGAGACTTTGCTGTTAATGCCTTTGTAGATAAAGACACAACGGCTGTTTCTATCAAAAATAAAATGATTGATTTAAATTTAGAATCAAACACAGATCCACAAACTCTTAGTAACGCTTTGCAACGTCATGTTGCTAGTTATTTTTATAGAGATGTTACGGTTTCCGACACCGTTAAAAGTCCAGTAAATTTAAAATTAAAAGCTAAAATTTCTCAAACGCCACTTTTAAGAGATGTTTTCTTAGTTAATTTAAAAGATTTAGACACTATAAATATTGATGTCGATTTTAAAGAGAAAAAACGAAAACTAACTGCCAATATTACGGCTCCTCACATTAATTTTAGCGATAATGAATTAGACAGTTTATCTTTTTCTATGCTTACAGATAATGAAGATTTCAATTTTAATTTAGGTTTTAAAGAAATTAAAGCAGGACCTTTAAATGTACCAAAAACTGTTATTACAGGAATTCAACAAAACAACGAATTGTCCCTTAATTTTTTAGGTTTCTATGACGGAGAGAAATTAATGAATGTAAACTCAAAAATTACTGGAAACAGCGATAAATTAAAGTTTACCATAGATCAAGATAGTTTGTTATTGAATAGTAATAAATGGAAAATTCCGAAAACAAATGCCGTTGTTTTTGAAAATAATAAACTCACATTCTCTGATTTTAAAATCAGTAAAAACAATCAATCTATAGAAATTACAGATAAAATATCCCGTATAGCAGGAGATCACATCGGCTTAAATTATAAAAATTTTGAAATAAATGAAGTTTTTAATTATTTAAGTCCAGAAAAAGAGATTGCAGCAGGAACTTTAAATGGTGATTTTATTTTAGAGCAACCTTTTGGTGATACAGGTATTATTGCAAATTTAAGTATTAATGAATTACAAGTATTAAAAACAGCTTTTGGTACCTTAAGTTTAGATGCCAAATCTTTAGAAAATGGTAAATATGATTTTAATGCTAGCTTAAAAGAAGGGGCCATAGACTTAGATTTAAAAGGAGATTATTTTGTAGATAATAATGATGCTAACTTAAATTTAGATTTACTCATTAACAACTTTAAAATGCAAGCTTTAAACACACTGTCTTTGGGGGAAATTAAAGAAACTTCTGGTGGTCTCTCAGGAAATTTTAAAGTAACAGGCACAACATCAGATCCAAAATATAAAGGGAACTTAGATTTTACAAATGCAGCTTTTAAAGTGACCAAACTAAACGCAAAATTTAACTTACAGAACGAAACTTTAAGTGTAGATAACAGCGGTTTATCTCTCTCTAACTTCACCATTTTAGATGGCGAAAAAAATGCTTTAGTTGTTTCAGGAACCGTTAAAACCAAGAGTTTTATAAATCCTACCTTTAATTTAGACATTAAAGCCAATAAATTTAGAGTGCTAAACGCTACAAAAGAAGACAATGAATTGCTTTACGGAAAAGTCTCTTTTAATGTAGATGCAAAACTAACTGGAAATTTACAGGTTCCTAAATTAAATGCAAAATTAGTGGTGGGTTCAGACACAGATGTTACCTATGTGTTACCTTCTAGTTATGCAAATATAGAAGAAAGAGAAGGAGTTGTTGCTTTTGTTAATAGAGAAAATCCGGATGCAATTTTAACTCAAAATGAAGAACAAATTGCTATAATTACAGGCTTTGATTTAAAAGCGCTCTTAAAAATTGATAAAGAAGCTGCCGTAAAAGTTATCATAGATAAAGAAACTGGCGACAATTTTAAGATTTCTGGTGATGGTGATTTTGTTTTATTAATGGATCCTAATGGTCGTTTAACTTTAACAGGTGCTTATGAAGTTGCTAGCGGACATTATGAACTTAACTTATACAATGTTGTAGATAGAAAATTTATTTTAGTTCCTGGAAGTAGAATTTCTTGGGCAGGAGACCCGTTAGATGCTAAATTAGACATCCGTACAAGTTACACCTTAAAAACCTCTGCCTCTACCTTAATGGCTTCTCAAATTTCAGGAGAAGATTCAGCAACCAAAAATAAATACAAACAAGTATTGCCATTTAATGTGTATTTAAATATTGATGGAGAATTGTTACAGCCAAAAATATCGTTTAATTTAGACATGCCAGAAGACCAACAAGGCGCCATTAGCGGTCAGGTGTATGAACGTGTGCAACAAGTAAACCAGCAAGAAGACGAATTAAACAGGCAAGTTTTTTCTTTATTAGTTTTAAATAGGTTTTATCCAGATGCTGGTAGCGATGGTAGTTCTGGTGGTTTTGCAACAATTGCTAAAAACAATTTAAATGATGCTGTTTCTGGACAATTAAATTCTTTTTCTGATAAAATTCTTGGAGGTTCTGGTATTGAATTAGATTTTGGTTTAAATAGTTTTACAGATTACCAAGGAGACGCACCAACCGATAGAACACAATTGGATGTTGCTGCTCAGAAAAAATTATTTAACGATCGTTTAACCGTAAGAGTTGGTAGCGAAGTAGACATACAAGGTAGCAGTTCTACGGAAGAAAAATCGCCTTTAATTGGTAATGTGAGTTTAGAATATAAAATTACAGAAGATGGCAGATACCGTGTTAGAGGTTTTAGAAAAAGTGAATTTGAAAATGTGATAGACGGACAAACCATTGTAAGTGGGATTGCATTAATTTTCACCAAAGAGTTTAATGAGTTTCATCAACTTTGGGATTCTATTTTGAGTGCTAATAAAGATAGTGAAACCACAAAGGAAACGGATGATCTAAAAACAACAAATAAGACTGAAAATTCAGAAAATAAAAAGTAAATAAATTTTGAAAACACCCTATACAAAACAGCTCTTTTTAATAGTACTATTCGTTTTTATTTACGGTTGTGGTATAAAAAAACACATTCCAGAAGGCAAGCGTTTGTATACGGGCGCTAGCATTGTTATTAAAGCCGATTCTACCGTAGAAAAAGTAAAAGAACTACAAGACGATTTGGTTACTGTATTAAGTCCAAAACCCAATACAAGGCTACTAGGAATGCATCTAGGGCTGTATTATTACTATAAAAATCAGCAAGAAAACCCTGGTTTTTTAAGTAGGTGGCTATATAAAAAAATCGGACAGAAACCAGTCTATCAATCAGACATAAACGTTTTAGAAAATGAAAATCTTTTACGAAACAAATTAGAAAATTATGGGTTTTTCTATAGCACCATTGCTCCTAATTTTAAAGAAAAGAAAAAAGAAGCAGCTATTGTCTATAATTTAAAAGTTCCTGCTCCTTATAAAATGGCTACCTACAAAATAGATAGTATGGTTTCGCCAATTTATAACGAGATAAAAAGATTGACCACAAAATCTCCATTTCAGAAAAATAAACGTTTCGATTTAGGGAGTTTAAAGTTAGAAAGACTCCGTTTGGATACAGAATTAAAAAATAACGGATATTATAATTTTAATCCAGATTTTTTACTCTTTGAAGCAGATACCAATCAATATAAAAGCAATAGTAAAAAATTCGATTTGTTTTTAAAGTTGAAAGCAAAAGTTCCAAAAAAATCTACTGTTCCGTATCAAATCACTAACATCAATGTTTTTCCTAATTATAATTTAAATGATTCTACAGCTGTAAAAAGCATACGTTTCCAGGGGAAAAACTATCACCAAGACTCTGTTTATTTTAAACCAAAATATTTAGATGAATTTATCACTTTAAAAGAAGGAGAACGTTTTAACCCATCAACCTCTAAAAATACTGCTAGAAGACTTTCTTCTATTGGTGTCTATAAGTTTGTAAACATTCAATATAAAGAATTAAAAGACTCTATAACAGACACAATTGGTAGTTTAGTGGCCAATATTTTTTTATCACCATTAACAAAACGCGCCATACGTGCAGAACTGCAAGCCGTTACAAAATCTAATAATTTTGCGGGGCCAGAATTGTCTTTAACCTATAGCAATAGAAACTTATTTAAAGGAGGTGAAACATTAAACATTAGTACAAATATTGGGTACGAAACACAAATTACTAGTGGTACTTCTGGTTTAAGTAGTTTAGAATTAGGCCTAAAAAGTGAACTTATTTTCCCAAGAGTTATCACTCCCTTTAAGATTAATAAAGATTATTTTGACTACTCTACTCCTAAAACTAAAACCAGCCTAAGCGCCACCTATTTAAATAGAAGTCAGCTGTACACACTTTTATCGGGTACTGGTATTTTTGGGTATACTTGGAATGCCAACAAATACATTACATATGAATTTAACCCTATTTCTATAAATTATACACGTTTATCGAATACTACAGAAGAGTTTCAAGAAATTTTAGACGATAATTCATTTTTACAGAGCAGTTTTGATCAGCAATTTATAAGCGGACTTACTTTTTCATTTATTTATAATGAAATGTTAAACGCATCAAAAAAACATCAATTTTTCTTACAAACTACACTAGATGTCGCTGGTAATTCTATTAGTCTATTTGATAAAAAAACAGCTGAAACAAATACTTTTTTAGGCTTGGAATACGCACAATATGCAAAAGCAGATATTGATTTAAGGTATCATTATAATTTTGGTTCTAAAAAAGAGCAAACAATTGCCACACGATTCTTTGCTGGATATGGCTATGCTTACGGAAATTCTGATGTAATACCATTTGTAAAACAATATTATGCAGGTGGCCCCTATAGTGTAAGAGCTTTTAATATTAGATCTTTAGGACCTGGAACTTATAATGATGAAACTTCAGAAAGTACAAGCTCTTTCTTTGATAAAACAGGAAATGTTCGTTTAGAAGCAAATTTAGAATATCGTTTTCCTATTTACTCTATTTTAAAAGGAGCGGTGTTTGCAGATGCAGGTAATGTTTGGAATACCGTTTCAAATTCAGATTTTAATGATACGGATGGTAATGTTAGAGATAAGTTTACGTCAAACTTTATAAATGAATTAGGTATGGGAGCAGGTTTTGGTTTGCGAGTAGATGTACAGGGTTTTGTAATCCGTTTTGATTTGGCAGCGCCTTTTCATGACCCTTCCTTAGAAGAAGGAAAACGTTGGGATTTTAGAGCAGACGAACCTGTATTTAACTTTGCTATTGGTTATTCTTTTTAAGTCAATATTGTTTTTTACAAAGACAAAAATGTTCCCTATTTTTAGTATACTTAAAAAAGAAGTAACAAAAGTTTTATATTTAAACCTAAATTATAGTATTTATTAATGAATCACGAACTTAAAGAAATTATAAATCAGGCTGTCATCAACCAACAAAAAGGGTTGAAAAATGTATTGGCAACCATAGTACATTTAGAAGGTTCTTCTTATAGAAAACCAGGTGTACGCATGTTAATTTCTGAAGATTTAAGTTCTGTTGGAGCCGTGAGTGGTGGTTGTGTAGAAAAGGAAATTAAACACAGATCTAAAAGTGTTTTTTCTGATAACAAACCAAAAGTAATTACATACGATGGTAGGTACAAGTTAGGCTGCGAAGGTATTTTATATGTTTTAATAGAACCTTTTTTTATTACGGATGTATTTCTTACTCATTTTTCGAAAGCAAATTCAGATAGAGAAACAATACATATTGCAAGTTTTTTTACTGATGAAAATGAAGCTTTTGGTAATTTTGGTTCTGTAATTACTTTTCATAATAAAAAACAATTTACATTTTCTGAAGGATTTAAGCATCAGTATAAAAAAGACGTTATAATCTTCTCTCAAATAGTACAACCTAGTTTTAGGTTGATTATAATTGGAGGCGAACACGATGCTATTAAACTTTGTAAAGTAGCCGCAACATTAGGTTGGGAAATTGATGTGATAACCTGTATTAAGGATTCTAAAGAATTAAAAGATTTTCCGGGAGCAAATTCGGTAAATGGTGATTCTGCAGAAACTATTCAATTTACAAATATTGAAGAAAATACGGCTATTGTAATTATGAATCATAGTTACGTACAAGATTTAAAATATGTTATAAAGCTGTCTGAATATACACCAAAATATATTGGTATTTTAGGCGCTCCAAACAGAAGGGAACGATTGTTTAACGAGCTTTTTGAATTTGTACCAGATATTTCTGATGAATTTTTAGAAACTATTTATACACCTGCAGGCTTACACATTGGTGCAGAAACCCCAGAAGAAATTGCCGTTTCTATTGTCGCGGAAATTCTATCTGTAATTAGAAAAAAAGAGCCTTTTTCTTTAAGAAAATTAACAGGTAAAATTAACACATAAATTTATGAAAAACATTGCTGTTTTAGTTTTGGCTGCAGGCAAATCATCTAGAATGAATAGCATAAAACAGTTAGAAAAAGTAAATCATAAAACACTTTTAGAACATACTTTAGAGAAAATACAACGTATTTATGCTTCCACTATATTTTGTGTTTTAGGTGCAAATGCTGATAAAATTAAATCAGAAGTAAGTACTAGAAACGTTCAATTTATTGAAAATACTAATTTCGAAGATGGATTAAGCTCTAGCATCATTTCTGGTATTCAGCATTTTAAACAAAATAATTTCAATTTTGAAGCCATTTTTATCTTATTAGCAGATCAACCAGCTATTGATGTTGCTTATATTGAAGATATGCTTCATTTATTTGAACAACATAAAGATAAAATTATAGCATCTAACTATGGTGAAAAATTAGGTGTTCCTGCAATTTTTCCTAAAAAGTATTTTTCTGATATTTTTCTGATAAAAGGAGACAAAGGCGCAAAGGAATTCATCAACAAAAAGAAAAACGAAATTATTTGTTCTACAATACCAACAAACTTCTTAGACATAGATACCAGAGAAGATTTGCAACGATATAAAAACTCAATTTTAAAATAGTTATTTTAGCACTTATGAAACTACTCAGATATTCCATATTCTTTTTACTTTTTTTATGCATTTCTGCCT
The DNA here is from genome assembly GCF_019278485.1 of Polaribacter sp. R2A056_3_33. Lineage (NCBI taxonomy): Bacteria > Pseudomonadati > Bacteroidota > Flavobacteriia > Flavobacteriales > Flavobacteriaceae > Polaribacter > Polaribacter sp. R2A056_3_33. The sequence goes on from NZ_CP058984.1 coordinate 1,000,075, forward strand.
GCGCAACCATAAAAAAACAAATTGCAGACAACCAACCTAGCGTGATTAAAAAGGATAGTTCTAAAATTGAACATACTTTTTATTTAATTGGAGACGCAGGAAACTCAACATTAGAAGAAGATTCACCTGCTTTAAAATATTTAAAAAAGCACATTAAAAGTGCATCAGAAGAATCTACTTTACTTTTTTTAGGTGATAATGTCTATGAAACGGGTATACCCGATAAAGATTCTAAAAAATATCCTTTGGCAAAAAGAAGAATTGAAGCGCAAACAAATGTTGCGAAACAATTTAAAGGAAAATCTATATTTATTCCAGGAAATCACGATTGGTATCATGGTCTAGATGGCTTAAAAAGAGAAGAAAAACTAGTTGAAAAAGCATTAGGAAAATCAGCTTTTTTACCGAATAATGGTTGTCCGTTAGAAAAAGTTAAAATTTCTGAAGACATTGTTTTAATTATTGTTGATACACATTGGTATGTAACAAACTGGGACAACCACCCTACAATAAATGATGAATGTGAAATTAAAACAAGAGAAAAATTCTTTGATGAATTTGAAGGACTCATCAAAAAAGCAAGGGGAAAAACAACGATTGTGGCTTTACACCACCCAATGTTTACAAACGGTTCTCATGGCGGACAATATTCTTTTAAAAGCCACATGAGTCCACTACCTGTTTTAGGTTCTCTTAAAAATTTAATTAGAGAAACCTCTGGACTTTCAAATACCGATATTCAGAATAAAAAATATAACGAACTAAGAAAGCGTATTATCACACTCTCTCAAGAAAATGATAAAACGATTTTTGTTTCTGGTCACGACCATAACCTACAATATATTGTAGAAGATAATTTACCTCAAATAATAAGTGGTTCTGGTTCTAAAACAATGGCGACTAAATTAACGGGAAATGCAAAGTTTACTTATGGAGCGCAAGGTTTTGCCAAGTTAGATGTTTATGAAGATGGTTCGTCTAACGTTGCTTTTTATACCGTAAAAGATGATAAAATTGTATACGCCACAGAAGTTTTACCTGCCAATGAAAACACCAACTTTGCTCCGTTTACTAATACTAATATAACAGCAAAAAAAGCATCTATTTACACCAAAGAGGAAGTTGAAAAAAGTGGTATTTATCGTTTTTTATGGGGAGAACGTTATAGAAAATATTTTGGTACAGAAGTAAATGCACCTACGGTAGATTTAGACACTCTTTTTGGCGGATTAAAGCCTGTTAGAAAAGGTGGCGGACATCAATCTAAATCATTAAGACTTGAAGACCCAAAAGGTAGAGAATATGTAATGCGTGCCTTACGTAAAAATGCTGTTCAGTATTTACAGGCAGTTGCTTTTAAAGACCAATATATAGAAGGACAATTTAACAACACTGCTACAGAAGGCTTGTTAAATGATGTTTTTACAGGTTCTCATCCATATGCACCTTTTACTATTGGTAAATTAGCTGATGCAGTTGGTGTTTATCATACAAATCCTGTTTTATATTACATTCCTAAACAAAATAGTTTAGGGAATTTTAATGATGAATTTGGTGGTGAATTATACATGATTGAAGAAAGAGCTGCTTCTGGCCACGGAGACAAAGAAAGTTTTGGGTTTGCAGATGAAATAATTAGTACAGATGATTTATTAAAGAAATTAAGTAAAAATGAACATCATATTTTAGACGAAAAAGCATACATAAAAGCACGTTTATTCGACATGTTAATTGGAGATTGGGACAGACACCAAGACCAATGGAGGTGGGCTATTTTTAAAGAAGGTGAACAGACAATTTACAGACCGGTTCCTAGAGATAGAGACCAAGCTTTTGCTGTCTTTGGTGATGGTTTTTTATTAAATATTACCACAAAATTAATACCTGCATTGCGTGCAATGCAATCGTATAAAGAAGATATCGGCAGCCCAAAATGGTTTAATTTATCTCCGTATCCTTTAGACATGGCATTAATTACAACAGCAACTAAAAACGATTGGGATGCACAAGTAAAGTTAATAACCACCAACCTTACAGATGCAGTTATAGAAGATGCTTTTACTAACTTCCCTAACGAAGTAAGAGACCATACTGTTTTAGAAATAAAAACTAAATTACAAGGCAGAAGAAAGAATTTACAAAAAATTTCTGATGCATATTTTCAACATCTAAATAAATTTCAGGTTATAAAAGGTACTCATAAAGATGATTGGTTTGATATTGAAAGAGTCCCTAATGGAGGTACAAAAATAACTGGATACCGAATTATAAAAGGCGAAAAAGGAACCATTTTTCATGAACGAACTTACAAGAAATCTGACACCAAAGAAATCTGGATTTATGGTTTAGATGATGATGACACTTTTGTAGTAAAAGGAGAAGCTAAAAACTTAATAAAAGTTAGAATTATTGGCGGACAAAACAATGATGTTTACAATGTTTTAAACGGTAAAAAAGTAAAAATTTATGATTTTAAATCTAAGAAAAACACTTTTATAACAAACAAAGGCAGTAAAAAGTTAACAGATAATTACGAAACGAACGTGTACGATTACACGAAGCTTAAAAACAATCAGTTTATTATATCTCCAACCATTGGTTTTAATGCAGACGACGGTGTAAAATTGGGTGTTTCTAATGTATATACTTCTTTTGGCTTTGAGAGAAACCCATTTACTTCTCAACATACCTTAAATGCTGCCTACTATTTTGCAACTAGTGGTTTTGAATTTGATTATTCTAGCGAGTTTGCAAACGTTATAAAAAATTGGAATCTAGGTGTAAAAGCACGTTTTACAAGTCCTAATTTTGCTATGAATTATTTTGGTTTAGGGAATAACTCTATAAACCTAAATGCTCCTCATGAAATTAAAGACGAAGAATACAACAGGCTTAAAATAAAAGAATTGAGTGCTGGTACTTTTATACAGTGGAAAGGAGATTTGGATGGAACAATAAAAGTAGGTGTAAATTTTCAAAACTTTAAAGTAGAACAAACACCTAATAGGTTTATAAGTGATACTTTCTCATCAAATAATGCCATTTTTAACAATCAACAATTTATAAATACAGAAGCTGGTTATCAGTTTGAAAATGCAGATAATACTGCTTTTCCAACAATGGGAATGAAAACATCCTTAAAAGTAGGATATACTTCTAACCTTAAAAACAGTAACAATTTTGGATATTTAATTCCTGCTATTTCTTTTGATTATAAATTGATTTCTAGCGGAAAACTAGTGCTTGCAACCAAAGTAAAAGGACATTATAATTTTGGAGATTCTTATGAGTTGTATCAAGCAGCAAGTATTGGTGGTAATGATGGTTTAAGAGCCTATAGAAATGAACGTTTTACAGGAAAGAATTCAGTGTATCAATCTACAGATCTTCGTTTACTTTTAAGCAAAGTTAAAACAAGTATTGTGCCTCTAAACATTGGTATTTATGGAGGTTTTGATTACGGAACTGTTTGGGGCCAACAAAACACCACCTTTAACAATACTAAATTTAACACTTCTGCTGGAGGAGGTATTTTCTTTAACGCAGCAAATATGTTAGTTGCAAATGTGGCTGTATTTAATGGAGATGATGGCGTAAGAGCAACTGTTAATTTAGGATTCAATTTTTAATAATTATGGATAAAATAGCATTAATTTCTGGAGCATTTTTTGGAATGTCAGCCGTAATTTTTGGTGCTTTTGGTGCGCACCTTTTAAAGAAAAAACTAAACACAGACCAATTACAAAGTTTTGAAACGGGTGTTAAATACCAAATGTATCATGCCATTGTATTACTTGTTTTAGGTTTTCAGTTAAACCACAAAATTACCATTGACAATTACATTGTTTATTCATTTATTATCGGAATCATTTTATTTTCATTTTCTATATATGGCTTGGTAATTTCTTCTGCCAATAATAAAAAACTAAAATTTTTAGGACCAATTACACCGTTAGGAGGACTATGTTTAGTGTTAGGTTGGGGGTTGTTAATTTATAAGTTTGCTATTCAATAAAAGACAGCTGGAGATAATTTATAATAACCTAGCTCTTTTTCATGGGAATAAATTAGTTTTAATGGGGCAACAAACTAAAACTTCAACTCATAAAAATTACCGCCAACACCATCTGCTTTTTCATCGGTAATATATAAAGTATTATTGTCTTTAAAAGTAATTCCTTCTTTTTGAGAATAAGAATTTAATGGAATTTTGGTTAATTTTCCTGATAAAAAATCATCGTTTTTATAATCCGTAAAAATTAAAACAGCAGCAGGTGACAACAATGCTACTTTGCTACCATCGTCAGAAATATCTGCAGAAGTAATCCAACATTCCTTGTCGTTACAATTATTAAATTCAGAAATAAATACTGCTTCATGTTTCCCTTCTTTAGCAGGAACCTTGTATAAAGAGGTTTTACCATACTTTTCTTCTACCCTACTTTTAGTAAACACATAAAATGAATTATTATAATAGAAAAAAGATTCTGCATCAAAAAACAGTTTTTTCTTTTTAGGTGGAAACTTCTTTTGTTCCGGATAAGAAAACTTAATTTTTTCTACTTTTATTTTTTTAGAACTTGTTAAATCACCATGTTTTACTTTTAAAATAACAAGGTTTTCTCTTTCACTATCATTATTTCCAAAATCACCAATATAAAGGTTTCCTTCTTCGTCGGATGCAAGGTCTTCCCAATCGTGGTTTTTTTCTTTTATGGTAAGCTCTTCAACAATATTTCCGGTAGCAGAAACACCGTAAATTTTAGGTTTATTTCCACTATCGTTTAGCATCCAAATTAAATCTGAATTGGCAACTACTTCTGCTCCAGAAACCTCTTCTAAGTCTTTTGATAATTCTGATATAAGTTTTAAACTACCAAAATTTTGACAACTAACTAAAGACAAAAAACTAAAAATTACAGTTATTACTTTCATCAACAATTCAATTTATTTTAATATTAAAACCCTTCAGTTTTTTTATTCTGAAGGGTTTGTTATTTGTTTTTTATTATTAGGTTTTCTTCCGACAGGAAAGATTAAAATGGAATTTACCAGCCACCAGAAGCGCCACCTCCACCAAAACTACCTCCGCCGAAACCGCCTCCAAAGCCGCCTCCACCGAAGCTTCCGCCTCCAGATGAACTTCCAAAACCACCGCCAAAACTTCCGCTACCTCTACCGGCGTTACTTAAAATAATAGTTTCTAAAATAGCGCCTGCAATAGATCCGCTTCTAAAACCTCTACCACCACTACCATTATTTTTATTTCCTCTAGAAATTAAAATAAAAATGATGAATACTATAATGATAAAAATAATAATCCCAGGATCAAAACCTTCTGCATCTTTTTGCCTACTTCCTTTAAACTCTCCGTTTAAGGTTCTAAAAATATAATCAGACCCTTTGTCTAAACCGATATAATAATCTCCTCTTTTAAACTCGGGAATAATAACTCTTTCAATAATTCTCTTTGCCTGAAAATCGGTTAAAAGATGCTCTGTACCTTTACCAGCTTGAATAGCAATTCTTCTGTCGTTTAATGCCAACAACATTAAAACACCATTGTCTTTTTTTGCATCACCTATTCCCCATTTCTCTCCCCAATTAGCTGCTAAATAATTAATATTTTCACCTTCGGTGGATGGAATAATAGCTACTACAATTTGAGTAGAAGTGGTATCTGAATAACGAACCAATTTACTTTCTAAACTTGTTTTTTGACTCTCTGTTAATAAACTAGTATAATCATATACACTGGTTTGAAACTCTGGAATTTCTGGGATTTGATACCCTTGAGAAAAAACACTTAACGTGAATAAAAACGCAATAAAAAAAGTGATTTTTCTAAAAAATACTGCTAACTGAATACTACTTACTGAATACTGTTTACTGTATATCATCCTTTAGAAATCTCATTAGAAAGTTCATCTACATCATCAATTTGCCAAGGAAAGTGTGATTGCAATTCTTTTCCTGCCTTTAAGATTCCGTCTACAATTCCTTGTTTAAAAGCACCTTGTTTAAAATGATTTTGCATTACATCTTTAGTCGTATCCCAAAAATCTTTTGGTACTACTTTGTTAATTCCTTTATCACCATAAATAACAAATTTCTTGTCTTTTACAGCAACGTAGATCAACACTGCATTATCATCTTTAGTGTTGTTCATTTTTAGCAAATGAAAAACTTCTAACGCTCGTTCATCATGATTCTTCTCTGTGGTAGCCTCAATATGTACTCGTATTTCGCCAGAAGTTTCTTTCTCTGCAACTCTTATAGCAGAAATAATTTCTTGTTCTTCTTCTGGAGACAGAAACGCTTCTACTTTAGACATATTATTCTTTTTTCTTATTAAAATCGAAGCTTGCGTCTGGTGCTTTTTCTGATCCTGTATCTGAACTATAGCGATCCATTTCATCAAAATTAAACATTCCAGCTAACACAGAATTTGGAAACACTTTGATGTGTTTGTTATAATTATTTACACCTTCATTAAAACGATCTCTAGCAACATTTATGCGGTTTTCACTTCCTTCATACTGACTTTGTAATTCTAAAAAGTTTGCATTTGCTTTTAACTCTGGGTAACGTTCTACAGAAACCAATAATTTAGACATAGCTCCAGTTAAACCAGATTGCGCTTGTTGAAATTGTGCCATTTTTTCTGGTGTTAAATCTCCTGCATTTATATTTACAGAGGTTGCTTTTGCTCTTGCTTCAATTACTTCTGTTAAAGTATTTCTTTCAAAATCTGCAGCTCCTTGTACAATTTTAACTAAATTCCCTATTAAATCATTTCTACGTTGGTAAGAGCTCTCTACATTAGACCAAGTTGTTTTTGCATCTTCTTGTAAAACAACAGCTTCATTATTAAAGTTTTTACCCCAATTGTATACTCCGAAAACAACAACAAGGATTACTATTACTGGTATTAACCATTTTTTCATAATTTCTAATTTTTAATTTTTTGATTGATTGATTTTTGTACTACAAAACTACTTAATATTCTTCGGGTTGTAAAAGAATATTAGCTTCTATCCTATTAAGTTAGACATCTAAACTAAAGAAATGTTACAATTGATTTTTAATTTTAATCAATTCTGCTTTCACCCCTTCTAATCTAGTAATAATTTCAAGGTTGTGAACTATTCCTTCTGGATTTTTCTTAAGTTTCTGTTTAGCTCCATCTAAGGTAAAACCTCGCTCTTTTACAAGGTTAAATATTAACTTAAAGTTTTTAATATCTTCTTGTGTAAATAAACGATTTCCTTTAGCATTTTTTTTGGGCTTAATAATATCAAACTCTTTTTCCCAAAAACGAACTAATGAAGTATTTACGTCAAACGCTTTGGCAACTTCACCTATTTTATAATATCTTTTCTCGGGTAAATCTACGTGCATCTTTTTCAGTATTAAGTATTTGAAGATTAAAAAAGTATTTTTAGAATAGTAATTTTTAATATTCTTTTTTTGACTTATCTCTTATATCAATAATCTTGTTCCTAAATTGAAACAAAAAATTAATCGTAAGACTGCCCTTCTTCTTCTGCAGCTTTTTGCATTGCTGCAAACTCTTCTGGAGTTAAATCTCCATAATAAAAATTAATAGGATTTACAGCTACATCGTTTTTATGAACTTCATAATGTAAATGTGCCGATACCGATCTACCAGTATTACCAACATATCCAATTAAGTCCCCACGTTTTACCTTGTCACCTTTTTTCGCTTTTATTTTACTCATATGGGCATAAATAGTTTTATATCCATATCCATGATCTATATAAACCACGTTTCCAAAAGTGGCACTTCTTTGTGCTCTAATTACATCTCCATTACCAGAAGCAAAAATAGGCGTTCCTACAGGGGCTGTAAAATCCATTCCTTTATGGAATTTTCTAATTTTTAATATTGGATGATATCTCCATTTATAGCCTGAAGCCATTCTTGTTAAATCTGCAAGTTTTACGGGCAAAATAGCAGGAATTGAAGCTAACATTTTCTCCTTTTCTTTTGCCAAATTTACAATTTCATCTAAAGATTTAGACTGCACAACCAATTGTTTAGAAAGTATATCTATGTCTTTAGTTACTTTTGCAATCATCGTAGAATTATCGAAACCATCTAAATATTTGTATCTATTTACCCCTCCAAAACCAGCTTTTCTTTGCTCATCTGATATAGGATTTGCTTCAAAATAAGTTCTATAAATATTGTTATCTCTTTCTTGTAATTGCGCCAAAATAGACGAACTTTCTTGCATTTTTTTAGAAAGCAACTCGTAATGTAACTTTAAATTTTCTAGTTCTCTTTTTTGAGCTCGCTCTCTTGGAGACATTATAAACTGGCTAAACACAATAAAACCAATAAATGCAGATAATACTAAAGCTAAAACTCCAATAACAGTTTTCTTATAATATTCACCCTTTTTTACAGCAATTTTCCTGTAAGAAAGTGTGTCCGCATCGTAATAATATTTTACTTTTGCCATATTGCTAAATAGACTATTTTTGTGCTTTTATATTGAGTTTCATTTTTAATAACTCACAAATTTACAAAATGTTTTACAACTGCTTTTTATTCGCAGTATTTTTTAAACTAATTTAACATAATCCAACTTGTTGGAAACTTCTTTTTTATGAAATCACAAGATATCCGCGCTACTTTTTTAAATTTTTTCAAAGAAAAAGCACACTTAATTGTTCCTTCTGCACCAATGGTAACTAAGGACGACCCTACATTAATGTTTGTAAATTCTGGAATGGCACCTTTTAAAGAGTATTTTTTAGGTAATGGAGTGCCAAAAAACAGCAGGATGTCAGATTCTCAAAAATGTTTACGTGTTTCTGGTAAACACAACGATTTAGAGGAAGTAGGATACGATACCTACCATCATACTTTATTTGAAATGTTAGGAAACTGGTCTTTTGGCGATTACTTTAAAAAAGAAGCAATTGCTTGGGCTTGGGAGTTATTAACTGAAGTTTATAAAATTGATAAAGACATTTTATATGTTACTGTTTTTGAAGGTTCTGATGATGCAGATAATTTAAAAATGGATACCGAAGCTTTTGATATCTGGAAACAATTTATTGCTGAAGATAGAATCTTAAAAGGTAACAAAAAAGATAATTTCTGGGAAATGGGTGAGCAAGGACCTTGCGGACCGTGTTCTGAAATTCATGTTGATATCCGCTCTGCGGAAGAAAAAGCAAAAGTAGATGGACGAACTTTAATTAATGAAGATCATCCACAAGTAGTAGAAATATGGAACTTAGTTTTTATGCAGTTCAACAGAAAAGCAAACGGAACTTTAGTTGATTTACCAAACAAACATATTGATACTGGTATGGGGTTTGAACGTTTGTGTATGGTAATGCAAGACGTAAAATCTAATTACGATACAGATGTTTTTACACCAATTATTAGAGAAATTGAAACAATTACTGATGTAAAATATGGCAAAAACCTAGAGCAAGATATTGCTATTAGAGTTATTTCAGACCACGTAAGAGCCGTTGCTTTCTCTATTGCAGATGGGCAATTACCAAGTAACACAGGTGCTGGCTACGTTATTAGAAGAATTTTAAGACGTGCTGTTCGTTACGGTTTTACATTCTTAGACAAAAAAGAGCCTTTTATCTATAGATTAGTAGATGTTTTAAGCAATAAAATGGGAGAAGCTTTCCCTGAATTAAAAGCACAAAAACAATTAATAGAAAATGTGATTAAGGAAGAAGAAACTTCTTTTTTAAGAACATTAGATCAAGGCTTATTATTATTAGACAGAATTATAGAAAGTACTTCTGGTAAGGAAGTTTCTGGTGATAAAGCTTTTGAATTATATGACACTTACGGTTTTCCTATCGATTTAACTTCTTTAATTCTTTCTGAAAAAGGATTGACTTTAGATGAAAAAGGATTTGAAGAAGAACTACAAAAACAAAAAAACAGATCTAGAGCTGCAAGTGAAATGTCTACCGAAGACTGGACTGTTTTAGTTGATGACCCTATAGAAGAGTTTATTGGTTACGATGCTTTAGAAGCAAACGTAAAAATTACACGATACAGAAAAGTAACCTCTAAAAAAGATGGTGAAATGTTTCAATTGGTTTTCAATTTAACTCCTTTTTACCCAGAAGGTGGTGGACAAGTTGGAGACAAAGGATATTTAGAAACCACACAAGGAGATGTTGTTTATATTTTAGACACTAAAAAAGAGAATAATGTTATTATTCACTTCACTAAGAATCTTCCAAAAAATATTAACGAAAATTTTAAAGCGGTTGTAGATCAAAAACAACGTTCTAAAACAGAGTGTAACCATACAGCTACGCATTTATTGCACCAAGCGTTAAGAGAAGTTTTAGGAACACATGTAGAGCAAAAAGGTTCTGCTGTGCATTCTAAATATTTACGTTTCGATTTTTCTCACTTTTCTAAATTAACTGTGGATGAATTACGTGAGGTAGAAAACTTTGTAAACAGAAGAATTGCAGGTAAACTTCCATTAGAAGAAAGCAGAAATATTACAATGGAAAAAGCAATTGCAGATGGTGCAATGGCTTTATTTGGTGAAAAATACGGTGATACTGTAAGAGCTATAAAATTTGGAAAATCTATAGAACTTTGCGGTGGAACACACGTAAAAAACACCAGTGATATTTGGCATTTCAAAATTAAATCTGAAGGAGCAGTAGCTTCTGGAATTAGAAGGATAGAAGCGATTACAAATGACGCTGTAAAAGATTTTTATTCTGAAAACAATAAAGCTTTATTCGAAATTAAAGATTTATTAAACAACACAAAAGAACCTGTAAAAGCAGTACAGAAGTTACAAGATGAAAATACTTCTTTACAAAAACAAATAGAACAATTATTAAAAGATAAAGCTCAGAATTTATCTGGTGAATTAAAAAACCAATTACAAGAAATTAATGGCGTTCAGTTTTTAGCTACAAAAGTAGATTTAGACCAAAACGGAATTAAAAATTTAGCTTTTTCTTTAGGAAAAGAACATCAGAATTTATTCTTATTATTTGCTTCTTCTGCTGCAAAAGACAAAGCGATGTTAACTTGTTATATTTCAAAAGAATTGGCAAATGAACGTGGTTACGATGCTGGAAAAGTAGTAAGAGAATTAGGAAAACTAATACACGGTGGTGGTGGTGGACAAAATTTCTTTGCAACTGCAGGTGGTAAAAACCCAGGAGGAATTCCGAAAGCTTTAGAGAAAGCAGTAGATTATTTGGTATAAAAAGTTTCTCGCAAAGGCACAGAGATACAAAGGTGGTGTATTATTATGTTTATCATATAAATTAAACATACAACTAAGAACACACAACTTGTAAAAAAACTTTGCGTCTTAGCGTCTCTGCGAGAGAAAAAAAACACCAAACAACTCATAAAACTTTTGCGCTTTTGTGCGAGAAGACACAACAATATATAAGCTTTTTCGAGAAACAAAAAAATCCACACCTTTGCAAGATGAAACTCCAAACTCAAATTCCTTTAGAGCAAGAAACTAGAAACCCAATAAATTACAATTCTAAGGTGCTATTATTAGGATCTTGTTTTTCAGAAAACATTGGAGATAAGCTCAATTATTTTAAGTTTCAATCTAACCAAAATCCATTCGGAATTCTTTTTCACCCAAAAGCAATTGAAAATTTAATTACAAATGCCATAAATGAAAAAGAATATACAGCAACAGATTTAATCTTCCAAAATGAACGTTGGCATTGTTTTGATGCGCATTCTTACCTAAGTGCTGCTGATAAAAATGAGCTTTTAAATAATCTAAATTCAGCAATTTCATCAACAAATAAAAACTTAAAAGAAGCTTCTCACCTTATTATTACTTTAGGAACTTCTTGGGTGTATCGATTTATAGAAGACGATACAATTGTTGCGAATTGCCATAAAATTCCGCAGAAAAAATTCATAAAAGAATTACTTACTGTAGATGAGATTTCAGAAAGCTTAGAAGCCATAATTGTGCTTTTAAAATCTATCAATAAAGACATACACATACTTTTTACTGTTTCTCCGGTTCGTCATTTAAAAGATGGCTTTATAGAAAACACGCAAAGCAAATCTCATTTAATTGCTGCGGTTCATAATGTTGTAAACCATAGAGAAAAGACACATTATTTCCCTAGTTATGAAATTATGATGGATGAATTAAGGGATTATCGTTTTTATGCAGAAGATATGGTGCATCCCAATAAAACTGCCATTAATTATATTTGGGAAAAATTTGTTGCCACTTGGTTTTCTGAAGAGACCACTTTAACAATGAAAGAAGTGGATGTAATTCAAAAGGGACTTTCTCATAGGCCTTTCAACGAAAACTCAGCACAACATCAGCAATTTTTAAAAAATTTAGAAGTAAAAAAAGACAAATTAAAGGTTCAGTTTCCTTTTATTAATTTTTAAAGCACAAAAAAATAAAATTAATTTACTTAAAAATTTTATGTAAATTCCCTTCTTATAACTTTTAACCTCCAAAAATGAGTAAGAAAATATTAATTGGTATAATTTCAGGACTGTTACTAGGCATGTTCATAACATCCATTTTTGTTTCAGATGAAATTAATGTATCAAAACTCATTTTAACAAAAATTACGGCAACCTCAATAATAACAGGATTTATTTGTGGTATTTACGCCCATATATCAAAATCTAAAATAAAAGTATTTATAGTTTCTATTTTTATAGGAATCATTATTTTCTATACCAAATACCTTATTACTGGTCATAATTTTGATCCATTAACTATGGGAGCTTTTGTAGGGGCAATGCTAGGTGGAATCTTTGCTTTTTTTAGAAAAGCGACACATTCTATAAAAAAATACAACAGATTACAAAGACACAAACAAAAAGGTTTCAAGAAATAAACTTTTTAATTTTAAACAAAAAAAAAATAGAATTCTAACACGAAGTTAAAATTCTATCTTTTTTATCTTATCAATAAAACCCTTCTTTAAAAACAGGTTTTACAAACGTTTATTTTAAGAAACGTGTTGATCTACGTTTTGCCAAGGACCTCCGTTGATAACATCTACTCCATGTTTTTCTAAAAACTGAGTTGCTTGTCCGCTTCTTGCTCCACTTCTACAAACAGCAATTACAGGTTTGTTCCAAGCTTTAATTTTTTCAACTTCTAAAGGAATAACCGTTAAAACTATGTGTTCTGCTCCTTCTGTATGTCCTTCATCCCACTCTTCTTGTGTTCTTACATCTAAAATTACAGCTCCTTTTTCTAAGTATTCTTTAATTTCTGCACTCATATCTTTTCTTTTAAACATGTCAAATAGACCCATGTTGTTTTTATTTTAATATTAAACTTGACACAAAATTAATCCATTTTCAATTAGCTTTGTGTAGCTTTTGTTACATTTTAAAACTTCTAATCTCTCTAAAATGGTCTTCTTAATAGAAAAATTACTTTGCAAAGCTAATTCATATAATTCTAAAAGCAACAACCAATCTCCTTGAAATTTGCTATTTAACTGATTAAATATTTCTGTTATTTTTTTATTAGTTGAAGACTCTTCTTCTCTTAGAACTCTAACTTCATCATACAAGGCATACAATTCTTGTTCACTTTCCGTGTATTTAATTTTATGTGTTTTAGTTTCAGATACTTTTCCTAAACCTAAAAAAGAATCTACATCTGCAGGACCTGCATAGCCAGAAACTACCTCTTTACCAACTGCCATATCATAAATTCCCCATTCTGGTTGAAACAAAACTTCCTCCTTATAAGTAACCGTGCAATCATCAAAAGAAATAATTAAAATTTTACCTCTTAAATCTCTAGTTCCTGTAATCGCTTTTCCTTTTACAATAATGCCACTCTCAAATTCTAAAGTCATAAATTCACCTTCGTAAATTCCGTACGCTTTTAAATCTCTCGGGCTCATGTCTTCTATTGGTAAATTAATTCCTTTTAATTTACCAACCGGACTTCCAAAACCACTTGCGTGACATGTAATTCCGTGTCCAATTAATTCTTTATCTCTATTAGATAAAGCAGTTGCACCTGTTGTTTGAAAATAAGCAACTTTATTGTTTTTAAACTGAATAACTTTGGTAAAAACTCCAGAAATTTGAATTCCCGTTGTCAACTCTATGGTTCCTAAATTATCAGAATTTATTAATTTCTGAATACTTTTCAATCCGCCAGTTCTTATCGCCATTGTATTGGCAAATTCATCTAACACCAAGCTTAAATAAGCAAAATCTGGAGTTACAAATAATTGCGGTTGCGGTTTTGTAATATCAAAATTTATAGTTGCTGCATCAATAGAATACGCAACTTTTTCCACTTCATTTTGCATACACCAAGCACTCTCTCCAATAGAGGAAAGTAAACCTGCTCCATATATTTTAGGATTACCTAAAGTACCAATCAACCCGTACTCTACAGTCCACCAATGTAAATTTCTAATTTGTGCCATTTCAGACAATTCACCCATGTTATTTTGTAGATAAGCTACTTTTTGTTCTGCATTATCTATTTCACTTTCTGTTGAATTTGGATTTTCTTTTAAGATGGATAAAAGCCTGATTGCTTCATACATTTCATAATCTTTAGCAGATGAAATTGCTTTACTACCAATCTCCCCAAACCTTCGTAAATATTCTGCATATTCAGGATTCGAAATAATAGGCGCATGACCTGCTGCTTCATGAATGATGTCTGGTGCTGGTGTATATTCGATATGATTTATGGTTCGCATATCGGATGCAATCACCAAGACATTATAAGCCTGAAATTCCATAAATGCATTGGGTGGAATAAAACCATCAACCGAAACCGCAGCCCAACCAATTTCTTTTAAAATCCTATTCATACCTTCCATATAAGGAATGTTTTCTACAGAAATACCCGTTTTCTCTAAACCTGTCATATAAGATTTATGCGCTACTTTACTTAAGTAATCTACATTCATTCTCATTACATAACGCCAAACAGCTTGGTTTTGCGCTGTATATTCTTCATACGGTTGTTGTACCACAAACTTGTATAGATGCTTGGGTAATTTTTTAGTGACTTCGTTTAATTCGAAATGGAGGCTCATTAAAAAAGTATTGAATTATTCTTACAATAATACGCTTTAAAATAATGATTATTTATTTAAAACATGTTAAAATCATTTTTACACACACTAATCGCAAAGTAAGAATCTTTTAAGTGTAACATTTTACACTTTTTTACTACTTATAATTAAATACTAAATTATTAATTATGGCAGGAGGAGGTTTTATAGCACACATGATTGCAAGTCTAAGTACTAATAAACGATCTCATATTTCTACTTTTGATAAAATCAAAAGCCATAAAAAAAGCGAAAAGAGTGAACTTCATTTTGATAAAAAAGCAAGCCCATCTCAATTAAAAAAAATCAAAGAAGAAATTATCAAAGAAAATGAAATTGCTTTTAAAAGAAAAGTAGCTATCCTAATGCTATTAATTATTGTTATTTTAATCGCTTTAAATTATATAGGATATTCTTTATAACAAAAAAAACAGACTACCTTAAAAGATAGTCTGTTTGCTTTAGATTAATTAATTCAAATAATAATACTAAAGTGATTCTTTTATAATTTTAACGGCATCAAAAGCTTTAGATCTTTTTGCCATATCTAAGGCAGTCATATTTCCTCTGGTAGATTTTACTCTTAATTTAGCGCCATTATCAATTAAAAGTTTTACAATTTCAGCTTTATTATACCTTGCAGCATACATTAATGGTGTTAAACCATTTGATTTTTTGTTTATATTTTCTCCTCTTTCTATTAAAGCTTTTACGGCTTCATAATTCCCCATTCGTATCAGCTTTAAAAAAGCACTAACATTATAATGCGGTTTAATCGTTACTACTTTCTTAAGACTCAAGGTTTCTGGAGTCGTTGCATTTATAGATCCAAATGCAAAAAGACAAAGTAATAATGGTAATATTATTTTTTTCATGACTATAGGTTTTAAGTTAATTTTATAAGTGTTTGTTCTTTTTATATAGACTTATAATTATTTAAATTGTTTCAAAAAAACCTTCTATTAACAAGGTTTTAACAAATCATCTTTATTTTGATAAGAAAAAAAACGAATCAATCATTAAATAAATCTAGCTTCATTTATACAGTCCTTTTTACAATGTTACTTTACGTTATCGGTTTCGTAAAAATTTGATAAAATCAATATAAACGGTAAAATATTTCTTAATTTTACTGTTCAATTTTAAGACAATGGACAAGAAAGTTATACTAATGATTTTAGATGGTTGGGGAATTACACAAGACCCTAAGGTATCTGCTATTTACAATGCAAAAACTCCTTTTATAAACGGTTTATACGACAAATACCCAAATGCTCAATTAAGGACAGACGGAGAACATGTTGGTTTACCAGAAGGACAAATGGGAAATTCTGAAGTTGGACACATGAATTTAGGTGCTGGTAGAATTGTATATCAGAATCTAGCTCGTATTAATAAAGCTGTTAAAGAAAATACTTTAGGGCAAGAAAAAGTATTATTAGATACTTTTAAATACGCAAAAGAGAATAACAAAGACGTTCATTTATTAGGACTAGTTTCTAATGGAGGAATTCATGCACACATTAATCACTTAAAAGGATTATTAGATGTCGCTAAAGAAAACAATGTAGATAATGTGTATTTACACGCATTTACAGACGGTAGAGATTGTGATCCAAAATCTGCTCCTTATTTCTTAAATGAGGTTCAAGAACACATGGATAAAAGTACTGGTGAAATAGCAACCGTAACAGGTCGTTATTATGCTATGGATAGAGATAACCGTTGGGAACGTGTAAAGGAAGCTTATGATGGTGTTGTTAATGGAGTTGGTACAAAAACAACTGATATTATTGATACTATAAAAACGAATTACGAAGCTGGTATTACCGATGAATTTCACAAACCAATCATTGTAACTAATGAAGATGGTTCTCCAAAGGCTCAAATTAAAGAGGGTGATGTTGTACTTTTCTTTAACTACAGAACAGATAGAGGTAGAGAATTGACAAATGCGTTGTCTCAAAATGATTTCCCTGAATTTGGAATGAAAAAATTAGACCTTTATTTTACAACCATCACTTTATATGATGCAAGTTTTAAAGGAATTAACGTGATCTATAATACTGATAACATTAAAAATACTTTAGGAGAAGTTTTATCTAAAGCGGGTAAAAAACAAATTAGAATTGCAGAGACAGAAAAGTATCCGCACGTTACATTTTTCTTTTCTGGAGGACAAGAAACTCCGTTTGAAGGGGAATCTAGAATTTTAAGAAACTCGCCAAAAGTGGCTACTTACGATTTAAAACCAGAAATGTCTGCATACGAGTTAAAAGATGCTTTATGTGAAGATTTAAAGAAAGGTGAAGCTGATTTTGTTTGCTTAAACTTTGCAAATGGAGATATGGTTGGTCATACAGGAATGATGGATGCTGCTATTAAAGCTTGTGAGGCTGTAGATATTTGTGCTAAAGAAGTTATAGAAACTGGTTTAGATAATGGATATTCTATTTTATTAATTGCAGATCATGGTAATTGTGAAACAATGATGAATCCTGATGGATCTCCTCATACAGCACACACTACAAACCCTGTTCCTTTTATTCTAATTGATAAAGAAATTAAATCGATAAACAGTGGTGTTTTAGGTGATATTGCTCCTACAATTTTAGATTTAATGAATCTAGAACAACCAAAAGAAATGACACAACATTCTTTATTATAATTAAAACAACTCAACTATGAAAAAAGTCTTTTTATTGGCTTGTATTATGGTATTTGCATCTTGCATTGGCCAACAAAAAGTAACTAAAAATCAAAAAGTAACTGCAGAGAAAAATCAAAGCGGGGATTTGATTGGAGTGGCTAACAAAGCCTCTTTTCAACAAATCCCCTATAGTTCTTGGTTTAATCAGAAATTAGAGAGTTATACTCCAGACCCAGCAACAATTACCGCTCTTAAAAAGGAGTTAAAAGGTATTACAATTAAAGGTTTTATGGGTACTTGGTGTGGAGATAGTAAAAGAGAAACTCCACATTTATACAAAATTTTAGAACAAACTGATTTTAACTTAAATAATTTTGAGCTTATTACTGTTGACGTCAGTAAAAAAACTCCTGATAATTTACAAGAAGGCTTTGATATAAAAAGAGTACCAACTTTTATCTTTTATAGAGATGAAAAAGAAATTGGTCGATATGTAGAATATGCCCGTGAATCTTTAGAGAAAGACATGCTAAAAATTGTTTCTGGAGAGGCTTATAAACATTCTTACGACAATTAATGATACCTAATAACCCGCTAATTATTGCCGTAGATTTTGATGGTACCATTGTAGAAGATGCGTATCCAAAAATTGGGGAAGAAATAATTTTTGCTTTTGACACCTTAAAAAGATTACAATCTCAAGGGCATCGATTAATTCTGTGGACTTATAGACACGGAAAAAGACTAGATGAAGCAGTTGCTTTCTGTAAAGAAAACAACATTGAATTTTATGCAGTAAACAAAAATTTTCCTGAAGAGGAATTCGATAAAAAACACAGTCGTAAAATACATGCAGATTTATTTATAGACGACAGAAATGTAGGTGGCTTTTTAGGTTGGACAGAAATACACAAAGCCATTTTTAATTACGAGCCACCTAAAAAAAAGAAAAAAGGTTTTTTCTCTTTTTTCAAATAGACAAACCTTACTTCATTCTACCTAAATTATAGTAACTTTGCCATTCAATTTTTTTAACATGATTAAGATAAAAACAAGAGAAGAGATAGAGTTGATGAGAGAAAGCGCCCTAATCGTTTCTAAAACGTTAGGGATGCTTGCTAAAGAAGTAAAACCAGGAGTTTCTACTTTGTATTTAGATAAACTTGCCGAAGATTTTATTAGATCTGAAGGTGCTGTACCTGGTTTCTTAGGGTTATACGATTTTCCAAACTCACTTTGTATGAGTCCAAATAACCAAGTTGTACACGGTATTCCAAATAAAAACCCATTAGTAGAAGGCGATATTATTTCTATAGATTGTGGTGCATATAAAAATGGTTTTCACGGAGATCACGCCTACACTTTTGCTGTTGGAGAGATTGAACCAGCAACTAGAAAATTACTAGATGTAACTAGAGCTAGTTTATACGTTGGTATCAAAGAATTTAAGGCTGGAAATAGAGTTGGTGATGTTGGTTATGCTATTCAGAAATTTTCTGAAGACCATGGTTATGGTGTTGTAAGAGAATTGGTTGGTCATGGATTAGGAAGAGAAATGCACGAAGATCCAGAAATGCCAAACTACGGAAAAAGAGGTCGTGGTAAAAAGTTTGTAGAAGGTATGGTAGTTGCCATAGAACCAATGACAAACTTAGGAACTCACAAAATTAAACAACATTCTGACGGTTGGACAATTACAACCTTAGACAATAAGCCTTCTGCTCATTTTGAGCATGATGTTGCTATTATAAACGGTAAACCAGAATTACTTTCTACGTTTAAATATGTACACGATGCATTGGGGATTGTTACCGATGAGGAGGATGCATTCAGACAGTAAAAAGGACACTAATTTCACTAATTGTCACTAAAAAATAAACTTTATAATTTCACTAAAAAAATTGAAATCAGAACTTCTACATAAACAGGAATCATATAACATTATTGGTTCCTGCATGGAAGTTCATAAAGAGTTAGGAAAAGGTTTTAGTGAAATTATTTATGGTGATGCTTTAGAAATTGAATTTAAAAGACGTGGAATTTTATATCAAAGGGAAGTAAAATTTCAAATATTATATAAAGGAGAAAAATTGTCTCATTATTATTTTGCTGATTTTGTTATCGATAATAAAATAATACTTGAAATTAAAGCAATTGAATGTTTAACAAACAGCCATATAAAACAAACTCTAAATTATTTAGCTGCATCAAAAATAAAACTAGGCTTATTAGTTAATTTTGGTGAAGATAGTTTAACCTACAAAAGAGTAATTTTATAACTCTCATTTTGTGTAATCCGTGTAATTCGTGTCTATTTTTAAATCCATTCTAAATACCATCCCAAGACCTTGGTTAATAAAAGCTAGTTATCTAGTAAGACCAATTATTGCTTTTTCTTTAAAGGGCGATACATTTACAGATCCAATAGACGGCAAGAGTTTTAGAAAATTTTTACCTTACGGATATGGCAAACAACGAGAAAATGCACTTTCTCCTTCTACCCTATCTTTGGAAAGACATCGTTTAATGTGGTTATTTTTAAGAGATGAAACTCCTTTTTTTACATCAACAGAAAAACTTAAAACTTTACACATTGCTCCAGAACAATGTTTTTTAGACATTTTTAGAAAGCAAAAAAACTTAGACTATATTACTTCAGATTTAGAATCTCCAATTGCAGATGTAAAAGCCGATATCTGCGACTTGCCTTTTGATGACAACTCTTTTGATGTTGTTTTCTGTAATCATGTGTTAGAACACATTACAGATGATACCAAAGCAATGCAAGAGCTATTTAGAGTGCTTAAAAAAGGAGGATTTGGTATTTTTCAAATTCCGCAAGATTTATCTAGAGAACATACTTTTGAAGACGACACCATTAAAGACAGAACAGAGCGTGCTAAAATTTTTGGACAATATGATCACGTAAGAGTGTACGGTAGAGATTATTTTGACAAACTGCGTTCTATAGGTTTTAAGGTGGATGAAATAGATTATACAAAAAAAATCGCTCCAGAAAAACTAGAACGATTTTGTTTAATGAAAAATGAAATTCTTCCGGTGTGTTATAAAAATTAATTCTTTTTGTGTTTTCTTAAAAAATCACTTAATTTTTCTAATTCTTTATCACCCAATACAATTACATTATTTCTTATAATTTGGTATTTACCCGACGCTAATTGAACTACTTTAGAGTCTCCTGAATATTTTTTATAGCCATCTTTAACATCACTTACCTTTATTCCTTCTTGGTTGATCCAAATAACTTTACCTTTTTTAATTGCCTGAAAGGTTTCTTTATAATAAGCTCCTATATATTCAAATCCAGCATCTGCACTTAATATTTTTTTAGTCGTAGTACTTAAAAAAGAGTGTACTTTGTAACTATCCTCAAAATACAATGAATACATTCCTCCTCCTAGATCACCTTCAAACAAGTACCATTCTTTATTTATCTTAACCTCACCATCTTTATTATATCTATCAATTAGATCTTCCTTTTTTAGAGATTTCAATAATTCTGATTTATTGGTAATTCTAACCTGTTTTTTAAGATTTAAGTCATAAACCAATGGCTCAAAAGAATTATTTGGATATGTAACCAATCGTCCATTTCCTCTTGGTAACATTACCTGTCCATAATGTGTAGCTATAGAATTAAATCTATTAACACTTGGTAAAATAAATCCCTTTTTGTTATTTGAATTAAAGCAATAAATTTGATTGGGTTGCTCTTTTTTATTTTTTAATAAAATAAAACCTTCGGAAGAGATGGCGTCTTTATAATCGGTGGCTTCTACTACAATTCTGCCTCTATCATCTATAACTCCAAAATTTCCATCCTTTTTAAAAAGCGCTACATTGTTCGTATTAAAATTATAAATACTATCTACCTTTATAGAAAGGGATTCAGATTTTTGATTCCAAAGACTTTTTAGCGAGTCTATTTTTTTTGACGCTTTCTCCCTTCTAAGACGCTGTTCTTCCTCTTTCTTTAATTTCATTTCTAAAGATTCTATAGATTCCTGAATCAAAATAAGACTCTCTAAATTTTTGATATATCCTTCGGCAGTATTATCTTGTTCTAAAACAAAATACCGTCTACTATAAGTTTCTGAGTTTTTTAGAAATGCTATTTTTTCTTTATCAGTAGTTTGAAGTTGATGATTTTCAAAATAAATAAAAGAAGCCAAAGTAGCTAGATTTTTGTCTGAAATTGAATCGAGATACTTTAATGCTTTTTCAAATTGCACTAATGCTTCTTTGTAATTTACCTTGGTTTCTACTGCTTCTTTTGCTCTCCTTAAATACACATTAGCAATATCTGTGTTAGACTGCGCATTTGTGAATGTAAAAGAAATTATGCATAAAAGTGTTAGAAGTAATCTCATCATAGTAATACAAATTATTCAGTGTTATGTATCTACAATGCAAGATAACAAAAACACAGCATAAAAAGTGAACTACTTAAAGGCATTTGTAGTGTATTCTTCTAAATCTCCGTTCTCATTATTAAATAATAGAATGGCATCAATATTTTTATGAATATCTAAAAATTCTTTTGCTTTCTCTAATCCCATTGCCATAAAAGCAGTTGCATACGCATCTGTATCTGCACAATCTATACCCGCTATAACGGAAGCACTTAACAAATTACTTTCTACGGCATACCCCGTTTTAGGATTTACTGTATGCACGTATTTGTGTCCGTCTTCTGTAACTCTAAATTTTCTATAGTTACCTGAAGTAGCCATCGATTTATTAGACAAATTTATTTTTCGATATCCTTTTATACTGTCCTTTTTTATAGGATTCACTAATTTTATAACCCAAGGATGCTTCTCTTTTTTTATCCCTTTAGCTCTGATTTCACCACCAATTTCTACCAAATAATTCGAGATATTTTTACTATCCAAAAAACGAGCTACTACATCAATTCCGAACCCTTTGGCAATAGAATTAAAATCTAAATAAATTTTAGGATCTTGTTTTTTAATTTTACCATCAGCAAAAGTTACTTTATCTAAACCAACATACTGCATTTCTTGTTTTACCTGATCTTCGTTTAAATTGATCTTTTCATTCTTTGGACCAAAACCCCAAGCATTAACTAGGTTTCCAACAGTAGGATCAAAATAACCATTGGTTTCTGTATAAATTCTTTTCGATTTTTTAAAAACCTCTAAAAATAAATCATCAACAATAACAGTAGAATCTCCTTTATTAATTCTAGAAATATCTGAACTAGGAATATAGGTTGATAAGGATTTGTTCATTAAAAAAAACAGACTATCTAAAGAGGTTTGATAGTCCTTAGCACCATCTAAATAAACAATCTTATAAGTGGTACCAAATACGCGCCCTGTTAAGGTATAGTCTTTTATTTTTTCTTTAGAACAAGAAAGAAACACTAGTAAAACGATAGTAACTATAACTTTATTTTTTAGAATCATAAAATTTAAAATCTTTTACAAAAATAGAGCATAAAGTTTTCATAAAATATCATTTATAGTATTTTTTGTAACAACAATTCGTTAAATTTGTTGACTTAATTAAATATTATTACCAATGAAAAAAATATCAATCTTATTATTGACTGCAGTTATAGTTAGTTCTTGTGTTTCTAAAAAGAAGTTTGTTACTTTACAGGACGAACATGATCAAACTACAACAGAATTAGTAGATGTAAAAGCAACTTTACAGAAGTGTTTAATTGAAAGCGAAAAATATGTAGCAACACTTACAGAGCAAATTAACTCTTTAAAAGAGGATAAAAAAGGTGCTTTAAAGCAAGTTGAAAACTTAACAGTTTTAACACAATCTTCTTCAGATAATATTAAAAACGTTATTACACAGTTAAGTGAAAAAGATAAATTCATAAACGGTATTAGAGCAGCAATGACTCAAAAGGATTCATTAAACCTTGCAATTAAATACCACTTAACTAAAAACTTAACTGACGGAATTCAAGATGAAGACATACAGGTTAATGTAGAAAAGACAGTAGTATTTATCTCTATTTCAGACAAATTATTGTTTAAAAGCGGTAGTTATAATGTAACAGACAAAGCATACACTGTTTTAGAAAAAATATCTAAAGTAATTAAAGACCAACCAGAAATGGAAGTTATGATTGAAGGTCATACAGATTCTACACCAATTAAGAGAACTGTTATTCAAGACAACTGGGATTTATCTGCTTTAAGAGCAACTTCTATAACAAGAATTTTACAATATAAATTCGGAGTTAAACCAGGAAGATTAATTGCAGCTGGTAGAAGTCAATATGTTCCTTTAGTAGACAATAATACTGCTGCTAATAAAGCAATAAACAGAAGAACAAAAATTATCATCATGCCTAAATTAGATCAATTCTTTGATTTGTTAGAGCAAGATGCTAATAAATAATCTTTATTGAATAAAAATTTAAAACCATCTGAAATTCAGATGGTTTTTTGTTTAGAAAATAGTCATACTTTAAAAATTTAAAAATGGAAAATTTAAAAAACAAAAAAGCAATTATTACAGGTGGCGGAAGAGGTTTAGGAAAAGCAACCGCAATAGCCTTTGCAAAAGAAGGAATTGACGTAGCTATAACTGGTAGAACTGAAGCCGTTTTAAAAGAAACAGTTGCAGAACTAGAAGTATTTGGCATTAAAGCGATTTACGAAGTTTTTGATGTTGGTGTTTACGAAGAAGTTAAAACAGGAATCAAGAACATTGTAAACTCTTTAGGTACGGTTGATATTCTAGTAAACAATGCCGGAATTGCAGCTTTTGGTTCTTTAAACGACATGGAGGTTAGCAAATGGACCCAAATTATACAAACCAATGTTATGGGTATGTATCATGTAACAAAAGAGGTTTTACCTTATTTAATTGATAAAAATGAGGGTGATATTTTTAATGTTGCTTCTACTGCAGGATTAAACGGAAATGCAACTACATCTGCCTATTCTGCTTCTAAATTTGCGGTTATTGGTATGTCGGAATCTTTAATGAAAGAAGTACGTAAAAACAACATTAGAGTTTGTACGTTAACACCAAGTACAATTGCATCTGATATGTCTGTAGAATTAGGTATTGCAAACAAAGATTCTGAAGATTCTGTTTTACAACCAGAAGATTTTGCTGAGTTAATTGTAGCTGGATTAAAATTACCAAGAAGAGCCATGCTTAAAGGAGCTTCTTTATGGTCTACAAATCCATAAATAGACTTTTATTACCCAAAAGGTATACTTATATTAAATAGCATAAAAACCACCTCTAATGAGGTGGTTTTTTATGTATAGGCAAATTTGAATTTGTTAAATAAATACGGTAACTTCGTTTAACTTCTGATATAAAATATTAAAACCCTCGATATCAATAGCGTTGTACCTAACTACTGAACTAAACAATAAAATGGCTAACATTAAATTCCCCTTACTAATTACTTTTTGCTTATTCTTTTGCAACACATATTCACAAGAAATAATAGAAAAAAAGATAGCTACCAATGTTAATGAGGTTACTGTATTTCTAGAAGGAGCTCAAATTACAAGGAAAAAAAAGGTTGAAGTAAAACAAGGTAAAACTATTTTAAAATTCTCTAATTTGTCTCCTTTTATAGACGCTAAAAGTATTCAGGTAAAAGCGGAAGGAAACATCACCGTTTTAGGCGTAAATCATCAACAAAACTTTATAGAAAAATTAGACAAACAAAAGGAATTAGTTGATTTAGAAACCAAACTTAAAGAAGTTGACGATAAAATAATATTAGAACGTACCTATTTGCAAATCTTGAAAGAAGAATTAGCTTTTCTTAAGGAGAATAGAAATATTGGAGGTAAAAACCAAGAGGTAAGTGTTACTAATCTTAAAAATGCATCCATCTTTTTTGGTACTAAACTGAAAGAACTTAAAATTAAAGAGATTGAAAGAAACAATACGTTAAAAAATCTAAGTATAGAAAGTAGCGATTTAACCAATCAAATAAATACAATCTCAGGAAAAAAGGAATTTCCTAATGGAGAGATTTTGGTAAAAATAGCGGCTAAAAATAACGTTACAGCAAATTTTGAATTATCGTATGTAGTTGAGAATGCAGGTTGGTTTCCTACTTATGATATAAGAGCAAAAAATGTTAACGAACCAGTAGAACTAATTTACAAGGCAAGCATTAAGCAAGATACAAAGGTTAGTTGGGATAATGTAAAATTAAACTTGTCGTCTGCAAACCCTAATGTATCTGGAGTTGCACCTGAACTTAAAACCTATTTTTTAAATTACAACACGCGTCCACCAGTTTATAACAGAGCTAGTAATGAAGTTAGCGGAGTTGTATTAGATCAAGACAATAATCCACTACCAGGAGCTACGGTGTTAATAAAAGGAACCACAATAGGAACTTCTACAGATTTTGATGGTAAATACTCAATAACAATTCCTAATAATGAAAGCTCTTTGGTTTTTTCTTATTTGGGATATATCAGTCAGACCAAACCTATTCAAAGTGAAGTATTAAATATAATGTTAGAAGAAGATTCAGCAACATTAGATGAAGTAGTTGTAATTGGATACGGAACTACTCGTAAAAGAAAATCTGTAACCGAAGCGCTTCAAGGCACGGTAACTGGAATTAATATTCGAGGCGCAAATAGTATACCTATTCCAACAGTTCAAACAGAAAACCAAACAACAGTAGATTTTGAAATAAAAACACCTTATACTATAAAATCAGATAATAAAAGTTATTCTGTAGATATTGACACCTATAATTTACCTGCATTCTATCAGTATTACTCTGTACCTAAAATTGATAAAAATGCATTCTTAATTGCTAACATTTCTAATTGGGGGCAGTACAATTTACTAGAAGGTGAAGCAAACATCTTTTTTGAAGGCACATATATTGGTAAAACATTGTTAGATGTTAGGTATGCTACCGATACTTTGCAAATATCTCTTGGTAGAGATAAAAATGTAAGTGTAAAAAGAAAAAAAGTAAATGAATTTATCTCTAAGAACTTTATTGGAAGTAAAAAAGAAGAGTCTAGAGGATGGAATATTGATGTAAAAAATAATAAATCACAACAAATTAGTATGGTGATATATGATCAAATTCCGGTTTCTACCAATGAAGATATAAAAATTGAAGTTTCAGAAATTTCAGGAGCAAAAAGAAACAACCAATCAGGTGAAATAAAATGGGAATTTACAATTGCAACAAATGAAAGTAAAAACTTTATTTTAAAATACTTGGTTAAATATCCAAAAAATAAAACGATAATATTAGAGTAGAAATATGGATATAATCACATTCTTTGACAATGTTGAGTGGTGCAAATTTTGGGAAAGTCAATTGATTAGCCTGCCACTTTTCTTACTTGGACTTATACTATCAATTTGGTTAATTCCAAAAATTACGATTTCAAGAATAAAAGTAGTCAACAAAGTATACAATAGGAGAAAGATTAACTTCATAGTAGCTAGTTTATGCGGAATACTAAACCGAGTTGCACAGGATTATAAAGTTATTGGACCTGGTTTAGATATTTATTCAAAAACAAATGACAAGGAAATTAATGATTTTGTCGCAATTTTAAGACCCAATATTTTGACAAGTCCAACGAAAAAAGTGTTTGATGTTAATTTTCTTAGTAAACTAATTGAATCAGACCCAGAAATTGTATTTACGACGTTATCAAAAGAAATAAATAGGCTAGATGATTTTTTAATCAGACTTGAAAAAGTTGTTGGATTCCACTCTTTGCATTTAGAAGAAAAAATAATTCAAGAAATTGGAATCTTATGTCTTGACATAATTGATTTGAAAAAAACATTTGAAGACAATTGCATTTGGGATGAACTCAAAACAAAAAGGACATACGTAACCGGAGGACGTGAAATGCTACATGTTTACAAGAGAATAATTGAACTATTAGGTTTAGTTATAAAGGAGAAACATTTGGTAATAGAAAATACTAACATCAACACCGTATAAAAATAATTGGGTTTAGTGCTTAATCAAAGGTCGTTGCGTATTTGCTACGTCTGATTTTCCTTCGGAAAATCCTCGCATACATACCCGCAACTATTCTTATACAAAACAACGTTAAACGAACCTACTCCAAGATCTTGATAAAATCATCAAAAGCCTCATAGTAAGGTTGGTCTTTAAAAACAGGACTTTCAACACTTTCTGCGTTGGCAATTCCTACGCCAGCAAACCAAACTTTGGCATTCTGCTTTTTAGCGTGATTTTTAAAAGTCTCCATCCAAATGGTATCATATTCATTCGGATTTTGAATATTATTACTCGCCTTTACCAAGACAAAAATAGTAGGTTCTCCTTTTTTAAATAACACAAATTGGGGATGTCTTTTTAACTGACTGTTTATAGCCTGAAACTCATACCCCATTTTTGTAAGCTTCTTACCAACAATGTTCATTGCTAAATTATGCAATTCTTGTGCTGTTAAAATCTGCATTATTTTTTCTTTTTCTTGTTATGCTTGTTGTAGTTTTTATCTCCTCTTGTTTTAGGCTTCTTATATTTTGCAGCAATTTCTCGTCTGTAAGAACCACCTAAATTTACTTGGCTATTTTTCTCACTCTTTTCGTGAAACGCAGGTCCTGGAACATATTCTAAAGAAGTTCTGTTCTTAGAAATCCCTTGATCTTCTTTCGGACGTTCATCTTCTGTTAATAATTTAGAAATTTCAACGTGTTCTGGTAAGTCTAAAACCGGAATTTCATAATTCATTAATTCTTCAATACCTTTTTTTGTTTCTTGCTCGCTTGGAGTAGAAAAAAGAATCGTTTTCCCTGCTCTTTCTGCACGACCAGTTCTACCAATTCTGTGCATATAATTTTCAGGAAATTCTGGTGTATCAAAATTGATAACATGAGAAACGTTGTCAAAATCTAAACCACGCGCCATTACATCGGTAGCTAGTAAAATTCGGTTTTTACCTTCATCAAACTGTTTTATAGAACGAATTCTATAATTCTGCGTTTTATTAGAGTGAATCACACACATTTCATCATTAAACGCTTCTTGTAAGTGCTTAAATAACAAATCTGCAGTTCTTTTAAAACCAACAAAAATCAATACTTTATTATACGTTTCTTTATCTGCTAAAAGCTCATGTAACAAATTAACTTTGGTAAAAAAGTTAGGAATGTTATAAGAAACTTGCTCTATATTATCTAAAGGTGTTCCACTTACTGCAACAGATATTTTCTCTGGATTTTTAAAGAAATCGTAAATTAACAAATCTACATCTTCCGTCATCGTAGCAGAAAATAATACGTTTTGTCTTCTTTCTGGAATCACGTCAAAGATATTCATCAACTGAAAACGAAACCCTAGATCTAACATTACATCTACCTCATCAATTACTAATTTCTGAATAGATTTTAGCTTTAAAGCATTGCTCAACGCCAA
Organism: Polaribacter sp. R2A056_3_33; assembly: GCF_019278485.1. NCBI lineage: Bacteria > Pseudomonadati > Bacteroidota > Flavobacteriia > Flavobacteriales > Flavobacteriaceae > Polaribacter > Polaribacter sp. R2A056_3_33. Next base: position 1,029,261 of record NZ_CP058984.1, read on the forward strand.
GTCATATAAACGACCAGGAGTTGCCACAATAATATCTTGTCCTTGTAAAATAGCTTGTTTTTGGGTATTAATGTTTGCACCACCATACACACCTAAAACACGCGTATTAATATATTTAGATAGTTGTTCTATCTGTTCAACCACTTGTAAAACAAGCTCACGCGTTGGTACTAAAACCAAAACTCGAGGATGTTTTTGCTTAGAAAACTTTAATTCTTGCAAAATAGGCATCATATACGCAAAGGTTTTTCCGGTACCTGTTTGCGCAATTCCCACTACATCTTTCCCCGATCTTACAACAGAAAATGCTTGTTCTTGTATTGGCGTTGGCGTTACATAACCCAAATCGTCAATAGCATATTGTAATTGATTAGAGATTCCTAAATCTTGAAAAGTCATTCTTAATATTTTTCTGCAAAGGTACGTTTTATAAAACGCTAAACAATAGCCCTTTTCACTAAGAATATTTAGTAGTTTTGCACTAGAAATTTTTACACAAAATGATTACAGATACACACACCCATTTATATTCTACTCAATATAACGAAGACCAGGCAGCCATGATGCAACGTGCTAAAGATGCTGGTGTCACTCGTTTTTTTATTCCTGCAATAGATTCTACCTACACAGATATTATGTTACAATTAGAAAAAGACTACCCTAACGATGTTTTTCTAATGATGGGCTTACACCCTACTTCTGTAAATGAAACCTACCTAGAAGAACTAGCACATGTTAAAAAATGGCTAGATAAAAAGGAATTTTACGCCATTGGCGAAATTGGTATGGACTTATTTTGGGATAAAAGTTTCTTAAAAGAACAACAAGACGCTTTTAGAACTCAAATACAATGGGCAAAAGAGAAAAAAATGCCTATTAACATTCATTGTAGAGATGCTTTTGATGAAGTTTTTGAAGTTTTAGAATCTGAAAAAAGTGATGATTTAAGAGGGATTTTTCACTGTTTTACAGGTACTTTAGAACAAGCAAAACAAGCTATTTCTTACAACATGAAATTAGGAATTGGTGGTGTTGCTACTTTTAAAAATGGTAAGATTGATAAGTTTTTGAATGAAATTGATATAAAACACATTGTTTTAGAAACAGATGCGCCTTATTTAGCGCCAACTCCATACAGAGGAAAAAGAAATGAAAGTGCTTATTTAACCAACGTTGTTGATAAATTGGTAGATATTTACGGACTTTCTTTTGATGAAATTGCTGCCATTACAACTCAGAATTCTAAAGATGTTTTTGGTATATAAATGGTATTTGATACAATTACAACAGAAGAAAAATTCTTCAATTTTGAACATCCTAAAACATATACTTATTTAGGACTAACAATTGGAATGTTTGCTTGTGTAATTATTTCAATCAACAAAGTATATTTAGAATTTGATTTTATAGAAACTATTTTTTACCCAGTAGCTGTTATTTCTTTTATAACCTTTATTGCTTCTGTATTTTTTACAATGTTTTCTAAAGAAGATATTTTGATAAATTATACAGGGTACCTAAAAATAACTTCGGATGAATTTATTATTGATAAAGGAAAAATAAATTTTACTGATGTTATTTCTATTAAACTATCTGTTGATGACTATGAAGGGAAAGCAAAAAACACACATTCTAGCATTAAACCAATGTACAGCATAGGTGTTAATAATTTTGTAGAAATCTCTACGGATGATAAAGAAATAGAAAAACAAATTCAAATTTGTAGCTTAAGAGAGACGCATTTAATTTCTGACTTTTTATCTGCACAAATTGTAAAAAACAAGTTTACAAGAGCAAATCCGAAACAGTTAATTGCTATTTTTACTGATAAGTTTAAGAAAACAGCAGCAGCAAGAAATTATATTGCAGAACAAATTAAGAACAAAAAGATAAAAACTGTTGAAGGTTTACTAATGATGAATTATTCCTCTGATGAAGAAGTTAAAGAATTAAGAAAAAAATACAACTTTAATTGAGTTTACAAACCACATATTACAAAACACCATTGGGAACCGCAAAAATTGTGGGTGATGAAAACGGAATTCAATCGGTTTCGGTTTTAGATGAAGACTTATCGACTTCGTTCAAAGTGACAAATTCTGAAACCCCTGTGTGTTTGCAAGAATGTGTCACTCAATTAGACCAATATTTTTCTGGAAAAAGAATTGATTTCGATTTAAAATTGAATCCGCAAGGAACCGATTTTCAAAAAAAAGTGTGGGACGAATTATTAAACATTCCTTTTAATAAAACAAGAACCTATTTAGAACAAAGCAAAGCTTTAGGAGATGTAAAAGCCATAAGAGCAGTTGCCTCTGCAAATGGTAAAAACCCAATTTGGATCATTATTCCGTGTCATAGAGTTATTGGTTCAGATGGTTCTTTAACAGGTTATGCTGGCGGAATTTGGCGTAAAAAATGGTTATTAGCGCATGAAAACCCAGTAAAGCAACAATCATTATTTTAATTTTTATTTTCAAACATTAAAAAACATATTTTTACGTTTAGAACATATAGTTTTTTATGATTCAAAGAGTTCTCTTCTTCTTTTTACTTTTTATTGGATTCTCAATCCAATCTCAAACTGTATCTAAAGATTTTAGAGTGCAAAAATATTTGATTGAAAAAGATACCATTCAATTAGATTCTGTGGCTTTAAATCCGCAGAAATTTAAAGTAGTCAATGCTTTTTCAAAGGAAATTCCTTTTTCTGAATATACCATCGATTTTAGCAATGCTATTTTAATTATCAACTCAAAAAAATATACAGAAATTACGGTTGAATATTTTAGGCTTCCAGATTTTATTACTAAAGTTTACACACCTTTTGATGATAAATTTATCCTACCAAATGGCACAAATACGGGTAAATTATACAGTTTAACCACCAATAAAAAAGCATCGGACATAAAATTATTTGATGGTTTACAAACCAAAGGATTTATCACTAGAGGAATTACTTCTGGTAATAACCAGAATGCAGTAACAAACTCTGCTTTAGATTTAGAAATATCGGGTAAACTCTCTAAAGACGTTACCTTAAGAGCCAATATTTTTGACACCAATATTCCCATTCAAGAAAATGGATATTCACAAAATATTACTGATTTCGATCGTATTTTTATTGAAATGTTTACAGATAATTGGCGCGTAAAAGCAGGTGATATTTCATTACAAAACACCAAAAGTTACTTCTTACCTTTTACCAAACAAGTTTCTGGTTTATTGGTAGAAGCCCAGCTAAACGACAATTTTAAAGTTGCTGCTTCTGGTGCAGTTGTAAGAGGACGATTTAGCTCGTATAACATTACAAGTGTAGAAGGCAACCAAGGTCCTTATAAAATTTTAGGAGCCAATAATGAAACTGCTATTTTAATTATTGAAGGTAGCGAGAAGGTATTTATCAACGGAATTCAGATTAAACGTGGAGAAGAAAACGATTATACCATCGATTATAATCTTGGAGAAATAGAGTTCAACACTACTTATCCAATCACCAATGATATGAGAATTCAGATTGATTTTCAGTATTCAGAAAGAAACTATACGCGTTTTATAACATATGATGAAGCTTCCTATGAAGGTGAAAAATTTAGCATCGCTGGTTATTTTTATTCGGAGAATGATGCTAAAAACCAACCCATTCAGCAAAATTTAACTACAGAACAAAAGCAAATCTTAGAAAGTGCAGGTAACAATACAGATTTAATGATTGCAGAAAGTGCCTATGAAGATGCTTTTAATGATAATAAAATCTTGTATAAAAAGGTACTTAATGGAAGTGAAGAAATTTTTGAATATTCCAACAACGCTACAGATGAATTGTACACGGTAACTTTTTCTAATGTTGGTAACAATTTAGGAGATTATGTTTTAGATGAAACCACAGCAATCGGTAATATCTTTTTGTTTGTGGGCACAAATCAAGGGAGTTACAATCCTATCATCCGTTTAACTCCACCAACAAAATCTCAGTTGTTTATCGTACAATCTGCATACAATCCTTCAGAAAAAACGATTATTAATACAGAAGTTGCACTTAGTAATAATGATGCCAATTTGTTTTCTACCATAGATGATGCCCAAAATAAAGCCATTGCAACAAAGGTAAATTGGCAGCAAACTTTAATTGATAAAAAATGGCAATTACAGAGTAATATGAGTCATGAATTTGTACAAAATAATTTTAAAACTGCACAACGTTGGGAATCTGTAGAGTTTAATAGAGATTGGAATATCTTAACAAACGACGCTACTAAAAGTTATTTTCAATCGGAATTTAGTTTACAAAATAAAAAGGAAGATTTTATTTTATATCGATACAACAACTTAACATATAAAGATATTTTTTCTGGTAACAAACATGAACTACAATCTAAAATGAAGTTAAAAAACACTTCTTTTTATGTAAATGGTAGTTTTTTAAAAAATACCTCAACCACAGAAGATAACTCCTTTTTTACAGCAAAAGCGAAAGCAGAACACGATTTTAATAAAAAATGGTTGGGTGCGTTTATTAATTTTGAAACCAATAGTAGAAAAGATATTACTTCACAAGAATTTATCAATACAAGTCATAAATTTAAAGAATATGAAACTTATTTTGGTATTGGAGACTCTACCAATGTGTTTGCTAAAATGGGGTTTAATTACAGAAATAACGACAGTATAAAATCGAATAGTTTTACAGAAATCAACAATAGAAAAACGTTTTACATCAACAGTAAAATCATTCAGAACAAACAAACCAATTTAAGTGTTTTTGCCAATTACAGACTTACAGAAAACAAGTTTACAGACAATGAAAAATCGTTAAATTCTAAAGTTGTTTTTAATCAGGAATTATTTAATAGTTTTATCAATTTAGGAACCGTTTATGAAACCTCATCGGGTAACGTTGCCCAACAAGAATATATTTACGTAAAAACAGAACCTGGTTTAGGCTATTATACTTGGATAGATTATAACAGCGACGGCGTTAAGGATTTTGATGAATTTGAAGTTGCAGAATTTCAAGACCAAGCAGAATATTTGCGTTTACCAAAACCAAACTTACAATTTATTGCTACGCAACGTGCAAAATTTACACAGTCTATAACATTAAATCCAAGAATTTGGACAGCTAAAAATGGGATTAAAAAATTGCTTTCTAATTTTTACAATCAGAGTTTTTTAAGTGTAGAAAATGAACAGCAAAGAATAGGAAATTCTTTTAATTTTAATCCTTTTGATTTTGATGAAAGTAAACTGATTGGTTTAAATTTCAGTCTTAGAAATAGTCTTTATTTCAACAGAAATCTTCAAAAATATAGCACAACCTACACCTACGGAAAAAACAGAAATAAGCAACAATACTTTATAGGAAACCAAGAAAACAACATTGAGTTACATCAGCTAGATTTTGCACATAAATTTGCAACTTTTTGGTTGCTTGAGTTAATGGGGAAAACCGCTGAAAACGATTTAAAAACAGCCAATTTTAACAATAGAAACTATACAATTAATGCCATCGAATTTCAACCAAAAATTAGTTTTTTATACAATGATAGCAATCGTTTAACGGCTTTTTATCACTTTAAAAACAAAGAGAACCAACTGGCAGATTTTGAACATTTGAAGCAACAAAAATTCGGAATTGAATATTTCTACATCAACAGTAAAAAGAATCAAATTTCTGCCAACGCAAACGTGTTTTTGAATGACTTTACAGGAGATACCAACTCGCCCGTTGCCTACCAAATGTTAGAAGGTTTACAAGATGGAAAAAATTACACTTGGAATCTTTTATTCAATCAAAAATTAAATACTTTTTTAAATCTGAATTTATCTTATTTGGGTAGAAAGAGTGAAAGCACAAAAACAATCCATACCGGAAGTGTGCAATTAAGAGCTATTTTTTAGAAACTTGGGTACTTTTTTAATACGTTTGTTACATCAACCAAAAAATCTATTATGAAAAAAATTACATTATTTCTTCTATTGTTTACTTCAGCAATTTCTATTGCTCAAGAAAAAGAAGAACAACATCCACAAGACATCAATAAAAAACACGAAGTAAAATTAAATGTATTAGGTGCGCTAGCTTTTGAATGGATAGATGTTTCTTATGAATATTTAATTAATGATGAATCTTCTTTTGGAGTTGGAGTTCTAGTTGGGTTTGACAAAAATGAAGATGTAGATGAGTATCGAAAATTTTCTTTAACGCCTTTTTATAGAAGATACTTCTCTAGCAAATTTGCAAGAGGTTTTTTTGTAGAAGGTTTTGGAATGTTGCATTCTTATGAAAACAATAATTACGACTATTATATTGATGGTTATGGAAATTATAATAGTTCTTATAATGGAGATACTAAAACGGAATTTGCTGTTGGTATTTCTGTTGGAGGAAAATTTATTTCTAAAAAAGGCTTTACAACAGAAATATATTTAGGGTTAGGACGCAATTTAGGTGGAGATAATAGCTCTTTAGAGGCTGTAGGTAGAGGTGGAATCTCTTTAGGATATAGATTCTAAAACCAATCTTATTTATTAGATTTGCACTCTATAAAAATCATTAAATACAAAAAAACAAAAAACATGAAAAAATTACTTTTAGCTTTCGGACTTTTAGCGAGTACTTTAAGCTACGCACAACAAGAAATTAAATTAGACATTGGAGATGCATTGGTTATAAAAAGTTTAGAGTTTTCGTATGAGAACTACATCTCTGAAAGTTCTTCTTTTGGTATTTCTGCTTTATTTAACTTAGCCAATCAAGATGATAGTTTTAGATACAATGAAAACACTATGATTACACCTTATTACCGTAATTATTTTTCTACAAACGAAGAATGGAACTTTTTTGGTGAAGCTTTTTTAGGAATCAATTCTGGAAAAGAAGAATCTGATGAAGAAAACAACCCTGGAGTTTACGATAACAAATATACAGATGGTGCCTTAGGTGTTGCTGTTGGTACAAAGTATATTACAGGAAGTGGTTTAACTATTGATGTACACGCTGGTGTTGGTAGAAACTTATTTGGATCTGACTCACCTACTTTAGTACCTAGATTAGGTGTTAATATTGGTTGGAGATTCTAATACATTTCTTACTTTATAAAACAAAAAACGCACTCTAAGGTGCGTTTTTTTTGTTACCTATACAACTATACTTTCCCGAATAACATCCTTTTAAACTTCTGTATACATCAATTTGAATACACCTAGAAGTACTGTTTATAAATGGTTAGAGAATAGCTTTTATTTACACTGTACAATATGAAATAAAAAAATCTCTTGAAGCAATGCTTCAAGAGATTTTAAGAAATATATAATTAAGTAATTTTACAATTACCAAAGTTTATTATAAACCTGCATTAACCCAAGTCCAAGAAGTAACATCTACTTGTGTACCTGTATTATAAGCAGCTGTAGTAGTTGCAGCAGCTCCTTCAATTACAACGTTAGCTAAAGGACCATCATCTCTCATGTCTATGTTAGTATCATAACCTTCTAAATATAAGTTAGTAATAGTACCACCAGATGTAGCTTTAAACTGTAAAGCCGTTCCACCAACAGTAGAGATAGCAGTAATATTAGTAAATGTAGGGTTTGCGTTAGCTTTATCACCCTCAAAAACAGTAGAAAAACCAGCAACAGAATGAGAAATATAAGCGTTCGTTACAGAACCAGACCAAGACTCTGTCCAATCTATAGAATCATCACTATTGTTTTCTAAGTATAAGTTAGATACAGAAACAGTACCACCAAAGAACTCAACACCATCATCATCTCCGTTGATTACAGAAACGTTTTCTACAGTAGTTCCAGATCCTACAGCGTAGAAAGAAACTCCATTGTATTGAGATTCTGAATTAATTTGAGCACCAGTACCTTTAATTACTAAATATTTAATAGAACCAGAGCTATCTGCATCATCAGTTCCACCATAAATGAAACCACCTATTTCTGCTTCTGCACCTGCACCTGCACTAGTTGTAGCATTACCACATAAAGTAAGACCTCCCCAATCTCCAGGTTCACCTGAAGCAGAAGACATAACTACTGGATTTGCTGCAGTACCTTGTATGTCTATTTCACCACCTTGTAAAACTGCGATATAAACTCCTGTACCACCATCTCTAGCAGTAATTTTAGTTCCTGCTGGTATTGTTAATTTACCACCATCTTGTACAATATAAGAAGAACTTAATGTATAAGCGATAGAAGCATCTAATGTTACATCACCAGTAACAGCTCCTTGTAATAAGTTAGATTCAAAAGAAACATCAGTATCTACCCAAGGGAAATCTGCTGCAGTAACTGTGGAAATTGCAGAAGTATTTAAAGCATAGAAATATCCGTCTGTTGCTTGATCTTCTGTTAATGCAACTGGAGTATAACCTTGTGAAAAAGTAACGTTAGAAACATCACCACCATCTTTCATGTCTAAATCTACATCATAACCAACTAAAGAAAGACCTGTAATTGTACCTCCAGAAGTAGCTTTGAATTGTAAAGCAGTACCACCAACAGTAGAAACTGCAGTAATATTATCAAAAGTAGGGTTTCCGTTCGCTTTATCTCCTTCAAAAACAGTAGAAAAACCATCTTCTGTATTAGATATATAAGCATTTGAAATGTTACCAGACCATTCTTCTGTCCAGTCGATAGCATCATCTTGTACATTTTCTACATATAAGTTAGTAACTGAAACAGCACCTCCAAAAAATTCTACACCATCATCTGCACCATTAAGTACAGCAATATTGCTAACAGAAGTACCAGAACCTACAGAGTAAAAAGAAATTCCGTTATATTGAGATTCTGAATTAATTTGAGCACCAGTACCAGCTATTTGTAAATAAGAAATAGCTCCAGAACTATCTGCATCATTAGATCCACCATAGATAAAACCACCTACTTCAGCTTCTGCATTTACACCTGCACTAGTAGTAGCGTAACCACAAATAGTTAATCCACCCCATCCGTTAGCTTCTCCTGAAGCTGTAGAAATTACAACTGGGCTAGATTGTGTACCGTTAATATTAATTGCTCCACCTTGTAAAACTGCAATATAAACATCTGTACCACCTTCTAACGCTTCAATTTTAGTACCAGCTGGTATTGTAAAAGTATATCCTTCAGGAACAATAAAAGATGAAGTTAATTTATAAGTAATACTAGCATCTAAAGTAACATCAGAATCTAATCTTCCTTTTAAAATTCCTACTTCTAAATTTTCTTGAACATCAGAATTAAGTAATGCTGGTTCGTCACTAGTACAACTTGCAAAAGTCATAGCAAATGCTAATGCTACAACACTTAAGTTATTAAAAATTGATCTTTTCATTTTTGTTTGTATTGTTTATTGTTTATTTTCATGCAAAGAAACTACTGAACCATTTAAATAACCTTAACTAAATATTAATAATATGTTAGATAAATACGGCTTTGTTAACTAATTGTTACCTCGTTTTAACAGCTAATAACAAATAGTATTTAAAAAAGAAAAAGCCTAGAAGTAAACTTCTAGACTTTTTAAATTATTTAAAAAAATTCTTTAATTAGAAAGCATATTTAACTCCTAAAGTTAATTGAACCCCTTGTTTATAGTTAGAAACTGTTTCATTTGTTTCTATTTCTGTATTTACATTTCTTACGAACTGCGTTTGTTTGATCTCTGGGTTTAATAAGTTTCTACCAACCAATTTAACACTTAATCTATCCGTTAATTCTTTACTTAAAACTAAATCAAGAGAAACAAAACCTTTTTCTATAATTTCGTCATTATAAAGTGTTGCGCTATTCACAAAATCTTCTGGAGATCCCAAAGCAAAAACTTTATCTGATGAATAATTACCTGTTAAAGTTGCAACAAATTCTTTTTCTTTATTACTACTATAACTTAAACTACCATTTGCAATAAGGTCTGAAGCTCCTTGTAAGTTTGATTCTGTTTTTCCTTTATATTGAAAAACATCATCTAAATCTTGGCTAAACCACATTTTAGTTAAGTTCGCATTAAAACCTAAAACAGTATCATCATCTTCATTTTTAATAAAACTTGTTCTAGCTTCTAACTCTAATCCTTTTACTGTTGCTTTCTCTCCTGTATTATAGAAAATAAAGTTACCAGAAGAACCTCTTGACTGGGCCAAGTTAATTGGGTTTTTTATATTTTTATAAAATCCTGTTACAGAGAAAACTTCTCCTCTACTAGGAAAAAACTCCCATTTTAAATCAACATTTATAACATCAGATTTTTCTAAATCTGGATTACCTTTAGAAACACGACCAGTTGGTGAAACATACTCAAAAGGAGATAATTCTTTAAATTCTGGTAAAGTTTGTGTAAGACTTGTTGCAAAACGTATATATTGGTTTTCTGCAACTTCATATTTTAAATTAAGACTTGGAAACAAGTTTTCGTAAGTTTTACTAGTATTACCTATTCTACCTACGTAGTTCGCTACATCCCAAGAAACATTAATTTCGTCTCTCTCGAAACGCAAACCTAAGTTACCCGAAAACTTTTCATTTAAAGTAAAGTTAAAATCTGTAAAAGCAGCTAAAACATTTAGTTCTCCAGAGAAAAGATCTACTTCTCCTATTCTAAGGTTTAAACCATTATCAAAATTAGATTGGACAAAAGTTGAAGATAATTCATCTACAGAAGGTGCTTTATAATTTCTTGCTAAAACTCCAATTGCTTGTGATTTAAAATCTCTTTCTTTCCTTCTATAATTTACACCATAATTAAGCGCAAAAGGCTTATCTCCCTCTTCATTAAGGTTACCAAATTTCCAGTTATTTTTAACATAAGCATTGTACTCTACATCTTCAATTTTTTGAGTAGATTTTCTTTGCTGATAATCTCCTACGTGTGCAAATTGAATTTCTGATGAACTTGCTACATCTAAAATATTAACTTCGTTTCTAATTCTATTTGGTTCTTCTGCTAAAACAAAATTATAACCACCAGCCCAAGTTAACGTATTGTTTTCGTTTAAGTCATGCTCTCCCATTAATTGATTAATAACCATTGTAGTTTGTTTAAAGTTTTGATCTCTAACAAAAGCTCCATCTTGTTGAGGATCTTGATCATAAACAAAACCTAAACCATTTCTTCCTTGTTCATATAAATTATTAGAACTCTTGTTTACAAATAAGGTATTAAACTTAAAACTATTAGCATCATTCAATTTCAATTTAAAGTTAACATAACCAGATGTGTTTGTCTTCGTTGTAAAACTTTCTACATCAGAAAATTTATTATCACTACGGTTTTGTCTAAAACTCTGAAACTCTCCTGAATAATAATCATAAGACTTAGAGTGTGTTGCACTTACATAGAAAGATAAATCTTTACCAAAAATTTCAAATTTTTGAGCAGCCGATAAAGATCCACTATAATTTATAGGTTGTGCAGATATAGTCTCTGTATCCCAACCTTGTCTAGATATTAAATCTTGTAAAGCATATTGTTTTTTATGAAACCCTAAACTTACATCATTATTTGTTATTGTAGTTCTAAAATCTCCATCGTAACCTAATACATTTGTATTTGTTCCTCCGTTTATACCTACAGTATATTCTTTTTTAGAGTAATCTTTTGTTACTACATCTACATTACCAGAAGCTTGATCTGCATAACCAGAAGTTGTATATGTTTTACTAATACCTACATTTTGAATAATATCTGTAGAAAAAAGATTTAAGTTGATGTTTTTCTTTTCAACATCGTCCGAAGGTACAGGTAAACCATTCATAGTAGTCGATAAATATCGATCTCCTAACCCTCTAATAAAGATATCTCCCGTTCCTTGACTTTTTGTAACACCAGAAATTTTAGTTGTTGCAGTTGCAGCATCCGAAACTCCAATTTTAGATAAAGTTTGTGCTCCAATACTTTCTTTAATTACTGTCGCTTTTTTCTGTTCTAATAAAAGTGCAGAAACAGATTCTCTAGACGCAGCAGACATAATAACCACCTCTTCTAAAGAAACGCCTTCTTCTGCAGATAGTATTTGATTAATTGTTACAGTCTCTCCTGCTGCAATTGTAATTGGCTTTTCAATTGTTTTATATCCTAAAAAACTAAAAACAACAGTATGACTCCCTGCTGGTACGTTTAAAGTATAATTTCCATCAAAATCGGTAGTTGTACCCATTGCGGTTCCTTTAATAAGAACGTTTGCAAAAGGCAATGGTTCGTTGTTTGTTTCCCCATCAGATAATATACCCTTTAATGTACCTGTACTTTGTGCTAATAATAATTGGCTAAAAGCTAAAAAAGTAATAAATAAAAATTTTTTCATTTTTTTCGTATAATTTACTGCCGCAAAAGTCCATCGCATTTGTAAATTCTATGTTAGCTTTAAATTATGCTTGCATCACAAAAACATTAACTAAATGTTAAGCGAGTATAAATCGTTAACATTTTTTTAATTTTGAAAAAACATTCATTTTAATTTTTGGTGAGATATTTGAACTATTCTTTAGAAATAAAGATTACCATAAATTAAATTAGTTTTTGTCGACTACAATTTATGATCTACTGCCTCTCACCAAGGCAGTTTTTTTGTTTACTTAATACTAAATTAACTTTAATTTAACATTGTTAACAGTTCTTTGCATCGACAAAAACTAATAATTATGCAATCCCCAGCACTACGTAAAGTAGTAGTTCTCATTATTATGTGTACTTTTTTAAGTATACAAGCACAAGAAACAAACGCACCTAAATTTGGAAATGGCCTCTTTAACTTAGTTGGTAAAGACAGTACCTTTACAATGAAGGTTGGATTAAGATTTCAAACACTAGCAATTTCTAAATGGGATGCAAGTAGTGGGCTATCTAACCCAGAATCTTCTATGTTAATTAGAAGATCTCGCCTAAAGTTTGATGGTTTTGCTTTTTCTCCAAAACTAAAATATAAAGTAGAATTAGGTTTATCTAACAGAGATCAAGCTGGTGCTTCTGAGTTTACACACGATGCACCAAGATATATTTTAGACGCTGTTTTAAAATGGAATTTTTCTGGAAATTTTGTATTATGGTTTGGACAAACAAAGCTTCCTGGAAACAGAGAACGCTTAATCTCGTCTGCCAATATGCAAATGGTAAACAGATCTATATTAAATAGTAATTTTAATATAGACAGAGATATGGGAATTCAATTAAAACACCATTTTAACCTTACAGATCGATTTCTTGTTAAAGAAACAGTTTCAATTGCACAAGGAGAAGGTAGAAATATTACAACAGGTAATATTGGAGGTCATCAATACACTACAAGAATAGAATTATTTCCATTTGGAGATTTTGCCAGTAAAGGAGATTATTTAGGTAGTGATTTAAAATTTGAAAAAGACCCTAGACTGTCTTTAGCTTTTGCTTACGACTTTAACAACAACGCTTCTAAAACAAGAAGTAACCAAGGTTCTTATATGTATAATGATACTGGTTTTTTCTCTACAAATATTTCTACACTTTATTTTGATGCGATGTATAAACATAATGGTTTTTCCTTTATGGCAGAATATGCAAATAGAAACGCAGATGATGCATTAGCTAAAAATTCTGATGGCAGTTTAACTGGTGATGCTGTTCAGGTTGGTAATGGTTTAAATTTACAAACAGGATATTTAGTATCTAAAACAATAGAAGTATCTGCACGATACACCAACGTAACTTTAGACAAAAAAATAACCGGTGAAGGAGCCGAAAATGAATATACCTTAGGAGTATCTAAATACATTGCAGGTCATAAATTAAAAGTACAAACAGACCTAAGCTATACTGATATTGGTTTTAACACAAACAAATTGCGTTTTAGACTACAGGTAGATATTCATTTTTAATATCGATTAAGATAACATAAACATAACATTAGCAATTTTATATGTTTGTAAATTTGCACAACAAAAAAATTAAATAAACAAAATGGGAGATCCATATATTTTAATGTTAGTAGCTCTAGCTATTTTAGCTATAGTAGATTTAGTTATAGGAGTTAGTAATGACGCCGTTAACTTCTTAAATTCAGCCATAGGCTCAAAAGCAATATCTGTAAGAAATATTATGATAATTGCAAGTTTAGGGGTGTTTTTTGGTGCCGTTACCTCTAGTGGAATGATGGAAGTTGCACGTAAAGGAATTTTTAACCCTAACATGTTTATGTTTCAAGATATTATGTTCATTTTTATGGCCGTAATGATTACAGATATTTTATTACTAGATATCTTTAACACGCTCGGGATGCCTACATCTACAACCGTTTCTATTGTATTTGAACTTTTAGGAGCTGCCGTTTGTATTTCTTTAATAAAAATATCTGCTAACGAAGCACAATCTATTTCAGATATTTGGAGCTATATTAACCATGAAAAAGCTTTTGAAATTATTAATGGAATACTATTATCCGTTGTCGTCGCATTCTCTGTAGGTGCACTTGTACAGTTTGTATCAAGACTTATTTATACTTTTAACTTTAATAAGAGAGCTACTTATATCAGTGCGCTATTTGGTGGATTTGCAATTACTGCAATTACCTACTTTATCATTATAAAAGGAATGAAAGGAACTCCTTGGTATTCTGATATAGCACATTTAATTGAAGGAAACACATTAGCTATTATTTTAGGAAGTTTTGTTATCTGGGCTATAATTTCTCAAATTTTAATTCAGTTTTTTAAAGTTAATATTTTAAAATTGATTATTGGAGTTGGTACATTTTCTTTAGCAATGGCTTTCTCTGGAAATGACTTGGTAAACTTTGTAGGGGTACCAATTGCAGCATGGAACTCCTACCAGTCTTGGAGTATTTCTGGTATTGAAGCAGATGCATTTTCTATGGGTATTTTAGCAAAAAAAGTACCTTCTAACATTTGGTTATTATTAATTGCAGGAGCTATAATGGTGGTTACTTTATGGACTTCTAGTAAAGCACAAAATGTAATAAAAACAGGTATCGATTTATCTCGTCAGGGAGAAGGACATGAAAAATTTCAGCCAAACCCTTTATCTAGAGTTGTGGTAAGATTTGCAATGGGTCTTAATTTTGGAATTGCTAAAATTTTCCCGAAAAAGGCATTGAATTATGTAGATTCTAAGTTTCAAAAACCGGTAATAGAATTACCGAAAGATAAAACATACGAATTACCTGCTTTCGATTTAGTAAGAGCTTCTGTTAACTTAATTGTTGCTGGTATCTTAATATCTATTGCAACTTCTATGAAATTACCATTGTCTACTACTTATGTAACATTTATGGTTGCTATGGGTACTTCTTTGGCAGATAGAGCTTGGGGACGTGAAAGTGCAGTTTATAGAGTTGCCGGAGTAATAAATGTTGTTGGTGGATGGTTTTTAACCGCAATTACAGCCTTTTTAGCTGCAGCTTTAGTAGCATATTTAATTAGTTGGGATATGGTTATGATTCCTATTCTATTGGCGCTTGTTGCATTCTTAATTGGAAGAAACAGTCTAATTCACAGAAGAAAATCTAAAGAAGTAAAAAAACAAGTATATATAGAAAGAGCAGAATTAATTACTATTAATGGAGTAATTGAAGAAAGTGCAGATCATATTTCTGAAGTTATAAACCGTGTAAATAAATTATATACCAATGTGGTAAATGATTTAGCAAACCACGATTTAAATAAATTACGTAAAACAGACAAACACGTTGCCAAACTTAATGATGAAATAGATGGTTTAAAAGATGGCGTTTTCTATTTTATTAAATCTTTAGATGAAACGTCTGTAGAAGCAAGTAGATTTTATATTATGGTTTTAGGCTATTTACAAGATATAGCGCAATCTATTAGTTATATTTCTAGAGCAAGCTACAAACATGTAAATAACAATCATAAAAACTTAAAGAAAGGTCAAATAAAAGATTTAAAAACTATTGATGTTGCTTTATCTGCTTTATTAACTAAAGAAGCGGCTATTTTCGAAAATAGAGAATTAGACAATTTAAATAGCCTATTAATAGAAAAGAATGAGTTGTTACAAAGCGTAAGATCTTCTATTGAAAAACAAGTTGCAAGAATTAGAACAGATGAAACTAGTCCTAAAAACACAACTTTATACTTTAGTGTATTGTTAGAAACAAAAGATTTAATTAAAGCTTTAATGAGCTTATTAGAAACGTATGAAGAGTTTCACTTAAGCACAAAACAAGTAAAATTATAATCTATTTATAAGTAACAAAAAAAACCATGAAGAGTGCTTCATGGTTTTTTTTTGCTATTTACTTTATAGCTTTCTAAATACAATTGTTCTTAAGTATAGTGAATAGAAAGCAAACAGTAACAACGTGTAAGTTAAAGGTGTTTAAAAGCATAACTACACACAAATAAGAGCAAGCCTTATACTACTTATTCCATAAAGAAATTCTTTATTATGAGGTTTTAAAACCCAGACACGTTTAATATCCATGTCTATTTCGTTTAGTATACAATGGAGTAATTACAAAAGAGAAATCTAGTATTATAATAATATTAACAGGTAATAAAAGTTAATTTTAGAAGTGTATTACTAATATTTATAGCCTTATTTCTAAAACCAAAAACCTAAATTAAACAACCAATATTGTTCTTTGTTATCTGGAGACCAAGTATATTTTATTTCTAAAGGACCAACAAAAGAATTAAAACTATACCCAACAGCGTAACCAGATTTAACATCAGTAAAAAGGTCTATGTTTTTAAAAACATTTTCATCTAAACGTCCGTAATTGGCTATAAATATTGCATAATGTTTACTAGCAAAAGCATATCTTAAATTAAACTCGGTTTTTATATAAGTATTATCTGAAAGCTCCCCAAACTCATAGCCGTAGAAAGGCACAAAAGTGTTAATATAGTTCTGGTTATATCCTCCCAAATAAAAATCAAAAACATCAGAATCTACATCGTTTAATGTAAAACCAGCTTCACTTGTTACTTGTAGCGTAAGTTTATCTAAAAAGGTAGTAGCAAAACCTAGAGTTCCTTTTGTTTGGGCAAATTGCGAGAAATCATCATTATGATCTGATGAAACCATGTACCACTTAAAGTTTAAGTCTGCAAAATATCCTTTTGTAGGAAAATATTTTTTATCATAAGAATCTAACTTCAAATAGCCAAAAGAATTAAAATAGTTACTATTATCAAAAACAGTAGCTTCATTAGCTTCAGAAGCAATTGTTTCTGTAGTTGCTTTTACATATTTATACTCTACACCTAAACCTAGAGCAAATCTTCTATTAAAAGTTGTTTGCAGAAAAAATTGATTGGTAATATCTGTATATTTTAAATTAATACTGCTAACAGTAGGAAACTGAGATATAATGGAATTAAACTTAGAGTTTGTTCTAAAATGATTGTACCTAGATCTAAAACCATAACTAACATAAAATCCATTATCTACAAAATAATCTAAATTATACCTTAAATTATCTCCTAAAACAAGGTTCAAAGAAAGCATATCATTATTCAATAGAAAGTGTTTCTTATTATAATTTGCCAAAAGACCAGACTTATATAAATAATCATAATGGACACCTAATTTTAGATTAGCACTCCCACTTGATTCGTTTAAATTCAATTTTAAGTTATACGTATTATCTTCTTTTTTAATTAAATTATACGTTATTCGTTCGTAATTTTTTGTAGCAGATAAGAGGTGAATTCTTTTTGTAATTTCCTTTCTTGTTAAACTATCTCCTTTTTTTATCTTTATTTTACCTAAAACAAAAGCTCTTGTATAGATATTACTACCAGACAAATTAATATCAGTAATTGAAAATTTCTCTTTATCAAAATTTAACTTTTTACGTTCTCTTTTATGTACTTGCTTTTCTGCTAATTTTTTAAAAACATTGCTAAATTTCTTTCCTTCTTTAATTCCTATTTCTAAAATATTTTCTTTGTCATCAAAACTAACCACATTATAATCATTGACAACGGGATGAATATAAACGTCTAATTTTTCTTTTTCTATGTCTGTAGTTTTATACATCTGATAACTAACTATCTGATTTAAAAGAGCCACAATAGAATTAAGATTCTCTTTTTCATATAAATTACCTTCCACATCAACTCCTATCACAACATCAACTCCTTTAGACTTCATGATACTAATAGGAAAATTATTAGCTATCCCGCCATCTACCAATAATTTATCATCTACAACAACCGGATTTAATAACGTTGGGAAAGATCCACTAGCCCTTAAAGCCAAAGGCAAAGAACCCTTTTCTAATAAGACAGGACTCCCATTTTCTACATCTGTAGCAATACAAAAGAAAGGAATAGGAAATTTTTTAAAATCATTAATAAGTTCTACTGATGATGATAATTCTGTTAAAAAATTTAATACATTCTGACCTTTAGAAACGGCCACCGGAAAACCTATGGAGCCTTTGTTAACAGGCAAAGTAATTACTGTTTTTTCGCCAAATTCTTTTTCAAAAAAAGGTTCAGAATTTCGAGGCAACTTATCTTGTAAAAGTGTCATAAAATCGGTTTCTAAAACAATCTGCTCTATCTGGTCACCAGAATATCCTATTGAATATAAACCTCCAATAATTGCCCCCATACTGGTACCACCTATATAGTCTATTTGTAAACCAGCTTTGTCAATTTCTTTTAAAACCCCAATATGAGCAAAACCTTTTGCACCTCCTCCACTTAGAACCAAACCTACTTTTGGTTGCTTTTCTTGACTATTTAGAGTTATAGAAAGCAACAATAAAAAGGCTAATATTTGTTTTTTCATTTTTTCTTAGGTTGAAAATATTCATATACTTTTATAGCTCTTGCGTTTCCTATAACTTCTTTTAGTTCTTCTAAAGTAGCTTCTTTAACACGTTTTGCCGACTTAAATTTACGCAATAAGGTTGTAATGGTTTGCTCACCAACATCTGGTATTTGTTCTAACTCAGATTTTATAGCACTTTTACTTCGTTTATTTCTGTGAAAGGTAATTCCGAATCTGTGTGCCTCGTTTCTTAGATATTGCGTAATCTTTAATGTTTCAGATTTTTTATCTAAATATAAAGGTATTGGATCTCCTGGATAATAAATTTCTTCTAATCTTTTTGCTATTCCTATAATGGCTATTTTACCCCTTAAACCTAAACTTTCTAACGCTTTTAAACCAGATGATAATTGTCCTTTTCCACCATCCACAATAATTAATTGTGGCAAAGGTTGTTCTTCTTCTAACAAACGCTTGTATCTTCTGTAAACAACCTCTTCCATAG
Source organism: Polaribacter sp. R2A056_3_33 (assembly GCF_019278485.1). Classification (NCBI taxonomy): domain Bacteria; kingdom Pseudomonadati; phylum Bacteroidota; class Flavobacteriia; order Flavobacteriales; family Flavobacteriaceae; genus Polaribacter; species Polaribacter sp. R2A056_3_33. Next base: position 1,048,502 of record NZ_CP058984.1, read on the forward strand.
ATGCAAAATCGTCTGGTCCATCAACTGTTTTAATATTATAATGTCTGTAATCTTTTTTACTTGGTTTTCCGTCTTTAAAAACTACACAAGCAGCAACAGGATTTGTACCCTGAATGTTAGAGTTATCGAAACACTCTATATGACGTGGCTCTACAGATAAACGCAAATCTTTTTTCATTTGCGACATAATTCTTTTTACATGTCTGTCTGGATCTACAATCTGTACCTGCTTAAATTGTTCTTGTCGATAATATTTTGCATTTCTTTCAGACAATTCTACAATACGCTTTTTATCGCCTAATTTTGGGACGGTAACTTTTAATGTTTCACCTAAATCTACTTTAAAAGGAACATAAATTTCTGGCGATTGAGAATCGAAACGTTGTCTAATTTCAACAATAAACAATTCTAATAACTCTTTATCCGTTTCATCTAACTTTTTCTTAATTTCTGTAGTGTGAGACTGAATAATAGATCCGTTAGAAATTTTTAAGAAATTAGCATATCCATGTGTTTCATCAGAAATAATAGAAAAAACATCTACATTATTTATAGACGGATTTATAATGGTACTTTTAGATTGATAATTGCTTAATAGATGAAGTTTCTCTTTAATTTTCTGTGCTTCTTCAAACTCCATTTTTTCTGCAAAATTTAACATCATTTCGTTAAACTTCTCTAAGCTTTCTTTAAAGTTACCTTTAATAATATTTCTAATTTCTACGATAGAATTGTTGTAATGAGTCTCGGTTTCTAGGCCTTCGCAAGGACCTTTACAATTTTTTAAATGATACTCTAAACATACTTTATACTTTCCTTCATTTATATTTTGATGGCTTAAATCGTATTTACAGGTTCTTAGCGGATACAACTCCTTAATTAAATCTAACAGAACCCTAACCGTTTTTATAGAAGTATACGGACCAAAATATTCCGAACCATCTTTTATAACTCTTCGGGTCATAAAAACTCTAGGAAAACGTTCTTTTTTAATGCAAAGCCAAGGATACGATTTATCATCCTTTAGTAAAACATTGTAACGCGGTTTGTATTTTTTAATTAAATTGTTCTCTAACAATAAGGCATCTGTTTCTGTATTTACAACAATATGCTTTATACGAACAATCTTTTTTACTAAAACTCTCGTCTTGCCGTTCTCATGATTCTTATTAAAATAAGAAGCCACTCTTTTCTTTAAATTTTTAGCTTTACCAACATAAATAATAACGTCTTCTTTATCAAAATACTGATAAACTCCGGGTTCATTTGGTAACGTTTTAATTTGTAGTTCTAAGGGTGTAGGCATGGAACGAAATTACACATTTTTAAACATCCGGAATATAAAAAGAAGTTTAAAAAAAAGAGGAAAACTGTTTTTTATATTTAAAATTACGTATTAATAGGGCATCTTAGTTATTTTCTATACTTTTAAAACCTAACTAAAATTATTTATTAACTACCGATACAAACTAATCATGGCAAAAAAAAACACTATTTCATTAAAAACAGCTAAAAAATGGACCAAAAGATGGCGCAAAATGGAAGGCACCTATAATGCACACCGAGATTGCAGAGCTTTTAACATTCCTTTAGAAGATTTAAAAGGAGTAATTGCAGAGGGAGCCGTAACAGTAAGAGCCTATTTAGGGGTTCATAAACGCAAAATTGAAGGAGAAACTGTTTTTGAAGAAAAATTAATTATTGTGGGTGTAGATGCTGAAGGAAAAGATATGATTTCTTCTAAGGATGGTGAAAATCTAGATTCAAAAAGTGATTTTATTTATGATTTGACGACTCCTTGTCCGGATAAATGTGACACTGAAAGTCCTTTAAATTAAGCTACCTAATATGACTTTTGATGATTTTGTAATAAATGCTGGCTATACTGTATTAGCTTTAAATACACTAGTTTTTATTATAAGCTATAATAAAAAATACAAAGCACTAAAATACTTTATTATGTATTTATTGCTTTGTCTTTTTATTCAGTTTTTATCTAACATTTTAAATTCGTTAAACAATTACAACCTTTTTTTAAGTCATTATTTTTTTATTGGTCAGTTTATTTTTTTAAGCCTATTCTTTTCCTCTCTTATTGATTTTAAAAAGTATAAGCCCTTCATTTTTTTTTTAACGTTTATAACAGCAGCATCTTTTATTATATATCTTTATAATTTTCCTGAAAATCTAAATAGATGGAGTGTTTTAGAAATTGCAACTACATCAATACCGTTATTATTTTACAGCTTTTTCTTTTTTCTAAAAAAAATAGATGATAATAAAAATAGAAAATACATTTATTTTAACTCTGGTTTCTTTGTCTATACGTTGTGTAGTACACTAATCTTCACATTAGGAAATATAGGTTCTAGGGAGTTAAAGTTTTATGTTTGGCAGTTTAATTCTATTTTATACCTAATTTTTCAGATAATGATTTTTGTAGAATGGTATAAAAACTTTAGAAAACCAATTCGTAAAGAACACAACCAACTATTTGCATCAAAAAATACAGATTAAATTTATAGATAGTTCTATTACAAAGTAATAAAACGACAATTTTGAAAATAAAATTATTTTTATGTAACTTCGTTTTCTTTGATTTAAACCCCCCAAATGAAAAAACTCCTTATTCAAGAAAACCAAGTGGTACTTATCGCTTTAATAGGAGTTTTATTACTTCTATTTATGGGAGTTGCGCTCTTACTATTTTTCTTCTCCTCAAGAAAAAAAATTGTAGACAAAGAACTAGAGAAAAAGAATTTAGAAGTAACACATCAAAAAGAAATTATACAATCTATCATCATAACTCAAGAAGAAGAGCGCAAACGTATTGCACAAGATTTACATGACGATATTAGTTCTAAACTAAATGTAATTAACTTAAATGCAAACCTTTTAAAAGACGGAGATCTGTCTCCAGAAGAATACCTTATAGTTAACAATGGTATTTTAGAAGCTACAGATAAAACCTTAGAAAGTGCTCGTAAAATTGCACATAATTTACTACCACCAATTTTAGAAGAATTTGGGCTTAAAGATGCCATAGAAGAACTTGCAGACTCTTTTAATAATAGTAGAAAAATTAATATACTTTACAATATAAAATACACTAAGCAACATTTAAACCCACAAAATGAATTACATCTCTTTAGAATTACTCAAGAATTAATTAATAATTCTATAAGACATGGTAAAGCAAAAAAGAGTACTTTAAATATTTCTCATAAAGACAACAACCTTATTTTTAGCTATACAGACAACGGTATTGGTTTTAATTCTGATAAAAAAGAAAATAAAAAAGGCCTTGGTATGAAAAATATAGAAAGTAGGGTTTCTTTATTGAATGGACGATATAGTATTGGAAGTGAAGTAGGTAAAGGATTTAATATCTTAATTGTAATATAACCCCCAAATGATGAATAAAATTAATATCATAATTGCTGATGATGAAGAACTTTTTAGAAAAGGTATCCGATTTTTATTAGAAAGAGAAAATAACTTTAGCATTACTTATGAAGCAGAAAATGGTAAAGAATTAATTGATTTTCTATCTTATACAGAACATACTCCAGATATTATTTTAATGGATTTAAAAATGCCCGAAATGAATGGTGTAGAAGCTACTAAAAAAATTCATAAGACACACCCAAACATTAAGATAATTGCTTTAACTAGTTTTGATGGAAAATCTTTTATAACCAATATGATTGATGTTGGCGCCTCATCTTACCTACTTAAAAACACAAGTCCTAAAATGGTAATTCACACCATTAATGAAGTATTTAATAAAGGTTTTTATTATGATGAGAAAGTTTTAAAAATTATTCAAGAAAATATTAATTCATCTAGTGGAAAACGCATAAAAATCGATTTAGATAAAAAATTACTTTCTAAAAGAGAAATTGATGTTTTAGAATTAATTTGCGACCAATGTACTACTGCAGAAATTGCAGACAAACTTTTTATTAGCCCCAGAACCGTAGAAGGTCATAGAAACAACTTATTACTTAAAACGCATTCTAAAAACGTTGCAGGTTTAGTTATTTACGGTATTCAGAAGAAATTAATAGAAGTTACTCCAGATTTTAATATCTAAAAGACGGTTAAGTTTATAATAAACTATGGTAAATATGCAGCTTTAAAAGCTCAAGCTTCAAGTCTCTAAAGAGCTAAGGATAGATTTTAATAAAAAAGGATTATAAACACAATGTAAAAGCTCTCAAATTTATTTTTGAGGGCTTTTTTAAACTTAATTTTTAAAATTACTTAAAAATCCAGAATTGGTATTGTCTATAACTTGCCAATTATAAACTGCAGAAAGTTGATAGATTTTAGACAACTCCTCTAACAATCTTATTTTTGCTTTTTCTTTTAAATCTGTAACTTCAATAGTTTCTTTAATCTTTTCGATACTTGTTTTGTTAATTTTATTCAAATCGTACTTAGAAAAAGTATTAAACTGACTTTGTTGTAAATCGAAATATTTTATATCAGGAGAAATTACAACCTCTTCTTTCGGTATTTTATTGATGTAAATTTTCTTACCTACAGAATCTATCTGAATTTCTAATTTAGATAAATCATAACCAACCTCTACAGTCGCATTTACAGTTACGATGGCTTTTTTATCAAAAGAAAGATAATCGTAAAAGTATTTTTTAGAGTCTGAGTAATTATAAACTTCAGAAAAAGTTCCTTTAGAAACAACAAGCTTACTCAAATTCTTAATAGAAGTTACGACTACTTGTATTTCTTCTTGTTTATGATTCCTCTCTTTTTTATCGTACCAAAATTTGGCGATAAAAAAACCAAAAAGAAAAACAGCCAGGTATTTTAGAAAGCTATTCATATTCTTAAACTTTCTTTAAAGATATAAAAGATTATTCTTTTAAAACAACTTCCTCCTCTTTAGGAAAAGCTTGTTTGCTAAAAATAAACAACAAAGCCACACCAATACTTATAAAAGCATCTGCAGGATTAAATATATATTGAAAAAAAGTAAACATTTCTCCACCCATAACAGGAATCCAATCTGGCAAAACACCTTGCCATAAAGGAAAATAAAACATATCTACTACTCTACCATGAAATAATTCGCCATAAGGTTTCTCTGCAAATAGTGTTGCTACTTTATGGTTAGATCCATCAAAAATAATTCCGTAAAAAACAGAATCGATGATATTACCAACTGCTCCAGAAAAGATTAAAGCAATCGCTATAATTACGGCATTGTGTACCTTCTTTTTAATGTTTTGTATTAACCAATAGATAATTCCAGATACTGCAATCAATCTAAATAAGGTTAAAAAGAGTTTTCCTCCTTTGCCTCCAAACTCAAACCCCATTGCCATACCATTGTTTTCTGTAAAATGGATTCTAAACCAATCGAAAACAACCACTTCTTCACCTAAAATAAAATGTGTTTTAACATAAATTTTAATTACTTGATCTAAAATAATTGCGATAAAAATAATTAGAATAGCAAGACTCTTTTTTGACATCTGTTTTTAATTTGTGTTCACAAAAATAACAATAATATTGCGTTTATTCGGCTGTTAAGAAAATATTAGCTTTTGCAGAGTTTATACGAATTTCTTTCATAGATTTTGCTACTCTTTTCTGATATGTTTTTTCAACTAAAACATCGTTAATTACTATTTTACCCATATTAGAAACAATATCAATACTAGTGTTATTTGAACTCGCATATAAATTTCCGTCATACATTTTTACTGCTAAATTCTCAATAATTGTATGCAATTTTAAAATTCCTTTTTCAATAAAAATATTTAAATCTCCTTTATAGCTTTTAGATTCAATATTTATTTCATCGCCAAAAACAGTAATCTTTTTATTGCCTGGAACTTTAAGAACTACACTTGCTCTTTGTAATCGTTCTGTTATAAATTTTCTAAACACCTTATCTTCTGGTAAACTTTCTGGTATTTCAAATTGAATCTTTAAGGTGTTAAACTCTTCCTTGTAAAGAATATGTTGTTTTGTTATATTTTCTGCAATTAAATAGACTTCTATAAAGTTAGAGTCAGAATTTTCTATTACAAAACTATCTAAACCATGTGTAGAAATTTCTATTTCTTTTAATTGAGTTTCAAACTTTTTCACCACTTTCTTTTGAGATAAAATGTGGGTAGAAATCAATAAAAAGAAAAACACTATTTTCAGATGCCTTCTATTAAACATAATCGTAAAGTTATAAAAACAAAAAAAGCTTCCCTAAAGAAGCTTTTTAATTATGATAAGTAATTTATTATTGTTTGCGTTTAGCTTCTATGCTTAAAGTAGCATGAGGTACTATTCTTAAACGTTCTTTCTGTATTAATTTACCTGTTACTCTACAAACACCATACGTCTTGTTTTCTATACGTAACAAAGCATTTTTTAAGTCTCTAATAAACTTTTCTTGTCTAATAGCTAGCTGAACATTTGCTTCTTTGTTCATCACTTCAGAACCTTCATCAAAAGACTTAAATGAATGTGAAGTATCATTTGTACCGTTATCTGAATCATTTTTATAAGCAGCTTTTAACAACGCTAAATCTTCATTTGCTCTTGCTATCTTCTTGTCTATAATTGCTTTAAACTCTTGTAAGTCTTCCGCTGAATATTTTTGTTTTACGTCTGACATAAATCTTACATTTTTTCTATTAATATTCTACTTTTTATGGTATCAAATTCAATTTCTGTACCATTATTTAACTCATCTACAAAAACCAATTCCTTAGTTAATGTTTCACTCATTATGTAGTCTTTATTATCCGTGATAGATTTTTGTAAGTTCTCGAAATTTAAAACCGTTAATTTTATTCTATCTGTTACTTCTAAACCTGTGTCTTTACGTGCATTTTGGATTCTATTTACCAATTCTCTGGCAACTCCTTCTTTACGCAAATCTTCTGTTATAGTAACATCTAAAGCAACTGTTAACGCCCCTTCATTTGCAACTAACCACCCTTCTATGTCTTTAGATGATATCTCTACGTCTGAGAGTTCTAAAATAATATTTTTTCCATTAACCTCAAGAGAAATGTTTTTATCTTTTTCTATTTTGTTAATATCTTCTTGGTTAAACTTTTGCACCTCAGCAGCTATAAAACGCATATCTTTTCCAAACTTAGGGCCTAATGTTTTAAAATTAGGTTTTATTTGTTTGATTAAAATATCTGAAGCATCATCTAAAATTTGAATCTCTTTAATGTTTACTTCATTTTTAATAAGATCTGCAACCGCTAAAATTTCTTCTTTCTGTTGTTCATTATCAACAGGAATCATAATTTTTTGTAATGGTTGACGCACTTTAATCTTTTCTTTTGCTCTAAGTGATAAAACTAAAGAAGATATAATTTGTGCATTTTCCATTTTACGCTCTAAACTCTTATTTACAAAACTTGCATCATATACAGGGAAATCTGATAAGTGAATACTTTCTGATGTTTCTTTACCCGTTACAGAATTTAAATCTTGATACAATCTGTCCATAAAGAACGGCGCAATTGGCGACGCTAATTTTGCAATTGTATTCATACAAGTGTACAACGTTTGATATGCAGAAATTTTATCTGTTTGATAATCTCCCTTCCAAAAACGTCTTCTACTTAAACGCACATACCAGTTACTTAAGTAATCTTGTGTAAAGTCACTTATTGCTCTAGCGGCTCTTGTTGGTTCGTATTCTTCGTAGAACTTATCTACTTTAGCAATTAAAGTATGTAATTCTGATAAAACCCAACGGTCTATTTCTGGTCTTTTTTCTAAAGGAATATCTGCTTCTTCATAAGAAAAACCATCTAAATTTGTATATAAAGTAAAGAAAGAATAGGTATTATATAAAGTTCCGAAGAATTTACGTTTTACCTCTTCAATTCCGTCTAAATCGAATTTTAAATTGTCCCAAGGATTTGCATTTGCAATCATGTACCAACGTGTTGCATCTGCACCATAGGTAGATAATGTTGTAAAAGGATCTGTTGCATTTCCTAAACGTTTAGACATTTTATGTCCGTTTTTATCTAAAACTAAACCGTTAGAAACAACGTTTTTATAGGCAACAGAATCAAAAACCATTGTTGCAATTGCATGTAAAGTATAAAACCAACCTCTGGTTTGATCTACTCCTTCTGCAATAAAATCTGCAGGAAAAGATTCATTTCCATCAATTTTTTGTTTGTTTTCAAAAGGGTAATGCCATTGTGCATAAGGCATAGAACCAGAATCGAACCATACATCAATTAAATCGCTTTCACGCTTCATTGGTTGTCCGCTTGCTGAAACTAATACTATTTCATCCACAATGTTTTTATGTAAATCTATTTTTGCATAGTTTTCTTCTGAGTTGTTATCAACTTCAAAATCTTCAAAAATATCTTTTGCTAAAACGCCAGCTGATACAGCCTTTGCCATTTCTTCTTTTAATTCTTTAACAGAACCAATACAAATTTCTTCTTTACCATCTTCTGTTCTCCAGATTGGTAATGGAATTCCCCAGTAACGAGAACGAGATAAATTCCAATCGTTTGCATTTGCCAACCAGTTTCCAAAACGTCCGGTTCCTGTAGATTCTGGTTTCCAGTTAATGGTTTTGTTTAAAGAGTGCATTCTATCCTTAACATCGGTTACTTTAATAAACCAAGAATCTAATGGATAATATAAAATTGGCTTATCAGTTCTCCAACAATTTGGATAACTGTGCTTGTATTTTTCTACCTTAAAGGCTTTATTCTCTGTCTTTAACTTAATAGCCAACTCAACATCTATAGATCTTTCTGGCGCTTCACCATCAGGATAATATTCGTTCTTTACATATTTACCTGCAAATTCGCCCATTTCTGGTCTAAATTTTCCTTGTAAATTTACTAGAGGAACTAAATTATCATTTTCATCTTTCACCAACATTGGCGGAATTGGTGGTACCGCTTGTTTTGCAACCAAAGCATCATCTTGACCGAAAGTTGGTGCTGTATGCACAATTCCTGTTCCGTCTTCTGTTGTTACAAAATCTCCTAAAATTACTCTAAAAGCATCCTCTGGATTGTCATTTGGCAAACAGTAATTTAAAACTGGTTCGTATTTAATATTTACTAAATCTTTACCAACAAATTCTTTTATAACGTGATAAGGTATTTTTTTATCACCAGAATTATATGTTGATAATTCTTCTGTAGTTCCTACTTCAACATTATTTTTACCTGCAAATTGTTTTCCAACTAATTTCTTAGCAAGAATTACTTTGATCGGTTCAAAGGTATATTGATTAAAAGTTTCTACTAAAACATATTCAATTTTAGGTCCAACTGTTAATGCAGTATTAGATGGTAATGTCCAAGGAGTTGTTGTCCAAGCGATAAAATAAACCGTTCCTTCATTCTGTAAAAAGTCTGGAAGCGTATTTTCTACAGCTTTAAATTGTGCAACAATTGTAGTATCAGTTACATCTTGATATGTTCCTGGTTGATTTAATTCGTGAGAACTTAAACCTGTACCCGCTTTTGGCGAATAAGGCTGAATTGTATATCCTTTGTAAATTAATTTTTTATTGTAAATCTCTTTTAGCAACCACCAAACAGACTCCATATATTTAGGTTCGTAAGTAATGTATGGATCTTCCATATCTACCCAATACCCCATTTTATTGGTTAAGTCATGCCAAACATCTGTATATTTCATTACCGCTTTTCTACAAGCTGCGTTATAATCTTCTACAGAAATGGTTTTTCCAATATCTTCTTTGGTAATTCCTAATTCTTTTTCTACACCCAATTCTATTGGTAAACCATGTGTATCCCAACCAGCTTTACGCTTTACTTGGTAGCCTTTCATGGTTTTATAACGTGGAAAAATATCTTTAATAGCTCTTGCTAAAACATGGTGAACTCCTGGAAGTCCGTTTGCAGAAGGAGGGCCCTCAAAAAATACAAAAGGTTTTGCATTTTCTCTAGAAGATACACTCTTTTCGAAGATGTTATTTTCTTGCCAATAGCTTAAGATTTCTTCTGCTACTTTTGGTAAGTCAAGTCCTTTATACTCAGGAAATTTCGCTTTCATTTTCTGTCTTTTCTAATAAGATTGCGAATTTACTGAAATTCTTCTAATTTTTAAGTTTGTTTCTAAAGAAGTTACAAAGCATAAAAAAAGTTACAAAATTGAGAAGAAACGAAATGCCAAACTTCGTAAACGCTGCAACTTTGTAACTCTTTAACTTTGTTACTTTAAAACTTAAAATGAGATCTACATACCTCTCTCGTTTTTTATCTTTTCATACGCAGCTTGTATGCTTTGAAATTTTTCATTTGCTCCTTTTAAATGCTCTTCTCCTAAGCCTTGTAATTTATCTGGATGGTATTTTTTTACCATTTTTCTATAACCACTTTTTACTTCTGCATCTGTAGCTGTCTTTTCTAGATCTAAAATTTTATAAGCGTTTTCTGAAGCATCATGAAACATTGCTTTTATAGACTCAAAATCGTTTTGGTTGATGTACAAATAACCAGCCATCTTTCTAATTTCTTCTATTTCAGACGCTGCTACAAAGCCGTCTGCTTTTGCAATACCGAATAAGAAATGTAATAATTGTAAACGAGATGCGTGAGACATATTTTGTCTAATCTGTATACAAACTTGACGTGCAGAAACTTCCTTTTTTATAATTCCGCTAAAAAGCTTAAAGGCATTGTTAGCTCTTTCTTTACCGTACATCCCAACAAATTGAGAACGTACAAAGTCTAATTCTCGCTGATCTACTTTTCCGTCAGATTTTATAACTATGGATGCCAAAACAAGCAAACTCATTTCAAAATCTCCAGATTGTGTATCTGTAGCACTATTTCTACCACTAGATTGTCTGGTTCTTTCGTAATCTAGTTGTTCTTGTGTAAGGTCTTTTATAGAAAAACCATCTACAAAACTACCTACTGCAAAACCAATGGCTGCACCTATTGGACCTCCAAAAGTAAATCCTAATCCTGCTCCTAACCATTTTGTAAAACTTCCCATTATTTATTTTTTATTTGAAGCTACAAAGTTACAAAGATATTTAGTTGAAATTTAAAAGGTTTTAAATTTTATGTAATTGGCAAGTACTCCTTTGCATGAAGGATTGAAGCATTTGTTTGAGCTCTTTTTTGTTTTTCTCAAAAAAAGCGAGTGCTGAAAGCCTGACGATTTTTAAAAAAAGTGCAGTGTAAACGGAACTTTGTTTTAAAAATGGGCATGCCCAAAGAATAGACAATCATTTCTATTGATATAAAAAGGCATCAATTTTATTGATATTTCTATTGAGACAACTATTTTTATAAAGTTGACTTTTCTTTAACTTATACCTATCTTTGCATTTTAAAATTAGAAAATATGTATCCAGAAGAATTAGTAAAACCAATGCGCGATGAGTTAATTAACGCAGGTTTTGAAGCATTATATACAAGTGAAGACGTTGAAAACGCAATGTCTAAAAAAGGAACTACTTTGGTAGTGGTAAACTCTGTTTGTGGTTGTGCTGCAGGTACGGCAAGACCAGGTGCTATTGCTTCTTTAGGAGCAGATAAAACACCAACAAACTTAACAACTGTTTTTGCAGGTGTAGAAAAAGAATCTACACAAAAAGCACGTGAGTTTATGATTCCTTTTCCAGCATCATCTCCAGCAATGGCTTTGTTTAAAGATGGTAAATTGGTGCACATGTTAGAGCGCCATCATATTGAAGGAAGATCTGCACAAATGATTGCACAGAATTTAGCACAGGCTTACGAAGAGTTTTGCTAGGCTTCTAAAATTATATTATACAAAAAAAATCCACTTAATAATATAGGTGGATTTTTTTTTCAATAACATTACTTATTATGGCTTCAGAATTTTCTACATACACCAAAGAAGAACTTATAACGAAACTAAAAAAGCAAAAAAACTTTTTTATTATTAAAATAGTTGTCATTCTTTTAATGGTGGTATTTGCTGTTTTTTCTACCATTGAAAACGGTACTTCTTTTCATACCTTTTTACCTTTGTTTTTTATACCGATGTCTATTTATATGTATGTTGATATCAAAAACATAAAAAAGGAACTGGCTTTAAGAAAATAACTTCTACTACCCCAAACTTTATAGTATAATAATAATTACTTAACATTTACTGTTTTGTAATAGTATTCCTTTGAGTTAAATTATAACTAATTTAATTTACCTATGGAATTAACAGTAATGTATTTAGGTTTTTTCTTAGCAGCGTATTCTGTTGTAGGAAATGACACCATACAGACATTAGGAACCTTTTTAAGTTCTAACGAACGTAAAAAATGGTGGGTGCTATGGCTTTTTGCTGGTGGTATACTTGCTGTAACATTAATCTACGGTTACGTTACTCATAATGGGGATGTTTCTTACGGAAGGTTGGCAAAATATCCTTTACCACAACCATTTGCTTGGTACTACATTCTACCTCCTATTGTTTTAATGCTGTTAACACGTACTGGAATACCGGTAAGTACCTCTTTTTTAATTCTTACATTTTTTAATGCAAAGAATTTAGAAGATATGGTTACAAAATCTGTTTCTGGTTATTTACTTGCGCTAACAGCATCTATTGTCTTATACCTAATTATCTCTAAATCGGTTGAAAAGAAATTTATTGAAAACCCAATTACAGAAAAACAAAGAAATATTTGGACAGCCTTACAATGGTTATCTACAGGTTTTTTATGGTCGCAATGGCTAATTCAAGACTTTGCTAATATTTATGTGTACTTACCAAGACAATTAAGTGTTTGGGAGTTAATAGGTTCTTTAGTTATTATTTTAGGTCTTTTGGCTTACATTATAAAATCTAAAGGAGGTGCAATACAAAGCATCATTCGCTCTAAAACAAATACAGTAGATATAAGATCTGCTACATTAATAGACTTTACGTATGGTATTGTTTTATTCTACTTTAAAGAACTAAACAATGTACCAATGAGTACAACTTGGGTGTTTATAGGAATTTTAGCTGGTAGAGAAATTGCCTTAAACTTTGTATTGCGTAAAAACGAAGCTCGTAGAGATATGTTTAAAAGTTTAGGAGTAGATTTATTTAAGGTATTAATAGGCCTTATAGTAAGTATTGCACTTGTGTATGGTGTAAAATTTATAGCAACTTCAATTTAACAATCATTCTAAATTAAAACCAATGTATTTTAAATTTAAAACTTGCATTATATTAGTTTGTCTACTTTCTTTTACGAATTTAACAATGGCACAAAGCCAAAAAAACGGAATAGATACCGATGAAAAAGGAATCACTATTGCAGATTTTCTTCAAATGTCTGGTAATTGGTTTATCGCTTATAGAGATGGTATTTCTCAAACACAAGCAGATGACGAAATAGGTATTACAAACGATCATCAGAGTGCTTTTGTTTTAAAAAGGAGTTATTTCACCTTAAAAAAAGACCTAAACAAAACCTATTCGGTACGTTATACGATGGATTTAACTGTTGATAGAGATGGACCCGATGCCGGAAATATAGAAACGCGTTTAAAATATTTATATGTAAAAGCAAAACCAAATTTTAATAGTGATGTTTTTACAGGAAACTGGGTAGAAGTTGGTATGGTACATACACCTTGGTTAGATTTTGAACAAAAAATAAATACCTACAGAGTACAAGACAATATGTTTATTGAAAGAAATAGAATTTTTAATTCTGCTGATTTCGGTATCACCTACGGAGGAAATATTGGTCCTGCAATGGATAAGGAGTTTCTAAAAGAAGTAAACGGTGCTATGCCTGGTAAATACGTAAGTTATGTAGTCGGTTTATTTAATGGTGGAGGATATTCTGGTGAAGAAAACAACAATAATAAAGTGTTTTCGGGACGTTTATCTGTTAGACCGTTTGCCAATAAATTACCAGAATTACATATAAGTGGTTATTTTAATGTTGGAAGAGGAAATAGTGAGTACAATCCTCAATTTAATCAGGTATTAGGGTTTATTGCCTATACAGGAAAACAATTAACTTTAACAGGACAAATGCACAGCGGTATAGGTGATTTTAGAGGAGAATATGTAGATGAAAACGATTTTAGTAAAGCAATTGAAAATGATGGATATAGTTTTTTTGGAGAATATAAAATTAAAAAATCACCTTTAGCTCTTTGGGCAAGATATGACTCCTTTCATTTAGAAACTTTAGACGATGCGAATACAAAACGTTTTATTGGAGGGCTTTCTTATACTGTAAACAAATATCTAAGATTGGTACTAAATGCAGAACATAACAACAAAACATCAAACGAAAATAATATTTACGAATTAAATCTCGAAGTATCTTTCTAAAACTAAAAATTATGAAAAACATATTATTTCCAACAGACTTTTCAGAAATTTCTTTAAATGCCTTTGCGTATGCAATGGAATACGCACAAAAGCTAGATGCTACCTTAATTATATATCATGCCTATCATGAAGACATATCGGTAGATGAAAAAACACAATCTATTTACGAAAAAATTGACATTGATAATTTTAGAAATAAAAAAGATAAATTTCCGCCTTTTCAAAAGCTGATAAAAGCAAGTAAAAAAGGAGACTTAAAAGTAAAATACATTGTTGATGAAGGTGTTTTTTCCGATTCTCTATTTAAATATGTTGCCAAACGTGATGACAAAATTGACATCATTATAATGGGAACTAGCAAAGGAAAAAATAGCAGCCTTTTTAGTATTTTTATGGAAACCAATACCATTAAAATTTTAGAAGAAATAGACAAACCTGTAATCGCAGTTCCAGAAAACGCAAAATTTGATGGTTCTCTAGACAATATTATGTTCTTGGTAGATTATAGAGATGAAGAAATTGAACCTTTAGAGAAAATAACCAAAGTTGTTAAAGAGTTTAGTGCTCAATTACACGTTGTACATTTCGATTTAGCTCATGGTGAATCTATTTCTCCATTAATGGATAACTTTAGACAGAACTTAACTTTAAAACATAAAAAAACCAAATTTGTGTCTATTGATACTTTACATTTAAAAACATCTTTAACAGATTATTGTACCGAAAATAAAATAGACATGGTTTGCTTATTAAATCAAGAACGCAACTTATACCAACGTTTATTTACCTTTAGTTTAGCAGAAGATTTAATCAATCATATTGATATCCCTGTAATGGCTATTTATAAAAAGTAATAGATACAAGTATCTAGTTTAAAATTTAAAATCTCAGGTTCATGTTAATCTGAGATTTTTTACTTTTGTAACATGGATAAAGACAACATCATACTAAATACTATAAAATTTGTAAAAGAAACCTTAAAAGATGCCGAAGGCGGACATGATTGGTTTCACATAGAACGTGTCTATAAAAATGCAGTTTTAATTTCTAAGGATGAACATGTAAATGCTTTTATAGTTTCTTTAGGTGCGCTATTGCATGATATTGCAGATCCTAAATTTTATGATGGAGACGAATCTGTTGGTCCTAAAATAGCAACAAAATTTTTAGAAGAACAAAACGTTTCTAAAGACATAAAAGGGCATGTTATAAATATAATAAAACACATATCTTTTAAAAACTCTTTAGAAACTAGTGGTAAAAAATTTACTTCTAAAGAATTAGAAGTTGTGCAAGATGCAGACAGATTAGATGCTATTGGAGCCATTGGTATTGCGCGTTGTTTTAATTATGGTGGATTTAAAAACAGGGCTTTGTATAACCCAGAAATTCCACCAAATCTAAATATGACTAAAGAAGAGTATAAAAACTCTTCCGCTCCAACAATCAATCATTTCTACGAAAAATTATTGCTATTAAAAAATAAAATGAATACTGTTACTGGACAGCAAATTGCTGCAGAAAGACATTCTTTTATGGAATTATTTCTGAAGCAATTTGATGATGAATGGAATGGAGTGAAGTAATTAGAAAAGCTTAATTCTGAATTAAACTCATCATTTCACTTCTATATTTTGAAGCAGATTTACCTGTAAACTCTTTAAACAATTTATTAAAGTGAGAAAAGTTATTAAAACCACATTCAAAACAAATATCTGTAATACTCGTTTGGCTTTCAGATAATAATTTAGTTGCATGTACAACTCTATATTCATTTACCAATTTAGTAAATGTTCTACCTGTTGTTTTCTTAAAAAACCTACAAAACGCAGGAACCGTCATACTTACAAGATCAGAAATTTCATCTAAACTAATATGTTGGTTAAAGTTTTCGTTTATATGTTTAAAGATTACATCTATTTTACTACTGTCTTGTGGTTGCGTCTCAAAAGCATAACCATCTGCATTCAATAAAGTATAATCATCTGATTTAGAAAGTGTATGTAGAATTTCTAACAAAATCAACACTTGTTTAAAACCTTCTTTTTCAGATAATTTTTCAATTTTTGGACCTAATTTTTGTTTTGTTTTTACACCAAAAAGAATTCCTTTTTTGGCTTTTTCAAATAAAATACTAATAGGTTTCATTTCAGGAACTTCAAAAAACTCATTTCCTAAAAAGTCTGGTTTAAATTGTACCAAGGTTTCAGAACCATTGGTTGTTAGTCTATCTGTAAAACCATTATGCGGCAAATTAGATCCTATTAATAATAACTGACTATTATTAAAGTAAGACAAATGATTACCAATATGTCTTTTACCCTTTCCCTTATTCACATAAACTAATTCGATTTCTGGGTGAAAATGCCAGAATGCTTTTATTTGCTTCAAAAACTCTGTATGTTTTTTTACAAGTATTGAGCTTCCAAAATCGGGACTAATTTTCTCTAAAGTAGGTTTAACGTTCATAAATAGTACTATTTAACGGCAAATTTACGACACTTAACACTAAAAAGCTGTATAAAATTAACAAAATTATAGACTAAATTATCTTTACTTTCTTTTAACATAAAAATAACAGTTAATCTAGTACACAAACCCACCAATTTAGATGTTTTCTAAACAGAATTGCTGCCATAAATTTGCAGTGTTATTAATCATATAAATGACAAATAAAATGAAGAAAATTATATTAGTTGCTTTAATGTTCGGAACATTAATTAGTTATGCAAACGAAAACATCAATACTGAAGACTCAAAGAAAACTGTAAAGGTTGAATTTAATAATGTAAAAAAAGGTCAGACTTTAACCATTAAAGATAGTAACGGTTTAACTGTTTACAATAATGAAATTCAAAATTCTGGAGACTATTCTAAAACATTTGATTTTTCTGCTTTAGAAAATGGAATTTACTCTGCTGAGTTAAATAAAGACTTCGAAATTGTTATTAAACAATTTAATGTTGAAAATGGATTGGTAACATTTTTAAACAATAAAGATCAAAAAATATTTAAACCAATCATTAGAACTGAAGGTGAATTATTATTAATATCAAAAATTAATTTTAACAATGAACCTTTAGAAGTTTCTCTTTACTATAATGATGAAGCTGTACTTTCTGAAACCTTATCTGGGGACAAAATTTTAAAAAGAGTTTACAAATTGTCTCAAAAAGAAACTGGTGTTTATAAAGTAGTTATTAGTTCTGATGAAAGAACTTATTCAAAAGAATTTAAAATATAAAAATTTAGTTAATTGTTTCGTCAAATTACTGCTATAGTTTGATGGTAAAAGCGAGTCCAAAAGGACTCGCTTTTTATGTTTATAAAACATCTAGACAAAACCTTTATTGCATAAATTAACACAAACCTACACTATATTAACATGTGTAAATCTACCAAACAAACACACTTGTTAATATAACATATAAAAACACCAATTATGATGTTTTCTAAACAAAACTTCTATCATAAATTTGCAGTGTTATTAATCATATAAATGATATATAAAATGAAAATAAAGAAAATTATATTAGTTGCTTTAATGTTCGGAACATTAATAACTAACGCAAACGAAAAAGACAATACCAATTATAAAGAAGCAAAAAAAACTGTTAAGGTTGAATTTAATAATGTAAAAAAAGGTCAGACTTTAACCATTAAAAATAGTAACGGTTTAACTGTTTACAATAATGAAATTCAAAATTCTGGAGACTATTCTAAAACATTTGATTTTTCTGCTTTAGAAAATGGAATTTACTCTGCTGAATTAAATAAAGACTTCGAAATTGTTATTAAACAATTTAATGTTGAAAATGGATTGGTTACTTTTTTAAATAATAAAGATGAAAAAATATTTAAACCAATCATTAGAACTGAAGGTGAATTATTATTAATATCAAAAATTAATTTTAACAATGAACCTTTAAAAGTTACTCTTTACTATAATGATGAAACTGTACTATCTGAAACCATATCTGGAGACAAACTTTTAAAAAGAGTTTACAAATTATCTGAAAAGGAAGTTGGTGCTTATAAAGTAGTTATTAGTTCTGATCAAAGAACTTATACAAAAGAATTTAAAATATAAAAATTTAGTTAATTGTTTCGTCAAATTACTGCTATAGTTTGATGGTAAAAGCGAGTCCAAAAGGACTCGCTTTTTATGTTTATAAACATATAGACTAAAAATATTTATTGTATAAAATTAACACAAACATATTCAATATTATCATACCTAAATTCAATACAGAAATACGATTGTTAATATAACACACAAAAACACCAATTACGATGTTTTATAGACAAAACTTCTGTCATAAATTTGCAGTGTTATTAATCATATAAATGATATATAAAATGAAAATAAAGAAAATTATATTAGTTGCTTTAATGTTCGGAACATTAATAACTAACGCAAACGAAAAAGACAATAGCAATTATAAAGAAGCAAAGAAAACTGTTAAGGTTGAATTTAATAATGTAAAAAAAGGTCAGACTTTAACTATTAAAAATAGTAACGGTTTAACTGTTTACAATAATGAAATTCAAAATTCTGGAGACTATTCTAAAACATTTGATTTTTCTGCTTTAGAAAATGGAATTTACTCTGCTGAGTTAAATAAAGACTTCGAAATTGTTATTAAACAATTTAATGTTGAAGATGGATTGGTTACATTTTTAAATAATAAAGATGAAAAAATATATAAACCAATCATTAGAACTGAAGGTGAATTATTATTAATATCAAAAATTAATTTTAACAATGAACCTTTAAAAGTTACTCTTTATTATAATAATGAAGCTGTACTATCTGAAACCATATCTGGAGACAAACTTTTACAAAGAGTTTACAAATTATCTGAAAAGGAAGTTGGTGCTTATAAAGTAGTTGTTAGTTCTGATGAAAGAACTTATACAAAAGATTTTACAATATAAAAATTTAGTTAATTGTTTCGCCAAATTACTGCTATAATTTGATGGTAAAAGCGAGTCCAATAGGACTCGCTTTTTATTTGAAATACTTTTTTACAGAAAATAAAATTAACATAAATATACTCTATATTAACTTAACGATTAATTAACATCAATCAAACATGATAAAATAATACATAAATACAGCAATTATGATGTTTTTAAAACTCAACTACCATTGTACATTTGTAGCGTTACTAACCTTTAAATAAGAAGATAATGAAAACAATAATTAAAACAATTTTAGTAGTAACATTAATGTTTGGAACATTAATTAGTTATGCAAACGACAACACGAAATCTACTAATTCAGTAGCCGTTAAAAAAGTTAAAGTAGAATTTAAAGATGTAAAAAAAGGGAATGCTTTAACTATTAAAAATGAATACGGAATAACGATATATAAACAAGTACTACAAAGTTCTGGAAACTTTACTAAGAATTTCGATTTAACAAATTTAGAAGATGGTTTATATACTACCGAACTAGAAAAAGACTTCGAAATTATTATTAAGAAACTTGAAATTAAAGATGGTTTTGTAACTTTCTATAAAAAAGAAAAGGAAGTAATTTTTAAACCAGTAATTAGAACAGAAGGAGATTTAATTTTGATTTCTAAAATTGAATTTGACAACCAACCTTTAAATGTAACTTTATACTACAATAATGACATTATTTTTTCTGATAAAGTAGAAGGAGAAAAAATCTTAAATAGAGTTTATAAATTATCTGAAACGGAAGAAGGAGCATACAAAGTTGTTATTAACTCAGACGACAGAATTTACATTAAAGATTTTACATTATAAAAATTTAGTTAATTGTTTCGTTAAATTACTGCTATAATTTGATGATAAAAGCGAGTCCAAAAGGGCTCGCTTTTTATTTTAAAACACTTTTTTATAGAAAATAAAATTAACACAAACATACCCTATATTAACCTTATAATTTATTAACACTAACTTAAACTGATAAAATACCATATAAATATACCAATTATGATGTTTTAAGAACTTAACTTCCATCTTACCTTTGCAGTGTTACTAACCTTTAAATAAGAAAAAAATGAAAACAGTAATTAAAACAATTTTAGTAGTAACATTAATGTTTGGAACATTAATTAGTTACGCAAACGACAACACAAAACCTACAAATTCAGTAGCTGTTGAAAGAGTTAAAGTTGAGTACAAAGCCGTAAAGAAAGGCGATGCCTTAACGATAAAAAATGAATATGGAATAACAATATATAAACAGGTATTACAAAGTTCTGGAAACTATACTAAAACTTTCGATTTAACGAATTTAGAAGATGGCTTATACACAACAGAACTAGAAAAAGACTTCGAAATTCTTGTTAAGAAGCTTGAGGTAAAAGATGGTTTTGTTACTTTTCATAAGAATGAAAATGAAATAATCTTTAAACCAGTAATTAGAACAGAAGGAAATTTAGTTTTAATTTCTAAAATTGAATTTGATAACATTCCTTTAAATGTAACTTTATATTACAACAATAAAATTATCCTTTCTGATAAAGTGACTGGAGAAAAAGTATTAAATAGAGTTTACAAATTGTCTGAAACTGAAAAAGGAGCTTATAAGGTGATTATTAATTGTAATAACAGAACATACAAAAAAGATTTTACAATATAAAGAGTAATTAATTTTATCATCAATCTACTGCCATACTTTGATGCTTAAAGCGAGTCTAATTTAGACTCGCTTTTTTTATAATAAATAGATATAAAAAATAAAACCTCAACAACATCCGTAATTCTATTTATAAAACATGAACTTTTTTTTTACCAATAAAAGAAAGTACAAAAAGAAAAAAATAATTTAAAAATCGATACATTTTAATTGAAATATCCATTATTTTGGTAAAAATTTTATTTTTGTTCTCTTATTACCTATTTCAACGAAATTGGTTAATTTAGGTATTCCCCATGAAAGATTATAGTAAACTCGAAATACGGCATTTTAAAAATTTTCAACTTGGTAACGAGAAGGCCTTTGAGTATTTTTTTAATAAACACCATAGTCATATTTTAGGGTTTTGCATACAATTCATTTATGACAAATCACAATCTTCAAGCATTACACAAGAAGCTTTTCTAAACCTATGGCTTAATAGAGCTAAAATTGAAAAAATAAACGGTATTGAATCTTTTTTGTACACCTTTGCTAAATCTAAATGCCTTAATACAATTAGACACAACAAAGTAAAAGAACGTTTTAAAAGTAAAACTTTAAACGATAAAGAACGTGCATTAGATCTTGATGTATTAAATGCTATTAATTTTGACAGCCTAACCTTAATGGAGTTAGAAAATTTGATTTCTGATTCTATAAAAGATTTACCAGAGAAGACAAGAGTTATTTTCTTAAAAAAACGATTTGAAAGCAAAAAAAATCAGGAGATTGCTGATGAATTAAATATTACCCTAAAAACAGTAGAAGCGCATATGACCAAAGCTTTAAAAATTTTAAGAGTAAAACTATCTGATTACCTACCACTTATACTAGTTAGCATCATCCTTGCTAACCAACAATAGCCACTATTCTTTAAAACATTTTAGTAATTCATAGTTCTAATTACAAAAACAGAATACTTTTATCCTTATTTTTAATTAATCTAAATAACTATAACATTATACCATAGGGTTATCTAAAACTGAAGTGTACTAACTTATATGCAACAAAAAGAAAGAAACACCAACATTAAATCAACATTACTTTAAAATGATTTCGAATTTAATAACAAAATATTTAAATAACGAAGCTTCCGAAAAAGAAGTTGAATTGATTTTTAAATGGATTGAAGCATCAAATGCTAACAAAAAAGAATTTATTGCCTTAAAAAAAACATGGGTATTAACTTCTGTATCAGCAAACACAGAGAAAAAAGATTGGCAAGAAGTGCAAAAGAAAATAAGAAGCACAAAAACATTTACATATAAAAAATGGCTTAAATATGCTGCCGCAATAATAATTTTTATAAGCATTGGAAAATATTATTATCACACAAGCAGTGTTAACAACAACCTAATAGAAGAAAATAGTATTGTTTTACAAACTGAAGACAAAGATAATAGCATTAAAATAAAATATGATCATGAGAATATTATAAATTCTTCTGGCCAAGTTATCGCTGAACATAATAAAGACGAAATCATTTATAAAAAAACTTCTACTACAAGTCCTACACTTTATCATACCCTAAATATCCCTTTAGGAAAAACTTTTAAAGTAAAACTTTCAGACAGAACAACAGTACACTTAAACTCTGGTACTACGTTTAAATACCCTAAACAATTTAGTACAGCTGGTAACAGACTTGTTTATTTAGAAGGTGAAGCATTTTTTGAAGTTGAAAAAGACGCTACTAGACCTTTTATAGTAAACATAGCCGATGTTGATGTGAAAGTTTTAGGTACCAAGTTTAATATAAGTGCTTATTCTAATACTACAAATTATAGTTGTGTTTTAGTAGAGGGTTCTGTAGATGTGTCTAATGAAAATTACAACTCTTTATTAATTCCTAATCAAAAAGCTAGCTGGAATAACGAAAATATACCATTTAAAATCGAAGAGGTAAATACAGATCTTTATACTTCATGGGTTTATGGAGAATATATTTTAGATGCTTCACATTTCAGCGAAATATCTAAAAAACTTGAGCGTGCATTTAATGTAAGAATCATTAATAATAACAAGCTATTAGAATCTCAAGAATTTAGCGGAACCATCAACTTTAAAAGTTCAACAATAGAAAACATTTTAGACTTACTAAAATTCGATACCTATTTTGAGTACACTATTAAAGACAACCAAATAATAATTAGTAGCAATTAATATGAAGCATATTTTTACTCCCCATATAAAAAAACTAATTCTCTCCTTAGGAATTATATTATTTTATCAAAATGCCTTTGCGCAAACAAAACCAATTTCTATCAACATAAAAGAACAACCACTAAGTACTGTTCTAAAAACAATCGAAGATCAAACATCTTATCGCGTTATTTATAATATCGCTAAAATAGACACGAATCAAAAAGTTAGTTTGGTAGCAATCAACAACAGCTTAGAAGAAGTTTTATCAAAATTATTAAAAGATACAACGCTGACATATGTAATTAAAAATAAGCAGATTTTACTTATTGAAAAACAAGCTGCTAAACCTCAAAAAACAACAAGAATCATAAAAGGAATTGTGTATATAGCAGAAGACAATTTACCACTTCCAGGAGCTAGCATTTTAATTAAAGATTCTAGAATTGGAGCAATCACAAATATGGATGGTCAATTCACTTATTTATTAAAGGGAAATGATATTGCCAACATTGTCTTAGAAGTTTCTTACTTAGGTATGAAAACAAAAACCGTTGTAGTAGCAGACCAATCTCAATTTACTTTTTATTTAGAAGAATCTAGAAATACTTTAGAGGAGGTTGTCATTACATCTTCTTATGGAACAAAAAAACTAAGAGAGGAAGTTGTTGGAAGTATAGAAACCTTAAATTCTAAAGACATTGCTATAGAACAGGCCTCTGAAAGTATTGATAAAATGGTAGACGGACAAATAGCGGGTGTTTATATAGAAAACACATCTGGTATTGGCGGCCCAGTAAGTATTAACATTCGAGGTCAAGGTAGTTTAACCCCTCTAAATGGTGCTATATACGGTACTTCTACACAACCACTTATTATTATTGATGGTGTTATTATGGCCGAAGAAATGGCGATAGATAATGACTTTTTTGACGCTAACGGAAGTTCTTCCGAAGATTTATCGAACCCTTTATCTCAAATTTCTCCAGAAAACATAGAAAGTTTTACTGTCTTAAAAGATGCCGCTGCAGTTAGTATTTATGGAGCTGATGCGGCCAATGGTGTTATTTTAATTACTACCAAGCAAGGGAAAAAAGGACCTGCAAAATTTGGTTTCTCATCACAATTAGGAGTTTCCTCTGCAATTAATCAAATTAAATACTTAAGTGGATCTCAATACAACGAACTGCGAAATGAGTATTTAAAAAACACAACAGTAGGCTACACTCCTATAGCTTATAATGGTGTAGATACCGATTGGTTTAATTTATTAAATGGTACAGGAATTTATAATAAATACAATTTTAGTGTTTCTGGAGCTTCAGAATCCTTTTCATACCGCACAAGTTTATCTTTTAAAAAAATAGATGAGCCTCAAAAAGGAAACACCAACAAACAACTAAATGCGAATATAAATTTAGGATATAAACATAAGAAATTCGACCTAAATTTAACACTAAGTCCAAGCTTCGTATCAAAAAACGCTCCAAACATATATTACAGCTATGCTTTTGCACCAAACTTATCTCCTTATAACGAAGACGGTTCTTATGCCAATGTTGGGATTACTGGCTTAGGAAATCCATTAGCAGCC
Source organism: Polaribacter sp. R2A056_3_33 (assembly GCF_019278485.1). Lineage (NCBI taxonomy): Bacteria > Pseudomonadati > Bacteroidota > Flavobacteriia > Flavobacteriales > Flavobacteriaceae > Polaribacter > Polaribacter sp. R2A056_3_33. The sequence continues at coordinate 1,073,218 of NZ_CP058984.1, forward strand.
ATTGACCAAAACAAAAACATTTCAAACACTTATAGTATTTTAGGAAGTCTACAAGCTTCCTATCATATAACAGAAGACTTAAATATTTCCTCTTTATTTGGTCTTTCATATAGTGATAAAGAACAAGACCGCTATTTCTCGGGAGAAAATGAAAGTGGTCAAGTTAATGGTAGTTTTACACTAAATGGTACGTCGTATCCAATCTATGGCCGTCGTTTAATAAATAATAGGCACACCAATAAGTGGAACTGGCAAACACGCGCACTTTACAATAAACAAATAGACGAAAACAATGCTTTCGACGGTATCTTTGGTATTGAACTTACAAAAGAAAATGTAGACTTTAATTATGCTTCCGGACGAGGATTTGTAAACCCAAACATTATAAACGAGGTTACCGATGCCCTTCAGGATGACGCCCCATCCACAACCGAGAATGAATCTACAGGAAATCAAACTTACAGCTCGGATATTAGCAACAACTCTAAAGTTTCACTCTTTTCGCAACTTAATTACAATTACAAAAAACGCTATTTTATTCTAGCAAATTTTAGACGTGACCAAAGTTCTGTTTTCGGAGACGACACCAATGTGGCCTACACAGGAGGCGCTGGGGTAAGCTGGATTTTATCTAACGAGAATTTTTTAGAAGCTAATAATTGGATTGATTTATTAAAACTTAAACTAAGTTACGGAACTACAGGAAACTCTAGAATAGGATCTTATCGCTCTAAAGGCTTATACACCATTAATGATAATGGTTATAATAACTTAGATATCGCCTACCCATCGGCTGCTCCTAACGGTGAATTGAGTTGGGAAAAGAATAAAAAATTTAATGCGGGTTTAAACTTCAACTTTTTAAACACGGTGAGTTTAACGCTTGAATATTATTACGACGATATTCAAGATCTTATTACAAGTAGAAGTATACCTTCTGAAACCGGATATAACTCTATACAAATTAATGCTGCAAGCATGTACAACAAAGGCCTAGAGCTATCAACAAATTTTAAATGGTTTCAAAAAGAAAATTTTAAATGGACTACCTCGTTTAACATCTCTACATTACAAAGTGAAGTTACAGAACTGAAAGGATTGGGTAATGAATTTTCAGTTTCAGAAATTGCCTTAGCACAAAAAGTAGGCTACAGCACTTCTACTATTTGGGGTATTAAATGGGCAGGTATCGATCCTGCTACAGGGCGTGACTTACTTAAAAAAGATGGCGAAATTTACGACGCCATAACTTACAACAGTTTGTTTACCAGTGCCGATTGGGTTCCAATAGGTGATTATCAACCCGATGCCTACGGAGGGTTCAATAACACGTTTACCTTCAACAATAATATAAGCTTATCCATTCGAGGAAGCTTTCAAATAGGCGGTGATTATTTAGCAGAAGATGAACTTATTGCCAAATACAATATTACTTCAAACAGAAATCTATCTGTAAATGCGTACGATTATTGGAGAACTCCAGGAGATGTTGCTCTTAACCCAATTGTAACCAGCAATAACCCAACCATTTCTAACTACGATAAATACTTGTACGACGCTACGTCTTTAAGAATAAGTAACGTGAATTTAAACTATAGCTTTCCTAAAAATAGTCTAAGTTTTTTAGATGGCTTATCTGTATATACAGATGTTTCTAATGTCCTTTACTGGTACAAAGAAAAAAGTTTAAATGGCAGAAATGGTATTAGTGAATTTAGATTTACCTACCCACAAGCGAGAACAATTTCAATAGGAGTAAATGCAAAATTTTAAGGTGATGATGACACAAAAAAAACAACTAAAACAACTTTCTAAATACTTCTTAACAGTGTTAATTGCAACCTTTTATAACTGCAGTGGTTTTTTAGAACAAGAACCAGGATCTCAAACTTCTATTACCGAATTATTAAATACTACGGACGGTGTGGTAACCGCACTAAATGGTGCTTACGATAATTTAGAATCCAACGTGAGAGGCGAGCGCTATGCTACTTACGCCGATATGCAATCTGGCAATATCACCTTTACACCAACAGAAACCGGAAGTAATACTGGACAAATTACGGTGCCTTTTAATATAGAAAACGTTTACAACTTTACAGATTTAGCAGATGACAGTAATTTAGACGGGTTTTATGATGACTGCTACGATATTATAAACCAAACAAACCTTATTCTAGAATATGTGGATGCACTAACAGATTCTAATGATAATATAAAAAATCAAATAAGAGCCGAAGCCCTAACCATTAGAGCTTATGTTCACTTTATATTATCTCAAATATATGCGCAAAATTATGGTTTTACTGCAGATGCTAGTCATTTAGGCATTGTTTATAATAAAACCACTTTAACCAATGGCATCACCTACCCATCTAGAGAAACATTAGCAACAACCTATACTTTAATTATTGCCGATTTAACTTCAGCAATAAACAACTACTCCAACACTTTACTTTTAGATGGACCAACATATTCTTATTTCAATAAAGTAAGTACTCAAGCTTTACTTGCTCGAGTTTACGTTTCTCAATACGATTGGCAAAATGCTTACGATTTGGCAAATGAAGTGATTTTCAATTCAGGAAAAACACTAACACCTTCGGATGATTATATAACAGAATGGGAAAAACCAGATTTACCTATTTCTGAAGTATTATTAGAGTTTTCAATTCCGAGAGACAATGGTGGTACGGTAGGAGGCTCACTGTCGAGTTCCTATGGTTTTACCTCAACAGCAGATTATGGGGATTATGTAGCCTCGGAAGATTTATTAAACCTTTTTGAACCTAATGATTTACGTAGACAGCTATTTCTTGAAGCTAATTTACCAACCTTAATTGGTGGTGAACTAGAAGACCGCCCATATTATTTTACTAAAAAATTTCAAGATAACCCAGGCTTTATAGCTATCAGATTAAGTGAAATGTATTTAATAAGAGCCGAAGCCTCATTAGGACTTGAAAATCTAGAAGCTTGTAAAGACGACATTAATATATTACGAAGCAGAGCAAATGCCACGCTACTTACAGAGACGACAGATTTACAGGGTATTCTTCTACAAGAACGCCGAAAAGAAATGTGCTTTGAAACTCAATACTTATTCGACTTAGCAAGATTTCAACAAAATATAATACGAGGTGCAGACTGCGTATCGCAAACTTGTAACTTAAATTATCCTTCAGGAAAATATATACTTCCAATACCAAATAGTAACATTGAACTTAACTCTAATTTACAGCAAAATGAAACATACTAAAACCATATTAGCCATAGCAACTGTTTTTGCGATACTGTTTTCATGCTCTAAAAATGATGACAATACAGTTAATGACGTTCCAAGTTTTGTTCGGTTTAATTTTTTAACCAACAGCAATAATGAACCACTCGAATACCCACAAATAAGTAGCGCCATTATACCAAGTATTAATTATATAAACACAAGCATTAACACCTTAAAAGTACCTGTAACCTTAACATCTTACACATTAGAAAATGAGGTAACCGTAAATTACAGCGTTACATCTTCCTCTAATGAAGATCTATTTACCATAAGCCCATTAAATCAAGTTTCATTTCAAAACAATCAATTAACCGATACTATTTATATTAACTTCGGCAAACGTTGGTCTAGTAACGAAAGCATTGTTCTAAATATAGAATCGGTATCAGATTCTTCTATAAATTTAGGCAACTTAAATTCAAATGAAACTAATACGGAATTCACTATTAACTTAGAACCTATTACAACCACCTATACATTTCTAGAGAACAGAATTGAAATTACAGGTACACCAGGTGAAGAAATTGACTTTGCCGTAAATTTCCCTAACGGATATATTCCTTCAGAAATAGAAAATTTAGATATTTTTAGTTTTTTAGACGGATTTGATTACACTTTAACTACTTTAAATTTAGGCGAAAATAAAACATCAATTACGTATCGTTTAACGTTAAATGAAGCTATTAATAATGATGATGTTCTTTACCAAACAATCATCACATTAAATGATACAGATAATTACAATGCAACCGGAAACAAAAATTTACAAATTGTAAAACCAATTAAAACCGCTAGAGACAACTCCGTAAATATTGCCGCAAATTTTTATAATTTATCAGACAGTTTTTACAGAACTTACCTAGAACATTGGAGCGATTTTAATGAAGATGGTATTTGTGTTTGGCAATCTACATTTGCATTTACCTACCCAATTGTTGTAGATGCAACCAACCCAAATGCGGTACTTTATGATGATAAAGGAACTACAGATACTTCGGATGATATTTATCATCATGCCTTTCAAATAGGTTTCGATAGTCCTATTTCAAGCACTACAACAAACTCTTTTAATCTAAAAAGATATTTTACAAATGAAGGTACAGATCGTGTAAACTCTCCTGGTTTTAACGTAACACCGGCAATAGAATTTTTTCCAGAAAACGGAACAAGTACAACTAACGGCTCCATTTTAATAATCCCTCAATTTTTAACAATCTCTGGTACAAATGGCAATAGCTATGCTTTTGCCATTTCTGGAGAAGGTACTTACCAAGAAATTGGTGATGGAATTTTTGAACTAAAATTTAAACTAAACCTTACAAATGAGGAAGTTTTTGGAGGTACCATTACTTCTGAATATCGTTTATATAATACAGCCAATTATACGGTTCCTGAAGATTTAACTACTAACAATTGCGTTACTGAATACACACTATAATAACCATGAAAAACAACCTTATTTTAACCCTATTTATTTGCATTATTATATGTTCTTGTAAAACAGAACATAAAGAAGAGTACACCAATATTGCTAACCTAAAAGCTATTTATTCCAATGGAGACAATACTAAATGGCCTACTCCAAATTTAGATAGTACCGTAGACAAAAAAGCTTTTAAAGATATTGGAGCTTTACCAAAGTTGCAACATCCAGAATACAACCCTTTTAGTAAAGAGAAATCAAAGCTAGGAAAAACACTCTTTTTCGATCCAAGATTATCCGTTAGCGGACAAATAGCGTGTGCTTCTTGCCATAATCCAGAATTAGCTTGGACTGATAATTCTACCCGTTCTTTTGGTCACGATCGCCAGACAGGAGCAAGAAACTCTATGACTATTTTAAATGTTGGTTTTGCACACAGTTTGTTTTGGGATGGTCGTGCTTCTAGCTTAGAAGATCAGGCTAGATTTCCTATTGGAGATCCTTTAGAGATGAATGAAAAACTGAATATTGCTGTAGATAAAATAGCAAAAATAGAAGGATACAAACCTTTATTTAAAGCCGCTTTTGGTAATGATACCATTTCATTACAACGTATTCAGTATGCCATAGCAACCTTTGAACGCACCGTAAACAGCTACAAAACAAAGTTCGATAAGTTTGTTGAAGGAGATTCTACCAAACTTAACAATCAAGAAGTTTTAGGCTTACACTTATTCCGCACAAAAGCAAGATGTATCAATTGCCATAACACCCCTTATTTTTCAGACAACCAATTTCACAACGACGGACAAACCTTGTTTGGCACCAAAGATGAAGATTTTGGTCGCTACAACGTTACCAAAAACATGGATGATATTGGAAAAATTAGAACTCCAACATTAAGAGAAGTTGCCAGAACTGGTCCTTGGATGCATAATGGACACTTCCCTAGTTTATTAGATGTTGTTCAATTTTACAACCTTGGAAACCCTGCGGTTGTTCAGAAAAAATACTTAGGTAAAGGGCGAGACTCTTTAATACCTACAAACTCACCTATCTTAAAAAAATTAAATCTAGAAAAAAATGAAATTGAAGCCTTAATTGCCTTCATGGAAACCTTGTCTTCTAGCAGAGGGAGAACTTTAATACCTAACCTTCCTAAGTAATATTAATCAATTTTAAACACTCACAATTATGAAAAAACAATTACTCTTATTTACTGCTCTTATCAGCGCAATTGCGTTAAACGCACAAATTACACTTGTAAAAGAAATTAATAATAACGGAGCTTCTAGCTCTAGTCCTGCATATCTTACTGTTTTAGATGGAAAAATATTTTTTTCTGCAGATGATTCTAACGGTTCTAATACTCCCGGTGGAGAAGATTTAGGAAAAGAACTTTGGATAACAGATGGTACAACAGACGGTACAAATTTTCTAAAAGATATTAAACCAGGTTCTGATAGTGGAAATCCATTTGCTTACTTCATCTTTAATAATAAACTTTACTTTACAGCAAATGACGGTAGTGCTGAACTTTGGACATCAGACGGAACAGAAACTGGTACAACAAAAGCAGATATTATGCCAACTATTACAGGAGAAGCACCTCAACGTTTTACAGAACTAAACGGAATGGCTTATTTTACTGTTGGAGGACAACCAGGTAATACAAGTGCAGAAACAGCAAATAAATTAGTGCAATGGGATGGAGAAAACGACGCTGTACAAGTTGCTGATGTAGGAGATGGTTTCGAATCTATTTTTGCTGAAATGGTTGCTTATAAAGATGCGCTTTATATCTATATGAATTATTCTACACAAGATGCATCTTATGGTAACGAACTTTATAAATATTCACCAACTACAGATACCTTTACATTAGTTAAAGATATAGATGCAGGAACTGGAGATTCTAGTATTAGTAATTTTACAATAGTTAATGACATTTTATATTTTGAAGCAGACAATGCTCTTTGGCAAACAGACGGTACAGAAACTGGTACAATAACTGTAGCAGCTGCTACAAACTTAGCAGGAATAGCAGATCTATTTGCATGGAATGATCAATTATTTTTTGCTGGTGATGATGGTACTAATGATGATCAACTTTATGTTTTAAACCCAACAACAAATACTATAAAAAACATCAGTAATATTTCTGGTAAAAACCATGATCCTTCCAATTATGCTGCTTATAATGGGTATTTATATTACAGTGGTGAAGATGCTACAAGTACCAACCAATATTTATTTAGAACGAATGGAACTTCTATTGAACAACTAGACAATACTATTAAAGATATTGATGAAATTACTGTATTAAACGATATCTTATATTTTGAAGGTGACAATGGAGATACTGGGAACGAACTTTACAGCCTAAACCCTACTACGTTAGCTACAGAGAGTGTAACTGCAGAAATAATTAAAGTATTTCCTAACCCAGCATCAGAATATATTATGGTACCACAAAGTCTTTTAAAATCTGCATATGTTATTTATGACATTTCAGGAAAAAGCGTAAGTGAAGGTATTATTTCTTCTGAAAAAATTGACTTAGACTTAAACAGTGGTTTATACATATTACAAGTACAAACAAACTTAAACACCATCTCTAAAAAAATAATTGTAAAATAAATCAATTTACAACTAGAAAAAAAGCCTCATAGTCTTGCGATTATGAGGTTTTTATTTGACCAAAATTGGAGTTACTATTTTATTTTAACCGCTACTTAAAATTTGGTTTTCTTTTATTTAAAAATGCATCAGTACCTTCTATAAAATCATCTGTTCCAAAACATTCTCCAAATTCATCTACTTCAACATCAAAACCATTAACACCATCTTCAAAACCTGCATTAACTGCTCTAATAGCAGCGCTTATTGCTTCCGAAGAATTTCTTATAATCTTACTTGCTATTTTCTCGGCTAATGACAATAACTCCTCTGGAGGAGTAACGTGGTTTACCAAGCCATATTCTTTTGCCTCTTCAGCAAATATCATACCAGCGGTCATAATCATTTCCATCGCCTTTCCTTTACCAACCAATTGCGGCAAACGTTGTGTACCTCCATAACCTGGAATAACCCCTAAAGAAACTTCTGGTAAGCCCATTTTTGCATTATCAGATGCTATTCTAAAATGACAAGACATTGCCAACTCTAATCCACCGCCTAAAGCAAAACCATTTACGGCTGCAATAACAGGTGTAGACAAATTTTCTACATAATCGAATAAAGTATCGTGCCCTAATTTAGATAATCTGGTTCCTTCATCTACAGAAAAATCTGCAAATTCAGAGATATCTGCTCCTGCAACAAAAGCTTTCTCTCCGCTACCCGTTAAAATAATTACCCTAATATTAGCATCATCTTCTAATTCTTCAAAAGCTTCATTCAGTTCTATAATTGTAGCCTTATTAAGAGCATTTAATTTTTTGGGTCTGTTGATAGTAATTTTAGCCAAACTATCTTTTTTCTCAATTAAAATATTCTCGAATTTCATTTTTTATAAATTTAGTTACCTATCCTTCACATTCAAGGCAATGATTATATTAACTTTTTGGTAATACCACAGTAAACACAGTACCTAATCCTTCTTTAGAAGTAAAAGAAATGGTTCCTTTATAAGCTTCAATAATATTTCTTATCATACCTAAACCTAATCCCATTCCACTTGATTTTGTAGTAAATTTAGGTTCAAAAATTAAGTCTTTTAGGTCGTCAGAGATTCCCTTTCCATTATCAGAAACTGTAATTTTTATATTTATATCTTCAGAAAAAACTTTTACTTCAATTAAAGGGTTTTCCTCAACATTTACCGCCTGAATTGCATTTTTAACTAAGTTTGTAATCACTCTAATTAATTGAGTTTTATCTAAATTAGCATGCAGTTCTTTTTCTTGCGGATAGTATTTAATATAACGCTCCGAAAAAATATCTAGAGCAAACTTTACAACACTAATTACATCTAATTGTTCTTTCTTTTGAGTTGGCATTTTAGCAAAATCGGAAAAAGCAGATGCTATAGAACTCATAACATCTATCTGCTGAATTAAAGTCTGGCTAAATTCTTTTAACTTCTCTTTTGCTTTTTCGTCTGTAGGATCAAACCTTCTCTCAAAACTTTGCACTGTTAATCGCATTGGAGTCAAAGGATTTTTAATTTCGTGCGCTACTTGTTTTGCCATTTCACGCCACGCCTGTTCTCGCTCACTTTTAGCTAATTTAGCAGCACTTTCTCCCAATTCATCAATCATATGATTGTATGCTTCCACCAAAATTTCTATTTCTGAACTTGCCTTATCTAAAATAATCTTTTCATTCCGTTTATTAAGACGTGTCTGCTGCATTTTATCAGAAATCGATTTAATAGATCTTGTAATATAACTTGATAAGAAATATGCTATTGCAATTGCAATTAGAAACATTAATATATAAACCACACCCAATCGCAACATAAACTCTCTCAATTCGTGTTCTATCTCAGAATTATCTTGTGTAAACTGTAGCTCAATAATACCAATTCTTTTAAATTTTGGATCGTGAATAAAAGAAAATGAAGATTGAAAACCTGTTCCGTTTTCAACACTTGTTTTTAATATTTTATGATTAGAATTTTGCGATAATTCTTTTAAAACATTTATCGGAAGCGGTTTTATATCTACCTTTTCAAAAGCATTTGCCGTAGAAGATTTTAGTAAATTCCCCTTTAAGTCGTAAAACGAGATATTTAACTTATTAATAGATGATATTTCAAAAATACGTTCTTGAAATATTTTAGCTAAATTTTCAGTATTTACCGGGTAGGTTGTTTTGTTTTTAAGCTCTAATTCTATAATTTCTTTGGTAGTAGCTTCTTTACGTTCAAAACGCTGAATATTGTAGTCTTTTGTCTGTTCATCATATTGATAAATAGTAACCACCAAGATTAATACAGATGCCAATAACACCAATAGAATCATTGATAAAAAGATACGTATTCTTAAGGATATTTTTTTAAAACTCACCAAATCTAATCTAATTTAATTCTCTTTGTCTTCATGGTTAACAGGTCATCAAAGTTTCCATCCTCATCCCAATCATACTTACTTGTCCCTATAAAACCTTCTGTAGTTCTTTCTATAAAGTAGCTTACTTTCTTATCTTTTCCTCCATAGTTAAAAGCTACTTTTAAAGAATCTCCAACTACATCCCATTCTCCAATAGCTTTAGATATTTGCTCTCCTTTTGTGTTTTTAAACCAAGCAGAAAAGGTACCATCATTATTATATTGAGATTGTGCTACTAATTCTGGATTATCATCAAATTTGTCTTCGTAAACTTGCAAAGAATCTGTATTATTAACCGTATACATTTCTATTTTTAGGTAAGTGGTTTCCCAATTATCTACCATAAATTCTTTTGTAGAAAGTTCCGGTTTACAACTAGCAAAAAGTATTCCGAAAAGAAGAATAAAAAAATAAGATTTTGTTTTCATAATAAAAGTGAGATTACATAAATTTAAACATTCTAATTTACAACTAATTTAGCTCTTTTTTAGCTTCATTAAACTCTTCTGGAGTATTTATATTTCTAATATAATCATCATCAATTTCAACAATTTCTACATCAGAATTAATTAACATTTTACGCGGACAAGAATATCCTTGCGCTAAATATTGTAATAAAATAGCGTATGCTTTCGGCTCATAAATAGTAATTAAAGGTTCCGGAAAATCTTTACCTTTCCCCTTAATTGCAGTTGCTGCCTTACTCGGATTTCTGTATTTTAAAACTAACTGAATAATTTCTTCATTTACAAAAGGAACATCTGTTGCCAACACAAACCAAGCTGCATTTGGGTCTTTTTGAAACGCAGAACAAATCCCTCCAAAAGGACCTAAATTGATAAATTTATCTGAAATTTCATCTTTTTTTTCTGATGAATTCTGAACAGAATAAAAGGTTTCTAACTTATTATTTTCTAACAATTCTTTTACCACTTTTTTCTGTGGTTTTCCAAAATAATCGAGTTCAGATTTATCCGTTCCCATTCTTGTACTTTTACCACCAACCAAAACCAAACCTTTTACAGGAGCAATTTTTTCTAGAATTAAATTATGAATATGATTAGAAATCGCATCGATTTCATTAATAGTATAACAAGTGATATTTTTTATCTGCGGATATTTCTCTTCTAAAAAGTTAAAATATTCAGTTTCTGATCTCAACTTAACTATAAACTGAATACGATCTAACTGATCTAATCTTTTTAAAACAGAAGCTTCTTTTGCTTCATCTAAAATTAAAATTTGTTTTGCTCCTTGATAATGATTTCCGTTGATAAAAACATAATCAAACTTAGCAAAATCTAATCGCTGCTGAAATTTATTGATATTCCCAGATGTGGTTATTTGCAAATTTCCTTCGTGATGAAACACATATTCTGACAAGTTATTTTTCACGACTTCCTTAGCATGAGAAGCATCAAAATAAGCCAATTTATAATCTGATAAATTTTGAGAGACTTTATGAACTAAATCTGAAATAACCCCACAATTTGTGCCCAAAATTGCAATTTCATTCGGAGCAAAATTATCGTTATCTCTTCTTTCTAAATTGGTATGTTTACTGTGTTTTTTCATATTATTATTCTATTGTTTCTAAAACAATTGTCATTTCGAAATGAGCCTTTTTAAGCGATTGAGAAATCTCACCATGTAGAATTCCAAAATTTTGTAACTTTATGTGATTTCTCCTAAGATCGGAATGATAGAAAGTTATTTATTATTAATATCAGATTTTCCTCCAGTTTTTTTCAACAGCTTCACTTCTTTAATCACCATTTCTTGACTAATACTTTTACACATATCATAAATGGTTAAACAAGTAATATTTGCGCCTGTTAAAGCCTCCATTTCTACTCCTGTTTTCCCTGTAATAGTAACTTCACAAAAAACTTCTATATTTTCTGAATCTATAATATTGATATCAACATCCACACCGTTAATCAACAACGGATGACACATTGGTATTAATTCTGAGGTCTTTTTTACACCTTGAATTCCAGCAATAATTGCCGTTTGAAAAACTGGTCCTTTTTTAGTTAATAACTCATCATTTGTAAAATGAGCAATTACTTCTTCTCCTAAAAACATGGTTGCTTTTGCAATTGCCGTTCTTTTGGTAATTTTCTTATCAGAAACATTTACCATTTTAGGGTTATTTTTTTCGTTTAAATGACTAAAATCGCTCATTATCTATATCTTATTATCGGAAAAACCTCTCCTTTTTTAAATTCAGTTTTATCATTTGGTAACTGAATAAAAGCATCTGTTTTCACCAAACTTGCTAAATCTCCAGAACCATTTCCTTTAATTGGAGTTGCAATTAAATGTCCAAACCTTGAACTTAATTTTACTTGTAAAAAGTACGTTAAGTTAGGTTTAAATGAAACATCAGCATTTAAAATTGCCGTTTCTTCTTCCAATTTTATGCCTACAGATTTATAATACCAAGGGTAAAAATAGGCTAAGCAATTTACAAAAGTAGAAATTGGATTCCCAGGAAATCCGAACACAATTGTGTTCTTTTTGTATTTATCATTTGTATGATTATCAGAATTTAAATCATTTTCTTTAAGAAAAGATCTTCTTCCAAACCAGAATGGCTTCCCAGGTCTTTGTGTAACTTTATGAAACAATTTCTCTACCCCTAATTCATCAAAAACTTCTGGTAAAAAATCATACTTCCCTTTACTTACGGCGCCACTAAAAAGTAACACATCATATTCTTGCAAGTAGCTTTCTATTTTCGATTTTAAAATTGGCTTATCATCCGTAATATGTGCTGTTTCCGACGGAATACTTAAACGTTCTAACAAAGACACTAACGTAAATACGTTGCTTCTTCTAATTTGATGTTCTAACGGAATTTCAGCTACACCAACCAATTCATCACCCGTAGAAACAATCATTACTTTAGGTTGTTTTGCAACTTTTACTGTTGATTTACCAACCGTTGCTAAAACACCAATTTCTGCAGCAGAAATTATTTTATTTTCTTCAATTAAGACATCTCCTTTTTGTCCATCTTTTCCTCTCGGATGAACATTTTGAGCATCGTTAATTACATCAATATTTATGGTTGCAATTTCATCTATTATCGTTACATCTTCATATCTAATAACTGTGTTTGTATTGTTAGGCAAAACAGCTCCAGTCATAACTTCAATACAGTTTTCAGGATTTTTAAGCGAGATCTGTTCACTTCCCGCAGCTTGAATTCCTTCTATTTTAAAATCTCTTTGTCCATTTTTAAATGCAGGATAATCAATTGCAATTCCATCCATAGAAACTCTATTAAATGGCGGAAAATCTCTATCTGCAAGAATCTCTTCTTTTAGAATTCTACATACAGATTTTATAAACGGAACTTCTTCAATTCCAAATTCTTGACTTGAATTTAAAACGGTTTTTAAAGCTTTTTCTACTGAAATCATTATTCGTTTAATTAAGCAATTTATTAATTTGATATATTAATGCAATGAAACTTGCAATAATAATTCGAACATTTCTAATATAAATATTAAACTCTATATAGTTTTTTGACTTTTTATATTCTAAATAATCACTTTTAATATTTACACAACTGTATATTCCATAGACAATGAAAGCAAAAATAAAAATATCAAAACTGTCCATATTTTTTTTATCCTCCAATAGTACTCATACTCTCTGAAGCTCCACCATCTTTTCTATTTGCTTCTGCTATAAATCCATTTTCTGGCTTTTCTTTTACAAGACCTAAAAACAATTCTTTTAAATCGTCATTAGAAGCGCCTTTTCTAATAAAATCTCTTAAATTAAAAACACCATCATCAAACAAACAGTTTTTAAATGTACCAGTACTTGTAATTCTAATTCTATTACAATCGTTACAAATAGTTCTTGTAAAGGCGGGAATAATTCCGAAAGTTCCTAAATGATTGTCTACTTTATAATTTCTAGAAGTTGATGATTTTTCTGACTGAACTTCGGTAACATTAAACTCCGTTTTTACTTCATTTAAAATCTTATTGAAAGTCCAATTTTCTTTCATATCACGCTGTCCTTTTCCGTTAAAAGGCATTTCTTCAATAAAACGAACCGCAACATTTTTATCTTTTGTCAATCGTACAAAGTCTACAATTTCATCGGTATTAAAACCAGATTGCACTACTACGTTTAGCTTTAAATCTAAACTACTTTTCTCTAGTAATTCAAAGGTTTTATAAACCTCAGGAAAAACATCTCTTCTTGTAATTTTCGCAAACTTTTCTCGATCTAAACTATCAATACTTAAATTGATTTTTTTTACTTTTTCTAATTGTTCAATCTTAGAAATATGATGAGAAATTAACGCACCGTTTGTAGTAATATTAATTTCATCTAATAAATCATTAAAAGACAACATCTCTAAAAACCTAACAAAATCTTTACGTACAAAAGGTTCTCCACCGGTTAAACGGACTTTATTTACCCCTAATTCGGTTAATACACGAATTAAACGATACATTTCTTTAAAGGTAAGTAATTCTTGTCTCGGAACAATATCTATACCATGCGCAGGCATACAATATTGGCAACGCAAATTACAACGATCTGTAACTGCTAGTCGCACATATTCCATTTGTCTACCAAAACCGTCTACTAATTTGCTCATTTAATTTGGTAGTTTTTTACTTAAAACGCCATAAAGCAACGTTCCTAAAAGCGATCCGAACAATAAAATTAAAGCCGGAATTAATTCGAAACCAAGAATTACAAAAATTGGAGCTGCACAAGCACCAGAAATACCCCAACCTAAACCAAAAAAAGTTCCTCCTAAAAGGGTTCTTACAAAACCTTTTTCTTTCGGTTTTGGTATTATTTTATTTCCGTGAATGTCTTTTATTTTTCCACTTTTAAAAAGCTGCATAAAAATCATAGAAATTACAACTGCTCCTCCAATTATTCCAAACATATGAAAAGATTGAAACTTAAACATTTCGTAAAATCGATACCAACTAATTGCTTGCGTTTTGCTTAAAACGATTGCGAAAAAGATTCCTAATATTAAAAATTTGATATTTTTCATTGAATTATATTTTTAAATTTCCAACGAACTTGTTGACTATATTCGAAGTGAAAATTTTTAATTATTTTTTTATTTAATGCCAAACCTTGCTAAAATAAAATTGGAATTATAAACCACGTAGCAATAATACCACCAATAAAAAAACCAACTACCGCCAATAAAGAAGGCAACTCTAAATTACTTAAACCTGTAATTGCGTGACCAGAAGTACAACCACCAGCATAACGGGTTCCGAAACCAATTAAAACTCCAGAAATAATTAAAATTAAAAACCCTTTTAAAGAAAAGACAACATCTTCACTAAAAATTTCATCAGGAAAATATTCGCTTCCAACATTAGAAAAACCTAAATCTGTTAATTCTTGCACTGTCTTTGGGTTTAAATCTATTGCTTGATTTGGCGTTAGAAAATTTGCAGAAATAAAGCCGCCAATTATTAAACCAACTACAAACATCAATGCAAAATCTCTGTCTTTCCAATCTTTCTTAAAATAATCCGACACTTTATCTGCACCTGCAATGGTACACAATGTTTCAAAATTTGTTGATGCTCCAAAATTTTTACCAAAGTGAAAATATAAGAGTAATGATATTGCTATTAAAGGGCCACCAACATACCAAGCCCAAGGTTGTAATATAAAATCCATTATTAAATCTTCTCTTTTAAATAATTCATAATTAATTTTGTTGCTCCAAGATTATCTTCAATATATCTCTTATTAATGACTCCTGTTAACTTTCTAAAGTTTTCATCCTTTTTTAGACTGATAAGATTAGATGTAAATTCTTCTTGATTTGCAATTGAAATACAGCCACCAATTTTTACCAAATCTACGGCTTCTTTAAATTTGTCGTAATTATTACCAATCACAACAGGAATCCCAAAAGTTGCTGGTTCTAAAATATTATGTAACCCTGTTTTTAAACCTCCACCAACATAAGCCAAATCTGCTGCGGCATAAATCTTAGTTAAAATACCAATCGTATCAATAATAAAAACTTGGTATTCAGCGAGGTTTTTATCCGCTTTAGTGGAAAATAAAACTGTTTTTTTGTTGATGGAATTCTGTAATTCTAAAATTGCATCATGTTTAATATTATGTGGAGCAATAATAAACTTCTCATCTTCTGTAGCATTATTATTTATGTAATTTACCAACAACGCTTCATCTTCTTGCCAAGTACTTCCAGCAACAATTGTATAATTATTGTCTTTAAACTGATTGATAAAACCTAACAAATTATCTTGTTCTAATATTTTAGAAACTCTATCAAAACGAGTATCACCAGCAATGGTAACGTTTTTAAAGTTGATAGATTCTAGTAAATTTTTAGAATTTTCATCTTGTACAAAAAAGTGATGAAAAGCTTCTAAAGATTTTCTCATAAAACCTCCGTAACTCTTAAAGAACAATTGTTTTTCCCTTAAAATACCTGAAACTAAAATTGTAGGAATTTCTTTTGATTTTAATTCATTTAAAATATTTGGCCAAAATTCATATTTTACAAAAACGGCAAATTTAGGATTTACAGTTTCTACAAATTTTCTTGCTTTTGCTTTAGAATCTAAAGGTAAATAACAAATAACATCTGCTAAATTATAATCTTTTCTAATTTCATATCCCGAAGGAGAAAAAAATGTGACTAAAATTTTATATGATGGGTATTCTTTTTTAATTGCTTCTATAATTGGCCTTGCTTGTTCAAACTCGCCTAAAGAAGCTGCATGAAACCAAATAACTTCTGAATTCTTTAAGGCTAATATTTTAGAAAATGTTTGATTTCTACCAGATACAAAAAGTTTTATTTTTTTATTAAATAAAGCAATTATTGGCAGTAACAGAGCTGCTATAAAAACGACAAAGTTGTATAAAAATTTCATAGCCGTAAAAATACGAAATAGTAACAACTAAGCTTCTACATAATTAACTAGATAAAAAAAAAGCTACCCTAAGAGTAGCTTATTTTTATTTATGAAAAATAACTATTATTAATAACATTCATATTCCCCCGAAAAAAATGTTACAAGTAAATTAAATTTCATGTTAAATATACAACTATAAAATGACTAGCAGTTGTAAACACCCAAAAAACAGCTATAATAATCTAAAAAACACGTATTTACCCCCATCCCCTACTACAACAACTTGCTTTTATTCTTATTATGAAATTTATTTAATAAGCTCAATCTATACTCATTTATCACCTGAATTACCTTTATTAAAACATAAAACGATTTATTTTAGTAATCTAAAAAGCAATTAATTTACTCGTAATAATTTCTAAAAACAGAAACGCTCAAACATTTTCATGTTTGAGCGTTTCTAATAATTTTAAAACTTAAATAGACTAAGCTTCAAATGGAGTAATAGATACATAAGATCTGTTATCCTTTTTCTTACGGAATTCTACAACACCGTCAACTTTTGCATGTAAAGTATGATCTTTACCCATGTAAACGTTTTCTCCCGGATTGTGAGTTGTTCCTCTTTGACGAACAATAATATTTCCTGCAATTGCAGCTTGTCCTCCAAATATTTTTACTCCTAGTCGTTTCGATTCTGATTCTCTACCATTCTTCGAACTACCTACACCTTTTTTATGTGCCATGTTATTGAGTTTTTATAGGTTAAAGTTAAATTTTTAGGAATTATTTTTCAATACCTCCGTCTAATCTATCTTGTAATTCTTTTAATTCATCCCACTTACCTTCTGCAGCTAAACCAGCTTGTTTAGGCCAAGTAGTTGTTACTAAATGAGATAATCTAGAACTAGCTTCAGTTAAGATTTCACTCAATTTTGTTGGATCTGCTTTTGCTACTTTTGCAAAAGTATCTAGACCTGCATTTACTAAAGCTTCTGCTGCTTTAGGTCCTGCACCTTCAATTTTCTTTAAGTCGTCTGCTTTTGCAGATTTCTTTGAAGCAGCTTTAGTTGCCTTAGGAGCAGCTTTTGTGCTACCAGAAACAGCAATAGATTCAATAAGAATCTCGCTTAAAAATTGTCTGTGTCCGTTTTTCTTAATGTAACCTTTTCTTCTTTTCTTCTTGAAAACGATTACTTTATCACCTTTTAAGTGACTTAAAATTTGAGCTGTTACTGAAGCTCCTTCTATAGCTGGGGCGCCAATAGTTACATTTCCTTTTTCATCAAGTAAAAGAACGTTATCAAAAGTAACTTTTGATCCTACTTCTCCTTGTAAACGGTGAACGTATACTTTTTGGTCTTTTGCAACTTTAAACTGCTGCCCTGCCATCTCTACGATTGCGTACATACTATTTGTTTTGCGTTTATTACTAATTATTTGTGCACAATCCTAATGAAAATGCGGGTGCAAATATACATCTTTTTTAATACTCTACAATATCTTTTAATAAAAAATAATCACATCAAAATCAAGTAAATAAAACCTTATTCACTAAGAATTCTATAATTAAATTTTTATTTTTGGTAGATCTATAAAATGTTTGAATAAATACTGTAACATATTTAAGGTGCCAGCGTCAAACAAATATCAATTAATAACTTAAAAATTAATACATGAAGAAAAGTATTTTATCTCTTACTTCTGCTTTTTTTATCGCATTTTCTATAAATGCACAACAAGTAGAATTTGAAGAGTATGACTTAAATAACGGAATGCACGTTATTTTACATCAAGACAAATCTGCACCCGTAGTTACAACTGCAGTAATGTACCATGTTGGTGCAAAAGACGAACAACCAGACAGAACTGGTATGGCTCACTTTTTTGAACATTTGTTATTTGAAGGAACAGAAAATATTGATAAAGGAGAATGGTTTAAAATAGTTGCGGCAAATGGTGGAAAAAATAATGCCAATACAACTGATGATAGAACTTATTATTATGAAATATTTCCTTCTAACAATCTAGAATTAGGTTTATGGATGGAATCTGAGCGTTTATTACATCCTATTATTGGTCAAGATGGTGTAGACACTCAAAACGAAGTTGTAAAAGAAGAAAAAAGATTAAGAGTAGATAACCAACCTTATTCTCGTTTTTTAGAATATGTAAAAAAAGAAATCTTTAAAAAGCATCCATATAAAGGAACAACAATTGGAGAAATGCAACACTTAGATGATGCTACTTTAGAAGATTTTTTAGCATTTAATAAAAAATTCTATGTACCAAACAACGCTACTTTAGTTGTTGCAGGAGACATTGACGTTGCAAATGCAAAAAGTTTAATTGAAGCTTATTTTGGACCAATTCCTCGTGGAGCAGATATTGAAAGAACTGTAATAGAAGAAGAACCTATTACTGCACCAATAGCAGCAAAAGGTTACGACCCTAACATTCAAATTCCAGCGATTATGACAGCGTACAGAACGCCGTCTATGAAAACAAAAGATTCTAGAGTATTAGATATGATTTCTTCTTATTTAAGTACAGGAAAAAGTTCTGTGTTATATAAAAAGTTAGTAGATACTAAAAAAATGGCATTACAAGCTGGTGCTATTAACTTAAGTCAAGAAGATTACGGAACGTATATTATTTTTGGATTACCACAAGGTGACACTAAATTAGCAGACATAGTTACAGAAATTGATGAAGAAATTGTAACGTTACAAACAGAATTAATTTCAGAAAAAACATACCAAAAACTTCAAAATCAATTCGAAAATCAATTTGTAAACGCTAACTCTAGTGTAGAGGGAATTGCAAACTCTTTGGCACGATACAATGTATTATACGGAGATACAAATTTAATTAATACAGAAATCGAAATTTATCGTTCTATTACTCGTGAAGATATTAGAGAAGTTGCTAAAAAATATCTAAACCCAAATCAAAGAGTAACTTTAGAATATTTACCTAAAAAATAATTAACAAAAGACATATACAATGAAAAAACAGATAATATCACTTATCGCACTTATAGCAATGTCTTTTGCTACAACTGCACAAATAGATAGAAGCCAACAACCTAAACCAGGACCAGCACCAAAGGTTCAATTAGGTAAATCAGAAAAATTTACTTTATCAAATGGCCTACAAGTAATTATGGTAGAAAACCATAAACTACCAAGAGCATCTGCTAGTTTAACTATAGACAACAAACCTGTTGTAGAGGGAGACAAGGCAGGAGTTTCTAGCATAATGGGAAGTTTATTAGGAAGAGGAACAAAAAACATTACCAAAGATGAATTTAATGAGAAAGTAGATTTCTTAGGAGCTGGAGTTAATTTTTACAGTTCTGGTGCTTCTGCAAGGTCATTAACAAAATATTTCCCGGAGATATTAGAATTAATGGCAGACGGTGTTATAAACTCTCAATTTACGCAAGAAGAATTCGAGAAAGAAATTAAAATTACTTTAGACGGATTAAAATCTGACGAAAAAAATGTTACTAGTACTGCAAGAAGAGTAGAAAGCGCTTTATTGTATGGTAAAAACCATCCTTATGGAGAGTTCATCTCTAAAGAAACTGTAAACAACATTACTTTAGATGATGTTAAAACTAACTACAATACTTACTATAAGCCAAACAATGCTTATTTAATTATTGTTGGAGACATCAATATAAAAGCTACTAAAAAATTAGTAAAAAGTTTATTCAAAAAATGGGAAAAAAGTGATATTCCAGAAGTTACTTTCAAAAAACCAGAAAATGTTTCTAAAACAGAAATCAATTTTATCAATATGCCAAACGCAGTGCAATCAGAAGTTGTAGTTGCTAACAATATCGATTTAAAATTAGGCGACAAAGATTATTATGCAGCTTTATTAGCAAGCAATATTCTTGGTGGTGGTGGAACTGCTCGTTTATTTATGAATTTACGTGAAGACAAAGGATACACTTATGGTTCTTATTCTAGCGTTAGACAAAGTAAAGTAGCGGCAACTTTTAGAGCTTCTGCAAGTGTTCGTAACGTAGTTACAGACAGTTCTATAGTAGAAATTAAAAAGGAAATTGATAAAATTCGTACTGAAAAAGTTACCGAAGAAGAATTAAAAAATGCAAAAGCACAATATGTTGGTAATTTTGTTATGGATGTACAAAAACCTGCAACTGCTGCTAGTTTTGCTTTAAATATTGCACGCTATAATTTACCAACAGATTTTTACGAAAACTATTTAACTAACATAAATGCTGTTACTGCAGAAGATGTTCAAAATGCAGCTTTAAAATACTTTAAAAGTGATGAAGCTCGTATAATTGTTACTGGTAAAGCAATTGATGTTTTAGATAATTTAGAAAAAACAGGGTACACCATCAACTACTTTGATAAAAATGGTAATGCTACTGAAAAGCCAGAGATGACTATAGCAATTCCAGAAGGAGTTACTGCAAGTTCTGTTATTGACTCTTACATTGATGCTATTGGAGGAAAAGATAAATTAATAGCAATTGAATCTGTTTCAATTACTTCTGCAGCAAAAGTACAAGGAATGGATATTTCTTTAGTAACAAAAACTGCTGCACCTAATAAAAGTGTTGTTATTGTTTCTGGAATGGGACAAGTTTTACAAAAAATGGTTTTTGATGGTGAAACAGGATACCAAGAAGCACGAGGTAACAAAAAAGAAATGACAGCAGAAGAAATTACAAAATCAAAAGCTAAAAATACAATTATAGGAGAATTAGCATATAAAGAAGGAGAGCTTTTAAGAATTGAACCTTTAGAAGGTACCAAAGCTTACGTTATTAAATATGATGATAAAGAAATATTTTTTGATATAAAATCTGGATTAAAATTACAAGAAGTTCAAGTTGTAAAAACTCCAGATGGAAAGGAAGTAAGAGTACCTTCTACTTTTTCTAATTACAAAGAAGTAAAGGGTGTCAAATTTCCATTTTCAATGGGACAGAAAATGGGACCTATGGATATAAAATTTGAGGTTACAGAAATTAAAATTAACGAAGGTGTTACTGACGAAGATTTTAAATAAGCTACTTTAAAAAAGTATAAAAGGTTGAAGATTTCGGTTTTCAACCTTTTTTTATTTAAAATTAGTACAAAAATCTATAAAAATTTAAAAGTCAAGGCTTTTATTAATAAATTTGTAAAATAATTTTATAACTTATAATAATGAAAATTCAAAAAATATTATTTTCTTTCGCACTTGCTTGTTTCCTTTTAATAGGATGTAAAAGTGAAGTTAAAAAAGAAAAACTCCCCGTACAAAAAGAGAACGTTTCTTTAGCTATCTCTGGTATGACTTGCGAAATTGGTTGTGCTAAAACGATTCAATCTAAATTATCAAAAAAAGAAGGTGTTATAGATGCTAAAGTTGTTTTTACAGATAGCATTGCAAACATTGCCTTTGATGCAAACACAACTTCTAAAGAAGATTTAGTTGCTTTTGTTAGCGGTATTGCTGGCGGAGAACTTTATAAAGCTTCTATTGCTCCTAAAAAAGTAGCACATACTTGTACAGAAGATTGTAAAGAAACTTGCCAAAACAAAACTACTACTACAGCAGCAGAGAAAGCTTGTTGCTCTGTTAATGAAGATGGAACAACCTTTTGTAAAGAAGACTGTAAAATGGCTTGTTGTGCAGACAAAATAGCAGCATAACACTTATTTTAAAAGCAAAAAAAAAGCTGAATCTCAATTGAGATTCAGCTTTTTTTTGCTTTTAAAATTTAATTACATTTTCTGTAACCAAGTTTTTACATCTACTTCTGCTTTAATAATTTCTTTTAAATCGGCTATTGCAACACGTTTTTGCTCCATAGTATCTCTATGTCTTATAGTAACACATTTATCGTTTAAAGTGTCATGATCTACCGTAATACAAAATGGTGTTCCTCCTGCATCCTGACGTCTATAACGTTTACCAACGGCATCTTTTTCATCGTAAAAAACGTTGAAATCCCATTTTAAATCGTCCATAATTTCACGCGCTACTTCTGGCAAACCATCCTTTTTAACTAAAGGAAAGATAGCTGCTTTAAAAGGCGCTAAGACTGCAGGTAATTTTAAAACAGTTCTTGTAGTTCCGTTTTCTAACGCTTCCTCTTGTAAAGAGTTAGAAAAAACCGCCAAAAACATTCTATCTAAACCAATAGAAGTTTCTACTACATAAGGTGTGTAACTTTTATTTTCTTCATGATCGAAATACTGTAGTTTCTTACCAGAAAATTCTTCATGCGCTTTTAAATCGAAATCTGTACGAGAATGAATACCTTCTAATTCTTTAAATCCGAAAGGGAAGTTAAATTCAATATCTGCTGCTGCATCTGCATAGTGAGCTAATTTATCGTGGTCATGAAAACGGTAGTTCTCCGCTCCCATT
Organism: Polaribacter sp. R2A056_3_33; assembly: GCF_019278485.1. Classification (NCBI taxonomy): domain Bacteria; kingdom Pseudomonadati; phylum Bacteroidota; class Flavobacteriia; order Flavobacteriales; family Flavobacteriaceae; genus Polaribacter; species Polaribacter sp. R2A056_3_33. Next base: position 1,096,294 of record NZ_CP058984.1, read on the forward strand.
CCTAAAGATAAATGCCATTTTAAACGTGTTTCTTTCCAAGCATCATACCATTCTTTTTGAGTTCCTGGTTTTACAAAAAATTGCATTTCCATTTGTTCAAACTCACGCATTCTAAAAATAAATTGTCTTGCAACAATCTCATTTCTAAAAGCCTTACCAGTTTGTGCAATTCCGAAAGGAATTTTCATTCTTCCCGTTTTTTGCACGTTTAAGAAATTTACAAAAATTCCTTGTGCTGTCTCAGGACGCAAATATAAATCCATTGCAGTTTCTGCAGAAGCACCTAATTTGGTACCAAACATTAAATTAAACTGTTTTACATCCGTCCAATTTCTAGAACCTGTTAAAGGATCTGCAATTTCTAACTCTTCAATTAATAACTTGACGTCAGCTAAATCTTCTTTTTCTAAAGAAGAACCCATTCTTGCTAAAATTGTATTTATTTTTTCTTGATACCCAACAACTCTTCCGTTGGTCGCTAAAAATTCTTCTTTATTAAAAGCATCACCAAAACGTTTTTCTGCTTTAGCAACTTCTTTATTTATTTTACCTTCAATTTTAGCACAATATTCTTCAATTAAAACATCAGCTCTGTAACGTTTTTTAGAATCTTTGTTATCAATTAATGGATCGTTAAAAGCATCTACGTGTCCAGAAGCTTTCCAAGTTGTAGGATGCATTAATATAGAAGCATCTATACCTACAATGTTTTCGTGCATCTGCACCATTGCTTTCCACCAATAATCTCTAATATTTTTCTTTAGCTCAACTCCGTTTTGAGCATAATCGTAAACCGCACTTAATCCGTCATAAATTTCAGAAGACTGAAAAACATAACCATATTCTTTAGCGTGCGATAATACTTTCTTAAATTGATCTTCTTGTTTTGCCATAAAGCAAAAATAAATTATTTATATCAATTTTTTATATATTAAAAATTACTTTTGTTAAAACTTTTATAACATGTTAAAAAGCCTTTTTACGGTTGTTTTCTCCTTCTTATTTGTCTCTTTAAATTTTGCTCAGATTAAAAAAACATCAACACCTAATTGGGTTGAAGTTCAAACCTATGCCAGCGAGCCAGATATTAATTTTGATGAAATAACACAGGGAACTTTAATTCTCTTATATGATCAACAAACACAAGTAGATAGCGAAGAGAATTATTTTAAAGTTGTCACTAAAATTACGGAAAATGTAGGTATACAAGAAGCATCGAGTATTAATATTTCTTTTGACCCAAGTTATCAAAATCTTAGTTTTCATGAAATTGATATTATAAGAAATGGCCAAACCCTCAGTAAACTCAACAATTCAGAATTTCAAACCATAAGACAAGAGTTAGATGCAGAAAATTATATCTATGACGGTAGTTTGTCTGCAGTAACTCATATTAGCGATGTAAGGGTTGGAGATATTATAGCTTATAGTTTTACACGAAAAGGATACAACCCTATTCATAAAAATTATTTTGCAGAGTATTATAATTTAGACAATTCACATCCGATAGGTAAAATAAATGTAAGAATTAACTCTAAAAACAAACTTGAAGTAAAGTCATTTAAAAACCAATTAAAGTTTAACGAAACTTTTAATAACAACAAATACACGTATACTTTATTAGAAGAAAATATTAGTGCCACCCATTTTGAAGACAATACGCCTTCGTGGTTTTTAGATGCTAACTTTATAGAAATAGGTAATTACAAATCTTGGGAAAATTTAATTGATTGGGGTGTTCAACTTTTTAAAGTTAAAAACAATCTATCTAACAGTTTATTAAAAAAAATTAAAGAAATTGATAAAGAAAACAATACTAAAGGTCTAAAAATAGAAGCTACATTAAGGTTTGTGCAAGATGAAGTAAGATATTTAGGGTTAGAAAACGGAATTAGCGCTTACAAACCTTCGTCTCCTAACAAGGTTTATAACCAACGATTTGGTGACTGTAAAGACAAAAGTCTATTATTAGTAACCATGCTTAATCAAATGAACATTGAAGCGTATCCTGTTTTAGTGAGTACTTATCTAAAGAAAACTGTTACCAATTTATTGCCAAATCCTGCTCATTTTAATCATTGTGTAGTTAAAGTTATCGATGGTAATGAAGGTGAGCGTTGGTATGACCCAACAATCACAAATCAAGGTGGTACTTTTAATAAAGTTGTTTTTCCTGATTATAGATTTGGATTAGTTCTTAAAAAAGGAAATAAAGATTTCGAAGAAATTTTTCCGTTTGCAGAAAACACCATCGATATAACAGATAATTATATTTTAGAGGAAGTTGGCAAAGGTGCAATCTTAAAAATAACTAGTATTTACAGTGAAGCAGAGGCAGATAATATTCGTTTTTATTTTAAAAACAATAGTATTATCAACATCCAAAAAGAGTTTGAAAAATTTTACTCAGACTATCATGCGAATATAAAAAGTTTAGGCAAACCAGAATATACAGACAATCTTAAAACAAACACATTTACAATAAACGAAACTTATAAGATTGATAGTATTTGGCAACCATCATACATGGAAAACCAGATTGGTGTAGATTTTACACCGTACACAATAACAAATGTACTATCAATGCCTTCTAAAATTGAAAGAGAAACACCTTTCGAACTTAGTTATCCTATTACAAGAAGCCACACCATTAATGTAGAGTTACCAGAAGAATGGAATGTTAATGAAGACAATTTCAACTTGAACTCTCCAAATATTTTTTACGATTTTGATGTATTATATAATAAATCTAAAAATATATTAACTTTAAAACATTTACTTAAAATACAAAAGGACTTTGTAAGTGTAGCCGAATTTCCAGCATTTTATAATGACTTAAAAAAACTAGATAGCGAGTTAAACTACAACATTTCCTATAATACAGGAGGTAGTTCTACCTCAACTGGTTCAGCATTAAAATACTTAGGCATTTTTATATTTATTTGTTTTTTAATATTTTTTACTTGGTTAGCTTTTAAACTTTATCACTACGATGTAACACCAAAAATTGAATCTTATTATCAAGAAAATAAACCTATTGGTGGTTGGTTAATTTTAATTGGTATTGGACTCTGTATCTCACCAATAAGGGTTTTTATGGATTTATTAAATACAGAAGTATATTTAAATGGAGATTGGTTAGTCTATTTTGGTGGCACAGACTTTAGTTTATCTATAGGGCTATTATTAATTATTGAAACAATATTTAACGCAGCAGTTTTAGTCTTTTTACCACTAATTATTGTTTTATTTATAAAAAAGAGAAGTAGTTTCCCTAGAGTATATGCAATCTTTTTAATCGTTTATTTGGTATTCATAGTAGCGGATTCATTTTTAGCAACAGCCATAACAGGTGTTAATAGTTTAACAAGTGTAGAGGAAAATCAACTACTAAAAAGTTTTATTTCTACAGGAGTTATTGTTCCTTATTTATTATTATCAGAAAGAGTTAAAGAAACTTTTGTAAAAATATATCAATAAAATTTTAACCTACCTTTTTACAATGATAAACAAAAGCTGGAGGGAAATTTAAGGGCTCAAAACCTAAAGATATAGATTGATTAAACACATTTTTAAGTTTTTTAAAATATGTTAAACTATACTGAAACTGAATAAAGGTTCCATTATCTACTAAAGCACGAAAAGATTTTTCTAAAATTTCATCTGCAACTTCCTCCGGAATGATGGTTAAAGGCAAACTAGAAATAATGTGACACGTTTTATTTAAGTTGAGTTTTTTTAGTTCTTCTTCAATTTTTTCTGCGGATGATTTTACAACAATAAGTTGCTTGTTTTTTATTTCAGATAGCTCATTGTAAAAACAATCATTAATTTCAAAACAAATTAGAGTTGCATTAATGGGTAACTTCTCTAAAATAAGTTTGGTTATCGCTCCGTTTCCAGGACCAAATTCTACTAAAACTTCTACTTTAGAAAAATCTATTTTCTTTAACATTCTTTCTGCTAAAAATCGAGAACTCGGTGTAACAGTTCCTAAGGTCTTTAAGTTCTTAATTGACTCTTTAAAAAAGTTTATTCTGTTGTTCAAATCTTATTCTTAAATTATAATCTTATCTTTCTAAAAAAAAAGGCTTTGTAAAAATGCGAATTTTAAAAGACTTATTCAATCTTTTTTACCCCAAATTATGTGCAAATTGCGATAATCAACTCACTAAGAATGAAAATGCAATATGTACATTTTGCAGGCACGACTTACCTTTAACTAATTTTACAAACTATTCTGAAAATAAAATAACTAAAACATTCTATGGAAGAATTACCATAGAAAAAGCATATTCTTTATTATTTTACAGAAAAATAGGGATAACTAAAAAATTAATTCACGAATTAAAATATAAAGGAAATGAAGAAATAGGTATGTTTTTCGGGAATTGGCTGGGAGAGATGTTAATAGAAAATAATGAATTTTCTGCTATTGATGTTATTGTTCCCGTTCCGTTGCATCCTAAAAAACGAAGGGAAAGAGGTTATAATCAAGTTTCAAAATTTGGAGAATCCTTAAGTAATCACCTAAATAAAACCTTTGTAGAAGATATTTTATTAAGAACTTCCTCCTCAAAAACTCAAACTTTTAAAGCTCGTTTTGAGCGTTTTAATAATAACGATACAAAATTTCAGTTATCTAACATAACAGCCTTAAAAAATAAACACATTTTACTAATTGATGATGTTATTACAACTGGTGCAACTTTAGAAGCTTGTGCAAAAGAGCTGCAAAAAACCGAAGGTGTAAAAATTAGTATTTTAACAATGGCATACACCGAATAAACTTTATGATTTTTAAGTCAAAAATATATTGTTAATTTGTATAAAATTTACTTTTTGTGAGACACTTTTTTAGATTATTTTTTTTTAGCATTTCAATTGTAATTTTAACTAACTGCGCAAGAACAGGAAACCCAGAAGGTGGTCCTAAAGACGAAGACGCCCCTTTGTTCGTGACCTCTAAACCAGCTTATGAAACTATTAATTTTGATGCAAAAGAAATAGAACTAAACTTTAACGAGTATATAAAATTAAAGGACCTAAACAAACAACTAATTGTTTCTCCTCCTCTAAAAACACCTTTATTAGTTACACCACAAAGTACGGCTAGTAAATTTTTAAACATCAAAATACTTGATACTTTACAAGAAAACACTACCTATATTATAAACTTTGGTAATGCTATTGAAGATAATAATGAAGGAAACAAGTTAGAAAGTTTTAAATATGTTTTTTCTACTGGTAAATATATAGACTCACTTTCTACTTCTGGTAAAATTAAAGATGCTTATTTAGACGAAAGTCAAAAAAACATCAATGTTTTATTATATAAAATAGATAGTTCTTTTACAGATTCCATCGTTTTTAAAAAGAAACCAAATTATGTAACAAGTTCTTTAGACACTTCTCTTTTTAACCTTACAAACTTAAAAGAAGGTAAGTATTTAATGGTTGCTTTAAAAGAAACTGTCAACGATTACCTTTTTAATCCAAGGGAAGATAAAATAGGTTTTTTTACAGATACCATAACTTTACCTAGAGATAGTATTATAAAAAAACCAATAATATTATTTAAAGAAACTCAACCTTATTCATTTAAACGTGGTAAAGAAATTACAAGAGGTAAAATTGAATTTGGTTATGAAGGTGTCATAAAAGATCTAAAAGTTCAAATTATTTCTGATACTCCAGAAGACTTTAGAAGTGTTTCTAAGCTAGAAATAGATAAAGACACACTAAATTACTGGTACAAACCTTTTGAAGCGGATTCTTTAAATTTTATAGTTACAAACGATAGATTTATAGATACAGTTACTGTAAATCTTCGTAAGAAAAAAACAGACTCGTTAATTTTAAGTTCTTCTGTAAGCGGAACACTACAACTTAGGGATACTTTTTTTATAAAAGGAAACAACCCGCTTGTAAAAATTGATACGAGCAAGATTACCTTGGTAGATAAAGATACATTATCAGTTCCTTTTGTTAGTATAATTTCTAACATAGAAAATAAAATAGCCTTTATTTTTGATAAAGAACCACAACAGAAATATGCTTTTAAGATGATGCCAGACGCTATTTCTGATATCTTTGAACAAAAAAACGATACTTTAAACTTCAAATTTACTACAAAAGAAATTGAAGATTACGGAAGAATTACCATGGATATTGTAAACGAAACTTCTAATCATTTAATTATTGAACTTTTAGAAGGAAAAAACAAAGACAAACTTATAGAAAGACGCTTTATTACAGGTTCTGGGCAAATACGATACAATCTATTAGAACCAAAAACATATTTTATTAGAGCCATTATTGATGAAAATAAAAACAATAAATGGGACACTGGTAATTACTTGTTAAAACAACAACCGGAAAGCATTATTTATTATCCTCAGGAATTAAAATTACGTGCAAACTACTACTTAGACGGAAATGTCTTTACTGTTAAAAATCCGGAATAAGTTTTAAATTAAAAGCATAAAAAAAAGAGCCAATTGGCTCTTTTTTTTATGCTTTTAAGGCTTGTTCTAAATCAGCAAGTATATCTTCTATATCTTCAATACCTACACTTAAACGAATTAAGGAATTTGTAATTCCCATTCGCTCTTTTTCTGGAGCAGGAATAGAACCATGAGACATGCTAATTGGATGATTAGATAAACTTTCTACGCCGCCTAAAGATTCTGCAAGCGTAAATATTTTAGTGTTTTTTAAAAATGCATATGCTGCTTCTTGTGTCTCCTCTTTTAGTCGGAAAGAAACCATTCCGCCAAAACCATTCATTTGACTTTTTGCCAATTCGTAGTTTGGATGATTTTCTAAACCAGGATAATAAACTTGACTAACTTTTAGATGCTTTTCTAAAAATTTAGCCACTACAATTCCGTTTTCACAATGTCGTTGCATTCTTATATGTAACGTTTTTATACCCCTTAATGCTAAAAAAGAGTCCATTGGTCCAGAAATTGCGCCTGCTGCGTATTGAATAAAATGAATATCTTCTGCCAGCTTTTTATCTTTTACAACCAAAGCGCCCATAATTAAATCGCTATGACCTCCCAAGTATTTTGTGGCAGAATGCATCACAATGTCAGTTCCTAAATCTAAAGGTTGCTGTAAATAAGGTGTTGCAAACGTATTATCTACTCCTATTAAAATAGTAGCATTAATATCTTTTACAGCTGATGAAATTGCTTTTATATCTGCAATTTTCATCAACGGATTTGTTGGTGTTTCTATCCAAACTAGTTTTGTGTTTTCTGTAATTGCATCTGTAATGTTTTTAACATCGTCCATGTTTACAAAAGAAAACTCTAATCCGTATTTTTGAAATAACTTGGTAAACATTCTATAACTTCCACCATATAAATCGTCTCCTGCAATAATTTCATCTCCAGGATTTAATAAACGTAAAACAGCATCTATTGCTGCCAAACCCGATGCAAATGCAAATCCGTGAGTTCCATTTTCTAAAGATGCTAAACTATTTTCTAAGGCAGCCCTTGTTGGGTTTCCTCCTCTAGAATATTCGAATCCTTTGTGTTCCGTAGGACTCGTTTTAGCAAAAGTAGATGTTAAAAAAACTGGAGGCATTACTGCTCCGGTAGTTTCTTCTGGTTTTTGACCTCCGTGAATTGTTTTGGTATTGAATTTCATCTTTAAAAATGTATTGATAATTTTATATTACTATAAGTTAGCAAACTAGTTTAGCCCAGATTGAAGTGGCATCCTTTTTATAGCCTATAAAGAGGAGAATCTATTTTAAGCTATGAGATTGCGAATCTCAAAGAAAAAGTGTGATTCGCAATGACAGCTATAAAAAGATATAACGAAAAGCTGGAAACAGCTTCTAATAAACCTATAAAAATTTCTTGATAGATCTTATAATTCCATAGTGAATTCCTTCGTGAAAATTGTTAAAAGAAATTGCTGATTCGATAGAATTAAGTACAAAACCGGTGCTTGTTGGGTATTCTGCAAAATTCTCAAAAATACCAGCTTCATAATCTTCTTGTAATGTGTCTGGCAAACCTAAAAGCAACTCTTTAACTTCTTCGAACTCCTCTTCTGTAAAAGTTTTTGTTGGCACTGTTCCTTTTTTATAGTCTTCGATTAACTCATCTGGACATAAACAGTTTAAACCCGCTAACTTGTAGTTTAAAAGTTGTTGTGTAACCACTAAATGTGACACATTCCAAGCAATATTATTTTTAAAACCAGCTGGTGTAATATGTAGTTGCTCTAAAGTTAAGCCTTCTAATTCTTTTAAAACTAGTGTGCGAGATGTTCTTAAAAGATCGAATTGTATGTTCATTTTTTTGTGTAATTTTGGAGATGTAAATATAATCTATAAAAATGAAGAAAGTCTATTTTTTACAAACTTGTGATACTTGCCGAAGAATTTTAAAAGAGGTAAATACCGATGGTTTTGAACTACAAGAAATTAAAACAAACAACGTTACTGCAGCTCAATTAGAAGAAATGTATGCCATTTCTGGCAGTTATGAAGCACTTTTTAATAAACGTGCAAAGTTGTATAAATCTATGGATTTAAAAAACCAAACGTTGTCTGAGGCTGATTATAGACAGTTTATTTTGGATGAATACACATTTTTAAGGCGTCCGGTTTTTATAGTTGATGAAGAAATTTTTATTGGAAATAGTAAGAAAGTTGTGGAGGCTTTGAAAGAGAAGATTGGTTAAAACCCTCTCTTTTTACTCTTGTTTTTTAATTTGATGAATACTTTACATCCGAAGAAGAAATCATTGCGGCTAATTCATCGTGTGTAATTTTAGTTTTTACCCCAAACAGCACCATTTTTTCTGAATCGCTGTTTGCTCTAATAATTATTTCTCTAATGTAGTTACCTTTCTCTATAAAAAATAATTCGGCTTTACTTCCGTTTTCTTTTACTCGAGCAAGCGTTTTTAGATTGTTTTTTCTGCCGAATTTTCTAAAATCCTTAGAGAGATTATTGTCTTTATTATCAAAAATCATTAATTTAAAATCGCTCGATTTTCTAATGATGTTCATTAAATCGTCATCGTCTTCATTATCTAAAAATGAACCTGCTAATGAAGCTGATAAATTGATAGAGAACGTAGATTTTTCTTTATTTGAATTGTAGAAATTTTGAAATGCCGCATCTTGTGCAGAAATAGCTGTTATAAAAAGTGTGAATAAAATTGTTGCTAAATGTTTCATGTTAGTAGGTTTTAAATTAAAGACGACCACGAACTACATTTGTTACAATTGCTATTCTTACAGCTTATTTTACAGCATCTAAACCTATGTTGTTTTATAAACTGCCATTAAGTTTTCTGCTTCTTTTTTTGCACTCCAGTTTTTTAGAATTTCTTCTCGTGCTTCTTTTCCTAAAAGAGGAATTTCATTCTTTAATGACTTAGATAAAAGTGTTTCTAATTCTGAGGTAGCCCCTGCTTCAAATAAATAACCATTCTTTTGATTATCTATTAATGAAGAATGGACTCCCACATTTTTAGTTGCAATTACAGAACATCCACAAGACATAGCTTCTGCAGTTACTAAAGAAAATCCTTCCGAAAAACTAGGCACAACAGCTATTTTTGAAGCTTGATAATAAGAAACAATATCTGATGTTTCATCTACAAAATATACTTGATCTGCAATATGATGCTTTTTTGCAATCGTTTTTAATTCCTCTAAAAAAGCAGGTTTATCTATTTTACCAACAATTACCAAAGCCCAATTTTCATGTTCTTTTAAAACCTTAGCTGCTTCTAATAAAACTACTTGCCCTTTTGCTTTACGAACTCTTCCTGCACATAAAATTACATTTTCTTGCTGAATATTTTCTAAAGCGACATCCTTTTTAGGAGAAAACAAATCAACATTTACTCCATGACCAACAACGGTATTTTTTATACCTAAGTTTTTACTCATACTTTCTATGAGCGTTACCACTTTATCTGCTTTTTTTAATAATTTTAAAGTTAATCCAGACGGAGTCGTTTCTGCATGACGTGTTGCAATTAACTTAAACTTTGCACCTAAAAAACGTAGAAATAACATTCTCATTATTTCATTATTTCTATGACAATGCACAACAACCTCTCGATCAGAAAAAAGAAGTTTCTTTAATTTTGATGTAGTAATTTTATCCCCTTCTACATTATAACCATAAACATAAGTCTCATACTCCTTATTAAAAAAAGGTAGCACATTTTCTATACTTCTAGTAACTCCGGTTCTTCGTTTATGAAAATGCGTATGTATTAAAATTGGTTTCAAGAGTTATTCTATTTTCTAGGGTTAATAAAATATAAAGCAGTAAATAATTCTGTTATTCCATTAAATTATTTACTGCTCTAAATTTAAATAGTTTTATGCAAATTTACGCTCTACAATTTCTATAAAACGAGTCTCTAATTCTTGCTGAGAAGACCAGTCGTAATCTGGTTTTACCATTTTATTGATAAATTTTAAAGCTTCCTTTTCTGTTCCGTATGTATTTAATTGAGAAACTACTCTATTAAAATCTTCTTGACTCCCATCAAACAAATTCTTTACAAAGGCAATTCTATCATTTAAACCTATTTGAATATTAGCAGAAAACTTATCATTTAAAGATTTTGGTGCAGCTACGGGAATATCAAATAAAGTAGCCATTTGATCTACAGAAATAGTGTCTTGCAACTCTTCTTCTAAAGACAAAGTCTTAATTTCTTCAATTTTAACTTCTTCCTTTACTTCAACTGGGGCTGGTTCTGCAAATATAATATCTTCTATTTCATCAAAAGGTTGCTCTATAATTTCTTCAACTACAACCTTCACTTCTTCTTTCACCTCCTCTTCAATCTCTTCTTCTGCTTCTTCTATCACTAACTCCTCTGCCAATTCTTCCTCAATTAATTCTTCTTCAATTAGCTCTTCCTGAATTTGGTCTTCAACAGGTAAAGTTACTTCCTCTTCTTCTATTTCATAAAGGGTTACTGTTTCTTCTTCAATATCTTCTTTAACCGGCTCAATATCAACCGAAAAAACTTCTTGTTCTTCTTTTAATGCGATTCCTTTTTCTACATTTTCAATTAAGTCCTCTTTTGTTACTTCTAAATTGGGTGTTGTATTTATATATTCTTCTACAAAAGCTAATAAAGATAATTTTTCATAAATTTCTTTCGATTTTTCTTTTAAAGCAAACACATCCTCTTTATTTTTTAATTGCAAAATGCTGTGTGCTAAACTCATTAAATCGGCTTCTAATTTTTTGTGCATAAGTTGTAAGTTGAAGTTATTTTTTACTCGTAAATATTCATAAATTTGTTGAAATTCAAAGTAACATCAAATTTAATATTCTAACGCCTAAAATTACAAAATGTTTCTCGAAAATACAGTAAATCATTCAGAACAATTTGGCTGGATTGAAGTAGTTTGTGGTTCTATGTTCTCTGGTAAAACAGAAGAATTGATTAGAAGATTAAAACGTGCTCAATTTGCAAAACAACGTGTAGAAATCTTCAAACCTGCGGTTGATACACGCTACGATGAAGAAGAAGTAGTTTCTCATAATGATAATAGAATTCGCTCTACACCTGTGCCTGTTGCCTCTAACATTCGCTTACTAGCAACTGATGTTGATGTTGTTGGTATTGATGAAGCTCAGTTTTTTGACGATGAAATTGTTGCCGTTTGTAACGACCTTGCCAACCGAGGTGTTCGAGTAATTGTTGCGGGGTTAGATATGGATTTTAAAGGAAAACCATTTGGTCCAATGCCTGCTTTAATGGCAACTGCAGAATACGTTACAAAAGTACATGCAGTATGCACACATACAGGAAACTTGGCAAATTACAGTTTTAGAAAAACCCAAAATGAGGATTTAGTACTATTAGGAGAAACCCAAGAATATGAGCCTTTAAGTAGAGCTGCATATTACAAGGCACTCCAAAAACAAAAAATGTTAACACAAAAAGATGTTGATTCAACTAAGGAATAAATGAATAACCATGTTACAGTTTTAGAAATTGATGGAGATGCACTATTGCATAACCTAAATTATTTTAAAGGCAAATTACAACCAGAAACAAAAGTTCTAGCGGTTGTTAAAGCTTTTGCCTATGGTAGTGATGCCGTACAAATTGCTAAATTTTTAGAAAATAAGGTAGATTATTTTGCCGTAGCTTATGTTCATGAAGGAATAGCTTTGCGTGAAGCTGGTGTAGAAAGTCCTATTTTAGTTTTACACCCACACATACAAAACTTACAATCTGTTGTAGATTATAGGTTAGAGCCTTGTTTATACAATTTTAAAATTTTTAATGCCTTTTTAAAACTGGCAGATGAAATTCCGTTAATGAATTACCCAGTTCATATAAAGTTTAATACAGGCTTAAATAGATTAGGGTTTTGGCATACAGATATTCCTAATATAATTGCCGAATTAAAGGAAGCAACACACGTAAAAGTAGCTTCTTTATTTTCTCACTTAGCTGCAAGTGAAGATCTAGAAGAACAAGACTTTACCATTAATCAAATAAATAACTTTGCATACATTGCTCAACAATTTTACAAACATTTAGGGTACGAACCAATGCTGCATATTTTAAATACTTCTGGCGTAATAAACTACCCAAAAGCACAATTTAATATGGTTAGAATTGGTATTGGCTTGTATGGTTTTGGTAACGATGAAAAAGAAACGGCTCAACTTAAAAATACACATAATTTAAAATCTATTATTTCTCAAATTCATATTATAGAACCAGGAGAAACAGTAGGATACAACAGGGCTTATACAGCCAAAAGACAAAGCAAAACGGCAACCATACCAATTGGTCATGCAGATGGTTTGTCTAGAAGATTGGGAAATAAAAAGGGCTATGTTATTATCAAGAATCAAAAAGCACACATTATTGGTAATGTTTGTATGGACATGATTATGGTAGATATTACTAAAATTGATTGTGCTGAAGGTGATGAAGTAATTATCTTTAATAATCAAGAAATGATACAACATATTGCTGATGTTTCTGAAACGATACCTTACGAAACTTTAACAGCAATCTCACAGCGTGTTAATAAAATGTTAAAGTGATGATTATTTTTATTACTTTTGTATTCTAACAAATAATAAAAATAATAAAAAATGGGAATGCTTAAAGAGTTTAAAGACTTTGCAATGAAGGGAAACCTTATTGATATTGCAGTAGGTTTTGTAATGGGTGCAGCTTTTAAACAAGTTGTAACTTCTTTTACAGGAGGAATTGTTTCTCCACTAATTGGATTAATATTTAATACTGATTTAAAAGATTTGAAATGGATCGCTAAAGAGGGTGTTGTAGATGACGCTGGAAAAGTTGTTGGTGAAGTAGCTGTTTTATACGGAGATTTCTTAACAAACGTTATCGATTTTATAATTGTTGCTTTTGTAATGTTTATGATTGTAAAAGGTATTAACTCAACTAAAAAGAAAGAAGAACCAGCTCCAGCAGCTCCTGCAGGACCAAGTCAAGAAGACTTGTTAGCAGAAATTAGAGATTTATTAGCTAAAAAATAAGTTTCTACACTTCTATATAAAACAAAAACCCAAGCAAATGCTTGGGTTTTTTATATAAAATATTTTAACTATTAAGATTCTACAATGTCAGCTTGTATATCTTGAATAAATTGCTCTACAGAAACTCCATTTTCAACAGCAAAATCACCAATTTTAGTTCTTCTTAATGCTGATAAATGTGCGCCTGAATTTAAAGCCAATCCAAAATCGTACGCTAAGGAACGAATGTAAGTACCTTTACTACAAACCACTCTAAATTCTACTTCTGGTAAATCTATTTTTGTAATTTCGAATTCTGTTATGCTTACAGTTCTTGCATTAATTTCTGTAGTTTCACCTTTTCGAGCTAACTCGTATAAACGTTTACCATCTTTCTTAATTGCAGAAAAAATAGGTGGTCTTTGCTGAATATCCCCAATAAATTGCTTGGTAGCTTCATATAACAATTCTTCTGTTATATGATCTGTTGGATAGGTTTTATCAACCTCAGTTTCTAAATCGTAACTCGGTGTAGTTGCACCAACTGTAAATGTACCTGTATATTCTTTTTCTTGTCCTTGGTAAACATGTATTTCTTTTGTCTGCTTACCTGTACAAATAATTAATAAACCTGTAGCAAGCGGATCTAAAGTACCTGCATGACCAACTTTAATTTTCTTAATATTAAAGCGTTGTCTAATTTCCCAACGAAGTTTGTTAACTACTTGAAAAGAAGTCCAATTTAAAGGTTTGTCTATTAACAAGACTTGACCGTTTTTATACTCTTCTGCTGTTTTTATCATTTTGAAGAAAACTTATTATGATGAAGTCTCTGCTTTCACAGAAATAATCAGACTAAAATTAATTTAAAAGAGCGTAACCAATAGCAACAAAACCAACAATAGCACAGTATAATGAGAAGTAAGATAACTTACTTTTTTTAACCAATGCAATCATCCATTTACAGGCTAATAAACCTGATAAAAAAGCGGCTACAAAACCAATTGAAATTGGCAACATTTCTGAAGATTGAAAACTTAAATCTCCACCTAATAAATCTTTACCTATTTTACCAAAAATTAATGGAACCACCATTAAGAAAGAAAAACGGGCTGCTTTTGTTCTATCAATACCTAATAAAACAGAGGTAGAAATTGTTGCTCCAGATCTAGAAATACCTGGCAACATTGCAATTGCTTGAGAAATTCCAATTATTAATGAATTAGAAAATGTTACTTCTTTATTCGTATTTTTTGCTTTATCTGCTAATAATAAAAGTACAGCAGTTACTAACAACATAACCCCTACTAATAGAATTTTTCCTCCAAAAAAAGACTCTAATTGTTCTTCAAAAAGTAAACCAACAGCAACAGCTGGAATCATTGAAAGAATAATTTTTAAAGAAAACTTAGATTCATCATTCCATTTAAACTGAAACAACCCTTTAAAAATTTCTGCTACTTCTTTTCTAAAAATAACCAAAGTACTTAGTGCTGTAGCAAAGTGTAAAACCACTGTAAAAGTTAAACTTTCTTCCGGCACAGAAGTATCTCCTAAAATTACCTTAGCCAATTCTAAATGACCACTTGAAGAAACTGGTAAAAACTCTGTTAATCCTTGTATTACACCTAAGATTATTGCTTCTAATATATCCATTATTATTTTTTTGGATTTGCTAAAATAGCATAAATTTCAATTCCTAAACCAATAATTACTAAAGTTGGCGCTAAACGAATACGCTGCCAATTATAGATTTCTTCATTAAAAACCTCAGGATTATCACTTCCTCCACCTGACATAAATATAAAACCCATTGCAATAACGATGAGTCCAATAATCATGAAAGTATAATTTCTTTTACCAAATAAAAATACTGGTTGTTCTGTGTTTTCGTTTGCCATTATATTAATAATAAAGTTCGTCTGTTTGTAAGTTTAAAAAACGTTGTGTTGCAAAATAAGTACTAATCCACGTAATTAAAAAAGCTGATATTAAAACACCTCCAACTAAATATCCTAGCGTAACATAATCTTTAACCAAATGTAAACTAGGTGCTAGCTGATCTGCATAATAAATAATAACTCCTAAAGCAACTAGGGCTAAAAGGGCTCCAAAAATACCCAATTTAATACTTTGCCAAATAAAAGGTCTTCTTATAAAGCCTTTTGTTGCACCAACCATTTGCATGGTTTTAATATTAAATCGCTTAGAATATATAGATAATCTAATAGAACTATTAATTAATATCATTGCTATTAACCCAAAGAAACCACAAACAACCAATAGCCAAAAGCTAATTCGTTTTATGTTTTTGGTTAATAAGTTAATTAAAGGTTTATCATAAGAAACATCAGAAACAAAAGCATTTTTGAGAAAACGTGTTTCTAATTCTTGCATTTTTTCAGGTGTTACATAATCTGCTTTTAAGTAGATATCTATTCCGTTTTTTAACGGATTTTCACCTAAAAATTCTAGAAAGTCTTCACCAATTTCTTCGCTATAGATTTTTGCAGCTTTTTCTTTACTCGTATAAATAATTGTTCTTGTAAATTCTTCTTCTAATAAAGAATCTTTAAAACTGTTTCTATTTTTAGTAGAAACATTATCTTTTAAGAACAAAGTTATCGCTACTTTTTCTTTTACTTTATTGGCAACAAAGGTAGATTTTAACAAAACTAACCCTAAAATACCGACCATAAAAAGTACTAAGGCTATACTTACTACTACTGATAAGTAAGAAGATAGCAGTCGTCGTTTTTGATAAGCATCAAATTTAGAAGACATATTATAGAATTTTTTTAAGCCTGCAAGATAATAATTAGAATGCAGTTACCGTAACTGTTAGCAGTATTTTAACTAATCTATTTCTTGACACAACTCAATAAGAACCCCATTGGTAGATTTTGGATGCAAAAAAGCAACTAATTTATTGTCTGCTCCTTTTTTTGGCTCTTTATTTAAAACAATAAAACCTTCATTTTCGAGTCTTTTTATCTCTGCTTTAATATCTAAAACCGCAAAAGCAATATGATGAATTCCTTCGCCTTTCTTTTCTATAAACTTAGCAATTGGACTTTCTGAATTTGTAGCTTCTAATAATTCTATTTTATTAGGTCCTGATTGAAAAAAAGAAGTTTTAACTCCTTCGGATTTTACTTCTTCTGTTTTATAATGTGGTTTTCCAAACAAAGAAGCATACAACGCATTCGATTTTTCTAAATCCTTTACAGCAATACCAATGTGTTCTATTTTATCCATAGTGTAAAAATAAGAAAACTTCTTAATTTTCTAAATCAAAAAACACATCATTCTTTTGCATTTATTATTACATTATCCAACTCATAAGTTCCGTTAAAGTTTACATTTCCGTTACCTGTATATTTAAAAGCGATAAAGGCAGTACCCGAATAATTTGATAAATCGATATAAGTAGAATGCACCCAATTTTTATAATTCTCTCCATCAGAAACAATTTTCGCAGGTAAGACTGTCCAAGTTGCAGTATTTATATTGTTTTCGTTTCCATTAAAATCTGTAGAAATTAAAACTTGTAACTCACTTCCATTTCCGAAACTATTGGAAGTTTCAAAAGATAAAAACTCTTGAGATGTAGTGTCTAAGTTAATACTTGAGGTAATTAACCAAGTAATAGTACTTTCATCTCCAGAATTGATAGAATTAACTCTAGCTGCATTACTTTGCGCATAAGTATCTGTGTAAGACCTCCATGATTTCGTCCCTTCTTCTCTGAAGTTAATCCAGTTTAAAACATCAATATCTCCAGACTCATTATCAAAATTTTCTGATAATAAAATTATCGAATACTCTTCTGCAGGTAACGGCGTACACCTTTCATCAATCATAGCAACATCATTGGTATCATTTAAAACAAGTACCATTAAATCCCCTCCAAAATCTTTAGAAACGACCGCGTTTATAGTACCTGCTTTTTCAGGCAAAGTTTCGTTTGAAAAACGAGAAAAAGAACTCGTTTCTAGTAATAATTCATCATACCCCAGCCCTAAGCAAGTTTGAATTTTACGTTGTGTATCAAAATCCTCTATGGGATCTACATAAGATTTCCCCGCTAATTTAGCATCAAAAAAAACGTTTTCTAGCGTGATAAAAGTTCCAATATGAGAAGCATTAATTCCTCCAAAATCAATCAATTTTGGCACAATTTCTTCTGTAATTTCCGTTCTATAAATATGATTAGGAATTTGATTTGATGTAACATTTTCAATTTCAGTAAGATCTGTGGTACTAATTTTTCCACCAATAGTAATATTACCATCTCCAGAATTTGTTTCGCCAACGTACAAACCCTTTAAACGGATGTAAACCTCTCTACCAATATTAAACTTATTATAACTATTACTTAAATTCAAGGCAACTTTTATACCAGCTATTGGATTTTCTGGAGCATCTTGCATGTAAAATTCTTTATAGAAATTACCTGACTTATCTGATGAAATAACATAGCCTTTAACTACTATATCGGAAACAATTTCTAAAGGATCATTACCAATTATGTAGAGTTCTTTTAGTTGTTTTATGGTTTTTAATTGAAGAGCGCCAGAAGAAATACTGTCTATAATTTTATTAACAGCTTCATTTTCTTCATTCCCTAAACTTTCTGGTACTGTAAAATCTGCATCTTCTACACAACTCAATAACAAGACGTTTGTTACAAGTATCAATACAACTGTGATTATTTTATTCTTTTTCATCTTTACGTTTTTCTTTTTCTTAAAATGACACACTTACATTCATAAAATAAGTTGCACCTCTACCATACCAATATTTATTTCCAAAAACAGGTTTATCTAGAGACTTATCTTCTAATAATTGTCTGTAATTAGCATTTCTTCCTTGTTCAAATCCGCCAGACTTGTATGTTTTATTCAATAAATTATTTACCGTTGCAAAAACACTAATGTAATAACCGTTAATCAGAAAAGATTTACCACCGACTAAGTTTACTACAGAATAATTATCGAATTTTTCTTGCTTTAAAAGTCCTTGAGCTATTTCGGTTTCATATTCTAAAAAGGGCAATCCATCATCATCTAAATAAAAATTTTGAGACCTATTTAAAGGCGAAATATCTATAAATGTGTTGCTAAAAAAGTTAAGTGTTGCTCCTCCCCACCAATAAGATGGATCTCTATATTCAAACCCCACGGAATATGCATTTTGAGGTCCGGCAGCTAATTTATAATTCTTAAGATTTGTAGTCCCAAAATTTTTAAATCCGTTTACAAAACCAGCTACTAAAGACTCATTATCTGCTTCTGTCGTTAAGTATAAATTCGGATTATTATCATACGTAAACTGACCAATAGCAGCGGCTCCTTTTAAATTTAAGCTAGCTGTAACTTGAGCTTCCAACCCCAATTCTAAACCCATATGTTTTTTACTAATTCCGCTTAAAATTTCTTGTACAAAAGCAGTATTATCCCCTCCAACACCATCCGCAAAATAAAAAGAAATCTCTGTAGCATCTTTTACTGATGTATAATACGCGGTAAATTTTGATGTTATAATTGGACTTCTATATACATAGCTAACATCTGTAGAAAGCGTTTTTTCACTTTGTAAATCTAAAACCACATTGTTATTTTCTCTAGAATTAGAAAAAGTGTTTCTAGTGGTAGGTGCAGTGGTTATATATGCCGCATTTATATCTACTAAATGACGACCGGTAATTTTATATGTTACTCCTGTTTTAAAACCATAATTCATGAATTTTTGTGCTTCAGACATTCCTAAAGAATTCTCAGAAAAACTACCATTTTTATACAAACCCTCTCGTTGATGTGTTGTATTAGAAACTTTTAAGGCTGCATAAAAATCCGTTTTATTGTATCTAAATTGAGTTTGTGTAAAAGCAGAAATAATAGTAGAATTTAAATTGAAATTATATTTAAAGTCATCTCCTTCTCTTACTATTCTATTCGGATTTAAAAGATCGTTTTGTTTTTCTTCTTCGGTTGCGCCAAAAGGATCGATATCTAAATATGCATCACCGCCCAACAAATCTATAACAGATGCAAAATTATGAGAATTCAAACGCCTATACTCTATTTTTCCGTTAATAGAAATATGATCATTTACTTCTGTATTTAGAATAGTATTTATAGTAAATTGTTTGTCATTATTTCTGTCTTCATACAAAACATAGGCATTTTCTAAACCTGAATTATTATTGGTTTTATTCGCGTCAAAAACCCGATTCCAATTTATCTGTCCGTCGTTTACAAAATTATTTTCAGCATCATACGCACCTTCAAAATCATCATATCTTAAAAAATAACTTGGTAAATTTTGATAATAAGCAGCACTTGGGTTAACACCTCCATTGTAATCAATTCTACTATTACCAATTTTACCAAATTGATACGACACATTAGTATTTATAGCAGTCTTTTCAGAAATATTCCAATAATGGTTTAACATTAAAATAGGCTCGCTAACTTCTTTAATTCTAGAATTTACCTTCTTCCCATTTAAAAAACCCCAATAATCATTATATTTTATGCCTTTTAAATCAAATACTTCTTGTGTGTTTGGTGATGCTTTCCCTCTTCTATTTGGCGTAAAAATTCCTGTAAAATTAATACTACTTTTATCATTTAACTTTTTTTCTATGGATGTAAAAAAAGCATATGCATTGTAAGAAGTAGCGTCATTATAACCTTCAGTTCCTATCCTTCTACTTCCAGAAAATGTAAAAGCCCAATTATTTTTTAACATTCCGGTAGAATACGTCGCCATGATTCTATGCTGATAACTTCGGTTAGAGGAAGAATAAGAAACACGTATTCCAGGTCTTTGTTCCGATGCTCTTGTATTCATATTTGTAGCCCCTAAAAGTCCTCCAAAAGTAACATCTGAAGGTGTTAATCCGTTTCTAAACTCCTGATTTCTTAACACATCATTCAATCCACCCCAATTTCCCCATTGTGCTCTACCATCATAGATCTTATTCATTTCAATGCCGTTAATAAGCACTTTACCATTTCCTGAATCCAATCCCTTTATCTTAAAAAAGGAAGAACTAAATTCATAAGCAGCGGTTCTAAGAAAAATATCTTTTGACGCTTGTAGTAGTCCAGAAATATTATCTGCAGAGCTAGCATCATCATTTAACTCATCATCTGTAAGTGTAATTAAACTTAAATCTTGATTTTCTGTAACTGTTTTAAATAAAAAGATACTTCCTAAGTCTAAAACATTTTCCGAGAGTTCGATGGGAATATTTTGAGTTTCATACCCAACCAATCTTAACTCTAAAATAGCTTTTCTACTTTGAAAATTCTTAAATACAAAACTACCATTTAAGTCCGTAGTTTGATTTTTAGGCGTATTTCTAATTTTAACTAAAACACCTTTAAGCGGTTTCTTAGAATTGTTCTCCAAAATAATTCCCTTCACTACACCCTGCCCATTAACCTCTAAAAACGAAGCTAACAGCAAGCATGTTACCATAACAATTTTTTTCATAAATCATAAGTTGAACTCTAAATTTTCTTTTTCCTTTGCTCTTAAAGTTAACGAAAAAAAAATAAAGCTTTGAATTTCAATCTATCTTAACTAATAAAATAACTTTAGTTTATTACTTTTACTACTTTATAAAAACACTAAAATGAATAAGAAAATATTTTTTATTTTTATTTTTTCGCTAACGATTACGGTATGTAATTCTCAGAAAAACGGAAAAAAATATAATATTAGAACCATTGCTTTTTACAATCTAGAAAACTTATTTGACACGATTAACGACATAAATAAGAATGACGAAGCAAGCCCAATTATGGAGTTAAAATCGAATAGATCTAAGGTTTATTGGGATAAAATTGAAAAACTGAGTAGTACAATTGCTCAAATTGGAGAAGATAAAACAAAAACAAGTCCTGCTATTATTGGTGTTTCTGAAGTAGAGAATTTAAATGTACTAGAAGATTTAATTAAATCAAAGCACTTAGTAAAGAATGATTACGGAATTATACATTACGATTCTCCTGACAAAAGAGGAATAGACGTTGCCTTATTGTATCAGAAAAAATATTTCAACCCTATTCATCATGAAGTGTTTAACCCCAAAATATTTAAAGATAATTACCCTATTTACACCAGAGACCAATTATTAGTTTCTGGTTATTTAGATGATGAATTGATACATATTATTGTAAACCATTGGCCGTCTAGAAGAGGTGGAGAAGCTGCAAGTAGGCCCAATAGAGAAAAAGCTGCCTACCAGAATACTAAGATTATAGAACAAGTTAGAACGCAAGATGGCAATGCTAAAATATTAATTATGGGAGATTTTAATGATGACCCTAATAATTCTAGTTTTAAAAATGTGCTAAAGACTAAAAGTAGAAAGAAAGAAGTAGCAGAAGGTGATTTATATAACCCTTATGAAGACATGTTTCGTAGAGGGTTTAACACCCTAAAATATAGAGATAAAATAAATTTATTTGATATGATTTTCTTTACGTCTCCTCTATTAGATAAAGGTGAAAAAGATTTTTCTTCTTACAAGATGTACAAAGCAATGATTTTTAACAAACGCTTTTTAACGACTAAAAAAGGAAAATATAAAGGATATCCTTTTAGAAGTTTTTCTAGCGGAAACTATACTGGTGGTTATTCTGATCATTACCCAGTCTATTTGTATTTGATTAAAGAAGCTAAATAGTATTGAAAATCACAAAGTTTTCTTAGTGTTAAGTTTGTCATTTCGAAATGAGCTTTTTTTTGCGATTTAGAAATCTCATGAAGTTGATTAGTTTTGCTTTAGCTTCTTTATAAGATTTCTTCCTAGCGTAGAAATAACAAGTTTTGTGACTAAGTTTTACGTTATCAATGTTATACAACTTCTCAATGATTAGAAGTAACTCTATGGTGTTTTTTTAAAAACTACTCTATCTAGTTCTCTATATGCGTTAAGGATAGAGCGATTGTTTAAGCTCTTTTTTGTTTTTTACAAAAAAAGCGAGTGCGAAAGCCTGCCCCTTGTGGTAACGCCCAAGGAATTAACAGAACCTTATAAAAACACAAAACCCCGAAACATAGAAGTTTCGGGGTTTTTTGATAAAAAATTATTGCCTTTATAATATAATCCTTAAAACTATTTAGTTTTAAATTTATAATATAAGTATGTGTAAGCGTCACGAGGTATAATTGTAATCCACTTTTTGTGTTTTAAATACCATTTAAAACGTATAGAATTCACTCCTTTTGTTAGATAAGATGCAATAAAAGGGTGTACATTTAACTGTACTTTTCCTGCTTTAGAGGTTGACATAAATTTCTCTAAATCTGCTTCTATTTTGTCTAACAAAACAATAGGTGCTTCTACTTCTCCATTTATATTTGGGTTGGCTTCGGTAGTTTTTATACTTAACTCTGGTCTTACCCTTTGTCTTGTAATTTGTACCAATCCAAACTTACTTGGAGGTAATATTTTGTGCTTTGTTCTATCTAAAGCCATTTGATCTTTCAAGTGCTGAAACAGTTTATTTCTGTTTTCTGCTTTGTGCATATCAATAAAATCTACAACTATAATACCTCCCATATCACGCAGTTGTAACTGTCGTGCTATTTCGGTAGCTGAAATTAAATTTACTTCTAGTGCAGTATCTTCTTGAGAACCAGCTTTATTAGAACGGTTTCCGCTATTTACATCAATAACGTGCAATGCTTCTGTGTGCTCTATAACTAAATAGGCACCTTTACTCATAGAAACTGTTTTTCCAAATGATGTTTTAATTTGTCTTTCTATTCCGTATTTTTCAAAAATAGGAGTTTCAGATCTGTGTAATTTTACAATTTTTTCCTTTTCGGGATAAATTTCATGTAAATACTCTTTTATTTCTTCTTTCAAAGTTTCATCATTTGTTACAATACTAGTAAAAGAATCATTCATAACATCTCTTAAAATAGACGATGCTCTGTTTAACTCGCTTAAGATTTTTGTTGGCGTGTTTGTATTTGGTATACTTTTACACATTTTTACCCAACGTTCTAATGAGTTTTGCAAATCTTTGTCTAGTTCTGCAACTTTTTTGCCCTCGGCAACAGTTCTTAAAATAACACCAAACCCTTTAGGTTTAATGCTTTTTGCTAATCTTTTTAAACGTTCTTTTTCTTTTGGGTCTGCTATTTTTTGAGAAACAGAAACTCGGTTAGAAAAAGGAACTAAAACCAAATATCTACCTGCTATAGACAACTCAGAACTTAATCTTGGCCCTTTTGTAGAAATTGGTTCTTTTACTATTTGTACTAATAGGTTTTGCCCTGTTTTTAGTACTTGGTTAATACTACCGTCTTTGTTAATGTCTTCCTCTTTTTGGAAGTTCTTTAAAGTGAATTCTTTATACTTACCTGTGCTTACTTTCTTAATGAACGAATTTAATGAGTTTACTTGCGCACCTAAATCATGATAATGTAAAAACCCATCTTTTGGGTATCCTACATTTACAAAGGCTGCATTTAAACCAGTTAAAACTTTTCCTATTTTGGCTAAAAATATATCGCCAACCGAGAATTTGTTATCACTAGTTTCATTATTTAATTCAATAAGTTTTCCATCTCTTAATAAGGCAAAATCAATATCAGATGAATTTGAACGAATTATTAATTCTGTTTTCATGCTGAAATGGTTTTAACTCTACACATAATTGTGCAGATGGGATTAATATTGTCAGGTATTTTGTAATACCGTGTGAGATTGTATAATCTCTTATGTCAATGAACTTTTTTGTTTTTCGCTTACAATAAACGAAAAAGTAAGCGGATGCTTACTTTTTCTTCTTGTGTCTATTTGCTCTTGCTCTTTTCTTTCTCTTGTGTGTAGAGATCTTAGCTCTTTTTCTTTTTTTACCGCTTGGCATAATGTTTAGAATTTTTAAACCCGTTAAGATTTAGATTAATATTGTGTGTTTGTTACTTTACTACTACTTTACTTTTCACTCCTTCAGTAAAAGTTTTTGCCGGTTTAAAGGCTGGAATATTGTGTGCTGGAATCTTAATTGTAGTATTCTTAGAAATATTTCTACCAGTCTTTTCTGCTCTTGTTTTGATAATAAAACTACCAAAACCTCTCAAATAAACGTTGTCGCCATTTTCTAATGCATCTTTCACTTCAGTCATGAATGCTTCTACAGTTGCTAATACATCTGTTTTTTCGATTCCTGATTTATCTGAAATTTTTGATACTATATCTGCTTTCGTCATGTCTCTATATTTACTATATTTTTATTAATTTACTTTCAAAAATGCGGATGCAAATATATGATAATTAATCAACTCCAAAAATAATAACACTTAAATTTATGTGAATTTTATAATGTAATATTGCAAACCTATTTTTAAGCAATGACATTTTCTAACACATTAATTTACTGGTACTTACAAAACAACCGAGATCTACCCTGGCGAAAAACCAAAAACCCATATTTTATTTGGTTGTCAGAAATCATGTTACAACAAACAAGAGTTGCCCAAGGTTTGTCCTATTATCAAAAATTTACCACAGATTTTCCAACTGTTTTTAACCTCGCAAAAGCGGATGAAAGTACCGTTTTAAAAATGTGGCAAGGTCTAGGGTATTATTCTAGAGCAAGGAACTTACATTTTTCTGCAAAACAAATTGCAAACGAACTTAATGGCGAATTCCCCACCACATATAAAGAGATTATAAAACTAAAAGGAATTGGAGATTATACTGCCTCTGCAATTGCCTCTATTTGCTTTAACGAACCAACTGCAGTTGTAGATGGTAACGTTTACAGAGTACTTTCTCGTTATTATGGTATAAATACACCTATTAACTCATCCGCAGGAATTAAAGAGTTTAAAACATTAGCGCAATCATTAATTGACGAAACGCAACCAGGAACCTATAACCAAGCCATTATGGATTTTGGCGCATTACACTGCAAGCCTCAAAACCCGCTATGCGAAACTTGTCCTTTTTCTGATAGTTGTGTGGCATTAGAAAAAAAGTTAACCAAAGAACTTCCTGTAAAAGAGAAGAAAATAAAGGTAAGAAAAAGATACTTTAATTTTCTTGTGATAAAAACAGATAACAACACAACTATTTTATCAGAAAGAAAAGGAAAAGGAATCTGGCAAGGTTTATACCAATTTCCATTAATAGAAAGTGATAAAATCATTAATAAGGAAGAATTAGTTTCATCAGAAGAATTTATCAATTTATTTCCTTTAGAAACCACTATTTCACTTTTTAACCCAAAAGAGGTTGTACATAAATTATCTCATCAACATTTATATACCCAATTCTGGATTGTAGAAACTGCAAATACTGCCGAAACAACGATAAAGTGGAATGAAATTGAAAAATATCCTGTCCCCATTTTAATTGCAAATTTTTTAGAAGCTTTTCAAGCTAAAAAGTAATTGATATTTTTAGTACTTTTGTATTTAAAACTTACAAGCTATGGCTGCAGGAACAATAAACAAAGTAATTTTAATTGGTAATTTAGGTGACGATGTTAAAATGCACTATTTTGATGATCAAAATTGTGTTGGTAGATTTCCAATAGCAACCAGTGAAAGCTACACAAACAAACAGAACGGAGAAAAAGTTACCTCTACCGATTGGCATAATCTTGTTGTAAGAAACGGACTGGCAAAAGTGTGTGAAAAGTATTTATCTAAAGGAGATAAAGTATATATAGAAGGAAAATTAAGAAATCGCCAATGGGAACAAGATGGAGTGAAACGTTACGCTACAGAAGTTCATGTAAATGAAATGACCATGCTTTCTACCAAGAAAAATGCTGATAATTCAACTCCTGTTGCACCACAACAAGAATCTAAAGCTTCTGCTCCAGCCCCAAAAACTGAAACCCCAGAAGAAGACGATGATTTACCATTTTAATTAATCTAACTTATAACAATTGGACCCAGATCCCGAAATATTACTTTCATTATTTGCCTCAATAGATTTTGCAACTACGTTTAATTCAGTTTTTCTAATTGTTTTACTTGTTAGCTCTGCTTTAGTTTCTGGAGCAGAAGTTGCTTTTTTCTCACTTTCACAAACAGATTTAAACGAACTTTCTAACAACGGTAAAGATCAAAACATAGTCGTTAGTTTATTAGAAAAACCTCGAAAACTATTAGCCACAATTTTAATAACCAACAATTTTATAAATATCTTAATTGTATTATTGTTTGCCTCATTAGCAGAAACCTTATTTGGTGGTTTCGACTTTAAACTAGAACTATTTTCATTTTTAATTCCTACTCGTTTTTTATTAGAAATTGTTCTTGTAACTTTTTTAATTCTATTATTTGGCGAAGTTTTACCTAAGGTTTACGCTTCTAGAAATGCACTTAGCTTTTCTAAAACAATGTCTAAGTTTATACACACCATAAATATTCTACTAACCCCCTTTAGCTTACCTTTAATTACACTAACAAAGTGGATAGAAAAAAAATTAGGTAGTAAAAATTCTAATTTTTCTGTAGAAACACTATCACAAGCACTAGAGTTAACTTCTGAAGGCGCAACCACAAAAGACGAACAAAAAATTCTTGAAGGAATTGTAAACTTCGGAAATACAGAAACCGTACAAATTATGGTACCTCGTATAGATATTTTTGCACTTTCAGATACCGAATCCTACGAAGTAGTTTTAGAGAAAATACTAAAAAACGGCTACTCTAGAAACCCTGTTTATAAAGACAACATAGACAATATTGTTGGAGTTTTATACGCTAAAGACTTATTAGCTCATTTAAATAAAACAACTTTTAAATGGCAAGAATTACTGAGAGAAACTTTTTTTGTACCAGAAAACAAAAAGTTAGATGATTTATTAGCCGATTTTAGAGAAAAGAAAAATCACTTAGCAATTGTTGTTGATGAATATGGAGGAACAAGCGGCTTACTGACTTTAGAAGACGTAATAGAAGAGATTGTTGGCGATATAAATGATGAATTTGATGATGAAGATTTACATTATTCTAAAATAGACGCTAACAATTATATTTTTGAAGGTAAAACAAGCATTAAAGATTTCTGTAAGGTTTTAGATGACGAGGATGAAGATATATTTGAAGAAGAAAAAGGCGAAAGTGAAACCTTAGCTGGTTTTATTTTAGAGGTTTCTGGTAAGTTTCCTAAAAAAGGAGAGAAAATAAACTTTAAGAACTATACGTTTACCATAGAAGCGTTAGATAAAAAACGCATTAAACAAGTTAAAGCTACACGAAATGCGTAATATTTTTCTATTAATTTTCACAATCCTATTTCTATCTTGTAAAGAGGATGTATTGCCCAAACCAAAAGGATATTTAAGTTTAACATATCCTACAAAAGCATACAAAAAACTAGACCTAGCAAGACCTTATTCTTTTGATATTTTAGAAAACACAAAAATTTATGACGATCCTAACAATTGGCTCACCATAAAATACCCTAACCTAAAAGCTTCTATAGACATTACCTACAGACCGGTAGAAAACAACATTAAAGAACTACTAACAGATGCAGAAAAACTGGTTTTTAAACACACCATAAAAGCAGAACAAATTATTCCAAAGGATTTTGTAAATCCTAAAAAAAGAGTTTTTGGCAGCATGTATGAAATAACAGGTAATGCGGCCTCTCAAATTCAATTTCACATAACAGATAGCACCAAAAATTTTATAAAAGGATCCTTGTATTTTTACGCAAAACCAAATTACGACTCCATTTTACCCGCAGTAGATTATGTTAAAAAAGACATTTTACGCTTAGTAGAGACACTAGAGTGGAAACAATAAACAAGGCTTAAAACTCCCTACCAAATCCCATAGTTTCTTTAATAGAAAACACTCATGTAAAAAATTTATCCTTTTTACTTTTAGCAACGCTTTCTATAAGTGCCTCTGCTATTTTAGGAAAATACATTGCTTTACCACCAGAAGTAATTATTTTATGTAGAGCTAGTTTTGCCGCCGTTCTAATCTATATTTTTTGTAAAATCAAGAAAATAGATTTAAAAATAAAATCGAAAAAAGATTATTCTTCTTTTGCTGTAAATGGTTTTTTCTTAGGCGCACATTGGGTTACCTATTTTTATGCTTTAAAACGATCTAACGTTGCTTTAGGAATGTTATCTCTATATACTTTTCCTGTAATGGCTGCTCTTTTAGAACCCTTTTTCTCTAAATAAAATTCATGTTTTATTAGGTATCCTTGCATTAATTAGAGTATATATTTTAGTGCCAGATTTTTCTTTAGAAAATGATGAATCTAAAGGAGTTTTACTAGGTATTCTTTCTGCTTTCTGTTATGCTTTAAGAAACTTAACCACCAAAAAGCACGTAACCAACTATAATGGGAGTACAATTATGTTTTACCAATTAATTATTGTGACTCTTTTATTAATTCTCATTTTATTTTTTAGTGATTTTTCTAACTTTGAAAGTCAATTACCTTTACTATTATTAATTGCCTTGTTATCAACAGCCATTAGCCACACTATGATGATTCACACTTTAAAACACTTCTCTGTTGCTACTGCTAGTATAATTAGCAGTGTTCAACCTATTTTTGGGATTATTATTGCCTATATTTTTGTAAATGAAATACCTAGTGTAAATACGATTATTGGTGGAAGCCTAATATTATTAACAGTGATTGTTGAAAGTGTAAGAAGTAGAAAGTAAAATTACAAACTACTATTCTCCACGTCTAATTTGGCTAACGCCTTGTATTTATTCCCCTAAAAAAATGAAATAAAACTATTTTTACAAGATAATAGTGCCTGTAACACAACAAAAACCGAAACACGTTATATAGAATCATTAAAAATAACATCTCTTTTTTTAATTATTACCATTATCAACACCTAAGAATTAACACATTTACATCAAAAGTAGCCTTAAAAAAAAAATTCATCAAATTCGTTAAGTTTATTTAGACTGATTACAAATAGCTTTATATTTGTCGAAAAATAAAACGAATGCCATCTTTTTTTAAAACACTTTTACTGCTACTTATATCATATACCGCTTTTGGTCAAGAAGGAGATTTTTACGGAAAAGTAACAGTTGATAACAATGAACCGGGTATAGATGTTTTTGTAGTTATAAAAGGAGATCACTTTTACAAAGAGACTGTTACAGATTTTAAAGGAGAATTCTATATAAAATCTGTTCCTTACGGAACCCATAAAATTCAATTTCATTCTTTAAACTCAAAGTCTAAAACAATTACCACTCAACTCAATTCTAATAAGAAGGAAGTAAATATTTTATTAGAAAGTATAAAGAATCTGTTAGATGAAGTACGTATAACAACAAAAACAGAAGAAACTAAAAAAGAAACCCAAGGTTTTGCAGTAAATGTTATAAAAACTGAAGAAGCCGGTCTTAGAAACGTTCAAACAAACGATTTATTAAACACTACTGTTGGCGTAAAAATTCGTCAGAATGGTGGTTTAGGATCAGAAGTTAGTTATAGTTTAAATGGATTATCGGGTAATGCTGTACGAATTTTTATTGACGGAATTCCTAGTTCTATGTACGGATCTTCTTACAATCTAAACAGTATCCCGCCTTCCATGATTAAAAATATTGAAGTGTATAAAGGAGTGGTTCCTGGACATTTGACAGATGATGCTTTAGGAGGCGCCATTAACATCGTACTTCGTAATGACACTAAAACAAATTTAAACGCATCTGTTTCATACGGATCATTCAACACCCTGCAAGCTAACGTTAATGGCTTATATCGTTTTGAAGAAACTGGGTTTACTGTAAAATCTTCTATATTTCATAATTATTCTGATAATGACTACGAAGTATCTGGAAGAAGTGTTGTAGATACAGGCTTAGGAGGTGTACAAACTCAAATTACTGCAAAAAGATTTAATGATGCCTATAGATCTACAGGCGGAATGTTTCAAGCTGGTTTTACAGATGTAAAATGGGCAGACCAGTTTTTGGTTGGTTTTAATGCTTCTAAAGACTACAAAGAGGTGCAACACGGGGCTTTTATGACTATCACACCTTATAAAGACCGTTTTTTAGAATCGGATGCTTTGTTGGCAAACATAATTTATCAGAAGAAAAATCTTTTCACCAAAGGGCTAGATGTAAAAATAAACGGATTGTACGGAAAAAGAAACCGCGCTATTAACGATACCGTTGCTTGGGCTTATAGTTGGACTGGAGATAGAGCCATCGACTTTAGAGGTAACGAATACAAATATACTTGGGGATCCCAACAAGAAGGAGGACCAACATTGGCCAAAATTAAAAGAAAAGTAGCCTCTATTAGAACTGGTCTGTCTTATGATTTTAATGATCACCATAAAGTTTTAGTAAACCATGTTTACAGCGGAGTTGACAGAGAAGACAGCGATGTTTTAGTTTCTGTATTAGAAAACACCTTTAAAGGCACAAGAAATATTGACAAAAATATCTATTCTTTAACCTATGAATTTAAAGCTTTTGATAATAGACTAAGAACAAGCATATTCGGAAAACATTATCAACAAAAAACGACCAGTATAGATCCTGAAATCCAAACAGATACAAACGGAAATAAAAGTATCGTTGATGAAATTATAAGCAGTAATAACAAAAAAGACGGATACGGTTTTGCAGCTTCATATGCTATTTCTCCAAAAGTTACATTATTAACTTCTGCGGAAAAAGCTGTTCGTTTACCAGATGAAACTGAAGTTTTTGGTAATGATGGTGATAATGTTGTAGCAAACTCAACTATTAAACCCGAACAAAGTAACAACTATAACTTAGGTTTTAGATTTGGTACATTTAACATAAAAGATCATGATTTCTCTATCTCTACAAATGTATTTACAAGAAACATTAAAGACAGAATTGGTTTACCAATAGAAACATCTTTTAATGTTGATGACG
Source organism: Polaribacter sp. R2A056_3_33 (assembly GCF_019278485.1). Classification (NCBI taxonomy): domain Bacteria; kingdom Pseudomonadati; phylum Bacteroidota; class Flavobacteriia; order Flavobacteriales; family Flavobacteriaceae; genus Polaribacter; species Polaribacter sp. R2A056_3_33. The sequence continues at coordinate 1,127,730 of NZ_CP058984.1, forward strand.
AATTAATTATATACGTAAACCAAGGAACTGCAACCTCTAAAGGGATAGACGCACAATTAAATTACACCTATGATAGAAATTTTGGAGTAAATTTTAATGTCTCTCGTTTCGATTTACAAATTATAGATAACAATATAGAAATAGATGTACCAAACACACCTTTTTTTACCATGAATGGTAGTTTACGCTACTCTTTTAAAGATTTGATACAGAAAAAATCTAGACTAAACCTATTTTACTCGATGTACTTTACAGATGAGTTTTCATACCTAGTTCCTCAAGGTTCTAATACAGTTGGTAATGATTTTTTTGAAGTACCGAAACAATTTTCTCAAGATTTTGGTCTGAGTTATTCTTTTCCAAACAAAAAACTTGTTGCTAGTTTCGATATTAAAAACATATTTGACAAACCTGTATTCGATAATTTATCTGTACAAAAACCAGGTAGAGCTTTTTACATAAAATTAAATTACACAATCAATAAATTTAACTAAATAAAATAAAAATGAAAAGATTTTTTTTAAACCACAAAGCATTAGCCCTTGTATTATCATTAGGCCTATTTACGGCATGTAGCGAAGATGTTAGCGATGACCCAATTGATACCCCAGAACCAGATGCTACTAGATGGATAACAATTGCTGGAGCTAAAATGGGAGACAATCCTGGAGACGGAAATGGCGGAACACTAATTTACAGTGTATCTAGTGAAGATGCAAAAGACCCAACAGTGTCTATAGACCCTTTCGAAAATGGTTTTATTGCACCTTCAAACAGAACTGCTAGATTACAAGCTTCGGAAGACGGAGGTACAATTTTTAATATAAGCTACGCAGGAGATACAGGTGGTAACTACACTAAATATACTGTAGAAGGTGGTCAAAATTTTACACCAACAGGTACAGAAGTAAGTATTGCTCCTTATGTAGGAACTGCTCCAAGATGGATAAAATTATTTGATGGTGACAAAACAGGATCTGCAGTATACGTATCTACAGAACACCAAGTTGATGATAACGGAACACCAGATGATGTAACAGACGATGTTTATACAAATACAGAAGCTACCATAGGTGTAGTAACTTTAGATTTAGAAAACTCTTTAATAAAAGGGTTTGAAGAGCATGTTGTGCCTTTAAGCGCAGAAGAAGAAGCTGCTGGTTATTATTTCTCTAGAATTGATATGCCTACTTTAAACGCAGCTGGAGATAAATTATATATCGGTGGTCGTTTAAGTAAAGTAGACCCAAGTACCGTAGAAAGTGATAGCGATTATGAAATTTTAGGTTCTAAAACCATCGTTTTAGATTACCCTTCATTAGACAATCCAACAGTAATCACTTCTACTGTAGGACACGGAAACACAAACGGATACAGAAGTATTAATGCTTTTGAATATAACGGAAGTGTTTACCAAGCAAACCAAAGTGATCCAGAAGGTTCTCATATTTTAAAAATTGGAGCTAATAATGAATATGACAATTCTTACGACTTTAATTTAGATGATGCTCTAGGTGTAACAGGAGCTTATGTTCTTGCTTGGAGACCTGCAGCAAACGGAAAAGCAGTATTAGCTTACCGTCATGAAGGTTCTGCTGATGGTTTAGCAGGAGCTCAAGGATTTTTTGCTTTGATTGATTTAAATGCTAAAACAGCTGTAAAAATTGAAGATATTCCTTATGATCCAGATTTTTACTTATTTCAATACCAAGGTTTTGCGGTTGATGGAAATGAAATCTATTTAACGCAAGCGCCTGTTGGACAAAACGGTAACATTTATGTTGTAGATACTGAAAGTGGTGCTGTAACTAAAGGTGCTGAGTTAGTAAACGCAACAGGAAGTCACTTTATTGGGGCTTGGTAATCTAAAAATAATGCCAAATAAAAAGGACGTAAATTAATTTTTACGTCCTTTTTTTTATTTTAAAATAGATAATAATTAGACTTCTATTACAAAGTGCCAGCAAACAAGTTTAGCCCTGATTGAACGGTTTGTCTGAGCTCTTTTTTATTGTCCGTTCGAGTGAATTTTGAAGAATGAAAAATTTGTATCGAGAAAGAGCAATAAAAAAAGCGAGTAGTGAAAGCAGGAAACAGCCTCTAAAACAACTCTTTATTACTTATATCTAAATAATTACGCTTTACAAAAGATAAAATAGTGTCTAAAATTTCGCCCATATTAGTACATTCTTTAAACTTTACATCTCCCACATATTTCATTAATTGATTTTTTAATAACGCTACGTTTTTAGGATAAGAAATAGTATCATTTTTCATACAGTTAATAAGAAATTCTGTTCTTCTTGGTGCAGTAATCATCCGTTTTGCCATAAAGGAGCGTTCTTCTATTTTGTATTGTTCAATAGAGCTATTTTGTAATTTTTTACTCACCATTTCCACCATTTTAAAGTTCTCCTTCATAAATTGTAGGTTGTAAACTTTTAAATTCCCTTCAAAAGATTGTTGATCGAAATCTATGGCTCTAATTTTATAAATGATGCTAAAAAAATCGTGTGTTGGCGTAACCACATAATTGTAAGAGCGCATATCCCCTAACAAACGAACCAAACAACGTTCTTTAAACTTTACAAACTCTTTGGCTATTTGCGACTTTTCTGATTCTGTACATTTTGGCAAGAAGTTCTTGATAAAATCATCTCCCGGAATCCCTACAATATGTTCTTCTATTAGTGTGTCTTTATACACCAAAAAATTGATGTTGTGAGGAGATAATATATGCTCCAACTCTAAACCATAGACACGAGAAGCATCTGCTTTTTTTACATAGAAATACGTAAAATTATCATTTAAAATATTTCTTACTTTTATTCTAAACGGTTTAGAATTACCAAACGTACAGTAATCTATAGCATCAACATTTAAAAATGACAAGGTTGCATCACTTCCATCAGAAAGCAACATCATGTATATTTTTTTTAAGCTATTGTCTATCTCTATTCGGTCCCATTCAGAATAATAAGTACGTATCCAAAGTGTGTCTTCATCATTATTATCATACACAGTTACAGAGCCTTGAAAACGCAATAAATCATCATAAAAAATTGGAATTTTTACATTCCTTTTGTATTTTTTTAAGTAATCGCTCAACATATCATTAATAGGAAATGTTGGTTTCTTTTTAGACATTAACTTTCTTTCTACCTTCATAGTTTCAAAAATAGGAATTATTAAGCAAGTTCAAACATCTTTCCTGGTAAAGGTTTGGTAACACCTTTTAATTCTAACTGCAATAATATAGATGATAATTGATAAATTGGAATATTACATTCTAATGATATAACATCTAATAACTGTTGCCCTTTATCATGTAATAAATCATGAATTTTTTGCTCGTTCTCGTTTAATTCTACAAATAGTTGTTTTTGAATTGGTTTCGTTTTTTCTTGAACATCCCAATTCAACATTTTCACAATATCGGAAGCAGAACTCAATAAATGCGCCCTATTATTTTTTATTAAATTATTACATCCTTTACTATAAATATCTGTGGTTCTACCAGGAACCGCAAATACATCTTTGTTATAAGAATTTGCTATATCAGCTGTTACTAAAGAACCTCCTTTTGAGGCAGATTCTATAATAATGGTCGCTTTAGAAATACCCGCTACAATTCGGTTTCTTTTTAAGAAATTTTCTCTTAAAGGAGATTCTTCACTCCAAAATTCCGTTAAAAAACCTCCATTTTCATTTACTTGATTTATATATTTCTTATGTACCTTCGGATAAATTTGCTCGAAACCATGTGCTAAAACAGCAATGGTTTGCAACTTGTGTTCTATAGCTGCTTTATGTGCACAAATATCTACACCGTATGCAAAACCACTTACAATAATGGGATTATAAACGGCTATTTCTTTAATTAATTGATTACAAAAGTCACGACCATAAGAACTAATATTTCTGGTACCAACAATAGAAATAATTCTTTGATTAGAAAAATCGATATTACCATCTTTAAACAATAAAATAGGGCTATCAATACAATGTTGAAGGTTTTTAGGATAATCATCATCTAAAAAATAAAAATGTTCAATATTATTATCTTGAATGTATTTTAATTCTTGTTGGGCTAATTCTATGTTTTTTACATCAAACAGATGTTTTAAAGCATGACTACCAATTCCGTTAATTTTTGAGAGTATCGCTGTCTTTTCTTTAAAGACCTGCTCTACATCACCCACATTTACAATAAGTTTTTTGGCTAAAATATCGCCAATAGCTTTACACTTTTGTAATCTTAAGACCGCTAATAATTTTTCTTCTTTCAATTTGGTAACAATTTGAATACCAATATATAAAATATTTGTTGATAAAATTGTTAAGAAATTGTTTTTCAAAACGCCTTAATTTCTATATTTGTTCTAATGAAATTAGCAACTTACATAAACGATTTACTGTACAGATACGACTGCGTAATTGTACCTGACTTTGGAGGATTTGTAACCAATAAAATTGGTGCAAAAGCCAATAATTTTACACATACTTTTACACCACCTACTAAACAGGTTACTTTTAATAGTTTGTTAAAACACAATGATGGTTTATTAGCTAATTATATTGCTTCTGCAGAAAACATTTCTTTCGAAAAAGCTTCTACTGCTATTTCATTATCTGTTATTAAGTGGCAAAATGAACTACAGTCTAACACTGTACAAATTGATAGTTTAGGTGTTTTGTCTTTAAATGAAGAAAAACAAATTATTTTTGAACCTAATGCCGCTGTTAATTATTTAACAGAATCTTTTGGTTTAGACTCCGTAACATCTTCTGCTATTTCTAGATTTAAAGAACAAGTAAAACCTTTGAATCCTCTTCCTGTAAAAGAAGAGCGCAAAAGAGGAATACCTGCATTTATAAAATATGCTGCAACTGCTGCTATTTTACTAACTCTAGGTTATGCTGGCTATAATGGTTATGAAAATAATCTACAAAAAGAAAACTTAGCGAATCAAGAAAAAGCAATTCAGAAAAAAATACAAGCTGCTACTTTTGTTATTTCTAATCCTTTACCAACTATTAACTTAAATGTTGTTAAAGAAGTAGCGAAACCTTTTCATATTGTTGCCGGCGCTTTTCAATTTGCAGAAAATGCAGAAAAAAGAGTAGAAGAATTAAAAGCAAAAGGATTTGATGCTAAGATAATTGGCGTTAACAAATGGGGACTTACTCAAGTTACTTTTAACAGTTACGCTAGCCGAAATGAAGCTACTAACAACCTTTATAGAATTCAGAAAACAGTATCTAAAGATGCTTGGTTACTTGTTGAAAAGTTAGATTAATTCTACTTTTCTTTAACAATTTTAAACCTCATTTTTTAATAAGCGATTGCTATCTTTGCAAAAAAACATTTTTTGATGGAAGTAAAAACGCCGAAAGAATCTTTAACAATACTTACCGACTTAGTTTTACCTGGGGAAACCAATTATTTAGACAACCTTTTTGGTGGTGAATTACTTGCTAGAATGGATAGAGCTTGTAGCATTGCTGCTAGAAGACACTCCAGAAGAATTGTAGTTACAGCCTCTGTAAACCATGTTGCTTTTAGTAAAGCAATACCTGTTGGTAGTGTAGTTACAATAGAAGCTAAGGTATCTAGAGCGTTTAACTCTTCTATGGAAACCTATGTAGATGTTTGGACAGAAGACAGACAATCTGGATCTAGAACTAAAGTAAACGAAGGTATTTACACGTTTGTTGCCGTAGATGAAACAGGAAAACCTGTTGCTATTCCTCAAATTAGACCAGAAACAGATTTAGAACTAACACGCTTTGAAGGAGCTTTAAGACGTAAAGAGTTAAGTTTAGTTTTAGCAGGAAAACTAAAGCCTGGAGATGCGACTGCCTTAAAAGCAGTATTTAGTTAAATACTATAATTATGGAATTTTACAATTATAAAATCATATCATCAATAGCAATTATAGTTGTTGCTTTTTTAATTCGCTTTGTAATTACCAATTCTTTAAGGAAAATTCAAGTAAAATTTGGGTTTCAAAAAGCTAGAATTATTTTAACAAATAAAATAATTTCAGTGCTTATTTACATTACTATAATTGTATTTGTATCTTTTGTTTGGGGAGTAGACGAGAAACAATTATTAGTTTACGTTTCTTCCTTTTTAACCATTTTAGGTATTGCTTTTTTTGCACAATGGTCTATTCTTTCTAATATTACTGCTGGCTTAATTTTATTTATAAATTATCCTGTAAAAATTGGAGACACCATTACTATTCTAGAAAAAGATAATAATATTACAGGTGAAATTAGAGATATTGGTGCATTTTTTATCACTTTAAGAACATTAGAAAAAGAATTAATAACCATTCCTAATGCAGTTATTCTTCAGAAAAACATTAAGTACTCTCCTCAACCAGAATAGTCATCATTTAACCTTTCCAGTAAAGGTTCTTATTAAGATTAAATAGTTAAAGGTTATCACAAAAAAAGAAGCGCAAATCTAAATTTGCGCTTCTTTCTTTTTTACTAATAGCAATAAGATAAAATTAAGCCATTTGGCCTTTATGTTTACCTTCATATACTTCTTCTACTAACTTAGCATTAAATGCAGGTAAATCATCAGGATTCCTACTAGTAACTAATCCTTTATCTACAACTACTTCTTCATCAACCCAATTTGCTCCAGCATTTATAAGATCTGTTTTAATTGAGCTATATGAAGTTATATTTCTTCCTTTTAAGACGTCTGCTTCCGCCAATAACCAAGGTCCATGGCAAATAGCTCCAACAGGTTTATGATGCTCAAAAAAGGATTTCACAAAATGAACTGCATCTTCATTATTTCGTAATAAGTCTGGGTTTATAACTCCACCAGGCAACATCAATGCATTGTAATTTTCTTGAGATACCTCTTTTAAAGTTTTATCTACTTTATACGTTTCTCCCCAATTACCTTCATTCCAAGATTTTATTTCTCCCGATTCTAAAGACACAATGTGCACCTCTGCACCTGCTTCCTCTAAAGCTTTCTTTGGTTCTCTTAATTCACTTTCTTCAAATCCATTAGTTGCTAATATTGCAACGGTCTTTCTGTTTAAGTTTTCCATTTTAATAAAATTTTAATTAATATAAAAAATTTGTAAATTCTTGTACAAACTTAATTATATACCAGCGTTCTTATGTGTGGTATCAAATTCTATTTTAACGCAAATACTATCTTAAGTAATTATCTTCTTAGAATCCAAGAAGAAGGATTTAAACGTGTTGTATTTTTAAACAATACAAAAACTAATTTTGTTTTTTTAGAAACCTTATCCGTAAAAACCTGACCAATTGCTTGTCCTGTTATTATAACATCTCCTTTTTTAACAGTTACTTTTTCTAAGTTGTTGTATGATGAAATATAATTACCATGTTGTATTAAAACATTTTTTCTTCCTTCTGCACTCACCAAAATATTTAAAACTCTACCATTAAAAATAGATTGCGCTTTTATACCTTGTTTAGTTACAATATGTAAACCGGTACCATTAACGGTAATTCCAGGAAATGAGGGATGCGGCTGTGTACCAAACCTTCTAACCACAATGCCTTCGCTTACAGGCCAAGGTAATTTACCTTTATTTAATTCAAATTTTGCTGCTAAAGCCTTTGCTTCCGGACTTAAAATAAACTCATTTTTCTTAACAACAGTTGGTTTACTATTACTAGGTTTATCCTTTAGTTTCGCTCTTGCAATTCTATTTGCTCGCTCAATTTCTTCACGGATTTTTCTATCAATTTGTACAGTAACTCTTTTCTCTTCTTTAACCTTACTTTGAAGCTCTTTTTTATAACTACTTTCTTTCTTCTTAATAGCAGCTAATAACTTCTCTTGATTCCTTTTATCTTCTTCAATTTCCTTTTTTTGTTCATTTTCAGACGCAATTAACTTATCTTTTAAGGATTTTTGAACCAATAAAGAGTCATTTACAGATTGTACTTCATTTGCATGAATAACAATTTCTTCTCCTTGCTTTTTTCTATAAGCAGTATATTGTTTCATATACTCAAACCTTTTATAAGCTTGGTGAAAGTTTTGTGAAGAAAGTAAAAACATCATTCTACTTTGTTGAGATTTACTTTTGTACGATTTTAAAATAATATCTGCATAGTCTGCTTTTAAATCTGCTAACTTCTTTTTTAATTTTTTTAACTCAGTTTCATTAGCACGAATCTCTTTTGATAATATTCTTGCTTCTGCGTTAATTATAGCAATCAATTTAGCCCTAACACTTATTTTTCTATTTAAATCGTTTAGGTCTTCTAACGCATTATCTACTTTTTTCTTTTCTTTAAAAAGCAACGAGTTTACTTGCTTAATTTCATAATTAAGTTTCTTTCGCTGTTCTTCTAGCTGTTTTCTTGTTTGTCCAAAAACAGAAAAAACACTTAGAAAAAAAATTAAAACGGGTATGTAAAAATTTCTACTTTTCACTATAATTTTATTTGCTTATAACTTCTAGGGATTGAAAAAGAAGTATCTATATCTGTATTAAATTCTACAGATCTTACTGTAAAATCTATATCTGTAAATTTACCAGGTTGCTTGGCTTTAATATTAATTTCTGATGGAAAAATTGCATCATCAACCACGTTATAAGATGGGTAAAAGACATCTAAACGTTGATTTTTTACTGAATTAACAATAGATTGTTTGTCTAATTTAAAATGCGAAGGATTTACTGAAAAGAAGATATCGAATAAGCTTGCCTGAATTTCTGGTGATAAAACATACGAGTTATCTACTATACTTACATTTTGCTTTTGATCTTTAACATTGGTTAAAGACTGCCCTAAAAACAAATTCTGAAGTTGATTAAAATTAATATCTGTACCCAACAACTTTTTTAGCATTGTAAAATCTCCTTCAAAATATTCTCTTTCTAAAGACGAATAGTAACTTACAGAAGTTGGTGTAATCTTTGCTTTAAAAAGGGTAATAAACTTAGTTCCTTTCAGCCAAATCACCTTATCTTTTTCCATTTTTAAACTAACAGAAATACTTTGATTAATCTTACCATTATTAATGTTTGCCTTCAGTTTTGCATCTACCGTTTTTTTATCAAAATTAGCAGCAACATGTTTTCTTGCAACTTTTTTAGCAGACATCTCTTCAGCAATAACATTTGCATCAATCATACTTTTTTTTGCTTTACAGGAAGTAAATACAATTGTAAATACTATAAAATATTTTAAAAATCTCATTCTTAATTTTTTATTTTTTTTGATTTCTCTATAAAGTTTTTTTCCTCTTTAAAATTACCTAAACCTTTATAAGAAACTGCCATTTCTTTATAAAAATCTGCTTCCATAGTATCCTCAATTACAAAATCGATACCATTCTGTAAACTTATTAACGCATTTTTAAACTTTTTCTGATAATTTAAAGCCTTTCCTTTCATTAAATATACAAAAGGCTGCGCAGGAAACAGCAAAATGCCTTCATCAGAATATTTTAAAAGCACTTCAGGATTCTCTTTAGCCGCTACTAAAATTTGATATAAAACAGCATATGATTTATTCGCTTTAAATTGCTCTTCAATAGAGCCTCCGTCAGTTATTTTTTCTTCAACCACCGAATTATTACTCCTTTTAGCTAAGCCTTCTTTCAACCTTTTAAAAGAGGTAGAAAGTCCGTTATTCTGCTCCATTGTATTCATTAAAGAAACCGCTTTGTCTTCTTCTTTATTATTTAAATACAACTTTACCAGTAACTCTTGCTCGCTTAAATTAAGAGTTACCAATTTTTCCTGAACTTCAATTGCATCAGAAAAATTTTTATCTTTTATATGGGTTTTAACAAGATGCTGTAACATCCAAATATTATTGGGCTCATTATTAAGCGCTCTTTTTATGTACTCTTTTGCTAATAATGTTTTATTAAGCAATAAATAATTTTTAGAAAACTCAAAATAAACAGCCGTATTACCTGTTAAAACCTGGTTACTATTTTCTAAATTTTCAATCGCTTTTTGATAATTACCAATTGATTTTTCGGACAAAGCCTTAAAAAAAAATTGCTGAAAGTCTAACTCTTTTTCTTCTGTTAAATCCTTAGCAATTGGTATACTGTCTTGTGAGAAAGAGTTGAAAGAAAAGAGAACAAAGAAGAAAGAAAAAAGAGCATAGGTATAAAAACCTACAATATTCTTTTCTCTAAACTCTTTGTTCTTTCCTATAAATATCATTTATGTCAATTCTGTATAATCACCAATACTTACAGAAGTATATTTACCATTGTATTTTGCATGGTTACCAATCATTGCGTTGTCTAAATCGGCATTAGAAATCGCTACATTAGATTGAATTAGCGAGTTTACAATCGTAGAATTCTCCACTATACTATTTGCTCCAATAGAAACATAAGGTCCTATTTTTGCATTTTTAAGCACCACATTCTCACCAATAAAACAAGGCTGTATAATTTCTGAGTTTTCTAAAACTACATCTTTAGCAACTAAATTATTACCAGCTTCATGTTCAAAACCTAAAACTTGTTTATTGGTATCTACTGTTGGATCTTTTTTACCACAATCCATCCAAGCATCTACCGTTCCAGGAATAAATTTTGCCCCTTGTTGCTTTAAAGATTCTAAAACATTTGTAAGTTGATACTCTCCATTTTCTTTTAAATCGTTGTCGATTAAATATTGAATTTCTTCTAATAATTTATCACCACTTTTAAAATAATAAATTCCAATAATTGCTAAATCTGAAACAAAATCTTTTGGCTTTTCTATAAAATCTGTAATAATACCATCTTGTAATTTTACAACACCAAAAGCACTTGGGTTTGCTACTTTACTTACCCAAATTGCACCATCAGCATTTACATCTAAAGTAAAATCTGCTTTAAATAAAGTATCTGCATAGGCAACAACACAAGGTCCAGTTAAAGATTCTTTTGCCATATAAATTGCATGTGCAGTTCCTAAAGCTTCTTCTTGCACATACACAGATCCTTTTGCACCTAATTCTGCAGCAATTTTTAATAATTGAGCTTCTGTGTCTGTAGGAAATCCTTTTGCTGTTGTACCGATAACAAAGGCAATTTCATCAATTTTTTCATCAATAACAGAAGCAATATCTTCTACTAAACGTTGTACAATTGGTTTTCCTGCAATTACGGTTAAAGGCTTAGGAACTGTTAATGTATGAGGTCTTAAACGAGACCCAATTCCGGCCATTGGCACTATTATTTTCATATCTTTTTTTTATCAATAAATATGGACGCAATATAGCACTAATTAAAATATTCTAAAATTAGATTTTGATGAAATATAATTACCTAAATCTCTTTAATTAACATAAAAACCGTAAAATTTAACATAAATATAGCTTAGAATTTGCTCAAACAAATTAAATGACATCAAAAAACCTACTTAACGCTTGGGTTTTTGTTTCTTTGCAAAAAATAAATTTATTTCTGTGAATTATTTATCTGTTGAAAATATCTCTAAGTCTTACGGAGAACGCGTTTTATTTGAAGACATCTCTTTTGGAATTAGTAAAGACCAAAAAGTGGCTTTTGTTGCTAAAAATGGAAGTGGTAAAACATCCATCCTAAATATTATTGCTGGCTTAGATGTTCCAGATTCTGGCCAAGTAGTTAGCAGAAAAGGAATTACCATTGCTTATTTAGCTCAAAAAGACGATATCGATCCAAAGCTAACCATAGAAGAAACTATTTTTGCAACGGATAATAAAATTCTTTCTATTGTTAATCAATATGAAAAAGCGTTATTAAACTTAGATGATACCGATGCGTATCAAGCTGCTTTTGAGCAAATGGAACATTACAATGCTTGGGATTTTGAAACGCAATACAGACAAATTTTATCGAAATTAAAATTAGACGATTTAACTTTAAAAGTAGGTGCACTTTCTGGAGGACAAAGAAAACGACTATCTTTAGCTATTGTTTTAATTAATAAACCCGATTTATTAATTCTAGATGAGCCTACAAATCATTTAGATTTAGAAATGATTGAATGGCTAGAAGCTTTCTTTGCCAAAGAAAAAATTACCTTATTTATGGTTACGCACGACCGTTATTTCTTAGAACGTGTTTGTAACGAAATCTTAGAGTTAGATGAAGGTAAAATATATAAATACAAAGGGAATTACTCTTACTATTTACAAAATAAAGAAGAACGCTTAGCACTAGAAGCTACCAATTTAGGAAAAGCTAAAAGTTTATTTAAAAAAGAATTAGAATGGATGCGAAAGCAACCAAAAGCAAGAACTACAAAATCTAAATCTAGAACGGATGACTTTTATCAAATTAAAGAAAAAGCACATCAGCGTAGAAAAGATCATCAAGTTCAATTAGAAATTAACATGGAACGTTTAGGAAGTAAAATTCTTGAACTTCATAAAGTTTCTAAGTCTTTTGGAGAAAAAAAGATTCTAGACAATTTCGAATATATTTTTAAACGTGGAGAACGTGTAGGAATTATTGGTAAAAACGGAACAGGAAAATCTTCTTTTTTAAATATTATTACAGAAACTGCTCCCGTGGATTCAGGTAAAGTTATTTTGGGTGAAACTGTAAAATATGGTTATTATACGCAAGCAGGAATTGAAATAAAAGAAGGACAAAAAGTAATTGAGGTTGTTAAAGAATTCGGTGAATTTATCCCTTTATCTAAAGGAAGAAAAATTTCTGCATCACAATTATTAGAACGTTTTTTGTTTGATAAAAAGAAACAATATGATTTTGTTGAAAAACTATCTGGAGGAGAGCAAAAACGTTTGTACTTATGTGCTGTTTTAATTCAGAATCCGAATTTCTTAATTTTAGATGAGCCTACAAACGATTTAGATGTTGTAACATTAAATGTATTAGAAAGTTTCTTATTAGACTTTCCTGGAAACCTCTTAGTGGTTTCTCACGACCGTTATTTTATGGATAAAATTGTAGATGCATTATTTGTTTTTAGAGGCGAAGGTGTTGTTGAAAATTTCCCAGGAAATTACTCAGATTTTAGAGCATATGATGATGGTTCTGCATTAACAGAAGCTACTGCAAAACCTATAGAAGCAAAAGAAGAGAAAAAGACTGAAAAAAAATCAAATAAAAACACCTTAACTTTTGATGAAAAAAGAGAGTTTGGTGCTTTGGAAGGAGATATTGAAAGACTTCAAAGAAGAAAAGCAACTATAGAAAAAGAGTTCTTAAATGTTGAAATTGCTGCTGACGATATTGCTAAAAAATCTGAAGAACTACAAGAAACAATCACAAATTTAGAACAAAAAGAAGAGCGCTGGTTAGAGCTTTCTATGAAATTAGAAGACTAAAAGTTCTTGTACAGAGATTCGCTGAGTTTAAAAAAAAAATAGTTTTGAAAAGTTATTTTATTAGAGTTTCACCAATAAAAACTTAAAAACTCCCATAGAAAATAAACAAATTTTCTATGGGAATTTCATTTTTGGCCCTCAGAGTTTCCCTGTGGATATGTATATGTAAAATAACTAAACACTTACAATATCTTCTGCTCTTAACAATTCTTGGTTATTAAAGCGTAATAAAATTTGGGCAACTGCAACGGTGTCTTTTTCACAATACGTTACAATTCTTTGTATATCTTTTTCTTGGTAATACACTTTTGCCACTTCACTCCCATCAATATCATCTTTTGGAGATGGTATTCCTAAAATAGACGTTAATAATTTTAAAGAAGTATAATGTTTATAGTCTCCAAACTTCCATAGTTCTAAAGTATCTAAATGCGGAACTTCCCATGGTTTTTTCCCGAACAAGTTTAATTTACTTGGCAATTCTATTTGATGTACAATCATTCTTCTAGCGATAAAAGGGAAATCAAACTCCTTACCATTATGAGCACATAAAACATTCGTTTTCTTATTAAAATGTAGATTTAACAATGCTTTAAACTCCGTTAAAAGTTGATGTTCATCATCACCATAAAAAGATGTTAAGCGCAATTGTTTTTTCTTTTCAACATCAGCCAAGTAACCTACAGAAATACAAACAATTTTACCAAATTCTGCCCAAATACCAGCTCTTTCGTAAAATATTTCTGCAGAAACTTCTACCTTACGTTGATATTGGGTTTTCTTATTGTAAAGTTCTTGTGTTTCTTCAGCTAGTTGTCCCCAATTTTCATATTCAGGAACCGTTTCAATATCCAAAAAAAGGACATCGTTTAAGTTGATAGGTAAATTCATAGCAATACGTTTTTCTTTTTCATTACTAAAGATAGTGAAAATAAAAAAGCTCCGAAATAAATTCGAAGCTTAATAAAATAAAAACGCGTTTAGAAGTTATCTAATCACTAATTTTTTTGTGGCAGTTTTACCAGCTTCTGTAACTTTTAAAATGTAGACTCCAGAATTAATTGCAGAAACATCTAAATTTTTCTTTAAACCAGAAAAAGAAGTTGAAAATACTCTTTTACCAATTACGCTAAAAAGAGATACTTCTTTAGTATCTGAGCTATTACTAGAAATTGTGAAACTTTTATCTGTAATAGGGTTTGGATACGTTGTAAAACCTTCTATTGAATTTTTAGATAAAGAAGCAGTAGCTTCTTCAAAAACCAACACATCTTCAAAGGTTTGACCGATCATTAGATCATCAACACGAACAGTTTCGTTTTCTGATGAGTCAGATTGTCTAAAATCAAAACTATCAAGAGTATTTGAGCCAATTTCTGAGCCAGAAATAGAAGTATCTGTAGATACCGTTGGGTTTATCCAAAGTTGTGCAATTCCTTTTTCCTGATCAAACTTTACGATAGCTCTATATTTTTGGTCAAATATTAAATCCGTAGCCCAAATAGCCTCTGCTGTACTTGATGTTGAAGCAATTCCTACTGAATAATCACCTCCATTAGTAGCAGGTACAATATCAATTCTAGCTTTAAAATCAATATGGGCAAAGTATTCATTATCAGAACCACTGTAAACATCGCCTAAATCATCTACAGAAAAATCGAAACCTACGTAAATATCCCCAGAAACTGCAGTAAATGCAATATTAGCATCTTCGCTAGGAGTACCATGCTCCACAACAGCTTGTCCAGAAGAAACTAATAAATCTCCTTCTGTACCACTAACGTTTTCCCAACTTGCAGTAGAAGTTAAACTTCCATTAGAATAAGAAAAACTTTCAGATAAAATGACTTGACCAAAAGAAACTCCTGTCAGGTAAAATGTAAATAATAAAGTAAAAATGTAATTTTTTTTCATGTGTTAATTATTTTAGATTTATATCCATAAAAATATGAATAATTAAGATAAAACAACCATAAACTTAATTAAGTTATCGTTAATTCAATAAAAAAGACGAAATATTGAATTTTTATTAATAATAAAATCAACGTTATATTAACGTTAATAGATTGCATTGAGATTAAATGATTGTTAAGGAGCGGCCTTAATATTATTATTATTACTATTTTTGGTGTTGCATAGTTTAAATCTATTTATGAACAAAAGTGAGATTAAAATTTTATTGGTTGATGATGAGCCAGATATTATAGAAATTGTTGGCTATAATTTAAAAAATGAAGGCTATCAGATATTTACTGCAACAAATGGAATAGAAGCTGTTAAAGCTGCTAAAAAGAATATTCCACATCTAATTTTATTAGATATTATGATGCCAGAAATGGACGGAATAGAAGCTTGCGAAAAAATTAGAAAAGTAAAATCATTAGAAAACGTTGTTATTGCATTTTTAACAGCAAGAGGCGAAGACTACTCTCAATTAGCTGGTTTTGAAGCCGGTGCAGATGATTATATTACAAAACCTATTAAACCTAAAGTTTTAATAAGTAAAGTAAAATCTCTATTACGAAGACTAAAAACCAAAAAAGATAGCGAAGAAACTTTTAAAATAGGAGACATTGTTATTGATAGAGATGAATATGTAGTTTATAAAGCTGGTAAAAGAATATCTCTTCCTAGAAAAGAATTCGAATTATTTTCTTTGTTAACCTCTAAACCCGGTAAAGTTTTTAAAAGAGAAGTTATTTTAGATACTGTTTGGGGAAACGAAGTTGTTGTAGGCGGTAGAACTATTGACGTACACATTAGAAAACTACGTGAAAAAATTGGTGATGACCACTTTAAAACCGTAAAAGGAGTTGGCTATAAGTTTGTTTTAGAAGGCGCAGAGCATTAAAATTGCCCTCATGAAAATTAAAAAAACATATTCTTACGCACTTTGGTCTGCCTTATATTTAACACTGCTTACAGTTGTAATCGCAGCATTATCCTATTGTTTTTTTTCTAAGCATATTGGTATTGGTTCGGTCCTTTTTTCTATTGCAGTTCTTTATGTAATTTCCTTTTTTATCATTCAGTATAGAACGGAGCACTTTATATACAGACGCCTTAAAAAAATATACGAAGATGTTTCTATCTTAGACGTAAACGATTTACGAAGAGATTCCGTAACTACAGATATTGATAAACTTTCTAAAAGAATGCAAAGATTCGTAGAAGGTAAAAGACTAGAAATAAAAAGTTTAACTGAGAGGGATTCTTTTAGAAGGGATTTTTTAGGAAACGTTGCTCACGAACTTAAAACACCTTTATTTACAGTACAAGGCTATATTTTAACCTTAATTGAAGGAGCCGTAAACGACAAAGAAATTAGAACAAAATATCTTGAGAGAGCTAATAAAGGAGTAGAAAGGTTGGTTGCCGTTATTAAAGATTTAGATATGATTGCTAAATTAGAGAATGACGGTATGAAATTAAATAAGGATGTCTTTAACATTTTAGAATTGGTGCAAAATGTTTTTGATATGTTTGAAATGAGAGCAAAAAAAAGAAACATTACCTTAAAATTTGACAGAATTCATGAATTTCCTGTATTTGTAAAAGGAGATGCAGAAAAAATTGAACAAGTTTTAATCAACTTAATTGTAAACTCTATTAAATACGGTAAACCAAACGGAACTACTATAGTTGCTATAGAAAGTTATAATGAAGCTAAGTTTATTGTTAAAACAATAGATAATGGAGAAGGAATTAAACCACAACATCTTTCTAGACTTTTTGAAAGGTTCTACCGAGTAGACCAAAGTAGATCTAGAGAACAAGGCGGTTCTGGTTTAGGTTTGTCTATTGTAAAACACATTATAGAAGCACACAACGAAACCATTTTATTAAAAAGTACTTATGGTGAAGGATCAGAGTTTTCTTTTACGCTCGAAAAGCCTAAATAAACCTGAGTCTAAGATTGTTTCAGTAGTTTTTAAACCTTTATAATTTTCTATTTTAGAAATATCTTCTTTTACAAAATCTTTCATATTTGAAAAAGGAGCTAACTTTTTTCTTTCTAAAAATGAAGCTAAATACTCTTGTTCTGGTTGATTTTCTGTAGGAATAAAAAACACTTTTTTATCTAAAACAGCCAAATCCATTATAGAGGAATAACCAGATCTGCAAATAACAATTTTACTCGAATTGATTAATTTTTGAAGTTCTTCTGATAATAAATAATTGTAAAACGTACTATTTTTTAAAGTCCATTTTTTTTGAGTTGCTTCTACTTTACCCAAAACAAAAACAATATTTCTAGAGTCATTTTTAAAGGCTGATATCAATTTATTTTCTAAAAGGGTTTTATTGGGTTCTGGACCAGAAAAAATGATTAAAATATCAATATTTTGAGCTGATGCTTGCTTTTTAAAACGACTTAATACTCCAATAAATTTTAAGTTGATATTATTTTTGGTTGATGATAATTTTCCTGAAAACTGAGAGCCGTTATTATCAGGAATCCAACACTCATTAAACTTTTTGATTATTTTTTGATGAAAATAGGAAGTAAAAAAAGTAGTGCTGCCAGATAAAACATTTATTTGATGGGTAATATAAACAGAAGGAACTAATGAACTTCTTACTCCAAATCTGTTATCTGATATTACACCAACAACGTCTGTGTTTTTAAGTATAAAATCATTGATAATTTTATGCTCTTCTCTAACTGCTTTTAAAACCTGAGGTATTTGCAAAAGTAATCCCAACTTTAAATTTCTATGGTAAGAAATGTTATAAGCTGGGATTTCTATATATTCTAAACTAGGAAATTCTTTTCTTAAAAAGGTTAAAGCATTTCCGTCTGATGCAATTATTGGTGTAAAATTGTTTTCTAACAACGCATTTATAATTGGCACACAACGGGTTGCATGACCTAAGCCCCAATTTAAAGGAGCCACAATTATTTTATTTTGGGTAGCTTTCATTTTTTAATAATCACTAAAAAACTCGGATAAAACAGTTGATTTTAAACAAGTGCGTTAAGGATTGAAATGGCATCCTTTTTTTCTTTTTCTGAAAAAAAGATACAATGGAAAGCCTGTTAAAACGCCCAAATAAAAATAGCGCTATACTAAATCGAAACCAATGTCTTTTCTGTAATTCATTTTATCGAAATGAATCTTATCGATACTTTTATAACTCTTTTCTAAAGCCTCTTCAATGGTGTCACCAAATGAGGTTACCGCGATAACTCTACCTCCACTTGTAACAACTTTGCCTTCTTTAATGGTAGTTCCTGCATGAAAAACGAAAGAATCTTCTACAGTATCGTAACCTGTAATTTCTTTGTTTTTTTCATAAGCTTCTGGATATCCGCCAGAAACCAACATAACTGTAGTTGCCGTTTTATCAGTTACAGAAAACGATTTCTCACTTAAGTTCTGATTTGCCACTCCTTCGAACAATTCAAATAAATCTGACTCAATTCTAGGCAAAACAACTTCTGTTTCCGGATCTCCCATTCTAACGTTATACTCAACCACAGACGGGTTTCCGTTATCATTCATCAAACCAATAAAGATAAAACCTCTATAATCGATTCCGTCTTTCTGTAAACCAGCAATGGTAGGTTTTACAACCAACTCTTCTACTTTATCTAAAAATGCTTTATCTGCAAACGGTACGGGAGAAATTGCGCCCATTCCACCAGTATTTAAACCAGCATCTCCTTCGCCAATTCTTTTATAATCTTTAGCTGAAGGTAAAATTTTATAACTTTTTCCGTCTGTTAACACAAAGACAGATAATTCTATTCCTTTTAAAAACTCTTCGATAACTACGGTTGTAGATGCATCTCCAAATTTCCCATTAGAAACCATTTCTTCTAATTCGGTTTTTGCTTCTTCTAAAGAGTTTAAAATTAACACTCCTTTTCCTGCAGCTAAACCATCTGCTTTTAAAACATAAGGCGGCTCTAAAGTTTCTAGAAAAGCAAAACCTTCTTGTAAATTATCTTTAGTAAAAGACTCGTAACGTGCTGTAGGAACACCATGTTTTTGCATGAATTGTTTAGAAAAATCTTTAGATCCTTCTAATAAAGCACCGTCTTTTTTAGGCCCGATTACTGGAATATTTTTTAACTCTTCGTCTGCCAAAAAGAAATCGTGCACACCAGCTACCAAAGGTACTTCTGGACCAACAACAACCATTTTAATGTTGTTTTCTAATGTAACCTTTTTAACCGCTTCAAAATCAGTAACACTAATATTAATGTTGGTTGCTATTTTATCTGTTCCTGCATTTCCTGGAGCTACAAAAAGTTTATTAATTTTTTTACTTTCTAATAATTTTATAGCAAAAGCGTGTTCTCTACCTCCAGAACCTAAAATAAGTACATTCATTGTTTGTTGTGTTGTTGTTATTGCAAATATATTTTAAATTCTTTGGATTTCCACTTTCGTGGGAAAGACATTTTAGAAATATGAATTTTAATAATTGTTTAATTTTAACTAAAACTCCATTTTAAAAAATATTTAATTGCGGATGCTAGGTGATAAAAAAATAATTTAATATTTTTTGATGAACCTTTTTGATGTTGATGAGTAATTTCTATGTTTGGATAATATAGTTTCTTTTTTCCTGAATCATCTATTTTTCTACAAATATCAGCATCTTCCATATATAAGAAATAACGTTCATCGAACCCTTTTAGATTTTTAAAATCGGCTGCTTTAAAAAGCATAAAACAACCATGAATAAATTCTGGATAAAATGGTTTTGATAAATCTTTATTTCTATACTCGTTTTTTAAAATTTGATTTTTAGAGATCTTTAGTTTTCTATTTATCAAATCAAAAAAAGTTGGATGTTTTCTACAAACGTATTGTTTTTCTTTATTTGGATAAATAACTTTTGGTGTTATAAAAGAAACATCTTTTTCTTCTTCTAATTTACAAATTAGAATAGGAATAATTAGAGAATCAAACTCTACATCAGGATTTAAAACCAGATGAAATTGAGAGTTGACTTTATCTAAAACTAAATTATGAGCACGACCGAAACCTATATTTTTTCCAACAAAAATATATTCAATTTCAGAAGAAACAAAGTGTTTCTGTAACGTATTTGAAGGCGAATTATCAATTAAAAAAAGTTTCTTATCTAAATTTATTTTTAAAAAAGAGTCAATCGTTTTTTTTAATGATGATAGATTTTCATTGTAAAGAACAATTGTAGCTGTAAGTGTAACATTTCCTGTCATCTAATACGCCTTTTCTTCTCCTTTAAAAACATTAAGAATGGTCTGTAAAATAATTTTGATATCTAAAAAAAATGACCAATTTTCTATATAAAAAATATCTAACCTTACTCTATTTTTAATATCTGTTCTTCTTTTTATTTCTCCTCTATACCCACTTACTTGGGCTAAACCAGTAATTCCTGGTTTTACAATATGTCTTTTTAAATAATCATCTACATCTTTTTGATACTCTAAAGACAAACTTTCTAAATGTGGTCTGGGTCCAACTACACTCATGTCACCAACTAATACATTAAAAAACTGAGGTAATTCATCCATACTTGTTTTGCGTAAAAACGCTCCAATCTTTGTTACTCTGGCATCATTTTTTGTAGCATGTATTTTATCTGATAAATCATTTATTTGCATAGATCTAAATTTGTAACATATAAATTCTTCTCCGTTTATACCTTCCCTTCCTTGTTTAAAAATTAAAGGTCCTTTAGATTCTAATTTGATTAAAAACCATAAAATAGGTAATAACCATGATAACAGAAAAATGATTACGAATAAAGAAAAGAAGACATCAAATACTCTTTTAATGTAAAAGTTTTCCGCAAACTCAAAGGGCAGTTTATTTACATTTAAAACCATTAATGCATCGTCATAATATTCTACACTCTGATTTTTACTATACAATTCACTTGAGTTTGGTATCAGTTTTAAAACAATGTCCTTATCAATTGCAAACTTGTTTATTTTTTTTATTTGATCTTCATTTAATGATGACAAAGAGCAGTAAATTTGATCTACAAAATTATCTGTTACATATTTAAACACACTTTCTAAATCTCCTAAACATTCACTATTCTTATACTTTTTATCCGAGAAAAAGCCTAAATATCTATATCCTAAGTTAGATTTACTTTTAAAAAGTTTAATAATATTTTTTGAAGAATCATCAAAACCAACTACAATCGTCGTTCTAAAGTTATTCCCAAGAGACCTGTATTTCTTTAACAATAGAAGCCACAAAAATTTTACTAAAGAAACACTTAAAATTATAGAAATTAAAATTAAAAACTGATTATTAACAACCTCTCCTTCTCTAAAGAAACCGAAATAAGCAAAATAACCTAGAATAAAAAGGAGAAATTGTTTTCCTAAAAGTGTAGAAACTCTTAGTAAACCTGTATACCTATATACATTATAGAACCCAAATAAATAAGTTGTAACAAGCCAAAAAACAGATATGTATGATAGAAAGTAAACATTTAAAAATGCTTTATCATATATTAAATAAACAATAACGTTGATAATAAGTAGGTCTACAAATGTTTGAAGTGGTCTTATTAAATAGGAAAAGCGTTTTTTCATCTAATCTAATTCTAAGGTTTCAATTACTTTTTTATGAAATTTATTTTTAAAATTGTCTATTGAAAAACCTAACGAATGTTCTCTTATAGATTTGCAGTTAAACTTAATACTTTCAAATTTATTAATCGCATCGGTTAATGATGCTACAGTTTGTTCTCTAAAGAATATTCCCGTTTTATTTTCTAATACTGTATCTAAAGCCCCCCCAGATCCATAAGCAATTACTGGTGTACCACAAACCTGTGGTTCTAAAAGCGCTATTCCAAAATCTTCTTTACCACAAAAAACAAAAGCTTTTGCTTTTTTTAATAATTGCTTAGATTCTTCTGGGAATAAATATCCTTTAAACTCAATATTTTTATTTGCTTTATCTTTAAATTCTTTCATTAAGGAACCGTCTCCAATAATAACTAATTTTTTTCCATTCTTATTAAATGCATCTATTAATAAATCATATCTTTTGTAAGGCTCTAATCTACCTACAGATACATAAAAATCTTCTTTTTCTTCACAATACTCAAAATCATCCACATTTACTGGTGGATTAATAGTATATACTTTTCTTTTATACTTATCTATTGCCCAATTAGATACAAAATCGGAAACAGATATTATTACTGTAGGTTTTTTAGACATTCTTATATCAAACCTTCTCATTGAAGGTATAATAAAAGAACCTATTTTTTTTATGCCTTTAAAATACAATTCTTTTTCTTCCCAAACATATTTTAAATTTCTTGCTACTAAATAAGAAATATGTTTGCTACTTTTTTTATAACTTATTCCTTTTACAACAGAATGTGTAACACTTATAATAAGTGCATTTTCTTCTTTAACTTTTAATTGTTTTAAGAAAAAAGGAAAAAGAGGTAATGCTGCTCTAAACTTACTCCCAAATATTTTTAAAAAAGTCGTTTCTATAGGAATCACTTTATTACCAAATATTTTTTTTAAATTTTCTTTTGGCATTATATTTATTAAAACATAAACTTTATCAAAATTGTATTTTTGATGTAAATATTTTACAACCTGTTCTGACCCTGCATAGGCATCTAACCAATCCATCACTAATATTTTTTTTTCTATTTTCATTTTTTTTCTTTCGTAATTTTATGAAATAAAGGTATAAAAACACCAAATAAATATACACCCAATTGCCTATGAAATAAATTCTCTACCATTAAAAAAAGTACAAAGGAACATATAACAAATATCGAATTAAAACTATCTTTAAATGTATACAAAGAAAAAAATAAAATTGATAACATTAATGTTAAACCAACAATACCTCCTTCTAAGAAAATATCTAAAAATTGATTATGAGTATTAAACGCAGTTTTTAGATAATAATCTCTTTTAGAAATATTATCTATATTATCCTTATAACACTTATTTAAATTATCCTGAATAGTATTTCGATTATTATGACCAAAATAAAAATTAAATTTCGAATCATTAATTTGGTTAAAAACACAATCCCAAATAACAAACCTTGGCTCTTGGTTTTTTAATACTTTAATTGTCTGGCTATAAGAATTTTCTATATGTAATCTATCTTTCAAATTTTTATTCTTTGAAAAAAAAATCGTGATTAGAACTACAATGGTAATGAATCCTAAAACTGACTTAGTCCTTGAAAACTTAAGATAAGTTATACTTCTTATGACCAAATAAATGACCAATAAGAATAATGCCAATCTAGCAACAATAACATAAAGAAAAACAGCAATTAAAAAAGCTAGCACTAAATAAGTTATTTTTTCTGCTTTTAATTTAAGTTTAAGAAACAATATGTCTATTAAAACAATTGCAATTAAACACATAAAACCAAAATAAGGTCTATGAATTAAAATTAAATCTTGCACTTCTGCAGTGTTACCAAAAGGCAAGGCTTTAAAAGAAAGATAAAATTTTAAAATTTTAAAAAAAGAAAGTATAATCGCAAAAGAAACACCTAAAATGTATCCTTTTATAACTAAAGTTACATTTTTAACATTAAAAAATAAAAAACTTAAAGCAAGAATAACAAGCAACTGCTTATATATATTAAAATTTTCTAGGAAGGTATTAAAGAAGGTTGCCTTAAAAATAATATATAAAACATATATAACTACTAACTTACTATATGTATTAGACAATATAACTTTGTCTTTTTTGAATAAGAAAATTAAAAAAAGAACTCCTAATAATATGTTTGGGATTGCCACTGATATTGGCAATGATAATAATAATACTGAAAAAACAATATCAAATAAATTATCTATTTTTTTTACTATCAATTCTTAATAATACTTTTTAATTTAATTAAAAGAGATAATGGTAAAATGTAGAGCAGACAGCTTCTTAACAAACCATATATAGGATATAAACCTAAATAAAAGTTATTTAGTATCAAGACTACTCTATTTTTTGCTTGTTTCTTTCTTAAAAGTGTAGAAATTCCTTTTGGATTTATCTCACATTTTACTAAAACCTTATTAATATTAGCAACTTTAAAGTTATTTGTTACATTAAAAAAAAACGCATAATCTTCTGCTGCCTTATAGTTAACAGGATATAAACCAATAGTATCTAAAATACTATTTCTAAACATAATGGTTGGATGAATATGCATGGCGTTAATAAACATCTTTTTTCTAATAAGTTTATCTTTTTCTGGCACTTTTAAAGTATAGACCAAATTTCCCTTTAAATCTACAAATTCTACGTTACTGCCAACTAACACAATCTCTTTATTAAAATCTAAAAATGATTCTTGTATTTTAAACCTTTCTTCTATACAAACATCTCCACAATCTAATCTCGCTGTGAACTCGTATTCTTTCTTCAAAATAAACTCTAAGCCTTTATTTAAAGCAATTTCGATCCCTTTATTCTCTGGAAGGTATTCAAAATAAACTTCTCCATTAGCTAAATAAGAAGATCTAACCGTGTTTTCATCAAATTTAATGGCACTCCCATCATCTACAATAATGACATCTAAGAATTCCTCTTTGTTTATTGACTTTAAAGATTTATAAAGCCCAATTGGGTTGTTAAAATGGGGAATTAACAAAATAACTCTATTCATTTTCTATTTTTTTCTGTTGAATTTGCAATATTAATAACGCTAAACAAATCCAAAATCCATAAATTCTAAAACTATCAAATTGCAACCAATTTATTGAAAACCCAATAAATGAAATAAGTAATACAATAGGTACTATTTTTTCTATGTCATTTCTGCTTTTAATTAGCTTTTTACATTGTCGCATAATTAAAAAAATAAATGACACAAAAATTAAAACTCCTATGATTCCTGTTTCGGCTAACAATCTAGTATAAAGATTGAAGCCTGGAGGAAAGGATGTATCTTTATCATTTAAATAATATTCCTTAAACTCATAATTATTATGAGTAGCCCATTTAGGATATTTATCTTTTAAATGATAAGCTTGTTGGCCAAAACCAACACCAACAATGGGGTTCTCTTCAAATACTAATAATGATGTGTATTGAATACCAAACCTAGATCTATTAGAAATACTTTTTGTTAGGTTTTTTTTAAAATTAAGTGTACTTAATTTAGTTTCAACTGCCTCTGCTACTTTTTTGCCATTAAAAACAAACAACAAAATAATTAATGCACTAAATAAAAGCAAAAACCTCTGTATAACTTTCTGAAATTTAATATTAATTGAAAATACAACCCCTATAAAAAATATAAATTGAAATATCACAACAATTAACGCTGTTCTAGATCCTGAAAAAAAAGTTAATATAAAAACAACTATAGTTGGTATGTATTTTTTTACTCCTTTTGAAGTTAAAATATAACTAAACATCCACCCACCTACTGTAATCAAATAAATTGCTAAAAAAGGAGGTTCATAAGCAACAGAAGAAATTCTTTTAAAATTAAAATCTAAACTTGTTTCTGTAAAAGGGAAATAATCAAATAGTTGAAAAAAACTTTTTAAAAAAGATAGATTAAAAACTAAAATTAAAATTTCTATAAAGGAATAAAACGAAATAAAAACAAAGGAATACAAAAGTATTTTTCTTAATCGAAGAAATATTGTTTTCAATTTATAGTTACTAAAAATGTTATAGGCAGTAACAAATAAGATTAAAGCTATTGAGAGCGCTAAAAATTGTCTAAAAAACCGATTAAACCCAGATGTTTGTTTTAAGTAATTCTCATAAATTGAAGTGAAATTTAATAACGTAGAAATAAATAACCAGCCTACAAAGAGGATTAAAAACTGAAAAAAAAGGTTTTTTACTGGTATTTTTAGATTCTTTTTAAAAAAAGAATCTAAAAAAAAGAACATCGATGCTAGTAGAAATAAAACAATTGCACCATCCTTTCTGTACTCTCCTAAAAAAGAAATACCCACATACGAATTAAAGGGAATAAAGAAAATCCCTAGAAAAAATAAAAATGTATATACTTCTTTTAAACTAATTCTCATTCTTTTTATTTAACAAAATATATGAAAGAATAGCCGATCCTAGGTTAATGATTAATTGAGATAAAAAGGTTGAAAAAGCAGCTATACGCATTCCGTATTTCTCAATAAAAAAATAATTGACAATAATATTAAATAAAATAGCTAATACACCTAAAGAAAATAAATACTTATACTTTCTGTAAGCAATTAAAAAAGAAAATGGCAATGTTACATACGTAATAAAGGCACCCAACATTAAAATGTTAGTATTCCAAAAAGAAATAATATATTCTTTGTAAATATAATGTGTAATGATAAAATTAAAAAGAATTGCAATTAAAAAAAGAGCAAAAGAAAATAACAAGACCTTTTTAAAACTTTTTTTAACAAATAGTATATAATCATCATTTTTGGCAATTTCTATTTGTTTGATGTTTAAAACCGTAAAAATTGGCACAACTAACATTAATGAAATATTATAAACTTTTAAAGAAAAAGAGTAAATACCTAAGCTTTTTTCAGACAAATATGCATCTACAAAATAAGAATCAATAAAAGAAATAAAAGGAATTAAAGCAGTGTAAAAAATTAAAAACTTAGACCTAAATAATAAAGTTTTTAATTTATCAAAAGTAATACTAAACTCTACCTCTCTTTTCTTTACAAAAAGAACACCTAAAAACACCATGGCTAAAAACGAAACTAAGTAGTTGATTTCTAGTAACTCTAAATAATTATTAGAGTCTAAAACATAAAAGAAAAGAATGGTTGTACCAAAAATACTTACTTGCCTAACTACATCAACAATACCATAATTATAATACCTTTCTTTAACATTTAAATATGACTTTAAAGATGTACCAATTATAAATGTTGTTATAAATAAAAAAAACAGATATAAATTTAACTTAGGATTTAAATGTGAAATTATATAAAAAAAAAGAGGCGCTAATAAAATGGATAAAAATAAAATTCCAAAATTAAATTTCTTGTAACTATATGTTTTAAAATCAACTAAATAAGAGGATAAAAAAGGATCTATAATTATTGCTCCTAAATGCAATAGAAGGAGAGAATAACTATACTCACCAAAGTCTTTAATCGATAAAAAAATTAATACAACAGCTATATTGGCAAGTCCCAAAGACTTAACAATAATATGCGATGATAATATTTTGAAAATATTTTTAAACATTTTTATTAAGAATTCTTCTATAAAACTGTCCTAGTTTAATGGATATTTTTTTTGCAGGACTAATCCAAGACATATTAAAGTGATGAATTCCAAAAGTATTTCTACTGATTACAATTTTACCATTTGTAAAGCTTTTGGGACAGAAAAAATCACTTGGATAAATTCTTAAATTATCAAGAATTAATTGTTCTTTGTTATTTTTTATAAGTCCTTTTTTATTTAAAATACTTGATATTATTTCTACATTCGTAATTGTATTTAATCCGTCTTCTAAAATAAACGATTTATCATCATAATAACTTAATAACTCTTTTATTAAATCGTTATTTTTCACACTACCTATTATACTGCTTTGTACAGAAACATCATCCTCAAACCCAGTAAAACTTTTATTAACCAAGAAGTCATCAATATTTTTTAGTAGCTCCATATCAGAATCAAGGTAAACTCCTCCATAGTTATAAAGCACCCAAAGTCTTATATAATCCGAAACAAAAGCCCACTTTTTTTTTTGATAAGCTTCATTTACAAATAAAGGTGCTTTATTAAAATCAAAGTTATCCTCATTCCATTCGATAAATTCATAATTCCCACAATATTTTTCCCAAGACTTCTCACATTGTTTTACCAATTTAGGTTTTTCTTTACCACCAACCCAAATTGAATGTATAATTTTAGGAATCATAGATTTTAGTTTTAGAAATTATTTATAGTTAGCTTCTTATATTACAATTATAAACCTTTCTATTTTGTTACTTTTATAAACTCTTTAAACGTTTTTAACTTAGTATCCTTCTCAGACAATGTAATTTCACCTAAAGGTATACCCCAATCAATATCTAAATCTTTATCATTAAATAAAACACCATCTTCTGCTTCTGGTTGATAATAATTATCACATTTATAAGACACAATTGTATCATCTTCTAAAACAGAAAAGCCATGTAAAAAACCTCTTGGAACAAGTAATTGCTTATTATTTTCTTCCGATAATTCTACTGAAAATACCTTTCCAAGAGTTTCAGAACCTTTTCTAGCATCAACGGCAACATCTAAAATTTTACCTTTTACAACTCGTACTAATTTTGCTTGTGCAAATTCTCCTCTTTGTAAATGCAACCCCCTTACAACTCCATATTGAGATGTAGATTGATTTCCTAGAACAAAATCTCCTGTAAACCCGGTTTTTTCTTGGAATTCTTTTTTATTATATTCTAATAAAAAACATCCTCTATTATCTTTAAAAAAAAGAGGCTCTATTACATAACACCCTTCTAAACTTGTTTCTTTTACAATCATTATATTTTTAATAAATTATTTCCATAACCACTTTTTAACAAAGGTTTTGTTATTTCTATCATTTGTTCTTTTGATATAAAACCAGCTCTGTAGGCAGCCTCTTCTATAGCACCAACTTTCAAGCCCTGTCTTTCTTCAATTACTTGTACAAACTGACCTGCTTGCATTAAAGAGTCAAAAGTACCTGTATCTAACCAAGCAGTTCCTCTATCTAAAATTTCTACAGATAGTTTCCCTTTTTTTAAATACACATTGTTAACTTCTGTTATTTCTAACTCTCCTCTTTTACTTGGCTTTATATTTTTAGCAATTTCTACAACCTCATTATCATAAAAATAAATACCAGGAACCGCATAATTAGACTTTGGTTTTTCTGGTTTTTCTTCTATTGAAATTGCTTTCTGATTGTCATCAAATTCTACCACACCATATCTTTCAGGATCATTTACATGGTATGCATACACAATACCTCCATTAGGATTGTTATTCGCTTTTAACAAATTAGACAACCCTGAACCATAAAAGATATTGTCTCCTAAAATTAAGGCAACTTTATCTTTGCCTATAAATTTTTCACCTATAATAAAGGCTTCTGCCAAACCATTTGGTTCTGCTTGCACTTCATACTCAAAACTACAACCAATTTGATTTCCGTTTCCTAATAGCTTTTTAAACAAGGGTAAATCTTGCGGTGTAGAAATAATTAAAACCTCTCTTATTCCTGCAGAAATTAGAGTGGAAAGAGGGTAGTAAATCATCGGTTTATCATACACTGGCATTAACTGTTTACTTACTGCCAATGTAAGTGGGTGTAATCTTGTACCAGAACCTCCTGCTAAAACTATTCCTTTCATATCTAACTATATTTTTCTAAATACCACTGAATGGTTTTTCTAATACCCGTCTCAAAATTTTCTTGAGCTTTCCAGTTTAATTTATTTTCTATTTTTGATGCATCAATTGCATATCTAAAATCATGACCCGCTCTGTCTTCTACAAAACTAATTTGTTCTTTGTACGATTTTTCTTTTGGTTTTTCTTCGTCTAAAATTTCACAAATAGCATTTGCTATATATAAATTATTTCGTTCATTTTTACCACCAATATTGTAGGTTTCCCCTAATTTACCTTCTTTAAAAGCAAGCGCTATTCCAGTACAATGGTCTAATACGTACAACCAGTCTCTTATATTTTTTCCATCACCATAAATGGGAATATTTTCCTCAGAAATTGCTTTTCTTATAATTGTAGGAATCAGTTTTTCGTCATGTTGTTTTGGCCCATAATTGTTAGAACAATTGGTGGTTATAACATTCATCCCAAACGTATGAAAGTAACTTCTCACCATAAAATCTGATGATGCTTTAGAAGCACTATAAGGGCTATTTGGTGCATAAGGAGTTTCTTCTGTAAACAAACCTGCTTCTCCTAAAGTACCATATACCTCATCTGTAGAAACATGTAAGAATCTTGAATTTTCAAAACCTTCTATAAATACATTCGGACTTTCCATCCAATATTTTTTAGCTACATCTAGTAAATTAAAAGTTCCAAAGACGTTTGTTCTTACAAATGCATCAGGGTTTTTAATAGAATTATCTACATGAGATTCTGCTGCAAAATGAATAACACTCGTAAATTTATATTGATTAAAAAGATTTTCTACCAAATCTCTATCACAAATATCTCCTTTTACAAAAGTATACCTTTCATTATCTTCTATTTCAGATAAGTTAGAAAGGTCTCCTGCATACGTAAGTACATCTAAGTTTACTACTTTGTAATTTTTATGTTCGTTTAAAAAATAAGGTATAAAATTAGAGCCTATAAACCCCGCTCCACCTGTTATAAGAATTGTTTGCATTATTTATTTTTTGTAGTTATTTAGAAATGTATTTAGTTGTTTTATCATTAAAAATAAAAACATAAGACCCGCACCTAAAATAGCTAATAAAAAGGCGTAATTTTGCGTAACACCGCTTACTTTATATCCTACCGCCTGAAAATTAGAAATTACATTAATCACCTCATATTCTTCAGATCTATCATTAACAACATCCCTTAACTCTGCATTAATTCTTCTATTCGTTTCAAAAAGTTCTAACTCTTTTGTTGTGCTCTTAACACCTCCTAAGTCTATATTTGTTCCGTTACTTTGTTTTTTTGCCTCTTCAACCATTACCTGCATGTAAACCCTCCTTAAAGAATCTACCTGACCTAAATTTTGACGTAATAAAGAATCTGTTCTATTTAGGTTTTCATTACTTAACTCTTTTAATCTGTTAAAATATTTATTCTTTACTACGGAAGAAATAATAACATCTCCTAGATTATTAAAAACGTCGTTTTTTTCTGAAACTACGTGAATTTCATGAATTTTATAATCATAATTTGAGAAGGCTTTTTTAAACTGCTCATATTTATAACTCTTTACCGTAGTTGTATCTACTGCCAAAATAAATTTATTGTAAGAATCAATAATATCATTTTCAGTTTCAATGGAAGTGATTGTAAACTTCTTAAAACTTGCAGCTGTTGATTCGTCTAGATTAAATATTTCAGCTAAATCTGCCGTCTTTTTCTGTCTTACAAGGTCATTATAATAATTTATATTATTATATAATTGCCTTGTACTTTCAAAATTCGGTTTTACAAGTAAATCAGATCCATAAAGATCTTTCTTTTTCACCTCCAAAAAAACCCCTGCTACAACTCCTACCAATGCTGCAATTGCAATCTTAATAAAGTGTTGTTTAAAGAAGATTAAAATTATGATTAAAAAATTAAAAATTCCTTTAAAAATACTTCCAATAAAATTAAAAAACTTAGAAAAACCTTTACCGATAAGTACAAATAATGAACCTAAATCTATTTCTTCTTCGTTATTTTTTTGATTTGTTGACATTCTTTTTTGATATAATATTTTAGTCTTAGACTCTTAAAAAATTTGTTCTAATATTTTTTGTGTAATCGCATATGTTGGTGTAACACCTGTCATACCTAAACCTCCAGAAGCTAATGTTGCTCCTGTTTCTAGCGGATTATCCGATGCATAATATGCATATCTTACTTTTACGTTTTTAGAAATATTTCCTCTAATTTTAGAGGCAGATTGTATTGCTTTTTGATAATGAGCACCTTCCATTTCTAAACCAATAACATTCCATGTAGAGTCATGGAAAAACTGTAACAAATCTTTATTCTGTAATGAAGTTCCTAAAACAGAAATCATAGAACCATCAAAAACTTCTACACCAAAACCTTCTAAATCTTCTTTAGATAACTCATTTTTAAATGGATAATTATCTGCAGTACCTTCAAAAATATGCGCAGTAGGAATCATAATATCTCCTTTACCACCTTCTAAAATACCTGCTTTACCCATTATAGAAACAGATTTTACATCTAAATGATTTTTCTTCTTCGTATTTTTATAAGGTTTTAAAAGCTCATCCATAGTTTCGTAAGCTTGTTCACCAAAAGCATAATCCATCACAATTATAACAGGCTTCTTATTTACAGAATTTACTTTTTCATACGGAGAATCTTCAAAATTAATTTTTTCTGTATCTATTACTTGAACGTTAATATTTGTACCAGAAGTATCTTTAATATAGATCAATCCATTTTCTGATGCATATTCTTTAACCGCTTTTTGCAAAGGCTTACTATCAGAATTACTTAATAACTGAAACAGGCCAAAACCTTCATACTCTTCGGCTTCTTTTGGCAACGCACCTTTGGCATAAATAGAATTTAATACACTGTGCATGTTGGCACTAATAATATGAATTGGTCTTTTAAGCAGACTATTTTCTTTTAGTACCTTTTTAATATTATTTGCCCAAATATCACCATAAATGTGATGTCCGAT
This sequence comes from Polaribacter sp. R2A056_3_33, assembly GCF_019278485.1. Lineage (NCBI taxonomy): Bacteria > Pseudomonadati > Bacteroidota > Flavobacteriia > Flavobacteriales > Flavobacteriaceae > Polaribacter > Polaribacter sp. R2A056_3_33. The sequence goes on from NZ_CP058984.1 coordinate 1,160,405, forward strand.
TTCTTCAATTAAAACAGAGCTAAAAGTAACTTTTCTCTTCTTATTCTCTAAAACTTCATTGATTGCTAATTTACCTAACCAATAAATTAAGTGAAAAAAACGATCTTTTTTTTCTGATGTTGCAAATGCTTTATGAATATCTATTACTTCCTCAAAAGTTCTTCCTAAAATATTACTTAAATGCGCAATAGCAACCTCTCTTTCTTGGTCGGTAATTTGTTTATTATAAATAACAATATCTTCTAAATATTTCCATTCTCTAATAAAATCTGTTCCTTCGTTTATTGTTACTCTTTTTTGAATTTTGTGAGATTCTATAAATAAAAAAGTTAAGTGTGTAAGAATATCATAAATTTCAGAACGACCACGTGTAATTTCTATATTCATTTGGTCTTTGTCTATTCTATAACAATTCCTTCTTCTTTTAGGCGGAATTATGCTTTCGAAATGAGAACTACTATAGCCTTCATCTGCAGTTAAGTTTATAAATTGGCATTCTTCAATTCCTCTCGGAAGCCTTTCTATTACATATATTAACCCGCTTAACTCAATTCTTTCTTCTGCAATTGAACCATAAATTTCTGGTCTTAATAAAAGTAAAGATTTACGTAAAGTTTCTCCAGAAATACCCATTGGCTTGTAAAAACCTCTACTAAATAAATGACGCATAGAAATATATAATTTTTCTATTGCATTTGTAGACTCGTGAGCTCTAGTTCTATCTGTTTTATTTATTTTTGTCATTTTCAATTTTAATTTTCAAATATAAAATTATTTAGCGGATAAAATTTGCTTATATTTTTCTTGGTTTTTTAATACGTTAACCGCTTCTCTTATAACCAAATCATTCTTTAATTTATGATTATATACCCCCTCATCAAAATAGTATTTATTTAGAATTTCTTCTTCAAGAACTATTTTAAGAATATCCTTATTCTTAGTGATTTCATCTACTTTATTTTTAAATAATTTTTCTTTAATTTTCTCATATTCATTAGAAATATTATTTACTGTTATAGCTTTATATGCTTCTTTAAACAAAGCTTCTTGCCTGGTAACAAATGTGGTATCTAACTCTAAATAATTAGTAAACTTATTAAAATCAGCCTCTTTAAATTCAAAATTAAGAGCACTTTCTATTGATGGATGCTGATAATAATAGTTTACAGAAAAATTAAAAATAACTTTAGAGTTTAAGATCATCTCAGTTGCTTCCGTTTTTTCTGATGTTTTAATAACTATATCTGGTAAAACACCACCTCCATCATATACTTTTCTTCCGTTTGCCGTTTTAAACTCATTGATTCCTGAATCAGAAAATTTAGGAACTTTTCCGTTTTTATCTCTATTAGCATAATCTAACTCCTGAATACATCGACCACTTGGCGTATAATACTTAGAAATTGTTAATTTTAATTGGGTACCGTATGTCAATTTTCTATAACGCTGTACCAATCCTTTTCCAAAAGAACGCTGCCCCATAATTACCGCCCTATCATAATCTTGCAAAGAACCACTTACAATTTCTGATGCCGAAGCAGAACGTCCATTTACTAAAACTACAATCGGTATCTCTAAGTCTAAAGGATCATTAGTGCTTTTATACGTATTGCTCCATTTTTTAACTTTTGCTTTTGTAGAAACAATTACCTCTCCTTTTGGTAAAAAGAAATTAGCAATATTTATAGATTCTAACAAAGAACCTCCTGGATTTCCTCTTAAATCGAAAACCAGTTGCTTCATACCTGCCTTCTTTAATTTTCTAAATGCTTTTTTTACTTCGGATGACGCTTTTTCATTAAAGCGTGTTAATACAATATACCCCGTTTCTTCATCAATCATTTCAGAAAAAGGCACTGGATTTATAACCACTTTATCCCTAGTTATTTCTTTCTGAATCCTTTTCCCTTGTCTTTCTATCTCTGCAGAAAAAGTACTATTTGGTGTTCCTTTTATCAACATAGAAAGTTGCTCACTTTCCATATCTTTTACAGATTGGCCATCAATAGAAACAATAATATCTCCAGGTTTTAAACCTGCTTTATCTGCCGAATATCCCTTAAAAATTTCTTTAATCTGAATTCCTTGTTTTATATAATAAACAGAAACTCCAATACCGCCATACTCTCCTTCTCTTAAGATTTTTGCATTTTCTACATCTTGCTCATTGTAAAAATTGGTATAAGGATCTAAATCTTTAAGCGTATTTTTAATAGCGCTATTTGTTAATTCTGCAGGGTTAATTTCATCTACATAATACATATTTAACTCTTTAAATAATGTATTGTAAATTTCAATTTGCTTGGCAACCTCAAAGAATTTCGATTTAAATGCAAACGATAAAAAGATTGTTCCTACTAAAAGAACAATAATTGTATTTTTTGAAAACTTAAACCTCTTCATTTTTTTTATTTTTTACTTCACTAACAAACCGAGTTAGTAATTTTTCCATTTTTAAGAATATCTCGTCATAAGTACATTTATCTTTCCCAATATACGAAATCATAAAAACATAAGGTTGCTCTAAATTATTGTAGACAATTTCTTTTTGCAAACGATAAGATTCTCGCATTAACCGCTTAATTCTATTTCTGTCTACAGCCAGTTTAAAATTACGTTTAGGAACAGAAACTCCCACTTGAGCTGGGAATTCTGAGGTATGATCTGTTTGTAAATAAATCATTCTAAGAGGATACGCCTTCACAGAACTTCTCTCTACATAAAGTTTTTCTATGAGCTTTTTACTTTTTAAACGCTCTTCTTTTCCTAAGGTATGCTTCATGCATACAAACTTAATAGAAATCATCTACTTTTTATAGATTTTGTATCTTTAACTTTCATATTTATTGCTTTATTAAAGTTTCATTTCTGATAAATGAAAACATAAATATTAAACAATAATAAATACATTTGTTTAAAAACACACATATTGTTCAAAAAATAAGATTAAATTCGAATCCATTTTTAGATGTAAACTTATGAAACAAGATCTTTTTCAAGCACCAGATTATTATAATCTAGATGATTTATTATCCGAAGAACACAAACTAGTAAGAACTGCAGCTCGAGAATGGGTAAAACGAGACGTTTCTCCTATTATTGAAGAGTATGCTCAGAAAGCAGAATTTCCAACTCAAATTATTAGTGGTTTGGCAGAAATTGGTGCTTTTGGCCCTTACATTCCTTCAGCATATGGTGGTGCAGGATTAGATCAAATTTCTTACGGATTGATTATGCAAGAAATTGAACGTGGAGATTCTGGAGTTCGTTCTACTGCTTCTGTACAATCTTCATTAGTAATGTATCCTATTTATAAATATGGAAATGAAGCACAACGTAAAAAGTATTTACCAAAGTTAGCTTCTGGCGAGTGGATGGGCTGTTTTGGATTAACAGAACCAAACCATGGTTCTAACCCTAGCGGAATGGAAACCAAGTTTAAAGATATGGGAGATCATTATCTTTTAAATGGTGCAAAAATGTGGATTTCTAACGCTCCTTTTGCTCAAGTTGCAGTGGTTTGGGCAAAAAATGAAGAAGGTAGAATTCATGGTTTATTGGTAGAACGCGGAATGGAAGGTTTTACTACGCCTACCACACATAATAAATGGTCTTTGCGTGCATCTGCAACAGGAGAACTTATTTTTGATAATGTAAAAGTGCCTAAAGAAAATTTATTACCTAATAAATCTGGACTCGGAGCACCTTTAGGTTGTTTAGATTCTGCAAGATTCGGAATTGCTTGGGGCGCAATTGGTGCTGCAATGGATTGTTACGATACCGCCTTACGTTATTGTAAAGAACGCGAACAGTTTGGCAAACCGATTGGTCAATTTCAACTACAACAAAAAAAATTAGCTGAAATGATTACTGAAATCACCAAAGCACAATTATTAGCATGGAGATTGGGTACTTTAAAAAATGAAGGGAAAGCAACTTCCGCTCAGATTTCTATGGCAAAAAGAAATAATGTAGACATGGCTGTTCATATTGCAAGAGAAGCTAGACAAATGTTAGGCGGAATGGGCATTACTGGAGAATATTCTATAATGCGACACATGATGAATCTGGAAAGTGTAATTACCTATGAAGGTACTCATGACATCCACTTATTAATTACAGGTTTAGACGTAACAGGTTTAAGTGCTTTTAAGTAGTTTTTTAACATTTAGTTAAACGTTTAACAAATGTTGAAATTAAGACAAAAATCAATAAAACGATTTATTTTTAACAAGAGTTAAATACTTAATGTATCAGTAACTTAGCAATGAAAAATTTATGGTATTTTTATAAGAGTTTAAAAATATCATTATGCAAGAAACTAGAAATGACATTATTCAGTTTATCAACTTACAATTGGCTTCATTAGGACAACCTACTTTTAAAGACAAACCAGAAAATTCTATTCAATTTTTAGATCCAAAATTTGAGGAATTAACTAGCAGTCTTATTAAAAGCATCAAGCAAAGATCGAGATTATTATCGAACCATCTTTCTCCTGTAGATTCAAGAATACAAGCATTTATTAATGATTATTTAAAAGAAGTCTCTATTAATAAATCTCTTGTAATACCAAACAGCACATTGGTATTAACTAAAAAAGGACAAGCAAGAGAACTTAGTTTACCTCCAGATGGTGATTCTTTTAAAAGTAATTTAGTTACTACTAGTAGAATAAAACAAGGTATTTTAAACAACCCTTTAAACGATAAAAGAACAACAAAGGGAACTTTTCATATTGTAGAAGGTAGCTTACCTGTACCATTAGACAAAAAAGAAGTTCCGCAAGAAACTTTTGCGCATTTATTACATTCAGCTTTTAATCCTTCGGATAATTTAAAAACACTTCCATTTACTTCTAGCCAAGATAAACAAGCCAAAGTAATGGTTTCTTCACTTTTAAGACCTGTGGTTTGTCCGGAAGTAAAAGGAGTAATCTCAGAAAAATCATTAGAAGTTCGCTTTTTTGTACCAGGAAACTTAGTAAGTAATTTAGATTTTGTAGAGTCTATTTTCGGCAATGCCGGAGACCATAACTTATCACAAAATGATGCTGCTTTAGATACAGAACATTGGACAGGACATACTGGCTGTATTGTTCTAGCGCCACAATTAAAAGAATTAAAAAAGAAAGATGTTGGCTTACCTCATTTTAATGATGCCACAGAACGTCAGAAAAAAGACGGCATGTGTTGGGAAAATGAAGAGGAACTTTATAATGAAGGTGGTGCTTTTAAAATTACCTGTAGAGATGATAGAGGTGTTGTAGTTACCCTAATTGCAGATAATTATTACGGTTATTCTAAAAAAGAAATAAAAACTCAAATTAGTTATTCTGCCAACCTATTTGGTTTGGTAGAGGAAGAACATGCAGGTGGTGCCATTGCATTTGCTAGAAGAGTTATGGGCGATACCGTAGATGGTAAAGTGCAATCTGAGTTTTATAACTTTAAGCATACTTTTGAAGGTGTAAAACAACTTTTAGGAGATACCATAGAGGTAAAACCAGAAAACTATGCGGTAGATAAAAAATACCCAAATATTGTTTACATTCCAGAGTTTGCATACATAAACACTAATACCAACAGCATTACTTGGATGCATAAAAGTAAAGAGCAGAAATTAACATTGTCTCCTTACAAAACTTACATACACCCTACGGGAAGTAAATTAAAATTAGAAAAACATAAATCCATCGATTTATGGAGAATTATAGAAACATTTGCAGAAGGTGTTTTTTGCCATAAACCATGTACAGTTTCTGGTGGTGGTAAATCTGAGATATCTAAACCAATGCAAAATGCTATTACGTATAGTACTTTTAACATTCATAATATAGAAGAAGACTTTAAAAAAGCAGACGAAATTATAGAGTATGTTTATTCTAATCGATGGAAAGTAAAAGATCCAAACAGACCAATTTCTAGATCTTTTTTAAGTGAAAAAAGAACGTTAAGTTCTGCTGTTAAACTATTAATTCCGTCGAAACATAATTCAGATGAGTTCAATCAATTTTTAGAAGAAATTCCGGTACACATTCGTTCTTTAGTCCTTTTTGTAAAAAGGTTATACAGACAAGCACACGGAACTTTAAATTGGAAAGAGTATATGTCTGTTGAAATTATCAACGGAAAAAAAGGAACGAGTTTACTATACAATAACACACCTGTTGTTGGTAGTTATGTTCGTATTGGTTTTAATGAACAAGGAAATTGGATGTTAAACAAATTACGTTCAGATTTTTCTCCTTCAGAAAAAGTACAAACAGAAGACGATATAACAGCTTCTATTACCATACCTAGAAATCAATTAAAAAACTTAAACCCAGAATTCACTAATAAAAGTTTAAAGCTATTAACCAATTGCGAGGCACACCTTTTTCAGAGACCAGATGAAGCGGTAGTAAGAGGTTACGATAAAGCTGCCGAATTAGATTTAGTAACAAACGGCCGTTTTTTAACCAACTACGAATTATTAAAGAAAGAAGACGCTATTGCTTTATACGAAGACACTATCAACTTTGATAAATACACACAACCGGTTAAAGATTTTATTGAAAGTATTGTTAAAAGTGATAAAAAAGAACAGTTTTTTGCATTGCCTTCTCATACAAGAATTGTAAATGGTGAACCTACCAAAAACCCTCGTTATTTAGAGCCTTGTAAAAATGTTGTAGAAACTGAAGAAACTTACTTAGCGGATATTGGTGTTCGTTTGGTAAGAAAAATTAACTTAAATGAACCAGTACATCATGTTGTAAATGCGGTTTTAACAGGTAGAAGAAATAATCCTGTAGATAAAGCTGCAGGAATAAGACCTTTGGCTGTTTACAACCCAATTCATTACCAAGAAGCACCAGAATTATTTATGGATTTTATCTGTAGTTTAACAGGTAAATCTCCATCTACAACAGGTGCCGGAACTGAAGGCGCTTTAACAAAAGCACCTTTTAACATGCTTACTCCAACTACCGATTTAAACAATGCGTTGTTATCTCATATTTTAACAGAATCTAACGGATTTAGCACCGCTGCAGGTTACGTTGGCGCAGAAAACAAGATAGATCATGACGTAAGTTTACTAATCCCTGAAATTTGGGCTAGATTAGAACCAAAAGACAGAGATCCTAAAGAGTTAATTGAGAATGGTTCTTTAGAAAAAATTAATGATTTTGAATACGAAGGTGAAACTATTTTAGCGAGTAGACTAGGATACAGAATTACAAAAACTTTTTCTTACAGATGTCTTAATAGAATTTTTGATGAACCTACAGCTGTTTTTAGCGAAAGAATGCTAAAACCAGAATTACAAGGTTTAGAGGATTATGTAGACGGAATTAAAAATATTGTAGAAGCACAACAAAAAGTTGCTTTAAACTATTTTGAAGATGGTAGTATCGCTGCTGCAATTCCGCCTTTAAAAGTTCTATTACACATTATGGCGTATGGAAGTTATAAAGGAAAAAACATTAGTGATCCTGAATTACGTGAGTTATTTAGTAGGGATTATGTTGTTAATAGTGATTGGTACAAAGAAAGATTAGCACTAAAACAACAGAAAGATATTACATTTTACAAAAATCAAATAAAATATTCTGAAGACTTTATTGCAAACCCTTATAACAATTCTATTGCTTCAGAAATGGATATTAATACACGATTAGAAAACTTAAAACTACAATACAAACATGTAATTTCTAATGAATATTTAGAAGGTTTAATGGGGACAATTGGTACAGATCCTTTATATAGAAAAGGATAACAACTAAATTATGCTAAGAAGCTTTTAGCAAAATATGAGGGCATCGCTTACAGTTGATGCCCTTTTTTTTATACTTATTACAACAGCTACTCTTTGGTTTTATGCAACTAGACGAACAAACACTATCACATACGGATGTATTTAACATAGAAACTACGGGCTTACTCTCAGTATAAAAAACAATCATCTTAAATAATTATGTGACAAATATAGTCTTTATTTAGAATAAATAAATATAACAAAACGATAAAATTACTAATTTCTCATACTTACCAAGTTTTTATCACATCATCTTCAACGTTTTACCCTTACAAATTAGATTTAAAATTTTTAAAAAAAGAGAAAAATGGCACACCATCCAAACCCTAAAGTTTTGTTAAAAACCTGTATTTATCAATTCTTTAATTAAACCTTTGCTTCTTTATCTAGTTTCATTTGTTCACACCTCATTTAATCAACCAATAATAATGAAGAAAGTTCTTTTACTCATCTGCTTAATTTTTACTTGTATCACCTATTCTCAAACTAAAGAATTTAAAATTACTGGTACAATAACATCACTAGAAGACAATGAATTGCTAGAATCTGCAACCGTACATGCAGAACGTTTAAAAGACAGCAGTATTATTTCTTATACAATAACCGACGCTAAAGGTTATTTTAATGTTGAAGGTAAAACAGCAGATAGCCAAATAAAATTAGTAGTTTCATATATTGGTTATAAACCGTACACAAAAATAATTAATACAAAAAACCAGCATGTTGGTAATTTAAACTTAGAACTAGCTAATGCATTAGATGCTGTTGTTATTAGATCAAGTGCTCCCATCACCATAAAAAAAGATACCGTAGAATTTAATGTAAAGTCTTTTAAAACAAAGAAAGATGCCAATGTAGAAGATTTATTAAAAAAACTACCTGGAGTAGAAGTCGATGATGAAGGAGCAATTACGGTAAACGGAAAATCTGTGAATAAAATACTTGTTAACGGAAAGCCTTTCTTTGGAAACGACCCAACCATTACAACCAGAAACCTTACCAAAGATATTATTGAAAAAATACAAATTTCAGATACAAAAACCAATGCACAAGCGTTTGCTGGTGAAGATTCTGATGGAGAAAATAAAACGATAAACCTGACTATTAAAAAAGAAAATAATAAAGGGTATTTTGGTAAAACTGCTGCAGGAATTGGTACAGACGGAAGGTATGAATATGCAGGTATGGCAACTCGTTTTAAAGGAAGTGAACGAATAGGACTTTTAGCCGGTGGTAATAATATAAACTCTCCTGGTTTTAGTTTTGGAAATCAAAGATTGCAATTTGGTGGAAATAACAGAAGTTTTGGAGGCGGACAAGGTATTGTTACTTCTAACAACTATGGTTTAAATTACATAAACGCTTTTGGTAAAATGTTTGAACTTTCTAGTGATTACTTCTATAAAAATAGTGAATCCGACAATAAAACAACTAGTAACAGAGAAACATTCTTAGCCGACGGAACAAGCTTTTCTACAAATTCTTACAACACTTCTTTTAATGAAAGTGACAGCCATGATGCAAGTGTAGATTTTGAAATTGAAATTGACAGTACTTTTAGAATTGACATAGAATCTAATTTTAATGCAGATATTAACAAAAACACATATACAAGTAATTCAGAAAGTTTTAATAACAGCAATGCGCTAACAAACGATTCTAACTCTAACTCAATTGCAGATTCTAATAGCAAAAATTTTAATAATGAAGTAAATTTAACCAAAATGTTTGGCAGTAGAGGTGCTTTTTTAAGAGTAGAATTGACAGCAAATATTGATAAATCTGAAACAGAAGATTTAGTGAAATCTGAAACCAATATTTATGGTGACACACCAAATCAAATACTTAGAGACCAATATTCCGATGGAAATACAGACAAAACGGAAATTGGAAGTGAGGTTACGTATCGTTTTCCAATAATATCAAGACTATTATTTTTTGATGTTGGTTATGAATATTCAAACACAAAAACAACAAAAATAAGAAGTACGTTTAACTTGGATCAAAACACCAACGATTACACAGATTTCAGTAGCTTATTAAGTACCGATTTCGAATATCAAGACAATGTTAAAAAACCACGTGCAAAATTATCTTTCCGAAATGAAAAATGGTCTACTTCTGCAGATATTGCTTACGTAAACAGAACTTTAAAAAACACAGATTTTTTAAGGCCAGAAACCAATTTAGAAAGAGAATTTAATAACTTAGAATACGGATTAGGGCTTCGTTTTAGAAAAAACAGAACCAGTAGCTATCGTCTTAGATATAACTTTAAAAACGGAACACCTTCTTTATCTCAATTACAACCATTTAGAGATGAATCTAATCCTTTAAATAATGTAACTGGTAATCCAGAATTAGATCCTACGAAAACACATAGTATTCGTTTTGGAGTATCCAATTTTAATTGGCAAGAAAGAACTGGTTTTTGGGCTTTTGGTAACGCTACTATAACAAATGATAGAGTCGTAGCAAACACTATAGTAGATCAAAATACACTTATTAGAGAAACTTCTTATGCTAACGTAGATGGTTTTTATAGCCTACAAGGTGGTGGAAGTTATAGTGTAACCAAAAAATGGGAAGATTTTGGTAGTTTAAAATCAGAATTTACGATTTTTGGAAACCTTAATAAAAACATTAACTTTAACAATGGTGTACAATATTCTAGTAAAGCAACGTCTATTTCTCCAAGAATTGGTTTTGATTTTATGTGGGATGATGTGTTTGAAATTAGACCATCTTATTCTGTTTCATTTAACAAAAACACTTACGATATAGATAGTTTTAGTGATAAAAACTTTACAAGTCATGATGTTTTAATAAGCACCTCTACTTTTTTACCCAAAAAGTTAGAATGGAGAAACGATGTTAACTATAACTATAATCCAAATATTGCAGACGGATTTCAAAAAAGTGCTTGGTTTTGGAATACAACTTTACGTTATTCAATCTTAAAAGATCAAGGAGCAGTTGGTATTAAAGTATATGATATTTTAAATCAGAATACAAATGCAAGAAGAGTCGCTACAGAAGATTATATTCAAGATTCTTCTAGTACTGTTTTAAAACAATACGCAATGTTAACCTTTACCTGGAAATTTAATAGTTTAGGAGGAGCAGGTAAAAAGTTTGAACCATCAAGAGAAAGAAGATATAGAGGATAAAGTATAAATCTTAATACTTTTCTTTTACTAAGAACTTTAAAAGTAACAAAATACACATCTAAAAAATAATTATAGATCTATAATTATTCTGTAATTTTGCTATGTATGACAGATAAAAAAGAAAATACAGAAAGAAAAAAATTTAAACTAACACATTTACCTGAGTTATTGTTAACAAGTGCAAAAGCCTGGTTTAAAGATGACCCCTTTAATAAAGCTGCAATTATTGCTTATTATGCAATACTCTCTTTACCTGCACTACTAATTATTATATTTAACCTTGTTGGTTCTATTTGGGGGAAAGAAATAGTAGAAGGACAAATTTTAAACGAAATATCTAACGCTATTGGTGCCGAAACGGCAGAAACAATAAAAGGAATGATGGTTAATGATGGAAATAAAAAAACGTCATTATTTACTACCATCATTGGTATTGCAACTTTACTATATGGTTCTACAGGTGTATTTTTTCAAATACAAAATATTTTAGACACCATTTGGGATGCTAAACCTAGATTTAAAAATGGTGTTTTAGAAACTGTTTTTGTAAGATTAAAAAGTTTTGGTTTTATCTTAATTATTGTTTTCTTACTACTAATAAGTCTCGTTTTAACATCACTACTTAGTACTTTTGGAGAAAATTTAAAAAATATTATTTCTAATGAATTAGTAAATTCTATTTTCACGTTGGATATTTTTATTTCCTTAGCTTCTATTTATTTTGTTTTTGCAGCGATGTTTAAAATTCTACCAAATGCAAATGTACCATGGAGAGCTGTTAGAATTGGTGCTTTGTTAACCTCAATTCTTTTTGTTGTTGGTAAATATTTACTTGCAATTTACTTTAGCGAAGTAGAACCAGGTTCTACCTATGGTGCCGCTGGCTCTATAATATTAGTAATGCTATGGGTTTCTTACACTAGTTTGATTCTCTTCTATGGAGCACACTTTACAAGAGCTTATTCAATAAAATATCTTTTAAAACAACCAGAAAAAATTATCGAATAAGTCTCTATTTTAAATCAAATCTTATTTTTTAACGCCTAATTTCACTAGAATGGTTTCTAATAAACACCATTTGGTAAAAGCAGACTGAATTAAATTTACTCCTATAAATACCGTAAACCACATCCAATTAGGACTCACATAAACAGAAAGCACCACACTTAATAAAACCATTACCCCTACTATAACTCTAAAATATTTATTTAACATTCTTTATCTTTTTTAATTTTATATAAACCTTTCTATTGGTAAAACAATTGCTTTTAAAGGATTATTTGTTTCTATATTTTTATTAAAATCTTCTATAAACACAAATAAACCATCTATTTTTTCTGCTTCTGTAAAAGAGAAAAACATAATAGATTCATTACCGTTCTTCTCTGAAGAAAACCAACTAGAAGCCTTTAATAATTGAGGTACATTTTTATGACCATCAATATCTGAACTACTAAAGTTTTCAATATTTGCTTTCTTGAAGATTTTTAAAACCTCCTTTTGAAATTCTTCTACTGCTGTAACAATTACTAATTTCATAAGTTTTTTTCTTTTCTACTTCCCGTAGATCTCACGGATAATCGCAGATTTTTATGGAACTCTTCTGCGTGAATCTGCGCAATCTGCGAGAGAATTAATTACTATTTATAATTTTTCTTCTCTATCATATAATACACCAACGGCACAACTAACAATGTTAATACCGTAGAAACAATCGTTCCTCCCATTAAAGATATTGCTAGTCCTTGAAAAATAGGGTCAAACAAAATAACAAATGCGCCAATAACAACGGTTCCTGCGGTTAACAAAATTGGTGTTGTTCTTACTGCTCCTGCCTCAATACAAGCTTGTTTTAAAGGAATTCCCTCATCCGTTCTTAAGTTGATAAAATCTATCAGTAAAACAGAATTCCGAACCATAATTCCTGCCAGTGCAATCATTCCAATAAAAGAAGTTGCTGTAAAAAAGGCACCCATAATCCAGTGTCCTAAAATAATTCCTATTAATGATAACGGAATTGCAACCATCATAACAATTGGTGCTTTAAAGTTTTGAAACCATCCAACAATTAAAATATAAATTAAGATGATAGCTCCCAAAAATGCAATTCCTAAATCTCTAAAAACCTCTAAAGTAATTTGCCATTCTCCATCCCATTTCACAGTGTAATTATCTTCAAAATCTGGTTGTCCCAAATACATTTCATCCAACTTATACCCTACAGGAAGTTTTATTTCTTTCAATTTTTCTTCCATTCCTAAAATAGCATATGCCGGACTTTCTAATTCTCCTGCCATATCTGCCAATACATAAACCACACGTTTTTGGTTTTTTCTATAAATACTTTTTGCGGCAATTGTTTCTTTAATCTCTACCAAATCTGCAATAGGAACCATATTCCCTTGTTTCGATTTTACTTTTAACTGCGAAATATCAGAAATAGTAGACTTTTCTTTTTCATCTAAACTCAATACCAAACCAACCTGATTCACCGCATTTTCATCATACAAAGTAGTAATTGCACGGTTAGACAAAGCCATATTCATGGTGTACGCAATTTGCTGCGGAACAACTCCATACAACATGGCTTTTTCTTTATTAATTTCAAATTGATATTCAGTTTGGTCATCTTCTACCATCCAATCAATATCTACCACATCTTCTGTGTTCTTTAAAATATTCTGAACACTATTTGCTATCTTAATTTGCTCATTATAATCGGGTCCATAAACCTCAGCAACAATAGTAGATAATACTGGAGGTCCTGGTGGTACTTCTACCAACTTCACATTTGCATTGTATTTTGCTGCAATTCGTTGTATTTCTGGTCTTAATAATTTTGCAATTCCATGACTCTGAATTGTTCGTTCTCCCTTATCAACCAAATTCACTTGAATATCTGTCATATTAGAACCTCCACGTAAATCGTAATGACGTACCAAACCGTTAAAAGTTATCGGTGCAGAAGTACCAATGTAGTTTTGATAATTAACCACTTCTGGTCTTGTTGCTAAATACTGTGCAATTTCTTGAGTTACAACTCCTGTTCTTTCTAAAGTGGTGCCTTCTGGCATATCAATTACCACCTGAAACTCGTTTTTATTATCAAATGGCAACATTTTTACAGCAACAGAATTTGTGAAAAACAACACCATTGTTGCCATTAAAACCACAAATGTTCCTCCTAAAAATAACCATCTTTTTGTTTTATTTTCAATTAAAGGTCTTTCAAATTTGTTATAAATTCTATATATAAAAGTTTCTTCTAATTGTTTTTCGACTTTTTCTACACCACCTTTTTTATCTTTTTCTCTTAAGAAAATATATCCTAAATAAGGTGTTATGGTTAAGGCTACAAATAATGACAAAATCATTGCAATTGATGCTCCAATTGGCATTGGCGCCATATAAGGTCCCATTAAACCAGACACAAAAGCCATTGGTAAAACAGAAGCTATAACAGTAAATGTTGCTAAGATTGTTGGGTTTCCAACTTCGTTAATTGCATACAAAGCCGCTTGTTTAAAAGGCAGACGTTTCATCTTAAAATGTCGGTGCATATTCTCTGCAATAATTATGGAATCATCCACCACAATACCTGTTACAAACACCAATGCAAACAACGTAATTCTGTTTAACGTATAATCCATCATATAATAACTCAACAACGTTAACGCAAACGTAATTGGCACGGATAAAAACACCACCAAACCACCACGCCAGCCCATTGCTAACATAACAACCAAAGTAACTGCAAAGATAGAACCAATCAAATGCCACAACAGCTCAGAAACTTTATGAGAAGCGGTTTCTCCATAATTTCTTGTAATTTCTACGTGTACATCATCCGGAATTAAAGTTGTACGTAAATGATTTACTTTTGTTAAAATAACCTCAGCAATTTTCATAGCATCGGCTCCTTTTCTTTTAGCAACAGAAATAGTTACTGCCGGATATTCAGATTTATAAGTATTGGCTTTTTCACTTGCTTTTCCGAAACCTAAAGACACATAATTCTGTGGAATTTCTGGTCCATCAACAATATTAGCAATTTGTTTTAAGTAGATTGGTCTATTCTGTTGTACGCCAACCACTAAATTTTCAACATCTGCAGCAGAAGCTAAAAACTTACCTGTTTTTACTAAAAATTCTGTATCACTTTTATCAAAACTACCTGCACTTAATTGTGTGTTATTGGCTTTTATCATTTCAGAAACTGATAAGAAATCCAATCCGCTTGCAGCCAATTTATCTTTGTCTAAAACCACACGTAACTGACGGTTTCTACCACCAATTTTATGCGTAATAGAAACATCATTTACCTTCTTAATTTCCGATTCTAACTCTTGCGCCATTTGGCTTAATTGATAATCGCTATAGTTTTCGCTCCACAACGTTAACCCCAACATTGGCACATCATCAATAGCGCGCGTTTTAACCAACGGAAACGTAACACCAGCAGGCATTTGATCCATGTGCTTGTTAATTTCATTGTATAACTTTACAAAAGAACGCTCAATATCTTCACCCACATAAAACTGCACAATTACCATTGCTTTCTCGTTCATAGACGTAGAATACACATACTCTACACCTTTAATATTCGAGATTAATTTTTCTAAAGGTTTTACCACGCGCGTTTCTACCTCGGTAGGACTCGCACCAGGATATCCGACAAAAATATCTGCCATTGGCACATCAATTTGCGGCTCTTCTTCTCTCGGAATTAAAAACGAAGCATACACACCAACCACCATAAAAACGATCATTAGCAATACGGTTAATTTTGATCCAATAAAGACTTTTGCAATTTTTCCAGCTAAACCTTCTTTCATATTATTAATATTTTGGGCGTTTTAACAGGCTATCCGTTACAATCTTTTTTCTTGTGCTGAATTAATTTCAGCATCTTTAAATTTAAGCTAAATGCTTTTTTAAAAGAGATACTGAAACAAGTTCAGTATAAAAAAAAGGATTTTCACTTCTATCCTTAACGCGATAATTCTTGATTACTATTATAATTCAGACTTGTAATTGTGACTGAAAACTATTTACTGAATACTTATCTTAGCTCCGTTGAATAATTTTCCTTCCGCAGAAACTATGTAAGATTCATCAGCATTTAAACCCGATAAAACGGCAACATTGTTTCCATAAGTTCTTCCTAAACGCAACCAACGTAATAATGCTGTATTACTTTCACTTACTGTATAAACGCCAGATAATTGACCATTGGTAACAATTGCATCCGTAGGAATTAAAACCAATTCTGATGTTGTTTTTCTCTCTACCGGAAACTGTACCGTAGCAAACATTCCAGATAAAATAGACACCTCTGTTTTATCTAAATTAATTTTCACTAAATATTGTCCTCCTGTATTTTTAGCAGAAGTACTTACTTCCGTAACTTTTCCTTTTAGTGTTTTATCCATAGATTTCACCAAAATATTTACAGTTGTTCCTTTTTTAATTTGTGAGATCTCTGTTTCAGGAACCATCGCAATTACTTCAAACTCATCAGGAGCTTCTAAACTAATTAAAGGCATCCCTGGATTTGCCATATCTCCTACTTCAATATTTTTACTAGTAATAACACCACTAAAAGGAGCCGTAATATTAGAATATGCAAACTGTGCATTAATTTCGTTTTTCATTTGATTGGCAGATTCTAAACCTGCTTTTGCCATTTGGTAATTAGCAGTCATGTCATCCATTTCTTTCTGAGTAACACTTTTACTTTCATACAAATTTTTAAAACGATTGTAATTTTTCTCTGCATTTGTAAAAGCCGTTTTAGCTTGTGTAATACCTGCGTTTACTTGTCCTTTTTTTGCTTGTAAATCTGTATTGTTAATAGAAACTAACAACTGACCTTTTCTAACTTTGTCGCCAACATTTACATGCACATTTTTAACGTAACCCATCATTCGAGTACTTAAATCTGCACTATTAGTTGCCTCAATTTTTCCGCTTACAGACAAAAACGGTGTGTTGCTATTTACAGCAACTTTACTAACTTTTACAGCAATTGCTGGTGTAGTATCTACTGCTACTTTTTTTTCTTCACTGCCACAACTCGTTATTAATAATGATGTTGTAAATATTGCTATTATGTATATGTATTTTTTCATTTGTATTGGTTTTATTTTTTTACTGAAAACGGCGACTACTTACTGCCAACTATTTCTATTGCTTGGTTAAAAACTCTAAATAAGTTTGTGTAAAATTATATTCGAAAATTGTCTGATAATATTCTAGTTGCTTTTGTGCAAATTGAGTTTCTGCCATTAGTAAATCGGATGTTTTTTCTAAACCTTCTTTAAATCTATTTTTTCTAATTCTTAAAGATTCTTCTGATTGTTGTACTGCTAAATCCGTTAACTCTAATCTGTTTTTTGCATCAACCAATTGGCGCTTTACTTTATTCAATTCTAAATTACTTTTAGATACATATTGATTGTATTCTAACTTAGATTTCTCAAACTCGGCTTTACTTTTTTGAGCTTTTCCAAAACGTTTAGAACCCTGAAAAATATCCCAACTTAATTGTGCGCCAATTAAATATCCGTTTGCTTCACCCTGGAATACTTTGTTATCATACATTTCATAACTTCCAAAGGCATTTAAACGCGGTAGAAAAGCCATTTTATCTGCTTTATTCATTGTTTCATAAGCCTTAGAAGCTAAATGCATCGCTTTTATATCTGCTCTATTTTCAGAAATGGTTTTATCATCAACATTAAAACTAGAAACAGTTAAACTTTCTGTTGGTTTGTAAACAACATAGCTTTCGTCATTCACTAAAAATGATAAATAGTTAGAGGCGTTTTGCACATTACTTTTAGTTGTTTGCAATTGATTTTTAACTTCTGTAACTCTTATTTCTACATTTAAAACATCAGCTTGCTGTAAAAAACCTTGCTTAAAACTATTGTCTGCCATTTGTTTATTCGCCTTTGCTGCTTCTAATGCTTTTTCTAAAACAGCTACTGCTTTGTACGCTAATTGTAATTGCATGTATGCTTTTTCTACTTCGAAGGCTAAATAATCTTGCGTTCTTTCCGTTTTTAAAGACATCGCTTCCATTTTAGTTTTGGCAGCTTTACGTTGATAAAAGCCATCTAAATTAATTAATGGTTGCTGAATTTCTATCTTCGTTGCAAAGTTCCTAGTCGTTGTAGGATCGTTTAACAAAGCAGGATTAAAATCATTTGCAGTTAATATTTCTTGATTCAATTTAGATCCAAAAGACATTAACGGATTTGTAGTTGAAATACCTGTATGACTTGCTGTAATGTTTGGTAAAAACACCGCATTTGTTTGTCTGTAATCTGCTTTAGAAGCGTTAAATTCTTCCTTAGAAATTTGAATAGTTGTATTATTTTCTACAACTTTAGCTAAGACTTCTACTTTCGAAATTGGTTTTATCTCTTGTGCTTGTAAAAACAAGGTTCCTACAAAGAGAAAAAGTATAAATAGTGTATTTTTCATGTATCATTCAATTATCTGAGGCAAAAGTACATTAGACAATTTCTTTAGTAAGTAACATAAGTTACCGAGCAAAGAATCATTATTTGTTAGATTTGAATTCTTATTTTAAGAGACACAAGTACTCACCTATTACAAATAGAATTCTGAGTAGTTATCAGAATTATGTCAATATTTAAAATAAAGGAATGCATTTTTTTTCTGAAGGCTTAGGAATAATATCTCATTTTTAAATACCTTCACATTTTAAAACCAAATCGGCATGAATATTACAGCGTCTTATACAGATCTTTATCAACTTACCATGGCTCAAGTCTATTTTAAGACGAAACCAGATGGACGAGCGATCTTTGATTATTATTATCGCCACAACCCTTTTAATGGTGGCTATTCTATTTTTGCAGGATTAGAAGATGTGTTAAATGTTTTGGAAAATTTTAAATTCTCTACTTCTGATATTGAATATTTAAAACAGCATGGCTTTGAAAATGATTTTTTAGAATACTTAAAGAATTTTAGTTTTAAAGGAACTATTTTTTCAAGTAAAGAAGGTGATGTTGTTTTCCCTAATCGTCCTATTTTACAAGTAGAAGCTAATATTATTGAAGCACAGATTATAGAAACTTTTTTACTAAACATTCTTAATTTTCAGACTTTAATAGCAACAAAAGCAAGTAGAATTAGATATAGTGCAAAAGAGGAGGTTTTATTAGATATGGGCTTACGTCGTGCACATGCAACTGGAGGATATTATGCCTCAAGAGCTGCTATAATTGGTGGTTTTGATAGCACAAGTAATGTGGCTGCAGCTAAAGATTACAACATTCCGTCTACAGGTACAATGGCGCACTCATTCATACAAAGTTATAAAGAAGAAATACAAGCATTTCGAGATTTTGCAAGCATACGACCAAAAGGCTGTGTACTTTTAATAGATACCTACAACACATTAAAAAGTGGATTACCAAAAGCAATTACAGTAGCCAAAGAAATGGAAGCTAGAGGAGAAAAATTACTTGGAGTCCGTTTAGATAGTGGAGATTTGGCATATTTATCTAAAAAAACGAGAGAAATTTTAGACGAAGCCGATTTAGATTATGTAAAAATTGTAGCCTCTAATCAATTGGATGAATATGTTATAAAAAGTCTTAAAGAACAAGGAGCTCCTATTGATATTTTTGGTGTTGGAACTAATTTAGTTACAGGAAATCCTGATGCTGCCATGGACGGTGTTTATAAATTATCTGAATACAATGGAGAGCCAAGAATTAAGCTTTCTGAAAACATTATAAAAGTATCATTACCTTACAAGAAACAGGTTTATAGAATGTTAGATGATAAAGGCATGTTTTATGGTGCGGATGCTGTAGTAGTATATAAAGAAGGCGAAGTAGCGAAAATAGAACACCCTTTTGATGCTACAAAGAGTTTAAAATTAGAAGGTTTTAAACAAGAACAGTTGCTAGAGAAAGTTATGGAAAATGGAAAAAAAACAGTCCCTTCTCGCTCTGTTTCTGAAATTGCTGCATATTCTCAATCTCGTTTAGAACTGCTTCCACATGAATATAAACGTTTTCAAAATCCACATATTTACAAAATAGGATTGAGTTTAAAACTAAAACAAGACCGTGATCAATTGATACAAGAACATCAATTCTAAATTCAATATTCATAAGACTATTGTATCTAGCATCATTGTATATTAATTTCAACTAAAAAACGATTTATGAAAACACTTCTTATAATAGATGTACAAAATGACTTTATCCCAACTGGATCGCTTCCTGTTCCTAATGGAGATAAAATAGTTTCAATTATCAATGAGATACAACCTAAATTTGATTTGGTGATTGCTACCCAAGATTGGCATCCAGAAGATCATATCAGTTTTGCTTCGAACCATAAAGGCTTATCTCCTTTTGATATAATTGAAATTAAAGGAATCTCGCAAACCTTATGGCCAAATCATTGTTTACAAGGATCTAAAGGAGCCGAATTACATCCTAAACTAAATACATTAAAATGTGAAACTATTTTTAGAAAAGGGACTAATAAGGAAATTGATAGCTATAGTGCCTTTTATGATAATGGACACCTAAAATCTACAGGACTAGCTGGCTATTTAAAAGAAAAAGGAACCACTGAACTTTTTATCTGTGGTTTAGCGGCAGATATTTGTGTTTATTATTCCATTCGTGATGCTGTTAAAGAAGGTTTTGACTGTTTTTTTATTGAAAATGCTTCCGAAGCACTAGACAATGAAGGTTTTAAGAAAATTAAAAAAGAAATGGTTGATATGGGAGTTAAAATTATTTCTTCGGAATTTATATAACGCCTTTTCTTAAAGAAATCACACTCTTTTAAACCTATATACAAGTGATTAAAACCCATAAAAAAGGACACTACACATTATTTTTGCTTATTTTTTTAAACCAAATAATAAAACCTGTTATTGGTAACGAGCATCCAACTAAACTAATCAGAAAATAAATAATAATGCTTGGCAAACCCATAATTTCGCCTGTATGTAATGGTTTTGCAATTAACTTAAATTGTTCGTGTAATGGTAAATTTGTAAATAATTCTTGTTTTCTAACTTTACCATCAATTGAAAATTCTATTTTATCCGGAACATAAAAATGCAACAAGTTATCAGTATTCATTTTATTAATATTGATGCTTTTAGTATTTTCATTTGCTAGTTGAATTACTTTTGTTCCGTTATATTTTAAAACACTATCTGTTTTTATAAGCAACGTTTGTAAATCACTTTTTTGCTTTATAACCGTATTTTCTTTTGTTGATAAATCATCAAACAAAACATTAAAAGAACTTGATAAAGATGCTTTTAATGCAATATTGGTATCTGATATTACAATAGAATCTCCGCCCAAACCTATAATTACAACATTTTTTACCCAATGAAAAGAAACATACAAACCGGTAATTGAAATAAAAAAAAGTAACAAAATAGAATAAAACCCTAAAACTCTATGCAAATCGTAATTTACACGATAAAACTTGGCATCAAGCTTTATTTTTAAACTTTTTTTAAGTTGATTTATCTTTTTTGGCAACCAGATTATAAAGCCAGAAAAGAGTAAGAAAATAAACATTAAAACAGCCACTCCGTTTATAAATTTACCAACATCACCAGCCAACAAAAACCTGTGGACTTCTAAAATAAAATCAAAAAAGGCTATTAAATTTTGATTTTTAGTACCTAATAATTCACCAGAAATAGGATTGTAATATGCAGAAACTCCAATATTATTATTACTAAATGATGAAACTAAAATACTTTTATTATTTTCCTTAAAAACAGTAATATTGGTTGCGCCACCAAACTGATTTTCGAAATTATTTAAAATAGTATCAATCGCTATTTTAGAACTATTATTATTTGATTTTATATAAACAACATCACTATCTATAAGGTTTTCTATTTGTGTTTTAAACGCATAAATACTTCCAGAAAGACAAACAATAAAAATTATCACAGACGATAAAAGTCCGAGCCACAAATGCAGCACGGACATGATATACTTAAATAAAGATTCTTTTTTTCTTCTTTTGTGAAGTAAATATTTGATCATTTATTGTCTTTAAAAATTTCTAAAAACGATTATTCTTCGATTTTACCAACCTTATATTCGTCAACCAATTTTAAATATGTGTCAAACTGTTCTTCTGTCATCATCTTTTTAAAAGCAGCTCTTCTACTTACATCAATTTCTTTATGATACTGCATATAAACATCTAGTTTTCCGTGATAATTATCGTGATTATCTCTTAAAACTGTAAAAAAAGTTTCATTTGCTGCATCGTATTTTACAGATTGCAAACTATCTAAATCCAATTCTTTCTTAATTAAAGACATATTGTATTTTTCTCTTCCGCCACGTTCTATGTTTACTTCTGTAAAATAAGTTGCGTATTGTTTGTCCTCTAAAAACGCTTTTATTTTATCATCTTGTTCTGCAAAAACTATTTTTTGTGCAGCCAAAGCAGCTTCTTTATTTCCGTTAGCATCTAACCAAGCTTGTTTTGCTTTTTCTGTATACTCCGTTGTAATTTTATCAAACTTTGTAGTTTGTTCTTCTGTCAATGCAATTTTAGATTTTATCATTGGATAATTAAACCTGCCTTTACTTTCTTTTTCACTACAACCAACAACAATTGTTAAGATTGCTATTATTAAAATTTTATTGATTAATTTCATCTTTATATTTTTTAATTGAACTCAACTATTTTTCTTTATTTATCTAGACTGTTAATCTAGTTTCTCTTTTAAATAAACATTATCTGGATCTTGTTTTTGATGGATTGTATTTAAAATTATCGCATTCTCTTTTTCTTTTAATTTTATAGCTAAATCTACGACTCTGTCTATATAAGCTCCTTGAGGTTTTAGATTAAAACCTATATTTTTTGACAACAAATTATATTGTGTTTCTAATATTGAAGGATTTTTTACAAGCTCTTTTACATTTATTCTAAAACCATTAAATATCGTTCTTAATCCATCAATTAATGATGGTAATACAACACTTCCGTGATCTTCATCATTATAAAATTTAACGTGATAATTTAAATTTTTAGGTGTAGTAATTTCCATTAATTCAAGTGCATTCTTTTTAGCTTCAAAATGAGCAAAATGTTGTTTGCTAGGTACTTTTTGATTTCCTTTAGAATTTGCATTTGCAAAAAACAGAGAACTTCCTTTAAAATCTATTGTTTCTAAATTACTTTCCAACTTTTTTACAAGTACATTATCATCCCACCATAAACTTGGATCTATAATTAAATAAGCATTAAATTCTGAAGGATTTTTTAACAAGGTATTAAACGCAAACAAGCCACCAAATGAATGCCCTATAAGAATTTTATAATCTAATGTTCTATAAGTCTGATTAACTTTAGTAATTAATTCTTCTGTAATAAAAGACTCAAATTTCTTAGAACCTCCATTTTCATAAGATAAACTCGTAACTTTTGTAGGCGTTAAATCTCTAGATCTATTCTTGTTTTTTATTGCCACAATAATACATTCTGGCATTAATGGATAATATCCATCAGATAACTTTTGAACAATCCCCGTAGTAACATTAAAAAATTTTTCTCCGTCTAAAAGATAAATAACGGGGTATTTTTGATTGGCAAAATTCTTATTTGAATAATTTTCTGGTAAAGACACCAAATATTCTCTTTCTTCATCTAATATTTTAGATTGTATGGTTTTTATTTCTCCTATTTCTATTTTTTGAGCTTGAGATAATAAAGACATCAAACAAAAAGCAAAAACAATTATATTTCTCATATCTATGATATTATAAAACAGAAAAGAGAACGCACAAACAACAACGCTCTCTTTTCAACATTTAATAAAAATTAAAACAAACTGTACGTAAGACCTAGTCTAAAGTTAAAAGGCTTTTGAGGTATTCCATAACCATTGTAATATTCTTTATCAAAAATATTATCTGCCTTAAAACTTACTTTGTAATTGTCTTTTTTGTAAAATACCGTAGCATCTACAGTTGTATAAGCTTCTGAACCAAAATTATTGGTTGTACTGTTATAAATTTCGCTCATATGGTTAGCTCCTACTCCAAAGCCTAAACCTTTTGCACTTCCTTTTAAAGCTTGGTAACTTAACCAAAAGTCCCAAACTGTTTCTGGCGTATAACTTAAACTGTTTCCTAAAACAGCTTCATTACCAAAACTTACTTTTTCTAAAGTAGCATTGTTTTTAGTATACCCTGCAACAATATTTAAACCTGGTAATGGATTTGCTATTAAATCAATTTCAAAACCTTTACTCAATGTTTCTCCTGTTTGAGAGCTAATTCCGTTTTCATCCACAATAATATCGTTATCAATATTAATGTTGTAATAACTAATTGTACTTAATAACTTACCATTAAAGAAATCTAGTTTTGTACCAACTTCAAATTGTTTTGCTCTTTCTGGATCCCAAGTAATAATTTCTCCATTTCCGTTATCTGAAGGTGCATTATTATTTAATCCGTCCATATAATTTACAAATAATGATGCTTTATCATCAAAAGGATTATAAGCGATACCTAATTTTGTGCTTAATGCATTTTGATTGTATCCGTTAGTTCCTTCTACTCCATTAGATACTGTGTTACTAGACATAAAACGATCAAAACGTAAACCTCCTGTTAAAGTTAATTGTTTGTTTATCGTAATGGCATCAAAAGCATAAAACCCTAAAGTTTGAAATTTAGTAATTGTTTTATTTTTTGTTCCATCAGCTATATTTGCTTCAAATTGATCATTTGTTAAACCTGTAATTACAGGGTTTGTAGTATCTACCGCATCAATTGCATTCCAAACTCCGGTACGCTGTGTGTCATCTAAATTATTTAAATAACTAATACCTGTAACAAATTTATTATCAACTTTATTACCTTCTACAACATTTAAAAAGTCTTGTTGAATATGTGTATTTTGCGTTTCTCTTGGGTCTAATTGTAAGTAAAATCTATTAACAGTTGTTACATCTCCCATTACAACTCTTAAATAATTTGCATCTGTAAATGAACTTGCTTTTGTAAAGTTAGTTTTTGATGTCCAAGTACCAGATAATTTATAATTCATGTTTATTTGAGATACTAAAGAAGAAAAATAACCAGCCATTTCATTGGTACCATAATTGGTATTAAAGTCCCAGTTTAAATCATCCCATGAATTTACAGTATCAGAAATTAAAGCTCCAGACACACCTCTTGCAAAGTTTAAATTACGTTTACTTTGGTTGTATTCTAGATTTGCTTTAATTGTTAATTTGTCTGACAACTCAAAAGTTAAAGAAGGCGCCAACATAAACTCTTTTATAATTCCTTGGTCTTGAAAACTAGCTTCATTATTATAAGCTCCATTAAACCTAAAGAAAACACTTTCTTCTTTGTTTAAAACTGTGTTATAATCTATGGTTGCTCTATTTAAATCGAAACTTCCTGCGATGTAACCTAAATCTAATTTTTCGCCATTATAAGCTTGTTTTGTTACTTTATTTACAACACCACCAAAGTTGGCAATATTATTAACATTAGCTCCATAAAATAAAGAAGCAGGTCCTTTTATCAGTTCTATTCTTTCTATATTTTGAGGATCAATTGGAGCCTTTACCCAAGCAATTCCGCCATTTCTTAAATGTACGTCAGATCTAAAACCTCTTAAAAACACACTCACATTACCGTCATTAGATTGTACATAACCTCCACCAGTAATACTTTTAAAAGCAGAAGCTAAATCTGTATTTACTTGTTCTTTTAATAACGCATTTGTTACTACTGAATAAGATTGTGGATTGTTACTATTCTTTAATGGAACCTTTGCAACATATTCAGATTCCTTATGTGCAAATTGATTTAAACGTTCTGCAATAATTACAACTTCATTTAATTGCTCTTGATTTTCATCTAATTGAACATCATTTATCTTAGTTTCTAATGAGTTTACTTGAATTTGAATGCTTTTACTGTGCATTCCTATTAATGAAAACTCTAAAGTATAATCTCCGTAAGGAATATTTTTTAAAGAATATTTTCCATCAAAATTTGTAGTAGTACCAAATTTAGTCGACTTAATAATTACATTTATAAAAGATGCTGGGTTTCCATCTGATGTTATTACTTTACCTGAAACACTGCCTGTGCTTTGTTGAGCATAGGTTGAGCTTATTAAAAACAACGCAATAATTGTTTTTAGAATTTTTGATATTTGCATAATATTAATTGATTTTTATTTTTTAAGATTTAAAAATGAAAGTGTATTCTTAATATAAAATTAGATACCTTAATTTTTTACTGTTCTTATTTAGACTAATTATTAATAATGTTTTATTTTTGCACAAATTTAGATAAGTAAAAATCTATTACTATAACGCAAAAGGTTTTTTAATCAACGAGAAAAGAAGAAATGAAAACAACACTAAAAAGTTCTATTTTTGATAAAAACATATTAGTAAAATCATTTCAAAAAAATTTTAAAACATCAAATTATACAGAAAAAACAACTGAAATAAATAACAATAGTATAAAAGGAATACAAACAGAAATTTGTATTAATGGTTTAAGAATTATAATAAGAGATCTTAAAACAAAAGAATATAATATAGAGGTACAGCATGATTTTCCTTTATATAAATTACAATTTGAAATAGAAGGTCATAGCCATTATGTACCTTTAAATTCATCGCAAACAGAAATTTTTATTCCAAATGCGCATTATAATTTATTTTACTTACCAGAAGTTAATGGTACTTTAAATTATAAAACAAAAAGGAGAAAAACCTTAGAAATACTTTTTACAGAACAATATCTAAAAGATATTATTGGTACTAATTTTAAACAAATACTACACAAAATAGGCACAGCCATCTCTAATAAAACAGCCTTTTTATTATGGGAAAAAAGTAAACCTATATCAATTGAATTAAAAAGCCACATTCATCAAATTGTTAATTGTAAGTATCCTAATGATTTAAAAAAAGCATATTTAGAAGCAAAAATCAACGAATTATTAATACAGTTATTAGCCAAAACTAATGAAAATAATTACGAAGAAGAAAATAGCCTTTTACCTATAGAGGATTATAAGAATATTCTAAAAATAAGTGAATACATACATATAAATCTAGAAAAATCTTTAACAATTACCGAATTAGCTGCAACAATAGGAGTAAATACATCTAAACTTAAACATGATTTTAAAGTAATATATGCTACCACAATTTTTAAGTATATAACTAATATTAGAATGGAAAAAGCAAAAGAATTAATCCTAGAAAAAAATTACAATGTAACAGAAGCGGCGTATAAAGTAGGCTACAAACATGCACAACACTTTACAGTTGCATTTAAAAAGATTTATGGTTACTTACCTAGCAAACTAACAGATTTTAAAACTTCTAAATAAGGTAAATACAAGAACGTAAATAACTTTAAAAAAAATAAAAAAGACTAAAAACACACCTAAACTAACTATTTATCCTCTACAAAATCTAAATCTAGCACATTAAAGTTATTGGCTGCTTTAACTAATAAAGTAGAGCCAATAGTTTCGAATAAGTCATTTGTTTTAAGAATAAATTGAGCTTGTTTTTCAATTTTATAATTAGGAATTCCAATAATTGTTAAATCTGTAGATTTAGAGTATTGTTTTATTAAATCATAAAAAGAGGTTTGATCTATAACATTTTCTACAATTACAATTTCTACTAGCACTCTAAGGTCTTCTACTAATTCAGATATTTTTGCATGAATAACAGCAGGATTCACATTATTATTATCTACAAATAAAACACGAATAGAAGTTTGATTCCATTTTGGAGCAGCAATAATAAAACGAGCGATATTTAGCATCATTTCAGCATTTTTACTATCCGTTTCTCGCCACCATAAATCTATTGTTTTATACCTTCCAAATTTCGACTTTCTATCAAAATCTAAATACAATAAGTTATAATCTAAATAAAGCAAAGTTTCCGTCATTTCTGCATATTCAGAAGAACCTTCTAAACCTTTTGGCCATCCCATCATAATCGTATTCGGTTCTACCCCAGAAAAGCCAAAAGTAGTAGCAATATTGGTAATTCCTTTATATAAATTATCAACTTTTACTTGTCTAGCAAAAATACCTAGCTCATTATAGATGTCTTCTCTAACAACCTGATCTCTTTTCTTTAAAGGAATTTTATTCTCTTTGTCTATAATCAACTTAAAGTTAGTAACCACACCAGTTTTACCAGAAACGGCTTTACTTAATTCTAATAAATACCCTTGATGCTCACTGCTACCGCTAAAAAGAATAATATTTGGGTTCCAATTAGTATCAATATCATGTTTTGTATCAATCTTCATCAAGCCTTTATTCACCACATTTTCCCAAACACTTTTCCAGATATCTGTAGAATTTATTTTAACTTCCTCTCTTTGCAACATAAAATACAATCCACCAATTACAACTAAAGCTGCCATCATAGCAATCATATCTAATTTAAACATCACTCCAAAACAAGCCACAACTCCCACTAACCCAATCCACCTTTTAATTTTAAAAGTGGGTTGAAAATCTGGGTTTGCCCAACTTTCTAAAAAAAAAGAAAGATTAATAAAGCCGTAAGCAGTTAAATAAAACATAGAAACCACACGTGCAATAACATCTAATTCACCAATTAAAATACCAGCTTCTGCTATTAAAAACACCAATAATAATGCATTTACTGGCTCATTATTTTCACCTCTTCCCTTTGCAAAAAAGCGAGGTGTAACTTTATCTACAGACATGGCTTGCAAAATTCTTGGACCACCTAAAATTCCGCCTAAAGCGGATGATAATGTTGCTCCCCAAACTCCAGCAATTACGGCAGGAGCAAAAAAGGCTATTTTCATTAAAATATTATAATCTGATTTTAAAACATCAGAATCTATTGTGTACGCTATAAAAACTGCCAATACTAAATACACAATTAAACCAACTCCAATAGCAAGTAAAGTACCTTTAGGTATAGAATTTTTAGGATCTTTTAAATCTCCGCTCATTGCTATTCCGGCAGTAAAACCAGTAACTGCAGGGAAAAATACGGCAAAAACAACTTCTAAAGGAACGGATCCTTCCGTAGAAAACATAGATACCGTTTGTGGTGTAAAATTGTGTGACCCAAAAAAGATGGAAATAATTGATAATACAATGGCTCCTAAAATAAAATATTGAGATTTTAAAGCTAAAGAGGTGCTTATTAAAGCCAAAGCAGTAAGTAAAAATAAGGCAATAGTTCCAGTAATTCTAAAGTCATTTATCCCCATCCCGAAGCCTAAATAACTGTTAAAGCTTTCTGCAAAACCGATTAAATATAATGCAATGGAAAAAGCAGTACCTACATACAATGCAATACCAATAGAACCACCAATTGGAACGCCCATACTTCTAGAAAGGACATAGTAAATTCCGCCTGCACCAATTTTTTTATCAGTGGCAACAGAAGACACACTAAGACCTGTTGAAATAGAAATAACATGTGCAATTATAATAATTAGAATGGCGCCTAACAAACCTGCGTTTCCAACTACCCAACCCAAACGCATATACATAATTACACCTAAAATGGTAAGTAATGATGGTGTAAAAACACCTGCAAATGTGCCGAATTTTTTAGTTTTTGACATTTCTTAAATCTTGTTTATTAAAATAAAGTAATCTACATATGATTTTTTGAATTCATCGATTTTCTCTAATTGCAAGATATTAATAATTACTCAGCCTAAAAACTAAGTTAACATTGCATACTCTAACCAAATTATTTAATGAGATTTTAAAAATAAACTTTTAAAGTTTCTAAAGTCTAACTTCTCTTTTTTATCATCACCAAGTGGTTAATAATTGTGTAAAAATATAATCTCTTATTATTTATTTAACCTATTTTTTATCAGCTTAAGAACAATTAACCCTAATATTCCTCCTAAAAGTGAGACGATACAATTTATGCTAAAAAGTACTCCATTAAATGTTTCGTTTTGCATTATCGATTGCGGATTAAAGCCTAATCGTCCAAATGATTTAATAAAAAAGACACTTCCAAAAACACCCGCTATTGTATTACCTACAATACCAAATGAATATTTTTTAAACAGCATACCAAAACCTATCGCCCCAATTATTCCTAATAAAATACTCAGTAAAGAAATTAATGTTTCTGTCATAATATTAGATTTAGACTAATGGCCGTAATCCATTTTATCAACTTTACCACCCTTTAATCTTTTTTGGATAATTGCGTAAATTACAACCAAGATAATACCAATAATACCCCAAATAAACGCTATAGATAGGCCGTATTCTGGTGCCGCAGTATTGTATATCGTAAGTGGCTCGTGAACATCATTAACAGAAGGTAAAATAACAGGAAATAAAGAAGCCAAAGAAGAGGTGATTCCTCCTAATATTAACAAAGTTGATAGCCAAAAGGCATGTACCTCTTTTTTAATTTTTTTGATAAAAAACAAGCCAACTAATCCCGTAAAATACAGCATCGGGAATACTAATAAATAAGGTTTATCTACAAAATTATTTAAAGAGTCTGGATTTACAATTTGCCAAACTGCTACCGAAAAAATGGTAAGAATTGTTAAAACAATATTCAACTTAAAAATAACACCTTTCAATTTTAAATTGATAGACGAATTTGTTTTTAAAATTATCCAGTTAGCACCGTGTATTGCCAAAGTAACTACAGAAATTAAACCTATAATAATCGTAAACCAATCGATAACTCCTGGATGTTCTGTTAGAGGACTAAAACTACTATCCCAAAGTGGTAAGAAAAAATAATGCCCTTCATACACAGAAACTCCGTTTTCTACGCCACCTAAATTTACACCTCTCACAATATTCCCTAGAGCAATCCCAAAAAATAAGGCCAGTAATAAACTAGAAACTCCAAAAGAAACATCCCAAATATCTTTCCACATCTGATATTTAAATTGACTTCTAAATTCAAGTCCAATTGCTCTAAAAATAATCAACCATAAAACGATGATTAAGGGCAAGTAGAATCCGCTAAATACAGAAGCATAAAACGTAGGAAAAGCCATAAAAAGCATTCCTCCTGCAGCTACTAACCAAACCTCATTAGAATCCCAAAATAAACCTGCAGATTTTGTAATTACTTCTTTATCCTTTTCTTTTTTAGCAAAAAATAAATGAATAATTCCTGTTCCGAAATCATATCCGTCTAAAACAAAAAAGATTCCTAAAACTGTTGCTATTATAATGTACCAAAATATTTCCATCGTTTAATGTTTTTGAAGTTTAGGACCTTCGTTAATCGTTTTACCTACTAAAACTAAAAATAATAGTCCTAATAGCATGTATAAAGCAACAAAACCTAATAAGGTAAATAAGGTGTTACCAGAGGATACTGTTGGCGAAATACCATCGCTTGTTTTTAACAGACCATATACTAAATACGGTTGTCTACCAAGCTCTGCTGTATACCAACCCGTAATATTTGCGATGTACGGAAACGGCACTAAAAACATAATAAACCAAAGTAACGGTTTAAAAGTGTACAGTTTTTTTCGCCATAAAAAGAAAAGTGCCAAAGCCATAACCCCAATAAATATAGTACCTAAACCAACCATTATGTGATACGAATAATACAGCGCCGGAATATTATCTGGTAATTCTTCTTTTTTAAATTGATCCATTCCTGGAATTTGCTTGTTCCAATCTTGATGGGTTAAAAAACTTAAGATATTAGGAACTGCAATTTTATTGTCTAATTTTTTTTCGACCATATTTGGCTGTCCAATCAACACAATTTCTGCTCCAGCTTCTTCTGTTTCAAAAATCCCTTCCATGGCAGCAAAAGCTGCTGGCTGATATTTTGCAACATTTTTAGCATTCCAATCTCCAGTAGGGAAAGCCACTAAAAGGCTAGAAACTAATCCGAAAATTATACCGGTTTTTAAGAATAATTTTCCGTATTCAACTTGTTTTTTTCTTAAAATATAAAAAG
Organism: Polaribacter sp. R2A056_3_33; assembly: GCF_019278485.1. Taxonomy (NCBI): domain Bacteria; kingdom Pseudomonadati; phylum Bacteroidota; class Flavobacteriia; order Flavobacteriales; family Flavobacteriaceae; genus Polaribacter; species Polaribacter sp. R2A056_3_33. The sequence goes on from NZ_CP058984.1 coordinate 1,192,412, forward strand.
CACCAATACTGGCTACCACAAAAGATGAGGTTACCACAGATGCCATTTGATTGTGTAAAAAAGCAGGTAACAACCAAGGATTGGTAAAAAGAGCAGAGAAATTTTCTAATACAAATTTTCCGTTTTCTAAAATCTCATAACCTACCGGATGCTGCATCCAAGCATTAGTAGCAAGAATAAACCAACCACTTGCCCAAGAACCTAAAAACACCAAAAAGCCTGTTAAGAAATGGAGTTTTTGTCCCATTAATTTTTCACCAAAAATAAAGAGTGCTAAAAAGGACGATTCTAAAAAGAAAGAAAACATCCCTTCCATGGCTAAAGTCTGACCAATAATTCCGCCTGTAAGCTCAGAAAATTTTGCCCAATTGGTACCAAATTGAAACTCCATTGGAATCCCCGTAATAACACCCATTGTAAAATTAATTGCAAAAATCTTCATCAGAAATTTTGCAGCATTGTTATATTGTTCATTGTTATTTCTTAGATATTTCCATTTATAATAGACTATCAATAATGAAAGTCCCATTGTTAATTGCGGAAATATATAGTGAAAGGTGATAGTAAATGCAAACTGCAACCTATCATAAAAGAGCATGTCTTCCATATTAAAAATACTTGTTATATTTATTAAGATCTACAAAAATATACATTACCATACGTTCCCTATGTAACATAAGTAGCTAAACCCATATTTTTACATTGGTAAATTTAAGAAAACAAGAACACATAGAAGCCTCTAATATTTAATATTACTTTAACATGATTGGCTACAAGAGGTACGTCTGTTAGGCCTTATTTTATTTATGTTTGTATGCCTTGTAAAGGTAAAATATTCAGTATAAATTATAGTGAGAAAGAAATAAGTTTTATTAAAAAATATTAAAATGAAAAAAAATAAAAACACCAAGAAAACGTGGATTCAGAACGGAGTTTTTGTATTAATACTTATTACGCTTTACGCTACAGGTTTGCATACAGAAGTAATTGGTTTTGCACAACGAGGCGTATTGGCTACTGGCATAATGAACCCTGATGTAAAGGAAATCACAAACAAAAAAAACTCTAAAACTATTTCTGAATACACAAAGGCTGATTTAAATATAAAGTTGATAGATAGACATGGTAAAATTATTTCTTTAGCAGACTTAAAAGATAAAGTAATATTTCTAAATTATTGGGCAACCTGGTGTCCTCCTTGTATTGCTGAAATGCCAAGTATCAGTAAATTACATAAAGAAATGGGTAATGATGTTGCTTTTATCCTCTTGTCTTTCGATAAAGATTTTGAAACTGCAAAGGCTTTTAATAAACGAAAAGATTATAATTTACCAATTTATACGCTTGCTAGTAATTTACCTACAATGTTACAATCATCTGCCTTACCAACAACTTATATCATTGATAGTGACGGAAATATTGTATTAACACATGAGGGAATGGCCAATTACAACACAGATGAATTTAGAGTATTTTTAGAAAATCTAAAATAAATTCATATTTCCCAAAATACACTTTTTAGATTGTTGTTTTATTATTTCTTTACAAACTTCACAAACAATTCCATTTTTTGTCTGTTTGGATAAGAATTATAACATGTTGTAAAAATATCTAGATTAAAATAGGAATCAAAGTACGTAATATACTCTTCTTTACTTCCACCAAAAGGTGGATGGTGATCATTTAATTTTGCATCAAAAAGCAATCCTACTAACTTCCCTTTTTCACCTAACAAATGGTTCATTTTTAACGCATACTTTTCTCTTAAATCAGGATGTATTGCACAGAAAAAAGTTTGTTCAATGATCAAGTCAAAAGTTTGATCTAACTCAAAAAAATCACCCAATATTAATTGTGATTCCGGAAAGCCTGTAACCCTATTTTTAATATTTACCAAAGCACTTTTAGCTAAATCTATTACATAAACATTGGTAAAACCGTTGTTAAAAAGATATTCTGCTTCGTAAGAATTCCCACCGCCTGGAATTAAAATTTTTAAGTCTTTGTTCGTTAATTGATCAAAATATGTTTTTAAAGGAGGAGAAACAGCTCCTAAATCCCAACCAATTTTGTTTGTTTGATACTTGTTTTCCCAAAAATCTTCAGATAAGTTCATATTTTAGCTTATAATCATCATAATTTAACAGAATGATGACAATCATTTTCCTACCAACAAAATAGAGTTTATATTTGCAAAGTAGTTAATAATAAACACTTTTTATGAAAACTTTAGTTAGTGCAAAAAAAAACCTCAACAAAAAAGGATTTTTAGATATTGAAACTCCTAATATTGATTATGTTAAGGAAATTTTGAAACTAAAAAAGGAGAAGAATGCAGTTATTTTAGCGCATTATTATCAAATAGATGAAATTCAAGAAATTGCAGACTTTGTTGGTGATAGTTTGGCTTTAGCACAACAAGCTGCTAAAACAGATGCAGACATTATTGTTTTTGCAGGAGTTCATTTTATGGCAGAAACTGCAAAAATATTAAATCCTACTAAAAAAGTTTTATTACCAGACTTATTAGCAGGTTGTTCTTTGGCAGATTCTTGTCCGCCAGAACAATTCTCAGACTTTAAAAAGAAACATCCAGATCATTTAGTTGTTACGTATATAAATTGCTCTGCAGAAATAAAAGCATTAAGCGATTACGTTTGTACCTCTTCTAACGCTAGAAAGATTATTGATTCTATACCACAAAACCAACCTATTATTTTTGCTCCGGATAGAAATTTAGGAGCTTACTTAAATAAAGAAACAGGAAGAGATATGTTACTTTGGGATGGCGCTTGTATGGTTCATGAAGCTTTTTCTATGGAAAAACTGATTGACTTATATCAAGAACACCCAGATGCAGAATTAATTGCGCATCCAGAATCTGAAGCACACATGCTTAAAGTAGCCAAATATATTGGCTCTACTTCTGGTCTTTTAAACCACGTTAAAAATAGCGATAAAAAGAAATTTATTGTTGCTACAGAAGCTGGTATTTTGTTTCAAATGTTACAAGAAAATCCTGATAAGGAAATAATTCCTGCTCCAGCAAAAGAAGATAATACTTGTGCTTGTAGCGAATGTGCTTATATGAAAATGAATACAATGCAAAAATTGTATTTATGTTTAAAACATGAATTACCAAATATAGAAGTAGAAGCAGAATTATGCGAAAAAGCAATAATTCCTATCAACAGAATGCTAGAACTTTCTAAATAACGCCTTAAAATGTTACCTGATAAAAACATAATCTCTACCGATTTTTTAATAATCGGTTCTGGAGTTTCTGGATTAACTTTTGCTTTAAAAGTTGCTCTAGAACACAAAGACGCTAAAGTTGTTATTGTTACTAAAGACAAACAAAGCGAATCTAACACAAAATACGCCCAAGGTGGTATTGCTACCGTTTATAATAAAACTGTTGATACCTTTAAACAACATATAGAAGACACTTTAATTGCAGGTGATGGTTTATGTGACGAAGAGGTTGTTAAAATGGTTGTTAGAGATGCTCCAGAAAGATTACAAGAATTAATAGATTGGGGAACAAAGTTTGATAAAAACGAAAAAGGAAATTATGATTTAGGTAGAGAAGGCGGACATTCTCAAAACAGAATTTTACATCATACAGATATTACAGGTGCAGAAATTGAACGTGCTTTATTAGCACAAGTAAATGCACAACCAAATATAGAATTTCTTACCTATCATTACGCGATAGATTTAATTACAGAACATCAAACTAAAAAGACTAAAACAAAGCGAAATGGCAAAATTTCTTGTTATGGTGCTTATGTTTTAGATATTAAAGAAGATAAAGTAAAAACCTTTGTAAGCAAGTTTACACTTTTAGCTTCTGGAGGAAATGGGCAAGTTTATGAAACTACTACAAACCCTACTGTAGCAACTGGAGATGGAATAGGAATTGCATACCGGGCAAAGGCAGAAATTTCTGAAATGGAATTTATACAGTTTCATCCAACAGCGTTGTACAACCCAGGCGAATATCCTGCCTTTTTAATATCCGAAGCTGTGCGAGGATTTGGTGCAAAACTAAGAAATTACAATGGTGATTTTTTTATGCATAAATATGATGAAAGAGAAGAATTAGCCTCTAGAGATATTGTTGCAAGAGCCATTGATAATGAATTAAAAAAGAGTGGAAAGCCTCATGTATATTTAGATTGCACTAATTTAGACATGGTAAAATTTAAAGAGCACTTTCCTAATATCACAGAAAAATGTGCATCTTTAAATATTGATGTAACCAAAGACTATATTCCTGTAGTGCCAGCGTCTCATTACATTTGTGGTGGTGTAAATGTGAATAAAAAAGCAAAAACATCTATCAAAAAATTATATGCTTGTGGAGAAGTTACAAGAACTGGTTTACATGGTGGAAATAGATTGGCTTCTAACTCTTTATTAGAAGGCTTGGTATATGCTCATAATGCCTTTCTAAGTGTTTCTAAAAAATACAATAAGGCCAAAACACCAAAAGATATACCTGTTTGGAATGATAATGGTGTTATTAAAAACATGGAAAAAGTATTAATTACACATGATAGAAATGAAGTAAAAACTATTATGACCAATTATGTAGGTATCGTACGTTCTAACGAGCGTTTGCTTCGGGCAGAAAAGCGTTTAAAAGTACTTTATGAAGATAACAAACGCCTTTATGACCATTCTGAACTTTCTATAGATTTATGCGAGCTAAGAAACTTAATTACAACAGCATATTTAATTACCCAATTTTCTAAAAAGAGAACCGAAAATTGTGGTGGTTTTTATAGTTTAGATTGTATTTCTAAATAAAAGAAGCTGTCTAAAAAAGGTTTAAAAAACTTAACTTTTTCAAAACATCAACTTAATCTAGTTCTACCTTCATAAGAACTTGAAATCAATTTAGATTGACAAAAATGCCCTTTTTAGACAACTATTTCTAATCAACCTAGTATTAAATTACTACTTACCACTGTTATTTATAATAGTGATTAACTGGTTTTTAGGTACTGCACCAGATTGCCTCCAAACTTGTTTGCCAGACTTGTATAAAATTAAGGTTGGTACACCTCTAACTTCATATTTTGCAGCTAACGATTGGTTTTTATCAACATCTATTTTAACAATAGAAACTGCATCACCTAATGCGTCTTTTACTTTTTTTAAAATTGGACTCATGGTTTTACAAGGTCCACACCATTCTGCAAAAAAATCTACTAAAACAGGTTTATCTTGATTTATAATTTCTGAAAAATTGCTCATGCCTAAGAACTTTATTTGATTATTTATTAAAGGTAATACTCCAAATTCCTCTCACTTGATTTTCACTATATCCAATCGCCAAATCCTTTGGATATAACTTGTCTATTTGGGCTAATGTAGTGCTTTTAATATCCGAAGTTGGTGTACCATGACATTGTAAACACATGCTATTTGTTTTAATTGGGTAATAAAACTTTACATTTTCTGCAGATTCAACAACAATGGGCTCTGACTCTTTATTTGCTTTAGCCTCTTCTTTAAAAATATTAATATAACCTTTTTCTAAAGTGTTTGCAACATTTTTAATATTTCTTGGTTTGTCAGAGACTCTTTTTATGGTTGCTTTATATACAACAGACATACTATCTGTTAAAGGAAAAGCTTGCACATTACAAAAATTTAATGCTGCCAGAGTTCCTTTTTTTTGAATTGTCCCCATTAAGTTTTTACCCAAAACACTTTTGGTAGCTAATGCATACTTCAATCCTTTTTCACTGTAAGATAGTTTTTTTAAATTAGTACCTTGACCTTGCTGTTGCCTTTGCATTCGTTTTCCATTACCGCCTCCGTTTCCATGTTGTTGATTATAATGTTCGTCAAACCCTTCTGGTTTTTCAATATCACGCTCAAACATATAATCTGAAATTTCTTTGATAGTTTCTTCTGGAAAAGCTTGTTTTGGCATTACTCCAAAACGTTTTACTGCACCGTACATTTTAGCATTTTCTTCCGTTGGGTTTTTAATAAAATCTTGTATTGACTTAATAAATGCTCCTTTAGAGCTATTACTCATTAAGTAACGCTTTTTTATAGCAATCATTGGTGGTGCTATTCTATTATCTTCTATGGTTGTTGGGTTGTGGCAAACGTAACAGTTTGTTTCTAGTAACTTTTTACCGGCATGTTCTTGAGTTTCTAAGACACCATTTTTCTTAGAATAAGTGGTTTTTTTAGAATCTTTACAACCTAAAAACAAGACAATTACGACGATTGATATAAGAGATTTCATTATTTTTATTACAAAAATAAGACACCACTTTAAATTACACAGTAACTAATGTTACAGTTCTAAAACCTTAATACTATTTCTAAATAATTGAATTTTACTTTCGTTTTCTAACTTTTTAAGTAATCTAGAAATTACAACTCTAGAAGTATGTAAATCTTCAGAAATTTGTTTATGGGTAACATTTAAAACATCATTATGGGTAACCATTGCCTTATCTTTAAGATATTTAAAAAGGCGTTCGTCCATTTTTAGAAAAGCAATAGTATCTAAAGCTTCTAAAAGCTCATCCATTCTGTTATGATATGTTTGTAAAATATAAGATTGCCAAGTTTTATATTTCCCTAACCATTCTGCCATTTTTTCTTTTGGCAACATAATTAATTCAACATTTGTTTCTGCTACAGCTCTAATCTTACTCTTTGTTTGCCCCATACAGCAAGAAAGTGTCATGGCACAAGTATCTCCTTTTTCTAAATAGTATAAAACAATCTCATCTCCATGTTCATCTTCTCTAAGAATTTTAATGGCTCCAGAAATTAATAAAGGCATCGATTTAATATAATCTCCAACTTCTATAATAGTTGTATCTTCTTTAAAGCTTTTAGAAACACCTAATTTTTCTATTTCTAAAATTAAATCTTCCTCAAAAAGGTAACCAAAATTAATATCTAACTTACTTGTCATTATACTTTATTTTTCACCTATAAAAATAGTGAAACCTATTGTAAAAATAAAGTATATTCTAGTTTATTGCAACAACAAAAGCCCAAGATAAACTTAGGCTTTTATTAATATTAGGGGGGAAATAAAATTATTTGGCTTTTTTATCTGTGCTCATTAATAAGTAAACGGCTACAACTAGGCCAACAACAACCAATGCAAAAATGCCTATCATAATGGTACCATTTACCCAAGAAACTTGTGGTATATTTAAAAAGCTCATATTCATCTAATTTTGAACTCAAAAATATAACATTAGATTACTTTAAAATATGACCAAAATCAGTTTTTAAAAATTGACATTTAAAATATCTCCACTTAATTGTAAAAGTTGTAATTCAATTAATTTTGCATCAAATTTAGCATTGTTAAAAGCTGTTTTAGAATTTAGTAAATTAATTTGTGCTTGCCTAAATTCTATAGATGTTATTTGTCCCAATTTATAACGCTCTGTACTTCTATCAAAATTATTCTGTGTAGTTGATACATTTTTTTCTTGTGCTGATAAAATAAATAATTGGTTTTGATAATTCTCCCAAGTATTTTTCAGATTATTATTGATGGTTACTTTTTGTTGTTCTAATAATATTTGCTGATTTTCTAATGCTATTTTTGCATTGGCAACATTGGTTTTTGTACTTCCACCGTCAAACAAATTCCAAGACAAACTTAAACCTGCATTTAATCCGTTAGATGATGTAGATTTTGGCTGAAAGGCATTGGCAAGGTTTTCGTTATCATTCTGGTTCCAACCATAAGATGTATTTAAAGCTAAAGAAGGTAAATAATTAGCCTTATTTACTTTAATGTTAAACTCGCTAATAGCAATGTTTTTTTCATTTTGTTTAAGGGTAGAATTATTAGCAATTGTTTTTTGCTGGAGCTCTTCTAAATTCATCATTTTATTAAAACTAACCTCCGTTTCAACATTATAAGTTACTGCTTTTTCAATTCCTAAAATAATGTTTAAACCACGTTTGGCATTGCTTAATTGCTGTTTGGCACTTATTAATGTAATGCTATCATTATTTACATCTACCTCTGCATTTAACAACTCTAACTTAGTTGATTGCCCGTATTCGTATTGATATTTTGCACGCAGTAAACGTTGTTTAGAAATAGACAATGCCTCGTCTAAATTTGTCTTATTTTCTGATAACCTTGCAATTTGAAAGTATGAGGTAAACAATTGTAAATAGGTGTTTTCGATCGTTTCTCTAGCTTGTAATTCGGTTAAATTATAGGTTTCTTTTAATTGCTGATAATTGTATTTTCTTCCCAATCCATCAAAAAGAATATAATTTAAACCAATACTTGCGTTATAAGACTTAGTTACAGCACCTGTAGTAGATGTTGCTGCGCCCGTTTGTGGTGTGTTGGTTTGATTATTATTGCTATAATTTGCTCCCGAAGAAACCGTTGCCGTTGGCAAAAAACCAGTATTATAAATACTTTTATTGTTTTTTGCAACTTCTAAATTATTGTTCGCAATTTTAATTCCGAAGTTATTTTCTAAGGTAATTTCTAGTGCTTCTTTTTTGCTTAAAATCTCTTGCGAGATTCCTTGTAAAGTCGATAAAAACCCGACTATTAATATGGTGTTTCTAATGATCTTCATGTTCGTCGAATTTAGATTCTATAACAGCTCTTTCTACCTCTTCTTTATTTACTTTATCTCCTGTTTTTAGCCATTTAAGTCCAACTTTTATAGAATTAGAAACGGACAATAATAATGGTAACATTACCAAGGTTAAAATGGTTGCAATTGCTATTCCGTAAGAAATAGAAATTGCCATCGGAATTAAAAATTGTGCCTGTCTACTTTTTTCTAACATTAAAGGGGCTAAACCAGCTACTGTGGTTAAAGAAGTTAAGAAAATTGCTCTAAAACGAGATTGACCAGCCAAAACTAAAGCGTCATCAAACAACATTCCTTCTTTTAAATAACTATTAAATTTCCCTATTAAAACTAAACCATCATTTACCATAATACCTACTAGTGCAATAATACCCAACCAAGATAAAATGTTGATTGGAAAATCGTGAATATAATGCCCTAAAACAACCCCAATCATACTAAAAGGAATCATTATAAGTAATAATAGTGGCTGACTGTAAGAACGAAATGTAAACGCTATTACAATATAAATTAAGCCTAAAATAATCCACTTTAACCATTCTAAAGAATCTATGGTTTTTTGGGCCTCTCTATTCTGACCTTCGTAAAGAGGAGATACAGAATGATATTTAGAAATTATTAACGGCATTACACGTGTTTTAATATCATCTAAAATTTCAGTTGCACTTTCTTTTGGATCTTTTAAATCTGCAGAAACTTGAATTTCTCTTTTTCCATTTAAATGATTTATAGCAATATCTCCTCTTTTAATTTGATACGTTCCAATTTCTGAAAACGAAATTCTTGTTCCGTTTGGAGCTACAATTTGCATATCATCTAAGTTTTTAATAGAAGATCTATCTTCTCTATTATAACGCACCCAGACTTTAATTTCGTCTTGCCCTCTTTGAAAACGCTGTGCCTGAAATCCGAAGAAACCATTACGAATTTGCGCCATTACAGATTGTAAATTTAAGCCTAAAACATATGCATTGTCTTTTAAAGTAATGCTTACCTCTTTAATTCCAGCAGGATCATTATCGGAAATATCTTTTAATAAAGGATTATTTTCTAACTCTAGTTTTAATTCTGCTTTTGCGGCTTTTAACTCTTCAATATTATTTCCTAATAAAGAAACTGCAACTGGACTTCCTCCAAAATTACCACCAGAACCAAAAATTAAACTTTCTACACCGTACACTTTTCCTACTTTTTCTCTAATAGAATTTGTTATTTCTGGTGATGAAAACTCTCTACTTTCTCCTGCTAATAAATTGATATTTAAAGTAGCATTCGCACTACCGGGACCAACTCTTTTTATGATATTTTGTACAACTTGCTCGTTTCCGGATTGTTTTGCTGTATATTCTTTATTTATCAACCAAACTTTTTCTTCAATTTTAGAAATTATAGAATCCGTAATTTGTTCGTTTGTACCTTGGGGCATTTTTAAGGTTACTTGTATTTTATCACTTGCAATAGAAGGAAAAAAAGATGTTCTTACAATTCCGCCACCAATAGATGTTATACTAAAAATTAACAACGCAATAGGCATTGAAAAAGCAAACACCTTATTTTTTAAAGAAAACTTTAAAAAAGGTACGTATAGTTTTTCATTTATTTTTGTTAACCCTCCGTCTGCAAACCTGTTTATTTTATTAAAAAATGCATCAATTGCATTCTTCTTTTTTACCTCACCATTTTCTAGTCTTTTTCTGTCTAAAGCTTTAGAATGTGCAATATGTGCTGGTAAAATAATTAAGGCTTCAATTAAAGAAACTGTTAATGTTAAAAGTACAACAGTAGAAACTTCACTAAAGAAATTACCGATTCTTCCATCTACAAAAAACAAGGTTGAAAAAGCAATAATAGTGGTTAGTATTGCCGAAACAATTGGCGGAATTACTTCCATTGTACCATCTATGGCTGCTTGAATTTTAGATTTACCTAAATCATAGTAATGATGATAAATATTTTCTCCAATTACAATTCCATCATCCACCAAAATACCAATAACAATAATCATCCCAAACAGTGATAAGATATTTATAGTAACATCAAATTGTGCTGCTAAAATAAACATCCCGAAAAATGAAATAGGCAAACCAAAGGCCACCCAAATTGCCAAACGCAAATTTAAAAACAATGCTAAAAAGAAGAGCACAAGTAAAATACCTACCACTCCGTTTTCTATTAAAAGTCTGGTTCTACCTTGTAAAGTTACACTTCTATCATCTGTAATATCTAAATGAATATTTTGGTTTTGCTGATTAAATTTGTGAATGTATTCTTTAATTTTATCCGCAGAAGAAAGTAAATCTTCATTGTTTGTATTACTTATAGAAATATCAATTGCTAAATTACCATTGTAATATAATCTATCTGGAGTTTCTGACCAAGTATCTTTAACCTCTGCAATATCTTTTAGGCGAATTATATGTCCGTTTGTTTCCGTTCTAACTATAAGGTTTTGTAACTCTACACCATAATAAGAACGGTTACTTGCTCTAATTAAATAATCTTCTTGGGCAGTTTTAATATTACCTCCAGTTATTAAAAGATTAGAGTTTTGAATAGCCGTTGCTACATCTGTAAAGGACAAATTATACGCACGTAAATCATTTTCTTTTACAGCGATTTCAATTTCTTCGTCTGGAAATCCAGAGAGAGACACTTGAGAAATTCCTTCAATCCCTCTAATATCATTTTCTATATTTCTAGCATATTGCTTTAAAGAACCTAGCGAAATATCGTCTCCACTAATCGTAAAACTGATGGTTGGTCTAATATTTTCTACTTTTGCAATTACGGCAGGTTCCATACCAGAAGGAAAAGACGGAACTCTATCTACCGCATTTTTTACATCTGTTAAAACAACATCTATATCTTTCCCTTTTTCTACCTCTATATTTACCGTTGCAGAGTTTTCGCTAGAAACAGAAGTTACACGTTCTACGCCAACAATTCCTTTTAAATTATCTTCAATTTTAAGGACAACACCTTCTTCCATTTCTGCAGGAGAAGCTCCAGGGTATGCTAAAGATATGTTTATTAATTCAGAGTCTGTCAGCGGAAAGAAAGACGATTTCATTGTAATAGCGCCCACTAAACCAAAAGCTACAAATGCAATAATAAAGACATTAACAGCAACAGGATATTTAATAAAATATGTAATTATTTTTTTCATCTAATTACTGTTTATTAATTTTTACAATCATACCGTCAAAAGCACCTGGCAATACTTGTGTTAATATTTTTTGATTATTCTCTAAACCTTTAATCACCACTTTTTCGCTACCAAAATAAACTGGTTGAATATTTGTTAACGTTAAAATACTATCGTTTTTAATTGTATAAACAGATTGGTTGTCTACTAGTAATTTTCTAGAAATTTCGATAGCATCAATTTCAGATTTTGCAACTAAGTCTGCTTCTAAAAACATACCTTCTTTTAAATCGGCATGTATTACATCTACATATGCTTTTATTGTTTGTGTTACTTGATCTACTTTTCCATTAACACGAACCACTTTTCCTGTGTATTTTTTTGTTTTTTCTAAATTAGATAAGTCAACAGAATTACCAACTTTTAATAAGTCTGCATATTCTGAATTTACAGAAACTTCCATTTCATATATTTTAGGATCTATAAACTCGCCTAATTTCTGACCAACTCTAACTAAAGTTCCAGGGCTAACTAAAGCTTCTGTTAAAACACCAGAAAAAGGAGCTCTAATTTGATGTTTAGACAAACGTACTTCTAGGTTTTTAACATTATAATATGCTGTTAAAATTCCTCGTCCTGAAATAAAATACTTTTCTTTATCTGATGAGAATTCGGGTAATTTTGGCGTTGATTTGTTCATATCAAAACCTTGTAAATAATTTTCCCAATTCTTAAATTCAACTGGGTAATCTAAACGTAAATCTGGTAAAATAGCCGTAATTAAATTATACAAGTTACTTTTCTGAGACTGTAAGCTTGCGTAAAACTCATCGCTATTTATACCTAATAAAGTTTCACCACGGTTATATTTTGTACCTGCCTTAAATAACTTATTAGATACTTTTAAAACTCCAGAAACTTCAGAGTAAATTTCTATTTTATTTTTTGCAATTAAGTTTCCGCTTGCAGTTAAAACAATAGGAATATTTTTATTACTTACATTTTCTACAAAAACAGTTTTTATTTGTCTTTCAAATGTTGGTTTTGGTTTTTGGTTTTTATCAATAAGGTAATTGCCTAATAAGATAGCACCTACGATTGTTAAAACACCTAGGATCGCTAGAATAATTTTTCTCATAATTAGTTAGTTGTACTTTTAATTTATGCTTATAAAGTATTGTATTTTTGCAAATATACTTTTAAGACGTTCAGAACTTTAAATAGTTTACAAGTAAGAATGTTAAAGAAACGTTATAATTTTTAATTATTGAGTTAAAAATTAAATATTCTAGACCAATTAGTAAGCAGTTACCCTTGTATTACGACTTATTACTTACCGGTAAAAAAAATAAATTAGAGTGTAATTTTTAGGCACCATCCTTTTAGGAATTAAAAATCTTAAAATAGGCTGTTTTTTAATGCTGAAAATAATCCGATGACAGTTTTAAATTGTTAATACCTAAATTTACCTTAGAAAAAGGAATATTTTTACCAAAGAAAACGGAACTTTGCGCATTAACAAAGCTCTTTTAGAAAATTAAAACTATATAATTAATTTGATTTGTTGCGCCAATACAAATACTGCAAAATTTTTCTCTTCTATTGATGAAATTCCTACCCAAATATGGGAGACTTTAGACTGTACAAAAAACAGTTATTTTCATCCTTATTTTTTAAAGTATATCGAAAAAAACCACCCAGAAATTACCTTTTCATATATTGTTTTGGTAGATCAAAAAAATATACCAACGGCTTTTGCCAGTTTAACAATAATTAATTTTGAACTAAATTCTATAAAAAATGATTTCGAAATTTTAAAAACTATTGGAAAAAAACTTCATGTGTTTCCTGATAAAAAACCCCTACAACTGCTTATCTGCGGGAATCCTTTTGTGAGTGGAGAGCATGGTATTTTTATAAAGCAAAATCAAGATAAAAAAGCCATTATAAAAGAATTAGCAGAAAGTATAAATCACTTTGTAAATTCTGATAAAAAACTAAAGAAACAAATTGATGCATTTCTTATAAAAGATTTTACAAAGGAATCCTTACCCATAACAGACACTTTAAAAAAATTTAGTTATCATCCGTTTTCTGTAGAACCAAACATGAAACTTCAACTCCATGAAAATTGGCAAAATTTTGATGATTATTTGGCTGCTATGAAAACCAAATTTAGGGTAAAAGCTAAAAAAGCTTTTAAACAGAGCGTCGCAATTAAAATTAAAGATGTCACCTTAGAAAACATTGATAAAATGTTGCCAGAAATGACTATACTGTATGAAAAAGTTGCCTCGAATGCAGGTTTTAATTTAGGTGTTTTTAATTTAGAAACTTACAGGAATTTTAAAAAACTGTTTGGAGAAAATTACATTTTAAAATCTTATTTTTTAGATGATAAACTTGTTGGATTTGTATCTGGAATTATCAACCAAGAATCTTTAGATGCCCATTTTGTAGGTATAGATTATCAATTAAATAGAGAGCATGCTATTTACCAAAGAATGTTGTATGATTATATAGAAATTGCCATCGATAAAAAATTAAAAACCATTAATTTTGGAAGAACTGCTAGCGAAATAAAAAGTTCTGTTGGCGCAGTACCTCAAGATTTAACCATGTATCTTCGTCATCAGAAAACTATTAAAAACAAAATTTTAAAGTTATTTTTGCAAAGAGTTCAACCAACTCCATTTCAACAAAAATTTCCATTTAAAACTTTAGAAACTAAGCATGAAAAACACTAAAGAATTAATTTCACTTTTAAATTTAGAAGATTTAGGTAACCATAATTTTAGCGGAAACAGCGTAACCATTGGTAGTCCAAATGTTTTTGGCGGACAAGTTATAGCACAAGCGGTAAATGCGGCTTATAAAACCATATCAGAAAATCGTTTTTTACATTCTTTACATTCTTATTTTTTAGAGGCTGGAGATTTAACAATTCCTATTAATTATCATGTACAAGAAGTAAGAAATGGAGGTAGTTTTTCTACAAGAAGAGTTACTGCAAGTCAAAATGAAAAAACTATTTTTATTCTAGCAGCTTCATTTCATAAAGAAGAAGATGGTTTTGAGCACCAGGCAACGTTTGATGCAACTATAAAACAACCAGAAAAATTATTGAGTTGGGATGATATGTTAAAAAAGTTTGGTGATTTTTTACCAAAATCCATGAAATACTTTTTAAGTATAGAAAGACCTATAGAATTTAAACCCGTAAGAATACCAAACCCATTACAACCAGAAAACTTACCACCAAACGAGCAAGTTTGGTTTCGCTTAAAAGGTGAAAAGCAAGAAATGGCTTTTAGAACAAAACAAGAAATTCTTTCCTATATTTCTGATTACAACATACTAAATGCCGCATTTAACCCAAATGCGAGTAATTACAATTTTGGAAATACTCAAACCGCAAGTTTAGATCATTCTATGTGGTTTTTTAGAGATTTCGATTTTGATGATTGGATGTTGTACTCTGTAGAATCTCCAAATGCTTTTGGTGCTAGAGGTTTATCTAAAGGAAATATTTTTACAAGAGATGGTAAATTAATTGCCTCTGTAGCGCAAGAAGGATTGTTAAGACCTATGAAAAAGTAGGCAATAGCAAAATTAAAAAATTAGAATTATGAGTGAAACTTTGATATATATATTTACCACAAACGGGTTATTATTTTTAATAAGTATTCTTTTTTGGAAATTCCCTCCAAAAAAAGTGAATGGAATTTATGGTTACAAAACACCAAAAGCAATGCTAAATCAAGAAATATGGGATTTTGCGAATGCTAATTTTAATAAAAGTTTTTTAATCTACTCTGGTATTTCTTTTTTAGGTGCCTTAGCTCTTGTAAACTTTGCTACTATAGAATTAACTTGGCAACCAATGGTTTTAGTGCTATTATCTATTTTAGTTAGTGTTATAAAAACAGAAAGAGCATTAAACGATAATTTTACTGAGGAAGGTAAAAAGAAGAAAAATTAGAAATTTTTCAATCTAAAAAACCTTTTTAAAGACCTATCAAAATTAACCTTCAATAAAAACACCTTATGCTTCAGTTAACTTTATAAAGTTCAATTTATTTAGACAAAAATTATAATTTAAAGAATTGAATTATTAAATTGGATATTGAAAAGTCTTGTTTCTTGCGTTTTTTAGCAAAGCGGTCTTAAGTCTTTTTTAGTCGGTATTTTGATGTATCAACTAAAAACTGTTTCTAAAATTTGGAGTGATTTTGGCTTCCTAAACCCATCTAAATGGAGTTCGAAGTACTGAATTATAATTTTTAAAACGATCTGTCTTTCTTGTTTACCAAAAGACACATTTTCTATTTCATCAAAAGTAATTCCTAATAGCTTTTTGAATTGGTAATAATAGTTACCAGAAATAAGGTTTTTTTGAGAGGTTAAATCAGAGAAGCCCCCCTCACTTAAATCAAATCCCAATTTATCAGCATCAGACAAATCTGGATAAAAACCTAGAAAACGGGTTAAATTCAGTAAAAATAACAAGTGAAAATTTGCAATTTTATCATGTAAATCTAACCAAATAAGTCCCGATTCTAAATACTCGTAAAGCCCTTCATTCTTTTCCTCTTCTTTTATTGCATAAGACAATACTTCAGATAAAAACAACACCACAGATTGCTTAACAATATCTCTATAAATAGTTTGATAAGGGTATGAAACCTGAACTTCTTTAATAGAATTTAAAGTCCCTTTATTATTGTGGCTTGCAACAATTGTTAGCTGCGTTAATGGCTGAAAATAAGCTGCTTTTAATCCTCCTTTTTTAGCTTTTAAAATACCTCTAATTAAATAAGACTTTACCCCTTCTTCTTCTGTAAAACATTTTACAATTAGGCTTGAGTCTCCAAATTTTAAAGCACTTAAAACAATTGCTTTTGTAGTTACAACAGCCATTTTAGTTTACAATTGCAATTTTAGTAACAGCTGTTTCCGTTGCATCATCATTAGATAATAATACAATATAAATACCAGAAGCTACATTAATACCTGCAAGATTTTTTTTATTCCAAACCACTTTTCCCCCTTGTAATTCCTGCCCTTCTACCACATTGGTTTCATATACTAAGTTACCGGCAACATCAATTATTTTTACATTAGTTCCTTTTGGTAAATGTGTACCGTTTCTACCATCAATAGTAACCGTTTCATGATTTTTTAATGCAGGGTTTGGGTATGCATAAATATCTGGAATAACATCACCGAAAGGTGCCACTTTACTATTATAAACTACAATACCTTTATTGGTTGCAAAATAAACTTTACCAGTACTATCATCTACCGCTATTTTTACAATTTTATTAGATGGTAATGGCGAATTGTCCATACTAAAATTGGCTAAGGTTGTTTGTCCGTTTGGATTGGTATAAATTACACCACCATTATCTGTACCAAACCACTTATTGTCTGCGCCATCTACCACAATGCTATTAACACGTTGATCCCCCAAAAGTCTTTCTCCAAAACCCTCCTCGTTTCCGTTGATAACTACCGCATTTGCATTTGGTGTAGCATCATCAAAAACACCTGATGCATTGTTATACATAACCAAACCAGATCTAGTACCAATCCAAACTCTATTGCTACCATCTACAACTACAGATTGTACATTTACATCCGGAAGATTCCCTAAATTAGGCGTTGCAATTAATGCCTTTTTTCTAGCTCCGCTCTCATTAAATACATATACACCGTTTCCTCTAGATCCATACCAAAGACTGTTATTTCTATCAATAGCAATTTCACTTATACCTGCTCTACTAGCATCTGTTTCTACAGATCGCATATCAAAACTAGTCCAATTGCCACTTGTAGAAAGTTTTTTTAACTCACTATCGACCAAAACATTTGTTACCCATAAGTTTCCTTCAGGGTCGAAAATAGTACCACTAACCCTTACCGTTACCCTGTTTGGGTCGGCTGCTTCAATATCTGCTAACGGACTATTTAAATGATTATAAAAGGTTTTAAGTTCATCGTTTTCTATCACTAATAAACCTCCTGTAGCATTTTTATTAGTATCTGATGTTACGTTTGTATCTCCAAAAGAACTAACATAAACTCTATTTTCTACATTTGGATCGATTGTAATGTGGTTTAAATCTGAAAAAGGAGCATCTGAATTTAAATTTATATTTTTCCATTTTACTCCATCAATTTCTTTACCGTTAAAATGGCTAATAACACCTATTCTATTTCCAATAGGTCCATAAACATCTGTATAACCACCATAAACAACCCAAACATTGTTATTGCTTGCCGCTATTGAAAACACATCATTTTCTAAAGGTCCTTCTGGATGGATTTCTACATAGTCATCGTTATCTTTATGTCTTTGTAATAAACCAAACTCTGTGGTTACTAAAAAAATGGTATCATCTTCAAAAAAAGAATTGTTTAAAGTAAAATTGAAATTTCCTGTTGTGGTAAATTGAAAAACAGTGTTTAAAGAAGTATCTATAATTACAGAATTTTGACCTAAAGTAGCTGTCAAAAAGGAAGATGAACTTTTAATAGAAATAATTGGTTGAGAAAAATCTCTTATTTCATTTAAAACACTTCCATTTATTTCATATAATTTCGATCCAGAAATTGCAAATACATTATTATTAAACGTTACTAATTCCTTAAAATTATTGCCACTAAATTGCTGATTCCAATTATTAAAGTCTATTAAAGATGTATTATTTGTATCTGCCGTATAAATTCCGTCTTCAGTAGCTGCATAAATTACATCATTTAAAACAGTTGTTGTATTAATTCCTATAGCACTAGATTCTTTACCAATAAAATAGGTATCACCAAACTCTAACCTGTCAATATCATACACTACAATAGCAAATGGAGTAGACAAATACAATTTGTCATTATACTCTGTAATATCATTGATACTTTTTTCTCCAGATTGATTAAAACTAACAATATCTGAAGAAATGGTTATTAAACCATCTTCATCTACAACTTCTACCAATCCGTTTTCATAACCAATTACCAACCTTTTAAAACCACTATTATAATGAATAGAACTTGTAGTTTCTCCAGACAAGCCTTGTACAGAAGATAGTTTTTCAATCTCTTTAGTACCCACGTTGTACGTAAAAACAGCATTGTCTGATAAGGCATAAATTACATCATCTACCTTTACAAAATCTTTTACATTGTTGTAAGAGTAAAAGTCCTCCCAAGAAGTACTATAATCTGTCTGAGCGGAAAATGATACTGAGAAAAATAAGATAGAAAGTATAAAGAATTTTTTCATCATTTAAGTTTAATATCCCAAAGATATTTCTTTTTTATCATTAAACGTAAACATGCTAGTATTAGTACACTTTTTAACCCTATTTCTAAGATTTATTCTAATTTGTAATATATAATCTAACTAAAAAGAATACTTATTGAGGATGACAGTTTGTTTTAAAAAAGTATTTTTGTGACGATTGTTAAAACAGGATATGAAACTGATTACTTTAGATGATTTTATAGACACGTATTTTAAAGCAATACAACGAGGTAGCAAGTTTTTCTTTTCTAAATTTACGTTTAACAAAGAAGTTAGAACAAAAAGTGCTTTTGATAACTCTTCCTTTATTTCTTCTAATTTTTGGTCTATTCCTAAGGTTGTAGAACGATGGAATTTTTTAATTTCTGGTGATAAAAATGTAGATTATATTAGTTTTATTACGGATGATTTTTTGAAAGACAAAACCAACCTAAGGCTTCTTTCTTTAGGTTCTGGTATTTGCAATCCAGAAATTGAATTGGCCAAAAACAACACCATTTTTAAAGAAGTTGTTTGTTTAGATATTGCTGACAATTTACTTCAGATTGCAGCGAAAAATGGCGTAACAAACATTAAATTTATTGCTAAGAACATTGATGATTTTGAGTTTAATAAAAATGATTTTGATGTTATATTCTTTAAAGCTTCTTTACATCATTTTGATAAAATAGAATCTTTATTATCTGGCAGAGTACAAAAAGTATTAAAACCAGATGGATTACTTATAATTAATGAATTTGTAGGAACTACAAGGCATCAGTTTTCTAAAACACAAATAACAGCAATCAATGAAGCGTTAAAATCTATTCCTAAAAAATTTAGAACACGATTTAAAAGTACCTTTCATAAAAACAAATACAGAGGCGTTGGTGTGCTTAGAATGATCATGGCAGACCCTTCTGAATGTATTGATTCAGAAAGTATTATTCCGTCTATTCATAAACATTATACCACGCTTGTAGAAAGACCTTACGGAAATAATTTATTGATGAGCACCCTTAGAGATATTTCTCATCATTTCTATGAATTAGATACCGAAAAGGAGCAAGTTTTGGACAAGCTTTTTGCCCTAGAAGACAAATATCTAAAAGAAAATCAGTCTGATTTTGTATTTGGCATTTATCAGAATAAAAAATAACATTATTTATTACAATACCTAAGTTACGGTAAAAAACATCCATTTTATGAGTTTAGAAATAGAAAGAAAATTTTTAGTAAAAAACGACGATTTTAAACGTGAAAGTTTTGCTCAAAAAAGCATTAAACAAGGCTATTTAAATTCTGATAAAAACAGAACTGTAAGAGTTAGAATTGCCGATGAAAAAGCTTTTATGACTATTAAAGGAAAATCTAACGCAACAGGAACAACTCGTTTTGAATGGGAAAAAGAAATTGACAAATCGGAAGCCGAAAGTTTACTTTTATTATGTGAACCTAGTGTAATTGATAAAACAAGATATTTAATTAAAGTTGGTGATCACACTTTTGAAGTGGATGAATTTTATGGCGACAACCAAGGTTTAACAGTTGCAGAAGTAGAATTAAACTCAGAAACTGAAACTTTTACAAAACCAAATTGGCTAGACCAAGAAGTTACTGGAGATGTAAAATACTATAATTCTAGCATTAGTAAACATCCTTTTAAAGATTGGATTTAAAAATTACAGGTAGTAAATTCCAATAAAATGACTGATACTGCCTAATAAAACAAATACGTGAAAAACGGCGTGGTTATAAGGTATCTTTTTGATGGAATATAAAATAGCCCCAATGGTGTAAAAAACTCCTCCGCCAATTAATAAGTTTAAATTAAAACTTGGTAAAGCAACCATTAAAGGTTTTATAAAAAATACCACTTGCCAGCCCATTAAAAGATACATTGCTGTAGAAATTTTATCGAACCTTCCTGTAAAAAATAGCTTTAAGATAATACCTGTTAAGGCAAAAACCCAAACCGCAATAAACATATACCAACCCAAGTCAGAATTTAAAGCGACCAAACAAAAAGGAGTATAACTCCCAGCAATTAAAGCATAAATAGCGGCATGATCAAAAATATTTAACCGTCTTCTTTTCTTCGGATTTTTAGCAGCATGATAAAATGTAGATGCTGCATATAAAACAATTAAACTCACCCCATAAATAACAAAACTAGCAATATCCCAAAAGTTAGCATAGTTGGTTGCTTTTACTATTAAAAAAGGAAAAACTAGTACACTTGCAAGCAAACCTAAACCATGAGACCAAACGTTTAAGCGTTCTTCTGTTTCGGAATATCCTGGATTTAATTTTACACTCATTTTGTGCTATTTGTATCTTTCATATACTTTTTATCATTTGCCAAATCGTTGTAAATCATATCAAATGTCTTATCTTTTAATTGATCTCTATCTTTTAAAGACAACCCTTTTGTAGAAATAAATTTATGCTGGTGTACTCTAAAAACTCCCATACCTCCTTTAAAAATATCCCAAGAAAACAAACGTTTACAATCGTAATAAACTTGTGGTACAATTGGTATCTCAAACTCTATTGCTAAACTAAAAGCTCCTTTTTTAAATGGTGCTAAAATCACATCTTCTTCCGGTACTAATCCTTCTGGAAAAATAGCCATACTTACACCGTTTTGCAATCTTTTTTTAGCCATGCTAAAAACTCTTCTTCTACTTTCGGGATTATTTCTATCTACCATAATCACCACTCGTTTATAGAAAAAACCAAAAACAGGTATTTTAACCAACTCTTGTTTACCAACAAATACAATAGGGTTTTTACTGATGGCAATCAAAACAAAAGGATCCATTAAAGAAGTATGGTTTGGGCAAAACATATAACTTTTATTCGGTTCTAATTCTTCATCAAATTGTACATTTAAACGAAAACCCATTCCGTAAATTAGAATTTTAGATAAAACTCTAGCAATTCTCCAAAAAATATGATAATGCGCTTCTTTAAAAGTAAATAACAATAAAAGTGGCGACATCACTAAAATAGTTATGATCATTAAAAGGTAAAACCACAAACGCCAAATTAAAAGAAAAGGAACCTTAAGGTACTTCATAGAATCAATAAAAGTTGCTAGATGATTTAAAATAGTAATCACTTAAAAAGAATAAAGTTACTCTCCTAAATTCTACTATCAAACAAAAATACTAATATTCTTTTGTTTGATAGGTTTTCTTAAACAAAACCTTATTTTTGTAGTTACAGAGAGTAATGAGAAGCTCTCCATCAAAAAAAAGATAAAAACAAAGTAATGTCTAGAATTTTAACAGGTGTACAAAGTACAGGAACTCCACATTTAGGAAATTTATTAGGAGCAATTTTACCAGCAATAAAAATGGCAAATAGTCCAGGAAATGAATCTTTTATATTTATTGCAGATATGCATTCTTTAACCCAAATTAAAGATGGAAAAGAATTAAGAGAAAACACGTACAGTGTTGCTGCTACTTGGCTTGCTTGTGGATTAGACATTAATAAAACCATATTTTACAGACAAAGCGACATACCACAAACTACAGAATTGACTTGGTATTTAAGCTGTTTTTTTCCATATCAAAGACTAACTTTAGCACACGGATTTAAAGATAAAGCTGATAGATTAGGTGATGTAAATGCAGGTTTATTTACCTACCCAATGTTAATGGCTGCAGATATTTTATTGTATGATGCAGAAGTTGTACCTGTTGGTAAAGATCAGTTACAACATTTAGAAATGACCCGTGATGTAGCCAATAGATTTAACAATATTGTCGGCGAAACATTGGTTCCGCCTCAAGCAGAAATTCAAAAAAACACAAAATTAGTTCCTGGAATTGATGGTGAAAAAATGAGTAAATCTAGAAATAACATTATCAATATTTTCTTACCAGACAAGAAGTTAAGAAAACAAATAATGTCTATTAAAACAGATAGTTTAGGGTTAGAAGATCCTAAAAACCCAGATACAGATAATGTTTTTGGACTCTATAAGTTATTAGCTTCTGATGAGCAGATTGCAACAATGAGAGAAAATTACGAAGGTGGTAATTATGGCTATGGACATGCAAAACAGGCTTTATATGAATTGATTCTTGAACAATTTTCACCAATAAGAGACCGCTACAATCATTATATGGAAAATAAGCATGAACTTGATGAGGCTTTAAAAATTGGAGCAGAAAAAGCAACTGTAGTTGCAAACGGAGTTCTAAAAAGAGTAAGGTCAAAAATTGGTTACTAAACCTATTTTTACCAATATAAAAACCACGCTAAATGCGTGGTTTTATTTTTTAGATATGGTTTACTCTATGCCCATTCACATATAATACCTCCCATAAATGCCAAAGTTACTATCCAATAACCAGCATTAATAGCAACGTATTTTACAGATTTCCTTTCAAACATTGCTATAATTGATAAAATAGGTAATACAAAAAACAGCCCCGTTAAAATTCCGTGTAATAAACCGTGTTTAAAGGTTCTATAATTATTTCCATACTTAGTCATAAAGTCTTCAAAATAAGCCAACGCTTCACCTTCTAGTCCTGTTGAACCAGATACTAACATTGTAGAGAAAACACCACCTTGATGAATTACAAGAGATTGTAAAATGAAAGCTATAAAAAAACTAAATATATAACAGAGTATAAACGTTAATACCATGTTCTTGTTAGCTAAAGATTCTTTGGTAAATCCCATTTCTTTCATCCAAGTATTTCCAAATAAGGGACCATACCAGATAAAACCGATAACTAAAGGAATTAAAGCAGCTATAAAAAAGATGTAAATATTCGTTTGCATGATTAAAAGTTTTTGGTTGAATACCAAATATAGCTAATCTGAAATTAGAAATTTATTCCATAAAAAAAGCCGAAAACAAATACTTTCGGCTTCAATAAGACTTTATAAAGTCCTTTTATTTGATCTTCATAGATTTTGCAGTTGCTTCTAACTCAAACAAAAATGCTCTTTTGTTAACAGAAGGTGCATACGTGAAACCTTCAAAAATAATTAATCGGTTGTTCTTTTCATCCACCACCGTATAGTTTAAAAATGGACCTGCCATAAAATCATTTTTAACTTCCCACTTACCACGAGTTTCATAGGCTTTTTTACCATCTATAACAGCATCAAAAGTAAAAGGAGTATATGCTTTTTCTGTAATCATATGCATGGTTTCTGGGTCTGAACCTGGTATATATTTCTTACCAATTCTATTTCTAACAGCTACAATACTATCAGATACTTGTGTTTCATCTTCTAAAGGAACAGAATACACTAAAATATTATTACTTCCTGTTTTTGCAATTCCGCTTGATAAATGCTGACGCAACCATAAAAAATCTCCCGTATCATCTACTGTGTTAAATTTATTATTGATGGTTAATGAAATCCCTAAATTTTGAAGTGTTTTAAATTGAGAATCATCCAATTTGTTTTTTGCAAACAAATTTTGAAGCATTTTAACATCCGAAGCTATAAAGGTTTTAATAATTTCTTCATGATGTTTTTTAAACAAGTTTACAACACCTTCTTTGTCTTTAGCATACACATAAACAATAGTTTGTGGATCTGCATAAACATTAGTTCTAACAAAATATTTTTCTTCATCGGCAACACCAATAACCAGAATATTTCTACCAGCTTGCATCATCTTTCCAAAACCATTTGGAGCCACTTGAGAAACAGATAAAAGAGGCTCTGGTTGTGGCAAACCAACCATCAATTCTCCAAAAGAATTTCTTATTTGTTTACCAATATCACCAGCCCAATCACTAGCCTTGGTAACTACCATTACCTTGTTTACTTTACCAACCGATGATCGTAAAGTAATTTTATCCTTTCCATCATCACATGAGGTTAATAAAACTGCAATTACTAGTAGTGTAAATATTTTTTTCATGAGTTTAGTTATTTTTTATGTTGTAAGGTTGGTTCTAACACCTAAAAGTTTAATACACCAAATACTGTTCCACTTTTAAAGTATTTCAAAGAAAATTAAAAATGTTTTTAGAAATACTTTAAAGCAAGTCTATTAGGTATCTTTTAGGGGAGTTTTTATTACTTTT
Source organism: Polaribacter sp. R2A056_3_33 (assembly GCF_019278485.1). Taxonomy (NCBI): domain Bacteria; kingdom Pseudomonadati; phylum Bacteroidota; class Flavobacteriia; order Flavobacteriales; family Flavobacteriaceae; genus Polaribacter; species Polaribacter sp. R2A056_3_33. The sequence continues at coordinate 1,217,546 of NZ_CP058984.1, forward strand.
TTGTTTCTTTTAACAGTATTTACCTCCCTATTTTCTTTGGATAAACAGACAATCTTTGCCCTATTTTTAATCGGCTTGTTTTTAAACTATTCCAACGTTTTAAGTCACTTACCCGAACTCCAAATTTATTTGCTATTTTACCTAAAAAATCTCCATTAACTACTCTGTAACGTATACGTTGGTCCATTTCGAAATACTTAGGTAAAGGTTTTTCTCTCTGCGCATCATCTGTATCTGCCAAAGCATAAATTTCTTTTTCCTTATCTAAAAACTCAATAATCTTGTTACTTGGTAATATTAAAGCATAATTTTTATTTTCTACAAACGGAATAATATCCAATTTATAAGACGGGTTTAACTCAGACAACACCTCTTCATCAATAGCTATCTTCTCTGAAATTTGATCGAAACTAATGGTTCTTTTGACATGAATTGTATCTGTCTGAAAATTAAAAAATTGTGGAAGTTCAGAATAAATATTATGTTCATTTGCATATTCAAAAATATACATAGTTGCATAAAAAGCAGGTACATAACTTGCGGTTTCTCTTGGCAAATAAGGTCTTATATTCCAATAATTTGTATATCCTCCAGAACGCTTAATAGCTTTTCTTACATTTCCAGGCCCAGAATTGTAAGCTGCTAAAGCTAAATCCCAATCACCAAAAACAGTAAATAACTGACTTAAATATTTACAAGCAGCAATTGTTGCTTTTACGGGATCTTGGCGCTCATCTACATAAGAACTCACTTTTAAATCGAACTCCACTCCTGTGCCATACATAAATTGCCACAAACCTGTTGCTCCAGCTCCAGATTTAATTTTTGGTCTTAAAGCAGACTCTACAATAGCCAAATACTTCATTTCTAAAGGAATATCATATTGATCTAAATATTGCTCGAACATTGGAAAATAGTATTTTGCTTTTGCCATTAAAGCAGGATAGTATCTTTTACGATGCAATAAATAACTATTAATTACTTGTTCTAAAGAAGGATTAAATGCTAAATTAAAAGGCGTTTTATTATTTAAAGCAGTAAGACGTAATTTTAATAAATCTGTTGTTAAAACAGTGCTTGTGTTTCCTATAATATCTATATCATTTATTACATAACTTAACGAATCTACTAAAGCCGAATTAAATTTATCATCAACTAATAAGCTATCGATTGCATCTAAATCTGCATCAGAAAAAAAACTTTTTCTAACAGGCTCTTTTAAGGTGTCTTTGGTTATAAATAAAGTATCTTTTTTTATTTGTGAAAAAATAGTACTAGTAAATAGGAGGAATATAATTAGTTTATTCATGTTTTGTTTTAAATATCAAGTTCTACTGCAATTGGGCAATGGTCTGAATGTTTTGCTTCTGGTAAAATATAGGCTCTAGAAATTTTTTCTTTTAAAGGTTCTGAAACCATCGCATAATCTAAACGCCAACCTTTATTATTTGCCCTAGAATTTGCTCTGTAACTCCACCAAGAATATTCTTGTTTTTCTTGATTTAAAAAACGAAAACTATCTATAAACCCGTTCTTAATAAATTCGTCAATCCAAGTTCTTTCTACGGGTAAAAAGCCAGAAACATTTTTCATTTTTGGGTTGTGAATATCAATTTCTTCATGACAAATATTATAATCTCCACAGATTACTAAATTCGGAATTTCTAGTTTTAAATTATTGATGTATTCTTGAAATTCATCCATGTATTTAAACTTAAAGTCTAACCTTTCAGAATTAGTACCAGAAGGTAAATACAAGCTCATTACAGAAACACCATCGAAGTCTACACGTAAATTTCTACCTTCAAAATCCATAGATTCAATTCCGGTTCCATACTCAATATGATTTGGTTTTTCTTTACAAAAAATAGCTACAGAAGAGTATCCTTTTTTCTGTGCAGAAAACCAATAATGATATGGGTAACCTGCATTTTCAAAATCGGTAAGATCTAATTGTTCTTTATGTGCCTTGGTTTCTTGTATGCAAATTACATCTGGATTTGCGGCTTCTAACCAATCTAAAAATCCTTTTTTTAATGCGGCTCTAATGCCGTTTACGTTGTATGATATTATCTTCATGTATGCTTTTTAATTTCCTGATAAAGGAAAACACTCTTATTTTTAATTTATTGCTCTAGCATTATTGGATCCTTTAAAAACACCCAAGTAATCTGCTTTTTCTTTCCTGCTTCAGTTAGAATTAATCTTTTTCTTGGCGATAGCATAAATGCTAAAACGGCACAAATACCTCCTTTTAAAAGGAAGTTATCCATTGTATACAATTGATCAAAAATGAACATAAATACAACAATAAGAATTGGATAAATAATCCAATATGTTTTCTTAAATAAATTCATTTTAAAACTTCATTTCTGGTATTTCCCCATTAACTACCAATGTTCCTTCTGTTGCTTTCTGAATATCTTCTACAGAAACACCAGGAGCTCTTTCTAACAAGTGAAACACCTTATCTCTTACTTCTAGAAATGCTAAGTTTGTTACTATTTTTGTTACACAACCAACTCCCGTTAAAGGCAAAGAACATTTCTTTAAAATTTTAGACTCACCACGTTTATTGGTGTGCATCATGGCAACAATAATATTTTCTGCAGAAGCAACTAAATCCATTGCGCCTCCCATTCCTTTTACCATTTTTCCTGGAATTTTCCAGTTGGCAATATCACCATTTTCTGCAACTTCCATTGCTCCTAGAATAGTTAAATCTACATGCTTACCACGAATCATTGCAAAACTCATAGAAGAATCGAAAAAACTTGCTCCAGGCATCGTTGTTATCGTTTGTTTCCCTGCATTTATAATATCTGCATCCTCTTCACCTTCAAAAGGAAAAGGTCCCATTCCTAGAACACCATTTTCACTTTGAAACTCAACCTCAATACCTTCACGGACGTAATTTGCAACCAAGGTTGGAATACCAATACCCAAGTTCACATAAAATCCGTTTTGAACTTCTTGTGCGATTCGCTTTGCAATTCCTATTTTGTCTAACATATTATTAATTTGATGATTAATAGATTTAATAATTAGAAAAAGTATTAATTTAACCTCATGTCATTCCTGTAAAAACAGAAAACTATCATTAATTTTAAATTAATACAGTATCGATTCTTGTCTACGCAAGAATAACAAACGAATAATTATTCGCGATTACGCACCGTTCTTTGTTCAATTCTTTTCTCATAATCTTTACCTTGAAAAATACGTTGTACAAATATTCCGGGAATATGAATATTGTTTGGGTCCAATTCACCAACCTCTACCATTTCTTCTACTTCAGCCACAGTAATTGTTGCGGCACCGCACATATTCGGATTAAAATTTCTAGAAGTTCCTTTAAAAATTAAATTACCTGCTGCATCTCCTTTCCAAGCTTTTACAAAGGCAAAATCCGCTTTAAAAGCAAGCTCTAAAACATACATTTTACCATCAAACTCTCTGGTTTCTTTTCCTTCTGCAACTTCTGTTCCGTAACCTGCAGGCGTATAAAATGCAGGAAAACCAGCTTGTGCAGCTCTACATTTTTCAGCTAATGTTCCTTGTGGAGTTAATTCTACTTCTAACTCTCCAGATAACATTTGGCGTTCAAACTCATCATTTTCTCCTACATAAGAAGAAATCATTTTTTTGATTTGCTTATTTTGAAGCAATAAGCCTAAACCAAAATCATCTACACCTGCATTATTAGAAATACAAGTAACATTTCTAACATTTAGTTTTACAAGTTCTGAAATTGCATTTTCTGGGATTCCACATAAACCAAAACCACCCAACATAAAAGTCATTCCATTTTTAACGCCTTTTAAAGCATCTTCTACGTTTTTTACCTTTTTATTGATCATAATGTTCCTGTTTTAGAGCTTCCCGACTATGCGCGAAGTGACATTCTTGTAATTTACTAAAAAATAAATTTAGCACAAAATAAAGAATTTATTGAAATAAAGAATCCCCTAAAAACTTAGGAGACTCTTTCTATACTAAAAATCGGTATCTTCATCTATAGGAGTATCCTCATCACCAGATGTATCATTACAATCAATATTGATTGATAAGTTCTCTGGTTTTTCAAAATCTTTCTTACTAACATTTAACGTTTCATCTGCATATACTTTTTGCATATATAACGCCCAAGAAGGTAAAGCCATTGTAGCACCTTGTCCTTTTGCAATACCTGCAAAATGAGTTGCTCTATCTTCTCCACCTGTCCAAACACCTGTTGCTAAATTAGGTACAATCCCCATAAACCAACCATCTGATTGATTTTGAGTGGTACCTGTTTTACCTGCAATAGGATTTGTAAATTTATAAGGATGACCTGTAATATAATCGGCTTTTTTCCAAGGTAAACGTAAACGAACACCAGAACCAGATTGGGTAACTCCTTTTAATAAATCTAGCACAACATAAGCAGATTCTTCGCTTAAAACCTCTTTCGTTTCTGGTGTAAATTCTTCTAAAACAGTTCCGTTTTTATCTTCAATTCTTGTTAAAATCATTGGTGCAACTCGTAAACCTTGATTTGCAAAAGTAGCATAGGCACTTACCATTTCTAATAATGATAAATCTACGGCTCCTAATGCAATAGAAGGATTTGCAGGAATATCACTTTCTATACCAGCAGATTTTGCTAAACGCACTACATTTTCTGGACCAACCATATCTATTAATCTCGCAGACATTGTATTTACAGAACCAGCTAAACCATCTTTTAGGCTTAACATTCCTCCATACTTTTTACTCGCATTTTCTGGTGTCCATGCTTTTGGTATTCCATATTTTCCTTTTGGAATTGTATATGGTATGTTTGGAAATTCATCGCAAGGAGATAATTTTAATTGATTAATTGCAGCAGCATATACAAATGGTTTAAAGGTAGAACCTACTTGCCTTTTTTGTTGTGCAACAGCATCATATTTAAAATGCTTGTTATTAACTCCTCCTACCCAAGCTTTAATATGACCAGATTGTGGCTCTATAGACAACAATCCAGCACGTAAAAAGTATTTATAATATCTTACAGAATCCATTGGAGACATAATAGTATCAATATCACCTTTCCAAGAAAAAACACTCATTTCCGTTTTTGTTTTGAAAACTTCATCAATATACTTATTAGATTTTCCTGCAATTTTTAACCGCTTATATCTATCCGAGTTTTTCTTAGCTCTTTCTAAAATTCTGTTAATTTCAGATTCTTTTATATCATAAAAAGGTGCTGTTTTGTTTCTTTTTTGTTCTGTAAAAAAGTAAGACTGTAAGTTAGACATATGTTCTTCAATAGCTTCTTCTGCATATTTTTGCATTCTAGAATCTATAGTTACATAAATCTTTAAACCGTCTCTAAAAATATTATATTCTTCTCCATTTGGTTTTGGGTTTTCCTCTACCCATTTTCTTAAATATTTCTGTAAATACGTTCTAAAATAAGTTGCAGAACCATCACTATGTCCTTCTTTATGAATATCTAAACCTAAATCTAATGCTTGTAAAGAGTCTTTTTCTTGTTCTGAAATAAATTCGCTACGGTTCATTTGTTTTAACACAACGTTCCTACGATTTTTTACACGTTCTGCTCTTCTTAAAGGATTAAATAATGATGCATTTTTTAACATACCAACCAACATTGCAGATTCTTGCACCTCTAATTCTTTTGGTTCTTTACCAAAATAAATACGAGCTGCAGAACGAATACCAACTGCCTGGTTTATAAAATCGTACTTATTTAAGTACATTGTAAGAATTTCGTTTTTGGTATATTGTCTTTCTAATTTTGTAGCAACCACCCATTCTTTTACTTTTTGGCCAACTCTTAAAAAGATATTTCTAGAAGCTCTACCAGTAAATAACATTTTTGCTAATTGCTGTGTAATTGTACTAGCACCTCCACTTCCTGGTTTTAAGATAGCTCTTGCAGTTCCTTTAAAATCGATACCAGAATGCTCAAAAAAACGTTCATCTTCCGTTGCTACTAATGCTTTTATTAAATTATCTGGTAAATCAGTAAACTTAATAGGTGTTCTATTTTCTGTAGCATATTTACCCAATGTTTTACCATCTGAAGAAATAATTTCTGTTGCTAAGTTATTTTCTGGATTTTCTAACTCTTCAAACGTTGGTAATTTTCCTAAACCACCCCAAGAAGCAATTAAAAACAATAATAATATTGATGCAAATCCACCTAGAACTAGTAACCAAAACCATTTAATATATTTTTTAAAATCTGTCGTTTTCTTCTGTGTCATTTCTATTTTAATTTTCTATGCTAAAGCCAACATCCTGAATTCCTTTTAAAAATTCAATTGGCTTTACTTCTCCATTTTTACGCATTGCATGGCGCACATTAAATGTATAATTTCCAGAAATTGGAAATGCCTTTTTTTCTTTATAAAATAATTTATTTTCTTTAATCTCTGTAAAACCAACACCTAAAAAACGCCCTGTTTTATCTGCCATTTCGTATTGTAAAGTATCTACAACCTTTGTTTCATTAGGAAAAACAAGCTCTGTAATAAGATACAAATTACTATAAGCATACTCATTATTATTTCTAATATTGATAAATAGATTTTTTGGAGAAATAGTGTCTTTTACATCAAACTCAAAAAATATTTTCTCATTCGCTTTCCAACCTTCATTGTCTATTGATTTATATAGATTAAAATCTGATTTATCATCACAAGAAAACAGCAATAAAAGAGATCCTAAAACAATTAAAAAAGGATTACTTTTCAGAATTGTTATCATTTTTAGGGTTATTATTTTTACGGTTTCTATTATTTCTCCTTGGCTTATTTACCTTTTTAACTTCACCTTCTGGCTTTTTTATATCCTTAGCTTCTCCTTCTGGTTTCTTTACATCACCTTGAGGTTTCGGTCTTGGTTTTCTTTGCGGCCTTGGCTTTGGCTGAGCATTTGGTTTAGCCTTTTGATTCGGATTGGCATTCGCATTCGGGTTCAATTTAGCTTTGGGCTTCTGATTTGGGTTTGTATTTGGTTGTTTCTTTGCCTGTGGCTTTCTTTTCTGATTTGGGTTCGGCTTTTGACTGGTTGTTGCCTTTTGGTTAGGATTTGGTTTTTGATTTGGGTTAGACCTTGTCCTTGGCTTATTATTATTATTATTAGCAACTGCAGCCGGTTTTTTCTTATTTCTTCTCTTACGATTGCTTGTTTTAGGAGCATCAAAACGCGTTAAACTATCTTGCCCTACAGCATCTTCGAAATCTACTTTAACAGGAATTTCTACATCCGCTTCATATTCTTCTAACGAAATAGATTTTTCATTATTTTTATTAAGCGCTATTATTTCTAAAACTTGTTCTAATGTAAGTCTAAACCATTTAAAACGTTCTTCTTTGTAGGTATACCAAAGATGATTTTTAAAAATATCCATCTTTACAAATACGGCATCTCCCTTTTCTGTTTTTAGTACTAAATCTTGTTTCGGAAATGATTTTAAAGCATCTAAATACGTGTCTAATTCAAAATTTAAACAACACTTTAGTTTACCACATTGTCCTGCTAACTTTAAAGGATTTAAAGATAATTGTTGATAACGTGCCGCAGATGTTGTTACTTTTCTAAAATCTGTTAACCAAGTAGAACAACATAACTCTCTACCACAAGAACCAACACCACCTAAACGGGCAGCTTCTTGTCTTGCACCTACTTGCTTCATTTCTACACGAATAGAAAATGCACTTGCCAAGTCTCTAATTAACTGTCTAAAATCTACTCTTGTATCTGCCGTATAATAAAACGTAGCTTTATTTCCATCACCTTGATATTCTACATCAGACAATTTCATTTGCAAACCTAAACGTCCTAGAATTTCTCTTCCTTTTCTTTGCGTTTCTTCTTCTTTGCCTCTTGCCTCTTGCCAAATATCTATATCTCTCTGACTCGCTTTTCTGTAAATTTTCTTTACATCTTCATGATCTGCGGTAATTTTGCGTTTTTTCATTTGCACTTTTACCAACTCTCCTGCCAAAGAAACTGTACCAATATCATGTCCTGGAGCACCTTCTACTGCCACAATATCTCCCATAGTGATGGGTAAATTATCTGGATTTGTATAAAAATGCTTTCTTCCGTTTTTAAAACGGACTTCAAAAATATTAAATCTTTCTTGTCCGCTTGGTAAAGTCATATTAGACAACCAATCAAAAACGGCTAGTTTATTACTACCACTTCCGCAGGTTCCTGACCCACAATTACCATTACTCTTGCAACCTTTTGGTACTCCATTTTCTGTTGTACCACAACTTCCACATGCCATGTAAGTATATATATTTTTATAGTTGATAGTCTTTAAAGTTTATTATTAGCAGCAAATCCACTAAAAACATCGCTATAAAACCTAAAAACCTCTTGGTTCATAAATTGATTATCAGACAGATACTAACACACCGCCTCATCTTCACTAATTCGTAAATATACGCATTCTCAAAGAATGAAAAAATAGGTTTATGAAAGTTAACAAAACTACTTTTTAATTTATTGATACTTCAAATGTAGTCTGAAAAATTGTTTGCTCCCTCATCCGTTTAGTATTTGCATGGGTTTAATTAGTATTCGTATAAAAACCTCTTTTTTTAACAAAAAAAAGCCCTCAATAGATGAGGACTTTATTTTAAAACTTATGTAATTCTTAAACTTGCTTTACTTCAATAATTTTTACAGGACACGCTTTTTTTGCTTCTAAAGAAGGATAAAAAATAGATTCATCAAAAGATTTTATAGTGAAAAAACCTTTCTTTTCTATGGAATGTAACAATACCGATTTTCCGTCTTTTTTAGACATCTGAAACTGACTTGGAGCAACTTCTACACAATAATTACAACCAATACATTTGTTTCTTTGTAATGTAATTACCACCATTAGTTTTGTGCAAATTCAGTTTTTACAATCTTGTACAACTTGTCTGATCTTCTTATTTTGAAATCTAATTTCATGGTAACTTCGTCTCCTTTAGTTGCTTTTTCGGCTGCAACATCATTCACAAACATTTGCTTAACTTCCATTTCTTGTGCTCCGGTGGTTGGACCTGTAATTAAAATGGTATCTCCCAAAGCAACATCATACGCGTCAATTTTAAATTGACCAATTTTAGCTTTATCAAAATAATGTTCTCCTTTCCCTAAATAAACTTTCTTTTGTGTTGCATGAGAACCAGATTCTTTACTCCATTCTCCCAATTTCTGACCTAAATAATAGCCATTCCAAAAACCACGATTGTAGACTTTTTCTAGTTCTTGCATCCAAGAAATTACTTTTTCCTTGTCGTAGGTTCCGTTTGCCAAACTATCAATTGCATCTCTGTAACATTTAATTACTTTAGCTACATATTCTGGCGCTCTTCCTCTACCTTCAATCTTTAAAACTTTAATTCCGGCATCTGCAACTTGGTCTAAAAAGTCAATCGTACATAAATCTTTAGGAGACATTATATACTCATTATCTAACTCCATTTCAAAACCAGTTTCCTGATCGATAACCGTATATTTTTTTCTACAATTTTGTTTGCAAGCACCTCTATTTGCTGATGAATTATGCGAATGCAAACTCATATAACATTTACCTGAAACTGCCATACACAAAGCACCATGACCAAAAATTTCAACTTCAACCAATCTGCCTGAAGGTCCTTTTATTTGATCTTTCTCAATTGCTTCTGTAATCTTTTTTACTTGTCGTAAACTCAACTCTCTACTTAAGACAATTGTATCAGCAAAAAGTGCATAAAACTTTACAGTTTCTATATTTGTAATATTAATTTGCGTAGAGATATGGACTTCCATTTGTTGTTCTCTCGCCATAGAAATCACTGCTTGATCCATGGCAATTACCGCAGTAATATTTGCTTCTTTTGCACGTTTTATCAATGTTTTTACTATTGATAAATCATGGTCGTAAACTATAGTATTTAATGTAAGATAGGTTCTCACATTTTTTTCTGAACATCTTTTAGAAATCTCTTCTAAATCATCTAAAGTAAAATTAACAGAAGCTCTTGCTCGCATATTAAGCTGCTCTACTCCAAAATAAATAGAATCGCAACCATTATCTAAAGCAGCTTGCATAGATTCAAAATTACCGGCTGGCGCCATTAATTCGATTTTTTGCATGACTTTACTTTTTAAATTTTAAAGCTTCAGAACGACCTTTCTTAAAGATCTTATTGCTATTTCCTTTTCCTTTTCTTAATTCCTTTTGCTCTTCAAAAGACAACTGAATTATTTCTTGGCAATCTGCAGAACAGGTGTTTTCTGTTCTTTCTGCACATTCATCACATTGAATAAACAATAAATGACATGCCTCGTTGGCACAATTTGTATGCTCATCACACGCTTTACCGCATTGGTGACAGTTAGAAACTACATCGTCTGTAATACGTTCTGCTCTTCTATGATCGAACACAAAGTTTTTACCGATAAATTTATTCTCGATGCCTTCTTCTTTTACCTGACGTGTGTATTCTATAATTCCGCCTTCTAACTGAAAAACATTTTTAAATCCTTTGTGTTTGTAATACGCAGATGCTTTTTCACAACGAATTCCGCCAGTACAATACATCAACAAGTTTTTGTCTTCTTTATTGTCCTTTAAATCTTCTTCTATAATATCTAAAGAATCTCTAAAGGTATCTACATCTGGAGTTACAGCACCATCAAAATGACCAATTTCACTCTCGTAATGATTACGCATATCTACACAAACCGTATCTGGGTTTGCTAACATTGCATTAAATTCTGCTGCATTTAAATGCACTCCTTTGGCAGTAACATCAAAAGTTGCATCATTTAAACCATCAGCAACAATTTTGTTTCTAACTTTTACTTTTAGCTTTAAAAAAGATTTATTATCATGCTCTATAGCAACATTTAAACGAATATCCTTTAAAAAAGAAATACTGTCTAATTGGTCTTTTAGAGCATAAAAGTTTTCTGATGGAACAGATAATTGAGCGTTGATACCTTCGTATGAAACATAGATTCGACCTAAAACATCGAGTTCATTCCATTCTAAAAATAATTTATCTCTAAATAATTGTGGGTTTTCTATCTTAAAATATTGATAAAAAGAAATTGTTAAGCGGTCTTTGCCAGCTTCGTCTATTAATGCAGCGCGTTCTATTGCGCTTAACTTATTGTACAGTTGCATGCTATACTAATTAGGTTAACGTTTTAAACTGAACTTGTTTCAGTTTTTTTTTATAAGCTGCAAAGTTACTGATTTTAGAAAGAGATTTTATGATTTTTATCATGGATTTGAGAGACTTTGCTAGGTCTTAAAAAAGCTAGCAAACAAGATTAGCCCTGATTGAAGTGACATCCTTTTTTATTTTTCATAAAAAAGATATAACGGAAAGCAGGAAATAGCTTCAAAAAAATAAAGATCCTATTATTTAAAAATTACCACAAACTGTTTAAATTTAAACATTAGAAAAATTTGTGATTCAATTTTAAACTTTGGTTGATTTATAAGGGGTTAAGTGATTTATATAATTATTATTTTTAGGATATTTGCAACTCAATATAATATTAAATTTTTAGGCGATGAAAATAGCTGTAGTAGGTGCAACTGGAATGGTGGGCACAGTAATGTTAAAAGTTTTAGAAGAGCGTAACTTACCAATAACGGAATTAATTCCTGTAGCTTCTGCAAGATCTGCTGGAAAAAAATTATCATATAAAGGGAAAGAATATACCATAGTTACTTTAGAGGATGCTGTAAAATTGAAGCCAGATGTTGCTTTGTTTTCTGCGGGTGGAGACACTTCTTTAGAATGGGCGCCTAAATTTGCTGAAGTTGGTACAACAGTTATCGATAACTCTTCTGCTTGGAGAATGGACCCAACAAAAAAATTAGTGGTTCCAGAAATTAATGGAGACGTTTTAACAAAAGACGACAAAATTATTGCAAACCCTAATTGTTCTACAATTCAGTTAGTGGCAGTTTTATCTCCGTTACATTTAAAGTATAAAATGAAACGTGTGGTTATTTCTACATATCAATCTGTTTCTGGTTCTGGCGTTAAAGCGGTACAGCAATTAGATAATGAAGAGGCTGGTATTGATGGCGAAATGGCATATCCTCATAAAATTGGTAGAAATGCAATTCCACATTGTGATGTTTTCTTAGAAAACGGATACACCAAAGAGGAAATGAAATTGGTAAAAGAACCTAAGAAAATTTTGCGTGATGATTCTTTTTCTGTTACTGCAACTGCGGTTAGAATACCTACTGCGGGGGGACATTCTGAAGCTGTAAACGTTCAGTTTGAAAATGCCTTTGATTTAGCGGAAGTTAGAAAAATATTAAGTGAAACTCCTGGAGTAATTGTAGAGGATGACTTGGCTAACAACGTATATCCGATGGCAATAAACGCACATGATAAGGATGAAGTTTTTGTTGGACGAATTAGAAGGGATGAATCTCAAGAAAATACCTTAAATTTGTGGATCGTTGCAGACAACTTACGTAAAGGTGCAGCTACAAACACAATACAAATTGCCGAATATTTAATTGCAAATAATTTGGTATAAAATAAACATCTTTAATGGCAACATTTCATAAAGTAAATATACACGAAGTGATTAGAGAAACCGCAGATGCGGTTTCTCTTGTATTTAAAATACCCGGTAATTTAAAGTCTAAGTTTGCTTTTCATGCAGGGCAATACTTAACACTTAAAAAAACGATTAACGGTAAAGAAGTTAGAAGAGCCTATTCTATTTGTTCTTCTCCTAGCGATTCTTATTTAAAAGTAGCTATTAAAGCAGTAGAAAATGGTACTTTTTCTACGTATGCAACTACAGAATTAAAAGAAGGTAATTTTATTGAAATTTCTGAACCTGAAGGTCTGTTTACCCTAGAAACAAAACCTAATAAAAACTACATCGCTTTTGCTGCAGGATCTGGTATAACACCAATTCTATCTATGGTTAAAGATGTATTAGAAAATGAAGTTTCGTCTACTTTTACATTAATTTATGGTAACAAAACAGTTGCAGATACTATTTTTAAAGAAGAATTAGATGCTTTAAAAGAAGCAAATCCAGATCGTTTTAACCTACACTACATTTGTAGTAGAGAACAGCTAGAAGGTTCTTTATTTGGTCGAATAGACAAAGCACACACTAATTTCTACATTAACAATAGTTATAAAAATACTTCTTTTGATGCTGCTTTTTTATGTGGACCAGAAAGTATGATTGATGAAGTTTCTGCAACACTTACAGAACGTGGTTTTGCTAAAGAGAATATTCATTTTGAATTATTTACAACTTCTATAGACGAAGAGGCTGTAGCGGAGATAAAAGAAGGTACTACAGAAGTTATTGTAATGCTAGATGATGAGGAAACAACCTTTACTATGAACCAAACTGACGATCTATTATCGGCCAGTTTACGTAACAATTTAGATGCTCCATATTCTTGCCAAGGAGGAGTTTGTAGCACCTGTATGTGTAAGGTTACAGAAGGAAATGCTATTATGGTTAAGAATTCCATTTTAACAGATAGCGAAATTGAAGAAGGATTGGTTTTAGCCTGTCAGGCATACCCTACAACTTCAAAAATTTCAATAGATTTTGATGATGTTTAAAAATATATAGTTGTCCTGCAAGGTTTCAAAAGCCTTGTAGGTATCAACCTCTATAAATACCACTTTTTTTGGCGTTCGAGCGGGCTTTACGCTATATCTTTTTACTAAAAAGCAAAAAGGATGTCACTGCAATCCCTAACGCAAGTGCAGTTATCTCTATTAAATATCGTAAAAACCAGGCTTTAAAGTATTAAAAAACCTCATAACAAGTTCACAAACGTGTTACAAGGAACGTAGAGAGGAATTTCATAATATTAAAACATAAAACTGACAATATTATTTCACTTAAACTTGATACATTTCTAAGCCAATTTAAAATCTCATAATTGGTAAATCCTAATTAAACAATTACCTTTATCCAATGGATATTTACGACTTTAAGAATGCTTTTTTAATAGGTTTTTTCATGGCTTTTATGATAGGGCCTGTTTTTTTTATGCTTATTCAAACCAGTATTTTAAAAGGAGCTAGAGCAGCCATTGCGTTCGATCTTGGTGTTCTTTTAGGGGATGTTACTTTTATATGTATGGCATATTTTGGAAGTAGATCTTTTTTAGAAAAAATTAAAGATGACCCTAGACTCTTTTTTATTGGTGGCCTAGTACTTATTGTATACGGTTTAATAACTTATTTTGACAAACAAAACAAAAAAGAGGCTTTAGCATCTGCAGAAACCATAGTCGTCCCTGTTAAAAACAACTATATAAAACTGTTTTTTAAAGGTTACTTTTTAAACTTTATAAATATTGGCGTGTTAGCATTTTGGTTGGGTACCGTGTTGGTAATTGGACCTACTTTAAACATGAATTCTAACAGTATATTTTGGTATTTTGCTACCATAATTTTAGGGTATGCAATTACAGATCTTGGTAAAATACTTTTAGCAAAACAATTAAAAAGTAAAATGACTCCTTTAGTAATTTATAGACTAAAGAGAATAATGGGAATTATATTAATTATCTGTGGTGTTTTTTTAATCTTAAAAGGGTTTATACCTAATGATAAAATAGATAATTTTATCAGTTAAAACCGTCGTTTATTCAATTACAGCTATACCCCAAAGAATCATACTTTACAGTTATATCAATAGACTTACTTTAGTTTACTATCGATTACAAAAACTATTTTGTAACAAAGCAATAATTAAATCGGGTACTACAATTAATTTGTATGTAAAAAAATACTACTATTTAAAAGTCTTAAAATAGCTCTTTTAAAGAAATATTATTCTAATCAATAAAGGAATTTATTATAAAGTAAAAACAGCGCATTAGTTAGCTTTCATAAGCTCTAAAACAGCTAATAATAACTTGTTCTACTAAAGTCGTTATGCATTTCTGCATATATACTTTCTCAATTAATTCACCATAGCCCCCCACAACAACACTTTATAACGAATACTATAAATACTAAAAAAACAAAAAACCAGTGAATAAATTCACTGGTTTTATATCTTAAATATCATTTAAAACAAAATGATGTATTTTATTTTCTAAGAAGGTTCTTCTCCTTCTAATAAAGGCACAGTTTGTAACACAAAGTCTTCTCCATGTAAATATGCACTATCATCATCTTCTGGATCTACACGCTTACTATAATCATACGCCCATCTATGAACTTCTGGTAATTTCCCTGGCCAGTTTCCGTGTACATGATCTACAGGAGTTGTCCATTCTAAAGTAGTTGCATTCCAAGGATTCATTGTTGCTTTTTGACCTCTATAAATAGAGATAAAGAAGTTTGCAATAAAAAATATTTGAGCAAAACCACCAACTAAGGCAAACAATGTAATTACTATATTAATATCAGATAAATCATCAAACATAGGAAATGCTGTGTTAGAATAATATCTTCTTGGTAAACCTGCTAAACCAATAAAGTGCATTGGCCAGAAAACTCCATAAGCACAAATGATGCTTAACCAGAAATGCCAATATCCTAATGTTTTATTCATCATTCTACCATACATTTTAGGAAACCAGTGATACACACCAGCAAACATTCCAAAAATAGCAGAAACACCCATAACTAAGTGGAAATGCGCTACAACAAAGTACGTATCATGAACATTAATATCTAAAGCTGAATCTCCTAAAACAATACCTGTTAAACCTCCTGTAACGAATGTAGAAACCAATCCGATAGAGAATAACATGGCAGGATTTAATTGAAGATTACCTTTCCATAATGTCGTTAACCAGTTAAATGATTTTACTGCAGATGGAATTGCAATTAGTAACGTTGTAAATGTAAATACAGACCCTAAGAAAGGATTCATACCTGATACAAACATATGGTGTCCCCAAACAATTGTAGATAAAAAAGCAATTGCTATAATAGAACCAATCATTGCACGGTAACCAAAAATAGGTTTACGTGAATTAATGGCTAAAATTTCTGAAACAATACCCATGGCAGGTAAGATTACGATATATACCTCAGGGTGACCTAAGAACCAAAATAAGTGCTCGAATAATACAGGAGAACCACCTTGATAATGTAAAACTTCACCAGCAATAAAAATATCTGATAAATAGAAAGAAGTACCAAAACTTCTATCAAAGATCAATAATAAAGCAGCAGACAATAATACAGGGAAAGAAACTACACCAATAATAGCAGTTACAAAGAACGCCCAAATTGTTAAAGGCAATCTCGTCATTTTCATTCCCACAGTTCTTAAGTTAAAAACTGTTGCTATATAATTTAAAGATCCTATTAAAGAAGATGCAATAAAAATAGCCATAGAAACTAACCATAATGTCATACCCATTCCAGAACCT
The DNA here is from genome assembly GCF_019278485.1 of Polaribacter sp. R2A056_3_33. Classification (NCBI taxonomy): domain Bacteria; kingdom Pseudomonadati; phylum Bacteroidota; class Flavobacteriia; order Flavobacteriales; family Flavobacteriaceae; genus Polaribacter; species Polaribacter sp. R2A056_3_33. Next base: position 1,233,954 of record NZ_CP058984.1, read on the forward strand.
GGAATTGCTTGTGGTAAAGCACTTAATGGAGGATAGATTGTCCATCCTGCTGCTGCTGGACCAGCTTCAACAAACAAAGAGCAAACCATGATGATACATGAAACAAAGAACATCCAATAAGACACCATGTTTAAAAAACCAGAAGCCATATCTCTAGCTCCAATTTGCAATGGTATTAACAAGTTAGAAAATGTACCACTTAAACCAGCCGTTAATACAAAGAATACCATTATAGTACCGTGTATTGTTACCAAAGCTAAGTACATATCCGGATTCATTACACCGTCTGTTTGGTGATCTCCTAGAAAAGCTTCAATTAAAGAAAATGATTTTTCTGGCCATGCAATTTGCATACGAAATAACATAGACATAAATACCCCAATAATTCCCATAAACATACCAGTTACTAAGAACTGCTTAGAAATCATTTTATGATCTTGGCTAAAAATATATTTTGTTACAAATGTTTCTTTATGATGATGTTCTGACATAATCTTATTTATTTGTAGTGTCTTTTAATTATTATTATTTAATACTGATGATAATGTTGGCTGCTCTGCAATCCATTTGTCATATTCTTCTTGTTCTACAACTGTAATTTTCATTTGCATGTTATAGTGAGAAGCTCCACAAATTTTATTACATAACAATAAATAATCAAACTCATAAGGATCTTCTCCGTTAGCTTTTCTTATTTTATTGATTCCTGCAGTTTTCTCTACAACCTCAGATTGTTGTCTCATCTCTGCAGTAGTATATTTTGGAGTAAAACCAAATTCAGTTACCATACCTGGTACACAGTTCATTTGCGCTCTAAAGTGAGGCATATAAGCTGAGTGCAAAACGTCTTGAGAACGAAACTTGAAATGAACTTTTCTACCTTTAGGTAAGTACAATTCAGTTACTTGTTTATCATCTAAAGCATTTTTATCATCCATATCAACACCTATAGTGTTCATACCTTTAATATAGTTTACGTTTCCTAAACCTAACGTATTATCTTCACCTGCATAACGAGCATCCCATCTAAACTGCTGAGCATAAACCTCTATTACTACAGGATCTTCTAAGTCGGATAAATCCATGATATTATTCCATTGCCATAATCCATAACCAATTAGAACAACTAAAACAATAGCTGGAGTAATGGTCCAAATAGCCTCTAATTTATGACTGTCTGAATAGAATTTTGCTTTCTTTCCTTTTTCACCTTTATACTTAAAAGTAAAATAGAAAATTAAGAATTGCATTAAAAATTGAACAATACCAATTAACCAAAATGTAATATCAAAAAGGTTATCATCATGTTCTCCTTCATAAGAAGCAGATTCTGGTAACATTACAACATTCATGAAGATTAAACAATAAATCATCATTGCATATAAAAAAACCATAAAGTAAATGGCATTTCTACCTTGGGTTGCGTTGTCTTTATCAGTAGCGATTACGCTTCTTAAGTTTAATATTCTGGTTATTTGCCAAAAACTTACACCGATTGCAACAGCTATAAAAATATAAAATAGAGCTAGCATATTTATCTCGTCTTAATTATTTTAATTCAAATTATTTATTAATGATGATCTCCTGAACCTTCACCTCTGTGTTCAATATTATAATAGTGGTAATGTTTACTTTCTCCTAAGAAAGGGTTACCAGTTGGTATAGCACTTGCTTTTGCAAAAGAACTAAAAGTAGCATATATAAAGACTCCTATGAAGAACAATATTGCACCAATTTCAGGGATACCGAAAGACCATTGATCACCAACAGTACCTGGCATAACCATTACAAATATATCAATATAATGACCACAAAGAATTGCAACACCTCCAATAACGATAAACCAAGGAATACTTTTAAAGTCACTATTTAATAATAACAATACAGGAAAAGCAAAGTTCATTACTACCATTGCTAAGAAAGGAAAGTTATACTCATTAAATCTCATTGCAAAATAAGTAGTTTCCTCTGGAATATCTGCATACCAAATTAACATAAATTGAGAAAACCATAAGTATGTCCAAAAGATAGAAAAACCAAACATATATTTTGCTAAATCATGAATGTGACTATCGTTCACACCAGGTAAAGCTCCTTTAGAACGTAAATATATTGTAACTAAAGCAATTACCGTTAATGCACTTACTAATAAGCTAGATAAAACATACCAACCGAATAATGTAGAGAACCAGTGTGGGTCTAATCCCATAATCCAATCCCAAGACATCATTGTTTCAGTGATCATAAATACGAAAATAAAACCTACAGAAGCATTATAACTCAATTTATACGTTTTTCCTCCATCATTTGCAGTATCTTCTTTTATAGAATTTCTACGGATAAACCATCTGTATGCATTCCATAAAGCTAAATAAATAATACTTCTAATAGCCCAACCTGGAACGTTTATCCACCAAGATTTACCATCTACAATAGGATCGTAATTAGGACTTGTAGGATCAAATACTCCTTCTGCCATCCACGGGAACATATGATTCCAATGCATTACAGCCGAAATTACTATAAGAACCATTACAATTGAAGTTGGTACTAAGTTAGCAGTAATTGCTTCCATTACCCTAAACAAAAGAATAGACCAACCCGCTTGCGCAACTCTTTGAATTGCATAAAAAGCTAATACCAATAAAGTAATTCCCAAAAAGAAAAACAATGCTACATATACTGCAGACCATGGTTTATTTTTTAACTGATGTAAAACATGTTCAGCATGTGCGTCATCATGAGATCCATCTACTGAACCATGGCTTTCACCATGTGCTTCACTTTTATGCCCATCAGCACTAACCTCTTCATGAGAAGTAGCATGACTATCACCATGTGAAGCCTGTTGTGCAATAACTTCTTTAGCTTCTTCAACTGTTTTAGGAGCTGAATAAAAACCATAACCAATTCCCACTAAACCAATAAGTATTAGTGCTAATGAGAATGTTTTTAATTTACCTGAGAATTGATACATATCTTTTTCGTATTCTTTCTAATTGAAATTATAATTCTGAACGTAATTTTTCTACGTACTGTACTATTTGCCAACGCTCTGTATACGTTGTTTGAGATGCATGTGAACCCATTAAGTTTTTACCGTGCATAATTACATGATAAATACTCCCTGTGTTAATATCTCTATCTTTATAATTAGGGATACCAGAAAATTTATCTCTTTGAGATAAAACTCCATTACCATCTCCTGCTTTTCCATGACAAGTTGCACAATAGATCTCGTACATTGCTTTTCCATTTGCCAAACTTTCTTCTGTAGTTTCTAAAGGATTAGTAACCGTAAGTTTAGACAATTCATATCCTTCATTTGTATTAGGGATATCATAAGTAGCATGTCCGCCTCTTGCAATTGTTCCTGCAACAGGTTTACTATTTACAGGTTCTCCATTAAGACCATTGGCTCCATTTACATCATAAGGCACAGATACATACATATCTGGCATAAATTGTAATTGCGGCTTAGTTTTATCATTACAAGAAATGATACTTGTAAGCGTAAATAAAGCGATAATTAATTTAAAATTCTTCATTTTCTATATATTAGTGCTTGTCTACTACATTAATTTCTACAGCTCCTGTACTAGCTAATAAATCAATAATTTTAGCTTCGTTGTTATTTACAGGGATTTCCATTAAAAAATGATCATCTGTAGTTCTTGGATCTGGATTCTCAGCTTCTTTAAATGGCCATAATCTACTTCTCATATAAAAAGTAATTACCATTAAGTGGGCTGCAAAAAACACTGTTAATTCAAACATAATTGGCACAAACGCAGGCATGTTTGCCCACCAAGAAAAATTTGGCTTACCACCAATATCTTGTGGCCAATCTTGAATCATCATGTAATTAGTCATCCAAATAGCAAATGCTAATCCTGTAATTCCATATAAAAATGCAGTAATTGCTAATCTTGTTGGTGCTAATCCCATTGCTTTGTCTAATCCATGAACAGGAAAAGGACAAAATACTTCCTCTATATGAAGATGTTCTGCTTTAACAGCTTTCACTGCGTCCATTAGAACTTCGTCATCATTATAAAATGCGTGAATAACTTTTGATGATTCCATAATTATTCTTTATTAGATTTATCAGTTGTACCTGCTACGTTTGCTACATTAATAGCTGGTTTAGTTGGTATACCTTGTTCTCTTCTCTTCTTGTAAAACTCTCCAGAAGATTTTAAAATAGTTTTTACTTCCGCTTGTGCAATTACCGGGAATGTTCTTGCGTATAATAAGAATAATACACCAAAGAAACCTATAGTTCCCACAAAAATACCAACATCTACAAACGTAGGTTCAAAACGCCACCATGTAGATGGTAAATGACCTTTACTTAATACAATTGCAATAATATCGAAACGCTCAAACCACATACCAATGTTAATTGCAATAGAAATAATAAAAGTAATTACAAAACTTCTTCTAAATTTCTTAATCCATAATAACTGTGGTGTAATAATATTAAATATTATTAGTGACCAGAATGCCCAAGCATAAGGACCAGTTGCAGCACCTACAGATAAATATGTATAGTTCTCATAAGGTGACCCTGTATACCAAGCAATAAAGAACTCTGTTGCATACGCCACAGCTACAATACCACCTGTTAAGATAATTACAATGTTCATATACTCAATGTGCATACGTGTAATGTAATCTTCTAAATTAGTAACCTTTCTCATAATTCCTAATAACGTTTGTACCATTGCAAATCCAGAAAAGATTGCTCCTGCTACGAAATAAGGAGGGAAAATAGTTGAGTGCCAACCTGGGTTAATAGAAGTAGCAAAATCCATAGATACAATTGTATGTACAGAAAGTACTAATGGTGTTGCTAAACCTGCAAGTACCAAAGATACTTCTTCAAAACGTTGCCAGTCTTTTGCTCTACCAGACCAACCGAATGATAATAAAGCATATATTTTCTTTTGGAAAGGCTTCACAGCTCTATCTCTAATCATTGCAAAATCGGGTAATAAACCTGTCCACCAGAAAACTAATGATACAGATAAATAAGTTGATATTGCAAAAACATCCCATAATAATGGTGAGTTAAAGTTTACCCATAACGAACCAAATTGATTTGGCATTGGCAATACCCAATACCCATTCCAAGGTCTACCCATGTGAATCAATGGAAACAGTCCTGCTTGAAAAACGGCAAAAATTGTCATTGCTTCTGCAGAACGGTTAATAGCCATTCTCCATTTTTGACGGAATAATAAAAGTACTGCAGAAATTAGTGTTCCTGCGTGACCGATACCAACCCACCATACAAAGTTTGTAATATCCCAAGCCCAACCAATGTTCTTGTTCAATCCCCAAACTCCAATACCAGTACCTATGGTATAAAAAATACATCCAAATCCCCAAAGCGTTGCAGCCAAAGAGATATAAAATGCTATGTACCAATTTTTATTTGCAACTCCTTCAATAGGTTTTGCAATGTCTTCTGTAATATCGTGATAACTTTTATCACCTAGTACTAAAGGTTCCCTTATGGGTGCTTCGTAATGAGACATATTTTTATTACTTAGTTTAATTATAGTTTTTAAACTTTCAAAGTTCTTTAACTTTGAGTTTTCAATTTAAAATTTTCTTACGCTTCGTTTGTATTTCTAACTTTCACTTGATATACTACATTCGGTTTCGTTTGTAAGTAATCTAATACGTGATAAGCTCTCTTGTCTTCTGCTAATGCTGCTACTTCGTCTTTTTCGTTATTAATGTCTCCAAAAACCATAGCACCTGTTGTACAAGCTGATGAACAAGCTGTTTCAAACTCATCTGTATTAACAGCTCTTCCTTCTTTTTTAGCTTTTAGAATTGTAGCTTGTGTCATTTGAATACACATAGAACATTTCTCCATAACCCCTCTAGAACGAACTACAACATCTGGGTTTAACACCATTTTACCATAGTCATTATTCATATTGAAGTCAAACTCTTTGTTATTAGAATACTGGAACCAGTTAAAACGACGAACTCTATAAGGACAGTTGTTTGCACAATATCTTGTACCAACACATCTGTTATATGCCATTTGGTTTTGACCTTGACGACCATGAGATGTTGCTGCAACTGGACAAACAGTCTCACAAGGAGCATGATTACAGTGCTGACACATCATTGGTTGAAAAGTAACCTCTGGATTTTCTGCTTCAGTTTCTATAGCTTTATACAAGTCTCCACCGCTTAAGCCCATTGCCTTCGCTTCTTCTCTTGTTGCAACTTCAGAAGAGTAATATCTATCGATACGCAACCAGTGCATATCTCTACCAACTCTAACCTCATTTTTACCTACAACTGGTACATTATTTTCTGCATGACATGCTATAACACACGCACCACAACCTGTACAAGATGATAAATCTATTGATAAGTTAAAGTGATGACCAACTTCTCTGTTGTGCTCTTCCCATAAATCTATAGATTTTGCTTCAACTTCTTGATGATCATAAGATACAAAAGCAGGCTTGTTCCAAGAATGTTTTGGATCTACACTACTTACTACCTCTTTTAAAGAAGCTACTTTTAAAATATCATGACGCCCTGCAATTGTTTTTTGTACTTGTGTACAAGCAAATTTATGGGTACCAGATACTTTTTCTATTGTAACTCCGTACTGAATATTGTTTCCGTTAATGTATAATGGATATCCATTAACACCAACTTTCATTTCTTCTTTTAAACCAAAAGTTTTACCGTAACCTAAAGCTAAACCAACAGAACCAATAGCCTGACCTGGTTGGACCATTACCGGAACAACAACATCAACACCATTAACAGATACTTTGGCATAATCACCATTAATAGCACCGTTATCTTTTACAGGATTAGAAAAACCTAATTCTCTGGCATCTGCCATAGACATCATTAAGTAATTATCCCAAGAAGCTCTTGTAATAGGGTCTGGAAATTCTTGTAACCAAGGATTGTTTGCTTGTTTACCGTCTCCTAAACCTGTTTTAGTATATAAGTTTAATTCAAAACCAGAAGCTTTCTTCGCTGAACTTGCTAATTTTGATGCAATATCAGAAATTACAACAGTAGATTCAAAAACTTCTCCCTCTTCTTCTAAAGAAAGGTCTTTTTTGAAAAAACCATTATGTAAAGCTTTGTTCCATGAAGCACCACCTAAAACATTGGTAGCTGCATATGTTTTTAAATAATCGTAATATTTTGTAGTATCTCCAGACCATTTTAATAACGTATCTTGAACCTGACGTGTATTAAATAATGGTTGAATTGTTGGCTGCATTAAACCATACGTTACAGAATCGAACTGTGCATCTCCCCAAGACTCCAAAAAGTGTGGAGTTGGCAATGCATAATCCATTAAAGTAGTAGTACTGTTATGTTCTGTAGACAATGCTACTGAAATTTCTAGTTTACCTAATCCTTCAGAAAAATCTGATGCATTTGATAATGAATACACAGGATCTACATTGTATGCAATTAATCCTGATACTTTACCAGCTTTCATATCTGAAACTAATTGAGCAACTTCAGCATCATTTCCTTTACGGATGTTTAGCGTATTTTTTGTATCAATAATTTCACTATTTAATGCCTTATTAATCGCTAATGAAATTAATTGTGCATTTTTATCATTCAACCCTGTTAAGACAACACCTTTAGAACCAGCTTTCTTTAAATCTGAAGCTAATTTTTTAATAGTTGCATCTACAGAAGTTGCTTTAGAAGGAACATTTGCTCCTGTAATAGCGTTGTATAAGTTTAACAATGCAAATACCTGATCAGATGGTTTTACAACCACTCTTTTATCAGCATTAGCACCTGTTAAAGACATATTACTCTCTACCTGTACATGGTAAGACATGTATCCTTTTTCTGGTTTTCTACCAGCAATGTATTTCTTCTCTAAACCTCCATGGAAATCTCCAAGAAAATCAGCACCAAAAGAAACAATTGTTTTTGCATTTTCTAAATGATAATTTGGTAATACACGTTTACCGTACATTGCCATAAAAGCATCTGCCGCTCCAGATTCTGAAACTGCATCATAGACAACATGTTTTACATTTGGGTTTGCTGCAATAAAGCCTTCAATAACTTTATCCGTAGATGGACTTGCCATTGTACCTGTTAATAATACAACAGGTTTATTTGCTTCTTTTAATTCGTTTAATTTTGCACCAATTTTAGAATCAGCATCTGCCCAAGTTAAAAAAGCTTCTTTATCTTGAGGCTCTTTTAAACGTAATTTTTCATCATATAAAGATAAAACAGAAGCTTGTACTCTCGCACTTGTTGTTCCGTCCGCTTCTTTATTAGGCATAATTTGAATAGGGCGCCCTTCGCGTGTTTTTACCAACACATTTGCAAAATCATAACCATCTGCCATTGAAGTTGCGTACCAATCTGCAATACCAGCAATGATATCGTCTGGTTTTACAACATAAGGAATAGCCTTTCTAACGGGTCCCTGACAAGCTGCTAATGAAGCTGCAGCTGTAGTAAAACCAACATATTTTAAAAAGTCTCTACGTGAAGTAGAAGAATTCTCTAAAGTTTCTTTATCACCTAAAAATTCATCTGACGGAAGCTCTTCCACAAATTCGTTTTTACTTAACGTTTCAACAATAGAACTACCTTTAAGTTCCTCAACACTTTGCCAGTATTTTTTGTCTGAAGCCATTTATACTTTTTATTTAATGATTGAAAGATTCAAACTAGAAAACACCCAGTTTTGTAATCTTTTAATTTTTAATTCTTTTTAATTAGTAGTGACATTTACCACACTCTTTACCACCTAACTGTGAAATGGTAACTTGATCTACATTGTATTTCTTTGCCAAATCTTCATGAATTTTCTTGTAATAATCATTACCTTTTAAATCCACTTTAGTGTCTTTATGACAATCTATACACCAACCCATTGTTAATGGAGCGTGCTGATACAATTCATCCATTTCTTCTACAGGTCCATGACATTTTTGACAATCGATACCTGCAACTGTTACGTGTTGTGAGTGATTATAATAAACAAAATCTGGTAAATTATGAACTCTCACCCATTTAATCGGAGCCGTTTCACCTGTATACTCTAAGTTATCTGCATCCCAACCAGCGGCTGTATAAATCTTTGCAATTTCAAGATCTAATTCTTCTTTTCCAAGAACACTTCCATCTCCTAATTCTACAACAGTATCATCTGCAACTTCAGAAATATTTAAGTGACAATTCATACAAACATTTACTGATGGAATACCAGATGTTTTACTATGTTTTGCCGAAGAGTGACAATATTGACAATCTATCTTATTATCTCCTGCATGTATTTTGTGTGAAAATGCAATTGGCTGAATTGGTTGATACCCTTCATCTACCCCTACTTTAAATAAGAATCCAAATAACACATAAATACCAATTAACACTAAAAATATAGTAGTTAAAACTTTTAAGAAAGTATTTTTCATTATACCTGCCCAAAGCTCATGTAAATCTCTTTTAAGATTTGAATCTTCTCCCGGAGCAGTATCACCTTTTAATTCACTTACCTGCTTTAACAAACTAGCAATCATTAAAAAAGCAACAATAATAGCAGCAGACAGCACATATATTAACCAACCTGGAGCACCTGCAGAAGAAACATTTGCAGAAGCATCACCTGCCGCCACTTCACCTACTTTTTTAAGCTCACCTACAGTGGTGTAATATAAAATATCATCTACATTCTGATCAGTTAACTGAGGGAAAGCAGACATCGCAGCTCCATTATACTCGTCAAAAATTGCATTCGCATCTGAATCTCCAGTTGCTCTTAACTCTGCATTATTTTTAATCCAAGAATGTAACCAATCATTTTCTCTTCTCTCCTCGACACCAGCCAAAGCTGGTCCAATTAATTTCTTATCTAACTTGTGACAAGAAGCACATAACGATTTAAATAATTTTTTCCCTTCTTTTTGGCGTGCCTCATCTACCTCTTGTGAATAAGCAGATACACTGAATGCAAAAATTAGGAGAAAAGTAATACTTTTAAGAAGTAATGTGGTTAGTCTATTGTGCAGTTCTACACTTTTCATATTTAAACTTTGATTAAAAATATCTAATATAAAATGACAAAAGTCATTTTTTTCCGTTTGACAAAAGTAATACTTCTTCCTAAGGTTTGAAAAGCTAAAAGAATGTAAAACATAATTTATAATTATTCTAAATAAGCGTTTAATCTAATTTATTCCTAAACTAGTCGTTATTTTTGTACAAAATAAAATTAAGCATGAAAAGTAAATTAACAACACTCTCGTTTTTGATTGTTTTATTAGCAACTAGTTACAATTCTTTCTCACAAAATAGCACAAATGAATCTGCAGAAATAAAGGATATTGTTTCTAAAAAAAGAAGTTTTAATAGCACTTTTGGCTTTGGATACAGAATTCAACTTTATAACGGAAGCGAGCAAAAAGCAAGACAGTTTATGGCTCGTTTTAAAGCAGAATTTCCCGGAAATTTCTCGAAACTAGTTTATTACGCTCCAGAATGGAAAGTACAAGTAGGTAATTACAAAACAAAATTAGAGGCTGATAAAGATCTAATAAAATTTCAAGAAAAATTCTCTGGAATTATTGTGATCCCAATGGGGAAGTAATTAATACAGAAAACACATTAGAAGTAATTAAAAAGCTTCATTATTTTGTCATCTAAAAAGAAAACAAAATAATGAAGCTTTTTAATATTACATTTTTAAGTAGGTTTTACACTAAAACAAACACCTTAATCTAAAGTAAGTAGTAAAACCTATAGCAAGACTTTATCAAGAAAAACCTATTCTTCTAAGTCTACTTTCTCTTCCAAAGAAACGGAAACTACCGTATTACCCCAACCTAAATGCATGGTAACTGTATTATCTTCAACTTCATTAAAGACAATTGAAAAAGCTTCAATACTTTTTTCTGACTCAGAAACTGCACCAGAAACCCTAACAACATCATCTTTTTCATCGTAAGTATAATGCCCCCAAACATTTCTAACATTACTAAGAATAAGCGTCCATTCTTTATCACCAGGAACCGAAAACAAAGTATATGTACCCGCTTTTACGCTTTCTCCTCCAAATAAAACATCCTTAAAAAAAGTAATTTCAGAAGCTTCATTAGCACCAGTTCTCCAAACACCTTTATCTGAAACCTCAGCCAAAGAAGACAATGCTCTTCCTTTTAATTGTGGTCTTCCGTAAATAACTCTTACTAACTTATCGGAATTTCTCCAATCACTTGGGTAGGCAGCAACATCTAAAGGACTCACATCTAATCTTGGAAATTTTTGAGAGAAAGTATCTGTCGATGAAAGAATTGAGAGTACAATAATGGCAAATAATAGAATTGTTTTTTTCATTTTTATAATTTATGAGGTGATATAAAGATCAGTCATCAAAAATAAAAAATCTTACAATGTTATTTTACTAATTTCATGTTAAACATAATGAAGAGGCAATAAAAGGAATTAAGCAGACACAAATTGACATCCCTCATTTCATGAAGCTGTGCAGTAAAATAAATATCTTAAATGGTTATAAAAAGTAAATTAACAACCACAACCAGCACTACAACCTTTCTTTTTTTTAGAAGGAAAAACATATTTTCTTAATAAAAAAGCTACGGCTAGAACAACTAATATATATGCTATAATTTCTTGCATTAACTTAAAATTTGATAGGTTATAAATGAAGCAACATATGCCATTAAGCCCATTCCGAACAATTGGATTAATGGCCATTTCCAAGTTTTCGTTTCACGCTTTACAATAGCTAACGTTGCCATACACTGCATTGCAAAGGCATAAAAAACCATTAAAGACATTCCCACAGGGAAATTAAATCTTTTACCACCGGTATCTGGGTTTATTTCTGACCTCATCTTTTCTTTAATCGTAGATGTATTTTCATCATCTGCTTCTACACTATAAATGGTTGCCAGCGTACCTACAAAAACTTCTCGTGCAGCAAAAGATGTAATTAAAGCAATTCCTATTTTCCAATCATACCCTAAAGGTCTAATAGAGGGCTCTATTGTTTTCCCAAGAATACCAATATAAGAATTCTCTAACTTTACAGATGCTATTTTTTGCTGTAATTCCTGATCTGATAAACTCTGGTTAGCAACATTTTCAATCGTATTTTTCTCTGCGTTCTCAAAAGAAGCTGGTCCGTTTGATGCTAAAAACCATAAAACAATAGACAAAGCTAAAATGATTTTTCCCGCTTCTAAAACAAACGATTTTGTCTTTTCAACCACCTCATAAAAAACATTTTTAACAGATGGTAATTTATAATTTGGCATTTCTACCACAAAAAACGACTTCGATTTTATCTTTAACGTCTTATGTAATATATAAGCTGCTATCACTGCTGTTGCAAACCCCAATCCATATAACAATAACAAAACTACACCTTGTAAATTTAAGAATCCGAAGATTTTTGTATCAGGTATAATTAAAGAAATTAAAATAGCATATACGGGTAAACGCGCAGAACAGGTGGTAAACGGCACTACCAAAATAGTAATCAATCGCTCTTTCCAACTAGCAATTGTTCTAGTTGCCATAATTGCAGGAATTGCACAAGCAGTACCAGAAATTAACGGAATTACACTTTTACCATTCATACCAAATCGACGCATAATTTTATCCATTAAAAACACCACACGACTCATATACCCCGTTTCTTCTAAAACCGAAATAAATAAAAATAGAATGGCTATTTGTGGAATAAATATAATAACACCTCCAATTCCAGGTATTATTCCCTCTGTTAACAGGTCTGTAAGCACCCCATTTGGCAGATTACTTTTTGCAAAATCTGCAATTTGAGCAAAACTAGTATCTATAAAATCCATTGGTACTGAAGCCCAATCGAAAACAGATTGAAAGATAATCAATAATAAAAACACAAAGAAAAAGTAACCAAAAACCTTATGTGTAAAAACCCTATCTAGCCTACCACGAAGGTCTTTGGCTTTGGTTTTATCTACTATATAGGTCTTTTTAAGTATTTTATTAATTTCTTGATAACGATAAATAGTTTCTTTATGTTGATATTTCTTTAACTTAGAAACGTCTTTTTTAAAGTTAAGGAGTTTTTGTTTTTCTTCTATTGATATGGAATCTGGATAGTTATTCTGCGTTACCATCAACCATAATTCATACAAAGAATATTTAGGGCTAATTTCTTTTAACTTATCAAAATAATCTGGATCAATTTGATGATTGATTCCACATAAAGGAGAAGCTTTTGCAGCAACGTGGCAACGAATAATTGCAGCTTTTACATCATCTATTCCTTCATTTTTTCTTGCACTAATTAAAACTACCTCTGTATTTAACTCTTTTTTCAATAAAGATAAATCGATAGTAATTCCTTTTCTGTTCATTTGGTCAACCATATTGATTGCCAAAACTGTTGGAATTTCTAAATCTTTAATCTGAGAAAAAAGCAGTAAGTTTCTTTTTAAATTCTCTACATCTGCAACTACCAAAATAACATCTGGAGATTCCTTAATATCCTTTTTTAACAAGGTTTTTAAAACAATACTCTCGTCTAAAGAAGTAGGATTTATACTATATGTACCTGGTAAATCTGTAATAATTGCATTCTGAGTAGCAGATAGTTTACTAACACCATTTTTTTTATCAACAGTAATTCCTGGGTAATTTCCAACTTTCTGATTTAAACCTGTAAGTTGATTGAATAGTGATGTTTTTCCGGTATTTGGGTTCCCTATTAAAGCAACCTTTATATCATTTTTAGACATTATAAATGCGCTTTAAGGATTCGAATTTTAGAAGCTGTTTCTATTCTTATTGCCAAATGACTACCGTTTACGCAAATATACAAGGGGTCTTTTAAGGGCGCTATTTGAACTAACTGAACCTCAGCTCCTGGTAGACAGCCCATTTCTAACAATTTTAAAGGAATAAAATCTAAAGACTCTTCAGAAATATATCCTATCTCTCCCTTACGTAATGTAGCTATTGTGCTCAATGAATTTTATTTGGAAGGCAAATATAATCATTTAGAATGATTCTAAACAAGTTATTCAGAAGCATATTCTTCTTTTAACAAAACAATATCATTTTTAAGTTTCTCCATATCTTCTTTCTCCGTCCCATCATAATACCCCCGAATTCGTCTGTCTTTATCAACTAAAACAAATTGTTCTGTGTGTATAAAATCACTTTCATCACCATTACCTTCATCTAAAACTGCAAAATAACTTTTTCGAGCCAACTCATAAATGTGCTTTTTAGAACCTGTAGTAACATTCCATTTTCCATCAATAACCCCTTTTCTATCCGCATATTCTTTTAAAACAGAAACGCTATCCATAACTGGCGTAACAGAATGCGATAAAAACATAATATCATCATCCTTTTTATAAAACTCTTGCAACTCTCCCATATTATAAGCCATGGCAATACAAATTGTTTGGCAACGAGTAAAAAAGAAATCTGCTATATAAATTTTATCTTTATAATTACTATTGGTAACCGTTTCCCCATTTTGATTGGTTAGTTTAAAATCGGCAATGGTATGGTTGTTTTGAATATGCACCATACTATCGTCTACCAATCTCGGGTTTACATCAATAGGATTGTAAATTTTAAGGTGTTTATCTACTTTTAATAAATGATAATAAACTGTAAGTGAAATTGCAGAAAACACCGCAAAAAAGATAAGTAGAGGAATAGACTTTTTAAACTCCATAAGATAATTTTGTGACAACAAATTTACGACTTAATAAAACCTTAGAAAAAAAAACAAAAGGGAATAGTTTCCAAAATCTTTGTTAAATTAAAAAGGTACCTCAATTTGTTCTTTTGCAACTACCTTTAAAAACGTACATTTGCGACTATTTTAACTATGATTTAACGCTGAATGGAAATATTAATAAAAGCATCACAATTTATTTTAAGTTTATCTTTATTGATTGTATTGCACGAGTTAGGGCACTTTATCCCTGCAAAATTGTTTAAAACTAGAGTAGAAAAATTCTATTTATTCTTTGATTATAAATTCTCTATTTTTAAGAAAAAAATTGGTGATACTGTTTACGGTATTGGTTGGATTCCTCTAGGTGGATATGTAAAAATATCTGGAATGATAGATGAAAGTATGGATACTGAGCAAATGGCTTTACCACCGCAACCTTGGGAATTTCGTTCTAAACCGGCATGGCAACGTCTAATTATAATGTTGGGTGGAGTTTTTGTAAACTTTGTTTTAGGTATTTTTATCTACATTATGTTAATGTATGCTTATGGCGAAAACTTTTTACCAAACGAAAATGTAAAAGACGGTGTTTGGGTACAAGATTCTTTAGCGATGAACTTAGGTTTACAAACTGGAGATAAAGTTTTAACTATTGATGGAGAAAAAATTAAAAAATTTAACGAACTAACTTTAGGGTTTGTAAACGGTAATAATTTTCAAATTGAAAGAAAAGGACAAGTTATTGACAAAGTAATTCCAGAAGATTTTATCTCTCAATTAGTAGACAGAGGTAAAGATGCTGGTGTAATTTTACTACCTAGATATCCTTTTGCTATTACGAGTGTTTCTGAAGATTCACCAAATAAAAATGCTGATTTAAAAGCGAAAGATATTGTTGTTGCCATTAATGGAAATGCAATAAAGTATTTTGATGAAGCTCAGGTTGAATTAAATAAGTTTAAAAATCAGGAGATTTCTGTTACCATAAAAAGAGAAAACGAAACAAAAGATATCGCTGTAAAAGTTACCAATGAAGGTAAATTAGGCGTTGGTTTTGGCTTATTACCTTCTAAAGACTTAGAAAGACTTGGCTACTACGATTTGGCAAATATCGAATACACTTTTGCAGAAGCAATTCCTGCAGGGTGGAACAAATCTGTAAAAACACTTACAGACTACATTAAACAATTAAAGAAAATCTTTAACCCAAGCACTGGAGCTTATAAAGGGTTAGGTGGATTTATTTCTATAGGAAGCATTTTTCCATCGGAATGGAGCGCAGAATCTTTCTGGAACATAACCGCATTCTTATCTATTATGTTAGGATTTATGAACCTTTTACCAATACCTGCTTTAGACGGTGGTCACGTTGTTTTTACCCTTTGGGAAATGATAACTGGTAAAAAACCAGGAGATAAATTTTTAGAATATGCACAAGTAACAGGCTTTATTCTTTTAATAGCTTTATTACTTTTTGCAAACGGAAATGATATCTTTAGGTTGTTTAACTAAACAAAATAAAAGACATTAAAAAGCCTCACTTTTATAAAAGTGAGGCTTTTTTTATACCTTAAAAGAACGATTGATAAAAGAAAACCAAGTGTACTGTGTATTGCACCTATCGCAAGCATAAGCCTTAGTACCTGGTATTAATTTAACAAATGCACCCCTCCTCATTCTGTGGTTAGATGTAGATTTACATTTTGGGCAAGCTTTCATAATTAAATTGGTTTGGTTTACCTCTGAAATTTAGCAAGTTACAGTAAGATAATTCTATTCTAAATTAACTGATTTATATACTAAAATTAGGGTACAAAAAGAAAGCTTAAATAATAAGAAAATTTTGGTAACCTAAATTGATATCAGATTCTTATAAACACTGATTTTAAGCAAACAGAGACACAGAAATAAATTCTGTATAATAAGATTTTACACCTTTAGAATGGCTTTTTTTTTGCTACACCTTAAAAGTACGATTGATAAATGAAAACCAAGCATACTGTGTATTACAATTATCACAAGCATAACCTCTTGTTCCTGGAATAATCTTTACAATTCCTTTTCTCATCATTCTGTGTCTAGATTCAGATTTACATTTCGGACAAGATTTCATAAGCTAGGGGATATTTATTTTAAACCGCAATTTACTAAATACAAGCAATGTATTTACCCCGTATTAATACCTGTTTAAAAATCAACGTTTTAATTATTCTACCAAAAATTATATATCAAAAAAGCCATCATTTAAAAAATAAATGATGGCTTCCGTTAAAACTTGTATGTTTATAAACTAGTTATCTTTAGTATCAATAACCTCAGCAGGTAACCCAGTAGGGATATCTTTTCCTTTTAAATAACTTGGCAACTCCATACCTGCCATATTAAACATTTCCTGTAAAGGTGGTACCGCTTTATACATTCCAGAAATAAAGTTAGAGGTTGATGTTTTTCCATCTGCTCCTCCTCCGTTTTCCCAAACAGTAACTTTATCAATTTTTATATTTTTAATAGCTTCGGCTTGTATTTTCACTAATTCCGGTAACTTATCAGCAATTAATAATAAGGCTGCATTTTGAGAATCGTTTCCAGCAGCTTTCACTATTTGATCTAAACCTTGTGCTTGTTTGGTTAAAACCTCAAACAAACCTTGTGCTTCCGCTTGTGCTTTAAATAAAATTGCATCGGCTTCACCTCTTGCAATTCTTCTAATATTTTCTGCTCTTGCTTCTGCGTCTATTTCTACTTTACGTTTGTCTATTTCTGCAGGTACAATAATATCTGCTAATTGAGAAGAACGCTCTCTTTCCGCTCTTGCAACCTCTGCTTCTTGCTCTGCAGCATAAGATTCTTTTAACGCGTTTGCTGTTTGTACTTTTTCTGATGCAATTGCAGTACGTTCTGCTTCGGCTTCTCTTTGTCTTCTTAAAGAGTCTGAATTTGCTACATTAATTTTTGCTGTATTTTCTCCAGCTACTGCTTGTGCATTTGCTGCTGCAACTTGTGTTCTTTCATCTTGTACCGCGTTTGCCTCACCAATAGAACCATCTCTATTTTTTTCTGCAACCGATTTACGTGCCGCGTTAATTGCATGTGCAGCTGCTTCTTTACCTAAAGCTTCTATATAACCAGATTCATCAACAATATCTGTAATATTTACGTTGATTAATTTTAATCCTACTTTCTTTAACTCTGTTTCTACAGATTGAGAAATATTAGTTAAAAATTTATCACGGTCGTTGTTAATTTCTTCAATATCCATCGATGCTACCACCAAACGTAGCTGACCAAAAATAATTTCTTGTGCTAAATCTTGAATGCTATCTTGGTCTAAACCTAACAATCTTTCTGCTGCATTTTGCATGATTCCTGGTTCTGTAGAAACCCCAATTGTAAATCTCGAAGGTACATTTACACGAATATTTTGCTTAGAAAGTGCATTTACCAAATTTACTTCTATAGAAATAGGTGTTAAATCTAAAAATTGATAATCTTGAATTACTGGAAATATAAATGCGGCTCCACCATGAATACATTTAGCAGATTCTCCTCCACCTACTTTTCCATAAACAACCAAAATACGGTCTGAAGGACATCTCTTATAACGTTTTACCATTGCTATTAGCAATATAAAAACGAAGAGAATTGCAATTCCGATTCCGATTAATCCAGCAAATTGACTGGCTTGTAATACCATAAAGTTTAACATAGCTTTTTTTTTAATTTTGAGGTTCTATTATTAATATTCCGTTATTTGTTACTTCTATTACTTTAATTATCTTTCCCTGTTTTAAATCTTCATTATAATCTGTTAATGCTTCTAATTCTCTTAAAGCTCCCTGAATTTTTATCTGAATTTTACCTGTTTTAGATCTATTTGCACCTACTGTTAAATAGACTTCACCAATAGAGTTTAAGGCATTTTTCATTTTTAAGGTTCCGCTAGAAGATAATTTACTGATGTAATAAAATAATGCTGCCATTACAAACATCATCAACAAACCAGAAAATATAGAAATAATAATGGTAGTTCCTGTTGCGTTTCCTGCATCCATACTTGCAATTCCACTCCATCCGAAAATAGTGAAAAAAGCAACTAAGTTTTTTAAGGTAAAAAACTGAAATCCGGCTCCAGTATCTGCATCAATTTCGGCATCTACATCACCTATATCATCTGTTTCTGCACCAATTATTGTGGTTATTAAAACCAACAAAAACATAAATGTAGAAATCCCGGTAATTACCCAATAGGTCTTTTCGAAAGTAGTTAATTCTTGAAACCATTCCATCATAGTAGTTTGTTTTAAAAGAGATTAAAGATAAATGTTTTTGACTGAATAAAGAGGTTTATTCCATCATTATAAAGCACGATACCATTTGATTCAAATCAACTTTTAAGAGCGCTCTTTTTAAGTTGATTTTAAACTTTAATTGTTAAAGTAATAAATGAGATAAGTAGTATTGAGCTGCTACTATTAGTACTCATAAACCTTGTTTTGTTACAGATTTATGAAAATATTTTAAAATAAAAATTTTAGAATTAATAAATACCTATTTCAAACATTAGAAACAGATTATGAAGTTAACGTAACATATCCACCAAAGGTGGAAAATAGACCTACTAATAGAATAGACTTACATGGTTAAAAGAAACCTTGCAGGATAATCTGAATAATTATTAAATCTTACTTAAACATTAAAATGTACTTCAGAAAATTAAAAAAAAGCCTTGATAAAATTTATCAAGGCTTTTTACAAATATCTATTTTTTATTATTTAGTAACTATAACGCAAACCAAATAACACATTACTTGGTGGCATTGGTACAAAACCAGATTCTATATATTCTGCATCAAAAATATTATTTGCAGTAACTGTAAAACTAAATTTATTAAAATCTACAATTACAGAAGCATCCCAAACATTATAACTTGTACCAACAGTACGTTCTGCATGTTTGTAAATAATATTCTGACTTACATTTTTAAATAATCTTGATGAAAAACGTGTTGTAAAATGATGCTTTAAGGTATTTAGTGAGTATCGAGATAAATCTTTATTCTGTTCTAAAATATCATCCTCTAAAAAAGTATAACCAATAGAAAGGGTTTGTTTGTACTCTTTTATATTAAAACGATAATCAGCATCTACCTCAAAACCTTGCGTATTTACTTCAGCTATATTAGTTGCTGTATATTTAGGTTCCGTTGCATTTGGTCTAATAAAGTCTATTAAATTAGTAGCATCTCTATTAAATATTGCTACAGAAGAAGTAAATTTCCCTGTGTTATATTTTAATCCTATTTCTTGCGCAAATGCTTCTTCTGGTTCTAGGTTCTCATTTCCAATAGTTCCAGGATCATTATAATATAAATCTGTATAAGTAGGTATTCTATAGGTAACTCCTAAATTACCATAAGCTTTTAAGTTTTCTGAAAACTGATATCCAATATCAACTCCTGGAAACGCATGAAATTTAAAGTCAGAAAAATAAGTAACTGCAACTCCCGGAGTAATATCTAATTTGTCATTAGCTAATTTAAAACGGTGCTCTAAAAATAAATTAGCCATCGTTCTATCTCTCTTTCCTAAATTATTACTACTTATAGAAACTCTAGAAACATCTATTCCAAAACCAGTAATTCCTAAATTAGAAGTATATGAAGCATTCGTTTCTACACCAACCTTATTGGTAATATGTAAATTTCTAAAAAAACTAGGATCATCTCTTTTTAATAAGAAAATATCTTGCCCTCTTCTCCAATAAACTCTTGGTGTAATCTTAAATTTTTCAGTTCTAAAAACTGTAGAAACTCCTATTATACTATTCTGAGTTTCTTCATACTCATGCCAATCTGGATTTGTTGTATAAAAATTCTCTGCGCCATATTTTTTATCGAAAAAAGTAGCTAAAACCTCAATAGGCTGTTTCTTTTTATTAAAAATACCTTTTAACACATAACTCTTATTTTCATAATCAGAATTTGTTCTATAACCATCAGATGTTAAGGAACCAACATGTGCTATAAAAGAAGTATTCTCATATTCTTCTCCAAAAGTTACAGAACTATTAAATTGACCAAAAGAACCTGCTTCTATATTTATACTTGCTTTACTTGTTAACTTCTTTTTAGTAACAATGTTTATGGCTCCCGTAAATGCATTCTGACCGAAAACTCGTGCAGCAGGACCTTTTATAATTTCTATTCTTTCAATAAATTCAATAGGTAAAGCTGCATTTAAGGTATGATGTCCGGTTTGAGAATCATCCATTTTAATTCCATCAACCAATAATAAGGTTTGATCGAAACCTCCTCCTCTAATATATAAGTCTGCCTGACTACCAGCAGTTCCTCTTTTTCTAATATCTATACCCGCAACTTGTTGTAATAAATCTGCAACAGTTGTAGCGGCACTGTTTTTTATTACTTCGGATGAAATAACATTTATGGTTCTCGAATTTTCTTTAAAAGGCAAATCTATTCTCGTAGAAGTAATAACAACCTCTTTTAAAGTATCTCTTTTTATAGGATCTGATTGTCCTTGTACTTGAAAGGCTGCAAAAAATGATGCAATTATTAAGGTAATTTTAATTTTCATAATTAGTGATTTTAATCTGATGCAAAACTCGTAACTTTCCGGACGATTAAAATAGTCCAGTTTTAAAATGAAAGATAGTCCGGTTAATACTTTATTTGAACAATTAATCAATTTTGATAAATCCGTACCTCAACCTGTGTACGTACAAGTTGCTCAGCAAATTATAAATGCCATACAACGTGGATATATCTCAAAAGGCACTCTTTTACCCGGAACCCGTGTTTTAAGTCAGACTTTAAAAATCCACAGAAATACCGCAGTTGCAATTTACGAAGAATTGGCTTCACAAGATTGGGTAGAAATCATTCCTAATAAAGGTACATTTGTTATCGAACCATCATTAAAAACAGTAAAAATAAAAGCGTCTTCTCAAAAAATAAATGAAGCATATAAAACAGCTAAAACAACTGGATTTCCGTTTCAAAAATCATTTCATTTAGCATCTACAGTTCAATTATCAAAAGTACAATACACTATAAATGACGGAAAACCAGATTTACGTTTGCATCCTGTTCATGAATTTTCTAGGTGGTACAGCGCTGCGATGAAACGTAAAACAATAATAAAAAAATGGAATAGCTCTAATCAATCTCTCCATTCTTTATTTGAAACTCAACTTTGCAATTACTTAAACGCAACAAGAGGTTTTCATATAAACCCAAACAATTTAATAAGTACGCGCAGTACAGAAATGAGTTTGTACATTGTTTCTCAACTATTGATAAAACAAAACGATGTAGTTTTAGTAGGAAATTTGAGTAACTATGCTGCTAATATGATTTTTCAGCAAGCAGGTGCAACCATAAAAACAATTCCAGTGGATTCAGATGGACTGGATGTAGATTATATTAGAAAACATTTTATAAAAAAAAGTATTCGATGTATTTATATCTGTGCGCATAGAGATTACCCAACAACAGTAACTTTAAGTGCAGAACGTCGTTTGGCTTTGTTGCAATTGGCAAAAGAATTTGGTTTTGCAATTATTGAAGATGATTACGACTACGATTTTCAGTTTACAGGTTCTGCTATGTTGCCAATGGCAAGCGCCGACGGAGACGGAATGGTTATTTATCTCGGAAAATTAGGGCAATCTTTATTTCCAAGTTTTCAAACAGGATTTGTAATCGCACCAGAAAACTTAATTTCTGAAGCTAAAAATTACCTACAATTGCTCGACGAACAAGGCGATTTAATACAACAACAAATGTTATCTGAATTAATTTATGAAGGTGAAATTTCTCGTTTGATGAAAAAAAACATCGTCATATATAAACAAAGACGCGATTGTTTATGCCAACTTTTAACGCAACATTTTTCTGAAATAGCAAAATGGAAAATACCTTCTGGTGGATTGGCTATTTGGATTCAGTTTCAAAACCAAATATCATTAGTAAAACTAGCTGAAGAAACAGAAAAAAACGATTTATTTTTACCAAAAACCATTCTGTATCAAGATAAAAATACCTGTGCCATTCGTTTTGGTTTTGGCCATTTAGCTTTAGAAGAAATAGAGATGGTAATAAAAAAAATGAAAAGTGCTTATAAGAACTTGATTTTAAAATAAAATTTTGTCAATCTGAATTTATTTCAGATTCTCTTAATTATAATAATCATCCTAATAAGATGCTTAAACTAGTTCAGCATGACAAAGTGTAGTTTTATTTTTTAACAGATTAAGATATTAACAACGTTATTTTGCCTACTATTTTTAGGTACTTTTATGGCATGTTTGCACTAGTAGATTGTAATAATTTTTACGCTTCTTGCGAGCGGGTTTTTAACCCGAACTTGCAAGGAAAACCCGTTGCTATTTTAAGCAATAACGATGGTTGTGTCATTTCTATGAGCGATGAAGCTAAGAAATTACAACTGCCTTTTGGTGCGCCTATTTTTAAATGGGATGCCTTTTGTAAAACAAATAATATTACTGTTTTGTCTTCTAATTATCCATTATATGGAGATATGAGTGCTAGAGTAATGAATATTTTAGCAGATTTTTCTCCGGATGTAGAAGTCTATTCTATTGATGAATCTTTTTTACAATTAAAAGGATTTGAAAATTATGACCTACAAGAATACGCTACAAAAATGAGAAGTCGTATTTTAAAATGGACAGGTATACCAACTTGCGTTGGAATTGCGCCAACCAAAGCATTGACTAAAGTTGCCAATAAAATTGCGCGTTCTAACATTAAACAATCGAAAGGAGTTTGTATTATAGATTCTGATGAAAAAAGAATCAAAGCCTTAAAATGGACAAAAATTGGCAATGTTTGGGGAATCGGAAGTCGTTTAAAAAAAAGATTGGAAGCAAAAGGTTGCATTACGGCATACGATTTTACACAACTTTCTAGCGATTGGGTTTTAAAAGAATTTTCTATTGTAGCATGGCGTTTGCAAAAAGACCTACAAGGCATTTCTAAAATTCCGTTAGAAGAAGTTTCATCAAAAAAAATGATAGCTACCACACGTAGTTTTGAATACACTTATTCTGATATTGACAATATAAAAGAACGTATTTCTACCTTTGCAGCTAGTTGTGCAGAGAAATTAAGGAATCAGAAATCTAGTTGCCACATGCTTATTGTGCAACTTTCTAGCGATCGGCATAAAAAAGAATTTGAACAACATAGAGAAAGTACTACAGTTGTTTTCTCCTCTCCTACAGATTCGACGTTAACCATTGCCAACGCAGCAGTAGAAGCTGTAAAAACTATTTTTAAAACTGGTGTTAAATACAAAAGAGCAGGTGTAATTGTTACGGGTTTAGTACCTAATGATAATTTTCAATTGGATTTATTTTCAAGCGAAAATCCAAAACACAAACCGTTAATGTCTGCAATAGACAAATTAAATCGTAAATTTAAGGCAGACAAAATTAAATTAGGAAATCAAGATTTAAACCGCACTTGGAAAATGCGTCAAGAACGATTATCCGCTAGATTTACCACAAATATTAACGATATTTTGATTGTTAAATAAACACCATGAATTAAAACTCCATAATTTTTAATAAAAGAATAAAATTCTTTTTAAATTCAGTTTGTCATTCCGAACGAGGAACGAGGAGAAATCTCATAATTATAAGGTTTTAACCTTTAAATTGATAATAAATAATATTTTCATGAATGATAATTACAAAATTTTAGCCGTTTTTGAATATTCTACAGAAGCGCATATAACAAAGTCTAAATTGGATTCCGAAGGTTTCAAAACCTTATTAATGGATGAGAAAACCATAGATACCGATCCTTTAGTGAGTAATGCAATTGGGGGTGTAAAATTGTTGGTTCATAAAGATGATTTTGAAAAAGCGGCAACTATTTACAATGAGATTAGAATTTATCAAAAGGATGAAAATGGAAATGACCTTTTTTGTCCGAATTGTAATGCTACACAAATACTAATTGCCCCCCTTACGAGGAGAAATATATTCTATATGTTATTCCCATTTTTCGAAAAAACAAGACGTATTTGCAATAATTGTAAGACCGTATTTTAATTGCAAAATAATATCTCGAACATTTAAAGAAAAGTTATAATTTGCAAACATTATGAACGGAACTAAAAACCTTACTTTTTTTACACCTAAAGCTTCTTCTGGAAACGGAGCTGTTTTGGTAGATGTTGGTATTTCTGCCGGTTTTCCTTCTCCTGCAGATGATTTTAGAGAAACTAGAATTTCTTTAGATGATGAATTAATCCACAACAAAGACGCTACTTTTTTTGCAAAAGTAAAAGGGCAGTCTATGATTGATGCAGGTTTAGATGATAACGATTTGCTAGTTATTGATAGAAGTTTAGAACCTACCAATAATAAAATTGCTGTTTGTTTTTTAGATGGCGATTTTACTGTAAAGCGTTTACGTGTAGAAAAAAACGAAGTTTGGTTGCAACCGGAAAACCCTAATTATCCTATTATAAAAATCACAGAAGAGAATGATTTTATGATTTGGGGAATTGTAACAAGTGTCATCAAAAAAGTGTAAAATTATCTTTTTTTAGTATTTTATTATTGTTTTTCGATAATTTTTATATATTTGCATTGTCAAATTATATAAAGCTATGAAAACAATTCAAATTTTAAGAACCCTTATCAACATTTTATTTTACACTCTAATTACAGTATTTAGTATTGGTTTTGTGTTTTATCTTTTTTTATTTTTATTTCCAGAATTATTACCCGCACCTTTAGGAGGTTTTTCGATGTTATTTAGCTCAATGTTTTCTTGGAAAATGTATATTGCTCCTTTATCTTCAGTAGTAAATTTTGTGCTTTTAATAGTAGCAATTTTTTATTTAAGAAAGTGTATTTCATCATTTTTAAACTCAGATTTTTATAATGAAGATGTAACTACAAACTTTAAAAAAGCTGGGAACCTTTTTATATTCATTGGAGTTTCTACTATTATAATTCAGTTGTTTGCTATTTTATACTTTCAAAATTTAGCGGAAAACATGATACAAATGAAAACCAACTTTTTAATTACTTTATCAAATATACTGGCGGCTACAATCGATTTAAAAAGTGTTATTTCTATCATTATTGGGTTGTTCTTTTTGCTATTTAGCAAAATATTTGAAAACGCACGAGTTTTAAAACAAGAAAACGATTTAACTATATAATCTATGCGAAAAATTAATATTTTAAAAGCCATTGTAGATTTACTTTGGATATTCTCCATGCCAATAGTCTTGGTAATTATCGGTTTTTCTGTTGCTATTTTCTTTGTAGACCTAGGTGATTTAAACATAAAAATAAACTCAATAGGTCTTAATACCGATACACTATTCTCAAAAACACTTCTTGTTGTTTCTGCACTAAATTATTTATTAATTGTTGCTGCTTTGTATTTCTTCAAGAAAGTACTAAACCACTTTGTAAGAGTAAAAATATTTGAAGAAACCGTTATTTCATCCTTCAAAAAATCAGGAAATCTATTATTTATTTCAGGAATTATTTCACTCACAATTTCTATGATTAGTAAAGTGTATTTTCAACAAAAAGTAACCTTAGAATTCGGGTTAAATCAGCATTTAGTAATTATATGCTTGGGCTTGTTTTTTTTAGTTTTAAGTGAAATATTTAAAGTTGCAAAGAATCAAAAACAAGAAAACGATTTAACAATATAATATGGCAATCATCGTAAACTTAGACGTAATGCTTGCCAAACGTAAAATGCGAAGCAAGGAATTGGCAGAAACTATTGGTATTACAACAGCCAATTTATCTGTTTTAAAATCAGGAAAAGCAAAAGCAATCCGTTTTTCTACTTTAGAGGCAATTTGCAAAGCATTAGATTGCCAACCTGCAGATATTTTAGAGTATCAAAAAGATTAAAAACAGTACTTTTAATACGTCTTAAAAACACATCAAATCAGTTAACGAATCGTAATGACAAAACATTTAAAAATTTTAAGCATACTTTTCTTTTATTTATCTATAACAGCCGTAAATGCTCAATTTTCTCCTAGTCTAAAAAACTATACGCTAGCAGAATACAAAGCTGGTAACCAAAATTGGGATATTACAAGATCTAAAAACGGCAAAGTATATGTTGCTAATAATAGTGGCTTATTAGAATATAATGCGTTAGTTTGGAAATTATATCAATTACCTAATAAAACAACCGTTCGATCAGTTTTAGCTGTAAATGATATCATTTACACGGGCTCGTTCGAAGAATTTGGTTTTTGGGAAAGAGATCATTTCGGAATCCTTAAATACCAATCATTAAGTGATACTATTCTTAACAAAATTTCTCCTAATGAAGAAATATGGAGTATTGTAAAATATAAAGACAAAATAATTTTTCGTTCTTTCTTAAATATTTATATATATGACTATAAGAGTATTACACAATTAAAATCCGATTCAATACTTATTTCGCTTAGTGTTATTGACGATGATTTATATGTAAGTACTTTAAATGGAGGTGTTTTTTTACTTAAAGACAAAAAACTAGCACCTTTCTATTCTAATGACCTGCTTTTAGATACTAAGATTATATCTATCAACAAATATGAAGATAAACTTCTGTTGATGACCTCTCTAAAAGGAAGTTTTTTTCTAAAGAAAGGAAAACTTGTTCCTACCGGTTTTGAGATAAATGCAGCCATTAAACTACATCAACTTAATGATTTTTCTATTTTAAGAAACGGAGAAATGGTTTTTGGAACTATAAAAGACGGCGTTTTCTTAACAGATCATTTAGGAAACTTAAAATTTCATATCAGTAAAGAGAATGGTTTATTAAACAATACTGTTTTAGGTCAAGCGCTTGATGATTCAGACAACCTTTGGTTGGGGTTAGACAATGGAATTGCTCATATAGAACTAAGTAGTAGTAACTATTTCTTTAATGATGTTTCTGGGAAACTGGGTGCTGTTTATGATATTATTGAATATAAAGATGTTATTTATATCGGTACCAATACTGGTCTTTTTAAGCTTGATGCTAATGATCAATTAGTTTTTATAGAAGGTTCGCAAGGTCAGGTTTGGGATTTAACAATTATAGGTGATGAACTTTTTTGTGGTCATAATGAAGGAACTTTTTTAGTAGATACAAATACTTTTAAAAAGATCTCTAATTTTACTGGGGGATGGACGATAAAGAAAGTTCCTGAAAGAAATGACACCTATATTCAAGGTACCTATTCTGGATTGGTGAAATTTGAAAAGAAAAATGGAGAATGGACTGTAAAACAATTTGACAAAGCCCTAATACCTTCTCGCTTTTTAGTATTTGAAAATGATTACACAGCTTGGGTTGCACATGAAACCAAAGGCGTTTATAAGATTCAGTTTGATGAAGATTATGAAACCATACGTAGTGTAGAAAATTATGAAAAAAAAGGTATTAGCTCTAATTACAATATAAGGGTTTATAATATTAAGAACAATATTAGTTTTAAAACAAGTGAAGGTTGGCAGAAGTATGAACCTATTTTAGATTCTATTATTCCTTATAAACTGCTTAATAATAAGTTAGGAAAGCATAGTTATATTATATCTGAAGATGACACGAATCTTTTTGCTCTAAAAAACAATCATGGCTTTATTAATTTTAAATCCTTCTCTAATAATGACGAACTACTCATTTTAAGTGATGATCAATTAAAAAACAGGTATATTATAGGTTACGAAAATGTATCTAAAATAAATGATTCTGCTTATGCTTTAAATTTAGACAATGGTTTTATGATGATTAATAACACCACAGCCTCTAATTATAGTTTACAAAAGCCAAAAATAGAAGTTATATCTGTAGATGGAATTCCTATTAACCTATCTAAGATTAAGAACAATGAAGTCCGTTTTAATTTTAATGAAAATATTACGGTAGCGCTGTCATCTTCAAAATCTGTAAATCATTATTTTGAATACAAAATATCTAACACAGGTAATTTATGGTACAAAGCAGAAAACGATAAAATAGAGTTCTCTAACCTTAAAGACGGAGAATATACAATTTCCTTTAGAGCAAAAGGGAATTCTGGAAATGTATCAGCTGTTCAAAGTTTACATATAGATGTATTACCACCTTGGTATAGAGATACTTTTGGATTCTTGCTATACGCAATTATTGCACTTTTAATTATTGCACTGTTATATGTTTTGCAAAATAAAAAAATAGCAAAAGAACAGCGTCTTATAAAAATCAAGTATCAGAAAGAGCAAGAAAAATTACTACGCGAAAAGACGTTAGAAAACGAAAAACAAATTGTGGAGTTTAAAAATGAATCTTTGCAAAAAGAAATTAAGCTTAAAAGTAAACAGTTAGCTAATAATGCGATGGCTTTAGTGAAGAAAAATGAAATCCTTGAGGAAATTAAAAAAGAATTGATGGGGCATAAAGAAGGATTTAATAGTCAGTACAACTTTAAAAAATTGTTAAAAAAATTAGATAATTCTATTGTACTTAAAGATGAATGGGCCGTTTTTGAAAATAATTTCAGTCAAGTTCATGATGAGTTTTTCGAAACCTTAAAAACCAAACATCCAAAGCTTACTCCAAAGGATTTAAAGATATGTGCTTACATCAAAATGAATCTTTCTTCAAAAGAAATTGCACCTTTAATGAATATCTCTCATAGGGGTGTAGAAACGCATAGATATAGGTTAAAAAAGAAGTTAAATTTAGAAAATGACATTTCTATCACTGATTATTTGTTAAATATCAAATAATGAACTTGTTTTTTTACCTAATACACAATTAATAACTACGTCATATATACGTCATTTATTAAAATCACCTTCAACTACAACGTTTTATTTAGGGCAACAAAGTACGTCAACCGCGATTTGTTAATGATTTTTAACATTTGGTTCATTTGGTGACGTATTTAAAATGTAAAGCTCTTTTTAATTTATTTAATAATAGTTTATAATTTAGTCTACCGAATAAACTGAATATTTAATAATTAATAACACTAATATGAAAACAAAGATTAGTCTATTATTAATACTATTTTTTTCATTAGCTGCTTTTGCACAAGAAATGGAAATAAATGGTATTGTAACAAGTAAAAATGGAGGTACTCCTTTACCAGGAGTAAGCGTTGCTGTAGCAGGAACAAGCAACGGAGTCTCAACCGATTTTGATGGAAAGTACACTCTTACCGTTAATAAAGGAGAACAATTAACATTTAGCTACATTGGCTTTAAAAAAATTACGGTAACTGTAAATAATGAGAATGTTATTGATATTTCATTGGAAGATGACGTAGAATCTCTAGATGAGATTGTAGTTATTGGTTATGGTACCCAAAAAAGATCAGATCTTACAGGTGCTGTTTCTAGTATTAAATCAGACGACCTATTAAAACAACCAGCGGCAAACGCAACACAATCTATACAAGGAAAATTGTCTGGTGTAAATATTATTAACACCAATGCACCTGGTAGTGACCCTGTAGTAATGATAAGAGGATTAGGTACTGCTGCATCTGGTACAACACCTCTTTATATTGTAGATGGTATACAAGTTAGCGGTATCAGTAACATAAACCCTTCTGATATTGAAACAATGGATGTTATGAAAGATGCTGCCTCAGCTGCTATTTATGGTATGGATGCTGCAAACGGTGTTATATTTATTACAACCAAAAAAGGGAAAAATGGAAAAGCTAAAGTTTCATTAAGTTCTTACTACGGAGCAACAAGTACGCTTAACCCAGTAAAAATGGCAGATGCTTCAGAGTACATTACTTACTTTAATGAGGTTCGTACATCTTTAGGATCTACAGATTTATTATCATCAAACCAAGCATATGATACAGATTGGTATAATGAGTTAACAGACGTTAGATTATCTAATAGTAATAATGTTTCTATTTCAGGAGCTAATGAACATACAAATTATTTCTTTAGCTTAAATAATTACAATGAGGATGGACTTTTAAAAGATCAAAACTTAACCAGAAATACGTTAAGATCTAACAATACCTTTAATCTTTTTGAAAACACAGTAAAATTAACACAAAGCTTTAGTGCTGCAATTTCAAAAGGAACTCCAAAACCTTTTAATGCCTTTAATGAAGCATACAGACAGTCTCCACTAGTACCAGCGTACTATGATAATGGCGCTTTTGGTCAATCTAACTGGAATACGAATACAGGAGTTGTTGGTTACCAAGGTAACAGCCGTTTAAACTCTATAGGTAACCCTTTGGCAACCGTATATTATAACAATCAAAAAGACGAAACTACAGATTTACAAGGGTCTTTTGATTTAGAGGTTAAGATAACAGGTTCTTTAAAAGCCAACTCTCGTTTTGGAGGTACTAAATCGTACTACAAATCAAGATCTTTTAATGATATCAAATCTCAATACTTAACAACAAATACAGGGCAAAATGAGGCTGATTTTAATGCATTAAAAGAAGCAAACCCAACAACTACAGCATATGCAGATAATAACTTATCTTTTAGCAGATCTGAAAGCTATAGATACAACTGGGATAATTATTTAACTTTCGACAAAATAATAGGCAATCACAGCATTAATGTTGTAGCAGGTCTTACAAAAGGAAGTAAAAATAATACGTTTAATACCTATCAACTAGCTTATGATGTACCACAAAAAGAACAATACTGGAACATCAACTTTGCTTCTGAAGATTATGAACAAACTTCACAACAAAGTTCCTCTACGCCTACAAATCAATTATCGTATTATGGAAGGTTGCAATATAATTTCAATGAAACATACTTTCTTCAAGCAAATATTCGTAGAGATGGTATAAGCACATTCAATAATGATAACAATACAGAATATTTTGGAAACTTCCCTTCTTTTAGTGCAGGTTGGGTATTAACTAAAGAATCATTTTTAAGTGATATAGAAAATTTAAATTTCTTAAAAATGAGAGTAGGTTGGGGTAAATTAGGAAATTCAGATGTTCCTTTTAATGTGTCAACTTATTCAACCGCTACCGGAAGTAGTAATGTAAATTACGTATTTGGAGCAAATCAAGATTTAGTGTACGGTGCAGCTTTAGGTGCTTCTATCTACCCTATTTCTTGGGAAATCACTAAAGAAACAAACGTTGGTTTAGATTTTCAGGCGTATAGCTCAAGGTTATCTGGTAGTTTTAACTACTACAACAGAAACACGGAAAATGCTATTTTAAACGTAACTCCTGTTTACACTTCTGGTGAAGGAACCAATTATTATGATCATGGTGCAGAAGTACTAAACAAAGGTTTTGAAATAGAATTTAATTGGAGAGATAATATCACCGAAGACTTATCATACAACCTAGGTTTTGTCTTTTCTGATAATAAAAATAACGTTGAGAATGTAAAATCAGCATATGATGGTCAAACTGGAGGTAGTTTATCGAACGGTCAAATCACAAAAAAATTACAAGAAGGACAACCTATTTATGCTTGGTGGATGTACGAAGCAGATGGTGTTTGGCAAAACCAAAATGAAATAAATAACAATGCACATTACGGTACTCCATCTCCAGGACATTTACGTTATAAAGATCAAAATAACGATGGTGTTATTGATGATAATGATAAAAAATTCTTCGGTTCTTACATCCCTACTTATAACTTCGGATTTAATGTAGGTTTAAATTATAAAAGTTTTGACTTGGCCGTTGATGCTTTTGGAGCTGGAGGAAATAAAATTTATAACGGTTTAAAAGGAACTAGCATAGACGGAGGTGAAAACATAGCGTATGATACTTTTGCAAATAGATGGACAGGCGAAGGATCTACCAATGTAAACCCAGGAGCGGATAAAGACTCTTATGCATCAAGTTATTATTTAGAAGATGGAGATTATTTAAGAATCAACAATATTACCATTGGTTATACTTTACCAGTGCTAATGAATCAAGTTTCTAGAATTAGAGTTTATGCAACTGCTAAAAACCCATTTATGTTTACTAAGTATTCTGGTTTTACTCCAGAAATAGTTGGTTCATCTGGTTCAGCAGGAGCAAGTGGAGCAGCAGGAATAGAACTTTCTGCATACCCAAACACTAAAACCTTCTTATTTGGTGTAAACATCGATTTATAAAATTTTAAAAAATAATTATCATGAAAAATAATATTAAAAATATACAGATTCTATTTGCTATAGGACTGCTTTTCACTACTGTTTCTTGTAGTGAAGATTATTTAAATGTTGATAGTAAAGATCGTTTAGAGCAAGACGATACTGAAACAGTAACACCTAAAGAAATGGTAAATGGTGCCTACGGTATGTTAACCGAATGGGATTATGCTTTTTCTTATCTTGGAATCACAGAAATTATATCTGACAATTCAGATAAAGGTAGTTCTTCTACCGATACTGGTGCGGATAAAGACGTATTAGATGCCTTAACCTTTACAAGTAGTGCAGGTTCAATTCTTTCTATGTGGCAAAATTGGTATAAATCTATAAACAGAGCATCTATTGCTATAGATTATACAGAAAATTATGGCCTAACAGATGAAAACTTAAAAAACAGATTAGTAGGTGAAGCGAAGTTTTTAAGAGCTTTAAATTATTTTTGGTTAGTAAGATCTTTTGGAGCTGTACCATTACAAGATGTAGATTTAGTTGAAAGACAACCTGTAGCAGATGTATACGCTTATATAGAAGCAGATTTATTAGACGCTATAGAAAAACTACCTCTTAAGAGTAAGTATGCTTCAGAAGACTTAGGTCGCGCATCTAAAGGAGCTGCGCAAGCACTTTTATCTAAAGTTTACCTTTATGAAAAAGAGTGGCAAAAAGCATATGACATGGCAGAAAATGTTATTAATTCTGGAGAATATGGTTTACATCCAAATTATGAAGAATTATGGAGAGCTTCTACAGAAAATGGTATCGAATCTATTTTTGAAGTGCAAGGTAGAGGAGAATCTATAGCTCATGGTGTGCAACAATACTCACAAACTCAAGGTGCCAGAGGTGCTGACGGTTGGGGATGGGGATATAATAACCCATCTGAAACTCTTGTAAAAGCGTTTGAAGCAGAAGGTGACCTAATTAGAATGAATGCTTCTATTATTTTTGAAGGTGAAACACTATGGGATGGTCGTGAAGTTTTTGAAGTTGAGAACCCTAGGTATAATGAAAAAGCATATTCTAGTGCCTCTACAGGATCAGACGATGGAGATAAAAACATACGAATACTTCGTTATGCAGAAATTCTATTGATAAAAGCAGAAGCTGCAACATATATTGGTCAAGACGCCGCAACACCTCTTAATTTAGTAAGAAGCAGAGTAAACTTACCTACCATTAGCAATCCAACAGTAGCACAAATCTGGAAAGAAAGACACTTAGAATTAGCGATGGAACACGATCGTTGGTTTGATATTGTTAGAACAGGTCAAGCAAAAGAAGCAATGGCTGCAGATGGTAAAACATTTGTTGTTGGTAAACACGAATTGTTTCCAATTCCTTACAATCAATTAATACAAACTCCAGGAATGACACAAAATCCAGGATGGGAGTAATCTAAAATTTCAGCTATGCTTAACATTTAAGTATAGCTGAAATTTAACCTATCATTTAAGAACATGTTATATATGCGTAATTTTCTATTAATAAGTATACTATCACTGGCTCTATTTGGTTGTAATAAGCAAAAAGAAGAAACTACTACAGATATCGTTGTAGAAGATACCTTAATTTCTGATGATGCACTTTTAGATCGTATTCAAGAGCAAACCATAAATTATTTTTGGGAAGGAGCAGAATCAAATTCAGGTTTAGCACTCGAAAGAATACATATGGATAATGTGTATCTTGAATCGCCTAAAACTACCGTAACTACAGGAGGAAGTGGCTTTGGGTTGATGGCTATTTTAGTAGGAATTGAAAGAGGATTTATATCGAGAGAAGCAGCACTTCTACGTTTTCAAAAAATAGTAGATTTTTTAGATAAAGCAGATCGTTTTCATGGTGCTTGGCCACATTGGATTAATGGAGAAACAGGAAAAGTACAACCTTTTAGCGAAAAAGATAATGGCGGAGATTTAGTTGAAACAGCTTTTTTAATCCAAGGCCTATTAACGGTTTCTGAATATTTTGATGGCAATACTGTACAGGAAAAAGAATTGGTTTCTAAAATAGATAATCTATACAGAACTGTAGAATGGGACTGGTACACCAAAAACGGAGAAGATGTTTTATACTGGCATTGGTCGCCAGAATATGGTTGGGATATGAACCTACCTGTTAAAGGTTATAACGAATGTTTAATTATGTATGTGCTTGCTGCAGCATCACCAACACACCCAATTAAAAAATCTGTTTATGAACAAGGATGGGCAAAAAATGGTGCTATTGTTTCTAATAAAACGTATTATGATGAAAACATCGTTTTAAACTATTTTTATAATGACACAGATTTGGTAGGACCTTTATTTTGGGCACATTACTCCTACTTAGGTTTAGATCCTAGAAACTTATCAGATCAGTATGCAAATTACTGGACACTAACACAAAATCAAGCTAAAATTCATTACAAATATGCAGTCGATAATCCACTAAATTTTAAAGGGTACGGAGAGGATCTTTGGGGTTTAACTTCTAGCTATTCCATAGATGGTTATCATGGACATAGACCAGGTGATGATCTAGGTGTAATTTCACCAACTGCTGCATTATCATCATTTCCATACACACCAAAAGAAAGCATGAATGTTTTAAGAAACATTTATATGAATCACGATAATCTTGTTGGTAAATACGGGCCTTATGATGCTTTTAGTTTTGAAAATAATTGGTACATAGAAAAATATCTAGCAATAGATCAAGGTCCTATTCCTATAATGATAGAAAATCACAGAACAGGTTTGCTATGGCGATTATTCATGAAAAATAGCGATGTACAAAATGGTTTAGATGCACTTGGTTTCACCTATTAATAAGTAAAAAAAAATGAAGTTAAAAACGCTTATAACAACACTCTTTTTAATTTTTGTAATGTCTTTTTTAATGAGCGCACAGCAATTAAAAAAGTCAGAAAATGTATTCCTAAAAAAAACACATGTTGTTCATAAAGATACGCTACAATTTAGAATGTTATTACCTAAAGATTTTTCTGAAGACAAATCTTATCCGGTAGTATTATTTTTACATGGTGCAGGTGAACGCGGTGGCGATAATGAAAAACAATTGGCAAATGGAAGCGATTTATTTTTAAATGAAGCCACAAGAAATTCATTTCCTGCGATCGTTATTTTTCCGCAATGTCCAGAAAATGATTATTGGGCAAAATTAAAAGCAGATCGTACCACAAAACCAATTACATTTAGATACAAGTACAAGAAATCACCAACCAAGGCAATGAGCTTGGTAATGAATTTAATGGATGAAATGGTAGAAAAACCATATGTAAAAACCAACCAAATTTATGTAATGGGGTTATCTATGGGAGGTATGGGAACCTTCGAAATTATCTATAGAAAACCAGAAATGTTCGCAGCAGCTATTCCTATTTGCGGAGGCGGACATCCAAAAACGGTATCAGCATACGCCAAATCTATACCATTATGGGTTTTTCATGGAGCAAAAGATGATGTTGTAGACCCTAATTTATCAGTAAATATGGTGTCTGAAATTCTTAAAAATGGTGGATATCCAAGATTTACACTCTATGATTTTGCAAATCACAACAGCTGGGATCCTGCTTTAGCAGAACCCAAATTATTAACATGGCTTTTCTCTAATTCAAAATAAAAAAAATGAAAAAACAATCTATTCTAAAAATAACAGGTATTCTAATTATAGCAATCCTATTTTCGAACTGTAATTCTAACAATAATACAAGAACAAGTTCTAAAATAGTAAACAATCCATTCGAGTCAAAAATAGATTCAATTCTAGAATTAATGACCTTAGATGAAAAAATAGGGCAACTTAATTTACCAACTTCTGGAGATATCACAACAGGAACAGCAAAAGGAACTGATGTAGGAGAACGTATAAAAGAAGGTAAAGTTGGTGGGTTATTCAATATTAAAACAGCTGAAAAAATTTATGAAGTTCAAAAAATTGCTGTAGAACAAAGTAGATTAGGAATTCCTCTAATTTTTGGAATGGACGTGATTCATGGTTACAAAACAACATTTCCAATTCCTCTAGGTCTTTCTAGTTCTTGGGATATGGAAATGATTGAAAAAACGGCTAGAGTAGCAGCAACTGAAGCGAGTGCAGACGGAATTAACTGGACGTTCTCTCCGATGGTTGATATTTCTAGGGATCCACGTTGGGGACGCGTTTCTGAAGGAAATGGTGAAGACCCTTACCTAGGAAGTAAAATTGCTGTAGCCATGGTAAATGGGTATCAATCTGATGATTTATCAGCAAATAACACATTAATGGCTTGTGTAAAACACTTTGCACTTTACGGAGCTTCAGAAGCAGGTAGAGATTACAACACAGTAGACATGAGCCGTATTAGAATGTATAATGAATACTTAGCACCTTACAAAGCAGCTGTAGATGCAGGAGTGGGGTCTGTAATGGCTTCATTTAACGAAGTAGATGGAATTCCTGCTACAGGAAATAAGTGGTTACTTACAGATTTATTAAGAGATGATTGGGGTTTTAATGGTTTTGTTGTAACAGATTATACGGGTATTTATGAAATGATAGCACATGGTGTTGGAGATAAATATCAAGTTTCTGAACAAGCATTAAAAGCAGGTGTAGATATGGATATGGCAGGAGATTCTCCTTCTATTCCAGCTGCTTTTGTAAAAACGTTAAAAGAGTCTTATG
The DNA here is from genome assembly GCF_019278485.1 of Polaribacter sp. R2A056_3_33. Classification (NCBI taxonomy): domain Bacteria; kingdom Pseudomonadati; phylum Bacteroidota; class Flavobacteriia; order Flavobacteriales; family Flavobacteriaceae; genus Polaribacter; species Polaribacter sp. R2A056_3_33. The sequence continues at coordinate 1,271,556 of NZ_CP058984.1, forward strand.
AGAATGGTAAGGTAACAATGGATGAAATTGACACTGCAGTAAAACGTATGTTAACGGCTAAATATCAATTAGGCTTATTTGACGATCCTTATAAATATTGCGATCTTGATAGAGCTAAAACAGAAATTTTTACACCAGAAAACAAAGCGTTCGCACGTAAAGTTTCTGCTGAATCTATGGTATTGCTGAAAAATGAAGATCAATTACTTCCGCTTAAAAAATCTGGAACAATCGCTTTAATTGGCCCATTAGCAAAAGCAGCTAACAATATGGCAGGAACTTGGAGTGTAGCTACAGATCAAGAAAAATCAAACTCTGTTTTTGATGGATTAAAAGAAGTTATTGGCGATAAAGCAACGATGCTATACGCAAAAGGAAGTAACATCGATTATGACTTAGAATTAGAACAACGTGCCACTATGTTTGGAAAAGGGATTCCAAGAGATGGACGTACAGACAAACAATTGTTAGATGAAGCGCTTAAAATTGCAGCGAAGTCAGATGTTATTGTTGCAACTATTGGAGAATCTGCTGAATTAAGTGGAGAAAGCAGTAGTAGAACAGACCTTGGTATTCCTCAAGTTCAAAAAGACTTATTGAATGCTTTGTTAAAAACAGGAAAACCTGTTGTTTTAGTATTGTTTACCGGAAGACCTTTAGTTTTAGTAGAAGAAAATGAAAATGTACCTGCTATAATTAACGCATGGTTTCCTGGTAGTGAAGCTGGTTTAGCTATTTCTGATGTATTATTTGGAGACGTAAATCCTTCAGGAAAATTAACAGCTACTTTTCCAAGAAATGTAGGTCAAGTACCATTATTTTACAATCATAAAAATACAGGAAGACCTCTTGGAAATACAGAAGGTAACTTTGAGAAATTTAAAAGTAACTATATCGACGTTCGTAACGAGCCTTTGTATCCTTTTGGTTATGGATTAAGCTACACTACGTTTGATTATGAAAACTTAAAATTAGACACATCTTCTATAAACATGGACGGCGAAATTAATGTTTCTGTAGAGGTTACTAATTCTGGTAATTACGACGGAAAAGAAGTTGTTCAGTTATATATAAGAGATCTTGTTGGTTCTTTAACACGACCTGTAAAAGAATTAAAAGGTTTTCAAAAAGTAGAAATTAAGAAAGGAGAAACTCAAAATATAAGCTTCAAAATTTCTGTTGAAGATTTAAAATTCTATAATTCAGAATTAGATTTTGTAGCAGAACCAGGACAGTTTCAGGTTTTTGTAGGAACAAATTCAGATACCAAAATGATGAAAGAATTTGAATTGACTAAATAAAAACATCACAATTAAATAATAACAATTTTATGCCACACATAATTTTTAAGTTTCTCCCTATTCTTATTATTTTGTGTGGTTTTTACTTGTCTGATTGTAATACAATCTCAGGTTAGTCATTTAGAATGAAATTTTCAGAAGAGAAAATAAAAATATAAATCTTGCATAGAGTATTTTGATAGCTTGTGAATACAATACGTATTATAATCCACTAACCGAAAAAAACACTAAATTATAAATCATGAAAAAACTACTTTTTTTATTCACTTTAGTATTACTTTTTTCTTGTAATAATGAAAAAAATCAGAATGTATCAGAAGCTTCTGACACCAAGAAAGTATCAGAAATAAAAAAAAGGCTTGAAACCTATATCAACCCATTAGATATTGATTATACCTATATGGTGTATAATTCAACGCAAAATAAATCGTATCGTTCTGGTGCAGATCCTGCAGTTATAGAGTTTAAAGGAGAGTATTACATGTTTGTAACACGTTCTTTTGGCTATTGGCATTCTACCGATTTAATAAACTGGAATTTTATTAAACCAGAACAATGGTTTTTTGAAGGTAGTAACGCACCTACAGCTTTTAATTACAAGGATTCATTGGTGTATTTTGCTGGTAATCCTGCTGGTTACGGAAGTATTCTTTATACAGATGATCCGAAAGGAGGAAAATGGACACCAACTGCCTCTATATCTACAGACATTCAAGATTCGGAATTATTTATAGATGATGACGGACAAACCTATTTGTACTGGGGCTCTTCTAATGTTAATCCACTAAAGGTTAAAAAGTTGAATAAAGATGATCGTTTTTTAGAAACAGGTGTTCGTAAAGAACTGTTTAACCTCGATGAGGAAAAACACGGATGGGAACGTTTTGGAGAAAATAACTTTCACCCAACTTTAAAAGAAGGTTATATGGAAGGTGCTTCTATGACTAAACACAATGGAAAATATTATTTACAATACGCAGCACCTGGCACACAATTTAATGTGTATGCAGATGGAGTTTATATTGGAGACACCCCATTAGGCCCATTTAAATACATGAAAAACAACCCGATGAGCTTTAAACCAGGCGGATTTACAAATGGTGCTGGACACGGAATAACGGTGAAGCAAACCAATGGACAATATTGGCACTTTGCAACAATGGCACTTGCTTCTAATTCGCAATGGGAACGTCGTTTAAGTATGTTTCCTACTTATTTTGATGCCGATGGATTAATGTATAGTAACACATCATATGGCGATTATCCGCGTTTTGGAGCGAATCATACTACAAAAGCAGGAGAGCACAATGGTTGGATGTTATTGTCTTATAAAGGAGCTGCTACCGTCTCTTCTTCCTTAATGCAGATAAAGAAATTTACGTCTGATGACGATGCAGTAGAAGTCACAGAATTACCTTTGGAAAAGAATACTGATGGTCAAATAATTTCTAAAGTATTAACAGATGAAAACCCTAAAACATTTTGGGTTGCAGAAGCCAATGATGATAAACAATGGTTAACCATTGAAATGCTAAAACCGGGAAATATCAATGCTTTTCAATTAAATTTCCATGACCATGAATCAGGGATTTATACGCGTACCGAAGGATTAAAGCATCAATTTACTATTGAAACTTCTATGGATGGTATTAACTGGCAAACGGTTGTTGATAGAAGTACAAGCGAAAGGGATACGCCAAATGCTTACATTGTATTAAATGAACCTGTAAAAGCAAAATTTGTACGTTACAACAATTTAAAAGTACCTGGAGCAAACTTTGCAATGTCTGAGTTTAGAGTCTTTGGATTAGGACTTGAAGATAAGCCAACAGGAGTTACAGGATTCAAAGTAAAAAGAGAAGCAGATCGTAGAGATGTATCTTTTTCTTGGGAAGCTGTAGAAGGTGCTCAGGGTTATAATATCCGTTGGGGAATTGCGAAAGATAAATTATATCAATCATGGCAAGTCTACGATACGACAGAACATTTTATGCGTTCTTTAGACAGAGATACACCGTATTATTTTACTATAGAAGCATTTAGTGAAAACGGAATTTCAGAAAGAAGTAATATTCTTTTTACGAAGTAGATAATAGCAAACAAAATAATTTTAGATACTCTAAAGCATAAAAAACTCCGAATTTTCATTCGGAGTTTTTACTTTTAAGTTCTTGACTTCGCTCGAACTGACATTGAATAATTTACCTATTCATTGGTTTGTCTAAGTTCATATACATAATATCAGCATCGGTAGCTTCTTTACCTAATAAATATTTACTAAAATGATCTGCTCTTAACCAAAAAGAATATTCAGTCATGCTACCAAAACCATGTCTTTGTCCTGGCATAACCATAAATTTAAAACGTTTATTTGCTTTAATTAATTCGTTTGCCATTCTAATCGTTCCGGCAGGATTTACGTTATTATCCATATCACCATGAATCAACATTAAATGTCCTTTTAAGTTCTTTGCCAAAGATGGATTTGTATCAATCTTATATTTATAAGAACTTTTCCCTTTTGCATCAATTTCTTCCTTTACACCATGATGTGTTTCACTCCACCAAGAATTGTACACATTATTATCATGATTTCCTGCAGATGAAACTGCTGCTTTAAAGAAATCTGGATAGACTAACATAGCTGCTGTAGACATAAATCCACCACCAGAATGACCATAAATCCCTACTTTTTCAATATCAATATAACTGTGTTTGTTTGCCAATTGTTGTGCTACATACTTTTTATCAGCCAAACCATAATCACGTAAATTTCCGTAACCATAATTATGATACCATTTAGATCTGTCTGGATGCCCACCTCTGTTTCCTAAGGTAATTACGATAAAACCAACTTGTGCCATTCTATCTACACGGTCCATAGAATAAGAAAAAGATTTATTTACCGCTTCTGTCTGTGGCCCAGGATAAACATACTCCAACAAAGGATAAACTTTCGTAGAGTCCATATCAAATGGTTTATACATAACCCCATAAATATCGGTAATTCCATCGTCTGCCTTTACTTTAAAGGTTTCTGGAAACTTGTATCCTGATGCAAATAGTTGCGATAAATCAGCAGTTTCTAAATCCATTACTTTACGTCCGTTTGCATTTCTAAGTTCCGATTTTGGTACGGTATTTACTCTAGAAAAGTTGCTTATAAAGTATTTGTTAGAGTCAGACATACTTGTGCTAGTTGTAAAATCTCCAGGGTTTAAGTTTTTCATTCCCGTACCATCTAAATTGATTTTATAAGAATGTGCATAGTAAGGATCTTGTTCTTTATTTACGCCGTTTGCAGAAAAATATAACGTGTTGCTTTTTTCGTCTAAACCTTCAAAACTAGCCACATGGTAATCGCCTTCTGTAACTTGATTTTTTAAGTTTCCGTCTGTATCATATAAATAAAAATGTGCCCAACCATCTCGTTCTGCCCAATGCAACATTTCTTTTTCATCATTTAATAAAATTAACGGACGAGACTCTATATAGGTATTAAAACGCTCTTCAATTAAAGTTTTGTATTCTCCCGTATTAATATCTGCTACGTTAATATCATACTTTTTACGATCTCTAGAGATTACGCTGAAATATACTTTTCCTTTTTTAGAAAGCAATAAAGTTGGTCTAAACTCATCGTCTCTACTAGATTGTTTTCTTGGTGCTCTAAAAACAGAAATACTTTGCTGTTTAATGGTATCTAAAGGTACTTTTACATGTGTTTTAGAAGGAATATCAAAAATTAATAATTCTGATTTATAATATTCTTGTTCTCCTGGCATGTGGTATTTATAGGTTTCTAACGTTGGTCTTTTTTTACCTGTAGAATTAATTACCCATAAATCTTTAATATGTCTTGAGTCAGATTTTTGAAAAACAAACTTTTTAGAATCGTGAGACCAGATTCCTCCAACACCGTTTCTTTTGTCTTTATTTTTTTCTTTATCTACATTATCTCCTCTAGATCCACGTCCGTAAGCATAGTTTTCTTCACCATCTTTTGTCCATTGGTTTTCTACAACTGTACTATCTTTTTCGTCTTTAATAAACTTTTTAAAGTTTATTTTATCCATCCAATACAAGTTGTAGTTTTTAGAATACAAGACAATAGAACTATCTGGTGCAATGTTTGCCCACTTTTTCCAATCTTCTTTTTCTTTCTTAATGGTATCAATAATTGTCAAGCCATTTCCACCTAATTTATACTCTAAATGGTAGACTTTTTTCTCCATTTTAGGTTTTGTCGGTTTTTTAGACTTGGCTTTTTTTGTTGAAGTAGAGTCTTTTCCCTCCTCTTTCTTTTCTTCTTTTTTATCATCAATAACTTCAACTTCTTCTGTTGATGTTACTCTAAAACGGATAGCATCTTCTGCTTCGTTAAATTTAAAACTAAAACGAGGTAAGTGTTTTGCGTCGTATGGATCTTTAGTGATTTCTGTTAACCACTTTGCCATCTTTACATTATCGAAAAGTGCCTTTTTAGATTTTTTATCTGCATCCACTAAATAATAATTGGCACCTTCTGATGTTTTATAAGCATACCAAAAACGATTTCCTTTTTTTAACCAATGTGGACTTACAGATGTAGAGTGTACCATTTTTGCCAAATTTGTTGGTGAATACTTAGCAGCAGCTCGGTAATTAGGGGTTGGAGTTTCTTGTGCAGAAATTGTTGAAACAACAATAAATGGCAAGAATAAAAGTAAGAATTTTTTCATGAAGTAAAATAATTTGAATTAGTTGACGTAAAGTTTCTCTAAAACAAATTATCTCACAAATTTTTAAGATTTATTTACAAAAAGTTTAACAATTCCATAATTAATTTAGATTCCGTTTTTCAATAAAGAATCGCTTTAATAACTGAGAACATTCGTTTTCTAAAATTCCACTAACAACTTTTGTCTTTGGATGTAGTGTAGTTTTTAAATTTACAAAACCTCTATCTGGTTCTGTTGCTCCATAAACAATTTTACCAATTTGTGCCCAATAACTTGCACCTGCACACATCTGGCAAGGCTCTAGCGTTACATATAATACACAATCTTTTAAATATTTTCCTCCTAAAAAATCAGCAGCAGCTGTAAATGCTTGCATTTCCGCATGCGCCGTTACGTCGTTCAATGTTTCCGTTAAATTGTGTGCTCTAGCAATAATTTGATCTTTAAAAACAATAATTGCACCTACAGGTACTTCGCCTTTATCAAAAGCAGATTCTGCTTCTTGTAAGGCTTTTTTCATAAAATAGGTATCATCAAAAGGTTGTATCATGTATGTTGATTATAAATATCAAAATTAAGTAAAATATTTACGATAGATTTGTATTTATTAACTGCCCGTTTTACGCACACAGTATTTGATGTTGTATTTTTACGTTTGAATGAAGAATTTGTTAGACCACATAGTAAACCCAGAAGATTTACGAAAATTAAATCAAGATCAATTACCTCAACTTGCAAAAGAATTGAGGGATTTTATTATTGATATTGTAGCAACCAAAGAAGGACATTTAGGCGCTAGTTTAGGCGTTGTAGAGTTAACGATTGCTTTGCACTATCTATTTGATACCCCAAATGACTTATTGGTTTGGGATGTTGGGCATCAAGCATACGGACATAAAATATTAACAGGCAGAAAAGATGTTTTTCACACCAACAGACAGTTGGGTGGAATTGCAGGTTTTCCGTCAAGAAAAGAAAGTGAATACGATGCTTTTGGTGTAGGGCACTCCTCTACTTCTATTTCTGCAGCTTTAGGAATGGCAATTGCCTCTAACATAAAAGGAGATACAGAAAAACACCACATTGCTGTTATTGGAGATGCTTCTATTGCAAGCGGAATGGCTTTTGAAGCCTTAAACCACGCAGGAGTTTCTAAGGCCAATTTATTAATTATTTTAAATGACAACGCTATTGGTATTGACCCTTCCGTTGGTGCTTTAAAAGAGTATCTAACAAAGGTTAAAACCGATAAAAGACTTGCGGCGCAAAACAATATTATAAAAGCTTTAAATTTTGATTATTCGGGTCCTATTGACGGACATGATTTACCAAAGGTATTATCAGAATTAAAACGTTTAAAAGATGTAAAAGGCCCAAAGTTTTTACATGTAATTACTACAAAAGGAAAAGGTTTACAGAAAGCTGAAGAAGACCAAGTAACCTATCATGCACCTGGTAAATTTGATAAAATTTCTGGTGAGCGATTAAAAATAGCAAAAAGCTTATACACAAAGTATCAAGATGTTTTTGGTAAAACAGTGGTAGAATTAGCTGATAAAAATGATAAAATTGTTGGTATAACTCCAGCGATGTTAACGGGAGGTTCTCTAAAATTCATGTTAGAAAAGCATCCAAAGAGAACTTTTGATGTTGGTATTGCAGAACAACACGCTGTAACCTTAGCGGCAGGTATGGCAACGCAAGGTTTAATTCCGTTTTGTAATATTTACTCTACGTTTTTACAACGCGCTTACGATCAAGTAATACATGATGTTGCCTTGCAAAACTTACCAGTTGTTTTTTGTTTAGATAGGGCTGGTTTGGTTGGCGAAGATGGAGCAACACACCATGGAGTTTTCGATTTGGCATATTTACGTTTAATTCCGAATTTGATCGTTTTTGCTCCTAGAAATGAAATTGAATTGCGTAATATTTTATATAGTGCTCAATTAGGATTAAAAAACCCAATTGCCATTCGATATCCAAGAGGAACAGGAGCAATTATCGATTGGAAAAAACCTTTTGAAAAAATAGCAATCGGAAAAGGTGTTTGTTTACAAGAAGGAAATAAAAAGGCTATTTTATCTATAGGAACTATTTCTAAGAATGTTTCTGATGCTTTAGAATTAGTAGAAAATCTAGAGAACTTTTCTCATTACGATATGCGTTTTGTAAAACCTTTAGATGAAAATTTATTACATCGTATTTTTGATAAACATCAAACCATTATTACCATTGAAGATGGAACGATAAAAGGTGGTTTTGGAAGCGCCGTTTTAGAATTCGCATCAGAAAATAGTTATCATCATAAAATAAAAACGATAGGAATACCTGACGATTTTATTGAACACGGAAATGTTTTAAAACTGCAACATGCATTTGGTTTAGATGCAGATAGTTTAGCAAATACATTTAATACATTAACATAAAAAAGACGCCAAATGGCGTCTTTTTTATGTTTGTATTATTGAATTTTAATTATTCAATAATTATTTTACTAGAAGATCTTTTATTGTTTTCATCAATAATGTTTACAATATAAACTCCAGCATTTAAACTCACAGAAACTTCTTGTTTTCCATTTGATGTAAAATCTACTTCTTTAGTAAAAACTTGTTTTCCTGTAAGACTAAAAACAGTCATTTTAGTTTTCCCTAAGGTACTTTTTGCTTGTAAAGTAAAGTCTCCTTTAGAAACAGTAGGATAAACTGCAAATACTTGTGTACCTGCTAAAACATCTTCTACAGAAGCAGTTGCTGTGTTTTTATTTATAGATTTAATAGCCCAACCATAAGAAGATGCTCCTGGATCTGAAACTAAACTTAATTTAAAAACAATTGTTTCTCCAATAGCAAAACCTTTATCTGTTAACGTTATATTTTGTTCTTTAAATAAAGCATCACTACCAATTGCATTATCTTCTTTATTATATTCTGTTAACCATTCTGGAAACCTTCTTGCATCATACTTATCTAATGTTTTCCATGTAATTAAATCGGTAGAAGCTTCAATTAAAACAAAATCATAAAACTGAGTCAAATCGGTTAAATCATCTGTATAAGGTTCTATAAGCGCAAAGTCTTCATACGTAAAAACCTTATTGTCTTCTGATATTGTTAATGGTTGTTTTAATGTTACCGAATATGTTTTATTATTATTATAAGGATGTTCCGAATTATTTAAAACAACACTAGCTACATTGCCATCTAAATTATCTATAACAAAATTAGATTTATAAGTAAAGACATCTGTATTCTGAAATTCTGAAATTTCAATTGAAGTACCTGCATCCTTATAATCAATTACTAAAAACTCTTGGTTATTTATTGGTGTTTCTAGATTATTAACGTCATCAAAAACCTGAATACCTAGTTGATGATACCCTTCTGCCACATCTATTGTTTCATAAGAATAAGTTACTTCTGTACTAAAATTTTGTTCAATCTCTGTTTGCTCTAATCCGTCTATAAATATTTTAACTCTACTTACATCATCTGAAGGTACGTTATAACTAACGGTTGTTTTTAAACTTTCAATTTCTTTTTGTTGTGCAGTAGCATTTGGAAACTTTAAATATCCTGGAAGTGTATATGTACTTAATTCTGGTATCGTTGCAGACCATACACCTCTTCCATAAGTTGCAATTACAACTTGATCGTTTACTATTTTTAAGTCATAAACAGCTACAGAAGGTAAATCTGTAATCATACTCCAACTTGTACCTCCATTTTCTGTTTGAAAAAGACCAATATCTGTACCTGCCCAAATAATATCTTTGTTAAAAGGCATTTCTAAAATACTGTGTACTGCTACGTCGGGGAAACCTGTATCTATACTAGCTTCAAACCCTGTAATATCAGACCAAGTAGCACCTAAATCTTCTGTTTTTAAAATCTTAGGTCTACCTTGTGAAGAAAAAAGAGCATAAGCCCTATTTTTTTCAATATAAGAAGTTCCTAAACCTGAAATAAATAGATTATGGTTACCATTTGGATTGTTGTAAACACCTGCATCTGTAAAAGTTTGTCCATTATCTTTAGAAACATGTAAAACATAACTACCACTTTCTGTCATTAATGCTCCAGCCCAAACAATATTTGGGTCTGCTGTAGAGACTTTTACATTTAAAGCACTTGAGGTACTTGAACTACTTGGTATAAAGTTAGAAGTAATTGGCACTAAATTCCAAGTTGCTGCAAAATCGGCTGAACGCCAAACCCCATTACCAGAAACAGAAAAAACAGCATTTGGGTTATTATCAGCATTTGCCAATTTTGTATAAAATATTTCTTCTCCTTCTAAACTTTCTTGACCTGCAAACGCAAAATTAACATATCTACCAATTCTATTGTTCTGAGAAGAAACAATAAAATCTTGAGGATTGTCATAATGCCAAATAACTTCAAATCCGTCACCACCAAATGCTTCTAAATACTCTTTGTCTTTATTAGCATCATTTCCCAATGATATCCAACAACCATTATCTTGTGCGCCTGTTAAATAATTATCTTCTCCATTTTGTTTTGTTGCTCCGTAAAATTGTGTACTATTTTTTCCTAAGGCTGCACTAGACCAATCGCCTTCATTTACGCCTGGATCTAAAGCCAAATTACTAGAATAAATACCTCCATCATTTGCTAAAATTAATTGAAAGTTATTATCAACTCCTTTTATAGCAGCAAGCCCGTGCTGATCTACATGAACATCTGTATTAATTTGAGTAAGATTACCATTTTGACCAGTAGCAGCAATCTCTAAAGCTGTAAAAGTATCATCATTATTAACAATAACTTTAAAAAGCTCCACACCTCCAACATAAAAAATATCCTCATCGAAAGGATGCGTTAAAACAATATTATCATACCATCCTTGTCCGTTTACCAAATCTAATCTATCTACGCTAGCATCAATTGGAGCGGTTAAATTTGTAAAAGTAGCCCCCGCATCTCTTGATATATATAAATCTGTATTAGTACTAACAGTACCATCAGAACCAGAATACGCACAAACAATAACAACCGATGTATTTACTTCTGATACAGCTGTTTCAAATCTGCTATGATTTACATTAACAGCTGCTTTATCTAAAGCAACACTCCAAGTAATACCACCATCAATACTTTTTACCAATCCTACCCCATTTACAGAACCAAATTGAATATTAAAATCAGATGAAGATGCATCTAAATCTTGAACTCTGCCTGTTGAATTATAAGTTTTAGTCCAGTTTACACCACCATCAATAGTTCTATAAATACCAGAAGTAGTTCCTATAAGAACATTATTGTCGTCTAGGGGATTAATAATCATTCTACCAACATCTCCTAAAGGTGCTGTAGCTGTTAAATGTTGCCAAGTAGTACCACCATTTATTGTTTTAAATACGCCAGAACCACCAATTGCACCTAAATTACCAAAAGGTTCCCCGGTACCTGCATATAATACATTAGAATTTATTTGACTAATTACAACTGTAGAAGTTGCTAAATTAGGTACCTTAAAATCTGTTAATGTTTCCCAAGTTGCTCCGGAGTCTTCTGTAAGCCAAACACCTCCACCAACACTACCTACAAACCATCTTTTTGTGTCATTAGGATCTATAGCAATTCCTCTAGCACGACCAGGCACATTATTAGGACCTCTTTCTTTAAAAACAGGGCTAATTGCACTTTTACCACTTTTTTTTAATTTTTTACTTTTAGCTTTGTTAAATTCTTCTACAAGATATCCTTTTTTATAAGTGGAATTTTCTTCTTCAATTCCTTTTCTTATCTGTTTCTGATAATCTGCAATCTGTTCTATTCCTTTTTTATGAACACCTTTTTTCTTTTTTTGTTTCTTTATTTGATTAAAGTTATTCTTTAAAACAATTTCGGTTTCTTTTTCTTTTGTCTGACAACCAATAAAAAAAAAAGTTGATAAAAGGGCACAGATAATACTAGTTAGGTAGTTGTTATTCATACGAATATATTAAGTTAATCTATTTTTATAAAAATATATTTCTTTTTGGTTGGTATGCTTTCAAGAAGTACTTCGTCACTTTGTTTTTGGACCATGCCAATATGTGGCGTGCATTTTAAAGTGGTATTATCTAACCATTCCATTTTTTCTCCAGTAAATATTCCTTTTTTTAATTCCTTATTCGTTTCTACATCAACTACCTGATAATCAAAAGTAATCGCAGGGTTTTTGGTAGATGTATATTGCAATATTAATACTTTAGACTTATCTTGATTATAAACTTTATCTGTAATTTCTTTATCCTGAAAAGTTATAATTTGGTTGTTTTTAGTATTTTGTTTACTCACATTATTAGATTTACAAAAGAAAAAAAGACTAGAAACTAGCATTAAAAAAAATAATTGAATGGTTTTATTTAACATAAAATATCATCGTTTAAAAGTTAAATTTAACATATTGTTTAAAAATGAAATCTAAATATAGGTACTATTGGTATCAATTAAATAATATTTCCCTTTAATTTTTTATGTGTTCTAATCGCATAACTATCAGACATTCTAGAAACATAACTGCATACTTGCATAATTCTTTGATACAAACTAATTGATTCTGTTTGATATTCTTCTGGTAATAGATTCAATACTAAATCATCAAAATTAGATTCTTTAGCATCAAACTTATTATTTAAAGCTGTTACAAAAACATCTAATAAATCGGCAATAATTCTATAACCAGCAATTTCTTTTTCTACAACGTCTTTGCTTTTATATATTTTTGCAACACTTAATTTAATAATGTCTTTTATTTGCGCTTCATATTTACATCTATCTAATAAAGACCTCTCAAAAGTTCCGTTTAAAATAGCTTCTTCATTTGCTAAGAAAATAGCAACGGCTTCATTAATTAACACCCCAATTGCCAAAGCTCTTAAGTAACTTATTCTGTCTGTTTTATGTTGTAAGGAATGATATTTTTTAATGTCAATAGTATCTTTTACCAACTTAATCATGTATTCTAGAGCAAACTCTTCTTCAATTAAGCCTAAATTAATTCCGTCTTCAAAATCGATAATTGTATAACAAATATCATCTGCAGCTTCTACTAAATAAGCCAATGGATGCCTGTAAAATGAAATTGCCGAATTAGATTTTTGTTTCATCCCTAAATCCTCTACAATTTCTAAAAAAGCTTCTTTTTCAGATTGAAAAAAACCATACTTTTTATCTACAATATGATTTGTTGGTTTCTTTGGCAGACTCTCTTTTGGATATTTTAAAAAAGCCCCCAATGTAGCATAGCTTAAACGCAAACCACCAGAAATTCCTTCTCTCGATTCCGTTAAGATTTTAAATCCGTTTGCATTCCCTTCAAAATCTATTAAATCTTGATATTCTTTATCAGACAATAGATCTTTATATTTTAAACCATTACCTGTTTTAAAATACTCGCCTATGGCTTTTTCTCCAGAATGCCCGAAAGGAGGGTTTCCAATATCATGCATTAAAGAAGCGGTTCCAACAATAGCTCCAAAATCGTTAAACGTATACCCTAATTCCTCTAATTTTGGATAACGTTCTAACAACACCTTACCTACTCTTCTACCCAAAGTTCTTCCAACAACAGACACTTCTAAACTATGTGTTAATCGTGTGTGTACAAAATCTGTTTCTGATAAAGGTATTACTTGTGTTTTGTCTTGTAAACTCCTAAAAGCTGATGAAAATATAATTCTATCAAAATCTACATCAAAACCCAGACGAGTTTCATCTTGAGTTGCTCTTGGGCGTTTTTGTGTATCGCCAAAACGTTTTAAAGAAAGTAATTGTTCCCAGTTCATTTATTTAAATAATAAAGTTTAATTGGTAAAAATACAAACTATTATTTTGAGGTGATGTTCTGATTAAAAAAACATTTTTTTATCAAAAAATTAAGAGAAATTTAATGTAAAAAAGTTTAAAATGTTCTCAACTTAACTTATTTTTATGAAAATTTTTTAATGAAAACTAAAATATTATTTCTTATTCTAATTTTACCTACCATAACAAACTGTAAGTCAACAAGTGTAACAAACCACGACGACACTATTACAGAAAAATATTGGAAACTTAAAACTTTATATGGAAATGAAATTAAAATGGAAGACAACCAAAAACGAGAAATAGCTATCACCTTAAAAACAAAGGACAATAGATTTAGCGGGTTTGCAGGTTGTAATTCAATTAATGGCGAGTATATTTTAGAGAAAGGCAATAAAATTAAATTCACAAAAGTTATTTCAACAAGAATGTTTTGTAATAATACTGATGAATCTAAATTATTAAAAGCAATTAATTCAACAGATAATTATACTATTAAAAATAATAGATTATCTTTAAATGTTGGTAAGAGAGCGCCTTTAGCAGTTTTTGAAGCTGTTTACATGAATTAAAAAAAGATGCGTATCCATTCAATTATCAAATTTATAAATTAAGCTATTATTCATGATAAAAAAATTATTTATTACCCCGTTTCAAAAGTTTGTAAAAATTGAAAGTTTTAGCGGAATCCTGTTACTAATATGTACTTTAGTTGCTTTATTTTGGGCAAACTCACCTCTTCATGAAAGTTACTCTTCTATCTTAGAATATAAAGTTGGTTTTTCAGGAGAAAATTTTGAATTGAAAAAATCTGTTTTATTTTGGATTAATGATGGTTTAATGGCTATTTTCTTTTTCTTAATTGGATTAGAAATAAAACGTGAAATTTTAATTGGAGAATTAAACACAGTTAAAAAATTAGCTTTCCCATTATTTGGAGCTGTTGGTGGAGCACTTATTCCTGTTGGATTATTTATGCTTTTAAACCAAAATCCAGAAACCTTTAAAGGTTGGGGAATTCCTATGGCAACAGATATTGCTTTTTCTTTAGCTGTATTAAACACCTTAGGAAAACGTATACCTCTTAGTTTAAAAATATTTTTAACTGCTTTTGCAATTGTAGATGATATTGAAGCTGTTTTAGTGATTGCTGTTTTTTACAGTGAATCTATTGAAGTTGCATTATTATTAATAGGTTTAGGATTAATAGCACTATTGTATGTATTAACAAATAGAGGGTATTACTCTAAATTTGTGATGATTTTTGTGGGTATTATCGTTTGGGTATTGTTCTTAAAATCTGGAGTACACCCTACTGTTGCTGGTATTTTAATTGCATTTTCTGTACCAATTAGACAAGAAATAAAAACAACTACTTTTCTTTCTCAATTAGAAGGTATTTACAATAGCATTAAAACTGCACCTGTATTAAAGGAACCTATATTATCTAATCAACAATTAAAATTAGTAGATAATTTAACCCATTGGAGTAAAAAGTTTCAATCTCCTTTACAGCATTTAGAACATAACCTACACAATTGGTCGGCTTATTTTATAATTCCTGTTTTTGCACTAGCCAATGCAGGTGTGTTAATAGATAGTTCTGTTCATATAGATATGGCTTTAGTCTTCCATATTATACTCTGTTTAGTCTTAGGTAAAGGACTAGGTATACCACTAGTTATATTGGTTGCAAAAAAATTAAATTTAATTCAAATACCTGCAGATATTCACTTTATACAAATTTTAGGAGTTTCATTTATTGCTGGTATTGGATTTACTATGGCTATTTTTATTGCTGGTTTGGCATTTTCAACATCACCAGAGTTTATTAGCTCTGCAAAAATAGGTATTCTTTTAGGCTCGCTTATTTCTGCGATAATTGGTTATCTTATTTTGAGATTTGCACCAGTTAAAGACTTTATTAAACTTTAATAAGTATTTAAAATCTTATTTATAAAAAAAGAGAAGCTTTTAGGCTTCTCTTTTTTTATATAATTACATCTTGTTTTATAAAACTGATTCTTTTTTCTGATTATAATAATTCAGTAAAGCATTTGCACTTATATTGCCGTTTATTAAAACAAATGGACTTCTGTAGTACTAAATTTACTTTTACCAAACCTCAACAAGTATATAAAACTGTATTTTAAAGTAATTTTAGCTACATATATAAACTTTTATCACATTTACAAGATTCTATTGACTTTGACTTTTAAAACCTCTTACGAGTTTTATTTTAACTCATTATTACTTCTTATATCAGTTCATTTTCAAATAATAGCACACAAACAGGTATAATCCAGATTGAAGCATTTGTTTGAGCTCTTTTTTGCCTTTTTCAGATAAAAAAATGAGTGATTTTCTACTGAGCTCAAGATAAACTCTAAGATATAAATAGCTTCGAAAAAAAAAAAAAAGAGAAGCCTTTCGACTTCTCTTTATCTATTTTTAATTTAAAATTAAGAATAAACACCCCAATTTCTTTTTAAATGCCAATTTGGTTTCCATTTAATATATCTAGAAGGATTAAAATGTGTATTTGTTAATTCTATTTTTAGGATTTGGATTGGTAAAATAGAAATGTTATGCTTTCCTTTTGGCCCATTTAAGATAAGAAAATGATATCGTTGGGATTTATCTCTATACTTTCTACTTGGCCCTAAATCATAAGGAATACACTTTCCAGTTACAATATTACCACCTACTGTTCTAAAAGTTAAATTCACTATCAATTTATCATTGATAGATTTCAAAAATTCTTTACGCATATTTTTATATAAATTTAAATAATCAACATTTTTATTTTTATTGTTGACAACTATTTTTGTAGTAAAAACCCACTCATAATAGAGTTTTTTGAACTACAGAATCATTATATAAATATTTAACTTGGTCGGAAGATTCTAATTTTGTACTTTTGAAGTAACAAAACCGAGTTGAGGTTAACTCTTCTTCTCTGTTTAATAATATAATTGGCCGTGAGAATCCATTAATATTAAAAAAACCAAGGGGCAATATTTATATTTCCCTTTTTTTATGCCTTGTTTTTACTACCTCAGCATGCTATTTTAATTCTTTAGAATAAGAAAGAAGCCTTTCGACTTCTCTCCTAATTTATTTTCTTACTAATTACCCTTCGCAACTAGCACATTCTTTCTTTTGCTTAAATTTCTGTGCAGCATTCATACTGTGTTGGTAATACATAGATTTTACACCTAATTTCCAAGCATTAATATAAACCGAATTCACTTCTTTAATTGGCATATCTGGATGTACCATAATATTAATTGACTGCCCTTGATCTATATGATTTTGTCTATTAGCTGCCTGATATACAATTACATTTTGATCGATTTCTGAATAGGTTTTAAACACCTCTTTTTCTGCTTCAGTTAAAACGCTTAAATGCTGTACAGAACCATCATTATCTCTAATACTTTTCCAAATATCTGATGTATTATGTCCTTTTTCTTCCAATAATGTTTCTAAAATTGGATTCTTAATTGTTGTTTTAATTTTTGCAATATCTTTTACATAGATGTTAGACCAAATTGGCTCAATTCCTTGAGATACTTGACCTAAAATAAATGCTGAAGATGTTGTTGGTGCAATTGCATTTAAAGTGGTGTTACGTCTTCCGTATCCTTTTAATACTTCTGGCTCACCATACAACTTAGCCATTTCTTCTGATGCTTTATAAGATTTTTCTTTAATCACCTTAAAGATTTCACTGTTTAAAGCATATGCTTCTGCACTGTCAAAAGCATGCATTTTAGATTGTAATAAAGAGTGCCATCCTAAAGCACCTAAACCTAAAGCTCTGTTTTCTTTAGCAAATTTATACGCTTTCTCCATAAAACGGAACGTAAACTGATCGTCTCTGTCAGATGAATCTTTGTATACTTCTAACTTAGTGATAAACTCCTGCATTACTGCATCTAAAAAGTACGTAAGTGTTTCTACTGCATCTGTATCTTTCCACTTATCATAATGTAATAAGTTTACAGATGATAAACAACATACAAAAGACCAATCTTCATTAGAAGGTAACATGATTTCTGTACACAAGTTACTCGCATAAATTTCGTGGTTTTTGTCCTTATAAACATCTACCGTTCCATTATTTGCGTTGTCTCTAAAAAGAATATATGGATACCCAATTTCTCCTCTTCTTTGTAATATTTTTGCCCAAATACCTCTTTTTTCTACATCACCATCAATCATTGCTTGCATCCATTCGTCACCAACGGTAACACCATGCGTTAATTCTTGAATTGGGTTTCCTTCTGTTCCTATTTCTAAAAATTCTTTAATATCCGGGTGATCTACTGGTAAATATGGAGAAAAACGTCCACGTCTTACAGAACCTTGACTTACAACATCTACCATTTTTTCGAACAACTGCATAATGTGTACAGAACCAGAAGATGAACCGTTGTTTTTTACATCGGCACCTCTTTTACGTAGCTTACCAAAGTAACCAGAAGTTCCTCCTCCTAATTTAGACATCATACCAACTTCTGATTGAGAGAACAAAATATCTCCCATATCATCTGCTACATGCGATCCAAAACAGCTAATTGGCAAACCTCTTTTTTTTCCAAAGTTAGACCAAATTGGCGATGCTAAAGAGTAATACCCTTCAGCCATATATTTGTAAAACTTATCAGAAAAACCATCCATTTTTAAAATACGTTCTGCATTATCTGCAATTTCACGTATTCTTTCTTCAGGTGTGGTATCTCCTGTTAAATAACCAGACTGTAAAAATTTACGACTATTTTCTGTTAGCCATGTAATTTCTGGTTGATCTTTACCTTTAAGCATTTCTTTCCTAGCAGCGTTTCTAACTTGAATTAACTGTTCGTGTTCTGTAAGTTCTGTTGTTTTTGTTTCGTTCAAGTTCATAATTTAAAATAAGTCGTCGCTAGTTATACTTTTTGTTCTTTTACTATAGTTGATTGATCTTTTTACAAAGAAATCACCATGTTTGGTTCCAATAATTTCATCATCAAACCAATCTGTTTCTGCTAATAATTTTTGATCTACCTCAAATACTTTTGCAATACCAATACTTTCTAAAGAATTATTAAATCTATTTTTAATAAATTCATTAATTACATCTTTAGGTAGAAAGTCTAATTCTCCTTTTTCAAAAATCCAATCGATTAATTTACTTTCAGAAAGAAACGCTTCTTTACAAGTTTCTTGAACCAATAAATTATGCTCTTCACTAAACCAATCTGGATTTTCTTCTTTTATAATTTTTATTAAATCGATACCAAAATCTCCATGAATCTGCTCTTCTTTAGAAGTAGCTTCTACCACGTTAGAAATTCCTTTTAGTACATTTTTATGCTTGTTAAAAGCCATTATAATCAAAAACTGAGAGAATAAAGATACGTGCTCTATAAATAAAGAGAACAATATTATAGACTCAGAAAACTCTTGATTGTCTTCACTATTTACATTCTTTAACGCGCCTTCTAAATAGTTAACACGTTTCATTATAACAGGGTTTTTCTTTAAGTTTTTAAACTCATTATTTAACCCTAAAATCTCTAATAAATGAGAATACGCATCATGATGACGCACTTCACTTTCAGAAAAAGTTGCACCTACAGAACCAATTTCTGGCTTTGGCATCTTTTTATAAATGTCTCCCCAAAAAGTTTTAACAGCAACCTCTATTTGAGAAATTGCCAACATGGTATTTTTTATTGCATTCTTTTCCACCTCAGTAAGAGATGTCTTAAAGTCCTGAATATCACTCGTATAATTAAACTCTGTATGAATCCAATAAGAATGTCTAATTGCATCCACATATTCTCCTAAAGCAGGATAATCATAAGGTTTTAAGTTAATCCTCTTCTCAAAAATATTTGGTTTTCTACTTCTAGTTTGTTCGTCTCTATATAATATGTATGCCTTTGCAACGTCATGAAAAGGACTGTCCATTAATTTATACTCTACTATATCTTGTACCTGCTCTACTGTAGGAATATAATCTGGTTCATTTAACCTTCTTTCTAATAATGTACCATGTACAATATTTGATATAGCAATAGCATCATTTCTAGAACCATTGTTAACGGTAAGCATTGCTTTTTCTATAGCATTAATAATTTTCTCTAACTCAAATGTGGTTGTTTCTGAGTCTCTTTTTATAATATGCGTAATTTCCAAGGTAAATGAAGGGTGTTTAATTGTTATTTTTAGTGTTAACAAAGATTGGATTTTTTGCTCCAAAATAAAAGTTATACTTATTCACAAAACCCTTGAAGTTTTTAACAAATTAACAGTTTTCCGAAATTTCACGCTAAAAAAATGATTTTTTAAAAATCTCATAACCATACAATTATCAATACAAAATCGCTGTAACTACTATCGATATTGAGTTTCTTAAAAGACCTCTATTAAATAATTTTTGTAACAATTATTTACTTTTTTTTTACTTACAATCTGTTACGTTGTACTTACAAAAAGAAAACAATTATTTAAAACCGCATTTTAGTAATATCAATTAATATAATCTTATATTTGCAGTATTATTAACATTTATATTATATTATTTTGAAAAAAGGGACAGTAAAATTCTTCAACGAATCTAAAGGATTTGGATTTGTAACAGAAGATGATTCAAACACAGAGTACTTTGTACATGTATCAGGATTAATTGACGAAATTAGAGAAGGTGACGCAGTAGAGTTCGACCTTAAAGAAGGTAGAAAAGGTTTAAATGCAGTAGACGTTAGAGTTCTATAATTTTAAATTTTTTGAAAAGAACAAGTCGCTTAATTTTTTAAGCGGCTTTTTTTTGTCTTATTTTTTTTCACAAAACGCCCCCTTTATAAAAAGTAAAGGATCATTTTAACTAATTGAGTATAATTATTTAGAAAACGGAGCTGTTTTAAAAACTTATTGGCAAGTATTTTCTTTTTTATAAGAACAAGTCGTTTAATTTATTTTAAACGAATTTTTTTTGCCTTATTTTTGTAAAAACTTTTATTTATAATGAAAAGTAGCTTCACAAAAACTGTACAAATTGCCATTATATCTGTCTACTTAATTTTTTTAGCAGGCTCTGTTGTTAGAATGACCGGATCAGGAATGGGATGTCCTGATTGGCCAAAATGTTTTGGGTATTATATTCCGCCTACAGCGGAAGAACAAATTACTTGGAAACCAAATTCTGAATTTAAAAAAGGTTTTATCATCATTAAAGACGAAGCTTTATTTGTTGCAGAGCACGATATAAAAACAACAGACCAATTTAATAAAAGCAATTGGGCTACTTATACAAAACACGATTACGCAAATTTCAACAAATACCATACCTGGACAGAGTACATTAACAGACTATCTTCTGTTTTAGCAGGTTTTGTTTTCTTATTCTTAATCTACGGAGCTACAAAATACTGGAAAACAGATAAGAGAATTCCAATACTTGCTTATACTGCTTTCTTTCTAATGTTAGTAGAAGCTTGGTTAGGAAAAACGGTAGTAGACACAAATTTAAAACCTTCTATAATAACTATTCACATGGTTATTGGTTTAATTATTATCGCGCTTTTATTACAACTAAAATTTATTACTTCAGACAAAAAGAAAACCTACAATTACAATTCATTATTTAGTAAATTACTTATTATTTCTGCCGTATTTTCTTTAATTCAAATAGCAATGGGAACTCAAGTAAGGCAATTTATAGACGAGCAAGTAAAGCTTTATGGTTTCGAAAACAAAGATTACAGTTTAATGAATCCGAGTTTTAAATTTTATTTTCACAGGTCTTTTACCATTGCAATTGTATTGATAAACTTTGTTTTATTTTACATAAATCAGGCTAAAAACTTAGGATACAAACTGGTAAACTGGGTAGTTGCATTAATCTTTTTAGAAACCATTACCGGAATGTTAATGTATTATGCAGAATTTCCTTTAGGTACGCAAGCAACACATTTATTGTCAGGTGCTATTTTATTTGGACTACAGTATTATTTATGGTTGCAAAGTAAACCGGTTAAGTAAACAGTATTCAGTCTCAGTTTTCAGCGGCTCACTTGAAAACAGCAAATTGAACACATAGCAACACAGAAAATATCGTTTTTTAAAACTTTGAAACTTATTTACAGACACCCCCTACTAGCCGATAGCGTGAGCGTATCGCTCGTGAAAATACCAATAAAATGTGGAGTAACCTCCACAAACTTACTCAACAATGTTTTAAGAAAAGATACGAGCGAGACGCTTGTACCAGCATTAAGGTTGAAACTAAGAACCGAAAATTAAGGATGCGCGTTCACCCAAACCTCTCCGTCTGAAAAATATTCTTTTTTCCAAATAGGAACCGTTTCTTTTAAAGTGTCAATTGCAAATTCACAAGCTTCAAAAGCGGCTTTTCTATGCTTAGAAGACGTAGTTATAATTACAGGAACTTCTCCAACCTGCAACATTCCTTCTGCGTGGTGAATGGCAATTTTTTTAATATCGAATTTCTCTAAAGCCAAATCTGCAATTTTTTGCATTTCTTTAATCGCCATTGGCTTATAGGCAGAAAAGTCTAATTGCATAACTTCTTTTCCTTGAGTATCATTTCTTACAGTTCCTATAAAAGCAGAAATTCCACCACAAGAAGCATCTTCTACAAAACGATAACACTCTTGTAAATCTAATTTATCTGAAGTAATTTTTATTGAAGTTCTTTTCATTGTTAAACAAAAATAGGAAAACAAAATTGTATTTTCGCAAAAATAAACGAATCGAAATTACAAGGGGTTTTCTGTACATTAGAAAGTTATAATAATCAATACAGATTACAAACATATGTTGCCTTGACAAAAATTATCTTTATGAAAAATATATTTAGAATTGTAAGTATTTTAGAAGGAGTTTCTTACCTATTATTATTATTTATTGCAACACCTATAAAATATTTACAAGATGACCCTTCTTACGTAAAAATGTTAGGAATGCCTCATGGAATTCTTTTTATGTTATATGTAGTATTGGCCATAGTTATCAAAAAAGAAATGAATTGGAACAATAAAACTTTAGGGATGGTTTTAATTGCTTCTGTGATTCCTTTTGGTACTTTTTATGTTGATAAGAAGTATTTTAAAAAATAACTGCTAGTACTCTTTTATAAAACTACATTAGCTTGCTTCTTTCCTTAAGGATAAAAACAAGCTTTTTTTTTACCCTCCGCTAACTGGCGGAATTACAGCAACAACGTCATTCTCTTTTAGAAGAAAATCATCCGTTGCATAACTTTCATTAACAGCAATTGCATAAGAGTTTAACTTTTCTAACTGCTGATACTTCCCTTTTAAAGAGTTTTTAAAATCTGCAACAGTAGCAACGTCAGCTATATTAAGTTCTAAAGCTGATGAACCTACTAAATCCGTGGTTATTCCGAAAAAAAGTACTTGAATTTTCATGTATCAAAAATATTAAAACATACTCAATCGAAGCAATAAACCATCGTTTTTAATTCCAGCGTGAAAAGATTTTACATAATCTACTCTTAAAAAACGCCATTTACCAAAGCCTATATTATCTAAACCAATAGAGTATTCTGTATACGGTTTTTTATCTGCCATCACTAAGGTTTTTGCTCCACCAACTAAATGAAGATTTAATTTATTTAACAACGGAATCTTCCCTAAAACAGCACCTTTAAAATCATGCTGAATATGTGCTTCTGCATATTTATCATTGGTATAAAATTTATAATATTCTAACAAACCAAAGCTACTTAACTCACGGTCTAACGGAAAAAGTAATTGATTTCCGTTGGCTTGTAAAAAGTCCATAAAAGCGATGTCTTTCTTTTTAAGAAACACACCTCCTCTAAGATTATAAGAAAACTCACCATAATTCCCTGCACTAATATCTTGTGTTAAATTTGCTGTAAATACATCTGAATTTAACTCAGAATTAGAAGCTCCAAAGCGTTTGGTATAATTAACATTCAGTGATGGATATTTATCACTATCTATGTTTTCTTTTCTATCTGGATAAGACAAATATTTTTGTCCGAATACAAAAGTAGCACCTACATTTAAAATAGCAATTTCATGCTCTTTAAACACTTCAATTACATCTGAAGGATTATTAGGCTTGTAACCTCCGTTTTTATCTTGCCCTGCAAAAGAGTAGTCCGTGGTATTAAAAAGTGGTTTTCTATTCGCATATTCAAATGATGTAGCTAGGTAAATTCCATTTACAATTTCTTCTGAATAATTAATTTTAGCAAACTCCTTTTCGTAAATTCTTAAATAATTTAACCTCCTCATCAAAGAACTAACGGTGTTATTTAATTTCATTAAAGGGTTCCTACCATTAAATTGAGCAGTTGTAACTCCTCCAGAAATGGTCATTCTAGGTCTAGAAATATCATTCCAACTTTTAGTTAAAAAGAAAGTGGGCCTTATGCGTTTGTCCGAAAAACCATAATTTACCTTTCCACCTACATTCCACCATTTTCCTGTATCATTTTGCTCTTTAAAATAACTACCTCCTAAAGAAACATTAAAACCCTGTACTGTATTAAAGTTAAAGTCATTAATTAAGCCATTATAAGAAATAGCCCATTTTTCAAAAGAGTTTTTATACGTATAACCAGTTATGGAAGAGAGTAAGTTAAACTTGTTTTGTTTTTTATTTACAGAATCTAAATATTTTTTAGATTTTCTTACCACCTTTAAACTGTCCTTAAATTTATAATCATCAGTTTCTTCATTCGTTAAAGGTACAGGTCTTAAGGCATTCCAGTACAAGGTATCTTTTTCAGTTGCTTGTTTCTCAAACGATAAAACCTCATTAGTAAACGTGTCTTCGTTATATTTTGGTGTAAAATTATATGCAGAATATGCTGATGAAAAGCGGCCATCAAAATTAAAACCTAATGCATCTACTTTAAAATCTATACTCTGACTAATTAGCACCCAAGCATCGTTTGCTTCTGAATAATTATAGTTTTGTTTTAAATTTAAAACATCTACAATGGGTATGTTTACTTGAGCTCCGGTAACAGAAACATCTGCGCCATAAATTGCCCAATCATCTTCTACAATATATAAAAAACCATTAAAAACACGATCATTTTTACGCTTAGGAAGCAATTTTATTTTATTGATGAGTTTGCCATTTGTATCATAAAAAGATCCTTCTAACTTAAAGTTATAATAACCAAAAGCATTGGTAGATATTGGCGAAATTAAATCGCTACCAAAAGTAACACTATTATCATAAAAATTAATATTCGCATCTTCTGCCCTATTAAAACTAATACCATTATCTGTTCCGCTTACTTTAGAAGCAATAATTTTTTCTTTAAACTTTTTCGGATTTTTCTGAAAATGAATTTCAGAAACCGTTTCAGAAAGATAAATAATTCCGCTTCTTGTAGAATCTAATGCTCCGCCAAAATCGCCCAAATTTTTACCTAAAAACTTCTCTGGAGCATCTTTAATTTTATACAAACCTCTAGAGTAAAATTTAGCTGTATACTTTGCATACTTATCTGTATTTTTATCTTTACTTGCTATTGTGTTTCTAATAATTCTATTTGCAGGATTGTCTTTTGTAGAGATAGAAATTTCTGCTAATTGTACGTTTTCTTCTTCTAATTGAACATTTAATTCAAAAGGAAAAGATGTAATATTTATTTCTTTTTTTAACGTTGTATAGCCTAAAATTTGAAAAACAATAGTATGTTTTCCTTTTTTGGTAATGCTTAAAACATATGTTCCGTCATCATTAGAAGTTGTTCCTGTAACAGTTTCATCCAAATAAATACTAACAAATGATAAAGGTGTATTATTTGTATCTGTAATGTTTCCTTTTACTTGTGCTAAGACAGATATTGATAAGCAGAAAAATAGAAGAAAAGTATATTTTTTCATAGTTTGGTTGTGTTGATAAGAACAAACATAAACTTTATGATCGACCTAAATCTTTAAAATTTGTTAAACAACAAAAAATAGTGCCCTAACTTAAAGGTGTTTAAAAAAATAAAAGACCTAATTTTATAAAAATTGACACCTATCAAAAGATTTGAAAATTAATCTTCTCTTTCACTGAAAATCATATCTTTGTAAGCTTAAACAAGCAAAGACTTATTATATGAGCGATTCTAGAAAAAGACACGAAGCTTTATTATATCACGCAAAACCAAAACCAGGAAAAATAGAAGTGGTTCCTACTAAAAAATATGCCACTCAACACGACTTAGCTTTGGCATACTCACCAGGTGTTGCTGAGCCTTGTTTAGAAATTGAAAAAGACAAAAACAATGCTTATAAATATACTGCTAAAGGAAATTTAGTTGCTGTAATATCTAATGGAACTGCCGTTTTAGGTTTGGGAGATATTGGTCCGGATGCCTCTAAACCTGTAATGGAAGGTAAAGGATTACTTTTTAAAATATTTGCAGATATCGATGTTTTTGACATTGAAGTAGATGCAACAGATGTAGAACTTTTTATACAAACCGTAAAAGCAATTGCACCTACTTTTGGTGGAATTAACTTAGAAGATATAAAAGCACCAGAAGCTTTTGAAATTGAAAGACGATTAAAAGAGGAATTAGATATTCCGGTAATGCACGATGACCAACACGGAACAGCAATTATTTCTGCTGCAGCCTTAAAAAATGCGATTGACATTACCAATAAAGATATTAGTAAAGTAAAAATTGTAGTTAACGGAGCTGGAGCTGCGGCAATTTCTTGTACCCTTTTATATTTAAAACTAGGTGTAAAGAAAGAAAACGTAGTAATGTGCGATAGTAAAGGTGTTATTAGAAGCGATAGAGACAACCTTACTTCTCAAAAAGCCGAATTTGCAACCGACAGAGATTTACACACTCTAGATGAAGCAATGCATGATGCTGATGTATTTATTGGTTTATCGAAAGGAAATGTAGTTACTCCACAGATGCTTTTAACCATGGCTAAAGACCCTATTGTTTTTGCAATGGCAAACCCTGTGGCCGAAATAGACTACGATTTAGCAGTTACTACAAGAAAAGATATTATAATGGCTACGGGAAGATCTGACCATCCTAACCAAGTGAATAATGTACTTGGATTTCCATTTATTTTTAGAGGAGCTTTAGATGTTAGAGCTACTAAAATTAATGAGGAAATGAAAATGGCAGCCGTTCATGCTTTAGCCGATTTGGCTAAAAAATCGGTACCAGAACAAGTAAACATTGTTTATGATGAAGTAAGTTTGGCGTACGGAAGAGAATACATTATTCCAAAACCATTTGATCCAAGATTAATTTATGAAATTCCACCAGCAATTGCAAAAGCTGCGATGGATTCTGGTGTTGCTCTACAACCAATTGAAGATTGGGATAAATATAGAGAAGAATTAATGGAGCGTTCTGGTTCTGGAAATAAAGAGATTAGACTTTTACACAATAGAGCAAAAAGTAATAGAAAACGTATTGTGTTTGCAGAAGCAGACCATATAGATGTTTTAAAAGCTGCACAAAGAGTACATGATGAAAAAATTGGGGATCCAATATTATTAGGAAGAAAAGAAGTAATCTTAGCTTTAAAAGCAGAAATAGGATTTACTGCAATTGTACCAATTATAGATCCAAAAACCGATGAAGAAGCAGAACGTAGAGAGCGTTTTGGAAAAATTTATTGGAAAAATAGAAGACGTAAAGGACGTACTTTATCTGAAGCAACAAAATTAATGCGAGAACGTAATTATTTTGCTGCAATGATGGTGAATGAAGAAGAAGCAGATGCATTAATTACAGGATATTCTAGACCTTACCCAACTGTTTTAAAACCAATTTTAGAACTTATTGAAAAAGACAAAGGAATTACTAAAATTGCTGCAACCAACTTAATGTTAACCAAACAAGGTCCGTTATTTTTAGCAGATACTACAATTAACATAAATCCTACGGCAAAAGAATTGGTGAAAATTTCACAAATGACTGGTAATTTTGTAAAAATGTTTGGTATGAAACCAAACATGGCAATGGTTTCTTTTTCTAACTTTGGATCTTCAAGTTCAGAAACTTCTAAAAAGATAACCGAAGCTGTTTCTTACCTACACAGACACTTTCCAGACACTATTATTGATGGAGAATTACAAGCAGATTTTGCTTTAAATCCAGAAATGTTAGCAAAAGAATTTCCGTTTTCGAAACTAAATGGTAAAAAAGTAAATGTTTTAATATTCCCTAATTTAGAGTCTGCAAACATTACTTATAAGTTAATGAAACAATTAAACCACGCAGAATCTATTGGTCCAATAATTTTAGGATTAAGTAAACCTGTACATATTTTACAATTAGGCTCTAGTGTAGATGAAATGGTAAACATGGCTGCATTGGCTGCTGTAGATGCCCAAGAAAAAGAAAAAAGAAGTAAAATTTAATAATATCTAGCTTAAGGTTAATTTGATGTAAGAATCGAGTTTAAATAAAATAGAGATTAGACATTTATTTGTTATCATTTAAAGTCTAATCTCTATGATTTATAAAATATAAATTGCGCTCACACCTAACCTAAAATAAATTCTTACTTTAGAGGCTTATAAAAAGAAATATATGATTACACAAGTTAGAGGAAGGTTGGTAGAAAAAAACCCAACAGAAGTTGTTGTAGATTGCAATGGAGTTGGTTATTTATTACATATTTCTCTAAATACTTTCTCTAGTTTACCCGATGATGAAGCTGTTGTTTTATACACACATTTATCAATAAGAGAAGACGCACACACCCTTTTTGGTTTTTTTACAAAAACAGAGAGAGAAGTTTTTAAGTTGTTAATTTCTGTTTCAGGTGTTGGACCAAGTATTGCAAGAACAATGTTGTCATCTATGACATCAGAAGAAATACAACATGCTATTGCATCAGAAAATGTACCACTCATACAATCTGTAAAAGGAATCGGTGCAAAAACAGCACAAAGAGTTATTGTAGATTTAAAGGATAAAATTTTAAAAACCTTTAATATTGATGAAGTTTCTACTTTTACAAGCAATACCAATAAGGATGAAGCGTTATCTGCTTTAGAAGTTTTAGGGTTTAATAAAAAGCAATCAGAGAAAGTGATCTCAACAATTTTAAAAGAAAACCCGGAAGCTACCGTAGAAAACTTAATAAAACTAGCCTTAAAAAATTTATAAGAATTTTGAAAAATTTTTTGAAAAAAATATTTTTATTTCTTGCTTTTGCTTTCATAGCAAACACCTCTTATGCGCAAACAGATAAGGATACAGATTCCATAACAGTAAAAAAAGACACTCTAGACTTAAGATATAACTTTAAAAAAGAGCAAACTGGTGGTTTATTTTTAGATTATCTGGCAGAGAAAGAAATTATTTTTGATAAAGATTTAAACAGGTATGTAATTTTCGAAAAAATAGGCGATTACTACACCAAAACCCCCATTTATCTTACACAAAGAGAATACGCAGATTATCGTTTAAAACGAGATATGACGCAATACTACAAAGACAAAGTAAGTGCTACGAACTCTAACAAAAAAGGATCTAAAGAAGCTCAAAAAGATCTACTACCAACATATTATGTAAAATCTGACTTATTTAAAACTATTTTTGGAGGGAGTGAAATTAAAGTAACACCTACTGGAAGCTTAAATTTAAAGCTCGGTTTTATTTATCAGAATACAGAAAACCCACAATTATCCGAAGAAAACAGAAGTAGTTTTACGTTTGATTTTGATCAACAAATTAATGCAAGTATTCGTGCACAAGTAGGTACACGTTTAGATTTCACAGCAAATTACGACACACAATCTACTTTCGATTTTCAGAATTTAGTAAAAATTGGTTACGAGCCAACAGAAGATGATATTTTACAAGGAATAGAAGCAGGTAATGTTTCTATGCCTATTAAAAACTCTTTAATAAACGGAGCTCAAAGTCTTTTTGGGGTAAAAACACAATTAAAATTTGGGAACACTAATATAACCGCTGTTTTCTCTCAACAAAACTCAGAAAGTACCACAACTGTTGCAGAAGGTGGTGCTTCTATACAAGAATTTCAATTAAAGGCTACGGATTATGATAATGATCGTCACTTTTTCTTATCACAATATTTTATAGATAACTACGCAAACTCTCTTAAAAACTATCCTTTAATTAACAGTCAGGTTAGTATTACAAGAGCAGAAGTTTGGATTACCAATACAAGCTCTAGTACAGAAGATTATAGAAGTATTGTAGCTTTAGCAGATATTGGAGAATCTAATACGGATGTTTTGGTAAATCAAACAGGAGAAGTACAACCTACAAGTCCGCCAACAACCACAGGTGGAAATATTCCAACAAACGAATCGAATAATTTATCTAATTTACTAACTACAACTAGTGGTATTAGAAATATTTCTACCGTAAATAGTACTTTACAACCTTACAACATGAGTGAGGGTACAGATTATTCTGTATTAGAAAATGCAAGAAAATTGAACACTAGTGAGTTTACGTTAAACTCTCAATTAGGTTTTATTTCTTTAAATAGAAGGTTAAACGATGGTGAAGTTTTAGCGGTTGCTTATGAATATACAATTGCAGGTGGCGTTTCTGGAAGTACAAAAACTTCTTTTAAAGTAGGTGAATTTTCTAACGATGGTATTCAAGCTCCACAAACTCTAGCTGTAAAATTATTACGTAGTGAAATCTTAAAAACTAACAGAGAGAGAGTTGTTAATGGTGCTACTATTACAGAATCTTTTCCTACATGGCGTTTAATGATGAAGAACGTGTATGCATTAGGTACTTTTCCTTTATCTCAAGATGGTTTCTATTTCGAAATTCAATACAGAGATGACCAAACAGGTATTTCTTCTAATGTTTTACAAAATGCAAATACAGCAGGCATACCTAACCTACCATTAATACAGGTTTTTAAGTTAGACCAATTAGACCAAAGTCAATATAGAACTCCAGACGGATATTTTGATTATGTAGAAGGCATTACCGTAAATTCTCAAAACGGATTTATCTTTTTCCCAGAACCAGAACCTTTTGGTAATGATTTAGTTCAACAAAACACCAATGATGTTGGTTTAGATGAAACGGTAGATAACAATTATTTATTTAAAGAACTTTATTTAAACACCAAAATAAACGCACAAAACAACTATCAAAATAAAGACAAGTATTTCTTAAAAGGATATTTCAAATCAGAAAATTCTGGAGGAATACCAATTGGAGCATTTAACGTACCAAGAGGATCGGTTACCGTAACTGCAGGAGGTAGACAATTGGTAGAAGGTGTAGATTATGTGGTAGATTATCAATTGGGTCGTGTGCAAATTATAGACACTGGCTTGCAAGCTTCTGGAACTCCAATTAGTGTTTCTACAGAAAACAACGCGGTGTTTAATCAACAACGTAAAACCTTTATGGGGGTTGATGTTGAACATAAGTTTTCAGATAAATTTATTATTGGTGCCACCATTTTAAATGTAAATGAAAGACCTATTACTCCAAAAGTTAATTTTGGTTCAGACCCAATAAACAATACCATGTTTGGGGCAAATATAGATTACACTACAGAGGTTCCTTATTTTACAAAATTGGCAAATAAATTACCTTTTGTAGACACAGATGTACCTTCTAATTTATCGGTTAGGGCAGATATGGCATATTTGCTTCCAGGAACGCCAAGTGGTATTGATGTAGCAGGTACTGCAACTTCTTATATAGATGATTTTGAAGCTTCTCAAATACCAATTAGTATCTTATCACCATTAGATTGGCATGAGGCAAGTACTCCAAAATTTTTCACAGGTTTTAATGGAGATCAAGAAGATTTATCTTACAATTACCAAAGAGGAAAATTGGCATGGTATAATGTAGACCAAATTTTCTACGGAGCTGGAGATACACCATCAAATATTAATGCAGCAGAACTTTCTAGAGCAGAAACAAGACAGATTAATTATAGGGAATTATTCCCTAATGTGCAGTTAGATATTACACAGAACTCAGTAATAAGAACTTTAGATTTAGCTTATTTTCCATCTGAAAGAGGTTCTTATAATTTTGATACTGGTATTAATGTGAAAGCAGACGGAACTTTCTCTGACCCACAAAATAGATGGGCGGGAGTTATGAGAGCTTTAACAACCAACAATTTTGATCAAGCAAATGTTGAATATGTACAGTTTTGGGTAATGGATCCTTATGAAAATTATTCCATTACCGAGACAGAAGGTTTACCTATAGGCATGAATCCGGAAGATCCATCAAACCAAATTGGAGATTTATACATAAACTTAGGTAATGTTTCTGAAGACATCTTAAAAGATAGTCGTAAAATGTTTGAAAACGGTTTACCAGAAACTGGTGGAGAAATAAATACCGCAGAAACAACTTGGGGAAAAGTACCAACAAACTCATCTATAATTTATGCTTTTGATGAAAATGATGAATCTAGAGCAAACCAAGATCTTGGATATAATGGTTTAAATGATGCTGAAGAATTTGCGAAGTACAGTACAACTCTTCCTAACTTTAGTAAATTAAACCCTAATGATCCTGCATCAGATAATTTTCAATATTTTAGAGGTAGTGAGTTAGACGCAAATCGTGCTTCTATAATTACTAGGTACAAAGATTACAACAATACACAAGGAAATTCTCCAACCTTAAATCAATCTACAGAAAGCTACCCTACTTCATCTACAACCTACCCAGATGTAGAAGATATTAATAAAGATCAGACCATGAATACCGTAGAAAGCTACTACGAGTATAAAGTTTCTATGAATAGAAATGATTTGGTTGTTGGAAAGAATTTTATTGTTGATAAAAAAACAACAGATGTAACTTTAGAAAACGGAGCAAACCAAACAACAACTTGGTATCAATTTAGAGTACCTATTAGAAGCGGAACACCTGTAAATGGTATTTCAGACTTTAATAGTATTCGTTTTGTTAGAATGTTTTTAACTAGTTTTAAAATACCAGTAGTACTTCGTTTTGGAGAGTTAGATTTGGTACGTGGAGACTGGAGACGTTATACAAAAACATTAGACGAATCTATTTCTACACCAGAAGATTTAGATGAAAATGAATTAAAAGATTTTGAAGTTGGTGTTGTAAGTATAGAGCAAAATGAAGGAAGCTACATTCAGCCTCCAGGAATAGAAAGAGAGCAATTACAAGGTAGTACAAGCGTACAATTACAAAATGAACAATCTGTAACATTAAAAGTAAATAATTTACCTGCAAACGAAACCAGAGCCATTTATAAAAACATAAGCATTGATTTAAGACGATTTAAAAATTTAAAAATGTATATGCACCTTCAAAAAAATGAAGGAGCACTTGCCATTAATGATGATGATTTTTCTGCAGTTATAAGATTAGGTACAGATTTAGATGATAACTTTTATCAAATAGAACTCCCTTTAAAAGTATCTCAAAATGGTACTTCTGCTTTAGATATTTGGCCAGAAGCAAATAATTTAGATGCTTTTCTAGAAACTTTTGGATTGGTAAAATTAGAAAGAGACAGAGCTGGTGTTGCCATTACAGACATCTATACATCTATTGAGCAAGATGCCGAAATACCTTATACAATTTCAGTAAAAGGAAACCCAACTTTAGCAGAATTAAAAACAATTGTTTTAGGAGTAAAAAACAAAACAACAACTCCAATTAGTGGTGAGGTTTGGTTTAATGAGTTGCGTTCTTCTGGTTTTGATAATGAAGGTGGATGGGCAGCTGTACTAAATGCCGATGCAAATTTTGCAGATGTAGCAAATGTATCTTTATCTGGTAGTATGTCTACCGTTGGTTTTGGTAATGTAGAAGACAGAGTAGGACAACGTAGTTTAGATGAAACAAAACAATATGATGTTGCTACTACTATAAATTTAGGTAAAGTATTAACTCCTAAAAAATGGGGAATTCAATTGCCAATGAGTTATAGTATTGGTGAACTTTATATAGATCCAAAATACGACCCTCAGTTTCAAGACGTAGAATTAGCAGATGCTTTAGGTGAAAATGAAAATAGTGAGTTTTCTAGAGATTATACCAAAAGAACAAGCATTAGCTTTACAAACGTTAAGAAGAATAGAAATCCTAATTCTACAAAAAAACCTAAGTTTTATGATGTAGAAAACGTAGCTGTTTCTTATGCTCATAACAAAGAATATCAACGAAATTACAACATTAAAAAACGTATTAACGAAAGTGTAAGAGCTTCTGCATCCTATAATTTTAGTTTCGACTCTAAACCATTTGAACCATTTAAAAATAATGATTCTATTTTTAGAAATAAATATTGGCAGCTTATAAAAGACTTTAATTTTAATCCAATCCCTAAAACTTTTGCAATTAATTCTAGTATCAACAGAAATTATAACGAACAACAATCTAGAAATTTAGTTTCAGGTTTATCGGCTCAACCAGAATTAAAACAACGTAGATTTTTATTCGATTGGGATTATACCATCGGTTTCGATTTAACAAAATCGTTACAAGTAAACTTTAATGCAACCAACAGTTATATTTACGATACTTTTGGTAGCAATGATGAAATACAGGTTTTTGATGACTTTTTTAATACCGGAAGAGCAAATCATTACCATCAAGCATTAAACGGAACGTATAATTTACCTATCGATAAAATTCCTTTTTTAAAGTTTATAAAAGCAGACTATGCATATACTGCAGATTTTGACTGGCAAGCAGCTCCTCAAAATACGATAGACGTTAATGGTGTTGATGTCCCTTCTGTAAACTTAATAGGAAACACGATACAAAATGCAAATACACACAATTTAAATACCACTATTAATTTTGATGCTTTTTACAAAGGGCTTGGTTTCGAAAAATTATTATTGACTAAAAATCAACGTAAAAGTGCAAAAGGAGATCAAGGTACTGGTTTACCAAGAACTCCTGGTAGAGTTAAGCAAAACAAAAAATTATCTATCGGTAAAAAGATCTTAAAAGGTACTTACGATGTTCTAACTTCGGTAAAACAAGGGAAGATAAGTTATTCAGAAAACAATGGTCAATTATTACCAGGGTATACAGAAGATGTTGGTTTTTTAGGAGGTGCTCCTACTTCTTTTGCTTTTGGTAGCCAAGTAGATATTAGAAATAAAGCTTTAGAACAAGGTTGGTTTGTGTCTCGAAACAATGGAGAAGAATATTATAGTAAAACTTACAGCAAAACACATTACAATAAATTAGATTACACATTTACATTAAAGCCAATTAAGGATTTAAATATAGATGTTAGAGGTAATAAAATACAAACAAGAGATCTCTCTCAGCAACTAGACCTTGTATCTGGCAGCAATGAATTTGAAAATACCCCTTTCTTTGAAACAGGAAACTTTAGTACCAGTTACTCTATGATTTCTACTGCATTTACAGACGGAGATGTTTTATTTCAGAATTTAAGAGATTATAGAAGTATAATTTCAAACAGATTAGCTACAGAAAATTTAGTACCTGCAAGTGGTTTTGGAACCAATAGTCAGCAAGTTTTATTACCTGCATTTGTAGCTGCTTATTCTGGTAAAAGTCCAGATAAAGTAAATACCGGTCTTTTTAGAGATATTCCTATACCTAACTGGACATTGCGTTACAATGGTTTAATGAAGTTTAATTTCTTCAAGAAAAACTTTAGTAATTTTGTAGTTTCACATGGTTATAGATCTTCTTACACTGTATCTAGTTTTACCAATAACTTACAGTATGATGCCAATAACCCTTACGCAAACATAAATGCTGCCAACAATTATGAATCAGAATTATTAGTATCTGCAGTTACTTTAGTAGATGAATTTTCTCCACTAATTA
Organism: Polaribacter sp. R2A056_3_33; assembly: GCF_019278485.1. Classification (NCBI taxonomy): domain Bacteria; kingdom Pseudomonadati; phylum Bacteroidota; class Flavobacteriia; order Flavobacteriales; family Flavobacteriaceae; genus Polaribacter; species Polaribacter sp. R2A056_3_33. The sequence continues at coordinate 1,307,233 of NZ_CP058984.1, forward strand.
AACTAGATATGAAAATGAGAAACTCATTTTCTTTAAGAGGAGAAATAAAAAGTGACAGAACGCTTACTATGAATTTTAACAACAGCACCTTAACAGATATTTCTGGAACAGAATTTATATTTGGAATGGGATATGTTTTTGAAGACGTAAAATTCAATACACGTTTTACAGGAAAGAAACAAACACTAAAAGGAGATGTCAATTTAAGAGCAGATGTGTCTTTAAGAGATAATATTACACAAATTAGATCTGTAGATGAAGATAATGATCAAATTAGTGGTGGACAAAAACTTTTTTCTATTAAATTTACCGCAGATTATAGATTAAGTAATAGTTTAACCGCATCATTCTATTACAACCATCAAACATCTAGATATGCAATCTCTACCACTTTTCCTAGACAAGCGATTAATGGAGGATTTAATATTATTTATAACTTAGGAGGAAATTAAACATAACAACAAAAACTATTTAAAAAAATGAATTTACCATCAGAATTAAAGTATACTAAAGACCACGAGTGGATTAAGGTTGAAGGAGACGTAGCAACTGTAGGAATTACAGAATTTGCACAAGGAGAATTAGGAGACATCGTTTATGTAGATGTAGATACTTTAGACGATACTGTAGAAGAAGGAGACGTTTTTGGCTCTGTAGAAGCTGTTAAAACAGTTTCAGACTTATTTATGCCTTTATCAGGAGAAGTAATAGAATTTAATGAAGAATTAGAAGAGGAGCCAGAATTGGTAAACTCAGACCCTTATGGAAAAGGTTGGATGATTAAAATTAAAATATCAGATAGTTCACAAATAAATGATTTATTGGATGCTGCAGCGTATCAAGAGCTTATTGAAGGATAACCTTTTTATCATTGCGATATTCATAACAATTACAATTGCTTATTTGAGTTTAAGGAGAATGCCTAAGATAGAAACTGGTATCAATAACGTTGATAAAATATATCATCTTATTGCCTACTTTACACTTTCTGTAACTTGGTTATTCTCTTTTTATAGAAAACCAACTCTAAAATATGTGATTGTTATTTGTTGTATTTTTTTTGGCATAATTATTGAAGTTTTACAACAGACATTAACTACATATAGAACAGGAGATTATAAAGATGCAATAGCAAATACAGTAGGTATTCTCTTAGGTTTTATTATTTTTAATCAAATTTTGAAAAAAATTACAGTTAATTCATACTAAGACTTGTATATAAACCAATAATTTAATTAAATTAGCGAACTATTAAAAACTCTTTACAATGGAAATTAAAAAAAACCCGAAATCAAATTTAGAAAATTACAGTAAAATTTTTATGCAAATAGGTTTGGTTTTAGCACTATTTGTAACTTACGCAGCTATAGAAAACAGAACTTATGATAAAGTTATTGGAGACTTAGGTACAGTGAGCATGAATGCTGATATGGAAGAAGAAACAGTAATTACTGAAAAAATAGAACCTATTAAACCAAAAACTCCACCACCTCCAGCACCAGAAAAAATAGAGATTGTAGAGGATGAGGAAGAAGTTGAAGAAACTGTAATCGAATCTACTGAAACAGATGAAACTGAAGCTGTAGAAGTTGAAGAAATTGTAGAAATTCAAGAAGTAGAGGAAGTTGTAGAAGACGTAAGTTTTATGATTATTGAAGATGTACCTGTATTTCCTGGATGTAAAGGAAGTAAAAACGAGTTAAAAGCTTGTTTTAGTAAAATGGTACAAAAGCACTTCTCTAGAAAGTTTGATGCAAATTTACCAAACGAATTAGGATTATCTTCTGGTAGAAAAAGAGTATTTATCGGTTTTAAAATTGATAAAAACGGTAATATTGTTGATGTTAATGCAAGAGCTCCACACCCAAAAATTAAAAGTGAAGTTATTAGCGTAATGAAACAATTACCTAAAATGAAACCAGGTAGACAAAGAGGTAAGCCAGTAGGAGTAAAATATAGTATTCCTTTTACTTTAATTGTAGAGTAATTTATAATACATTATATAAAAAAACGTTTAGAGTTAAAACTCTAAACGTTTTTTTATGCTTTAAACTTTTTAAATGTCTTATAATATTTTTTAATATTCATAAATTATAGCAAATTAAATATGAAAACTTACTTAATATTAATATTTTCAACTCTACTTTTATCTAGTTGTAAACAAGAAATTAAAAAAAAAGAAAACTTCTCACCTTTAATAGACTACCAATATCTGATTAAAACAAATAACGATTTTAAATCACCTACTGAAACTTATAAAATACGTTACAAATCAGATGGTCTTGAAATAACTGGTTTTCTAACAAAACCAAAAGATTTACAGAAATATCCTACCATAATTTATAACAGAGGAGGTAATAGAGATTTTGGTACTTTTACGACTAAAAGTTTAATATATCAACAATACTTATCATCAAATGGTTTTATAGTACTGTCTTCTCAATTAAGAGGAAATATGCACAGTGAAGGAAAAGATGAATTTGGAGGAAAAGATTTAAATGATATCCTTAAACTTATTGAAATCAATAAATCCCTCAAATATTCTAATCAAAATATTGGAGTATTCGGAATATCTAGAGGAGGTCTAAATGCATACCAAATTTCGAGATTAACCGATGAAATTAAAGCCATTGCAGTTGTTGGTGCCCCAACGGATCTAAGACTTGATTTTGATACTCGTCCAGAAATGTATGAAAAAGTATTAAAAGAATTAATTGGTGACACTATCAATTTTAAAAAGGAGTATGACTATAGGTCTCCAATAAAATGGGTAAATGAGATCAATGAACCAACGCTTATTTTACATGGATCTGATGATTGGAGAGTAAAGCCCATAAATGCAGAACTAATGATTAAAGAAATGAAAAGACTGAATAAGGAGTTTGACTTTCAAATTGTTGAAAATGGCGACCATGGATTAAATACTCACCGTAATATTAGAAATGAAAAAGTAATAAACTGGTTCAGAAAGTACTTAAAATAACCTGATGTAAAGATACTTAGCATAACAATCTCATTAAAGAAACTGGAATAAAAAATAATAGTAGATACTCCATTCTTATATTTAAAACTAACAAAGTATATTAAAACAGTTCTAATTTAGAACCGAAAACGTTTTAATAAATAACCAAGTGTAGTTAGTCCATAAAAAAACTCCAAAAAATTACTTTTTTGGAGTTTCAATAGCCCGTTAATTGGCTAAACAAAAATAAAAATTATTTATTAGCAGCTAATTTAGCTTCATGTTTCCATAAATTTACGCTAACAATTGCATTGTTATTATAATTAATTTCTTTTAAAGATTCATCATTCCAAACAAACCACTTTCCTACTTTTTTGCCATCATTGTATTTGGCAATTTGAGTTTTGTTTCCGTTTTTATCAAAACGAGTCCATTGACCTGTTAATTTTTTATCTTTAAAGTACCCTTCAGTACTAATAGAACCATCTTCGTAATAATAAGTAGCTTTCACTAAATCTCCCTCTATGGTATAAGTTGTTTCTCTATCTTGTGCGTATCCTATTGTTGCTACACAAAGAACTATAAGTGTTAGTATATTTTTCATGACGATAATTTTTTATTGTTATGTTACATGTTCAAATATACGTGAAAAATTACAATTAAGCAACCTTTTAGTAACATTAATTTAACATTGGGGTTTTAAGAATAAAAACAACACCTTTACTATATATAAATTTAAAACAAAGATGATGGCAGTTATGAAGGTTATTTAAGTATTAGCTATTTCTTAAAAAAGTTCGGAAGAAGTGACTAGAGTAACAGTAAAAGAAGCCTTTAAATCAGTAAAAAATATAAGATCTATTTTTTTAAAATCGCAAAGTGCTGTTGTAAATAATGATGAGATTACTGAATTTATAGTAAACTTAAAAATCACATTCAAAGTAAATTAAAAGATAAAACACCCTACTCTAAATTTTTTCTCATAAAATTAAATCGATTTACTTAATACAACAGAATGAATACAATACAAACAATACCAGCAGCACTAGGCATTATTTCACTTTTAATATTATAGTTAAACTTTTTCTTGTTCAATAAGAAACCTTTATTTTTGCATTTAATTTATAAACAGAAGATAAAAAATGAAAAAATATTTAGAGTATTTAGAAAAATTAATTATTGAATATACGCCTAAAGTATTAGTAGCACTAGCTATTTTAATTATTGGTTTATTAGTTATAAAACTAATTGTTAAAGGTGCTAAAAAGGCAATGAATAAGGGTGGTATTGACACTACTCTTCAAACTTTTTTAAGTAATTTACTTGGTTGGGTACTAAAAATATTATTAATAATAGTTGTTATTTCTAAACTAGGAGTAGAAACAACCTCTTTTGCAGCAATTATAGCAGCGGCAGGTTTAGCTGTTGGTTTAGCACTACAGGGATCTCTTGCTAATTTTGCTGGAGGTGTTTTAATTATGATTTTTAAACCTTTTAAACTAGGTGATTTTATTGAAGCACAAGGTGAAAGCGGAACTGTAAAGCAGATTGAGATCTTTACAACGAAACTAAACACTACAGATAATAAAGAAATTATAATTCCTAATGGAACGTTATCTAATGGTAATATTGTTAACTATAGTACAGAAGCTACTCGTCGTGTAGATTTTACATTTGGTGTAGGGTATGATTCTGATATTAAGAAAACAAAAGATCTTCTTTATGGCATTCTAAACAACCATCCATTAATTTTAAAAACTCCTGCTGCTGCAGTTAATTTATCTGAATTAGGAGACAGTTCTATCAATTTCTTTACTAGAGGTTGGGTAAAAAAAGAAGACTACTGGACAGTTAAGTTTGAAGTTATGGAACAGGTAAAAGAAGCTCTAGATGAAGCCGGAATCGATATTCCTTATCCACACAGAGTAAACATCAACAAAAACGAATAATATTTTAAAAGGTTGGTTTCTTTTTCTTTTCAGGAATAACCACAAAATCTTTTAAGTAAAATGGTTCAAAATAAGCGACATCTTCGATGTCGTTTTTTTTGTACTTATCATAAGATAATTTTGCCATTTCTTTAGCAGAAGGGAACATATCATCAATAAAAACTGCATTTTTATGGGTAATTATTTCTTTACATTTATGCGCTCCATCACCTAAAAAGTAAACGGTATTTATTTCTAAATAATCAGAAAAAGAATTTTCATCAATTATCTCTGCTTTAATATCTCTAATTTGTTCATGTTTTTCATTAAAAACAGCAGCATAAACCTCCATTCTTCTAGCATCTAACATTGGTATAATAATGCCTTTCTCTAAAGAAGTAGCATGTGCTAAAGATTCTAATGTTTTAATAGAAATTAAAGGCTTATCAAAAGCAAAACAAAGCCCTTTTGCGGCAGAAACTCCAATTCTAAGGCCAGTATAAGACCCCGGTCCTTTACTAACGGCTACAGCGTCTATTTCAGTAGAAGTAATATTTACTTCATTTAATACATCTAAAATAAAAGGGTGTAATACTTCTGCATGAGAATAATTACCATTATTCAATTCTTTTATTGCTATAACTTTTCCGTCTTTTGCAAGACTTACAGAGCAGTTCTTGGTTGCGGTTTCTATGTTAAGGATAATTGCCAATTGTTCTATTTTTATGCAAATATAAGTTATAGAAAAAAGAAAACCTCGCAAATGTGCGAGGCTTCATAAGGAATCTTTATTTTATTTATTCTAGAATCAATTCTCCAGAATAGAATTGTAATACTTTCGTTTTAAAAACATAATCGTATTTAGAGCGTATCATGGTAGCTTCTGCATTTACCAAACGGGTTCTTACTTGATCAAAATCAAACAAAGTAATGGTTCCGTAATTATAACGTTCTTGTGCATTTTTAAAAGCTTCTTTTTGTGCTTCTAAAGAAATGTTTGAAGCTTCGTAGGTTTTTAATGCAGACTTAACATCTAAAAAAGATTGTTCTATCGTTTGCTTTAAATTTAATTTTTCACTTTCTAATTGAGTTTCAGAAATCTCTTTATTAATCATCGATTTAGCGACACTATTTTTTGTTTGAAATCTGTTAAAAATAGGAATACTAAGAGAAACACCTAATCCGTGTTGTAACCTATCTTCAAACTGGGCAAAGAAAGAAGAGTTCGTTTGATTTGGTAACAAGTTATTAAACTGATGATAATAAGAATTACCAGAACTAACAGAATATGATAAAGTAGGTAAAAAAGCTCCTTTAGAAATATCAATATTTAAATCTGCATTTTCTATTGCCAATTTAGCTCTTTCTATTTCTGGCATTTCCTCTAATGATTTTTCATATACGTCATCAGAATTTTTAAATAATAAAGTTGATGTAGGAGTACCAACATCTATAGAAGTAATATCGAAATTTTGAACCGGTACTTGTAATAGTTGCGCTAAGTTTAACAAAGCTAAGTCTAACGCATTTTCTTGTGCAATAACATTTTGTAAGTCTGTAGCAGCTGTAGATTGCGCGTTTAAAAGATCTCCTTTAGCAATAACTCCAGAATTAAATCTACTCTCCGCAGCTTCAATTTGTTTTTTACTAATCTCATACTGCACTTTACCAGAACTTAAATTTTCTTTAGCAAATAATATATTTAAATAACCATTTACAACAAATAAAGAAATATCATTTTCTATCTTCTTTAAATCTAACAAACTAGACTTTACACCTAACTGAGCTTGTTTATAAGTGTTCGTATTTCTAAAACCATTAAAAATAATTCCACCACCAGATAAACTTAAACTAGATGAAAAATTATTTGTGTTTTTTAATACTCCGTTTTCATCTGAAGATAAACCTGCATTAAATCTTCCTCCAGTAGAAAGGTTTAAGTTTGGTAAAAAATTTCCCTTAGCAATAGCAACATCTTTTTTAGCTAGCTCTAAGCTTAATTTATTTTGTTGGATAGAAATATTTTTCTCTAAAGCTTGATCTACACATTCTTTAAGTGTCCATTGTTTCTGAGAAAAGGTAGTAATAGTGGTTAAAAAAGCTACAAATAGGATCAATTTAGTTTTCAAAACGTATTATTTTTTAGTTGATATAATATAAATTGTAATTACAAAAGAATAACTTTTCTTTTGAAGTTAAAAATAAGACGACTAAAAGTAAAATTTGTTACAAAAAAAAACACTTATAATCCTATTTCTCATTTATCCTTTTATATCTATAAATTACAAAAAGCAAAAGACCTACTAAAAGATAGGGAAATACCATTAAATAGGTTATTCCATTATTAATACCTTCTGCCATAGAACTATCTCCATTTTCTACAACAGCTTTACACATTGCACATTGAGAAAATGAAATTTTCGATGTAAAAAACATCATCAAAAAAAATACTAAAACTCTTTTTTTATACATAGTAAGGAGATATCATTAAATAGACAATTACACCAGTAACAGCAACATACAACCATAAAGGAAAAGTAAATTTGGCTATTTTTTTATGTTGTGGAAAATTACCCAATTTTGCTCTCATATAAGTTGTGAGTACAAAAGGAATTACAATTATTGATAAAATAATATGCGTGAATAAAATAAAATAATAAACGTATTTTATAATCCCTTCTCCTCCAAAAGATGTAGAATTTGAACTCATATGATATCCAATATAAAGCAAAAGAAAAATAAGAGAACATGCTATTGCAACCGTATTAAGTTGCTCATGTAATTTTATATTTCCTTTTTTAACTGCAATAACTGCCGCTATTAAAAGAACAGCTGTAACGCCATTGATAGAGGCATAAATTGGAGGTAAAAATGTTAACGGTTCTACATTAAAACCTAAATCTTTTAGATTAACACCAAACAAAGCTGCAACAGCTATAGGAATTACAATGGATAAACCAGTTATAATTTTCTTATACTTTTTTTCTTGTGCTAAATTACTCATTCAACAAAATTTTAATATCTTCTTTTAATTCTTTAACCTGATCTGCAAAACCTTGTTCAGACAAAGCTCTGTAATACATAATAGGATTACCGTACTCGTCTTTTCTAGATCTAATATTTCCTTCTTTATCTACCAAAGCAAATAAGCCAGAATGTTCAAAACCACCATGTTCTTCAGCACCTTTACCTGCAAACAGTTTAAAACCTTTATTAGCTAAATCATACACTACCTCTTCCCCTTTACCCGTTAATAAGTGCCAGTTTTTATGTGTAATCTGATTCACTTTAGCATATTCCTTTAAAACTTCTGGAGTATCAATGTCTGGTGTTATAGAAAAAGAAGCTATTCCAAAATTATTATTGGAAGCAAATTTATCTTGAATTGTTACCATTTTTTTATTCATTAGAGGACAAATGGTTGGACAAGTAGAAAAGAAAAATTCTACAACATATACCTTGCCTTCATAATCTTTATTGCTAATAGTTGTTCCGTTTTGATCTATAAACTCAAAATCCGGAACTTTGTTAAATGTGTATAAGTCATTTTTGCTTGTTCCTTTTTTATCAACCTTATTCAATCTATCTTCTTGGACAAGATCATTGTCATTTATTCTGCTATCTAAGTTTCTAACAACATAAATTCCGAATAAAAGAATAATAAATGAAACACCTATATAAGAATACTTTTTGTTCATAACCCTACTTCTTTTCTATCTGCTTTGTTCTTATTATTTTCTTTAAAAGCGGCATAATACTCGTAATAAAGTACCAATACATCATCTTTTAATTTTGCGTTTAACACAGAAACTGAATTCATATTATAGCCAAATAATTTTCCATCAACACTATCTGCATCTTTCACTCTACCTCTTAGACCTCCATTTTTATCAATCAAAAAAACATTAGATGTATAAAAGTTAGATAATTTATCATTTGAATTAAACCCAGCGTGTAATGCTTTAATTTGTTCTTTAGAGCCTGCTGTAAATTTCCATTTTACCATATCGGTAAAAGCACCTATTTCTTTTTTTAGAACAGCTACCTCATTCTCTTTTCCTTCTGGATAAACAGCAATGATTTGAAATTGATTATATTCTATAAATTTCTTATAAATTTTCTCATTCAAATTAAAGAATCCCCCCTTATTGGAATCCATATCGTTTCCTAGAAAACAAACAACAGAAATCTTGCCTTTAAATGTGTTTGATGAATCTAACGTAGAAATATCTACAACATTGCTTGTAACAACAGGTAGTTTGCTAAAATTATTTGTTCCGGTTGATAAAATTAAAAAACAAATTAATGGGAAAATAAAAAGTAAAAATAAAACAACTCTTTTTTTAGTAAGTTTCATCATTGTTAAAAATTATAAATTAACCGCAAAAAGCGTAAAGTTTTTTTTTTATCACCCCAGGTAAGTTCTTTCTAAGTCTTAATTGGTAATAAAGAAATTCTAGATATTTTATTGTTAGTCTTAGATTATAAGAACCTATATTTTGTATATAAAAAAAGGTGGTTAAAACCACCTTTTTAAATTTTTAAATTACCATTTTACAAGTGGTGCTAAAACGCTATGTAAATAATTACCTTCTATTAAAAAAAGTGTTAATAAATAACAAATTAAGAAAACAGAGGTCCAAACTACAGAACGTCTTAACCATTTATTTTCTGCTTCTAAGTGCATAAATGCCCATGCAATGTAATAAGCCTTTACTAATGTTAAAATGATAAATATCCAGTTTAAAGGACTTGTACCTAAAATACTAGTAAGGTGTAAAGATGCTGGTTTTATAATACCTAATACAACCTCTACAGTAGTTATAAGTGTTAATAGTACTAAAACTATCCAGATTCTTTTTGTGTTTGATTCGTGTGCGTGTGCCATTTTTAATCTTATTTTAGATTCCTACTTTCACAGGAAAGACAATTTAATTAGAACTTTTAGGCAATGCCTAGAGGTCTTTATTTTTTTTATACTAAGTAGAAGAATGTGAATACAAATACCCAAACTAAATCTACAAAGTGCCAATACAATCCTACTTTCTCTACCATTTCATAATGTCCTCTACGCTCGTAAGTACCTAGTACTACGTTAAAGAAAATAATGATATTAATGATAATTCCAGAAAGTACGTGAAATCCGTGAAAACCTGTGATAAAGAAAAAGAAATCTGCAAAACTTGTGTTTCCATATTCATTAACTTTTAGGTTAGCTCCTTCAACAACCATTTTTGTTTTGGCTAACTGCGCCATTCCTTCTTCTCTAGAAAGGATAATCTTCTGTTTTGTTGCTGGGTCAATCAATTCTGAACGAATTAAAACATCAGGATTTGATTTGTAAGATTCCTGAATTTGAGCAACAGAATACGTAGCAATTGCTTCTTCTTTCTCAAACCACAATCCATTTTCTCTTTCGTGTAAGACTCTCCCGTCTGTTCTTTCTCCTACAACAAAATCAGACAATGCTATTTGATGAAATATTGGTTCTCCATCGGCATCAACACCATCTTGTGTTGCAAATTGTAAAAGTCTACCATCTGTAGTTTTTACAGCACCATAAGTACCATTAATAAAGTTTTTCCATTCCCAAGCTTGAGAACCGATAAAAATTATTCCAAAAATAATAGTGGCAAACATGTACCAAGCTACTCTTTTTTGTTTCATTTGATGACCTGCATCAACGGCTAAAACCATTGTTACAGAAGATATAATAAGAATAAAGGTCATTAATGCAACATAATACATTGGTGCATGTACACCATGTAAACCAGGAAAATGTGTAAACACTTCATCGGCGATAGGCCAAGAATCCATAAATTTAAATCGTGTTAAACCGTAAGCGGCTAAAAACCCTGAAAAGGTTAAAGCATCAGAAACGATAAAAAACCACATCATCATTTTACCATAACTTGCTCCTAATGGTTTTTGTGTACCACCATTCCAAGTATCTTTACCATCTGTAGGTATAGCAATATTTGCTTCCATATAATAATCTCTGTTAATTAATTCTTAGTTAGTTTGCCAAAAATAACTATTTTTCATCACCTAATAAAATAGAAAAAGAAAAATAGATAAATCCATAGTATATCTACAAAATGCCAAAAGATTGCACCTAGTTCAAACCCAAGCATATTGTCTGATTTGTATTTGTATTTAAAATGATTATAAATAACAACCAAAAGCACTAGAACACCTGCCAACAGGTGTAAAATATGCATAAATGTAATTCCTATTATAAAAGATGTTGATACAGTACTCTCTGGTCCTGTAAAAAATAACCCTACACTTTTTAACTGATTAAAGCCTACATATTGTTGCCAAATAAACCCTATCCCTAACAATAAAGTAACAACAATCATCACTAAAGAGAGCTGTCTTTTATCATTTTTTAAGAATTTTTGTGAGAAAAAAAGCGTAATACTACTTGCAATAATTAAAAATGTACTGATATAAAATGATTGCGGTAAGTTAAAAGTAACCCAATCATCTCTTTCCATACTTATTACATAAGCACTTGTTAGTCCTGCAAAAAACATCACCATACTAATCATGGAAATCCATAACATAGGTTTTGCAGTCTTTTTCTTAGCAATCACTAATTCTTCTTCTATTCTCTGTTCTCTTACCATTATTAATGTAAAAATTTATCAACTACGTATACAATTTGCACTACTGTAATATATAAAACACTAGACAACATTAATTTTCTAGCATCAACGTTATCTTCACTTTTATGCAACTTAACACCAAAATATAACATATATACTCCTAAAAGAGCAACAATTACAGCTGTTATTGGGTGAATGTAAAATGCTCCAGATAATTTTAAAACTGGAGAAATCGATACCAATATCATTATTACTGTGTAAAAAATAATCTGTTTTACGGCTCCTTTATTTTTTTGCCCCATTGGCAACATATTAAAACCTGCTTTTTTATACTCTTCATGTTGTAACCAACCAATAGCCCAAAAATGTGGAAACTGCCAGAAAAACTGAATCATAAACAAAAAACCTGCTTCCATACCAAATTGATTGGTAGCAGCTACCCAACCTAACATAAAAGGAATGGCTCCCGGAATGGCACCAACAAAAACAGATAAAGGTGTTACTGGTTTTAAAGGTGTATAAACACTTGTATATAAAAATATGGAAATAGCACCAAACAAAGCTGTTTTAGCGTTGATACTATATAATATTGACAACCCAGATACTGTAAATAGTATTGCAATTGTAAGCGCAACATTAACAGACATTCTACCGGTTGGTAAAGGTCTATTTTGCGTACGTTTCATAATAAGGTCTGTATCTTTTTCTATGATTTGATTAAATGCATTTGATGCACCAACCATAAAAAAACCTCCAATGGCTAACATTAAAAGCGTAAAATAATTTACAACATCTATAGCCAATAAATAACCGGCAACGGAAGAAAATACAACACTTAATGACAAACCAACTTTTGTAAGTTGTTTAAAGTCTGAAATTATAGCTTGCATAGATATTTTATTGTCTGTAATTACTGTTGATTCCATTCTATAAAAATAGTTTGCAAAGATATTTGATAATTATGACTTTACCATCCTTTTAGTTGGGTTTTAACTATAAATAAAAAACCCACTCAATAAATTGAGTGGGAAAATTGCTATGAAAAAGAAAAAGTGTGACTTAATTAAAAATCACACTGCAAATGTATATATAATACTCTTATGTTTTTCTTAAAAAAATATTAAAATTTAAAAATCGAAATACCAATTAAACAAATCGGCTCTTACCCCTACTGAAAACCAAACATTAGAACCAGATGGATAACTTGTTAAATCTGAATCTGAAGAGAAATTTCTGTATGATAAACCCGCAAATAGATTTGTATTCGTAGAAGGATTAATTAAATAATTGGCTTGTACGTCTGCAATAAAGACATTTGCAGCATTACCTTGTGCAAGCTCTATACCCGTATCTGACAATCTATCGTTATAAGATTGATAAATATCACCACCATAACTTATTGCCTGATCTTCTAAATCGAATCCCTTTTTACCTACAATAATTTTTGCACTACCACTCCATCTATCTTTTTTATATCTAGCAATAGCAATTGCTTCCCAAAAGTTAGCACCCCACAAATGCCCAAGAGGCTGACTGTAATTACCGTAATTTAATATTGGTGATTTATGTGCAAAGGTATAAGGACGAGCACGATTGTACTCTAACTGTAAAAATAAGTTTTCTACTTTAAAAGCATCAAAGTATTTTACACCTAATTGATATGCGAATTTATGTTTCCAATCGCTCATGTCACTAAAGTTCCCTACAGAAAACTCATCAATTACTAATTGAGAATATAAAGAGACATTATTATTTAGCTTATACTTTCCTGTTAAACCAATAATTGCGTTTCCAGAATCTTCACCTCTATTAAATTCTAAAGACCTATAAAATATAAGTGGGTTTAAGAAACCAGCATCCATTCCATTCTCTCCGGCAGAAATTGCAGTTTCAAAAAAGCCTAAATTTAATTTATCTGTAACATTCACACTTAAATAATGAGCTGCGACATACTTTCTTGCATGTTCATTAGGATCTGATACTGAACTTAAAGATGGTTCTGTATTCCACATCCAAATATTGGTGTATTGTATTTTCCAAATATCTAATTTCATTTTTAAATAAGTAGTTGGAGAAGAAACATCAGACAAAATAAAAGATCTATATCCATCTCCTATAAAGTTTTTACCGTTTCCAAACTGAAACTGCATGTATTTATTTGGTGTATATGCCAAATAGCCTTCTGCAACAGGGTAATCGTGTGAATCTTCTTTAAATCCTTTTGTCTTCCCCCTTCCAGGAACTAAACCTTCGGAATTTTGGGGTCTTACATTGGCTGCATTATTTGTTACAAAGCTATTTACATATTCTGCAAACCTACCTTGACTTTCTGCATAAGTAGTAGAAAATGAAAAGTTGTTTCCAATTTCTCCATTTACATTTACAATTCTAGAATTATTAAAGGTGTAATCTACATCAGAATTGTCTTTTCCCATTTGAACATCAAACAGCAAATCTACCGTAAGCCAATAATCGTCTTTTTTTACTTGTACCAAATGCTCATTCCAGACCTTTTTACCTAACCAAGTTTCTTTATTTGGTTTTAAAAATTTCTTTTTTTCTTTAGTTAAATCGTAATATGGCTTTATATCATCATACGTATAAGGTTTAGACGCGGTGTGCGTTCCTTTTGCTTTGTGCAACGCAAATTCATAATCTACATAGCTTCTATGTGTAAAAGGTATGTTTAGTTTACTACTATGTTCTAAAAAAGTAGAGTCTGCAATTCTCTTTTTTGCTACAACATCTATTAAGCTTTCTTTTTTAATTTCTAATGTAGTATTGTCTACAACAACATCACTATCATTCGTTAAAGGAAATTTAATTGGAAGCTCGAATTTCATTTCTATTGCATGGTCATTATACCAAGCAGGTGTAATTTTCGAAAACACCTTAAAAGCTCTCTTTACTTCGTCTCTAATTTCATCGAAAGGCGTGTCTACATATATTAATTTAAACTCCCCTTCTGCTGTAACAGCAAAAATAGTATTGGCAGAACCAACAAAACCTTCTTCTTTTGCAATTGCCGGTGTTTCAAACTCTGCAAAAAACAGTTCTCTTGTTTGGGCATAGAAACAATCTTTTAAAGATTGAACTTCTACATCTTTACAAGCATCAAAAACGGGGTACTTTTCTTCTTGAGCAAAATATATTGAGGGAAATAATAAAACTAGAAATATGTATTTTTTTATCATCCTATAACTTTATAATGGTATTATTTTTTAATTGATATTGTTCTTTACTTTCTTTACAGACTGCAATTCCGTTTTTATTAAACTCTAATCGATGTCCGTATTCACTAACCCAACCAATTTGTTTGGATGGATTACCAACTATAAGTGCAAAAGGTAAAACTTCTTTGGTTACTACTGCTCCCGCTCCAATAAGGGCGTATTCACCAATAGTATTTCCACAAATAATAGTAGCATTTGCCCCAATACTTGCTCCTTTTTTCACTAAGGTTTGTTGGTATTCATTTTTTCTTTTGATAGCACTCCGTGGATTGATTACATTTGTAAAAACCATAGAAGGTCCTAAAAAGACATCGTCTTCGCAAATTACTCCTGTGTAAATAGATACGTTATTTTGCACTTTTACATTTTTACCCAAAACTACTTCTGGAGAAACCACTACATTCTGACCAATATTACATTGTTCACCAATAACACAATGAGACATAATATGACTAAAATGCCAAATTCTGGTATCTTTTCCGATACTGCAATCGTTATCTATTACAGCCGTTTCATGTGCAAAATATTCTATCAAAATTAGTATCCTGAATTACTGTTTTGTTCTTTATTTACAATCTCTTTAGAAGATGATGTACCAATTCTATCTACTCCTAAATTAACCATTTTTACAGCCATTTCATAATCTCTTACGCCGCCTGCTGCTTTTATTTTTAATGGTTTTGCATTTTCTGCAATTAACTTCATTGTTTCTAACGTTGCTCCGTTAGGCAAATTGTTTTCTGTTTTAAAAAAACCTGTTGATGATTTCACAAAAACATTCTCTGCATTTTCTTCACCAAAATCAGTAAAAACAATATTTTTAATTAAGCGCGAAATTACAATTATTTCTTTGTTTGTTAAGGCAGCAACTTCAATTATCCATTTTATTACTTTGTTATGTTCCAAAGCAAGTGCAATCCCTTTTGTAATTTCATTGGTAACCAATTGTAATTCACCTCTTTTAAAGGCTTCGTAATTCACAACAAAATCTAACTCATCTGCCCCTAAATTAATAGCTTCTTGTGCTTCTTCTAATTTTTCTTGAGTAGTATAAGTTCCTTCATGAAAACCAATTACAGTTCCAATAAGAATACTTTTATTTGCCTCTTGAAGCATTTCCTTAGCTAAAGGAATGTATTTAGCACGAATCATAATTAATTTATAATCGTACAAAATAGCTTCTTGAATTAAATGAATAACGTTTTGTTTATTTTCTTCTTCCGTAAGATTCGCTTGACTTGCTGTTTTTAAGTAAGTAGCGTCTAAATATTGACTGATTTTCATCTTGCTAAAATAACAAATAATAAAATATTTTCAACATAAAACCCAACCTTTTGGTTGGGTTTTATGTTATTCTAAACTAAAAGCAATGGGCAAGTTATACCTTACTTTAACAGTTTTACTATTTTGTATACCTGGTTTAAATTTTGGTAACTTCTTAATAACTCTTAAAGCCTCTTTTTCTAATGTTTTATATGCAGTCCTTATTTTAACATCAACTATTTCTCCTTTATCATCTATAACAAACTGAGTATATATTTTATGTTTACCAGTGCCTAAACCTATTTCACTTGCCAATTCCACATCAAAATTACGCTGTACAAACTGTTTCATTTTTTTCTCAAAACAAACCTTATTTTCTTCTTTCGATAAATTATCACATCCTTTAAAAATGGGTGCATTTTGTATGTTGATAAAATCTACATCTTCTACAAATTTCTCTTCAACATTAACCTCTACAACATTTTCTATATCTATTAAAACTGGATCTTCTGCTGTAACATTATCAATAATATTTTCAATGATATTATTATCACCTTTTACAACCTCATCTAAAATAATTGGTGCTGCTTTTATAATCTCTATTTTAGGAATAACCTTAGGCTCTTTTGTAAAAATGACATCTGTATCTGGTGCTACATAAACGACTTCTCTTTTAGTAGTTTCAAAATCTGCAACTATTTTCTCTTCGGTTTGGTGCTCTAACGTTATAAAGATAATAAAGAGCACTAATACCAACCCTAACTGTGTAAAAATATTAGAGAATTTCTCTAATTGTTTTCTTGGTAATTTTTTGGTGTTTCTCATAATTCAAAAGTTTTTAAATGTTAAAACTTTGTTAAAACAATTAACGTGCCATAAAAAAAGCATCAAATTTCTTTGATGCTTTTTACTTCTATTTATACGTGATATAAAAATTTACTTATTTTTCTAAATGTTTTGCGGCTATAACCTCTAATTCATCATACCAATCCTGTCCAAATTTCCTTATCAAGGCTTGCTTTACAAACTTGTAAATAGGTACTTGTAATTCTTTTCCTAAAGAACAGGCATCATCACAAATTTCCCATTTATCATAATTTACAGCAGAAAACTCACTGTATTCTTTTATTCTGATAGGATATAAATGACAAGAAACTGGTTTTTTCCAATCTATTTCTCCTTGGTTATACGCTTCTTCTATTGCACAAAGTGCTGTCTTTTTTTCATCAAAAATAACATAAGCACAATCGGCACCATTAATTAAAGGAGTTTCTAATTCTCCCCACTCACTGGTAACCCAAGTACCTTGTTCTTCAATAACAGCAATTCCTTCTTTTCTTAAAAAAGGTTTTACTTTAGGATATATTCTTTCTAAAATTTTGGTTTCTTCCTCATCTAAAGGAGCTCCGGCGTCACCATCTACACAGCAGGCGCCTTTACAAGCAGATAAATTGCAAACAAAATCTTTTTCGATAATATCTTCTGAAACTATAGTTTTTCCAAGTTGAAACATATCGCAAAAATAGTGTTATTTTTTTCTATAACTTTGCGTTTTCCTAAACTAAGTTATCTAATTTTACAAAAAAATATAAAAAATTATGAATTTTAATTTTAAAGAAGCTTTTACAGCCTTTATGGTTTTGTTTGCAGTTATAGATGTTATTGGTAACATCCCTATTATTATAGATTTAAGAAAGAAAGCAGGCCATATCCAATCAGAAAAAGCAGCTATTATTGCAGGTGTAATTATGATTGTTTTTTTGTTTTTAGGACAAAGTTTACTAAAACTAATTGGTATTGACGTACATTCATTTGCCGTTGCAGGTGCTTTTATACTTTTTTTTATTGCTTTAGAAATGATTTTAGGAATTACGCTTTACAAAGACAATGAAGATGATGTAAATGCAATTACGGCTTCTGTATTTCCATTAGCTTTTCCTTTAATTGCTGGTCCAGGAAGTTTAACAACCTTACTTTCTTTAAGATCTGAGTTTTTTTTAGAAAATATTATAATTGCAGTATTAGCAAATATTATTTTAATTTACATTGTCTTAAAAACCTCTTCTAGAATAGAGCGCATGATTGGCCCTATTGGAATTCAAATAATTAGAAAAATATTTGGTGTAATTTTATTAGCTATTTCTGTAAAATTATTTGCAGCAAATATTAAAGTTCTATTTGTATAAATGAATTTTGATGTTTTAATTATTGGTGGTGGAGCTTCTGCACTGCAATGTGCATTGGTATTAGGTTCTGCAAAAGACAAAGCTTTTGCAGCTGGTAAAACTATTGGAATTATCAGCCATCAGAGAGCTTCTCACCTGCAAGATGCCTTATTTAATAATGTATTAGGCATACCTGCTAAAACTTTAGGGAAAGACATATTACTTGAAGGTAAAAAACAGCTTTCTACCTTATACCCTCATGTACAACAAATAGAAAGTGAAAAAGTTATCTCTATTTTAACTGCAGAAAATGGATATCAAATAACAACCAACTATACTATCCATTTTACTAAGGTTGCAATTCTTGCTTTAAATTACTCTAAACCTTTTACAATAGAAGGGCTAGACTCTTTTATAGAACCTCATCAAGGAGCTAATCCAGTAAAAGATAGAATTCAACTTAAAAATAAAAATCACCTTATAAAAGACGGTTTATACTGTTGTGGCACCATCTCTGGTTGCAGAAGTCAATTTGCAATTGCTGCAGGAAGTGGCGCAAGTGTTGCTACAGATATTCTTACAATTTGGAACAATAATACACCCACCAAAGTACATGACAAAGTATGATGGAAATCATATTTTAAAGCCCTTTAAATTATTAATTTTATAATAGAAAATCGAATTTAAAAGAATTTGATAATCTAGAAAGCTATTTTTAAATAACGAAGTTAAAATTATACATTTTTAAAGGATTTCAAAATGGACATTAAAAAAAACCCAAAACAACAGTTAGAAAATTACAGTAAAATTTTCTTACAAATAGGGTTAGTATTAGCCTTATTTATTACTTATACTTTAATTGAGCACAAAACTTATGAAAGGAATGACCTAAAAAGCTTAGGACAAGCAAACATGATTGATGATATGAAAGAAGATATTCCTATCATTGAAATGCAAGAAGTAATACCTCCACCAAAAAACACACCTCCACCTATTGTAGAGCAAATTACAGTAGTAGAAGATGAAAAGGAAATTGAAGAAACAGTAATTGAATCTACAGAAACAGACGAAACAGTAGGTGTAGTTGTAAATACCGATGATATTGTTGAAATTGAAGAGGTAGAAGAAGTGGTAGAAGACATTCCTTTTGTATTAATAGAAAACGTGCCAGTTTACCCTGGTTGTAAAGGAAACAATAAAGCACTAAAAGACTGTTTTACAAAAAAAGTTACAGAATTTTTTGGTAAAAGATTTGATATTAATTTAGCATCTGAATTAGGCTTAGACCCAGGTAAAAAGAAATTGTTTGTAATTTTTACAATTAATAAAAAAGGGAAAATAGCAAATGTTAAAGCGAGAGGACCACACCCTCGATTAGAAAAAGAAGTAGTAGAAATTATTAATGCTTTACCTACAATGACTCCAGGTAAACAAAGAGGTAACCCTGTAGGTGTTAGCTACAGCATACCAATAACATTTGAAGTTAGAACATAAATAAAAAGAAAACCCAACTTTAAAGTTGGGTTTTCTTTTTTTACTCAAAATCGACACAGTAGCAGCAACCTATAAGATTTATAAGCAATCTCTTATGATTTGTATATCACCAAAACCTGCTTTTTTATACCTAATTATAAAAAATAAGAAATTCACCTATTGAACAACCTTACAATGTTATATATATTTGTAGTATAAAAACAAGTACATGGTTGATAATCAAATAAATTAAATCTTACTAAAAAAATATTTTATTAAAATATCTTCCCCCACTATTTTAATAATTCATTAATATATTAGTCCCCCAGTTATATTAATAAAAAAGCTAAACAACCCCCTTAAAGTTTAGCTTTTTGTTATTATAAAAACTTTGTAAAATCAATAATATCTTTTTTTGGAATTAAATTTTTTAAAGATTAGCAGCCTAATAGTTATGCTATCTTTATTGCCTCAACTAATTCATCAAAATCTTTAGCTTTATCAAAAAAAGCAAACGCTCCGTATTTAAAACACGTCTTTCTTAGCTCTGTACTTATAGAAAAAACAAAGACTTTAGTATCCTTTTTATCTTTCTGAAGCATTCTTAACAACTCTATCCCATTACCATCAGGCAACTTCAAATCGAGTATTATTACATCAAAATTAGTTTTGTTAAAAAAAGAAATTGCTTCATGTAAAGATTTTGTCAAGCAAATATCTCTTATACTATCAATTTGCTTAGCGGCATCAAAAATATTTCTACCTATAAAAGGGTTGTCTTCTACTATCAGTAAATTATGAAATGCTGCTTTCAATATAAGGTTGGGTATCTTAATTAAAAGGCAAGGTAAATAGTTTTTACAGATATTTTCATAAGCAAAGTGCTTATCATTTTAATTTAACAGCTATATGAAAAAGTATAGATCTATTAAATTCCCAATGAAGTTAATCCTTCTTGAATGGCATATTTTGTTAATTCAGGAATAGTGAATAAATCTAATTTTTTCATAATGTTATTTCGATGTACATCAACCGTTTTAGGACTTAAAAATAAGATTTCTCCTATTTCTTTAGAAGAACGCCCTTCTGCAATTAACTGTAATACTTCTTTCTCCCTAGAGCTTAATTGTGTCTTTTCTATTCCTTTAGGCTCTTTTAATACCAAAAGAAACTCTTGATTAATATCATTTGAAAGATATTTTTTATTATGCATTACAGTGCATATTGCTGTAATCAATTCATCTGAATCTCCATCTTTTAACAAGTAAGCAAAGGCACCAGCTTTAAACATACTCTGTATAAACTGCTTGCTAGAATGCATAGAAAGACCAATTATCTTTATTTCTGGATTGTTTTTATGAATCTGCCTTGTTGCCTCTATACCATTTAAACCAGGCATAGCAACATCCATAACAACAACGTTTGGCAAAAGTTTTGGACATATTTTTATAGCCTCTCTACCATCGGAAGCTTCCCCAATTATGTGCATATTAGACCTCTGCTCTATAATGTTTCTTAAACCATCTCTTAATAGCTTATGATCATCTACTAATACAATTTTAATATCTTTTAAATAACTCATTTAGATAAAGGTATAAAAATTTTAACAGTTGTACCCATATTTATTTTTGATTTTATTGCAAATTTCCCTTGAATATTTTTAATTCGTTCCTGAACCGTAAACAAACCAAAACCTGAACCTGAATGATTGTGAAGACTACTCAATATTGCTGTATTAAAACCAACACCATTATCTGTAATAAAAATATCTAACCCTAACTCATTCTTATCAAGGTCTAAAGTTATCAAAGATGCATCTGCATATTTTATAGCATTGGTTAACACTTCTTGTATGCTTCTATATAGTAAAATAGATTTTACTTCATCTAGATTAATATTATCTACATTAGTATTAACTACACAAGCAATCTTATGCGTAGCCTCTACATTATCAAACAACCAACTTAGCGCTTCAATAATACCTAATTGATATAATACCGGAGGAGAAAGTTCATACGTAATTTTTCGGCTATTTTCTAAAGCTTCAGAAATATGAGTTTCAATAAATTTTAAATCCTCGTCAATCAATTTTAATTGAGGTCTTTTTTTCAACTCATTAATTTTCATTTTTGAGATTACTAAAGACTGACTTAGATGATCATGTATGTTTGTTGCAATTTCTTTTTTCTGTTTTTCTTCTATTAACGTCATTTCTGTTGTTAATTTCTGAAGTGATGATTGGTATACTTCTATCTCTTGCTTCGCCAGTACCCATTGCGTAATATCTCTTGCTGATGAAATATAGGAATTAATCATATTATCTTTATAAACTGGAGAGGATAAAAACTCTAACCAAACGTAATGACCTTCTTTATGCAACACTCTACAACTAAATGCATCAGTATACATATTACTAGATGTTCTTTCAGACATTACTTTTAATAAAGGCTCAATATCTTCTTTATGAACAATGCCAAACACTTTTCTCCCTAAAAGCTCTGATTGCTCATAACCTAATAAGTTATGTATAGAAGGACTAATATATTTAAAGCTACTATCAACTTCATGCAAACAGATTAAATCATTAGAATTATCCGTTAATATACGGTACATCTCTTCTGCTTTCTCGATTTCACTTCTTGCCTCTTTTTGAGCTGTAATATCTTGATTGGTTCCTTTTAAACTAACTACCTCCTTATTTTCTCCGAATATAGGCTTACATATAGACCTTATAGTTTTTTCTACATTATTTGGTAAACAAATTCTAAACTCAATATCATAAGGTATTCCTTTAGTGTAAACTAAAGATGCTGCATTTTCAAAATAATCAAGATCATCTTTATGAATTCTATTTAAGATATCTACTTGCTCTGGTGTTGGTTTATTTAAATCAAAACCCCAAATACGAAACGTTTCATCAGACCATTCTGATTTTTTTGTTGAAAAGTCAAACGACCAACTACCAACTTGGGCTAACTCTTGTGCTTCTTTTAACCTATTTAAAGATTCTCTTTTTTCAGATTCAGCATCTTTTATATTTTGTATACTCTGTATACTAACAGGAACTGTTTTTTGCTGTTCCAAATTTAGAGGAATTGGAATTGAAATTAGGGCCGCAAACTCATCCCCTTTAAAAGTTTTATAATTTACTTCGGATGTAAATGTTTTCTCCTTATTCCATATTGAAATTATAAATTCGGCAAACACTTTATGCGCACCTGTACCAAATGTGTTTTCCATTTTTCCATCTAAAAACTCTTTTTCACTTTTTGCTTTAAAAAGTTTTACAGTAGCTTTATTCACTTTGTTTATGACTACTTTTTTAAGTATCGAAACAAAAACCTCAGGATGCTGCTCTAAATACACTCTAAAATCAAGAATTTTAAGCTTTTTAAGTTCTTCTAATTGTTTTATCACTCCAGATAAATCTCCATTCCAAACGGAAATCGTAGCGTTATCAAAGAGATTTCTATACCTTTCGGTTATTATCAAATTTTCGTGTTCTATTTGTTTTCTCTCGGTAATATCTTGAAAAACACCTCTTCTACCAATAACCTCTTTTTCCTCATTAAATAAAGGTTGAACTATCATTCTACCCCAAACCTCTTCTTTCTTTTTATTAATTAACCTAAGTTCAATATCATAAGGAATACCATGCTGCTCAAGATCTAAAGTCACTTGTTTCATCTTTTTTTGCGACTCTTTATCTAAAAAATTAATAATATCTTTTAATGGAGGCACTGGGTCTTTTGAATCCAATCCAAAAATATGAAATAGAAACTCAGACCAAACAAAAGTCCCCGTATCATTATCATATTCCAAATACCCTATTTTAGCCAAATTACTAGCCTCGTTCTTAGAATACTCACTTTTTTCTAACAATTCTAAAGAGGTTTGAATATTTTTCTTAGAAACCTCTAACTCAAACTGTGCTTTTTTAGACGCAGTAATATCTTGTAAAACTCCCCTTCTTCCTATTATTTCATTATGTTTATTATAAACAGGCTGACCAAAATTTCTTACCCAAACTTCTTCTTTATCATTGGTAACAAGCCTCAACTCACAATCTAAAGGAGTCCCATTTTTAATTAGTTCTTGAGTTGCTTTCGTATATTTCTCGACAGATTCATCATCAAAAATTGCAATAACATCTTCACGTGATGGAATCCCTTTTTTTATATCAAACCTTAAAATATCATAAACATAATCAGACCATATAAAAGTATCCGTTGCATTATCATATTCTTGGTAGCCTATTTTAGCTATTTCACTTGCTTTTCTCAAGGAATATTCCTTTTTCTCTAAAAGTTTTAGAGCATTTTCTATCTTTTCTTTAGATAGTTCTAATTCCTGTTGCGCTTCCTTAGAACCTGTAATATTCTGCAAAACACCTCTTTTACCAACAATTTCATTCTTTTCATTATAAACAGGTTGCGCTACATTCCTTAACCAAACCACTTCGTCTTTTATATTATTAAATTTCAACTCTAGATCGTAAGAAACACCTTTAGTAGTAAGTGCTGTAGTTGCTTGTACAAACTTTTCTTGCGATTCTATAGTCATACTTTCTAAAAACTCTACCTTTGATGGAATTCCATTTTTTGGATTTAATCCAAAAATATGATACACGTATTCAGACCACACAACAATATCTGTTAACAGGTCATGCTCCCAATACCCTATTTTAGCCACTTTACTAGCCTCCCCCATAGCAAACTTACTTTTTCTTGACAGTTCTAGGGAATTCTGAACATTTTCTTTAGAAATTTCTAGTTCTAGTTGAACATTTTTAGAAGCTGTAATATCTTGTAAAACACCTCTTCTTTTAA
Source organism: Polaribacter sp. R2A056_3_33 (assembly GCF_019278485.1). NCBI lineage: Bacteria > Pseudomonadati > Bacteroidota > Flavobacteriia > Flavobacteriales > Flavobacteriaceae > Polaribacter > Polaribacter sp. R2A056_3_33. The sequence continues at coordinate 1,331,697 of NZ_CP058984.1, forward strand.
TAATTTTATTTTGTTGATTGTAAACCGGTTCAACTGCAATTCTAATCCAAACTTCTTCCTTTCTTAGGTTTGTCAACTTCAACTCAATATCAAAAGAAATGCCCTCAGTATCGAGTTTTAAGCTAGCATCTCTCATTTTTTCATTAGATTCCTTATCAAAAAATTCTGCTATTTCTTTACGTGAGGGTACTGGTTGTTTTATATCAATTCCAAAAATATGATATGTATATTCCGACCAAGAAAAAGTTTCAGTTGCAATGTCATACTCTATATACCCTATTTTAGCCATTTTACTAGCTTCATTCTTAGAGAACTCACTACTTTCCAACAACTCTAAAGACCTCTGAATCTCATCTTTAGAAATTTCTAATTCTATTTGAGCATTTTTAGCGGCTGTAATATTATGTACTACACCTCTTCTTCCAATAATTTCATTTTTATCGTTATAAATAAGATGAACCACTTGTCTTACCCATAACTCTTTATTTTTTTTATTAATTAATTTCAATTCAATATCATAAAGAGTGCCTTTTAAACTAAGGTCTACAGTAGATTTTGCTAATTTTAACTGAGAATCTTTATCGTAGAAAGCAACCATATCCTTACGAGACGGAATACTTTCACTTGGGTCTAAACCATAAATTTCATACACATAATCAGACCAAACAAAAGCATCAGTTGCTATATCATACTCCCAATGTCCAATTTTAGCAATCCTGCTTGACTCAGTTAAAGAGTGATCTCTCTTTTCTAAAAGATGTAACGAAGATTGTATCTTTTCCTTAGACAATTCTAATTCAGCTTGTGCTTTTTTCCATTCAGAGATATTTTGCGACACACCTCTTCTGCCAATAATTTCATTTTGTTTATTATATATAGGCTTAGCAACATTTCTTACCCAAACTTCTTCTTTATTTTTATTAATTAATTTTAAAACAAGATTATAAGGTGTACCATGTGTATTCAGTTCTACAGTGGCTGCTAATAATTTATCTATCGACTCTTTATCACAAACCTTTACTACTTCTTCATATGGTGGAATTCCTTCATTAGGGTCTAATCCATAAATATGATAAATATAATCGGACCATGTATATGTATCTGTTGCTGCAATATAATCCCAATACCCTATTTTTGCCAAATTACTAGACTCATTTAAGGAGTAGTCCTTTTTTTCTAGTAACTCTAAAGAAATTTGAATCTTTTCATTAGAAAGCTCTAAGGCTAATTGGGCTTTTTTAGAAGTTGTAATATTCTGTAAAAGCCCCCTTCTTCCAATAACTTTATTTTGTTTATCGAATACAGGTTGCACTATATTGCGTACCCAAATTTCTTCCTTTTTTTTATTAGTTAACTTTAATTCAATATCATAAGGCGCTCCACTTGAATTCAACTCTAAATTTACTTGCACAATCTTTCTTTGAGATTCTTCATCAAAAAGTGCTACAATTTTTTCTCGTGGAGGAATTCCTTTTTTAGGATCAAATCCAAAAATTTCATAATGATAATCAGACCAGACAATATTAACCTGCTCGTTATTATACTCCCAATAACCAATTTTCGCCATTCTACTAACTTCATTCAAGGCATAATCCTTTTTCTCTAAAAGCTCTAGAGAAGATTGAATCTTTTCTTTTGAAAGTTTTTCTTCAAATTGGGCTTTTTTAAAGGCTGTAATATCCTGCATAATACCTATTCTACCTACAACTTCATTTTGTTGATTGTAAATAGATTGAGCTACAGTGCGCTCCCAAACAACTTCATTTTGTTTGTTGACAAACCTTAACTCTACATCACAAGAAACTCCTTTTACAGCAACATCTTTTAGAGCCTGTAGTATTTTTTCTTGTGATTCTTCATCGTATAGAGAGAGCAGTTCTTTTTTAGAAGGAATTCCATTTACGGGATCCATTCCATAAATAGTATACATATAATCAGACCAAGTAAAAGTATCTGTTTTAATATCATATTCCCAGTATCCTATTTTAGCAACTTTACTAGCTCCCTCTAAAGAGTGCTCCTTTTTTTCTAATTCTTCTAAAGAATCTTGAAGTTTCTTCTTTGATAACACTCTCTGCGTAATATCTCTAGCAGAGGTAACAAAGTAACTAATTTCACCTCCTTCATAAACAGCAGATGACAAAAACTCTAACCAAACAAAATGACCTTCTTTATGATGAACTCTAACAGGAACAGCTTCAGAAATAATACCTTTACTAATCAACTTGTTTGATACTACTTCGTTTAAAAACTTAAGATCTTCTTTATGAACAATACTAAAAACTTTTTTACCTACTAAATCTAATTGTTCGTAGCCTAATATATTTTTTATAGAGGGGCTAATATATTTAAAAGCACCATCTGGTTCTTGTAAAAAGATTAAATCATTTGAGTGATCAGTTAGTATACGATACATCTCTGTAGTTTCTTCAATTACTTTTTCTGCAGATTCAAATTTCTGCTTGTAAGTTAGTGGCTCAAAGACGTCTTTTATTTTAAAAACACCTGTTAACTGCTTGTTTAAATCAAAAAACCTTAAATAAAGATAAAGAAGTACACTATAAAAGACTGTAAAAATCCCTTTAGATATAAGTCCTGATATGATAATTGACTTTAAATTATCTATTCCCCAAAAATTAAGGGTTACAAAGAATAATGTATCAAAACTTACAACAATTAACATGGTAATACAAATGCGTAAGAATAAACATTCTACTCTTTTAGATATATATTCGAATAAAAGTATAATTAAAAAAGCATCTAAAAACAATACCACTGTACCAATAAATAATTCTCTTAAACTTATATCGAAAAGGTTTACAGATGCATTAAAAGTTCCTTGTATTGATGTATTGTTAAAATTTAAGTTTAATGCTTGTACAAGAATTGTCATTACTATATTTACTATAAACAGCGCATAAATTAGTTTTTTTGTTTCACTGGCATCTTCTTTTATATATACCATAAGTATTACAAAGAGAGATGCCGTAAAATAAACAACAGAGCCTGGAGAAACAAAGAAATTATCTGTAATTGAAACAGAAACCGTATTATATAAAAATAATTGTACAAATTGAAATAATCCTAGGCATGCAAACATGACTCCAATACCCAACTGCTTTCTAAGGTGAAATAAAAAAAGAATTACCAAAGCAACTAAAGTGCCCTGCATAAACAAATGGGCTATTTGACTATAATTCATAGTTATAGGGATAATTATATAGACATAATAAAATAAAAATATTTTCTATTTTATATACTACATTAAATATTTTAAGGACTAAGGTAAGTATATTTTTTTTTTACATATCAATATACAATGTTGATATTTAACTAATCACAAAATTTAAGAGTAATATATTACTTTTATCAAATAAAAAAACCCAGCTATAAGCTGGGTTTTTTTATTTGATAAAATATAAGAAAAATTACTCTACCGTAACCGATTTTGCTAAATTTCTTGGTTGATCTACATTCTTACCTAACATTACCGCAACGTGATAAGATAGTAATTGAAAAGGAATTGTAGTTAATAACGGTGTTAACGCTTCTTCTGTTTCAGGAATTTCTATAACATGATCTGCTATATCTCTAACCTGTGTATCTCCTTCTGTTACAATTGCAATAATTTTACCAGACCTCGATTTAATTTCTTGAATATTACTCACTACTTTTTCGTAATGACCTTTATTGGTTGCAATAACAAAAATTGGCATGTTCTCATCAATTAAAGCAATTGGACCATGTTTCATTTCTGCTGCAGGATATCCTTCTGCATGTATATAAGAAATTTCTTTTAATTTTAAAGCGCCTTCTAATGCTACCGGAAAGTTAAAACCTCTACCTAAATACAAACAGTTTTTTGCATCTTTATAAACATCAGCTATTTCTTTTACCTTTTCATCAATCTTTAAAAGTGCCTCTATTTTAGCCGGAATTAATTCCATTTTCTGCAAATACATTCTAAAAGCAGAGTCTGACATTGTTCCTTTTGCCTTTGCTAACTTTAAAGAAATTAATGTAAGTACCGTAATTTGAGTTGTAAATGCTTTTGTTGAAGCTACTCCAATTTCTGGACCAGCATGCGTATAAGCTCCTGCGTGTGTTTCTCTTGCAATAGAAGAACCTACTACATTACAAATACCAAATACAAAAGCTCCTTTAGATTTTGCTAATTTAATAGCTGCTAAGGTATCTGCAGTTTCTCCAGATTGAGAAATTGCAATAACCACATCATTTGGTGTAATTATAGGGTTTCTGTATCTAAACTCTGATGCGTATTCAACCTCAACAGGTATACGCGCCATATCTTCTATTAAATACTCACCAACTAAACCAGCATGCCAAGAAGTACCACAGGCAATAATTATAATTCTATGAGCATTTAAAAACTTATTTAAATTGTCATCTATTCCAGACATTTTAATAAGTCCTTCATTAGGTAACATTCTACCTCTATAAGTATCTATGATAGCCTTAGGTTGCTCATGAATTTCTTTTAACATAAAATGATCATAACCACCTTTTTCTATCTGATCTAAACTCAGTTTTAATTTCTGAATATTAGTATCAACCATAGAGTCGTCTTTAATCTTACGAACTTTTATGTCTTTACCAATTTTAACAACTGCTAGTTCTTCATCCTCTAAATAAATAGCATTCTTTGTATACTCTATAAATGGCGATGCATCAGAAGCAACAAAAAATTCACTATTATCTTTTCCTACTCCAATTGCAATAGGACTTCCTAAACGAGCAATAACTAACTCATTTGGTTTTGTTTTATCAAAAACAGCAATTGCGTAAGCACCTACAACACTTGTTAATGCTAGTTGAACAGCTTGCCCAAGCTTACAGCCTTCATTCTTTTTTACTTCTTCTATTAGGTTAACTAAAACCTCTGTATCTGTATCACTCTTAAAAACGTAGCCTCTAGATATTAGCTCTTTTTTTAAAGTATCGTAGTTTTCAATAATACCGTTGTGTACAATAACTAATTCACCAGACTGAGAAACATGTGGATGAGAATTTACATCATTTGGCACCCCATGAGTAGCCCAACGTGTATGGCCAATTCCTATATTTCCTTTTTTTCTTTTTTCGTCATTATCAGTTATAGCTTCTAAATCAGAAACTTTTCCTTTGGTTTTAGAAAGATGTATTTCTTTTCCATCATACATCATTATCCCAGAACTATCATACCCTCTGTACTCTAATCTTTTAAGTCCATTTACAACTATCGGGTAAGCATCCCTAAAGCCAATATAGCCAGTAATTCCACACATAAAATTTTCTTTTAGTTAGTTTTTTTTTAATCCTTTTTCTCTGAATATGAAATCTTTAACTCTACCTTTTTATCTTCATTTATAGCTTCATGATTATAAAGAGTTACTGCCTTCGGATTCCAATTATAATTCTTAAATATAGTATCTGTAACTGTTAGTAAGTCTGTAGCGTTAATTACTTTAAGCCTTAGTGTTGGAGAATAATTTGTTTCACCACTTAATAAGTCTGAAATATAATCTGTAATTCTAAAAGTGTACTTCTCTTTCTTTCCATTAGAGTCTCTTTGTAACAAACCTCCAAAAACAGCGGCTCCCTCAGAATAAACATCTTTTATTTGACTGTAAACAGGCGGTACATTTTCATCACTCTTGTACAAAAATAACTGATAAGGAACAGCTGTTGTATCTATAGATTGATTAATATAAAAGGTTAAAGAAGCATCATTTATCAACAGATTTCTAGCTCTTAATTCTTCTATTTTATCAGCAACTCCATTACCATCTGTATCTGCTCCAAAAAGGTTTATTTTAGCTTCACTTCCTGCCGCTCCTTGTAATACAATTTTATCTGAAGGATATACTTTATCATCCATCTTATAAGTACTTGCTCTTACACCAGATAGTAAAAAACTATCATTTTTGTAAATTGTATCTATAATAACTCCTCCAGCAACAACTGTGTTTGTATAATAAACTTCTAGTGATGGCTTAACCGTAGCATTAAAATTAAAAGAAACTAAAGATCCTTCGTCTCCTGTAGCTTCTAGAATAAGTCCTCTAAAATAGTCATTAAACGCAGCTTGAGAATCAAAATCTGATGATTCATATTTATCTAAGAATAATTCTTTAATTTTATCTTCTTTTAAAGGGATTGCTGCAAAAGGTACTGGTATTGTAGCAGATGTAGAATTAAAATATTTTATAGTATCTTGCTTAGCTACAGTTTCATCACTTAACCATCTTTTAACTACAATTGAGTCTGTTAAGCTCGGTAAAAATTTAAAATCTGAAGTAGCATTCAACTCAGTTACTTTTTTATCAAACACATCATTAGATTGATAACTATTCAATTTTGAAGGCTCTGTAGGATTTAATATACTTAAATAAGTACTGGTTTCATAAACATTTAAATTAAACGCTTTAGTTTGATCCCCTATAATTGAATCTAACTCATACGCTGTACCATCATTATTAAAAGTTACTTGATATGGTAATTTTACAAATGCAGTATCTATTGTAGTAACCACAATAGTATCAGAACCGTAAATATTGGCATCATCTATTACTTGTAAACCTGTACTTAAAGCTAGTTGAGAAACTATAGAAGCTTCTATTTTTTCGTAATCACCATTTGCACCAGTATGAACACCTAGTAGATATAAACCTGGCTCTGCAGAAATATTATCAGAAGTAACACTTGTAATAGGGCTATTTTCTATAACAATTCCTTTAACAGTTAAGGTATCTGTATCAAACTTTGTATTACTAATAATACTAGACTTAATATCTGTAAAATCTTTTTCACAAGAAATAACAGCTGTAAATACGAATACTAAAGCTACAATAAATGTGCTCTTCTCAAAAAATCTCCTCACTTTATAAAATAATTAATTAGCTGAAATTAAATCAGCATAAAAATTTAAATAACTTTCCTTTAAATCTTCAGATTGATATTCTAAAACTGGAATATCTTTACCTTCTATAAAAGAAGTCAATTCTTCTGAAATATCTTCACTACCATGTATAATTGCGTCAGAATTTTCTATCGCACTTTTTAATATGTTTGTAAAGTTTGGTGTTTTAATTGTAGCAATTTTCTCGTCACAAATATTATCAAATTTCACTTTATCAGCTAAAGATTCATCTAACGTTCCCTCAAAAGGGTTGTTATATAAAGACGTTATAATTTTACTTTCGGTAAACAAAGGCTCTTCTTTATAAAACTCTTTTAAATAAAGAGGTAAAAGAGAAGCCATCCATCCATGAACATGGATAATATCTGGTGCCCAGTTTAATTTTTTCACAGTTTCTATAACTCCTTTTGCAAAGAAAATAGCGCGCTCATCATTATCCTCAAACAAATCATCATCTTCATCTGTAAAAACGGCTTTTCGTTTAAAATATTCTTCATTATCTATAAAATATACTTGCATTCTTTCTTTAGGAATAGAAGCAACTTTTATAATTAATGGCATATCCATATCATTAACTACTAGATTCATACCAGATAAACGAATTACTTCGTGTAGCTGATGTCTTCGCTCGTTAATTACGCCATATCTTGGCATGAAAATTCTTGTTTGTACTCCTTTAGAATGTGCGTTTTTTGCAACATTAAAGGCTGTAGATGATAACTCTGTTTCGGGTAAGTATGGAACTACTTCAGATGAAACAAATAATATTCTCTTGTCCTTCATTAAATCAAACTCTTTTATAAGAAGCGCAAAAATACAAATTTTTATGCTAATATCGTGTTAAATTGGTAAGTTTGCAGACTCTACTTAATTTTTGAAGATGAAAATTTTTAACAGTAAACAAGAAATAAATACATATTTAACCTCTAAAAAAGAGGATAATAAAACCATAGGTTTTGTGCCAACAATGGGCGCATTACACGAAGGTCATTTATCTTTAATTAAAAAAGCAATCGAAAAAAACGATCTAGTTGTAGTAAGTATTTTTGTAAATCCAACCCAGTTTGATAACCAAGAAGACTTAATTAAATACCCAAAAACCATAGAAAACGATACTAAATTACTAGAAAGTGTTTCTTGTGATGTATTATTTTTGCCTTCTGTAGAAGAAATCTATGCAGAAAACATAGCCTCAGAAAAATTTGATTTTGACGGACTAGAACACCAAATGGAAGGCAAGTTTAGAACAGGTCATTTTGATGGTGTTGGTACCATCGTAAAAACCCTTTTCGAAATTGTAACACCTAATAGAGCTTATTTTGGTCAAAAGGATTTTCAGCAGTTACAGATTATCAAAAAAATGGTTAGAAAAAACAGACTTCCTGTAAAAATAAAAGGATGCCCCATTTTTAGAGAAGCAGATGGTTTGGCAATGAGTTCTAGAAACGCTAGATTATCTAAAGAACATAGAGAGGCAGCACCTTTTATATACAAAACTCTTAAAAAAGTTAAAAATAAATTTGGCATAGAAAATGCTGTAACCGTAACTGAGTGGGTAGAAAATCAGTTTAAAGAACACCCTTTATTAGAATTAGAGTATTTTACAATTGCTGATGAAAAATCATTAGAAACCATAAAAAATAAAGAATCTAACAATAAAAACCGTGCTTTTATTGCAGTTTATGCAGGAGAAATACGATTGATAGACAACATTCGATTAAAATAGTAGTAATCAAAAAAAATAGTATTTTTGCCCCATGTTAGTACAAGTTGTAAAATCAAAAATCCACCGTGTAAAAGTTACAGGTGCAGATTTAAATTATATAGGAAGCATTACCATTGATGAAGATTTAATGGATGCGGCCAACATTATTGAAGGCGAACGCGTTCAAATTGTAAACAATAATAATGGCGAGCGTTTAGAAACATACGCTATTCCTGGACCTCGTGGAAGTGGAGAAATCACCTTAAACGGAGCAGCAGCAAGAAAAGTTGCTGTTAATGACGTTTTAATTCTAATCGTTTACGGATTCATGGATTTTGAAGAGGCAAAAAGCTTTAAGCCATCTTTAGTTTTCCCTAACGAAAAAGACAATACACTTACATAGGTTTGAATATCAAAAAAATATTAAAAACTATACTACCTCTCGTTTTGGGAGGTTTTTTAGTATGGTACTCTCTCTCTAAAATCTCTTTAGATGTTCTAATAGGATATTTTAAAGACGCAAAATATGGTTGGATTGTCCTTGGTCTATTTTTCGGAATTTTGAGTCACCTTTCTAGAGCTTATAGATGGAAATTCATGTTAGAACCTTTGGGTTTTAAACCCAAATACACAAATAGTGTTTTAGCTGTTTTAGTAGGTTATTTAGTAAACTTAGCCATACCAAGAGCTGGAGAAATTTCTAGAGCAACTGTAATGGCAAACTACGAGAAAATTCCTTTCGAAAAAGGATTTGGAACTATTGTAGCCGAACGTATTGCAGATTTAATCATGATGCTTTCTATCGTTGCAATAACACTTTTTGTTCAATTCGATTTTATTTACGACCTCTTAACTAAAAACTTTAATCCTACAAAAATCATTATTGGCTTAACCGTTCTTATTCTTGGTTTTTACATTTTAACATCATTTATAAAGAAAGCTAAATCTGGTTTTTTACTAAAAATTAAAACCTTTGTTGCCGGCTTGTTAGAAGGTGTTACTAGTATTTTTAAAATGAAAAATAAATGGGCATTTATCTTTCATACCGTATTTATTTGGGTAATGTACGTTGCCATGTTTTGGGCAACAATTCCTGCAATTGAAGGTTTACACGTTCCGTTTGGCGGAATATTAATAGGGTTTATTGCCGGTGGATTCTCCATTGCGGCAACAAATGGCGGAATTGGATTATACCCAATTGCTGTAGCTGGTGCCTTGGCGTTGTTTGATGTACCTACAGAGCCTGCAACCGCTTTTGGTTGGATTATGTGGACCGCACAAACAGCAATGATTATCATTTTTGGAGGTTTAGCTTTTTTTGCACTACCAATCTACAATAAGAATAAATAACTTTTAAGCATTCCTAAAAAGGTTACGCTTTCACTACTCGCTTTTTTCTTTTGCTAAAAAATCAGCAAAAGAAAAAAGATCAAACAATGAGCCTGTCTTGATCTTGTTAAAATATTCAATCGTTAACGTAAAAATTTTAGAAAAAGGGTCTTGTAAATAGCTATTTACAAGACCCTTTTCATTTAACTTTTGAATAACTTTTTATAATTGCCTATACTGTAAAAAAGGAATATGTTTGCCGTTATGGAAAAAAAAACATTAGCAATTGTAGGTTGCGGCGGACTTGCAAGCATCGTTGTACAAGCTTTAGATAAAGGCTTGTTGCCAGATTTTCAAATTATCGGTACATACTCTAGAACATTCAATAAGGCCGAGGTTTTTTCAAATCATATTAACAATATAGATAGAGGATACACCTGTACTGCATGTCATTCTCTAGAAGAATTATTAATGCTAAAACCAGACTATCTTGTTGAAGCATCTTCTCCAGACTCTTTAAAAGAATTAGCTTTATCAACCTTAAAAAACGGAACATCAATAGTAACAATCTCCATAGGAGGTCTTGCAGATGCCGATTTTTACGAAGAGGTTAAAAAAACAGCTTCAGAATATGGTACACGAGTTCATATTGCATCAGGAGCCGTTGGAGGATTCGATGTACTAAGAACCGTCTCTTTAATGGAGGAAAGCGAAGTGACTTTCGAGTCTACAAAATCGCCAAGAGCCATGAGAAATAGCCCCGTTTATAATCCTGTTATAGAAACGCAAGAACATACATCTTTTAAAGGTACTGCCGTAGAAGCCATCGCACTTTTCCCAAGACAAGTAAACGTTTCTGTAGCAGCTGCATTGGCATCAACAGGACCAGAAAACGTAAAAGTTTCTATTAAAACTACCCCAGAATTTGTTGGCGATAATCATCGTATAGAAATAAAAAGCCAGGAAATTCATGCCGTTTTAAACATTTATAGTCAAACGGCAAAAATTGCTGGCTGGAGTATTGTTAATACATTGCGAAATATTACTTCGCCTATTGCTTTTTAAAATAAGCTATTAAGTTAGCTAATACCTTTTCACTTAATCTAACAAACGCTTGTTGTGTTCTACCCGTAGAAACTTCTAAGCAATTAACTTTAGGATTATTTAAAAGCTCTTTATCACCTAAAGCACCAAGAGTATCACAGTATACGGCATTGTCACCTGCTGCTAACCACTTATTAAAAGGCTCAGCATCCCAAGCAGGTGATAATCCTGTATTGAATAATATTTTATGATTACCAAATTTAATAAACTCGTTTTCATGCAATAAAACTATGTTTTTATTTAAACAAGCAATCACAACTTCATTTGTTTCCATTAGTTCTTCTAATGGTAAAAACTCATAGCCTTTTGCTTTAGCATCTTGTTTTTCGCTTCTAGCAAAATAAGTGATTTCTGCACCTAAAAAGTGAAGTGCATCCGCAACCATACCACCAGATTTACCCAAACCTACAATCCCTACTTTTAATCCTGTAATCTCTCTTGGAATTCCGCCCCAAGCATTTCTTGGTTTACCATCAGAAGTAGTTCCAAAACCATGTAAACATCTTACCAACTCACTAATTACATATTCTACAACTCCCTCATCTCCATAATCACGCACACCAGTAACGGTAATACCACGAGAATTTGCATAGTTAATATCTACATTAGCACTTTCTGGCGCATACAACGAACAGCACATACCTATATATTTTATGTTCGGACAACGCTCTAAAATTTCTTTTGTTAATGTAGTAGTATAACTTAATAAAACACCATCTGCATCACCAATACGCGCTACAATCTCATCGTCTGTTGTTGGTCTGTCTGTGTATAATAGTAGGTTTTCTGTTAAAGACTCTAATTTTATATTAACTGACTCAATTAACTCTAAAGGCTCTATTCCTATAAGTTTTTTAAACATAATTCACTTTTTTATTTGTTGTAAATGAAAGACGGCAACATAAGAAATATCCCTTGTAAGAACTAATTTTTAACGTAACTTTAAACTATTCTTTAGTCTACATTATTTTTTGGACGTTCCCTAAAAAAGGTCGCGCTTTCACTACTCGCTTTTTTCTTTTGCTAAAAAAACAGCAAAAGAAAAAGAGCTCAAACAAGTCGTTCAATCACTAACGCAACTGTTTGTTAGCTTTTTGATATTTCTTTTTTTATTATTTTTTTTTAAAACCAATAAGCTTATAAACTTTGTAACTTTGTTCCTCAAAAAAATTGTAAACTTTTTTCAAATGGCTAAAACCAAAACTACTTTTTTCTGTCAGAACTGTGGAACCCAACATGCAAAGTGGGTAGGACAATGTGGTGCTTGTAAAGAATGGAATACCATTGTAGAAGAAGTAATACAGAAGGAAGAAAAACGCGTTTGGAAACAATCTACAACTGCAAAACAAACCATAAACAAACCTTTAAAAGTTGCAGACATTCAACTAAATCCAGAAGAAAGAATTGTTACCAATAACAACGAATTAGACACGGTTTTAGGAGGCGGATTGGTAAAAGGCTCTGTAACACTTTTAGGTGGTGAACCTGGAATTGGAAAATCGACCTTATTATTGCAAGTTGCCTTAAATATTAGTCAGAAAGTACTGTATGTTTCTGGTGAAGAAAGTCAGTCTCAAATAAAAATGAGAGCCGAAAGGTTGGAAGCAAATAATTCTAACTGTTTAATTTTAACGGAAACCAACACCCAAAACATCTTTAAAAATATAGAAGAAACAATGCCAGATGTTTTGGTAATAGACTCTATACAAACATTACATACAAGTTCTATAGAAGCTTCTCCTGGTAGCATTTCTCAAATTAGAGAAACTGCTGCAGAACTCATAAAATACGCCAAAGAAACTGCGACTCCAGTTTTATTAATTGGGCACATAAACAAAGACGGAAACATTGCGGGACCAAAAATTTTAGAGCACATGGTAGATGTTGTTTTACAATTTGAAGGCGACAGAAATCATACCTACAGAATTTTAAGAAGTCAGAAAAACAGATTTGGTTCTACATCAGAGTTAGGAATTTATGAAATGCTTTCTAACGGATTGAGAGAAATCTCTAATCCGTCTGAAATTTTAATTTCTAAAAAGGATGCAGACTTAAGCGGAACTGCAATTGCAAGTACTTTAGAAGGGATTAGACCTTTAATGATAGAAATTCAAGCCTTGGTTTCTACAGCTGTTTACGGAACTCCACAACGTTCTACAACTGGTTATAATTTAAAAAGATTAAATATGATTTTAGCGGTTCTAGAAAAAAGAGCTGGCTTTAAATTAGGTGCAAAAGATGTCTTTTTAAATATTACAGGAGGAATAAATGTAGATGATCCAGCAATTGACTTAGCCGTTGTAGCCGCCATTTTATCATCTAACCAAGATGTTGCAATTAACCCAAATGTATGTTTTGCTGCAGAAGTTGGTTTGGCAGGAGAAATAAGACCTGTTTCTAAAATTGACCAAAGAATTACAGAAGCAGAAAAATTAGGCTATAAAACTCTTGTAGCTTCTAAATACAATAAGATTTCTTCTAAAAATCATGGTATTAGGTTGGTTTTGGTTGGTAAGATTGAAGAAGCTTTTGCTACTTTGTTTGCATAGAATAAATTCTATATTTTAAGAATTGTAGGTAATAAATTATTAAAATAAATTCACTTAAAGTTAAACTACTTATAGCATGTGAATTCTATTTAAATTTTAAAATATAGATGCTTTTTACAAAAAAATAATTTTACTCCTTACTCTAATTTGCCATTATTTTTTAATAAAAAAATAAGTTTTAATATTTGAAAAAATAATATACATTTGCACCCGTCAATCATATGTGTTTTTACACATATAAAAAAAATAAAAGCATGGATAAATACACCAAAATACTAAAAGCTTTGTCGGATGAGACAAGATTAAAAATTGTTTGGTTGCTTACTAATATTGATGAAAAAATTTGCGTTTCAGAAATTGTAGAAGTCTTAGAAGAGCGTCAATACAATATATCTCGCCACTTAAGAATATTAAAAGACGCCCAACTAATAGAAGAGGTAAAAGAAGGAAAATGGGTGTTTTACTATTTAACTTCAACCAAAAATGAATTTAGACTTTTAATGCAAAAAACTATTAGCGCAATACCAGAAAAAGATATGAAAAAAGAATTAACTAAATGTAAAACACTACTAGATAGACGCGAAAAATAGAAAACAACAAATAATACTTAACCTTTTTTTATAACAACATATGTGTTTTTTCACATATAATTAATTTTAATAAAACAAATATCATGAATGAAAAATTTAATTTAGCTCTAGAAGAATTTATACACGTAGGTGTGGTCTTAATATTTATTATTGCCTTAGTATCTATATTTACTGGCTTAATAAGAGCATTTATCCCTCAAGAAAAACTTCAAAAGAAACTATCTAAAACAGGAAAATATGGCGGTTTAATGGGAGCTTTAATAGGTATTCCAACTCCATTTTGTAGCGCATCAATGGTTCCGGTATCTATGGGAATGATAGAAATGGGAGCTCCTTTTTCAATGGTTTTTTCATTTTTACTCGCCGCACCATTGGCTAATTTTGTTGTAGTTGGTTTTATTTTTGGTGTTTTTGGGTGGGAAGTTGCTTTGGTATACTTTTTAATTGTTTTTATTGGAGCTGTTTTAATTGGAACACTTGCTGGTAAAACTTCATTAAAAAACGAGGTAAAAAGAATTAACTTAACCCCTTCTACCCTCTCTTCAACTTGTACTCCTCAACCTATAAATACACAAGACTGCAATTCTAACAATCAATCAGAAACGTATTCAAAAACTTCTTGCAACCAAACAAATACAACTAACCCTAGACTAAAAGAAGCGCTTACTTTTGCATGGGCATTATTTAAACGAATCTTTCCTTATGTTTTAGTTGGTGCACTTATTAGTGCTGTTTCTGCTGTTTTTGTACCAGACGCATGGGTAGAAAAGTATTTAGGAAATGATAGTCCACTAGCCATTCCTATAGCAGCAACTGTTGGTATTCCTCTATACTTAAGAATTGAAATGGCTATACCTATTTTAAATGCTCTTATTGTTAAAGGAATGAGTATGGGAGCTGCAATGGCATTAATTATAGGAGGAACAGGAGCTAGTTTACCAGAAATAGCAATAATTTCTTCTATGTTAAAAACGAAAGCCATAATAGCCTTTGTTTTGTCTGTGATGACAATGGCTGTAGTAGGTGGTTTTATATTTTATTTCTTCTTTTAGTTATGATAAAATTTATAAAAAAAATAATAAAAGCATGTCCTTATTCAATAATGGGGAAAAAATGTATTGAAACTCTACAAGGTAAAAAAAAAGATAAAAAGAAAAATAACACCAAAATTGAAACATTAAAGAAAGGGATAAAAACAGGACGGGATATTATATTGATTGGGATATTCTGTCCCCTACTTTGGTATTCTATACTATCAGGAGCTAGTAAAGATTTAATTATTATAAACTTAATGCATTCAGGAGTTATTGTTGCTCTAGGTTTTGTACTTATAGTTATTAATTATTTAGCATTATTCCGATATAAAAATGCTAGTTGAAGTAAAACCTCTTCTTTTAGGCAAGTGAATATTTAATAAAGTAGGTGTTTTTTCTAATTATAAAAAAAGGAAAAAACACCTATTAATCTAAAAGAAAGCAAACAAGTTTAGCCCTGATTGAGCGGTATGTTTTAGCTCTTTTTTGTTTTTTTTTACAAAAAAAGCGAGTAGCGAAAGCAGGAAATAGCTTCTAAAATTAAAAATCATTTCTTTTATGGATTGAGTTCATATATAATGCTATTGTTATATTATTAACCTTAAAAAGTTTTGATATTTGGACTTTATAACTAAATGTCATTAACTTAAAACAACAAAAAAGATGAAATTAAGAAAGACGAAATTAAGAATATTAAGTATTATCTGTTTAACTTTAATAACACTTGTAGGCTGTAAAGAGACTAAAAAGGAAAAAGTGAACGATACTCCTGAAAAAATTACAGAAATTACCTTAGAAAAATTAGAAAACTCACCGGAATACGCTACAGCTTCGCTTAAAATGACAACACCAAGTGATACGGTAATAAAAACTGTTGGTGAAACTGCTTTTAATTTTGAAGTAAATAATTACGAATTAGGTGCATTAACACAAAGTAAAGACACAGCGCTTTTAGCAAATTCAGCAAAAGGACAACATATTCATTTTATTTTGAATAACGAGCCATATTCTGCACATTACGAACCAACATTTAAAAAAGATATGCCTAATGGAGTGCATCATTTAGTGGCTTTTTTAAGTAGATCTTATCATGAATCTGTTAAAAACGAAAATGCTGTAGTTGTTAAAAAATTAATTGTCGGAGAAGACACTAAAGACGATAACAATTTAGATATAAATGCACCAACACTTATTTATAGTCGCCCAAAAGGAGAATATTCTGGAAAAGATACAGAGAATCTATTACTAGATTTTTTCGTATTAAATACACAACTTTCAGAAAACGGTACTAAAGTTCGTGCAACTATTAATGAGAAAGAATTTATAATCACAGAATGGGCACCACAGGTAATTAAAGGTTTACCAAAAGGAAAAGTTTTTATAAAATTAGAATTAATAGATGCAGAAGGAAATTTAATTCCTGGACCTTTTAATAGTGTTGATAGAACAGTTACTTTAAAAAAATAATTAAATTTATAACTAAAAAAGAATCATAAAAAAAACCAAGCAATTATGCTTGGTTTTTTTTATGTAATTTATAGAGCTATAAGAAATATTACTTCTTATTTGCTAATTTTATGTATTTATCTAAAGCCATTGTCATAGAAGGTGTTTCTGGTGACGGTGCCGTGATATCACACTTAAAACCAGCATCTGTTACAGCTTTTACTGTAGAATTACCAAAAGCAGCAATTCTTGTTTCTTTTTGCTGAAAATTAGGGAAATTCTTTAAAAGAGATTCTATTCCTGATGGGCTAAAGAACACCAAAACATCATAAAATACATCTTCTAAATCAGACAAATCACTAACGACTGTTCTATATAAATCTAATCGTTTCCAGTTTATTCCTAATTTATCTAATTCTTCTGGAATTAAAGGTTTTAATTTATCTGAACTTGGTAATAAAAACTTTTCCGTCTTATGTTTCTTAATTAATTTTGTTAATTCTAGAAATGATCTAGGACCAACATAAATTTTACGCTTTCTATATACCACATATTTCTGTAAGTAATAAGCTACTGCCTCCGACTGACAAAAGTACTTCATTGAATCTGGCACTTTAAAGCGCATTTCTTCTGCAATTCTAAAAAAATGATCTACGGCATTTCTACTTGTTAAAATAATAGCTGTAAAATTATGTAAATCAACTTTTTCTCCTCTTACTTCTTTGACAGATATACCTTCTACATGAATAAATGGTCTAAAATCTATCTTTACTTTTTGTTTATCAGACAAGTCAAAATAAGGGGAAGTTTCAGTCTTTGGTTCTGGTTGCGATACTAAGATCGTTTTCACTTTCATATGCTTCTTTTTTCTAGTTAAAACAGCAATCTAAACAGTACAAATAGCGGTGCTATTTCGACCGCGCAAAGGTACAAAATAAAATAAAACAACTCGCTAAAAACCAGCTTTTTATTAATTACCGCATGAAATATAAATCGAATAGAAAATAAAAGTGTCGAAAAATAGACTAAAAAAGGGGTGTCTAACTGTGAGTATTCCACTAAAACAATAGCTATAAGTAGAAAAAAAGAAACAGAATATAAATAGACGGACTTAGAAACTAAAAAGAAATCTAGCTTTTTATCAATCTTAAAAACTACAGAAAGCAAGAATTCTAATAGCCTTTTAATCGTTAAATATGAAAAAACAACTCCAAAAATCTGCAGAAAAATATAAAAACCTTGTTCTGCAGAAGAATTATAATACAAATAGATTTTATAGGTTAATAAAGCAAGAACTGTAATCGAAAAAATAAAAATGACATTTTTAAAAGGGTTAAAAAAAGAAGTATTTTCTTCTATTTCAGATTCGATAAAACTTTCATTAAACAAAGAAGATACAGTACCTCTTAACCTTACAACACTTAACCCTCTTAAAAGGAAAACACAAGCAAACAAGCATACCAATAATATGGTAATCCAACTGTTATCTATTACTACTCTTTCTATTGCTTGCACCTATTTTTGTTTTGGTAAGATTAACACAAAATTAGTAATTAAATAATGTATATTTGTCTACTTACCACATGAAATTTTATTTATGTCAGATGCGTTAGTCATAATACCTACTTATAACGAAAAAGAAAATATAGAAGCTATTATTAGAGCCACTTTTAATCAAAAGCAAGAATTTCATATTTTAGTTGTAGATGACAATTCTCCTGATGGAACCTCAGAAATAGTAGAAAACTTAATTTTAGAATTCCCAAATCAGCTTTTTTTAGAAAGAAGAATCGGCAAAAGTGGTTTAGGTACTGCTTATATACATGGTTTTAAATGGGCCATTGCTAAAAAATATGACTATATTATTGAAATGGATGCCGACTTTTCTCACAATCCAAAAGATTTAATTCACTTGTATAAAGCTTGTAAAAAAAAGGGGGCAGATGTTTCTATTGGCTCTAGATATTCACAAGGTGTAAATGTTGTGAACTGGCCTATGAAGCGGGTTTTACTTTCTTATTTTGCTTCTAAATACGTCCGCTTTATTACTAGAATTCCGGTTTGCGACACTACAGCAGGTTTTGTTTGTTGGAAAAGAAATGTACTCGAAACCATAGCATTAGACAAAATAAAATTTATTGGCTACGCTTTTCAGATAGAAATGAAATTTAAAGCATGGAAACACGGTTTTAATATAAAAGAAGTATCTGTAGTTTTTACTGATAGAACATTAGGAACTTCTAAAATGAGTGGAAACATTATTTCTGAAGCTTTATTTGGTGTGATAAAAATGAGATTAAAAGGATTACCAAAAAAAGTTTATGAATAAAATTTCTATTAGAACTGCGAATTTAAAAGATTTAGAGACATTACTGGAGTTTGAACAAGGTGTTGTTACTGCAGAAAGACCTTTAGATCCTTTTTTAGGTAATGGTAAATTGTCTTATTATAATATACCCGAATTAATTACTAATGAAGACATTTATTTTATTGTTGCTACTTCTAACAATCAATTAGTTGCTTCTGGTTACCTAAGAATAGAAAACTCTAAACATTATCACAAAAATCCAAAACATGGTTATATTGGTTTTATATTTGTAAAACCAGCTTTTAGAGGAAACAAGATTAGTAATTTAATTTTAGAGTCTTTAAAAGATTGGGCAGTAAAAAAAGATTTAAAAGAATTAAGATTGGATGTTTATAGCAATAATTCTGCAGCAATAAAATCTTATGAACGCTTTGGTTTTACAAAAATCTTAGTGAACATGAAAATGAGTATTTAATAGATAGGAATAGTAAAAAAAACAATTAAAAACTTTACTAACTTTGCAAAAATCAGCAAAGTATTTTCAGTAAAAACAATTATAAGAAATGGCGAAATCGACTTTAATAAAAAACGCAAGAATCGTAAATGAAAACAAAACTTTCTTAGGGGATGTTCTCATTGAAAACGGAATTATAAAAGAAATTTCATCAGACATAAAAACAACTGGAGATCTTGAAGTTATTGATGCAGAAGAGAAGTTTTTAATTCCTGGTTTTATAGATGATCAAGTACATTTTAGAGAACCTGGTTTAACACATAAAGCAAATATTGCTACAGAAAGTAGAGCTGCCGTTGCTGGCGGAATTACTACTTTTATAGAAATGCCAAACACGGTACCACAAGCTACAACACAAGATTTATTAGAAGATAAATTTATAATAGCAGCAAACGATTCTTACGCTAATTATTCTTTTATGTTTGGTGGAACAAACGATAATTTAGACGAATTATTAAAAACAGATCCTAAAAAAGTAGCCGGAATTAAATTATTCTTAGGTTCTTCAACTGGAAATATGTTGGTTGATAATGAAGAAATTCTAGAGAAAATTTTCTCATCAACAAAAATGATTATTTCTGTGCATTGTGAAGATGAAGCAACTATCAGAAAAAATACACAAGAGTTTGTTGATAAATACGGAGAAGATATTCCGGTAAAATACCATCCGATTATTAGAAGTGAAGAAGCTTGTTATTTATCATCTTCTAAAGCTATTGAGTTGGCTAAGAAAACGGGTGCAAGATTGCATATTTTTCATGTTTCAACCGCTAAAGAAACCGAACTTTTTAGAAACGATATTCCTTTGGAAGAAAAACAAATTACTGCAGAAGTTTGTGTGCATCACTTATGGTTTTCAGATAAAGATTATGAAGAAAAAGGAACCCATATTAAATGGAATCCGGCAGTAAAAACAGAAAAAGACAGACTTGGTTTATGGGAAGCCTTGTTAGATGATAGAATTGATGTTTTAGCTACAGACCACGCTCCGCATACTTTAGAAGAAAAAACAAATGTGTATACGAAAGCACCAAGTGGTGGACCTTTAGTGCAACATGCAGTTATTGCGCTTTTAGAAAAAGTAAAAGAAGGAGTAATTCCTATTGAAAAATTAGTTGAAAAAATGAGCCATAATCCGGCAAAATTATTTCAAATTGAAAAACGAGGCTTTATAAAAGAAGGGTATTTTGCAGATATCGTTTTAATTGATACCAACAAACCACAAACTATTTCTAAAGACAATATTTTATACAAATGTGGTTGGTCTCCTTTTGAAGGCACAACGTTTTCATCAACCATTACACATACTTTTGTAAACGGAAATTTAATTTATAATAATGGTGTCTTTAATGATAATATTAAAGGAAAACGCCTGACTTTTAATCGTTAATATGAAAAATTTAAGTTATTTTTTTGTTTTTCTTTTCTTCGCATCTTGTACAAGTAACACTATTTTTAAAGAACCAGAAGACCTCATTCCTAGAGATACAATGACTTTATTACTTGGGGATATGATGATTGCTTCTTCTGCAAAATTTATACAAAACAAAAACGAGCAAAAGAAAGTAAATTACATGGCTTTTATATATGATAAGTATAAAATTGATAGCCTACGTTTTCAAAATAGCAACTTATACTATACCTCCAAAATAGATTTATACGAGGAAATGATTACCGATGTTAAAAAAAACTTAGAAGATAAAAAGGATTTTTACAATAAAATAAGCTCACGAAAAGACTCTATTAGAAGAGACTCTATTAAAAAAGTTGGAAAAAAGTTGAAAAAATTAGATTCTATAAGAAAGGAAGAAAAGATTTTAGATCCTAACTTGGAGGAATTTCAGATAAAGATTTAACGTATTTCTGAGATACCTCTTTAATAACAGTATCAATTTTCTCAAATTGAAAAGGTATTGTTTTTTCAATTTTTTCTGAGGAGTATTTAGATACCGAATGTGCACTTCTTGCTGAATACTTGCTCAACAATGGTGCTTTTCTTGAAAATAGAGACAACACCCAAGAAACTCTCCAAAAAATAGCAGTTTGCCAAGGCTGAATATTTTTTGTTGGTCTTTTTTTACCGAAAGCATCTGCAATAGAAAAGAAAATTTCTTTAAAAGATTTATTCTCTGCAACTAAAATAAAACGTTCATTTTTAATGCTAGAATTCATCAATTTAACCATTGCTGCAACCACATCTTTTACACCTACAAAACCAGTAATTCCTTCTGTATAATAGCTAAAACCGTTATAAACCTGTGTAAACATTTTACCAGAACCCGCTCTAAAAAAACCACTCCCTAAAATAATACCTGGGTTTACTATAACTACATCTACTCCTTCTTGGCTTGCACGCCAAATTTCCATTTCTCCCCCAAATTTCGTTATCGAATATCCACTATTATCAGATTCTGGGTTCCATTCATTCTCTTCGGTGATAAGACCACCTTTTAGAGAATCTCCCACAGAAGCAATAGAACCTACAAAACAAATTTTATGAACATTTGCATCAATGGCAAGGTTTACAATAATCGCTGTTCCATGTATATTTACTTTACGCATTTCCCTATAATCTTTCGGATTAAAGGAAATAAATGCTGCGCAGTGATATATTTTTTCAATTCCAATAAAAGCAGGAATCATAGCAGGAACATCTGTAATATCTGCTTTAAACCATTCTATTTTAGAAATTAAGTTCCCAACATCATCCGTATAAAAAGAAAAGACTTCTTTTACTTTTTTAATTCTTTCTTCAGAACGGTAAATAGCACGTATTTTTTCATCATTCTTAACCAAATGATACAATAAATGTGCGCCAACTAAACCTGTTCCTCCGGTAACTAAAATCATAACGCGAATTTATGATATTTTCATTGATAAGTTTATCTTTGCATAATGAAAAATAGCAAATAAATAATTGCTATTAAGATGTCAAATTGAGCTTGTCCAGATTGATAATTTAAACGATCAAGACACAAAACTTAAACAAGCTGAATTTGGCATTCGTATTTTGAATTGAATTAATTTAGACTTATAATGACAAATTTTGTTGAAGAATTACGCTGGCGTGGATTATTGCATGATATTATGCCTGACACTGAAGACTATTTATTAAAAAATAAAACTGCTGGTTATATTGGTTTTGATCCAACTGCAGACTCTCTACATATTGGTAGTTTGGTGCAAATATTTATTTTGAAACACTTTCAAAATGCAGGTCATAATCCTATTGCTTTAATTGGTGGAGCTACTGGTATGGTTGGTGATCCTTCTGGAAAATCTGCTGAACGTAATTTGTTAGACGAAGCAACATTAGCTAAAAATATAGCCGGAGTTAGAGAAAATTTAGAACGTTTTTTAGATTTTGATGCTACCGCAGAAAACAAAGCAGAATTGGTTAACAATTACGATTGGATGAAAGATATTTCATTAATCGATTTTGTAAGAGATACAGGAAAACATATTACTGTAAACTACATGATGGCTAAAGATTCTGTAAAGAAACGTTTGAGTTCTGAATCTTCAGTTGGTATGAGTTTTACAGAATTCACCTACCAATTATTTCAAGGATACGATTTTTATCATTTATACCAAGAAAAAAATTGTAGACTGCAAATGGGTGGTTCAGATCAGTGGGGAAATATTACCACAGGTACAGAATTAATTCGTAGAAAAGCACAAGGAAAAGCGTATGCAATTACGGTTCCTTTAGTAACAAAAGCAGACGGAACAAAATTTGGTAAAACAGAAGGCGGAAATGTTTGGTTAAATACAGACAGAACTTCTCCATACAAATACTACCAATATTGGTTAAATTCTTCGGATGAAGATGCAGAGAACTTTATTAAAAAGTTTACATTTTTAGACAAAGAAACTGTAGAAAACTTAATTGCTGAGCACAAAGAAAATCCGCATTTACGTTTGTTACAGAAAAAATTAGGGGAAGAAGTTACTATTTTAACACATGGTAAAGAAGCTTATGCAAATGCTTTAAAAGCTTCTAATATTTTATTCGGGAAATCTACTGCTTCTGATTTAAAGTCTTTAGATGAACAAACGTTTTTAGATGTCTTTGATGGAGTACCACAAGCAACAGTATCTACGACTGATATTGAGGAAGGTTTAGATATGATTGGTGCTTTGGCTGCTAAAACAAATTTCTTAAAATCTAATGGAGATGCAAGAAGAGCTTTAAAAGAAAATGCAATTTCGGTAAATAAAGAAAAAATAAAAGAAGATTATTCTATTACTAAAGAAGATCTAATTGCAAATAAATATGTGTTGTTACAACGTGGTAAAAAAACATATTATTTATTAGTAGTTGAGTAAATTATAAAGCTCATTCGAATATTTCTGAGATTAAAAATTGTTTTAATATAGAGTAGATATAAGCACTAATAATGAATAATCTAAAGAAGTTTCGAAATTACATAAGGGGTAAATATAAAAAAGAGCTGATTGAATCAGCTCTTTTTTTTACAACATTCACAAAATCCCCCGACATTGCTTTCAATCATCATTTTTTATTAATTTTCAACCAGTTTTTGTCTGCTTTTATTTTTAAATCTTCAGCACCTTCTTCCTTCCATAACTCTAACGTATTTATTCCCCAAGAATTGTAGAATAGATATAATTTTCCATCTCTAATCTCAAATGTTTCCGGATCTATAGAAACCTTCTCTCCTTTTGCTCCAATTGCATATGCACAATATCCTCCATAAGCAGGAACGTATTTTTTAGGTGATGTATTAAAAATTTCTAAATTCTCTTTTGATGAAAACTTAAATTGCACACCATCGTAATCTGCAACAAATCTTTTATCTCCTTTTACTGCGGTGTTGTTAAAATAAGAAACCACATCATACCCCTCTGCAACAAAACCTTTTTTGGTATTGTAATCTTGAGCATATAGTGAAGTGGAAATTATAAGAACTAAAAGTGTAATTATGTGTTTCATCGATTGTATTTTCTACATAGTCGCTGAAATTTTTGAGAAATTACAAATAAAAATTAAGATATACAGGCTTTTATGAATTTTTTTAAAGTAATAATTAGTTCTGGAGTATTTTCAATATGACTCATATGTCCGTCAGGAAAAATAATAAGTTCGGTATCTGTCTTTTTAGCCTCCACTATAGAAGTTTCTAAATCTAAAACAAGATCTTTCTCACCAACAATTATCAATTTTTTAAAATTATTTTCAGCTAAAACAGCATTGGTATTTAAGCGATTTTTCATTCCCTCATTCGCAGCAACATAACCCTGTAAAGAAGTCTGCATAGCTTCTTTTTTTACCACTTCTATTTCTTCTTTAAATTTCAATAAATTTTCTTGATTAAATAAATTTGAAATCGACATTCTTACCATGATTTCAAAATTATTCTGCACCATTTTATTTGCTCTTGTTCTTATTTTAATCCGTTCTTCAGAATCTTTTTCAGAAGTTGAGTTTAATAAGCACAAGCCCTTTATTTTAGAAGGATTCATTTTGGAAATAACCAAAGAAATATAGCCTCCAAGAGAATGGCCAACCAAAATAAATTTTCTGATTTTTAAGTGTTTTAAAACAGCTTCTATAGTCTCTGAAAACAACTCCATAGAATGTACATAACCCAAACAATCAGACTTCCCATGCCCTAATAAATCAATGGTAATTATTCTGTTTCTTTTAGTGAGTTCAGGTACAATTTTATCCCACATAGTGGAATTCTCTAAAAAACCATGTATGAAAACAACAACAGATCCTTTCCCTTGATCTGTATAAAAAATATTAGCGTTTTTGTAGACTAAAATCATAGAAACAAATATAGTGTTTGATTCGTTTTTAGAAATCTAAAACATCGTAAAACTATTTACTATATTTGGAGTAAATTCAACAACTTTATTATATGTTTCTTAAAAAAGCAATACTACTCTCTCTTTTTCTTATTTCATTAACCTTAAACGCACAAATTAACGAGAAAAAACTCGATAATTTAATAGAAGAAACCTTAAAAACTTTTGAGGTTCCTGGTATTTCTGTCGGAATTTTAAAAGATGGAAAAATAGTCTACGCAAAAGGTCACGGAGTTCGTTCTTTAACCAACAAAAAAGACATGAATGAAAACACCTTGGTTGGTATTGCGTCTAATAGTAAGGGATTTACTTGTTTTGCTTTGGCAATGATGGTAGATGCTGGGAAATTAAATTGGGATGATAAAGTACGTAAACACATTCCGGAATTTGAAATGTACGATGCTTGGATTAGTCAAAATATTACAGTTCGAGATTTAGTTACACACAGAAGTGGTTTAGATTTAGGCTCTGGAGATTTAATGTTTTTTCCTGAAAACAATAATTTTACCACAGAGGACATCATTAAAAATGTAAAATATTTAAAACCATCGAGTAAATTTAGAACCGATTTTAAATATAACAACAATATGTTTATTGTTGCAGGAGAGGTTTTAAAACGTGTTAGCGGACTTACTTGGGAAGAGTTTATTGAAACTAAGATAATGAAACCCGTTGGCATGAACAACAGTAAAGCATCTTACAATAGAGTTACTAACAGAACAAATATTATTGATGCACACACAAGAACAGAAGAAAAAGTAATTCAAATTCCGCATGATTGGAGCGATACTGCAAACCCAGCTGGTGGAATTATGAGTAACGTAAACGACATGTTAACTTGGGCAAATTTTTTAATGAATGATGCTGTTACCAAAAACGGAGAGCGCTTGCTAAGTGAAACTCAATTTCATGAACTTTGGCAATTACAAACTCCTTTAAAAGTTACTAAAGATGATTCTTATAATTCTAACTTTAGAGGCTACGGTTTGGGTTGGTTTGTAACCGATGTTAAAGGCGGACACAAACAAGTGTATCATACTGGTGGTTTATTGGGTACCGTTACTCAGTTTACTATGATACCAGATTTAGATTTGGCAATTATCGTATTAACAAACCAAATGAACGGAAGTGCTTTTAACACCATTACAAATACGGTAAAAGACACTTATTTAGGTTATGAAAATAGAAACTGGATCGAAAAACTAGGAACTAATAATACCAAGTATTTAAAATACAACGACAGTATAAAAGCAAGTGTTTATAATAAAGTTGCAGTAGCGAAAGCAGATAAAAGCTTGCCAAGACCTTCACAAATTGTAGGTACTTATAATGATGCTTGGTTTGGTAATATGACCATTTCTAATGATGGAAATTCTTACAGTATAAAATGTGAACGCTCTGCTACTTTATTTGGAGAATTATTGCCATACAACCAAACAACCTACGTTGCAAAATGGAACAATAGAAGTTATGATGCAGATGTTTTTGTACAATTTTCTTTTGATGAAAAAGGAAATACCACAGGAGCAACCATGAAATTTATTGCAC
Source organism: Polaribacter sp. R2A056_3_33 (assembly GCF_019278485.1). Classification (NCBI taxonomy): domain Bacteria; kingdom Pseudomonadati; phylum Bacteroidota; class Flavobacteriia; order Flavobacteriales; family Flavobacteriaceae; genus Polaribacter; species Polaribacter sp. R2A056_3_33. The sequence goes on from NZ_CP058984.1 coordinate 1,358,578, forward strand.
CAATTACAGATTTTAGTTTCGACTTTAATCATTTAAACTTTAAAAAAGTAAACTAAATTGAACAAAACAAGAGATATTTGGATTGCAGGTTTTGCATTATTTTCACTCTTTTTTGGGGCTGGAAATTTAATTTTACCACCAACTTTAGGTGTTAAATCTGGATCAGATTGGTGGATTGTTGTTTTAGGTTTTATCTTAACAGCCATCATTATTCCTATTTTTGCTATTTTTGCGCACGCAAGGCTACAAGGAACTTTGTACGATTTTGGTAAGAAAGTATCACCTGTTTTTAGTACTATTTTTTGTTTTTTAATATACATTATAGCCGCGGCAATTCCGTCACCTAGAACTGCTGCGGTTACTCATGAAATGGCAATTCAACCTTTTTTTGATTCACCACCTATTTTAACCAGTATTATTTACTTTGTTTTAGTATTTATTTTTGCGGTAAATCGCTCTAAAATAATTAGTTTAATTGGTAAATTCTTAACGCCAATTATTGTAATAATTTTATTGGTCATTATTTCGATTGCCTTTTTTACTTCTCCAGGAACCGTAAATCCATCATCCTTTAAAAACCCTTTTGTAGACGGAATTTTAGAAGGATATCAAACTTTTGATGCCATTGCAGGTGTTGTGGTTGGAGCCGTAATTATTATTTCTTTAGATTACAGCAATCACACAACTTTTTTAGAGAAAAGAACATTAATTAGAAAAGCGGGGTATATATCTGGGATTGGTTTGTTATTAATTTACGGAGGTTTAATTTTAAGCGGATCTTTATTCAGTGCTACGTTTACAGAAAATGCTACAAGAATTGAAATTTTATCTGGTTTAAGTACTAAAACCTTAGGTAATTTAGGTACTACTTTTTTAAGTGTATTGGTTGCTTTAGCTTGTTTTACAACAGCAGTTGGTATTGTTACCGGAACTGCAGATTATATAAAAGGAATTTGCAACAATTCTAAAACGGCATATGTTATTACGGCTGCAATTGCTTCCATTGTTGGAATTATTGTTGGAAGCTACAATGTTGGTTTTATTATTGATGTTGCCGTGCCTGCGTTAATGTTTGTCTACCCAATAACCATTATGCTCATTTTACTAAATGTGGTACCAGAAAAATATGCTTCTAAATTGGTTTTTAGAGGTGTTGTAATTGTAACTTTTATCTTTAGTATTCCAGATTTCTTAGGTTTTATCATTCCTAGAGAAAACTTAACCGGCATTAAAAGTTTTATTCCGCTTGCAGAACACAGTTTGGGTTGGGTGTTGCCTGCTTTGGTAGTTTTTGTTTTGTTGAATTTAATTACAAATAAAACAAATTAATACTTGTTGGAAACGGCTTTGATTTATTAGAAGACTAGCTAGATTGTTTATTTTCAGTAAACTATGATTTGTTTTAATTTTATTTAAGAAAAATAAATTTTAAATGGTTTCTATTTTTACCATCAAAAATTATAAATCCTAAATTGGTAATAAAATGGCTAAAAAGCATAGAAATTGCGGCTCCCATTATTTTGTAAGTAGGAATTAAAAGAAGGCCTAAAGTTAAATTTATAAAACAGCCTACAATAAATCGGTATACATTTTTTTTAAGTTGATTACTATTGATGAGGTGTTTTTCAAAAACCATTCCCAGGAAAATGAATATTGGCGACCAACTAAATATTTTTAGCGGCGTAGCGATAGAAACATAACTTTCATTAAAAAAAGTACTTAAAATAGAGGTTCCAAAAAATGTGTAAAATAATCCTATTAGAACTCCTAATAATAACATGTATTTATACAAAGCGCTTATTTTTTTCTGATATATATTGATATCCGTTTTATAAGATTCTGCCAAAGAAGGATATAATGCATTAATTATTGAAAAACCAATACTCCAGGTAAGAGCTATAACTAAAAAATCAATGGTAGCAAAAAGACCTATTGCAGCATCTCCAAAATAGTATTTTAAAATAAAATCATCAATAGAAATGTAGAGAGATACTAATAAATTTGAAAGTATTAAAGGATAAGAGTTTTTTAATAAATATTTTGCCATCGATATAGAAAAATATTTATTTTTAAGTTTGATAGAGGTTTTAGTAATAAAAATAAAGCCGTAAATAATTCCTTGCAATAAGAAATCAATAATTAAAAGTGATGCAAAATATTGAATTCCAAGTTGATGTTCAACTCCATAATATTGTAATAAAACAATACAAAATAAGCTTGAAATTTTACTTATAAAAATATAATTCGTTTTTTTAATAGCATAAAAATAATATTCAAAAACATCTGTAATCCTTATAAAATAGCTAAAACCAATTAAAAAGTAGAGCCAAAATAGTTCGTTACTATTATAAAAGTAATTGTAAATTAAAAGTCCAAGGAAAAATAAAATCCAGCTAAAAAGGCGCAAGTAGAACGCAGTTACTAAAATTTCTTTTGTTTTTTTCGGATTAAAAATGATCTCTCGAATACAAATTGCAGATAATCCTAAAAATAATACAGGTGCAAAAAAAGCAATAAATGTTTCAGCAAACTTAAGTTTGCCAATATTTAAAACACCAAGTGAATTAAAAATTTTAGGAATAATAAAGATACCAACAAGTAACTGAATCAATTTTTCGCCAATAAACCACTTTGTATTAAGAAAATCTTGTTTACTAAAAAGCACAGGTATCTAATATAGAATTGAATGTATAAAGATTAAACTTTTTTTGTAATCTTGTAGCCTAAATTATTAAAATGTCTCCAGAATTTCTAAGACGCTACTATATCCTAAAAATTATTACAAATCCAAAAGCTTTTGGTGTGGATAATGATTTATATGTAACGCATAAAGAACTTCAACAAAAACTACAGGATAAACAATCAGAATTTATTGAAAATGAATTTTTAAGTAAATTAAATTCTAACAGTCCAAAAACGGTTCATAGAGATTTCCAATTTATTAAAAATGAGTTTGGCGTTCATATTTCATTAAAAAGAGGCTATGGCTATTTTGTTAAAAGCGGTTATGTATCCGAAGAAATTACAGATATTTTTAATAGATGCGAGCACTTATTAATAAGTAAAAAAGCATCTGAAAATAATTCTTGTGTAACTACAGAAAAATCTTCATTAAATAGTAAGTTAGATTTGTTAGGGCTAATTAATGCCATAGAAAACAAGTATGTAATTCATATAAGTTACAAAGGTTGGTATGATGATAATTGTTTTGAAGAAATTAGTAAAAAAGCCTTCCAACCTTTACATTTAAAAGAAAAAGATAAAGCTTGGTATTTGCTTGCGTATTGCCCTATAGATGCTAAAATTACGTCATTTTGTTTAGATAAACGTTTACAGGAAATTAGAATCTTTAAAAGAAAAATGTTAGAAGCAATTCCTTTTGATCATAATACTTATTTTAAAGATGCAGTTGGTATTTTAAATGATGAAACAAAAGCAGAGAAAATCACATTACAAGTAGCCAATCATCATTTAAAATATCTGATAAGCAAACCAATACATGCTAGTCAACGTCTTGTGGTTGAACCTGTAAAATGGAATTCAGAGGCGTTAGATTACGCTGATCCTGATATTTGGGGAACGATTGAAGTTCAACTCAAACCAAATTACGAGTTTATCATGGAGATGCTAAAGTTTAACCAATGGATTAAAATTATTTCACCAAAATCTGTGGTAGATAATTTTAAAGAACACTTACAATCTATTGTAAAATACTACAAGTAATTTTTTTTAGAATTTTTTAACTTCCCTCAAATAGACTTTGTTTGTCTCTTTGACAATTCTATTTTTGAAGATTGAAATCTACATACGCCAATCGTTAAAATTTAAACATTCTGTGAATGTGAAAAGCGAATATATTGGTTATGCTTTGTCTGTTTCAATTAGTACTATGTTTTCTAATCCAATGAATGAAAAAGGAAAAGTACATGTTACTTTTATGAGAGTTAAAGGTATTTAAATACTGGTTTTTTAGAAGATAGAGTTATTTAAAATAAAAATAATTATGAAATTTATATTGGGGGATATAAATTTTATTAGAATAAAGAATACGCAAAAGTATCGCGTATTCTTTATTTAAAATTATTTTTTTTACATAGTATATTATTGTTATTATAGTTAAGTCTTTTGAAAAGGGAAATTAAAAATTGCTATGAATTGTAAAAGGGGAAATGATGTATTCATTTACCCCTTTTTATTTTAAGAGAGTTTTTATAACAATTTGCTGACATTAATTGTTGTCCACTTTTTAAAGTCAACTAATCACAAAACAAAATATGCCAATGTAAGACATCATAAATTCATGTTTTGATCGTGTTTTATAATCAAATTTTAGATTTTATCCTACTCAACGTTTCTTGTGATATATTGATGTAAGAAGCTACAATTTTGTTTGGTAAACGCTTAACAATGTTTGGATTTATCTTGAATAATTGCTTGTATCGCTCTGATGCATCTAGTGTCGTAAATGAGATCAATCTCTTAGAATTATTTACATATGCCTTTTCTAAATAGATACTATAAAAATCTTTCCATTTAGGAACAATAGTCATAAGATGTCTAAAATCATCGTGCGTGATGTATAGAAGTTCACTATTTTCAATAACCTGAATGGTTTCTTGCGCAGGTTCTTTGGTTATAAAACTAACCAATTCTGTCGCAAACTGATTTTCAAAAGCAATATAACGCGTTACATCTTTCCCCTCTTCATTGATGTAAAATAATCTTAAACACCCTTTTTTCACGAAATAACTAGCCTGACTATTTTTACCATTTGAAAGTAAAATGTCATTTTTCTTTTTTTTAATTATTTTAAAATAAGATAACACGATTTTTAAATCTTCATCATCAATATGTATATTCTTTTTTATGAAGTTAATCAGTTCAATATTATTTATCATCTATTTGTAGTCTCTTACAAATTTACGATAATGAATAATATCTTGTATTGTTAACACCATCAAATTGTGTTCAATTGCAAATTCTGAAATCGTGTCAATTTTTGCCATTGTTCCGTCGTCATTCATTAATTCACACAGTACTGCTTCTGGTTTTAAACCTGCTAATTTCATTAAATCTACGCTTCCTTCTGTATGACCTTTTCTATCCAAAACCCCATTATCTTTGGCTCTTAAAGGAAAAATATGACCAGGTTTTGCTAAATCGTTGCTATTCGCATTTTCTTTACTCGCAGCTTTTATTGTAGTTAATCTATCTTTAGCAGAAACTCCTGTAGTAACGCCTTTTCTTGCCTCAATTGAAATTGTAAAAGGTGTTTGGTAGCTACTTGTATTTTCTTTTACCATATAAGGTAACCCTAATGTATCTGCTTTTTCATTCGGCAAACAAAGACAAACAATACCACTACATTTTCTAATCATCAATGCCATTTGATTATTTGTCATGTGATGCGCAGAGAATACCAGATCACCTTCATTTTCTCTATCTTCATCATCCATTAAGATAATTCCATTTCCATTTTTAAGGTGTAATAATGCTTTTTCTAACCGTTCTTTACTGTCTTTACCAAACCTTTGTAATGTATCTAATTCTGTAAGTACCATCTTAAAATCTATTTATTTTTTCGACTGTAAAATTAAGGCTGTCTCAAGTAAAACTATTTGATGTAAGTCAATAAATTCATTTATTTTAATCTAAATAATGATAACAAAAGAAGCTAATATTCACGTTGTGGAATTTTACTTTTTGTTGCTCTTTTCACTAACTTAACCGGAATTAAAAGTATTATTCCTTTTACAGGACATAGTTTAGGTTGGGTATTGCCTGCTTTGTTGGGTTGAATTTGAAGAAGAAATAGATATTAAAAGCATAACTATACTTTTATTTTTCATTATAAATCTAGCTTTTTCTTTACACAAGCTATTACATACCTATATTTTTTAATTCCATATTTTTATATGAATCTAATAAATATTTTAAATTAAAATTCATCAAATCAAAATTACTCTCTAGATGTAAAGAAAAACTGAATTTTTTTGTTTTAGGATTTAAATCAGTTATTTTAATTTTTTCAAGAATTTCAATTAAACTGAATTTATTGTTTTTTACAATTTGAACTAACATATCCCAACTCACAATATCTATAAAGAATAAATTCTCGTAAGGTATAATTTTAAGCTCTTCCTCTTTTCTAATTTTTAAAGTTTCATCCTTAAGAAATTGCTCCCATATGTCTTCTGAGTTTCCTAAAAATAGTTTTTTATATGTAATAATAATACCATAATAAATTTCAGACTCACTTAGTTTAGCTGCTACATTAACCATCTGTTTAGCATAGGCTTTAACCAAATTTTTTCTAAACTCATTTGCTAATATTTTATCATCAGGATTAGCACGAGCATAAGGTTTTATTTCGATAGCTTTAACTTCTAAAAGGATATTATTATCAATAACAAAATCAACTAAGTTATTCTTCAAACCTAATATTTTTTCTAACTCCTTTTCTGTTCTATACTTAAAGTTTGCCTCATCCAATCCTAATTTTACATACTTTTCCATTCTAGCTCCAAATTCCGTTGTGAATTTATCATCATTACTTTTTAAATATTCGTAAATAAAATGAGTAAAATTATGTTTTAATAAATTTTTATGAGGAACAATATAACTATTTTGAAAATCAAGAAATGGTTTTCTAGTAAAAACAGATTGCTCAAAAGTTTGTAAATTATAATTTTTTATTATCCCTTTGTCTTTTTCTAAAATATCATCAATTTTATCTTCTGAGAAGCATAAAAGATTTAAGTAGTTTTTAACATCAGTCTCATTAAATACTTTAATTAAGATATCATAATCTTCACTAGAGAAATTCCCTCCAATCAAAAAATTTATTTTCCCATTGAATCCTGATTCCAAATTATTAAAAGTAAACATCCAAATTACAAATGAAATATTAATAAAAATATTCAAATCAATTTTTGTCAAATTTTTAAAGGATTTACTTATATCATATTTGTTCTTCAACTCATGGAATAGGATTAATTGTCGAGTGAAAGTATCCCAATGCACTTGATTTTGATAAGTGAATTGTTGATGAGCCATCATTATCAAAGGTTTTTGAAAATTTAATGATTTACTCAAGTTAAATAAATCATTTGACATCTCAAGAGCTTCCAATTGCTTCATCAGTTTTATTAAATCGTTTCCATCAGCAACTTTAGCTTTATGCTTTTTAGGATAAAATTCATAATTCCATTTTAATAATAAAAATAAGTGCCAAATTGGAATACGATAATTCTTATTGATTTCAGTTTTGCGTAATTGTTTTAAGATTTCTGTAGTGATGGATTCAAGCGTAAAAGTTTTTAATTTATTTCTTATTGGTCTATAGTCCATTTTTTTTTATGCTTGTATTTAATGTTACTCTGAATACATATCGTTTTAATAACCTATATTCAACGTTAGTTAAATGTAGCTTAAATTAAATTTAAAAGCAAACTAACTTCATTGCAAGATTTCAACTAAATACACGACCAACAAACCACAACAATAAAATATGGCAGTTCAAGACATTGTAAAATATTCCTTTAAAGAAACCTTTTCTGTAAGTACAGTTCAATTCGAAAAAGCGTGTACCATAGATCATTCTGTGCAACAAAACGCCTATTCTATTTATTGGATTCAAGAAGGAAGTGGAACCTACAATATCGATTTTGAAAGCTATACGTTTAACGACAATGTGTTGTTCTTTTTATCACCCGGACAAGTATTTACCGTAGATTCCGAACAAATAAAAACCGCCTACAAACTTACCTTTGTAAGAGACTTTTACTGCATACAAACCCACGATACAGAAGTGGCGTGTAACGGAATTCTGTTCAACAACATTTATGAAACTCCATTTGTAAAACCTTGTAAAAAAGACACCCAAAAACTCAACTTTATTTTAGAGAGTTTAATCGAAGAGTTTCAGCAAAACGAAACCGCACAGTACGATATGTTGCAATCTTATTTAAAGCAATTTATCATTTCTTCTGTTCGTGTAAAAAAGGAAAACCACGTTATTAAAGAAGACACCGAAACTCGTCTTTTTAAAGATTTTAGCTTATTGGTAGAGCAGAATTTTAAAACCATGCATACTGTAACAGACTATGCAAACAGATTAGGACTTTCGCCAAAATCTATTAGCAAACACTTTCAAAAACTGGGTGCAAAAACGCCTTCAGACTTTATTAAAAACCGCATTTTATTAGAAGCAAAACGTCAACTTATTTACACCGATAAAACAGTAAAAGAAATTGCTTTCGAGCTTGGTTTTAACGATCCTGCCTATTTTACGCGCTTTTTTACAAAGGGTGTCGAAAAATCTCCACTTCAATTTAAAAAAGAATATTAACTGTTTATATTTCACCTCAGCTTCACTATAAAATCCCTCTTAAAGACTGATTAAAAGGGTTCATTTAGTTTTTTTCTTTCAGTTTTGTCATTTCGAAATTTTGGGAGAAATCTCATAAAGTTTGGTTGACGTTGTGTTATCACTGTTATGAGGTTTCTCCTATTGTCTAAATGACAAGCTTGTGGTTTATGTTCTAGCTTCACGCAACATTTTTTAATTTTCTTGGGCGTGCCCTTATCAGGTCAGGCTTTCGCAACTCGCTTTTTAAAGTTTTATCAAACTTTAAAAGAGCTCAAACAACTTGCTCTATCCTTCACGCGTGCATTTTTGCCAACTTTTTTACCTTGTCCAAACAGTAGGAACTTTTGTCCATTTTTAAACCTCTATCTCGGTTGCATCTTTGCAGTGTGTAACAATAACAACACAACAACAAGATATAAATCCTGCTTTAGCAGCAATTAAAAATAAGGAAAAATGGAAATTCAATTAGAAAAAACAGACTTTAACAATGTTATAGAAAACAACAGTAATGTATTATTAGATTTTTACGCAGACTGGTGTGGACCTTGTCAAACATTATTACCAACCATCAACAAATTAGCAGACGAGTTACAGGAAAACATTACCATTAAAAAAGTAAATGTAGATGAATACCCAGAATTAGCAGCTAAGTTTAATGTAAGAAATATACCAACATTAATCTTCTTTAAAGACGGAGCACCTGCTGACAGACATACAGGTTTAATTACAGAAAGTAGTTTAAGAAGTAAAATAGACAACTTAAAATAAGGACTACAACCATCAAAAAATAGACAACTTTTTAACGAGTCCAAAGCAAAGGAACTTTTGTCCAATTTTTGAAGTCATTATCGGTTGCATCTTTGCAGAGTCAAACAGTAACAATTAAAAAAACAACAATATGAAAACAATAGAAAACGCACAATGCCCAAACTGTTGGGGATACCAAACATACGACGAGCAACACCAAACACAACAACTTTGCGAATGCAAAGCATAATATAAAAGGAGAACAAAATATTAATAATAAAACAATTTAAAATAAAATTATGAGCACATTTAACGTACCAACAAAAAACGAAGTATCAGAAAATAACCAAGCAATTTTTAACCAATTAGAAAAAGGATTGGGTTTTGTACCAAATTTATACGCAGCATTTGCACACAGTGAAACTGCATTAGGTAACTTTTTAGCAATAGGGCAAGGAAAAACAAGTTTTTCGGCCAAAGAAAAAGAAGTAATCAACTTAGCAGTAAGTCAAGTAAACGAATGTGTGTATTGTTTATCTGCACACACAGCAATTGGTAAAATGAATGGTTTTACAGAACCTCAAATTTTAGAATTAAGAGCTGGTGAAGCTTCCTTTGATGCAAAATTAGATGCTTTAGCAAAATTTTCTAGAAGTGTATCTCTAAACAGAGGAGCTGCAACAACAGAAGCAATAGAAAACTTATACGCAGCAGGATATACAAAAGGAAACTTGGCAGATGCAATTATCTTAATAGGAGAAATTACCATTACCAACTACTTTCATAAAACAACAGATGTTGCCGTAGATTTTCCTGTAGCACAAACTTTAGAAGTAGCAACAATTTAATAAATAATCAATTTTAATAATAATTAGTAATACACAACAATCATGAAAAAAGTAATCGCAATTTTAGTAATCATTTTAGGTTTCGCATTTAATACAAATGCACAAGATGTAAAAACAGTTTCTTTAGAACAAACCAAGGGTGAGTTTACTCAGAAACAACTTACATTATCTGAAGGAACTTATGTTTTTGAAGTAGCAAACAACAATGTAGGTCATAATGTTGGTTTTGTTTTAGCACCTAAAGCAGATGTAAAAGCACACATAAAAAACGCGTATGTTACTGCACAAGTAAAAAACAACACCAAAGAAAGCTCTAAAGAAGTAACGCTTAAAAAAGGTGAATATGTTTATTTCTGTCCTTTAAACCCAACACCACAATATACTTTAATCGTAGAATAATTTTCTTAATTCAAGTAGTGATTGGCGAGCAGAAATGCTCGCCTTTTTTGCATTTATAAACTAAAATTTTTCTGGCACAAAAGTTTGGTAATCCATTGGTGGTCTTACATAGGCTTTACTGTCTGGTAAAGGCGGAAGTTCAATTGGTTTTATATCCATTTTTTCATAAGGAATCTTACTTAACATATGACTGATACAATTTAGTCTCGCTTTCTTTTTGTTATCAGAATTTACGACAAACCAAGGCACTTGCTTTGTATCTGTATGGGCAAACATTTTATCTTTTGCTTCAGAATACTCTAACCATCGCGAACGAGATTGTAAATCCATCGGACTAAATTTCCAACGTTTTAAAGGATTAGAAATACGGTTTTTAAAACGTCTTTCTTGTTCTTCATCACTAACAGAAAACCAATATTTTAAAACAATAATGCCAGATCTTACTAACATACGTTCAAATTCTGGACAAGAACGTAAAAACTCATCATATTCATCATTTGTACAAAAGCCCATTACCTTCTCTACTCCTGCTCTATTGTACCAACTTCTATCAAACAACACAATTTCTCCTGCAGCCGGTAAATATTGCACGTAACGCTGAAAATACCATTGTGATTTTTCTTTTTCTGTAGGCACACCCAATGCAACCACTTTACAAATTCTAGGGTTTAAAGGCTCTGTAAAACGTTTTATAGTTCCTCCTTTACCAGAAGCATCTCTTCCTTCAAAAAGAACGACTACTTTTAAACCTTGGCTTTTAACCCACTCTTGCATGTGCACCAATTCTGTGTGCAATATTTTTAATTCTTCGTCGTAATTAAATTTCTTTTTCTTAGTGCTAACCTTCTTTTCTTTATCCATCTACGCAATCTACGAAAATTCAAAAAAATATGAAATACATTTATTTTTAGTAGTGCTATTTTAAATTAATTATAAATAATATCGCTTAAAAAAAGCACTAAAAATTACATCAAAATTAAAAGTCTTATTTTTGCACTTCAATTTTTAATAGATATCAAAAACAACTATTTGCTAAACTACTATTCATATCCGCATACAACCTCTAAAGAATGGGTTACTTTTGTTCATGGAGCCGGAGGAAGTAGTTCTATTTGGTTTAAACAAGTAAGAGATTTTAGAAAACATTTTAACGTTTTAATCTTAGATTTACGTGGTCATGGAGATAGCAAACCAACACTAAAAGATACGTTTAAAGCAAAATATACTTTCGATTCTATTACGGCAGATATTGTTGAAGTGATTGATTATTTAAAAATTAAAAAATCTCATTTTATTGGTATTTCTTTAGGTACTATTTTAATTAGAAATCTTGCAGAAAAAAGACCAGAAATGGTAAAAAGCATGATTATGGGTGGTGCTATTATAAAAATGAATTTCCGCTCTCAAGTATTAATGAAAGTAGGTAATATCTTTAAATCTGTAGTGCCTTATATGATGCTTTACAAGCTCTTTGCCTTTATTATTATGCCAAAGAAAAATCATAAAAACTCTCGATTACTATTTGTAAACGAAGCGAAAAAATTATATCAAAAAGAATTTTTACGTTGGTTTAAATTAACATCAGAAATAAACCCTTTATTACGTTTTTTTAGAACAAAAGATATTAAAATCCCTACATTATATGTAATGGGAGCCGAAGATCATTTGTTTTTACCTTCTATAAAAAACATTGTTTCTAAACATGTTACAGCATCACTTTTTGTAATTGAAAATTGCGGTCATGTGGTAAATGTAGAACAGCCAGAAATGTTTAACAACCAAACAATCCGTTTTATTACATCTTTATAATTTCATTCATTTAATTCCGTGTAAAACACTTTTTTAATAAATTTTTATGAGGTATATTTACCTTATAAACATTTTTATTATGAATCAGATAATTACATTTGGAGAGGTTTTAATGCGAATTTCGCCTTCAGGAAACAAAAAATTTATTCAATCTAACCAAGTAGAATTTTATTTTGGTGGTACAGAATTAAATGTTGGTATTTCTGTAGCCAATTTTGGACAAGATGTAAAACATATTTCATGTGTTTCTGATGATTTTATAGGTGATACCGCTATTTCTTTTCTAAGAAAATTTGACGTTAGTACTTCTGCAATTGTTCGTTCTAGCAGACCTTTAGGTGTTTATTTTTTAGAAGTTGGTGCTGTTATGAGACCGAGTTCTATTTCTTATAATAGATCTCACTCTTCTTTTTCTGAAATTCAACCAGAAATGGTAGATTGGGAAAAATCTTTAAAAAAAGGAAAATGGTTTCATTGGACAGGTATCACTCCTGCACTTTGTAAAGGTGGTTATGAAACTTTAAAAGAAGGATTAATCCTTGCCCAAAAAAAAGGTATGGGAATTTCTGTGGATCCTACCTACAGAAGTGGTTTATGGAAATGGGGAGGCACTCCAAAAGAAGTTCTATCTGAATTAGTGAATTATTCTACCGTTTTTATTGGTGGTGTAAATGAAATAAATGAACTTTTAGAAACTAATTTCTCTTATTCTAACGACGATTTTATTGAAGCTAGTAAACAGTTAATGGAGAAGTACCCTACCATAGAAAAAGTATTTGATAAAATAAGAACTTCTATCAATTCTTCTTGGCATAAAATTAGAGCAAGAATGTGGAATGGTAAAGAATTTAAAGAAACCCAAGATTTGGACATAACACATATTGTAGACAGAATTGGTACTGGTGATGCTTTTGCTGCCGGAATAATTCATGGTTTACAAAAATTTGATGACTATAAAGCTATGGAATTTGGTAGCGCAGCGTGTGCCATTAAACATACCTATTTAGGTGATATTAATTACGCAAATGAAAAAGAAGTAATGAGTATTCTAGAAGGAAACACCACAGGTAGATTGCAGCGATAAAAAACTAAAAATATAACCGATTTTTTATAAGATTATTAACCTTAGGAAGTTTTATAAAAAAATAAGATATTTGCATTGTGAAAATAGCAGCAATCTTTTTATCGTTATTCTTGCTTTCTAAGCCCTTGCTTCCATTATTGGAATATGCTGCTTTTTACGATTATATTAAAAATGAACTTTGTGAAAACATAGAAACTCCAGAGTTACAGTGTAACGGAAAATGTCATTTAGCAAAACAGATTGTGAAGGCAGGAGATTCTGAAAATGGTAATGAAAAAAACCAATCTTTTAAAGTAGAAATTTCTATCGTTTATTTTCAAGAAACAACTCATAATGATTCTGTTCTTTTATCTAAAGATGAAAATTTAAAAATAAGTACTTCATATAATAACACCTATAAATTCCATTATACGGATGTTGTTTTTCACCCACCACTCGTTTAATTTCTTCATACTAAGAAACGCAATACACCAAATAATTGGTACTTAATTAATTTAATTAGGCTTCTAATTATGTGCTATCAATTAGAAATAATTAATAGTAAAAAACAACGCACAGTTAAGTTTTTTTTTTAACAAAAGCTTTTTACGCGGTGTTTGGTAAGCGCGTTTCCTAACGATTTATTTTTAGTAGTAAAAATGCAATTATAGCAATTGTGTTTAGCTGATAATGTGCAATATACTTTCTTAAAAATGAATAATTGTTCACCTATTTGCTGCTACTATTTTTTCAACAGTTTTTTAATAAAACAGTCCTAAAATAATGAAACATTTACAGATAATTGTAATTGCAATTTCTATTGTAATAACTTCTTGTACGCTAGATAAAACAGATTACGAAGCGGAATTAATTGTAGAAACAACAGAATATATTGAATTCGAAGAGGTAACTACCATAAATAATGAAGATTATAACATTAGCATAGAAGCTTTAAATGGTACTTTATATAAAGGTTATAATGAAGTTCATCTAAAAGTCATCAGCTTAAAAACCGGTGAAAGTATAGAGAGTTCACAAATTACCTTTTTGCCAATTATGACCGATGCAAATGGAAACAAATCTTCTTGTCCGCACGAATATGATCTAACATACAATGCTACGGAAGGGTATTACAAAGGATATGTTGTGTTTACAAATGAGAGTAGCTCTACAGTAGATTGGCAGTTGTATATCGATTTTACAGATAATAATGAAACTCAATCTATCGATAAAGTTATCACTGTAGAAGCGCAAACAAATATGAACCTAAACATGACGGCTTTTACAGGCAATGATAACGAGCAGTATTTTATTGCTTTAGTTGCACCTCAAAGTCCGCGTGTGGCACAAAACGATTTGGTTGCTGGTATTTACAAATACAACAAGCCAGCTAATGCGGCAGGAGAATTTCCTGATGTTACGCAATTTTCGTATTCAGCTGTAGAAAATCACACCTTGTTATTAGATCCAAGAATGCCAGAACCTTCTATGGGAAATCATTCATCACTTTATAATGAAGATTTATCCCAAGAAAGCGATGGTTTGTACCATGGAGTTGTAAATTATACCATGACGGGGAACTGGACGTTGAACTTCATTTTAAAAGATGAAAATAAACAAATAATAAAAGGAAACGAAGTTTCTACCGAATTTACTCCTGGAGTAGAAGGAGAAAGAGGTGAACTTCATATTGATATCTTATTTTAAAAATATGAAAGCAATAACAATAGCCATCCTATTATTAGCAACCTTGGCAAATGCACAAACTGTTGAGAAAAAAAAAGATAGTTTAGGAGGCATCTTAGATGAAGTAATAATTATAGCGGCTAAAAAAAAGAAAATAGAAACAGACATGAAAATGGCGGTTTCTGTTGATGAATTTTTAGCTTCTTCAGACAATATCAGTTTTATTAAGCGTGGTGCCTATGCATGGGAACCTCTACTTAATAATATGAGTACAGAGCGTTCTTTAATTACCATAGATGGTATGCACGTTTTTGGCGCTTGTACCGATAAAATGGATCCGGTAACGTCTTATGTAGAAAGTAATAATTTATCTGATATTGATATAAAATCAGGACAAGAAGGTAGTTTGCACGGAGCAACAATTGCTGGTAGCATCGATTTGAAAAGGAAAAGTACCGCATTTACAATTGGGGAGAATTATAAAGGTGCCTACCAAACAGGATTCGAGTTTAATAACAAACAGTTTTTTAACCTTGCAAACGCCTCTTATTCTTCTGAAAACTTAGTAATAGATGGAAGTATCTCTAACAGAAAAGCAGAAAATTATACTGACGGTAATAATGACGAAGTACAGCATTCTCAGTTCGAAAAACTGAATGCTTCTTTAGGAGTTGCCTACAAAACTAGTGATTTATCATCTCTAAGGGTAGATGCAATTTTTGATAGAGCTAAGAATGTTGGTTTCCCAGCATTACCAATGGATTTGTCTTTGTCTAGAGCATTAATTACATCGGTTGCATACAAGCAATTTTTTGAAAAAGGAATTGTAAAAGTTTGGGATACCAAAGTGTATTTTAATGCTGTAGAACATTATATGGATGATACTACAAGACCAGAAAATTTGGTTCACATGGATATGCCTGGTTGGAGTACAACGTATGGTCTGGTATCTAAAATAAATCTTCAAAAAGACAATTTATCATCTGAAGTGCAATTAAATTCCTACAATAATTTATCGATTGCAGAAATGCGAATGTATCCGCAAGACAGAAGCGAAAGAACCATGTTTGCTTATAGCTGGCCATGGGTTACCACAACTTATGCAGGACTTTCTATGAATAATTTATGGGATATTTCTGATGCAAGTCAACTAAGTTTTGGAGGCTCTGTAGGTGTCAACTACAATTATTCTAAATATGTAGAATTCAATTGGATTTTTCACCCAGGAACACCACAAGAAAAAACAAGGTTTTTACCAAACTTACATACAAGTTATAATTTAAACGTTGGTGATTTTAATTTTTCTATTGGTGGTGGTTATGGCCACAGAGCACCTTCGGTTTCGGAAGCATATGGGTATTATATTTATAATAGTTTTGATCGGTACGATTACATCGGAAATCCGGATTTGAAAAATGAAATTTCTTATGAAACCAATGCAAGTGCTGGTTTTAAAAATGAAAAATTGAGTGTGCAAGCCAAAGTAAACTATTTCTATATTCAAAATTATATTATAGGAAGAATTTTAAGTTTGGGGAGTCCAATGAATTATCAATCTGTAGGTGTAAAAGGATACACCTCTTTAGATTATGCAACATTGTTCAATTTTTCACTAAATACCAAGTACAATATTTTGGAAAACTTGCATTGGAAAGGAACACTAACGTATGCGAGAGGTTTAGATGATAATCAAAATAACTTACCTTTTATCCGTCCGTTGAGTTACCAAACTTCATTGCATTTTTCTCATAAAAATTTCGGTTTTGGAACAGCACTAAATGGTGATTTCAAACAAAATAATTACAGTCCAGAATACGGAGAAGATGAAACACCTTCATACAAAAACTTTAATGTTTCTGCAGATTATACTTTTTACATTAATAATTACAAAACAGTTTTTCAAGTAGGTGCGGAAAACCTGTTTAATGAATATTACAGCACCTACGCAGATTGGGGAAACATCCCCAGAATGGGACGTAACATTTTTACGTCTTTAAAAATCAATTTTTAAACAAACACAATCAATTAATAATCACAAATTTAAAAAACAATGAAAAATTTTAAAAAGTACCTTTTAGCATCATTAGTCTCATTATCAATAATTTCTTGTAGTGAAGATAGTATTCCTGTAGCCAACGACGTAACATTAGAATTTAACAATACATTTGGAGCAACAACAATTGTTTTAGGAGATGCAACCTCTACAGATGCAACTGTAAATACTTCTGTTGAAGAGCAGGTTCATCATTTTGAGGAATTAAAATATGTAATTAGCAACATTCGTCTTATAGATGTAGAGGGTAATGAGTTTCCTTATAACGTAAATAATTTAGATGAAGGAGCAACTATTATAGATCAATCTAAAACAGCAACTTTACAATATGTTTTAACAGATATTCCTTCGGATGAATACACGCAGATAAAATTTGGATTAGGAGTAAAATCTGAATTAAATACTTTAAATGAAGAACAATTCCCTAATTTTTATGCAGCAGCAGGAGCAAATGATACAGAAATGCATTGGGAATGGGGAACAGGTTACCGTTTTACAAAAATTGAAGGTTTTTATGGTACAGAAAACAATGAATTATCTTTTCACTCTGGAAGTACTGTTGAAGGTACAAGCGGAGAAGAAAGCACTTACACACAAGGTGTTGATGCTTATAGAGATATTACATTAGATCTTTCTACATCTGCAGTTGTTGGTAATAATGCACCAACAATTAAAATTAAAGCAGATTTTGATAAATTTTTAAGCGGAGAAAGTAATACAATAACATTAGTTTCTACGGCAGATATTACAAACAATGCTACGCCAAGTGCTCATACAGCTACAGAAATGATGAAATTTGTAGATAATATTGGAGGTAATGGAGGTACAGACATTAAAGGAATGTTCTCTGTAGAAAGTGTAGAAAACTAAACCTAAAAATAGAGCTGTCTTAAATTTCACTTACGACAGCTCTATTTTCTTTTTTTAAATATTGAAAATGAAAAAAATACTACTGAGTTTCTTTATCATACAGCTAATTTCATCTTGTACTAAAGAAGATGTTTATGAGCCTTTTATTTTTGACAACCCAGAAATAAAAATAAGTATTCCGGTAAATTTTCCAGAATTAAATACTTCATTTTACGCCAACGTTCCTACAAAATATGGAGTTGAATTAGGTAAAAAATTATTTAATGAAAAGAGGTTAAGTGCAGATAATACAATTTCTTGTTCTAGTTGTCATATGCAAGAAAATGCTTTTGCAGATCATAACGAAAAAGGAATTGGTATAGAAGGTAGAATAGGGCTACGTAACGCACCTCCTATCCAAAATATGGCATTTATGCAATTTTATAATTGGGATGGCAATAAACTGGTTTTAGAAAACCAACCGTTAGTTCCTATTATTACTTTCGTAGAAATGGACTCTTCTATTTTAGAGGTTATTGGCAAAATTGAAAATGATGAAGAATATCTAAATTTATTTTATAATGCTTTTGGTGATAAAGAAATTACTGCCGATAGAATTTATAATAGTATTGGTCAGTTTGAATATACATTAATTTCTACCAATAGTAAATATGATAAAGTAAAGAGACAAGAGGGAGAAGAATATACCGATGAAGAAGCACAAGGATATCAAACTTTTCAAGACAAATGTGCAAGTTGCCATAGTTCCGAATTGTTTACAGACCAAAGTTTTAGAAACATTGGCTTCCCTATTAATCCTGATTCAGAAGAAGGCGGACGCTCTAGAGTTACTGGAGAAATAGATGATTATATGCGTTTTAGAGTACCTTCTTTACGTAACATAGAATATACTGCTCCTTATGGAAGTTTTGGTCAATTTGCTACGTTAAAAGAAGTCTTAGATTATTTAGACAATGGTGTTTTAGATGCCGATAATTTAGATCCAATTTTAAAAGATAATGGAAATAGAATTCCACTTACAGAAAACGAAAAAGAGAACCTTATTTCATTTCTAACAACATTAAGTGATTCTGAATTTGTTGGGCAATAACACGAAGTTTAGAGTATAAAAAAAGCGAGTCGTAAAACTCGCTTTTAAATATTTATTTCAAAGAATTAACTTTGCATTAAATCTTCAATTTCATCTGCTTCAATAGGTATATTTCCCATTAAATTAAACGGCTCTCCTTTTTCTTGAACAACGACATCATCTTCTAAGCGAATACCAAAACCTTCTTCTGGAATGTAAATTCCTGGTTCTACTGTAAACACCATATTTGCTTCCATTGGTTTGTGTAATAAACCATAATCATGCGTATCTAAACCAATATGATGACTTGTACCATGCATAAAGTATTTCTTATACGCAGGCCAATCTTTAGGAGCATTCTTTACATCCGCCTTGTCTAATAAACCTAATTTTAATAATTCAGAAGTCATAATATCACCAACTTCTACATGATATTCTTTCCATAATGTTCCTGGAACCAATAATTTTGTAGCTTCCTTCTTAACATAGTTTACAGCATTATAAACCGCTTTTTGTCGGTCTGTAAACTTCCCCGAAACTGGTACAGTTCTAGACAAATCACTTTTATAATTTCCATATTCAGCAGCAATATCAAACAAAATTAAATCACCAGCTTTACATTCTTTATTATTTTCTACATAGTGTAAAACATTAGCATTATTACCACTAGCAATAATTGGTGTGTAAGCAAACCCTTTAGATCTATTTCTTACAAATTCATGCAACAATTCTGCCTCAATTTCATATTCCCAAACACCAGGTTTAATAAAAGATAAAATTCTACGAAAACCTTTTTCAGTAATATTACAAGCATGTTGCATTAAATCCAATTCAATTTGGTCTTTAACAGCACGTAATTTATGTAAAATAGGGCTGCTTTTAGCAACTGAATGTGCAGGATATTTTGCCAATAGCCACTTTGTAAAACGATCTTCACGAGTTTCCGTTTCTACATTTGCTCTATAATGTTCGTTTGTGTTAATGTAAAAAGTATCTGCATAAGTAGAAAGTTCAAACAATACCTTCTCTAAATCTTGCAACCAGAAAACTGTTTTAATTCCACTTGTTTCAAAAGCAGCTTCTTTTGTTAATTTTGCTCCTTCCCAGACCGCAATATGATCGTTAGTTTCTCTAACAAATAATATTTCTCTGTAAGCTTCATTAGGGCAATCAGGAAACAAAAATAATACACTTTCCTCTTGATCTACACCACTTAAATATAAGATATCTCTGTGTTGCTCAAAAGGCATTGTACTATCTGCACTAATTGGATAAATGTCATTAGAATTAAAAATAGCCAAACTATTTGGCTTCATTGCAGCAGCAAAGTTTTTTCGATTTTTTATAAATAATTTTGAGTCTATTTTATCGTATTTCATACTGATGAATTTATGTTGAAATACAAAGGTAGCAATATTTCGTTGGCTACAAATTCAACACTCATAAAATATAAAAATCTCTTATAACAAGTTTACTTATTAAATTTGACTCTATATTCAAAAACTAAAAACACCCCTTATATTTATTTTTTTTTTGCATTCGAACGGGCTTGTAGTTTATCTTGAGCGAAGTCGAAAGGTTATATCTTTTTGCAAAAAAATCAAAAAGGATGCCATTACAAATGCAAAACATTCACGATTTCAACAATAATAAAAAAGGATGAGTACTCCCTAACGCAAATAAATCCTAACAATTGTCATTTCGAAGTATTGAGAAATCACATAACAGTGATACCACAATGCCTAACTAACTTCATGTAATTTCTCCCAAAAGGTCGAAAATACAAACTGTGTAGAAGATTTATAAATCACTAAAAAAACTCATTTCGAAATGACAAATCGAATGGTATTGTACAGAAGTAAAATACATTAATGCTTCTCTAAAAATAAAAATCCTACAAGGTTAACAACCTTGTAGGACAATAAAATTCGTGTAAATTAGAAAAATTAATCTCTAAAACGTTTCTTTTTTGGTGCTCCAGTTCTTCCTCTTCCAGAAGTAGAACCTGCTGGTTTATTTCCTTTAAAATGAGGTTTATTTTTTGGTTTATCTCCTTGAGAAGATCCTCCATTAGAAGATCTAGTTTTCTTACCAAAAGATCCTTTACTTTGCGTTGCTGCCCTTTTAGGAGCTGCCGTATCTGTAGGTTCAAAACCTTCTACAATAGAAGTGTTTAATTTCTCTTTTAGTAATTTTTCAATTTCGTTTTGGTACTCAGTTTCTTCACTACAAACTAAAGAAATTGCTTCTCCAGCTGCTCCTGCTCTACCCGTTCTACCAATTCTATGCACATAATCTTCTGGTACATTTGGTAACTCAAAGTTAATAACATGAGGCAATAAAGGAATATCTAAACCACGTGCTGCAATATCTGTAGCAACTAATGCCTTAATGGTGTTGTCTTTAAAGTTTCTTAACGCTTTAGTTCTTGCACCCTGACTCTTATTTCCATGAATTGCTGCTGCAGAAATACCTGCTTTAATCAATTTCTCGGTTAATTTATTAGCTCCATGCTTTGTTCTTGTAAAGATTAAAACTTGGTTCCAATTTCCGTCTTTTATCAACTTAATCGTAAACTCTGTTTTTTGGCCTTTATCAACTTTATAAACATTATGAGTAACTTTTTTAGCCGTAGAATTCTGTGGCTCTGCTTCTACAGAGACAGGATTATTTAAAATACCTGACGCTAATTTTTTAATATCAGCAGAAAAAGTTGCCGAAAACATCAAATTCTGACGCTTTGCAGGCATAAAACTAATCAGTTTATTTAGGTCTCTTGCAAAACCCATATCTAACATTCTGTCTGCTTCGTCTAAAATTAAAACATCAATTCTGTTAAAAGAAACCGCTTTCTGACTGTGTAAATCTAATAATCTACCTGGTGTAGCTACCAAAATATCTACACCACTTCTTAGGGTTGCTATTTGTGGTTTTGCATTCACTCCACCAAAAATTACAGCAGATTTTATGTTTACATATTTACTATACTCTCTTACATTATCATGTACTTGCGCCGCTAATTCTCTTGTAGGCGTTAACACTAACGCTCTTAAAGGTCTATATTTTGGATGCTTTGTTTCAGCTAAATGTTGTAAAACTGGTAATGTAAAACCAGCTGTTTTCCCTGTTCCTGTTTGTGCAGAAGCTAAAATATCTTTACCTTCTAAAATATGTGGAATTGCTTTTTCTTGTATTGGGGATGGTTTGGTATATCCTTTTTCTTCAACTGCTTTTACTAATGCAGCAGATAAACCTAAATCTTTAAATGTCATAAAAATACTTTTTTGAATGCAACTTTATGTAGTTGTTTCAGCCTACAAAGATACGTTGTTTAAAATTGAAGTTGAATTTTTCTTAAAATTCCTTTTTATGTTAATTTTTTTGATATTGATTTTACATGTAGTAATTTCATCACCTTAAAACAAACCTTACTTTTTATGAAGTCTATTTTCACTTTTGCAACACTCTTTCTTTCAGGATTTTTAATTGCACAAACAGTAACAAGTTCAGATATCACTCAACAATCCTTAGAGAAAAAGTCTCAAATGATGAACTCTTCTTTGGTAAAAAATGTTGAATTTACCAATATTGGCCCCACAGTAATGAGTGGTCGTGTGGTAGATATGGATGTAAACCCAAACAATACAACCGAATTTTATGTAGGGTATGCTTCTGGAGGACTGTGGTATACAAACAACAACGGAACAACGCTTACACCTGTTTTAGACAATGCTCCAACCCAAAATATTGGTGATATTGCCGTAGATTGGAAAACTGGAACCATTTGGGTAGGTACAGGAGAAAATAATTCTTCACGCTCTTCTTATGCCGGAATTGGAATTTTAAAATCTACAGATAAAGGCGAAACTTGGCAAAATGTTGGGTTACCAGATTCTCATCATGTTGGTCGAATTTTGATTAACCCAAATAATTCTGATGAAGTTATTGTTGGTGCTATTGGACATTTATACTCTTCAAATGAAGAAAGAGGAATTTTTAAAACTACAGATGGAGGAAAAACATGGAATAAAACCTTATTTATTAATGAAGACACCGGTATTATAGATGTTGATGTTGCTCCAGAAAACTTCAATGTTATGTATGCAGCTTCTTGGGAAAGAGAACGCAAAGCATGGAATTTTGTTGGAAACGGAAAAAATTCTGCTATTTACAAAAGTACCGATGCAGGTAATTCTTGGACAAAAATTGCTGATAATAGTGGTTTTCCTACTGGAGATGGTGTTGGTAGAATTGGATTAGCCGTTTTTAATGCTAACACTGTATATGCTCTGCATGACAGCCAATATAGAAGAGAAGCGAAAAAGAAAACGACTGCTTACAATTTAACAAAAGAGCAATTTGAGAATTTATCGTCTGCAGATGTTTTAGCACTTAGAAATAAAACTTTAGACAACTATTTAAAAGAGTATGGTTTTAGAGAAAAATTTAGAGCTGAAAACGCAAAACAATTGTTAAGACCAGGAGGTTTAAAGCCAAAGGAACTAATGGCTTTTTTAGACGATGAAATGGCAATAGCTTTTGAAGAACCTGTAATTGGTGCCGAAGTTTTTAAAACAACTAATGGAGGAACTTCTTGGAAAAAAACACACACTGAATATTTAGACGGAGTCAACAGTTCTTACGGGTATTATTTTGGAGAAATTAGAGTGAATTTAGAAGATGAAAACAGCATTTATGTTTTAGGTATTGGCATTATAAAATCTAAAGATGGCGGAAAAACATTCTCTTCCATCAGTAGAGAAAATATACATTCAGATCATCAAGCATTGTGGGTAAATCCTAAAAAACCAGGTCATTTAGTAGAAGGAAATGATGGTGGTTTAAATATTTCTTATGATGATGGAGAAAGCTGGATAAAATTAAACAACGCTGCCGTTGGGCAATTTTATTCTGTAAATGTAGATAATGAAAAAAACTATAATGTTTACGGCGGTTTGCAAGACAATGGTGTTTGGTTTGGTCCACATAATGCAAAAATAGATAAAGCATGGCATCAATCTGGACAAAATCCTTTTAAGTCAATTATGGGTGGAGACGGAATGCATGTTCAGGTAGACAACAGAAACCATAATATTGTGTATACAGGATATCAATTTGGTAATTATTACCGTATTAATTTAGAAACTGAAGAAAACATATACATTCAACCAAAACCAGAAAAAGGCGCAAAACCTTACAGATTTAACTGGCAAACTCCAATTCATTTATCTAAGCACAACCAAGATATTTTATATTTAGGAGGAAATAAATTACACCGTTCTTTAAACCAAGGTGATACTTGGGAAACAATTTCAGATGATTTAACAAACGGCGGAAAAGAAGGAAATGTTGCTTACGGAACCTTAACTTCTATTTCTGAAAGTCCGTTTCAATTTGGGTTAATTTATACAGGGTCTGATGATGGTGTTATTAGCTTAACAACTAACGGAGGCGGAAGCTGGACCAAAATTTCTAACAATCTTCCACAAGATTTATGGGTTTCTAGAGTAATTGCTTCTAAATTTAAAAAAGAGCGTGTATATGCAACTTTAAACGGCTACCGTTTTGATGATTTTACACCTTATGTGTACATGTCTGATGATTACGGACAAACTTGGACAAATATTGGAAACACAATCCCTACCTCTTCTGTAAACGTAATTAAAGAAGATACAGAGAACGAAAACATATTGTATTTAGGTACAGATAACGGACTCTATGTTTCTTTTAACAACGGAACTTCTTGGAATGCTTTTAGTAAAGAATTACCCAATGTTGCTGTACATGATTTAGTGATTCAACCAACAGCAAAAGATTTAATTGTTGCAACACACGGACGTAGTTTATATAAAACCAATATTACTGCAATACAAAAAATGAATGATAGCGTTTTAGCAAAGCCTATTGCGCTTTTTAATGTAGATAATATTAAAAAAAGTAAAAGATGGGGAAGCTCTAGAAGTCAATGGAGAAAAGCAAGTACACCAGAAGTTAAAATTCCTTTTTATGTAAATATTGATAAAAAAATAACGTTAGATATTTTCTCTGGAAACGTAAAGGTAAATTCAATTTTTATTACTGCAGACAAAGGATATAACGAAGTTGTTTATGATGTTTCTTTTTCTAAAAAAGGATTGAAAGACTTTAAGAAAGCTAATAAAAAATCTGAAATTGAAAAAGGAAATAACGATGTATATTATTTATCTAAAGGAAAATATACCGTTAAAATTGGTGAAGAAAAAACAAGTTTTGAGGTAGAATAATTTACTTAGGTTTTTAAACAATAAAAAAATTATAACGTGTACTCGTTACAAACGAGCACCAGCTTGTGAGAGCACATCATTTTAGACTACTTAATCGCTAGCGCTCGTTTTTAACGAGTGCCGGCAACAATGAGAACATTCAAAATTATTTTTTTGTATTTTTGATAAGCTATGAGTCGAAAATATAAGTTTCACAACAAATCTGCTTTATATTTTGTAAGTTTTGCTACTGTAAACTGGATAGAAATCTTTACAAGACAAGTATATTTTGATGTATTAGCAAAAAGCATCGATTTTTGTAGGGCGAAAAAAAGGTATGGAACTGTATGCTTATTGTTTTATGCCTAGTCATGTACACCTATTATTTAGATCCTCTAATGAGCAACCTATGGAGCTGCTACGAGACTTAAAAAAACATACCGCAAAAAAAATAATTGAAGCTATAAAGAACAATCCACAGGAAAGTAGAAAAGAGTTGTTACTTTGGTTATTTGAAAAAGCAGGGAAAGAGAAAGCGAATGTAACTAAATATCAATTTTGGCAACATCACAATAAACCAATAGAATTGTGGAGCGAAAAAGTAATCAAGCAAAAAATAGATTATATTCACAACAACCCTATTGAGCTTGGTTTTGTAACAAACTCAATCGATTGGAAATATTCTAGTGCAAGAAATTTTCAAGATGACCATACCGTTTTAGAAATAGATGAAACTGGTTTTTTAGGTTAAAAAACTAAAGATAATAGTGTGAACGAAGATAGAAAATCCTTGTGGGTACTCGTTACAAACGAGCACCAGCTTGTGAGAGCACATCATTTTAGAGGACTTAATCGCTAGCGCTCGTTTTTAACGAGTGCCGGAAACAATAAAAAAATAAAACTCAGTACTCCTTGTAAACCAGTTATAGCTTGTAATTTTCACATTTACAAAAGTGGCAGAACTACAAAAATTTCAGATAAATTTTAGCACCTCTATCCAAAATAGAATCATGATTAAAAAAAACATTTTGCCCATTAAATTCAGCTTCAATTAACAAATAAGAACCTTTAAAATAAGAATTTAAAACAATTGCTTTTAAATTAGAGTTTTCTACTACTTTTATTTGATGTGGATATACTAAAACTGTTTTATTATTGATGGTAATTTCGTTGACATCATCAAACAAAGCGGCAACGTATTTTTCTGTTGGGTTGTTGTAAATCTCTTTCGGAGCATTGTTTGCTATTATTTTATTGTCTTTGATAATAATAAGTTTGTCTGCAAAGGAAAGTGCATCATTTTTATCGTGTGTAGCAATAATACAAGCAATATTTTTTTCTTTTAAATAACTGAATAAATTTCTACGTAAAGAGTTCTTTTTAAAATTATCTATTTGTCCGAATGGTTCATCTAACAACAATAATTCAGGTTCTTTTGCCAATGCTCTTGCAATAGCAACACGTTGTTTTTGTCCGCCACTTAGGTTTTTAACCATTGTGTTCTCAAAAGACTTCATTTGAATGACTTCTAATAATTCTTGAGTACGTAATTCACTTTCTTCTGGATAAAACCTCGACAAAAATTTTTTAATGTTTTCTGATACAGAAATGTAAGGCATTAAATCGAAGTCTTGAGCTACATATTTAAAGTTTTCGAAACCGGGAACAAGATGTTTCTTTGGACCGAAAATTTGTTCCTCTTTCCAAAATATTTTTCCTTTATTTAAGTCTACTAATCCGTAAATAGCTTTTAAAAGTGTCGATTTTCCGCAACCACTTTCCCCCATTACACAAAGGTGTTCTCCTTGTTGCAAGGTGAAATTAAAATCGTTTAATATTATTTTTTTTTTATGGTAAGAAAATGAAACGTTATCTACTTTTAGCATCTTACAAAAATAAGAATTATTAACAAACCCTAACATAGATTTTAAAACCATGTAAAAAAGTTGAATTTTATGTGGTTGTTAACATGAGACTTCTCAATAATTCTTAGTGAAAAATTTAAATTAAAATGACACTAACAAACCCCGCGTTAGCGATTGAACGGTTTGTCTGAGCTCTTTTTTAAGGTACGAAAAAAAAGCGAGTAGTGAAAGCGCGACCCTTGTGGTAACGCCCAAAAAAACCGACACTTTCGCATCGGTTTTAATGTTGTTCTTAGGTATGTATTCACAAAAAAATCATACAAAAAAGGTCTGCGACCTTACCAGATTCTTACTCTTTCTTCTGGTTTTAAATACATTTTATCACCTTCTTTAACATCGAACGCTTCGTAAAAAGCATCTACGTTTTTAAGAGGCATATACGCTCTGTACATTCCAGGAGAGTGTGTGTTTGTCATGATTAAGTTTTTTAAAGCTTCATCACGCATTTTTGTTCTCCAAATTGTTCCCCAAGAAAGAAAAAAACGTTGTTCTGGCGTGTAACCATCAATATCCGCTGGTCTACCATTCTTTTGTAAGAAAATCTGTAAACCTTCGTAAGCCGCTTGTACACCACCTAAATCTCCAATATTTTCTCCTAAAGTATATTCTCCATTTAAGTGCATAGAATCTATGGCAATAATATCTGAATATTGCTTGATTAATTGCCCGCCAATTTCTTTAAACTTTACAGAATCATCTTCTGTCCACCAGTTATTCAGGTTTCCATCACCATCAAAACGAGCACCAGAATCATCGAAACTATGAGAAATTTCATGACCGATAACAGCTCCAATTCCACCATAATTTACAGCTTCATCTGCTTTATAATCATAAAAAGGAGGTTGTAAAATTGCTGCTGGAAAAACGATTTCATTATTTACAGGATTAAAGTACGCATTTACAGTTTGAGGAGACATTCCCCATTCTGTTCGGTCTACTTCGCTACCTAATTTTGCCATTTCTTTATTGTAGTTCCATTTGGTTACATTAATAGCATTCTCGAAATAAGAACCACCATTTTCTAAACCTTTAACTTGTAATTCAGAATAGTCTTTCCAAACATCTGGGTAGGCTATTTTAACCGTTAATTTGTGTAATTTTTCTAACGCTTTTTCTTTAGTAACTTCACTCATCCAAGGTAATTGTGCAATTCTTGCTTCGAAACCAAGCATTACATTATCAATCATTTCTTTCGCTTTTAGCTTTGCTTCTGGTGGAAACATTTTTTCTACATACAATTTACCTAAAGCTTCACCAATTGCACCATTTAAGCTACCTAAAGCACGCTCATCTCTTGCACGTTGTTTTTTAGCTCCACGCATTTCTTTAGAATAGAACTCCCAATTTGCAGTTTCTAAATCTGTAGATAAAGAACCTAAAGAGCTATTTATAGTATTCCAACGTAATAATAATTTAAGATCTGCTACAGATGCTTTTGCAAAAACATCGCTAAAAGCTTTAAAATATCCAGGATCTGTAACAATAACTGTTTCTAAATCTGTTACTCCAATACCATCTAAATGCGCTTGCCAATCTATTGAAGGAGACAATTTTTGTAATTCTGCAATCGTCATTGGATTGTAGATTTTACGAATATCTCTGCTTTCTTCTTTAGACATCATTGGTGTTGCCAAACTAGTTTCTAAAGCAACAATTGCTGCTGCATTCTTTTTAGCAGAAGCTTCATCATCACCAAATTCTTGCAACATTTTTGCTACAAAAATTTCGTATTTTTCTAATTTGTCTTTTACTTTAGCATCAACATAGTAATCTCTAGATAAACCTAAAGAACCACCGCCCATATAACCTGCGTATTGGCTACTATTTTTTAAATCGTTATAAACACCAAAACCGTAAAAACCTCCACCACCATAAGGCGCCATATTTGTTAAATACGTTTCTACATCTTTCTTTGTCTTAATTTCATCTACTTTAGCTAAATAAGGCATTACAGGTGCTTTCCCTTGTGCATTTCTAGCTACAGTATCCATTATTGTTTGGTAATAGTTTACTGCTTTTTCTTGATCTGAATCAATTTCATTTCCTTTAGCATCTTTTATTTTAGGAAAATTACTTTCTTCAATTGCTTTGTTTAAAATAGTTAAAACATCTGCATCTGTTTTTTTACGTAATTGATTAAAACCACCCCAAGAGGTTTGATCGTCTGGAATTTCGGTTTTATCTAACCAAGTTCCGTTTACGTGTCTAAAGAAATCATCTGTAGGTTTTACAGTTGTATCCATGTTTTCTAAAGCAATACCAGGTGCTTTTTCTTCTTTTGGGCTGTCTTGTTTACAAGCTACTAAACCTAAAGAGGCAATAGCTGAAACAAAAAAAACATTTTTAATTATCTTCATTATTATCTGATTTTTGTTGAGTTTAATTATTTGATTAGTAACAAAAATAGCATATTGTTACATATTTTAAGATTTATTTTTTACTGATTTAGATATTTATCAAAAAAAAGAAAATTTAAGAACGCATAATATTTACCGTTTTTTATTAAAAAATCTGTTTAACTAAATCGATATTCTTCTTGTAGCATTTTTAATTATAGTAGTTTTGTAGAGATAAAACTATTTATGAAGGATTATATAATTATAGGAGCAGGACAATCTGGACTTGCAATTGCGTATCATTTGGTCAAACAAAATGCTAATTTTTTAATTGTTGATGCAAATAAAGAAACCGGCGAACCTTGGTTAAAAAGATGGGATTCTCTAAAATTATTTACGCCTTCTGAATTCAATAGTTTACCGGGAATGGAATTTCCTTATAAAAAAGGACATTATGCTAACAAATATGAAGTTGCTGATTATTTAAAAGCGTATGTCTTTAAGTTTAATATTCCCATTGAATTTAACCAACGCGTAAATTCTTTAAAAAAAGTGGATGGTATTTTCATTTTAAAAAGTGAAAACAAAACTTTTGAAGCAAAAAATGTAATTATTGCTACTGGTCCGTTTCATAAACCATTTACACCGAGTTGCCATAAAAAAATATCCAAAGACATTTTACAGATTCATAGTGAACATTATAAAAGTCCAGATCAATTACAAGAAGGTGCAACTTTGGTAGTTGGCGCAGGAGATTCTGGCGTACAAATTTTAAATGAAATTTCTAAAGCAAAGAAAAAGGTTTACTTTTCTGGTAAGACAGATATTGTTTCGCTTCCGCAAGAACTTTTAGGAAAAACACTTTGGTGGTGGTTTAGTAAAGTCGGTTTTTTAACGGCGAATAAATATTCTTTTATCGGAAAAAAACTAAGTAACAGCGGTCAGCCAGTTATTGGTACAGATGTAAAAACTTTATTTAAAAAAGAAAATATTACTTGTGTTGGTAGAACTTTAGATGCAAATAACGACACCATCATTTTTGAAAAACAAAAAGTAAACGATATTAAAAATATTGTTTGGGCAACCGGTTTTAAACCTAACTTTAATTGGATTGAAAACATCCAATTAGATGAAAATCAATACCCTAAAAACTACAGAGGTGTTAGCGACATGGAGGGTTTGTATTTTATTGGTTTGCCATGGCTCTACACAAGAGGTTCTGCTACTTTGGGAGGCGTAAAAAAAGACGCTAAGTATTTATGCAATTATATTGCTAAACAACAAAAGAGGCAGACTAAAACAGATTAAGTCTTGTCATACTGAACCTGAAATAAATTCAAGTTGACAAAAAACTTACTTTTTAGACGACCTCTTTTATCAATCTAGTTTTATAAACTAAGATTTAATTTTAGCCGATATCGGATTTGGTAACTGCTCAAACCCCATATTGAATAATGTAAAACCAAAAATATCTGCATATTGCTCAATGGTTTTTGCAACAGGTGTTCCGGCACCATGGCCTGCATTGGTTTCTATTCTAATTAATGTAGGATTATCTCCACTTTGTTTTGCTTGTAATTCTGCTGCAAATTTAAAACTATGTGCAGGCACAACTCTATCATCATGATCTCCGGTAGTTACTAAAGTTGCCGGATATTGCACACCTTCTTTTACATTATGTACTGGCGAATATCCTTTTAAATACTCAAACATTTCTTTGTTATCATCTGCAGTACCGTAATCATACGCCCATCCTGCACCAGCAGTAAATGTATGGTAACGCAACATATCTAAAACACCCACTGCAGGTAAAGCAACCTTCATTAATTCGGGTCTTTGCGTCATAGTTGCACCAACTAATAATCCTCCATTAGAACCACCTCTAATTGCTAAAAACTCTGAAGAGGTATATTTTTCTGAAATTAAGTATTCTGCAGCTGCAATAAAATCATCAAACACATTTTGTTTTTTTAGTTGCGTACCTGCATCGTGCCATTTTTTACCATATTCTCCTCCTCCACGCAAATTAGGAACTGCATACACACCACCTTGTTCCATCCAAACTGCGTTTGCAATACTAAAAGAAGGTGTTAAACTCACGTTAAAACCTCCATAACCATATAAGATAGTCGGATTCTTACCATTTAACTCCACTCCTTTTTTATGCGTGATAATCATCGGAACTTTTGTTCCGTCTTTAGAGGTATAAAAAACTTGTTTACTTGTATATGCATCCGCATTAAAAGCTATTGAAGGCTTCCAATAAGATTCATACGTTCCGTCTTCTGGGTTAAATTTGTATGATGAACCTGGCGTACTGTAATTGGTAAAAGAAAAATACAATTCTTTCGCTGCTGTTTTTCCTCCAAAACCACCGGCAGTTCCAATTCCTGGTAATTTTACTTCTCTAATTAATTTTCCATCAAAATCGTATTGCAATACTTTAGAAACGGCATCTACCATATACGTTGCAAAGAAATAACCTGCGCCAGAATTTAAACTCAATACATTTTCTGTTTCCGGAATAAAATCCTTCCAATTTTCTGATGTTGGATTTGTAACATCAACAGTTACTACCTTTTTATTTGGCGCGTTTAAATTTGTTACCAAATACACTTTACTTCCAATATTTTCTATCGGATAGGTATCACTGTCTGTATGATCTAAAATAGTTACCAAAGGACTATTTGGTTTAGACAGCTCTTTAAAAAATAACTTATTACCAGATGTTGATACACTTGCAGAGATAAAAAGGTATTCATTATCTTCAGAAACATTTCCACCAACATAACGGTGTTTTTCTGATGCCTTTTCACCAAAAACCACAACATCATCTTTTTGAGATGTTCCTAATTGATGATAATACAATTTGTGTTGGTCGGTTTTTGCAGACAACTCACTTCCCTCAGGCTTATCGTAACTAGAATAGTAAAAACCTTCGTTTTTATACCATGAGATTCCTGAGAATTTTACATCTACCAACGTGTCTTCCTTTATGGTTTTAGAAACAGCATCCATAATGATAATTTTACGCCAATCAGAACCTCCTTCAGAAATTGCATAGGCAGCAATTGACCCATCTTTAGTAAAACTTAACGAGCCTAAAGAAGTAGTTCCGTCATCAGAAAAATTATTTGGGTCTAAGAAAACTTCTGGTTCAGAATCTCCTTTGGTTCTGTATATAACACTCTGATTTTGCAATCCATTATTTTTAGAAAAATACGTATAATCACCTTCTATAAAAGGGGTACCTACTTTTTCATAATTCCATAATTCAGACAAACGTTCCTTTAATTGTTCTCTGTACGGAATCTTATTTAAGTAATTGAAAGTAACCTCGTTTTCTGCTTTTACCCAAGCTTCGGTTTCTTTACTTCTATCATCTTCTAACCATCTATAATTATCTACAACAGCGGTTCCAAAAAGTGAATCTATTACTGGTTTTTTAGTAGTTTCTGGGTATTTCAAATCGGTATTTTTTTGTTTAATTTCTTTGTTACAAGAAACAAAAATTGCACTTGCAAATAAAATAGGAATGATTAATTTATTTTTCATGAGTTCAAAGAATTTGGTAATACTAAATAAATTTTAAAATGATTGATGATAAATTTAAGTTATTTTTTCTTAATAAGAGATAGAAAGTCTAATCATAGCCTTAGCTACGATTCTATTTTATATTGAATTAGTAAGGAAAAAGAAATGAATTTAATCAGTCATTTTGATGTTTACTTGGTATAACTATCAAAATTAAGAATATTTAATTTATACACCGTTATTTTACCATTTTTAACTTTTGAAGCTTCAATTTACCTCCATTTTGTAATTTATCAAGTATAAAAACGACTACTTTTGTGAAAATAGATTACATATTTCCGACTTTATCGGAAGCAAATTAAAAAATTATGACAGAAAACTTAACAAAAGAAACTTTCTTAGAAAAGGTTTTTAATTTTGAAGAAAGCCAAGAATGGAAATTTAAAGGAGACAAACCAGCATTAATCGATTTTTATGCAGATTGGTGCGGACCATGTAAAGCTATAGCACCTGTTTTAGAGGTTTTATCTCAAGAATACGAAGGTAAAATTGATATTTACAAAATAGACACCGAAGCTGAACAAGAATTATCTGCAGCATTCGGAATTAGAAGTATACCTTCTATGTTATTTTGTCCTGCAGAAGGAGAACCACAAATGGCAAACGGAGCTTTACCAAAAGCAGAACTAGAACGCATTATTGCAGAGGTGTTAAAAGTAGAAAAGTAAAATACCTTATAAAAATTATTATAAAAATCCTGAAGATTAATTTTTCAGGATTTTTTTTGCCTTAAAAAACCATACATAAGAATTCTATGTATAAGAAAATTATGTATATATTTGTATTTAAGAAATCGTCACAACGAAGAACAAATCAATCTGTTTTTAATGATAAGATTGCTTCATAAACTCGCAATGACAATTAAACAAATAAACAATTACACGATTACACATTTTTTAAACATGGGAAATCAGAAATTATATAAAGGCTCTTTACAAACCATCATTTTAAAGTTATTAGAAACAAACGATAAAATGTATGGTTATGAGATTACGCAAAAAGTAAAAGAATTGACAAAAGGCGAATTAAAAATTACCGAAGGTGCCTTGTATCCTGCATTGCACAAACTAGAAGCCGATGGTTTGTTAGATGTAGAGGTTGCTAAAGTTGGTAACCGACTTAGAAAATATTACAAATTAACAGAAAGCGGAACCAAAGAAACGGCCAACAAGTTGGATGAAATGCAAGAGTTTTTAAAAACGATGCAACAATTGGTGAATCCTAAATTTAGTTTGGAGTAAAAAAATTTAGTTATGGAATTAACAACACAACAACTACAAAGAGTAGAACATTATTTAGATAAAAAAAACATCACATATATTGATGTTCGTTTTGAAGTTTTAGATCATATTGTTTCTGATATAGAAACAAAAATGGAGGATAAAAAACTAGATTTTGAAACTGTATTTTATACTGTAATGGATAAATGGAACATTCATTTAAAACAAACATCTAGTTGGCTATATGGAATTGCCTATTCTGCTCCGAAAATTGTAATGAAAAAAGTAAATAACAATTTTAGAAAATGGTTCTTAATTTCTAATTCATTAATGATTTTATTATCAATGATTGAAAGTAGAATAGATCTTTCAGTTTCAGAAGGCACGCAATTATTCTTAACAAACTCTCTAGTTATTATAAATATAATTTCTTTTTTTATTTTAGTTTTTTTTATGACTAAGAATTCAAAAACAAAAGAAAAAACGAGTTATAGTTTTATCTTAAAAACACAAAGTTTAGGGGGGTTGATTGCTTTTTTTGCTATCATTTTTTCAGGAATAATAGAAGGTATAATGCCAATTTATAGTTTTACCTTTATGTCTATAGCAATAACTTATATTTATTCTCATTTTCTAAAAAAACACAAAGAAGCTATTAAAAAATATAAAATTTCATAATTATGGAATTAACAAACGAACAAATACAATTAGTAGAGAATTATCTTGATAAAAAAAGCTTCGATTTTATAGATTTAAAAGTTGAAATTTTAGATCATATGATTTCTGATATAGAAAGTTTTATGGATAAAGAGTATTCTTTTGAAAATGCTTTTAAAATTACTGTTTTAAAATGGGATAAACATTTTAAAGATTCGTCTAGTTTCTTTTTTGGTTTACAATATCACGAATCTAAAATTGTAGTTAAAAAAGCCGCACAAATATTTAAGCCTTTTTACTTTTTATATTTAACTGCGTATTTTTTACCAATTGTTATTTTTACCAATTTTAATATAGTATTTTCTAAAAGTAATACTGTTTTTTTAAACCAACTTTTCTTTGCTACTTCTATTATTTCCCTAATTTACTTGCTATATATCATTATTAATAACATAAGAACAAAAATAAAAACAACCTACAGTTATGTTTTAAAAACACAATATGTTAGTACTGTTTTTTTAATTCTTCCTTTATTTATGGGAAACCTTTTTAATGATGACGGAAGTTTTATTCCTTTTTTAATTGGTTTTCAAAGTGCCGGTTTTGCAGTAACTTATATCTGCCATTATTTCTACAAAAAACATAAAGCAGCTATTAAAAAATATAAAATTTCATAATTATGGAATTAACAAAAGAACAACTACAAAGAGTAGAACATTATTTAGACAAAAAAGAATTTAATTATATAGATTTAAAACTAGAAATCTTAGATCATATGATTTCAGACATCGAAAGTTGTATCAATAGAGAGCATTCTTTTGAAGAAGCTTTTAAAATCACCATTTTAAAATGGGATAAACATTTTGATGAAACAGCTAGTTTTTATTTTGGCTTAATGTATCACGAGCCAAGTATTTTAGTAAAAAACGCCTCAAAAATATTTAAGCCTTTTTACTTTTGGTATTTAACAGCTTGTTTTTTACCTATGCTAATTTTTACGAATTTTAAAATTGTATTTCCTAATTTGTTAAATCAACTTTTATATGCTATTTCAGTTTTTTGCTTAATTTACTTACTATTTATTATTGTTAAAAACATAAGGTCTAATATAAAAACTACATATAGTTACATACTAAAAACACAATATTACATTATATTTAATTTGATAATGTTTCTATCGTATTCTTTATTGAAACTAAATTATTTTAATGATGAAGGGAATATAAATGGTGTTTTCTTGGGTTTCCATATTGCCGGTTTTGCAGTAACTTATATCTGTCATTATTTCTACAAAAAACATAAAGAAACCATCAAAAAATATAAAATTTCATAAAAAAACTATGAAACTAACAGATATACACATAGAAGAAATCTACAAATTCACCAGAAAACATTATGTAGAATATTACGATGTACAAACAGAATTGGTAGATCATTTAGCAAACGATATAGAAAGTATTTGTGCAGAAAATTCTAATCTAACTTTTGAACAAGCTAGAGATACATCTTTCAAAAAATTTGGTGTTTTTGGTTTTATGACGGTTGTAGAGCAAAAGCAATCTTACATGACAAAAAAGTACTTTAAAATTATTCTAAAGTTTGCTAAAGAGTGGTTTCAACTTCCTAAAATTATACTTACAATATTACTTTTTATTGGCTTTTATCAATTACAAAATAATTCAAATGCCTACACAGTATATGTTACTGTTTTTGGGTTTGTTTTTATAGCACAAGTAACTTTAACAATTATAAATGCCAGAAAATTAAAAAAGGAGTTTAAAATAACACAGAAAAAATGGTTGTTCAAAAACATTATTAATGTTCAGGGATTGATATATTCGGCTTTCTTACTTTTTTATGTTTTCGATTTTTTCGTTCCAGATGGCAAAGACTTTTTAATGATGGGAGATTTCAGAAAAGTTTTTTCGGCATTTTTTATCACGTTTATAGTAATTTTCGGCTATATCACTTTAATTATCATCCCTAAAAAAGCAGAAGAATTATTAGAAGAAACCTATCCAGAATATAAATTGATTTAAATTTTAGATTGATGAAATTATCAGAAGATCACATAGACGAACTTTATAAATTTACCAAAAAACATTATGTGTATTACTATGATGTACAAACCGAACTGGTAGATCATTTGGCTAACGATATTGAAGAAATTTGGGTAGCACAACCACTTTTAACGTTTGAAGAAGCACGAGATACATCCTTTAAAAAATTCGGTATTTTTGGTTTTATGGATGTTGTAGAAAGCAGACAAAAAGCCATGAATAAACGCTATTGGAAAATAATATTACGTTTTGCTAAAGAGTGGTTTACAGTTCCTAAAATAATCATTACACTTACTGTCTTTTTACTATTTTTTAGTCTTTTACAGATAAAGCATTCAGAATATATTTTCTTAGCAACACTTCTTGTTTTACTAACTTTAGAAGGCATCACTTCTTACAAAGTAAGAAAAGCACACAAGCAAAAAGAATTAAAAAAAGAAAAGATATTTCTGTTAGAAGAAATGCTAGGCACTACAAAAAACACCTATACAGGGTTTACTTTTGTCAATTTATTTAACATTGCCAATTTAACAAGATTCGATTTTAGTCAATTAAATAGCTATTGGATTTTTGCAATTTCTATTGTGTTGACTTTATTATGCATTTTGTTTTATGTTTCTAATTATATCCTTCCCCAAAAAGCAGAAGAATTACTACAAGAAACGTATCCAGAATATAAAATGGTAAAAAGTGATTAAACGTATTAAAGGAAACAAATGTCACTTCCATACCAGGAGAATTCTCATAAAGAAGCTTTCACAAAATGGAGCAATAGCATGAGATTTATTCGAAAAGTCGAAATGACAAACTGGATGAAAAAAGGACAAGAAATGAAGTATTCTCATCAAAAAAAAGAAAATTTAAAATATTCTGTAACAAAATCGATTTCTAAACTACTTATTATCAATCAAACTAATTAACCAAACTTATGATTTCACATTTTTTAAAGTTAGAATGGAAACAGTTTACACGTTCTGCTTCTTTAGGGAAAAGCGTTTCCATAAAAATATTAATGGGCTTTTTGGCAATTTGGATGCTTCTTGGATTTCTTTCTGTTGGGGTTGGAGCCTATTTCTTTCTTAAAAAAGAATTCCCTAACAATGACCCTTTTATTATGGCGAATAAATTTATAATTTTCTTCATAATCTCAGATTTGCTTTTCCGTTATTTAATGCAGAAAATTCCTGTAATGGATATAAAGCCAATGCTTATCTTATCAATAAAAAAGAAAAAACTAGTAAACTATATTTTAACCAAATCTATTTTCTCTTTTTTTAATTTCAGTGCTTTAACACTCTACATACCTTTTGCTTTTATCTTAATTTCTAAGGGATATAATTTTACAGGTGTATTAGCTTGGACTTTTTTTATGCTGACAATTACTATCTGCGTAAATTTTATAAATTTCTTAATTAATAAAAATAATATTGCACTAGGAGTTATAATTATATCTATAACAAGTATCTGGATATCTTTTAAATATCAAATATTTGATATGACTCATTTTTTTGGCGATGTATTTTATACTATTTATAAAAACCCTTTGCTTGCCTCTATCGGGTTACTATTATCAATAATATTATACTATTTAAACTTTAAACAACTATCTAATATTATATATTTAGATGGAGCCATAAAACAAAAAGAGGAAGAAGTAAAAACTGCAGATTTATCTATGATCGATAAACTAGGTGATGTTGCTCCTTTTATTAAAAATGATATTCGATTAATTTGGCGAAATAAAAGAACAAGAACAGTATTTTTAATGTCTTTTTTATTTTTACTAATTGGCTTAGTATTCTTCACTGTAAAAACATACAAAGATTCAGAAATATGGCAATTATATGGTTGCATTTTTTTAACGGGTGGTTTTGCCATGAATTACGGACAATTTGTACCAGCATGGGATAGTGAACATTATAGAATGTTAATGACTCAAAACTTTTCTTATCGAAAATTTTTAGATTCTAAATGGTTTTTAATGGTAGTTATGACCATTATTTTATTTGTCTTATCTACACCGTACATCTATTTTGGTTTTGACAAATACCTTTTAATAGTTGCAGGTTTTTTCTTTAACCTAGGTTTTACACCATTAGTAATGCTATACATGGGAGCGTTTAATAAAAAAAGAATAGATTTAAATGCTAGTGGTTTTGGTAATACACAAGGCACAAGTGCAGCGCAATTTTTAGTTATGATTCCTGTTTTAATTTTACCAATGATAATTTACGCTATTGTTAATCACTTTTTCGGTTTTAATACAGCGGTAATTGTTATTGCAGGTGTTGGTGTTATTTCATTTTTATCAAAAAACAGATTAATGAATTTGATAGAAGAAAAGTACCAGCAAAATAAATACAAAACACTTCACGGTTTTAAGCAATCGGAATAGATCAACCTTAAATTTAACATCAAAATGATTACAATAGATACAATTACTAAAAAATACGGAAAAACAGAAGTTTTAAATGTAGCTTCAATAGAAATTCCTACCGGACAAAGTTTTGGTTTGGTTGGCAACAACGGAGCAGGAAAAACTACTTTGTTTAATATACTTTTAGATTTAATTAGACCTACAACAGGGAGTATTACAAACCATAAAATTGTTGTAAACCAAAGTGAGGACTGGAAAAAATTTACAGGTTCTTTTATAGATGAATCTTTTTTAATTGGTTATTTAACCGCTGAAGAATATTTCGATTTTATTGGAGATTTACGTGGTATGAACAAAGCAGATGTAAAATCTTTTCTAACTCAGTTTGATGATTTCTTTAACGGAGAAATTATAGGAAAGAAAAAATACCTAAGAGATTTAAGTAAAGGAAATCAGAAAAAAGCTGGAATTGTTGCTGCATTAATGGGAAATCCGAAAGTAGTAATTCTAGACGAACCTTTTGCTAATTTAGATCCAACTACACAAATAAGATTAAAAACGATTATTAAAAAATTAACCGAAAACAGAGATATTACTGTCTTAATTTCTAGCCACGATTTAACACATGTAACCGAAGTTTGTGAGCGTATAGTAGTTTTAGACAAGGGGAATGTGGTAAAGGACATAGAAACATCTACAGAAACTTTAGAGGAATTAGAAAGCTATTTTTCTGTAGAAGCTTAGTATTCTTATTTTATTACTATTTTTACGCATCAATTTATACTATTATCCATAGATTTTAGTTTAAATAAGAGTTTCTTACTTTTAAAATTAGTTGTTTAATTAAGATATATCTGCGTGAAAACCACCAAAAAAATAGTTTTAGTAATTGCCGCATTTTCAGTTCTAAACTCTTGTAGTACAAGAAAAGATACTGTAATAAGCAGAAACTGGCATACCTTAAATACCAAGTACAATGTACTTTTTAATGGTAAAGAAGCTTTTAACAAAGGAATTGAAGGCATTAATGAAGGCTATAAAGATGATTGGTTTACACAAATACCTATAGAACCAATTAAGTTTGAAGAAGATAAAATTAACATCCCAAACTTTAATACAGGTATGGGTGCTGGTTTTAATGATGATGGAAACGAAGAAGAAAAAGCGAGTACTCCTTTTGGAATTGCAGAAGAAAAAGCTGTAAAAGCAATCCAAAAACACGGAATGAATATAAAAGACGTAGAGCGAAACAGACAAATTGATGATGCGTATCTATTATTAGGAAAAGCCCGTTATTATGAACAACGTTTTATACCTGCCATAGAAGCATTTAATTATGTTATCGCTACGTATCCGGATGCTAATTTAATTGCTGAAACCAAAATTTGGAGAGCAAAAGCAAATATTAGAAATGATAATGAAGAGTTTGCTATTGAATCTCTAAAATTACTTCTTCAAGTAAAAGACACACTAGAAGTAGATTTACCAGAAATAACTAGAGAACAAGGGTATACCGCTTTAGCAATGGCCTATATAAAATCTGACAGTATAGATAACGCTAAAAAGTATCTAAATAAAGCTACAGAAACACTAAATAATAGAAACCAAGGTGCTAGAAATCTGTTTGTTTTAGGTCAGATTTATAGTTCAGAAAACAAAAAAGACTCTGCTTCATTAGCATTTCAGAGAATTATCGATTTTAGAAAAGCGCCCTACAAATACAAAATGCACGCCCATATAGAATTGGCTAAAAACTCTACTAGTGATTCTACTTCCACAGCTATTTTAGAAAAAATTCAAGACCTAATTGAAGAAAGAGAAAACAGACCTTATTTAGATGAATTGTATTATCAGGCTGGTTATTTACATGAGCAAAACGATAGTTTAAGTTTAGCTGTAGACTATTATAATAAATCTCTTAGAGCAGAATCTGATAATGTAAAACAGAAAACATTTACCTACGAAAAACTAGGAAACATCAATTATAAAAATTCAGAATACATCGTAGCAAGTTCTTATTATGATAGTATTATAAACATTGCTGCAGATACTTTAAACCTAAGATTTAGACGTATTAAAAGAAAGCACAAAAACTTAGCTTCTTTAATTAATTTTGAAAACATAGTTGCTAAAAATGATAGTATTTTAAGCATTGTTGAACTTTCTAAACCAGAGCAAGAGGCATTTTTTCAAAAATACATAGACGATTTAAAAAAGAAAGATGAAGAAGCAGCTCAGTTAAAGCTAAATCAGCAAGCCTTTGGAGATACATTTGGCGGAAATCAATTAAAATCTAATAATAAAGGAAAATGGTATTTCTACAATTCTCAATCGATAAGTTTTGGTAAAACAGAATTTGCAAAAATCTGGGGAAATAGGGCTTTAGAAGATAATTGGAGATGGTCAGGTAAAACAGCAACCAACATTGCAGACAATGACTCTTTGGTTATAAATACAAAAAATTTACGTTACGATTTAGCGAATTATATAGAAACAATTCCTACTAAAAAAGAAAAAATAGACTCTTTAAAGATTAACAGAAATCTAGCTTTATACGAATTAGGTGTTATTTATAAAGAGCAATTTAAAGACACTAAACTAGCCTTAGATAGATTAGAAAGAGTAAACAGTCTAAACCCTAGCAAAGAATTAGTTTTACCAATTAACTGGCATTTATATCAAACTTATAATGAGTTAGGTAGTGCAATAAAAACAAATCAACATAAAAACATTATTCTAACAGACTACCCTTCCACTAAGTTTGCACAAATAATAAGAAATCCTAATAAACCTCTTGAAGAAGCTGTTTCTATAAATGAAATAGAAGAGACTTATAAAGAAATCTATTATTTATATAAAGAAGATAAGTTTGAAGAAACCGAAGCCAAAATAAACGAAATACTTCCAACATTACAAGACTCAAAATTATTGCCAAAATTCGAGCTATTAAGAGCTTACGCTATAGGAAAATACCAAGATATAGAAACTTATAAAATTGCAATGGACTTTGTAGCTGTTAGCTACGGAAATACAGAAGAAGGAAAGAAAGCAAAAGAAATAGTAAAACAATTAAGTAAGTAATATGTTTAGTAATAAAAGTAAAAAACCACAAAATAAAAAAGTTATGGAGAGAAATGTTCTTGCTAAAAACACAAAAATTGTTGGCGACATAAAATCTGATGGTGATTTTAGAATTGATGGAACATTAGAAGGAACATTAGTGACAAAAGGACGAGTTATTATAGGTGCCGATGGTTTTGTAAAAGGAAAGGTAGAATGTACCAATGCGGATATAGAGGGTAAATATTCTGGAAACCTTTTGGTATTAAATACACTAACCATAAAAACGAAAGCAAATATTTCTGGAGAGGTAATAATCGGAAAACTATCTGTAGAGCCAGGTGCTACATTTAACGCAACCTGTACTATGAAAGGAGCCGTAAAAGAATTAAATTCTAGTAATGACAAAAAAAACAGATCAGAAAAAACCGCTTAATAAAGCAATAAGACTCTCTGGTGCGGGTTTACAAATGGGCTTAACTATTTATTTAGGCTCATTATTAGGGAAATGGTTAGACCTAAAATTTAACACTGCTTTCTTAACAGAAGCTATTACATTATTCGCCATCTTTGTAGCCACCTATTCTTTGATAAAACAAGCCAATAAAATTAATGATTAGAATTGTTATTACGTATTGCATTGCCTTAGTTTTACTTTTT
Source organism: Polaribacter sp. R2A056_3_33 (assembly GCF_019278485.1). NCBI lineage: Bacteria > Pseudomonadati > Bacteroidota > Flavobacteriia > Flavobacteriales > Flavobacteriaceae > Polaribacter > Polaribacter sp. R2A056_3_33. The sequence goes on from NZ_CP058984.1 coordinate 1,401,624, forward strand.
GCTATCAGTTATGGTATTCATAGTTTTTTGATAGAAAAAAACCAGGTAATATTACATTTTAAACTAGTAGAAATATACGAATTTAACGTTGGTTTCTCTGTATTGGTTTGTACTAATTTTGTTGCATTCTCTTTTGTTGATAAATTCAAAAAAAAATTAAGTTATATATATCTTGCCGCTATTCTTATTAAACTAATACTGTTTAAATTAGCCTTCTACGACACCCTATTTCTAAAGGAAACACTCACGGTTTCAGAAAAATTATCGTTGCTAATTCCAACCCTTATTTTTTTATCAACAGATGCATTTTTTGTAGCTAAAATACTGAACAAAAAACAATAAAATAAAATAGCTAAAAAAAAGAGTGTAAGTATTTGAATAATTACATACCTTTGCCGCAAATTTAGAAAGCGTATTTTAAAAATGGGTGTTGCACAAAAAACAATCAAATTTCTTACAATAGCTGTAATAGCTCTTATTACAACTACAAGTTTCGCATTTGAATCAGGTAAAAAGACCGACGACCAAAACGACGGAGGACAAGTAAATACCAAAGAAGAGGTAAAAGCTTATATAGAGCATCACCTTAAAGATTCTCACGATTTCGCATTTTACTCTTACACAAATGATGCAAATGAAAGAAAACATGTAGGTTTTCCGCTTCCTGTTATTGTCTGGACTACAGAAGGTTTAGTTACTTTTATGTCATCAGAATTTCATCATAATGACGATGGACATGTAATTGTAGAAAAAAACGGCTTAAAATTCGCAAAAATACACAGTAAAATTTACGAGCTAGAAAACGGAGCTGCAACAGTTTCTTTTGACGATGCTCATCATGCTACAAACGCTAGCAGAGTTTTAGACTTTTCTATCACTAAATCTGTTGTAGGTATTTTATTTGCAGGATTTTTAATGTTCTTAGGATTCTCTAGATTAGCAAAACAATATAAATCAAGACAAATACCAAAAGGATTTAGTCGTGTTTTAGAGCCTTTAGTTTTATACGTTAGAGACGAAATTGCAAGACCAAACATTGGTGAGAAAAAATATAAAAAATTTACAGGCTTTTTATTAACCGTATTTTTCTTTATCTGGATCTTAAACTTATTAGGTTTAACTCCATTTGGATTTAACGTTACGGGTCAAATTGCAGTAACATTAGCATTGGCATTATTTACAATGGTAATCTATTTAGTAAATGGTACCAAAGATTTTTGGATGCACACATTATGGATGCCAGGTGTACCTTATATTTTAAGACCTATATTAGCAGTTATAGAATTAGCTGGTTTTATTTTAATTAAACCGTTTTCTTTACTTGTACGTTTATTCGCAAACATTACTGCGGGTCACTTTATTGTAATGAGTTTAATTGCATTAATGGTAACAATGAAAGAAGCATTCGGACCTGTAGCATCTACAGGAATGTCCTTAGCATTGGCTTTGTTTATAATGGTTATTGAATTATTAGTAGCCTTTTTACAAGCATATATATTTACAATGTTATCATCATTATTTATTGGAATGGCTGTTGAAGAACATGACCATCACTAAAACCTTGGTGCAAACCAAGTATCAAAAGAGAGTATTAGAATTTGTTTAATTAATATATTTAAAAATCAATTAGTATGTACAATTTAATTGGAGCAGGATTAATCGTAATCGGAGGAGGACTTGGATTAGGTCAAATCGGTGGAAAAGCAATGGAAAGTATTGCTCGTCAACCTGAAGCAGCTGGTAAAATTCAAACCGCAATGATCATCATTGGTGCCTTATTAGAAGGATTAGCATTTGGTGCATTAATCTTAGGGAAATAATTTTCTCAAAAAAAAACGAAAACACATTTCTGTAACGGTTGGTTACAGAAAGTGTTTTTAAATTAAACAAAGAACAATATAATTAGTAAATAGAATGGAAACTTTATTAAACGACTTTTCACCAGGCTTATTTGCAATGCAAGTAGTAATCTTAATTATCTTATTAATTTTGATGAAAAAATTTGCTTGGAAGCCAATTCTAAACTCTTTAGAAGAAAGAGAAACAGGTATAGAAGATGCATTAGAAGCTGCAGAAAATGCACGTAAAGAAATGCAAAACTTACAAGCTGATAACGAAAAATTAGTAAAAGAAGCTAGAGCAGAAAGAGAAGCAATGATGAAAGAAGCTAGAGATATTAGAGATAATATGATAGCAGAAGCTAAAGAAGATGCAAAAGAAGTTACTACTAGTTTAATTGAAAAAGCGCAAGCTTCAATTCAGCAAGAAAAGCAAGCAGCTTTAGCAGAAATAAAGAAAAACGTTGCCGAATTATCTATTGGCATCGCAGAATCAGTAATTAAGAAAGAATTATCTAATAAAAAAGATCAGCTAGAATTAGTTGAAGGACTTTTAAAAGATGTTACTTTAAACTAATTTAAGCATGAAAAACGCAAGAGCAGCAATACGTTATGCAAAAGCAATTTTAAATCTTGCTAAAGATTCAAAAGAAGAAACTGCCGTAAATGACGATATGTTATTTATTGTTAGTACAATTTCTGAAAATGAAACTTTTGAAGTAATGCTAAAAAGCCCTATTGTTAAACCATCTGAAAAAACAAAAGTTTTAAAAGCTTTGTTTGAAGGTAAAGTAAACAATATTACACTTGGCTTATTTCATTTATTACAAGATAATAAAAGAATTTCCATGCTTCTTAGTATTGCAAAGCAATATGCTATTATTTATGATTTTGATAAGAATATAAAAGTAGCAAAGGTAACTACAGCAGTTCCTTTAACAGAAGAAATAGAAAAGAAAGTTTTAGCTAAAATTGTAGCCATAACAGGAGACAAAGCTAATATAGAGAACGTAGTTAATCCGGCTATTTTAGGAGGATTTATTTTACGTGTGGGAGATGTGCAGTATGATGCAAGTATCTCTAATTATTTATACGAATTGAAAAAGGAATTTGACAACAGTCATTTTATTCCAAAAATTTAATTATACATCAAATTATAAAAGATGGCAAGTATCAAACCAGCTGAAGTATCAGCAATTTTAAAGCAACAGTTAACAAATTTTGAAGCAAAAGCTACTTTAAACGAAGTAGGTACTGTTTTACAAGTAGGAGATGGAATTGCTCGTGTTTACGGTCTTTCTAACGTTCAATATGGTGAATTAGTAGAATTCGATAATGGATTAGAAGGTATTGTATTAAACTTAGAAGAAGACAATGTAGGTGTTGTTTTATTAGGAGCATCAACTTCTATTAGAGAAGGATCTAACGTTAAACGTACAGAACGTATTGCCTCTTTACAAGCAGGTGAAGGCGTTGTTGGACGTGTTGTAGATACTTTAGGTAACCCTATTGATGGTAAAGGACCTATTACAGGTAAAACTTATCAAATGCCTTTAGAGCGTAGAGCTCCTGGAGTTATTTATAGAGAGCCAGTAACTGAGCCATTACAAACTGGTATTAAATCTATTGATGCAATGATTCCTGTTGGACGTGGACAACGTGAGTTAATCATTGGAGATAGACAAACTGGTAAATCTACCGTTGCTATTGATACTATTTTAAATCAAAAAGAATTTTACGATGCTGGTGAGCCAGTATATTGTATATATGTAGCTATTGGTCAAAAAGCTTCTACTGTTGCAGCAATTGCAAACATGTTAGAAGAAAAAGGCGCAATGGCTTATACTACAATCGTAGCAGCAAATGCATCAGATCCTGCAGCAATGCAAGTATATGCACCATTTGCTGGAGCTGCAATTGGAGAATTTTTTAGAGATACTGGTAGACCAGCTTTAATTGTTTTTGATGATTTATCTAAACAAGCAGTTGCATACCGTGAGATTTCTTTATTATTAAGAAGACCTCCAGGACGTGAGGCATATCCTGGTGATGTATTTTACTTACACTCTAGATTATTAGAACGTGCTGCAAAATTAATCAATGATGATAAAATTGCTAGTGAAATGAACGATTTACCAAATTCTTTAAAAGGAATTGTAAAAGGTGGAGGTTCTTTAACTGCATTACCAATTATTGAAACTCAAGCAGGAGACGTTTCAGCATATATTCCAACAAACGTAATTTCGATTACAGATGGACAAATTTTCTTAGATGGAGATTTATTTAACTCTGGTGTTCGTCCAGCAATTAACGTAGGTATTTCTGTATCTCGTGTTGGTGGTAACGCACAGATTAAAGCAATGAAAAAAGTATCTGGTACTTTAAAATTAGATCAAGCTCAATACCGTGAATTAGAGGCATTTGCAAAGTTTGGTTCTGATTTAGATGCAGCTACAATGAGTGTAATTTCTAAAGGACAACGTAATGTTGAAATTTTAAAGCAAGCTCAAAATGATCCTTTCTCTGTAGAAGATCAAGTTGCAATTATCTATGCAGGTTCTAAGAACTTATTAAAAGATGTTCCTGTAGACCAAGTTAAGAAATTCGAGAAAGATTATATCGATTACTTAAACTCAAAACATAGAGATACTTTAGATACCTTGAAGTCTGGTAAATTAACACCAGAAACAATTGCTGTTTTAGAAGCAGCAGCTAAAGAAATTTCTACTCATTTTGAATAAAGACTAGTTAAGAGTTTAGAGCGATGAATTATGAGTAAGTTAACTGAAAGCCCTATAAGAATTAAAAGCTTTCAGTTTGCTTGCGAAATAGTTAAATATTGTGATACTCTTAAAGAAAATAAAGATTTTGAATTAGCATCTCAATTAATAAGAAGCGGAACAAGTATTGGAGCCAATACAAGAGAAGCACAAAGAGGAGTTAGTAAAAAAGATTTTAAATACAAATTTGGTATTGCTTTAAAAGAAGCTGATGAAACCAAATATTGGTTAGAAATTTTAGAATCAACAGGTAGAAAAGTACCAGCTGAATTGAATAATAAGTGTGAAGAGTTAATACGTATTTTGGTAGCAATTATCAAAAACTCATAACTTAACACTCATAACTCATAACTTGAGAAATGGCAAACTTAAAAGAAATACGTAATAGAATTACCTCTATTAAATCTACAATGCAGATTACATCTGCCATGAAAATGGTATCTGCTGCAAAGTTAAAAAAAGCACAAGATGCAATTACGGCAATGAGACCGTATTCATCTAAACTAACTGAATTGTTGCAAAATTTAAGTGCAACTTTAGATAGTAATGCTGGTGGAGTGTATTCAAATCAAAGAGAGGTTTCTAAAGTTTTATTAGTTGTTGTAACTTCTAACAGAGGTTTGTGTGGTGGTTTTAACTCATCAATTACAAAAACAGTTATTAGAACTGTAAAAGAAAAATACAGTAATGTTGATGTAGACCTATTTACCGTTGGTAAAAAAGGTGGAGATATTTTATCTAAACAATATAACATTGCAGAATCTAATAACGAAATTTACGACGATTTAACTTTTGATAACGTAGCTGAAATTGCTGAAAAGTTAATGAGTCTATTTGCTGAGGGTACATACGATAAAATTGAACTTATTTATAATCAATTTAAGAATGCTGCAACTCAAATTCCGCAAGTAGAACAATTTTTACCAATTAAACCTATTGAAGGTGGTGATAAAGAAGCAGTAAGCTCTGATTATATTTACGAACCATCTAAATTACAAATTGTTGAAGCTTTAATACCTAAATCTTTAAAGACTCAGTTATATAAAGCACTTAGAGATAGTTTTGCATCAGAACACGGTGCTCGTATGACTGCAATGCACAAAGCAACAGACAACGCAACAGATTTAAGAGACGATTTATTGTTAACTTATAACAAAGCACGTCAGGCAGCAATTACCAACGAAATTTTAGAAATTGTTGGTGGTGCGGAAGCATTAAACAATTAGACAAAACTTTTGTGAAGTCAAATTATTTAAAAGTGCGGAAGCATTAAACAATTAGACGAAACCTTTGTGAAGTCAAATTATTTAAAAGTGCGTAAGCATTAAATAATCAGACATTTTAATTATCCTGCAAAAGCAGAAACTTATAAAAAAAGAGCTTATCAAAATTGATAAGCTCTTTTTTTATACCTTGCCATATCGTTTGATTTCTATTATAAAAAAATAAGAATTATGAAAACTTTATCTATTTTGTTACTTATCTTAAGTTTTTCGCAATGCGGAAGTACAAAATTTCAAAAGAATACTTCTTTTATAATTGATTCGGCAAACTATATGACTTGGACTGGAGAACAACCAGGAATTCATGGTATTAATGTTCAAATTCAATTAAAAGAAAAATCGAGTATTACGTTTGATTCTTTATACTTTAGAAACAAGGCAACAAAAGTCGAAATTAAAGAAGCATCTCTTATTATAGCAAACTATACAACTTCAAAGAATAAAAACTTAGATGTTACACTTCATTTAGACCCTAAAAAAGAATTCAAAAATAAACTTCCCGTACAAAAAAAGATTCCTTTTGAATTATCAAAAAAGGAAGCAGTTCTATCCTATCAACTAAATGGAGAAACAAAATATTATAAAATAAAAGAGATTAAAGAGAGGGATACTAAACTTACTCAACAAATACAATAAACAGAAAAAACATTCCTTAAAAACCACTCAATTATGAGTGGTTTTTATTTTTGGCACGTATTTTGAAATTACATAAGCATAACAGTAAAATTCAAGCTTATGAAATCAATAAAACTACTTATAACAATAATCATTACCGGAACACTATTAAGTTCTTGCTCTAGAGTTGACGATAATTATGACATTTCTTTAGAACAAGTAGTCACAGATTATGACTTATGGTATGTAGATTATCATAGAACAACAGGAAGTGGAGACATACCTTATGTTTCAAGAGCCTTTACTTTATCATTTGTAAATGGAATTTTATACGCAAACAATAATATTGTAGATATTGGAAGAACCGGAAATGGATTTGGAATTGATGTTGGAACTTACAATACGTATAATGGTATCTTAGAAACTGATCATGATATAGACGGTGCAAACGACTTTGAAGTTACTGTACTTTCTAACAATGAAATAAAATTATACAACTACAGACAAAATGTAAGCTACTACTTAATTGGGTATCAAGTAAATCAATTTGACTATGATAAATTATTTTACGAAAACATAGAATACTTTTTACAAGAATATATTGGTTGGGAGAAATTAAGTACAAAAGGAGGCTTAACAGATGCCTTTGATAATGAAAATTATTTAGCTTTTACACCCGAAAATATAACAACATTTTATAGCTCTCAAGATCCTTCTGGCACACAAATTGATAATATCTATTGGGATTACGTTGGTGCATATGAAATCTTTGATATCAATGGATTTGAGGATATAAAGGATTTAACATTATATTATGATGACGGAGATACAGAAGAGTTTGAGTTGGACGTTATTAATGATGGAACGATAGCACTTTATAATTATGAATCTGGAAAAACTTACGAGTTTTCTGGAAGAGGTTATTTAGAATTTAAGAAAAGTGAAAATTCTAAAACAAGTGCAAAAGATATTGTAAGGAATGATGGTAGAAAACGTACTAAGATAATAAGAGAAACAAAAGAAAGAAGAAATTTAAAATAAAGTTTGGTTAGTTGATTTTTGATTGGAGTAGTTACCAATTGAAAGATAAACCGTCCTGTGGAGGACGGTTTTTTCTTTGTTTATAATTTGATGAAAATTAAACCCTAAAATTCTGACTATCAAAATATGTTTTCTTAATTTTATAAAACAATTTCACGGAATAAATTAGATTACTGCTATCGCAGGAATAATAGAAAAAAGACAAATGAAACAAACAGCATTTATAACCGGAGCTACGTCTGGAATTGGAAAAGCAACCGCAGAAATTTTCGCAAAAAATAACATCCGTTTAATTCTTTGCGGGAGAAGAGCAGAACGATTATCAGAACTTAAAGAAACTTTAAATAAACTTACAGAAGTAACCACTTTACAGTTTGATGTTTCTAAAAGAGAAGAAGTTGCAACAGCCATAAATTCATTACCCGAAAACTTTAAACAAGTTGATATTTTAATCAATAATGCAGGGAATGCACATGGTTTATCTAGCATACAAGATGGCGATATAGATGATTGGGATGCTATGTTAGATATAAACGTAAAAGGTTTGTTATACGTTTCCAAAGCAATCATTCCGCAGATGACAGATAGAAACAATGGTTTTATTGTAAATATTGGCTCTATAGCGGCAAAAGATGTCTATCCTAACGGAAATGTATATTGCGCTTCTAAACACGCTGTAGATGCTTTAAATAAGGCAATGAGAATCGATTTAAACAAACATAACATTCGTGTTTCTGCAATTCATCCTGGGGCGGTAGAAACTGAGTTTTCAGATGTTCGTTTTAAAGGTGATAAAAAAAAGGCAAAATCTGTGTATGCAGGTTATAAAGCTTTACAAGCAGATGATATTGCAGATATTATTTATTTTGTAATTTCTAGACCGTATCATGTTAATATAGAAGATTTAGTAGTGTATCCTACAGCACAAGCAACACCAACAATCTTGAATAGAAATTAAAATGCCAAAATCAGAAATTATAATTGGGTGCATGTCTTGGGGGAAATGGGGAAAACAATTTTCTACTAAAGAACAAATTGATATGATTCAATTCTGCGTAGAAAACGGCTATGCAACTTTTGATCATGCAGATATTTATGGTGATTATTCTACAGAAGCTGAATTTGGAAAAGCATTTGAAAAAACTGGCATTCCACGTGAAGAAATTCAATTAATATCTAAATGTGGTATCCAACTTGTTGGAGAAGCTCGAAACAATAAATTAAAACATTATAATTATTCGAAAGAATATATTATTTGGAGTGTAGAATCTACTTTAAAAAACTTAAAAACGGATTATCTTGATACTTTTTTACTGCACAGACCAAGTCCGCTTATGCAACCTGACGAAATTGCAGAAGCCATTACTGAACTGCAAGAAAGTGGTAAAATAATCAATTTTGGAGTTTCAAACTTTACGCCTTCTCAAGTTGATTTAATTGCTGATAAAATTCCTGTTTCTGTAAATCAGATAGAATTTTCTTTAACACATCATAATGCAATGCAAAATGGCAGTTTAGATCAAATGCTACAAAAAAATATGCAGCCAATGTGTTGGAGTCCTTTAGGAAGTGTTTTTAGAGAAAAAACTACAAAAACAGAAAGAGTAAAAGCAGTTTTAAAAACATTAGTCGCAAAATATACTGTTTCTGAAGATGTGTTATTATTAGCGTGGATTTTAAAACATCCTTCAAAATTATCTCCAGTGATTGGAACTACTAATAAAGAACGAATTTTAAACGCGAATAAAGCTTTAGAAATTAATATAGAACTACAAGATTGGTTTCTACTTTTAGAAGCTAGCCAAGGAGAAGAAATGCCATAAAATGATAAACAAAAGACTTTTAATCAAAAACCTACTTTCTCACAACGATGAGAATAGTTTTTATGATAAAAAGCAAAAATTATCATTAAGTGCAAAAGATGGAAAAGCAAAGTTTTTAAAACATATTTGTGCCCTTTCTAATTCCAATCCAGAAAATAATTCTTACATCGTTATTGGTATTGAAGATGAAGAAAACAAAATTATTGGTGTCGATTTTTATGATGATAGCAAGATTCAGAATTTAGTGAATGCTTATTTAAAAAACCCTCCAAAAATTGAATATGAAAATGTTCCTTTTCCTAGCTTACAGCGTCATAAAGTAATTGGTTTGGTTACTATTCATCCGAATAATAAAATTACATCACTTTTAAAGAATACTTGGAAATATAGAAAAGGAACTACTTTTTATAGAAGAGGAAGTAACTCTTTACCTTCTTCCGGAAATTTTGAATTGCGAAACACCAATAAAGATATTGTTGAAGCTATCGAAAAAAATGCGAGTAATAATATAGAATTAACCTTAGATGGTGTTTTCGATTTCATCAACAACCATAAATCAGCCTACAACCCCCAATATAAAGTTTTTAATGAACAATTTGTGTTGTGTTGGGCAGGAGAAAAAAAGCTTATAAACGATGAAGTTTATTTTTCTAGGGTAGATATCGAATTAATTAACGAGCAAGTAAAGTTGTTTTTTTCTGCTTTAGATGATGTTCAAATTAGTTATAATCAGCAATCTTTCATTATCACTGAATACATCTACTTAGGATTAGAAAAGCAAGAAGAATTGTATCCTTTAGAGAAAACAATTATCAATTTTAAAGAAAACGGGCAGCATGATATTGTAAAAGAGTTTTTGTTTGTTCCTCCAAAATTTGATATAAACATTATACATCACATTTACAATGACTGCAATGCTATTGTAAAAAAAATTGAAAACAACATACCTCTTTCTGTAATTGAAGGTGTGGATGTATTGCGTTTACCAACCAATTATTTAATCTGTTATTTACACGGTTATGTAGACGTTTCTAAACAGTTAAAGAAGGTAAAAACGTACCTAAAAGATTTAAAAGATAAAACAACGTATATAAAGTATAAAGAAGCAATGCGTGTAATTAGAAAAGTGCAATATCATTAAATAAAAAGAGGTTGTCTAAAAAAGTTTTTTTTGTCAGTAAGACAAGTTTAATACTTTTAAGACAACCTCTTCTTGTAAAGGGATATTTAAATTTATAGGTTACTTTCTAGACTTCCGTTTCTTCATTTTTTTATCTTCTAATTTCTTTAAAATTTTCTCTTGTTTTTTCTCGTTTAATTCTGCTTTTGTGAGCTTTTTTCTCAATACAGCCATGATATTATCATTTTAAATTTATATATAAAAAAACAGTATCGTAAACTCTAAATTGACACATTATTACATATGCGAGTAAAGCCATTCAATTTGTTATTTTGAATATCTTCTATAAGAAATAATGAAATAGAGCTGTGTAGGCACACTCGAAATGCCTAATTAAGACACAAAGATAATTTTACGTTTTCTATACATTGCAAAAGAAAAAGAAGCACAAACAAAGCCATGGACAAGCGTCTCATAAAATCCTTGTAGATATTTTCTTTTTATTGATTTCATTGCAGTATTAAAATAAAATATTGATTAATTATCAAAGATAACTTTAAGTTTTCGACTTTCCAAATTTACATGCATAGCTTAATTTTAATCCCTAAAAACAGGATATATTCCTATAAAAGTTGAATCTAAATGTATCTTGGATATGAGAAGTATTAAACAAAATTTAATTTAGAAAATGATTTGTTCAAAATAGCAACATCATCTACTTGCAACCATTTGTCTAAAATTGTTGCATAAATTTCTCTAAAATCTATTTCATAATTAAGGTTTCCATTTTTATCTAAATCACCCAAATTAGGTAAATTATTATACAAACCTTGTTTCTTTAAGTTTTTTCCCATCACAAAAACATTGTTAGCTGTTCCGTGATCTGTTCCTTTAGATTCGTTTTGTTTTACACGTCTACCAAACTCAGAAAAAGTAAGAATTAACACATCATCAAATGTGTTGTTTTTTTGTAAATCATTTATAAACACTTCCATACTTTCTGCATAGACCTTTAACAATCTTTCTTGTGTTCCTGCTTGGTTTGCGTGTGTATCAAAACCACTTAAACCTGCATAATATACTTGTGTTTCTAAACCAGAATTTATAAATTGAGAAATAGTATTAAGCTGTTTTCCAAAGATATTTTTAGGGTATTCTGCAGTCCTACTTCTGGTGTTGCTTTTTTCGTAAATGTGTTTTGCAGATGATTTTGCATCAATCATAGTATTGTACAAATAGCCTAAATTATGTTCGCTTAAATGCGCATCATTATAATTGGTTACCACATTGTTAAAAAATGGTGCACGCATAGAATTATAAAACATTTTTGGGTCTGTAATTGCCAATCCGTTTTGTGTATTCCCTTTCATCATTAAGGACAAACTTTCATCAACTTCAATAGCAGCATATGGATTTCCTTTGGTGTAATCTAAATAACGACCTACCCAACCATTTTGTAAATACTCATTACTATCACTAGCTGTTTGCCAAATATCTGTAGATCTAAAATGTGATAAATTAGGGTTTGGATACCCTACATTATTTATAATACTTACAAAACCTTTGTTATATAAATCTTGTAAAGGTTGTAGGCTTTTGTGGAGCCCAACCTCATCAGAAATTTTAAAGACATCATTTTGTTTTATGGCGATATTATTTCGTTGTTGATAATAAATATCGTTTTGGAAAGGAACTACCGTATTTAAGCCATCGTTCCCTCCTTTTAATTGAATAATTACTACTTTTTTATGGCTAAGTGTTTTAATAGGAAGTTGTTCAAAAGCCTTTAAAAATTGAGGCACAAAAAACATTCCTGAAGCAAAAGTTGTTTGTTTTAAAAAATCTCTACGTTTCATAATCTCAAAAAATTAGCAAAGTTGATATTCAGGTAAACTCATTAATTGCACAACAAAATCGTGCTTAGAAAGTTGCTGATTTCTTTCTAACATTTCTTCAGTTCCACTATTAATTTTTGATGTAATAATCTGATGTACAAGTTCCTTATTAGATTCCTTTTTATAATTTTCTTCAAAAGAATTCCAATCGGCAGAAACTTTTATAAAAGCTTTTTTACGCAATTTTCTTTTCTTAAAATCGGTAATCATAGCTTCTTCATCACCAATTTCTGAATATGCAATTTCTGCATTGTTTAATAATACAGAAGGCAAACGCAAACGGGTAACAATGGTATTACTGTCAATCCAATTTCTACCGGTTTTCCAACCAGCAACATTTGGCGGACTCAATAGTTTTTGTCCTAATAAGCGTTGTAATAATAAAACTTGTTTCGGTTTCTCTATTTTATAAGGTACAACTGTGTTTATACCAACTAAAAACTCAATAGGCGATTTTATTTTGTTTCCAATATTTTCATCAGCATAAAACCAATTAGAAAGCAAAACAAAACGCATTAAATTTTCTATATTATAATCTTTATAGAACACCTCTACCATTTCATCTACATGGTTTTTATTAGTGTTTTCATTGACAAAATAGGTGTAAATTTTTTCTGATATAAAACGTGCACATTGTTCTTTTTCTACAATCAGATCTATAATGTCATCACCCTTAAAATGGCCCGATTTACCAAAAAATGTCTTTTCTCCAACATCATGTTGTCCTTTTTTAAAGTTGAATTGTCCTTTAAAATCATAACTATATCCTGTAAATGATCTTGCAGACTCTTTTATATCTTGTTCTGTATAATTGTCTTTCCCCAACGTAAAAAGCTCCATTAATTCACGTGCAAAATTCTCATTCGGACTTTTTTTCTTGTTCTGTTTGTTGTTTAAATAAGAAATCATTGCGGCTTCTTTAGAAACTGCTTTTGTGAAATTTCTAAAATCACCCAAAGCATTTTTTCGCAACATATTATTGTAACTCTCTACATATAAAATGTTTTTGTTTTCACACACAAAATGATTCGCCCAAAACAAGGTCATTTTTTCACGTAAAATTTCTGATGGATTATTTAAGCGTTCAAACCAAGCTGTAGAAAGCTCTTGTACTTTTTTTCTACTAATTTTTTGAAGTTCTTTACGTTTGTTTTTATCCTTGGAATCTTTAAAAGAAATACCTTTTAAAAAAGATGTATCTACGGATAAAACAGTTGTTTTCTTTGATGAAATAAATAATTCGTTAACTACGTTTTTTTTACTTTTCTTAGATAAACGAGCCAATTCTTTTGGTGAAATACCAAAACCAACTCTGTTATATAAATGTTGTATATGTGCTGATTTCATAAACTTAAGACAATAAAAACTAAAGATAGTTTAATTTAAAGCATATAATTCTAAGGATATGAAAAAACAAGCTCTTACAAATATATTATTCTAGGTTTTGTGCTATAATTATAAGTTTAAATTCTAGTATTCTCAAAGATTGATTTTGAGATTTTTTTTAAACCTTTTTATCATTTCTAAAGGAGATTGATGCAATCTGCCAGTCGCTTTTTCAAAACCTGAAGGAACCTCATTTTCGCCTCCTTTTATGCCTTCGTAAATTCCAGCAATTACAGTTCCTATAAAATCTCCCAATGCTCCTTTTCGTTCAGCGGCATAAGCATCAAAAGAAACAGAATTGTAGGTTAAATTAGTGTCATAAACTTGGTTTATTAAGGATGCTAATTCACTTTGGGTAATTGCTTCTCCAACTAAATTGTAGGTATTACCATTATGTTTTTCTTCTAAAAGCATTTTTGAATATGCAAAACCTAACTCTTCTCTGCTTGTATACATACATTTACCTTCGCCTGCACAATTTCTAATTGCGCCTTCTTTTACATAGGTATCAATATATTCTAAATCGGGTTCAATATAAATACCGTTTCTTCCAATAACCCAATCCAAACCAGAATTGATAACGTCTTTCTCTGTTTGTCTATTTGTTTGCACAATAGGACTAAATGCATTGTTTTCTTCTGCACCTACAATACTTGTGTACACAATTTTTTGAACGCTGTTACTTTTTGCAGCTTCAATTACATTTCTATGTTGTATAATTCTTTTTTGAGGATCATCCATTCCAGAAACTAAAAGAACAGCATCTACTCCTTGCAATGCCTTCTCAAAATCTTCTCGGTTGTTATAATCTCCTTTTCTTATTTCTACATCTAAATAAGCTGCCTTTTCGGGCGTACGAGCAATTCCTATTACATTTTCTTTTCCTATCGCTTTAATTAAATGTTTTACAATGGAAGCTCCTAATTTTCCGCTTGCTGATGTTACTGCTATTTTCATAATATCTTTTTAATCCGTTTTATTTTAGACTACAAATATCAGAATGTTACTTTTTTTCGGACAGATACAACTTCGACTAAAAATGGTAAAAATTAGCTTTTATAAGATGTTTTTTACTGCTGCTTCAATTTGAAGTTGCGCCATATCTATAATATTTATTTGGTCTGTAGGTTTTATGATTGACAACTCCGTACAACCAAGAACTACAGGATAATTTTCTCTATATTTTTTAATCAATTGATGGTACTTATTGATGATTTCTTTGGTTTCCGTAGTATTATAAATGTGTTTTCTAACCTCATCTATAAATATCATATCTTCTGAACTTGGAAGCAGAATTTCAATAGAATTTAATTGTAAATAAGAACGAATATAACTGGACTGCATGGAATGTAAAGAACCAAAAATCACGACTTTCTTAGCATCAATTTCTTTCATTTTTAAAACTGATAAAGGCAACGGATGTAAGATGTTTTTTTGAAATTCTAACCGATCTATCGTTTCATGCAATGTAATATTGGGAATTAATATTTCCGTAACTTCTAAGGCTTCCATTTGATCTAAATAACTTTGTAAAATAGTATCTAATTGCAATGAAGTATTTGGTAAAAGCGGATTTATGGTATCAAAATCTGTATTTAACAAAAAAAACGGACAAGTACTATACCCTCCTTTTTTAACATTGTATACCTTATTTAGTTGCTCTAAATAATATAAAGTAGATCTGCTTCCCAATCCTAATATGGCAAGTTGCGTTTTAATCATTTTTAATTTCTAGTTAAAATATAATCTGCAAAATAGGCTTTGCTATCCATAATTTTAGTGTCGATACTAAAATCTGTATTCGCTATAATTTGTTGAATCAATTCATCATTATATTTTCTAGATATTTCTGTATGAATTTTTTCACCTTTGGTAAAACTAAAAGATGTGCCTATAGACTTAATGGTTACTATTTGATTTTCTGTACTTACAATATAACTCTTTGCAATACCTTCTTTTTCATCATATTCTGGCTGATGCTGAAACTGATTAAGGTTAAAATCACCACCTAATTCATTATTGATTCTATCTAATAAATTCAAGTTAAACGCAGCAGTTATTCCTTTACTGTCATCATAAGCTGGAAGCACAATTTCTTTCGATTTTATCAAATCTACGCCTAACAATAATTTATCATCCGGATTTAAATTTGCACCTAATTTAGAAATAAATTTTGCAGCCTGTTTATCGCTCATATTCCCAATATTAGAACCCAAAAACAAGATAATTTTTGGCTGTTTGCTCTTTTTTAAGGAATCTAAAACTTCAAAATAATCTCCTTGTTGCGTTTTTACAGACAAGTTTGGTATTTCAGAATTTAAATCCTCTTTCAATTGACGCAAAGCATTCGAAGAAATATCTATTGGAAAATATTCGAAATTATAATTTTGCGTTGTTAAACTTTTTAATAGTTCTTTTGTTTTTAATCCATCTCCAGCACCTAATTCTATCAATTCAAAATAAGAATCGACTTTCATCTTAAAACTATCTATTAAATCTTTTGTTTTATTTTTGAATATATCTAGTTCGCTGCGTGTTAAATAATACTCAGGCAAATTCATTATTTCTACAAAAAGTGCATCGCCTTTTTTATCATAAAAATATTTTGAAGAAAGCGTTTTTGGATTGCTCAGGAGTCCTTTTTCAATATCGTTTCTAAATGTTTCATTGATTTCTAAATTGATTGTACTCCCTTTTTTATCTTTGTTCTTAACGATTTCAATCATATTATTATTTTACTAGTCTAATTCCTGTAAATTGCCATCTTTCGGTAGGGTTAAAAAAGTTACGATATGTTGGTCTACTATGATCTCGAGAAGTTGCTACCGAAGCGCCTCTCAACACCATTTTATTGCTCATAAATTTTCCGTTGTATTCTCCAACCGCTCCATTTTCTTTTTTAAATCTTGGGTAAGGCAAGTAGGCGCTATTTGTCCATTCCCAACGTTTTCCCCAATCTAATTTTTGGGCTGCAATTTCCCATTCAAATTCGGTTGGTAGTCGCATTCCTTTCCATTCTGCAAAAGCATTGGCTTCGTAATAATTAATATGACTTAAAATAGCAGCTGTATCCACTTTTTGCAAACCTGCAAGTGTATAAGAATGCCATTCTCCATCAATTTTATGCCAATACAAAGGAGAATTAATATTGTTTTTATTTACCCAAGACCACCCCTCATCTAACCAAAGATTAAAATCTGTATAGGCGCCAGAATCCATAAAATCTATAAACTCTCCATTGGTTACCAAATGATTATTAATTTCAAAATCATCTAGATATACTTTATGAACGCCCAATTCATTATCATAACAAAAATCTGTTCCATGGTGTCCTATTTCATAAATTCCGGCAGGTATTTGTATGCTTTTTGTTGCAGTATTTTTATCTTTAACTAGATTATACTCATTATTAAAAACTGGAAAAATAGGATTGTGCCCAAACATATATTTCACATCAGTTACTAATAATTCTTGATGTTGTTGTTCGTGATTTAAACCCAATGTTACCAAATCAATTATTTTTTCATCGGAAAGATCATTTAAAAAAGCATTCATTTTAGCATCTACATACGCACGGTATTCATAGATTTCATTGGTACTTGGTCGAGACATATTGCCTCTATTTGCTTGTAATATTCTAGTACCAACATTGTTGTAATAACTATTAAAAAGAAAGTTGAAATCCGCATTAAATTCGGTGTAACCCGCTATGTATTCTTTTAATATAAAAGTTTCAAAAAACCAAGTAGTATGTGCTAAATGCCATTTGGGGGGGCTAGCAAATAGCACTACCTGAATAGCATAATCTTCTATATTTAGATGATTACAAAAAGTGGTCGTTTGCAATCTTACTTGTTTGTATTTTTCTGCTAATCTCATTTAGGTTTTTATAGCTTTATTCCAATCCTTTTTTATCAGGATTCCAAAATGGTTTTGTTTTAATTTGTTTCGCACTCCAGTTTAGTTCATTTCTAAAATATTTATTTAATGCCACACAAACTCTACTGTCTCCTGCAATATAAACAATTTTATTTTCTTTTAATTTAGGTGTAATTTTTTTTACCTTTTTTATAATTTCGTTTATTGGATTTTGCTTTAAATAATACCTATTAAATGGTTTAGAACCACCTATATCATCAAAAAAAGCACTTTGGCTCTCACTATATAGTATACTTTCTACTTGCTTATTATTCGGTAAGTTTCTGTTTAGAATGTATAAATGTGATAAGGCAGATAAATCTCCAATCATTAAATAGCTTTCTGCAGTTTCGTCTAATAAAAAGTTTCCTTTTTTCCATTTAAAATAGACAGTCTCTCCTACTAAACAATTAGCCACCCATTGCGACCCAATACCTTTGCTATCGGTTGCAATGGCAATATCTAAGTAGCCTTCGGTTTGGTTTATGTCCCAAACACTATAGCTACGTACTTTATCTTTCATTGATAAATTATCATTACCAATTCCGATTCCTAAACGTAAAAAATAGCCAGGTTTAAAATCTGCTTTTTTTATACTTTCACTTTTCAACCTGATTTTATAAACGGATGCTGAAATTTTCTCCTTATGTTCAATAATAGCAGCTTCTAAAACGACCTTTTTGATTATGTTTTCTAATAATCCCATCTTAATTTAAGATTTTAGTATTTTTCGTTTTCTTCTTTCTATGAATTTATTTTTGATAAAAGGAATTCTTATCATAAAACCGAGACCAACAACTATTGCATAAATAAGCCATGTTTTATCTAAAATAGCCACGTGTAATACGCTTAAGAAAATAGCTGCATACGCATAACTTTGTAATTTTTTCCAGTTCGATTTTAGGAACTTCATAGACTTTCTGTTAGAAGTAAAAAACAACGGAATTAAAATTAAAATAGCAACAAAACCAGCTACATAATTAACTTGTGTAAAGGTTTCTAAAAAACCTTCTGCCCAAATAAAAATAATAAAATGCAGAAAACTCCAAACAGCTGTTGCAATTCCCATTGCCTGACGTACAAAAAGGTTCATTACACCAAAAATGATAAAAACCGGAGTTAACGTTAATACAGCCGTCATCCAACGGATAGCAAACTCGCCAGAAACATGATACAACATTTCTAAAGTGGTTTTTCCATTACCTCCTTTGTCTTCTATTAATGAAAGAGAAAATCCGTTCGATAGATCTACATCAAACATATTGATGATTACAAGCATTGGTAATAGCGCTAGAATAGCAACAATTACCCAACCGTAATTCTTTTTTATTTCTTTCATTATTTGTACATGGTATTATTGTTCAAAGCTTCTTTTGGTACTTGTTGAATGCTGTCCCAGTGTTCTATAATTTTACCATTTTTATCGAACCTAAAAAAATCCATGGTCACATAATTATCGTTGTCTGGCCATTCTTGATAGGTATGTAAGGCAACCAAATCTCCTTCGGATATTGCTCGTACAAAATCAATCGTTTTTACCGGAAATTCCTTTTGCATTCTATCAAAATAATCAATAAACGCCTGTGGCCCATCTCCTACCATTGGGTTGTGTTGAATATATTTTTCACCTACATATAACGCAACAGCCTTTGTAGGATTTCCTTCATATGCCATTTTGTAAAAAGCAATTGCATTTTTTTTATTTTGCTCTATATTCATGGTATTATAGATTTGCTTTTAAAACAGCTAATTCTTTTTCTAAAGTTTCTGCTTTTAGCTTAAATTTCTCCATAGCTTTTTTAATCTGACCTATTTTTTTGAAGGCTTCATCATCTTGTACTGCCGTATAAATAGTATTTCCTTCTTTTTCTTTTATTTTTGATTTGCTGCCACATGTTGGGCAAATTCCTACTTGACTCATATTATTTGTTTTATAATTTACAAAGGTCTAATTATCTTCTTATTATAAAAGGTAAATCTAGGGTCCTTTATGGTAAATATGAGAAATCTATTATTATTTATTCATTGATATTAAGACTACTTTCCCTTCAAATTTAGACTCTAATTCATATTTATCGGTTTCAGCAATTACTTTTGAAAACACTTTAGATGCTGACATACTTGCATTATCAACATAAATAATTGTTTGCTTATGAAAGTTAAGCACAAGCATATTGAATAATGGTAAATACAATTGTTTTTATCAAAAGAAGCCTAAAAACGGTAAATATGAACCTCTTATAAATTAATTGGATTTCTATAACGCAAAAAAAATCTGATAAACACTATAAGGAATTTATCAGATTAGATATATTGAATTGATAAGTAGTAATTACTTCTATTATTATAAAACTTATTAGGGTCTTTTTAAATGATCTATAATACCACTTGTAAACACTGTTCTTAAAGTTCTTTCTGGTTTATTTTGATAACCCACTATAATAGAACTGTGCATTAGCATTTTGTCAAAATCAAAAACAATGGTTAAATAGTCTTTTAAACCTATTTCGTGCCAATTCACTAAATACATATCGTTTCCAAGTTTTGTTGATCTATACGAAATGTCTTCGTTTCCGTTTCCCTTATTTGGTCCAGCAAACCATTGGTACTTTGCTTTTCCATCATTAAACTCCATATGCAAACCAGCACCGTTTTGATATTGAAAATTAAAAGAATACCCGTCTAAAAGGTGTTCTGCTTGTTCAAACTGGAAGTTGTTTTCTGTTGTTGTTTCGTTTTGTGAAAAACCAAGTCCTACTGTAAATAGTGCAAGACATAATAAAGTAATTAATTTTGCTTTCATTTTTATTGAGTTTTAAATTTAATACAAAGTTGCTATAAAACTCTTTTATGAGAAAGGTAAATCTTCCGGTAATAATGGTAAATTTAGGAATTACAAAAACTGTTGATTCTTAAATTCTTTCGGACTTAAGTTCATTTTCTTTTTAAAAAACTTTGTAAAATTAGTAACCTCATCAAATCCTGTATCAAATGCAATTTCTTTTAAACTTTTGTTGGTACTCATCATATCTCGCTTTATTTCTAAGATAACATAATCATCTATAAAATTTTTAGCCGTGTTTAAAGTAAATTCTTTTACGGCACTATTTAAAGTTTTGGTAGTAATAAATAATAAATTTGCGTAGTCTTTTACATTTCTAGTGTTTGTAAAATTAGTCTCTACCAAGCTTTTAAACTGATCAAAAGTATAAAACTGTTTCGACTTATTTTTTGGAATGTAATTATCAGGAGATTTACGTTCTAACTTTAATAAATATAAATCTAGAAACGCCGCCATAATATTACGATGCGCAAAACTATTCTCTAGTGCAATTTCCAATTGCAGTTGATGTATTAGAATCTCATTGTCTATTTTATTTTTAAAAACAGGAGAAGATAAATGGTAATTGTATAAATTAGAAATTAAATTAATAGAAGATTTAGAGAAATAATTCATCAGAAACTCTTCTGTAAAAATTATTAAAAAACCTTGGTATGTTGCATTTCTTTGAAAAGAATGTACTTGCCCTTTCGCTATTTTAAGAACCGTACCCTCTTCAACCTTATAATCCTTTAAATCTATTTGATGAGTACCAGTACCCTTTGTAACAATTAGCAAGGCAAAAAACGAAATTCTATGTGGTTGCCTTGGCTCATGATCCTCAATATTATCTAACCTTTCAAATAAATCTGATAAGTTTAAAAGCTCAAAAACACTTTTACGATCTTTACCTTGAAAGGCTATATTTGGAATATTTTTCAATATATCGATTTATTTTTTTTGATTAAAAATAGTATTCGTTCTGTAGACCATAATAGAGAATATAATTATCTTTTTTA
Source organism: Polaribacter sp. R2A056_3_33 (assembly GCF_019278485.1). Lineage (NCBI taxonomy): Bacteria > Pseudomonadati > Bacteroidota > Flavobacteriia > Flavobacteriales > Flavobacteriaceae > Polaribacter > Polaribacter sp. R2A056_3_33. The sequence goes on from NZ_CP058984.1 coordinate 1,423,163, forward strand.
ACTCTTTGTTAATAAACGAGTCAATTCTTCTGGAGAAGTTTCAAAACCAATCCTATTATATAAATATTGTATATGTGCTAATTTTACGCTCTTTAAACTTAAGAATCTAAAGATAGTTTAATTTAAGATTAAGTAAAGAATCCCAAAAATAAATTATATAGCAATAATTCCTATAATTAAATTTACAATTTGTTCTTTTTGAATTTGTGCTTTAACTCGCTTCCGAATTTTAAGTTTTTCTGATTCATTTAGTTTTTATAAAACTTATACTGACTTTTTTTTAGATTTTAACCTTTCCATTTCATCTCCATAAATGGGTTTTATTTTATCAAAAGGAACTTTATTTTTTCTAGTAAAAACGGAAGCTTTATTACCAGATCCAATATAACCAACACCCGGACTCATTCTTCTTCTGTTTTCTCTTTTCATTTTATACGAGTTACTTGGTTATAATTAATCTAAACGCATTAAATTCGAAGTAAACATAATTTTAGAAAAAATAGAAAAAACTGAAACTTATGTATTTCTTTATCGTTTTTAACAATAGAACTAACCAAATTGAATGTCTAAAGAATTAAATCTTTTAATTAAAAACAGTAAAAGAGGAAATCAAAAAGCTCAAATAAAGCTTTACGACTTGTTTTCTGAAGCTATGTTTTTTATATCCTATAGATATCTAAAAAACGAAGAGGAAGCAAAAGACGCTATGCAAGATGCTTTTCTTAAAGCCTTTTTAAGTTTAGATACTTTTAAAGAAGACACTAGTTTTGGTTCTTGGTTAAAAAGAATTGTTATTAATACTTGTATTGATAAATTAAAAAAGAAAAGTATAGAAACGGTTTCTTTAGAAAATTATCCTTTGGAAGTTTTAGATGATAACGATTGGAATTTTGATGTAAAAATTGATAGAATAGAAATTATTGATGCAATTGAAAGTCTAAAAACTAAGTATCAATTGGTTGTTAAATTATATTTATTGGAAGGTTATGATCATTCAGAGATTTCAGAAATTTTAAAAATTCCGATTAAAACATCAAGAACACAATTAAGAAGAGGAAAATTAGAACTTAGAAATCTTCTAAAAACTTAGAATTATGGAACATGATATAAGAGATTTATTTAAAAATAAAGAGCAACTCAAAAAAGAGTTACCAAAAGGTCATCGTACAGATTTTATAAAAAAATTAGACGGAGTGAAAAATAGTAAGAATAAAAAGAGATCTTATTATTTCTTAAAAATTGCAGCATCAATTTTATTCCTTCTTTTCTGTGGGTATTTTTTCCAGAATACGAATTCTAAACCCGAAAAAACTGCACTTGAAATTCAATTTGAAGGAATAGAAAATGAATATTTAATCAATATAAATAAAGAATGGAATGCTTTTATTGATGTAGCAAAGGATACTGTTTTAATTAGAAAATATAAAGAGAAACTAAAAGAGTCTGATACTGATTATAAAAAAATAACTACTCAATTAAAGGAGTTTCCAAACAATATAAATGTTTTAGAATCTTTAATAGATAATTTGCAAAGACGTTTGCAATTAATCAGAGATATTAAAGAACATATTAATGAGTTAAATCAAAAAAACACAAGTAATGAAACCATATATATATAGTATTTTATTTCTAATAAGCATCCATTTTTCTTTTTCACAAACAAAAGAATTGGTCTTAAAAGAAAGTTACGAAATTGACAAAAACACCATATTAGAGATTGATATAGACAATGCATCAATTGTATTTGAAGAATCTAATGATCATAAAGTTCATCTTGATTATTCAATTCTTTTTGATAAAGATTCAGAAGATATTCAATATAAAATTTTTAAGGGACTTAAAGCCAAATCTTCAAAAACTAATAACAAAATAAAATTAGAAGTAAAAAACTCAATGTACCTTGGGGAATTACATTCTTTAGATGTTGATATAGAAACTTACAAAGAACATATTAGAGGTTTTTTTAAAAAGAGGAGAGCAAATGAATTTTACTATAAATCTAAAGATTCTATAGTAAAAGAAATCGACTTTAGTTTGGGTACAGATTCTAATGATTATTTTAAGAAACTTAAATTAGAAAACCCATATAAAAATTACGGAAAATCACCACGAAAATTTAAACAAGATTTTATAATCAAAATACCAAAAAATGTAAAAATTAAAATTAAAGCACTTCATTCTAGAATAGATTTCACATATAATGTTAATACGCATCTAGATATAAGTTCATTCAAAACTTATTATAAATTTAAAGGCATCAACAATGAGAATAACTCATTTAAATTGATGAATGGAATTTTTCAAGCAGAAGCTATATCAGGGGGAAATTATGATTTAAAAGACATTTACAAAGTAAGAATCGGGTCATTTTCTAATGCAATGTTAATAACGGAAACCTCAAAAATTCAGATTGGTGAAATAGGCAAAAAAGTTTCATTTAAAGATTTTACAAGTAAAGTACATTTATATAATTTTAGTGAAAGTTTTGCTGATTTTAATTTTGAAGGAAAATATTCTGAATTAAATGTATACAAAGTAAAAGAAAGTAATTATTCTGTAAAAGTTTTTGGTTTCAATACCGTTTTAAATATGGATGGTACTAAAACTACTTTTGGTAATTCTAAAGAAGAGAAACTCACAAAAATTCTTGAAAAGAAACCAAAAGAAAATATTATTTCTAACGGAAATATTGCAATTGAGTTAGAAAATGGCATTTTAAATATTAAATAAAAAAAACAATTCTCATAAATTTATGAGAATTGTTTTTTTTTATAAATGTAAATCTATTTTTTATAAATCGAATTTAATTCCTTGTGCTAAAGGCAATTCATCGGAATAATTAATGGTATTTGTTTGTCTACGCATATACACTTTCCAAGCATCAGAACCAGATTCTCTACCGCCACCAGTTTCTTTTTCACCACCAAAAGCACCACCAATTTCTGCTCCAGAAGTACCAATATTTACGTTTGCTATACCACAATCTGAACCAGCATAAGATAAGAATTTCTCTGCTTCTTTTAGCTCATTCGTCATAATTGCTGATGATAAACCTTGCGCAACTCCATTTTGTTTTTCAATAGCATTTTCTACTTCTCCAGCATATTTCATTAGATATAAAATAGGTGCAAAAGTTTCATGCTGAACAATTTCAAAATGATTTTCTGCTTCTATAATTGCTGGTTTTACGTAACATCCAGATTCATATCCTTCGCCTTCTAAAATACCACCTTCTACTAAAACAGTTCCTCCTTCTGCTTTTGCTTTTTCAATTGCAGCTAAATAAGTGTTTACAGCATCTTTGTCTATTAATGGACCAACATGTTTGGTTTCATCTAAAGGATTCCCTATTTTAATTTGTTTGTAAGCACCAACAATGGCATCTCTTACTTTATCATACACCGATTCGTGAATAATTAATCTTCTAGTAGATGTACAACGTTGTCCGCAAGTACCAACAGCACCAAAAACAGCACCAGGTACCACTACTTTTAAATCCGCCGTAGGCGTAATAATAATGGCATTGTTTCCGCCTAATTCTAATAAAGATTTACCGAAACGTTGGGCAACCGTTGCTCCTACAATTCTTCCCATTCTGGTAGAACCTGTTGCAGAAACTAGAGGAATACGAGTATCTGTAGTCATCATCTCTCCTACTTTATAATCGCCATTTATAATGGAAGAAATTCCTTCCGGTAAATTATTTTTCTTTAAAACATCTGCAATAATATTCTGACAAGCAACGGTACATAAAGGTGCTTTTTCAGATCCTTTCCAAACACAAACATCACCACAAATCCACGCTAAAGAGGTGTTCCAAGCCCAAACAGCAACTGGAAAATTAAATGCAGAAATTATACCAACAACACCTATTGGATGCCATTGTTCTCTCATAACGTGTCCTGGTCTTTCAGACGGAATTGTTTGTCCGTTTAATTGACGAGACAAACCAACAGCAAAATCGCAGATATCAATCATTTCTTGCACTTCTCCGTAACCTTCTTGTAGAGATTTTCCCATTTCATAAGAAACTAATTTTCCTAAAGGTTCTTTTAAATCTCTTAATTTATTACCAAACTGACGTACAATTTCTCCTCTTTGTGGAGCAGGCATATTTCTAAATGATAAAAAAGATTTTGTAGCAGTTTCCATCACTTTTTCGTAGTCTTCTTTTGATGTAGATTTTACTTTTCCTATTAATTTTCCATCAACAGGAGAGTAACTTTCTATTAACTCACCATTAGAAAAATTATTAGATCCTATAGAAGTACCATTATTTATAGCTTTTAAACCTAGTTTTTGTAAAGCTTCTTTAATTCCAAAGTCTGTCATTTTGCTATTCCGTTTTTGTTGTTTACATTCGAATGACAATTTACAAATAATTTCAAACAAAAGTAAATTAAACAAAAACAATAGTAATTGTTTTATTTTAAACACAAATTATGATGAAATCCTTTTTTATTACCCTGTTATTATTAATTTCTTTTGGATGTAAAAAAGAAATAACATCGCCAGAAGAAAAAACAGCTACTACAAAAAAACATGAATTTGCAATTGTTATTCATGGTGGAGCAGGAACTATTTTAAAGAAAAATTTATCTGATGAAAAAGAAGCAGCTTACAAAGCAAAATTAGAAGAAGCTATTAAAGTAGGACATACAATTCTTAAAAACGGAGGAACAAGCCAAGAAGCAGTTATTAAAACCATACAAGTTATGGAAGAATCTCCATTATTTAATGCAGGAAAAGGAGCTGTTTTTACACATGAAGAAACCAATGAATTGGATGCTTCTTTTATGGATGGAAAAACATTAAATGCTGGTGCAGTTGCTGGGGTAACTAATGTAAAAAGCCCTATTGAATTGGCTGTAAAAATTATGACAGATTCTGATCACGTAATGCTTTCTGGAAAAGGAGCTTCTATTTTTGCTGAAGAAAAAGGATTAGAAATTGTAGATCCAAGTTACTTTTATACAGAAAGACGTTTTCAATCGCTTCAAAAAATAAAAAATAAGAATAAAACAGCGTTAGATCATGATGATAAAAAAGCCGCTTTTTATGATGCTGATATTAAAAATGCAAAATTTGGTACTGTGGGTTGTGTAGCTTTGGATAAAAGTGGAAATATAGCTGCAGGAACTTCTACTGGAGGAATGACAAATAAACGTTGGGGAAGAATTGGAGACGCACCAATTATTGGTTCTGGTACGTATGCAAATAATTTAACTTGTGGTGTTTCTTCTACAGGTTGGGGAGAATATTTTATTAGAAGCCAAGTTGCTTATGATATTTCTGCACAGATGGAATATCAAAATAAATCTTTAAAAGAAGCAACTACAGACGTTATACAAAACAAACTGACTAAACTTGGAGGAACGGGTGGTGTTATTGCTTTAGATAAAAACGGAAATATGTCTTTTTAGTTTAATACTGCAGGAATGTACAGAGCTTCTATGAACGATGAAGACCAATTAATTGTAAAAATTTACAAAGAATAAGCCAACCATTCTTCTGGAATTGGACCTAAATCTAGTTCTATCTTTTTAGATTTTACAATCTTTTTATATCCTAATCTAGAAATTATAGGTACAGATAAGTTTATATTATTCTTTTTATTAATAATTTCTAAAACCTCCCGGATAGATCTTTTGGTACATAAAACTAAGCTATTCATCATAGCATTAGATTCTTTTTCTAAATCGTAAAAATCTACAAAATAAGCAGGTTTTTCATCCTTATAAACAACCCATTGTGTAGCTTTTCTTTCTAATGTTTCTATAACTTCTTTCGTTCCGCTTAAAGTTCTATATGTAATTGCTAAAAATGTCATCTTATTTTCTTTTAAAAAATCAAATTTAATATAATGCATTAGTAATTCTTTTTTAATTTCGATAGAACTACCATAAACATCGTTAAAATGTATATTTAATACCTGAATATATGCCAAAATTGAAAGGAGAAAAACCATTGGAATTCTCACTAAAAGTATCTAACTGTGCTTTAAACATGGGGTTTAAATTTAAAGACCATTTATTATTTAAAAAATAATTAAAATCGAAACCTAAGTTTCCACTAAAGTTAATATTATTTAAATTGTTAGCACTACCCGAATTAGTAAAAAATTGAGAACTAAAATTAACTTCATTTTTATTTAAAAACAAAGAACTGAACCCAGCAACCACCTGTGTATTGAAATTTTTAACAGTTAAAAAATTATATTTCACTTCTATAGGGACTTCAATATAACCAAATATTTGATTCAAATCTCCATTTAAACTCGTTCTACTTATCAATGCACTGTTATCAAAATCTGAAGTTTGTACGGGAGCTGTATTAAAAGATAGAGAAACACCACTATTAAATGCAACAGGTGATGTGCTTTTAGAAATTGAAGAAACAGCTGTTACCTGATTGTTCACAAAACTCATTTCTTGCAAATGCACACCAGATTGAATGCTCCATTTTTTATTGATTTGGTAGCCTATTTGAAAACCATAAGAAAAAGAACTCTTACCTTTTGTGGAGTTTGATAAACTTCTATTTACAGGAGATGAATTTGAAAATGAATTAGAATTTAAAACTGCAAAAACAGGTGCAATAGACCATTTATGCTTTAAATGTTTAATAGAAAAAATACTATCCTTGTCTTTTATAAATTTATTTAAATCGACCTTCTTGTTAGGCAATTCTTTTTCTACAGCTACATTCTCTACTATTTTCTCTTTCTCTTCAATAAAAACCTCCTTATTTTTATTTACATCTATCTTTTTATCGTTCACAGAAACTAACATCTCCTTAGCTGTATTATTAGCTAACAAAGTTTTTTCCACAACGTTTTTATCTCGAACGAACTTCTTTTGAAAAAGAGGTTTTTCTATATCCTTTTTTATACTTTCTTTCGTTTCTTTATCTGTAACCAGTATTTTTTTATCAATTTTTGTATTTTGAATAAGTGAATCTATTTTTGGCAGATCATTTTTTTCTACTTCATTTTCGGTACTCTCTGTTACAATCGTTTTAGAATCGATTTTCATAAAATCTGTTTCGTTTGTAGAGACAGGAAAGAGTAACATTCCTAAAAGTAACATCGCTGCTGCTCCACCTGCAAACCACCAAAGAGGTACTACCCTTCTTTTCTTCTTTTTAAGCTTAGATTCTATATTGCCCCAAACTTTTTTATCTGGAGTTACCTCCAAATTTTTAAGCTGATCTTGAAACAATTTATCTAAATTCTTATTCTTCATTAGTTAATCATTTACTGTTGTTTTTTGATGCATTTCTAATTGATCTTTCAAAATTTTTCTTGCTCTAGACAGGTTCGATTTTGATGTTCCAACAGAAATCCCTAACATTTCTGCAATATCTTTATGAGCATAATCGTCTAAAACATATAAATTAAAAACCAGTCTGTATTGATCTGGTAATTGCTGAATAAAACCCAACAACACATCCACATTAAAAGCAGTATCTTCTATATTAAACTCTTCTTCTGTTTCTAATTCATCAGAAAAATCACTTACATTTTTCAAAGGAGACTTTACTCTATATTTTTGCAAAACAGTATTTACAGTTACACGTTTTAACCAACCTTCAAAAGAACCTTTATGGTTATATTGTTTTATTTTTTCGAAAATAGTCATAAAACTATCTTGTAGATTATCTTCTGCATCTTGATAATTACTCGAATATTTTAAACAAACTGCAAACAGCTTATCAGCATAAAGCTGATAAACTGTTGATTGTGCTGTAATTTTCTGCTTACAGCATTCTTGTATGAGTTCTTCTAGTTTGATGGTACTAATTTACAGGAACTATTACTTCCTCAAAAATATTTTCGCCCTCACTATCAGTTCCTTTAAAGAACTTAAAAATATAGTCTTCTGTTTGAGACGCTGTAACAACAAACTTCTTTTCTTCTTGTACAATTTCTTCTGTACATTCTTCATCTAATAAAACCATTGCCGTTACTGCAACAGTTCTCGTAGAATCTTTAGTCTCATAATAAATTTGTTCAAAAGAATAACAATCGTTTGGAAAAGAATATTTTATAGTAATAGTATCTGATTCTCCATATGTAAAACTTTCTGGAGTAATCGCTTCATCTATTGGCATAAACTCAAATTTGTAATTGGGTACATCATCGTTGTTTAAACAAGAAGCAAAGACAAATAATCCTAATAAAAGTAAACTAATTTTTTTCATGGTTTTTGTGTATTAAATTAATATTTAAGGGTTGGAATTCCATTTTCGCATTCAACAGAAACAGGAACACTTGCTATTGAACAATCTGAAATTATGCCCCATCTAACGTTAAATGTTTTTTCTGCTTGTGTGTATATTTCTATTTTATTTAAAAAATCATTTGTATCTATTTCAGTAGAATAAGCGATATATCCTTGCGAACCTCCACAAGCTTTTGAACCGTAAGCGGTAAACAACCAATTTGTAGCGTCTGAGCAAGAAACACTGCTAGACAACTCTTGAATTTCATTGAATAAATCCATTAAACTTCTATATTCTACTTCTTGTTCTGTCAGTTCTCTTTTTACAACCAATTCCTGTTCTGTAAGTGTAATAATTCTCCAAGCATAATTTGCAGGATAGCTTTCTGTAGAAATGCTAACTAGCGTATTTTCTAAATCAAAAACTCCTTCAATATTAAAAAAAGTTAAAGGTGGTGTACCGCACCAACCAGAAGTACGTTCTATAAAACCACCGTTTTTATGAAATGAAATTCCGTAAGCATCATTTGGCAAAGAGTTCCCTCTTTTAAATGTTGTAGTTTCTCCTTCGTAAACCGGATCTAACCAAGTACCTATTAATAAATTATTAGCATCTATTATTACCTCATTGTCTTCGCAAGAAAACAATGAAACTAGAAAAAGGAAAGCAATTATTTTTTTCATCATTTTTAGTATTGTATTTGAGAATCCCACCCTTCTAAATTTAAAAGAATTGTAGTGTCACTGTCTTTTAAATCTTTAATATTAAACGTAAAATCTTTAGAAATAAAAGCCAAACAAGCTTCCGTATTTTCTAAATTGATTTTAATATTTCTTTGAGTCGGATTCGATTCTAAGATTAAATCTGCATCTACAAGCGTTGCTCTCCAACTAGTACCATCACAACCACTAGCCATAATGTTCAGAGTTAATAAATCCCCATCTAAAATTGCATTATTAATATTGTAACCAGTGGTTGCTGTTTCATTATATAAATTATTATCTATAATTACACATTCATTACAGAGTTCTAAAGTAGTTTCTGCTGTTTCTGAACATCCTAAAAATGCTAAAAGGGTAATTAGAAAAATACTTTTTAACTTCATTATTTAGGTGTTTTATTACAAGATGCAGAAATTTTAAAAAGGTTGCGTCTAATATTGTTATTTTTGCAAAAGTATATGCAAAACACAATTTTTAACATCCGAAATCAAGAAGAATTTAAGCAAGCTGCTTTAGCTGTTTTTAAACATCAATTTAAAAACAATAAAGTATATCGTTCTTTTTGCGATTTATTATACATTCATCCTTCAGACGTTACTAAGGTTGAAGAAATTCCGTTTTTACCTATTCAGTTTTTTAAAAGCAGAAAAGTACTTTCTTCTTTAGAAGAAATTGAAGAAACTTTTACAAGTTCTGGTACCACAGGAAGCCTTACTAGCAAGCATTTTGTAACAGATATTAACCTCTACAAAGAAAGTTACCTAAAAGGATTTGCACATTTTTATGGCAACATAGAAGACTATGTTGTGTTGGCTTTATTGCCAAATTATTTAGAAAGAAATGGTTCTTCTTTGGTGTATATGGTTGATGATTTAATTCAGAAATCTAACAATACTGAAAGTGGATTTTATTTAGATAACATTGAAGAATTAGCAAAAAAACTAGTAGAATTAGACAAAAAAGGACAAAAAACACTCTTAATCGGAGTTTCTTTTGCTTTGTTAGATTTGATAGAAATGCAAAAATTCAACCTAAAAAATACCATTATCATGGAAACTGGTGGTATGAAAGGACGAAGAAAAGAATTGATTAGAGCTGAATTGCATCAGCTTTTACAAAGCGGATTTGGAGTTTCTGAAATTCACTCAGAATACGGAATGACAGAATTATTAAGTCAAGGATATTCTAACGGAAACGGTGTTTTTGACACACCACCCTGGATGAAAATTTTAACAAGAGATACAGAAGATGCTTTAACCATACAACAAGTAGAAAAAACAGGCGGCATTAATGTAATTGATTTAGCCAATTATAATTCTTGTGCTTTTATTGCTACGCAAGATTTGGGCAAAGTACACCAAAACGGTACTTTCGAAATCATTGGTCGTTTTGATAACTCAGACATTAGAGGTTGTAATTTAATGGTCTTATAAAGAAATTAAAGATGAAGTTTAAATTAATTGAAGATTTTAAAGAGTTTGCTGTAAAAGGTAACATGATAGATATTGCTATTGGGGTTATTATTGGCGCTGCCTTTAATAAAGTTATAAGCGTATTGGTAAAAGAGGTTTTTATGCCTCCTTTGTCTTTTATGACCCAAGGTTCAAAATGGGAAAACAAGAAAATTATTCTAAGAGAAGCGGTACTTGTTAAAGAAAAAATTACAGTTGATGAAATTGCCATTGGTTATGGTAAATTATTTGAAGCTAGTATCGATTTTCTAATCATTGCTTTTACCGTTTTTATCATTGTAAAAGCAATGAATGCAATGAAAAAGAAAGCAGACGACCCAAAAAACAAAGCAGTGGTGACTCCTAAAAATATTGAGTTAATGCACAAAACCAACGAGCTTTTAGAAAAACAAAATGAATACTTACAGAAACTTTTAGCAGAAAAAAAATAACGATACATACGTTTTGTAAATTTTGTTTTTAAATTACGACTGATTTGTTATCAGCTAATTAAACACAAAACGTAATGAATACTAAAACAGCCCTTTTATACCTAGTCCTTTTTTCTTTTATAGGATGCCAATCCGGTCAAACCAAAACAGCACCTCAAGCAACTACAAAAAAAGAAAACACTCCTATTCCAAAAAGTGAACAATTTAATCAGTATTGGTATTCTGGAAAAGCAGAATTAAGCAGCTACACCTTAAAACAGGCTAGATATGGCGAAATACGAGACGGAGAAGTTGTTTTGGTTTTTGTTACAGAACCTTTTTCTGTTAGTAAACAAGTAAAATTAGACAATCCGCAAAAAGCAGGAACTGACAACGTTTCTGTTATGAAATTGAATCATGTTCGTAAATTTAATACCGGTATTTACGATTATTCTATTGTCACCTCTACTTTTACACCTATTGATACTCAAAACTATCCTTTTACTTTAAAAGCTTCCACAAGTATACAAGAATGGTGCGGACATACTTTTACGCAATTAAACCTTGCTGATGACAAATACAATTTTAAACAATTCTCTTATTTTGAAGCTGACGGAGACGAAGAGAAAACAATTAATGCTACCTTTTTAGAAGAAGCATTGTTTACTAAAATTCGTATTGCAAAAGGTCAATTACCAGAAGGAGAAATCAATTTGATTCCTTCTACTATTTACAGTCGTTTTAACTACAAAAAAATGGACGTAGAGAAAGCTGAAATTAGTAAAACAACATCAGAAAAAACACTTACTTATAAGATAAAGTATCTAAATATTAATAGAACTCTTACCATTGATGTAGAAAAAGAGTTTCCTTACAAAATTTTAGGTTTTACAGAATTTGATGGAACTGGTTTAACCACAACAGCGAAACTAAAGGCAACTAGTAATGAGCCTTATTGGGAACAAAAAAAATTATCAGATCAAGATAAAAGAAAAGCACTTAAATTAAAATACGAATAGATTTTTTTTAAAATTTCTACTATTATTTCTTTGCTAGATAGTTACGCATTTCTAATAAAAAACAGTTGACTTCGTTTAACTTCATGATAAAATGAAATTGAACTGAACTTGATTCCGTATTAAAACTCACCTTATCATTTTAGTTTTAAAAAACGAAAATTATGAAAACTCTTTTTATCTCTATTTTATTCATTTCGCTTGGACTTTCAATGAATGCACAAGGCGAAGAAAACAAACAATCAGAGCATAATAAAAAGAACGTAATTGCGTCGGAGAGAACAGTAATTGTCTTAATAAATAATGAAATAATTGGAAATCCATCTATTTTAAAAAACATCCCTCAAGAAAATTTAGCAACTGCTGATTTTTCAGAAGATGCTAAATTAGGTTCAAAAAAAATATTTTCGGCTGAATTGATGAGACAATAACTACTGAACCCTGAATTAAAAAATGGGGGAATCATAAAACTAGAAACAGCATTAAAATTTAATATTAAAACTCAGAAAGATTTAAATACTTTTTTTGGATTAAAAGAATCAAACGACATTTTTGTAAATGGATACTTATTAAATAAAAAGTATGCTATTATTAATGAATGTATAAGAGAAATTCAGTTAATAAAAGAGGGGAATCTGTTTTTAAAGGATAAAGTATTAAACATAATAATCTGATGAAATATTTTTCAACACAGTTTATAAAAAATTACTTGCTTAACTAAATCTATGTTTGTTGCTCGTTTGCTAACTTCTAATTTCCCTTCAGAAAATCTTCTTACATAAACACAACTTACCATATACATTAAAGTTAAACAAACCTTTTTCAAAAAAACACTCTTGACTTTCTAAAAAAAATAAACTAACTTCGTTTAACTTCTGATTTAAAACATTAAAATGTTCGATATCAATATAGTTATATGCTATTTTAAAACGAAAAACACATAAAATGTAAAAAAACAAGTAACTTGCTCAAGTTCTTTTAAAGAAAGGACATCTAAAAAAATAATATGTATAATTAAAAAATAAACTTATGAAAAGTAAACTAACATCAATGCGCTTTATTGCCTTATCCTTATCACTTTTTATAATGGCTTTAGGTTTAGAATCATGTAGTTCTGATGATAATTCGGATGCAGATGAGGAAACTGACACTTCAGAATGTGTTCAACAAGAATTGGCAGAAGGAAGTGGAGTTTGTGATACTGAATTAGATCTTACACCCTCTGTAACAATTAGTGTTGATGGATCTGATAGGGTTATATCTACTAATAGTATCCCTGATCATTTAGTAGGAACCTTCATTAATGGAGATATTACTGAACAAAATGAAACTTATACAATAACTGCAAGTCCTGAACTTACGGGGAATTTAACTTCTCTACAGGGGGATAATGGTCCTGAATATATTTTTGGTGTCTTGTTAGATGGTGTAGAATTAGACCCTATTGCAGCTGAGCCTTGGCCACATAGTAATCTTGGAGTTATGGATCCTGATGTAAATTGGGATTGGAATTTAGAAGCATTAAATGTTCCTATAGGTTTAGACTGTAACTACTCACATGTTCAACCTACAGGTAAATATCATCATCATGGTGCTCCAACATTATATGACTTAATTGCAGATGCAGACGGAACTGAAATGGTACAAGTTGGATGGGCAGCTGATGGATACCCTATTTATTATAAATACGCATATACTGATGCTGATGATAGTAGCTCTGCTGTTATAGAAATGACCTCAAGTTATGAATTGTTAACAGGAGATAGACCTGGAGATGGTGAATCGGCACCTTGCTCTGAGTACAATGGTGCATATTCTGCAGATTACGAGTATGTTGATGGACTAGGAACTCTTGATGAGGCAAATGGAAGAACAGGTGTAACCCCTGAATTTCCTGATGGCACATTTTATTATATATTGACTGATGGTGATTCTTTTCCAAGTATCCCAAGATACTTTAGAGGAACACCTTCTGATGACTTCAAACAAGGACCAGGGAACTAAAAAAAACTTAAAAAACGAATCAAATATGTATAAATTATATTTATCATGTTTATTCTTTATCATGTGTATACCTTTTACGTATGCACATGATTCTGATATAGCTTATTTTGATATTACAACAGAAGGTACTCAAACTATAATTCATGCTGAATTTTCATGGAGTATTCGAAATGCCTTAATTGCATTCGATTCTAATTATAATAATGCTAAAACAATAGAAGATATTAATGACATATTTTTACGTTACACCAAAGAGAAATTAAAAATTTTCGACTCAAAAGGCAAACAATTGCATTTATTAAAAGTTGTTCTTGAAAAGAATAATGAAGAACATAACCATGCCACACGTTACACATTAATATTCGAGGGTTCAGATATTAGTAAAGTTTCAAATATCATGATGTTTGAACAGAGTAACTCTCAAAAAAATTATCATTGGTACTTAAACAAAGACGGAAAAAAGGAAGAAGCAATTACAGACAAGACTACTTCATCTTTTAATATCACCACAGAAACTAGTAGTTATTTAAAATATTATTTAATTGTTGGCGCAATACTGTTGTTAGGTTTTCTGATTTTTTCTTTTAAAAGAAAGACAAGGTAAATTGTAATAAAATAGAATTTGTGCTAATTATAGTAAAAGATTCTATTAATTTTTAAGAGCCAAATTAGATTGAAAGTTGTACTTGTGGAAAAAAATTATGTTATGATATCTGTGAAATTGAATAAACTACTGATTAAACAGCATATAACACAGTGTATAATTAATTGCTTTGTTCTTCACTACTTGCGAATATTCCTGCGGAATATTCACGGGTTCGTAAAAGTTTGCTAACTTAGTTGCTTAACCACGCACAAACACGTTAAACGAATCTCATAAAAAAAGGCGAAAAATTTTAAATTTTTCGCCTTTTTTATTATAAAATATCATCACTGTATTTATTCATTCTTCAAAGCATTCCAACCTTGAGCTTTCAACTCAATTTCTTGGCTAGCTCTTGTAACCAAGTTCAATCCTTGGTTTTCTGCAGTAATATGACCAATAATAGAAAAATGAGGATTTCCTTTTATTTTATCAAAATCTGCAATTGGCACAGTAAATAACAATTCGTAATCTTCACCACCACTTAAAGCAACCATGGTAGAGTCTAACTCAAACTCTTCACAAGCAGAAATTACTTGCGGGTCTAATGGCAATTTATCTTCGTATATTTTACAACCTACTTTACTCTGCGTACAAATATGAAAAAGTTCCGATGAAAGTCCATCAGAAATATCAATCATAGAAGTTGGTTTAATTTCCATTTCTTTTAATAAACCAGGAATATCTTTACGAGCTTCTGGCTTTAACTGACGCTGAATTAAGTATGTGTAATTATCTAAATCTGGCTGATTATTTGGATCAACTTTAAAAACCTGTTTTTCTCTTTCTAAAACTTGTAATCCTAAATAAGCAGCACCTAAATCTCCAGAAACCACAATTAAATCGGTTTCTTTAGCGCCATCTCTATAGACAACGTCTTCTTTTTCTGCTTTACCAATTGCGGTAACAGAAATTAAGATTCCTTTGGTAGATGAAGTAGTGTCTCCACCAACTAAATCTACATTATAGCTTTCACAAGCCAACTGAATTCCGGCATACAATTCTTCAATTGCTTCTAGCGGAAACCTATTCGAAACCGCAATAGAAACCGTAATCTGTTCTGCAACTCCATTCATCGCATACACATCAGATAAATTTACCATTACAGCCTTATATCCTAAATGCTTTAATGGCATATAACTTAAATCGAAATGCACCCCTTCTATCAACAAATCAGTAGTAACTAAAGTTTGTTTATCCAAAGCATCTAAAACCGCAGCATCATCTCCAATAGCTTTTATCGTAGATGAATTTTGCACTTTAAAATATTGTGTAATATGATTGATCAAACCAAACTCACCTAGTTCGGCCAACGACGTCTTTTGTGTATTTTTATCTTCTAACATGTTGCAAAGATAGGTACATTCTAAAAAATGACAGAATTACTTTAACACCTATATTTTTTATTTTAGATTTTAAACAGTACTTTTAAATTCTAAGCCTAAGAATTATGATTCGTTTTAGTATTGTTTGCTTTTTTATTCTACTCCATATTTCAAATGTAACTGCTCAAGAAATCATAGAAATTGCAGAATCTGAAGCAAAATCGGCTGCTACAAAAATTCATTTTAAGGCAAATCCTAATACTTCAAATTACGATATTACCTACCATAAACTAGAGTTTTCTGTAGATCCTGCTGTGGCAGCTATTTCTGGTAAAGTAACCACTACTTTTACCGCTTTAAACAATTTATCTACCGTTACTTTTGATTTAGATGATACTATGACGGTGACTTCAGTAACTCAAAACGGAAACGCTCTATCTTTTTTTCAAAACTCAAATGACGAATTGGTAATTACGCTTCAAGCGACTTTAAACCAAGGAAACTCAACATCAGTTGTAATAGATTACAATGGAAACCCAACAAGTAACGGTTTTGGCTCTTTTGAAGTAAACACACACGGAACAGCAAATACTCCGGTACTTTGGACACTTTCTGAACCTTATGGCGCTTTAGGTTGGTGGCCTTGTAAGCAAGATTTGAATGATAAAATTGATACGATTGATGTATATATCACTGCTCCTGAACAATATGTTTCCGTTTCCAACGGATTAGAGCAGAGCACAACGACTAATTTAGGCTTTAAAACCACACATTTTAAACACGAATATCCTATTCCCGCTTATTTAATTGCCATTGCAGTGACCGATTATGAAACCTATTCGCATGATGTTTCTCACAATGATAATAATTTTCCGATTGTAAATTATGTGTATCCAGAAAGTTTAACCTCAGCTCAAAACAGCACTTTAGTCACGGTTGATATTATGGAACATTTTATTGATTTGTTTGGCGATTATCCTTATAAAAATGAAAAATACGGTCACGCCCAGTTTGGTTGGGGCGGCGGAATGGAGCACACAACCGTTTCTTTTATGGGAAATTTTAACCGTGGATTAATTGCGCATGAATTAGCGCACCAATGGTTTGGAAATAAAGTTACCTGCGGAAGCTGGAAAGATATTTGGCTAAATGAAGGTTTTGCTACTTATTTATCTGGTTTAACCATAGAACACTTAGATGGAGATGCTTCTTTTAAAAGTTGGAGAAATTCTACAATTAGCTCTGTAACCTCATCTACAAATGGTGCTGTGTACCTTACGGATGCAGATACCACAAGCGTTGGCAGAATATTTAATAGTAGATTATCTTATAATAAAGGCGCAATGGTTTTACACATGTTGCGTAAAAAATTGGGAGACAATCACTTTTTTGAGGCTTTAAAAAACTACATTTCAGACCCAAATTTGGCATATAATTATGCAAAAACTCCAGATTTAATAGCACATTTAGAAACTGCAAGTGGCTTAGATTTAGAAGAGTTTTTTAACGATTGGATTTACAATCAAGGGTATCCAACTTACCATCTAAACTGGCATAAGTCAGAAACAAATACCATAAATATAACATTGAATCAAACTCAAAGTGATAGCTCTGTTTCTTTTTTTGAAGCCAATGTTCCCGTGCGTTTAAACGGAACAAACGGAGAAGTTTTAGATATCATTTTAAACAACAACACAAACGGACAAACATTTACAGAAAACGTTACTTTCACAGTAAATTCAATAGATTTTGATCCAGATTCTCATTTCATTTCTAAAAACAATAATGTTACTTTAGATCTAGAAAACAATCTTTTTGTATCGGAAAATATTTCTTTATTTCCGAATCCTGTAGATGACATTTTAACTATTGAAACCTCAAAAAATATCACATTCAAAAATGTGATACTCTATAACACACTTGGCAAAGAAGTACTTAACTCTAGCAATAAGCAGATTAATCTTAGTCAATTAACTGAGGGTATTTATTTTATTAAAGTTTTTACGGATACAGGAAACTTGTATAAAAAGATTATTAAAGAGTAACTTTTTGATTGAAGTATTCTCGATACAAAATTTCTGAAAAAGAAACTCCACTCGAACTGTTAGCTTGTATTATTTAAAAGATTTGTTAAGCAGAAAGGGTAAAATACAGTTTTATCGTTTTTGTGTATGATTTCGTTGCGTGTTTAAGCACTAAAGTTAGCAAATAAATCACAGATAGAAAGTCCGCGAGGACTTTCGTAATTAGGCTATAACTAGCAATGAATTATACACGGTGTTATGTGCTGCCATTTAATTCTTTTTCAGTTCGAAAGTCCAATGGAAACGGATAGTAAGTTGGATATTTATTCAGAATAATTGGTAGCTTTTCAATCGTTTTAATTCTTTCGTAATGTTTAAAATTAGTGATTTCCGATAATTGCATTAATCGATTTGGGTTATCAATGCTCAAAACAAAACCGAATGGTGGAAATGTAAATTCGCATACAGTTCCGAAATGATTTGTATAATGAATATGTCCATTTCTGTTTTTTCCTTCGTTATTTAAATACATATAAAATCTGTATTTGTTCGGCAATTCACTCAAGTTTTCGTTTTTTACAAATTCTAATAGTTCGGGATAACTTTCTGTAAATGAATGTTTATTTGTAGCTATAAAAATCGCAGTAATTTGCTTTAGAAACTTAAGTAGGTTTATGTCAGAAATATCAAATTCAAAAGCTCTAGCGTTCTTGTCGTTCGATTGAATTATCGACATCGCTATATTCGCAAACTTTTTATAAGTCCGAACGTAGTTTGAACCTAAAAATCCATTACAATCAAAACAAAAGCTAAATTTTCCAATTCCTCCTTGTTCCTTTCGTGATTTAGGTTTGAGATTGTCAAATGTATATTCCTTTGCTTTTTGATAATATTCGGTTTGGTCAACAATGTAATATTTGGTCTCTTTATTAAATGCAGAACGTGGTGGAATATGCTCAAAATTCAATTCTTTCGTTTCGAGGCAGAGTTTACATTTTCCAATTTTAGTTCCCTTGCTCATTGTTTGGTTTGGTTGCACATAACATTTCGATAATAGGAAAAATTTCATAACAGTGTTACCACAACAACCACCAAACTATATGTGATTTCTCACAAAAAGGTCGAAATGACAAAACTGAATGGAAAGAAAAACAATAAGCTGTCATTTCGACGAAAGGAGAAATCCCATAACAGTGATACACAAAATTGTATCGAGATGTTTTTCTTTTTTTAAATAAAATTAGTGCCCAACCTTTTTAAAGCCTTTCACCCGTTTATAAATTAGTTTTTCTATTTTTACCGATATAAATAAACAACTCCTTGATTTCTATAACAACTTCAGAAAATAAAAAAGTCTATTTTGCATCCGATCAACATTTTGGAGCACCAACACCAGAAGCTAGTTTTCCTCGTGAAAAAAAGTTTGTTGCTTGGTTAGATGAAGTAAAAAAAGACGCAGAAGCCATTTTTTTATTAGGCGATTTATTTGACTTTTGGTTCGAATACAAAACCGTAGTTCCTAAAGGATTTGTACGAGTTCTAGGGAAATTAGCAGAAATAAAAGATTCTGGAATTCCGATATACTTTTTTATCGGAAATCATGATTTATGGATGAACGATTATTTCCAAAAGGAACTGAATATCCCCGTTTATAATGAACCACAAGAGTTTTTAATCAACAATAAAAAGTTTTTAATTGGTCATGGAGATGGTTTAGGTCCTGGAGATCATGGGTACAAACGCATGAAAAAAGTATTTACATTTCCATTATTCAAATGGATGTTTAGATGGTTGCATCCAGATATTGGTGTACGTTTAGGGCATTATATGTCTGTAAAAAACAAGTTGATTTCTGGTGATGATGATGCAAAATATTTAGGTGATGAAAACGAGTGGTTGGTATTGTATTGCAAAGAAAAACTAACCCAACAACATTACGATTATTTTGTTTTTGGACACCGACACCTTCCTTTAGAAATAGAGCTACAAGAAAACAGTAAATATGTAAACCTTGGAGACTGGATTCAGTATTTTACTTATGGTGAGTTTGATAAAGATTTTAAATTATTAAAAGCATAAAAATAAACCTTCACTGATTTAGTTTAAATACTTTTATAAAATAATAGACATAAAAAAAGCGGCAAGTTGCCGCTTTTTAAATATAAAAATAATTCATTTATTTTAAGTTAAAACTTACTCTTGCAAATAGAAATCTACCGCCAATACCAAATTGTTGTGCTCTTCTAGACCAATCGAAACGACCATCACTTCTGTTACCAAAAGAAGCTTCTGCCATATCTGGATAAATATCAAACAAGTTATTTGCACCAATTGTTAACGTTAAAGCATCTGTAGCTTTATATCCCAAAGATAAATCTGTAACCACCTTAGAACTGAATACCTGTTGGTTTGCAACCACTGTTGTAGCCTCTGTTACTTCACCAAAATATACATTTCGTAAAAAGATATTAAATTTACCTGTTGTAAAACTATTTGTTAAATTTAACTTCGTTCTTGGCACTGCTTCTTCTAAATACACTCTACTATCTTCAGGAAAATAAGTACTTACTAAGCCTGCATTTTCTAAAACTGTAGATGCATTAATATCTCCTACCTGTTCTGTTTTAGATAAAGTTGCAGATAAATCTGTTTTTAATCTAGAATTAGCTCCAATATCTGCTTTATGCGTAATTACAAAATCTACTCCTTTAGATTGTGTATCTATTGCATTTGCGAAGAAAGACGCTGCAGAAGCATTTGCTTGTGCCAATAAATTATCTAATTCTGTGCCAGTACCAGGACCTGCAAACTGACCTGTATAAACCACTCTGTCATCAATATTAACAACATAACCATCTAAAGTTAAAGTAATATTAGCTTCTGGTAATTTTGCAGTAAAACCTGCACTAAAACTGGTAGAAGTCTCTTCTTTTAACTGAGGAATACCTAATAATTGAGCTGCTCTACTATCATTAGAAAAAGTACCTACTTCTTGTGGATCTCCATTCTGATCAAAAATAGTTGACGTAGAATTAAAGTTTAATTGATGTAAAGAAGGTGCTCTAAAACCAGTATTAAAAGAAGCTCTAATTCTAAAATTATCCGAAGCTTTAATTAAAGTTGCTAATTTAAAATTTATGGTAGAACCAAAATCCGAATAATCTTCAAAACGTGTTGCGAAATTTAACGAAATAGCATCAGAAAAATCTGCATCTAAATCTAAATAACCAGCAATACTACTTCTACCTCTAGACAACTCATTACTTGGACTAAAACCTGGAAAAACTTGCGAACCACCTGGTCTTGCTGCATCAAAAAAGTCTAATAAAGGCGTTTGAGATGATAAGGTAATTGCCTCACCTACTGCTGTATATTGAGTATAAGAAGCTTCTTCTCCGGCAGTAATTTCATAATTTTCTAAACGATATTCTGCACCAAAAGCGACACCTAAACCTTGAAAAGTGTTTTTATAAAACTTATTTAAATCTAAATTTACGGTATTTTGAGCAAAAGCAAAACCACCAGCATCAAAAACTGTTGGAGATGCATTTCCTTGAGATGCATTAAATGTATTACCAATCATATAATCGAAAGCATTTCTACCATATGTATTTGAAAAATCTACATTCCATTCTCCAATCTTACCTTTTATTCCCACTGCTAAAGATTTGTCTGAAATAGTAGAATTAATTTCTGGCAAAAAACCATTAATGTAAGCAGGTGTGTATGTTCTACTTTGGTTTGGCAATCTATAAAAACCAGCAGAATTACCATCTCTAGACCCTAAACCAGCAAAGGAATATAATTCTGTACCATTATCATCTAGAGGTAATTTAAAGTTGGCAAAAAATCTACCTCCACGTACTTTAGACTGCCCAACTCTCATGTTAAAGTCTTTACTTTCTAAACCTCTTGCTGCTAATTCTGCAGTTGTATTATCTCCTGATAAAATACCTTGTAATTGTGTCTTTGTGGTAGCTCCATTTAAATTAATACCAGCCTGATTTGCATATTGTATAACATCACTAACATCATTATCTAATAATTTGGTTAAATCATAACCATCATCATTTGCAAATCTTTCAACGGTATTATATAAATTAAAGATTGTTCCTTCCCAATCTTTCATTCTGTTGTAAGCTTCTCTTACATCAAAATCTCCTGTAAAGTTAATGAACCCACCTTTATCACCAATTGGCAATCCATAGTTTGCACTAATATTGGTAGTTTGTCCGTCTACACCTCCCGTTTGTCCATTGGCATTTTTACTAAAATTAGCACCAGTAGTTACTACTAAAGCTAATTCATTTACGCTTTCATTTAAAACGATGTTAATAACACCCGCAATAGCATCAGAACCATATTGTGCCGCTGCTCCATCACGTAAAACTTCAATTCGTTTTATAGATGCTGCAGGTATAGCGTTTAAATCTGTACCAACAGAACCTCTACCAAAAGTTCCATTAATATTTATTAAAGAAGAAGTATGCCTTCTTTTACCATTTATTAATACCAAAACCTGATCTGGTCCTAAACCTCTTAAAGATGCTGGATCTATATGATCTGTACCATCAGAAATTGTTTGTGTATTAGACGTAAATGACGGAGCTACAAAATTTAAAATCTGATTTAAATTTACTTGTGGAGAAGATGCAGCCAATTCTTTCATATCTACAATATCTATTGGAACCGGAGAATCTATAGCAGTTCTATTAGGGTTTCTAGAACCTATTACAACAACTTCTTCTAAAGAATTATCTTCATTTACCAAAATTGTTAAATAAGAGGTATTTGTAACATTTACCTCTTTAGAAGCATATCCCATAGAGGAAACTACCAATTTAATAGGTAAACTTTCTACAGTAACAGAAAACTCTCCATTAATATCTGTAACCGATCCGTTGGTTGTTCCTTTTTCAATAACATTTACATATGGCAAACCACCACCAGATGAATCTGTAACTTTACCCTTTATAGTTTGTGCTACCATAGCCAAAGGCAACATAAATAACAAAGTGATCACTACGTTTTTTAATAAGTAATTTTCTTTCATATTAAAGTATTTTTAAAGTTATTATCTCTAAATATCGCCTTTTTAAACTAAAAATCCAATATTTTAACAATTTCTTTATACTATAACTCTTTTTATAAATTAAAAAAATAGACATCTTTAACCTTCTTTTAACAACAATAATTTTGTTATTATTGTAGCTTTGTTCCTGTAAAAAATAACACCTAACACAATATTACAATGGATGTAGATGTAAGAGCTATTAATGAAAAAATAGAAAGAGAAAGTGCCTTTATAGACATTCTTACTTTAGAAATGAATAAAGTAATTGTTGGCCAAAAACAAATGATAGAAAGTTTGTTAATTGGATTGATTGGAAACGGTCATATTTTGCTAGAAGGGGTTCCTGGATTGGCAAAAACCTTAGCAATTAATACATTGTCTAAAGCGGTACAAGCCTCTTTTAGTAGAGTACAGTTTACACCAGATTTATTACCTGCAGATGTTGTTGGAACCATGATTTACAACATGAAAGAAAACAATTTTGAGATCAAAAAAGGTCCAATTTTCGCAAATTTTGTGTTAGCAGATGAGATTAACAGAGCACCTGCAAAAGTGCAATCTGCTTTGTTAGAAGCAATGCAAGAGCGCCAAATTACTATTGGAGACACTACTTTTAAGTTAGACGAACCTTTCTTAGTAATGGCAACTCAAAACCCTGTAGAACAAGAAGGAACATATCCTTTACCAGAAGCACAAGTAGATCGTTTTATGCTAAAGGTTGTTATTGACTACCCAAAATTACAAGACGAACAAATTATTATGCGTCAGAATTTATCTGGCGGATTTTCTAAAGTAAATCCTGTAGTTTCTGTAGAACAAATTATTAGAGCAAGAGAAGTGGCTAATGAAGTGTATATGGATGAAAAAATTGAGAAATACATTCTTGATATCATCTTTGCAACACGTTACCCAGAAAAATATAATTTACCACAATTAAAAGATTTAATTAGTTTCGGAGCATCACCAAGGGGAAGTATCAACCTTGCTAAAGCAGCAAAATGTTATGCTTTTATCAAAAGAAGAGGGTATGTAATACCAGAAGATGTTAGAGCAGTTGTTTTTGATATTTTACGTCACAGAATAGGAATTACTTATGAAGCGGAAGCAGAAAATGTAACGTCTGTAGACATTATCAATTCAATTATTAATGAAATTGAAGTACCATAGATAGTTGGCAGTAAAAACAGTTGCAGTTGGCAGTTGCTTACTCATGTTTTAAAAAACCGATTCAATTACACGCTTCAACAATTAAACAATTACACGTTGCAAACTAAGGAGATACTTAAAAAAGTTCGTAAAATAGAAATTAAGACAAAGCGTTTGTCTAATGATATTTTTGGAGGTGAATACCATTCATCTTTCAAAGGACGTGGTATGACTTTTTCTGAAGTAAGACAATACCAATTTGGCGATGATGTTAGAGCAATTGACTGGAATGTTACTGCGCGTTACAATGAACCTTATATTAAGGTTTTTGAAGAAGAACGAGAGTTAACCATGATGCTTTTGGTAGATGTTTCTGGTTCTGAATTATTTGGAACATCAACACAATTTAAAAAAGATACGGTTACAGAAATTGCTGCAACATTGGCTTTTTCTGCCACTCAGAATAATGATAAAGTAGGTTTAATTTTATTTTCTGATGATGTAGAACTTTTTATTCCTCCTAAAAAAGGAAAAAGCCACGTTTTACGTATCATTAGAGAGCTAATAGAATTTAAGCCAAAAAGTAAAAAAACCAATATTGCTGCTGCTTTAAAGTTTTTATCTAGTGTGATGAAAAAAAGAGCGATTGTTTTTATGTTATCCGATTTTATGGATGATGATTATGAAAAAACATTAAAAATTGCGGCTAAAAAACACGATTTAACAGGAATAAGAGTTTTTGATAAACACGATGAAGAAATTCCTAATTTAGGAATGGTACCTATGTTAGATTCAGAAACTGGCAATGTACAATTAGTAAACACTGCATCAAAATCTGTAAGAACTAGCTACAAAGCAAATGCCTTACGTTTGTCTGATTACTATTTAAACATGTTTAAAAGAAGTGGCGCAGGTACTGTTAACACAAGAGTTGATGAAAACTACGTAAAAAAATTATTAGGTTATTTTAAACATAAAGGAAGATAGTAACGCAGTTACCCTTAAAAATGAAAAAACAACTATTCTACATACTACTATTCGTTTCAACCATAGGTTTTGCACAAGAATCAAAGGTAAAAGCAGAAATTGACACCACTAATATTAGAATTGGTGAACAATTCAATTTAAAAATTACTGTTGATGATACTCAGAATGTGATCATGCCCAAATTACAATTAAAAGGTTTAGAAATTATAGATTCTACTCAAGTAGACACTATAAAAAACTCCTTAATAAGAAAGTATATTTTAACTGGTTTTGATAGTGGTGCATTTTACATTCCGCAGCAACAAATATTTGTGAAAAATCAAGCTTTTTTAACAGACTCTTTATTGATAAATGTAGCCACCATTGCTATTGACACAACTAAAGTAAAAAAGTACCCTATTAAATCTATTAAAAGTGAACCATATACTTTTGATGATTTTAAAGTATACATATATATACTTTTAGCAGCATTAGCTATTATCGGTTTCTGGATTTATTGGTTTGTTATCAGAAAAAGAAAAGAAGAAATAGAGGAAGATACTTATAAAGCAATGCCTCCTTATGACGAAGCTATTTTAAAGTTAAATGAATTAGACGAAAAATTATTGTGGCAAAACAATAAGGTAAAAGAATATTATTCTGAATTAACAGAAATTGTACGTGGTTATATAGAGCGAGAATTAAAAGTACCTGCTTTAGAAAAAACAACTGATGAGGTTTTAGATATGCTAAAAGACTTTAAAGATGCAGAAACCATACAAACATCAGAAGATACTATTAAAAAGTTAAGAGATTTGTTAAGAGAAGCAGATTTGGTGAAATTTGCAAAATCGAAACCTTTAGCTTTAGAAATAGAAGAAGATAGAAAAGATGCTCAGGATATTGTGAGTAATTTAAAACCTAAACCAATTATTGAAGAGAATGATGAATTGGAGTAATTTTGAGTTTCATAATCCGGAGTTTTTGTGGTTGCTAATTGTAATACCATTAGTAGTAGTATGGCATTTTTTTATGCGTAAAAAAGATGCTGCAGTATTAACAATGCCAAGTATAAAGGGGTTTAAAACAGACTCGCTTTTATCAAAATTAAAACCACTTTTATATCTTTTAAGAATATTAGCTTTAGTAGCAATTATTGTTGCTTTAGCAAGACCGAGAAATGTTTCTGTCAGTAAAAAAACAAAAAGCAATAAGGGGATAGACATTGTAATGGCAATTGATGTTTCTGCAAGTATGTTGGCAAAAGACCTAAAACCGAACAGATTAGAAGCGCTTAAAAAAGTAGCCATAGATTTTGTAGATAGAAGACCAAACGATAGAATAGGAATTGTTGTGTATGCCGGAGAAAGCTTTACACAAACACCTATTACAAGCGACAAAGGGATTGTAAAACGAACCATTTCCGAACTTCAATGGGGACAATTAGAAGGCGGAACAGCTATTGGAATGGGATTAGGTTCTGCTGTAAACAGGTTAAAAGAAAGCACCGCAAAAAGTAAGGTTATTATCTTATTAACAGACGGTGTAAATAACACTGGTAACATAGACCCAAGAACAGCTACAGAACTTGCAAAAGAACTAGAAATTAAAACCTACACAATAGGATTAGGAACTAATGGAATGGCAGATTTTCCTTACAGTAAAGACCCAAGAACAGGAAAATTACAATTTAGAAAGTTGCCCGTAGAAATTGATGAAGAATTGCTAAAAGAAATAGCTACAGAAACCCAAGGTAAATATTTTAGAGCTACAGATAATGAGTCTTTAAAAGAAATTTATGACGAAATTGACAAGCTTGAAAAAACGAAGATAGAAGAATTTAAATATTACAATTATCAAGAAAAATATAGAATTTTTATCTTTTTAGGATTAGGATTCTTGTTGTTAGAATTTTTGTTGAGAAACACGTTATTTAAATCGTTTATTTAAAGTATTGAGTAGAGAAGCATAGCATTAAATAATTGTAGCGAGAATATAAAAAACATCTCGATACAAATTTGATAAAAAATCAAATTCACTCGGTGTGACAGTGTGAATAAAAAAATTACAAGACCAAACAATGTATCGTATAGAAGAACCCGTTTATTTTTCCCTGCTCATAATCATTCCAGCAATGATTGTTGTTTTCTTGTTGGTTTTATGGTGGAAAAAAAGAACACAGAAAAAATTTGCTGACTTAAATTTACTTCAAAATTTAGCTCCAAATTCATCCACTTTTAAATCTGTTTTAAAACTGGTATTTTTACTTTTAGGAATTACTTTTTTAGTAATTGCGTTAGTAAACCCTAAAATGGGAACCAAATTGCAAACCGTAAAAAGAGAAGGTGTAGATATTGTATTTGCCTTAGATGTTTCTAAAAGTATGCTGGCAGAAGATATTGCGCCAAACAGACTAGAAAAAGCAAAACAAATTATCTCTAAAACTATTGATAAATTAGGTTCTGATAGAGTTGGTATTATTATTTATGCAGGAAATGCATACCCGCTTTTACCAATAACCACAGATCATGCGGCTGCAAACATGTTTTTACAAAATGCGAATCCAGATATGGTTTCTAGTCAAGGTACAGACATCAATGGAGCTCTAGAATTAGCAAAAACTTATTATAATAATGACGAACAAACAAACCGTTTTTTAATTATTATTTCTGATGGTGAAGATCATCAAGAAGAAACAAAACAAGTAGCCCAAACATTAACCGAAGAGGGGGTAAAGATTTACACAATTGGTGTAGGTTTAGAAAATGGAAGTCCAATTCCTATGCGAGTAAACGGTACTATGATTGGCTACAAAAAAGACAATAAAGGAGAAACTGTACTCACCAAACGCATGCCAGATGTTCTACAAGGCATTGCAGATGCTGCAAATGGCAGTTACATAGATGGTAACATTACAGAAAAACCAGTAACAGTGATTGCTGATATTATTGCTAATGCTGAAAAAAGCGAATTCGAAACAAAGCAATTTTCTGATTATAAAGACCAATTTCAATGGTTTGTAGCTATCGGATTACTATTCTTATTGATAGATATTTTATTATTTGACAAGAAAACCAAATGGTTGCGAAAAGTAGATTTGTTTGATGAAGAAAAACAGAAGAAATAACGCCTTTATTCCTTCCGAGGCACGAGGAAATCTCTTAAAAAGTACAACCTTTTTATAAAGTTACATTTTAGATGAGCTGATTAATAATTTTAATCAGCTCATTTATTTTATTTCATTTGTTAGAAAAAACTTTATCAATTACACAATAAAATCTTCCACTCATTAAATAAGGATACTTTTTACCCATAAAATGGGTAAATAATACACACTTAAAAATACTCAAAAAAGATAACCTACTATAAACAAGCCACATACACTAATGGTATATATATTGATTTAATCTTGGTACAAAAAGTCCTAAACAAACACCATCATGAAATCAACAGCATTTAATTTAAAATTACAAAATAATAAATTCTCTATAGAAGACAGAAAAACTTCTCCAATTAACTTTAGAGCGGTTATTGTTCTTGTTAGTTCATTTGTTATAATGATTGGTGCCGCTTTTGCAGTTTATTTATTACAAGATGATTTTTCAAAATTTAATTTTGAAAGATTAAATAATAGTTTCGGAGCTGTATTTTTTAATCTTGCAGCTGTATTATTTGTTTTTACATCCTTAACCTTTCTTTACGATGTATACTTATATTTTAAATACAAACCTATTGAGTCTGTAAGTGATGAAGAACTGCCAACAGTTACCGTTATTGTACCAGCGTATAACGAAGGGAAGCAAGTTTGGGCTACCTTAAAAAGTTTAGCTAAAAGTGATTATCCTAAAGAAAAATTACAATTATTATCTATTGATGATGGTAGTAAAGATGATACTTGGAAGTGGATGAAAGAAGCTAAAAGAATTTTAGGAGATCAAGTAACCATTATGCAACAGCCTAAAAACATGGGGAAGCGTCATGCTTTATACCGTGGTTTTAATATGGGAACAGGAGAAATTTTTGTTACAGTAGATAGTGATTCAATCGTTAAGGAAGACACACTACGTAACCTAGTAAGCCCATTAGTTGTGGATAAAAAATGTGGAGCTGTAGCTGGTAATATTCAAGTATTGAATAATAAAAAAGCTTTATTACCAAAAATGCTAAATGTAAGTTTTGTAATGAGTTTCGAATTTAAACGTTCTGCTGAAAGTAGTTTAAACTCAGTATTATGTACTCCTGGTGCTTTAGCTGCTTATAGATCAAACGCTGTTTTTGCTTGTTTGCCAGAGTGGATAGATCAAAAATTTATGGGTAAAGCTTCTGATATTGGAGAAGACAGAGCATTAACTAACATGATATTAAAGCAAGGTTACAGCGTCTTATTTCAAAGAAATGCTTTTGCTTACACAAATGTACCAGAAGATTATAAAGGTTTATATAAGATGTTTATTAGATGGGGAAGAAGTAATGTTAGAGAAAACATTGCAATGTCTAAATTTGTATTTACAAACTTTAAAGAAGGAAACAAGTTCGGATCTAGATTATTATTTTTTACACAATCAATTAAAATGATTATGTCTTATCCTTTCTTAATATTTATGTTATATTTTATAATTGCACATCCAGCATTATTTATAAGCTCTACGTTATTAAGTATTTTAATAATATCTACTTTTCCAGTACTATTTTATGCAAAAAGATATGATTTTAAAGAAGCATTTTGGGCGTATTCATATAGTATACTATATACTTTTGGGTTGTTCTGGATTACTCCGTATGCCATTGCAACAGCAGGAAAAAGTGGTTGGTTAACTAGAGAAATAGCCGCTTAAGTAGCATAAAAACAACATATAAATAATTCTACCCCCTATTTTGTAGAATTATTAAGAAAACATCCAGGAGGCTCTTTTATAGAGCAAACTGGATGTTTTTATTTGTAGAAAATTAAACACAATACTTTTCATCCCAAACCACTTCATCATACAATAAGTTCATTAAAAGCAACCTAAAACAATGAATATTAGGCTCCTTAAAAATAACAACTTATTAACAAAATTCTTTTTTTGAATACCTTACTTTTGTAATCATTACTTTTATGTAAAAAGATACAAATTATGAAAGAAGTTAAAGATAACATGAAGATCTTACAGTACATCCTTATCGTTTTCTTGATGCTATTTTCACCGAAAGAAATTTTAGCACAAAAAGACTCTATTGCCTTACAACGAGAAGCTAGAAAGTTGTTAAGACAAGGAAATGATTTATACAGTAAAAAGCAATTTACAGATGCTTCAGTTGCGTATCAGAAATCATTAGCAAATAATACAAAATACGATAAAGCATCATACAATTTAGGTAATGCTTTATATGAAAATAATAATTTTAAAGAAGCGGTACCACAATACGAATTAACCGCAGAAACTGCAAAAGATAAATTTACAAAAGCAGAAGCGTACCATAACATTGGTAATGCAATGATGGAGCAAAAACAATATCAACCTGCTGTAGATGCCTACAAAAATTCGTTAAGAAACAACCCTAATGATGATGAAACTCGTTATAATTTAGCCGTTGCTCAATCCTTACTAGAAAAGGAAAATCAGGATAATAAAGACGACAAAAACAAAGACAACAAGGATAAAAAAGATCAGGACAAGAAAGACAAAGACGATAAGAAAGAAGGAGACGACAAAGATAAAAAAGACCAAAAGGATAAGGACGGCAAGGGAGATGATGAAAAAGACAAGAATAAAGACCCTAAAAAAGATGAGAAAAAGGAACAAGAAAAGCCTAAGCCTCAACCAGGAAAAATGTCTCCAGAACAAGTAAAGCAATTGTTAGAAAGCTTAAATAACGAGGAAAAGAAAACTCAAAAGAAAATGAATGCTCAAAAAGCGAAAGGCAAAAAAGTAAAGCAAGAAAAAGATTGGTAGAAATCTACCCTTAATCTTAATTGAAGCTAGCGTACATCATATTCTAAAAATTAGTTTGTTTAAAAAATAAGTACAAAATTGAATACCTATAAAATTAAAATAATAAATAAAACTCAAGAGTGGCTCTCACAAATGGGGAAAGTTAGAGGTGCCTTTATGCTTATATTTTGTTTAGTAACCACTTTTGTAGCTGCTCAAGAAGCTACCCTAACAGCAACTGTAAGTAAAAATAAATTGGCAGTAAACCAACGTTTACGAATTGAGTTTACCATTAATAAACAAGGTGGAGACAATTTTTCTCCTCCTAAGTTTACAAATTTTAAAGTAGTTGGTGGCCCAAGTCAATCTGTTAGTCAGTCTTGGGTAAATGGAAAAACAAGTTTTTCACAATCTTATACCTACGTTCTTCAACCAAATAAAAAGGGAGAATTAACTATTGGAGAAGCAAGTATTAAAATTTCTGGTAAAACCATAAAATCTGAAGCTATAAAAATTATAGTTTTAGATGCTGTAGATATTCCTAAAAACCCAAATGACCCAAACTATATTGCACAACAAAACATTCATTTAGTAGCAGAAATCTCTAAATCTAGACCTTATGTAGGAGAAGGTATTTATGTA
Source organism: Polaribacter sp. R2A056_3_33 (assembly GCF_019278485.1). NCBI lineage: Bacteria > Pseudomonadati > Bacteroidota > Flavobacteriia > Flavobacteriales > Flavobacteriaceae > Polaribacter > Polaribacter sp. R2A056_3_33. The sequence continues at coordinate 1,454,745 of NZ_CP058984.1, forward strand.
GAATATAGATTGTATGTTAGCGAAAATGTTAGTGTGTACGATACTAATGTTACAGAAGCACCACAATATAATGGTTTTTGGAACCAAACCATTAAAATAAGTAATTACCCTGTAAAAATGGGAAAATACAATGGCGAAGATTATAGATACATTGTACTTCAGAAAGCATTATTAATACCTACAAAAACAGGAAATCTAACAATAGATCCAATGAAAATGGATATTGTTATAGGCGTTCCTACAGGTAGAGCAGATTTTTTTGGAAATGTAATTACAAGAAATGTTCAAAAAGAATTTGCATCGGCTAAAAAAGTAATTAACCCTAGAAGTCTTCCTTTAGAAGGGAAACCAACAAACTTTACAGGTGCCGTTGGTGATTTTAATTTTGACGTTACTCTAAGCAAAGAGGTTTTAAAAGCAAACGAAAGCTCTCAAATTAAAGTAGCTGTTTCTGGTAAGGGAAATTTAAAGTTATTTGAATTACCAGAGGTAACAACTCCTGTTGAGTTAGAAAAATATCAACCAGAAAGAAAAGAAAAAGTTCAGGTAAATTCTAGTGGAGTTTCTGGTGAAATATCAGATTTATATACCGTAGTTCCACAATATAAAGGAAAGTATAAAATACCGAATGTTTCTTTCTCTTATTTTAACCCAAATGAACGAAAATACCATACAATTACAACAGATGATTTCTTTGTAGATGTTTTAGAAGGAAAAGAATTAAAACCTGCAATAGATACAAATGCTACGCAAAAACAAGATGTGGTTTCTACAGGTAATAATTTTAGATACATACAAACAAAAAGTAATTTAGAACTTGTAGACACAGAAGATTTCTTTAAGTCTAACTTGTTTTACATTTTGTTATTGTTGCCGTTAATAACAATTCCTATTGGTGTTTTTATTGCTAAAAAAGCAGAAGAAAGAAGTAATGACCTTATTGGAAATAAATTAAGAAAAGCAGAAAAATTAGCTAAAAAATATTTATCTGAAGCGCAAAAACAACTAGGTAAAAAAGAAGCTTTTTACGAAGCCTTAGAAAGAGCGTTACACAACTACCTAAAAGCAAAATTAGGTATTGAAACAGCAGATATTAGTAAAGAAAAAATTACAGAAATTTTAGAAAATAAAAAAGTTGAACCAACAACAATTATTCAATTTATAGAAGTTTTAAAACATTCTGATATGGCACGTTACTCACAGATAACAAATACAGAAATGGAAGCTGAATTTGAGCGTGCTAAACAAGTTATTGTTCAATTAGATAAACAATTATAACCTATTTCCTAGAAGGCTTCAAAACCTTTTAAGTATATTTCAATATAGACTATTTCGAATGAAAAGAATATTTTTTTTATTGTTGATAATTGCCAATTCGGTTACTGCACAAAATGTAGATAGCTTATTTGTTTCTGCAAATAATTTATACAAAGATGGTAAATTTAGCGAGGCAATTGAGTTCTACAAACAAATAGAAACTAAAGAATTAGTATCATCAGAATTGTATTACAATTTAGGTAATTCTTATTACAAGCTTAACAAAGTTGGACCAGCTATTTATTATTATGAAAAGGCGTTAATATTAGATCCTTTAAATGCTGATGTAAAAAACAATTTAGTTTTTGCACAACGTTTAGCATTAGATAATATAGAAGAATTGCCAAAAACTGTTTTACAAAAATTTAAAGTAAATTATTTACAAAAGCTATCATATAACCAATGGGCAATAGTAGTTGTAATATTTTCGATTTTAGGTAGCTTCTTATTTTTACTCTTTTATTTTGCTGATGGACCTACTAAAAAAAGGTTCTATTTTACAACAAGTATTATTAGCTTTATACTTCTTATTGCATCATTATTTATCACTTATAATCAATATAATTTTGCGCTTAACAATAAAGAAGCTATCGTTTTTGCAGAAGAAACAGACGTTAGAAATGCACCTACATTAAACTCCGAGGAAATATTTACGTTGCACGAGGGAACTAAAATTATAGTTTTAGATGGCGTGGATGAATGGAAAAAAGTTAAAATTAATGATGGTAGATTAGGTTGGATACACGCTGAAGACATTAAGTTATTAAACGATATTTAATTTTTTTTTAACACTAAATACAAAAAGCTTTCTTAAATTCGCAAAAAAAATACTTGAAAGTTAAAGTAGCACTTTTCTTTATATTGATATTTTCCTCCCTATTAATTACGCCTACAGTAATTAGTTTAATTGACAGTACCCAAGACATTTCTGTCTTAATTAACATGAATGAGGAAGAAGAAAATCATGGAAAAAACACTTTAAAAGAAGTAAAAGTTATTCCTTATTCTGATGTTTCTATCTCTTTTAGAAAAAATCAGAAGATAAAAAATGTACGTTACAGATCTAAAAACTACATTTCTGAATACCCAAAGATAGTTACTCCTCCACCTAAGTTTGTACTATAACTTCTGTACAAAAAAACAAAATTTATAAAACTTAACAAATAGCTCTACTCTAAAAAGAATAGAGTAAAAATATATTACATATGTTTAAAAATATTAAAAACGACTTACCTGCAAGTATTGTAGTGTTTTTCGTAGCATTACCATTGTGTTTAGGTATTGCATTAGCAAGTGGTGCACCATTATTTTCTGGAGTTATTGCAGGTATAGTTGGTGGTGTTGTTGTAGGAGGACTAAGTGGCTCTAAGCTTGGTGTTAGTGGACCTGCAGCAGGTTTAGCGGCTATTGTATTAACTGCCATTGCTACTTTAGGTAGTTATGAAAACTTCTTAGTAGCTGTAGTTTTAGGTGGAATTATTCAAATAATTTTTGGCTTTTTAAAAGCAGGAGTTATTGGTTATTATTTTCCTTCATCAGTAATTAAAGGAATGTTAACCGGTATTGGAATTATCATCATATTAAAACAAATACCAAACTTTTTTGGTTATGATGAAGAATCTGCTTGGGATCTAGAGTTTTTTGAAATTGATGGTGGAAATACATTTTCTGAGCTTGTTAAAATGTTTAGTAATATAAACCCAGGAGCTGCTTTAATAGGTTTTTTAAGTTTAGCAATTATACTTTTTTGGGACATTATTTTAAGTAAGAAAGCAAAAATATTTAAAGTTATACAAGGCCCATTTATTGCTGTGGTTGCAGGAATTATATTTTATACGCTTACTCTAGGTGATGAAACACTTTCAATTGCTAGTAAACATATGGTAAGTGTACCAATTCCAGAAGATTTAAGTTCTTTTGTAGGGCAGTTTAGTTTTCCTAACTTTTCAGTTATTTTTCAACATGAAGTATGGATTGTAGCATTTACGATTGCTTTGGTTGCTAGTTTAGAAACTTTATTAAGTGTAGAAGCTTGTGATAAATTAGATCCAGACAAAAATGTAACACCAACCAATAGAGAATTATTGGCACAAGGAACTGGTAACATTATTTCTGGTTTAATTGGTGGATTACCAATTACACAAGTAATTGTAAGAAGTTCTGCCAATGTACAATCTGGCGGAAAATCAAAATTATCTACCATTTTACACGGTATTTTATTATTAATATCAGTAGTTTTAATTCCTACTTTATTAAATAAAATTCCATTAGCTGTATTAGCTTCAATTCTTTTAGTTGTAGGATACAAATTAGCAAAACCAGCTCTTTTTAAACAAATGTATAAATTAGGTTGGAAACAGTTTATTCCTTTTATAGTTACGGTTGTAGGTATTGTTTTTACAGATTTATTATCAGGAATTGCTTTAGGTCTTTTAGTAGGAATTGTTGTGATTTTATTAAAAAGTTACCAAAACTCTCACTTTCTTCACATTGAAGACAATAGTAACGGTAAACATAAGATAAAAATGACCTTAGCAGAAGAAGTAACTTTCTTTAATAAAGGAGCAATTTTAAAAGAATTAGACAGCTTACCTGGAGATTCTTACTTGGAAATAGACCTTATTAAAACAAGGTATTTAGATAATGATATTATAGAAATTCTTGAAGACTTTTTATACAAAGCCAAAGAAAGAAATATTGACATTAAACTTATATCTAAACGAGGAACAGTAGAAAACCCAAAAAGTTTTATTAATTTCTTTAAGGAAAATCCAAAGTCTAGCATTAGTTTAAGTTAAAACTAAGTCGACTAAAAAAGAATATAAAACCAAATAGCATCTAAACTATAAGTACTGTAAGGTAATAGATAACGGTGCTAAATTTTAAAACAAATAATTATTGAAACAAACGTTTCTTTAATACAAAACATAAAGAACATGAAAGCACATACTAAAGAAACACAAGCAACAATGACGCCTAAAAAAGCGTTAAATTTTTTAACAGAAGGAAACCAAAGATTTCAAGATAACTTAAAGGCACATAGAAACTTATTAGAACAAGTAAATGATACAAGTACAGGTCAATTTCCTTTTGCTACAATTTTAAGTTGTATCGACTCTAGAGTTTCTGCAGAGTTAATTTTTGATCAAGGTTTAGGAGATATTTTTAGTATTAGAATTGCAGGTAACTTTGTAAACCAAGATATTTTAGGATCTATGGAGTTTGGTTGTAAACTTGCAGGAACAAAACTTGTTGTAGTTCTAGGACACACAAGTTGTGGTGCCATAAAAGGTGCTTGCGACAATGCAAAATTAGGAAACTTAACTGCAATGCTTAACAATATTAAACCAGCCGTAAACGCTGTTTTAGAGCCAAAAGAAGCTAGTTCTAGAACATCATCTAACTTAGATTTTGTGGATAATGTTGCTGCCAGAAATGTAGAATTAACCATTGAAAGAATTAGACGCGAGAGTGAAGTTTTAACAACAATGGAAGAAAGTGGTGAAATTATGATTGTTGGAGCTATGTACAATATTAATGATGGATCTGTTAATTTTATCAATTAAAAAATAAAACAGCTTAATAAAAGAGGGAGCACAAGCCTCTTTTATTAAGTTATAATAATTACCTTTCCATTATTAATGCACAGCATAATCATATATAAATGTGCAATTAGAAAAAGTATAACTAAAAAATACTAACTAAAACTTTAATAATGAACTTAGAAACTGTATTTAAGAACAATGAAAATTGGGTTAAAGAAAAATTAGCTACAGATAAAAACTATTTTGAAGAATTAGGGAAAGGTCAAAAACCAGAGTTACTATACATTGGTTGTTCAGACAGTAGAGCTACCGCAGAAGAACTAATGGGAGCAAAACCTGGAGAAGTTTTTGTGCATAGAAATATTGCGAATATGGTTATTAGTATAGACTTAAACGTAATGTCTGTAATTAATTATGCCGTAGATCATTTAAAAGTAAGCCATGTTATTGTTTGTGGCCATTATGGTTGTGGTGGCGTTAAAGCTGCTATGCAATCTGCAGATCTTGGTATTTTAAACCCTTGGTTACGTAATATTAGAGACGTGTATAGAATTCATGCTACAGAATTAAATGCTATTGAAAACGAAGAAAAAAAATACGAACGTTTGGTAGAATTAAACGTAAAAGAACAATGTGTAAACCTTATTAAAACAGCGGCTGTACAGAAAGCATATAGAGATCGTGGTTTAAAAGTACATGGTTGGGTTTTTGATGTACATACAGGTAAATTAATTGATCTAAAAATTGATTTCGAAAAATACCTAAATGATATTATGAAAATTTATCATTTGGATTAAAAAATAAAACCCAAGGAAAATTCCTTGGGTTTCTTATTGCCGTAAAGTTTATGCAATTTTTATAAAGCTTTATCTTGTTCTTCTTCCTTTATTATTGATGGAAAAATAGTAGGTGCTACCTTTTTAACTGGAGCATATAAAATAGATTCTTGCAATGTTTCCTTTTCTACAAAAGGAATTGTATCATTCATTTTACCAAAAAAAATGAAAACAACACTTAATATCAATCCTATTTTTAAGGAGCCAAATACACCTCCCAATATTTTATTTAAAATTCCTAAAGAAGCAAAATCTGCTATTTTAGTCAATGCTTTTCCTATCAGTGCAATTACTAAAATAATTATAACAAAAGTAACGGCAAAAGCCGCTAAAGAAATATATTCTGGATTCCAAGAAACATACTCTTTTAAAAAATCTGAAACAAAATAAGAGAAATGAATTGCACCATACACACCACCAATAAGTCCTACCAAAGAAGCAACTTCAACAAATAAGCCTTTTAATACCCCTCTAACAAAACCAAAAAGTAATAAAGAAGCTATAACAATGTCAAAAATATTCATGAAATTAATTTTATCAAACCTACATAATTTTTTGTCAATTTAAAAATGCCAGTTGTATCTTTACAACTTATAAAAAAAGTAAGATGCCAAAAACACTCACCTTAAAAGAAAAATGGGAATTGTTAGTTAATAAATTAACCAATCAATTTGCAGATGGAGACGAATTAAATATGGATGGAATTATCTATTTAATTGGTGTACAAGAATTAGGACAGGGACAAAGAGAATTTAAAAAAGACGAAAAAGTAAACCTTATGCATATTGCCATTTGTAAGCTTTTAGAACCTTATGGCTATTACGAATTCGATTATTATGATGATGACACTTGGCCACATTATAAAACACTAACAGAGTTACCAAACTTAAAACCTGGTGAACAAACTGTGTTAATGAAAGAAGCTATTATTAATTATTTTGAAGCTTTAAATTATTAATAAGACTTTAAAATAGAGAAATAGTACTTTTGGTATGCTTCTTGAAAATAGTTTAACAAGACCAAAAAATCAATTTAGAAAGATGAAAAAAATACTCGCTCTTATATTCTTAATTTCTTCATTTGCACAAGCACAATATACTGTTAACGGAACCATGTCTCCTACCATAGATACAGATTGGGTTATTTTATACAAAATAGAAGGAGCAACACAAAAGTTTATACAAAACACAAAAATTAAAATAGATTCTGTTGCTATTCAAGGAAAAAAACAAGCAATAGGTAGCTTTAGTTTTACACTTCCAGAAAACACAAAAGTAGGTTCTTATAGAATAACGTATAGGTTGGAAAATGCAGGTTTTCTAGATTTTGTTTTTAATAAAGAAGATGTAAATTTTGGTTTTCACCCAGAATACGCAAACCAAACAGTCACTTATACAACTTCTAAAGAAAACATGTTGTATAAGGATTATGTAGATACAATTTCTACAGCACAAGCAACATTAGACTCTATACAAGTTGCAGTTTTACAAAACCAAGGTTTAAATTTAAAAAACGAATACAAAGAGGCTTTAAAAAAGGTAAATAATATTCAGAAAGAGTATTTAGAAACTTCAAACGGAATGTATGTACAGCCTTTTATTAAAGCCTCAAAAAGAAATAATCTTCCAGAGATAATAGAAACTCCAGAGAACTATATGTCTAATATGATTGATTCTTTTTTTGACCCTATAGACTTTAATAACAAAACGCTAGTAAACTCTGCTTTTATTACAGATAAAATTACCGATTATGTTTTTTACATCAATTACTCTCCAGATCCAGCAACACAACAAAAATTATATAAACAATCTGTAGATAAAGTTTTTTCTAAGATTGGTAACATTTCTTATAAAAAGGAAATCATTGAGTTTTTAATCAACCAGTTTGAATCGGATATGAACCTTGAATTAATAGATTATTTGTTTGATAACTATTATTCTAAATTACCTACTAACTTACAAGACAAAGAGTTTAAAGAAGGCAAAGAGGCGTTATTTGCTGCAGAAGTTGGCCGAATTGCACCAGATTTCACATGGAAAGAAGACGGCAAACAATTAACCCTTTCTAAATTAAATGATGCAGAAAACTATCTATTAATTTTCTGGAGTACTACGTGCTCACATTGTTTAACCGAAATACCACAAGTACATACCTTTTTAGCCGAAAACGACCAAGTAAAAGTAATTGCTTATTCTTTGGAGAGTGATAGTTACGGTTGGAATAGTTTCAAGAAAACATTACCAAATTGGCACCATGTTTTAGGTTTAAATAAATGGGAAAATAAAACTGCTAGAACTTATAACATTGTTTCTACTCCTAGCTATTTTATTTTAGATGCTAACAAAAAAATCATTGCAAAACCAGAACATTTTAAAGATGTAAAACTATTTTTTAATAAAAAATAATGACTAAAAAACTACTTATTCTTTTAGTTTTATTTATTCATTTTTCTGCTGTAAGTCAACAGTTTTTTAAAATTGATGATACTGCTCCAGATTTTAAGTTATGGCTTACAGACGGCAGTCAATTAACAAATAATGACACCAAAGAAAAGGTCGTTGTTTTAAAATTTTGGTTTACCTCTTGCATGCCTTGCCTAACAGATATCCCTAAGTTAAACAACCTTGTAGAGGAGTTTAAAAAGAGAGATGACATTCTTTTTATTGCACCTGCTTTAGATAGAAAATCTGTTATAGAAAAATTGCTAAAAGTGCATCCATTTAGCTTTAAAATAGCCTACTCTGCGATGGATGTCAGTCAGAAATTTAATAAACAACAAGTTTATCCATCCTATTTTATCATCAACAAAAAAGGGAAAATTGCATACATAGATAGTGGCAGTAAAAAATCTAATGACAAGGATTTAAGAAAAGCTATTATTGAAGCATTAAAGTAATTACGTTTTCTTATTCTTTGCTTGCTTTAAAGAAGTAATCACAATACCAATGATTACTAAAAATGCTCCTAAAAACTGAAGTAACGTTAATCTTTCTCCTAAGAAAAAAGAGGCTAAAACAATAGTAGATATTGGCCCAACACCAGCCACAATTGCAAAATTTGAGGAGCTAATCATTTTTATAGAAGTACTTACTAAAAACGAAGGAATTACCGTTGCAAAAACAGCAATTAAAAGTCCGAAACCATATACTTGCCAAGGCAAATTAAACAAATCTGTTTCTCCCATAAAACTAAAGTGTATAAACACACAAAAACAAGAAACTAACATGGCATACGCTGTAAATTTTACAACTCCGAATTTAGGAATTAACCAACCACTTCCAACCAAATAAGAAGCATAGGTTATAGCGCTTAAAAGCACAAAAAAGCCTCCTAAATAAACGTTGTTTCCAGAAACATCTACTTCATCAGAAAAAGCAATTACAATTCCTAAATAGGATAAAAAGATGGCTAAAGCTTGAAATTTAGTAATCGGCTGCTTAAAAAAAAGTCTATTTAATAAAATTACAATTGTTGGGTACACAAATAGAATAATACGTTCTAAACTCGCTTTAATATAAGTTAAACCCTCAAAATCGAAATAGCTTGCTAGATAATAACCTACTACCCCAAAAAATACCACCCAATAATAATCACTTTTGGTAGTTTTGATCTCCTTGTTTTTATTTCGGTATAAATAGGCAATCACTACGTAAAACGGAAAGGAAAATAACATTCTTAACAACAACATGGTTATTGCATCTACATTATACTTGTATGCAAGCTTAACCATTACCGCTTTAGAAGAAAAAAGCACAATACCTAAGACACCTAAGAAAACACCTAACCAAAAGTTTTTTTTCATCATAAAACGAAACTAAAACTTACCGTTTTAGAAAGTTGTTTTAGAATTAAACAATTACGATGTTCAGAAAGACATCTACGCTATTAATTCTGAGATTTAGATTTACCTAAATACGTTTAGCACTATAAAATATCGATTGTCAAAAACTTAATAAACAACCTTGATAAACTGCACTGGCAAGGAGTATGCTTCCGATACTAATACTTTTCATTTATAGGAAAGTCTATGGGGTATTAAATACTTGGCTATCGCCCTGCGATTAAAAATGTAGAAAAGCATCTTCTAAATGCTCAATTTTTGTTTTATTTTTTTGATGAATAATGGCAATGATATCAAACCGAACCTCCACATCTAAATCTTTTTCTACCACATAATAATCGATTGCAGAAACTAATAATTTAATCTTTTTAGCTTTTACAGCATCTTGTGGTTCTTCAAAATAGTCTGAACTTCTTGTCTTTACCTCAACAGCAGCTAATACTCCTCCTTTTTGAGCAATAATATCTACTTCAGCCTTTAAATATCGGTAGTTTGTTTCTAAAATTTTATAGTCGTTTTTTAACAAAAACGCAATGGCTAATTTTTCTCCTTTTTTACCAAGCTCGTTGTGTTCTGCCATATTATGAGTTTACAGTATTCAGTGGCAGTTTTCAGTAATAACTAAACCTTAAATTATTATTAAATGAAATTACCAATGTGTTAATTTACACAATATTGATTACATTTATAAACTATGAGTGAAGAAACCTTGATTAAATATTTGGAATTTCTAAAAACGGAGTGCTTAAGACATTCTAATGATAAAATTATTACAGATGATGAAATCAATCAGTTAAAAATTGAAATAAAACTGTTTATAAACAACATCAATAATCTTTTATCATCAGAAGAGATAAAACAAGAAATTGTAAAAATTGATTTCAATTTAAATGAAGAAAACCATAATCATCAAAAATACAGATGGTTAAATATCATCGGTGGTTCTAAAGGCAAAGAATTTAAAGAACAAGAAAACCGTAAACAACGTTTTTTAAAACTTTACAATGACTTAGATACTTCTCTATTTAAAATAAAATCTATTCTGTAAAAATAACAGAACTCTGTCCAGAACCAACAGTTAACTGAATATTCCTTCCAAAAATTAAAGCTCTATTATCTGGTTCGTGTCCTGCAGGAAAAGCAAACATCACCGGAAAATCATACTCTTTTACAACATCTAAAACCAATTGTTCTATAGAGCTACCCCAATTAGTAGAATTACTCTTGATTTTAGAAATATCACCAATAATTAAACCCGCACAATTATCAAAATAACCAGCACGCTTTAAACTTTGCAACATTCTATCTATAGAATATTTATACTCACCAATTTCTTCAATAAAAAGAATCTTTCCACTGGTATCTGTCTGACTGTTGGATCCCAACATAGAGGATAATAATGCAAGGTTTCCTCCTACTAATTGTCCGCTTACCACTCCATTTTTATTGTAATTAGAAGAAGGAATCGTGTACTTTAATTGCTTGCCAAAAATTGCTGTTTTAAAACTAGCTACTGTTTCTACAATTAACGCTGGTTTCTCATCTACACTTGTCCCCATCATTGCATGCATCGTTTCTACGCCTAAATTATGAATATGGCTATGAAAAGCTGTAATATCTGAATACCCAATAATCCATTTAGGCTGTTTTAGAAAAGCAGTATAATCTAATTTATCTAAAACCCTCACAGAACCGTAACCGCCACGACCCGACCAAATTGCTTTAATATTTGGGTTGTCTAATGCATTTTGAAAATCTTCAGCTCTTTCGTTATCTGTACCAGCAAAATGACTATTCTGATTAAAAATATGTTTCCCTAAAATCACTTTTAAACCCCAGCTTTCGGCCAATTTTTTAGCTCTATATATGGTTGCTTCTCTATTTTTTAAAATTCCAGCAGGTGCAAGAATTGCAATCGTATCTCCTGGTTGTAAATAAGCTGGTGTAATTAATTTTTCTTGTGCATATATTGTTGAAAAAATCATAAAGAGTGCAAGTGTAAAAAGTGTTTTTTTATTCAAAATATGTCTTATTTATGGGTTCTAATCTAGTAAAAATCTATTTCCTGTAAATGTATCAATTTTCAATGGTTTTTAAAAGTCTCTTTTTCGTACTTTTGCACTTCAAAAATCAGTACATAATTAATACACAGAACACATGAGTGCTCCTAAAAGATATACAATTACTGCCGCATTACCATATACAAACGGTCCAATACATATTGGGCATTTAGCAGGCGTTTACGTTCCTGCAGATATTTATGCACGTTATTTACGATTAACTGGTAATGACGTTGCCTATATTTCTGGTTCTGATGAGCATGGTGCTGCCATACCAATGAGAGCAAAAAAAGAAGGAGTTTCTCCGCAAGTAATTATCGATAAATACCACGGAATCATCAAAAAATCTTTTGAAGATTTCGGAATTTCTTTTGACAACTATTCGAGAACTTCAGCAGAAATTCATCATAAAACTGCCTCAGAGTTTTTTACAAAGATGTATAATGATGGTGAGTTTATAGAAGAAACTTCTGAACAATTGTACGATGCAGAAGCAAATCAATTTTTAGCAGATAGATTTGTGGTAGGAACTTGCCCAAAATGTGGTTTCGAAGAAAGTTACGGTGATCAATGCGAAAGCTGTGGAACAAGTCATAACGCAACAGATTTAATCAACCCTAAATCTGCTATTACTGGTAATACTCCTACTTTAAAAGAAACAAAACACTGGTTTTTACCTTTAGATAAACACGAAGCTTTTTTACGTGAATGGGTTTTAGAAGGTCATAAAAAAGATTGGAAACCTAATGTTTACGGACAAGTAAAAAGTTGGGTAGAAGATGGTTTAAGACCAAGAGCCGTAACTAGAGATTTAGATTGGGGAATTCCTGTACCTGTAAAAGGCGGAGAAGGCAAAGTTTTATATGTTTGGTTTGATGCACCTATTGGTTACATTTCATCAACCAAAGAATGGGCTGCGAGAGAAGGAAAAAACTGGGAAGACTATTGGAAAAAAGACGATACGAAACTTGTTCATTTTATAGGAAAAGACAATATTGTTTTTCACTGTATTATTTTCCCTGCGATGTTAAAAGCGCACGGAGACTATATTTTACCTGATAATGTACCTGCCAATGAATTTTTAAATTTAGAAGGAAATAAATTATCGACTTCTAAAAACTGGGCGGTTTGGTTGCATGAGTATTTAGAAGAATTTCCAAATCAGCAAGATGTTTTACGTTATACCTTAACAGCAAACGCTCCAGAAAGTAAAGACAACGATTTTACTTGGAAAGATTTTCAGGCAAAAAACAACAACGAATTAGTAGCCATTTTTGGTAACTTTATTAATAGAGTTGTAGTTTTAACTAATAAATATTATACAGGAATTGTACCAGCACCAACTGATTTTACAGAAGTAGATGAAGATGTTTTAGCTGCTCTAAAAGAGTTTCCAAATATTATTGGTAAATCTATAGAACGTTACAGATTTAGAGAAGCTAGCCAAGAATTAATGAATTTAGCAAGACTTGGTAACAAGTATTTAGCAGATGAAGAACCTTGGAAAGTGATAAAAGTAGATGCAGAACGTGTACAAACAATTATGTATGTTGCGTTACAAATTTCTGCGGCTTTAGCTGTAACTTCAGAACCTTTTATCCCTTTTACATCAGCAAAATTAAAAGGTATTTTAAATCTTGATGAAACACTTTCTTGGACAGATATTACTGAAAAAGATATTTTACTTGCAGAAAATCATCAAATAAATAAAGCTGAATTATTATTTTCTAAAATTGAAGATAAAACGATAGAAGCTCAAATTGAAAAATTAGAAGCTACAAAAATTGCCAACGAACAAGAAAACAAAGTGGTAGAACCTCAAAAAGAAACGATTGACTTTGATGATTTTACCAAATTAGATATTAGAATTGGTACTATTTTAGAAGCAGAAAAAGTAGCAAAAACTAAAAAGCTTTTAAAACTAAAAGTTGATGTTGGTATAGATACAAGAACAATTGTTTCTGGTATTGCAGAAAGTTTTAAGCCAGAAGATATTATTGGGCAACAAGTGTCTGTTTTGGTAAACTTAGCGCCAAGAAAAATAAGAGGTGTAGAAAGCCAAGGAATGATTTTAATGACAGATACTCCTGATGGGAAATTAGCATTTGTAGAACCAGAAAAAGAAGTTAAAAACGGACAACAAGTAAGTTAATCACTAAGAATACAAATAGTTAAAAGCTATTGATTTTCATCTGAAAGTCAATGGCTTTTTTATTATCACATAATTTTTAGAATTATGAAAAATTAGTTAATTTTTCATAAAAAACTAATAAACACATAATAAAAATCAATTTTACTTACATTTTATTCAAATACGGCATGAATATTGATGCTAATTCTGAAAAAAACTATGAAAAAAAAACAACTTAGCAAAAAGCTTACAGCAACACTTTATTTTATTTTTTTTTCAATTCTTCTTTTTCAAGGACAAAGTAAAATCAATCAAAACATTGATAAAAATGTTCCGTTAGATTATAAAGAAACGGTGTATTCTCATCTAAATAAATCGACCTACATTAAAGGGGAAGAAATAGGTTTTACTTCTTATGTTTTCAATAAAAAAACAAAAAAACCCTCTCTTTTAACAACCAATCTTTACTGTGTTATTACAGATAAAAAAGATAATGTTTTAAAAGAAAAACTGGTAAAAGTTGAAAACGGTATTGCATCCGGTAGTTTTAAAATAGATTCCGTTTTTACAACAGGAAGCTATAAGGTTAAGACATACACAAACTGGATGTTAAACTTTAAGGAACAAAATTACTTTATAGAAACAATTAAAATTATTGCTCCTGGTAAACCAAATAAAAAAATCAACATTACTGAAAATGATAAAATCGACATTCAGTTTTTACCTGAAAGTGGTACTTTTTTAAATAATGTTCACAACACAATTGGTATAATTGCAAAAGATAGTTTAGGATATGGAATTCCTAATATTTCTGGAGAAATACTAGAAAACAACCTTATAATAGGAGATTTTAAATTAAATAAATTAGGTATTGGTAGAACGTCTTTTACTATTGAAAAAAACAAAAAATACTATGCTAGTATAAAATTTAATGGACAAAAAATAACGAAACCTATTAATACAAATACCAAAATAAATGGCATTTTACTAAAAATTACAAAAAACCAAGAAGAGATCTTTGTTTCTTTAATTACCAATAAAAATTCCTTGCCAAAAATTAAAAACAAAGATTATTTTTTGAATTTTCATAACGGTGAAAAAATAAATAAACTAAAAATTAAATTCGTAAAAAATACCTCTATAATTAAAAATATAAAACTTGATAATTTAGCTTATGGAGTAAATATTTTTACTTTAGTTGATGACCAAAACAACCCTATAGCCGAAAGATTATTTTTTAATTACGAAGGATTACCTCTTTTAGATTTTAATAAAACTTCTGTAAAAACAGTAAAAGACTCTTTAGAAGTTTATTTAAAATTTGATGATAAAATTAATTTTAAAAATAGTAATGCAAGTATTTCTATACTTCCAAAAAGAACTAAATCTTATAATAAAAGTTCAAATATCATTTCTCAAACACTTTTAAACCCTTATTTAAAAGGCATTGTAGAAAATGGAGGCTATTATTTTAAAAACATCAACGACCAAAAAAAATATGATTTAGACAATCTGTTGATTACTCAAGGTTGGAGTAGTTTTGATTGGAAATCTATCACAGATAAAGAACAAAACAGAATACATCAATTTGAAAAAGGAATAAGTATAAAAGTAAATATTCCTAATGTTGAAAACGAAAGTGATTATTTAATTCATCATTTATCTAATAGAAATGGAAATATTTTAAGTTTTAAAGAAGAAGTAAAATCTTTTCAATTGTATTCTTATTTCCCTATGAATAATGAGAATCTATTCATTTCAAAAATAAATAAAAAAAAGAAACTTGAAGGACCTCCTCTTTATATTCAATATTATCCAAATCATATTCCAAAACTAGATGAGACAAAAGAAGTATTAGAATCTAAAATATACTACAGTGATCCTAAAGTTGAAAATTATTCTAATTTTTATTTTTTAAATAAAACAAATACTTTAGATGAAATTTCTGTAAAAGTAAACTTAAAAGAACAAAGAATTGAAAAACTCAGAAACCAATCTATGGGAAGTTTCTTCCTATTAAATGATTTTGATAAAAACCGAACACTTGCGAATTTTATAGGTTTTAAACCTGGTATTTATGCTTACGACAATTTTAAAACCGGACAAATAGTGGCAATAAATCGCTCAAATAAATCTCCAATAACTTTCTTTTTAGATGGTTTTCAAGTAACAAGTAGACGTTTATTATTCTACTATAATCTTTATAATGTGGAATATATAGACATTAATTTACGAGATTTATCTGGTGGTCTAGCATATGGTGCTGGGGGTGTTATAAGAATACAAACAGATCCTTTATTAAATTCCGTAAATAAAAAAAAAACTGTAAGAAAGTTTAATTTCCCTATTACATTTAGCTCTTCTAAAAAGTTTTATGTGCCAAAATATAAAAATTATCAAAACTCATTTTATAGAAGTTATGGTGTTATAGATTGGCTCCCAAAGAACAAAATTCAAGAAGACGGAACTTTAAAAGTAACATTTAAAAATACGGATCAAAAAAATGTGAATCTATTTGTTGAAGGAATTACTGCAGATGGTCAGTTTATTTCTAAGAAGCTATCAATTGATGTAGAATAATAGAATTAGTTCTTTTAAAAACTATGCCTTATTTATTAATAATAATTGAATTTTATTCAAAAAATGCATCTTAAAGTTTAACTTTTCACCGATAATCACAAACAATTCACAGAAAGTTATGTTCTTTTTAACGAATTAATATTTTTTCTAATACCTAATGAATTAAATTTGTAGTAGAAAAACATTTTTACCTTAAAGATATTAGAGAAGTAACATGTTAAGAAATCCCTATAATTTTTAACAAATAAAAGTTACCCTCACTTTTGTTAAATCGCCAAAACATTAATTTATTTTGGCGATTTTCATTTTACTTTAATAATGCTTTTAACTATCCTAAAATTTCACTCTTATTCAATTCATTAACAAAAGGCTGACGATATAGTCTCTTACCCAATGCAGCGTTAATTGCATTTGCCACTGCGCCTCCTGCTGGTGGTAAACCTGGTTCTCCTAATCCGGTTGGAGATAAATCATTTTCTACAAAATGAACTACTACTTTTGGCGTTTCTTGCATTCTAATTAAACGATATGTATCAAAGTTTTTTGCATTTGGTTTTCCGTCTTTAAAAGAGAAACCTGCATACATAGCATGCCCTATTCCATCTAAAACACCACCTTCTACCTGATTCCTTGCTCCCGTTGGGTTTACAACAATACCACAATCTACGGCAACAGTTACTTTTTTAACTACAGGAAAACCATCTTTTAACACTATTTCGGCAATTTCCGCAACGTGTGTATTATGGCTATAATAAGCAGAAAAACCTTGGTAAACACCTTCTTTTGTTTTACCCCAATTTCCTTTTTCTCTCACTAATTTAATAGTATCTTCCATTCTTTGTCCAGAATATTCAATCTTTTCATCGGTAGATCCTTTTACAGACTGCAATAAATCTAAACGTAATTGAATGGTATCTACATTTAATTCTGATGCTAATTCATCAAAGAAACTTTGTTCTGCAAACGCTAAAAAATTAGTATAAGGTGCTCTCCAAGCTCCTGTTGTAATATTACTATTATAACTGCCCGTTTCTACTTTATAATTAGGAATACACCCTGCTGGAAAAAAGTTAGGAATCAATCCATACATATTTCCATTTACCGCAGCTTCTTTTAAAAGATAGCCTGTTACTCTACCCTCTTTTAAAGCTGCTTTTATTCTATATTTTACGGCAGGTTTATAAACACCTGTTGTCATATCATCTTCTCTGGTAGAAACCAATTTTACTGGTTTCTTAATTGCATTAGATATTTCTGCAGCTTCATACACAAAATCAGCGTACAATCTTCTACCAAAACCACCACCCATTCTGGTCATTTCTAAAGAGATTTTTTCGATATCAAAATCTAATAAATCTGCAACTACATTTGCTGCAAATTCTGGTGTTTGTACAGGTCCCGCTAAATGTATTTTTTCTGATGTAACATCAGCATAAAAATTCATGGGCTCCATACAATTGTGTGGTAAAAAAGGAGAATGATATGTTTTTTCAATCACTTTATCTGCAGTGGCAAAAGCCTTTTTTACATCTCCATCTTCTCTTCTTGTATTTAGTTTTTTTCCATCTAAAATATCGGTTAAAACTGTATCATGGTTTTCTGTAGATTCTAAATTACTATCTTCTTTCCAAATTGCAGTAAGTGCTTTTTTTCCTTTTATTGCCGCCCAAGTATTTTCTGCAATAACAACCACCTTATCTGTTTCAGACATGGTAAATGTCCAGTTTTTCTTACCAGATGCCACATACTGTCTTATCTTATCACCAATAGTAATTACATCAATAACGCCTTTTACTTTTTTTGCGGCTGTAGCATCAAAACTTTCTAATATTTGCCCGAAAGCGGGTGGTCTTAAAACAGTAGCAATCACCATTCCGTCTGTTTTGTAATCCAATCCAAAAAGAGGTTTTCCGGTAATAATTTTATCAATATCTACATTTACAATTTCTTGACCAATAATGGTATAATCCTTAGTTTCTTTTAATGTTACATTTTCTGGCACTTCTAATAATGCCGCTTCTTTTACAACATCTCCATAACCTAATTGATCTCCATTTGCATTGGTAATAATTCCTTTTGATGCTTTACACGTACTTGCATCTACATTCCATTTTGCAGCTGCAGCATTTATCAACATTTGTTTAGTGGTTGCCCCTGTTTGTCTTAAAGCATCCCAACCAAAACGAATAGACTGACTTCCACCAGCCAATTGTCTGGTAAAATTATTAGTGTCTAAATTACCTTGAGCTACATTTACCTTACTCCATTCTACATCTAATTCTTCTGCAATAAGCATAGGCATTGCTGTTTTTACACCTTGTCCAATTTCTGGGTTCGGAGAAAAAATAGTGACATAGCCATCATCAGAAATTTTGATAAATGCATTAAAATCATTGAAGTTTAATTTTGTAATATCCACTGGCATTACTGCTTCTGGTTTACAAGCTGTTAATAAATTAAACCCAATTAATAAACCACCACTTGCTAAAACTGATGTCTTTAAAAAGTTTCTTCTGCTAAAATTATTCTTTGATATAGATTCCATTTTGTGAAGTAGTTTTATGATTAAGACATTTTATTTGCAGCAACTTTTACCGCTTTTTCAATTCTATTATAAGAAGCGCATCTACAAATATTACCGTGCATGGCTTCTCTAATTTCTTCTTCTGAAGGATTTTTATTTTCTGATAAAAAAGCAGAAGCAGTCATTATTTGTCCCGCTTGGCAATATCCACATTGTGGCACATCAATCTCTTTCCAAGCTTCTTGTACTGGATGTTTACCATCAGTTGACAACCCTTCTATAGTGGTAATTTTTACATCATCTAAAATAGAAACTTGCATTTGACAACTTCTTGTTGCAACACCATCTATATGAACTGTACAAGCACCACATTGTGCAATACCGCAACCAAATTTTGTACCTACCAAATTGAATTCATCTCTTAAAATCCATAACAATGGGGTGTCTGCGTCTGCAGATACTTTTCGGGCTGTTCCGTTAATATGAAGTGTATAATTTGGCATAGAAAGTCGGTTTTAAATTGATGTTGGAAGTTACAAAAAATTGCTTTTGTTATTTTAACTAGAAGTTAAATGAATACATTTTGGGATTATTTTAACAAAAAAAACCATAATCACCTAAAAAACAACACTATAATAGTTTAAAAAACAGTTTAAAGCAAAAAAAAATCCACCCTAAGAAAGGGTGGATTCAACTTTTTCAAATCAATTTTACGCAGCTTTATCTTACTATTTCTTTACTCCACATCTATAATTCGTTTTTGTTTTTCTGTCTTCTTTATCTTTTTTAAAATATCAAATAAATTTAGTTTTAACTCTCTATGTTCTTTTAAGTGATTTTTAAATAAAATAAGTAGTGTTTTATGCTCGTTCTTATAAGTTTCTTTTTGTTTATCAGCCTTAATATCTATAACTTCGAGGCTATTTTCATGTTTTTGAACCAATTGAATTAATGCATCATTGGTCTTTATAGAGTTACTTAATTTCTCAATAATTTCTTTACTCTTACCATAAGATTGAAAATCGATTAACTGAAGCGTGTTCCATTTTATTAAGTCTTTGAAAAAGAGATATTCATCATTTAAAAATTCTAATTCTAAACGCCATTCTTTAGAATCATTATGCATTTCTTCTGCACTTAACCATTTTATATAACTTGTATTTACATGTTTAATTTTCATCATAAATAGTATTAAATTCTACACTAAAAAACTTATCTACCCCTAATTTACCTAAAATAACAAGCTTATAAAATGATTAATATCATCTAAATTAGATTGTCTTTTCCCCTGAAGGAATTACTAAGAAAGGTACATTTAAGTGAAAACCTATTTGACTAATAGTTGATTTAAAAAATAGATTTTCGAAAAAAGAATGCTTATTGTTTATCATCACTAACAGATTTATTCGCATTTTTAATTGAAATTCAGAAATTGCACCTGTTACACTTTGGTTGCTTACACTATAGAATAAATGGGTAACATTTTTTAATATTTTATCTAACTTCTGTTTATTTTCTATTTGATTTTTAGATAAATCATCACCATAAGTAGTGTTTATTATATTTATTCTAGAACTATTAGAAAGGCCAATATCTACAATTAACTTTATTTGTTTTTCATTAAAAGAAACTTCATAGTCCGAAGGAAATAATACTTCATTAGGAGCTTCAAAAGCATAATTACTTGGTATTGCTAACACTGGGCATTTTGCATTTTTAATGATATGCACGGTGTTAGAACCAAATAAAATTTCGGTTAAACCCGTTGCTCCTTTGGTTCCCATTACAATAAGATCCATTACATGTTTTTTATGCAACTCTTCTATCTCATTTGTTAAAGTATTAAATGAAGCTATTTTACGATACGTATGGTTTGGGTTTTTAAATTGATTTTCAATTTTTTGTTGAAGTTTATCAAGTCCTTCCTCTGATGTGTTTTTTACAACATCAACTAAATTAAAACCTTCAACACCTGGGTTCATATACTCTACATCATAAATCATTGGTGTATAAGTATTCATTATAAAGAAATTACATTTTTCGTCCTTAAATAATTGAATTGCATATTGAATTGCATTCCATGAGTTATCTGAAAAATCTGTAGGTAAAAGTATATTTTTCATGATGTTTGTTTTTAATAAATTCTTAATTACATTTCCTATTCCATAATCTTCCTAGAAGAGATTTTTACCTATAAATTTATTTTATCTATATGGTTTTAAAATAGAATGTGTTACTTTTTAAGTATAAAATGGACCTCTAAATTTCTTAGATTCTCCTTAATAAAGAGCTAAATATCTATCAGAAAGATAAAGCACATCTGTTGCAGAATTATTATCAGACTAAAAAAAGTCTTTATTAGCCTGATAATAATTTAACCGAGCATTTATCTGTATTTACAGATAAGGTTTTGTAATTGCTTTTCTCTTTTGTAATTGCTTTTCTAAATCTGAAATAGTATTTTTTACAGCAAGCTCGTAATTTTTTTCATTTGAAGATGCAAATAATCTTGGTCCTGGTGCACTTAATTCTATTTCACAAATTACGCCTTTGTTTTTAGAATCATTTTCCTTTTTAAAAAACACATCTGCTTTAATAATTGTTTCGAATTTTTTAACCAAACCATCTAGCTTTTTTTCTGTATAAGCTTCCATAGTTTCACTTGTAGACATGTTAACAAATTGAATATTCATTTTCATCTTTATGGTGTTTTTAGTTATTAATAAAAAAATTATTGAAACCTATCGTTTCATATGTAGTTCTAAGATAATCCTTTTTAATTAAATTATCATAATAGCATATGCAATATTTAATAGGTATAAACCTATTAGAAAAAGTAGTGTATAAATTGCCTGTACAAATCTAATATTTACAAGTTTTAACCAATGTATGGTTTGCTTAGGAATACTAAAAAGAGATAACCCTATAAGCAATGATGACCAACCAATTAGAGTAATTATAAGTTTCCAATTAGGCTCCCAAATGTTATGGAATAGAATATTTATCAATCCAATAATAATGGCTAAAAAAGAAAAAATAATCAGAAATTTTTGATCTTCTAAATCATTAAATATTTGCCTAATCCTTTTTGGATTAAAACTTAGTATAACGAAAAAAATAAGTAAGTAATAACCCCAAAACTTTGCTAAAAAAATTGAATTATCCATAACATATTGTTTTTATTCATGTAGTACCAAAAAAGGTACATCGGTATGATAGCTTATTTCCGCTACCTTGGTATGAAATAGTATTTGTTGAAAATAATTAAGATTTTTTGCCACCATAGCAATCATATCTATATTTCTACTATTTACAAAACATTGCACAGCATCTTCTACTTTTTTATTCGTTAAAAAATGAAAACTGTGTTGGTAATTATAAAGATAATCTTCTAATAGTTCTTTACTTTTTTGTTGACCCTCATTTAATGAGGTTACCTTTTTACTGATATTTAAAACCCTTAAAGACGCGCTTTTTTCTTCTAAGATTTTTATTATTGGTTCTAATATTTGTAATTCATTATATAAAGAAAAATCTGTAGGAAATGCCACCTCTTCTATTTTCTTAAATTTGGCATTCTCAGGTACTACTAAGGTTGTACATTTTACCTTTGTAATAACATCTCCCGTATTACTCCCAGTAATATATCCTTGAAAGCCACTAGCTCCTTTGGTGCCCATAACAATAACATCTATTTTTTTTTCTTCTACCTGCTGTCTTATAGACTCAATAAAAAAATTAGTATCTGTTAAAGTGTAAAAATTATGGTTCTTATTATTAAAGTTTAGAGCTATTTTTTGCTGAAGTTCTTTTAATTGTTTTTTTGCATTTTCTATGTTTACATCTACAATAACTTCTTGCGTGTTATCATAGAAATAATCATCTACTACAACATTATTTATCCTATTAACGTGTAACAAATAAAAATTGCACGTTGCGTGCTTATAAAAATTTAAAGCATACTCAATTGCATTCCAAGAATTGTCTGAAAAATCTGTAGGGAGTAAAATTGCTTTCATTTAAATTCATCTTTATCTAAAAGACAAATTTATTGCTAGAATACTTTTTAAAAAATGATATTAGTCATATGGCCACTAATACATTTATTATCAAGAAATTTCTTTTAGTTTTTCTAAATCTAAGATTCTAATTGTTCTACCCTCTATTTCTATCAAACCTTGTTTTTTAAAACTAGACATGGTTCTTATTAAAGTTTCTGTTGCAATACCTGCAACACTAGCTAAATCGTTTCTAGAAATTTTAATTTGATCTTCTGGTTTTCTATTTAATTTTTCTGCAAACATTAAAATTGTCTTCGCTGTTTTTTTACTTACAGAACTATACGCCATTTGCAAAAGTTGGTCTTTTACAACAGCTAAGTCTTCTGTTAACAATTCTATTAACTCTAGTGTTACTTTATGATTTTTATTTAAAACACCCGTTAATGTTTTTTTAGAAAGACCAACTAATTCTGTTTTCTGAATTGCCGTTGCAGATTCTTGATATGCTAAATTTTGAGAAAAAGAAGTATAGCCAAACAAATCATCCTCTTTATATAAAGCAGTTGTAAGTTGTTTTCCTTGTTCATCTAGCTTATGGCATTTTATAAGCCCTTTATTTATTAAATAAATATAATTAGAGTTATTCCCTTCTTTATAAATGCTTGCATCTTTTAGAAAAGTAAAAGTTTCTCCATTATCTTCAAAATAATTTTTTAAGTCATTAAGGCTTCTTATGTCTTCTTCCTCTTCTTTTACGACTTCAATTTTTTCTCTACGATCTTTTAGTATCGCTGCTTTTGCTAATCTGCTTTCTATAGCACTAATTAGTTCATCTTCATTAAAAGGCTTTGTTATATAATCATCTGCTCCTAAATCCATTCCTTTTCTTACATCACATCTTTCTGTCTTTGCTGATAAAAATATAAACGGAATGTGTTGCGTTATTTCGTTATTAGTTAAAGCTTCTAAAACACCGTAACCATCTAACTCTGGCATCATAATATCACAAACAATAATATCTGGTACTATTTTTTTTGCTAGCTGTACCCCTATTTTACCGTTAGCAGCACTGATAACTTCATAGTTTGATAATTCTAAAAGTTCTGATGTGTTTTCTCTTAAAACTACATCATCCTCAATTAATAGTATTTTTCTCATATTGCTTTGTTAATAATCTTCAATGTAAAAGTTGATCCTATATTCTCTTCACTTTCAAAAGTAATCGTTCCGCCTAAGTTTTGTAAATGACTTTTAATAATATTTAAACCAATTCCTGTTCCTTCCGTTAATAATGCATTTTCTGCTCTAAAATAACGGTTAAATATATTTTTTTGATCTGCCTTCGGAATCCCAATTCCTTGATCTTTTATTTTAATGGTAGTCGTCGTGTTGTCTTGCTTTATTTTAATGTCTATTTCAGAATTTTCTGGCGAATATTTAATAGCATTGTTTATTAAATTAGATAATGCCAAGGCGATTGTTTTTTCGTCTTGCAGTAAAGAAATATCATCTATATCTTCTGGGTATTTAATTCTTTGCCCTACTTTTAAAAGCATGTTTGCATTATAAATTACCTCATCTACTACTTTACTCAATTTAAAAGTATGAAACTTGTAATTTACTTTACCCGTTTCTAGTATTTCTATAGATAAAAAATCATTTAAAATATTATTTAAATAATGTACTTTATTGGTAATGGTTTCTAAGTGCTTATCTCTTTTTTCTTGTTGTTCTGCTAACTTATATTTACCTAAAAGCATTGTAGACGTTAAAATACCACTTAAAGGTGTTTTAAACTCATGAGAAACTAATGACAAAAACTTTGTTTTTAATTCATTGAGTTCTTTTTGCTTTTTTAAAGCATCTTTAATTTTATTCTCTGCTTCTAGCCGTTTATGATTCTCTGTATCTAGCTCTATATTTACAGCTTTTAATTCATGAACTGTTTTACTTAACTCTTTTGTTCGCTCACAAACCTTTTTTTCTAGCTCATTGTTTAATTGATGTATTTCTTCTTCTTGTTGTTTTCGAACAGAAATATCGATTACCAAAGCCATTATAAAAGTTTCTCCATTAATTTGAAACGGATTTAAACCTGCCTCTAACGGAAAAATAGCTCCATTTTTTCGGGCTCCATACAAGTCTCTCCCATTACCCATCTGTCTTTTTTCTTTGTTCTTCATAAAACCCTTAAAATGGGCTCCGTGACCTGCGTGATAATTTTTAGGGATTAAAATATCGAGTGGTTTATTTATGAGTTCTCCCGAATCATAACCAAACATTCTCTCTACAGATGAATTTACAGAAACTATGTTTTGCTTATCGTTTACAACAACAACTCCCTCTGAAACAGCCTCAAAAAGCACATTAAAAACATCCCGATCTTTACTTAGCATTTGACAATAAATTATCTAATTAAACAAAGATTAAAAATACTACATTTTATATTCAAATTATAGTAATTTATGACTAATATCATAATTATACAGCTCATAATTATATAACTTTACTCATATTCATAAATTCTTAATTATGAAACCATCACAAAACACAATTATTTCTTTTTATGAAAACTTAGGTAAATTATTTTTCGCAATTGCAGCTGCAGATAACATTGTAGAAGAAGTAGAATTTAATGTTTTAAAAAAAATAGTAAAAGACAAATGGACTAAAATAGATCCTGTAGATGATGATTTTCATTCTGATGCAGCCTATCAAATAGAAACCGTGTTCGATTGGTTAAATATTGAAAGTTTTTCTAATTCAGAAACTTGTTACAATGAGTTTATCGATTTTAAAAAAGAACATCCTTCCTTATTTACCGAAGAAATAAAAAGTCTAATTATAAAAACAGCAACTAAAATTGCTGCATCTGTTGCAGATTTAAATAAATCTGAATTAAAATTGGTTGCAAAACTAAGTTTAGAACTTGAAAAATAATAAATTTAAGTATTATTTTAACCAAGTTGTAATACACAACCAAATTAAAAAAAATACGTATATTACTTTTTAAACACCTTAACTGATGGCTTCTATAGATTATTATAAAATTTTAGGAATTACCAAAAGTGCTTCTGAAGCTGATATTAAAAAAGCTTACAGAAAATTAGCACGAAAATACCATCCAGATCTAAACCCAAATGATAAAACTGCCGAGAAAAGCTTTAAAGAAATTAATGAAGCAAATGAAGTTTTAAGCAATCCAGAAAATCGTAAGAAATACGATGCATATGGAGAGCATTGGCAAAACGGAGAAGCTTACGAACAAGAAAAACGAAGACAGCAAGAACATCAAAGTAGGTCTCAGAGTAATCAAGGTGGTTACTCTCAAGAAGATTTTTCTGATATGTTTGGAGACATGTTTGGTAGCGCTTCATCAGGAAGAAGAACGAATGCTAAATTTAGAGGGCAAGATTACAATTCTGAAATTCAACTAAACTTAAACGATGTTTACAAAACACAAAAACAGGTAATTACTGTTAATGGGAAAAACATTAGAATTACAATTCCGGCTGGTGTAGAAAACGGACAAGTTATTAAAATAAAAGGGCATGGAGGAAAAGGTGTAAATGGTGGTCCGAATGGCGATTTATACATTCAGTTTTCTATTATAAATAACACCAAATTTAAACGAGACAAAGACAATCTTTATATTGATGTTGATTTAGATTTATATACCGCTCTTTTAGGCGGACAATTAACCGTTGATACTTTTGATGGACAAGTAAAATTAACCGTTAAGCAAGAAACAGCAAACGGAACTAAGGTGAAATTAAAAGGAAAAGGATTTCCTAAATATAAAAAAGAAGATCAATTTGGAGATCTATATATTACTTATCAACTTAAAATACCAACTAAATTAAACGAAAAAGAAATAGCACTAATTAAAGAATTACAAAAACTACGCTAAACATGGAAACTCAAAATTTAATATCTATTCAGCAGTTTTGTGCCCACTACAGCATTCCTACAGCTTTTATAAATGAGTTAAAAGAGTATGAATTAATAGAGATTATTGTAGAAAACGATGATCATTATATTAAAATCACTCAAATAACAGAAGTTGAAAAAATGATTCGTTTACATTATGATTTAAACATAAACCTAGAAGGTGTTGATGTAATTTCCAACTTATTAAACCAAGTGGATTCTCTAAAAAAAGAAATAACCGATTTACAAAACAAGCTAAAGTTTTACGAAAACGAATAAAATTCTAAAATAATTTCATATAGGAATAGTTCCTTATTTTAGCTTTACCTCCTACAATTTTTAGGCTTTTTACACCTAAAAAATCATATAATTCTAAATAAAAAATTAATAAACTGATTTTTATCATATTTTATTTAATTGATTTTTAATACATTAGTTACTCCCTTTAACCAAAACTAAGCATCATGATAACTAATTTAAAAGAGAATGAATGCATAAACATATTAGAAAATAACTATGTAGGGCAACTGAGCTATATTTATATAGAAAGACCTTTTATTGTACCCATGACTTATTTTTTTGACAAGAAAAATAGTATTGTAGGCTATTCCGAAGAAGGTCATAAAACAAAGGCAATGAGAAATTATAGAAAAGTTTCTCTGCAAGTTTCAGAAAGAGCAGACAGTAATACTTGTAATTCTGTTTTAGTTCATGGTATTTATGAAGAACTATCTGGTTCTGTAGCAAAAAAATATTTGCACGATTTTACCGAAGGTATTAAAGCAATTATTCTAAAAAATGAACACAGAAATCTGCATTGCATAAGTGATTTCTCTAATAAAAGAACACAGAAAAAAATTCCAATTGTTTTTAGAATTACTGTTGATGAAATGACCGGTAAAAAAATTACAAACGAGAGTTCTTAATCAGACAACGTAAATATCTAATTAAAAAAAGACCATCTAAAAAGGTTCAATACTTTCTAGACAGCCTCTTTCTATGTAAATTATTTAGATCCCAAAAGCAATAATTCATTCACCATAATTTCTGTAACGTATCTTTTTTCACCTTCTTTGGTATCATAAGAACGGTTTGTTAACTTCCCTTCAACAGCAATTTCTTGCCCTTTATTTACATAGTTTTCTACTACTTTAACCAAACCTCCAGTAATAACAATATTATGCCAATAAGCACGCTCTACTTTATTACCTGCTTTGTCTTTGTAACTGTCATCTGTAGCCATAGAAAATTTAGCCATTTTATTGCCATCTTTAAAAGTTACTATTTCTGGATCTTGACCTAATCTACCAATTAACTGTACTTTGTTTCTTAACGTATTCATAAGATAAGTTTTTATGCATTTTTATTGAATGCAGATTTATAATTTGTTTTTGTCAATTCGTTTTGACTCTGCAAAGTTGCGACACCATTGCAATTTTATTCGGTTACAAAACAATTACTTTCGGTTGTAATTATTTGTAGTCGTTTGTAAACGGATAAAATTTAAGTATATTTACCTTATGAAATTTCATTTAGAAACAGAAAGATTACTTCTTAGAGAATTTAGAATAACTGATGTAGATGACATGTTTGAGTTAGATTCTAACCCAAAAGTTCATCAATATCTAGGAAAAAAGACAATTAAAACGAAAGAGGAAGCAAAAAAAATGATTGAATTTATTCTAAAACAGTATAAGGAAAACGGTATTGGTCGATTTGCTGTTATAGAAAAATCTTCAGGTAGTTTTATAGGTTGGTCTGGCTTAAAACTAAATAAAGGAACAAAAGAAAGCTTAAATGGTTTTCAAGATTTTATTGATATTGGCTATCGTTTCATTCCTAAATATTGGAAAAAAGGATACGGTTTAGAAACTGCTATTGCTTGTTTAGAATATGGTTTTAAAACAATGAATTTAGACATTATTTATGGTGCTGCAGAAATAGAAAATATTGGTTCTAATAAAATTTTACAAAAAATTGGATTACAATTTGTAAACGAATTTAAAGAAGGTAATGAGCTGGTAAATTGGTACGAACTAAAGAAAGAAAACTATGGAAAGTAGAAAATGTTTAGAGTGTGACGAAATTGTTAAAGGTAGAGTTGATAAGAAGTTCTGTTCTGATTATTGTAGAAATGCGTATAACAATCGTGTGAACAAAGACAGTAAAAATCTCATTAGAAATATAAACAACCGACTTAGAAAAAATTACAAGATTTTATCAGAATTAAATACAACTGGAAAAACAAAAGTAACCAGAACCAAATTATACGATAAAGGTTTCGATTTTCAATTCTTTACTTCTATTTACAAAACAAAAACTGGGAATACGTATTTTTACGTTTACAATGAAGGCTATTTGCCTTTAGAAAATGAGACTTTTTTATTAATCAGAAAAGAGTAAAACCTTATATAAATTGCAACTTATACTTGTTTAAAATGTTTTTAGTTACAGATTTCGAACCTTTTTTAATTCCGATGCTATTTATTGTAATCGTTGGTTTAATACTATTCATAACTTACTATTTTAGTACAAAACAAAAAATTATAAGAGCTCTTTCTAAACTACCAATCAAACAAATAGGAAGCTTAAAAAATAATGAACTTACAAGGTTTACAGGTAAAGCTTTACATGTAAAAGAGCCTTTAATTGCACCTTTTAGCAAAAGAAAATGTGTGTTTTGTGTCATAAAAATTGAACAGCAAAAAAGTAACGGAAAACAACAACGCTGGAGAACAATTGTACATGAAGAAAAAGTACAAGATTTTTTCTTAGAAAAAAACAGTGATTTTGCCATGGTAAGACTCCATCAAAATCCTAAAAACTACACGAGTTATTTAGTAGCTGATAAAAAAATAAAATCGGGTACTTTTAATGATCCAACAAGAGAGTTTAAAGCACTACTAGAAAGCTATCATATTAAAAGTGATAATTTTTTAGGCCTTAATAAAACCTTACGCTATTCTGAAGCAATTATAGAAATTGGAGAAGAAATTACCGTTGCAGGTATTGCAAAGTGGAAAAGTTTAAGAGAGCCCATAGAAGGCTATTCATATTCTAAAATAGCCGAACTAGAAAGTTCTGATAAACAAAAATTAATTATTACAGATTTACCAAATATTAAATCTAAAAAAAGGTTTTAACTATTCCAGGTATTTCCTTTTACACTAATGGCAGCTTTTAAAACATCTGTTTGACTTATTTGACCAATTAGCTTTCCGTTTTCTACCACAGGAAATCTTCTTCTGTGAGAACTAATAAATTTAAAAGCAGCATCAAAAATATTCGTATTCTTATCAATAGTATCCACACCAGTAGCCATATACTTACCTACTGTATTATTAACATCAGAAGGCATATTGTAATATTTACTTTCAGAAATATGTTTAATACAATCAGTTTCAGAAATAATACCTATTAAATCATTTTTATCATTTACAACCGGCCCACCAGAAATTTTATGTGTAATTAATTGTTCAATTACATGATCTAAGGTATCCTCAGCTTTAAAAGTTATCAATTTTTTTGTCATATAATCAGATACTAAAATTTGAGCATCTTCTTTTCCCTGACTGGTATCTCTTTTTCCTTGAAAGCTTTTAATTGCCATAATAGTTTCGTTTTTGGTTCTCTTAAATTTACTATTTTTTCTGTTTTAAACAACTTTTCTATCAAGTTTTTTTTTATTTCCTACATTTAAATAATTTTTTTTATCAAATCATCAAATAAAATCCTTTTCTTCTCTTATATCTGTATTTATAATTACTGGCGTTATTATTTGGAGTTTTTCTGATTTAAAACCTACATTTTATCGAAAATAAAATAGCGTCTAAACAGAATTCTCTATAAATAATCCGCTTTGACTTTTAAAGAAATAAAAATAGCTACCAAACAAGTTTAGCCCAGATTGAAACGGCATCCTTTTTTCTGTCAGTTCGAGTGGTTTTTATGACGAAGGAAGAAAAATTGTATCGAGAACAGAAGAAAAAAGATATAGTAGAAAGCTGGAAATAGCTTCTAGAAAGTAAACGCATAAAAAAAAGCATCCAGAGAGATCTCTAGATGCTTTTTAAATATAATTTTAGGTTGTTTTTAGTCTATTTCAGAAACTCTTAATGTATTTACCATACCTTTAGCCTCAACTGGCATAGAAGTAAGGTTAATCATTAAATCTCCTTCTTTAACAAATCCTTTTTCTTTAGATATTTTGTTAATATCTACAACAGTATCATCTGTACTTAAGTTTTTATCGTAATAAAAAGCTTTTACACCCCAAAGTAAGTTTAGTTTTCCTAAAATTCTTCTTTCTGATGAAAATGCTAATATTTTAGCTTGTGGTCTCCATGCTGAAATTTGAAATGCTGTATAACCACTATTTGTTAAAGTAGAAATTGCGGTTGCATCAATATCATTTGCCATTAAAGCTGCGTGATGACAAACTGATTTTGTTATAAATCTGTTTGTTCTAATATGCGGTGCTTCATGAGGTACTTTAATCATTCTAGAGTTTTCAACAGCTCTAATAATTTCAGACATTTTCTGAATTACTTTTAAAGGATGCTTCCCTACAGAAGTTTCTCCAGATAACATTACTGCATCTGCTCCATCCATAATAGAATTGGCAACATCATTTACTTCTGCTCTTGTAGGAACAGGATTATCAATCATTGTTTCCATCATTTGAGTTGCAATAATTACAGGAATTCTTGCTCTCTTAGCACGTCTTACTAATTTCTTCTGAATTAATGGAACGTCTTGCATAGGAATTTCCACTCCTAAATCTCCACGAGCAACCATTAAACCATCACAAAAAGGAATTAATGCATCAATATTTGCAACTGCCTCTGGTTTTTCAATTTTAGCAATTACGGGTACTCTATAATCTGAATGCTCATCGATTAAATCGCGTAACATTCTTAAATCTTCTGGTGTTCTTACAAAAGAAAGTGCCATCCAATCTACATTTAAACCTAATGCAAATACGGCATCTTCTTTATCTTTTTCTGTTAAAGCTGGTAAAGAAATAGCTGTGTTTGGTAAGTTTACTCCTTTTTTAGATTTTAAAGGTCCACCAACTACTGTTTTTACTACAACTTCTTTGTCTTTATCTGTAGAAACTACTTCAAATAACAATTTACCATCATCTACCATAATATGCTCTCCAACTTTTACGTCTTTAGGAAAACGTTGGTAGGTCATAAATGCTTTTTTGTTGTTACCAATACATCTTTCTGTAGTAAAAGTAAACAAGTCTCCATCATTTAAAATAACATCTTCTTCCATTACTCCTACACGAAGTTTTGGTCCTTGTAAATCTGCTAAAATGGCAACATTAAATCCTTCTTCTTCATTAATTTCTCTAATTCTTAGCACATTTTGTTTTACAACATCGTAATCTGCATGAGAAAAATTAATTCTAAAAACGTTGACACCTGCAACTGCCAACTCTTTCATCTTTTCTTTAGTGTCTATTGCTGGACCTAAGGTTGCAACTATTTTTGTTTTTTTGTAGTCTTTCATGTTTAAAATATTAAAAAGTCTTTAGACTTTAAGGTGTTTTTATCTATTGAATATGCGGTAATTACATTCTCAATACTTTTAATTCTATTTACTGTTTTCGTAACAAAACCATCGTCTGAATCTCCACATATTTTTAAAAAAAAATCTACTTTTTTCTTTTCTGGAATCAGATATGTTATTGTTTCTGATGTTAATAACAACCCATTGGCTGCTGTTTGGTTTTCTGTTCTATAACTGTTCGTTATTAAAAACCACTTGTAATCATATTCTATATTTTCATAATTATATATAGAAAAAGAGGCTTTCTTTTCTTCTATAACAAATTTTAAATCTTCTTTTGCTTTATAAAACCTGGTATTAAGGTTTTTATTTAATAAGTAGGCAAGTTTATAATCTTCTAAAGTAGAATGGATTCCTATTAAAGAATATTCTTCTTCGCAAAATTCGTCCATTTCTAAAGCGTGTACCTGCATAGATTATAACTAATACTCGTTTTTATGAAAACCAAAATTACTAATTGTTTATGAACTTTACCGTTAATTTTAACGAAAACGTTATCGTGAATTAGCCTAAATTAATTTCTTTTTGAAATGCAAAATAGACTCTTTTAGCAGCTTGCTCTTCTGCTTTTTTCTTAGAAGTAGCTCTACCTTTGGCTATTTGCTCTCCATCGATACTTACCTTTACACTAAAATGTTTGATAGCTTCGTTACCAGAATCTTCATAGGTATCAAAAGTATATTTCTTCTTTTGTTTCTGACACCATTCTATAATAAGCCCTTTGTAACTTGTAACTTTACCCTCTAGTTTTTCGATATCTACGTAGGGTACAATTACATTTTCATAAATAAATTTCTGACAAGTATTGTAGTTCTTATCTAAATAAATAGCGCCTACTAATGCTTCAAAGATATTACCATGAATATTATCTCCAACGTTAGCTTGATCTATATTACTTTTTACAAAACGTATTAGGTTTAAATCTTTTCCTAACTCATTTAAATGCTCTCTACTAACAATTTTAGAGCGCATTTGTGTAAGATAGCCTTCACTACCTGTAGGTAC
This sequence comes from Polaribacter sp. R2A056_3_33, assembly GCF_019278485.1. Taxonomy (NCBI): domain Bacteria; kingdom Pseudomonadati; phylum Bacteroidota; class Flavobacteriia; order Flavobacteriales; family Flavobacteriaceae; genus Polaribacter; species Polaribacter sp. R2A056_3_33. Next base: position 1,488,095 of record NZ_CP058984.1, read on the forward strand.
TTTTTTGTATAAATAAGATGCAATTACAGATCCTAAAATAGAATCACCTAAAAATTCTAAACGTTCGTAATTAATAGGTATTCCTTTGCTGTCTAACATTTGCACAGACCTATGTGTAAATGCCTTTTTGTATTTATTTATTCTTCTTGGAGAAAAATTAAGTAGTTTTTTTAATTCGTTGTATAATTGTGCATCCTCTTCACTGTGAGGTTTTACTATTTTACGAATAAAATTCATAGAGTATTATTCATCAAGTTTTTTAAATGCAACACATGCATTATGTCCACCAAAACCAAAAGTATTACTCATAGCAATATTAATATCGCGCTTTTGAGCTTTATTTAAAGTTAAGTTTAATTCTGGATTGATATTTTCATCTACATTAACATGATTAATTGTTGGAGGTACAATACCATTTTTCATGGCTAAAATTGCAGCTATAGACTCTATAGCTCCTGCAGCTCCCAACAAGTGACCTGTCATAGATTTTGTAGAATTAATATTAATGTTTTTAGCATGTTCTCCAAAAACTGCAGAAATTGCTTTCAATTCTGCAACATCTCCTAAAGGAGTTGAAGTACCATGTGTATTAATATGATCTACATCTTCTGGTTTAATACCTGCATTTTCTAAGCAGTTATTCATTACAGCAATCACACCAATTCCTTCTGGATGTGGTGCAGTCATATGGTGGGCATCAGAAGACATTCCTCCTCCAATAACCTCAGCATAAATTTTTGCTCCTCTAGCTTTAGCATGCTCATAGCTTTCTAAAACCAAAGCACCTGCTCCTTCACCTAATACAAAACCATCTCGTTCTGCATCAAAAGGTCTAGATGCTGTTTCTGGACTTTCGTTTCTTGTAGATAAGGCGTGCATGGCATTAAAACCACCAACACCAGAAATTACAACTGCAGCTTCCGAGCCACCAGTTACAATAACATCACAAGTACCTAAACGAATGTAATTTAAAGCATCAATCATTGCATTCGCAGATGACGCACATGCAGAAACCGTAGTATAATTTGGCCCCATAAATCCATTTTTAATAGAAATATTTCCTGGCGCAATATCTGCAATCATTTTTGGGATAAAAAATGGGTTAAATTTTGGCGTACCATCTCCGGCTCCAAAATTTATAGCTTCGTTTTGAAAAGTTTCTAAGCCTCCAATTCCTGCTCCCCAAATTACACCAACGCGTAATTTGTTTAATTTTTCTAGATCAAAATTTGCATCTGCAATAGCCTCATCAGAAGCTACCATTGCATACTGCGTAAATGGATCCATTTTTCTAGCGTCCTTTCTATTAATAAAGTCCGTTACCTCAAAGTTTTTTAATTCACATGCAAAACGAGTTTTGAACTTGGCAGCATCAAACCGCTTGATAGGTGCTGCACCGCTAACTCCGTTAACTAAAGCATTCCAATACTCTTCAATATTATTACCAATTGGCGTAAGTGCGCCAAGTCCAGTGACTACAACTCGTTTTAACTGCATATAAATTTACTTTTTAGCTTCTTCAATATAGCTTACTGCTTGACCTACTGTTCCGATGTTCTCTGCTTGATCATCTGGTATTTGAATATCAAATTCTTTTTCGAATTCCATAATTAATTCAACAGTATCCAAAGAATCTGCTCCTAAATCGTTTGTGAAGCTAGCTTCTGTTGTTACTTCGTTATCGTCTACGCCTAATTTGTCTACGATAATAGCTTTTACTCTTGATGCAATGTCTGACATAATTTTGTGTTTTTTAAAATTTTAATCGGGGCAAAAATACAAATCTTAGCAATTAAAACTAATTTTTGTCCTAAAAATGATTCTTAAAAGTAAATAAAAATATTTAATCTTCTCTTAAAATAATCAATTTGTTAATAATTATTCTTTTTTTTGTAGCTTAGAAATGAAGTTATGAAGCGTATTGTTATTTTTGCATCTGGTTCTGGAACGAACGCAGAAAACATTATTAAATTTTTTAATCATACTAAAACCGCTAAGGTTACCACTGTGCTATGTAACAATGAACATGCCAAAGTATTTGATAGATGTAAGAAATTAGACATCAAATGTTTACACTTTAAAAAAGAAGCTTTTTTTACTTCGGATGAAATACTAAACCTATTAAAAGAGCAGGCAGATTACATTATTTTAGCAGGTTTTTTATGGAAAATTCCAACCAAAATTATCGATGCTTTTCCAAATAAAATTATCAATATTCACCCTGCCTTGTTACCAAAATATGGTGGAAAAGGGATGTATGGTATGAACGTTCATAAGGCAGTAAAAGAAAATAAAGAATCAGAAACGGGTATTACAATTCACTACGTAAATGCCAATTATGATGAAGGTGCCATCATTTATCAGGCAAAAACAGCCTTAAATGAAGCAGATTCTCCTGATAATATTGCAGAAAAGATCCATATTTTAGAGCAACGTTACTTTCCTAGAGTTATTGAAGATGTAATTTTAGCCATAAATGAGTAAAAAAAAGTTTTATGTAGTTTGGAACGGACACAGAAAAGGGGTTTTTACGTCTTGGAAAGTCTGTAAAAAGCAAATTGATGGTTTTGAAGGTGCTCAATATAAATCGTTCGCAGATTTAAATGAAGCCGAAATAGCTGCAACCAAAAATTATGCAGACTATGTAGGGAAAGATACTAAAAAGAAGACGTTATCATCAACAGAAAAAGAAAAAATTGGGAGACCTATTTTAGAAAGTATTTCTGTAGATGCAGCTTGTTCTGGAAATCCTGGTAAAATGGAATACAGAGGTGTTTTAACGCATAATAAGCAACAAATTTTTATAAAAGGCCCATTTGCTAGAGGAACTAACAATATTGGCGAATTCTTAGCTCTAGTCCACGGAATCGCTTTGTTAAAGAGCAAGAACAAAGAAAACATCCCTATTTATTCCGATTCTAAAATTGCCATGAGTTGGGTAAAGCAGAAAAGATGCAAAACCAACATGCATTTTGATGCTTCTAACAAAGATTTATTAGACTTGATAAAAAGAGCCGAAACTTGGCTAAAAAATAATACTTATAAAAATCCAATTCTAAAATGGGAAACCAAAGCTTGGGGAGAAATTCCTGCAGATTTTGGACGGAAATAGTTATCAGTTATTAGAATTTAAAAACTCTATGACTTCTATCCAATAGAAAACATAACAATTCTTATTAATACATACTACTTGTCACTTCGAAGTATTGAGAAGTCGCATAACAGTGATAACACAAAACTCAACAGTATTATGTGATTTCTCCTATCGTCGGAATGACAAAACTGCATGAAAACCAAACATTATTAATCAAATTCATTATTCAAAAAAGTAAAAGAAGGGTTCACTTCTTTTATAAGTGCTAGTTTCTTCTAACGTCTCCATTTTTTCAATTCCTTTTCCCTAGCAATAGCCAATTGAATCCAAGTATGTTTTTCGTAATACACTAAGAACTCAATATTATATTTTGCTGCAAATGTTTTCTTCTTTTCAAGTATGTTTGTTTTATGTTGTTGCAAACGTTCTTTTAAGTTATTTGTTACTCCAATATAAAATGTGGAACGGTAACTATTTGTAATTATATAAACATAATAACTATGAAATCCTTTTTGTAGGTTTAGCATCCTTTTTTTTCTTAAAAGGTATGTATTATAAAAAGAATCTCCAAACTTGTCACTTCGAAGTATTGAAAAGTCGCATAACAGTGATAACACAAAACTGAATAGCATTATGTGATTTCTCCTATCGTCGAAATGACAAACTGTATGAAAAAAAAACTACAAATTATACCCAATACTAAACATGATTATTCTTGGTAAAATAAAGGTTTTACTATCTGATATTAAATAATCTGAAAAACTATTACTTTGTTTAAATTGTGTATTAAACATATTTTGGACACTTATTTTATAAGACCAAGCAGCATCTTCTTTTTCATAAGACAAGGTTGTATTTGCTATTTCATACACATTTTTTTGCCCCAATGTTTTATTCTGATAGTTACTTAACTTATAATCGAAATTAAAAATAAAGCCTTTTAAAAAATCGTAATCTACGGTTACAAAAGGTTCTGTAGTTATAAATTTTGAAGTAGAATTACTAGAAATAAATTTACCAATATCTCTACTTACACCAACTTCTATTGTCGGAAAATTATCAAACATGGTTTCGAAACCTACTTCGTAATTATACCCATTATTTTTATTGGTTTGGGTATTTCCGTTTAACTCTTGTAGGTATTTATTGTTACTAAAACCAACATCAAACTTATATTTTATGTTTTTTATACTTTTTTCTAAATGTATATTTCCATGAAGATCTTCAGACGGATTGTCGAACATTTTTACGGTTAAAAACTGGTTAACATCATTAAAATCTACTGTATTTCTAACTCCTTTTATCTGTTTGTTATAATTTAAGTTTGCAAACAACATTAAACCTCTGTACAAACTAAATCTACTATAATAAATACGCGCGGCGTGATATAAATTGTTTTCTAAGTTTTCATTTCCTTTAAAAACCGAATTATACGATTGTAAATAAAACCGATTGGCAAATTTACCTACATCAGAAAAAGACGTTTTTAAATTGTAATTAATGGTAATTTTTTTGGATTTATTAAACTCAATTTTTGCTAAGAAATCTGGTAAAACAATCCATTTGTTGTTTTCTAAATGGGTTTGTTTGTCTAATTGCCATTTGTAATTGTGTAATTCTACACCTTGTTTTAAAGTAAAAATTCCTGCTCTAAACTTATAATGCAATCCTACAAAGAAATCGTTTAGCTTTAAATTTAAATCGTTGCCAAAATCATCCGAAGAAAAATTATTTGTGGTGCCGTTATCTAACGTCTGAAAATCATCACTAACAAAATCTTCGTTTAAAAATTTATTACCCAACGTTGTGTAAATATGATTGCTGTTGTTAATTTCCCAAAAGTGTTTAAAAATAGCATCAATATTTTGTTCTTTGGTGTTTTTTAGTTGATGAATTCTTAACAATTCTTGATTTGTATCTGCCGGAATTAAACCTTGTAAAATAGCATCTTGCGTTTGCCAATAATTGGTTTTATCACTTTTATCAAACACATAATTAAAAATGGATGAAAACGTGTGTTTATCATTTTGTCTTTTGTGCCATTCTATATTTTGGTTGATGTACGTTGCTGTTAAATGGCTGTCTGTAGCAATGGTATTTGTGTTGGCATTTATTAAGGAAGCAACTGTATTTAATTTGGTGTTATTAGTCCTTTTTACTTGTGTTCTTGCATACCATTTTTCTTTATTATTTGGTGTGTACTCTATATTTAGATTCCCAATACCTAACAAATTATCTGTGGCTGTTTTATTAGTTCTTTGTTCTGTAAACGTGGTATATTCGTTTTGGTTTTCTACAAAACTACTGGTATTTGTATTCGAAAAAATAGCATAACCAGAAACATCTAAGGTAGAAGTTGCCGTTTTTGTAATGTTTAAAGCTCCAAATTTTTGGCTACTTGTCTGCAAATCTCTACTTTCTAAAAACTGAGAAAAATCACCACCTTTCCATTTAAAACTACCGCTAAATATAGCATTCATACCGCCAGAAAAACTCATATAATCTCTAAACGTAAATGTTTTTTCGCCTATATTATTAATGTTTCCTATAAAATTGACATTGGTTTTGGGTGAATAATAAAACAAATTGGCGCTAGTTTTATAAAAGTCGTTGTTGCCTTTACCCGCATCTACATCACCAAAAACAAAGCGTTTTTTATCTTCTTTTAGTTTGATGTTCATTGCCATCTCATCAGAATCTGTTAATCCTTTTAAGAATGAAACTTCGTTATAATTATCGGTTACTTCTATATTGCCAACAGCATCTGCAGGAATGTTTTCTACTGCCAATTTAGAATTACCACCAAAAAACTTTTTACCATCTACCAACATTTTGGTTACTTTTTTACCTTGCACAGTAACCGTTCCGTTTTTATCTACTTCTACTCCAGGTAATTTTTTTAAAACATTTTTAAGTTTGCGTTCTGTACCGTTTATAAATTTATCGGTTTTATAAGTAGTGGTATCTCCTCTTACTGTAACTGGCATTTCTATAACCACCTCATCTAACTGTTCTGAAGATTGTTGTAATACAAAGTCTTTTTTAGTAGTTTTTAAGGCTATAAATTGATATTCTATAGGTTTATATCCTAAATAAGAAATACTAATTGTTATGGTATCTCCTTTTTCTAAAAGCAATTTATAATAGCCTTCGTTATCTGTTATGGCAAATTGTAAGTTTTTAGAAACATCTTTTGGTTTTGCAATAACGTTGGCATAAGACATTGGATTTAGTAAACTGTCTTTTACAGAACCTGAAAGGGTTACTTTTTGCGAAAAACAAAAAGTGGTGATACTAAACAATAATAGAAATAAGAATTTGTTTTTCATAGAATGTTTATTGTTTTTCAATACTTTTCCAAAACGCTTCTCCTCTTTTTCTAGACTCTTCGGCTGTCATTTTTTTACCTTTTGTAGGTTTTTTAATTACAATTTCTTTTTTAGGGTTTATAATTATTTCTGATGCACTAATAGTTCTTTTAGAGAGTTCTACTAAAAGCACCAAACCAGGTAAACCATTATACTTTAAAGGACCAAAACTAACAGGTAATTCTGGTGTAAACCAAACTACAGGTTTCATTTTTTTGCTAGTTGATTCAATATCAATTGCTTTAAAACATAGATATCTACCAATCTTTTTAGATTCTTGTGTTATTTTCCACTTTTTAGGATTAATTTCTATTAAGAATAATTCTCCAAAAGTGCTACTTTCATTAAAATACTCATTCGTTTTTGTGTTTTTATAATATCTATTATCTCCTCCAGCAAAAGTTCTATTTACATTAAAAATGGGTTTTCCATCATTTTGCATTTTATCCTCTACGTAATATAAAGACTCATCATTAGAAAACTCTAAATAGGCATTTACATTGGGTGTGTTTTCAAAAACATCTCGCATCCATTTGTCCATTTTTACTTTTTTTGACTTCAATTTTTTAGATATGGAATCTATTTTTTCTTTTGAAAATGATTCCATAGAAACCACATAAGTAACTTTACCACTTATTTTCTGAGAAAAAACCGTTATTGAAAAACAACAAATTATAAGGGTTATAAAATTTTTCATAACAATTAATTTATACAACTTTACTATTAAAAACGATTTATAAAATGAAAGGTTTCAATTATAAAAAAACTAAATTTTATAAAAATCTGAATATGCTTCTTTAGTTATTTTAATTCCGTCAATTATTTCAAATACTATTTTAGGTTTAAAGTAATTTTATTAGCATAATATATTTTCCTGTACGTTACTAATTCTAGAATTACACCTGTTAAATCATCACAACTAAAGGGTTAAAATGTAAACAAAAAAATGATAAATACTAATCTGGATTTTTTAATTTTAAACTTTTGTACATTTTTTTACTCAACAAATTGAATTCATACAAATTAATTTTCCTTCCAATTTTGGTTTGTCCAATTTTTGAATTGTCAACTTTAACAATCTCTTTTAATTGATATTGCATATTACCTTCTTGCAATTGCATAATTAAACCTGGAAGCCCACTAAATTCTTTTGGCCCAAAATTAAAGGGAATTTCGGGTGAAAACCAAGCTGTAATGTGCCTTTTTTTTAAACCTCTACTAGTTTCAATTTCATTTATTAAAGTTGCTTTATAACACAAGTACTTTCCACATTTTTTTGATAAGTTCGTAATATTCCATTTATTTGCAGGAAGTGTAACTAAGAAATCTTGACCAAAAGAATTTTTTTCCCATAAAACGCCTTCTTGATTTGTAAAGTAAGTACCCTTAAATCTTCCTATTCTTTTAATTATAGAAATATATCCTTTTTTTATGTCTAGCTGTTTTGGTAAATAAAAAATAGATTTCATATTATCAAAATCTAAAATAAAGTCTATTTTTTTTGAAAGTGAAATAGTTTTAAGTGTCTCTTTTTTTCTTTTTATAAGTAACACTTCATGTTTGGTTCCCAAATACTTTTCAGGAACTTTAAATTTTGTACTATCTATTACTTCTACATTATAATATGCTCTAAATGAATTTTGAGAGTTTATGTTATAAGTAATAAAAAATAATATAATTGTTATTTTAAGTATTCTCATATTGATTTTTTTTAAATTAAAACCTCAAGATGCAATTCTTGAGGTCTTTAATTTATTATTATTTTTTTTGTCTTGATAGTGAAAAACTGTAAAACCGTTTTCATTATTGCCAATTTCCAAGGTACGAATCATAAGCTTCTGCAAAGACATCATACGATTCTTCATAGCTTAAACCTCCAAAACCATACCAAGGCGTAGCTTCAATCTCTGCGAAATAAACAGCAGATTCCGCATTATCCCAGCACACATCATTTAAAATATTGGTTGAACTCATCATAGCTCCTGTTGCAAAAATAAAAACCATTGCTAAAATCACTTTTTTCATACTATAAAATTTTGTAACCTAAATTATTTAGGTTTATTGATTTAAAAATATTTAGAACTTTAGATGAGTTAACAAGTTTAAAATTCTATAAAATTGGTAGAAAAAGGCTTACACATCAATGAGATTTCTCAATCGCTTAAAAAAGCTCATTTCGAAATGACAATCGTTTCATTTTTATATTTCTTAATTCCGCAAGCGGAGTTTTTTTTTACTATTAATTAAGAGGTTCTTAAATCACTTTAATGAACTCTCTTTACGGAATAACACTCGTTATAACTTATAAAGAATAATTACATTTTTTTTAATCGAGATTTAGCACTTCTGCCTATACTATCATATTTTTCTATTGAGATTGTATTTTGGGTATTAGGAATTTCAATCTCAAATATTTTATTTGTTTTCAAAGTAATTTTATTTGCAAAATAAATAATATTATTTTCCTTTAATTCTATTATTAATCCCAGTAAACCTCCAAATCCTTTTGGTCCAAAACCAAAAGGTATTTGTGTTGTGTACCAAGCTTCTATTTTTGTTTTTTTATTTAAATAAGTTATAGCTTTAAAGCAATTATATTTTCCAATTTTCTTCTCTTCTCTTGTCAATTCCCATTTTAGTGAATCTAAATTACTAACTATATTAAATTCTTCTCCAAACATTATTTTTTTTTTAATTTTTTTCCGACTTATAATGTTTTGATAAAAAATATCTTTCCCGCTATTTGTAATAATTGCGTATTTTAACTGTGTATCATTATCTACATTCAAGATTTTATTCATAGAAAAAACAGATACATTTCTATTAAAATCTAAAACAAAAACAAACTTATTTTGATTATTTTTAATGCTAGAATTTAAAAAACTTAACGTGTTTCTTAAATTTTTATCTTTTTCTTTATTTATTACATCTTCACTTATAAATGAACCATTTATTTTAGACTTATACTCAACATTCCCATAAACTGATTGACTGTTCAATAAAAATATATTACTGAATGCAAAAAAACATACTAAAATTAACTTCATATTTTTTATTTTAAAAATAGCATTGGGAAAAATCCCCAATGCTATAAATTTATATCTAATAATTAATATCCTGCATTATTTAAACACTCTGTTAATTGAGCTTCAGAAAGCTCAAAAGCATATTCCCAGTCACCTGTAAAAGCTTCTAAAAAATTGTACATATTTAAAGATTGTCCTGCACAGTCTTCCGCAGGTTCAACATATAAATTGTTAATAGAACTTTCTGTAGATGCATTCATTACTGTTCCTGTTGCAAAAATAAAAACCATTGCTAAAATCACTTTTTTCATACTATAAAATTTTGTAACCTAAATTATTTAGGTTTATTGATTTAAAAATGTTTAGAGTTTTATATGAGTCAACAAGTTTAAAATTCTCTAAAAATTGGTAGAAAAAGGTTTACACATCAATGAGATTTCTCAATCGCTTCATTTTTACATTTCTTAATTCCGCAAGCGGAGTTTTTTTTACTATTAATTAAGAGGTTCTTAAATCACTTTAAAGAACTCTCTTTACGGAATAACACTCGTTACAATCTATTGATAGATTAATTCGTATAAAACTCGTAGTAATAATGTTATTTTGGAGGGAAGAAATTTTCTTTTTCACAGTATTTTTCTCTTTCCAAAGATGGAAAAGACATTTTTAAAAACCTAAAGAATCACTTTCCATTATAGCATACCCAACTATAGGTATACTGAATCACTGTTTTCAGGTATGCCAAAATGGAAATATTTTAAATACTAATTTTACTTATTTTTACATCGAAAAAGAAAACAAGTTGGTATAAGCCGTTATGAAATGGCACTTCATTTAGGCTTAACAGAAAATGGTTATTAAAGGACATACAAAGTTAGATGTAGAAGGATTACTTCTAATTTTAGAAAAATTAAACATTACACCAGTCTAATTTTTTAAGGAAATCGTTTAATTTTTTTTTATATCAAAAAACCCAAAACTAAAATAGTTTTGGGTTTTTATATTTATTAATTTACTTTAAGATTGCTTCGTAAAAACTCGCAATGACGTTTAAACTATCTTATTATAAATTAGCCTTCATCAACTCCCTATTCATTCTTGCAATATTGTCTAAAGAAATTCCTTTAGGGCATTCTACCTCACAAGCTCCTGTATTTGTACAGTTACCAAAACCTTCTAAATCCATTTGTGCAACCATGTTTTTAACACGATCTGCAGCCTCTACTTGTCCTTGTGGTAACAAAGCATACTGAGATACTTTTGCACCAACAAATAACATTGCAGAAGAGTTTTTACAAGTAGCCACACAAGCACCACAACCAATACAAGTTGCTGCATCCATAGCATCATCTGCTGCGTGTTTAGAAATAGGTAAAGAGTTTGCATCTTGTGTATTACCAGAAGTGTTTACAGAAATGTAACCACCTGATTGCTGAATACGCTCAAAAGCCATTCTGTCTACTACTAAATCCTTTATAACAGGAAATGCTGCTGCTCTAAATGGCTCTATTGTAATAGTATCGCCATCGTTAAACATACGCATGTGTAACTGACAGGTTGTTATACCTCTGTCTGGTCCATGAGCTTCTCCATTAATATATAAAGAACAAGCACCACAGATACCTTCTCTACAATCATGATCAAAAGCAACTGGTTCTTCACCACCATTTACTAATTGTTCATTCAAAACATCCATCATTTCTAAAAAAGACATGTGCTCTGAAATATCATTCACTTTATAGTCTACCATTTGACCCTTTGAACCAGCGTCTTTTTGTCTCCAAATTTTAAGTGTTAAATTCATCTTGTCTTTCTTATTTGTATGAACGTTGTTTCAATTCAATATCGTTAAACTCTAATTCTTCTTTGTGTAAAACCGCATCTGCAGGTTCTCCTTTATATTCCCAAGCAGCTGCAAAAGCGAAATCTACATCGTTACGTTTTGCTTCTCCTTTTTGAGGACCATCTAATTCTGCAGATTCTTCTCTAAAGTGACCTCCACAAGATTCTGCTCTCATTAAAGCATCTTTAGCAAATAACTCACCTAATTCTAAGAAATCTGCAACTCTACCTGCTTTTTCTAATTCTGGGTTCATTTCATTTGAAGATCCTGGTACAGAAACTTCTTTCCAAAATTCTTCACGAATGGCTTTAATTTCCACCATTGCTTCTTGTAATCCTTTTGCGTTTCTAGACATACCTGCCTTGTCCCACATTACTTTTCCTAATTTCTTATGGAAATAATCTACAGATTTTGTTCCTTTATTATTAATAAAGTGATTGATTCTTTCTGTAACTTCTTTTTCTGCCTCAATAAATTCTGGAGTTTCTGTTGAAATTTTTCCAGTTCTAATGTCATCAGATAAATAATCTCCAATAGTATAAGGTAATACGAAATAACCATCTGCTAAACCTTGCATTAATGCAGAAGCTCCTAACCTGTTTGCTCCGTGATCAGAGAAGTTTGCTTCTCCAATACAATAACATCCAGGAATCGTTGTCATTAAGTTATAATCAACCCAAACACCACCCATTGTATAGTGTACTGCTGGATAAATCATCATTGGAGTTTCATATGGATTCTGATCTATGATTTTCTCATACATCTGAAATAAGTTTCCGTATTTTGCTCTAACAATCTCTTGTCCTAATTCTTTTATTTTTGCAGGTGATGCATTTTTTATATTATGAATCTTAGCTTGCTCTTCTCCATAACGAGTAAAAGCAGATGCAAAATCTAAATAAACAGCTTCTCCTGTTGCATTTACTCCGTAACCAGCATCACAACGTTCTTTTGCTGCTCTAGATGCAACATCACGTGGTACTAAGTTACCAAATGCAGGGTAACGTCTTTCTAAATAGTAATCTCTTTGGTCTTCTGTTAAATCTTTAGCAGTTTTCTTTCCTTCTCTAATTGCTAAAACATCTTCCATGTTTTTAGGAACCCAAATACGTCCATCATTACGTAAAGACTCAGACATCAATGTTAATTTAGACTGATAATCTCCAGAACGAGGAATACATGTTGGGTGAATCTGTGTATAACAAGGATTTGCAAAATATGCTCCTTTTTTATGGATTTTCCAAGCTGCAGTAGCGTTAGAACCCATTGCATTTGTAGATAAGAAATATACGTTACCATAACCTCCAGAACCAATTACAACAGCATGTGCAGAATGACGCTCAATTTCTCCTGTAATTAAATTTCTAGCAATAATTCCTCTTGCTTTTCCATCAACAATGACAACGTCTAACATTTCATGTCTGTTAAACATCTCTATTTTACCACGAGCAATTTGTCTATTCATTGCAGAATAAGCTCCTAATAATAATTGTTGACCAGTTTGTCCTTTTGCATAGAAAGTTCTAGAAACTAAAACTCCACCAAAAGAACGATTGTCTAACAAACCACCATAATCACGTGCAAAAGGAACTCCTTGTGCCACACATTGATCAATGATATTTGCAGAAACCTCAGCTAAACGATACACGTTTGCTTCACGAGAACGGTAATCTCCACCTTTTACAGTATCATAAAATAATCTGTAAGTAGAATCTCCATCTCCTTGATAATTTTTTGCAGCGTTAATTCCTCCTTGTGCCGCAATAGAATGCGCTCTTCTTGGAGAATCTTGGTAAGCAAATGCTTTTACATTATACCCTAACTCTGCTAATGTTGCTGCGGCAGAACCACCAGCTAACCCTGTACCTACAACAATAACGTCTATATTACGTTTGTTTGCAGGGTTTACCAAGTCAATTTTATTTTTATAATCTGTCCATTTATCTTTAATTGGACCTTGAGGTACTTTTGAATCTAAAGCCATATTGTATAGATTAATGGTTTAAGTAATGATAAAGTGCAATAAAAATAAATCCTAAAGGAATTATAATTGAATATGCTTTACCTATTGTTTGTAATGTTTTTTTTCGTCCAGATGTAGAACCCATAGATTGAAATGCTGATGTAAATCCGTGTGCTAAATGCAATCCTAAGAAAACAAAAGCAACAACATAAGCAGCAACTCTAATAGGGTTTACAAATTTATGCAACAACTCCTCATGGTAACGGTAACCTTCTATTCCTTCTAAAGTACCAGACCAATCGCCTTGAATAAATTTTGTGTTAATTTCTGGAAACCAGAAATCGATAAAATGTAAAATGATAAATGCTAAAATAGCAGCACCACTCCAAATCATGTTTCTGCTCATCCAAGATGAATTAGCTGCACCATTGTTTTTTGCATACCCAACTCCGTTTGCTTTTTTGTTTTTTAATTCTAAGATAAATCCCATTACAAAATGAAAAACTACACCAAAAATTAATACTGGTTGCAAGGCAAACTGTATTAAAGGGTTTGTTCCCATAAAGTGTGAAACTTCGTTAAAAGTATCTGGGCTTAGAACTGATAAAAGATTGATTGCAAAATGCTGTAAAAGGAAGAACATTAAAAAGAATGCAGAAAGCGCCATGGCTATCTTTCTTCCAACTGAAGATTTGAAAAATCCGCTCATTGTATAAATGTATAATTAAGTTATAATTGTTGTTTTACAAATGTACCATTTAGATACGCTTTACTGAAATAATAATGGTTGTTTTTTGGTTATTTAGAATCGTTTTAATATGATGTTTTTGTTTTAAATATTACCTTATTTTTTAACGTGTTATAACACTGCCATTACTTCTGCTACAATAATTATAAGCACCAATGAAAAAGGATACACAGCTGCGTAAGCAATTTGCGGAGCATCCGAATCGGTCATAGAGTCTGTTGCACTTAATCCTGGTGTAGAAGTCATACCTCCTGTTAAGGCTCCTAAAACAGACAAAAAGTTTATTTTTAAGAGAAATCGTCCAACAAGAACAGTAATAATCATAGGAATCAAAGTAATTAAAGCGCCATATAGAAATAAAATAAAACCATGTTTTTCGATTGCTGAAATTAAGCTTTGTCCTGCTTTTAAACCAACAGGAGTAAGAAATAACAAAAGCCCAAACTGACGTAATATTTGGTTTGCAGGACCTGATAAATTCCAAATTACAGTAGCAAACTTTCCTTTCCAACTTAAAAATATAGAAGATAAAAGTACCCCACCAGTAAGACCTAATTTTAAACCAATACCACCTAACGGTATAGCAATGGCACCTACAAGAATACCGATAACAATACCAAATGCTACAGGTAAAAAACTTGTTTGACCTATTCTTTTTAAACTATCTCCAAAGAGTTGCGTCACCGCAGGAACATTTCCTTTAGAACAAGAGACTAAAATTTTATCACCATATTTTATTTTGGTTGATGGATGTGGAGCTAAATCGATACTAGCTCTTCTAATACGTGTTATGGTAGCAGAATAATTTTCTAGAAGATTAAGTTCTTCAATGGTTTTATTTACCACAGCATCATTACTTACTACATACCACTTTACTTCGTAAGTTCCACTTCTAGGAATTTTAATATCGGTAACTTTACCTAATAAAACCTCTATTCTTTGTAACGCATTTACCGTACCTACTGCTTTTATAATATCTCCCGTTTCTAAAATAGTATCTTTTGTAGGAGAAATAGGTAATTGATTAGGCTTCATTATACGTGAAATATTCGCTTTGGTCATAAAACGAATTCTCAACTCTCTAATCGTTTTACCGTTTACGTTTTCATTAGAGATAATTAAGTTTTTATTGATCACCATTGGAGTGCTCGATTTCGATTTTTCTTCAAAATCTTTTTCTTCATTCTTAATGTTTATTCTAAATAATGCAGGTCCTAATTTTACAAACAAAATAACACCTAAAACTCCAAACGGATATGCAATACCATAACCAATAGACGCTAAAGGAGATTGAGAGGCTTCTATAGAAGCAGCCAAACCAGGTGTAGATGTTAGTGCTCCTGTTAGCAAACCGCTCATCATATTCATATCTACATCATAAATATAAGAAATAGACACAGCAGTAATACCACCTGATATAACCGTAATACCTGCCAAAAGGATTAATTTAGCTCCTTGTTCTTTAAAAGAACTAAAAAAAGAAGGTCCTGCTTGCATACCTATGGTGTAAATAAATAACACCAAACCTACACTTTGAATAATTGGAGGAATATTAAAAGTAATGCCATTTAAATTGTACAGATATCCAAAAAAGATAGCGACAAAAATAACCGCAGAAGTATCAAAACTTATTCCTTTTATACGAATGTTTCCTAAGGCGATTCCTAAACCAATAACTAGAAATAACACAAAGTAATCTTTAGTGAGTAATTCTAAAAAAAATTCCATAATTTTTAATATTAATTTTATTATTTTTTATAAAAATTGACTTTAATTTAAGTAGACAAAAGTAGGTCTTTAGTGTATTTAATTTTTATGATAATTATCACTAGAAACCTTGCTGTTACTGATATTTTAAAACTACACGCCCTCCAACCACTATATCTATTGAACGAATACGTTGTAGTATATTTTACCAATTAAAACAAGCCACTTATTTAGTATCCGAAGAGATTAGACATTTATCATTTTCCCATTTACCTCTAAGCCCCTCTTTGTGAATCACTTCTCCATTACAAGTTAAAAAATTACCTTTTTTATCTTTTTTTATGATTTTCATTTTTCCCTCCTCAATAGCATTTACAATTCTATAGATTAACCCTTTTCTAGAAACAACACTTCCTTTTGCAATTAATTTTAACCCTTCTTCATTATTATGTAAATCCATTTCAGATGAAATTTCATCTGGCACAACACCATCTTCTAATTTTTGTTTTTTGTATGTTAAATAATTTTCTTTTTCATGTGCTTCTCCTAAAGAACGTGCAGAACTCACACCCATTTCTTGTGCTAATCTTGCCATCCAGTAAGCATGCCTAAAAGCATCTACCTGCCCACCTGCTCCATCTTTATCTAACAAGTCTGTTTTTGCAATTGAATCTGCAACCCTATTTGTTTCTTTAGAAATTTCTAAAGATTTTGTTGCTTTAAAAGGATGAAAAAACACCCATTTTTTAATTGGTGGAGAGAGCTTAAAAAAACTTTTAAAATTAGATTGTCCAAATGAATGTACAGCAAAGAGCATCGTTAAGAGAAATAGTGTCTTTTTCATTTTGAAAATAATGATTTGTAAAAAACAAAAATACTCCTTTTAATTGAAAAAAAATTGATGCGTAAACTTCAAGACCACTTATTTAAAAAAAAGCCTTCAACAGCAAACTTCTTTATGAGTCTTAAATTCAAAGTAGTAATATTTAATATTAATCAATTTTAAAAATTTAGCACAAAAAAAATCATCTTAATTATAAAAATTAAAATGATTTAAATATATGTTTTTAAAAAACAAGAATCGCTTCCTAAAAATTGAAGAAATTGGGGGAAATCTTAATTATTTGTAGCAAAACTAAAGTTAATTAAAAACATTTTTGAATAATAATACTCCTAAAAACTGTAGAAATGGGAAAATAAATAAGAATTCACCTAATCAGAATATTTTTTTTAAGAGAATACAGCCTTTAAATCATAGAAGTTTAATGTTATTTAAATAAATTTATATTCAAAAAAATATTACACATATTTTTTTCTAAATTCTTCTGGTGTAGAATTAGTGTGTTTTTTAAAATATTTATACAAATTAGTAGGCTCATTAAAACCAGTTTTAAAAGCAATCTCTTTTATAGAAAGATTATAATGTATCAGCAATCTTTTCACTTTAATTATAACAGTATCATCTATAAACTCTTTAGCAGATTTATTTGCTATAAATTTTACAACCATATTAAGCTTCTTTGCAGAATACCCTAACTTATTTGCATAATCATAAACTTTTTTAGTTTTGTAGTAATCTTCTTCTAGTAAATTTTGAAATATAATAAACTCTTTTAAATACTTACTTTGCTGCAAAGTGTTATATCCGGTCGATTTTATTCTATAAATCAAAGTAATTAAAATATGTAGTAAACTCCTTATCAGTTTAAAAGAGTAAATATCATTTACAACTAAAACTTCTTTTTCTATTCCTTTTATTAATTTAAAAATACTCTCAAAATCGCAGTCTTTTAATTGTGTTTTTGGAGAAACTAATAACTCATTAAACATCTGAATTGCATTTGCAACCTCAATTTCATTTAAATAACTATTTAAAAACTCTTCTTTAAAACATAATAGAAAACCTTTTGTTGCCTTATTTAAATAAAACCGATGCATTTGATCTTTTCTAATAGCCAAAATAGTCCCTTTATCATAATCATAATCAGAGAAATCAATTGAGTGTTTGCCTTTTCCTTCTGTTATAAAAATTAATGCATAAAAATCTACTTTATGATTTTTTGTAAGAATTTCTTCACTTTCGAACTTCTCTAAGTCCAGAAAATTTACAATATCAAAATTTGATTGTTGGAGCTTTAAGTAATTATGAGTTCTATGCATGTTAATCGACATTTATTTAAGGTGTTTAAAACTCTAAAATACTGATTATTATTTTAGTCCTTTTACAATTATTGTATTTCCATTAAAAACAATCGCATCTTCTATCTTTTTACCTAACAACAACTTACCGATTGGAGACGAAACAGAAATAGCAAAATACACCTTATTATCAACCGTAAGTTTACCTGCAGAAATAGATAAAAAATAATTAGTCATATTTGTTTCAATCACCGTGCCTAGATGTGCAATATTTGACGTTTTTGAAACATCAATTTTAGCTAAAATTTCTTTCATTTGTGTAATTCCGACAAGTTGCTGACTCGCTTTTTCCATTTCTAACTGCAACATGGCTCTACCAGTTTCGTGCTTATCGCCAGCAGAACTTTTAGTTTCTGATTGCAATGCTTTTTGATTAGAGGAAATAATTTCAGTAACCGTATCTAAGCGTTTATTTACAAAAGTTTCACATTGCTTATAAAGTGCTTCTTTAACTTTTAATTGCGACATATATTATTTTAATTTTCTAAAGTAAATACAAAGGCACCATAATTCCCATGATGCGAAATTGAGCAAGATTTGGTTAATATTTTTTTCTTGTGATAAAACAAAGGAGCACCAACAGTTGTTTTTATTTTTACGATTTCATCGGATAAAACTCCTGTTTCTATCGCCAATTGTGTTTTTAAATCGATATGAATATTTTTTGATGAGCCAATCTTAAAATAAATAGCATCCTCACTTTTCAGCTCTTTGGCAATTGTATGGATATAAAATGAGTTTAAACTTGTATTTGTATAATATTTATGATCTTCAAAAAGAACAACCCCTTCTATTAACGAAACGAAACTACATTCAAATTTTTGAGGCGCAAAAAAACGTGTTTCTACTTTTTGAGTATAACTCTTATAAGCCGCTTCTTTCATAGACCAAAATTGCCAAACTTTTAAAAATGGATTGTCTGCATTACGAATTTCTTCTTGTTCTTTTTGGGTGAATTGCTTCTCTAAAAACCCTTTTCGTTGCCAATTACTTTCGGTTTTAGCAAGGTTTAAATCAACAATATCATTACCAATATTATGCATCCATTTTAGATTGAATTACAGCAATGGTTGCCTTTACAGAAAGCATTTTCTCCATAGAAGCATTGTCTATTTCTATTTTAAACTCGTCTTCTACATCTAAAATAATGTCTACTAAGTTTGCTGAATTTATTTCTAAATCGTTTATAAAATCTGTGTCTTCATTTAACTTTTTAAAACCTTCTTCATTTTGAACATAAGGCTTTACAATTGTAGTTAACTTTGATATAATTTCTTCTTTTGTCATATTTTATTTATTGTTTTAGACCTCACAGCTTTTAAAACCTTTGAGGTCTTTCTTTTTCTTAAATTAGTTACAGTTTATACTTTTTAAAGATAACACAAGCATTTACATCACCAAAACCAAAACTTGCTTTTGCTAAAATAGTAATGTTTTTTTCCATCATTTTTGTCGGAATTTTATCTGTAGAAATTAATTCAGAAATTTCTGGATGAACATCTTCACAATTGATATTCGGAAACACAAATTGTTCTTTAATTTGTAAAACAGCAGCTACAGATTCAATAGCGCCAGAAGCAGCCAAACAATGGCCAACCATAGATTTTAATGAATTAATATGTGGAAAATTTGTTCCTTTTCTTTGCATTGCTTTGGTCCAATTTTCTATTTCTAAACTGTCTTTTGAGGTTGCTGTTAAATGTCCGTTAATAACATCAATTTCATCAGCAGAAATATTGGCATCTAAAATTGCATCCGTAATACATTTCTGAACAGCTTCTGCATTTGGAGCCGTTAACGTTCCGCCATTTCTTTGTCCGCCAGAATTTATATTTCCTCCTAAAACTTCTGCATAAATAGTCGCATTTCTTGCTAAAGCACTCTCTAAAGATTCTAAAACCAAGGCTCCTGCACCACTTCCAGGAACAAAACCTGATGCAGTTTCACTCATAGGTCTCGATCCTTTTTCTGGAGTTTCATTGTGTTTATAAGACATCACTCTCATGGCATCAAATCCGCCCCAAGTATACAAACTACTGTCGCTAGAACTGCCAACCAACATTCGTTTTGCTTTTCCGTTTTTAATACGTTCGAAACCTAATAACAAGGCTTCTGTACCTGTTGTACAAGCAGATGAATTTGTGGTTACTTGGTTTCCTAAACCTAGAATTCCACCTAAATAGGCCGAAATTCCGCTTGCCATAGTTTGCACTACAGAAGTACTTCCTAAACGCCTTACATTTTGATCGTCAATTTTATAAATTGCTTCTCTAAATTTTTCAATACCAGAGGTTCCTGTTCCAAAAATTAAACCAGAATCATAGTCTAATTTAGAGTTTTCATCTACAGAAAAACCTGCATCTTTCCAGGCATCAATTCCTGCTATACATCCGTATAAAATAGAAGTACTATTAAACCCACGTAGTTGTAAAGGTGTTAAGTATGTTGCTTTTTTTTCTTCAGAAACTTCCGGAATTCCACCAATACAGCAAGAAAACCCTTTGTCCATTAAATTCTGATGAAAGGTAATTCCAGATTTCCCTAATCTTATTGCATTTGTAAACTCCTGCAAACCTACTCCATTTGGAGCTACAACTCCTAAACCAGTAATTACAACTCTATTTTTCATCTTATTTAGCTATTATCATTCCAGAAATAGTTCCTCTGCAAACCAGTTCATTTTTATCATTCATCATTTTTACTTTGCACTTTAATTTATTGAATCTAAAATATTCTTTCTCTGAAATTACAGTTACTTTTTCATTTGGTAAAACGGGTAAATAGAAATCAACCTGATTAGAAGTTAACGCAATTTGTGTTTTTTTTTCTTCGGAAGAAATTTCGTCTTTTAATAAATAAATTCCCAAACAAACAACGCCAATTTGTGCCATGGTTTCCGTTAAAATAACACCTGGCGTAATCGGATTTCCTTTAAAATGACCTTCATAAAAAAAGGCACTTTCGTTGAATGTATAATTTCCAGTAACTCCATTTTCTGAAATTTCTGTCAATTCATCAACAAACAAAAATGGATTTGTATAAGGAAGGTTTTTTATAATTTCTATTTGGTTCATTTGCTCTATTTTTTACACAGTATTGTAACTATACTTTACCACTCCAACAATATTCTTTGTGCAGAAAAACCTGGACCAAAACTCAACATTAAACCACGTTCTCCTTTTGCAGGATTTCGATCCATAAATCGTTCTAAAACATACAAAACGGTTGCACTAGACATATTACCGTATAATCGTAAAACTTCTTTTGTATCGTCTATATTTTTCCCTAAAACACCGAATAAATCTTCTACAGTTTGTACAATTTTTTTTCCTCCCGGATGAAAAATTAAGTGATCTACATCATCAATAGTTAAATTATTTCGTTCTAAAAACGGATGTACAATTGCCGGAAAATGATCTGATATTTTCTGCGGAACTTCCTTATCTAAAATCATTTGTAAACCTGTATTTACCAATTTAAAACCCATCATAGAAGTAGCATCGTAAAAATGATACATGGCTTCATCAATAATTTCTGGACCTTTATCTTCTTCATAAGAAGACAAAATAACAGCAGAAGCTCCATCACCAAAAATAGCAGCACTTACAATGTTTGTCATCGAATAATCATTTAACTGAAAAGTTGCTGTTGGTGCTTCAACAGCTATTACAGCAGCTCTTTTATTCGGATTCGCTTTCAAAAAATTCTTCGCATAAATAATACCAGAAACTCCGGCTGCACAACCCATTTCTGTTACTGGCAAACGTACAATATCTTGTTTCATTTGCAGAGAATTAATCAAATAAGCATCCATAGACGGAATCATAATTCCGGTACAACTTACGGTAATTATATAATCGATATCCGTAGGTTCTAAATTTGCTTTCTCTAATGATTTTGTTAAAGATTGTTCTGCTAGTTTTACAACTTCTCTTGTATAAATATTATTTTTTTCTTCAAAAGAAGTCGCTATAAAAACTTCTTCCGGATCCATAATTGAATACCTTTTATCTACGCCTGCTCCTTCAAAAAGTTTAATAACTTTTCTTTGAAAACGAGTATCTTGATCTTGCATCCATAATTTTACAAACGGAATAATATCTTTGGTTTCCCTATAATATTTTGGAAGTTGTTTTGCAACCGATGTTATTTTTACTTTCATATTTTTAGACACTAATTTCACGAATTCGCACTAATTTATTTCGACACAGGTTTCACCTTATGTTTGTGGTTTAAATTAAAAGTCTAAAACTTTTAACTTGATAGCATCCATCGAAAACGGAATGCCCATTTCCAAGAAACTTGTGGCTCTACATTTAATTTTTGAGAGATTCTTTCTAAATCTTTTCTTTTAAATCCTCTTAATACAGATGTTAATCCATCTTCAATAATCATTTTATTTTTAATAAAAAGAGACAATAACATAAACAGATAATACGCCAATTTATGTCGATGCAAATCGTTTACTACAATTGCTATTTTTGTTTGTTTTAAAGTGTCTCCTAAAAAAGAAACCAATTGTTCTTCTTTAAAATGATGTAAAAATAAGGTTGCCAACACCACATCGAATTGTCTGTTTTTAAAAGAATCAGAAAAAATATCTTCCGTTTTAAAACTCAGTTCTGGAAACGCTGTAGATAATTCATTGGCATATGCTATTGCTGTTGGGTTTGCATCAATACCTAACAATGTCATTTTATAGCCTTTCTTTCTTCCAAATTTTGCCACATCTCGTAAAATATCTCCATGACCACAACCAATATCTACAATGGTTAACTCTTGTTCTTTTGGGTGATTTTTTAGTACTTTTTTAAGGGAGTTTAAAGTAACTAAATTTCCGCCTAAATATCGATTTATATTTTCTAACTTATCTAAAGTATCTCGCAGTAAATCTCCACCAATAGAAAAATCATCCATCAGTTCTTCTTTGTCTGTTCTGTTTTTTGTGCTGATAAAAAAGTCCATTAAATTTTCATTGGTTTACCATGGGTTTGCTTGATAATGATTGGTAATAAAAAAGGTAGTTTCTTTAAAATTTGTAATAAAATCGATGCAATTCTATCTTTTCGAAATAACATTGCTATAAAATGACCTGCTTTTAAACGCAAACTAAATTTTTTATTCCACTGTCTAATATATTGCTTTTCGAGCTCTTTTCTAGACATATTTTTACCATTCAAGTAATTTAAAATCAATTTAGATGCAATTTGTGCAGACTGAATTGCCATACTCATTCCGTTTCCGCAAAGCGGATGAATCATTCCTGCAGAATCGCCACACATTAAAATATGGTTTTCTACTGGTTTTTTAGTTTCAAAAGAAACCTGACTAATGGTTAATGGCTTCTCAAAAACAGCTTCAGAATTATTAAATATTTCTTTTAAAAAATGATTTTTAAAAACGACTTGTTCCTGAAAATCATCAATATTTTTATACTTTTTAAAAGACGCGTAATTGGTGATATAACACAAATTAATCGCATCATTTTCCACTTTAGAAACACCGCAATAACCACCTTTAAAATTATGAAGTGCTACTAAATCTTCTTTAAAATTTCCTTTTACATGGATTTTTACGCCTAAATAAGGTGATTTTTTTTTGATGAAATCTCTTTCTAATTTTACGTCTAATAAAGAACGTTTGCCAAAAGCGCCAATACAAATTTTAGATTGAAAACTATTATGCTCTTTGGTTTCAACTAAAAAAACATCCTCTTTAAAATCGATATTTACTACTGAATCTTGTAGTATTGTAACTCCATTTTTTGTTGCTTTTTCTGATAATACAAAATCTAATTGATACCTAGAAATTCCGAAACCACCCAAAGGTAATTTTGCTGAAATCAGTTTATTTTTGGTCGTTGATAATTGAAAATTTTTAATTTTTACCGCACCAAAATCAAACGGATTTACATCTAAAAATTCTAAATAAGGCAATACTTCATTTGAAATATATTCACCACAAACTTTATGTTTCGGATATTCATTTTTTTCAATCAGTAAAACTTTTTTACCAAATTTTGATAAATGAATTGCATTGCATAAACCTGCTAAACCGCCACCAATAATAATTACATCTGCGTTCATAGGTTTTCCATTTTAATTTATTGACTTTTACAATGCTTTTTCAAAACAAACACTATTTTCCATTTCTTTATACTGTCCATAATTTTCAATCACTTTGTAATTACATTTCTGATAGAATTTAACAGCTTCTACTTGTCTTTTACCAGTTTCTAATACACATTTTTTATACCCTAATTCTTTTGCCCAAGTTTCTAATTCTTGTAATACTTTTTGTGCGATTCCTTTCCCTCTTTCATCAGGAGAAACAAACATTCTTTTTACCTCTAAAGAAGTATTATCAAACTTTTTAATTGCTCCGCAGCCAACTGCTTTTTTATCAACAGAAACAACCACCACATTCTTTAAAACATCTATATTATTAAACTTATTGTAAAAATCGTGCTCTGCTCCATCCATAATTTTTAAGTAGCCATCTAACTGTTTTACCAAATTGATAAAATCTGGGTTTTCAGAATTTGTTCTAATAATTTCTATTTTCATTTCTAATGTTATTTATGCCATTCTAAGACCCGATAAAAAAATCGATCAGAAATAATAACGTACAATTTAGTCCTTTCTATGATAAGCCTCGTAGTATTTCTTTCAGTTTTGTGCTTTTACGGTTATGAGATTTCTCCTATCGTCGAAATGACAATTTGAAGTATTATTAATCCTTTCCATTTTTAGGCAAGCCTACAGAAATTGAACTCTTCATAATTTAAGTTAACAAATTACTAAGTAATGCTTACCATAATTCTGTAGCATACAAAAAGACACTTAGCGTCAGAATTCAAATTTTAATTGTACCCAAACAGGTTCTTTATTTTCGGTGTTTAAATTACCAAAAGACAAACCTAATAAACGTACCGAATTGGTAATTTTATCTTGAAACAACAACTCTTTTACTACAGGAAAAAATTCGTTTTTAGTTTGCATAAAATAATCTTTAGTTTTACTTCTTGTCTGTTGTGTAAAATCTGAATATTTAATTTTTAAAGTGATTGTTTTTCCTTTTGTATCCGTTTTTTTCATGCGTTTTTCTAACTCATCTGCAATTTTCTCTAACTTTTCTATCATAAATATTTCCGAAGAAATGTTTTCACTAAAAGTCCTTTCTGCAGCAACAGATTTCCGAATTCTGTTTGGTTTTACTGCACTATTATGAATTCCGCGAACAATATTATAATAATGAGCACCCGATTTCCCGAAAAATTTAATCAGTTCTTCTAAAGTTTTTTTCTTTAAATCGTTCCCCACAAATATGCCTAAGTTATACATTTTAGCAGCAGTAACTTTACCAACTCCGTAAAACTTATTGACAGGTAATTCTTCTAAAAATTGAATAACCTCATCTGGATGCACTGTTTTTTGTCCGTTTGGTTTATTAATATCAGACGCTACTTTTGCAATAAACTTATTTATAGAAATTCCTGCGGAAGCTCTTAAACCTGTTTCTTCGAAAATACGATCTCTAATTTCTCTAGCAATGGTATTTGCAGACGGATTTCCTTTTTTATTTTCCGTAACATCCAAATAAGCTTCATCTAAAGAAAGCGGCTCTACCAAATCTGTATACTCGTAAAAAATGTCTCTAACTTTTTGTGATATTTCTTTATAGCGAGGAAAATCGCTATTTACAAAGATTAAATGCGGACATTTTTGTTTTGCTAAAGTGCCGCTCATTGCAGATTTTACACCAAATTTACGCGCCTCGTAACTTGCTGCAGAAATAACACCTCTTCTGCCTTCTCCACCAACAGCGATTGCCTTTCCACGTAATTCAGGGTTGTCTAATTCTGCTACAGACGCATAAAATGCATCCATATCTACATGAATTATTTTTCTAAAAGGTGGTTGCAGTTCCATGTTTCGAAAATACAAAATGAGTTATCAATCTATCAATATTTTATTATAATATTCATAATTCATTTTAAAGAGTTTTATCAACAATAAAAACTGTTATAACATTAATTTACATCGACGGGTATTTAATATTTTCACACAATCTGTAAAAGTATAGGATCAATCTAAAATAATATCGTGGTCTATAAAATGGTTACTTAAAAGAACAATCAATAAAACCAATTGTTTAATTGGGTTTGTTAATGAAAGTTTGTTATTTTTCTTCGACTTATATCGTATATTTGCAGACAATTTAGATTTAATCTATTTAAAATTATGATAAAAGTTTCAGACACAGCAAAGAAGAAAGTCATAGAATTAATGACTGACGATGGCTTTAATGCAGTAACCGATTTTGTACGCGTTGGTGTAAAAAGTGGTGGTTGTTCAGGTTTATCTTACGATTTAACTTTTGATAACAAACAAGAAGAAAACGATAAAGTTTTTATAGAGAATGATGTAAAAATCATTGTTGATAAAAAAAGCTTTTTATATTTAGTAGGAACAACCTTAGAATATTCTGGAGGTTTAAACGGAAAAGGATTTGTTTTTAACAACCCAAACGCAAATAGAACTTGTGGTTGTGGAGAATCATTCTCACTTTAAAAATTTAAGAAAAAGATGTCAAAGTACACAGAGGAGCAGCTAGAAGAAGAATTAAAAACCCAAGAATATAAATACGGTTTTTATACAGATATAGAAAGTGACACATTTCCCATAGGATTAAGTGAAGATGTTGTTCGCGCAATTTCTAAAAAGAAAAACGAGCCAGAATGGATGACTGAATGGCGTTTAGAAGCTTATAGAGTTTGGGAAAAAATGGAAGAACCAGAATGGGCAAATGTACATTATGAGAAACCAAAGTTTCAGGACATAGCTTATTATTCTGCGCCAAAAAAGAAACCACAGTTAAACTCTTTAGATGAAGTAGATCCAGAATTATTAGACACTTTTAAGCGTTTAGGAATCTCTCTAGATGAGCAAAAAAAATTAGCTAATGTAGCTGTAGATATTGTAATGGACTCTGTTTCTGTTGCGACTACTTTTAAGAAAACATTAGGTGAAAAGGGTATTATTTTTATGCCTATTTCTGAAGCAATTCAGGAACACCCAGAATTGGTTAAAAAGTATTTAGGAACCGTTGTACCAACAACAGACAACTTTTATGCAGCATTAAATTCTGCAGTTTTTTCTGATGGATCTTTTTGTTACATTCCAAAAGGAGTAAAATGTCCGATGGAACTTTCTACCTATTTTAGAATTAATGAAGGCGGAACAGGACAATTTGAAAGAACACTAGTTGTTGCAGATAAAGGTAGTTATGTTTCTTATTTAGAAGGTTGTACTGCACCAAGTAGAGATGAAAACCAATTACACGCAGCTGTTGTAGAATTAATTGCATTAGATGATGCAGAAATTAAATATTCTACCGTACAAAACTGGTATCCTGGTAATAAAGAAGGAAAAGGTGGAGTTTACAATTTTGTAACGAAAAGAGGTATTTGCGAGAACAATGCAAAAATTTCTTGGACACAAGTAGAAACTGGTTCTGCTGTAACATGGAAATATCCTTCTTGTATTTTAAAAGGAAATAACTCTGTAGGTGAATTTTATTCTATTGCAGTTACTAATAATTTTCAACAAGCAGATACCGGAACAAAAATGATTCACTTGGGTAAAAACACCAAGTCTACCATTATTTCTAAAGGAATTTCTGCAGGTAATTCTCAAAACTCTTACAGAGGTTTGGTACATATTGGAGCAAGAGCAGAAAACGCTCGTAACTTCTCACAATGTGATTCTTTATTAATGGGTAATGCTTGTGGAGCACACACGTTCCCTTATATAGAGGCTAAGAATAAATCGGCACAAATAGAACACGAAGCAACTACAAGTAAAATTGGTGAAGAACAATTATTTTACTGTAACCAACGTGGTATAGATACAGAAAAAGCAATCGCTTTAATTGTAAACGGATTTAGTAAAGAGGTACTAAATAAGTTACCTATGGAATTTGCTGTAGAAGCTCAGAAATTACTTGAGATCAGTTTAGAAGGAAGTGTTGGATAATTAATTATCCAACCATAAAATATATAATTATTAAAATAATGCTTCTAGCCAAAAGCTAAAAGCCAATAGCATAAAAAGGATGTTAAAAATAGAAAATTTACAAGCGAGTATTGATAATAAATCAATTTTAAAAGGATTGAATTTAGAAGTAAAAGCAGGTGAAGTACATGCCATAATGGGACCTAATGGTGCTGGTAAAAGTACTTTAGCTAATATTATTGCCGGTAAAGAAGATTATGAAGTTACTGCTGGTACAATTGAGTTAAATGGTGAAGATATTAGCGAATTAGCACCAGAAGAAAGAGCACATAACGGTGTGTTTTTATCTTTTCAGTATCCTGTAGAAATTCCTGGAGTTTCTGTAACAAACTTTATTAAAACTGCTATTAACGAAACTCGTAAAGCAAAAGGTTTAGAAGACATGCCTGCAAAAGACATGTTAAAAATGATCAGAGAAAAATCTGAATTATTAGAAATAGACCGTAAATTTTTATCTCGTTCTTTAAACGAAGGTTTTTCTGGAGGAGAAAAGAAACGTAACGAAATTTTTCAAATGGCAATGTTAGAGCCAAAATTAGCTATTCTAGATGAAACAGATTCTGGTTTAGATATTGATGCTTTACGTATTGTTGCAAACGGAGTAAATAAATTAAAATCTAAAGACAACGCTGTTATTGTAATTACACACTACCAACGTTTATTAGATTATATCGTACCAGATTTTGTACACGTTTTACACGATGGTAAAATAGTAAAAAGTGGAGATGCTTCTTTAGCTTTAGAATTAGAAGCAAAAGGTTACGACTGGATTAAACAAGAATTAGTTTAAAATGTTTCTTGTTTCTATTGTTTAAAGTTTCATGTTTTGGCTACTATAAGAAGATTCGAAGATTTAGAAATATGGCAACTAGCTAGAAAATTAGCTCAGCAAGTTATTTTTATTTCTAAAAATACTGATTTGAAAAACGACTATCGTTTTAAAGATCAAATTAAAACTTCTTCTGGTTCAGTAATGGATAACATTGCTGAAGGTTTTGAAAGAGATGGAAATTTAGAGTTTAGACAATATTTATCAATTGCAAAAGGTTCTGCTGGAGAAGTTCGTTCACAATCTTACAGACTCTTTGATTCGGAATATATTTCTGAAGAAAAATTAAACGATTTAATTATTGAGTGTGAACATTTGAGTAAAAAAATAGCAAATTTTATCAGCTATTTAAATAAAAGAGATTTTAAAGGAACTAAGTTCAAGTAGTCACAACTTGAAACAAAAGAAACTTTAAACCTGAAACTTATAAAACAATGGAATTAAAAGATAAAATAGTATCATCTTATGTTGCTTTTGAAAATGATGTAGATATCAATTCAGAAATACATAACATACGTACAAAAGCATTACAAAATTTTGAAACATTAGGGTTTCCTACCAAAAAATTGGAAGAATGGAAATACACTTCTTTAAACTCAATTTTAAAACAAGATTATAGTATTTTCCCTAACAAAGAAAATAACGTTGAATTTGCGGATGTAAAACAGTATTTTATTCATGATATTGACACCTATAAAATTATTTTTATAGACGGAAAATACAGTTCTTTCCTTTCTGATGTAACGCATGATGGAAAAGATATTTGTTTACTTTCTTCAGCAATATCAAAAGCTAAATATAGCCCTGTTATAGAAAACTACTTCAATAAAATTGCAAAACAAGATAATTTAACCTCGTTAAATACTGCGTTTGCCAATGAAGGAGCTTACATTTATATTCCTAGAAATGTAGAAGTAGAAAAGCCTATTCAGATTATTAATTTTACAACAGGTTCGGAAGCTGCTACAATGATACAGCCAAGAAACTTAATTGTTGTAGAAGAAAATGCACACGTTCAAATTATAGAGCGTCACCAAAGTTTAACAGACAACGCTGTGTTGTCTAATGTTGTTACTGAGGTCTTTGCAGCTAAAAACTCTACGGTAGACATTTATAAAATTCAGAATGATAAGATAAATGCTTCTCTAGTAGATAATACTTACATAGAACAAAAAACGAACAGCGTTGTTTCTGTACATACATTCTCTTTTGGAGGAAATATCACCAGAAATAATTTAAATTTCTATCAACGTGGAGAACATATGGACTCTATCTTAAAAGGAATTACAATTATTGAAGGAAAACAACATGTAGATCACCACACTTTGGTACATCATATAGAACCAAATTGCGAATCTCATCAAGATTATAAAGGAATTTTTGACGAGCGCTCTACGGGAGTTTTTAACGGTAAAGTAATTGTAAATAAAGAAGCTCAAAAAACAAATGCATACCAACAAAACAACAATGTTTTAATTAGTGATAAAGCAACGATTAATGCAAAACCACAATTAGAAATTTTTGCTGATGATGTAAAATGTTCTCACGGTTGTACTATTGGTCAATTAGATGATGATGCTTTATTTTACATGCAACAACGTGGTATTCCTAAAAAAGAAGGGAAAGCATTGTTAATGTTTGCTTTTGCAAATACGGTTTTAGAAAGCGTTAAAATACCAGAGGTAAAACAACGTATTACCAAATTAATTGCAGAAAAACTAAACGTAAATATTGGTTTCGATTTGTAAATCTTAAAACCACTTTTTATATAAAAAAAAACCACGCAAATTGCGTGGTTTTTTTTATTTATATTTTTTGTAACTTTATAAAAAAACTGAAGATTATGAATAAAACAATTAAAACAGTATTATTAATAGCAGGAGTTGTATTACTTGTTTATGGAACTTACACTATGATTCAGCCAGAAACAGAAGTCTCAATAGGTGATTTAGATTTGATAGAATCTCAAGACAACACCAATTCTTATATCACTATCGCATTAGGTATTGCTGCTGTAGCACTTAGTCTGATAAAAGGTAAAAGTTAATAAACCAACCATTAAATTGTGTTATAAAACCACTTAGAAATAAGTGGTTTTATTCTGTTTTATCATAAAATAGTTTACTCTGGTCTTGCTTTTAATTTTCTGATAAATAAAGAATACACATAGATTGTAATTACACTAACCAACAGTATTACCCAAAAACCATAATTCTGAAACCACGTTTCAAAATTACTTTTATAATTATAATTTTGAGGGTTTAACTCTAAATAAACATCTTTTAAAAATCTAGAATAACTAAAAGCAGCAAACAAAAAGAAGGTTGGTACTGCAAATAAAACTAACGACCAAAAGATAGATATTATCGTTTTTTTCCAATTTAAAATATAAGAAAAAATTGAAAAAACGATAATTAAAAAAGAGATAAACAACATTATAAAGTACTCGTTGTATTTACTATACCCAAACAAATTGCTAGAAGAAGACATTAACCAAACTATTAATACCAAAACAACCAAACTTGCTACAAAACTTAACAATATTGTTTTAATGCTTGTTGTTTTAAATATTAAAATAAGAATGCTTAAACAAAAAGAAAAGGCAATTATAAAATACAAAAAGACAATATTAAAACCAGGAAAATAAGATTCATATACGTTCTTAAAGAAATTATCAGTATCATTAAAATCGAAGTATAAACTCTTAGAGTAAGGGATATCTTTACCCGAAGATAAATTGTTTACTCCATAACCTGTTCTTCCATAATATTCTTCTTTTGGGTTGCTCGTATGTATCAATTCCGTTAAAAGGTAACTTGGTTTATTATCGATTAATTCAAACCAATTGTCTACTGTTAAGTTATGTTTTATTTCATATTTTTTTGAGATGGAAAGCACCTCATTTAATCCTTCTTTTATTTTAACATCATCTTTATTATTTAATATTTCTTGATAGAAATTAAGCTGATTTTTATAGTCTAAAGAGTCTTGAGCATAATTAAATTTCTCTTTTGAATAATTGAATAAAGACGGATTTAAAAACTCTTTAAACTCACTTATATCAATTATAGTTCTATCTTCAAAATTATCAAAATCAATTGCAGATCTAGTTTTGTAAGAGTTGTTCGTTTCTAAATTAGAGTTATTATTGAACTTATAAAACTGTAAAAAATGACCATCCCTTTTAAAAAAAACTTGAGTAGTATCAATATTATCTGTTAAATTCTGATCATAACCTACTGCAACATTTAAAGGAAAAGGTACCGGATATTCTTTTTTATCTATTTCATATTCATCTTGTTCTTGCATTAAAAACAAACTAAACTTATTAAAAGTCTTAATATCTTTATCTAATTCTTGCCAATTATAAAGAGATCTTGTTTTAATTTTTAAACCTGTTTTAAAAGAATAAAATTGTGTTGTACTTATTAGAATGATGAGAAATACAATACAAAATTGCTGAAAAACCATTCCCTTTTTTACAGAATACAAATTTTTAAAAGCATTATTTCTTAGGTAAAAAATAATCCAAATTAATAATAGAAAAATAGAAATCAACACGCTGTAATACACGTTAGATGTAAAAAAGAAGAAATCATCTAACTTATAATGTTCTTTTAAGTCTGCTAAACCATTAACGGAAGAAAAGCCTATTAAAAAGAAAAGTAAATGAACAATTATATTTACTCCAAGCATCCAAACTAAACGAGTATTCCAAATTAATGGATAATGCTCTAAAAGATATTTATTTATTTTATTGATGAAATTCATTATTATTGTTTAGATGATTAATACACAAAAAAGCGTCTGGTAGATTTAGAAATATCTCTAATATACGTTACATTTAATTGATGACTTGCAATCGTATTTAGCACCTTATTAAATGTAATTTCATCCTTAAAGTACAAGATATAAACACCTCCATTAAACTCTAGCTTTTCTAAATTCAGTTCTTTAAAAACAGTTTCTAATTCTTCTCTAGAGTTGGTTGCATCTAATTCTATAATTAATTGCTTTGCTGTTTTTTCTGCAATATTTAACTCATTAGAAGGTTTACCATTTCTTAAATAAATAACCTCATCAGAAATTTTTTCTACCTCATATAATTGCTGAGAAGAAAATACCATTGCAATTGGGTTTACAGGAGATTTAGACATCATCTTTAAATCTTCTAGGATAATTTGTTGTGCCAAAATATCTAAGTTTGCCAAGGGCTCATCTAACAAAATAATTTCTGGCTTGCGTAACATTGTTCTTGCCAACTCAAAACGCATTTTATATCCAGAAGAAAGTTCGCTCCATTTTAAATCTTTGTATTTCCAAAGACCAAACCGGGCAACCATCATTAAAACTAGTAAATCATTTTTTTTACCTTTTACACCATAATGTACCAACGTAAATTTTAAATTATCTAAAACTTTACCATACCAAACAGCCGTTCTCTGCGGTATGTAAACCAATTTAGACAACACATCGTAAGCGTCTTTATTTTTTGATGAAAAAGAATACTCTAAACTACCTGCAGATACTTTATTTAAAGAAGCCAACACCGTTAATAACGTTGTTTTTCCATTTCCATTTTCACCAACCAAACCAAAAATATCTCCTTTTTTCAATTCGACATTTACAGGACCTAAAACAAAACGACCTTTGTTATAATCTTTGGTAATATTATCTGCTTTTAAAATTGTTGTACCAACTAAGTTTTTGGTTTCAATTTTTATATTTTTTAATTGATTACAGCATTCTGTAAATAACAAAAGTAATGACGATTTATCATCACTACTTTCATTTTCATATTTTTCTACAAAGTCTAATACTTTGATAAATATTTCTGTAGAATCTGTGTTTAAAGAAGCATCTAAAAGCGTTCTATAACCTAAAGAAAAATCGCCTCTCTTAAAATATAAAAGTGCATTCTCTATTAATTCTTCTTGTGTTTGTATCATATTTCTCTGAATTCTAGCAATTTTTCTAATTTAGAAATAATAAAATTTATTTAATTGACTCAATCACACCCTTTAAAAAGGTATTTTCATCAAAATTATTTAAACCAAAACGGACAATTACCATTTCTTGCTCTGGTAAAACATACACTCTTTGTCCTTGAAAGCCATCTGCATAATATATGTTTTTAGGCACGTCCTTAAAATCATTTTCTGCATTTAGCCAAAACTGCGCACCATAAGTTCCGTTAGAACCTGGCGTTGGTGTTGTTATATAATCTACCCATTTTTTTGTAAACAACTCTTCTCCATTCCAATTTCCATTTTTAAGGTATAAAAGACCAAATTTAGACCAATCTCTTGCAGTTGCCCAAGAATAAGAAGAACCTACGTAATTTCCGCTCAAATCGGCTTCTAAGACCATAGAGTTCATCCCTATTTTATCAATAAAGTTGATATACCAAAAGTCTAAATATTCTTGATGCGTTTTAAAGTAAGTTCTTAAAATACCTGATAATAGATTGGAGGTACCAGAAGAGTAATTCCAACTCTCGTTTGGGTTACCAACCAAAGGCTTATTTTCTTGCATCTTGGTCATATCTCTTTCTAGAAACAACATTTTAGTCGCATCAGAAATTTCCGCATAATTCTCATCCCATTCTAAACCAGAATTCATTTGTAATAAATTATTGATGGTAATCTTTTTACGTTCATCATTTTGCCAAGAATCAATTGGAGCTTTGCCAAACACATTAATTCCACCTTGATTTTCCATAATACCAAATACAGTACTTAACAAACTCTTTGTCATAGACCAGCCTAAAAATTTTGACTCTTTATGAAATCCGTCTGCATATTTTTCTGAAACAATTTGATCTTTATAAACAACCAAAACAGCTCTTGTTTTATTGGAAGGATCAAATAATAAATCTACAGATTCATCAATTTTATCATAATCTAAATTTGCAAAAATAGTATCTATTTGTGGGGCGTTTCCATAAGGGTAAGGTGTATTATTATCTGCTTCTAATCTTTTAGGAACTAAATAATCTGCAGTTTCATCGCTTTCTTCTAAGGTTAAAACAACACCTAAACCTTCTCTATAAATAGCTTTTCTACTTAACAAACCAAAAGCAGAAGACGTTGCATTTTTATTTTCTAAATCAATTGCATCAGAAGCCAAATTAACTGGAGAAAAATTATTGTCTGTAGTGTCTGTAAACTCTAGAGTTCTATCCGCAACAAAAACAGATGAAGCCATGTTTTTAGCAGAATAACCAGCCAAGAGATTCAATTTTGGATAGTTGTAAATAACAACACCAACTATAGCAATCAATATCAAAAGTAGAATCCGTTTAAAAATTTTCATCAGAAAAGAGTTTAGTTATGTAAAAATAAGAAATTCATATTGTCTTTATTACAAGTTTCAAACTTCATCGGTTATCTTTGTGTTTTAAATTGATTTTGTATGATAAATGTTGATAAAATTAGAGCAGATTTTCCAATTCTAAAAAGAACCGTTCACGGAAAACCTTTAGTCTATTTTGATAATGCTGCTACTTCTCAAACACCACAAGTTGTTATTGATGCAATTGTAGATTATTACAGTAACTACAACGCTAATATTCACAGAGGAGTACATACTTTAAGTCAGGAAGCGACAGATAAATATGAACAAGCGCGTATTAAAATTCAGCATCATTTTAATGCAAAAGAAGCGTATGAGATTATTCTAACTGCTGGTACAACAGACAGTATTAATAGAGTTGCTGCTGGTTTTGCATCACTTTTAAACACAGGCGACGAAATTATTGTTTCTGCTTTAGAACACCATTCTAATATTGTGCCTTGGCAAATGTTATGCGAAAAAACAGGAGCTATTTTAAAAGTCATTCCAATGATAGAGGATGGTTCTTTAAACATGGAGGCATATCATAATTTATTGAATGATAAAACAAAATTAGTTTTCTGTAACCACGTTTCTAATGCATTGGGAACTATAAACCCAATTGAAGAAATTATTAACGCTGCACATAAGGTAAATGCTGCTGTTTTAATTGATGGAGCTCAGGCTACACCCCACATAAAACCAGATGTACAGGCATTAAATGTTGATTTTTATGTGGCTTCTGCTCACAAATTATGTGGTCCAACAGGTGTTGGAATGTTATACGGAAAACAAGAATGGTTAGAAAAACTACCTCCTTACCAAGGTGGTGGAGAAATGATTGCTACCGTAACTTTTGAGAAAACTACGTATGCAGGCTTGCCTCATAAATTTGAAGCAGGAACGCCAAATATTTGTGGAGGAATTGCTTTTGGAGCAGCTATAGATTATCTAAATTCTATTGGTTTTGACGCTATCGCTGAATACGAACATGAGCTTTTAGAGTACGGAACACAAGAACTTTTAAAAATTGAAGGCCTAAAAATTTTCGGAACTACAAAAGACAAAACAGCTGTAATTTCTTTTAATGTAAACGATATTCATCCGTATGATATTGGTTCTATATTAGATAAATTAGGAATTGCTGTAAGAACGGGTCATCATTGTGCACAACCAATTATGGACTTCTATAAAATACCCGGAACTATTAGAGCTTCTTTCTCATTCTATAACACAAAAGAAGAGATTGATGTTTTGGTTAGCGGAGTTAAAAGAGCTGTAATGATGTTATCTTAAAAAGATTGTTCAATAACATAAAAGAGGCTATCTAAAAATATATTTTTAGATAGCCTCTTTTATGTTATTGTAATTATTTTCTTACTTTAAAGTAGGGGAATAATTTGTAGGATAATCATCTGCTTTAGCCAAACCATCTGTTGCTAAAGTAAAATTAGAACCAAATTCTGCATCTATAGACTCTAAAATTTCATTAGCCATTAAAGCATAACCTCTCCCTGTTAAATGTACACCATCTAAACTTATTAAACCACCAGTAACTAGACTTGTATTTAACCTATATTTATCAAAAATAACCCCTTCAGAAGCTTCTTGTAAAAGACCTTTAAAATCTACCAATGCAACATTTTCATTTGTACTTGTTATTGTTTCAATTGTTGTATTATAAGCATCTGTAGCCGTTTTTATTGCTGCTTGCTCCTGTGGTGTTAAAACCCAATTATCTGCTAAAGGAACAGATACTCCGTTAATTAACGATGCATTTCCATTAACTGTAGTACCAATAATAGCAGAACTTGCTAATAATAATAAATCATCTGCAGTTGCTTGTCTATATTTTGGAATTTCTGCAAAAGCTGGGTTTATAGCTCCTAAATCTGTTAAGTCTTCATCTATAATTACTACTGCATTTTGACCAGCCGAAAAACTAATTGTTCTTTTAGCTACCTCATCATCTGTTAATAAGCCAGTTCCGGCTAAAGCTGCCGCAGCTGCTTGTAAACCGCCATTATAAGGCGCATAACCAGCATTTACAGCTTCTGCTGTTGCTGCATCTAAAGGAAGAGGGTTATAAGGTACTGTACTAAAATTAGCTAAATCTGTAATATAAGGTACATTTGCAACCACTCCTTTTGCTCCATTTGATGTAAGTGCTGTTACCATACCATTTAACACATTTGCAAAAACAGTTGGATCTGTAATATCTGTTTCTCCATAAGTAGAAGGATCATAATTTCCTGTTTGGTCTACTCCAGAACCTCCAGAAAGTGCATAACCTAAAACATCATTTCCTCCAATTTCTGATAATGTAAAAAACGTTGGTGCTTGGGCTAATGCATCTCCTATAACTGTAGCAGAAGAACTAGATTCCATTCTACCAAAATATGGGTTTAATGTTCCATAACCAGCAACACCTAAATGAAAACTTTTAGCACCAGGCACTCCAAAATTATTAAAAGGACCAGATACTTTAGATGTTAAAGATGTTGTAGGTAAAACACTTAACCTTGTTGGACCAGCTCCATCAAAATAAAATCTTGGCGGTTGAACTGCTGTTCCGTTAAAAACCAAACCTCCAATATTATCATTCATTAAAGGTTGTTTAAATGTGGTTCCAAATTTTTCTGCTAGAATGTTTGGAAAAGAATTTTCTTGCCCCGCTTTAAACAATGCTCCATCGGTATATCCTGCGGTAAAAGAAGCTCCTATAGAAATGTATGTAGAAAAATCTAATCCATTTTTATTTAACGTTACTAGCGGTTTTACTGGATCTACTATTTCATCTAACTCATTGTTTACATCACAAGATGTAATGCTGAAAGCCAAAAGAAATAATCCTATATATTTATAATTTTTCATAAAGTATTTTATTTTAGTTATTAATTGTCCAAGAAATATAGTATTGAGAACCTATTGCTCCTACACCGGTAGCACCTAAATATTCTTGACCTGTTAAATTTGCTCCACCTAATTTAAATACAGATTTCATTGAAGGAACACTATAATTAACTTGAGCATCTAAAACGGTTCTCGCTTTCATTGTACCATCTAAGAAAGAAGATTCCCATCTATATTCATCTTGCCATCTTGCATTAACATTAAAACCAAAGTTTTTAAATAAGTCTGTTTTACCAAATTGTAATTTTACTTTATGTTCTGGTGTATTAAAACCAGCTTCAAAATCTGGATCTGAAGCTTGATCAAAATCAAATTTTGCATAAGTATAATTAAGACCAAGATTAAAACCTTTTAAAATTTTGGTATTTAAACCAATGGTTGCTCCATAAGAATTAATATCTGCATCAGAATTAGTATACAATTGAAAAACCTTAAATCCGCCGGCAGCATTGTAAGGTACAATTACATTTTTATTGGCTATAAAATCCTCATATTGATTATAATACAAACTTAAATCTACAGTAAGGTTACTTTCATTAACTGGAATAAGACCTCTATACCCTACTTCAAAAGCGGTTACTTTTTCTGGTTTAACAAAGTCTACCTCTGCTTTTACAGTTCCACCACTTGCAACAGTATAAGAGTTTTCATAAGCATCTCTACCTGTTAACCTATAATTTACACCTGCAGCATCTGTAAAAGTTGTGGTATATCTATCTATATTATCTTCTACACCACCTACTAAAATTGCGTTACCAACGTCTAAACCAATATATTGATCTTGCGTTGTTGGATTTCTAAATCCTGTTTGAAAAGAAGCTCTAAAGTTTTGATTTTTATTTTCACCACCGGCGTATGCAAATGAAACTCTTGGAGAAAAGTTACCATCAAAATTTTGTGCTTTATCATAACGAATTGAAGCCGTTACCTTTAAACGATCTTCTTCTAAAAATTTCTTTTGAGCTTGTGTATAAACACCATATTCATCATACTTAATAGGCCCGTCTGTATCTGTAAATATATTTCCAAAAGAATTTAAAGAATACCTTCTGTAAGAACCACCTACTTGAATTTCTGCAAAATCTATAACATCTTGAAAATTGTAATTTGCATCTGCATGATATAATTTTGTTTGATCTCTAAACTTTGCACCAGAAATTAAATCAGGATTACTAGTTACTTCATTAAAAGCATTGTTAAACTCTGCAGAACCAGGTAAAAAACGATTTCTATCGGCAAATGCTCTTGCAGCTTCATGAGAACTAGCAGTAACACCTGGTACGCTTCCTAAATAGGCTCCAGCATATTCTGTAAACCAATTTTGGTCTGAACTCCAAGACCTATTAATATTTAAACCTGCAAATAAGGTATTGTAAGAATCTCCAGCATCTTCACTTGTTACATAACCACGAACAAAAAAGTTTTTCCCTTTAAATTCTAATTTATGTTGTTCCAACAAAAAGTTTTTAATGCTATATTTTTGACCACCTAAATATTGAGTAGTTCCAACGCCTACTTTAGTATTCCATATCACTTCTAAACGATCATCACCAAATGGTCTATAATTTAATGAACTACCAAACTTTACGCTTTTAACGCCATAGTCCATCAAATCGTTTTCATTATAACCTGTTCTACTTACTTTTCCTATAGCTCCCCCAAAATCATTAGAGGCTACATCTCCATAAACATTAACACCATTATAATTTGGATCTGATCTATCTCCTGATATGTATTCATCACCATCTGTATTTCTATAATCTGTTGCATGCCAATCTTCTCCTTCTAAATAGGATAATGTTGCTTTTGCAGCAAACTTATTAGAAAAAGCATACGCCATTCTAATATTAAAATCATAAAACTCATTATTTCCTGCTGCTTCTTGACTTGTAACACCTCCTTTTAAAGAAACACTAATTCCTTGATCTTCAAAAGGGCTTTTACTAGTCATAAACATAATACCATTAAATGCATTTGCACCATATAATGCAGAGGAAGCTCCTGGTAATAATTCTACTGTTTTTACATCTAGTTCAGACATCCCAAGTAAATTACCCAAAGCAAAATTTAATGCAGGCGAAGAATTGTCCATACCATCTACCAATTGCATAAAACGTGTATTAGAAAAAGTTGCAAAACCACGTGTATTTACAGATTTAAAAGTTAAACTGTTGGTATTTACATCTACTCCTTTTAAGTTTTCTAATCCGTCATAAAAAGAAGGGGAAGAAGTATTTTTAATAGCTCTACTATCCATTCTTTCTATTGTAACCGGAGATTCCATAACACGTTCTGGCGTTCTAGATGCAGAAACTACAATTTCATCTAAAGAAGTTTCATTTTCTATTAAATTAACGATTACTTTTTGGTTGTTTTTTGTAATCTCAACTTTTTCTAAATGAAATCCTAAAACAGAAATTTCTAAAGTAAAGGGAGGATTGTCTGAAACATTAAATACAAATTGACCATCAAAATCTGTAGTTGTACCTACCGCTTTTCTAGCAATTTTAATATTTGCTCCGGGAATTGTTTCTCCTGTTTTAGCGTCTGTAACAGTACCTGTAACCGTGGTTTGACCAACCATGGCTACACTACTAAAAGCTATAAACGCAAGAAGTATAAATTTTTTTATCATAATTTGAATTATTTGTTAGTTAAATGCAAAATACAATATTTTTTGAATAATATAATAAATAGGTCGCTATTTTAAGATTATAGCAATAAATTGCAATTATATTATCAAATAGAAAGTTCAAAAAAACTACTCTTTTTACTATTAGCAGAAACACTTAGTTATTGTACATTTGTATTATCCTTAATTATCTTTTTGATTGAATACAATTCAGAATATTTCTAATTTTTCTACTTCAGAAAAAACATATGTAACCATTGGTACTTTTGATGGGGTACATTTTGGGCATCAAAAAATTATTGATAAGCTGGTTTTAGAGGCTAAAAAAGCAAATAGAAAATCTGTTTTACTTACCTTTTTTCCGCACCCTAGAATGGTCTTGCAAAAAGACGCCACTATAGAGTTGATTAATACAATTGAAGAACGTGCCGAATTGCTTAAAAAAACAGGTTTAGATTACTTAATTATTCATCCTTTTAGCAAAGAATTTTCTAGAATGACAGCTCTTGAATTTGTGCGTGAGGTTTTGGTTAATCAATTGAATATTTCGAAATTAATTATTGGTTACGATCATCATTTTGGTAAAAATAGAGAAGGAAATATTGTTCAATTAACAGAATATAGCCATTTATACGATTTTGTGGTAGAAGAAATTCCGGCACAAGATATCGATGATGTTTCTGTAAGTTCTACAAAAGTAAGACGTGCTTTGGCAACCGGAAACCTAAAAACTGCCAACAATTATTTAGGCTACAATTTTATGTTAAGTGGTACAGTAGTAAACGGAAAACAATTAGGTGGAAAAATTGGCTATCCTACGGCAAATATTGATGTAAAAGAATCTTATAAACTGATTCCTAAAACGGGCGTTTATGTTGTAAAATCTAGGATTGACAATAAAACTGTTTTCGGAATGATGAATATTGGCAGCAGACCAACCGTAGATGGAACTTACCAAACTATTGAGGTTCATTTTTTTGACTTCAACCAAAATTTATACAACCAATATTTAACAATAGAATTGCTTTATTTTTTACGTGATGAAGAAAAATTTAGTTCTATTGACGCATTAGTTGTTCAGATTAAAAAGGATGAACAAACTGCAAGGGATTATATTAAAAACAAGCTTTAAGTTTTTTTACATAGGTTATGTTAATACTACCTTTTTAAGGAACATTACATCTCTTTTGTTATCACTGTTATGTGACTTCTCATTGCATTCGAAGTGACATTTGTTGTGTTTTTTTTTAGCGAATAGTCTTATTTCCAATCAGTATGTCTTTTTAACCTTTTGAGAGAAATTGCATAAAGTTGCTCTACAATGTGTTTTCTTTGTTATGGGATTTCTCCTTGCGTCGAAATGACAAGTTGGGTGTTTACTTTTATGTTTTCATTATTATGGTGCTTTTAAATACTTCGAAGTAACATTCTTATTAAAGACTTTTCTTTTTCTAGTATTCACTACGCGTTAAGGATAGCGCAATTGTTTGAGCTCTTTTTTGTTCTTTTAACAAAAAAAGCGAGTGCGAAAGCCTGCCCCTTGTGGTAACGCCCAAAAGACATTGGAAAACATCTATTTTCTATGATTTCTTTGTGCCTATTTGGTTAGAATTTTACAACATACTTTTATTTATAATTTAGTGTAAAACCATTTCACAAATTATATCTTTGCATTTACAAAAATTCTACAAAAATGTTACAAGTACAGTTTATTAGAGACAACAAAGAAACGGTTTTAGCGGGTTTAGCTAAACGTAATTTTGCTAATGCAGCAACGATTATTGAACAAGTTTTAACTGCAGATGAGAATAGAAGATCTACTCAGGTTGAATTAGATAATACTTTGGCAGAATCTAATAAATTATCTAAAGAAATTGGTGGTTTTTTTAAATCTGGAGAAGTACAAAAAGCAAATCTTTTAAAGGAAAAAACAGTTCAATTAAAAGATAGATCTAAAGAGCTTGGTGAAAATTTTAATGCTTTTGCAGAAGAGTTGCAAACGTTATTATACCAAATTCCGAATATTCCGCATGCTTCTGTAAAAGCAGGAACATCTGAAGAAGATAATGAGAACATTTTTAGTGAAGGAACCATTCCGGATTTAGGAGAAAATGCTTTGCCTCATTGGGAATTAGCTAAGAAATACGATATTATAGATTTCGAATTAGGAAATAAAATTACAGGTGCCGGTTTTCCGGTTTATAAAGGAAAA
The DNA here is from genome assembly GCF_019278485.1 of Polaribacter sp. R2A056_3_33. NCBI lineage: Bacteria > Pseudomonadati > Bacteroidota > Flavobacteriia > Flavobacteriales > Flavobacteriaceae > Polaribacter > Polaribacter sp. R2A056_3_33. The sequence continues at coordinate 1,531,038 of NZ_CP058984.1, forward strand.
GGTGCAAGATTACAACGTGCTTTAATCAACTATTTTTTAGATAAAAATACGAAAGCAGGTTATACAGAAGTACAAGTGCCACATTTGGTAAATACGGAATCTGCAACTGCAACGGGGCAATTGCCAGATAAAGACGGACAAATGTATCATTCTACAGTAGATGATTTATATTTAATTCCTACTGCAGAAATTCCTATTACCAATATGTTTCGTGGTAATTTAATGCAAGAAGCTGAATTTCCTATTACAGTAACTGGTTATACGCCTTGTTTTAGACGTGAAGCTGGAAGTTATGGTGCGCATGTAAGAGGTTTAAACAGATTGCATCAGTTTGATAAAGTTGAGATTGTACGTATTGAGCATCCAGATAATTCTTACCAAGCCTTAAATGGTATGGTAGAACATATTAAAGATATTTTAAGAGAGTTAAAATTACCTTATAGAATATTACGTTTATGTGGTGGAGATACTGGTTTTACGGCTGCTTTAACATTCGATTTTGAAGTATTTTCTACAGCACAAGACCGTTGGTTAGAAATTAGTTCTGCATCTAACTTTGAGGCTTTTCAGGCAAATAGATTAAAACTACGTTTTAAAAATAAAGAAGGAAAAAGCGAATTGGCACACACCTTAAATGGTAGTTCTTTGGCTTTACCTCGTGTTTTAGCGGGTATTTTAGAAAACTATCAAACAGCAGACGGAATTAAAATACCAGATGCTTTAGTACCTTATTGTGGGTTCGATATTATAGATTAATAAATTAGTAAGCAGTATTCAGTTGGCAGTAAGCAGTTAGCTTGTTTGTATAATATTTTTTTATACAATTGAGTACTGTTTACTGCAACTACTAATTGTAAACTAATTTTAGTTAGCAGTATTCAGTCAATATTTGACTGAGTACTGAAAACTGAAAAACGGTAGACTAGTTTGCAACTACAGCAACCATTAATCTTTTGTATTTATTCATTTCTAAAAGTGAGTTTAAATACGCACTAATTTGTCCGTTTTTCATAAACTCTATAGAATTGTTTTTTGCTGTTTCGTATTGTTTTTTAAATGTATTCATCTTCTTAAAATTTGATTGGTTATATTCTCTATAGACAAGTTTCGTGCCAAATTATTACAAAGAACACCTTATAATAGACGTCTTTAATAAAAATTTAACATATTTCTTACTTATCTTTGAAATTGATGAAACAACTGTTTTTACTTATTTTTATTACTATAACTAGCGTTAGCTTTTCTCAAAGTGATTATTATTTGGCGGAAGATTACTATAGAGAAGGAGAATATGAAAAAGCGACTCAAATCTTTAAAAACTTATATGCTAAGAACCTTTTTAATACTACTTATTTAAGTAGATTGATTTCTTGTTATCAAGAAACCAATAAATTTAATGAAGTAGAAAAACTATTAAAAACCGCACTTGACAAAGACCCTAAACAAGCTTTTTTTTATGTGCATTTAGGATATAACTACCAAAGACAAGAATTACAAGAGTTGGCAGAAAAAAATTACGCTATTGCTTTAAACTCTATTGATACAAATAGTTTTTATGGCGGGTTTATTGGTAGGCTTTTTAAAGATTACAATCTTTTAAATCATGCAATTTTAGCGTATGAAAAAACAATGGCTAAAAATAAAAAAGCAGATTATAACTTTAGAATTGCTCAAATTTATGGAGAAAAAGGTGACTTAAAGAAAATGTTTGAAGCTTACTTTAATCTAGTTGATAAAAACATTGAAAATTACGATTTAGTAAAAAGATATACGAGTAGTTATATTACAGATGACGCAGAAAACGAAGCTAATATTTTATTTAGAAAAACACTTTTAAAAAAATCTGCAAGCAATCCAAAAGATGTTTGGAATCTATTATTAAGTTGGCTTTTTACACAACAGAAAGATTATAATAAAGCCCTTACGCAAGAAAAAGCTTTGTACAAAAGAAACCCTGCTGATTTAAATTCTATTTTTGATTTAGGAAAAATAGCTTTTGAAAACAAAGATTATATCACAGCTAAAGAATGTTTTTATTTTATTACCCAACAAAAAACTTTACAAATAGAAAAAATTGATGCGTCTTTTTACCTCGCTAAAATAGCTGTTGCAACAGATAATCCTGAAGTAGAAAAAATGTTTCTATCTCTTTTTAATCAGTACGGTAAAAATGCATCAACCATAAAATTACAAGTAGAATATGCTGATTTTTTAACTTTTAAAAAAGACCAACCAAACGAGGCTAAAACTGTTTTAGAAGAAGCCTTAAACTATTCTCGTTCTCGATTCGACAAAGCAAGAATAAAACTAAAATTAGGGGATATTTTGGTCTTTACAGAAAATTACAACAAAGCATTGATCTATTTTTCTCAAATTCAAACACAACTTAAAAACCACGAATTAGCACAACAAGCCCGTTTTAAAGTAGCGCAAACAAGTTATTATAAAGCAGATTTTACATGGGCAAAAGCACAGTTAAAAGTATTAAAAGGCTCTACAACACAATTAATTGCGAATGATGCTCTAGAGTTGTTTTTAAAAATTACAGATAATGAACCGGTAGACTCTATTCCGTCTGGATTAAAACAATTGGCAAAAGCAGAACTGCTCTCTTATCAAAATAAAAATGAGGAAGCATTAACGGAATTACACAGTTTATTTACCCCTAAAATCGTTTTTGAAAACGGATTAAATCTTGGAGAAGTTATATACGATGATGTTTTATTTTTTGAAGCAAAGTTGTTCATCAAACAAAAAAAATATGACGACGCTATTGTAAGTTTTTCAAAAATTATTGCAGCCGATAATCAAGGTATTTATGCAGATGATGTGTATTATGAAATGGCAGAATTGTATAATAATCAATTAAACAATCCAGAAAAAGCTTCAGAATACTATCAAAAGATTATTTTTGACTATTCTTCTAGTATTTATCTAGTAGATGCTAGAAAAAAATATCGAAAATTAAGAGGAGATAAAATATAACACTCTAATTTTATCAATAAAACATTTATACAAAATTACAATTACTAATCATAATGTACATATACAACGTAACTATAAATATAGATGAAACCGTTCATAAAGAATGGCTTACATTTATGGAAACTCATATTTTAAAAGTCTTAAATACGGGTAGATTTACTGCAGCAAAACTAACTGAAGTTTTGGTAGAAGAAGAAATGGGTGGTAGAACTTATTCTATACAATATACAGCAAATACTAGAGAAGATTTAGACGATTATTATAAACACGAGGCAGAAACATTGCAACAGAAAAGTCTTCAAAAATTTGGAGATAAAATGTTAGCTTTTAGAACAGAATTAAAATTGATAAAAGAATTTTATCCTACAAATGTGATCAACTAATAATTAAACATGAAAAACTTTCTCTACATACACAGAAAGAAAGTTCCTTTAATTGGTATTTCGCTAATTTTAATAGGAGCTCTACTTGCCTACTTACAATGGGGCAAAGAACCTGGAGAAACAATTTCTGGAGTGTTTTGTGGACTAGGTTTTGGTTTAACAATAATAGGTCTTGGAGGCATTAAAAAACCCGATAAATTATGAGTGTAAAAGCAAAAAAACATTTAGGTCAGCATTTTTTAACAGATGAAACCATTGCACAAGATATTGCAAACGCATTAACAGGTAATGGGTATGATGATGTCTTAGAAATTGGTCCTGGAATGGGGGTTTTAACCAAATATTTATTACCAAAAAAAGCAAAGGTAACTGTCATGGAATTAGACAGAGAATCTGTTGCTTATTTGCATGAAACATTTCCTTTAGAGCACATTAAATTAGACACTTCTAAAGAACATTTCGAAATAATTGAAGGCGATTTTTTAAAGAATCAAATCCAAGATATTTTCAATAAAAAGCAAGTAGCAATTATTGGTAATTTCCCTTATAATATTTCTACCCAAATTGTTTTTAAAGCCATTGAAAATAGAGAGTTTGTACCAGAATTTGCAGGTATGTTTCAAAAAGAAGTGGCTAAAAGAATTGCAGAAAAAGAAGGTAGCAAAGTGTACGGAATTTTATCGGTGTTAACCCAAGCCTTTTTTGATGTAGAATACCTATTTACAGTTCCGCCAACGGTATTTAATCCACCTCCAAAGGTAGATTCAGGTGTTATACGATTAATTCGTAAAAAAGATTATTCGTTACCTGTAGACGAAAAATTATTTTTTAGAGTTGTAAAAACAGCCTTTAATCAACGAAGAAAAATGCTTCGTTCTAGTTTAAAGTCTTTCAATATTTCGGATACCTTAAAAGAAGACCCTATCTTTGCGAAACGCCCAGAACAATTATCTGTTTCTGAGTTTATTTTACTTACGCAAAAATTGGCAGAAAATGACGTTCGAAATCACTGATGAATCTTTAGAAAACCTATCAGAACTTATCATTTCTAACAATGATAAAGAAATAACAGCATTATTTTCTGAAGTCCATTTTGCCGATATCGCAGAAGTTTTAGACGAAGTTAATTTTGATGAAGCTATCTATATTATCAAACTTTTAGATAGCGAAAAAACATCAGAAATACTTACCGAATTAGACGAAGATACTCGTGAGAAAATTTTAAAAAACTTATCTGCAAAAGAAATTGCCGATGAAGTTAGAGAAATGGACACCGATGATGCTGCCGATATTATTGGAGAACTGTCTGAAGAAAGACAAAAAAGGGTAATGTCTGCTTTAGAAGACGATGACCATGCAGCAGATATTAAAGAATTACTGTCTTATAATGATAATTCTGCAGGTGCTTTAATGGCAAAAGAATTGGTAAAGGTCTATGAAACCTGGACCGTTGCCGGCTGCATGCGCAGAATAAGAGGACAAGCTAAAGATGTTACCAGAGTACACTCTATTTATGTAGTAGATAAAGAAGATAAATTGGTAGGTAGAATGTCTTTAAAAGACTTAATCATTGCCAAATCAGACCATAAAATAGCAGACATTTGTAAAGCAAAAGTAGATGCTGTAAACGTACATCAAAACGACGAAGAAGTTGCTAAAATAATGGCTAAGTACGATTTAGAGGCCATACCTGTTGTAGATGACAACAATGTTTTAGTGGGTAGAATTACCATTGATGATATTTTAGATGTTATTAGAGAAGAAGCCGACAAAGATTACCAAATGGCAGCTGGTTTCTCCCAAGATGTAGAAGCAGATGATACCATTTGGGAACTTACAAAAGCCCGTTTACCGTGGTTAATTTTAGCCCTTTTTGGTGGCTTTATTTCTGTTTCTGTCTTAGGTAGTTTTGATAATGCAATAAACACTTTTCCAGAACTGTTCTTTTTTACACCTTTAATTGCTGCAATGGCAGGTAATGTAGGCGTACAATCTTCTGCAATTATTGTGCAAGGTTTGGCAAACGACAGCTTAAAAGGATCTCTGTTTAAAAGGTTGTTAAAAGAAATATTACAAGGTTTGTTAAACGGTTTTGTATTGGCTGCCTTATTAATGTCTGCCGGAATGTTGTTTTTAGGATTTCCACTAGACTTAGGAATTACCGTAGCAGCTTCCTTAATTTCCGTAATTATTATTGCTTCAATTATTGGAACATTTATTCCTATTATTTTAGCAAAAAAAGGTATCGATCCAGCATTGGCCACAGGACCATTTATAACAACAAGTAACGATATTTTAGGAATTTTAATCTACTTTTCTATCGCTAAATTAGTCTTAGGATTTTAATTTTTTTAGAAGCTATTTCCAGCTTTCCGCTATATCTTTTTGCTGAAAAAGCAAAAAGGATGCCGCTTCAATCTGGGCTAGACTTGTTTGCCAGCAACTTTTATATACTGAATACTCCTTTTAATATCATTTGAAATTTGAAACAGTAAAAGCTAAGAAAACCTAAAAATTAAACACCAAATTTATCATTTCGACGCAAGGATAAGTCTCATAAAAGTGCTGCACTAACCCGATCAACCTTATGTGATTTCTCTCTCCGTTCGAAAGGACAAACTGTGTGAGAAAAAATATAAACGGCTACAAATATGTGACATCAGAAAGTACAAACTGTATGAGCAAAAAGAACTATTTTCTTAACTTCACAAACAAGTCCCAAATAACAACTCCTGTAGTTACAGAAATATTTAAAGAATGTTTGGTACCCAATTGCGGAATTTCGATACACAAATCAGACGCATTTACCACTTCTTGTTGCACGCCTTTTACCTCGTTCCCCATAACAATAGCATACTTCTCTCCTATCGTCGGATAAAAAGTGTCGAGCATTGTAGAATTTTCTGCTTGTTCAATAGATAGAATTTTTACATTTTCAGCCTTTAATTTTTCAACTAAAGTCAAAGTATCTTCTACGTATTCCCAAGCCACCGATTCGGTTGCTCCTAAGGCTGTTTTATGAATATCTTTATTTGGCGGAGTAGCACAAATACCACATAAATAGATCTTTTCAATCAAAAAAGCATCACTTGTTCTAAAAACAGAACCAATATTATTTAAACTTCTAATATTGTCTAAAACTACTATAATTGGCGTCTTTTCAACAGTCTTAAATTCATCAACTGTAATTCTTCCTAACTCGTTATTCTTTAATTTTCTCATATCTTGTGAATAAGTTCACTGTAAACTGCTACTGATTACTGAGTACTAATTTTTATCTTCGCAAAACTAACTGAAAATTTCCAAAACTTGGCAAAATCAAAAGCAAAAAAGGTAACTCCTTTAATGAAACAATACAACGCAATCAAGAATAAATACCCTGATGCAATGTTACTTTTTAGAGTAGGAGATTTTTACGAAACTTTTGGTGAAGATGCCAAAAAAGCTGCCGATGTTTTAGGAATTACCTTAACAAAACGTGGTGCCGGAAGTGAAACAGAAACTGCTTTGGCAGGTTTTCCACATCATTCTTTAAACACCTATTTACCAAAGTTGGTAAAGTTTGGAATGCGTGTTGCTATTTGTGATCAGTTAGAAGATCCTAAAATGACCAAAACCATAGTAAAACGTGGGGTTACAGAATTGGTTACACCCGGAGTTTCTTTAAACGATGAAGTTTTACAAACCAAAACAAACAACTTTTTAGCGGCAGTTCATTTTGATAAAAAACAACTCGGAATTTCTTTCCTTGATGTTTCTACTGGTGAATATTTGGTGGCACAAGGAAATGCAGAATATATTGATAAATTGTTGCAAAACTTTAGTCCGAGTGAAGTCTTGGTTCAGAAACAACACAAACAACAATTTTTAGAATTATTTGAAAACCGATATTACACGTTTTATTTAGACGATTGGGTTTTTCAAAAAGAATATGCGAATGAAACGTTGCAAAATCATTTTGAAGTAAAAAGCTTAAAAGGTTTTGGAATTGAAGATGTTAAAAACGGAATTATTGCTGCCGGTGCAGTGATGTATTACTTGTCGGAAACGCAACACAATCAGCTAAAACACATTCAGCATATCAGCAGAATTGCTGAAGATAATTATGTTTGGATGGACCGTTTTACGGTTCGAAATTTAGAATTATACAATCCGAATTCTATCAACGCAGTTACTCTTTTAAATGTAATTGATAAAACAATTTCGCCCATGGGTGGAAGATTGTTAAAACGTTGGTTGGCATTGCCTTTAAAAAATATTGACGCCATTAAAAATCGTCATGAACTGGTAAAGTTTTTTATAGATTCTGATGAGTTTTCTCAGACAGTAACTTATCAATTAAAACAAATATCCGATTTAGAAAGATTAATTTCTAAAGTAGCAACCGGTAAAGCTTCACCAAGAGAAATTGTACTTTTAAAAGATTCTTTAAAGGCCATTTTGCCGATAAAAGCATCCGCAGAAAAAAGTAAAAATAATACAGTAAAAGCACTCGGAAATCAATTACATACATGTGCCGATTTAATTGAAAAAATTAATGAAACCTTGTTTGATGAAGCTCCGGTAAACATCAATAAAGGAAATGCTATTGCTACAGGCGTTCATCAAGAATTAGACGATTTACGTGCCATTTCTAACTCTGGTAAAGAGTATTTAGATAACATGCTAAAGCGTGAAACAGAGCGCACAGGAATTACAAGTTTAAAAATTTCTTTTAACAACGTATTTGGGTATTATATTGAGGTTAGAAATTCTCATAAAGACAAAGTTCCACAAGAATGGATACGTAAACAAACCTTGGTAAATGCAGAGCGATATATTACCGAGGAATTAAAAGAATACGAAACCAAAATTTTAGGTGCTGAAGAAAAAATAGCCAAAATAGAACAAGAAATATTTTCTAAATTACTACAGTACATCATTCAATATGTACAGATAGTCCAAGAAAATGCACAGGTTATCGCAAAAATAGATTGTTTACTTTCTTTTTCAGTTTTAGCAATTGACAATAATTATGTGCGTCCTCTTATGGATGAAAGTACTGATTTGGAAATAAAAAATGGTCGTCATCCTGTTATTGAAAAACAATTACCCATAGATCAAGCGTATATTGCAAATGATGTGGTGTTGAATAGAACTCAACAACAAATAATTATGATTACCGGACCTAATATGTCTGGTAAATCGGCAATTTTACGTCAGACTGCATTAATCGTTTTATTAGCACAAATGGGAAGTTATGTTCCGGCTCAGAATGCAAAAATTGGTATTGTAGATAAGATTTTTACCAGAGTTGGTGCCAGTGATAATATTTCTATGGGCGAATCTACCTTTATGGTAGAAATGAACGAAACAGCTTCGATCTTAAATAACGTTTCTGAGCGCAGTTTAATTTTGTTAGATGAAATTGGTAGAGGAACCTCTACTTATGACGGAATTTCGATTGCATGGGCCATATCTGAGTTCTTACACGAACATCCAACCAAAGCAAAAACATTATTTGCTACGCATTATCATGAGTTGAATGAAATGACCACTACTTTTGAGCGCATTAAAAACTTTAATGTGTCTGTAAAAGAATTAGAAAACACCATAATATTCTTGCGTAAATTGGTTTCTGGTGGTTCTGATCATAGTTTTGGTATTCATGTTGCCAAACTTGCTGGAATGCCAAATATGGTAATTCATAGAGCGAATAAAATTTTAGAAAAACTAGAAAAGAACAACAAAAATGCCGAAGTTAAAGACGTTTTAAAACAAGATCAGAATGAAGAAATGCAACTCAGCTTTTTTCAGTTAGATGACCCGTTATTAGAAAATATTAAAGAAGAAATTTTAGCCACAAATATTGATACTTTAACACCAATTGAAGCATTAATGAAATTGAATGAAATTAAACGAATGTTGATTAAAAAGTAAAAAAGAGCTAAACGTAAATGTTTAGCTCTTTTTAATTATTTTTTACTGTATTTTTTTAAAACTTATACTTTGCAGTAAGTTGTAAATTTCTAGTTTCTCCTGGTAAAGCTCCTGCAAACATTGCTTTTACATAATATCTAGTATTAAAAATATTTTCAATATTTAATCTTAAATCCCAATTTTTTCCAATTCCATAAGCTAGAGCTCCATCAAAAAGAACATAGCTATTTACATGAGCATCTACTAAACTATAACCATCAATAGTTCTTTTGCTTTCGTAACTTGTACCTAAGTTAAAACTTAAAGGATTTTTTTGTTTACCTAACAAGAACTTGTATTGTCCCCAAAAACGAGCATATGTTTTTGGTACACCTTTACTTTGTTCTGTAATAACATCTTCTCCTTCTATTGTTTTAGGGTCTTGAAATGTTGCATTGGTATTAAATGATAAGAAATTATTAACCGCATAATTTACATCTAACTCTACACCTCTTGTTCTATTTTCTTGATCATAAAAATACTGAGGTACATCAATATTAAAATTTGATGCTGCAGGATCATCTTCATAATCATCATTAGCATACTGTAAATTTGTGGTTGCTGTTTGAAAAAATACAAGAGACGCTAATAAACTGTTATCTTTCGTCTTAAAACGCATTCCTAAATCTATTGACAAAGATTCAGAATCAGGACGATCATCACCATCTAAAGAAGATGTTACGCTATAAACCGTTCTACCAACAGAATAGTTACCAAATAAAGATAACTGATCCATAGCTCTATAATTTAAACCTAAATTATAAGCAAAACCAGCATCGTTAAAATCAACTAATTGTCCATCATCATACAAATTTCTATAATCTTGTTGGGTACCTAAATAAGCTCCACCAACTCTAGCTGTTAATTTATCGTAATAAATAACTTCTTGAAAACCGACCCCATAACCTTGTACTGTTTTTTCGTATTGGCTTCTTAAAATTGGGTCATAATCCCAAATACTTCCAGATCCCCAGTTAGGGTTTCTAATATCTAAAATGTATGGCACAGGATTAGTCGCTCTACTATCATCTGCATCCCAAGTAGAATGTTGGCTGTAATCAATATTTCTATTCTCGTAGTTAATACTTAATAAATGCTCTCCTCTTAAAGCATTTCCTTTTCCCCATGTTTTTTGAAAATCACCAAAATATTGAAACATTTTTTCTTGAGCATCAACAATTCTATATTCTTGACGTCTTGCCGCATACGGATAAATTACATCATCTATAATTAATGGCGAACGAGTATCGTTATGTATAATACCACTTTGTTGATAATAAGAATAATTTAAAGCCCCTGTTTGCCTAACATAATCTGAGCTATAATTTCTATACAAAACCTGGTTTGTAATGTTAACAGTTTCACTTGGTTTCCACTCATGACGTAATTTTACTCTAAATTCTTTTCCTTTATTTGGTGTTGCCAAAGGTGATACCAATGTAGCATCTCCAATATCAAAGGGTTCATAACCATCTGTATTGGTTAATGAGTTTGCTAAAATTTGGCGTTGCTCATCAGTTAATTGTACACCAGAAAAGTTTCCACTACTATCTAAACCTGTATCATTTACTAAGTTTTCCCAATTATAACCACCCTCTTCCGGATTCCCTAATAAACTTGTACTTATTAATCTTACAGGGTTTCCTGTTGGATCAATTTGAACAGCATCTTCTATATATGCACTAGATAATATAAATTGATGTTTATCTGTTTCATATTTTAAAGATCCATAATTCTCAAATCTTTCAGATGATACATCTCTATATCCTTCTTCAACTTCACTTGCACTTACAAAACGATAGCTTAATTTCTCTGAAATTGGCCCCGTTAAATCGACCATAACTCTATAATGGCCCCATTTTCCAAAACGAGTTTCAATAGAATATTGTTCTATATCTAAAGGTTTTTTTTCTATTAAATTAATCACTCCACCTGCAGCGCCCATTCCGTAAAGACCAGCAGACGGACCTTTTAAAACCTCAATTCTTTCTATGTTAGTTTGCGAACGAACAGGATTAAATGTATTTCCTAAACTACCACCACCATACATACCATCGTAGGCATAATTAGCACCTAACCCTCTAATAACTAAATTATCACCAATATTATAATTATTACCCGCTTGTGTAACTCCACTTATATTTCTAATACTTTGTTGTATCGTATTGTTAGCTTGTTGATCTAGTAAATAACCACCTACAACAACTACAGGCGCAGGCGTGTTCATTAAACTAATTTTAGATTTTGTAGCAGAACGAGAAACTGTAGGTACTTTTTCTTTGTCTAAATGAGCTTCAATTAAAATTTCATTTAAATTTTCTGATGTATTTGTAAGTATCAAATGTACTTCAGAAATTTTATTTGAGTTCACTGTTATGGTTTTATTAACTGTTTTATAACCAACATATGAAGCAGATAAAGTAATCTCACCAATAGGAACTTTAACCATAAATTCACCTTTATTATCTGATGAAGTTCCCAAAGAAAATTCTTTAATTTGAATGGTTACATTAGAAAGAGGAGTACCACTTTGATTAACAATTTTTCCATGAATTTTGCCACTTATATTTTGAGCTTTCCCATCTTGGAAACTTAATAAAAACAGTATACAGCATACTATTTTAGTGAGGTTTATAGAACTTTTCGAATTTATAAAATAATTCATTACTTTTGATTTTAAGTATTTTTTTAATCTGTTAATAATATCATGTTTCCAGTATGAAATCTGATAATGACACACTAGTTTTTGGTAAATATTTTGCAAACATACAATGTTATTTTTATTTGTTCTAAATAAAGATAATATATGATTTATGGATATTTTTTTTATCTTTTAGTACTATCAAAATAAGCGAGTTAAGAAATAAAATATTTTTTTAATAATTTAAAGAGCATTAAAATGCTTCTAAAAAAACGTTGATGAAATTGAATAATATTAAAAAGTAATGGTAAACAATTTAGAACAAGGTTTTTTCGGCATTGGAATTCAGAATGGAAAAACGCCTGAAAATTTAGGTGTATTATGGCGTTCTGCTCAAAACATGGGTGCTAGTTTTATTTTTACTATTGGAAATCGCTATGCAAAACAAGCTTGCGATACGCACAAAGCCACTGGTGCAATGCCTTATTTTCATTACGAAAATTTTGACGATTTCTTTAATAATCTTCCTAAAGGAGCTATGTTAGTCGGTGTAGAATTAGATGAAAAAGCGGTACAATTAGAAACATTTGAGCATCCTAGACGTTGCGTTTATTTATTAGGCGCAGAAGATCATGGAATGTCTAAATTAGCGATTGAAAAATCGCATCATTTAGTAAAATTTAAATCTGAATTGAGCTTAAATGTATCAGTAGCCGGAAGTATTATTATGTACGATCGGCAAGCGAAGTTTAATTTTTAGGTGTAAGAGAATCATTATTACTACTTATTAAAAAAACGTTGATCTATAAGATTAAAAAATAAAACACCATTAGAAATCAGCAAATACCTTCATAAACAATATTTTATCTGAAATTAATTTTCTATGATGTTAGGGTGCAAAAGATTCATATCTTTGTATCAGATAAGAATCAATAAACTAATTTTCCAACATTAGAGAAGAAGATAGGGAAGATTAGTTTTTCTTTTGCGCATAATCGTGTACTCTAATAATTTAATGTCTAACTCATTAATTTATTATATATGCAAAAGAAACATTTTTATTTATTACTGTTAATTTTAGGTACTGCTTTTTGGGGAATATCCTTCACTTTTGTTAAAGTAAGTGTGGGAGAAGGATCTCCTTTTGTATTCTTGTTTTATAAATTTCTAATTGCAGCTGTAAGCTTAGCAGTTATTTTTTTTAATCAACTAAAATATATTACCAAAAATACCCTTCGTATAAGTTTTCTTATTGGTACTCCATTACTGTTTGCAACCATTTTACAAACAATAGGATTAAAATATACAACCGTTTCAAACGCTGCCTTTATCACTGGTTTAGATGTTCTTTTAATTCCTATTTTAAAGTTTCTGATTTATAAAAAAAAGGTAGCATTTAAGATTTGGATTGCCTGTACATTGGCTTTAACAGGGTTATACATTATCGTTGTAAAAGACGGATTGACTTTAAACGTGGGTGATTTATGGATTATTGCCTGTGCTTTTGGGTTTGCTTTTTATGTGCTACAAGTTGGTAGATTTTCTAATGAAGTTAAACCGATGCCAAGTGTAATTTTATTGATGCTATTCTGTGCTATTGGCTGTTTTATTTTTGCTTTGTTTGATACCAATACAATTTGGTTTCCAGAGACCAATGGATTTTGGAGTGGTGTACTTTTTACCGCTTTACCAGCGACAGCCTTTATGTATGCTGTACAAAATGTTGGACAACGTTATTTAGGTGAAGAAAAAGTAGCTTTAACTTATTTATTAGAACCTGTTTTTGCTACAATAGCAGGCATTGTAATTTTAAATGAAAAGTTTTTTAATGAAATGTTAATTGGTGGTGTGCTTATTATATCTGCAATGGTTATCGCTGAAGTTAATTTTAAGAAAATTTTTAAAAAGTAATTATGAAGTATTATAATCTTAATTTAATACGCCAACAGTGTTGTAAAAAGTAACTGTTTTTAATTGTGAATAAATTTATATTAAAGAGTGTTAGCAACTATTTTTTATTCTAAAATTAGGATTATATTTTTCATATTTCAAATCAAAATTAGTAGTTAAAAACTTAGTTGTTGTTTCAACACTTTCTTTCCTTTTTAAATCTAATATTGGTTCACGTTTTGTATGCATCTCGTTCAAAATATTCACCTCAAAACTACTATGTTCAACTGTTAAATCTGGATTTGCTCCACTAAACCAAGAAAGCTTTTGAGATTTCCTGAATTTCAAAATGGTAATTTTAGACTTATCAGAAATGTCAATTCGTGTTTTAAAAAATAATTTTCCTAAAAAGAACGAACCTTTATAAAGATTAGAATTTTTTGTAAAAAATCCTCTTTTCAAAAACGCTATTGATATTAAAAAAGTATAACAAATAACACAAATCGAAAGAATTAAATAATTTTCTATATTGATATTATTTCTGAACAATAAGAAAATTTTAAATAAAAAAGGAGCTCCAAGATATAGAAGAAATATAATCTTTTGGTGATTTGTAAATCTATATTCTAATATAATTTTTTTCATTTAGAGCATTTTTTTCTAAATAGTTGGCAACTTTGTTGTTTATAAAAATCAACTACTTTAGTGATTTTTATAAACTGAGTTACAATACGTTTTTATTTTCTTCTTTTAGAATTAAATATCTATTTTTTCCAAAAGTGATATAATACATTGGGTATATAAATCCAATTGCTATAAACCAGATTAAAAAGGGGAAGTCAAAATTAAGTGCATATTTTATAAGATAATACATCAGCATAATTCCTAAAATTACTGGTAAAATAAATTTTCCAAATTTGAAACCACTTAATATCAAAGTTATTATTTCATTTTCGTTTATATTTAACACCATTTTTGGGCTTCTACACCAATCTATTTTTGCGAAAATTTCGTGATTTCCATTGTCAATTTCATACTCTTGAGCTTCTCCATCGTTAATTGTTCCCACTTTTTTTCCATCAATATAAATACCAATTGAACGTGCTTTATTATTCCATTCCGAATTTCTCTTTATTCTTATTTTTGTCATTTATTTTGGCTTTTTTATCAATTCGGTACAATATTATCTTCTTATAAAAAACTACACCCTTTGTTTAAGCTAAAATTAAGCAATTTTTTTATACGGTGTTATAAAACCTTAATTCAGCGGAAATGTTATTCCGACTGCAAATGCTCCAGCGTATTGTTCAACAGATGGCTGAAGGTAGTAAGAGAATCCGAGGTCAAAATTATTATTTCTACCTAATTCTAAACCTATAGAAATAGGTATGTGGTAAATTAGGCCACTTTTATTTATTTTATCAAGAGCGGTAAATGTTTCAAACTTTCCGATTGAAGTTCCAATTCCAATTTCGAGATATGGAGCTACCCAAGGAATTGGTGCTCGAACTCTAGCTTTTCCACCTAATAAAAAAGCTTTTGATACGGCTTTTTCATCTGTTGGTTTGCCATCTAAGTCTTTTCCTTTTGAATTTGTTAAAATAATTCCTGCATAAGGTCTAAACTCAATCCAAGAAGCTACTTTTAGTACTAATTCTCCTTGTATAAAAAAACCGTCATCAACAGTTCCATCAATGCTATTGTTTGGAGCACTGAGTCCATATCCAATTTGAACATTTATTGATTTTTCCTTTATGAATTGTGCATCTACTAAATTCGATGTCAAAATTATTATTATTATTATTATTATTATTATTAATATCAGGTTTTTCCTCATAATGTTTTACAACGGTTTATATCACTATCAAAAGTTCTTTTACCCCATTATTTAATGGTTATCCTTACTCTTCTGATTTTCAAAAGTAATATTCGTATGTATTTTTTATAGTTTTAAAATGAGCGCTTAAATTTCATTTACTTCACTTGTTTAGTAATCTGTTTTTATCCAAATTTACAACAAAAAGAATGCTTGTCAGTCCCTAGAATGCTAAGAAATAAAATATCGGTTAGTCTTTTTTGAACTGTATCCAAGTAAGACGGTGCCATAGCTTTTCTAAAGGACCTTGTCCGTATTTGTTTATCCACCATTTAAAAAAGTAAAACTGAATAATCCACAATACAATACCGATTCCTAAACTTACCGTATGCCTTACATTTGGACCTAAACCTAAGCCGTAACCAAAGAATACAAAGCTTCCCAATATAGATTGCAGCACATAGGCAGTTAAACTCATACGACCAACATAACGCAAACCGCCTACTAGTTTTCTAAACCCACCATATTGATAAAGCAAAATAAAACCAGAGACTAATACAAATGTAAAGCTCAAGTTTTGATACATGGTAATGGCTTTTCCTAAAGACCCCAAAACCACTTTTGAACTTACCAAAGCAGCAAAATTTTCACCTAAAAAATAAAGCGGTATAAAAGCAATAGCAGCTACCACAAGCATTCTTTTCCAAAAACGAATAGAAGCATCACTGGTTACAAATAGATCTTTAATTCCTAGCCAATACCCAAGTACAAATAGACCTGCAGTTTGTACGGTTCTACCTACTTGTAAAGACCAATAGAAAGTTACTTTATGTCCGTAAAGCGTGTTTGATTTTACTAAATCAAAAAAAGAATTACTCAATTGCCCTTCTTTTAGCATACGCCACAAATTACCTGTAGGCAAAACGGGTAAAACATAATCTGGATTTATTAATGATTGTACATAATGCCACAACTCAATTGGCTGTAATAAAAGTAAAAAAGCCGCTAATAAAACAAAATTAGAAGACCAACCACGTACTAAAATAAGCACCACTCCTACCATGGCATAAAGTGAAAGTATTTCTCCTGGAAAAAAGGCTCCGTTTACAATAGCAAATCCAACTAAGAGAATAAGTCGCCAAAAAAAACGTCCTCCAAAATCTACACCAGCCTTAGCTTGCTTGCGATACATCATACTAAACGTAAGCCCAAAAAGCAATGCAAATATTGCATACCCTTTACCTCCAAAGAGGAAAAACAACGTATCCCAAATATAACCATCTAACGTAGTTAACCATGCTGGTTGTAAAGAAGCATCTGGAAATACATAAAAATTGAAATGCTCTATACTATGTAAAAGCATAATGGCTAAAATAGCGAAACCACGAAGCGCATCAACAGCATCTAATCTTTGCTTAGTGATAGGTACGGAAGCTTGCATATCTATGTTTTTGCGTAAAAATAAGGAATGATTTTAGCTTATAAAAGCATAATCTATTGAATATAATATTCCACTTAACAATTCATTATAAGAGAAAAAGATCACCTATCAACAAAAAAAAGAGGAGAATTATTTTTTACTAAAACGTCTAGAAATTTTGTATAAAAAATAGACCAATGCTGCTAAAAAAACTATTTGAATTACTTGCCAAAAAAGAATACCTGCACTAAAATCATTTATTATTTCTTCCATAGTTTATGCTATTTTAATCAATATATTTAATAATTATCTCTTAGTTCCTCAAATATCATTTGCATTCTCTTTTTTACTTCACCGTTAGAATGCATATAATGGTTATTCATATAACTAAAAACTAATACTTTACCCGATTTTGTAATTAAGTATCCGCTTAAATTATAATTATTTCCTAGAGTACCAGATTTTGCATGAATATACGGTTTTGGATTTCCAGAAAACCAATTTTTTAAAGTACCCGATTCTCCACCAACAGGAAAAAACTGAAACAACTTTTTAGATGGTATTTTTTTGTGCATTTTTGTTAAAACTTCTACAAAAGAAATGGGTGTAAATAAATTATATCTACTTAAACCAGAACCATCTACCCAGCGTGGTTTTTGTTTTAAATCTTGTAATTGATGTTTTAAAATAAAGTTTCTTGCTTTTGCAGAACTCAATGTATCTGAAAGTGTTGAAGACGCTAAAACTAAAATCTGTTCTGCTAAAAAATTATCGCTTACTTCCATCATTCTTTTAAATAATGAATCTTTAGGAATACTATAGGCAATTGTAGCCGGTTTTAAAGCCGATTTATGCAATAAACTTACTTTGTTGGGTAAAATATCATTCCAGAGATTTAAGAGTAAAGAATCGCTTATAATCATAGGAATTTCGGTTTCTCTTTTCCTGTTTTTTCCAAAATAAAAAGAATTAGAAAGCTCTTTTCTGCCGTAACTTTTATCTGTAATTTCTAATTTATCAGCAAAATAGTTTGGGCTGACCTTTATGGAATCTTCATTTTGAACAAAGACAACATTTCCATACATAGGAAAAGCACTTACTTCTGGACTAAAATAGCTATCAAAATCTTCCCAAGCCCAACCTGGTCCGTATTTTTGATCAGAAATATTATTAGCAATTAAATGTACTTTTTTATATTTTTTTGCCAATTTTAAAGCGGTGCTGTCTTTAAAAAATGGATGTAAAAAAGTAGGATCTCCTGTGGCTTGTATGGTAATTGTATCTTTATTTACAGCATATTTAAAAGCCGGAATTGAATCTGGCAACATTTCTAAACCTGTAAAAAGTGTGAAAATTTTGGTATTACTTGCGGGTGTAAAATACTTATCTGCATTATAATTATAAAGTACTTTATCTGCTGCTACATCATAAATATAAATTCCCGTAAATTGATTATCAAAAAAAGAAGTTGCTAATTTTTGATCGATATTTCTAGATAATTTAACTATTTTACAGCTTGTAAAATAGACAGTTACAAACAAAATTACAAGTACTCTTTTAAGCATTTAAATTATTTTTAATATATTTTTTTTCTAAACTACAAATATTTTGGTTTGTGAAGTTTATATATTGAATAAATATTTACCTTTGTAGTATATGAATACAATTCTTTTATTTATTAGTGGTCCAGAAATAATGGTTGTCATGTTAATTGTGGTGATGCTTTTTGGTGCAGATAAGATTCCTGAAATTGCCAAAGGATTAGGAAAAGGAATGCGTCAAGTAAAAGATGCAACCAACGATATTAAGAGAGAAATTAACGAAAGTTCTAAATTACCAAAAGCAGAAGCAGATTCTGCAAAAGAGGTATCTCAAGGCGCAAACCAAGAATTTAAAAATATTACAAAAGATATTAATAAAGGAATCAATTCTGTAAAACAAGATATTGAAGATTTAACTGGCCCGATAAAGCGTAATTTCTAAATTTATTTTTTAGAACCGTTTATTCCTCTTAAAAAAATTACCTTAACTATCTTTCCTTCGTAGCGGAAAACCATAATAAACACTTCAAAAATTACTTTTTAAATAGTTTATTGGTTTTTAAAAACAATGTTTTTTATCCCGCAGAGCGGAAACTATTTTACTCTAGTTATTGTTAAACCATCTCTAATTGGTAATAGTACCGTTTCTACTCTATCATCTGTATTTAATAATTTATTGTATTCTAAAAGAACTTTTGTGTCTTTGTCTTTAGGATCTAATTTTTCTACTACTTTTCCACTCCAAAGTACATTATCAGACAAAATAATTCCGCCAGAATTCATTTTATCAATAATTAAATGAAAATAGTTGATGTAATTAGATTTATCCGCATCAATAAAAACCAAATCGAATTTCTGGTCAATAGTAGGAATAATCTCAATTGCATTCCCCACAAATTGTGCTATTTGATTTCTGAAACCAGATTTTTCAAAATATTTATTTTGAAGTGTTTCTAATTCTTCATTTTTATCTAATGTAAAAATTTTTCCTTCGGATGCTAATCCTTCCGCTAAACACAAAGCAGAATACCCAGTATACGTACCAATTTCTAAAATGTTTTTTGGCTGAATTAATTTTGAAATCATAGACAATACTCTTCCTTGAAAAGCACCGCTTAACATTCTAGGATTCAATACTTTTTGCCAAGTTTCTTTACCTAATTCTTTTAAAATGGTTGGCTCTTGTTGTGAATGTTCCACAACATAATTGTCTATATTTTCTGGTAAAAAATGCATCTTATAGCTGGTCGAGCGCAGTCGGAACCTTATTAAATTTCTATACAAACCTCTCGACTGCGCTCGAGAAGACAAAAAGCTAAAATACAAAAAAACGGAATCTATATTTCTATAAATCCCGTTTCAATCTAACAAAAAATCAAAAAATGTAGTTTTTTAAAAACTACCAAAATATCTTTATTCCTTTATTCCTTTATTTTCTCTAACTCTCTCTTTAGAGCTTCCTTTTCTTCTTTACTTAAACAACGCTTTATCTCTTTACAACTTTTAGCTTGCCCTTTGTATAAATTTGTAAGTGTTTTATTTTGCTTTGTGTAAAGACAACATATTTTACAACTTAAAAAATGAATACTTAATTTCACTTTTTCACTTATAGTAGCAGCACCGTATTGGCTTTTATCACAAATAGTAGTTGCTTCGTCGCAGGTAATTTTTAAATTTTTAAACATGTCTTAATTATTAAACCAATTATCTTCCATACACTTTCTGAGCTGTGTTCTTGCTCTATGAATGATAACCCATAAATTGGACGCTGTAATATCTAACTCCTTACAAATTTCTTCAGTTTCAAACTCTTGTATTGTTTTCATTCTAAAAACCATTGCATATTTTTCTGGCAAAGCATCTATACAAGAATCTAACTGACTTTTTAATTCTTCGTTTTCAATGGTTTTTTCCGACTGATTGTCCCAACTCTGTGGCACTCTTTCTTCTAACCAATTACCTTCATTTTCTCCATCATCATAAAAATTCATTCTAACTTCAGCCTGTCCTTTTTTAGAATTTATTTTTCTGTAATAATCTATGATCTTTCTTTTTAAGATTGAAATTAACCAAGTTCTTTCGGTAGATTTTCCTTGAAAATTTTTAGCTGATTTTAATCCTGCAAAAAAAGTATCTTGAACTAAATCTTTAGCCAAGTCACCATTATTTACACGCACAACAGCATAATTATACATATAATCTGCATAATTATCTATCCATTTGTCTGTGTTTAATACAACTTGCTCTTCTGTCATCTAATAAATAAAAAATCAAAGATAATGTTATTTTTTATTCTTTGCTCTTTACAATTACCACTTCTTTTTTAACTATCAAATAATTAAGTAGATACAAGTTCTTAGAAATTTAAATGAAAAACTATAAATAACAAGCAATAAAATTAACAAATAACCTTTTAATAAAATTTTATCTTCTTAAGATTAACGAAAGATTAACTTGTTTAATATTTAATGCTTTTCCTTACATTTACATACTATTATAAAAAATAAAAAGTATGTCAGCAGCAAAAAAAGAATATAAAAAAGTTACAGTAAAATCTTTGGTAGATATGAAGAAGAATGGAGAGAAAATTTCCATGTTAACTGCCTATGATTTTACAATGGCAAAAATTTTAGATGGAGCTGGAATTGATGTTCTTTTGGTTGGAGATTCTGCATCTAATGTTATGGCGGGTCATGAAACAACTTTACCTATTACGTTAGATCAAATGATTTATCATGCAAGTTCTGTAGTTAGAGCTATTACAAGATGTTTAGTGGTTGTAGATTTACCTTTTGGTAGTTACCAATCAGACCCAAAAGAAGCGTTACGTTCTGCTATTAGAATTATGAAAGAAAGCGGCGGACATTCTATAAAATTAGAAGGTGGTAAAGAAATTAAAGAATCTATTAAACGTATTTTAAATGCCGGAATTCCTGTAATGGGACATTTAGGTTTAACACCACAATCTATATATAAATTTGGTACGTACACAGTTAGAGCAAAGGAAGAAGAAGAAGCAGAACAATTAATGGAAGATGCTTTAATGTTAGAAAGATTAGGCTGTTTTGCCGTTGTTCTAGAAAAAGTACCTGCTAAATTAGCTCAAGAAGTTGCAGAAGCAATTTCTATTCCTGTAATTGGTATTGGTGCCGGAAATGGTGTTGATGGTCAGGTTTTAGTTACCCACGATATGTTAGGAATGACACACGAATTTCATCCTCGTTTTTTACGTAGATATTTAGATATGCATACAGAAATGACTGGCGCTTTTAAATCTTATATTGATGATGTAAAAAGCAGTGATTTCCCTAATGATAAAGAGCAATATTAAGTATCGATGATTGGATTGTTAGATTGTTGGATGATTAGATTTAACATAAACATTCTAAAATTGGATGAATAAAATTTATAATTTTCTAACAATCTAATTATCTAAAATTTATAAAAAATGCATCGGTATAAAGATTTAAAATTTTGACAATTAAGTAGAACTTTTTGTACTGATATCTATATTATTACTAAATCTTTTCCTATAGATGAAAAGTTTGGATTAATTTCCCAATTAAGAAGAGCAGTAGTATCTATTCCTTCTAATATTGCAGAAGGAACAGTAAGAAGTTCAAATAAAGATTTTAAGCGTTTTCTAAGAATTTATTTAGGATCTTGTTATGAAATTGAAACACAACTTTTGATTTAGGGTTTCTTGAAAAAGAAGAACTTGAAAAACTTAATAAAAACGCTTCAAAAAATTATTAAAATGATGTCTAAGTTTAATTCTTCTCTAAAAATCTAAGAACTCCAACAATCTAAAATACTAAAAATGAAAATTCTACACCTAGACTCAAATCACTCGCTTTTAATAAATCAATTAAATGATTTAGGGTATCAAAATGATGAAGATTACACTTCATCTAAAGAAGAAGTTTTAGCTAAAATTCACAACTATGATGGTTTTATAATTAGAAGTCGTTTTTCTATTGATAAAGCATTTTTAGACAAAGCCACCAACTTAAAGTTTATTGGACGTGTTGGTGCAGGTTTAGAAAATATAGATTGTGATTATGCAGAAAGCTTAAATATTGAATTAATTGCTGCTCCGGAAGGGAACAGAAACGCAGTAGGAGAACATAGCTTAGGAATGCTATTATCGCTATTTAACAAGCTAAACAAAGCAGATAAAGAAGTTAGAAACGGTAAATGGCTGCGCGAAGAAAACCGCGGAATTGAACTAGACTGTAGAACGGTTGGATTAATTGGTTATGGAAATATGGGGAAATCTTTTGCAAAAAAACTTCGTGGTTTTGATGTAGAAGTTTTGTGTTATGATATAAAGCCAAATGTTGGAGATGCAAATTGTAAACAAGTTTCTTTAGAAGAATTACAAGAAAAATCTGACGTTTTAAGTTTACACATACCACAAACAACACTTACTCAAAACATGATTAATGCAGACCTTATCAATGGTTTTAAAAAGTCTTTTTGGTTGATAAATACCGCACGTGGAAAATCTGTAGTCACCAAAGACTTGGTTTCAGCTTTAAAAAACGGTAAGATTTTAGGTGCTGGTTTAGATGTTTTAGAGTATGAAAAAGCATCTTTTGAAAACTTGTTTTCTGATGATAAAATGCCAGAGGCTTTTCAATATTTAATCAATTCAGAAAATGTTTTATTATCACCTCATGTTGCCGGTTGGACTGTTGAAAGTAAAGAACGATTGGCACAGACTATTGTAGATAAAATTAAGGTAAAATTTAATTAAATAATTTACTATAACAATCAGCCCCTTCAGTTTTAAAAACCTGAAGGGGCTTTTTATATTATAAAACTTAAGGAGTAATGATTTCTAACTTATCAAAAGAAATTACATAGGTTTGTGTTATCACTGTTATGGGATTTCTCCTTTGGTCGAAGTGACAATTTCATATTATTATATGTTCAGTTATGGTTACACCCAGTTTTGTCATTTCTACTTTTTTGGGAGAAATCTCATTAAATTGCTCTGTTTTACATTAGCTTCTTTATACGATTATTCAATACTTATAATTCACAAAATATGTTTAACTTGTTACACTTTTGTCATTCGAAATGACACTTGTATAAATCTAAAATTATGCAATACAAAGCCACATCAGTAGAAGAGTATATAAAACAGGTTCCTGAAGAACGTAAAAATGCTTTATTAAAATTACGTACAACCATCAAACAAAACCTGCCTAGTGATTTTAAAGAAGGTATTCAGTATGGAATGATTGGGTATTATGTTCCTCATTCTTTGTATCCAGATGGGTACCATTGCAACCCAAAAGAACCTTTGCCTTTTATGAGTTTTGCTTCTCAAAAAAACTCCATAAATTTATATCATAGTGGTATTTATGCCATTCCAGAAATTAAAGATTGGTTTGTAAACGAATACCCAAAGCATTGCAAACGCACATTAGATATGGGTAAAAGTTGTATTCGTTTTAAAAAAACAGCAGAAATTCCTTTTGAATTAATTGCTGAATTATGTAAAAAAATAACTGTTGATGAATGGATAGCAGTTTATGAAACTAATATTAAAAAGAAGTAGTTTATGAAAAATAGAGTTACAGGAATTGGAGGTTTATTTTTTAAATCTGAAAATGCAAAAGCAGCAAAAGAATGGTATAAAAATCATTTAGGATTTAATACGGACGATTGGGGATGTACTTTCTGGTGGAAAGATGAGAACGGAAATAAATGCTCTACACAATGGAGTCCGTTTGCAGAAGACACTAAACATTTTGAACCTTCTAAAAAGGACTTTATGTTTAATTACAGAGTAGAAAATTTAGTAGAATTATTAGCTGAATTAAAGAAAGAAGGTGTTACTATTGTAGGTGAAATGGAAGAACATGACTATGGTAAATTCGGTTGGATTTTAGACAACGAAGGAAACAAAATTGAGCTTTGGGAACCTATTGATAAAGCTTTTCTTTAGGATTATATAATATTAAATTAATCAAAAAAATGTCAGAAGAAAATAAAAATTTAAAGGGGAACCTAAAAACAACTTTAGGTTCAATTTCTAACGAAGCAAAAGAAACTCTTGAAAGCACAAAAGAAAAAACAAACGAATTTGTAGAAGATGCTAAAGACGTTTTTGAAGATGCAAAAGGAAAAGTAAATGAACTTTTATCTGATGAAAACATAGAAAAAGTAAAACATAAAGCAGAAGAATACTCTGAAATAGCAAAACAGAAAACAACTGAATTTACAGATGACACAAAAGAAACTTATGAAGATTTAAAAGAAAAAAGTTCTGAATTAGCTGGAGACGCAGCAGAACATTTAGCCGATTTTGCAGAAGATGCTAAAGAGGAACTAACAGATATCAAAGAAAAGTCGAAAAGCTTTTTACAACGATTATTCGGAAAATCATAAAGGGAAGTAATTATGCATTTTTTATCTGACTACCCTACTGAGATTTTAATCTTATTTTTTTTAATCATTACTTTTTTAATATCTGCATTCGAAAAAATACTAGATTGGAAAGGAACGATCTCTTTTATAAAAGATCATTTTAAAAATTCTCCATTAAAAGGCAGTGTTCCGTTTTTATTATCCATTCTATTAATCATAGAAATTCTTGCTGTAGGATTTATGATTATTGGAGTGTATCAAATTTATACTTCAGAAGCAAAAGAAATTGCATTACTCGGAATACAGCTTTCTGCCATTAGTATAATTTTTATGCTTATTGGGCAACGTCTTGCAAAAGATTATCCAGGAGCGATGTCTCTAGGTGTCTATTTTATCATTTCACTTTGTGGTGTATATTTACTAAATAAATAAAACTGATATTTTTTATCAATTACATAAGTAATATTTATAGAAAAAACTCTTGAAACAATCGTTTTAAGAGCTTTTCTTTTTTAACTAAGGTGTTTCTACTCTATTTGAAATATGTTTTAAACAAGTCTTTTTAAAATCGTTTTTAATAGCTTTTTAGGTACAAAAACTAAAGTAAGATATACTTTTTCCTCTTTTTGATTTAAATGAAACTAAAAACTGATTTTACAACGTTCTTTTTTCAATTTTGAGATCTCTTCTTAAAAACATATTTATTTAATATTCTAAAGGATTTCTACAATACAACTTGTTTTCAAAAAACATTGAATTTTATATGATAAGAAAAACACAACTGAACTAGAATTTAAAAGAGAGTAAAATTTTAAGTAAAAACTAATTAAAATTTAATATCCAAACTAAGAGTTATAGTTACATTTTATTTTGAAGTAACTGAACTTTTCAAACTTATTATGAATCTATAAAACAGCTATTATAAAATTCTACAAAACCTACCACTACTCCAACATTATAAATATTCAGATAAAATTAAATCGTTCTTACCTGTAATCTATATTTTTAATTTAATGTTTGTAGCTAAACCATAAAACCATTCTTAAATCAATTTTTTAATTATTGTTTTAAAAAACGTTCCTAATTTTAGATTAAAAAACTAAAATGTTCCACGAGGAACAACTTGATTTTTCATCATAAAAAAACCTTCAAAATTATTTTTTTGAAGGTTGATAATTCTTTTAAAAAAAAATTATAATTCTACTTGTTTTTAATTACATAAATTAAAGAAGAATATTCTTTTGTTTTCCTTGCTTTTAAATTGGAAACAAAACCTCTATGAAATGCTTTCAATGGATTCATTTTTCCTGTTTTATATTTTTCACTTAAAAGAGAAACATAATAAGAATCAAACTTCATTGGCAATGTTTTTTCTACAATCATATTCTCTTCAGAAAATATTTTCTGAATTGAATTTTGTGAAAAATGCCAAATATGTCTTGGCACATCAAAAGCTGCCCAATACTCTTTATAATATTTTGCATCATCACTTTTATGATTCGGTACCGCAATGATTAATCTTCCATTTTCAGAAAGTAATTCTTTTAATTTAGAAATGTAATCAGATAATTTTTCTACATGTTCTAAAACATGCCAAAGCGTAATTACATCAAATTTTTTATTTTGAATATCAAGTAATTCTTCTTGTAAAATAATCCCTTTTTCTTTTGCAATTTCTCTTGCATCAGCACTTGGTTCTACACCAAGAACATTCCAATAATTAGATGCACATACTTTTAAAAAGTCTCCTGTACCTGCTCCAACATCTAAAATATTTTTAGAATCTGTTTTAAAGGAATTAATTAAATTTAACTTACTTCTTAATGTAATATTCTTTACAGACTGATAAACCTTATCCATTAATGTTTTTTTACTATCAGTGTGTGAAATATAATTTTCACTCTTATAGTAATTTTCTAGATCTACCGGAATTGGTGAAGTCACCAACATATCATATTCCGTATTAAACATCACCTCATAAGTTTCATCTGAAACCGTAAAATCTTTACAATTTAAATAAGGTTCTAACTTTTTGTGAAGACCTCTTTTTTCCCCCATAATACTTTTTCTTTATAATATGTTCCACGAGGAACATAGCAATTATTTTCACAATTTATCTACCCATATAAACCAAAAGCACAGAGATATCGCTGGGGGAAACGCCACTTATTCTACTTGCTTGTGATATAGATGTCGGTTGAATTTTACTCAATTTTTCTCTAGCTTCAAAAGACAGAGATTTTACTTTTTGATAATTAAAACTAGAAGGAATCATTACATTCTCTAACCTATTTAATTTATCTGCATTATTCTTTTCTTTCTCTATATAACCAGAGTATTTTAAATGAATAACAGCTTGTTCAATTGCTTCCTTATCAATATTATTTTCATCTAAAAAAGCAGTTAATTTCTTTACACTTTTAAAATCAGAAAAATCTAATTGAGGTCTTGCAGCAATTTTATAAAGCTTCATAGATTGGTTAATCAATGCTAAATTCTTTGCTTCTAAAATAGGGTTTATTTCCTCTTGTTTTACACTTGTATTTTGTAAAAAATGAATTAATAGATCTGCTTTTTCTTGCTTTTCAATAACTCTATCTAACCTTTCTTGAGAAGCTAAACCTAATTTAAAACCTATTGGTGTCAATCTCAAATCTGCATTATCTTGTCTTAATAAGGTTCTATATTCTGCTCTAGATGTAAACATTCTATAAGGCTCTTCTGTACCTTTTGTAATTAAATCATCTATTAAAACACCAATATAAGCTTCGTTTCTTTTTAAAACAAAAGGTTCTTTTTCTTGCGTTTTTAACGCAGCGTTTACACCTGCCATTAAACCTTGAGCAGCAGCTTCTTCATAGCCTGTGGTTCCATTTATTTGTCCTGCGAAGAATAAGTTTTCAATTATTTTAGTTTCTAACGAATGTTTTAATTGCGTTGGTGGGAAAAAATCATACTCAATTGCATAGCCATATCTTAAAAATTTTACATTTTCAAAACCAGCTACAGAACGAATTGCTTTGTCCTGAACATCCTCTGGAAGAGAGGTTGAAAAACCATTTACATACATTTCACAAGTTGTCCAACCTTCTGGTTCAATAAACATTTGATGTCTATCTTTCGTTGCAAAACGGTCTATCTTATCTTCTATCGAAGGACAATATCTTGGCCCTGTAGATTTAATTCTACCATTAAACATTGGCGATCTATCAAACCCTGTACGCAACAAATCATGCACATCTAAATTGGTATACGTTAACCAACAAGAACGTTGTTTTTGTAATGGTTTTGTTGTTGGTAAATAAGAAAATTTCTCGGTAATTTCATCACCAGGTTGCTCAATCATTTTAGAATAATCTAAAGATCGTCCATCTACTCTTGGTGGTGTTCCGGTTTTCATTCTACCAGATTCAAAACCTTTAGCAACTAAATCTTCTGTAATTCCGGTTGATGCTCCCTCACCTGCTCTACCACCTCCAAAACTTTTATCTCCAATATGGATTAATCCATTTAAAAAAGTACCTGCAGTTATTACCACAGTTTTGGCTTTTATTTCTAAACCTAAAGCTGTTTTTACACCAATAATTTTATTACCATCAAATAATAAACCGTTTACAGAATCTTGATAAAAATCTACATTTTCAGTTTGCTCTAACATCGTTCTCCAGCATTCTGCAAACTGCATTCTGTCAGATTGGGCTCTTGGACTCCACATTGCAGGTCCTTTAGATTTATTAAGCATCTTAAATTGTATCGCTGTTTTATCAGTAACAATTCCGCTATAACCTCCTAAAGCATCAATCTCTCTAATTATTTGTCCTTTTGCGATTCCTCCCATTGCAGGATTACAACTCATCTGCGCAATATTTTGCAAATTCATTGTAATTAATAAGGTGTGTGCACCCATGTTTGCAGCAGCTGCTGCAGCCTCACTCCCAGCGTGACCACCTCCTACTACAATAACGTCGTATGTTGTTGAAAATAAACTCATTATATTATGGTTCCACGTGAAACCTTGTATTTACATTATTGATTATCAATTATTTGAATTCAGATAACGCCGTATTCTCGGCATTTCTCATCTCTTTTTTTTCAGTTTCAGTTTTATCTTTATATCCCATATAATGAAGTACACCATGTATCATCACTCTATGTAATTCCTCTATAAAAGAAACCTCAAAATCTTTCGCATTATCAGCAACTCTTTCAATAGAAATATAAATATCTCCGCTAATTAATTTACCTAAAGTATTATCGAAACTAATTACATCAGTTAAAGTATCGTGTTGTAAAAACTCTACATTTAATTTATGAAGGTATTCGTCATCACAAAAAATATAGTTCAATTCACCTAAACTAAAACCTTTTTTTGAAACCACATTATCAATCCAATATTCTAAAAGATTTTCATCTTTTAAATCAAAATCTGTTTCGTAATTAAAAGTAACCATAATTAATCCTTGTTTGAGTCAGAAAAATATGCTCTAACTTTGTTTTTATAATTCTGCTGCAAAGGTAATGATTGTCTATTTAATATCTCTGTTTGATTGTAAAACTGCTTTTTAAATTCTAAAGCCTTTATATTTCTCTTTTCAAGTTCTTTTAAATTAGAATTAGACTTCCGTTTTTTATCTTCTCCTTGTTCTAAAGCAGCTTTATCTAACTTTAATAATTCATAATTTAATTGCTGCATTTTTTGAAGTGTTTCAGCGTTAAAACCTTTTTCTAAGATTTCATTTTCTAAGTCTTCCATCTTCCTTAGAGCTTTATTAGCATCTGAATTTTTACCATTTCCATCTTCCTCAGACATTTTAATTTGTTCTTGTAATTCTTGTCTTAATAAACTTTGCTGCTTGTAAATCTGATAAATTTCTCCATCCAAATCATCTATAGAGCCTCCTTCGCCACTACTACCTTTCTCTCCATTCTGTCCCTGTTTATCTCCCTTATCATTTTGTCCTGGTTTATCTCCTTTTTTTCCTTCTTTACCTTCAGTTTTATTATCACTAGGTTTATTACCTTTTTTCATTCCTTGCTGCATTTTTTCAGACAGCTCTCCTTGCTTCTTTATAAGGTCTGGCAAACTAAAACCTTTGCCTTTAGATTTATTTCCTTTGCCTTTTTTCATAGACATAGAATTCTTCATACTACTTAACATATTACTTAAATAATCTGCTAAACTATTAACAGAAGTCATAACGTAACGTTGGTTAGAAACTCCATATGAAAAAAGATTTTCAGAAAAATTATATAAAGATTGTTCTAAATTATAATGCGTTGTAGATAAATCATCTTTAATAATTGATGAAATTTTAGGCAACCTCATAGACAAGACATACAGACTATCATCTACATGTTCAAAATAGGTTTTAAGTTCATTTTGTTTCTTTAAATCTTTTCCAAAATCTGGATGTGAAGTAGAAATTTCTTCAAACTTATGCATTAAAGATTCTTGTTTGAAAGAAAAAACAACAAGGTTTTCTAAAATTTTACGCAAGTCATCAATGTTTTCTTCCATAGATTGTCCTTCCATTTCCATCATTGCTTTATGCATTTTAGTACTCATTTCTTTCATCTTTTTTGATGAATTATTTTGACTCTTTTTTGCATTAACTTTGTTTTCTTTAGAAAGGTTTTCTTCAGATCTTTTTAATTCAGTATCAATATCATCTTTTTCATCTTCCACATCCGGAAGTTCCATAGGTTCCTTTAACTTGTTATTGTCTTTATTTAATTCTTCTAAATCTTTTTTTATGACTTCAAATTCCTTTTTTATTTCTTTCTGTTTGATTAAAGTATTCTCTTTTTCTGTAGATAGTTCTTCTTGTTTTTTAGACAATTCTTCAACCTTATTAGCAATTTGCATTGTTTTCTGCTCAACATAAAAACGCTTGGTCAATTCTAAAATCCGTTCTAAACTTCTTTCTTGTTGTTTATTTTGTTGTGATAATTCCTTCGCCTTTTTTAATAAATCTTCTTTGTTAAGCTTCTGTCCCATTTTCTGAATTTCATCTAACAATTTTTGTTGCTTGTCTAATTTTTTAAGCTCTTCAATACGCTTTTTTAGCTCTTCTTTTTTATCTTGAAGATCTTGATTTTCTTCGTTTTTTTCATCTAAATTTTCGTGTAATTTATCAGTTTGACGTTGCATCATTCTATTATAATTATTCTGACGCTCTACAAATTTGTCAATCTTCTTTTTATCATTCCAATTAATTTGCTTCTTTCCTTGTAAATCTTGCTGAACTTTTTCTAATGCTTTCTGTTGCTTTTGTTGTTTCTGAATTGAATTTGAAATATTATTAATCGTATTTCTTTGCTCTTGCAACAACTCCTCCTCTACTTCATCAGTTGTTTTTTGTCGATAATTAAAAATTTTTGTCTTACTTTTTTTACTTCCATTTACAGCATCATTATCCAATACCTCAAAAAACAATTCATAATTAATTCCTGACTCTAAATTTAATCCGTCAGGAAACTGATAAAAGAAAGTTTGAATATTTTCTTTCGTTATTGACAATTCAAATTTATTTTGATTTTCAGGCTGCTCGTCATTATAATAAACGAGTTGTAATATTTTAATTCCATAGTCATCAGAAATCTGACCAGCAAATTGTGCAGTTCCGCGTGAAATACTGTCAATATTAGATTGCACAGTAATTAATGGAAATTCATCTTTTATAACATCTACATAAAACTCTAAATTCTCAAAATCTTTTAAATCTTTATTAGAAGATGAAATTTGATAATTTACCGGATTTTGAATCCTTTTAGAATATATAAAAATATTATCTGCATTTGAATCAAAAAAAACACTTTTATTATTGTTGATAAAAGCCAACGAATCTGTTTGATTTGTAGTTACATTCCAAGTAATAGTAGTACCTTCGGGAACTATTACATTACCAGAATTTTTAATCATTTCATTTTTCTTACCTAAATATTTGGGATACTTAACATCTAAAGAAATAGCATTAATAGTAGGTGTTTTTATAACTTCTAATTTATAATTTTGAGATTTAACTCCGTTTGCTTCAATAAAAAAATCAATTGGTTGTTGAACAGCTGAAAAAGTATAAGTAAAGGTTCCGTTACCATTATTTTCTAAAAAATATTGCTGATTTTCAAAGTGGATTTGTGCTTCCATTGGTAACACTTTTCCGAGGGTCTTAACCAAAATAGAAATAGACTTTCCTTGTATCACTTTTAAATCGTTATTTTTTACCGAAAATAAAAATGGAGCAGGCGGATTATAAGCTGTATTATGATTTACAACACGTTGTAAACTTTCTGATAATTTATCATTAGTATCTGTAAATAAGGTTATTAAAAATATTATAACAGGAACTATTGCATATTTTAAATACTTTTTGTTTTTGGTAAAATCTACAGCTTTTACAAACGGAATGGGTTGTAATTCTGTTTCTTTTTGTTGAATACTTGCTAACAATAAATCAGAATTATTGTTATTTTTTTTCAATTGCAAAACATTCAATAATTTATCTTGAACTTCAGGAAAATGAGCACCAATTATTTTAGAAGATTGTTCAAAAGTAATTCCTTTTCTAAGACCAATTAATTTAAAAATTGGCAGAAAAATAAATCGAAGTAACAAAAAAACTTCCACCAGTATAAAAAACCAAAATAAAATAGTTCTTGCGGTTGGTTTTAACCACAAAAAATATTCTATAAACACCGTGAAAAAAAAGTATAGAAATCCTAAAGAAAGAAATAATATACTTCCTTTTATCAATTCACTAGTATAATATTTACGTGTAAATTGATGTAATTTCTCCTCAATATTTTTAAATTCTGCCATAACTAACTTTTAAAAATACTATTTTTACATAGATAGACAACCAAATAATTGTTAAAACGAATTTTGTAAGTAATTAAAAAATAGTACTACTAAGTTTTAAAATCAAAAAAATGAAACAAATAACCAACTTTCTATTTTTATTCTTAACCATTTCTGCATTTTCTCAAGGTCCTTGGACGCAAGAAAAAGGAAAATTATATACCCAATTGTCATTTACTACAATACCTAATTATGATAAATTTTTTGGCGATCCGGATTATAGTATTAATGGAGAAATAACAGACAATACAATTCAAATTTATGGAGAATACGGAATTACAAATAACACAACTTTAATAGTAAACCTTCCATTTAAACTAATTTCTGTAGATAATTTAAGTTATGTAGATCCAGCAATATATTGTATTGTAGATTGTTCAAAAAATATTAATGAAAACAAAACAAGTTTAGGAAATATAGAAATTGGTGTAAAACATAACTTCTATAAAAAAGACTGGTTACTTTCTGGTCAATTATCAGTAGAAGTAAACACAAGTTCCTTTTATGAAAATTCAGGAATAAGAACAGGTTATGATGCCTTTACTTTTACTCCCCTATTTTTAGCTGGTAAAAGTTTTAGTAATTCTTATTTACAATCTTTTATAGGTACTAAACTTAGAACAAATAATTATAGTTCTAACTTTAAATTTGGTGGAGAATACGGTTATAAAGTTTTTAAAAATATATGGATCATTGGTTTTCTTGATTTAGAAAAATCTTTTGAAAACGGAGATATTGAGTTACCAGACATTAATAGAATAACATCATTATATATTAATAACCAAGAATATGGTGTTGTTGGTTTAAAAGCAATTGGAGAATTTTCTGATAATTTTGGAGTTACCGCAAGTTTGCCAGCTGCTTTTTATGGAAACAATGTTGCTAAACAAGTAGCATTAACTGTTGGTGTTTATAAGAAGTTTTAGGTTAATTCAATTTCAACATCTATCTCTTGAGTTCCATGAATTTCTTTATCAAAATCAATTTTATAAATATATTTTTGATTGTATAACTTTAGAATCTCATCTATTTCTTTTTTACTTTTTTCTGTAAAAATTAAATCATTTTTATAATTATTGAAATTTTTAATTGATTTTTTTATGAATAAATAACCTGTAAATAAAAAACTTCCAGAAACAAT
Organism: Polaribacter sp. R2A056_3_33; assembly: GCF_019278485.1. Lineage (NCBI taxonomy): Bacteria > Pseudomonadati > Bacteroidota > Flavobacteriia > Flavobacteriales > Flavobacteriaceae > Polaribacter > Polaribacter sp. R2A056_3_33. The sequence continues at coordinate 1,565,052 of NZ_CP058984.1, forward strand.
TAATAAAAAAGCCATATAGTTAAAAAAAGCTCTAGGATCCTTATTATAAGAAACTCTATCACCATTATTATGAAAATAATCAAAAACTAAAGAACCACATATCAACAAGAAAACACCAACAATAATTCCAAAAATAAAATTTTTATAAACCTTATTTTTTGATAATTTTAGATCTTCATAATCAACAAGAATATCTTCTAAAATATCCAATAAATTATCACTAAATTCAATTTTAGTACAAGTTATATTAAAGTCAGGTTTCTTATTTGTTACTCCACATAAATCACCTTTATGTAAACTTAGTTTTTGGTGTTCGCATAAATCACAATGCCTTTTCATTTTCATTTTATAAAAATACTAAAAACTAAGAAAATTATACTTTATAAACAACTATGTTTTTTAGGTACCTATGTGGTCAGTTTTTTATAAAAAAGTATCTTTGCAACCATAAAAAACAGAAAAGATGGAATCTAATGTACGTGTTCGTTTTGCACCAAGTCCTACAGGACCTTTGCATATTGGTGGTGTAAGAACAGCTTTATATAATTATTTATTTGCTAAAAAATATAACGGAACTTTTGTACTTCGTATAGAAGACACAGACCAAACGCGTTATGTTGCAAATGCAGAACAATATATTATAGATGCTTTAGAATGGTGTAATATTCCTTTTGATGAAGGCCCAGGAAAGAACGAAAAATTTGGTCCTTACAGACAATCAGAACGTAAAGAATTGTACAAAGAATATGCAGATAAACTAATTGAAACTGGTTGGGCATATTACTGTTTTGATTCTTCTGAAGCTTTAGATGCAGAAAGAAAAGCACACGAAGCAGAAGGTAAAACCTTTATCTATAACTGGCATAACAGAGCAGGCGGAACTTTAGTAAACTCTTTAGTTTTAACTGATGATGAAGTACAAAACAGAATAAATTCTGGCGAGAATTATGTAATCCGTTTTAAAACGCCACAAGATGAGCTTTTAAGAATGGAAGATGAAATACGTGGAAATATTAGAATTGATACCAATACTTTAGATGATAAAATTTTATTTAAAGGAGACGGAATGCCAACGTATCATTTAGCAAATATTGTTGATGATCATTTAATGGAAATCTCTCACGTAATTCGTGGAGAAGAATGGTTACCTTCTATGCCATTACATGTTTTATTATACAAAGCTTTTGGTTGGGATGCTCCTAAATTTGCACATTTACCATTAATTTTAAAACCAGTTGGTAAAGGTAAATTAAGCAAACGTGATGGTGATAAATTAGGTTTCCCAGTGTTTCCTTTAGAATATACAAACGATGTTACAGGTGATGTTTCACGTGGATATAAGGAAGATGGTTATTTTTCTGATGCTTTTATAAACATGTTGGCTTTCTTAGGATGGAATCCTGGAACAGAACAAGAATTATTTAATTTAGAAGCTTTAATTGAAGCTTTCGAATTAAAACGCGTTAGTAAATCTGGTGCAAAATTTAACCCAGATAAAGCAAAATGGTTCAATCAACAATATATGCAGACCAAGTCTGATGATGAATTGACTGATTTATACTTGCCTATTTTAGCTGAAAAAGGAATTACAAAAGACAAAGAGTTTGTTTTAAAAGTAGTTTCATCAATTAAGGAAAGAGCCACTTTTGTAAATGATTTTTGGGATTTATCTAGTTTCTTTTTCGAAACTCCAACAGAATACGACGCAAAAGCTTCTAAGAAAAACTGGAAAGAAGGAACATCAAAATTAATGCAAGAATTAATTACTGTAATTTCAACTATAGAAGATTTTTCATCAGAAAATACAGAAAAAGAAATTAAAGAATGGATTACTGCTAAAGAAATTGGTTTTGGTAAAGTAATGCAACCATTAAGATTGTCTTTAGTAGGTAAATTAGCAGGACCACATTTGTTTGATATTATTGCTATGATTGGTAAAGAAGAAACTTTAAAAAGAATTAAAAATGCAATTGAAAAATTGTAAAATTTCATCAAATAGAAATAATAACATACAGTTTTGTCATTTCGAACGAAGAGAAAAATCAGATAAATTTACATAAACTATGAGATTTCTCCTATTGTCGAAATGACAAATGGACGTATTATTAATAATTTTACCACATAGTAACATCTTAAAAATAGCGTTATATTTTCTACGTTACTATGTGTTGTAAAAAAAATTTAACTAATTACAAAATTAGTTAATAGAAGAAATTTTACTTTTTCACAAAATTGTATATATTTTTTTTTAATACCTTTCAATAAAAATAAAATCATCATCAACATGAAAAAAATATTTTTAGTTTTAATTTTAGGATATGCATTTACTGCTCAAGCTCAATACGGTTATGGAGATAGTCAAAGCAGGCGTCAGAATCAAATGATGCAAACAGAACAAAAGGCTCCAGAACCTAATTTTGATGTAGAAAGATATATTGGTATTGTAAATTATGATATAGAAAAAGCAGCTAAAAAATCGAGTATAAAACTTACTTCTAAAGAAGGACAAGAATTTTCTAGGGTATTGACTAAGTACAATAAAGATATTAAAGACATCACTAGAATTAATACGTTTGTATTAAGAAGTACAAAAGATATGGTTGAAAATTATCAGAAAACAGTAATGAAAACTGGTGATAATTCTTCACAAAAAAAAGTAATGACAACGATGAGTGAAAACCTCAAGCCTATTTCTGAAATACTAAAGAAAGAAGATAGAGAACTTGATAAAACAATAAAAGCGTTACTTTCTGAAAAGCAATATAAAAAGTGGATTAAGTACAACAGAAAAATATATAAAGTTTTTCCGAAAGAAGAAGAATAATTTATAAACTTAACAATATAAAAATCCTGTGAAAAATACTTTTCACAGGATTTTTTTTTAATAAAACTGTAACAATATAATAAAAATACGTCCTATAAATAATTACTAAATACCCTATCTTTACATATAAACAAATTATTAACTAAATAAAAAATAAACTATGATATCAACTACTATTATTATACCTATTGTTATAATTGCACTTGTCTTATTTTCATCATTTTTTATGGTGAAGCAACAAACAGCTGCCATTATAGAACGTTTTGGAAAATTTCATAGCATTAAACAATCTGGACTTAAATTAAAGATTCCTTTTGTTGATAAAATTGCTGGAAAATTGAGTTTAAAAATCCAACAATTAGATGTTATTATTGAAACAAAAACTTTAGATGATGTTTTTGTAAAATTAAAAGTTTCTGTACAATATAAAGTAATCACAGAAAAAGTATATGACGCTTTTTATAAATTAGATTATCCGCATGATCAAATTACAAGTTACGTATTTGATGTGGTAAGAGCAGAAGTACCAAAAATGAAATTAGATGATGTTTTTGTGAAAAAAAATGACATTGCTATTGCTGTAAAAACAGAATTAAATGATGCTATGTTAGATTATGGTTTCGATATTATTAGAACCCTTGTAACAGACATTGATCCAGATGCACAAGTAAAGATAGCAATGAACAGAATTAATGCTGCAGATAGAGAGAAAACAGCTGCACAATATGAAGGAGATGCCCAACGTATCTTAATTGTAGAAAAAGCAAAAGCAGAAGCAGAAAGTAAACGTTTACAAGGACAAGGTATTGCAGACCAAAGACGTGAAATTGCACGTGGTTTAGAAGAGTCTGTAGACGTTTTAAATAGAGTTGGTATAAATAGCCAAGAAGCATCTGCATTAATCGTTGTAACGCAACATTATGATACTTTACAATCTATTGGTAGTGAAACGAACAGTAATTTAATATTATTACCAAATTCTCCACAAGCAGGTAGTCAAATGTTAAATGATATGGTAGCAAGTTTTACTGCAAGTAACCAAATTGGTGAAGCAATGAAAAATGCAAAACCTAAAAAATTAGATAAATAAGTAAATACAATTTAATTTCATCTTTTGTTACTATAATAAAAGATGAAGTAACCTTATAAAAAATTACAAGAAATGATAGTAACAACAACTCCCACCATAGAAAACAGGCCTGCAACTCAATATTTAGGTATAGTAACAGGAGAAACCATTATTGGCGCTAATTTTATTAAAGATTTCTTTGCAGGAATTAGAGACATAGTTGGTGGACGTTCTGGTTCTTATGAAAAAGTTTTAAGAGAAGCTAAAGATTCTGCTTTAAAAGAAATGCAAGAAATGGCAAATTCTTTAGGTGCAGAAGCAATTGTTGGTGTAGATTTAGATTATGAAACTGTTGGTAAAAATGGAGGAATGTTAATGGTTACAGCCTCTGGAACAGCAGTAAAGTTATAGTAAAATAGCTACTTTTTAATGATCATAAGCTTAATAAAATTTTTAATAGAATATTTTATTAAGTTTTTTTTTTCCTAAATTTGAATGCACATTGTATTCGTAAAAAAATATTAAAGATTTTCTAACGATAAATTATCACTTTTAATAAAAAAAAATAGTTTAACTTACTTCATAATATAATTATCTTAACTTTCGTTTAGTTTGAAAAATAGATAGATCCTTTTTGAATAAGAACAATAGATTCTTGTTAAAAAACTTATAAATAAATATTATTTTTAAAGTTTATATATAAAATATTTTTTTTCTATGAAAAAAATTAGAAAATGGCTTTCTATGCCCTATTACTTTAATCCATCCATAAAAATTAAACTAAAAATTAGTTTTTCTCTTGGGTTATTCATCTTTATATTTTTATATATTTTTAGACCTTTTTATTTGAATCTATTTGAAGTTATTCTTTTAGAATATACTTTAGCTATAGGTATAACTGCCTTTATATCTGCTTTTATTATTCTATATGTACCACCACTTATTTTTAAGGATTATTTTAACGAAGATAAATGGACTATTGGTAGAAATCTATTTTTAATAGTGGTAAGTATTACAATAATTGGAACTATTGTTTGGTATTTTAGTGATTTATATACAAGACCTTATCACCTAAGAAGGTTTAGTCTTTTAGAATTTCTTTTCTATACATTTTTAATTAGCTTAATTCCATTAACCTTTTTTCTTTTTATTAATGAAAAAAATATACGTGAAAGAAGAGAAAAAAAGGTATTAGAAATTAAAGAAATAAAAAAAGAAAAAGAAATTTCTAAAAAACTAGCCAGTGAAATTTCTATTACTTCTGATAATGGAAAAGAAACTATTACTTTTAAAATAAAAAATTTGGTGTATATAACTTCTCAAGGAAACTATGCTAGTTTCTTTTTGTTACATAATAATAATCTAAAAGAAAAAATATTGAGAGTTACATTAACAAAAATAACTAAAGAATTAGAAGAATATTCTAATATTATTAGATGTCATAAAAGTTATATTGTAAATGTGAATTATATTACTGATATTTCTGGAAATGCACGAGGTTATTTATTAGGTTCAAAATTAATACCAATAGTTATTCCAGTATCTAGAAGTTTTTCTAAACAATCTTTACAAAGTTTGATACAATAAACCTTCCCATTTATCCCAAATACAGCAAAAATCTTCCTGTTTATAACAAATTTTTAATAATTTCGATTAAGATATATATATTTGTCTCAAGAAAAATGATTAAAAATATTGGGGGATTTTTTTAATTCATATACTAAAAAGCTCAACTTGTTTTATACAAATTGAGCTTTTTTTATGTTTTAAAAAGAATAATAAAGTATTATTTTTTCTCCTCTAATTTTTCTTCTGGTTCTTCTTTAGCAGCGTTTTTAAACTCTTTAATTCCGCTTCCTAAACCTTTCATTAATTCTGGAATCTTCTTACCACCAAATAATAGTAAAACTACTACCACAATAATAATTAGTTGTGGACCACCAATGAACATAAAATTTGTTGCTAAACTATACATGTTTTCTTTTATTTAATAGCACAAATATACAAAAAAGGTAATAACACTAACCTTTGTTAATTCCTTTTTTGAATAATTCCACCAATTACTTTTTTATCTTTAACAACCTCTGGATCTCCCTTGTAAAATATAGATCCTCCAAAGCTTACTTTAGCACTTAAAGTTTTACCTGCTAAAACTTCTGCTTTAGCTCCTGTACCTGCAAAAACATTAGAATTACTAATTACTTGCATGTCAAAACCATTATAAATACCATATAAGTCTACATCTACTTCTTGGTTATCTGCAGTACCAGTTAATTTTATAATTCCGCCAGATGATGTTTTAACAGTTAAATATTTAACCTCTGTTGTTAAATTAATAAAAGCTCTTTCTTGTGCGTTTACTTCTAATTTATCTTGATTTACATCTTTACCGGTTACGGTTGCACCTTCGTTAGCATCAATAATAGCTATATTTTTGTTATAATATAGTTTAACTAATACTTGACCATCTGCAGCATTATTTTCTGGTTTTAATGAAAAGGGTAATGATATTTTTAAGATGTTATTTACATTCTTAATTTTTACCATTTCAGATTTTTCTCCAGTAATTTCTAATTTTTGCTCTGCAGATTTTATCAACTCTAATTCTATACCATTATAGACTTTTAACTCAGAATAATCTCCTAAATTTTTAGTTACAGTTGTTTGTGCAATTGTTACAGAACTTAACAGTATAGCACAGATATATATTATATTTTTCATTATTTAAAAATTTTGATTACTATATTTAATTCAACAATTATACCACTATAAAGACTTTTTATCTTTTTTATTGTCACAAAAATAAAAAAGATAAAAATCTTAAAGTATTAAAATTTAGTTAATGAATTTTAAATCAATCACATACCATTAAAAGATTAAGCTTCTATTAAAGCAAAATCTAAATGTTTTCTTTCTAAATCTGTATGTTTTACTCTTACTTTAACATCATCTCCTAACTGATATAGTTTTTTAGAAGCTTGACCTACTATAGCATATTGCTTTTCATCAAAAATATAATAATCACTTTTTATATCTCTAATTCTCACCATTCCTTCACATTTATTAGAAGAAATTTCTACATAAATACCCCATTCTGTAACTCCTGTAATAACACCTTCAAAAATTTCATCTTTATGATCTTGCATGTATTTTACTTGCATGTATTTAATAGATGATCTTTCTGCTTTAGAAGCTAATTCTTCTCTGTTTGATGAATGCTTACACTTTTCTTCATACTTATCTGCTTTTGGGCTATCTCCGCCATCTAAATAGTGTTGCAGTAATCTATGTGTCATTACATCTGGATAACGTCTAATAGGCGACGTAAAATGACTATAATAGTCAAAAGCCAATCCGTAATGCCCAATATTTTGAGTTGTATATACCGCTTTAGACATAGTTCTAATGGTTAAAGTCTCAATCATGTTAGATTCTGCTTTACCATGCACATCACTTAATAACTGATTTAAAGAATCTGAGGTAGATTTTTTGGTATCTGTATTAATTTTGTATCCAAATTTACGAACCATATTTTCTAAAGAAGCCAATTTTTCTACATCTGGCTCGTCATGAACCCTGTAAATAAATGTATTGTTGGTAGCTTTTCCTTTAGAAAAACCAATAAATTCAGCAACTTTTCTATTTGCTAACAACATAAATTCTTCAATTAATTTGTTAGCATCTTTAGATTCTTTAAAGAATACACCTACTGGGTTTGCTTCTTCATCTAAATTGAACTTCACTTCTACTCTATCAAAAGAAATTGCGCCTTGTTTCATTCTTTTTTTACGAAGAATTTTAGCCAATTCATCTAATTTTAAAGTAGCTTCTACAACTTCTGGAGCTACTAAATAAGATTCATCTGTAATAGAAATATCTTCTGGCATAGTATACGGTTGAACATCATCAGATAATTTAACGTTTTCTATAATAGATTGTGCTTCTTCATAAGCAAAACGTTGATCTGAATATGTTACCGTTCTACCAAACCACTCGCCTACTACTTGTGCTTTTTTATTTAATTCAAACACTGCAGAAAATGTTAACTTTTCTTCATGTGGTCTTAAAGAACACACTCCGTTAGATAACATTTCTGGTAACATTGGTACTACTCTATCTACTAAATAAACAGATGTAGCTCTTTTATAAGCTTCATCGTCTAAAATTGTTTTTGGCTGTAAATAATGAGAAACATCGGCAATATGAATTCCTATTTCATAATTACCATTTTCTAATTTTGTGAATGATAATGCATCATCAAAATCTTTTGCATCTTTAGGATCTATTGTAAAAGTTAAATCTTTACGCATATCTCTACGCTTAGAAATTTCTTTTTCTGTAATTTCAATTGGTAAAGATTCTGCTTCTTTTTCAACCTCTGGCTCAAACTCATAAGGCAAACCATATTCTAATAAAATAGAATGCATTTCTGTATTATGATCTCCTGGTTTACCAAGAACGGTTGTAATTTTTCCAAAAGGATTTTTAGAGTTTTTAGGCCAATCTAACAAAGTAGCTTGTACCTTATCGCCATCTACTGCCCCATTCAACTTGCTCTCAGACACAAAAATATCTGCATACATTTTGTTGTTATCAGGTACTACAAAACCAAAATTTTTGGTTTTACTTTTTTGTAAAACACCTACAAATTCTGTTTTTGCACGTTCAATAATTTCTACAACATCTGCTTCATATTTCTTTCCACTACGTCTTTTATAAACATACGCTTTTACAGTATCGTTATGTAAACCTTTACCCAAATTAATATTCGGAATAAAAATATCGTCTTCATAATCATCTGTTACAAAATATCCGTTTCCGGTAGAAGTTACATCTAAAGTACCAATAGAATATTTTCTATCAACATTTATTTGAAACTTACCGCGCTCTACTTCTTTTATTTCTTTGGTTGCAGCTAATTCTGCTAATTTCTTAATTATCTGGGTTCTCCCATCTGTATCAGAAATCTTTAATTTTGCAGCAATTTGCTTATGATTATAAGATTTTTCGCTGTCTTGTTTTAATACTTTAAATATATTTCTGGTTAAGTCTTTTACAACGTTCCCTTTCTTTTTATATATTTTTTTCTTCTTTTTTGTCATTAATTCTTACTTCTTATTATATGATACTAAATTACAATTATTTACTGTGATTGGCTATTAAAAAATGGTTATCAATCTAAAATTGTAATTTGGCATTACTTTAATTATTATTTTTATGTCTACATCTTGGTTTATAATTGCAAATCCTATTTCTGGAAATCGGAATTTTTCTAAACAATGGAAGGAAATTCAACAATTATTAAACAATAAGAAAATAGACTTTTCTTTTGCTTTTACAAAATTTTCTAAACACGAAATTGAATTGGTGGATACCGCAATTCAACAAGGTTTTAGAAATATTATTTCGATTGGTGGAGATGGAACACTACATAACGTAGTTAACGGAATAATGACGCAAAGGTACGCAAAAACTTCTGATATAACTATTGCTGTAATTCCACAGGGAACTGGTAACGATTGGATAAAGACGTATAACATACCTAATAGCGTTAAAAAAGCGATTGAAATTATTCATAAAAAGAATATTATTTTACAAGATATTGGTGTTATAGAAACTGAAAATAGAACTGTTTTTTTTAATAATGTAGCTGGTTTAGGGTATGATGGTTACATTGTTAATAAACTAAAAACTTTAAAAAGTTTTGGCTCTTTAGCTTATATATTAAGCGGAATAGCTGGTTTATTACTTTATAAAAAAACAGTGTTTAAAATTATTTTTGATGATAAAATTCTAGAAACTAATTGTTTAATGACCGTTTTTGGTATTTGTAAATTTTCTGGTGGTGGAATGCAGTTTACAAAAAATGTAAATAGCACAGATGGTTTATTAGATATTACCATAGCTAAAAACCTGACTATCTTAGATTTAATTTTAAATTTACCTAAATTATATTCTGGTAAAATTGTAGATCATAAAAAACTAGAAACGTATAAAACTAAAGCAATTAGAGTGGTTCCAAAAACAGCAAAACCTTTTATTCAGGCTGATGGTGAGATAATTGGAACTGGAGAAGTACATGTAAAAATTATTGAAAAGGCTATAAATTTTGTAGTGAACTAATTAAAAATCAACTTTATAATTTCTATCTAGCTTATATTTTAAGAAAAAAAACATTAAAGACAAAATGCTCTTTTGTTTTTATAAAAGGTAACACAACTTTAAAATATTAAAAATACTTTTATTCTCAATAAACAGAAAAATAAAGAGTCTAATAAAAGTTAAGTCAATTTCTTCTCCTTTTTCTTTTCGCTTTCCTCCTATTTCATTTTTTCGTTTTCAACAGTTATAAACATTCTTTATTATAATTATATTTTCTTTTTAAATTTAAAAAAAACAATAATGGTTATAATAGTGTGTGAATAGCTACTATAAAAAAATGTCTTTTTATTTTTTAATTTCAGTTATTAAAAATCATTGACAAGTTATGAGTTACTTAAAAGCTTATAAATCAATTTAAAATTAGAGTTATTAACAATAGTTATAAACAGTAGTTAACCTAAAACTCTTAATAGTTAACATCCCAATTGATGTAAACAAATGGTTAATTTTATGTTGATAAACTTTTATCAAAAACTCATAAATAAAGTTGTGTATGTGGTAGTGCTCGCTGTATTGTAATTTTAATTCAATATACCAAATTTACTTGTAAAACTTTACCGATACTTCTTAACAATTACCTAACATAGCTAAAGAGTTAAAAATTAAAAGGTTATTAAAAAAGCTAATTTTTTGATTGTTTATAACTGTTGATAACCGTTAGTTTCTGTATTTTTGTTGCTACAACACAATTAAAATCAATTTATTATGACAATTGCCATTGGTAACGATCACGCAGGTACAGAATACAAATTCGAAATTATAAAACATTTAGAAGAAAAAGGATATAAAGTTCTAAATTTTGGAACCGATACAAACGATTCTATGGATTACCCAGATGCCATTCATCCAACAGCAGATGCTGTAGAAAGTGGTAAAGCAACAATGGGTATTATTTTGTGTGGTTCTGGTAATGGAGCACAAATGACCGCTAATAAACACCAAGGTATTAGAGCTGCTTTGTGTTGGAATAATGAATTAGTTGCATTAACAAGACAACATAATAATGCAAACGTTCTTACAATTCCTGCACGTTTTGTGTCTTTACAACAAGCTATTGGTTTTGTAGATATTTTTCTTTCTACAGAGTTTGAAGGTGGTAGACATGGAGATAGAGTTCAAAAAATTTCTTGTGCCGGATAAATAACTTTCTGTTACAAAATTTAAAAAATAAAATTTCACTCGAAGTAACAATGTGTTGATAACTGTTGTTTTTTGAGTGATTTTGTTTTTTTAGTAAAATTATACAGAGAATATAAAGATTTTAAAATGATGAATTTTCAAATAAAAACCTTTCAAGAGTTAAATACAACAGAACTTTATAAGATACTTCAATTACGATCTGAAGTTTTTGTGGTAGAACAAGATTGTGTATATCAAGATGTAGATTTTAAAGATCAAAAAGCATTACATGTTTTTTGTTTAAAAGATGATAAAATTATTGCTTATACACGTATTTTTAAACCAGGAGTTTATTTTAAAAATGCTAGTATTGGTAGGGTAGTAGTTGCTGCTAACGAACGTAAATATGGTTTTGGACATGATTTAATGAAAGTTTCTATAGAAGCAATAAAAACTCATTTTAAGGTTGATAAAATTACTATTTCTGCGCAAAAATATTTAAAGAAATTTTATGAAACGCATCAATTTATTCAAGTAGGCGAGGAGTATTTAGAAGATGGTATTCCGCATATTAGAATGGATAGAGAATAATTGTTTTTTAACACGATTTAATTAAATTTTAGGCAAATTATTTTCTTTTAAAAGTTGATTCTAAAGCTTAAATTAGGAGTAAAAGGCAAAGAATAATTGTTTACTCTATTTACATTGTTTTTACTAGTCTCATCTACAATATAATAAGAATCTATAATGTTTTCCTTATTCGTTAAATTAGTAAAACCTAGACGAATAGTGGATTTTATAACATCAGAAAAATCAAAATTATAGCTTCCAGAAAGATCTAATCTAAAGAAATTATCTAGCTTTTCTTGGTTAGGATTGTTATAATTTACAATAGTTCTGTTACCACTTTTTATGGTTTCATTTCCATCAATAGGTGTTGTATAAGGTTTACCAGAACGTAAAACTCCACCAAAAGAAATTTTAAAAAATTCAGTAAAATTATAGTTAAATGCTGCACTTAAAGAATGTGTAATATCTAAGCTATTAGAAAATGTTGTAGGATTAAAAATATCGAAGGTATAATCGTTTTTAGCGTACGTATAACTTAACCAAGTACTAATTTTTTCAGTTTGTTTATTCACTAAAAACTCAACCCCTTTTACTTTATAATTTCCTATAGAATTTACGGCTTGTGTATTGTTATAAAAGCCTTGGTTTACAGCTGTAATTCCATCTGCTTTTTTATAAAAAGCAGTAATATCTACATATAATTTATTTTTAGAATATGCTGCTCCAAAAGAAGCCTGTTTACTTTTTATAATAGGTGTATCTTCATTATCAGAAAGAATCCATCTTCGTTTTTCTATTCCTAAAAAATTATCTTCAAAATCTATTTTTTGGGCTGTTGTTTGGTTTTTTAATTCGCCTTCTAATTTTACAGATAATTCTGTATTTAATTGCTGTCGGATGTTAATTCTAGGTTCTACAACAAATTTTGTAAACTGATCAAAGTAGTTTGCCCGAACTCCAAATCTTGCATAAGTATTTTTTTTATGATACTCTATTTCAGTATAAAAGGCACTTTTTAACAACACATTTTTGTCTGTTTTAGAAAATGTAGGTGCATTTACAGTTGTGGTATTTTTTACACCTATTTCATTTATTACCAATCCATTAGTGAAATGTAAAACATCAGAAATCTCATATTTAGAATCTAACTTTACTTCCGTTTCTAACACATTATTAAACTGCGTTTGATATTGATCTGAATCTTTATTATAATCTGTAGAATTTATTCTATAATCTGAAAAAAAGAAAGATAAGTTGGTAGAAAATTTAGCATCCCAATTTGCATGCCAGTTGATATTTGCTCCTAAATTTTCTTGTTTTAAAGAACTATTTTCTTCAATTGTTGTAGTATTAGTAGTGTATTTTTCTTGATAGTCTAAATTGTTTTTTATATGAATAAAATTGGCTCTAATAGTATGATTGTAGCTAACATCATATAAAACTTTAAAGGAGTAATCGTAGAAATAAAATTTAGAATCAGCGTTATTAATAGTGCTTGATGAGATAGAATTATCTTGAAAACTGCGTGAGAAATAATTTTTATAAGTTGGAGTGTTAATAACATCTGTAAACGACCTTCTTGCAGAAATATGAGCTTCTAAATTCTTTTTTATAGGAACTTGTACAAAAGCATCTGCACTTAACAAATTAAATCCACCACCACCAGAAAGTTTATTTGTAATCTCATTAGATGTTTCCATATTTATGGTTGAAGAAACCCCGTCTGAAAATGCACTACTTGTTCCGTTTTTAGTAACAGATATCTTTTTTGTTAAATACGGGTTATAAGCAGAAATAAGCCCAAAAAAATGACCTGAATGATACATTTTTATACCATCCCAAAGCATTAAATTTTGGTCATTTGTACCACCTCTTACGTTAATATTAGAAATACTTTCGTTTATACTTTCTATACCTGGTAGAATTTTAATTGTTTTTAAAATATCGGGTTCTATTAAACCTGGTAAAATTCCAAATTTTTCTGTGTCTAAAACTGTACTACCATCAGTATTTTTATGCAAACCAGCGGTTAAAAACTTAGGCATTATAATTTCTGATAATTCCTCTGTTTCTTCTTCTAAAAATACTTCTTTACAGTTAGAAGAAAACAATTCTTTTGCGGTAATAATTTTTGTTTTAAAACTGATAAAAGAAATTGTTAAAGTAGCGTTAGCCGGTACATTTTTTAAGTTAAAATTACCGTTATTATTAGTGGTTGTTCCTAATTTATAACCATTTACTTTTACAGAAGTTAAAAATAAAGGTTCTAAGGAGTTAGCATCTAAAACGGTTCCGCAGATAGAAATGTATTTATTTAAAAATGAAACGGTTACATATCTATTGTCTAAGGTTTTAAATTGTAAAAATGTTTCTTTATTTAAAAAAGAGAGTAGATTTTCTATAGAAATATCTTTTTTTGGTTGTTGTATAAAAATATTTTTTACATCATTATCAGAATAAGAAAATTTTATATCATAACTTTTTTCAAGCGCTAATAAAATTGATGCAAGTGGCTTTTTCTCTGAAGAATTTTGAGAAAATACAAGACTATTAGTCAGTATAAAACTGATAAAAAAAAGAAGATACTTATTTCTCATAATTAAAGATAGTAATTTTTTTACCATCAATTTTATAAGATAACTGTAACGGAATTGTAACAGATTTTAAAGCAATATCTATATCTGTATGTGTAAAACCACCAGAATATAAAATATCTAAATCTACATTTGTAGTTTCGATAGTATACCCAAACTGATTTTCTATTTCTTCTAAAATAAAACGCAAAGCTGTACTTTTAAAATTAGATTCTTTTTGCAACCAAGATTTCTCTTTAATATTAAAAGTATTGTTAATATCTACCACGCCATTTACTACTTTAAAAATGGATCCTCTAGGTAATTTAATCAAGCTATCTTTATAGACAACACTTACCAAACCTTCAAAGGTTTTTACTTCAAAATAATTATCTCTTTCCTTTACATTAAATTGTGTTCCAAGTACAGTAACCTTACCAACTTCTGTATTTACAGTAAACTTTTCTCCTTTTTGTACTTTAAAAAATGCTTCTCCGTCTAAGGTTAAATTTCTGTTTTCTTGCCAACTATCTTTCGCATAAGAAATTTCTGAATTTGCGTTTAATACTACCTCAGAATTATCTGGTAAATTAAAGTTTTTTGTTTCTGCAAAGGCTGTTTTATAAATAGCATTATCAGTATTATTAGAGAGAAAAAAATAAGAAGTTGTTAGTAAGACAACCACTGCTGCTGCATATTTATAGAGTTTTTTATAATTAAAAGGAATAACTTTTCCTTTTTTAGAGGTATTTTCAGTTTTTAATTTAAAATCTGCAAGGGCTTTTTCTACATCAACTTTAGGAGCATCTATTTGAGATGAA
This sequence comes from Polaribacter sp. R2A056_3_33, assembly GCF_019278485.1. Classification (NCBI taxonomy): domain Bacteria; kingdom Pseudomonadati; phylum Bacteroidota; class Flavobacteriia; order Flavobacteriales; family Flavobacteriaceae; genus Polaribacter; species Polaribacter sp. R2A056_3_33. The sequence goes on from NZ_CP058984.1 coordinate 1,580,190, forward strand.
TAATGTGCTATTTTTTCTAAAGTATTAAAATCTTTTGTTTCTTTTAAATGCGTTAGTTCTTCATCAGAAATTTCTCTGTTTAGCCATTTTAATATGTCTTTTTCTTTTTTCATTGTATTGTACTTCTATATATAAAACAACTAATCAGTAGTTTACCCTACCTTAAATTGATATTAAATTCCGTCTATTTTAGTTCTTAACTTTTTTAATGCTGATGACATTCGTTTCTCTACTGCTTTTTGAGATATTTCTAACGTTTCTGCAATTTCTCTGTATTTTTTTCCATCAATTCTATTCATCAAAAAAACTTCACGTTCTCCTTCTGTTAAACCTGCAATAGCATTTTTTAGTTTGTTTTTAAACTCTTCTTCTTCTAATAAATAATCTGGACTTTGGTTATTAACATCTAAATAAGGACTGCTTTTAGCATACTCAAAAACTACTTTTTGATGTTTTACTTTATTTAGAAAAAGATTGTTAATAACTGTAAATAAGTAAGACTTGGCTTTTGTAAAATCTATTTTAGAACAATGTTCCCATATTTTTATAAAGGCTTCTTGTGCTAAATCTAAAGAGGCATTTTTATCACCAGATTTATAATAAGCAAAATTACTTGCAGACTGAATATGAGAAGTATAAAACTCATTAAAATTGATTTCATCACAAAGAGATTTATCAGTCATATTAAGGGGATTAAATAAAAAATATCATTTTTTTTGAGGACAAAGGTAGGGTAAATAAATGTTTAGTTGTTTTACTTACAGGACAGCAATAATATAGCTATTCAAAAAATAAGTAAGATAAATAGTTACTGTTGTCTTACTTATAAATACAAAAAACAAAAAATATCAAAATTTATTATTATGAAATCATTAAAATTATTTACGGCAATTGCTTTAACTGCAATATTAGGTTTTACATCTTGTCAGTCTGATGAAAGTGAACAAGTAGGTACAAACCCAAACACAAATTCATCTACATCTCCAACAGCTTCTAATTATGAAAGAGCTGCTAAAAATAATGGTTCTGAAGATGATTTTTTAGACGGAAACGCATGTACTGAGTTGTTATTTCCATTAACAGCAACTGTAAACGGAAAACAAATTACGCTTATAAGTAAATTAGATTTCTCTACAGTTTTAAACATTATGGGAGAGTTTAATGATGATAGTGACGCTTTAACTTTTAATTTTCCTATTCGTGTAAAAACAAGTAATTATACAGAGGTAACTGTAAATAACCAAGCAGAATTAGATGCTTTAATGGAAGAATGTGAGCAAGCAGAAGAAGATGGAAAAGATGCTATTTCTTGTATAGATATCAATTTTCCTATAACCATGTTAACTTATAGTATAAGTTTAGAACAAACAGGAACAGTGGTTCTACAATCACAAGAACAATTGTATACGTTTATGACAGATTTACAATCTGATGAGTTATTTGCGGTAAATTATCCAATAAATGTAACCTTAAGTAACAGTACTTCAACAGAAATTAATAGTGATACAGAATTTCAAAATGCGGTTTCAGAATGTGTACAATATGAAGAAGAAAAAGACGAGGCAAAAGAAACTGCAGTAGAAGTAGAGGCTATTTTAACAGGAACTAAATTTAAAGTAGAATCATTTGTTACAGCAGGTGTAGATACTGCAAATGAGTATGCAGATTGGTCTATAGAATTTACAAACGATTTAAAAGTAGTAGCCAAAGATGTAGTAAATGCAACGTTAAATGAAGTTGAAGGAACCTATACAGTAAGTTCTGAAATAGATGCTTTTGTAACTATCGATTTTGCAAGCAATACAGCAGTAAGTGCATTAGGTAATGATTGGGTTGTCACTAATTATAGCAGTGCATTAATTACTTTAAAAAGTAAAACTGATGCTTCTGTAACTTTAGCTTTTAAGAAGATTTAAAAGATTATTAAGTAATAAATATAGTTAGTTGATGATAACTTTGCAGCTATTGCCCCTATACCCCTAAAGTAATAGCTGTAAAGTTTTAATAAAATCAGAATGAAAAATATTCTTTTAAAAGTAATTTTAGTTTGCAGTATTTTATTTTCTTGTTCTTCTAAAGAAGACGAAATAATAGATAGTGAAACAGGTAACTTAATAAATGTAAGTACAAACAGACAAATAACAGGTTCTTCTGCAAACGATTTACTTTCTGGAGGTATTTTTAAAAAAATGATTGTTGAAATTGCATATATAGAAGGTTTTAAACCCTCTGAAACAGCTATAAATAATTTTAAAAATTTTATTACGAATAGAACTAATAAACCAGAAGGAATAACCTATATAACTCAAGAAATTTCTTTTACAGATAAAGAAGCATATACTTTAGAAGAAGTAGTAGCTTTAGAAAAAGAGCATAGAACTAAATACAGTTCAGATACAACTATTGCTGTTTGGGTATTATTTGTAAACGGAAAATCTTCTAAAGATACTAGTTCTAGTGCTATTTTGGGCGCAGCATATTGGAACACTTCTTTTGTAATTTACGAAGAAACACTTCATGGTTTAAGTAATGGTGCTTTTGAACCTGAAAGGAGTTTATTAGAGACCTCAGTAATTAATCATGAATTTGGCCATCTTTTAGGTTTAACAAATTTAGGAAGTGAATTACAAAGTAATCATGAAGATACAGAGCATCCAAAACACTGTAACGAAGAAGATTGTTTAATGTATTGGGCAGCAGAAACAAGCCAAGGAATAGGCAATATGCTTTCTGGCGGAAAAGTACCAACATTAGACGCACAATGTTTAGAAGATTTAAAAGCCAATGGTGGAAAATAATTTTAAAAATAGAAAAATGAAAACAATATATATTACAATGGCATTAATGATTACAAGTGTATTATCATTAAATGCGCAAGACAGTAAAAATAAAGCAACAGCAGGTATTAAAGGAGGATATAATATGTCTTCTGTAAGTTTTGATGGTAGTTCGGAAACAGATAGATTACATGGATATCATATTGGTATATATGGGGAATCTTTTATAGGTAAATTTATTTCTATTCAACCAGAAATTTTGTACTCTAAGCAAGGTTATAAAATTATAGATGGATCTAGTACGTATACCCAAAAACTAGACTATATAAATGTGCCATTAATGCTAAAATTATACCCTGTAAAAAGTTTCTTTTTAGAAGCAGGACCTCAAATAGGTTTTTCAATATCACATAAAGAAACCTTCGATTCTGGTTTTATTTTATATGATACAGAAAAAGAATTTGAACCTAATAATTTTGATTGGGGAGTGAATGTAGGAGCTGGTTTTAAAAGTGATTCAGGCGTTAGTTTAGGAGTTAGATACCATTTAGGTCAAAATGATATTTATGATGAAGACAAGCCTAAAAATAGAGTTTGGCAACTTTATGTAGGATTCGATTTTTAAACACAAATTTTAAATATAAAAAAGGGAGATAAATTAATTTTTATCTCCCTTTTTTGTCATTTTGTAAATTAAGTAACCAAAACCCACTACAAAGTGTAGAATAATTACAGCAGCTACTATATATAAAGTGGTATTAGAATTGTTCATAACGTAAAAATAGAAATATAAAAGTTGTTTTTTTGTGATAAATGTTACATTAAATTATCAACTTCTTTTACTTCACTAATTTCTAAATTACCTAATTCTATTTTACCAATTCGCACACGAATTAAACGTAAGGTTGGTAAGCCTACTGCAGCCGTCATTTTACGTACTTGTCTAAATTTTCCTTCTGTAATAATAATAGAAACCCAACTTGTTGGTCCATGTCTTTCATCTCTAATTTTCATGCTTCTAAGCGGAAATTTAGGATCGTCTATTATAAAAGCTTTACCAGGTTTTGTTATGTATTTTTTGCCATTAAAACCAATTTCTACACCGGTTTGTAATTGCTCAATTTCTTTTTGGGTAATAATACCATCAACTTGTACGTAATATTCTTTTTCGTATTTATGAGATCTAATTTCTGCCGATACTTTACCATCAGTTGTTAATAAAAGCAATCCTTCAGACGGCACGTCTAAACGACCAATTGCCATCGTTCCTGCAGGGAAATCATGTAAATCACCTAATAACTTTTTCTTCCGCTTTGCGGGATTTACAAACTGAGAAATCATTCCCCAAGGTTTGTGAATTATAAAATGACGGTGTTTTTTTATCAATTTATTAGTTTTTTAAAGAAGATAAAAACGCATTAAAAGAAGCCCAATACGTTTCATTACCTTCTGTAGTCTTCCAAAGTGCTCTAGAACCATGGATTCCTTTTACTTCTGGTATAAAATGCGTTAAATAACTAGAATCTACTTTATTTACTAATGTTTTAACGGCAGCACTTTCACTTAAAGAAGAAGTAACAAAAACAGGTTTTTTATAAGAACTAATACTTTTATTAATGTCAATTCCTTTAAAATATTCACCAGGACTAAATGCAACAACGGCTTTAATTTTAGAATTATCTACGCCCATTAAAAGTGCTAAAGAAGAAGAGTAAGAACTACCAACTAATATAATTTTTTGTCCGCCATTTTGGTTGTATATATAATCTATAGCAGCTTCAATATCTTGTTTTGCATCTAAATAAGTATCTCCTAAATCTTTTGCTCGAGCAGCTATTGCTGTTTGATTATCTATATTATTAACCGTTTTACCAGAACGTTGGTCTATAGCCATAACAGCATAGCCCAATTTAGTTAATTCTATAGCAGAATCCTTGTATTCTCCTCTACTATAACCTGCCTGATGACATAGTAAAACAGTAATTGGTGTCTCTTTATTTTTAAAAATATCTGCAGTAATTGGTAAATTATCTTTAGAAGGAAAAGTTATCGTTGTCTTGATAAAACTTTTTTCTATTTCTTTTACAATGCTTTTATTATCTTTTTCTATGGTAGTTTTATTAGTAGGTTGTTTACAAGAAAAGACAAGTATAAGGCTAAGTATTAAGGTAAATTTCATTTTTTATTTATAGATTTTATTATTGTTGTTAAATTACTTTAATAGTTACAGAAAAACTATTTTCACCTTTAGAAATACTCATATTTTCTTCAGAAAACTTCTGATTTGTGTAAGATGTATATTGTGTAATAGGCTCAATACAAAGCATGTTATCAACTTCTGTCCATAACATAAAATTATGAAACCCTTTTGTAGTAATTTCTAAATCGTTTCTATCAATATTTTTTAAAATGATTTTATCAGCATTTAAAACCGGAAAAGCATTTGAACCAGCTTTATAAACATCTGCTAAAGTAATTTCTTTAGCATTAGAAATTAAAGTTTCATTACCAGTGTTAGATAGCATAAATGCCGGATGATACCCTAACATAAATGGCATTCCTTCATCAGAATTAATGATAAATTCTATGTTTAAAACATCATTTTCTAAGGTAAAATTCTTTTCGAAAGAAAAATCGAAAGGCCAAGAAAGATTTTCTTCTGTAGATTTTTTAGGAAACTTACTATTGTTAATAAGTGTATTCTTTTTGTATTTTTTGATGAATTTAGCTGAGTTTTCATCCGAAGAAACTAAAGAATATTCTAACTCACGCAACAAACCATGTTGGTCTAGAATTGCATCTCCATTTTTGGTATGCACTCTAAAATTATTTTTAGAAGTTGGTCCAATAACCGGAAACATTTCATCATCAGAATTACGCCAACCTTTGTTTCCTTTTTGATGAATATATTCTTTATCATCTTTTTGAAAACTGATGATTTCTCCTTTTTCTATGTGAACTGTGCACTCTTTATTTTTTAAAAATACTTTAAAATTCATTGTTAGTAAGCTTTGTGTAAAAATAGAATAAATTTGACTGTTATTTTTTAGGAAACTAATTTAAGTTTTTTGTAACTTGTCGGACTTATTTAAAAATAAAACAAGCAAGATTAATGGCGACAGATAAAGAAAAAACAGCAAAGCTAAAAGCACTTCAACTTACTCTAGATAAGCTAGATAAGACTTATGGTAAAGGAGCTGTAATGAAATTAGGTGATGTAGTAACTGAAGATATAGATGCAATTTCATCTGGTTCTTTAGGGTTAGATTTGGCTTTAGGCGTTGGTGGTTATCCAAGAGGAAGAGTTATTGAAATCTACGGACCAGAATCTTCTGGTAAAACTACCTTAACATTACATGCAATTGCAGAGGCTCAAAAAGCAGGAGGAATTGCAGCGTTTATTGATGCAGAACACGCATTTGATAAATTTTACGCAGAAAATTTAGGAGTAGATATTGATAATTTAATTATTTCTCAACCAGATCATGGTGAGCAAGCTTTAGAAATTGCAGAAAACTTAATTCGTTCTGGTGCAATTGATATTGTGGTTATTGATTCTGTTGCAGCATTAACTCCAAAATCGGAGATTGAAGGAGAAATGGGAGATTCTAAAATGGGTTTACATGCTCGTTTAATGTCTCAAGCATTACGTAAATTAACAGGTACTATTTCTAAAACAAAATGTACCGTTATATTTATTAACCAATTACGTGAAAAAATTGGAGTTATGTTCGGTAATCCAGAAACTACAACGGGTGGTAACGCATTAAAATTTTATGCTTCTGTTCGTTTAGATATTAGAAGAAGAACACAAATTAAAGACGGAGACAAAGTTATTGGAAACAGTACTAAGGTTAAAGTTGTTAAAAATAAAGTAGCACCTCCTTTCCAAATTGCAGAATTTGATATTATGTATGGACAAGGAATTTCTAAAGTTGGTGAAATTTTAGATATTGGTGTAGAGTTAGGTATTGTTAAGAAAAGTGGTTCTTGGTTTAGTTACGGAGAAACAAAATTAGGGCAAGGTAGAGATGCTGTTAAAGGCTTAATTAAAGACAATCCTGAGTTAGCAGAAGAACTTGAAGGTAAAATAAAGATTGCTATTGAAAATCAAGAATAAATATTAAAAGTTCTAACTATTATTATTAAACTGCTATAGAAGTAATCAATCTATAGCAGTTTTCTTATTTTTAAAATGTTCTCTTTCTAATTTTATCTATTGTATTTAATAGAATAAGACTTTAAATGGTTTACTTAGAAAGCAACTTTACAATCCATAAGATTAAGTATAAACCTAATCCAACACCAGCGAATAAAAAGGCAACTACAAAGCCTATTCTAATATATTTTGCTTCTACATTTATTTTTGGACTTAACCAATCTGAAACACCTAAAATCATATTTTTATTTTTTGTTAGTTAATAAAGGTCATTAAGCTTCTAATATCACTAAAAGAAGATTTCTATTTTATATAGAAGACTTAATCATAAAGATATAATAAAAAAGCATTATTTAATAACAACACTTCAAATTATGTTTTAAAATTGAAAAGTATTTTAATCTTTATCCTGTAAAAATAATTGTTTATCCTGATTAATTATTATTTAATACTTTTTATTTATAAATTTGCATGAAGTCTATTTTTTAGAAATTTTATCTTTTAAAAAGAGAATATGAAATACAAATACGTAATTATACAAGACAATCAAGAAGCTCTTGATGATTTAAAAACCACTTTAGGTAAACATTCTAATTATAAGCTTATAGATATTGCATCGAATTTAGAGGATGGATTTGCTTTAATTTTAAAAACTAAACCCGACCTAATTTTTTTAGATGTAGAAATAAATGATAAAAATTCTTTTACGCTTATTCCTAAATTAAATGAATTTTTTATGGAGTTGCCAACCATTATTATGACAACCTCACATAATTATTATGCAAAAGAGGCAGTAAACAATCAAATATCTTATTTTTTAAGTAAACCAATTGAACCAGTAGAATTACAAAAGTCATTATTATTCTTTGAGAAAGAATTTACAAAAGAACAATCACATCTTGCTGTAAAAACAAGCTCTGATATTCATCTTTTATCTTATAAAGACATTTGTTTTTTACAAGCAGAAAGAAACTATACCAATGTTTTTAATATTACGGGAGAGAAGTTATCAACTTCAAAATCATTAAAACATTTTGAAGAAACTTTACCTAAAAAATTCATTAGAATTCATAAGAGTTTTATCATCAATAAAGATTGTATTGAAAAGTTAAATACTAGAAAAGGACAACTTTTTTTGCAACCAACTGATGCGCTCATAGATTTAGAAGAAAACTTTGTACCTATTGGAAAAGAGTATCTTCCGAAATTAAAAAACTCCTTTACTTTTTAAAGGATATCAAAGATTTAAAATGGTTCTTTTTTTATTGATTTTATTCCTTTAAAATTTCACCTAATTTTTTAGATACTTTAGTGGCTCCTTTACTATTAATATGGTGGTGATCAGTAAAATCAGAATCATAAAAATTATTATTTTTATAATAATTGAAGTCATAAAAAGGAATTCCTTTTTTTTCTAAAAAATTTGTAAAAAATATTGAAGATTTATCTTCTAAAGTTTTATTAATTCTTGTTCTAGGATAAGGCGCTCTAACACAGATTAATTCAATATTATTTTCATTACATAATTTAATGATTAATTCTAACTTTTCTTTGATAAAAAGAGCTAAAGAATCGTCAACATTGTATGTTAATGGCCCTATTTTACTAGCTTGTATTGAGTCAATTATAAAATTATCATACATATAACCTTTAATCAAATACCTGTTTTTTTGAATATTAGATTCTGTGTTAGATGCATTTTGAGTACTACTTTTCATTAAATTTAAAATAGATGTAATCTCATTTTTTAGATAAGGTTTATGTTTTAAAAGTGGGTTAAATATATTGGTTAAACCTTTTTGTTTATAGCCATTTAATATCATATCCCATTTACCTTGATTAGACATAAAATGTGCATTTAACATTATATGATAAAAATCTGTGTTAGTAAATTGAGGAACAAATATCTCATAAATAATTTTTTTAGGGCTTTGATACTTTAAAACTTCTTTAAGTACATAGTAACTTTCTATTATATTTTGAGAGCTTGTAGCCATATTATATGTAGAATTACTAGTAATGCTATCAATTATTTTTGGATTATAAGCATTGTAAGCTCTACTAGATCCGAGGATGATATTATCGAATTGTTCATTTGGGTTTTTAATTTCATTCCATTTTACTAAAACATGATTAGTGCCATTATTAATACTATATTGTGTAGGGAAATTTAATACATAATTAATAGAATATATAATTAGAATAAATGGAAAAAGAAAAATAAATATAGATTGGAATATAAATTTTTTCATAATTTAGAATTGAAAATATATAAATGATATATCTTTTTTTAAGGTAAAGAAAAATATTGTAATTATTATTAAATAATACATTGAAAACCTTAAATAACGTTTCCATTTAATACCTAATTTTTCTAAAGCATATTTTTGTTCTCTCCCTACCCATTCAATGATTAAAAATGATAAAAAAACAATAATATAAGGAGTCCCAAGATTGTAAATAAATCTATATGTTTTATAGTAATTAATGTAATCATTTAAACCAAAAAACATTTCATAAATATAAGTAGTTGCATGACTAATGTTTTCTGCTCTAAAAAATATCCATGCAAATACAGTTAATGTAAACGTTAATAACATTAAAAAGAATTCCTTAACACTTGGTAAAAATTTTCCTTCAGCAATTGTATTTGTATTATTTCTATTTTTGTTAAGTAAAAGTAAGGGCAAAAAGTATAAAGCATTTAATGCTCCCCAAACTATAAAAGTCCATTTTGATCCATGCCAAAATCCACTAACAATAAATATAATAAAAACATTTCTAATTTTATTCCAATTACTTCCACGACTTCCTCCTAGGGGTATATAAAGATAGTCTCTAAACCAAGTTGAAAGAGATATATGCCAACGCCTCCAAAATTCTGCTATGTCTCTAGAAAAGTAAGGAAAAGCAAAATTTTGTTTTAAGTTAAAACCAAATAAACGAGAAGTTCCTATAGCAATATCTGAATAACCAGAAAAATCTCCATAAATTTGGAATGCAAAAAACACTGCTCCTAAGATTAAAGTACTCCCAGAATAGTCATTCGAATTATTAAAAATAATATTAGCATTTTGAGCACAATTATCTGCAATTACAATTTTTTTAAACAAACCCCAAAGTATTTGCCTCATTCCATCAACTGCTTTTGTATAGTCGAAATTTCGTTTTATATAAAATTGCGGTAGTAAGTCTGTTGCTCGTTCAATTGGACCTGCAACTAACTGAGGAAAGAAACTTACAAAGGCAGAAAAAGCTATAAAATTTTTAGTTGGTTCAAGCTTTTTCTTATAAACATCTATTGTATAACTTAATGTTTGAAAGGTGTAAAAACTAATTCCAATAGGTAAGATGATATTTAAAGAACTTGCATTTATTTTAGTTCCAAAAAACGAAAAAGCTGATATAAAATTATCTAGAAAGAAATTATAGTATTTAAAAAACCCAAGAAATCCAAGATTTATAAGAATACTTATATAAAGTAGAATTTTTCTCTTTCTTTGATTATTTTGGTTTGATAAACTAATTCCAATCGAATAATCTATTATAGTACTAAAAAGAATTAAAGATAAAAAACGCCAATCCCACCAACCATAGAAAATATAACTGGCTGTTATGATTAAAAAGTTCTGTAATCTTAAATTTTTATTTGTAACAAACCAATATAGTACAAAAGTAATTGGTAAGAATATTGCAAAGTCAATTGAGTTAAAGAGCATTTTTTATTTTAAGATATTTAAACTCCTGTACTTCCAAAGCCACCAGCACCTCGCTCAGTTTCACTTAAAATGGTTACTTCTTGCCAATTTACACGTTCGTGTTTTGCAATAATTAATTGAGCTATTCTTTCTCCATCATTAATAACAAAATCATCATTAGATAAGTTCACTAAAATCACTCCAATTTCCCCTCTATAATCTGCGTCTACAGTTCCTGGAGAATTTAAAACAGTAATTCCTTTTTTAGCAGCCAATCCACTTCTTGGTCTTACTTGTGCTTCAAAACCTACTGGTAAAGCTATAAATAAGCCTGTTTTAACAATAGCTCTTTCTAATGGTTTTAATGTAATTGCAGCATCAATATTTGCTCTTAAATCCATTCCTGCAGCTCCTTCAGTTTCGTAATTAGGTGTTGCGTGTTTCGATTTGTTAATTATTTGTACGTTCATTGTTTTCTAAATTAAATAAAAATGTAATTACTTCTAAAAATTCTTCTTTCCAAAAAGACTCTGTGTGTTTTCCTTCTGGAGCAATTTTAGTTTTTATGTTTTCTGATGGAAATCCTATATCTAATAAGCATTCTGCCATATTTTCTGTATCGGTAACCATAATAGCTTCTTCTTTATCACCAGCTAATAAATAAAGTCTAGTATTTTTTTGATTCCCATTTTCTTCAGCAAATTTAACTACTTTATCAGAAAACCAAAAAGAGGTAGAAAGTGCGCCAATTTTACCAAAAGTATTCGGATATTTTAATCCGCCATAAAAAGAAATTAAACCACCTAAAGAACTACCAATAATTGCGGTGTTTTCTGGTGCCAATTTTGTTCTGTAATTTTTATCTATAAAAGGCTTTAGTTGGGTAACTAAAAAATCGACATAAATAGCTCCTTTTCCACCACCATATTTTTGGTTTTTCCAGGGTGTATACTCTTCAATTCTATGCTCTCCACCGTTTTCTATACCTACAACAATAAAACTTTTTCCTGTGTTTTTTGTTACAGTACTCTCTTTTTTTATTATAGTTTTATTGATCTTACAAGAGTTAAAAACAAGAAGAAAAGTTATAGCAAGTATGGTTATTCTATTCATATTTATCGCTTTAAAATTTGTTTAATTTCATCTTTTTCATTGTAATAAATTAAGCCAAAGAAAAGTAAAATAGTTATTATAGAAAACCAATACTGCCCTCTGAATAAGGTAAAAGAAATCCACTCAAAAACGATTGAAAACACTAAATAATAAGCTATTTTTTTTAATTTATAATTTACAGGATAATGTTTTTTACCAACAAAATAAGACAATACCATCATGGTTCCAAATGCAATTAACGTTGCCCAAGCAGAAGCTATAAAACCTATTTTAGGAATCATTACTAAGTTAAAAACAATGGTAATGATAGCACCAACAATAGAAAAGTACATTCCGTATTTTGTTTTGTCCGTAAGTTTATACCAAATTGATAAATTGTTATAAATACCTAAAAATAAGTTTGCTAAAAGTATGATTGGAACAATAGAAAGCGCAGTGAAATATTCTGGTTTTCCTAATAGAATTTTCGCGAACAAATCAATAAAAACAACTACAATTAGCATAAAAAAAGATCCAAAGATTGTAAACCATGTTAAAACTTTAGAATAAGTTTCTTTGGCATTTTTTTTATCAGCATTATTAAAGAAAAATGGTTCTGCACCTAAGCGGAATGCCATAATGTATAAGGTCATAAAAACGCCTAATTTGTAACAAGCCGCGTAAATTCCCATTTGTTTTTCACCTAAAATATCCCCAAGAAGAAGTTTGTCTAAATTTTCATTGGTTACAAATGCCAAACTTCCAATCATTATTGGAAAACTATATTTAAACATTCTTTTGAAAAGAGATAAATCGAACTCGAATTTGAATTTAAAAACAGCAGGAAAAAGTAATAGAAAAGTAGATAAACTTGCCACTGTTCCTGCAACAAAAATGTGAATTACTTTTGGGTAATTATTATAATAATTTACAATGGATTCTGGTAAATAAGTTTCATTTTTTAAGGTATAAGGAACAAACCACAAAAAGAAAACATTTAAAATAGTGAATACACCAATATTTATCAATTTTATAGCAGTAAACTTTAGAGGTTTATTGGTAACACGTAAATATGCAAAAGGTACAACTACTAAGGTATCTAGTGTAATTGTATATACTAATAATTTAAAAAATAAAGGATTTTTAAATCCGAAGAAAACAGCTATTTCATTATTAAAAAACAAGGCGATACAGAAGAAAATTAATGTGGAGATTAGCAAACTAATAAAGGAGGTAGAGACCACTTTTCCTTTCTCTTTTTCTTTAGAAAAAAAACGAAAAAAAGCAGTTTCCATACCAAAGGTTAGTAGTGCATTTAAATACGCAGCGTACACATAATAATCTGTATTTACGGCATATTTTGCTGCATCTAAAGTAGAGGTATGTAGTTTTACCAAAAAGATGTTAATTGCCCGTGGTAAAACAGCGGCAATTCCGTATATTATAGTGTCTTTAAAAAATCGTTTTAAGGAACTCAATAAGTTTGAATTAGAGCATACAAATATAATAATTCGTAAATGCAATCCTCAAAAGATAATAGTTTTATTACTTTTGATGTAAAAAACACGATTCATGAACACACAGAAAAAAATAGCGGTCTTTGGAGGAGGAAGTTGGGCGACTGCAATTGTAAAAATGTTGTCTGAAAATATAAGTACAATTGGTTGGTACATGCGTAATGAACAGGCAATTGAGCACATAAAAGAAAATGAACATAATCCTAATTACTTGCAATCTGCAGAATTAAATGCAGAACAATTAGATTTGTCTAGTGATATTAATTACACTGTAGAAAATTACGATGTTCTTATTTTTGCAATTCCGTCTGCCTTTTTAACAAGTGAATTAAAAAAGTTAACGTCTTTATTAGAGGGTAAAATCATCTTTTCTGCTATTAAAGGTATTGTGCCAGAAACAGGGTTAATTATAGGAGAGCATTTTAATAGAGAATATCAGGTTCCTATAGAAAATATTGGTGTTATTACAGGTCCTTGTCATGCAGAAGAAGTGGCTATGGAGCGTTTATCTTATTTAACAATTGCTTGTAAAGATGAAGATAATGCAAAGTTTATAGAGAAATCTGTTCAAAGTTGGTATATAAAAACCAAAATTTCCGACGATATTATTGGTACAGAATATGCTGCTATGTTAAAGAATATTTATGCGGTTGCAGCAGGTATTGCACATGGTTTAGGGTATGGAGACAACTTTCAGGCGGTGTTAATGAGTAACGCAATTAGAGAAATGAAAAGCTTTATAAAAAAGGTACATAAAATGAAACGTAACATTAACAATTCTGCTTATTTGGGTGATTTGTTAGTTACCGGTTATTCTCTTTTTAGTAGAAATAGACAATTTGGAAACATGGTTGGTAAGGGCTACACTGTAAAATCTGCTCAAATGGAAATGAGCATGATTGCAGAAGGTTACTACGCTACCAAAAGTGCTTTTAAAATGAAGGAAGAAAATGGAGCAACTACACCTATTATAGATACCGTTTATAATATTCTATATGCAAATAAAAATCCTAAAAAAGAATTTCAAAAATTGACAGATAAATTAGATTAAATGTTTAATTTTGAACATTGAAGTAATATATTAAACAATTACAATGAAAACAATACAAGAAGTTGTAGAAAGCACCATTAGAAAAACACCTTTTATAGAAGAGGCTTTAAATGAAAAGTTGATAAATGTTTCATCTTTGGCAAGAATTATTTTACCCGAAGTTTCTACTGCTTTAAAAAAAGAAGTAAAGGTTGGTGCAGTTATGATGGCTATTAATAGACTTTCTCCTGCAAGTGAATTACGTATTAGAAAGAACATAAAAAAATTAGCCTTAGATCTAGGTGATGTAATTGTAAGGTCTGATTTGTGTGATTTCACTTTTAAAAACACCACTTCATTATTAAAAGAAATTGCAAAAATTTTAATGAAATCATCAGAAAGTTCTGATTATTTTTTAACCGTTTCTCAAGGTATTTTTGAAACGAATATTGTTACTAGTAAAAATTTAGAACCATTTGTAAATGAGATTTTCGAAAAAGAAGCACTTATTTCTAGTGTTTTAGATTTGGCGTCTATTACAATTAAACTTCCAAAGGAAAACCAAGAACAATCTGGTATTTATTACTTTATTTTAAAACAATTGGCTTGGGCAGATATTCCGTTACAAGAAATTATTTCTACTACAAACGAAATGACAATTGTTGTAAAAGAAGAAGACATTAACCAAACTTTTGCCATTTTAATGGATATGAAATTGAGTTAAAATGACAAAACAAGATCCTTATGCAGCATTAAGAATTAAGGAATTCAATATTTTTTTATTTGTTAGATTTCTGCTGGTTTTTGGTTGGTCTATGCAATTTATTGTTATAGAATGGCAAGTATATTCCATTACAAAAGATCCTTTATCTTTAGGTATTATAGGTTTAATGGAAATTATTCCTGCATTTACAATGGCTTTATTTGCAGGTCATATTGTAGATCAAAATGAAAAAAGAAATTTATTTGCTATTTGTATTGCAGCTTTTTCGCTGATTAGTTTAGGACTGTTTTTATTAACATCAGATATTGTTGTTGGCCATTGGTCTACAAATAAAATTCTATATTCAATTTACGCTTTGGTTTTCTTTGGCGGCTTTTTACGTTCGTTTTTTGGACCTACAATTTTCTCTTTAGTGTCATTATTGGTTCCTAAAAAGATATATCATAATGCGGCAACATGGAGTACAAGTACCTGGAAAACTGCTTCGGTTTCTGGTGCCTTATTTGGTGGGTTTTTTATAAGTTGGATTGGTGTTGATAAAACGCTTTGTTTGGTTTTTATCTTAGTAATTCTATCCTTAATTTTTACTTTTTTAATAGAAAAGAAACCCATTTTAAACAAAAAAATTGGGGAACCAATGAAAGAAAGTTTAAAAGCTGGTGTAAGATTTGTGTTTCATAATAAAGCCATTTTAGGTGTTTTAACATTAGATATGATTGCGGTTTTATTTGGTGGAACCGTAGCTATTTTATCTGTTTTTGCACAAGATGTTTTAAAAGTTGGACCAGAAGGTTTTGGTATTTTAAATGCTTCAATTTCTATGGGAAGTATTGTTACTATGTTTCTAACAACTTACATTCCTATCAACAGAAAAACAGGTAAAAAAATGTTGGTTTCTGTCTTTGTCTTCGGACTAAGTATTATTGCTTTTGGGTTATCTTCTATTTTCTGGGTTAGTATTTTAGCATTGTTTATAAGTGGTGCTGCAGACGGGATTTCTATGGTAATTCGTCAGACAATTTTACAATTAAAAACGCCAGATGATATGAGAGGTAGAGTATCTTCTGTAAATTCTATGTTTGTAGGTTCTTCTAACGAGTTAGGTGCTTTTGAAAGTGGTTTAGCTGCAAAGTTTTTAGGAGCCTCTATGGCGGTTATTTTTGGAGGAACCATGACGTTACTTACCGTTGTTGGTATTGGTGCTTTAAACCCTACTTTAAGAGATTTAGATTTAACAGAAGAGATAGAAGCAAATCAAAAAGAAGATTAATTTTTAAGGTATAATTTTTGATGCTTTAAATATAAATATTTTCATGAAAAACTTAATTATATACTCGTTTCTACTATTCTCTACAATTGGTTTTTCTCAAAAAATTTCTGGTACAGTTTTAGATTTTGATACTAAAAAACCTATTGAAAAAGCACATATTTTTTTTATAGATAAAACTGTTTATACCAATCAGAAAGGAGAGTTTACTTATCGTTTAAACAATCAAAAAGAAATATCTTTTTCCGTTTCTCATCTTAAATACGAAACTCAAAAAATTGATTATAATATAACAAATGAACCGTTAGTTATTTTTCTTCATGAAAAGCAAGAAATGTTAGATGGAATTAAAATCAATTCAAAAAAGAACTTAAAAAATTCAATTCATTTTTCAAAATTAGAAAATTTACCACAAGGAGTATATTCTTTTGCATCTGTTTTAAACAATAGTAAAATACATGTTTTTGGAGGAGATACTTCTACTGAATACGATAGAAATAAAGAAGGTATAAGTCAGCTTCAATACGGAGGCGAAGAAGAAATAATGAAATTCTTAACGAGACCAAAATTTGCTAGTTTTTATAATTATATTGGTGATATTCAATCTTATGATATTGCTGATAAACAATGGGAAATTAAGGAAGATAAGGTTATAAAAAGGGCTTATCACAGTGCAATAAACTATAAAGATACTGTTTTACTTATGGGGGGTAAAAAACTGTCAAGAACTAAAAAAAGAGACTTGTTAGTAAATGATATAGAGATTGTGTCTTTAAATAATTTATCAATTATAAAAGACCAAACAAACCCACATAAAGCTGTAGATTTTGGTACAGTTTTGTATGATAATAAACTGCTTGTTTTTGGCGGTTCTACTAAGATAAACAAAAACGGAAAAATAATTTATTCTAATGATATACACCTATACGATTTAGAAAAAGGATATTGGTATTTACTTGCTAAAATGCCGAAAGGAAAAGAAGTTACAGGAATTATTTTTGATGATAAATTATATTTATTTGGAGGATATAATAATAGTAATTTAACAGATATTGAATCTTTTAATTTAATTACAGGCAGATGGAAAAAAGAAGGAACTCTTTTTAGAGGAATGAGAAAGCCTGCTATTACTAAAGATAATGATTTTATCTATTTAACAGAAGGAGGAAAGCTTGTAACTTTAGAACCTAAAACTAATATTTTAAAAGAGTATATAATAGGTTTAAATTTAAACGATGCTAACATGCATTTCTTTAATGAAACTTTATATGTTCTGGGAGGTTATCTTAATCTAAATGAATTTAAAAAAGATCCATCTAATGGTCTTTATTCTATAAATGTGTCAGATATTATTAATACGAGACCTATTGATAGTAAAAAGTTATAAAAAAACCGCTTATTAAGGTAATAAGCGGTTTGTAAATTTATTTAACTTCTGTGATGGTTAATATGGTTTTTACAGTTGCTAAATCTCCTGTTGCTTCACCATTTTCATCAAACTCATCAATTTGTTTTGTAGACCAAGTAATATTGAATTTTTTACCAATCATTTCCTCTTCGTATAAAGAAAGTTCTATATTTTCATCTAAGTCGTAGAATAAAATAGTAACATCTTTTTCATCTACAAATTTAAAATATTCTGTTTCAGTTACTCCTTTAAAAGTAGCAACAATTTTGTTTTCTTTTTCTTGTGCAGAAATTGTGTTAACAGAAAAAGTTAAGGTAATAAACAGCACTAATGCTGACGCATATAATGTTTTCATGATTTTTAATTTTAAGGTTATTTTTTAATAAATATAGTAGCTGCTCTTTTTCTTAAAAGAACCTGCTTTGGTTTTGAAGTACTCGAAACTATATTTTCATAAGCCTTAAAAATTACTGATAATGTATATCAAATATACATTTTTTTTGAATTGAAAAGAGAAAAAGTTATTTTTTTATCATTACTAATAAAAAATTATTGATTAATGTATTTTCCTCTCAATTATACTGATATTTATGTTGTTACGTATTTTTTGAAAAGAGTTTAAATGTAAGGGATTTCCTTAAAAATGTTACACTAATTTATTTTATCATTAAAAAACACGAACTATATTTTTTTAGTTAGATCGGCAACCAAAAAGTTGAAAAAATACTACCTATTGAGCATATACAAAACCATTTATAAAGTTTTAAATGGCTTAAATTATTATTTTGCTTTAATGGATAATATCGTTTTTACAGTAATTTTCTCACCTGTTTTTTGACCTACGGAATTATATTCTTCTACAAGTTTATTTTTCCAAGTAACTATAAATTTTTTATTCATTTTAGAATCATCTTCTTTCTCAAAATTTATATTTTTAGATTTATCATAAAATAAATATGCCACACCATCATCATCTACAAATTTATAGTCTTGATTTTCTGTAGGACCTATATAAGTAGCAACTAATGTATTTATTTTTTCTTGAAATACTATTTTTTTTGCAGAAAAAGAGAAGGCAATAAATAAGACAACAATCGAGGTATAAAACGTTTTCATAATTTTTAAATTTAAGTTTATTGTAAATTATAAATATTTTAAATACTCTTTTTTCGAGAAAGAAGTTATTTAAATAGAAAAATCATAAACATCATAATGATAGGACGTTATATTCAAATATAAACTTTTTTTTAAAAGTATTATATTTGAATTAAGTTTTTTTTTAGTAAATTAATGACTATAAATAGAGCTTAAAAGATGTTTTTAACATAAAAAACCTCACAGATTATACAATCTATAAGGTTATATATATTGGTGTTTTAAAAACTATACTTTAGTTAAAAGTAGTAGCCAATTGTATTTTTTCTTCTAATTCTAATTGATGTTTTTTAGTTGTTTTTTCATCCCAAGAAAAATGAGTTTTAAACAATTCTAAAACATATTCTTTGTATAAATTTACACTGTGTGCATCAAAAAACATACGACCCGTTCTGCGCATAAAAAAATCTGTTGGAGTGCAAGTCATTTCGTAATTTATGGTAAACCAAACTTCTGCCATGATCATTTTTTCTTGCATATTATCGTGCATTAAATCATCAAATTTTTGTAAAATAATATCTGTTTGTTTTCCATAATTATGCACTAAATATTCTGCGTCCTTTCTATCGAAATCTACTTCTGCAATTCTATTTTGAATAGCATCTGTATAACTTTCTACTTCTTGGTAATTATCAAAAGTACCACCAGAAAGTGCTATTTCTTTGGTTTTTATTTCTTCAAATTTTGTATCGAATCTGCGTTCATATTTTTTGGCAATTAAATCTACAATTCGTTCTGCCATTTTACGATAACCGGTTAATTTTCCGCCAGCAATAGAGATTAGTTCGGTATCAGAAACAAAAATTTCGTCTTTTCTAGACAATTCTGAAGCAGATTTGCCTTCTTCATGAATTAAAGGTCTTAATCCTGCCCAAGAAGATTGAATGTCATCCAACGTAAGTTGAATCTTTGGAAACATGTTATTAACAGCAGAAATAAGATAAGTAGCATCTACTAAATTGGTTTCTACATTATTTTTATCTAGTTGATAATTGGTGTCTGTAGTACCAAAATACGTAACTTTCCCACGCGGAATGGCAAACATCATGCGTCCGTCTGGAATATCAAAATAAACAGATTGTTTTACAGGCAATTTATCATGGGCCACTACTAAATGTACTCCTTTAGTTAAATGCAATCTTTTACCAGTTTTAGAATGGTTAACTTGTCTTAATTCATCTACCCAAGGTCCACAAGCATTTACTACATATTTTGCTTTAATATCATAATCTTCACCAGAAAAAGTGTCTTTTACTTTTGCGCCAACAACTCTATTATCTTCATAAATAAACTCTTTAGCTGCTGTATAATTTATAATTTTTGCATTGTAATTTAAAGCTGTTTTTAAAACCTCTATAGTTAAACGAGCGTCATCGGTTCTGTATTCTGCATAATATCCGGCACCATTTAAAATGTTTTCTGGCAACATCGGTTCTTTTTCTAAGGCTTCTGCTTTGTCTAACATCTTTCGTTTGTCTTCTCCTTCTACAGAAGCTAAAATATCGTAGACTTTTAGTCCGATAGACGTTAACCAAGAACCATACGTTCCTCCATCAATTAAAGGTAAAATCATTTTTTCTGGAACCACTAAATGTGGAGCTAAATCATGTACAATAGCACGCTCAGTTCCCACTTCTTTAACCAACCAAAAGTCGAATTGTTTTAGATAACGCAAACCTCCGTGAATTAGTTTTGTAGATTTACTAGAAGTACCAGAAGCAAAGTCGTTTTTTTCTATCAAAGCAACTTGCATTCCTCTAGAAGCTGCATCTAATGCAATACCTGCGCCTGTAATTCCACCACCAATAATTAGTACATCAAATTCGATAGATTGTAAATCTTGTGTATTTTTTTTTCTATTTAAATAGGAAAAGTTGTTCATGTTTAAAGTTAAATTTTAATAATAAAAAATTTAAAAGTATATATTTGCTTACAAAATACATAAATCAACCCTATGATATACAATTACTTTAAGCAAATTTTTCTTTTTTTCTTTTTAGCTTCTTTTTCTTTAGTTGCTCAAAATTCATCAGAAAAACAACTTATAATTAAAGATTATAATTTAACAAAATTAGAGAATTTAAAGGAAGAATTTTCTACAAACTTTAGAAAAGAAAAAGAGAATGCTACCCTTTTAGCAACTCAAAGAGGTTGGAAAATGAAATTTACAGACGATACAGGTTCATATTATGAATTAATGAAGGTCTCTAAAGAAGGTACCCCTTTGTATTATAAAACATACAATGTTGATGCAGCTATTTCTACCAGAACAAATTACTTACATAATAATGGAGGTCTTGGCTTAAACATAGAAGGTCAGGGAATGACAGCTTATGTTTGGGATGGTGGTATTGCAAGAGCAACGCACCAAGAATATGATGGAGATGGTGGAGAAGATAGATTTTCTGTAGGAGATTTTTCATCAGAATTAAATTTTCATGCAGCTCATGTAATGGGAACTATTATTTCTTCTGGTTTTGAGCCAGAAGCAAAAGGAATGGCTCCTAAGGCAAAAGGAATTGGTTATGATTGGAATAACGATTTATCTGAGGCTACGATTGCTGCTTCAAACGGAATGTTAGTTTCAAATCATTCTTATGGTATTGCTGCTAGAGATGATGATAATGAAGTACAAATTCCATCTTATTATTTTGGCGCTTATATTTCTACTTCTAGAAATTGGGATAACTTAATGTACAATGCACCTTATTACTTAATGGTTGTAGCTGCAGGAAATGATGGTAATGACAATACTGCAAATGAAGCTCCTTTAGAGGGAAGTGCTGCTTTTGATAAGTTAACAAGTTGGTCTACTACAAAAAATAGTTTGGTTATTGCAAATGGGCAAGATGCATTAATAGATGCAAATGGTGCATTATTATCGGTTAATAGAAATACCAGTAGTTCACAAGGTCCAACAGACGATTTAAGAATTAAACCAGACATAATGGGGAATGGGTCTTCTTTATATTCTACTTATGATTCTGCAGACAATGCTTATAATTCAATTTCTGGTACTTCAATGGCTTCTCCAAACGTAACAGGTTCTTTATTGTTATTACAACAATATTATAAAGAAACATATGGTAGCTTTATGAAAGCTGCTACTTTAAAAGGATTGGCACTACATACTGCAGATGATACAGATATTGCTGGACCCGATGCAAAAACAGGTTGGGGGTTAATGAATACTAAAGTAGCTGCAGAAACAATTACTAAAAAAGGTTTTGAATCTTGGATTTCTGAAGAGGTTTTAACCAATGGAAATACTTATTCTGTAACCGTTAATTCTGATGGTTTAAATCCTTTATTAGCATCTGTTTCTTGGACAGATAAACCAGGAGCTGTAAGTGAAGGATTAGTAAATGATGCAACAGCTGTCTTAGTAAACGATTTAGATATTAAAATTACTAGAGATGGTGTTGAGTATAAGCCTTGGAGATTAACAGGAGTTAATAGCAATGAAAAAGGAGATAATTTAGTAGATCCTTATGAAAGAGTAGATATAGCAAACCCAACTTCTGGAGAGTATACCATTACAGTTACTCACAAAGGAACTTTGGCAGAGGCACAAAATTTTTCTTTAATTGTAACTGGTATTGCTGGTGAATTTACTTTTGTAGCAGATAATTCTGAACAAGCATTTTGTTCTAATGAAGATGCTGTTTTTAATTTTGAATATAGACAAGCTGTTGCAGGTACTACTCAGTTTTCTACTACAGGAGCTCCAGAAGGTGTATCCGTAGCTTTTTCTAAAGAATCGTTAAGTGAAGATGGTAGCTTTAATATTACTATTGGTAACTTAACAAACGTTTCAGCAGGTTCTTATTATATTGAAGTAGAGGGAGATAATGGGAATGAAATTCAAAAAAGAATAATTAGATTGATTGTTCTTCATCCAAATTTTGATAATAACCCATCAGAATTAGAATTTCCAGAGAATGGGCAGAAAGGGATTGCAAAAAAAGTATCATTAGCTTGGAAAACAAATCTAAATGCTGAAAACTATGTGGTAGAATTATCTAACTCACCAAGTTTTAGTACTCTTTTATTTACAGATGTTATTTCTGCAACAACAGTAGATATCGTTGATTTAGAAACGAATTCTGTGTATTATTGGAGGGTAAAACCAACAAATAAATGTGGAGAAGGAGCATACTCTTCTACTTTTAGTTTTCAAACTGGAGTTACAGATTGTACAAATATTTATACTGCTACAGATTTTTCTACGGCTGGTATAGATGAAACATCTGCAAATGCTACAGCAATAGTTCCTATAAGTATTACAGACAATTTATTTGTTAATAAAGTTATGGTAACATTAGATATAACACATCCAAGTATGCAAGAGTTAACGATTTCTTTACAAGCCCCAGCTAGTATTGGTGGTGCTAGTGTAGTTCTTTTATCTGATGCTTGTGGTGATAGAGGAGATATAAGAAATACTACTTTTGACGATGATGCAGGTGTATTATTTTGTAATTTTTCAACACCAGCAGTAACCGGAACCATAGCACCGGATAACAATATGAGTTTACCATTTTTAGGAAAATCTGCAATTGGAGATTGGAAATTGATTGTACAAGACAACTCAGAATTGAATGGAGGCCAAATTAATGCTGTTTCAATTACAATTTGTTCATCAGTAGAAAATACAAGTGTTCCTACTTTTTCTACTTCAAATTTAGTTTTAAATGGAAGTTTAAACTATGTAATAACAACAACTGATATGAATGCTTCTACGGCTTCTGAAACCGAAGAACAACAAATATATACCTTAGTAGAATTAGCAGAAAAAGGTACTCTTAAAAAAGAAGGAACCGAATTAGTTTCTGGAGACACTTTTACCCAAGCAGATATAACAGCAGGTAAAATTACCTTTACAAATGCAGAGACAACTGCTTTTACAGATCAGTTTAAAGTTAATGTTACAAACGCTGCAAAAGGATGGTTATCAAACCAAACAGTTACCATACAAGAAGGTGTTTTAAATACAAATGAATTTTCTTTAAATGATGTTTCTTTATGGCCTAACCCAGTAAAAGGTATCTTAAATGTAAAATTAAATAATGCAATTGGTAATGATGTAATTATCTCGTTATTTGACTTACAAGGAAGAAAAATTTTCACTTCTGTAAATAAGTCAACAACAGATGTATTTACTAAAGAAATAGATACAAAAAACCTTTCTTCAGGTGTTTATTTATTAGGTATAAAACAAGGAAGTAAAAAAGTAACAAAAAAGATAATTATTACACAATAAGGTAACTTTTAAAATCAAAAAAAAAAGCCAAAACAAGTGTTTTGGCTTTTTTTTATTCAATTAAAGGTAAAATCATTTTTTCTGGAACCACTAAATGTGGCGCTAAATCATGTACAATGGCACGCTCAGTTCCCACTTCTTTAACCAACCAAAAGTCGAATTGTTTTAGATAACGCAAACCTCCGTGAATTAGTTTTGTAGATTTACTAGAAGTACCAGAAGCAAAGTCGTTTTTTTCTATCAAAGCAACTTTCATTCCTCTAGAAGCTGCATCTAATGCAATACCTGCGCCTGTAATTCCACCACCAATAATTAGTACATCAAATTCGTTAGATTGTAAATCTTGTGTATTTTTTTTTCTATTTAAATAGGAAAAGTTGTTCATGTTTAAAGTTGAATTAATAAAAGAATAGTTATGTTAAAACTAATCTTTAGCAAAGTACAAAAAATGCAATCTATTCGATTTGTCTTTTTAGAAATATTTTCGGAAACGTATTTTAACTTTTTTTTTAAACCATTTTCACTATTTTTATCGAAAATAAATAAAATGGCAATATTAGATTTATATCCTAAAGGAAAACACAAACAAGAAATCGGGCATTTTGCAAATATTGTAAAAATTGCAAAAATAGACGGAGAAATTACAGATGATGAAAAAGAATTATTAATACGAATGGGTAAGAACTTAAACTTAACGTTAGATGAGTTTGCTGTTATTCTTAATAATCCAGAAAAATTTCCAACAAATGCACCTGCAAATTATGAAGATAGAATAGAACGTTTGTATCGTTTGGCTAAAATGATTTTGGTTGATGGAGAAGCAAAGTTAATTGAAGTTCAATTGATGAGAAAAATAGCTGTTCGCCTACATTTTTCTCATGATAATGTAGAAAAAGTTTGTGACGAAGCCATTCATTTAGTTTTAAACGAGAATGATTTATCCGATTTTACTAAGGCAATAAAGTTAGTGAACAAGGTTTAATTTTTAATTGCAAACAATTCACAACCTAGAGCTGTGGTTGTCCTGGATGGACGATCTTGCAGAGCAAGATTATGTAATTATTGATGATTTTATAGACAACAACCTTTATAAACAAATTAAAAACTTTCTTTTTGAAAAAATAGATGTTTTTGATAAAGCAGGTATTGGTTCTCTTAACCAACACACAATAAAAAAAAACATTCGTGGTGATAAAACCTATTGGTTAAATAAAGACAGAGATGCGGCACTTAGTGGTTTTTGGAATTTATTAGAAGAAACTAAAAGTACGTTAAATAGGTATTGTTATCTAAGTTTATCTGGCCAAGAATTTCATTTAGCTCATTATCCTTCTGGAGGTTATTATAAAAGACATTTAGATCAATTTGAAGGTAGAAATAATAGAATGATTTCTATGATTATTTACCTTAATGATAATTGGGAAACAGAAAATGGTGGACAATTAGAAATTTTAGATAAAAACAAAAAATTACAATTAGTAGCACCTATTGCAAAAAGATGTGTTTTATTTAAAAGTGATAAAGTACCACATGCTGTTTTAAAATCTTTTAAAGATAGGTATAGTTTAACGGGTTGGTTGCTTTACCAACCAACAAGTTTAGGCCCCTTATTAGGGTAATTATATTTTTCTTTTTTATAAGTTACTCAAAACATTATTCCAATATTTGGGAAGGTAAACCATCAATACTTGTTTGGTTTTTATCTTCCCAATACTTTTTAATACCCTCTTTTCCTTGTTCGGTTGCCCAATCATTTAATTCATTTCTTTCGCCTTTATAATCGTAAAACGGAATAGACATTCCGCAAGAAGTTTGTGCAGATGCTATAGAAATGTCAAATATCTGACGCGTTCCTGGAGTTTCTGGAAACAGTGTAATTAAATCATTCCAAGAAGCATCTCCTTCTTTAATTTCTTTTCCTTTACCGTATAATCTAAGAATGTTTGGTGCACCTTCAAAAGCACAAAACATGATGGTAATTCTATCGTTTTCTAATAAATGAGCCGCAGTTTCGTTTCCGCTTCCGGTAACGTTTAACCACAAAACACGGTTTTCATCCATCACTCTAAAAGAATCCATTCCTTTAGGAGATAAATTAATTCTACCATTATTTGGAGCCGTAGCTACAAAGAATATTTTTTGAACTTCTATAAATTTTTGAAGCCTTGAAGTGATTTTTGTATAAAATTTTGACATAATCGTAATTATTAGTCGACCAAATTACAAAATAACGATTGATAATGTGGTTTAATAATTACTACCTTTAGCATTCTAAACATTTTTTTATGGAATATGGATTTTTATCAGTAATACCACCTATTGTGGCAATCATTTTAGCCTTAAAAACCAAACAAGTGTACATTGCCTTG
The DNA here is from genome assembly GCF_019278485.1 of Polaribacter sp. R2A056_3_33. Taxonomy (NCBI): domain Bacteria; kingdom Pseudomonadati; phylum Bacteroidota; class Flavobacteriia; order Flavobacteriales; family Flavobacteriaceae; genus Polaribacter; species Polaribacter sp. R2A056_3_33. Next base: position 1,606,649 of record NZ_CP058984.1, read on the forward strand.
TTATTAGGTATTTGGTTTTCTTGGTTGATCATAGAAGGTTTTAATCCGTTATCCGGAACTTTGGCAATGATAGAAGGCATGGTAAATGTTTTTCAATCTCAAGGAAATACAAGAACCATTATGTTTAGTGCTTTGGTGGGTGCATTACTAATTTTTATTCAATATTCTAGAGGAGTAGAGGGATTTATTAATATTATCAACAGAAAATTAGTAAAACTAGAAAATAAAAAAACAGGTTATAGCAGAGTAATGGTTCAGGTTTTAGCAACCTTTACTGGTTTATTACTGTTTGTAGAAACTAGTATTAGTTCTTTAACAGTAGGTACTTTATACAGACCAATATTCGATAAATTAGGTATTCCAAGAGAAAAACTAGCCTATATAGCAGATTCTAGTTCAGCACCATCATCCATATTAATTCCGTTTAATGCTTGGGGCGCTTTTATTATGGGACTTTTATTAACACAAGGCATAGACAAACCTTTTGCAATGATGATTGCCTCTATTAAATATAACTTTTATCCAATTTTAGCCATCGGAATTTTGTTTTTTATCATCTTATCTAAAAAAGATTTTGGCCCAATGAAAAAAGCCGAAAAAAGAACCAAAGAAACAGGAGCGTTAATGAACGAAGGCTCTACACCAATGATTTCTGATGAAATTACGTCATTTCCTCCAAAAGAAGGAATTGAAGCAAAAGCGTATAACATGATTGTACCGCTTTTAGTCATGGTTTGTATGATGCCAATAAACTTAATCTACACAGGTTGGGATGCTGTAAAAGAGGCTACATCTACTTTAGACCATATAACACAAGCAATCGGAGAAGGTTCTGGTTCATCATCGGTTTTATACGCAGTAATTACTGCTTTACTGGTTGCCATGGCAATGTATTTTATACAAGGAATTATGAAGCCAAAAGAAGCTGTTAATTTAACTTTAAAAGGAATTAGTGAGCTCATGCCATTAGCGTTGTTAATGTTGTTGGCATTTGCCATTGGAGATGCTTGTAAAGAACTAGAAACTGGAATTTACGTAGCCAATGTTACCAAAGATTGGTTGTCACCAGAATTGTTACCGGCTGTGGTTTTTATCATTAGTTCGTTTATTGCTTTTTCTACCGGAACCTCTTGGGGAACTTTTGCCATTATGTTGGCAATTTCTATACCTATGGCAAATATTCATGGAGCAGATCCAACTATTGTGGTCGCTGCAACTTTAGGAGGTGGCGTTTTTGGAGATCATTGTTCGCCAATTTCAGACACTTCTATTATATCTTCTATGGCGTCTGCTAGTGATCATATAGACCATGTAAAAACACAATTACCGTATGCCTTAGTTGGTGGCGTAATTACAATTTTAATGTATTTGGCTATTGGTTTTTTAGGCTAAATTAGCTTTTTAACGATCCTTTTTAAGAATTTGGGCGTTACCACAAGGGTCGCGCTTTCCACTATATCTTTTTGCGAAAAACAAAAAGGATACCTTTGCAATCGCTAACGCGAGCATATTTGCAAACAAACTGTAATTTTGTTTAGTTTGTCATTTCTAAATGAGCTTTTTTAAGCGATTGAAAAACCTCATGATGCTTGTTTTCTTTTTGTTATCAATGCAATAAGACTTCTCTTAACGTAGAAGAAATAATTTTAAAGGTTTTTCAAATTCTTCATTAAAATAAAAAAACCTCTTTAAATTTTAAAACTTAAAGAGGTTAATTAATATATATGAAAGATCCTTTTACTCAGCTAGAATAGCACGTTTTTTAATGCTATCAATCATACGCAAAGCACCTTCTTTAATAGTGTTTTCTTTAAAGAGAAATGTTTTTTCATACAAAGTATTTCCTTCGAAAAAAGTAACCTGAAAACGGTTATTTAACTTGAACAACTCTGGTTGAATAAATTCAATTTTAGCAAAAGAATTTGCTGGAAGTTTGTCTAATTTTTTACGGAATAAAGATGTTATTTTAGTCTCAGAAAAGCCTTGTGTAACAACTACCATCATTTCTAAATCAACATTTTTATTATTGATGATATAGACATTCCAATCGTTGGTGTTATAAATATCATTGTATTCATAAGCGATTGCCATTTCTACGTCGGTAACTTCTGGTATTTGAATGTCTTTTTTCATAAAAAATAATCAAGAAAATAATTTGTTTGTGTCTTTGTAATTTGGTGTAATTACACCTTTTAAATTATTAACAATAAGGTGTTTAAAAACACTTTCTACACCGTATTTATCAAAAAGATTTATAGGTTCAAAAACTAAACTTTTTAGTTTTGTAAAATACAAATCGCAAAACAAATTAATATTTAAATTTTTGCAAATATACTCTTTTTCTATAGCCTCTTCTAGTAAAGGTTTTAAGTTGGTTTTTATAAAATTGACTTTAAAATCAATAAAAACAGCATCTGCTTTGTGATGATATTTTTTAATTCCATATAAAAAAGTCGGTTGAAAATAGTCTAAATATTGAAAATTTACTTTTTGAATTAAAATTATTTTTTCAATAGGATCTTCTGTAGTTTTTAGAATTTTATCTATTTCGTGCAGGTATTTTTCAATAATAAAACGAACCCCTTTAGAAATGAGTTCGTCTTTAGTTTTAAAGTGTTTGTAAATGGTTTTTTTAGAAATACCAAGTTCGGAAGCGAGCTCGTTCATAGAAAAACGCTTGCTTCCAAACTTGATAAAATTTGTAATAGAACATTCAATAAGTTCTTGTTTACTAACCATTTTAAGTTATTATTTTAAACCTCCACCCAAAGCTTCGTATAAGTTTACAACAGATTGTAATTGTTGTAATCTACTACCAATCACTTTAATTTCTGAGTTTAACGCACTTTGTCTAGCTGTTAATAAGTCTAAATAAGTAGCATAACCATTCTTTAATAATTCGTCAGAATTTTTTTCTGCTTTACGCAAAGCTTCCACTTCGTTTTGTAAGAATTCGTACTTTTTATTTTCAGAATTAAAAGAGTACAAAGCATTTGAAACTTCGTTACCTGCAACTAATAAAGTCTTTTTAAAATTTAAAAGCGCTTGTTCTTGTTGTGCAATAGCAACTTCTTTTTGCGTTTTTAGTTTTCGCTTATTAAAAATAGGTTGTGTTAAACCACCAACTATATTTGCAAATAAAGAGTTTGCATTAAATAATTTATCTAATTCTAAACTTTGCAATCCGCCAGCAGCGGTTAACGTTAAAGAAGGATATAAACTACTTCTAGCAACATTTGTCAATTCGAAAGCACTTATTAAGTTATACTCAGCAGCAATTACATCTGGTCTGTTACTTAGTAATTCTGAAGCAAAACCTAATTTCATTTCAGTGGTTATAGTTTGGTCTTCTAAACTACTTCTTTCCACTTCCTGAGGTGTTTTACCCAATAAAATACTTAATGTATTTTCTGCTCTAAATAGTGCAACTTCTAAATCTACTTCTAATGCTTTTGCATTATTGTATTGTGCAATATTTTGATCTACTGCAACCTGATTTGTTAAACCTGCTTCTTTTAAAGCTTTAATAGTTTCTACTCCTTTTTCTCTTGTTTTAATAGATGTCTTGGTTATTTCTAACTGTGCATCTAAAGCTAAAATACTGTAATACGTAGCTGCAATACTAGAAATCAATTGCGTTTTTACGGCTTGATGTCCGGCAACACTTTGTAAATAAGCTGCTTGAGTTGCACGCTTATTGCTTCGTATTTTTCCCCAAATATCTGCTTCCCAAGAAAGTGATGCAGTAATATCCCATTGATCTGTAGAAGTATCTGTTAAAAATGCTCCAAACTGGGTATTTTTAGATAATTCTTGATGTGTAAGATTAGGACCTACACTTAAAGAAGGTAAATAACCTGCTTTTCCTTGTTTAGCATATGCTTCGGCTGCAACTATTTGTTGAATTGCAATACGAATGTCCATATTGTTTTGCAAGCCTTCTTCTATATATTGCTGCAAATAGGTATCTGTAAACAAGTTTCTCCAAGATACATCTGCCATAGATATACTATCTGATGGCAAATTATCTGTTCTGTACAAGTTTTCTGTTTCTTCTACTGTTGGTCTTGTATACTCTTTGGCAACAAAACAACTTTGTAACGTAAAAGCCATTACAGCTAAAACGACTCCTTTTTGAAGGTTTTTATTTTTTATAATTGATATCATCTTATTCTTCTTCATTTTGTTGAGAAATAACTGCTGGTTTACTAGAAACTTTTTCTTGTAACCATTGAAATAATATAAATAGTATCGGAATTACAAAGACTCCTAAAATGGTTCCTATCAACATTCCTCCAACGGCACCTGTACCGATAGAATTGTTTCCTTCAGATCCAACTCCTTTTGCTAATACTAATGGCATTAAACCAAGAATAAAGGCAAATGAGGTCATTAAAATAGGACGTAAACGAGATTTTGCTCCATGTATAGCTGCATCAGAAATACTTTCTCCATTTTTACGTCTTTGTAGCGCAAACTCCACAATTAATATGGCGTTCTTGGCGAGTAGACCAATTAGCATGATTAAAGCAATTTGGAAATATATGTTGTTTTCTAATCCAAAAAACCAGGTACTTATATAGGCTCCGAATACACCAAAAGGAAGTGATAATACCACTGCAAATGGTAATAAATAACTTTCATATTGTGCACTTAATAAGAAATACACAAATAGAATACTCAATGCAAAAATAAATATAGTTTGGCTACCCGCACTTACTTCTTCTCTTGTTAAACCAGAATATGCAATGGTGTAGTTACTTGGTAATTTTGCAACTTCTTCTTCAATAACTCTAATAGCATCTCCAGTACTATAACCTTCGTTTGTTGCACCAGTTATGGTTGTAGAATTAAACAAGTTGAAACGCGTTACCGATTGTGGCCCATATACACGTTCTAATTTTACAAACTGTGTAATTGGTGTCATTTCACCAGAGTTTGTTCTTACATACATGCTATTTAAATCATCTACGGTTGCTCTGTCATCTGGTAAAGCTTGAATATATACTCTAAATTGTTTTCCGAATTTTGAAAAATCCGAAGCATAAATTCCCCCTATATACCCTTGTAATGTAGAGAAAATACTACTAATAGGTACGCCTTTTTCTTTTGCTAAAGGCACATTAATTTCCATTTCATATTGTGGGTAATTTGTACTGAAAGAAGATTGTGCATATTTAACTTCTGGATGACTCATTAAAGCCATTGCAAATTCTTTATTTGCTTTGTCTAAGTCTTTAAATTCTCCTCCAAATTTATCTAATAAATTTACTTCGAAACCTGCAGAGTTACCAAAACCTCTAATACTTGGTGGTGAGAAGAAAATAATTTTTGCTTCTGGAATGGTAGCTGCAATTCCGAATAACTTACCTGTAATGGTCTGTACAGAAGTAGAAGGATCTTCACGCTCTCCCCATTCTGCTAATTTTATAATTCCAAAACCATAATTTGATCCAGCTCCACTAATTAAACTTCTACCTTTAATAAAGTTTACGGCAACAATACCGTCTATATCTTTTATTTTACTGTACAAATCTTTAGATACTGCGTTCGTTCTGTCTAAAGAAGCACCTGCTGGCAACTCTATATTTGCAAAAAGAATTCCTCTATCTTCATTAGGTACAAAACCGGTTGGTGTTTGTTCTGATGCCCAAAAAATACCAACAATAGCTAAGACTAATAATAAACCAGATACCCATTTTCTTTTGTATAAGAAATGTAGTGATTTTCCATATCTTTCTACCGTAGCATTAAAACCACGATTAAATAAAGTGTAAAAACGTTTTAAAGGACTTTTACCTTTTATTTCTTCATCTTCTTTATGTGGTTTTAATAATAAAGCACATAAAGCCGGACTTAATGTTAATGCGTTTACTGCAGAAATAAGGATTGCAATAATTAATGTAACTCCAAATTGCTCATAAAAAACACCTGTTGGTCCAGAGATAAAAGTTACTGGAATAAATACAGCTGCCATTACCAAAGTAATAGATATAATGGCTCCTGAAATTTCGTTCATGGCAGTTAAAGTTGCTTTTTTAGCACTCTTTTCTCCTTCATCTAATTTGGCATGAACGGCTTCTACAACCACAATGGCATCATCTACCACAATACCAATTGCAAGTACTAATGCAAATAGTGTTAATAAGTTAATTGAGTATCCAAAAACATTCAAGAAAAAGAAGGTACCAATAATAGAAACGGGTACAGCTATCGCTGGAATTAAGGTAGATCTAAAATCTTGTAAGAAGATAAATACCACTAAGAAAACCAATAAAAAGGCTTCTAATAATGTATGTATTACTTTTTCTATAGATGCATTTAAAAACAAACTTGTATCGTAAGGCACAAAAACATCTAATCCTTCTGGTAGGTCTTTTTTAACAGACTCTAACGTCTCTTTAATGTTTTCAATAATTACTTTTGCATTAGAACCTTTTGTTTGAAAAATCCCCATAAAAACCGCAGGATTTCCTTTACTCATTGCATTAGAAGCATAAGATTGTGCATCTAATTCTATTTCAGCAACATCATTTAGACGCAAAAATTGTCCGTTACCTAATGCTTTTATAATAACATCTCCATATTGTTTTTCTTCTTTAAAACGACCACTATAGGTTAATGTATATGAAAATGATTCTCCACTATTCTGACCTAAAGAACCTGCAGCCGCTTCTAAGTTTTGTTCTGCTAAGGCTGCTGTAATATCTGAAGGAATTAAATTATAAGCTGCTAATTTTTCTGGTTTTAACCAGATTCTCATAGCGTAATCTTGTTGAGAGAATACACTAACATCTCCAACACCACTAATACGTTGCATAGCAGGAATTACGTTTATTTTTAAATAATTCTGAATAAAAGTAGCGTCGTAATTGTCGCTTTCAGAATACATAGAAATAAACATTAATGCACTGGTTTCTTGCTTTTGTGTTGTTACACCAGTTTGTACAACCTCTGCAGGTAACAATGGTGTTGCTCTAGCCACACGGTTTTGAACGTTTACTGCAGCAATATCTGCATCTATTTCTTGACTAAAATAAACAGTTATTTCTGCTGTACCTGTGTTAGATGCTGTAGAGGTAATGTACGTCATACCTTCTACACCATTAATTTGCTCTTCAATAGGTATAATTACACTTTCTAAAACTGTTTCTGCGTTGGCTCCAGCATAAGAGGCAATTACCTTTATGGTTGGTGGAGCAATATCTGGGTATTCTTCTATTGGTAGGCTTGTAACGCTTATAATTCCTAGCAAAACAATGATAATAGAAATTACGGTTGAAAGAACAGGTCTTTCAATAAATGTTTTTAACATAACTAAATAAGTTTATGGTTTGCTAGTTTTTAAATAAAGTTTCTACAGGTTTAATTGCATCATCAAAAGGAGTGTCTTGTGGTGTAATAACGGTACCACTTCTTAATTTACCAACTCCAGATACTAGAATCTTGTCTTTTAAATTGATTCCAGAATCAACTACATATAAATTACCTACTATTGCTTTTATTTTAATAATTGAAGCTTCAGCTTTGTTACCTTCTCCTAGTTTAAACAACATAATATTTCCTTGTTGTTCATAAGTTGCTTGTTGTGGAACAACAATTGCATTCTCGAAGACGGTTGGAATTTGAATTTTACCACTATTTCCATTGGTTAATAGTTGGTTAGGATTGTTAAAAACAGCTCTTAAACTAACAGTACCTGTATTTTTATTTACTTGTCCTGTACTTGTTTCTATTTTACCTTTTTCTGCATACGTGTTTCCGTTTGCCAATACTAAATTGATTTCAGCATAATTTCCCAATTTTTCTTCTAAGTTTTTACCTTCTGCATTTTGTAAAAAGTCTAAGTATTCACTTTCGTTTAAACTAAAAAAGGCATATACTTTACTAATATCACTTACTGTTGTTAATGGAGTTGGGTCTGCAGGACTCACCAATGCGCCCTCTCTGTAATTAATAGCACCTACATAACCATCTACTTGACTTCTAATAGTTCCGTAAGCGATACTTGCAGAAACACTACTATAGTTTGCTTTGGCTTGTGCTAAATTTGCTTTCGCAGTTTCTAATTGAACCGAACTAATAATGTTTTTTTCTACTAACGGTACTAATTTGTTTACTTCTACTTGTGCAACATTAATACGCGCTTTTGCTGCACCAGCATCTTGACTTAAAGACTGAGTTTCTAGTCTAAATAATACTTGGCCTTTACGTACTTTCTGACCTTCATCTACCATTACTTTTTGTATGTATCCAGATACTTTTGCTCTAACTGCACTGTTTACAACTCCTTCTAAACTTGTTGGGTACTCATTGTAACTTGTAACTGTTTTTGGTTGCATGGTAACTACAGGAAAAGAAGGTGCAGGACCTTGTGCTGCTGTGGCTGGTTGCTCTTTGTTGGTGCAACTTGCAATTACTAAAAATACACCTAGTGATAGTAATGATAATAATTTATAATGTTTCATTTTTTGTCTTGGTTTAAATATCGAATTTATTATTGTCTAGTTTTAATTTTAATTCCTCTACAGAGGATGTAGCTCCGTCTATAAATTTTATATAATCGTCATGAAAATTTAGATCGAATTTTTCACTTTCATTTTCAATTTTATTCTTGTTTATAGTTTCTTTATAATTTTTTATTTCTAAATGCATTTCACGTTCTTCTTTCCACTTGTGTATCATATTATCTATATGTTGAAGAACCATTCCTTTATTAATGATAAAATATTTTTTACGATCACCAGTTTTGGTGAAATACACTATTTTATGTAAATCTTGTAAATGATTAAGGTGTGTAGAAATAGTGCTTTTACTAGCACAAAGTATGGTTACCATATCTTCAAAAGTGACTCCTTTTTTACCTGTTAAAATGATGTAGGCTAAAATACGAGCTGCAACAGGGGCTAATTGTTCTCTGTCTTCTAAATGCACACCTAGTTTTTCAACCAAGGCCATTTTTATTTTACAGATTTCTTCTTTCATTTTATTTGCTTTAAGACTGTTTTTAAAGAGCAATTATTTATTAACAGTCAAATTCTTTGCAAAGATATATTTTTAGTTCGGAACAAACCGAACTTAACGAAGTTAATTTTTTGTTAAAGGAAAAAGCCGATAGTAATATCGGCTTTAAATTTTGTAAAATGTAAGTTTAAATGTGTTTTTTATCCGCTGAAATCGGATAAAAGTCTAGATAATAAGTTTTTAAAAAGTTTTCTTTTGTAACTATAGAATTACCAAAGTTTATAAAACTCTTCTTTAGAGATAACATCTCCGTCACATTCATCTATGGTTAATGTGCCTTCGCACAAACCACCAAACTCATCTTCTAAGTGGTCTTCATTATATTTAGTAACTTTTTCGTTTTTATAAACCGTAATTTGTTTTAAAACTTCGTCTGCATCATTGGTTTCAAAATACCAAGTTGAGGTTCCCCAATCTGCATATTCATCATCTCTTTCTTCGTCCCAAAATTGTGTAAAATATTTCATTATCTAAATTATTTTTTACTATTAAAATTCACAATACCGATTATACAAACTTGTTAACTCTTTCCCTGCTTGGTTTTATAAAACAGATTTAAATTGTTCTAAGAAACGTTTATCGTTTTCATAAAACATTCTAATATCAGGAATTTGGTATAACAACATGGCAATACGTTCTATTCCCATTCCAAAGGCATAACCAGAGTATTTAGTTGGATCTATGTTTGCATTTTTCAATACATTAGGGTCTACCATTCCGCATCCCATAATTTCTAACCAACCGGTACCTTTTGTAATTTTATAATCTGTTTCTGTTTCTAATCCCCAATAAATATCTACTTCTGCACTTGGCTCAGTAAACGGAAAATAAGAAGGACGTAAACGTATTTTAGATTTACCAAACATCTCTTTAGTAAAGTACAAAAGTGTTTGTTTTAAATCGGCAAAAGAAACATCTGTATCAATATACAAACCTTCTACTTGATGAAAAATACAATGTGCTCTTGCAGAAATATCTTCATTTCTAAAAACTCTACCTGGAGAAATTGTTCTTATCGGTGGTTTATTTTCTTCCATATATCGTACTTGTACAGAAGAAGTATGTGTACGTAGTAAAATATCTGGATCTTGTTCTATAAAAAACGTGTCTTGCATGTCTCTTGCCGGGTGATATTCTGGCAAGTTTAAAGCTGTAAAGTTATGCCAGTCATCTTCTATTTCTGGACCTTCAGAAACGGTAAAACCAATTCTATTAAAAACATCAATAATTTGGTTTCTTACCAATGAAATTGGATGACGAGAACCCAAGTTAATAGGCTCTGAAGGGCGTGATAAATCTCCATAAAAAGATTTGTTACTCGTAACACTGTCTAAAGACTCGCTTAACTCGGCAACTTTTCCTTCTGCAGATTTTTTTAAATTATTTAATGCTTGTCCAAAATCTTTACGCAACTCTGCGTCTACATTTTTAAATTCAGCAAATAAATCCTTAAGTAAGCCTTTGCTACCTAGGTATTTAATTCTAAAAGTTTCAACTTCTTCTTTTGTGGTTGCGTTAAATGATTTTACATCACCAATCAGTTCTTTTACTTTATCTAACATTACATACTAAATTAGGTCGCGAATTTACACATTTTTATTTTTGTTGAATCTAATTTTTGGCTGAATACTTGTAATATATTAATGTTCTAAACTAGAAAATTAATATATTGTAAATTATATAAAACAGCATAATAATGAAAGAAAATATCTTATCTAATTTAAAAACATATGCATTTAAAGAGGTAACTTTTGATAAATTAATGCAAAATAGGATTAATAAGGTATTAATAGTTTGTTCTAACTACGATTTTTATATGCTTGAAGAAGATGGTAGAATTGAAGAACGAATTTTTAATGAATACACTTCTTTAAATTTAAGACATCCACCAAATTTTATCCATGCGAATTCTGCAAGAAGAGCAATTAAAATGATGAAGACTCATCAAATAGAGATCGTTATTACTTGGTTAGATATTGGTAATTACAATGCTTTTGAAACATCAAAAAAAATTAAAGAAGCATACCCAAACGTTCCAATTGCAGCTTTAAGTCATCATTCTTCTCAATTAAGAAGTAAGCTACAAAAAGAAAATACAGATAGTATAGATTTTGTTTTTCATTGGAATGGTAATGCAGACATATTTTTGGCAATTATTAAATTAACCGAAGATAGAATGAATGCAGAAACGGATATTAATACTATTGGTGTTAAAGCCATTTTATTGGTAGAAGATTCACTAAAGTTTTATTCTAGATATATTCCGCTTATTTATAAAGTGATCCTTAAACAAACGCAAGGATTAATGTCTGAAGGATTAAACGAGCATAGAAAAATGCTGTTAATGCGAGGGAGGCCAAAAATTTTATTAGCCACTACTTTTGAAGAGGGAATTGATTTATTTGATACCTACAAAGAAAATTTACTAGGTGTAATATCTGATGTGAATTACTTTAAGGATGGTGTTAGAAACAAAGAAGCTGGTTTTTTATTATTAGATTATGTAAGAAAATATAAACGTTATTTTCCTTTTTTAATGCAATCATCTAATGAGAATAATGAGAGGAGAACGTTAGAACTAAAAGGTAAATTTTTATATAAACATTCAGAAACTTTAGGTGTTGATATTAAAAATTATATTATAAAATACTTTGCTTTTGGAGATTTCGAGTTTTGGGATCCTACCCAAATGAAAATTTTAGCAACAGCTAAAGATTTAGGTGAATTTCAAAAAGCCATAAAGAATGTTACTGAAGATTGTTTGATGTATCATGCAAAAAGAAGTGAGTTTTCTAAATGGTTAAAATCTAGAGCGCTGTTTCCTTTAGCAGATTTATTAAACGTTATAGAATATGATGAATTTGAAAATAATGGTCAAATAAGAGATTTCTTAATTAATTCTATCAAAGCATATTTAGTTTACAGATCTAGAGGTGTAATTGTAAAGTTTAATAAAGATAAATACGATGAGTTTGTTGGTTATGCAAGAATAGGTGAAGGTGCTTTAGGGGGCAAAGCGAGAGGTTTGGCTTTTATAGATTCTTTTTTAAAACGCAATAATTTATACAACAAATACAAAAATGTAAGTATTACCATACCAAGAACTGTTGTAATAAGTACAGAAGTTTTTGATCAGTTTATAGAAACCCATAAACTAATAAAATTTGCAGCAAAATGTACAGATGATGATAAAATATTACATGAATTTATTTCAAAAGATTTACCAGAATGGGCTTTAGAAGATATTAGAGCATTTTTAAAAACAACTACTTGTCCTATTGCAGTAAGATCATCTAGTATGTTAGAGGACTCAAATTATCAGCCTTTTGCAGGTGTTTTTGCAACGTACATGATTCCGAATTCTGAAATAAACAAAAAAGTTGAAATGGTTGCTAATGCAATTAAATCTGTTATAGCATCTGCTTTTTTTGAAAACAGTAAATTGTATTTAAAAGCAATATCTCATACTATAGAAGAAGATAAAATGGCTGTAATTTTACAAGAAGTTATAGGTAAGCCATATCAAGATGTATATTATCCAAATATTTCTGGAGTAGCACGTTCTATTAATTTTTATCCTATTGGAGATGAAAAAGCAAGTGAAGGAATTGCTAATATTGCTTTAGGTTTAGGAGAAATAATTGTGGGTGGCGGACAAACATTACGTTTTTCACCATCTTATCCAAAAAAAATATTACAACTATCTTCTCCCGGTTCTACACAAAGAGAAACGCAACAGTATTTTTATGGTTTAGACTTGAACCCTGATAGTTATAAGGTTTCAACTTGTGAAGCCATCAATAAAAAGAAAGTAACCATTAGAAAAGCCGAAAATCATGGATCTTTAAAGTTTGTAGCATCTACCTATGATTTACAAAATAATACCATTAGGCCAGGTGTAATGCAAGATGGTATTCGGGTAATTACATTCGATAATATTTTAAAATACAATACGTTTCCATTGCCAGAAATTTTGCAAGAACTCTTACGTGTTGGGCAACGAGAAATGAGAAACCCTATAGAAATAGAATTTGCAGTAAAACTAGATGTTCCTGCAGGTAAACCAAAAGAGTTTAGTTTTTTGCAGATAAGGCCTATCATAGAAAGTGTGGAAACCGTAAGTAAATTACCTGAAAATTTAGATATTTCTGAAACAATTATTTACTCAGAATCTGCTTTAGGAAATGGTAAATATGAAAACATTTGTGATGTAGTTTATGTAAAACCAGAAACGTTTAATTCGGCAAATACAAGAGATATTGCAAGCGCAGTAGAAGAAATTAATAAAAAATTTGTAGCACTAGACAAACCCTATATTTTGGTTGGTCCTGGGCGTTGGGGATCTAGCGATTCTTGGTTAGGCATTCCGGTACTTTGGTCTCAAATTTCTGCGGCAAAAATAATAGTTGAGTCTGGTTTAAATGATTTTAGAATAGACCCGAGTCAAGGAACTCATTTTTTTCAAAATTTAACCTCTTTTAAAGTGGGATATTTAACCATCAATCCGTTTATAAAAGATGGCTTTTTTGATGTAGATTATTTAAATGAACAAGAAGCAGATTTTGAAGATTCTTTTTTAAGGCATATTTCTTTTAAAAATGACCTTACTGTTATTATTGATGGAGAAAATAATAAAGCAGCTATTTTTAAAGAAGGTATCTCTTTGGAGAACAGTACTTCAAATATAGAAGAATCATTTGAAGAATTGCCTCCGGAAGGGTTTATGTAAAATGTATATTCTATAAAAAAATACTTCAAATAAATGAATTAATATTCAAATTCTTAGATAAGAGATAAAATATTGTTAATTATCAAAAAACATGCTGAAAGTTTTATTTTAAAATCAATTTTAAAATGTATTTTTGAAGTATAAGTTATTGAATAAAAAATTACTAATTATACCATTATGAATGTAAAAGAAATTTTAACAAATTTGGAAACGAAACACCCTGGTGAAAAAGAATATTTACAGGCTGTTAAGGAGGTTTTAGAGTCTATTGAGACAATTTATAATGAAAATCCACAATACGAAGCGGCTAAAATTATTGAACGTTTAGTAGAGCCAGATAGAATTTTAACCTTTAGAATTTCTTGGATTGATGATGCAGGACAAGTTCAAGTAAATATTGGACATAGAGTGCAATTTAACAATGCAATAGGTCCTTATAAAGGAGGTATTCGCTTACACCCATCTGTAAATTTAAGTATCTTAAAGTTTTTAGGTTTTGAGCAAATATTTAAAAATGCCTTAACAACACTACCAATGGGAGGTGGAAAAGGTGGTTCTGACTTTAATCCTAAAGGAAAATCGGATACCGAAATTATGCGTTTTTGCCAAGCATTTATGTTAGAATTATGGAGAATGATTGGACCAAGTACAGATGTACCAGCTGGAGATATTGGAACAGGTGGTAGAGAAATTGGGTTTATGTATGGCATGTATAAAAAATTACAACAAGAACATACAGGAGTTTTTACAGGAAAAGGTTTAAACTGGGGAGGAAGCTTAATAAGACCAGAAGCTACAGGTTTTGGTGGAGTTTACTTTACAAAAGAAATATTAGAAACTAAAAATGATAATTTTAAAGGTAAAACAGTAGCGCTTTCTGGTTTTGGAAACGTAACATGGGGTGTTGCTTTAAAAATTACAGAATTAGGCGGAAAAGTAGTTACAATTTCTGGTCCTGATGGATATATTTACGATGAAAAAGGATTGGATGATGATAAAATTAGTTACTTATTACAGTTAAGAGCATCTAATAACGATATTGTTTCTCCGTATGCAATTGAGTTTCCAGAAGCAAAATTTTATCCTAATGAAAAACCATGGGGTGTAAAATGTGATATTGCAATGCCTTGTGCTACTCAAAATGAATTAAATGGAGAAGATGCCTTAAAATTAGTTGCAAATGGTGTACAATATATTGCAGAAGTTTCCAATATGGGATGTACTCCAGAAGCTGTTCATACATTTCATGATGCTAAAATTTTATACGCACCTGGTAAGGCAGTAAATGCTGGTGGAGTTGGAGTTTCTGGTTTAGAAATGTCTCAAAACGCAATGAAATTAAATTGGACTAAAGATGAAGTGGATGAAAAATTACATCAAATAATGCATTCAATTCATACAGCTTGTTTAATATATGGAACAGAAGAAGATGGCTATGTAAATTATGTAAAAGGAGCAAATATTGCTGGTTTTATTAAAGTAGCAGATTCTATGTTAGATTTAGGAGTTGTATAAAAACAAATAAATTAAAAACTAAAACGCATCAATTTTTTTGATGCGTTTTTTTTGTTTCCTATAATAAGTTAAGGTGCTCTTAGGTATATTTTTAATTAGATATAAATGCATTTCAATAAATAAAGGAAGTCAAATTTTTATATATTTTAAATTTGTTATGCTCTTCAATAAAAATAAAATTAATAGGGTAATAGAGTTTTATATAATATAGAAAATAAGGTTAGTGAATTAGGTTTTTTTTTAAGGTTGATAACTTATAATTTTAAAGGATTTACGTAAAGAACTTTAGTGCTTTTTAAGTATAAAATATTCAAAATAACTTATATTTGCTTAGTTAAATGTTTATAAAAGTCAAAATAAAATGTCTACGAATACAGAGTCCAGAATAGAAGATTTCATGCAGTTGGTTGAACAAAGAAACAGCCATGAAACGGAATTTTTACAAGCAGTGAGAGAAGTAGCAGAAACCTTAATTCCTTTTATTGTTGAAAATAAAAAGTACTACGGAAAAAACCTTTTATTAAGAATGGTAGAGCCTGAAAGATTAATTTCTTTTAGAGTAACATGGACAGATGATAATGGAGAAATAAGGGTTAACAGAGGTTATAGAATACAAATGAATTCTGCTATTGGACCGTATAAAGGTGGTTTAAGATTTCACCCATCTGTAAATGCTAGTATTTTAAAGTTTTTGGCTTTTGAACAAGTATTTAAAAATTCTTTAACAACATTGCCAATGGGTGGTGGTAAAGGAGGTTCTGATTTTGATCCAAAAGGAAAATCTGATCGTGAGATTATGAATTTTTGTCAAAATTTTATGAGTGAATTGCAAAAACATATTGGACAACATATAGATGTACCAGCAGGAGATATTGGAGTTGGCGCAAGAGAGATAGGCTACATGTTTGGAATGTATAAAAAATTGAGAACAGAATTTACAGGGGTTCTAACAGGAAAAGGAGTTGCTTATGGTGGTTCATTAATAAGACCAGAAGCTACAGGTTATGGAAACGTGTATTTTGCAGAAGCTATGCTGAAACTTAAAAACGAATCTTTTAAAGGAAAAAATGTAGTTATTTCTGGATCTGGTAATGTTGCACAATATGCAGCAGAAAAAGCGATTCAATTTGGAGCAAAAGTATTAACGCTTTCTGATTCTGGAGGTTATATTTATGATAAAGATGGTATAGATGCTGATAAATTAAACCACGTAATGTATATTAAAAATGAAAAACGTGGTAGAATTAGCGAATATTTAGAAGAATACCCAAAAGCAAAGTATTTTAAAGGAGAAAGACCTTGGTCTGTTAAATGTGATATTGCATTGCCATGTGCTACTCAAAATGAATTAAATGGAGAAGAAGCAAAAACATTAATAGACAACGGTTGTATATGTGTTTCTGAAGGTGCAAATATGCCTTCTACACCAGAGGCCGTTCATGAATACCAAAAAGCAAAAATATTATACGCCCCAGGAAAAGCTTCAAATGCTGGTGGTGTTGCTACTTCTGGTCTAGAAATGAGTCAAAACTCATTACGATTAAACTGGTCTAGAGAAGAAGTAGACGAAAGGTTAAAAGAAATTATGCAAAAAATACATGATTCTTGTGTAGAGCATGGTAAAAATGAAGATGGAACTGTAGATTATATCAAAGGGGCAAATATTGCTGGTTTTGTAAAAATTGCAGATGCTATGTTAGCGCAAGGGGTAGTGTAGAAAAACGCTTATAAGTTATAATATAAATGAAACGTGTCAATTCTTTGACACGTTTTTTTGTTTATTTGTCCATATAAAAACAATTTATGAGCTTTCTAATTTTTATTTTCTTAGGTTTTGGTGTTGCGGTTTTAGGTAGTATAACGCCTAGTTTTTTAAATCTGACTGTAGTTAAATTCAGTTTAAGAAATGGAAAAAAAGCCGCATTTTATCTTATTGGAGGGTATGCTACCGTTTTATTTTTTCAAGCGAATATAGGTGCTTATTTATCGAGTATTTTAATGGAAAATTCAGAGTATATAACCTTATTACAAAAAATAGGTACAGGTATTCTTTTACTGCTATCCATTAACTTTTTTAGACTGTATTTTACGTCAAAAGAAAAGAAAGTAAAAGAAGAAATACCTAAGTCGAAAGCTTATTTACACGGTATTGGAATGTCTCTTTTAAATACCATTGCAATTCCGTTTTACTTTACAACTATTTCTATTTTAATAGGGTTAGAATACTTTGAATATTCTTACTTAAATGGATTTTATTTTTCAATTGGTTCTACAATTGGTTCTTTTACACTATATTCATTGTATGCTATTGTTGCTAAAAATATTGAACACAAACTAACTTTTATTGCTTCTAAAATGGATTTTATTTTAGGTAGTTTAACAGGTGTAGTTGCGGTAGGAAATTTTGTTTTTCTACTTTACAAATAATTTATTTTGAATATCTTTTTACTCTTTTTCTTCGGTTTTATTTTCTCTTTCGTTGGTTCTATAACACCAAGTATGTTAAATATGACTGCGTTAAAAATTAGCTTAGAAAAAGGGAGATTAGCAGCTAACAAATATGCATGCGGAGTTTCTTTAATTATTATTCCTCAGGTGATAATTGCGGTTGTTTTAACCAAATACATTGCAGAAAACCCTACCATTTTAGAAACCTTAGAAAAAGTAGGAATCGTTGTTTTTATAACTTTATCTTATTATTTTTATAATGAATCTAAAAAAGAGAAAATAAAGATTGATGAGGTAAATATTAAAGAAATAAATCCTCTACTAACAGGTATATCACTATCTGCTTTAAACATGTTTGGCATTCCTTTTTTTAGCGGAACCATTATTACCTTAGATGTTTTTAAGTTGTTTAGTTTTGAGGCTGTTTCTGTATTATTTTTTACGTTAGGATCTGTATTAGGAACATTTTATATCCTATTTTTATATGGGAAATTTGCAAAAGTAATTCAAGAAAAAACAGGGAAACTCACAAAAGACATCAACCTAATTTTATCAATTATAACAGGTTTAGTTGCTGTTTTTACATTTATAAAACTATTTATTTAAAGAGAAAATGAAAATTTTAAAAAATACAATCATTCAAGGCAAACATAGTAAACCAATTGTCGCAGATGTTTTTTACAAAGAGAATCATCAACCAAAAAAAATAGTTGTTTTTTGTCACGGTTACAAAGGTTTTAAAGATTGGGGAGCTTGGAATTTAATGGCTGAAGCTTTTGCAGAAGCAGGATTTTTTTTTATAAAATTCAACTTTTCTCATAATGGAGGGACCGCTGAAAACCCTATTGATTTTCCAGATTTAGAAGCTTTTGGGAATAATAATTATACCAAAGAATTAGACGATTTAGTGAGTGTAATCGATTGGATTTCATCCGAAGAAAAATTTAAAAACGAAGTTAAAATTAATGATATTTCAATAATAGGACATAGTAGAGGTGGTGGAATTGTATTGCTAAAAGCAAATGAAGACGCAAGAGTAAAAAAAGTAATTTCCTTAGCTGCTGTATGTGATTTTGGCTCTAGAAGTTCTACGATTGGTGATTTAGAGAACTGGAAGAAAACAGGTGTTAAATACGTTTTAAACGGACGAACAAAACAGAATATGCCACATTTCTATCAGTTTTATTTAAATTTTAAAGAAAATGAAGAGCGTTTAAATATTCGGAAAGCGGTAGGCAGTTTAAAAATACCACAGTTAATAATTCATGGAGATAAAGATACTTCTGTTTCTATTGATGAAGGTAAAAAAATACACTCTTGGAATACTGAAAGCCAATTTGAAGTTATTAAAAATGCAGATCATGTTTTTAATGTTTCTCATCCTTGGAAAAAGGAAAACATGTCTAAGGAATTAGAAGAGGTTACAGTACTTTGCGTAGCTTTTTTAAAAAAATAAATCTACAAAGTATTACCTTGTAGATTTATTTTTGGCACTCGTTTTAGATTTGAAACTCTTTAGCAGAAAAGTAAAGGTCTATTGGAGAAGCTCCTACATTATCTACCGTTTTTGCTACTGTTTTATCTGCATTATAAATTACTAAAGCACTATTATTTGGATCCATAAAATCCTTTAAACCGATAACGTAAACTTGTTTTGTATTTGGGTGTTGTTTTACAACTGTGTTAAATGCAATTCCGTCGTTAATTGGTGTTGCAAATTCTTCAATAACTTTGGTTTCTGTATTAAAAGTGTAAATTTTTCCAGATGCAGATTCAGACCAAAAAGCATTTACATTTTCTGAGTTCATTGTTAAAATACTGTTTGTGTATAAATTAATAACACCATCTGTAACAGTTACTGTTTCATTAATAGAATAGTCTGCATTTAGTTTTGTAAACGTGGCAGCTGTGGCTCTCTTTTCTTTTGCGACCCAAATAGTTCCGTTTTTATCTTTTAAAAGCCCAGAAATACTATCATCAAAAGTTATTACAGAAGTAAATTCTTTAGTAGTCATATTCATTACAACTAATTCCTTTCCATCTGCAATTAACACATTTTCAGCATCTACAATTAGTGCAGCATTGTTAAAAAGAATTTCATTAGAAACCTCACTTATAGCATCACCAATACCAGTAGTGGTGTTTACGTGGCAAAGATTGTAATTTCTACTTCTTCCACTTCCAGAGGTATTAATTACCAAGCCATCCGTGTTAGAATACATTTGTAAATAAGATGGAGAAGATACGTTAGAAGAAGTTATTGACTCTTCTACACTTAATGTTTCTAGGTTAACTTTAGAAATATATGATGGTCCGTTTTGACTTACAATATAGAGTTGGTTATTATAGCTAGAAAAAGAGGTGCTTTCTGTATTTTCAGATACAGTAACATTTGGTGTTGCAATTTGATTTTCGTCTAGAAATGTAAGTGCTGTTTTATCACTTTCTAGAGATAAGATAAAGGCATTGTTATAAGTTATTGGAGCTTCAGGAATTACATCTTTTTTAGTACAAGATACAGCAAATAATAAGCCAATTAAGGCTAATCTGGTTAGACAACTTTTCATTATGATTGATTTTAAAATTTTAAATAACAAAATAGGCAAGTTCTTACCCTTATTAAAAAGCGGAAAAACCATGCATATGACACGTATTTCTTTTTAACTTTTCTCCCGAAAGTTACAAAAGACGAATATAATTTTTGGCAGGTCTCCTGGCTTGCATTTTGTTAAAACCTTCCCGTCTTTTATAAAGACAGTGGTGTAAGAAATAACGATAATCTAAATAGACAATGCTTACAGTTGCGGGAACAGCTCAGGCTTAAAAAAACTACCTGATTCCCTTTTAATTTTAATTCAATTTATTGAATATAAAACCAAAAATTTATGATGCAAAAGTATTTCCTTTTTTCATTATAAAAAACTAATTTCAACAAATAATCTAGTGTATTTTTATGTTTTAGGAATTGCAATTTCCTTTTATAAGATAGTGAGATTTCTCAATCGCCAAAGAGCTTATTTTGAAGTGATAAAACTGAATGCAATAAAAACATACAACGTATCACTGCTAAGTATTTAGAAGCCTCATAGTAGTGATAAAACAAAACTAAACACCCAATTTGTCATTTCGACGAAAGGAGAAATCTCATAACAGTGATGCTATAACAAAAAGCAACTTTATGTGATTTCTCTCTCCGTTCGAAATGACAAAATTGAACGCAAAAAAACATACAACTTGTCACTTCGAAGTGTTGAGAAGCCTCATAGTAGTGATAACATAAACCGGAATACTGCTATTGTAAACTGTCAACTAAAACCAGAAACTACTTCTCACTTTCCAATTCCAAAACCTTCTGAATCATTTTATCATCCTGGTGCATAATTCTGTAAAAGCCAACATCGCCAAAAAGTGTGTTTGCAATAGAAGCTTTTAGGTATTTTTCTAAGCTTGTTTTGGTTGTTAAAGAAGGTTTATAAGCGTCTTTAATATCAGATAGATAACTATTAAAAACAGTTCCTTCTTTATCAAAATCAGTAATAAAAGTATCTATTGTCCATTTTTGTAGATTTTTTCTATTGTTATCAACGTAATCAAAAGCAAAATCATTAATCGTATTAAAGTAGTAACCATTCATGTAAGAAGTAGTGTCTATTGGTACAAAAACATCCGGAATAATTCCACCGCCACCATAAACAATCTTTCCTTTAGGAGTTTTATATTTAAGAGAATCTACCACTTTTATGCTATCTTTATTAAACAATTCACCATTAGAAACCCTCTTCTGGTAATCTGTATAATAATTCTTATTTCCTTTGTGGTCATAAGGTTTTTGAATAGATCTACCCGTTGGCGTATAATAACGAGCCGTTGTTAAACGCACAGCAGAACCATCGCCTAAATCCATTTCTATTTGTACCAAACCTTTACCAAAAGAACGCCTTCCAATTATGGTTCCTTTATCATTATCTTGTAAAGCACCAGCTAAAATTTCTGAGGCAGAAGCAGAGTTTTCATCAATCAAAACATACAAACCACCTTTTTCAAAATCACCTTTAGTGGTTGCAAAAGATTCATCAATTTCGTTTTTATTGTTTTTAGTAAAAACAATTAGTTTATCATCTTCTAAAAATTCATCAATAATACTATTTGCAATGTCTATAAAACCACCACCATTGCCTCTAATATCAAGAATTAAATCGGTCATTCCATCATCAATTAAGGTGTTTAACGCAGATTTAAATTCACTATAAGTATTTCTTGCAAAACGATCTAGTTTAATATAACCAACAGAATCGTTCACCATATATGCTAAATCAACACTTTTAATATTTACATTACCACGAGTCACGGAAACGGTAAAAGTAGAGTCTATACTTTTTCTATAAATTTTAAGCGCAACTTTAGTATCTGGTTTCCCTTTTAAATAACCAGGCACTTTATCTGTGTACATTTTTTTACCATACAAAGTATCTTTATTAGCCATTAAAATTCGGTCTCCTGCCTTAATTCCTGCTTTTATACTTGGTCCACCTTTTATAGGTTGAATAACGGTAATAGAATCTTCAATCATTCTAAACTGAACGCCAATTCCAACAAAATTACCTTGCATGTTTTCTGTAACCGCTTGCAGCTTTTCTTTAGGAATATAAACAGAATGCGGATCTAGTTTACCCAACATTTGCGTAATAGCTCCGTCTAAAAGACTTTCTGTATTTACAGTATCTACGTAGTCTTTTTCAATAAAATTAATAAGTTTCCTTATTTTTAGTTCTTGAGACGAGTTTTTATTTAAAGACAACATATTGGTAGCACTTCCGTTAAGTGAAAGTCCAATAAGTAAACCAAAAATAACTGCTAAAGATAAATATATAGGGAGGTTGTTTCTATTCTTCATAAGGTAAATGCATAATTTCTACGCCTGCTTTTTCTAGAAAATTGATACCAGAAGTATCCTTGTATGATTCTGCATACACAACACGTTTTATTCCTGCTTGGTGAATTAATTTGCTACACTGAGTGCATGGAGATAACGTAATATATAAGGTTGCACCCTCTGCAGATTGGGTAGAAGACGCCACTTTTAAGATGGCATTTGCCTCTGCGTGTAAAACTTCCCATTTTGTAACCCCGTTACAATCTTCGCAAGAATTATCAAAACCAGTTGGTGTTCCGTTAAAGCCATCAGAAATGATCATTCTTCCTTTTACAATTAACGCACCTACTTGTTTACGTTTGCAATGAGAGAGTTTCCCCCATTCGCGAGCCATTTTTAAATAAGCCCTATCGTATTTTAATTGTTTCTTTTCAGTCATACAGAACGAAAGTAAAAAGATTTAGATAAATATGACGTTAATAATTAGACAAAATTTATTTTAAGCTGTTATGAATAATTTTTTGAGCGTTCCCTTACAGGTCGGGCTTTCCGCTACAATCTTTTTATTCATCCTTCATAAAAAGGATTTTTACTGCAATCCCTAACGCAGCTTACTTATTATCAACAGTAAAAAATCGAAAATTTTGTTGTTTACCAAAAAACTCTATCTAGCATCATTTGTATAGAGAAACCAATTACAATAGACGAGCAAACTAAAATCCAATCTCTTCTGCTAACTCTAAAAAAGTTTTGAAGTAATGTACCTACAATTAAAATACCTAAAACAATAATAATCTGAGCAGCTTCTATACCTAATGCAAATTCTATTAGCGGAAACAATTTATTTTCTTCTTTACCAACCATCATTTTAAAATAGTTAGAAAACCCTAAACCGTGAATTAAACCAAAAAACAAAGCAAATATTAAGTTGATGTTTTGTTTACCAGAAGCAGTGTTTTTAGCAGTAAAAACATTAATAGCTCCAGTTATAAAAATGGTTACCGGAATTAAATATTCAATAATATCTATTCTAATTTTTAGAATTCCGTAGGCAGATAATGCCAAAGTAACAGAATGACCAATTGTAAATAAGGTTACTAACCATAAAACTTTTCTCCATTGTTTAAAGCTAAATACAACAGCTAGTACAATCAAAAATAAAATATGATCGTAAGCGGATAAATCTAACACATGGTTTAAACCCATTTTAAAATACAGTAAAAAATCGTCCATTAATAAAAATAATTAAGTGTGAATGGTAAAGATATTAAAAACAGTAATTGGATAAAAGCTTAAATACACTATTAACAATTCTAATTACTAAATTTTAAATAAAATCAAATTTATAAGTATTCATTCCTTTAAATTGATAATAATTTGATAAATACGTAAAGTTTATTACTTTAAATAAGTATTAATACGTAATAATACTTAGTTTTGTATTTCAAATACGTAATTATGAAAACAGTTATAGTTGTCGGAAACGGAATGGTTGGTTATAAATTTTGTGAAAAATTTGCAGCAACTCCAGAAAGTAAAGATTTTAAAGTTATTGTTTTTGGTGAAGAGCCAAGACCTGCTTACGATAGAGTTCATTTAAGTGAGTTTTTCGAAAACCAAGATGCAAAAGCCTTAGAAATGGCACCTGCAGAATGGTATAAAGAAAATAATATCGATTTAATTGTTGATGAAAGAGTTTCGGAAATTAATAGAAAGTCTAAACTAATTACTACGGCAAACGATAGAGAGTTTTCTTACGATTATTTAGTGTTGGCTACGGGTTCTTCTGCTTTTGTTCCGCCAATTAAAGGTGTAGAAAAAGAAGGGGTTTTTGTATACAGAACTATAGAGGATTTAGAAGGAATGTTGGCGTATGCTGCAAAACTGAAAGAGAAAAACCCAAATGCAAGAGCTGCCGTTTTAGGTGGAGGGTTATTAGGTTTAGAAGCAGGTAAGGCAGTTATGGATATGGGGTTAGAGCCTCATATTGTAGAGTTTGCCTCTAAATTAATGCCAAGACAATTAGATTCTAGAAGTAGTAACGTATTGCAATTAAAATTAGAATCTATAGGATTAAACATTCATTTAAACAAAGCAACCAATCAAATTTTAGGTGATACATGTATTACCGGAATGGAGTTTGGCGAAGACGATGTTTTAGATGTAGAAATGTTAGTGGTTTCTGCCGGAATTAGGCCAAGAGATGAGTTAGGTAAAGTATCTGGTTTAGAAATGGGCGTTCGTGGCGGAATTGTAGTGGACAATAAAATGCAAACTTCCGATCCAAGTATTTTTGCAATCGGAGAAGTTGCTTTGTACAACCAAATGATTTTTGGTTTGGTGGCTCCTGGTTATGATATGGCGGGTGTTGCCGTAAATCAAATTATTGGAAATGTAGAAGAATTAATGCCTGCAGAAATTGATATGTCTACCAAATTAAAATTAATAGGTGTAGATGTAGCAAGTTTCGGAGAGCCTTTTATGCCAGCATCAAAAGGACATTCAGTTATTTTCGAAAATAAAACACAACATTTATATAAAAGAATTAACGTAAGTCTTGATGGTAAATCATTATTAGGAGGAATCTTAGTAGGCGATGCATCAGACTATAATATGTTGCATCAAGTATATTTAAACGGAATGCCAATTCCAGAAGATGCAGCACAATTAATATTACCTGCTACAGAAGGCGGCGCTTTTGGTAGTGCTTTAGATTTACCAGACGAAGCGCAAATTTGTTCTTGTGAAAACGTAAGTAAAGGTCAGATTTGTGGAGCCATAAAAGATGGTTCTTGTGAGGATTTAGCTGGCGTTATTTCATCAACAAAAGCAAGTACAAGTTGTGGTGGTTGTAAGCCAATGGTTACAGATTTGGTTAACGAAACTTTAAAATCGTTAGGTAAAACGGTTAAAAATGTAATTTGTGAACACTTTGAATATAGTCGTCAAGAATTATACGGAATTATAAAAGCTAAAAAACTGACTTCTTTTAACGAGGTTTTAGATACTTGTGGTTCTGGTCATGGTTGTGAAACTTGTAAGCCTTTGGTTTCTTCAATTTTTGCAAGTTTATATAATGACACTCCAAATAAAGAAGACGTTACCCAAGATACAAACGATAAATTTTTAGCGAATATTCAACGTAACGGAACGTATTCTGTAGTGCCTAGAATTGCAGGTGGAGAAGTAACGCCACAAGACTTAATTGTTTTAGGACAAATAGGATCGAAATATAATTTATACACAAAAATTACCGGTGGAGCGCGTATCGATTTCTTTGGTGCAGAATTAAATGATTTACCAGCAATTTGGAAAGAGTTAATTGATGCAGGTTTTGAAAGTGGTCATGCGTACGGAAAATCGTTAAGAACTGTAAAAAGTTGTGTAGGTTCTACCTGGTGTCGTTATGGTTTAGCAGAAAGTATTTCTTTTGCCATAGAATTAGAAAACAGGTATAAAGGTTTGCGTTCTCCTCATAAAATTAAAGGTGGTGTTTCTGGTTGTATTCGTGAATGTGCAGAAGCAAGAGGTAAAGATTTTGGAATTATCGCTGTAGAAGGTGGTTGGAATCTTTATGTTGGTGGAAACGGTGGTGCAACACCAAGACACGCACAGTTATTAGCAGAAAAAATAGACAACGAAACAGTTGTAAAATATTTAGATAGATACTTAATTTATTACATACAAACAGCTGCTCCATTAATGAGAACTGCTGCTTGGTTAGATAAATTAGAAGGCGGAATAGAGCAATTGAAAAAAGTGGTTATCGATGATAGTTTAAATATTGTGGGTGATTTAGAAAAAGAAATGCAATTCTTAGTAGATGCTTACGAATGTGAGTGGAAACAAGCCATCGCAAACGAAGAAACTAAAAAACGTTTTAATCATTTTGTAAATTCAGATGATAGAGATGATAACTTAGTGTTTGTGCCTTTACGTGATCAGAAAATGCCTGAACTTTGGAAAAATTAATTTTACCAGTATAAATCATAACGTACAGTTTTGTCATTTCTAAGTAAGGAGAAATCACGTAAAGGTGCTCAACATTATGTGTTCACTGTAATGCGACTTCTCTTAAAATCGAAGTGACAGAACGTTTTAAAATAACATTTTAAATCTCAATTATTTTCAATAAGACTACTTAGTTGATCAGAAATAACAAATATAATTATGGATACATTACTTTTAAAATACAAAACAGTAAAAGAAGCAGATGTAAAAGTTTGGTTTAAAGCAGCTCCTATTAGTGCATTTCCAAAAGATGGTGGAGCATGTGTAAAATATAAAGATTTACAAATTGCAGTTTTCAATTTTTCTAGGTTAGATAAATGGTATGCTTGCCAGAATTTATCACCAGAAAAACAAGAAAATGTATTGTCTAGAGGTATGTTGGGCGATCATAAAGGGGTTCCTAAAATTGCATGTCCGTTGCATAAAAAAACATTTTCGTTAGAAACGGGAGAAAACTTAAATGCAGATTTAGCACCTATCGCTGTATATCCTATTAAGATTGAAGCAGAAAATGTGTATATTGGCTTTTCAGAATAAACAAAAAAGATGAAGCCAACAAGATTTGAAACTGCCATTGCATTAATAGATAAAAAAAACGCTGAAGATCCAAATAACTACCAAGTTTCTGGATTAGAGTATCCTAAAGAATTATTATATTCTCAAAGGATGACAAGAAAGTTACTTCAGTTTGATCCTAATGCATCAAAGGCACTTCAAATTTCGGCAAGAGCACAACATATTTGTCGTTGGAAAATTGGTAGAAAAGAATATCCGATGGATAGAGTTGGGTATTTAAAATGGCGTGAAGAATTAAAAAAGATGCACGCAAATACTACTGGAGAAATCTTAGAACAAGTTGGTTTTGATGAACAGTTTGTAGACAGGGTTCAGAAGATTATCTTAAAAAAACTAATCAAGAAAAACGAAGAAGCTCAAACCTTAGAAGATGTTATTTGTTTGGTTTTTCTAGATTATTATTTTGATGAATTTGCAGCAAAACATACCGATGAAAAAATTATCGATATTTTAAAGAAAACGTGGGTAAAAATGTCTGATAATGGACATGCAGCAGCGTTAAAAATTCCATTTTCAGAAAAAAGTTTGGCATTGGTAAAACAAGCTATCTCATAAATAAAATGTAATTTAACATGACTAAAAACGGCAATTCATTAGACCAAAGAACGTTTGATAAATTAAGCCGTTTATACGTTATTGCATTAAGTACCATTGCACTTTCTGTTATTATTAGTCAAGTTTTAGTTCATAATCACTTAGAAAGTCAAAAAAGTGACTCTACCGTAATTAATGTGGCTGGTAGACAACGAATGTTGAGTCAAAAATTAACCAAAGAAATTGTTTCTCTTTCTGATTATTCTGATAAAAAAAATAGACTTCTACTTAAGAACAAAATTTCAGAAACCCTTTACCTGTGGCAGTTATCTCATCATGCGCTTCAAAAAGGAAATGATAGTTTAGGGCTTCCTGAACATAATAGCGATAAAATTAAGAGTGAATTTAAAGCAATAAATCCTGTTTTTAATACTATTGAAAAATCAGCTAAATCAATTGTAAAAAAAATATCACAAAATCCTACCATTCCTATTGATGAGTTATCATCAGAAGTTAAAAAAGTAATCCATAATGAAGGTTCTTTTTTATTGATGATGGATGAAATTGTAAATCAATATAATGTAGAAGCAGATAAAAAAATAGCTTGGTTAAAAAAATTGGAATTCCTATTAATGACTTTTACGTTAATAATACTTTTAGGTGAATTTTTATTTATTTTTTGGCCAACAGCAAAATCGGTAAAAGCAACACTTTCAGAGTTATTATCCGCAGAAAAAAGAGCTAAAAAAATGGCCTTTGATGCCGACGAGCTAAGTCTTTCTAAAGAAAAATCTATAAAAGAATTACGTGCGTTTAGCCATGCAATAGATGAAACGTTGTTGTTTGCAAGGGTTTCGCCAAACGGAAACTTAATTCATATAGGAAATAAATTTTCTCGTTTGTTTAGATTATCAAACTTAAAGAATGAAGTGTTGTTTTGGAATGTTTTATCTAATAATGAAAATGAACAATTAGTAATTGAAAATTTAATTAATAAATATAAAAAAATAGGTTGGCAAGGAGAGGTAAAAGCAACCATAAAAGGAGGTGTTGATATTTGGTTAGAGATGTCTTTGGTGCCTTATAGACCTACTGAGGATAGATCTGAATTGTTAGTAATTGCTTCTGAAATTACAGATAGAAAAGCGGCTCAAATAGAAGTAGAAAGACTTACAGAAGAAAGTTTTGAAGAGAAGATGAGTCAGCAAAAGATAATCTCTAGTAAGATTATTGAAAATCAAGAAAAAGAACAAAACAGAATCGCCAAAGACGTGCATGACGGAATTGGGCAAATGTTAACAGGGTTAAAGTACAATTTAGAGAGTATCAATATGAATGATATTGAGAAAACAACTTTAAAAATAGAGCACTTAAAAGAATTAACCACCAATATTATAAAAGGAGTTAGAACTGCTACTTTTAATTTAACTCCGCCAGAATTATCAGACCACGGAATTGTGCCTGCAATTACCAAGTTAACACATGAATTAGGTAGATTGACGGGAAAAGAAATTATATTTTTTAATAAAACAGATTTTAATGAGCGTTTAGATTCTTTAATAGAAATTAATATTTACAGAATTGTACAAGAAGCAATTAATAATGCTATTAAATACGCAGATTCTTCACATATTTTAGTGTCACTTTCTCACAGTGAAAATATCTTAAGCATTAATATTGATGATGACGGAAAAGGTTTTGAACCATCAAAAGTAAAGAAAGTAAAAAATGGCGATGGAGGAATGGGAATGACTTTTATGAAAGAACGTATTAAATATATTGATGGTCGTTTATTCTTAAATTCTGAATTAGGAAAAGGAACTAGAGTTACTTTGAATATTCCTATTTAAAAGACTAAACACAAAACTTTACAAACATATTACAACACAATTTTGTCATTTCGACTTTAGGAGAAATCACATAACAGTGATCACACAAGGTCTAACAAACCTTATGTGATTTCTCACTGCGTTCGAAATGACAAAGAGTATAAATAATAAAACAAGCTACTATATAAATACGTAGTTTTACTTAAATTCCTTATTTTTGTACGTATAAAATAGTTACAATTATGATAAATGTAGTTTTAGCAGACGACCACGTTTTGGTAAGAGATGGAATAAAAGCACTTTTAGAAGATCAGACAGGAATTACGGTTATTGATGAAGCATCTAACGGAAAAGAGGCTTTAGAGGTAATTGCTAAAAACAAACCTCATGTTCTTATTGTGGATATTCGTATGCCAGAAATGAATGGTATTGAAGTGGTTGCAGAAATTACAAAACAGAAAATAGATGTAAAAACCTTAGTGCTTTCTATGCACGATTCTGAAGAGTATGTTGTAAAATCGATTCAAGCCGGTGCAGATGGTTATTTGTTAAAAGGAGCTAGTAAAGAAGAGTTTTTAAAAGCGGTTAATAATGTAGCTGGTGGAGATAAGTATTTTACCGGTGATGTTTCTACCATTATCATGAATAATTTTGTAAACGGAAAAACTAGTAAAGTTATTGAAGAGCAAAAAGAAGTAAAAGTTGCTCCTTTTAAACTGACTAAAAGAGAAAGGCAAATACTTACTTTAGTTTTAGAACTAAAGAATAATAAAGATATTGCAGAAGAATTATCTATTAGCAAGCGTACTGCAGAAGTACATCGTTTTAATTTAATGAAGAAGTTAGAGGCTAAAAACTTGCAAGAATTAACAAATAAAGCCAAAGAATATCAGTTGATATAGGTTTTTTGATTGTAGATGTCTCTGTGTAATAACTCACAGCAAAGTTCTATCGCCAAGGGCGCAAAGAAAAAAACTCAGTGGATCTCTATGTGGTAATTAATGCTTACTTTTTTGTTTGATTTTTCTTTAACTTATCAATTACAAAAACACTGTATATCATAATTAACAAGCCAAGAATCATGGCACTATATTGTAAAGTTTTATAATCAGCTAAAAATGTCATTCCGAGTGTTGAAAGTGCCATTCCAACCACAAATAGATTTATTCCTTTATTATTTTTCATTTTTGTTCCGTTTATTTTCAATTGATTAGTAGTATAATTGAACTATTTGTTACACTTTATCTTTTAATTTTAAATTGAATAGAACAATTTGTTGGACTACACCTTTTTCATAACAATTATTTTTCAACTCCAATTTTATCATATTCTTAAATTCAATACTACGTAATTGTTAATCTAGTAAATTTTATAAAAATACGTATTTTTTAGGTATATAATTAAGTATTTATACTTAGTTTTGTGTATCTAAAAATATGTATTATGATAAACCTATCTCAAGAAAAATCTACAAAATTAAGTTTATTCGATTTTAAGAATGTATCCACTCGTACATTTTGGATTACATCAATATCATTCTTTTTATGCTTTTTCGCATGGTTTGGTATTGTACCTTTTATGCCAGATGTTGTAAAAGATTTAGGTTTAACTCCAGATCAAAAATGGAACTCAATTATTTTAGCCGTTTCAGGAACCGTCTTTGCACGTTTACTAATTGGTAAATTATGTGATAAATACGGACCAAGATTATGTTATACTTGGTTGTTAATGTTAGGTGCAATTCCTGTTATTTTATGTGGATTGGTACAAACACCAACTCAATTTTTAGTTTGTAGATTGTTTATTGGTTTTATTGGAGCTTCCTTTGTAATTACACAAGTGCATACTTCTTTAATGTTTGCACCAAATATTGTAGGAACCGCAAATGCAACTTCTGCAGGTTGGGGTAACTTAGGTGGTGGCGCAAATAGATTAGGTATGCCTTTAATTGCAGCCGCAGTTGTTGCTTTTGGTGTTGCAGACGGAGAAGCTTGGAGATATTCTATGGTAATTGCTGGTATTGTTTGTTTTTTAATGGGTATTGTATATTACCTATTTACAACAGATACTCCTAAAGGAAACTTTAGCGAATTAAAAGAAGCTGGAGAAATGATTGTTACTAAAAAAGATCAAATAGGATTTTTAGAAGTATTAAAAGATTATAGAGTTTGGATTCTTTTTGTAGTATATGCTGCAAGTTTCGGAATTGAATTAACAGTATACGGAACTATGGATGATTATCTTCAGAATACGTTTCAATTACAAAGAGTAACTGCAGGTAACATTGTATTGTCATTTGCTTTGATGAATATTTTTGCAAGAACTTTAGGTGGTTTCTTTGGAGATAAATTTGGGAAATTAAAAGGATTGAGAGGTCGTGTTTTATTCTTGTCTTTCATTTTAACCTTACAAGGAGTAATATTGATATTTTTCTCTGGAGCTACAAGTTTGGTTTTAGGAGTTGTTTTGTTGATTCTATTTAGTTTAAGTGTTCAAATGGCAGAAGGAGCAACGTTTTCTGTAGTGCCATTCATTAATAAAAAAGCCATTGGTTCTGTTTCTGGAATTGTTGGAGCAGGAGGTAATGTTGGAGCATTTTTAGCGGCAATGTTATTAAAATCTAAATCTTCACTAGCAGAAAAAGCAGCAATTGTTTCTAATGAAGGTTTAAGTGATGAGGTTGTTAAAGCAGCACAATCTGCCGCTTCTTCGAGTGCAGTTGCAAGTGGGTATTTATTAATAGGTTTTGTAGTTGTAGTTACAGGTATTATTGCTTTAACTATTAAATTTTCTACAGAAGAAGAGGAAGATGAGTCGACAGAAAATAGCGTTGAGTTAACACCAGAGTTGATACCAATTAACGTAAAAGGATAAAAAGATAATTGTCCCCCAACCTTTTATTATCTATTAAAAAGAATAACAAAATTGATTATTAATGGTTGTTTTTTATTGATTTATAAATTCAACTCATCTTTTTTAAGTGTATTAAGAATAATAAAATCTAACTTTGGTTAGTAAATAATTAATATCGTATTTTGTATAAAACCTTGGTCTAAATGATTAAAAATGAAATTAAAACAACGTGTTCTTATTGTGGAGTAGGTTGCGGAATTATCGTAAAAAAAGACATTAACAACAAGGTTTTTGTTGAAGGAGATAAAGACCATCCTGTTAATAAAGGAATGTTATGTTCTAAAGGGATGAATTTGCATTATGTTGCTAATGATACTTCAGACAGAATTTTATATCCAGAAATGCGTTGGAGTCGTTCGCATCCGCGTGAGCGTGTTTCTTGGGATACGGCTTTAGATAGAGCTGCCAACGTTTTTAAATCAATCATAAAAAAACATGGTCCAGATTCTGTAGCATTTTACGTTTCCGGACAAAGTTTAACAGAAGAATATTACATTGCTAATAAACTTACAAAAGGGTTTTTAGGAACCAATAATATAGATACCAACTCGCGTTTATGCATGAGTTCTGCAGTGGTTGGTTATAAAAAAACATTCGGAGAAGATAGTGTGCCAATTTCGTATGATGATATTGAATTAGCAGATACTTTTTTAATAACAGGTGCAAACCCTGCTTGGTGTCATCCAATTTTGTTTAGACGAATTGAAAAACGCAAAGAAGAAAATCCGAAGGTAAAGGTGATTGTAATTGATCCACGTAAAACAGATTCTGCAAAATTTGCAGATTTGCATTTGCAATTAACACCAGGTACAGATGTTGTTTTATACAATGCTATTGGTAGGTGTTTGTACAAAAGTGGTTTAATTGATGAAGATTTTATTAAAAATCATACGCAAGGTTTTGATGGTTACAAAGAAATAATCTTTGGAACCACTTTAAAACAAGCGTCTAAAATTTGTGGAGTTCCTGCTAAGGAAATTCAAAAAGCTGCAGAAATGATTGGTCTTGCCAAAGGCTTTATCAGTATGTGGGCAATGGGTTTAAACCAAAGTGTAATTGGTACAGACAAAAACACATCACTTTTAAACTTATCTTTAATTACCGGTCAGGTTGGTAAACCTGGTTCAGGTCCATTTTCATTAACAGGTCAGCCAAATGCAATGGGCGGACGAGAAGTTGGCGGAATGGCAAACTTGTTAGCGGTTCATAAAGATTTAGGAAACGAAGAACACAGAAGAGAAGTTGCACAATTTTGGGGAGTCGATAAAATATCGCCAAAACCAGGATTAACAGCAACAGAAATGTTTGATGCTTTAGAGAGCGGAAAGTTAAAAGCAGTTTGGATTGCTTGTACAAATCCGTTAGTAAGTATGCCAAATTCGCACAGAATAGAAAAAGCGATGGCAAATTCTAAGTTTGTGGTAGTACAAGAAATTTCTCATAAATCAGATACTTTACAGTTTGCAGATTTGGTTTTACCAGCTGCAGCGTGGTTAGAAAAAGAAGGTACCATGACAAATTCTGAAAGAAGAATTTCTTATTTACCAAAAGAAATTGAAGCGCCAGGAGAAGCAAGACCAGATGTAGAAATTTTCTGTGATTTTGCACAAAGAATGGGTTTTAGAGGTTTTAATTTTAACAGTGCAGAAGAAATTTATGATGAATATGCTTCTATGACCAAAGGAACAAATATTGATGTTTCTTTCTTAAATTATGATCGATTAAAAAACGAAGGTACTTTTCAGTGGCCAGTAAATGAATATAGAAGTAAAGGAACACCGCGTCTTTTTGAAGATAAAAAGTTTTATACACCTTCTCAAAAAGCAATTTTTAATGTTCCATCAACCATAGAAAATACATCTGTAAAAACGAATGACGAGTTTCCGTTAATTTTAACCACAGGTCGTGTTAGAGATCAGTGGCATACCATGACCAAAACGGGGAAAGTAGCAAGATTAAAAACACATTATGCGAAACCTGTTTTAGAAATAAACCCTGTTGATGCATATTTAAATAAAATAAAAGACGGAGATATTACAGAGATTAAAAGTGGAAACGGAGTTGTAAGGATACGTGCAAAAATTACCGACGAAATTAAAGAAGGCGTTGTTTTCTTGCCAATGCACTGGGGTAAAGTGTTGCAAAGTAATTTAAATAGAGCCAATAATTTAACCAACACACATATAGATCCGGTTTCTAAAGAACCCGATTTTAAATTTACATCGGTTTCTGTATCAAAATATAAAAAACCGAAAGATAAAATTATCATTGCAGGTGCAGGAGCTGCCGCTTTTCGTTTTTTACAAAACTATAGAGATAATAATGAGGTTGATGAGATTCATGTTTTTTCTATGGAAAAGAACTTGTTTTACAACCGTGTTTTGTTGCCAGAATATATTACAGAAGAACTTTCTTGGGAGCAATTATTGAAAATAAAAAATGCTGAATTAAAGGGATTGAATATTAAAATTCACCCAGAAACAATAATAGAAAAGATTGATAAGGATGCTAAAGTTGTTACAGATTCTAACGGAGAAACGCATTCGTTTGATAAATTAATTTTAGCAACAGGAAGTAGGCCTTTTATACCTAAAGATGTACAAATAGATTTACCGGGTCGTTTTACCATGCGTAATAAAAGTGATGCAGATCGCTTTAAAAATTATTTAGATGCTACAGGTTTGCCGCCAGAAGAACAACATGTTGTAATTGTTGGTGGAGGTTTGTTAGGTTTAGAGTTGGCTGCAGCGATGAAGCACAAGAATGTAAAAATCACTATTATTCAGCGTGCATCTCGATTAATGGAACGTCAATTAGATAAAATTTCTAGTAAATTATTATCAATAAACGTACAAGAAAGAGGGATTCAAATTTATTTTGATAATGAAGTAAGTACTGTTTTTGATGATGAAGATACTGGTGAATTAACCATCAACCTAAAAAGTGGAAAATATATTAATGCCAATGCAATTGTGTATGCAATTGGTACAAGACCAAATATAGAAATTGCTAAAAATAATGGTATTATTTGCGGTAGAGGAGTAAAAGTGAATCAACATTTACAATCTTCTCATCCAGATATTTTTGCCATTGGAGAAATTGCAGAATTTAAAAACAAGTTATTTGGTATTACCTCTGCAGCAGAAGAACAAGCAGGTATTTTAGCCAACTTTATTGCAGGTGATATTAGTGAGGCTTACAATGGTTCTGTATTAATGAATATTCTAAAATTTAGCGATTTAAACTTGTGTAGTATTGGAGAAATTTCTGTTCCGGATAACGATCCAAGTTACGAGGAAATTATTTTTACAGATATTTCTAAGGGATATTATAAGAAGTGTATTGTAAAAGATGATTTACTAATTGGTGCTGTTTTAGTAGGTGACAAAAATGAATTTGCAGAGTTTAAAACCTTAATTGAAAGCAAGATTGAAATGTCTGACAAACGAGAAACCTTGTTAAGAGGCGCATCTAATGACGCACCTGTTTTAGGAAAATTAGTTTGTTCTTGTAGCCAAGTAGGAGAAGGAAATATTGAAGAAGCCATTGCTAAAGGATGTTCTAATTTTACGGAATTATGTAACAAAACAGGCGCAGGTTTAGGGTGTGGAAGTTGTAAAACGGAAGTAAGAGAAATTTTGAACAATGCAAAAGTAACAGTATGAGCGAGCAGTTAAATAGAATCATTGTAAGAGGTGGAGTTTTATCTCCTGGAGAACTAAAATACATTTGCGAATCTGTAGAAAGTTTAGGCTTAAAAACCATTTCTTTTGGGTCTAGACAAGATATTTTATTACCTAAAAATGTAAATCAAGAAGAGTTAGCTCAATTTGATAAATTAAAAATTGTAGAAGCAAATGAAACAGGTGTAGAAAACATTGTTTCGTCTTATGTTTGTGCAGATATTTTTCCGAGTACTTCTTGGTTAACCGGAGATCGATATTTATATCTTTTAGAACAATTTAACCTAGAATCTAAATTAAAAATCAATTTAACAGATCCAAAACAACGTTTAGTTCCTTTGTTTACTGGGAATATAAATTTTATTGCTTCAGAACATGAAGATTATTGGTATTTGTATGTGAGGCTTCCAGATTGGAAAAAAACACAAATGTATCCTGCTTTAATTTATAGTTGGGATTTAGATAAGATTGAAACAGCCATAGAAAACATCCTTCAAGAAGAGCCAGAAACCATCGAAATGATTTTCGATTTGGTTAGTGATGCAATAGATACCAATAATAGAACGGTAGATATTCCTTTAGAAGTGCCTTTTTATCCTTTTCCTTATTTTGAGGGAATGAACAAAATTGGTATGGATAAATACTGGTTAGGTTTGTATTGGAGAAACAATAAATATGATATTTCTTTCTTAAAAGAAATGTGCGAATTGTGTTCTGAAAATAAGATTGGTAAAATTTCTATTACACCTTGGAAATCTTTTGTAGTTAAAGGGATTCCGAGAGAATCTAAATTGGTTTGGGAGAAGTTTTTAGGTAAGAGAGGAATTAATGTTCGTCATTCTATGTTAGAGTTAAATTGGCACATTCCAGTAGCCAATAAAGACGCTTTAAACTTAAAAAAATACTTGGTTTCTAATTTCGATCAAAATGATATTAGTACCTATGGTTTAACTTTCGGAATTACAGATTACAGTAAAGCTGCTTATTATTTTACATCAATCGTTGTTGAGAAAAATAAACAACCAGAAATGATAGGAAATTTCCAGACAAGAGATACTTATAATTTATTGTACGCTAAAAATTTCGATCCGAATACAAGGCAATATATTATGCACGTTCAAGACGTGGATAAAGTAGAATTACCAGGTTTATTAATGGAATTAAGTCAGTTGTATTTTGATCAATTAGGAAGCGAAATAGAAGCAGAAAAAGAAGCTGAGGTACAAAAAGAAACCACAGAGTTAGAAGTATACCAATGTAAAGATTGTTTAACAATTTACGATGAAGCCTTTGGCGATGTTACTCAAAATATTCCTCCAGAAACCGTTTTTAACGCACTTCCAGAAAGCTATGAATGTTCGCTTTGTGAAGCTCCGAAATCTAGTTTTAAAAAAGTAGTATTAGTAAAATAAGTAAGTTATAGCATAAAAAATTTGATTGTAAATTCAAACATAGTATTAAAAAACTCAAGAAAAGTAATTACTGATTTTTCTTGTGCTTCTTGTATGAATACAGCTTGTTTGATAAAAAAAAATTTATCCAATTTATCCAATTCAGTTTTTGTTGAGCATAAGAAAACGCTGAAATGCAAAAAAGGACAACAATTTATTATGGAAGGCGCACCTGTAAATGGTTTGTTTTTTATTTTAAAAGGAACTGTAAAAGTTTTTAGAACCGGTATTAATGGACGTGAACAAATTGTGCGTTTTGCTAAAGAAGGAGAAATTATAGGGCACAGAGGTTTTGGTACAGAAGAGTATTATTCTATTGGTTCTATTGCTTTGCAAGATACTATTTTGTGTTATTTCTCTAAAGATGATTTACAAGAAGCGTTGTTAGAAAACCCGAAGTTTGGGTATGATATGATGTTGTTTTACGCCAACGAATTAAATAAAAGCGAGTCTAAAGTGAAAACAATTTCTCAAATGACCGTTCGTGAACGCGTTATTGATACGTTGTTATATATTCATAGAAAATTTGGCGATTTAAGAGGGTTTTTAAATCTGCCTTTAAGTAGAAAAGAATATGCAGATTATGCAGGAACTACAGAAGAGCAAGTGATCAGAATTTTTTCTACACTTAAAAAGGAAGGATTGATCATTGCACAAGGAAAAAAAATTGGCATTGCTAATATTCAGAATTTAAAGAATGAAATTAGTGAACATAATTATTATCTAGATTCTTAATATTACCGTAAACTTTATGTCTGGTCTAGCCTAGTCGAAACCTATTTTTAAAAAATTAATATACAAACCCTTCAGATTTTAAACCTGAAGGGTTTTTTACGTATAAAAATTATTCTAAAAATAAGTACGTAGAATTATACGTATATGTTTTATGTTGGTTTAATGTTTTGATTAATATTGTTTTACTTTTTAAATATGTTTTATCGCAGTTTATAGTATGTTTTAAAAAGAGGTTTTAATATGTGGTTTCCCATAAGCTAGAAACCTATCTACTTATATATTTGTCAAATAAATAAGTATTAATACGTAGATTAATAAAACTTACTAAAAATGAAATCTCTATTTAAAAAATCAACTTACATTTTACCTGTAGCAATGTTATTATTTGCTTGTGGTGGTAAAGAAACTAAAAAAGCAACAACAGTTGTTGATGCAAAAACATCAAAAACAAAAACATTAGCAATAGAAAAACCTCAATTAACGTTTGGGTTTATCAAGTTAACAGATATGGCTCCTTTGGCTATTGCAAAAGAAAAAGGATTTTTCGAAGACGAAGGATTGTTTGTTTCTGTAGAAGCACAATCTAACTGGAAAAATATTTTAGACCGTGTTATTGATGGTCAATTAGATGGTTCGCACATGTTAGCGGGTCAGCCAATTGCTGCAGGAGCAGGTTTTGGAAGACAAGCAAAATTAGTGACCGCTTTTTCTATGGATTTAAACGGAAATGCAATTACAGTTTCTAATGATGTTTGGTCTAAAATGAAACCACATGTAGCAAAAGATAAAGATGGTAAACCTGTTCATCCTATAAAAGCAGAAGCTTTAAAGCCTGTTATTACTGAATATAGAAATTCTGGTAAACCTTTTAAAATGGGAATGGTTTTTCCGGTTTCAACGCATAATTATGAAATTAGATATTGGTTGGCAGCAGCAGGAATAAACCCTGGAATGTATACCAAAGAAAACGTACAAGGACAGATTGATGCTGAGGTTTTATTATCTGTAACGCCTCCACCACAAATGCCAGCAACGTTAGAAGCAGGTACTATTCATGGATATTGTGTAGGTGAACCTTGGAATCAGCAAGCCGTTTTTAAAGGAATTGGAGTTCCGGTTGTTACAAATTATGATATCTGGAAAAACAACCCAGAGAAAGTATTTGTTATGACAGAGAAATTTGTAAACGAAAACCCAAATACAGCCATTGCAGTTACCAAAGCATTAATTAGAGCTGGTAAATGGTTAGACAAACCAGAAAATAGAAAAGAAGCTGTGCAAATTTTATCTATGTCTCAATACGTAGGTGCTCCTGTAGAAGTATTAGCAAATTCTATGACCGGTACTTTTGAGTTTGAAAAAGGAGATAAAAGAGAAATGGAAGACTTTAATGTATTCTATAAATACAATGCAACCTATCCTTTTTATTCTGATGGAATCTGGTTTTTAACACAAATGAGAAGATGGGGACAAATACCTGATGCAAAAACTGCAGATTGGTACGCAAGCACAATTAAAGATATTTACAGACCAGATATTTGGAAAAAAGCAGCAGCTCTTTTAGTTGCAGAAGGAAACATTTCTGCAGCAGATATTCCTACAACAGATGGTTATAAGCCAGCAACAGCAGATTTTATTGATGGAACAATGTACGATGCAAAAGATCCAATAGGATACATCAATAGTTTTAAAATAGGAAATAAAGATAAAAAATAATTGATTTTGTCATTTCGAACGAAGTATGAGGAGGAATCTCACTATTTATAAGATTTCTCGTCGTTCGTACCTCACTC
Organism: Polaribacter sp. R2A056_3_33; assembly: GCF_019278485.1. Taxonomy (NCBI): domain Bacteria; kingdom Pseudomonadati; phylum Bacteroidota; class Flavobacteriia; order Flavobacteriales; family Flavobacteriaceae; genus Polaribacter; species Polaribacter sp. R2A056_3_33. Next base: position 1,646,763 of record NZ_CP058984.1, read on the forward strand.
TGTCGAAATGACACTTAATAAATACATATAGATAATGAAAGCAAGTTTAACACTAGAGAAGGTTTCTAATTTTATAGGATTAGGTTTTTTTGTAACATTAAAAGATCTGTTTACTGGAAAACTAGAAAAAGAAGAATTTAAAAACTTTTTACGCAAGACAATAGTGCCACTTGCTTCCATTTTATTATTTATTGGTTTGTGGCATTTAGGAGCAAAATCTTTATACAATATAGAGGCAGAATTTAAAATAGAAAAGGCTTTAGAAGATCAGGGTCAGGTTGCGGCAGATGCTTTAAAAGCATGTATTGCTTCTGGAGAATCTAGTTGTCAGCCAAATACATTACCATCTCCGGCTCAGGTTTGGGAATCTTTCCATTCTTTATTAAGAGATCACAGAATTATTAATGCAGATAAAGCTGCTTTTATAGAAAAAACAGCTGCATTAAATGCTAGTAGAATTGCAGAAGGAAAAGATGCAATTACGTATACAGGAAGACCATCATTTGTAGATCAAATATTTAGAAGTTTACAAACGGTATTTGCTGGGTTCTTATTGGCCTTATTAATTGCAGTTCCTTTAGGTATTTTTATAGGATTAAGTGCAACTTTAAAAAGTGCTTTTAATTGGTTTATTCAGATTTTTAAGCCAGTATCACCCGTAGTTTGGTATTTATTAGTTTTTATGATTGTAAAAACATTGTTGATAGATTCTAACGAAGATAGTTCTTTTACCATTTCATTTATTAGTGTGGGTTTCTGTTCTATGTGGGCAACATTAGTAAATACGGCTATGGGAGTTTCTTCTGTAGATAAAGATTATATAAATGTTGCAAAAGTTTTAAAATTAGGAACTTTTCAGAAGATTTTTAAAGTAATCTTACCATCTTCTTTACCTTTAATTTTTACAGGTCTAAAAATAACATTATCAGTTGCTTGGATGGTTTTAATTGCAATTGAACTTTTGGCACAGAGTCCTGGTTTAGGGTTGTTTGTGTGGGAGGAATTCCAAAATGGAGCAAACGATTCTAATGCAAAAATTATCGTAGCCATGTTTGTAATTGGTATTATCGGTTTTTTATTAGACAGATTGATGTTAACAATTCAGAATTGGGTGTCTTTTGATAAAACAGATGCAATTTAAGATGTGTAATTGGTTAACTGTTTAATCGTGTAAACGAAAATGCAGTATTTAACAACCTACAACAGTTACACAAATAAACAGTTACACGATTAAACAATATTACAATGGCATATTTAGAACTAAATAATATTTACAAAAGTTATCATCAAGCAGATGGAGAGACAGAAGTGTTGTCTAATATCAACTTGAAAATAGAAGAAGGCGAATTTGTTGCAATTGTAGGTTTTACAGGAAGTGGAAAAACAACGTTAGTTAATTTAATTAATGGATTGATAAAACCAACAAGTGGAGAAGTGTTGTTTAAAGGAGCACCTGTGGTTGGTACAAGTCATGAACGTGGAGTGATTTTTCAAAATTATTCGTTATTGCCTTGGTTAACGGTTGGTCAGAATGTGTTTATGGCAGTAAAAGAAGCTTTTCCGAAGAAAAATAAAAAAGAACTAAATGAAATTGTTGCAAATTATGTAGAAATGGTGAGTTTAACGCCAGCAATAAATAAAAGACCAAACGAATTATCTGGAGGAATGCGTCAAAGAGTTGCGGTTGCAAGAGCTTTGGCAATGAAACCCGAAATGATAATTATGGACGAACCTCTAGGAGCTTTAGATGCTTTAACACGTGGTAATTTACAAGACGAAATCTTAAATATTTGGGGGAAAGATAAGAGAACAGCTTTGTTAATTACAAATGATGTGGATGAAGGTATTTATATGGCAGACAGAATTATTCCTTTAAGACCTGGGCCAAATGCAACTTTAGGACCAGAATTTAAAATTGATTTGGAACGTCCGAGAGATAAAACAGCCATGAATGACAATGAGAGTTTTAAGAAAACCAGAAATGCTATTATTGAGTATTTAATGGATATTGGAAATGAACGTAAATCTGAAGCTAAAAAGGAATATGTACTTCCAGATTTAACGCCTAAAGATTTTGTAAATGAGTTTAAATTTGGAATGTAATGAGCACTATAATAAAACAAGAAACACCTAAAATTATTACGAATAACACACGTTTTCCTTCGAATGATGTAATGTTAGATTTAAAAAATCTTAAAAAAGTGTATCCTACACCAAAAGGAGATTATGTAGTTTTAGAAGACTTAAATCTGCAGATAAAAAAAGAAGAATTTGTGACTATTATTGGGCATTCTGGTTGTGGTAAAACAACAATGCTTTCTATGATTGCTGGTTTAAACCCAATTTCTGGAGGTAATATTTCTGTGTTAGGAAAACACATACAAGGTCCTGGGCCAGATAGAGGTGTTATTTTTCAATCGCCTAGTTTAATGCCTTGGATGACTTCTTTACAAAATGTTTTGTTGGGCGTAAATCAGGTTTTTCCTAAAGCTACAAAAGCACAAAGAAATGATGTTGCAAAATACTATTTACAAAAAGTAGGTTTAGAAGATGCTTTTCATAAAAAAGCAAGTGAATTATCGCAAGGAATGCAGCAAAGAGTAGGTATTGCAAGAGCATTTGCAATTAAACCAAAAGTATTGTTGTTAGATGAACCTTTTGGAATGTTAGATTCTTTAACAAGAGGAGAATTGCAAGACATTTTAATAGAAATCTGGAACAAAGAAAAAATAACAGCAGTAATGATTACCCACGATGTTGATGAAGCTATTTTTTTAGCAGACAGAGTGGTAATGATGACTAGCGGACCGAAAGCCAAAATTGGAGATATTTTAGATATCAATTTTGAAAGACCAAGAACTAGAAAATCTGTTTTAGAGCATGACGATTATTATACATACAGAAAGCATTTAATAGATTTTTTAGAGCATTAAAAGAGAGTAGAAGTAATTATATTTTAGAGAATTAAAAACATGAGAAATGTCATAATAAAGATGTTTTAGTCTTTTTATATTTCGAAACTTAAATAAAAACGCAATCAAAACAATTAAATTAATAAAAAAATGAAAAAACAATACGTAATTTTAGGGCTAATGTTAGTATGCTTTCAGTTTGTAAATGCACAATTTACATTAGATGGAGAATTTAGACCACGTACAGAATATAGAAACGGATTTGGAAGTTTAATTCCGGATGCAGCAGATGCTGGTTTTGGAATTTCTACAAGAGTACGTTTAAATACCAGTTATATGACCGATAATTACTGGTTTTATGTGAGTTTACAAGATGTAATGGTGTGGGGAGAAAACAGACAAATTTTACCTTATGATCAAAACGACTCATTTGCAGTTTTTCAGGCTTGGGCAGAAATTAAGTTAGGAGAAAATACTTCAACAAAAATTGGTCGTCAAGTTTTATCTTATGATGATCAAAGAATTTTAGGAGGTTTAGATTGGGCACAACAAGGTAGAAACCACGATGCAGCTTTACTTAAATATAAAAAAGATAATTTTATGTTAGATTTTGCATTGGCATTTAACCAAGATTATTCGAATCCAACAGGTTTTCAATCTGCAGGTACTGCATATAATACAACAGGTTATTTCTCATATAAAACAATGCAAATGTTATATATGAAACAAAAATGGAATAAATTAACAGGTAGTTTATTATTGTTGAATAACGGATTCCAAGAATTTGATGCTGTATCAGGAGAAGCAGATGGCGTAAGTAACTTACAAACTTTAGGAACACATTTAGATTATAAATCTGGAAGCTTTGGTTTGTCTGCAAATGCTTTTTTACAGACAGGTAAACGTCAGGGAGATGTAGATGTAAAAGGAGCGTATTTAGTTGGTTTAGATGCAACGTATAAAGTAGCACCAAAAGTAAGTTTAGGGTTAGGTATAGAAGCTATTAGTGGTAACGATGGTGATGCAGGAGAAACGGGAGCATTTTTCCCTTTATATGGAACAAACCATAAGTTTAATGGTTTTATGGATTATTTTTATGTGGGGAACCACGCAAACTCTGTTGGTTTAGTAGACTTACATTTAAGTGCAAACTTTACTTTAAACGATTCTTCTAGTTTAATGGTAAAAGCCCTTAATTTTAGTGGAGAACAAGATTTAGCAAGTGGAGAAAGTTCTTTAGGAACAGAGATAGATTTAGTGTACAAAAAGAAATTTAAAGGTTATTCTTTAGTACTTGGGTATTCTCAAATGTTTGCAAGCGATGGTATGTACGAATTAAAAGGTGTAACTGAAGCAGCAGCGGCAAATAATCAAAACTGGGCTTGGGCAATGTTGGTAATTAAGCCTAAGTTTTTAACCGGAAAATAGTAAAGTAAATTATTAGTATTATAATTCCTTTTTAGTGTTAAGAATTATAGCTACTACTATTTTGGATCCCTCTTTTAGAGGGATTTTTCTTTGTTAAAAGATTTATCAAATTATAATATAAGTCTTGTTGTTTTTTATATTCTAATCATGATATTATTAGTAATTTTATCAAAAAAAATGAAGTATAAAGCTGTTGTTTTCGATTTAGATGGTACGCTCGTAAATTCTATAAAAGATATTGCTGATGCCATGAATATTGTATTGGATAAACGCAAGTATCCTACTTATGATTATGAAACATATAAAACTTTTGTAGGAAGTGGAGTAAGAAGTTTAGTGGTAAAGGCACTTCCAGATGAAAACCCTAAAGATGAAGAAGTAGCAGCATGTTTGAAAGATATGATGCAGGTGTATAGCAAAATTTGTACTGATAAAACGGAACCTTACGAAGGGATCTTAGATTTATTACATCAATTGAAAGCTAAGAACATTAAAGTAAGTGTGCTTTCTAACAAAGAAGATACTTTAACTAAAAAAATAACTGCCTTTTTGTTACCAGAATTTTTGAGTCCGGTTTTAGGATTGAAAGTTGAGGTTGATAAAAAACCAAATCCGAAAGTAGCTTTGGAAATTTGTGAGGAGATACAGATAAAACCAGAAGAAACTATTTTTGTTGGTGACACAGATGTAGATATTTTAGTCGCTAAAAAAGCAAAAATGCTTCCTGTTGGTGTGTCTTGGGGTTTTAGAGATAAAAAAGGACTGATAGAAGCTGGAGCAGCGCATATTTTAGAACATCCTTTAGATTTGATGAAAATTTTAGAGCTTGTTTAGAAAATAAAAAAAATCGTCTAAATTTCTTTAGACGATTTTTTTATTAAAATTATGTTTGGCAATCTCTTACCAGAATAAACAGTACAATACGGTTAATAAAATACATACTGTTATAGATCCCATATTAAATAATGGTGATGTTTTAAATAAATCTTTAGTGATTTCAATTCCTTTAGGATCATCTGCTCCTTTATTTTGAATATTACTCATTACCATGATAATAACAAGAGTTAACAGCGTTGTAATTCCCATTTGATGCATCCAAGGCTCGAATACAGGAATAGGAATAAACTTTAATGCCAATGCAATTGGAATTGATAAAACCGCTCCCCAAATAGCCGCATTGTTGGTTGTCTTTTTCCAGAATAAACCTAACATAAATACTGCTAAAATACCAGGACTTACAACACCTGTATATTCTTGTATAAATTGAAATGCTTGATCAATACCTCCTAAAAGTGGCGCAACAATAACAGCGATTAATAAAGCAACTGCAGCAGAAATTCTTCCCACATTTACTGTTGTTTTATCATCTGCATTTTTGTTAATGTATTGCTTGTAAATATCCATTGTAAAAATGGTAGAGGTAGAATTTAACATTGAAGCTAAAGAAGAAACAATTGCCGCTGCTAAAGCTGCAAAAGCAACACCTTTTAATCCTGTTGGTAAAAATTGTAACAACCAAGGATACGCTTTATCTGCTTGCTCTACAGAAGGTACATTTAACATGCCCGCTTCTCCTAAATTAGCCATAATAGCTGGGTCATTTACCATTACATACGCTGCAATACCAGGAATTACTACGATTAATGGAATTACTAATTTTAAAAATGCTGCTAATAAGATCCCTTTTTGAGACTCTTTTAAAGATTTAGCAGCTAAAGTTCTTTGTATGATATATTGGTTGAATCCCCAGTAATATAAATTGGCAACCCATAAACCACCAACTAATACCCAAATACCAGGTAAGTTTACATAGTTGTCATTAGATTCTTCTAAAATCATGTGGAATTTTTCTGGTGCTGCTTCCCAAACTTTAGAGAAACCTGCAATCATTCCTTCTCCTCCAGAAACGGTATTTAATGCTAAGTAAGTGGTAATTAATCCACCAAAAACTAAAAATACTACTTGTATTACATCTGTCCAAGCTACTGCAGACAAACCTCCATATAAAGAATACGCAGCTGCAAAAAGTGCTAGTCCAATAATAGCGTACATCATATCTACACCCATAATGGTTTCAATAGCCAATCCTCCTAAATACAATACAGAGGCAAGATTTACAAAAATGTATAAGGCTAACCAAAAAACAGCTAAAATGGTTTTAAGGTTGGTAGAAAAACGCTTTTCAACAAATTCAGGAATTGTATATAATCCTTTTTCAATAAAAATAGGTAGAAAATATTTACCAACAATTATTAAGGTTAAAGCTGCCATCCATTCATAAGAAGCAATTGCAATACCTAGTGCAAAACCAGAACCAGACATCCCTATAAATTGTTCTGCAGAAATATTTGCAGCAATTAAAGAAGTACCAATTGCCCACCAAGGTAAAGATTTACTTGCCAAGAAGTAATCTTCTGCATTTTTTTGGTGTCCTTTTTTATCTCGAGACACCCATAATCCTACACCTAAAATTAAAATGGCATATGCAATAAAAACTACATAGTCCCACATTTCAAAACCTGCTTTCATTATTTATTATAATTTGTTTATTACTTAATGGCTATTACAAGTATTGTTTAGCCGTGCACTGTTACTAATTATTGTTATTAAATTATAAATATGCCTCAAAAATAAATTAAGAGGCATACTGCTATTGGGGAATTCCTATTTTGTCTAACTCTTTTCTTGGAGTTTTAAATTTTACACTTAAAACTACCTTCTTAATGTGGTTTTCTATGCTTTACAAACGTATTGTTAATTACTTGTTAAGAGGGTGGTGATTTGTATCTAAATGGGAGTAATTATGTTACATAATAAATTATTTCACCCCTTAATTGATTGGTTTTTACAAGATTTTTTAATCAATTTTAAGATTCATTATATTTTAATTAAGTTGTAACTTTCTATTACCACTCTTACCAAATTCAAATAATAATTATGTTACTCTTTAACCACTTTTAAAGTTTTTATCTCTAAATTGTTCGTATCACTAGCTTTTAATAAATAGATGCCAGCTTTTAAATCACTCATATCTAAACTATTTGTTACTTTTTGAGAAAGTACTTTTGCACCTAATATATTATAGACTTCTACAGAAGAAACAGTATTTGCAGAAAAGTATAAAACATCTTTTACCGGGTTAAGGGATGTTTTAAATTTTTATTCATGTAGTTGATTGGTTTGCAAGGCATTACTGTGAGTAGGTCCATAAAAAGCTAATCTCATACCACTCGTATATCCACCATTTTTAGAAGTTATTCTATCAGGTTTCTATACTCCAGTAGATTCTTCACCTACTATCATAATAAAACTATAATTAGTACTTCCCATTTTGTGATCAAATTGTTTGAAATCTAATCTAATCGTAAAGTGATCTTCACCCAAAGTATTTTCGTTAATTATAATATGACCTGTATAATCTCTTTGAAAGGTTTTACTAGAAGTATCTGTATCAGTAACAACAGTGTTTGCAAATTGAGTACGTTCTATAATATCACCTATTGTTTCATAATACGTTAGAAAGTATTGCATCTTGTTGTAAATTAAGTTGTAACAAGATGCGTGTAGGAGTTGTTACCTGAATTTATGTATGTTTGAGCAGTAGAAGTATATTTTTTTAAGAATCGTTATCCATAAAAGTGGTGTCACTATTTTCTATAGGTTCTTTGTGTTGTTTTATGTATTCTGATGGGCTTATACCGTATTCTTTATTAAAACATTTACTAAAGTATTTTTGATTGTTAAAACCAGTTAAGTATGCAACTTCAGAGATGTACATACTATTTTTCTTTAGTAGTTGTTCGGCACGTTTTAGACGTATTTTTTTTATAAAATTAACAGGTGTTTCATTTAAAATTACTTTTAGTTTTCTGTATAGATTAGCTCTACTCATACCAACTTCAGAGGCAAGATATTCTACACTAAATAGATGGTCTCCCATGGATGTTTCTACTATACCAACTAGTTTTTTTATAAATTTCTCATCATTAGATTCTACTTCAATTTCAGAAGGAGCTGCTGTAATTACCTTACTATATTCGTTTTTAAGTTGTTTTCTAGATACCAATGTGTTGTTAACTTTCCATTTAACAAACTCCATACTAAAAGGTTTCTCTATATAATCATCGGCCCCCATAGATAAGCACTCTATTTTTGTGTCTGGAGAATTTTTAGCAGTTAGCATAAAAATTGGAATGCTTTTAATTTTTGGATTTTGTTTTATTCTTTTCAACATAGAAATACCATCTTCTACGGGCATCATAATATCACTAATAACCAATTTTGGTTGTTCTTTTAAGACAATATCATAGCCTTCTTTTCCGTCTGATGCTTCTAATATATTATATTGACTTACTAATTCTTCTTTAAGCATTGTTCTTAATTCAGAATTATCATCAACAATTAAAATAGTAGGTTTGGTACTGTCTTTTGAAGTTGTTTTTTGATCATATTCGGAAGAAATTTCTTCTATAACTTGGAATTCTGAATTTTTAATAAAGTTTTTTAATAACGGTGTACTTGTTTTTAAAATTTCATTTTTATGAAACCTTTTTTTGCTAATTGGTAGGTAAAAAGTAAATTCGGTAAACTTGTTTTCTTCACTTTCTGCAAGAATAAGTCCATGATGTCTTTCTATTAGTTTTTGAACCAATTCCATACCAATTCCTGTACCTGGAATTTGATTACTATAGGGTTTTGTTGCTTGGTAGTATCTGTCAAAAATATGTACTAAATCTTTTTCTGGAATACCCACTCCGTTATCTTTTACAATACATTTAATATATTCGCTTTTAGGTAAATTTAAACTAGTAAGTTCTTGGTCTTCTGTAGAAACTACTTTTGTTTCAACACTTATTTCTCCTCCTTCTTGCGTGTATTTGAAAGCATTTGATAATAAATTAAAAAGTATCTTTTCTAAAATATCTACATCATACCATGCTTTTTTAGCGGGTTCGTCTGAAGTAAAGTTGTATGTAATATCATAGATTTTTGCAAAATCATTAAAGGCATTTTTTATAATGCTTACATCTTTTATAATATCATTTTTAGAGATGTTTAATTTGAACTTTCCTTGGTCAAATTTTCGAATATCCATTATTTGATTTATAAGCCTGTGCATTCTTAATGTATTATTATAAATACGTTGAGAGGTAAGCGGACTTAAAGTAAACTTTTTTTCTTTTACTACTTTTTCTATGGTACCAAGAATAAGTGACAATGGTGTTCTTAATTCGTGAGAAATGTCTGTAAAAAAGATCATTTTCATTTTATTAAGCTCATTATCCTTTTCTCTACTCACTGTTTCTTTTACAAGATTTTGTTTTAATCGGTACCATCTTCTAATTAATTTAATACTGATAAAAATAAGTATTACGCTAATTAGAAAGTAGGTTAAATAAGCCCAATTAGACCTCCAAATAGAAGGCATTATTTTAAAAGTTAGTTCTGTTGGTGTTTCGTTCCAAACACCATCGCTATTAGAACTTTTTACTTTAAATTTATACGTACCAGAAGAAAGGTCATTGTAATTTGCATTTCTATTAGAAGCACTTGTGTAGATCCAATAATTATTTAGACCTTCTAACATATAAGCATACTCATTTTTATATGGAGTTGTTAAGTCTAAGGAAGAAAAGTTTACTACAATATTATTTTGGTTATAAGGTAGTGTAATTGGTTTTTGTGCATCTACATTTAAGTGATTGGAAATGTGTAATTCTGAATTTATCTCATTACTTTTTGTTGCTCCAAGCGTTGCAAAACTTGTGATTACTGTGGTTGGTAATACACTTTTTTGAAAGAAATAATTACTATGTACTGTATAGAAACCTTCTGCACATCCAAAATAAATGGTGTTTTTACTATTGTTTGAAGCGCTAGAGTTAAAACTAAACTGACTTTCTTTAATTCCGTCTTCAATTTTAAAAGGAATAAATTTTTCTGTTGTTAAATCAAACCGAACCAAACCATCTTGTGTGCTTAACCAAATATTACCATCGTGGTCTTCTTCTATAGACGAGATTGTATTGGATAAAACACCATTTAACTTTCTAAAACTTTTAAAGCTATTTGTTTCTTTAACGTATTGGTTTAACCCCCCACTTCTTGTTCCAACCCAAATATTTTTGTTTTTATCCTCATACAAGCTTAAGATTGCATTAGATGTTAATTTATTTTCTATAGTTGGTGTATATTCTTCGATTGTTTCATTGTTTAAATCTACTTTATAGAGACCTTCTCCTCTTGTTCCTATCCATAAATTTTGATCTTCAGTTAAAAGAAAGACAGATGTATGGTTCTTAGAGAGTCTTGTTATAATGTCTTTTTTAAATTGAGATATTTGATTATTGTTATTTATAATGTCTACACCACCGTTCCAAAGAGCTACCCAAATTTCATTCTTATTTATTACTTGAATATCTGTAATTTCATTCTTGTATGTTTTTAATGTTGTTAGTTTTAAATTATCTGTGTTATTATTGTAAAGTTCAGATTGGAACAGTTTGTTACTGGATGTTATGTATAGTTTGTCTTTCTCATTATTAAATGAGATATGTTTAATATTGTTTATTCCGGTTTCTATTTTAGTTGAAGTATTCTCTTTGGAATTGTATTTATAAAGTCCACTGTTCATTCCTAGTAAAATAGTATTAGGGGAGTAAAAAAGTAGGCAATTTGTTAAATCGTTAGCTTTTTTGTTAGGTGCTTTAATTTCATTGTACTCAAAAATAGAAGTTCTTATTCTGTATTTATTGATACCTTTTAAAGATCCAATCCAGAGGTTGCTATAGGTGTCAAAAACAATAGAGGTAATAAAGTTGTTTTTTAAATTTCCGCTCTCAGATTCTTTAGAATATCTAACAAAAGTGTAACTGTTGTTGTTTCTAGTTGCTTTAAATAAACCACTTCTAGTTCCTATCCATAAATCTTCATTACTAGGGTTTATTGCTAGAGATGTAAGTCTAGTTTGTTCTTCTATAGAGTTCGTAAAGTCTGGGTAGTTTTCTAGTGTTTCTAAAGATAAATCTGCTTTATTGTACTTTAAAATTAAAAAACCGTGAGGAGTAATTGCAGCAAACCTATTGTTTCCAAGATCCTTAACGCTTACAATTTCTTCTTTAAAAGTTGTTTCTGTGTACGTGTTGTCTTCATTTAAGATAAAAAAACCTTTATTTGTAGCTACCCAGTATCTCCCAAAATCATCTTCTATCAAAGAGTTTATCTGTGCATTTAGTTTTGAGGCTGCAATACTGTTTGTATAGTTTTTAGTACTGTTTATTTTTTGAAAGTCTTTATTGCTATCTATTTTAAGTAGTCCTATTCCTTTTAAATGAGCAAAAACTTTTCCACTTTTACTTTTATATAGAATTTCTGTTGTAATGTTTTTATTGAACCCTTTAAACTTATTTTCTTTTCTATTAAAATGTATTAAATAACTCTCACTTCCTATCCATAAATTTTTATGTTCATCTTCTACTATAGAGTTAATACTGTTGTTTGGAATTGAAAATGGGTTAAAAGCATCTTGTTGATAAGAAACTAAACTGTAACCATCATACCTAAATAATCCGTTATTACTACCAATCCATAAATAGCCTATACTGTCTTCAAATAGTACATTTATCTTTTTATTAAATGCAGAACCTTGTATTATTAAGTCATTAAAATAAGGTTCATTTTTTTGTGAGAAACTTATTGTAACAAAAGTTAGACATATAAACAGGTATATTTTTTTTAATAGTGGTTTACAGGTTATAATCTTTGGTAGTTTTATAATCATAAAGTTCATTATTAATTGATTCTGTATAGGTACTATAATATTATCTATTTTACCTTAAAACTATAGATGCTTAACGGGGGGTAAATGTTGCATTTTAGAGTTGTTTATGTTGCAAAATTAGATTATTTGGGTTGATTTATTGCTTTTTTAGTGTTTTTTAATTAATTGAACCACTGATTTACTTCTCTTTTTATGTTTTTTTGTTGCTTTTTTTCTAGTGCTTAGCAAGTTTTGTTAATTAAGTTTTGGAAAAAAAGGTGTGGATAAGTTGTTAGATATACAGTGTGTTGTAAAAGTGCAATAAAATTAGTGTCTGTAAAATGAGACGTTGAATAAGGCTAGAGGTGTTTGTTGATGCTGTGTTGGGGTTTTAATGTTGCGTTTTTCGATTTTTTGTGATATTTGACTAAAAATGCAACATTAAGAGGGTGTTTTGTATATTTTTAGATATTCTTTTAATAATATATTTGAACCTAGCGAATTTATTTCGTTATGCAAATTAGTAAATTAAAGTAAAATTAAAAGGAAATGAATAAAAGTTTAAAATTTCTCTCTTTAGCTTTGTTAGTCTTCACTGTGATTTCGTGTGGCTCAAAAAGTTCAACAGAAAAAAGTAGTTCGCAAGAGGCAGTTACGTCTTTAAAAAAACCAAACATTATCTATATTTTAGCAGATGACCTTGGTTATGGAGATTTAAGTAGTTATGGACAAACAATGTTTAAAACGCCAAATATTGATAAATTGGTTACAGAAGGTTTAATGTTTACACAACATTATGCAGGTAATACGGTTTGTGCGCCTTCAAGATCTGCTTTATTAACAGGTCAGCATACAGGGCATACACCTGTTAGAGGAAACAAAGAAATTATGCCAGAAGGGCAATACCCAATTCCTGCGAGTACATTTACTTTAGCAGAATCGTTAAAAAAAGGTGGTTATGTAACAGGTGCTTTTGGTAAATGGGGATTAGGATTTCCTGGATCTGAAGGAGATCCTGTTTATCAGGGTTTTGATACTTTTTACGGATACAACTGTCAGCGTTTAGGTCATAATTATTATCCAAACCACTTATGGTCTAATAGAGATTCTATTGCTTTAACTGGTAATGATAATGGTCAAAAAGGACAGTATGCACCTATCTTAATTCAAGCAGAAGCAATTAAGTTCTTAGAGAAAAATAAAGACACTACATTCTTTATGTATGTGCCTACTATTATACCTCATGCAGAATTAGCAGCTCCAGAGCATATCATAGAAAAATATAGAGGAAAATATTTACCAGAAAAGAAATTTAAAGGAACAGATGATGGTCCAGAATTTAGATTGGGTAAATATGAGTCTCAAGATGAATCTCATGCAGCTTTTGTTGCTATGATTGAAGTGATGGATACTCAGGTTGGTGAAATTATGGATAAAGTAAAAGCTTTAGGCATAGAAGATAATACTATTATTGTTTTTGCTTCAGATAATGGTCCTCATGAAGAAGGAGGAGCAGATCCAAAGTTTTTTAATAGTGCTGGTCCTTTAAGAGGAGTTAAAAGAGATTTATACGAAGGAGGAATTAGAGTACCAATGACTATTAAATGGCCTAATAAAATTAAAGCAGGTACTCAAACAGATTTAATTTCTGCTTTTTGGGATGTGTTTCCTACATTTTCTGAAATAGCAGGAGTAGAGGTTCCTGAAGGTTTAGACGGTATTTCTTTCTTACCTACTTTATTAGATAAGCCAGAAGATCAAGTTCAGCACGATTACTTATACTGGGAATTCCATGAAAGAGGTGGAAGACAAGCGATAAGAAAAGGAAACTGGAAAGCTGTTAAGTACAACGTATTAAAGAAACCTAATGCACCTATGCAATTATTTGATCTTTCTACAGATTTAGGAGAAAAAAATAACATTGCAGCTCAACACCCAGAAATAGTTGCTCAAATGAAAGCTTTATTTTTAGAAGCAAGAACACCATCTGATGTGTTTACATTTGATCAAGTTTCTTTTTAATATTTAAAAGACATTCTTAATTCTTACTTAATACTATGTGAAATTCTTTTTTGCATAGTATAAGTAAGAATTTAAATAGATAAAAATTATTTATTCTTTCTGTTTATGGTTTTAAAAAACACATATTTTATTGCTTTATTTAGCCTTCTTCTGGTGAATAATATTTGGGGTCAAGATTTAAAAAGTATAAATATTACTACCAATAATGGACATGCAATAAAAAAAGGAGCAAGTGGTTTTAATGTTCGTATAGCAGACAAAATTTGGAGTTATACACATCCAGATTTTGTAAAATCTGTTAAAGAATTAAAACCAGGTTGGTTGCGTTATTTTTCTGGTACTATGGGCGATGCTTTTAGTAGTGCAACAGGAGAATATGATCTAGATTATATTTCTATGTTAGATCATGAGAAAGGGTATTTAAAAGGATTTAGATATGTAAAAGTTAAAGGTCCTCATAGAGTTATAGATTTATATGATCTTTTAAGTGAAGTAAACGGTAAATTAGTTATTACTGTAAATGCTTTTACAGAATCTCCAGAGATGATTTTAGAATTGGCAAGATTTTGTAAAAATAATAATATAGAAGTAGCTGTTTGGCAGTTTTGTAACGAACCTTATTTTTATGTGCCAAACAGAAATAGATTTTGGTGGAATGATGGTTTTGATTATGCTGCTAAAATGCAACCTTATGCAGAAGCAATTCAGCAAGTTTTTCCAGATGCACAATTAACCCTTAATTATACTTGGGATGGCGTTTGGACTTTTATGAAAGAAATTAATCAATTTCAAAAAGAAAATGGAGCTTATTGGAACGTGTTTTCTAAACATTCGTATGCACCACATACCGGTAAAAAAGACACAAGAGAACAAGCTTACAAACGTGCAAATACCAAGTTGTTAGAAGCAACTTCTAGTGCTGCAATGGCAGAAATTGAAGATTACACATGGAAAGATGTTCCTATGGTGATTACAGAATTTGGTGTTTGGAATAGACCTTTAAATGGTATTTATTCTAGTATTTATAATATTGAATACGTAATGCGTCAATTAGCACATACAAACACTCAATATGTAGGTGCTCATGAAATAAGTAACAAGTATTATCCAGGAAAAGGAATGGGTAATGTTGTAGAAAATGCTTTCGAAAATAATTTAAAAATAGAAACAGATACTGTAGCTACAGGAATTCGTAGAGATATAGAAGGTAAGGCATATAAAATTTATAACGAAGCTGTTAACAATTCTGAATACTTATATCATGTAGATATTAGTAATAATCTACAAGTAGAGGGTTTAAAGGGTACAAAAGTAAACGGTATGTATGCCCAAGGGTATAAGGGAAACAATGGCTTTAATTATTTAGTAGTAAGTAATAGAAGTAAAAATGCAAGTCAGTATCAGATTAATGTTGATAATAATGCACTTAAAGATCATTTACTTGTAACTTATATTGCTGCAGATGCATTAAATACAAGGGATACAGAAATTAAAGAAACTCAAATTAAAAACGGAATTCTATCTGTAAAACCATTTAGTTTATCTGTTTTAAAATGGAAAACAGATTCTTACAAATTAGAACAACCAACTATTTATAAAGCAACAGTAGAAAAAGAAGGTGTTTTATTAAAATGGGGTTCTATATCAAAAGCAAAATCTTATAAAATTCACTACGGAACAAATGCTTCAGATTTAAACGAAACAATTAATGTTGCTGCAAAGAATACTTTTTTAGTGAAAGGATTGCATCCTAATAAAAAATATTTTTTCACAGTTGAAGCACAAAACGATGAAAAAATTAGTGACTTGTCTACTCCAGTTTCTGTGGGATATCAATTAGCGAGTACACCCCAAATATTTAAAGTTTCAAGAAGAAATAATACGGTTACTTTATTTTGGAAAAGTGTACCCAATGCATCTAGTTATTTAATTAACTATGTAGATGAAAACAATAAAAATATTGAAATAGATACAGACAATGTTTTTGGATATAGAGTAGAAGATTTAAAAGATAATACAAAATATCAGTTTACTGTAACCGCATATAATGGTTTAGGTAAAAGTATTCCTTCAGAAAAAGAAGATGTTTTGGTTTCTTCTAGAGTGCCTTTTAGTCCAAGAAATGTGTCTGCTACAAAAATAGCGTCTAATGTTATAGAGGTAAAGTGGCATCCGCAAGCTAAGGTGCTTCCTAATACGTATTATAACGTGTATAGAGGTGTAAAACTACATGAGTTTACTAAGGTTGCAAGTGGTGTAAAAGACACTGTATATGTAGACAATTCTATTAAAGATAATGTACAGTATTACTATACAGTTAAAGCAGAGACAGAAGTTGGTGAGAGTAATTTTCACCCGAATATTGCTACTGCTTTTTCAATAGAAAAAAACAATAAAGTTAAGATACAGTCTGTAGTAACTCAAAAAGAAGGGTATTTGGTAAACGTAGTTTTAAATCAATTAAAATTAAAACCAGGAGATTCTTTTGGAGTTATCATTAACAATGTTTCTTATTTAAACGTAGAACATGTTAAAATTTTAGGAATCCCGGATGTAGAAAGGAATAAATCTTTTAAAGTATTTATTCCAAATTCCAAAGTAAAAGTAAATTCAAAATATGCTATAAAAGCTTTTGTTCTAAAGGGTGGTAAGCAAATTGAAAGTGCTATTGTAAATCAGTTTATAAGTAAAAATTAAACCAACACTTAATTATCTATCAAAATGAAAAAATCTTTATTAATCATTATTGCCTTAGTGGCTACTTTTACTTCTTGTGAGAAGAAGGGTGACACGAAACCTATTTATGTAGCTGATAAATGGGAAAATCCAGAATGGGAAAATCCAGAAATTTATCAGATAAATAGAGAAGAGCCAACAGCTTCTTTTTATAAGTATGCAGATGATGCGGCTGCTTTAAAAAATGAAAGCTGGAAAAATTCATCTTTATATAAATCTTTAAGCGGAACTTGGAAGTTTTACTATGCAGATAGTGTACAAGCAAGACCAACAGATTTTTATAAAGCAGGTTTTGATATTTCTCAATGGGATGATATTGAAGTACCATCTAACTGGGAATTAAAAGGACATGGAATCCCTATTTATACAAATAGAACATATATGTTTCCTCCAAACCCTCCTTACATTCCTCATAACCTTAACAATAACGGAAGTTATAAAAAGGAATTTGAAATTTCTGAAGACTGGGATGGAAAAGATATTTATTTACATTTTGAGGGAGTAAGTGGTGCAATGTATATTTGGTTAAACGGACAAAAAGTAGGTTATAATGAGGGTAGTAAAACTGCTGCTGAATACAAAATAACAGACCTTGTTAAAAAAGGAAAAAATGACTTAGCAGTTCAAGTTTTACGTTGGTCTGATGCAAGTTATATGGAAGATCAAGATTTTTGGAGACTGAGTGGTATTGAGCGTGATGTATATGTATACGCTGCTAATAAAGTAACTTTAAGAGATTTTAGAGTAACGTCTGATTTAGAAAATGATTTTAAAGATGGTGTTTTTAAAGTAGATTTAAAAGTTGATAATAACACTGCAGAAACAGTTCAAAAAGAAGTAAAAGTACAATTATTAGATGGTGATAAAGAAATTTATGCAGCAACTAAAAACGTACAATTAACCAAAGGAAGAAATATTGTTGATTTTGCAAAAAATATTCCGAATGTAAAAACATGGAATGCAGAACACCCTAATTTATACACTCTTTTAGTAAGTGTTAATGGAGAATCTACTTCTATAAAAGTAGGATTTAGAAATATTGCTATTAAAAACATGCAGTTTTTAGTAAACGGAATGCCTGTATTATTAAAAGGAGCAAACTTACACGATCATAGTGATACAGAAGGACACGTTATTTCAGAAGAATTAACGTTGTTAGATATGAAGGTGATGAAAGAAAACAACTTAAATGCTATTCGTTGTAGTCATTATCCTAAAAACCCACACTTTTATAGATTGGCAGATAAACACGGTTTTTATGTAATTGATGAAGCAAATATAGAAACGCATGGTATGGGTACTACCAACCAAGGTTTAAATAACAATAAGAAGGATCAAGCGGTACACCCAGCATATTTACCTCAATGGAAAGGAGCACACATGGATAGAACAATCAGAATGTTTGAGCGTGATAAAAATTACCCTTCAATTATAACTTGGTCTTTAGGAAATGAAGCAGGAAATGGTGAAAACTTTGTTGCAACTTATAATTACTTAAAAGAGCAAGATGATACTAGACCAACACAGTATGAAGGGGCTACGCAGTACTCTAATACTGATATTCAAGCTCCAATGTATTGGACAATTGATAGAATGGTAAAATATGCAGAAAACAACCCAACGCGTCCATTAATTCAGTGTGAATATGCACATGCAATGGGAAATAGTGTAGGTAATTTACAAGACTATTGGGATGTAATTGAGAAGTACGATATTATGCAAGGTGGTTTTATCTGGGATTGGGTAGACCAAGGTATTTTAACAAAAAATGAAGAAGGCGAAGCGTTTTGGGCTTACGGTGGAGATTTAGGAGCAGGTCATTTACATAATGATAAAAACTTCTGTTTAAACGGAATTGTAAATCCAGATAGAACTGCGCATCCAGCTTTATATGAGGTTAAAAAAGTATACCAATACATTAAGTTTAAAGAAGTAAATATTAAAAAAGGAGAAATCGAAATCAAAAATATTTATGACTTCACAAACTTAAATACATTAGATTTTTCTTGGACTTTACTTAAAAACGGAAAAGAAGTAGCTAATGGTGCTTTACCTGTTTTAGATGTTGCACCTTATACTTCTAAAAAAGTAAAAATTAGCATCCCTAAATTAGACGATGCAACTGCAGAATATCATGTAAATGTGTATGCTAAAACAAAAACAGCTACAGGTTTATTACCAGCAGGTTATGAAGCAGCGTATGAGCAATTTGCATTAACAAGCCCTAAAGCTAAAGTTGTTTTAGCTAAAAATGACGGTTCTTTAAAAGCAGCTGCAGATGCAACTTCTATTAAAGTTACAGGAAATGGATTCAACATGTCTTTTAGTAAAGAAAATGGTGAGTTAACTACTTTAGACTATGGTAACGGAAATGTATTGCTAAAAGGAATTAAAGCTAATTTCTGGAGACCAACTACAGATAATGATTATGGTTTTAAAATGGCTAAGAAAATGGGTGTTTGGAAAGAAGCTTCTAACAACCAAGAATTAACCTCTATAGAAAGTAAAAATACAGCTAATAATACTGTTTTAGTAACAGCAACCTATGCTTTAAATGCAGTAAAAGGAAAATTAGTTATTGATTATACAATTGATGCTAATGGTAAAGTTTTAGTAAATACTAATATTTCAGAAATCAATAAAGAATTACCAGTATTACCAAGATTCGGAAACAATTTTGTTGTTAAAAATGAGTTTAATAATGTTGAGTGGTTTGGTAGAGGTCCTTTCGAAAATTACCAAGATCGTAAAACAGCTGCTTTAGTTGGTTTATACAATTCTTCTGTAAAAGATTTATATTTCGCTTACATTCGTCCACAAGAAAATGGTTACAAAACAGATACACGTTGGGTAACATTTACAAATGGATCTGGAACAGGAATAAAAGTAACAGCTACAGATTTAATTTCTTTTAGTGCACACCATCAATATAATGAAGATTTTGATGCTGGAGATGAAAAAACACAACGTCACACAACAGATATTAAACAACGTGATTTGGTAAACGTTAATATAGACTGTGGTCAAATGGGTGTTGGTGGAGATACAAGTTGGGGTAGAATGCCTCACGAAGAGTATCAAATTAATGCTGCTAATTTAAGTTATAGCTACACAATAGAAGCTATAAAGTAATAACAGTGATTTAAAAGATAGTGCTTGCTTATTAATAAGTAAGCACTATTTTAGTAAAATAAGTATGCTTAACTACATTTATAATTTAAAAGATATGCGTATAAAAAATTTAGTATTCCTTTTTGTTTTTAGTTTTATATTCTCTGGTTTTTCTAGTGATAAAAAGCCTAAAGATAAAATTGTACAACGTCTCAATTTTGATGCTAATTGGAAATTTATTCAAAAAGACATTACAGGAGCAGAAAAAGTTTCTTTTAATGATGCTTCTTGGAGAACCTTAAATTTACCACATGATTGGAGTATAGAAGGTGAGTATAATGAAAACAACCCAATGGGAGCTGGTGCAGGATACTTGCCTGCAGGTTTTGGTTGGTATAGAAAAACCATTAACGTTCCAAAAGATTGGAAAGGAAGGCATGTAGAAATTGCTTTCGATGGTGTTTTTATGAATAGTACGGTTTGGGCAAACGGACAAGAATTAGGAACAAGACCTTACGGTTGGGTTTCTTTTGCGTACGATGTTAGTGAATTAGCCAATACTGCAGAAACAATAACCTTTGCAGTTCGTGTAGATAATGATAAACAACCTGCTGCACGTTGGTATACAGGTAGTGGTATCTATGCACATACTTGGATCGATGTAAAAAACAATACATACGTTAAAAGAGATGGAATTTTTCTTAGAACAGAAGGTGATAAAGTTTTTGTAGAAACAGAATTATTCACAAAAGAAGACTGTGAAAAAGTAAAATTAATTACTTCTATTGTTGATGCAAACGGTGTTGAAGTAGCTTCTAATAAGGATAAAGTTAAATTAGAAAAAGAGGCACTTGTAAAAACGGATTTAAGTATAAAAAATCCAAATTTATGGTCTGTAGAATCTCCTTATTTATACACTTTAAAAACTGAATTACTAGTTGGTAAAAAAGTAGTAGATATTGTAGAAACTAAATTTGGTGTTAGAGATATTGAGTGGGTTGCAGAATCTGGAATGTGGATTAACGGTAAAAACGTAAAATTACAAGGAGTTTGTAATCATCAAGATGCGGGAGCTATGGGAGCTGCAGTACCTTATAAAATTCTTAAGTTTAGAATTCAGCAATTAAAAGACATGGGTGTGAATGCTATTAGAACTTCACACAATCCACAAACACCAGAATTTTATGACATCTGTGATGAAGTAGGAATGATGGTAATGGATGAAATTTTTGATGGTTGGCACAAGAAAGCTAAAAACGATTATGGTGCGCATCATTTTGATGAGTGGTGGAAAAAAGATTTAACAGATTGGATTAAACGTGATAGAAACCATCCTTCTATAGTTATTTATAGTGTTGGTAATGAAACACGTGGAGATATTGCTAAAGATTTGGTAGCAACTTGTAATCATTTAGACCCAACAAGACCTGTAACTTCTGGTCATTCTGGTTCAGATCACATGAATGTTTTAGGGATAAACGGAGGTAGTGAAAAGAAAGGGTTTATGGAGAACTTAGCAAAAAATCCGAAGGATAGAGTTTTTATAGGTACAGAAAACACACATACCTGGCAAGTTAGAGGTTATTATAGAACTAAGACTTGGTATAGAGATGGTTTTCCTAATAGAAACCATACATATGAAATTCCTGATTTAACAGAAAAAGAAGTTTTTACACATGATTGGATTGACGAATCTGGTAGAAAAAACAGAAAACAAATTTTTAATTCTAGTTATGACAATGCAACTGTACGTGTATCTTCTAGATTAAATATCGAGCAATTAAGAGATGTTCCTGCGTATGCTGGTTCTTTTAGATGGACAGGTCATGATTATATTGGAGAGGCTGGTTATGTACATGGAGGTTGGCCATTTAGAGCTTTTATGGGAGGAGCTATAGATTTAGCAAACTTTGAAAAAGACTTGTTTTATTTATACCAAAGTCAATGGACCACAAAACCAATGGTACATATTTTACCACACTGGACGCATCCTAAAGTAGCACTTGATACTGAGATTCCGGTTTGGGTATATTCTAATACAGAAGAAGTAGAGTTGTTTTTTAATGATGTTTCTTTAGGAAAACAAATACCAGGAAAAGATTGGGATAAAATGCAATGCCAATGGATGGTAAAATGGCAACCAGGAACGTTAAAAGCAGTTGGTTATAAAGATGGTAAAGTAGTTTCAGAAAAAGTGATTAGAACTGCCAATCAACCTTCTAAAATTAAACTTTCTGTTGATGGAGAATCTCTACAGAATAAAATAGATGATATCGTTCAGGTACGTGTAACAACTACAGATGATAAAGGAGAGTTTTATCCGTATGGAGAAAATAGGACCTATTTTAATGTTTTTGGATCAGGTAAAATTAAAGCCTTAGACAACGGAAGTCCTGTAGATGTAGAACAACATGTTGGGCCTAATCACAGAATTGCATTTTACGGATTAACACGTGCATATATTTCTGCAACAACTACTTCTGGAGATATTAATGTATTAGCAAGTAGTATTTTAGGAGAGAAAAAATTGATTACTTCTAATAAAGTAAGTATCGATACAGAGATTATCAATTTAAGAGGGAATAAAATCAATCCTAAGATAGAAGTTTATTATACTACAAACGGAGAAACACCAACAACTAGTTCTAACGTTTACAAAGGAGCTTTTGAGATTGGTTTAGAAACAACTGTAAAAGCTTTAATTGTTGTTGATGGAAAAGAAACTCAGATTTTAGAAGAAAAATTCGGAAAAGATGAAGGTTTTACTTGGAATGAAACTATAGAGAGCAAAGGGCAAATTGGTGAACAAGCTGAAGAAGCAACATTAGAAAATGCTACAATTTCATCTAAAGGGAAAAACTTTAACGGTAAAGGTTTTGTGAGTTTAAAAAGTAAAAACGCCTCTATTTCTTGGTACCAAGAAAATGATGGTAGTGCTGGTAATGCAGAACTAACTATTCGTTATAGTACAAATGTTGCCAATAAAGATGGAGCTTATATAAAAGTAAATATTAGTGGTAAAGTAGTTCGTAAAGAACTATTATTAGCTAATACTAAGCAACTCGGTAATAATTGGAAAACTGTAATCATTCCTATTAAAATAGATCGTGGAGCGAACACAATATTGATAGAGTCTTTAGGAGATCAAGAAGTTTTAATTGATGAAATTGTAATTAAATAAAACGAAGATGTTTTATTAAGAATCTTAAATTCTTGTTTTATAGTCATTCTATAAAAATTAATAAGTGTAAAAATCGTTTAAAACAATCTTGTTTTAGACGATTTTTTATTTCAAATGGTATTTATAGAGGTGTTTTTTTTAAAAAAAATAAAAAGGATGCGTATTTTATGAGTGCAACATTTGTTACCTTCTAATAGCTGTTGATGGCATTTAAAAGGGTGCATTTAATTAATGTGCTTGTATTTAGTTATGTAGCTCTTTTTTAGTGCTATGAAGCAAGTTTTTAAGATGGCTTATAGTATGTAAGTATTCAGCCAAATATTATTTATAATGGCCTGTTACATCTTATTTCTCCATAATGATTTACAAGGTATGTTTTGGTATCAAAGAGAATAGATTATAAAATCTTTTAAATGTTCTTGTAGTACAGGTAAACGTTTGAAGGTTGGGGTTTTAAGTTTTTTAATAGGTAAACATACACACTAACAAGGAATAATTAATATGCTTAAAAAAAGCAGCTAGTTATCCTGCAAATTTATTATTGAATACAGGGGGCTTTACCTTCATGGAAAACTCATTAATAAGACCTGAAATTTTAAAAGAAGTAGGTAAATAGATTAAAAATAAAGGTTGAATAATCTTTTAAAAGCATAACCTTTTTTATATGTTAAATTAACTCAAAAGTTATTTATATTATATCTTAGAGTTTTGCAACAAAAGAAAACAAAACTCTTAAAAACCCCTATTTACAACTAAAATATCATCAAATAGCAACATTTTGAATCCCTATATGAGAAATTTCAATCTTAATAATATGTTAATTTTGTATGGGATTACATAATTGATTGATAACATAACTCTCTAGAATAAAAAAAATAGGAGAATTATCAAACAAAAAATAATCAAAAACAATTAATTAACTCATTAAAGTATTATGATTGTGAAATTTCAATATTCTACTAATTCAGAAAATTTAAATTTATGAAAAAACTCAACTTATTATTATTATTAATATCCATTTCTTGGGGTTCGTTTTCTCAAGATATAATTAAAGGAATTGTAAAGGATTCAGGAGGAATTCCTTTACCAGGAGTTAGTGTGGTCGAAAAAGGAACACAAAACGGAACAAGTACAGATTTTGATGGAGTATACCAAGTTAAGGTTTCTCCAAATGCTACTTTAGTTTTTTCTTACATTGGTTTTAAAGAGCAAGAAATAAAGGTAACTGGAAAATCTAGTTTAAACATTACAATGATAGAAGACACAGAAAGTCTTGCTGAAATTGTAATTATAGGTTACGGACAGCAAAAAAAAGAAAGTGTCCTTGGAGCTATAAGTCAAATAAAAGGAGAAGATATAGTAGAGTCTGGTTCTCCAAATATGGTAAATGCTTTAAATGGTATTTCACCAGGTCTTAACATTGTTCAAAGTTCAGGGCAACCAGGAAAAGAAGATGGTGAAATTTATATTCGTGGTAATGCAGACCCATTAATACTTGTAGATGGTGTAGAAGTTGTTGGAGGGTTCTCAAACATTGACACAAGAGATGTAGAAAGTATTAGTGTATTAAAGGATGGTTCTGCAACTGCCGTTTATGGAATTAGAGGTTCAAATGGAGTTATCATAATTACAACTAAACGTGGTAAAATAGGAAGACCTAAAATTAGTGTTACCAGTGAGTTTACTCTAAAATTAGTGCCAGAAGGACCAGATGTATTAGATGCTTTTACAGCTCAAAGTGCATTAAATACAGGAATTCTAAATGATCAAGCATATGCTAGTGGTTATAGTACAGAAGCGGATTTAGCACATTGGAAACAAGGTGATTTCCCATACATGTATCCAGATGTAAATTGGGATGATACACTTATCAAAAGTCATGCAACAAGTTTTAATCAAACGATTTCTATACGTGGTGGAACAGAATTTGTAAAATACTATGCTTCTGCAGGTTATTTACAAGAAGGAGATATTACAAAGACCGACCAACTTTTTAATTATGATCCTGAATATAAGTTTAGCAGGTATTCATTTAGAGGGAATTTAGATTTTTCTTTAACTAAAACAACAACACTAAAAACAAGTATTAGTAGTCGTTTAGAAGATACTAATGAACCTGGAAATGGAAGTAATTTATCTGATGCTTTTTTAGCTTTATACACATTAGCTCCTGGAAGTGTTATACCTTATTATCCGGCATCTGTTATGGAACAATATCCAGATCCTTTATATCCTGGACTTGCAGAAGTAAGAATTGGGGAAGGACCTAATGCTTATGGCAGTCTTAATCGAAGCGGTAGTGCAAACACTATTAAAACTGTTTTTTCAGTAGATCTTGAATTACAGCAAAAATTAGATTTCATCACAAAAGGACTAGCTTTTAATGCGAAGTATAATTTTATAAGCAGCTACGGTAGTAAAAGCCAGATAACTTATGATGGGTCTATTTCTTCTCAACAAGAGGCTTATACATTACTTCGTGACGGAACTTGGTCATCACAAGAAGGTATAGATTATGAACGTCCGTTATATTATATACAAGGGAGTGAAAGTGTTAATGGAAATCAGGAAATTAGTTATATAAAAACTCATTTAAGCTATGATCGTTCTTTTGGGAAACATAATGTAACAGGTTTAGCACTTTTTAGTAGAAATGAAAAAACAACTAATGTAGATTTTCCTTTTTTTAATGAAGATTATGTAGGGCGTTTTACCTATAATTATGACACACGTTATTTTATAGAAGCAAGTGGTTCATATAATGGAGATGAAACATTTGCAAAGGGATATAGGTTTAAGTTTTTTCCATCTTTTGCTGGTGGTATAAATTTGGCAAAAGAAAAATTTGTTATGAATACTTTTCCAACTCTAAACAACTTTAAGATAAGATATTCATATGGACAAACAGGTTCTAAAGCAGGTCTAGGTAATAATAGATGGGTATATGATACTTTTTATGATTATGCATCTTCAACTGCAGAAAAAAGACCAGGTTCTAGGTATTTCTTTGGGGAATTGGTAGATAACTCACTTTCAGTACTTAAAATCACTCAATTAGGTAGCCCTGAATTAACTTGGGCTACTGATACCAAACAAAATATTGGGGTAGACTTTGGTCTTTTTAATAACAAAATATCAGGATTTGTCGAGTTTTTTAAACAAAATAGAGATGGATTAATCCAAAGACTTGATAAAGATATTTCTGCTTTGCATGGTCTTGATACAAGTAAACCTTATGCAAATGTAGGAGCTTCTGAAAGCCATGGATATGAAGTGTCTTTAACTTATAAAAACAAAACCGAAAGCGGACTAAGCTACTCATTAACTGGTTTTTACGGATTTAATGAAAATCGTGTTTTATCAAGTCCAGCGGATGGTAGTGGAACCCCAGAATACGCAACTGTAGCAGGTAAACCAAGTGGAACAACTGGATTATTACAAGCAGATGGGTATTTCCAAAATATTGATGAAGTAGTCAATTACCCAAGCTCTGCAGGTGACCCCGCGTTGGGAGATTATAGATATATAGATTACAATGCAGACGGATCTATAGTGGCAACAGATGTAGGAGATCAAATAAGATTTGATATACCTAAATCAGCTAAACATAGTTATAGTTTTAAATTAGCAGCTTCGTATAAAAAATGGTCTGCGAATGCTATGATTAACGGAGTTTCAGGGCATCTAGGTATTATTGACTCTGATATTGCCTACGCTTTACCAGAGGGGGCTGCTTCAGGACGTGTTGAACAATTAGATTATTGGACACCTACTAATACCAATGCTCAGTATCCTGCGCTACATTCAGAAACAGACCCTAATACAGCAAATAGTACAGCAAGAATTATATCTTTAGATTATATTAAATTGAGAAGTATGAATATAGGGTATAATTTTGACATGAGTAATAGTAAAAGAATAAGTGATTTAAAGATATATATCAACGGAAATAATCTTTTTACCATTTCTGACATTGATTATGGAGATCCAGAAGGAAATGATCCTGGTGCTTATCCAATATTAAGAAGATTTACTCTAGGGCTAAACTTAAATTTTTAAAAAATAAAAATTATGAGAAAAATAAAATATACATTCGCTTTAATCATGACAGTTTTTATTATTAGCTGTGAAGATTATTTAGATCAATCAGAGGAGGCTGAAGGATTGACCGAAAATGCCATTTTTAATGATATTGTTTTAACAAGAGACTTTTTTGATGGTGCTTTTACGTATTACCTTTCAGAAGTAAGTGTCGTAAATCAAAGCCCAGATATTCTTCCTGGTATGACAATGTCTGGAGAAGGATACCCAGGTAGAACAGCATCACCTGTACCTGAAACATATCAATTTTACGCTCAAGGAGATTATTTAAGCTTGATGAATAGAACTAGTGGATCAGATACTACCCCAAACTTTGTTTCTAGATACTATTTTTGTTTTAAAGGAATTAGAATTGTGAATACTTTTCTTGAGAACGCAGATAACATTCCTAATTCTACTGAAGAGGAAATTAATTATTTAAAAGGACAAGCGTATTTTTTAAGAGCTTCTTTTTATCACTTGTTAACGAAGCGTCATGGAGGACTTATTTATTTAAAAGAAACCTTAAGTGTAAGTCAACCCTTAACGTCTAAAAGAGAAAGTTATGAGAGTAACTTGTCAGATATGTTAGATGATATAGAATTAGCTATAGAATTATTACCTGTTTCGTGGTCAACAGAGAGTGTAGGTAGACCAACAAGAGGTGTTGCTATGGCTTTAAAATCTAGACTTACATTATTTGCCGCGAGTCCATTAGCAAATGAAACTAACGATGATCAAAAATGGATAGACGCTGCAACAGCAGCTTCAGATTTAATTAACTTTGCAAATGCAAATGGTTTATATACACTTGCAAATGCAAGTGCAGCAAGTACCTTAGATGTTGATAGAGATGGAGCAGACCTTTTAGTTGCAGAACCAACTGCTTTGCAACCTTATAGAAATATTTTTGTAGGATCTGGTATACAAAAAACAATTCCTAGCGAAGTAATATTTATGGAAGCAAATCAAAAATTCTTTACTTTTGGAGGTATTCTTAATCCTACACCAAGACTTAGTTTAACTGTAGGTTTTGATATTATAAAATTCAACAATAACCCAATGAATATTGGAGCACTTGCTAATTTTATTGAGAAATTTGAAACTAAAAATGGTTTGGCAATTGAAGATGATCCATCTTATAATTCACAAGACCCATTTATTAATAGAGATCCAAGGTTTTATAATAATATATTGTTTGATGGTGTACCATGGACAACAACAACTGCAGGTCCTAAAAATGATACACCTTTTGTAGATTTAGCAGTAATAAATGAAGAGGGAAATTATGGTAAAGATTTAGACGATCCTTCTAGAACGACTTCTCCACTAATTGTTTACAATTTAACAGGATTGCGTATTAGAAAATGGATACCTAATGGAGCGTATTGGAGAACAGGTAATGCAGGAAATTTCAGTTATCATGTTAATAACATTATATACAGAATGCCAGAAGTGTATTTAAACTATGCAGAGGCAGTTAACGAAGTATATGGGCCAAATGGAGTTGCTCCTGGAGGAACATTAACAGCTGTAGGTGCAATTAACCTTCTTAGAAATAGAGTTGGTATGCCAAATGTAGCTGCAAAATATACAGGTTCTAAAGAAGATTTTAGAGAAAGAATTAGAAATGAGCGTGCTATTGAGTTGTGTTTTGAAGGTTTTAGATATGATGATTTAAGAAGATGGAAAACTGCACATTTAGAAGAAAATAAAAAAGTGGAGTTTTTAAAGATGCGTTGGCAAGGTGGTAAGTCTGCAACATATCCTTCTGGTTTTAGTTATGAAAATGAAGAACAGACTCAATTAAGGAAAACGTTTAATGATAACAACTATTGGTGGCCAATTCCACCTTCAGAAATTGAAGCAGTGCCTTCTTTTGAACAAACGGAAGGATGGTAATTAGTGTTAAAACACTAAATAAGGTATCATGAACTTAAAATTATAAAAATTAACAAATGAAATTAAATATAACAGAATTGAAATTTTTTGCTTTCTGCTTACTTAATGCTCTAACTATCAATATTGGTATTGCTCAGAATACACCAATAGATAATTTAGCAATTCAAGACTCAATTCCAGCAAATAAAAATGAATTTTTAAAAACACCTTTTGGGGTTTTTAATTTAAGTCAAACAACAGGAGCCGTTTTTAGAATTTCAGGTGATGAACTTCGTCAAACCGCAGGAGATAATCTTTCTGAGGCATTAAGAGGTAGAGTTCCTGGGCTAAGAATTATTAGAGGAACAAATACACCTGGTACAAATGGAAGTTATTCTTACGTATTAAACGGAGGAACTCCATATGTACTAATAGATGGTCAACCAAGAGGGCTTCAAACAGATTTAAGAGAAGTAGATGAAGTTATAGTACTTAGTGATGGTACTTTTAACTCTTTACTAGGAAATTTAGGAGATAATGGACTTATATACGTAGTTACAAAAGGAGGAAAAGTAAGTAAACCTACAGTAGAAGTTAATTATCAAAGTGGTTTTAATATGGCAACTCGTTTACCAGAATTATTATCAGCTCCAGAATATGCAGAGATAATAAATCAAGCATCTAATAATGATGGTTTGGGAGATATTTATAGTGCTGAAGATATCGCAAAATATAAAGATGGATCTGACCCTATAAACTTTCCAAATGTAAATTCTAGAGAAGAGTTCTTAAAGTCAAGTTCACCTTCTAACTTTGCTTCGTTAAATGTATATGGTGGAAAAGAAGATTTAAAATACAGTGCCTTTTTAGGGTATTCAGATTGGGAAGGTTTAGAAAAAGTAGGAAATCCAATAAACGGTAGAAATATTACCTTTAGGACTAAAATAGATACACGTATTAACAATTTACTTAGAACACATGCTAGTGTTTATGGAAAATTTGGAAAGAACAATAGACCTATTCTTGATGCAGATGCTATGTTTTTATGGATTTCTGCTACACCTGCAAATTCATTTCCTTTAAAAGTAGCAGATTCTGCATATGTGGTAAGTAACGAATTTCAGACCAATTTACTTTCAGAGTTAGAAAATGGAGGTTTAAGAACAGATTATACAGCCAATATGATTTTTGATATAGGATTAGATTTTGATTTTGAAGATTATATTCCTGGTTTAAAGTATGATACTTATCTAATGATGAGAACGTACAATGCTCATACTTTATCAACAAATAACAACCCTGGTTTATACACTTTAGAAACAACACAAGACGATGTTACTGGAGAAGATATTACTAATCTAATTTTGTATAGACAAGATTATCAAAACACAGGTATTGCAAGGTCAAACACTGCAATACAAAGAAATTTTGCTTATAATGGTAATCTTAGTTATATAAAGGAAATGAAGGAAAGTGTTTTGAATTTAAACTTAAATCATCTTTTATATTATGAGCCTAGCACAAATTCAGGAAACCCAGATAGACGTAATTTAACGGTTAACTTAAACGGTTCGTATGCATTAAAAAATAAATATATTGCATTTGCAAACTTAAATTCAAGTAGTAGTTCTAAATTTATAGGAGATAATAGAACTAAATACTATCCAACAGCTGGAATCGCTTGGGTAGCATCCAATGAAAAATTCTTAAAGGACAATAAAAATATTGATTATCTTAAATTTAGAGCTTCTTATGGACAAGTAGGTACAGAATATACATCTACTTCACTATTTTATTTAAGCACATGGGGTGGAGGTAAAACAAACAGTACAATGTATACAGGTATAGCAACTCAAACTCAAAATCAATATGGATATAGACAAAGTAGTACAGCTAATGAAGAAATAGATTGGATAGTGTACAACCAAATGTTTCTTGGTGTAGAAATGAGTTTGTTTAAGAAATTGAGACTTGATTTTAATTATTTTAACATTGATAATAAAAATTTAATAACTAATGCAAGTGCTCTTTTTGCAACTGCATTAGGTGATAACATTTATTTACCACAATTAAATTTTTCTGAAAGAAGAAATAAAGGTTTCAATACTAATGTTACATTTAACGATACTCGTGGAGATTTTAGATACCACCTAAGTGTTAATGCTGGTTATAATAAAATTACAGGAGAAAAAATTGCTGAAGTACCTTATCCAGATCAGTATAGATTACAACAAGGTGAATCAATAGATAATTTTAATGCTTATGTAAGTGATGGCCTTTTTACTGCAGAAAATATTGATGATGCTTTACCTCAGTTCGGAGATGTACAAATTGGTGATATTAAATATGTAGATCAAAATGGTGATAATGTTATTGATTCTAGAGATCAAACAACCGTAGGAAATACTACACCAAGATTTAATTACGGTGTTAATGTAGGAGTTGAATATAAAGGAATCAACTTAGATATTGTAGGAATGGGTGTTGGAGGTTATGATATAAATCTTAACTCAATATCTTACTATCAACATTATGGTTTAAGAAACTATTACGGTAGCTCTAAAAACGATCTTCCTAATGGAAATGTATTCCCTAGATTAAGTACTATACAAAGTGACAATAATCAACAAAATTCAGATTATTGGCTAGTAGATGGAAGTTATTTTAGAATTTCTAATGCTGAGTTAGGATTTACGCTACCAGAATCATTGATGTCAAAAACAGCAATTACAAGTGTAAAATTATTTTTAAGAGGAAGTAATTTAGCATTGTTTAGTAAAATGAAAGATTTAGATCCAGAAGATACTAGATCAGGATTTTTTGAATATCCAATGATGAGAACATTTGTTTTTGGAGCTACGGTAAATTTTTAATAAATAAATGTTAAAAAACAGAAAAATGAAATTAACAAATAAGATTTTAACAATTATTACCTTGACAATAGGTATTACAAGCTGTAGTGAATTTTTAGAAGATGAAATTCAATATACTAGAGAGGAAGTAGTTACAACTTCAGGCTTGAAATCAAGAGGTATTATAGACGATATTTATACAGATTATTCATTCCGATATACTACAGATTTTTCAAATGAATATTTAACAGATAATGGTGTTGCAAACGATACGGAAACAATATTAGCAACTGGCTATTGGGGCCCAACTAATAATCCATATAATTATGTTTGGCAACAGTCTTACGATAATATTAGACAAATATATCAATACATAGATCTTGTTCATAATCAAGATTTACAAGTTTATCTATCTGAAGGAAATCAAATATTAAATGAAAGATTAATAGATAGATATTATGGTGAGGCACTTTTTTTAAAAGCATGGGCAGAATGGGAGTTACTTAAAGTATTTGGTGGCCCTTCTGAAAGCGGAGAAATGTTAGGATTTCCTATTGTAAATGGGATATTAGAAAATGAAGAATATGCAAGTTTGAGTAGAAATACTTATGATGAATGTGTAACTCAGATTATGGAAGATTTAGATATTGCCATTGCAAAGTTGCCTCTTGTATATGAAGGAGATGAAAATGCGAACCCTGCTTTTAGTGCAACAGAAACAGGTAGAGCAAGTGGTTTAGCTGCATATGCATTAAAAGCAAAAGTAGCATTATATGCTGCAAGTCCAGCTTTTAATCCATCTAACGACCTTTCTAAATGGGAGCTAGCTGCAAGTTATGCGCAGGAGTTAATCGTTCAAAATGGGGGTTTAAGAAGCTTACAGTCTTTTGATTTTGATAATGAGACAAATTCAGATCATATTTGGAGAATGCGTAATGATAGAAATAATAACGCATTAGAAAAAAGTTTATATCCACCGTCTTTATTTGGATCAGGTTCGGTAAATCCATCTCAAAACTTAATTGATGCTTTTCCAGATGCTAACGGATATCCTATTGATAACGGTTTAAGTACGTATAACAATACAGTTCCTTATGCTTCAAGAGACGAAAGATTTTATAAGTTTGTATTCTATAATGATGATCAATGTTTTGAATCTGCTGATTGTTCAGATTTTAATGCACTAGAAATTTATGAAGGTGGTATGGATTATTATGGAGGGTTTAATAATTCTTTAGGAACAAGAACAGGATATTATTTAAAAAAATATTTAAATAATTTAAACTTTGATCCATCAGTAACTACTGCTGTTACAACAACTTTACCTAAAGTATATGTTCAGTTAGAACTAAATGACATTTATTTAGGATATGCTGAAGCATTAAATGAAGCTTTTGGAGAACCAAGTATATTGCCTGCTGGGTTTAACTATACAGCAAAAGAAGTTTTAGCTAAAATAAGACAAAGAGCAGGGTTGACTACAGATCCATATTTAGATATTTCGGCTGCAAATCAGTCAGATTTTAGAAATTTATTAAAAAATGAGAGACGTATAGAATTGTGTTTTGCTGGTGAAAGGTTTCACGATTTAAGAAGATGGAAAGATATTAACAACATAGAAGACATTAAAGGAGTTAAGGTTAGTAAAAATTCTGATGATACTTTTTCATTCGAAAACATCGATGTAGAAAGAAGAAATTATGAAGCCAAAAACTATTATCTTCCATTACCATACAGTGAATTATTGATAAATACTAATTTGAAACAAAACCAAGGTTGGTAATAAATTAAAAACAAAGATTATGAAGAAAAATATATTAAAATATATAGCTAAACTATTCGTGCTTATTGTAGGATTAAGTATCACGTCATGTTATGATGATTTTGTTGAAAACGAATTTGATTTCACTTCAGTTTATTTACCACACGAACAAATTGACCGTAGTTTTATTATGGGAGAAGGAATGAGAATAGGTGTAGGTGCTGTATTAGGAGGAAGATTAGATAATACAGAAGATGTAGAAATAACTTTTTCATTAGATGATGATTTAGTAACAAATGCAGGTAAATCTGTATTACCTAGCAACTATTATGAATTGGTTGATAGTGAAGGAAATCCATCAAATAATAAAATTATTATTCCTGCTGGAGAAGTTCAAGGTTTTGTGTATGTAAAAGCAGATTCTATTAATTTCTTAGGAGATGCATTATCATTAGGGAATAATTATGCTTTAGGATTTACGTTAGAGAATGTTGTAAATGCAGATTCTATTTTAGTTGATACAGAGTCAACTAAATATAAGTCATCATTAATTACATTTACTTATATCAACCAATTATATGGTCATTATTTTCAAAAAGGTCAAGTTGTGAAAACGGAAGGTGCTTCAGAAGAGACAATTACTTACGTTGGTGACATTAATAATAATGAAAATGTAGAGTTAACTATGGTATCTCCTAATACTGTACAATGTAATGGTCTTGCTCTTTTAAGAGAGTCTGATAAAAAAATGAATCTTGTAATTGCAGATGATAACTCAATTACAATCGAGAGTATTGCTGGAGCAGTTGTTGTAACAGATGATGATGGTTCTTTTTATGATCCTGCTACACGCACAATAACACTTAATTATTCTTTTGAATCTAACGGAGCTACTTATGTAGCAAATGATGTTTTAGAGTTCAGAAATAGAGAAGTTGATGGTGTAAATCAAATAGGTATATAGTTTTATATCTAAAAAATCATTAATAAACTTAAAAAAAAGACCAATATCTATATTGGTCTTTTTTTGTACAATAAATTTGAGATTTACTTAAGGTAAAAGTGTTGTGTACTGCTAAATATTTGATTGAATTTTATGCATGGTCATAATCTTATTATAAAGTTTTAGACACTCGTCTAAATAACTTGATATAGGTAACTTATTGTTAAAAAGCCCTTAATTGTAACATTTTTACCCATAATGTTAGAAAATTAATGCTTAAAGAATAATTATGTTTGTTAAAAAAGTAACATTATTTTATTTACATTTTTTAGTTTATAAATAATGTTACTATAATTTTTCAACTAATTATGAAAATTTCATTTTTTAGTAGAGACAAACCTTCACATGAAGGTGCCTTTTGCGAAATGGCTAATTTTATGACAGAGCAATTCTAAAAAGCAGCAATTTTAAGTGTTGTAAATATCAAAATTGAAGGTGAAATAAAGACGTATCCAAACCCTGTAAAAAAGGAAATACTCTTAATATTTCAATTAGATTCAAATTTTAATTCAGAAAAAATTGAACCCCAAATAATAAACTATTTAGGGCAAGTAGTTGTAAAGAATACATTTTATCCAAATAGAGATTCTAACATAGTTTCTATAGAAACTCAAAATTTATAAACAGGGATTTATTTGCTAAAGATACGTGATCATAAAAGTTTAAAAAGGCTAAAATTTGTTGTTCAATAATTTAAATAAATAATTTATCAAAACAAAAAATCATGAAACAAACATTACAATTTATCTTTATATTCATTATTTCAAGTGCTAGTTTGTTAGGTCAAACCAAAGTAGTATCATTAGAAAACAATACTGGAATTATAGCAGATGACTTAGGATCTGTAACCCTTTGGGAGAATCAAATTGAAGGATACGGAGATGCTACACAAAGTAATACAGCTTTAGGTGGTGATAAATTATTCGAAACTTATCCAGGAAAAGTAAATGTAGGTTTTAGCAAAGATGGTTCTTTTCTTGAATTAGAAGGTTCAAATATTTCTATTTCAGACAATACATATAGTGTTTTTTATGCAGGTAAAGCTAATCCAGAAGGGAAACCGGCATCCTTAATAGGGAATTATGATGTTCCTGGGAATTTTAACAATTGTTCTGGAATTCGGTTTTTAAGATTAGCCGATGGTAGTATTGTTTTTGATTATGCAAAGCCAAATTATGTTCGTGTCGTTTTAAACAATATACCTGGTGATGATTATTTCTTTTTTGGATTTACTATGGATGCTTCTGGAAATTATAAATATTTTGATAGTAGCGATCCATCAATAAAAACAGGAAAGATTAACGATACAATGGTTCCAAGTCAAGATGAAGACCTTAAATTGAATCTTTTTGAAGAAAGAGATGGAGGACATACCTATAATCATACAGAAGTTGTAGAATTATCCATGTACGATGATGTGCTTAGTACTACTGATTTTCAAAATGAATTCAATAGATTGGCTACTGATTATGCCGAACTTGTGATTACCGAATTTGAAGTTACAAATGTATTGCCTAATGATGAAAGTTTTCGAGAAGGTATTTCAAGAGATGCTCCAATTGTAGTAACGTTTGATCAAGCTATTGATGAAACTTCAGAATATCCAAAAATTTATATAAACAAAAGTGAAACTGAAACGACTGGTAATTGGGTTTTATCACCTTCTAATGTTCTTACGTTTACACCTACCGAAAGATGGCCAGCTAGATCATTAGTTACCCTAAAAATACAAGAAGGGCTTAGATCTACAGATAATGCTATTATTGGTTTAGCAAAACGAGATTCCTATGGTTTTATAGTAGATGCAGAGGAAACTTTTCCTATTGAAAGTTATGAGTTAGGAGAACCAATAGCTATCATAGATTATATAGCTAGAACAGGAGAATCTATAGTGGGTCATAAATTAACAATGAAAATAACGACTCCTACTATAACTGAAAATACAACTGAAAAATTCCCTGTTCATATTTTTGTGCACGGTGGTGGTTGGGCTGGAGGAACAGCAGAAAGTTCTGGTGCTGATTATTCATTACATAAAGATTATTTAGCAAAAAGCTTAGGATTTGTAACTCTATCTATATCATATAGAACCGTAGGTGCTGGAGGTACTTTTTCTTATGGTTTAGAAGATGTATATACTGCTTACCAATGGGCTATAGACAATGCAGAAACTTATAATTTAGATATGACGAAGGTGTTTTTTAGTGGAGGTTCTGCAGGTACTCCTTTAGCAGCATTAGCCTCTCAGACATTACCTAACATTCTAGGGTATATTGGATTTAATGGAATTTATGATTTTATGAATGATGCAGGAGATTTTGGTGCAGGAAATTGGTACAAGCAAGATGTACCTAGTGAAACTGAAAACTCTGCTATTTTTAATTTAAGTGACAATCCTCCTCCAACGATATTGATGCACGGTGATGCAGATAATACGATCTCACATAATCAAAGTATAAATTTTGCTGATGCTATAAATGCCAAAGGAGGTAATGCGAAAGCCATCATATATCCAGGAGAAGTTCATGCATTTTTTAGTAGAGATAAAAAATACCATGAAGAGTGTTTTTATGAGATGGTTAATTTTATGACAGAACAACTTGAAAAAGCAGGATCTTTAAGTGTTGGTACTATAAAGAAAGAGGGTAATGGAATAATATATCCTAATCCTGTTAAAAAAGGAGATAATCTTCAATTAAAAGCAGGTTTTAATTCTGAAATAATTACAGCTAAAATTATAAATTATTTAGGTCAAACTGTATTGGAGACGTCGTTGTACCCAATAAATGGGACAAAGATATTTAGCATAGATACTAGTAATTTAAAACAAGGGATTTATTTTTTGAATACAATTGATAATCAAAACTTAAAAACTTTAAAATTCGTAATTCAGTAATTTAAGTTTAAAATAATTAAATAAAAACGATGAAAAATATTTTACATTTCATCCTTATATTCATTCTTTCAACATCGAGTTTGTTTAGTCAAACAAAAGTATTGTCTTTAGAGAATGCTAAAGGAATTGTAGCAGACAATTTAGGATCTGTAACCCTTTGGGAAAATCAAATTGAAGGTTATGGGAGTGCTACACAAAGTGACACTAACCTTGGTGCCGAAGAGTCACAGGAAACTTACCCTGGAAAAACAACAGTTCTTTTTAACAAAGACGGTTCTTTTCTAGAGCTTGAAGGGTCCAGTACTTATGTTTCAGACAATAGTTATAGTGTTTTTTATGTTGGTAAAGCTGAGAATATAAACACAGGCAAACCAGCATCTTTATTAGGAAACTATGATATGAGTGGAGGATTTGCTAATTGTTACGGAATTAGATTTGTAAGATTACAAGATGGTAAGATTGGGTTTGATTATGCTAGACCAAATTACACTCGTGTAAATATAGGAGCAAATGAAATACCTGCAGATGCTTATTTCTTTTTTGGATTTTCAATAGATACTTCAGGAAATTATCAGTATTTCGATAGCACTTCTCCTATCGTAACTTCAGGTACTATTACTAACACGATGCGTACCAATGCTAATGAAGATCTTAAATTTAATATTTTTGAAGAAGTTGCAGGTACTCAAACCTATAACCATACAGAAGTCGTAGAATTAACAATGTATAATGAAGGTCTTAGTTCAACAGAGTTTCAGGATGAATACAATAGACTAGCTACAGAATATGCAGAGCTTGTGACAGCAGAATTCTCAATAACTGAGGTTTTACCTGAGAATCGTACCAATTTGCCACAAAATGGAGCTATACAAATATCGTTTAGTCAAGATGTAGAAGTAATAACTTCAAATTATCCTAAAGTTTATGTAAACAAAAGTACTATTGAAACTAGCGGTACTTGGACATTATCTCCGTCTAATATTCTTACTTTTTTACCAGATGTAAATTGGCCAGCTGGTGGATTTGTATCTGTTCAAATACAAGAAACTCTTAAATCTGTAGATGATATTGCAATTGGTTTAGAGCAAGGAGATTCATTTAGTTTTATTGTGGAAGCTGATCAAGTTTTTGAATTTGATAATACGATAGAACTGGAAGCAATAGCTACAGTAGATTTTCCTATAGTTGGTCATAAACTACCATTAAAGTTAACAACACCTATAATTGACGAAAATACAACTGAAAAATTCCCTGTACATATATGGGTACATGGAGGTGGTTGGTCTGGTGGTACACCAGAAACTTCTTTGGCTGCTAACTCTCCTCATAAAGATTATTTGGCAGAAAATTTAGGGATTGCAACATTGTCTATTTCTTATAGATGTTCTGGTTCTAGTGGTACTTTTTCTTTAGCCAGAGAGGATGTACAAACGGCCTATGATTGGACTTTAGCAAATGCCGATACGTACAATTTTGATATGACAAAAGTATTTTTTAGTGGTGGATCTGCCGGTGCTCCATTAGCAGCAATAGCAGCAGAAGAAAATAATGCACTTGGATTTATTGGTTTTAACGGAATCTATGATTTTGTAAATGATGCAGGAGATTTTGGAACAAATAACAATTACAAACAAAACATTCCAAGTGAAGCGTTAAATTCACCTATCAATCTATTGACTAACACGCCAACTCCTACAATTTTAATGCATGGAGATGCTGATACAACTATAGATATTCGCCAAAGCACTCTGTTTACAGATGCTATAAACGCTAAAGGAGGAAATGGAGAGACTGTTGTTTACCCAGGAGAAGTTCATGCTTTTTTTAACCCTGGAAAACCAGCTTTTGAAGATGTTTTAATAGAAATGGTTGGTTTTATAAACGCACAACTTGAAGAAGTAAATCAATTAAGTACTAATGAGATTAACACCGAAAAAAATCAAGTGACAGTTTACCCTAATCCTGTTAAACAAGGAAAAAACATCACTATCCAATCTAATCTTTTTGACCACCAAAAAATAAACGTACAAATTGTAAATTATTTAGGTCAAACAGTCTTAAACACCTATTTATATACGAATTCAAATACAATTATTTTAGACCCAATAATGCTATCAGAAGGTAATTATATTTTAAAGTTGCTAAGTAATTGTATTTTTCAAATACACAAAATAATTATTAATTAATCTATCTTAAATCAAGACTTATGAAAATAAAATTATTTTATTTAATGGTAATATTTTTTACTATTAACAGCTTTGCACAAACCAATACTTGTGGGATAACTGTAGACAATACGTTTGATGATGGGACAACTTTATCTAATGATTGGACTGAGTACAATACTTCTGGGCGAATTACAGTTGAGTCGGGTAAATTAAAATTTAATCATAATACAGATATGCCTTCTGTTTATAAGACATTTACTCCAACCTCTGAAAATGCTACTTTCTCTTTTGATGTTTCTGCTACACGTTCGTCTGTAAATTGTCAAGTGCATTTAATCTCTTCTACAGG
Source organism: Polaribacter sp. R2A056_3_33 (assembly GCF_019278485.1). Classification (NCBI taxonomy): domain Bacteria; kingdom Pseudomonadati; phylum Bacteroidota; class Flavobacteriia; order Flavobacteriales; family Flavobacteriaceae; genus Polaribacter; species Polaribacter sp. R2A056_3_33. Next base: position 1,686,903 of record NZ_CP058984.1, read on the forward strand.
AAAACATTTATCAAGTATTGCTTTAGGTATTGGAGTCGCTAATATTAAATATGCAACATCAATAGAAAATGGAGTTCCTAGTAGTTTTGTAGCTGGAGACCCTGCTATAGGTTTTCCGTCTAATAAGAATTTTATAATATCCTCTAAAATTGACTTTACCTCAAAAGAAATTGATATTTATGTTAATGGAGAATTGATGACAGCAGAAATCCCTTTTTTAGAAGATGCGGAAGATATTGCTAAGATAGACATTCAATTACTTTTTATGTATGCTAATAATGGGCAATTTTATTTTGATAATATTTCTTTATTAGGAGGAGATGAAAATCGTATTTTATTAACAAGTAATGTAAATGCTGCAGAAGATTTATTGGCATCTGCACCTATAGGTACAATTTATAATCAGTACCCACAATCTGCTGTTGATGCATTTCAACAAGCAATTGATGATGCTAATGCAATCATTTCTAATTGTGAAGCTACTTCGAATGATATTAACAATTCACTTTCAGCTATTCAAACGGCAGAAGAGGTTTTTGTGAATGCAAAAGTAAATGATCCTGTTCTTAAAATGTACAGCGAGTATGATTTTACAGGTGATGTAAACGAAGTTTATTGTGGTTATTACAATGGAGGTTTAGGTGCTTACGAAGATTGGGGAGTATCCTTTACCTTAGAAAAAGGATACATGGCTACTTTTGCACAAGATGTGAATGGCTTAGGTGTTAGTAAAATATATATTGCTCAGGATAATAATCTAGAAATCAATTTGCCTGCTGATTTACAGAATACGATTTCATTCATACGAGTGAGTCCTTGGTTTCCTGTAGGTAAAAAAGGGAGTTTAGGAAATGTAAAATGGACAACTGCTGATACTTATAATTCTTCGTGGTATTATAACTGGGGTTTAACGGCTCTACATTCAGAAGGAATCGAATTTGTACCAATGTCTTGGAGTGGAGGTGATTCTAGAACATCACTTGAGAAAATGGAAGAAGCTGGACAAAATATGTCATTCAATCATCTTCTAGCTTTTAATGAACCTGATAACGAAGGTCAATCCAATATGACAGTAGCAGAAGCTTTAGATGCGTATCCTAAATTATTGGCTTCTGGACTTAGATTAGGAGCTCCTGGTGTTGAGAATGTACAATATAGTGCAAATAGTGATTCTTTTAATGAAGGTTCTTGGATTCAAGAATTTATGGATGGTTGTGTTGAACGTGGTTACCGTGTTGATTTTATTCCAGCACACGATTATGTACGTCGTTCAAAGTCTACTTTTATAGAGCGTTTCAAAGCCTTACATGATCGCTATAATCTTCCAGTATGGGTTACAGAATATAATTACGGAAACCCAAATATGGGATCTGCAAATCTTACAGTTGAACAAGGATATAATAATATAAAAGGCTTAACAGAAATTTTAGAAGAGTCAGATTTTATTGAGCGTTACAATTGGTATTATTTCTTTGGAGCAAATACGGGTATTGGTGGTATGACCGATGGAGAATTGAATATTACTGGACAATTCTATAGAGATTTAGAATCGCAAAATCCTTCTTATGTTCAACAAGTGTATGAGCAAGGAGTACAATTATCGGTTACAGATAATTCAACTTTATCAAATGTTTTAATGTTTCCAACCGTAATAACAGATGGTTTTTTTAAGCTAAGATATTCAGAAGAAATTAAAGATAGTACCATACATATTTATTCTACTGTTGGTCAATTGGTAAAAACAATAGTTGGCTTAAAATCAGAAATTGATGTAAAAACACTTTCTAGCGGACTGTATATTGTTAAAATAGAATCTCATTTAGGAAACTTTACTAAAAAGATTATCATCCAATAGATGTTCTTTTTTTATCAAAACAAAAAATAATAGTAAACTTAAAATTCAAAGAAATGAAACTAAAATTCTTATATACAATTGCTTTTCTTTTTGCGATAAATGCTTTTTCACAAACCACCACTTGTGGTAGTGCTGTCAATGATACTTTTGATACAGCTGGAACCTTACCAACTAGTTGGACAGAATACAGCACTTCTGGAAAAGTTAGCGTTGTTGATGGTCAGTTAAAGTTTATTCTAAAAGATGACACCCCCTCAGCATATCGAACTTTTACGGCAGTTTCAAATAATAGTTCTTGTTCTTTTGATGTTCAAGGAAGTCGTACTACTATGAATTTTCAGATGGATTTAGTATCTTCTGATGGAAAGTATATTGCTAGTATTGCCTTAGGTAAGGCAACAACAGATATAAAATATGCAACAGAAATGGTAAGTGCAATACCAGGTACTTATATTGCAGGGGTTATTGGTACTGCTAAGTTTGCTAAGAATAAGAATTATTCTCTATCAATGTATGTTGATTTTGAGAACCAGACAGTAGATTTTTATAATGATGGCGAGTTAACATTAGAGAATATTCCATTTTTAGAAACGACTACTAATTTTGCTAAAGTTGATACAAAACTACTTTATATGTACAGTAATTCAGGAACTGTTTTGCTTGATAATTTAACTGTTGTAGAAGCTAATGAAGCTAGAATAGCATTGTCTAATGCTATTGAAGCATCTCAAAAGGCAATTAACTCTGCGACTGTAGGTGATAAATACAATCAGTACCCACAATCTGCAGTTGATGATTTTCAGTTAGCAATCACAAACGCAAATACAGTACTTGTTAATTGTGATGCAGCTTCAAATGCAATAGATGCATCACTTTTAGAGCTTCAGGCAGCGCAAGACCTTTTTGAAACTACAAGAATAAATGATCCTGTTCTTAAAATTTACAATGCCTATAATTTTGTTGGTGAAGCGCACGAAATGTATTGTGGGTATTACAACGGAACTTTAGGAGATTATGATGATTGGGCTGTTTCATTTACCTTAGATAAAGGTTATATGGTAACGTTTGCAGAAAATGTAAACGGTACAGGAGCTAGTAAAGTTTATGTAGCTGCAGAGAATGATTTAAAAATTAACCTAACGGACGATTTAAAAAGTAAAGCCTCATTTATACGTGTTTCTCCTTGGTTTGATATCCATAAGAAAGGAATGGCTGGTAAAGGTGCAGATGTTATTCAAGAGTTTGAGAACTCATGGCATTATAACTGGAGTACTTCTGGTGCTGATGTAGGGGATGCTAAATTTGTACCAAACCAATGGGCTGGAGGTTCTGTTGCAAATGCAATTAGTTTAGGTAACAGAATGGATATTGCACATTATATGGCTTTTAACGAACCTGATGGTGCTGACCAAGCAAATATGACGGTAGACAAAGCCATTGAAAAATATGAAGATATGTTGGCATCTGGTTTGCGTTTAGGGTCTCCTGCAAATAAAGACAATGCAAAAGGTGGTGTTTGGCGAGATGAATTTATGACCAAGGCTGAAGCAGCAGGATTACGTGTAGATTATATGGTTGTACACTATTATAAGAAAACATCTCCAACAAGTTTTTACAATTGGTTAAAAGCAATTCATGATAAATGGCAACGCCCTATTTGGATTAAAGAGTTTAATTATGGGGCAACTTGGACTGCTCAACCAACTTCTAACGAAGCAGCAGGAGATGGATTAAAGTCGTACATTAATATGTTAGATGATGCGAGCTTTGTAGAACGTTATTCTGTATTTACTTGGCAGCCAGATAAACCTATTTACTCTTTAATGAGCGTGCGTAACCCTGTAACTTTAAGTAGTTCTGGAATTATGTATAGAGATCATCAATCACCAATTGCGTATACACAAGAAGAGTATGAGCAAGGTGTGGCGTTATCTGTTGATGATGATTCGGTATCGTCTCAATTTTCAGTATTTCCAACCGTAATAACCAATGGTGTTTTTAACTGGTGGGTTTCAGAAGAGGTTGATAAAAGTAACATCAACCTAACCATTTACAATACAGCAGGACAATTGGTTAAAGAATTACAAAATCCAAGTTCAGAAGTAAATGTGAGTAAACTTTCTGGTGGTTTGTATTTTGTAAAAATCAATTCTGATTTAGGGAGTGTTACTAAAAAGATTATTATTGAATAATTTTTTTCTCTATTCTTACAGCTAATTAATTAGTGATAAAAGACATTTTATTTTAAAAATTTAGATCTTATTATTTTACGTCTTTAAAACAAAAATATTAGCAAAAAAATAAATCAGAAATAAGAGTACTTAACTTAGAAAGTATGAAGTTAAATTAATACGGAATTTAAAGTGTTAAAACAATGATTCATCAAAAAATAATAAGGTTATAAAGGATTGATTTTAGGTAAATCTAATGTTTTTTTTGATGTAAGTTTTTGTAATTTATTTAAATTAAGGATTGTACGCTTGTTTAAGCAACAAATTGAACCCTTAAATGAGAATTTTAGATGAATAGAAAATAGTTTTTTTGTTATAACCTCAATATAATATGCTCATTCTTTTTTCAGTTTAATAAATAGAGACTATTTTGGAAAGGAGAGAGCTTAATCAAAAATAGAAAAAATGAATACAAAAAACTACAAAACAATAATTACAAAAACAGTTCTTTTCATTGCCATCTGTTTCTTTAGTTTTAGCGCGTTTAGCCAAAGATATGTAAATGATATGGATTATGTTTTGGGAGATACAAAACAGGCTTTTATTACCAATAAAATTACCACAGAAGCACAAGCAGACAACCTTTTATTAGGGTTTAAAAATATGGGAGCCAATGGTATTCGTATTCCTCTTTTTGGAAGAGGTGTTGATGGTGTAGATTTGAATCCAAATAAACCAATGTTTGATTATTTTTATGCAAAAGCAGTAGAACAAGGGATTCCAATTTTTGCAAATCCTGCACAAGGTGGTGGAGGTAAAAGAGTCGCAAATAATATGCTGAATGGTAATGGTGCTAATGAAGGAGAAGACGTTGCTGTAAATGGTGTTCAAGCAGCAACCGATGAATTAGTTAATAGAGTTATCGAGTTTTCAAACGAATATCCAGACTGTAAATGGATTAATCCATTTAATGAAGATGGAAGAGCAACTAGTAGTACTTGGAGTATAAGTCAAATCAATGAAATTTATAAAAGACTTTATGAGCATGGTTTAAATGGAGCTGAATTAATAGGTCCTTGTACTTGGGGGCTTGTTGCAGGAATAGATATGTTTAACAAAACCAATATAGCAGAATATGTAACGGTTGCTGCTTCACATAATCTAGGTTTTAATCATAATCTTTGGGATGATTTTATAGCCTTGGCTGATGCAGAAAAATTACCTGTTTGGGATTCTGAGGTGAACCATAATGATGCAAAAGGTACAGGAACTCGTTTAGAAAAAGCAATTGAAAATAAAGTAGATGGCTTGGTTTTATACAATTCTTGGAACACAGTGAGTTTAACCACAGGTGCTATAAATGCTACTGGAGAAAAAGCAATGGCATTGTATTTAATACCAGAAGTTAATTTAGCACTTACTGGTACTGCAACACAATCATCTACAAACCCTTCATTTAACAAAGAAGCTTCTCTAGCTATAGATGGTGATCTTAATGGAAATTACGGAGGAGGATCTGTAACAGTAACAAATAATGAGGATAATCCTTGGTGGCAAGTAGATTTAGGTGCCGATAAAGTTATTGGAGATATTAAAGTATTTAATAGAACAGATGGATGTTGTAAAGCCAACATGTCAAACTTTACTGTGTCTGTTATAAACGATGCAGGTACAGAAGTTTTTTTAAAGACATTTACAAGCTTCCCAGATCCTTCGGTTACTATGAATGCCGGAAACGTAAAAGGAAGAATCGTTAAAGTGCAATTAAATGCTACAGCTGCGTTAACATTGGCAGAGGTACAAGTTTTTCTTGGAGAAGAGAATTTGTCTGTAAATGATCATAAAAATATTGATGTACGTATTTATCCAAATCCGGTTACTGATGTTTTTGTAATTGCTGCACCTGCTTCTAAATTTAATCAATATGAAGTTTATAATATAAACGGACAGCAAATTTTAAGTGATAGCATCTCTAATAATACAGGAGAAGTTGAGGTTAGCTTAAGTAAGTTTTCTAAAGGTATTTATATGATAAAATTAAACGGTGTTCAGTTTTCTAAAACATATAAGATTATTAAGAATTAAGAGTGCATTTATGTAGCTCCAAGTAATATTTGGTTTCTTAAAAAAATGAATATAAAATAAAATAGATGTTTAAAAACAAACTTAAAATAATTTTTAATACAGTATTTGCTTTCATCATTTTTGGATTGAATAGTAACGCATTTTGCCAAACTATTTATACCAATGATATGGATTATGTTTTAGGTGATGTAAAGCAGCGCTTTATTACAGGGGCAGTTACCACCCAAGAACAAGCAGATAATTTATTAAAAGGTTTTAAGACGATGAAAGTTAATGGAATACGTATTCCTATTTTTCCTAGAGATGCTAATACCGGAGTGAGTGTGAATCCTCAACCTGCTATTATGAAGTATTTTTACGAACAAGCTTTATCTGCAGGCTTTCATATTTTTGCCAATCCTGCACAAGGTGGTGGTGGTATTAGAATTGCAAATCATTCACTTTCAAATACAAGTTCTGTAAATGGTAAGCAAGAAGCAACAGATGAATTAGTTAATAGAATAATAGAATTTTCAAATGAATACCCAAACTGTAAATGGATGAATCCGTTTAATGAAGATGGGAGAGCAACAAATAGTACATGGAGTATCAATCAAATTAATGAAATCTATCAAAGGCTGTCTACTCATGGTTTAAATGGAGCAGCATTAGTTGGGCCTTGTACTTGGGGACTTCCTGCCGCTATAGATATGTTTAAAAACACCAATATAGCCGATTATATTACGGTGGCAACCTCTCATAATTTAGGTCATAATGATGGCTTATGGGATGATTTTAGAGCGCTTGCCGATGCAGAAAACTTACCTATGTGGGATTCTGAAGCAAATAATGATTCTGGAAGTGGAACCGTAAATAAAGTAGAGGCAGCAATAGCAAATAAAGTAGATGGCTTAGTTGTATACAATTCTGGGAATAATATCTATTTAAATACTGGAGCGTTAACCAATACCAATTATTATTACATGTCTCAGTATTTAAAGCCTATAATTAATTTAGCAAGTACGGGTACCGCAACACAATCATCTACAAACCCTTCTTATAATAAAGAGGCTTCTCTTGCCATAGATGGAGATACAAATGGTAATTACGGAGGTGGTTCTGTTTCCGTTACTAATGGTGAAGAAAACCCTTGGTGGCAAGTAGATTTAGGTACTGATAAAGTAATTGGAGATATTAATGTGTTTAATAGAACAGATGGATGTTGTAAAGCCAACATGTCAAACTTTACCGTGTCTGTTACAAATGATGCTGGTACAGAAGTTTTTTCAAAGACATTTACAAGCTTTCCAGATCCTTCGGTTACTATGAATGCCGGAAACGTAAAAGGAAGAATCGTTAAAGTGCAATTAAATGCTACAGCTGCGTTAACATTGGCAGAGGTGCAAGTTTTTCTTGGAGAAGAGAATTTGTCTGTAAATGATCATAAAAATATTAAAGTAAATCTGTTTCCAAATCCGGTTGCTGATGTTTTTACCATTTCTGCAGCTGTTTCTACATTTAATCAATATGAAGTTTATAATATAAACGGACAGCGAATTTTAAGTGATAGCGTTCCTAGTAATACTAGAGAAATTGAAGTTAATTTAACTAATTTTTCAAGAGGTATTTATATGATAAAATTAAACGGTGCTCAATTTTCTAAAACATATAAGATCGTTAAAGAGTAATTAAAACATATATTTATATTAGTTAAACAGCATCTTTTAAAGGTGCTGTTTTTTTATGTGTAAAAAGATAATATTAGATTTTAATGGTATTTTTTTTCTACTATAGTAATTCTTTAACTTACAAAAAGACCTTTAAATTGCTATCCTCTAAAATAGTGGGGCTTAGGTTTTATTAAATTAACGATGTTTTGAGTGGCATGCAACATTTATATACCTCAAATGAGAAGCATGTTATTTATAAAGTAATTAGTTTTGCTTTAGTGTTGTTTTCTGGGGGAAATAGTAAAAAGAGGTTCATTATGTTTTTAAAAGGAGCTCTAATGTTGCAATAAAAATAAAATGTGCTATAAGAATATTTTATTTTTTTTGAATAAAAAAACTATTCTTTAGCAAGTAGCCAATTAAAAACCATTTCTTATTTTAAATTATATATTTCTAATGAAGACGATAAGATTTATTTTTATTTTACTATTACTTACTTCTTGTAAGTTTACTAAAAATGTAAATACAAAAAATAGTATAACTAAAAATACTAGGCCTAATATCATTTATATTCTGGCAGATGATTTAGGGTATGCAGATATAGGTCCTTATGGGCAGAATAAAATTAAAACCCCCAATTTAGATAAAATGGCTAAGGAAGGAATGATTTTTACCAATCATTATTCTGGATCTACAGTATGTATGCCATCTCGAGCAAGTTTGCTAACCGGTTATGATCAAGGACATGCAACAGTAAGAGGAAACCCAGTTTGGACCAATAGTGGAAATCCTGTCAATTTAAAAAGACATGAAAAAACCGTTGCTAATGAACTTAAAAAAGTTGGTTATAAAACTGCTGTTATTGGTAAATGGGGATTGTCTGAAGGTAACAACGATGGTAATTTTCCATCAGAACATGGTTTCGATTATTTTTTAGGATATAAAAAACATGGTCAGGCACACCATTATTATGCAGATACCCTGTATTTAAATAATGATCCTTATATTCTTAAAGGAAACAAACCTTTGTTAAAACAAGGTAAATACACACATGATGTTTTTGTAAACGAAGCACTTAGTTATGTAGAGAGAGAAAAAGATAATCCATTTTTTCTTTATATGGCATTAACATTACCACATTTAGAGATAACGGTTCCAGAAGATTCTAAGAAACAATATTTGGATTTAGGATGGCCAAAACGTAAAATGAATACCAAAGGGCATTATAAAAATGATCCAGAGGGAAACACAACGTATGCAGGTATGGTTTCTCGTATGGATAGAGATATTGGTAAATTATTAGAGAAGTTAAAAGAATTAGGGATTGATGATAATACCATTGTTTTCTTTTCTAGTGATAATGGTCCTGAGTTTGAAAAAAGAGACAAATTTTTTAATAGCAATGGAGATTTAAGAGGCGGTAAACGTGAGTTATATGAAGGAGGAATTAGAGTTCCTTTAATTGCTAGATACCCAGGAAAAATTGCAGCTGCCACTAAAAGTGAACATATTTCTGCTTTTTGGGATTTTTTACCAACAGTTTGTGATTTAGCAGGTGTTACTCCAGAAAATAAAGACATCAACGGAATTTCTTTTGCTCCTGAGTTATTAGGGAGAACAAAAGATCAAACAAAACATGAATATTTATATTGGGAGTTTAATGAGCGCCAAGGTCCTATACAAGCCATTAGGCAAGGCGATTGGAAAATGGTTTGGCTATTAGAAAAAGAACCAGAATTATATAATCTGTCATCAGATATTGGAGAACAAAATAATCTTGCAAAACAATATCCAGAAAAGTTGAATGAAATGCTTTCAATTTTAAAAAATGTGAGAACAGAAAGCGCAGAATTTCCTTTAGAAACAAGAGCATTAGCATTAAAAAAAAGAAAATAATTTTTTAAAATTAAATATAAAATGAATAAGTATAGCTGTCATTTAATAGTATTATCTCTATTAATTTTTTCTGCTTGTAGTAGTTCTAATGTAAAAACAAAAGACGAAAAAGTAGTTTCTAAAAAACCAAATATAATTTACATTCTTGCTGATGATTTAGGGTATGGAGATGTGAGTAGTTTTAATCCAGAGAGTAAAATACCAACTGTAAATTTAGATAAAATGGCGTCTAATGGCGTAATGTTTACAGATGCACATACCTCTTCTGCTGTTTGTACACCAACAAGATATGGTATTTTAACAGGTCGTTATAATTGGAGAAGTAGCTTAAAAAGTGGAGTTTTAGGTGGGTATTCAAAATCATTAATTACACCAGACAGAACAACAGTTGCAGATGTGCTAAAAAACCAAGGCTATAAGACTGCTTATATTGGTAAATGGCACATGGGGTGGGATTGGACTTTTAATGGAGAACAAAAAGAAACCATCAATAATTTGCATACAATACAAGATGTAGATTATACAAAACCTATTAAGAATGGTCCATCTACGCATGGTTTCGATTATTCGTTTGGTTTCTGTGGTTCTCTAGATATGCCGCCTTATGTATATGTAGAAAATGACATGCCAACCATGGTACCTACAAAAACCACCCAAAATAAAGATTCTAAGGGAGTGTGGAGAAAAGGACCAACTTCAGATGATTTTGTACATCAAACAGTATTACAAGATTTAACAGATAGAGCTATTAATTATATAGGAGATAATGCAAGTGGAGATAAACCTTTCTTTTTGTATTTGCCTTTACCAGCACCTCATACACCAATTTTACCTTCGGATGAATTTTTAGGTAAAAGTAAAACGAATGAGTATGGCGATTTTGTATTGCAGGTAGATGATGTGGTTGGTCAAATTAGAGAAAAACTAAAAGCAATGGGTATTTCAGAAAATACCTTGTTGGTTTTTACAAGTGATAATGGATGCTCGCCAAAAGCAGATTTTAAAGAATTAGAAAAGTTTAATCACGATCCTAGTTATGTGTTTAGAGGTATGAAAGCAGATATTTATGAAGGAGGGCATCATGTACCTTTTATTATAGAATGGCCTAACCAAGCATTAAAGAATGTAAGTACAGATAGAACAATTGGTACAACAGACTTTTTTGCAACTTGTGCAGATATTGCTGGTTATAAAATTAAAGATACAGAAGGTGAAGATAGTTACAGTATGTTACCATTATTAACCAATAAAGAGACAAAAGAAATAAGAGAATATATTGTGTATCATTCTATAGATGGTTCATTTGCCATAAAACATGGAGATTTTAAACTGTGTTTAACGCAAGGTTCTGCTGGGTGGAGTTACCCAAAACCACAAGAGATAAAAAAGAAAAAATTAGATTTACCTGAAATGCAATTGTTTAATATCAAAGAAGATGTTTCAGAAACTAAAAACCTAATTGCAAGTTATCCTAAAAAAGCAGCAGAATTAAAAGCAGCTTTAAAGAAAATTATTTTAGAAGGAAGAAGTACTGAAGGGGTTGTTCAAACAAATGAAGGTATGGACCACTGGAAACAGATAGAAGCAATTATTAATTAATAATTGTAAGTGGATTATTGTTTTTTTGATAAACAATTTTAATTTCGAAATTATGGTATATAATTAGATTTAAAAAACGTAATAGTTAACTATGTGTAAAATACTATTGAGTATTACAGGAAACGTCTAAACTAGGCGGAATTTGTAAAATTCAATATAAAGACCAAATTATTGAAATTGAAGCAGAAGCGAATCAAATGTATCAACCTAAATTTTAAACAAAGATGAAAAATAGCTATGCTTCTTTTAAAATAATAATGTTATTGGTTGTTATTTTCTTTTCTTGTGATAAAAAAGAACAGCAACAAAGCAAGCCGAATATCATCCTTATTTATGCCGATGATTTAGGAATTGGTATGTTAGGTCATGAAGGGCAAAAAATTATAACAACACCTAATATTGATCAATTAGCAAATGAAGGAATGAGGTTTAAAAACTCTTATTCGAGCATGCTTTGTGCACCGTCAAGAGCGTCATTAATTACAGGTAAAACAGATACACACGCAACTTCTTTTGAAATATCTAAAGCAGGAATTTATAAAAAAGCCGGACATGAAGGTTTTTCTCCAGAAGAAATAGAGGCAAAGATTAATAAGATTCTAACTCCTATTCCAAAAGAAGATTTGTTTTTAGGAGAAGTAGCTCAAAAAGCAGGATATGTTACAGCACAATACGGAAAATTAGAATGGGGTTTTGCAGCTACACATCAACAAATGAACAGACATGGATGGGACCATTATTTTGGTTATTTAGATCATGCTAGAGCACATGGTTTTTATCCTCCTTATTTATTTGGTAATGATGGATTGGTGAAAATTGAAGGCAATACTTTAATAAATTGTGCAAAATCTATAGAGCCAGAAACGCCAGAAGCGTATAAAGAACGTTGGGATATGACGGGTAAAAAAACATACTCTCAAGATATTTTTATGGATAGTGTTACTACGTTTATCCGAAAAAATAAAGACAAACCATTTTTCTTATATTTTCCTACACAATTACCACACGGCCCTGTTTCTATACCTAAAGTTCACGATGATTTTATAAATGACAGTAGGTTAACACAAATAGAAAAAGAGTATGCTTCTATGGTAAAATTATTAGATGATAATGTAGGAGAAATCATGAACGAGCTTAAAAGTAGTGGAATTGATGATAATACCATTGTAATATTTAGTGCAGACAACGGACATGAAATTTATTATGCTAAAGAAGGTAGAATTGATAAAAAGTACACAAACAGATATACTAAACAACGTTTTAATGACTATGATAGAAAGTATTATAGCGAATTAGCTGGTGATGTTTTTGATGGAAATGGTGGAAGAGCAGGTTTAAAGAGAAGTAATTTACAAGGAGGTATTAATGTTCCGTTAATTGTAAGGTGGCCTCAAAAGATAGCTCCTAAAACGGTAAGTAAACGTCTGGTTGCTGGGTATGATATACTACCAACTGTAGCAGAAATTGCTGGTTTTTCTGAAGAACTAAAAGTTGATGGAATTTCTTTTTATGATGAATTATTAGGTAGTAAAAAGAAGGTAGAACATGATTATGTCGTGTTTTCTTCGTTTATAGGTCCCACATTAATTACAAATGATGGTTGGAAAATTAGATATTACAATCATAAAAAAGCATTTAATTTATATTATTTACCAACAGATTTTAAAGAAGAAAATGATTTATCTAGAGAGCATCCAGAAAAATACAACACACTTAAAAAATTGCTTTTAAAAGCGTGTGATGGTGACTATAATAATGGTTTTTTTAAATGGAGTAAAATTATGAATATTAAAAAGTAATAAATTATAAAAAATGAAATTACAATTAAATAAAAAAAGTATTAGTACTAGGCAAGAAAGGTTATTTTCTATGTTTATGTTACTAATCTTCCTTTTTAGTGTGTTTACTTCTTGTAAATCAAGTAATAATATGAGTGTAGGTTCTCCAGATGCATCTGTTCAAATTAAATTAGAGGAAGTAGCAGGTAATGTGGTGTATAAGCTATATAGACAAGAAAAATTAATTGTAGATACTTCTGTTATCTCAATATTGCCGAATATTCCTGCCAAAATAATCAACACAGAAATTAATAATTCTAATAGCAGTTGGAAACCAGTATGGGGTCAATTTAGTGAAATTAAAAACGAGTATAATGAGCTTGTTTTAGATGTTTTATTAGAAAATGTAAAAGCCAAATTATACGTACGTGTTTTTAATAAAGGAGTTGGTTTTAGATACGAAATAGAAGGGTTTAAAGAAGGAAATGAAGCTACTTTTTATTGTGAGTATAATTTAAGTAATACAAACGAACTGTATACACCAAACGGAGAAAATCCTCCTTTAGGACCAATTTCTATTGAAAGCTTAACGAAAGTTAAAAAACAACCAAGATTAATGACGCCTTTGGTTGTTACCAATTCTGATAATTCTTATGTATCATTATTAGAATCAGATTTATATGTAGCTCCAGAATTTGGTACCATCAAATTTAAGTTCAATACAGATAAAAATATCCTTGTAGCTACCAACAAAACAACATTAAAAGGTACAAAAGTAACCACGCCATGGCGGGTGATTTTAGTTGAAGAAAAAATAGGCGATTTAGTAACGAATACTGTTCCTCTTAATTTAGCAACGCCAAATCAAATAGAAGATACTTCTTGGATTGAACCAGGTAAAACGCTTTGGGATTGGAGAGTGCATGATTATAAAACAGAAGATGGTTTTGTATACGGAGTAGATACAGAAAGTTACATCAGATTTATTGATTTTGCTGTAGAAAAAAATATTAAGTATTTTTTAATTGATGCCAATTGGTTTACAAAAGTTACTAAAGGTCACTTTGAGGTTACAGAAAAATTAGATTTAGAAAAGGTCTCTAAATACGCAAAGACAAAAGGTGTTAAGTTAATCTTGTATTACGATAGACATAAAGGAGATTATGGAGATGATGAATTGTTTTCTCATTATGCTTCTTTAGGTATGAGCGGTATTAAATATGGTTTTATGGGGAATAACGTTTCATTTACAAGTGATGCAATTCAACAAAGTGCAAAAAACCATTTATTAGTAGACTTTCATGATTCACCAGTTCCTTTTACAGGAATGGAAAGAACTTTTCCAAATGCTATTACTAGAGAATATTGTCATGCACAACAAGATTCTAGAAAAGCATTTACGCCAGAAACTTTTATTAAAATGGCATTAATTAATGCAATTCAAGGTCCTTTAGATATGAATAATGGAAACTTTGATCTGATAGGAATTAATAAAGGAGATCGATTAAAAGGCCCAAAAAAGATAAATACGTATTTCTCAACAGTAGTTTCAGAAGCTGCAAGAACATTGGTTATTTTTAGTGGGTTGGTTTGTCTTCCAGATTCACCAGAAGCATATGCTAAAAAAGCAGATCTTTTTGAATTTATTGAAAAAATGCCTGTAGGTAAATGGGATGAGAGTCGTGTTTTAAGTAGCAAAATAGACGATCATATTTCTACAGCAAGAAGGTTTAATGAAGAATGGTTTATTGGTTCTGTAGCAAGTAAAAAAGGAGCTGCTTTAGATATTAATTTAGACTTTTTAGCAGAAGGAAAAAGTTATACGGTTACGTATTATGAAGATACAAAAGAGACACATGGTATGAATAACCCAGAAGCGTATCAAATAAGAAAAGGTATCGTTAAAAAAGGAGATGTTATAAAAGCAGTAATGGCGCCAGGTGGTGGACATTGTATGTGGATTAGACCAAAATTAAATTAAAGAATAAATTAAAGCCTCTAAAACATATGTTTTAGAGGCTTTAATTTTATAACTCAGAATTTGTTCTTACACGTCTAGAACTAACACTAAACCTTCTTATAATTAGCCTCGAAGCTTTATTATAACTAGTATAATTATATACCCAATTTAAAAAGACTACCAATCTATTTCTAAAACCTACTAAAGACATTAAATGAATAAACATCCAAATTAACCAGGCTAAAAAATTACTAAATTGAAGATTCCATATATCTGCAACTGCTTTGTTTCTACCTATGGTTGCCATAGAGCCTTTGTCATTATATTTAAAAGGCTTAAGATTTGTTTTTCCTTTCAATATTTTACTAAAATTAGCTGAAAGTAATTTAGCTTGCTGTATTGCTGGTTGCGCCACTTGTGGATGACCATTAGGGTAAGATTCACTTTGCATTAAAGCAATATCACCCAAAGCAAAAACATCTTCATACCCTTTTACTTTGTTAAATTCGTCTACATAGTAACGATTACTTCTAGGATTATAACTTGTTTCAGGAAATCCGTTTAATAAATTACCAGTTACACCTGCAGACCAAATTAAAGTTCTAGTTTTAAACTCTTTTCCATCTTTGGTTTTAACTAATTTACCATCAAAATCTGTTACTATTGTATTGGTATGTATTTTTACGCCTAATTTTTTTAATGCTTCTGTGGCTTTTTTAGAAGATTTTAAACTCATTGGAGGTAAAACTCTATCGGCGCCTTCTAAAATATGAATTTGCATTAGTTCTGGGTCTAAATCTGGAAAATCAGTAGGCAAAACACCTTGTCTAAATTCAGCAATTGCACCTGCTAATTCTACACCAGTTGGTCCAGCACCTACAATAACAAAGTTTAATAAGAATTTTTTGTCTTCGTTGGAAGCAACAATAGTACTCTTTTCAAAATTTTGTAAGATTAAACTACGTAAATTTAATGCTTGTGGAATTGTTTTCATTGGCATAGCATATTTTTTTATTTGCTTATTGCCAAAGAAATTTGTCTTTGTACCTGTATTTATAATTAAATAATCATAAGAGAGGTCTCCAATATCTGCTGTTAATATTTTATTTACTGGATCAACACTTTTAACATCTGCTAATCTGAAATAAAAATTTTTCTGTCGTTTAATAAACATCCTAAGTGGATACACAATTGAATCTGGCTCTATTCCACAAGTAGATACTTGATATAGTAATGGTTGAAAAGCATGGTAATTATGCTTATTTAGCATCACTAATTGTATTGGCAACTTCCTTAATTTTTTTACAAGATTTAAACCTGCAAAACCACCACCAACTATTACCACTCTAGGTAAATCTACTTTTGGAATATTCATCTTTTTAGAAAACTTATTTTTTGCATAGTAAAACTACAACAGTTATATCTAAAAACTATAGAATTTAAAGTTTAAATGTGAATATTATTTTTAAAACTTGTTATTGATGCACAAACCACGCAGTGGTATTACAATTTCTACTAGATGTTATTTGTGCCCAATATGCACTAAATTCTTTTGGAAATTTAGGAGTGATTTTTTCACTAGCTTTTAAGTAAAATGTTTTAAATGTTTCTTATCAATAGTAAACATATAAAAATAAGTTGGTTTATAGTTTGTGTGTCATGTTTGGAGTAATAATCATGATTTTTATTTTTAATTAATACTGTTGGGCGTTTTTTTAGGTGATAACGAGACATAATTACCCTGTTCTGTAATCAAAATAACCCCATTGTATAAAATAAGAATAAGTATTTTTATACTTTGTCTCTATTTTACTAGTAAGTAACTTTAGAATATATAATATAAATAAATTAATAAAATAAAACACTAAAAATAGAAGAATATGAAGATCCAAATGTTTGCAATAATTGTATTGTTAATTAATTTAAACTTTGGTTGTAAGAGTAAAAATTCATTACCTCAGAGTCATTTTTCAGAGAACATGAAATTAGAATATATTGGAGTTGCAGCAGAAAATGAAGGTATGCATGTTTGGGGTTCGTCTCCTGTAATAGACAAAGATGGAAAAGTGCATTTATTTGCAGCGCAATGGTCTACTGCTACCCAAAAGAATTTTAATGGTTGGTACAAAGATTGTGAAATTGGACATTATATAAGTGATCGTCCAGAAGGTCCCTTTAAATATGTAGGAGTTGCAGTAGAGGATAAAGACGGGTTATTTAACTCACCACATAACCCAACAGTTAATTATATAGATGGTAAATATGTGCTTTGTTTTATTGTAAATGAAAATGATAAACTAAAAACACAGCGAATTGTAATGTATGTAGCAGATGACCTTAACGATACCTGGAGACCTGCTAAAGGAGCAGAAGCTGATGGAACAATTTTAAGAAAACCAACAGATTCTACAAAATGGAATTATAAAGCAATTTTAGGGGTTTCTAACCCGTCGTTAATAAAATACAAAGGGAAATACCTTATGTATCACAAATCTGTTATCCCAAGAGAAAAAAGAGGAGGTGCATATACATATGGTGTTGCAGTAGCAGATAAATTAGAAGGTCCTTATGAGATTCATGCAGAAAAGGTTACCCCACCAAACATGGCATTAGAAGATGCATTTGCATATACTGCAAATGACTCTGTATTTATGTTTAGTCGTGATTTTGGAAGTACATTCGGAAATAGTGGAGGTGGTATTTTATGGCGTTCTGCAGATGGGTTTACTTTTCCAAAAGAAAATGCAAAGAGAGGTTACGAAGATTTAGCACATTATCTTGGAAAAGAAACTTTAGAAAAAGGAACAGCACACAGAGGTAAAAAAGATGGGCATTTAGAAAGGGCACAAGTACTATTAATAGATGGTGCGCCAGCTTATCTTTACTTAGCAACAGGTGTTCAGGTAAAAGAAGGTTACGGTAGCAGCTCTCACGTGTTTAAAATTAGTTTTAAATAATATTTACAGCAATTGATGTCATTAAAAACAATTAAAATGAAACAGTTTTCATTCAATATTTTATTTTGTTTTTCGCTCCTTATAGGTGCAGAAGCAATGGTAGCGCAAACCAAGTTACCCTCTATTTTATCGGATAATATGCTTTTGCAACAAGCTACAGATGTAAAGATTTGGGGTTGGGATACGCCAGGGCAGAGTGTTACTGTAAATCCTTCTTGGACTAAATCGGTAAAAACAACAACTAGCAAAGATGGTAAATGGCAGGTATTTGTAGCTACACCAAAAGCCGGAAAAAATGGAAAATTAAAAATAAGTGGTTCTACTAAACAAACCATAAATAATATTTTATTCGGAGAAGTTTGGTTGTGTTCTGGGCAATCTAATATGGAAAGAGAATTGGGTTTTAAAAATAATCAAAAACCAATTGTAAATTTTTATGAAGAATCACTAAAAGCAAATCATCCTAACATTCGTATGTTTTTAGTTAAAAAGAAAAAATCGACTACGCCGTTAGAAGATTGTGAGGGTGAATGGATAGTATGTACACCAGAAACTGTTTTAAAGTTTTCTGCAGTTGGTTATTTTTATGGAAAACAGTTATCAGAAAAATTAAAAATGCCGGTTGGTTTAATTCAGTCTGCATGGGGAGGAACCAGAGTAGAACCTTGGACTCCAAAAGAAGGCGTTGAAAAAGTAGCTTTAGAAAACGGAGGACAAAAGAAATTTTCGAATCTATATAATGGTATGATTTCTCCTTTAATCAATTTTAAGATAAAAGGGGCAATTTGGTATCAAGGAGAGTCAAATGTTGGAAACTGGAAAGAATATAAAACACTTTTTCCGAATATGATTTCTAGTTGGAGAGATAAATGGAATATTGGTAATTTTCCTTTTTACTTTGTACAGATAGCACCTTACAATTATCCAGATAAATTTGCAGTACCACAAATAGTAGAGGCACAATTAGAAGCCTTAAAATTGCCAAATACAGGTGTTGCAGGGACGCAAGATATTGGAGCTCTTTATGATATTCATCCGCCTCAAAAAAAAGAAGTTGGTCGTAGATTAAGTTTAATTGCTTTACATAATACGTATGGTAAAACTGATGTTGTATATGCAGGACCTTCTTTAGAATCTTTTAAAACAGAAGGACAAAATTTGGTAATTAATTTTGAAACACCAGGTTCTAAATTGCATTCAGCGGGCGGCAATATGGGTAAAATTCCAGCATTTTATATTGCTGGCGAAAACAAAACGTTTCACAAAGCACAAGTAAAACAAGACGGGAATATAATTATTTTGAGTTCGTCTAAAGTAAAGAGCCCGGTTGCAGCAAGATATGTTTGGGCTAATAATGCCAACGGTACGCTTTACAATAAACAAGGATTGCCTGCATTGCCTTTTAGAACTGATAATTGGGATACTGTGTTGTATGCCGAATAAATGAATAAAGATTTAAACATGTCTGTAAATAGATATGAAACTATAATATAACCTTTGAATAAAAACAATTTAAACTTTAAATAAATGAAATACATTAACACTAATTTTATATTTCAAAAAGCAATTCTATTATCAACGATAGGTTTGTTAATGGCATGTAACTCTAACTCTAAAGTAGTTAAAACAGCAGAAGTAACAGTGCCTGAAAAACCGAACGTTTTATTTATTTTAGTAGATGATTTAGGGTATGCAGATTTAAGTATCATGGGAAGTAAGTTTTACGAAACTCCTAACATCGATAAAATTGCAAAAGCTGGTACGGTTTTTACAGACGGATACGCTGCTTGTACGGTTTGTAGCCCATCTAGAGCAAGTTTAATGACAGGACAATACCCAGCAAGACATGGTATAACTCAGTTTGAAGGAAAAAGAAATAGTGGGCAAGCTTGGAAAGAACGTAAGCGGTATACAAAATTATTACCACCAGAATATAGAGATCATTTAGATACGAGCACAACTACAATAGCAGAAGCTTTTAAAGAAAATGGATATGCTACTTTTTTTGCAGGTAAATGGCATTTAGGAGGTAAAGCACAAGGATCTTTACCAACAGATCATGGTTTTGATATTAATATTGGTGGATACGATGCTGGCGGACCAAGTGGTGGATATTTTTCTCCATATAATAATCCATATTTAACAAATTTACCAGAAGAAAAAGGGTTGAACTTGTCTATGAAGTTAGCACAAGAAACTAGTGATTTTATTACCAAAAATAAGGATGGTCACTTTTTAGCTTACCTTTCTTTTTATGCCGTTCATGGAGGTATTCAAACTACAAAAGAAAAATGGACAAAATATAGAAACAAAGCCGAAAAAATGGGAATCCATGAAACTGGTTTTGAAATGGAGCGTGTTTTGCCTGCTAGAAAATACCAAGACAACCCAGTATATGCAGGTTTAATAGAGCATGTAGATGAAGCAATTGGTACGGTAATGAAAACCTTAAAAGATTTAAACTTAGATAAAAATACCATTATTGTTTTTACTTCGGATAATGGAGGGGTTACTTCTGGCGATAATTTTTCTACCAATCAATTAACTTTAAGAGGAGGAAAAGGCTACCAATGGGAAGGCGGAACTAGAGTTCCTTATTTTATTGATGTTCCTTGGATCAAACAAACAGGAGCAAGTATTCAAGTTCCTGTATCTGGTGTAGATTTATATCCAACACTATTAGATTTATCTGGTTTGTCTTTAAAACCAGAAGCGCATAAAGATGGTGTAAGTTTAAAACCACTTTTATTAGGAGAAAATATTGACGATAGACCTTTGTATTGGCATTATCCTCATTATGGAAATCAAGGTGGAGAACCAAGTTCTATCATTAGAAAAGGAAAATGGAAACTGATTTATTATTGGGAGAATTTGAATGCTGAATTGTACAATTTAGAAGCAGATTTAGGTGAACGTAATGATGTTGCAGCAAGTAATCCAGAAATTGCAGAACAAATGCAAACGCAACTTTTAGATTGGTTAAAATCTATGGATACGCATTATGCAGAAGTTGATGCTGAATGGGATCAAGCGGCTCGTAAAAAATGGTTAGAAAGACAAAAAACAAAGTCACTGCCAGCACAAGAAAAACAGCGTAAAAAAATGCTTTCTCCAGATTGGGAACCAAATAAAGATTGGTGGGGTAGTGAGGTGAAAATAAATAACATTAAATAAACAAGGTTCTTCAAAAAAATATTATGAAAAAATCAACTTTTTATGTATTGACTTTCTTGGTTATTATTTGTTTTGGTTGTCAAAACCAAGAAATAGATATTTATGTGAGTCCATTAGGAAATAATTCAAATAATGGAGAGAAAGAGACACCTTTTAAAACGATAGAAAAAGCACTAGAAAGTGTTAAGTTAATTAAAAAGAAGGAGAATGATAAAATTAATATACGTCTTTTAGAAGGAGAATATCATTTAAACTCAACTTTAGAAATAAAACCTTATTTGAATAATCTTTCTATTATTGGTGATGGATTGAATAAAGTTTCTATTAAAGGATCTAAAGTTATTGAAACGAAATGGGAGCAGTTTTCTGACAATATTTTGGTAACTACTATTGATGAAAATTTAGATTTTAATCAATTATTTATAAATGGAGAAAAACAAATCTTAGCAAGATATCCTAACTATGATGAAAACGGTGGTTATTGGCAAGGTTCAGCAGCAGATGCAATAGATAAAGATCGTATTGAGAAATGGAAAAATCCTATTGGTGGTTTTGTGCATGCTTTGCATAAAGGGCGTTGGGGTGGTTTTCATTACGAAATAGAATCTGTTAAAGAAAACGGAGAATTAAATTTAATAGGAGGTCATCAAAATAATCGTCCATCAGAAATGCATTCAAAATATAGAATGCTAGAAAATATTTTTGAAGAATTGGATAGTGAAAAAGAGTGGTATTTAGATAAAAAGAATCATAAATTATATGTTTGGAAAAGTGATAATTTTGATATCAATAAGTCTAAAGTTGAAGTAACTGTCTTGAAACATTTGATTGAAATTAAGGGGGATTTAAAAGATCCTGTGAAAAATGTAAGTATAACAGGAGTTAAGTTTGAACATGCTTCACGAACCTTTATGGAAGAATATGAACCTCTTTTACGTAGTGATTGGACAATTTATAGAGGCGGGGCTTTACTACTGGATGCTACAGAAAATATAATTATTAAGGATTGTGAATTTACAAACCTTGGAGGGAACGTTATTTTTGTAAATGGATATAATAGAAATACAAAAATTACAGGAAACCATATACATGATTCTGGTGCATCTGCTATTGCTTTTGTAGGGGACTCTTCGGCAGTACGTTCTCCGTCGTTTGATTATTTTAAATCTGTGGCTATAGAAGATATGGATACTATTGTAGGTCCTAAAAATGAATTGTACCCTTCTAACTGTAGTGTAGAAAATAATTTAATACATAGAATTGGACGTGTTGAAAAACAAGTCGCTGGAGTACAGATCTCTATGGCAATGAAAATTCATGTAAAAAACAATAGTATTTATGATGTGCCGCGTGCAGGTATCAATGTGAGTGAAGGTACTTGGGGTGGACATATTATTGAATATAACGATGTGTTTAATACGGTTTTAGAAACGAGTGATCATGGAGCCTTTAATTCTTGGGGACGTGACCGTTTTTGGTATCATAACAGAGATATTACAGCTGCTTTGGTAGAAAAGAACAGTAAGATGCCTTTATGGGATGCAATGCACACTACGATTATTAGAAATAATAGATTCCGTTGTGATTATGGTTGGGATATCGATTTAGATGATGGTTCTACGAATTATAAAATTTACAATAATTTATGTTTGAATAGAGGTATAAAATTACGTGAAGGATATTATAGAACTGTGACGAATAATATTATGGTAAACAATACTTTTCATCCACATGTTTGGTTTACAAATAGTGGAGATGTATTTACACATAATATTGTAATGAGAAAATATGCAAGTGTACGTATTAAAGATTGGGGTAATGAGGTAGATTATAATTTATTTCCAAATAAAGAAGCGTTAGTCAAATCACAAAAGAAAGGAATAGATAAAAATAGCTTATATGGAAACCCTTTGTTTGTAAATCCTAAAATGGGAGATTTTACTGTAAAGGATGAATCTCCAGCCTTGAAAATTGGTTTTAAAAATTTCCCTATGGATAAATTCGGTGTTCAAAAACGAGAATTGAAAGCAATCGCAAAGCAACCTGAAATTCCTAATTTAAAAATTAATTCTTCCAAAAAAGAAAAAGTAAAAACGAAACAATGGTTGGGAGTAACATTAAAAGAAATTGAAAATATTGAAGAACAATCTTCTTTTGGGACCCATACTTTAGATGGTGTAATCATTTTAAAAATCAATAAAAACAGTAAGTTGTCAAAATCTGAGCTGAAAGAAAATGATGTAATTATTAGTGTTGAAAATGAAAAAATAAAAAATATATCAAATTTTTTAAATGTTTTAGATAAAAATTCTTTTAAAGAAAGTATCAAGCTGATGGTTGTTAGAGATCAGGAAGAAATTGAAATACAATTAAAGAAAGCGTATTTTCTTTAGAAATCAGGTATCAATTTTAGATTAAATATTGCCTGAAAATATTTTACAGTTAGGTGGAAATAAAATAATAAATAGCGGTCATAGTTGAAATTAATAAAGAATATAAGAAATTATGGAAAACCATGAAATTAAATTGAAGTTTGCCCTATTATTAATGCTGTTTTCTTGCATTTGTAGCAAGGCTCAAAATATAGATAGGCCTAATATTTTATTTTTGGTTGTAGAGGATACTTCCCCTTATCTTTTTCCTGCTTATGGTAATAAAACAATCAAAACGCCTAATCTAGATTATTTAGCAAAAAAGGGGGTAATTTTTAACAATGCATTTGCCAATGGCCCACAATGTTCTCCTGCTCGTTCTTCTTTAATAAGTGGTTCGTATGCTACTACCTACGGTAACGATTGGCATCGAAATGGTCATATTGTACCACAACAATACTTTTTTCCTCAGTACTTGCGTGAAGAGGGATATTTTTGTGTAAATGCCGGTAAAACCGATTACAATATCACCAAAGAAGTCCAAAAGAAATACTATCCATTGGTTTGGGATAAAATGAGTGGTTACCTGTCTGATGATAAACCCAATGTTAGTTATAATGATGCAGATAGAAAGGGGAGACCATTTTTTGCGCAATTTAATAACATGACTACTCATATGAGTCGTATTACTTCTGTATCTGTAGATAATAGAGAACCATCAAAAATTAATCCTAAAGAGGTAGACCTTCCATCTCATGTGCCAGATATTCCAGAAATGCGTGCAGATTATGCATTGCATTTAGATGGAGTGCAAGATGCAGATAAATGGGTTGGTTTTTTTATCGATGATTTAAAGAAACGTAAATTACTAGAAAATACCATTATCTTTTTCTTTTCAGACCATGGAGGTAGTTTGCCTAGAGGAAAAGCTTTTCCTTATGAAACTGGTTTTCGTTCGGCATTAATCATTTCTGCGCCAGAAAAATGGAAACATTTATTGCCCGCTCAACAAGGTCAAAAAAGCGATCAGATTGTAGAATTTGTAGATTTTGGTCCTACTTTATTAAATGTTACGGGAGCTAAAATACCCGAACACATGCAAGGAAAACCTTTTATGGGACCTGATGCACAAAAACGTACTTACGCTCATAGTTTTAGAACAAATACAGAAATTCACTTCGATCCATCTCGTGCAATTAATGATGGTGCTTTCCATTACATAAAATTTTATACACCTTATAAAGTTCATGGCTTAAAACAATCATTTCAATGGGGAATGCCGTCTCAGAATGCTTGGGATGATTTATATCACAAAGGAGAATGTGAACCAGAATACAAATCTTATTATGAACCAAAAGCCAACGAAGCATTGTTTGATTCGAAAAAGGATCCTTGGAATATGAATAATTTGGCTGATGATTTGGCTTATGCAAAAACTTTAAGCAATTTACGAAAGGAAGCTTCCATGCACATTAGAAAAACCCGCGATTTAGGTTTTTTCCCAAAGGCGGTGAGAGATGAGTTTGTAAGTCGTGGTATTTCACTTTATGAATGGGTTAGAACGGGAAATTATCCATTTAATGAACTTTATGATTTGGTTGAAAAAGCATCTTTAGGTAAGGTTTCCGATAAAGAAATGTTCCTGAAATATTTAAAACATGAACGACCTGAATTCCGTTTTTGGGCAACTTCCGGATTAACAACTATGGCATATCATGGTAATTTAAAAGTTATTCCAAATCAATTAGTAATGGCATGTGATGACAAGTGGCATTCAGTAGCAGCAACAGCTGCAGAAGCGATTGCTTTGGCTGGTCAACCTGAAAAAGGAATTTCGATGCTGATTGAGCAAGCAAAAGAAGGAAACAAATTGTCTCTTTCCGCATTAGAAGAATTAGGAAATCGAGTTGCCCCATTTACAGATGATATCAAATACCTTGCAGAGCATGGTAAAAATAAAGATATTAAGTTTTTAGCTAGAGGAATTCTTATTAATCTAGGAGAATTACCAATGAGTCAATTGTTTGATTCTAAATCAACGAATAAGTTTATCAAAACTCAGAAACAACGAATTAAAGATTGGGCACCTACGTTGCCTAATTAAAAAGAATATATTTTAATAGGCTTGCTTATTTAATTATTTTACAATTAAATGATAAATAACTTAAAGAATAATTTAAAAGAATAGTTATCAAAATGAAACTACTAAAAATCGCTTTAATTACAGTACTATCTATGTTTTTCAGTTGTAGTGCTGAAGGTCAAAAAATGAAAATTTCTTATGTTGGTGATGCAGCATCAAATGAAGGAATGCACGTTTGGGGATCTTCTCCTGTACAAGACAAAGACGGAAAAACACACTTATTTGCTGCACAATGGTCTACAAAAACGCAACCTAATTTTAATGGTTGGTATAAAGATTGTGAAATTGGTCATTATGTAAGTGATAGCCCAGAAGGACCTTTCAAATATCTAGGTGTGGTTGTACCAGACAAAGATGGTTTGTTCAATTCGCCACACAACCCAACAATTAGCAATATTGATGGAGAGTATCAGCTTTGTTTTATTGTAAATGAAAACGACGATTTAAAAACACAACGTATTGTAATGTATGTTGCAGACGATTTAAAGGGTCCTTGGAGACCTGCAAAAGGAGGAGAAGCAGATGGTACTATTTTACGTCAAACTAAAGATGCTACAGTTTGGAATTATACCGCAAGATTAGGAGTTTCTAATCCGTCATTAATAAAATACAAAGGAAAATATCTTTTATATCATAAATCTGTGGTAAGAAAAGAACCTAAAGGATATGTGTTTTCTTATGGAGTTATAGTTGCTGATTCTGTTGAAGGGCCATATATACATAACCCAACAAGAGTAACCGAAGAAAAAATGCCGTTAGAAGATGCGTATGCTTTTACTATGAAAGATTCGGTATACATGATGAGTAGAGATTTTAGAGGTGCCTTAGGAAATAGAGGTGGAGGTTTGTTATGGAAATCTGGAGATGGTTATTCTTTTCCTGCAGAAAAAACAGTGCGTGCTTACGAAGATTTACAACATTATGTGGGCAAAGAATATTTAAAAGAAGCTGTTTCTTACAGAGGTAAAAAAGATGGACATTTAGAGCGTGCTCAAATTCTTTTTATTGATGATAAACCAGCTTATTTGTATTTAGCAACTGGAGTTCAGGTTAAGCCAGGTTATGGTAGTAGTTCTCATGTGTTTAAGATAACTTTTGAATAAATATAAATGAAAAGAAATTTTGGTTTTAGTATTCGTTGCTTAATAATTTTATTAGTATTGTTTGTTCAGGTTTCTATTTTTGCAGAAACAAAACCTGTATTAAAATCAATTGCTAAAACTACATTTCAACTGGGTTCCCTTTTTAAAGACCACATGGTTTTGCAGCGCGATATGCCAATTCCTGTTTGGGGAAAAGCAGCTGCAGGTTCAACAATTACTGTTCACTTTGCAAATTATAAAAAACAAACTATTGCAGATTCCAATGGTAAATGGAGTGTAAAGTTATCGGCTTTAAAAGGAAGTTTCGAACCAAAAACTATGATTATATCATCTTCGATGGATGAAAAAGCGATAAAAATATCGGATGTTTTAGTGGGGGAAGTTTGGATTTGTTCTGGGCAATCGAACATGCAATTTTCTGTAAACGGTGCTCCAGAAGTAAAGAAATTAATTCCATCAGCAAAAAACATAAGAAGTTTTAAAGTAAAAAACACAGTGGCACTAGAACCACAAGACACTTGCGAAGGTACTTGGGAGGTGAATTATCCAAATAGTGCAGTGGCGTTTTCATTCGCTTATTTTTTAGAGAAATCAGCAAATGTTCCTGTGGGTATTATTTTAACATCTTGGGGAAGTTCATCCATTGAAGCGTGGATGCCTAGAGATATGACAGAAACCGTACCTCATTTTAAAGTGATGATGGATGAGTTTGATGCAGACATCAAAACAAAAAATAGAATAACAGCTATTTTAGACGGACCAAA
Source organism: Polaribacter sp. R2A056_3_33 (assembly GCF_019278485.1). NCBI lineage: Bacteria > Pseudomonadati > Bacteroidota > Flavobacteriia > Flavobacteriales > Flavobacteriaceae > Polaribacter > Polaribacter sp. R2A056_3_33. The sequence continues at coordinate 1,714,409 of NZ_CP058984.1, forward strand.
ACCATGGAAAAAAGACGAGGATATTTTTTTACGTAGACAATCAAATGTGCTATATAATGCCATGATGCATCCGTTAATTCCGTATGCTTGTAGAGGTTTGGTTTGGTATCAAGGAGAAAGAAATGCCCAATCTATGAACGGAATGCTAAAAGAACCTTGGTTCTCTAGAAATTCAGGAATCTTAAAATACGGAGATGTACTTAAAGAATGGATAAAACGTTACCGAAAAGGTTGGGGTAATAAAGAATTGAATTTTCAAGTAGTGATGCTTCCTGGTTATGGTAAAGTTTTAAATACTGATAAAGATATCGATCCTAAAAGTCCAAACGCACATTCTTGGGCGTGGATGCGAGAATCTCAATTAAAGGCATTAGAATTACCCAATACATCGGTAATAAATACGATTGATTTAGGTGATGTAAAAAACATTCATCCTAAAGATAAATTACCCGTTGGTAAACGTTTGTCTTTAATGGCGCTTAAAAATGTTTTAAATAAAAAGGTAAAAGCGTTGGGGCCAACCTTAAAAAAAGTGAAAATAAAAAAGAACACTATTGTTGTTTGTTTTAATAATGTAAAAAAATTAAAGACAACTGATGGCAAAGCTCCAACAGGTTTTTGGTTGTCAGATGCATCGGGAAAATGGTTTCCAGCAGACGCAAAATTAAAAGGAAATAAAGTAGTAATAAAAATTTCAGAAGTAGAGAAACCACTTTACGTTCGTTATGCTTTTACAGGGAAACCAAATGTAAATTTGGTAAATGAAGCAGATTTACCTGCGTATCCTTTTAGAACAGATTCTTTTAAACCATAGGTAATATTTCAGTACTTTATTTAAAAGCTGGTGAATAACAAAAAGAGATTTAAAATTCATTCCTTTTTAACCAAAAGCTAGAATATGAATTGAAGAGAACTAAAAAGATATGGTGTTTCTATTGATGAAATTACAAGTGTATTTCAAGTAAAATAATAGTAGTATTAAAATTATCGTCATAAAATGAAATCAAAAAAAATAATAGTAACGTTTTTAATTCTCGTTTGTACAGTCTTTAATATTGGAGCACAAGATATTACTCCCGATAGTAAAATTTTATACAAAGTGATTGATGGAGATAGTTTATATCTGCATGTTTTTAAACCTAAAGTATCTAAAAAACCAACCGCAGCAATAGTCTTCTTTTTTGGTGGAGGTTGGACAGGTGGTTCTCCAAAACAATTTTATCAACAAAGTGAATATTTTGCATCAAGAGGTATTTTAGCAATTTCTGCAGAATATAGAATTAAGAATACGCATGGTACTTCTCCTTTTGAGTGCGTTGAAGATGGTAAATCTGCTATTCGTTGGGTTCGTGAAAATGCGATAAAACTAAACATAGATCCCAACAAAATTGTTGCAAGTGGAGGTTCTGCCGGCGGACATGTGGCATTAACTACAGCGGTAATAAAGGGATTAGAAAATGCTGATGAAAATTTATCCGTAAGTTCTGTTCCTAACGCAGTAGTTGCTTACAATCCTGTTTCAGATACTACAGAAAAAGGATATGGTGCTAAAAAAGTGGCAGGTAGAGAAACAGAAATTTCTCCAACGCATCAGGTTAAAAAAAATATGCCACCAATGTTGCTTTTTCATGGAACAAAAGATAAAACGGTGCCTTTTGAAAATGCAGAACGTTTTACTAGATTGATGAAAGAAGCAGGTAATGAATGTGAATTGGTTGCTGTTAAAGATGCTGATCATGGGTTTTTTAATGGCGATTTTTTTAGAAAAGGAGCGGGTAATAAATACTTCAATTTAACTGCTTATAAAACAGATGTATTTTTAAAAAATCTAGGTTTATTAAAAGGAAAACCAACCCTTTCAGAAAACCTACAAAAGGTGGCTTGTGTTGGAGACAGTAATACTGAAGCTACATATCCGAAATTTTTACAAGAAAAACTAGGCAATAAGTACGAAGTAAAAAATTTCGGAAAAGGTGGTGCAACATTACTTGATGGAACAAATCATCCTTATTTTAAAAAGGAGGAATATAAAAAATCATTAAAATTTACGCCAGATGTTGTTTTAATTATGTTTGGTACCAACGATGCCAATGTAAAGTGGTGTTTAGATGAAACTAGAAAAACGGAATTTGTAGGTACACCTCAAGAAGAGTTTAAAAGTCAATATAAAAAATTGATAAAAGCCTATAAAAGTAATAATGAAAAAGCTGAAATTTATGTATTAACTCCGTTACCAATTTACGAACATGAAAAAAGTAGAGATCCAAAAATAAAGCAACGTATTGCAAACTTGCATGAATGGGTAATTCCTATTGTTAGAGAAGTTGCAAATGAAGAAAATGTGAATTTGATAGATGTAAATAAATTAATGAAAAAAGCTTATAAGTACACTGTTGATGGTGTTCACTTAAATCAAAAAGGATACGAAGTTTTAGCTAAGAAAATAGCCAAAAAAATTAAATAACCTACTTATTTAGTGAAATTAGAATTAAAAAAAGCATCTGTAACCAACCTTAATATTAAAATAAAATGCATAAAATAAAATTAGGAATTGTAATCATATTCGTAAGTTTAATCACTTCTTGTAACACGACAAAAAAGGAGAAAAAAATAGAAAAGGAAGTAAAAACAGAGACAGAGGCTGTAAATTTCACATATCAAGATATCACAGGTATTGGTAAAGATGCTGTGTATAATAGAAGAGATAATAGTGATATTATCAAAGTAGGAGACGCGTATTATATTTGGTACAGCCGCATGGATAGCCCGATTACTCCAGGTTATTGGGCAACCATTTGGTATGCAACTTCAAAAGATGAAGGACATACTTGGCAAGAACAAGGAATGGCGCTTGATTTAGGAAAGGAAGGCACGTTTGACAGTCATTCTGTTTTTACACCTAATATCTTAGCTCATAAAGGGAAATATTACTTGTATTACACAGGTGTAAAACCTACTCCAGGAAATAAAAATAATGAGTTTGAAGGGAATGGTACTACTGATATAACAGCGATTGGTCTTGCGGTTTCAGACAGTCCAGACGGTCCTTTTGTTAGAGTAGAAAATAATCCGGTTTTAGAAATTAGTGATGTCGCATCAGATTTTGACAGTTTTAGAATTGATGATGCTAGTTTGTTAGTTAGAGATGGTAAAGTTTGTTTATTCTATAAAGGAAGGTCTATTAGTGATGGAAAACAAGGGCCGAAAAGAACAAAAATGAATGCAGCGTATGCTGACCAACCTGAGGGACCTTTTAAAAAGCATGAGGGCTATTTGTTAGATAAAAGTCACGAAGTCTTAATTTGGAATCAAAATGGTGGCATTGTTTCATTGGCATCACTTAGTAAAACGTTGTATTTTTCTAAAGATGGAGAGCACTTTTCTGTTTTACAAGACGGTTTAAAAAAGATACCAATGGCACCAGGTTTGTATCGTCCGCATTTAGAAAATGGAAATTTGGCAACTGAAGTTCCTGGTTGGGGAATTTCAATGATTCAAAAGAAAGGATTAACCTATTTGGTTCGTTTTGAAATGAAGTAGTTTATGAAAAAAATAACCATATTATTTTTATGTTTAATTACTCAAAGTGTCTTTTCTCAAACACTATATTTAGATAATAGTTTTTCTACTGATTATCTTAAAGAACAAGATAAATCATTTTATGAGCAAAATACAAACGCTTATATTTATACTGATAAAAATGGAGCAAAAATGCCCTATCGATTGTTTTTACCAGACAATTACAATCCTAAAAAAAAATATCCCATAGTTTTAGTTTTTCACGGAGCAGGTTCTAGAGGAAATGACAATTTAAAACAATTAAGACCTTGGGTTGCAGGTTGGATGGATGTTGAAGTACAAAAAGAACATCCAAGTATTATTTTAATGCCGCAGTGTCCTAATAAACAACAGTGGGTAAATGTGCCTTGGAAAGAGGGTTCTTATCGATTTAAGGACATTCCGGTGAGTGATCCTATGAAATTAGCCAAAGAAATTTTTGACAAAGTGGTTCAGGAATATTCTGTAGATAAAAAACGTGTTTATGTAATGGGAATGTCTATGGGAGGCTATGGAACTTGGAATTTTACGATGCGCTATCCTAAAATAATTGCAGCTGCGGTTCCTATTTGTGGGGCAGGAGATCCATTGATGGCAAAAAAAATAAAGAGAATTCCTATTTGGGCTTTTCATGGTGATAAAGATCCTACAGTGCCACTTGCTGGTTCTACAGAGATGATTGAATCTTTAACTCGTTTTAAAAAACACAAAGCTCGTTTCACTATTTACAAAGATGTTGGTCATAATTCGTACGAATTGGCATGGAAAAATCCATCATTGGTTGATTGGCTTTTTAGTCAGCATAAAAACTAAAAATAAGTAAACATAAAAACATGAATAAATTCCTCGTAAACCTTTTATTGACTGTATTGTTAAGTTGTTCTATTACTGCTGTATCACAAGAAAAAGAGATCAGTCTAGACATTCATAAAATGATGAAGCCTTTGCAAAAAGATGGAGTTTTTCGTGATTCTTTGTATTATAATTGGGGCGGTTCTATTATAAAAGATGAAGGAGGTACATATCATTTGTTTTATTCCCGATGGAAAAGAGCCTATACTTTTAATGGATGGCTAACTTTTTCGGAAATAGCACATGCAGAATCAAATGCAGCAAAAGGACCTTGGGAATATAAGGAGACAGTTTTACAAGGAAGAGGCAAAGGGAATTGGGATGAAATTACTGCTCACAATCCTAAAATTAAATATTTTGAAGGCAAATATTACCTCTATTATATCGCCACTAATTTAGGCGGTAAGAACTTTACAAATTATGATTTAGTTGCGTTAAGTACAAAATCATTAAAAGACGTGGACAGAGGAACGCTTCGTAAAAATCAGAGAACAGGAGTAGCGGTTTCAAATTCAATTAATGGCCCTTGGAAAAGAATGGAAACTCCGATAATAGAACCATCTGGACCCATAGCTAACATCACTGTGAATCCCGCAATTGACCAAGGGAAAGACGGTAAGTATTACTTAATTGTAAAAGGAGATAAACCCAATGAGAAAAAGTTTATCAGAAACCAAGCAATTGCTGTTTCTACATCACCAACAGGACCTTTTAAAATTCAACCCAACCCTGTAATTGGCAATTTAGATACCGAAGATGTGTCTATGTGGTTTGATGAACAACAAGCTGCTTTTTATGCTGTTTTTCATGCCCATTCTTATATTGGGTTAATGACTTCTAAAGATGGTTTGCATTGGGGAAAAGCTAAGAATTATGAAATCAGCCGTAAAAAAATAAAATTAAATGAAGGAGGTTTTCTAATTCCCAATCGTATGGAACGCCCGTTTGTTTATGTAGAAAAAAATCAACCAACGGTTCTGTGTCTTGCCATAAAAAAAGGAGATGATTCTTATACGATATTTATTCCACTACATGAATTTAAAACTCAGTAAATATCCTCTGGGATTGCCCCAAGTATATTCACTAAAATAGTTCAAATAAAAACATATTACACTTCTATATAAATTATTGAAAAATGAAGATTTTTAGATTCCTTTTATTACTTGTTATCGTTTTTGGCTGTAAAGGAACCGAAGAAAAAAAAACAATTTACTCATTTGGTGACCAAGGGGATGGCACTTTTATAAACCCTATCCTTAATGCCGACTATCCAGATTCTGATGTAGTACGTCATGGCGATAAGTACTACATGATATCTTCTAAGAAACATAATTCCCCCGGGATGATCATTCTTGAATCTTACGATATGGTCAACTGGAGAATTATTAATCATGTGTATGACAGTATCAGTTGGGGTAAGGAATATAATTGGGATAGGATGGCTGGTTACAAACGAGGGGTTTGGGCTGGAGACCTAGCGTTCCATGAAGGTACCTGGTATTGTTATGTGATAGATCCTAGCCACGGATTGTTTGTTACTACTACCGACGATATTTACGGGCAATGGACTACCCCCACAAAGATGATATCTCAAAAGAAGGTGGCAGATGACCCCAGTGTGTTCTGGGATTATGAGAACAAAGAAGCTTGGCTAGTCGCCAATATAGGTCGAAGCAGAACGAAAGAAGATAAAGATAAATACCTGTATAAGAATGCCATCTTTAAAATGAGTTGGGACGGATTGAGCTTAGAAGATGAAGGCACCGTCTTCTATAAAGGTCCAGGAGCTGAAGCCTCTAAAATATATAGAGTCAATGATCAGTGGTTTATCTTCTTATCGGAATGGTCTATGACACCTGATGGAGATAAAGAAGACCGTAAACAAATAGCCTTACGCTCAAAAACCAATAGCATTTATGGTCCTTACGACAAAAAAGTGTTGCTTGAAAAAGGGAATAGCTTTGAGCGCAGTTGCAGCCAGGGATCTTTAAACCAGGCGCCAGATGGCTCGTGGTGGTACTTTCATCAGTTAATTCAGAACATAGATGCCCCTTTTCAGGGAAGACCACAATGTCTACAACCTGTAGAATGGGTAAATGGCTGGCCTATCATAGGAGAGGATATGGACAAGGATGGCATTGGAGAACCTTTAAGAAGGTACAAAATGCCTAATATAATAGCACCTGAAAAATTAAAAATACAAACCTCAGACGATTTTTCTTCCTCCGAACTAGGACATCAGTGGGAATGGAACCATAACCCACGTGACTCGCATTGGTCATTGACCGAACGTACAGGCTGGTTGAGACTTAAAGCTAGCACTTTGGTACCATTGAGCAACTATTATTATCACAAAGGAGCGTCATCATTTTGGAGGGCTTCTAACACTTTAAGTCAGCGTATTATGGGCACGAAAGCAGGTATTAGCAGTGCCAAATTTGATGTATCAGGAATGACACAAGGACAACGCGCTGGATATGCTCGTTTTGCAGGAGTAAGCCATCTCATTGGTGTTAAAATGGATGCCGAAGGAAATAGAAATCTCTTTTTTATGGATGATAAGGGAACTGAGATAGACGGCCCTAGCATTGAGAAAGCTATTATTTATTTTAAATCTACCAATAGTGGTAATAGCGCCTCTTTCGAATACAGCTATGACAACAAGAATTTTGAGCGCTTTGGTCCTGAATTCGAGCTGGTATTTGGACGTTGGTCAGGTGATCGATTAGGCGTCTTTTGCTGGAACGATATAGAAGATTCAGGATATGTGGATATCGATTGGTTTGAGTATGAGTATGAATAAATTTAGGATTGGATTGTAAATGTAAAGAACTTGAAAGCCGGTAATGGCTTAACTGCTGATTTACGATCTAAAAGTGGTTTTGAGATATTTACTGATTGAAATTGGTCTCGAGAATAAGAATACTACTTAATTTAGCGACACTGATAGTTAGGGACAGAACTTAAACTACACAACATGAATAAGAAGATCATAAGATTACTATCGAAAGTGGTGTTCATATTGCTATAAACCAGGTAACTTATTTATCACCAATAAGCCCTTTTAAAATACCACCAAACCCTGTAAGAAGATTTAGATACCGAAGATATTTCTATTTGGTTCGATAAAGAACAAGCTGTCTTTTATGCTGTTTTTCATGCCCATTCTTGTGTTGATTTAATGACTTCTAAAGATGGTTTGGACTAGGGAAAAGGAGAAAATTACGAGATTAGTCGTAAGAATTAAAATTAGAAGATGGAGGTTTTCTAATACCCAATCGTATGGAACGCCCGTTTGTTTATGTAGAAAATAATGAACCAACAGTTTTGTGTCTGGCTATAAAAAAGGGATGATTCTTATACTATTTTATACCTCTTGGTGAGGGTATTTAAATATGGTCATCAGACTTTATAGGTAAATAGAGTACTTGCAATTTTTATTTTGATGTATTTCTTAATCGTAAATGAATAGTTGATAAAGGACGATTATAATTTATTTTTTGCTAAATGCAACATTTTTATACTAAGTATGATACGGTTTAGCTTCTTAGACATAACTACTTTTGTCTATTTTTGAGTAAAAATCATCACGTGGTAAAAAAATATTTATTTGTAGGAATTTTATTCTTAGTGTTTACGTCAATTACTTTACAAGCACAACAAAAAAAGAAACCGAATATACTTTTTATTTTTGCAGATGACCTAATGTTTAATAGCGTTGGTACTTTGGATAATTGTTCGATAAAGACACCTAATTTAGATCGTCTTATGGATAGTGGTGTTTCTTTTTCTAGAACCTATAATCAGGGGTCTTATAGTCAGGCAGTATGTATTGCTAGTAGAACAATGTTGGTTACTGGTGGAAATCTTTGGAAAGCCGCTTCTTATTCTAAAAAAGGAAATACTATTGAAAAACCAGAAAAAATAAGAAGGCATTTCAGAATTTTATGAATGATGTACCAAAACCATTAGTAAACTTAGATGGTTCAAAGAATAGCAAATATTAAATAAATATCAGATCACAAATTAATCAAATAATAAAACTAAAAATAAACCTCAACTAAACAAAGGAACATGATGAAAACACCCTGGATAGACATTCATAATAAACTCATAAAAAAGTTAGCTTACGTAACCTTAATAACGTTTACTTTTTTTAGCTGTACTCAAAAAGAAGAAGTAAAAGAAGCGTCTGCTCTAAATATTTGGTTTAATCAACCAACTAATAAATGGAATGAAGGGCTTCCTATTGGAAATGGAAATTTAGGAGCCATGATTTATGGTACGCCTAAAAAAGAAATTATTTGTTTGAACGAAGAAACTATTTGGACAGGAGGAAAAGATTACAATAGAGATAAAAAAGATGCTGGTAAACATATTGCTGCCATACAAAAACTGCTGTTTGATGAGAAATATATGGAAGCAGAGGCAATGGTGCAAGATAAAATTTTAGCAGATCGTTTACCTACTGGTTCAGATACTTACCAAATGTTAGGGAATTTATTTATAGAGACTCCAAATTTAGACTCTATTAGCAATTATAAGCGAGCGTTAGACATTAATAAATCGGTGGTTACTACCAATTTTAAAAGCAATGATGTTCAGTATACTAGAACCTATTTTTCTAGTTTCCCTGATAAAGCAATGGTCTATAAATTTACTGCAGATCAAAAAGGAAAAATAAATATCTCTTCTTGGGTAAAACGTAATGAACAAACTAAAATTTCTGTTTCAGAAAATAGCATTGAGTTTTCAGAACATGTAGGTAATGGTCATGGAGTAAAATTTCATGCCCTAGTTCATTTTGAAACAAAAGGAGGAACATCAATAGTAAAAAATGGAAAATTAGTAATTACCGATGCAGATGAGGTGCAAATTAAAGTGGTTGCTTCTAGTAATTATCGTGGATTAGATTTTGAACAAGAAAATCATAAAGTAATTAATAAAATTGCAAAAACGTCTTATAACGATTTGTTAGATAGACATGTTGCAGATTATCAATCGTTATTTAACAGACTTTCTTTTAAATTATCAGATAGTAAAGGAGATGATTTTCCTACAGATGTACGTTTACAAAAAGTAAAAAAAGGAGCTACAGATAATTATTTAACGCAATTGCAATATCAATTTGGGCGTTATTTATTAATTAGTAGTTCTAGACCAGGTACTTTACCTGCAAATTTACAGGGTATTTGGGCAACCGGATTTACACCACCTTGGAACTCTGATTATCACATTAACATCAATGTTCAAATGAATTATTGGATGGCAGAAATGACAAACCTTGCAGAGTGTCATGAACCATTTTTAGAATATATTGATGGATTACGTGAAATGGGACGTATTACAGCTAAAAAAACATACAATGCTAGAGGTTTTGTTGCACATCATACTAGTGATATTTGGCAATCTACAGCTGCTTTTGGTAAGGCGAGATATGGTATGTGGCCAATGGGAGCTGCTTGGGCTTGTCAACATTTATTTACACATTATGAATATACAGAGGATACAGAATATCTAAAAAATCAAGCCTATCCAATTATGAAGGAAGCTGCTTTGTTTTTTGTTGATTTTATGGTGAAAGATCCTAGAACAGGACTTTTCGTTACGGGTCCATCTGTTTCTCCAGAAAACAACTTTTTAACCAAAGATGGTAAAAAAGCTACTTTGAATATGGGACCAACTATGGATCGTGAAATTGTTTTTGAATTGTTTAGAAACTGTATTGCTGCTGCAGAAATTTTAAATATTGATCAAGATTTCAGTGCTATTTTAAAACAGAAAATAAAGCAAATGCCTCCGCTTGAAATTGGTAAAGATGGTAGATTGTTAGAATGGGTTGGAGAGCTTAAAGAGGCTGAACCTGGGCATCGACATATTTCCCATTTATATGCTTTGCATCCATCAAATCAAATTTCAAAATCTAAAACACCAGAATTATTTGAAGCTGCTAAAAAAACAATTGAGGGAAGATTGTCTAAAGGTGGTGGACATACAGGTTGGAGTAGAGCTTGGATTATTAATTTTTATGCACGTTTGTTAGAAGGAAACAAAGCTTATGAAAATATTATAGCGTTGCAAAGAAAGTCTACTTTACCAAACCTTTTAGATGTACACCCTCCTTTTCAGATTGATGGAAATTTTGGAGTTGTTTCTGGTATTACAGAAATGTTGATGCAAAGTCATAACGGAGAAGTTCATGTATTGCCAGCGTTACCTGAAGCTTGGGCATCTGGAAGTATAAAAGGAATTGTAGCTAAAAAAGGTTTTGAGATTGATATGACTTGGGAGTTAGGAAAATTGAAAACGTTAGTAGTTACTTCTAAATTAGGAAACACTTTAAAACTTCGTTACAATGATGACGTAAAAGAAATAGCAACTAAAAAAGGAGAAGTGCTAACATTTAATTATTAATATATCGGATAGATATATTTTTTTTAGATTAAAAAACGCCTGATTAAGCATTAAAATGTTTCATCAGGTGTTTTATTTTAATGTAACATTAATTGTGACATTTTAACTCCATTGTTGATACAATTCGACCCCATTTTTTGTTAAGATTTTAGATAAATTGCATAAAATAATCATCAACCATTAAAAACTAAACATGAAAAACTTTCCTTTGTTACTTATTTCAATTTTTCTCTTTCTCAGTTGTGGTAAAGAATCAGATATTATTGAAGCTGATAATGTAGAAATTAAATTCACTCAATTTGATGTAACATTATCATCTGGAGAAAAATCTATTGGAGTTATTGATAATGAGAACAAGCATATCTCATTATATGATGTAAAAGACCCTTTAGAAATTGTATCTGTTTCATATATGTTCTCAGAAGACGTTTCAATCATTACTCCAAATCCAAATACAAGGATAGGTAAATGGGAAATTACAGAGAAATTCAGACTTCACTCTAGTGAAAGCTTTGAAGATTACACTGTAGAAGTTCCTGACTTTGAAGAACCTGTATATGAAAATCAAGCAACAATATCTCCTCTAGAAACTTTTGGGACTACTGTAAGATATCATATGCTAGATCTTAATGGAGACCCTAATAAAGCTAAAGAAGAAAGCACGGCTTTTGAAGCTTTTAGTAATCAAAAAATGAATGGTATCCGATTTCCTCTTTATTGTGGAGATGCTTTTGGAGGACATCCTTCGGAAGGTGTAGTTGTAGAAGATGTTTATGCAAACCCTTTAAAATCTCTTGAAAATGCAAAGGCAGCCTATAGTGGAAGTGAACCTTTTATGATTTTTGTAGGAATTAAAGTTTTGACTTCTAATAAAAATGAGTATTACCCTGACTGGGTGTCAACTGATGAAGATGGAATTATTCCTGATAAATATGCTCAGTTACTTGTTGATTTCATAGCATTTATGGATAAAAAAGGACATACAATAAATGCAATTGCGTTTGATAAAGAGTCTGTTAGAATGAGTGTTGAGGATTTTAAAATATCTGCGGATAGTTTGAGAGCAAAAACAGCACGATTGGGATATGTAGTACCTAAAATTGTAGCTCCAGAGCTTTTAGACCCTCAAGGAGACACTAGTAACGGTTGGATGAATGAACTATATAATAAAGGGTATCAAGACAGGTATGATATTTTTGGAAATCATTATTATCAAAGAGATCACACTGTTGCTGGTTTTGCAAAATTAAAATATGAGTTCGATTTAGCTCAAAGTGACAGAACACGTCCACAGTGGGCCACTGAGCCACACTGGAATAATGATTCAAGTATTTTTAGAACAGAATCTGCATTTGGAGTAATGTTTGACCATACAGATCTAGGATTAGATGCATTTATGTGGTGGGGGTATCCAATAGAGGGTAGTACTACAATAAAATCACCTATTATGAGATCATACTCAGGAGCTATACTTGGTTCCATACCAATTAGAATGCTTGATCATGATGGAGAGGAAACTTTTACGAATGGTAAACTTCATACTAGAGCTTATTTAAGAGGTAATGAAGTAAATGTATTTTTAATTAACGTTGTAAATCCAAATATTGCAGGTATAGTACCAGCGTCTTATGAAGATTATGCGGTAGGGATTTTAGATGGTTTTAAAATTGATGGTAGAGTAACAGTGAGACAATGGCAAGATGATTCAGTAGTTGGTTCAGAAGTTGAAGGAGAAGTTACCTTAGTAGAAGCAATTGAAGAAAAACAATTCCTCTTAGACATACCAACAGGTACTTTTACTCAGCTTACGTTTAAAATTAAAGAATAAAAAATCATTTTAAAATAAAACAAAGAATAAAACCAAAAATGAAAAAATTTTATATATTATTTATATCTGTTTTCCTATTTGTAGGTTGCAGTAAAGAGACAGAAAGTGAAGAAATAAACAATGTTGAATTGAATTTTACTCAATTTGATGTAACATTATCGTCCGGAGAAAAATCTATTGGAGTTATAGATAATGATAATAAAAAAATATCAATACCAGATGTAAAAGATCCGTTAGAAATTACGTCTGTTACTTATAAATATTCAGATGATGTTTCAATAATAACTCCAAATCCAGATACAAGAATTGGTCAATGGGGCGTTACAGAAAAATTTAGACTTCACTCAGGTGGAGATTTCGAAGAATACACTGTAGAAATAACAGATTACGAAGAGGCAACATATGTAAATAAAGCAACCATAGCTCCACTTGAAAAATTTGGTAGGGTTACAAAATATCATATGTTAGATCTGAATCATAACGCTGGAACTTTAGGTAATATCAGTAATGCAGAAAGTGCTTTTGGTCAAGGTAAAGGTCAAGCTAAAATGAATGGCCTTAGAGTTCCATTATATTGTGGTGATGCTTATGGAGGACACCCTGCAGAAGGTGAGGTGGTAGAAAGTGTTTACACAACTCTTTTAAAATCTATAGAAAATGCGAAAGCATCTTATTATGGTTCTGAACCTTTTATGATTTTTGTAGGCTTAAAAGTTTTAACATCAGATAAAGCAGAGTATTTTCCAGATTGGGTAACAACAGATGCACCAACTGTGCCTAATCCTGTAAAATATGCACAATTGATTGTTGACTATGTTGAGTTTATGCATGAACATGGACACGAAGTAAACTATGTTGCTTTTGATAAAGAGGCTGCTAGAATGGATGTTACAGATTTTACGATAGCTGTAGATACATTAAGAGCTAGAACGGCAAGACTTGGTTATGTGGTACCACAAATTGTGGCTCCAGAATTTTATAAACCATTAGGTGAATCTGGATCTTTTAACGATTTATACAATATTAATGGACAAGATAGCTATGACGTATTTGGAAATCACTATTATTTGAATCATCATAATGAAACGAATCATCCAGATTTAAAATACGAATATGAACTAGCTCAAAGTGATAAACATCGTGAAGCTTGGGCTACTGAAGCACATTGGGATGCCCTTAGATGTAGTTCTGACTACGAAAAAGATAGAGAAATTTGGACTTCCGAACTAGCTATTGGATGTATGTTTGATTGGACTGATCTTGGATTAGATTTAGTAAGCTGGTGGGATTACCCCTTGTCTGGAGGTAATGCACCATGGAATTATATTACTAGAGCATATACTGAAGCTTTGATTGGTTCACAACCTATAAGAATGTTAGATCATGATGGTGAAGAAGTACTAAGTAGGGAGAAACTTCATAGTAGAGCCTATATAAGAGGTAATGAGGTAAATGTGTTTTTTATCAATACTGTGAGTCCATGTAAAACTTTTTTACCACCTTTTTACGAAGAATACCCTGTAGGGATTCTAGATGGTTTTAAAATTGATGGTGATATAAGTGTAACACAATGGGATGATGATGATCAACCTCTAGGAGAATCTTTTGTTATAGAACCTGTAGAAGAAAATCAATTTCTTATAGATATAACAACAGGTTCATTTACCCATATTTCATTTAGAATAAAAGAATAAAACAGCACTATTTTGATCTGAATTAAATAATCTAAACTTTTTAATTAAATAACTAATGAAAAAAATAATAGTAAGCATCGCAATGCTTTCAATATTTGTTGCTTCTTGTCAAAACAAAAATAGCAAGAACCCAGAAACTAAGAAAAATGAGGCATCTCATAATCAAATAGAAGTTCCTACAGCAATGTCAGATCATTGGAAACTAATTGGAGAAGCCGTAAATGAGCCCGGTTATGATGTTTGGGGAAGCTCTCCTATTAGAGATGAACAAGGAAATGTACATCTATTTTCTGCAAGATGGTCATCAGAAACACCATTTAAAAAAGCTTGGCGTTATAACAGTGAAATTGCACATTATGTTTCTAAAAGTCCAGAAGGGCCTTTTAAATTTGTAGAAGTTGTAGCACAAGGAAAAAGAGATGGTACATGGAATGCTGCAGGTTTTCATAACCCAAGTATTAAAAAGATTGATGACAAATATGTGTTGATATTTATAGCGAATGATGGTGGAGAAATCCATGGTCCGAGTCAAAGAATAGGCATGTTGGTAAGTGAGAGCCTTAATGGTCCTTGGTTAGAAAAACCTAACAAAGATGAACCTTTGCTAAGTCCGCCAAATGATGCCTCTATTTGGTGTTATGATAGTGGTCTTGGAGTTAATAATCCTGGGCTTATAAAACATCCCAACGGAAAATATTATTTGTACTTTAAAGCCATGGCGGGTCCTAAAGGAAAAGGAGGAAAGGTAAGTATGGGAGTTGCTATTTCAGAAAAGTTAGAAGGACCCTATGTTATTCAATCCAACCCAATTACAACAAACGAAGTTAGAATAGAAGATGGTTATGCATTTATATGGAGAGATAAAATCTGTTTATTAACCACCGATAATCACGGAATTTTAGAAAAAGGTGGCGGTTTGCTTTGGGTATCTGATGATGGCGTACAATTTAATGCAGCACCTTTATCAGGCTTTCACAATGCGCAAGATTTTTACTTAAACGGTAAAGTACCAGAAGGAGCAAATAGACGTTATGGTAATAAAGTAAAGTTTGAAAGACCACAATTATTAATGGATGCTAACAATGAACCAGAATATCTTTTTTGCCCTAGTGGAGTGGCTTTAGATGGTAGTGATGGTAGTAATAACTATGTACTTAAGTATCAGAAATAAAAATTTAGAATAAGAAATTTACGCACTCCATTTCTAAATGAAATGGAGTTTTTTCTTTAAAAATAGAACCATCATGAAAATTTTAAATAACATACGATTTTTATGTACATCCATCTTAATTCTTAGTGTTTTTTTTATCATTGGATGCGATGAAAAACAACAAATTAAAGAAACGGTAACTGAGAACTTAGCCGAAATTCCAAGTGTTTTAGACTTAAGCAACCTTTCTGAAAATGGAATTTTCACCCTTAAAAAACAAGTGTTAACACCAAATAAGAAAGGAATTATTGCTGATATTGTTTTAAAACTGCCAGCATATAAAAACGGAATGTATTATCGCCCTTTTTCTGAAGTAAAAGCTTCAGGAAATAGGATGGAAGCACTTTGGTTTCAAGATGTGTCTGAATTATCTAATTACAAGCAGATAAAGCCAAGAGAGGATAAGAACATGAAATATGGGAGTTTAATTTTACTCCAAAAGAAGAATGGAAATTATTTAGCTCTTTTACCTATTGTCTCTAAAATGGTTGGAAATACTTTTGATGTTGATAAAAGTGGTTTTATATTAAAAACGGCTACGTATGGTACAACAACTATAGAAGTGAATGCACCACTTTTTTCTTATGCAGCGTCATCAAGTCCTTACGAAGCTATTAGAACAACATGGAAATTAGCAAAAGAAGCAGAAGGAGTAAAGGGTAATTTTAACTGGCGTTCTGATAAAGAATATCCAGAACCTTTTAAATATTTAGGCTGGTGTAGTTGGGAGCACTATAAAAGTAATATCAACCAAGAAATTATTGTAAATGCTATTGAAGATATCAAAACGAGTGATTTACCTATTCGCTGGGTGTTGATTGATGACGGCTATTTAGATGAAAAAAAACGTCAATTATTGTCTTTTGGTGTTGATAAAAAGAAGTTTCCTAATGGATGGAAACCGATTACAGACTTGAAAGATGATAAAGTAAAATGGATGGGGCTTTGGAGAAACTTTAATGGATTTATGGACGGAATTTCTGTAGACAATACTTTAGAAACACTTTCCGAGCATTTAGATACTTTGTATTACGGTAAAAATAAAAGTAAGACCAGAATGGTATCTAAAAATTCATTAACATCTGCCAATGCTTTTTATGATGCTATGACAGCAGATACAAAAGAAAATGGATTTGACATGATTAAGGCTGATTTTCAGTCTGTTAATTTACAATTTAACAAAGGGAGAGAAAACCCAGTTTTTGGAGTGCATAATAATAACAGAGCCTTAGAAGAAAATGTAAAAGAGAAAGACTTAAAATTGTTAAACTGCATTGCAATGCAGAATTTTAATGTTTTTAATCAAGCGTATAGCAACGTAATTAGATCTAGTGTAGATTATAAAATAGATTTAGACCGTATCGATTTAACCATTGTACAAAACTTTACGAATGCGCTTTGGTTAGGACATGTACATTGGTTAGACCAAGATATGTTTCACACCAGTTTTAAAGAAACAGCGCGTTTAATGGCGGTTTCTAGAGCTATTTCTGGTGGTCCTATTTATTTATCTGATGAAACAAAAAACATTGATGATACGTATTTAACTCCGTTAATGTATAAAGATGGAGAGATTATTGGTACGCTAGCTCCTGGGGTTCCTTTGCCAGTAAGTTTACAACAAGATCCTTATGTAGGTAAAAAAGCCTTTAAGGTAATTGCTCCGATTAAAAATGAATCAGCAGTTATTATGGCGGTTAATTTAAATAGAGACACTATGCTAAAATCAGCTATTTCTTTAAAAGATTATCCGAATGCAGGAGGAATGATTCAACCTTTTAAAGGACTTTGGGAAATACCTAAAGGAGGAATTTTATTATATGATGCATACAATAAAATAGCAAAACCATTGACAGATGATTTTGAGTTTGAACTAAAAACACGTGAAGAAAGATTGTTTCAGTTAAGTCCTATTGTTAATGGATGGTCTGTAATTGGTAATTCTGATAAATATTTATCTGCAGGTACAGTAGAAGTGACATCTATAAATGAAAATGAAATTATCTGTACAATGAAAGAGTCAGGAAGCTTAACTGTATGGAGTAAGAATGGAATTCCTAAAATAAATGATGTGCCTTTTAATTCTTTAGGAAATCATCTCTACACATTTGATTGCTCAACAATAGAAACAAGTAATTATAATTTAAAAATCACAAGATAAATTATCAATACAGAACACAACACTGATGAAAATATCATTATTTCTGTTTAGGTAATAGAATAAAAGTAAAATACAATTAATAACTTATACAAAAGGGGATGATATAAACACCTGTAATACAAAATTTGTTGGTTCTGATATGGATTTTTCTGTTATAATTAATGATGAAAATAGTTTATCTACTAACGGTGAGCTAAAATTATTGAATGAAATCTATACGTATCCCAACCCTAATGAAGAAAATATAAACATATATTTAAATAACTTAGAAAATGTTTCTGTTAAACTAGTAAGTGTTAATGGTCAAACTATTTATACCGAAAATAATATCAGTTCTTTAATTCATACAATTAAGTTAAATGATATTTCATCTCGTATTTATTTTCTCAAAGTAAATTACAAAGGAACAAGAAAACAATATAAAATAATACGAAAATAAGCAAAGTGTTTATCTTACTTATCAAATTATTTTTAAACAAATAATAAGGATCAACTTATAGAAGTTGTTCCTTTTGTTTTTTAGAAACCTATTGTATATAATAATCTGCTTTTGATATCAAAAAACGATAAAGATTCTGTTGGTTTTTAAAATAGACTTCGTAATAGTTTACTTTGTCTGTAATATTTTCATAATCTTAACCTTGATAAGGTATTTAACTTGATTAGATTACCAATTGCATAAGTAATTATATTTTATAATATGGATGCAGTTAATGTAAAGGCATAAAAAAAGGAGTAACTTTATATAAAGTTACTCCTTTTAAGTTTTAAATAAAAAACTTTATTATTGTTTGATAACTTTAATTGTTTTGAAATCTAAACCTTCATTATTTTTAGCTTTTACAAAATAAATACCTTTATTAAGTTGAGATAAATCTACTCCATCTATAACTTTTTGAGAACTTACTTTAGCGCCTAAAATATTATAAATTTCTGCAGAAAAAACATCATTTGTTGAAAAGTATAATTTATCTACAACAGGATTTGGATATGCATTTAAAGATATTTTAGCTTGAGAAGCTAAGCTTAATATTTCATCTGCTTCAACGATATTAAATATATCCCATCCGTTTTCTGCGGCAAAAGCATCCTTGGTACCAAAAGGAACAATCAATGTAGGAGCTGTGTCATATCCGGCTTGAGTAGAAAACATATGACTATCAGGATCCGGTATTGTTTTCTCTGCGTCTAAGAATGCGTCAGTATCAAGAACAAAAGGAGTCTCAAATTCTACAATTAATTCTTCTAAAGCCGGAATGTTTCTGAATGTATTAGCACCTGGAAGTTTCGTTACAGTAGCAGGAAGCGTTAAAGTTTTAAATCCTGTAGCATTAAATGCACCTGGAGCAATTGAATCCATCACAGGCATATTTATATCAGTAAGATTTGAGCAACCCCAGAATGCCAATCCACCAACTACAGTTGCAGCAGGTAAATCTACAGATGTAAGTGCTTTTGCATCTCTAAATGCTTGTATTCCAATATCAACTGTATTACTAAGGTCTATTGTCTCTAATTTAGGACATTTGTTAAATGCTGTTTTACCAACAAATGTTGCATTATGAAGATCTACTGATGTTAATTCAGGACAGTTTACAAAAGAGTTTAAACCAACACCTGAAGTAATATTAGAAAGATCTGCGCTTACAAGGTTAGGACAAGCGTTAAACACTTGCCAATCAATTTCAGTATCACCTTCAACAACTAAAGATGTAATTGCTACATTAGAAAATGATTTATTTTTTATAAAAGTAACGTTATAAGTAGTTCCTGAATTCTCTACAGTAGCTGGTATCGTTAATGCATCTGTAGTAACACTATTTCCTACAATTTGTACCTCGTTTGTAGGGTCAACAGCGGTTACTTCATAATTGATTTCATTTACTGTAAATGCATCACCTACAGTTTGTGCCTTCGTTAATGTTACAGATAATAATGTAACAAATAATAGTAATGTTTTTTTCATGATTTATTTAATTTTAAATTAATAATATTATGATTTAAATTTACAAATAACTATACTATTCTTAGAGTACATAGGTTTCGTTTTTTGGGTAAAAATGTTGCATTTTAACCCAAAACACTAGTATTTTTGCAATACAAAGGTAATAATGCTACATTTTGTAAATAATTATTTAGTCCATAGGTCGTCATATTTCATATAATCCGTGTTTATTAATGCAGGTTTTAAATAAAAGCTGATTCACTTTATATATTATAAACTTCTGCAGAAAAAATATCATTTATCTACATTAAGTTTTGGATAAGAATCTAAATATATTTCATTGATTTTCAAAGGCACTAGAAGCCCCAAGGTGCAATTAAATTAGGTGTAGGAGATTGATTTATTTGATTAGAAAACATATGATTGATATTTACGTCAGTATCAAGAACAAAAGGAGTTTCAATTTCTACAATTAATTCTTCTAAAGTAGGAATGTTTCTAAACGTATTAAAACCTGAAAATTTTCTTAATGACGAAGGAAGTGTTAAAGTTGTAAGTCCTTTAGCATTAAATGCATCTAGGGCAATTTGAATCTATGACAGACATATTTACATTACTAATATTTGAGCATTTCCAGAATGTCCAACTACCAATAACTGTTTAAGCAGGTAAATCTATAGATGTAAGTGTAAAATCATTTAAAAATGCTTGTATACAAACGTCATATAAGTTATTATTTTTTACATATTGTTGAAATTTAAAAATTTATCAGAGAAACTCCTTATCAAGCTAAGATTAAGATATGTTATAATAAGTTAGCTGTATTATTAAAAAAACAGTCTTGTTTTTTTAAATTTATAGAAAGTTATTTCTAATAACATTACAGACTCATTTTGAAGAAACTAAATTGTGCTCTCTTTTTAAGGTTCAAAATTATTGAAAGTCATAGCTATATGCATCGCACGGAGACTCTTTAATAGAATTGTAACATTCTCACTCCCTTGTTGTAACAATATTAGACTGTTTTTTACGCTACTTTAAGTTAGATTAGCTTTAATTAAAAAGACAACAACTTGAATCTTAAAAAAACCTTTCATCTTGTTTTTACAGAATTTTTAAATTTTATTTTTTTTAAAATGGATACCTTGTTTATACTATTATTGTGCGGATTTTTAGTGTCTTGCAATACAAATAATGCAGTGCAAAAAGAGCAAAAACCAAATGTAATTGTCATTTTAATTGATGATGCTGGTTATGCAGATTTTGGTTTTATGGGAAGTAAAGATCTAGAAACACCTAATATAGACAGGTTAGCAAAAAGTGGTGTTATTTTTACGGATGCACATGTAAGCGCAACAGTTTGTGCACCTAGTAGAGCGGGTTTAATTACTGGAAAATACCAACAACGTTTTGGTTTTGAGGCAAATGATACAGGTGATAAAAACTCTGGTGATATTGGGCTTTCTGATGATGTTGTAACTATTGCAGATGTTTTTAAGAAAAATGGTTACAAAACAATGGCATTGGGTAAATGGCATTTAGGAAAAGAGGAATCTGATTTACCTAACAATCGAGGTTTTGATGAATTTTATGGTTTTGAAACCGGAAGTAGGTCTTATTTTCAATATGAAAATCCGAGTAAAGCAAAAATGTTACAACATAACGGAAAACGTGTAAAATTTGATGGGTATTTAACGGACGTTTTGGGTAATCAATCTGTAAAATACATAAAAGAAAATAAAGACAATCCCTTTTTTATGTATCTAGCTTACAATGCAGTGCATACGCCAATGGAAGCTAAAAAGGAAGATTTAGAAAAATATAAAAATCATCCAAGACAATATTTGGCAGCTATGACTTGGTCTTTAGATGAAAACGTTGGTAAACTTCAGGCCAAATTAAAAGAGTTAGGTATTGCAGATAACACACTTATTTATTTTTTAAGTGATAATGGTGGAGCAGCAAATAACACATCTTCTGGTGGACCATTAAAGGGTTGGAAAGGAAATAAATTTGAAGGAGGACATAGAGTTCCGTTTGTGGTAAGTTGGCCAGCTCAGATAAAAGGAGGTCAAACTTTTAATGGTTTGTCTTCTTCTTTAGATATTTTTACAACTTCTATGGCGGCAGCGAATATTAAAAAGGATGCAGATTTAATTTTAGATGGAGCAAACCTTTTGCCATTTTTAAAAGGGGAGAAGAAGGGAGATCCGCATGCTCAATTATTTTGGAGAAAACTAGAAGAAGCCGGAGCAAGAGTAGGAGATTATAAAATGGTTCGTTTGCAAGATTACGGAGCAACTTTATATAATGTTGAAGAGGATTTAGGTGAAATGAAAGACCTTCAAAATACTAATAAAAATCAGTTTAATGAATTAAACACAGCTTTAAAAAACTGGGAATCTCAAATGATGGAACCACTTTGGGGAGAACCTAGAAATTGGATGGATGTTACCTATCATATTCATCAAAGATTAATGGAAAATAAAGAGGTTTTGTATTCAGATCCTGCTAAAATGAAACAAGTTTTAAATAAAGAAAAAAAACAATAAAATGAAGTATTTATATATATTATTATTATTATTAGGGGGACTATTGTCTTGCAATGCTCAAAATTTGGAGAAACCAGAAAGTAAACCAAACATCATTTATATTAATGTAGATGATTTAGGTTGGATGGATACCGAAACTTATGGAAGTACTTTTTATGAAACACCTAACATTAATAAACTTGCAGAAAGTGGATTGAAATTTACAAATGGGTATGCTTCCGCAGCAAATTGTGCGCCTAGTAGAGCGTGTTTAATTAGTGGGCAAAATACGCCTAGACACGGTATTTATACCGTTAGTAATTCTGATAGAGGAAATGAAAAAACTAGAAAAATAATTCCTATTAAAAACACAGAAATTTTAGCAGACAATAATATTACTATTGCAGAAATGCTAAAACAAGAAGGTTATATAACAGGTACTTTTGGTAAATGGCATTTAGGAGAAGACCCTAAAACACAAGGTTTTGATGTAAATGTTGGGGGAGCAAAGCATGGTAATCCGGGTAAAGATGGTTTTTTTAGTCCGTATAACATAAAAAATATTGTTGATAATAAAAAAGGAGAAAACCTAACAGATAGATTAACACAAGAAGCCATTTCATTTATAAAAGAGCATAAAGAAAAGCCATTTTTTCTGTATTTGCCCTATTATGCGGTGCATACGCCATTATCAACAACAAATGCTTTAGAACAAAAATATAAAGAAAAAGGAGGAAATCCTTTTCAAAATAAGGCGGTTTATGCAGGTATGATTGAAACGGTTGATAGAAATATCGGTTTAATTTTAGATGAAATTAAAGCTTTAAATCTAAAAAATACCTTAATTGTTTTTACTTCGGATAATGGCGGAATAAGAGCTATTTCTCATCAAGATCCTTTAAGAGCAGGGAAAGGTTCTTATTACGAAGGCGGCATTAGAGTACCATATATAATTTCTTGGGATGGAGTTGTAAAACCAAATACAGTTTCTAAGACTCCTATTACCAATCTAGATTTTTATCCAACTTTTATGGATATTTTAAATGTAGAAAACCCAAATAAAATAGTAGATGGAACTTCTATTTTACCAATTTTAAAAGGGAAAACAATAAAAGATAGAAGTTTGTTTTTTCACTTTCCTATTTATTTACAAGCATATAATTTTAAAATAGATGATGGTAGAGATCCGTTTTTTAGAACAAGACCTGGTTCTGTTATTATTGATGGTGATTGGAAACTTCATCAATATTTTGAAAATAATGAGATTGAGTTGTATAATTTAAAGACAGATTTAGGCGAAAGAAACAACCTTGTAGACGTTCATCCAGAGAAAGTAGCAGCGTTATTAAAAAAATTAAAGAGTTGGAGAACTGAGATTAATGCACCAATTCCTACAGAGTTAAATCCGAAGTATGAGGCTAATTTTGTGCCTAAGAAGTTTAAGAAAAAATGAGGGATAAAGCGATAGTTCTATTTTTATTTTTAAGTGGATTATTGTTTTCTCAAAGTAAAATAGATCCAATTAATATAGAGATTCATTCTGATAAAGAATTCCAAACCATACATAATTTCGGAGCCTCAGACGCTTGGTCTGGGCAGTTTGTAGGGAAATGGCCGTTAGAGAAAAAAGAAGCTATGGCAGATTTATTGTTTAGCACAGAAAAAAATGCCGATGGAACTCTTAAAGGAATTGGTCTTACAACTTGGCGATTTAATATTGGCGCAGGAAGTGCAGAACAAGGAGAAGAAAGCAGTATTAAAGATGAATGGAGAAGGGCAGAAGGCTTTTTAAACAATGATGGTTCTTATAATTGGAACAGACAATTGGGGCAGCAATGGTTTTTAAAAGCTGCAAAACAAAGAGGTGTTTCTTCTTTTATAGGTTTTGTAAATAGTCCGCCTGTACAGTTTACAAAAAATAATAAAGCATTTTCTGCAGACGGATTGTCATCAAACCTAAAAACAAGTAATTATGTAAAATATGCGTTGTTTTTAAAAGATGTGGTTACGCACTTTAAAGATAGTTTAGATCTTCATTTTAATTTTATCAGTCCGTTTAATGAACCTCAATGGGATTGGAAAAATGGAAAACAAGAAGGTTCTCCTTGGAATAATGATGAACTTTCAAGTGCAACCAAAACAATAGATTCTGTTTTTAAAAGCTATAATTTAGATACAAAATTAGAAGTATCAGAAGCTGGACAAATAGATTATTTGACTTCAATAAAAAAAGGAAAAGAGCATAGAAGTAACCAGGTTGAAGTCTTTTTTAACCCTATGAGTGATTTGTATCTTGGAAATTTAGAAACGGTTTCGCAAAAATTTGCAGGACATAGTTATTTTACAACTTGGGATATTTCTAAATTAAAAACAAAAAGAGAAGAAATTAAAAAGAAATTAATAAAGTATCCAAATTTAGAGTATTGGATGACAGAATATTGTATTCTAGAGAACAATGAAGAAATTAGAGGGAAAGGGAAAGATTTAGGCATGAAAACAGCTTTGTATGTTGCTAGATTAATACATGCAGATCTTACTATCGCTAATGCAAGTGCATGGCATTGGTGGTTGGCAATGACACCTTATAATTATAAAGACGGACTTATTTATCATGATAAAAATACAGAAGAAGGTACTTTTGAAAGCTCAAAATTATTATGGGGCTTAGGTAATTTTTCGAGATTTATAAGACCTCAAGCAAAACAAATTAAGGTAGATTATAACGGTAAAAATTCCCTTGAAAATTTAGAAAAAGGAGTTTTAGTTTCAGCGTATAAGAATAAAGATAATTCTATTATTATTGTGTCGGTTAATCAAAAAGAAACAGCAGTACAACTAAATTTTAAAAGTACTATAAAGCAAGTTTATGTTACAGATAAAGACTCAGATTTAAAATTAATACAACATAATGCGGATAAAAAAGATATTGTAATCGCTGCTAAATCGATTACTACTTTCGTTTTATAACTTAAAGTATTTAAATAGTTTTTTATCAGTGAATTACGTGTTGTTTTATTTTAGTGTATTGTTTTTAATTTAAGCTTGTTAAGCTTAAAAAATAAAAATCAAAAAAGAAATAAGAGTCATTTTGATACCTTTTTAGAACGATAATTGCTCTTACTATTAAATAAGTATTCATAATTTTACTTTCTTACAATATTAATTAACCAACGTAAATAATATGTATTTAAAAAAGATCATTTTTAGATTTCTATTCTTCTCTGTTTTTGTAATGACAAGTTGCAAATCAGAAAAAACAGCAAAAAAAACCACAGATATAAGTGAAAAACCAAACATTGTGGTTATTTATTTAGACGATTTAGGCTACGGAGATTTAAGTGCTTACGGAGCCACAGAAATCCAAACGCCAAATATAGATGCCTTGGCAAATGGCGGAATTAAATTTACAAATGGGTACGCTTCTTCGGCAACATGCACACCAAGTAGATATGCGTTGTTAACAGGTGTGTATCCTTGGAGAAATAAAAAAGCAAGAATTTTAGCAGGTTCTGCTCCTTTAATTATTGATGTAGCGCAACAAACATTACCAAAAGTCTTAAAGAAACAAGGCTATCAAACTGCAATTGTTGGTAAATGGCATTTAGGTTTAGGGTCTGGGGATGTTAATTGGAACGGAAAAATAACTCCGGGTCCTAATGAAGTAGGTTTCGATTCTTCTTATATTATGGCGGCTACGCAAGACAGAGTACCAACCGTTTATATAGATAACGGACATGTAGTAGGTTTGGATAAAAATGATCCGATTGAAGTAAATTATAAAAAGAATTTTGAAGGAGAGCCTACAGCAAAATCAAACCCGGAAATGACAACCATGAAATGGCATCACGGACATAATAATAGCATTGTAAACGGAATACCTAGAATTGGGTATATGAAAGGTGGTGAGTCTGCAAAATGGACGGATATTGATATGGCAGATCATTTTTTAGGAAAAGCGCAGGAGTATGTAAAAACACATAAAGAGCAACCTTTCTTTTTGTATTACGCGATGCAGCAACCACACGTACCAAGAACTCCGCATCCACGTTTTGTAGGTAAATCTGGAATGGGTCCAAGAGGAGATGTAATTTTAGAAGCAGATTGGGTAGTTGGTGAGTTTATAAATACTTTAGAAGAAGAAGGTCTTTTAGAAAATACGTTAATTGTTTTTTCTAGTGATAATGGCCCAGTTTTAAATGATGGGTATTATGATGACGCCATAGAAAAATTAGGGAAACATGATCCAAAAGGAGGCTTAAGAGGTGGTAAATACAGTTTGTTAGAAGCAGGTACTAGAGTGCCTTTTATAGGTTATTGGAAAGGAACAATTAAGCCAACTGTTTCAGATGCGATTGTTTGCCAAATGGATTTATTAGCTTCTTTAGCAAACTTAACAGGAACCTCAGAAAATACAACAGATAGTAAAGATATTTTAAATGCTTTTTTAGGTAAATCTAATAAAGGAAGAGATCATTTGTTAATTGAAGCAAATTCTAGAACAGCTTTAAGAAGTGGAGATTGGTTAATGATTCCTCCTTATAAAGGGAATAAGTTTAATAAAAAAGTAAGTATTGATGTTGGTATTCGTCCAGAATTTCAATTATATAATTTAAAACAAGATGTTGGTCAAGAACAAAATTTAGCAGAAACAAGCCCTGAGAAATTAGCAGAATTAATTAAAGTCTATGAGTCTTTAAGAGGTGAAAAAATAAAATAGATTATGCTTTATAAACCATCCCTAAGGTAAGCCTTAGGGATGGTTTTTTATTTACAATTAGTTTTTAAACATGAAAAAGTATACCAGTTTATCTTTTCTACTTTAGGAGAAATCTCATAGCAGTGATAGCAAAAAATAGAGCGTCTTTATGTGATTTCTCTCTGCGTTCGAAATGACAAAAATGTGTGTTTTCATTCTAGTATTAATGCTGAAATAAATTCAGCATGATAGATATATTGTCTATGTCGCTATGTGATAAAAAAACACCTAACAATTTATTGTTAGGTGTTTTTCCCTTATAAGTAGGTTTGGCTACTTGAAAATCGATTAGGTTAATATCGACTTGTTTGTCGTAATTAAAGTATTACAAACTTTGTTTATAGGTATGATTTCATCATTAATGCAGCACCTAAGGCACTTTCATTTTTGCATTCAGAAATTTTAATTACAATGCCTTTCTTTAACAAGGTTAAATATTTGATGAATATCCTGTTTTTATTAAATCCGCCAGAGATATAAATGTTTTTAATGGTTTTGTCTTTATCTGTTATTAAATTAATACCTGCAATTACTTTTTTAGCAATTTCGAATGTTAATTGATAATACGCTGTTTGATAAGAACCAAAATGTTTTAATAAATCTTCATTAGCTTCAAAATTAGTATCAATACCATCTGCTAGAAAAATTTGTGCATTTTCAGCAATTAACTCTTGACATAATTTTTCATCTAAAGGAAGGTTTAAATGTTTGTCTACATGGACATTAAAATATTCGCTTAATGGATCTAAGTACACTTCATGTATGCGTCCTAAAAACTGCATAGAAGATTTTACTTGTTGTTTTTTAGGAGTCATAAAACACAAACAATTATTGGTTAATTGATGTTGTGTTAAGGTTTCACTACTAAAAGGATTCATAGCAATAATCCAAGTTCCTGTAGAAAGCAATACAAAATCGTTGCCTTTTTCTTTTTCTAAAATAGGAATTATAGAAGAAGAACTGTCATGTAAACCAGAACCAACAGCTACTTGTTGTCCGTTAATTTCTGTAGAGATTGCTTTTTCTCCGTTTACAGGTTCGGGTAAGTTAATATTTGCAGCCTTTAACCAAGGATGATATTCCATTTTATCAAAATTCCAAGTAGCTGTATGTGCGCCAACAGACGTAAAATCTGCGGTAATTTCTTTTGTAAATAAGTAACTTAAATACTGTGGATAATGTAAAATAGATGCTACATTTTTCCATACTTCTGGTTTGTCTTTTTGCATCCATTGCATTTGCAAACCAGTGTTTAACATTCCGTAAGCTGGTGAAGCAGTTGTTCTAGAAAACTCTTCTACACCACCATTAGATTTATAAAAATCATTATATTTTTTTATGTCTAAGGGTTTTAGGTAGTTGTATAAAGGGGCAATTCTGTTCCCTTGCTTATCTAAATATACAAGAGAGGCTCCGTGTGTAGAAAAATTAATCGCTTTTAAAAGAAATTTAGGATTATTTTGAACTTGTTTTATTTGTTCTAAAATCCAATTTTCAATAGACTCTAGGTCATCACAAGGAAAACCATCATCATCTAATACTTCTTTGAACTTGGTAGAATTCTGAAAACAAACGTCAAATTTTTCATCAAATAAAAATATCTTTTTATTCGTTTTTCCAATATCTATAACTGCGATTACGTTTTTCATTTTATTGAAGCTTAAAAAGGATAAAGTTTGCTTATAACAATTGTATAGGCTTTAAAAGAAGCTACTTTATCAGTATAAAAAAAAAAGAATTGGCATCTTAACAAATAATTCAAAAAAAATTAAGAGCCAATTCTTGTTAAAAAAGTGTTTTATTATTCTTTGAAACCATATAAAGGTCCGTAATTATCACATGCTCTATAATCTGCACCTTCTAAGTTTTCACCGAAAGCAGACCATGCGCTAGGTCTAAATACATCATCTTCAGAAACATTGTGCATGTTTACAGGGATACGTAACATAGACGCTAATGAAATTAAATCTGCACCAATATGTCCGTGAGAAATTGCACCATGGTTTGCTCCCCATTTAGCCATCACTGTATATACATCTTTAAAGAATCCTGTACCAGTTGTTCTAGGTACAAACCAAGTTGTTGGCCAAGTAGGATCTGTTCTGTCGTTTAAAACATTATGTACATCTTCTGGTAACTCAACACTCCAACCTTCTACAATTTGTAAAACAGGTCCAATTCCTTTAATTAAGTTAATTCTACACATCGTTAAAGGCATTTCTGCTTTTGTTAAGAAATTAGAAGAGAATCCTCCTCCTCTAAAATATTCTACGGTAGCAGGTGGCCATTTTGTATTATCTAAACATCTCTGAACATCATCTTTAGTAATGTCCCAGAATGCTTTCATTGTTGCATTTCCATCAGCATCTTGTTGTTGTGCTGTTGCATCTAAAGTGGTAGAACCAGAATTAATTAAGTGAATAATTCCGTTTTCTGCCAATCCTGTTAATTTTTTACCAGTAACTCTTTCTACAGATTCTGGACTCCAATATGTTCTTACATCAGAGAATAACTGTGCTTTATTAGTCAATAAGTGACCAAATAACATAGAAATTGCATTTAAACAATCGTTTTCTGTTGCAAATGTATATGCTTGACGAATTCCGTTCCAGTCGAAAGAAGAGTTTAAGATAGACTCTGTAAAATCTGCATTTGGTTGGTAATCTGTCCACTGACGTTGTCCTTGGAAACCACCCATAATAGCGTTTCTTCCCTTAGATTCTTCACCAAATCCCATCTCTTTCAATTTAGGATTTCCGTTCATTAAATCTTTACAGATTAAAGTCATTTTCACAACTTTTTCCCACTCAGCATCTTTTTGCTCACGCGTTTTTTGTGCTTCAGGATTGTTTCTATCTTCTCCTTCTTTACAGTTTTCTTTTGTCCAAGCTAATGCTTTTGCATATTCTTCTTGATCAAAAATACCCTCATCTATACGTCTTAATAACTCAACAGATTCTACAAATTCTGCTCTTACGCCTAAATAGTCTTGTAAAAAGTTTACATCAACCATAGAACCAGCAATACCCATAGAACTATATCCAATAGATAAATAAGATTTTCCTTTCATTTGAGCAACGGCTAAAGCACCTTTCGCAAAACGAATAATTTTTTCTGAAACATCTTGAGGAATGGTCTGATCTCCACCATCCTGAACTTCTTTACCATAAATACCAAATGCTGGTAATCCTTTTTGAGAATACCCTGCTAAGGCAGCAGCTAAATATACCGCTCCTGGTCTTTCTGTTCCGTTAAATCCCCAAACTGCTTTAGGTAATAATGGGTCTGTATCCATTACTTCTGTACCATAACACCAACATGGTGTTACTGTTAAAGAAACTTCTACACCTTCTCTTTTAAATTTATCTGCACAAGCAGCAGCATCTGCAACACCTCCAATAGTAGTATCTGCAATAACACATTCTACTTTTTCTCCACTAGGGAAACGTAATGTTTCTTCAATTAATTTTGCAGCCGCTTTGGCCATATCCATCGTCTGAACCTCTAAAGATTCTCTTACTCCTAATTCTCGTCCGTCTATAACAGGGCGAATTCCTATTTTTGGTAATCTACCTATAAGTCTACTCATTATATATAAATTTTTTAAGTCCTATGTAAATTGTTCTAATTCTGTTAATTGCTCGTTAGACAAACCTGCTGGTTTAAAACCTGCTGCCCAACACATCATTAACATTTTTGCTCCTTTGTTAGCTACATCTAAAAAGTCCCAAGCTTTCATTACATCTGGTGCTGTAGAAGTTGCTCCGTGTTTTTCCCAAAGAGATACGTTTCTTGTTTTAAAAGCTTCCATAGTTACTTCTGCTAAGGCAGCAGTACTAGATAAAGCGTAAGGAGTACAGTGAATTCCTTTAGGTACAAATACTTTTACCTCTGGACACATCATCCAAATTTGTCTATTTAATTCTTCTTCATTATCAAATAATTCATGATGACTCATACAGATTAACTCAAGTGGATGTGTATGCACAACCGCTAAGTTTTCTGGGTGATGAATAGAATTAAATAAATGGATACTTGCATGAGAAATTAACTCACAAGTTGGTCCAAAATTAGGTCTTTTTCCACCCCAAATAATAGAATAAGCTGTTGCAGTTTCGTTAATGTAAAGAATACAAGAAACTTCTTCTAACATGTCTACTAAATCTCTTAAATAACAACCAGTACCAGTAATATAAAGTACAAAACCAGCTGATTCTTTAGGGAAATCGAAAGGAACTTCTGTACCAATTCCTTCCACTTCTTCTTTTTTAAAGAATGAAGTTAAGTTCATTGATATGTTTCCTGCATTTCTTTCTGCCCATTCACGTTGCCATAAATAACCAGCAACGGTTGATACTTTTTTTAATTCTATCTCTACTTCTGATGGAAGGCTTAATGTTTTCATAATATTTAGTAAATTTGATATCACAAAGATATTTACGAATGACATGTAATTAAATATTCAAAATCTGTATTTTTGTATCTAATTTAAACAATTCACTAATTGACGTTTTCAAAAAACATAGCATTGGGAGACCCTTCTTCTAATTATCAAAATTTTATAGATTTAAAATTGAGACTGTTGTGTTGTAGGTATTGGTTGTTAAATTTATGGGATTGCCATGATATGATTTTTCCTTTTTGGAGAATTTATTGGAATAGAAATGAAGGCGGTGAATTAATTCATCTAGAAGATGTATATAAAATGACACCAGATACTTTGTATATAATTCCACCTTTTACTTCTTTTTCCTCTCGTTTTTCTAAAAAACATGTTTATAACGATGGCATCCATGTTTCTGGTAGGCATTTAACAAGTGATTATGAAGAAGAAGATTATTTAGAATCCTCTTTAATTCATTTTTTTATTCATTTTAATTTAGGGGTTCCTTTCGATAATGTATATCCGGGTATTATAGAAATTGAAGTAACAGATTATTTAAGAGACCGATTAGAGTATCTTACAGAAAGATTAAAAATAGAAAATAAAGATTTTAAATTGACCTTTAATTTAAAATTACAGGCATTTATTAAAGAAGTGTTGACTAATATTGGTCCAGAGCTTTGGAAAGCGATTAATATAGATGACCGTGTTTTAAAAGTGATTCGTTTTATTGAGGCGAATATCAGTAAGAAACTAACCAACACAGAAATTGCAGCTATTGTAAATATGGCACCTAATTCTTTTGCGCGCTTATTTAAGGAAGAAATGCATATTACGTTGCATAACTTTATTCAGAATAGAAAAATTGCAAGATCTTGTGAGTTGTTCGAGCATACCAATAAAACAATAGAAGATGTGGCTTTTAATTTAGGTTTTTCAGATAGATATCATTTTTCTAGAGTATTTAAATTGGTTACAGGTTTAACACCTGGAATTTATAAATCTGGTAAATATACATAAATAGATACGTGGTGTTTTTTGTAAGTGCGTCTTTATCTGTTGCAAATAAAGAGGTATGGTGTTTTTTTTTATTTCTATTTTATAGTTATGTTTAAATTATACATTTTATTGCATAATATGGATAAATTTTTTAATCAGATATATTTATAAGTTTGCCTATTGGCTTTAACCACCAATACCACTAGGACGAAAGAAGTACGGAAGTTCACCATGATTTTCTCTTACTTCTTCATTAAAAATACCACTAACTAATAAAATATATTATGCAGCAATTTCAACAATTTATCAACGGAAAATTTGTAAAATCGACTTCAGCAGAAGTAACAGAAGTTTTAAATCCTTGTACAGAAGAAGTTCTTTCTACCATACCACACGGTAGTATAGAAGATGCTAATAATGCATTAGATGCCGCTCAAAATGCGCATCATGCTTGGAAATCTCTTCCTGCAATTCAAAGAGCCAATTATTTAAATAAAATGGCAGACGTTATTCGTGAAAACAGAATATTTTTAGCCAAAACTTTAGCTTCAGAGCAAGCAAAAGTAATTGGTTTGGCACAAGTAGAAATAGATGTTACCGCAGATTATTTTGATTATTATTCAGGTTTTGCAAGAAGAATAGAAGGAGAAATTATACAAAGTGACCGTAGTAAAGAACATATCTTTTTACACAAGGCCCCAATTGGAGTAGCTGTAGGTATTTTACCTTGGAACTGGCCATTTTTTGTTATGGCAAGAAAAGTAGCAGCATCTTTAATTACAGGAAATACTTGCGTAATTAAACCAAGTTGTATTGCCCCAAATACCATAATGGAATGGGCTAAAATGATTCAAAAAATTGAATTGCCAGCAGGTGTTTTAAATATAGTTTGTGGTTCTGGTCCTATTGTTGGAAATGCTTTAAGTAAGAGTCCTACAACGGGTATTATCAGTTTAACGGGTAGTGTTTTTGCGGGGCAAAAAGTTATGGAAGCAGCCTCTGCAAACATTACAAAGGTTTCTTTAGAGTTAGGTGGTAAAGCACCGGCAATTGTTTGTGCAGATGCTAATTTAGAATTGGCTGTTAATGCGATTGTTACTTCTAGAATTACTTATAGCGGACAAATATGTAATTGTGCAGAACGTGTGTATGTAGAAGAATCTATTCACGACCAATTTTTAGAAATGGTAACTGCTAAAATGAAAGCGGTAACAGTAGCAGATGCTTTTTCTGATGACAATCCAGATATGAGTGCTTTGGTTTCTAAAGATCAATTAGATAAAGTATCTGAAATGGTAGAATTTGCCAAAAAAGAAGGTGCAGAAGTATTGGTTGGAGGATCTAGATCTCCACAATTTAATAAAGGGTATTTTTATCAACCTACTTTGTTAACCAATATAAGACAAGACATGCAAATTATGCAAGAAGAAGTATTTGGTCCTGTTTTACCAGTGATGAAATTTAGTACTTTGGATGAAGCTATTGCCTTGGCAAATGATTCAGAATTTGGATTAACATCCTCTATCTTCTCCGAAAACTTTAACAAAGTAATGCATGCTGCAGAAGAATTACAATACGGAGAAACGTATATTAATAGAGAGCATTTTGAAGCTATTCAAGGTTTCCATGCAGGTTGGAAAAAATCTGGTTTAGGTGGTGCAGATGGTAAACATGGTATGGAAGAATATCTTCAAACTAAAGTTGTGTATGCACAATACAGATAAAATAGTTTAAATACAGCTAGGAAGCACTTTTAATTTTTAGAAATTTACTGATTTCGATTTATTAAAAGTGCTTTTTTTATAACAGTTTATGGGATTCGTAATTATGAAAATTTATAAATAAAATGACAAAATATTGTTTCGCTTTAGATTTAAAAGATGATGAAAAACTAATTTCAGAGTACAAAAAATATCATCAAGAAATTTGGCCAGAAATCACAAAAAGTATCGTTGATGCAGGTATTTTAAACCTAGAAATTTTTAATGTACACAATCGGTTATTTATGATCATGGAGGTGGATGCTTCTTTTTCTTTTGAAGAGAAAGATAAACTTGATAAGAACAATGTAAAAGTACAAGAATGGGAAGTGCTCATGTGGAAATACCAAAAAGGTCTTCCGATGGCTAAAAAAGGGGAGAAGTGGGTTTTAATGGATAGAATATATCAGTTGTAGAAATAAGTATTTAAAAGGTACGAGCGAGACGCTCGCATTAGCTTTCAAAATGTGAATATTGAATAAAAAAAACCTCAACTTTTACAGTTGAGGTTTATAATTTGATTCTTTTTTATTTTGGTATTAAAGTAATAGATTTTCTAATAATGCCATCTTACAAATGCTTCCATAGCTGCGTAATGAGATAAACCTAATTGGTCATATAATTCTGCAGTTTCTCTATTTCTGTCTTCTGCACGTTGCCAAAATTCTCTACTATCTGCTCCTTGAAAAACAACTCCGTCTTTTTGAGATTGATGTTTGAAAATTCCTTTTCTTTTTTCTAAAACTTGGTCTGGTCCCATTGGTACTGCCATTTCTATTTCATCAATTCCCCATTCTTGCCATGCACCTCTGTACAACCAAACCCAACAGTCTTTCATAAACTTTTTAGGTTTTAGTTCTCTAACAGCTGCAAAAATGGCATCTAAACATACTTTATGAGTTCCGTGTGGATCTGCTAAATCTCCAGCTGCATAAATTTGATGCGGCTTAATTTTTTCAATCAAGTCTGCTGTTATTTGTACATCTCCAACTCCAATTGGATTCTTTTTTATCGCTCCAGTTTCATAGAACGGTAATTCCATAAAGTGAATTTGAGTATCTGGTAAACCTATAAAATGACTGGCTGCCCTTGCTTCTCCTTTTCTAATTAACCCTTTAATGTATCTAACTTCTGGTGTATCTATTTCACTCGCTTTCTTGTTCTTTAAAAAGTCTGCAGCTTTCTTGTATATTGCATTGGCTTCAGAATTATCAATTCCAAATTTATCATTATAATCACACACAAAACTTGCAAAACGTAATGCTTCATCATCTGCAACGGCAATATTACCAGAGGTTTGGTATCCAATATGTACTTCATGTCCTTGCTCGTGTAATCGCTTAAAAGTACCACCCATACTAATAACATCATCATCTGGATGCGGACTAAAAATTAAGACACGTTTTTTAGCTGGTTCTGCTCTTTCTGGTCGTTTACTATCGTCTGCATTTGGTTTTCCACCTGGCCAACCGGTAATAGTATTTTGTAATTTGTTAAATATTTTTATGTTGATATCATACGCAGGACCTGAGTCTGCTAACAAATCACTCATTCCATTTTCTATGTAATCAGCATCTGTTAACATTAAAATTGGTTTCTTCAAATAAAGGGCTAAACTTAAAACGGCTTTTCTAGTAAGCGTATCCGTCCAAACTACTTTTTCTACCAACCAAGGTGTATTGATTCTTGTTAATTTAGAAGCTGCTGCTTGGTCTAAAATAAAAGTTGCATTTCTGTGTTCTTGCAAATAAGAGGCTGGTACTAAGCTAGTAATCTCATCTTCTACAGAAGCTTTTATAATATTAGATTTGCTTTCTCCCCAAGCCATTAAAATGACTTTTTTAGCCTCCATTATTTTTTTAACACCTAGAGTAATTGCAGTTCTTGGTGTGTTTTCTAAACCAGAAAAATCTCCACTAGCTGCTACTCTTGTAATGTGGTCTAAGGCAACCAACCTTGTTTTAGAATTTTGAAGCGATCCAGATTCGTTAAAACCAATATGACCATTTCCTCCAATTCCTAAAATTTGCAAATCAATACCACCTAAAGCTTCAATTTTTGCTTCATATTGATCACAATAATCTCTTATAGCTGCTTTTGATAATGTTCCGTCTGGTACATGACAGTTTTCTGGTAAAATATCTATGTGATTAAACAATTGTTCTTGCATAAAACGCACATAACTATTTATAGAGTCTGGTTCCATTGGGTAATATTCATCTAAATTAAAAGACACTACGTTCTTAAAACTTAAACCTTCTTCTTTGTGTAATCTTACCAATTCTGCATACAATCCTTTCGGTGAAGAACCTGTTGCTAAACCTAAAATACAAGGTTGTCTTTGCGATTGTTTTACCTTAATAAGACTTGCAATTTCTTGTGCAATTGATTTTGAGGCTGATGTAGAATCTTCATAAACGATAGTTCCGATATTTTCGAATCTTTTTTCGAAACCTGTCGCTTTGTCTATAGTACTTTTTAACATAATATGTAGTTTGTTAGGTTTGAATTTTATAATTATTTACTCCAGCTTTTTATTTTATGTCCCCAAACGGCGAATAATAAAACAATAGCATAACAAGGTATTAAGATCCAATAACTGCCCGTTGCTGCAGTTGCTAATGCATCTGCTTCTTGCAGGCCATTGGTAATTAATTCATGTTTATTTGCTTCTACAATTCTACCATACAATGGTGGTATTATCGCTCCTCCAGAAATAGCCATAATTAAAAGTGCCGAAGCTGTTTTAGTATGTTTACCTAAACCATCTAAAGTTAATGGCCAAATTGCTGGCCAAACTAATGCGTTAGAAATACCTAAAGCTGCAACAAATAAAACAGAGGTAAACCCTGAAGTAGATATTATAAGAACACTAAAAATAATACCTAAAATAGCACTAATAACAAGCGCTGTTTTTTGTTGTATATATTTAGGGATTAATAAGACACCTAAAGCGTAGGTTGCAACCATTGCCATTAAGGTGTATGTAGTAAAGAATTTTGCATCTGCAGCTGGTATGCCTAATGAAATTCCGTAAGCAATAATAGTATCTCCAGCAATTACTTCTGCACCAACATACACAAATAAAGCTAGAACCCCCATCCACAAATGTGGGTAGTGAAATATGGTTTTAGTTGATGAAGATTCTCCGTCTGTTAATGCATCTTCTTCTGTAGCTTCTACATTAGGTAATGCAGCTTTTCTAATTAGAAAAGCAAAAATGAATAAGACAACAGCCATTACAATATATGGTGTATGCACACTGTCTGCCATGGTATCTAAAAGAACATTTTTTTCATCAGCAGAAACGTTTCCTATTTTCTCGTTTACATCATCTATACCAGATAATAATAACGCACCAAAAATGATAGAACCTAAAGCGCCTGCAACTTTATTTGCAATTCCCATCATTGCCATACGTTTTGCACCACTCTCAATAGGGCCCAAAATAGTAATATAAGGGTTGGCTGCAGTTTGGCAAATAGTCATTCCAATTCCTTGAATAAAAATAGCTAATAAAAACATCCAATAAGTACGTGCTTCGGCGGCGGGTATAAAAACCAATGCACCGATTGCCATAATTGCTAAACCTAATGATATACCATTTTTATAACCTGTTTTAGAAATGATGTAAGAGGCAGGTAATGCCATTACTACAAATGAAATGTAAGATGCTGTAGCTACTAAATATGCCTGAGTTTCCGTAAGTTCATTAATGGTTTTCATGAATGGAATAAGCGCTCCGTTTATCCAGGTAACAAAACCGAAAATAGCGAAGAGTCCTCCAATGATCATAATTGGGACTAGGTTGTTTTGAGATTTAGTAGTCGTGCTCATAAGATTTAAATTAGTTTGTATTGTTTAATAGATTTCAAAGTTTGGAATTTAATTATAATTTTTTGGAAAAACTCTCTATCAATTTAAATTGATTTTTTGCTCTGTCTAAATTATGATCTTGGTAATTTGTTTTGTAATAAATATCATTGTTTAAATAGTCTGTTAAAAAACGCAATGCCATTATAAATATCATTGTTTTTGCGGCTAAGGGTAAATATTTTAACTCTTTTTCTGTTAAGGTATCTTTTGTTTTTTCTAAAAACCCTTTTTCGTATGCTTTGTAATAGTCTAAATTGAATTCTACCTTAGACAAATCTGTTTCATCTTCTGCGGCTGTGTTACAAATTGTTCTAATAGCATCGCCAAAATCATAATGAATTATACCTGGCATTACGGTGTCTGTATCTATCATACAAATGCCTTTGTTCTCTTGTGTAAATAGCGAATTAGATATTTTTGTATCGTTATGTGTAACTCTTATAGGAATTTCACCTGCATCTTTTAAGTTTTGAAGAATATGCATTTCTTCCTTTAAATCTGTTACTATTTGTATGTAATCTGCTGCTTTTGTTAAGCGGATTTTAGAAGCACTTTGTATAGAAGAAGCATACTGCTTAAAGCGAAAAGCCATGTTATGAAAATTAGGAATTACATCTATTAATTGACTGCTGTCAAAATCTGATGTTAAGTTTAAGAAGTCTCCTAAAAGTTTTCCGCCTTCGTAGGCAATTTCTTTATCTTTTACAATTTCGTGTGTCACGCTATTGTCAATAAAAATCATCACATTCCAGAAATTTACACCTTCTTTGTGATAATAAGAATTACTATTCTTTTCTTTTATAAAGCTTAAAACTGTCTTATTTAAGACTTCGTCTGAAGCGTTTGGACATTTGCTTCTAATATGATTACTCGTTAATACTTTATTGTTTACCAACCCCGGAACATCTTTAAAAACAATTTGATTGATTCTTTGGAGTATGTAATTAGTATTGCCATCTGTTTTTATTAAAAAAGTATCATTTATATGCCCAGAATTTAATTCTGAATGACTTTTATAATTACATTGATGGTCGAACTCGTTAAAAATAGAGATAATCGTTTCTGTTTTCATATTAGTTCCATAATTTAGTTGGATACACTCCGCTTTCTTTCAGTTTGTTAATCTCTAATTGCGCTTTTTCCTTATCATCACTATAGGTAACTCCAAACCATTTAGAGTCTGATTCTAGTACTTTTACAGATGCTTTTTTAGACGCCAACATTGTATTCACAATGGTTGGTAAATAAAATTCTGCTTTTAAGTTTTCTTTCGTTTTTTCTAAGAAATCTAAAAATAGGGCATCTCCAAACTCAAAACATTTAGGAGTAAAACCCCAGAAGTTCATAGAAACAGTCGTGTTTTCATCAATAGGAACCATTTCTCCGTTATCATCTTCACTTTTTAGTACTCCTTCTAATTTTTCAATTCTAACTCTTTCGGTAACATCAGTTAAAAAACCGTTTTCATCAACGGTACATTCTCCTCTAGATACATAACCGTTTTCTGAAATTGTATTTTTTAAAGAATAAGCTACCATACTAAAATCATAACTATTTTTATCTGTATTTCTTAGCTGTTCTGCAATGGCAACAAAAGCTTGTCTGCTATAAAAATCGTCAGCATTTATAATGGCAAAATTTTCTTTTATTACATCTTTGGTCATTAATAAAGCGTGGCCTGTTCCCCAAGGTTTTACCCTTTTTGGATTTCTATATTTTTCAGGTACGTTTTCTAATTCTTGAAATACATATTCTACGGCTATTTTACCTGCTAATTTTGTGTTGTAAATATTTTTAAATTCTTTTTCGAATGTTTTACGGATGATAAAAACTACTTTACCAAAACCAGCATGAACTGCATCATAAAGAGAAAAATCTATAATAGTATCTCCTTCTTTGGTAAAACTGTCCATTTGTTTTAATCCGCCGTAACGACTTCCCATTCCTGCTGCTAAAATAACTAGTGTAGGTTTATTTTTCTCACTCATAATTAGTTGATATTTAGTCAGTATTATTGTTTTTATTATGTTACAATGCTTTCTGATTGAAACAAAAATATATATATTATTTTGTGTTACCAAGAGAATAGTAATAAAATGTGCTCGAACACAGTTATTGAAACAAAAAGGTATATATTTGCTTTGATGAAGAAATATACTATTAAAAATATTGCAGAATTAGCAGGTGTATCTAAAGGAACGGTAGATAGAGTTATTCATAAAAGAGGCAAAGTATCTGCATTAGCTTTAGAAAAGGTAACTGCTGTTTTAAATGAAATAGACTACAAGCCAAATTTGCTTGCCCGAAGTCTAAAAAACACCAAAGATTACCACATTTGTGTTGTTTTACCAGATTATACTAAAGATGCTTTTTGGTTGCCGTGTTATGAAGGTATTGTAGCAGCAGTAAATGAGTTTGCATCTTTTGGTGTTTTTATAGAGCCTTTCTTTTTTCATCCTAATAATGTACATTCTTTTGTAGAGGTTAATAATAAAGTATTAGAATTATCGCCAGATGCAGTTTTATTGGCGCCTTTATTTTATAAGGAAACAGTAGGTATTATTAATAAATATGCCCTTAAAAATATTATTGTTAGCAAATTTAACAACCAATTAGAAATTGAAAATACTAAGAATTTTGTTGGTCAAGATTTATTTAAAAGTGGAAGAATAGCTGCTGGTTTGCTACAAATGATTATCAAAAAAAATGCTACGATAGATATTATTCATGTCGATGAAGATTTTAATAATTCTATTCACATGCAGGAAAAGGAGAAAGGTTTCAGAGATTATTTTGATGAAATACAAAATTCTGATTATAAAATTGTAACCCATAATTCTAAACAATCTGACCTAGCAAATAATTTAGATTCTATATTTTCTGATTCTTTTACTTCGGACGCTATTTTTGTGACCACGTCTAAAGTTTATGAAGTTGCGGAATTTATTAAAAGTAAAAATTTGAATAATGTAAAACTGATTGGCTATGATTTATTGGAAGAGAATATTCAATATTTAAAAGAGAACGTTATAGATTTCTTAATCCATCAAAACCCTAAAAAACAAGTGTATTTAGGTCTGAATTATTTAGTTGATTTCTTTCTTTTTAATAAAGAAATACCTGCTAAAAGCTTATTGCCTATAGATATTATTACGAGCGAGAATATAGAAACGTATTTATAACATAAAAAGCACTAAAAGAAAATCAATCTTTGTATGGATTGCTTATTCTAAAAGTGCTCTATACCTTTAATAAGTACTACTATTTTAAACAAACTCGTGTAAATACTATTACTTTATTACATTCAATCTTTTACCAACTTTAATAAAAGCAGCTACCGCTTTATCAATATGTTCTTTTGTATGTGCTGCAGATAATTGAACTCTAATTCTTGCCTTGTCTTTTGGTACTACTGGAAAGAAAAAACCAATTACATAAATACCTTCTTCTAATAATTGGTTTGCCATAATCTGAGACAATTTTGCATCATACAGCATAACCGGTACAATTGCGGCATCTGCACCAACTAAATCGAAACCTGCAGCTTCCATTTTAGATCTAAAATGATTGGTGTTTTCCTCTAATTTATCTCTTAACGAAGTATCGTTTTCTAACATTTCAAAAACCTTTAGAGAGGCACCAACAATGGCAGGGGCTAAAGAGTTAGAGAATAAGTAAGGTCTAGAACGCTGACGTAACATTTCTATAATTTCTTTTTTACCCGTAGTAAAACCACCCATTGCTCCACCCAAAGCTTTTCCTAAAGTTCCGGTAACAATATCTACTCTGCCAAGTACATTTTTTAGTTCTATTGTACCACGACCTGTTTTACCAATAAAACCAGAAGCATGACATTCATCTACCATTACCAAAGCATCATATTTATCTGCTAAATCGCAAATTTTATCTAATTCGGCAACAACGCCGTCCATAGAAAATACACCATCGGTTACAATTATTTTAAAACGATGATTTTGTTTGTTTGCTTCAATTAACTGTTCTTCTAAAGAAACCATGTCGTTATTGTTATAACGGTAACGAGCTGCTTTACACAAACGAACTCCGTCTATAATAGAAGCGTGGTTTAAGGAGTCGGAAATAATAGCATCTTCTTTTGATAATAAAGGTTCAAAAACTCCTCCATTAGCATCAAATGCTGCGGCGTATAAAATAGTGTCTTCACAATGAAAAAACTCAGCTATTTTAGCTTCTAATTCTTTATGAATATCTTGAGTTCCACAAATAAAACGAACAGAAGACATACCAAAACCATGAGAATCTAATGTGTCTTTGGCAGCCTGAATTACTTCTTTATTATTAGACAAGCCTAAGTAATTGTTGGCACAAAAATTAATTACTTCTTCTCCTGTAGAAACCTTAATAACGGCATCTTGTGAGGTTGTAATAATGCGCTCTTCTTTAAATAAACCATTGTCTTTAATGGCTTGTAATTCTTTCTGTAAATTCTCTTTTATGCTTCCGTACATGGTATCTGTTTTATTTTACAGTACTTAAACTGTATTTTTCTTTTAATTTTTCTATCATTATTTTAGGCAAGCTATCTAAATCGAATAGTGGCTTCCAGTTCGAATCTCTTCTTGCAGGAAAATCATCGATACTTTCTGGCTACGAGTTTGCGATTTCTTACCTGAAATCTGGCTTAAATGTAATACTAAAATTTAAGTAGGTCTTTTTTATTGAATTAAAAAATTATTTTGGTGTAAAACTCATGGTTTTTCTTCATTGGCAGAAGGAATGGCTGCTAAATGATAGATTTCTGTTATTTTGTACTTTAGTACGATTTCTTCTAAAGTGTTATAATTTATATCATACCGTTTCTAAAGAAAATCAGCAGCTTTTTAAAGCTGGATCTTTAGAATTTGAAAAAACTATCAGCATATATTCAATAAAGAAATATCCAAAGCAAGTAAAAGTGATATTCAAGAAATGGTAGCACAATACTTTTCGATATCGAAACAGAAGGAGGAAGC
This sequence comes from Polaribacter sp. R2A056_3_33, assembly GCF_019278485.1. NCBI lineage: Bacteria > Pseudomonadati > Bacteroidota > Flavobacteriia > Flavobacteriales > Flavobacteriaceae > Polaribacter > Polaribacter sp. R2A056_3_33. The sequence continues at coordinate 1,757,368 of NZ_CP058984.1, forward strand.
TGTTTTTACTTTGTTAGAAAAAGATTTTTCTTTGGTTGATGAATCTCAGAAAGCAGAATATCTAAATTATTATTTTCTTACAAACGTTCGGTATTATTGTTTGCTTGGGTATTGTATTTCAGGATATTATGAGCAATCTGTTGTTTAATTCTCGTTACTATGTCGGAAATACACTTAATAAAAAAAACCGTAATCATTTTGTATTAAATGAATTACGGTTTTTAACCTGTGCTCAAGGTAGGAGTACCTTATTTTTTAAACGTGTTTAATCTCTTTAAATACTATATAATATAGCTTAATTAATTCATTTGAAATCAATTTTAATCAAATTTTATTTAAATAGGTAGCCCTTTTAATTGCCCTATTTTGAATATTTGTATCAAATTGTATATTTATGAAAGTTTCATTTTATTTAAGAAAGGATAAGGTCAATAAAGAAGGGTTAATGTCAGTAAGAATGTTAATTACAGCGAAAGACTGTAAAATATTACAGGTCATAAAAAAGAGGAAAGCTTTAGACGTTATGTTAAAATTCAAGCTAAAAATTAGCCCTCAAAAATTAAGTAAGTTATATGTTCTTTTTTTTGAAAATAATAACGTAAAATCAACTAATATTAATGCCAATTCAAAGGGCGAAAAATTTGATCATTTTTGGAGTAAAATGGTTGGATCCGGACGTGCTAATGAAGGTTTACGAGATGGTTGGTTAGAACAATTAGAACAAGCTTAAGAAAATTGCGGATTTGAATATGTTCGTTTTCATGGAATTTTTCACGATGATATGTTTCCAGTAATTATTGAAAAAGGAAAAACGGTCTACAATTGGAAATATATTGATGATTTGTTAGATTTAAAGGTGAAGCCATTTGTTGAACTTGCATTTTTACCAACAAGTATGGCAGCAGAAAATTCTAAAACGGTTTTCTGGTGGAAGGCAAATATTACGCCAGCAAATGATTCTTTTGAAAAATGGCATGATTTGGTAAAAGCTTTTACACAGCATTATGTGGATAGATACGGAATTGATGAAGTACTTACTTGGTACTTTGAAGTATGGAACGAGCCTAATTTATATAAGTTATTTTGGGACGGAACAAAATCTCAGTATTTTGAGTTGTACAAGCAGTCTGTTATAGCAGTACGCTCCGTAGATAATAGATTAAAAGTAGGAGGGCCTTTACGAGTAATTATGTGCCAGATACTTGTTTTGATGGAGAAACGACAGATGATGAAGCTTCAGAAGCTGTTTTTAACACGTTTTGCAAAATCATTAAAACTAGATTTAGAATGGTTAAATAAAACCATAGCTAAAAGTGAATATCCAGACGTAGAAATTCACTTAACAGAATGGAACACAAGAGATCCAATGCATGATCGTTTACCAGTAGCGGCTTATATTGTAAAATCTAATCTAGATTGTATTGGCTTAATAAACTCTTTAGCTTTTTGAACATTTACTGATATTTTTGAAGAAAAGGAAGAAGCCCAAATAGAGCTGGAGTTTATGGACTTTATACCTAGTCCTAAGAAAAGTGAAGATCTAAGAGATTTAGTTCATATGCAAGCAAATGAACAAACCATTTCTCAACGTCTAAAAACGGTTGGTTATGAAACTTGTTTGTCTGGTAATAGATTTTTCAGTATTTATTTTTAATCTATTATTCCAAAGTGTTATAAATGTTTGCTGTACAATATCTTCTGCTTCATGTAAATCGTGAGTATAGGTAACGGCATAATCTAAAAGTTTTTTATAATAACGATCAAACAATATACTAAATGCCTTTCTACTGCCTTTTTTAATGCTTTTAGCTAATATAGTGTCGTCAGAGAGATTTTTCAAATTAATTTTTAGAATTTTTGATTAAAAGACAAATATGCTAAAAAAAATATGAAATAAGACTAAGGGTAAAATAATAAATTAGCGTATTTGTTGTATAAATTAAACTGAAATAGATAAAACGTTGAAAAAACTTACAATAAAATACATAATTAATACAATCTCTTCAAAAGAGTTAGTAGAACTCAAAGAGATGTTAAAAGAAAAGAAAAATCAACAGGTTTTTAAAGATTATATAAAAGATTATTATGCTGTTCATACGGTATTAAATAAACCAGATATAGACAAAGCATATGATAAACTTTGGGATGCTATAGAGAAACAAAAGCCTAGGCAACAACCTCTTTCGATGTGGTTTAAATATGCCGCAGCAGCTGTAATAGTTTTGACATTTTCATTATCGTATTATTTAATAAATAACCAAGAACAAAATGGAATAAAAAACACAGTTGCAGAAGCAGTAATCCCAGGTACTAATAAGGCTATTTTAACTCTTGATGATGGCTCTGATATTATGTTAGAAAAGGGAAAACCTTATAAAACAGCTAAGTTAACTAGTAATGGGGTGCAAATTAAATATGATAAAAAAGGAGAGAATCAAGTGTTATATAACCACTTAACCGTACCAAGAGGAGGTAGGTTTGAAGTTGAATTGGCAGATGGTACTCGAGTCTGGTTAAATTCAGATTCAAAATTAAAATATCCAGTAAGTTTTAAGGAGGGAATAACACGAGAAGTTGAGCTTATATATGGAGAAGCTTTTTTTGATGTGTCTTCAAGTAAAAACCATAAAGGAACACGTTTTAAAGTTCGTTCTAGACTGCAAGAAGTAGAAGTTTTGGGTACAGAATTTAATATAAAAGCTTACAGTGATGATGTAAATGTGTATACCACTTTAGTAGAAGGTAAAGTGTCTGTGAAAAATGAATTCTTTAAAGAAAAATTAAATCCCGGATTTCAGTCTGTTATAGGTAGTTCGGGAGGCGCTATTGAGGTTAAGACTGTTAAGGTATACAATGAAATAGCTTGGAGGGAAGGAATCTTTTCATTTCGAGATAAGCCATTGAAAGAAATTATGAAATCTTTATCTAGATGGTATGATGTAGATATAATTATTAAAAATAAAAAACTGGAAGATATAAGATTTAATGGTGTCTTAAGTAAAAGTATGAATTTAGAAGAGGTTTTAGAACCTATTAAAAGAAGTATTAATCTGAATTATAAAGTATATGGTAAAAGAATAGTTCTAGAATAAAAAAGAGACGAAGTTTATACCGCTCAAAGTAAATTAACTTCATCCCTTAGAATAAATATATTAATTAAATGAATAACTAATACCAACAAATTTATGAATTTTAATTTTACTAAAGAAATTTTCTTTTTTAGGAAAACAACAAAAAACTTAATTATGAGAACAATACTGTTGTTGTTTTGCTCCACTATTTTTAGTTTTACACCTATTGATATTATTTCACAGAATGTGAAAGTTACAATTACGGAGAATAAAACAGTTACTGCTTATGAAATCTTTGATATTATTCAGTCACAAACAGATTATAAATTTATTTACCGTTCAGATCTTTTTAAAGGTTTTCCTTTAATTACTTTAAATAAAGGTACTATTAAAGTAAACGATTTATTATCTAAAGCTATTTCTAATGAAGAGTTTGATTTTAATCTACTTAAAAATAATACAATTGTAATAGAAAAAGAGGTTCCAAGAATAATACAAGAGACAATTACTGGTAATGTTACTGATGAAAATAAGGTTCCTTTATCTAATGTAACTATTCGAATTAAAGGAACTAGAAAGGGACTTCTAACAGATTTCGATGGTAATTACAGTATTCCTGGTCTTAAGAAAAGTGATGTATTAATTTTTTCTAGTGTGGGGTTTGTAACACAAAGTATAAAGATAGGCGACAAAAAAGTGATAAATGTTGTTTTAAAAGAGTCTGATGATGAGTTAGATGAAATAGTAGTTGTATCAGAAAAGACAAAAGTTAATACGGGATATCAGACGGTTTCAAAGGCAAAATCTGTTGGTGCTTATGAATCTGTAGGAGCTGAAGTAATTGAAACTAAATTTCAAACAAATATTTTAGAAAGATTAGAAGGTACAATAAGTGGGTTGAGCTTATACAGAGGAAAACCAGTAATTAGAGGGATTTCTACACTTTTTGGAGAAGATGAACCTTTAATTGTGTTAGATAATGTGATTTATGAAGGTAGTTTAGAATCTATTAATCCTAGTGATATTGAAAATGTTACAGTATTAAAAGACGCTACGGCAGCTTCAATTTACGGTGTTAGAGCTGCCAATGGAGTTATTGTCATAACTACCAAAAAAGGGATCCTAGGTAAACCAAGGATAAGTTATTCATCATCATTTCAAGTAGAAGAACTTCAAGATCGATCGTATCAAAACTTAATGTCATCTGCCGAATTTGTTGATTATCAAATTGATGTTTTTAATGCAACAGCAAATGGTACTCGACAATTTAAACAATTAACTGTAGATGAAGTTAATACCCTATTGTATGATTATGCAGATGGTTTGATTTCAGAGGATTATTTAAATTCAGAATTAAATACGCTTAGAAATTTAGATGGATATGATCAAGTTGTAGATGAATTATTAGCTCCTAGATTTACACAACAACACAACCTTTCATTAAGGGGAGGGTCTGAAAAGCATCAATATGCATTATCTCTTAATTATTCAGAAATAGGTACTTTTGAAAAAGATAGGAATTCTGAACGATTGGGAGTTAATGTGAAAAACTATTTTAAATTAAATGATTGGTTTAAATTTGATATATCTCTTATAGGTAGTTATAGTTTTTCAGATAATTATATAGGTATTACAGGACTTCCTTTATTAGGTTCTTCAAGACTTCCTTATGAAGTACTTAGAGATGAAGATGGAAATCCAGCGGAATGGAAATATATTAAAAGTGAGAGTGAAATTGATAGACTTATTTCTTTAGGTTTAATAGATCAATCCTATTATCCTTTGAATGAATTGAAAGAACAAACGTCAACATATAAAAGTCCTTCTATTACCATAAATGTTGGAACACAAATTAAGCTTTCAAAATCACTAGAGTTACAATTAACAGGTCAAAAAGAAATTAGTAGAAGATATAGTAAACTTTATTCTTCAGAAAATAGTTATGCTGTTCGCGATTTAATAAACAATGCTACTCAAATAATAGATGATGAAATTATTAATAATATTCCTCATGGAGGTAGGGTTTTTGAAACTTATTATGATAATAATTCATATACTTTAAGAGCACAACTTAACTATAATAAGTTATTTAATAAAAAACATGATGTAAAAGTACTTGTAGGTGGAGAAAGAAGACAAGTAATTGGTGATTCATATGGAGATGTACGTTATGGTTATGATGATACTACTTTATCTTATATTCCTTTGGACTGGGATACTTTAAGTGAAACAATTCAATCAACACAATCTGGTTTAGGAACTTTTACTGTGGGAGGACAAACTGGTTACCAAACTGATGATAGTAGATATGTGTCTGCTTATGGAAATGTTTCGTATATGTTTGATGATAAATTAGGGTTTAATGTAAGTGCAAGAATAGATGAGTCTAATTTATTTGGTACAAGTTCTGATCATAGATATAAACCGCTTTGGTCTTTTGGGTCAAACTACATTGTAGATACAGAGTCTTTGGCTATACCATGGCTTAACAAATTAAAAATTAGAGCTACCTACGGAATAAGTGGTAATATTTATGATGGTACTGGACCAGAAGCTATAGCAAACCTTATTACTACTCCTAATCCTGCTGGAGAAACACAAGCATCTATTGTTGCTCCACCAAATGAAGAGCTAAGATGGGAACAAACTTATATAACCAATATTGGTATAGATTATGAATTGTTTTCTAAGAAAATAACAGGTAGTGTTGAATTTTATGATAGAACTACTATAGATGCTGTTGCGAGAATAGATTCAGATCCTATTTTAGGTTGGACTCAGCTTCCTAAAAATTATGCTTCATTAAACAATAGAGGTATTGAATTTCAAATTCATTCACAATTTATAAATACTCAAGATTTTAGATGGGATGGTAAAGTTGTGTTTAGTTATAATAGGAATATAGTTACAGAGTATACTCAAGCATATAATACATTTTATGCATATGATTTTCTTTATGGAAATCAATTAAGAGAAGGACAAGCATTAAACACCGTTTATACGCTTCGTTATGCTGGTTTAAATGAAAAAGGAGCTCCAAGAGCTTACAAGGCAGATGGTACTATTGTAGATTCTTATAGTGATTTAGTTTTTGAAGATTTGATAGATCAAGGAACTAATGATCCTCCTTATCATGCTTCTTATTTTAATAATATATCATATAAACAATTTGATCTTTCATTTATGCTTATTTATTATGGTGGACATGTTCAGAGAGATGTAGCAGCAGGGTATTATCCTACATATAAAAATTCATATCAATTAAAGACAAATTTAGATAGGATACATTTGAATTATTGGAAAGAGCCTGGTGATGAGGAGGATATATATACGTCTCCAGCAATTCATTGGGATAATGCTGTTGATAATCCAGATTATGTTAGAAGTTCTCAGAGAAATATATGGACGTATGCAGATATACATGTTCAAAAAGCAGATTACATGAAGGTAAGAAATATAACTTTAGCCTATCGTGTCTCGCAATCAGTTTTAGATAAAATGAATCTATCTAATTTAAGGTTGTCTTTTGATGTAAGAAATCCATTTTTATGGGCAAATAATAGAAATAATCTAGATCCTGAAGTATGGACAACTGATCGTAGTAGAGGAAATCCAAAAATGCCAACATATACTTTAGGAATTAATTTAAACTTTTAAAAATGATGAAATATATTAATAAAATAGTATTAGGGTTCCTAATTATTTTGAATTTTAATTCTTGTGATAGTTTTCTAGATGTAGAACCACAAGGAGAATATATACCTACAACATATGAAGATTATGCGTTTTTATTGAATAATCAGTCTCTTATAAATCAATTTGAGATTGGTTATGTTAATTTATTTACAGATGATTTAGAAAAATCTTCAGATGAAGATATTACAGATGAGGTTGGTTTTGATGGTAGTCCAGTGCATGCAGTAAATTATTATTTTTTTAATCCTGGGCCTACTTATGAAATAGATCAAAATGATATTTATTTTACATCAGCTTATTCTCAAATTTATACGTATGATTTTATAGCAAATAATATATTGGAGGCTACAGATGGATCTGAAGAAGAAAAATTAGCTCTTAGGGCAGAAGCTTTATTTGGTAGAGCATATAATTTTTTTAAATTAGTAAATCTTTATGCAAAAGCGTATGATCCTACTACAGCTAGTACAGATTATGGTGTACCTTTAATTTTAGAAGATAATATTTATGCTGAGTATGGTAGAAACTCTGTAGAAGAGGTTCATAATCAAATAATTAATGATTTATTAGAAGCTATTCCTTATCTTAATGTAACAGCCTCTAGTAATTTTCATCCAACCAAAGCTTGTGGTTATTTTCTGTTAGCTAAACTATACTTATTTAGAGGGGAATTTGATAATGCACTTAATTATGCAAACTTAGCTATAGAAAATAAAGGAACTTTTGAATTACAAGATTTAAAAAATTATGTAGCTATTCCTGGAGGATGGGGAGCAAGGATTTTTAGTCTTGTAACATTTCGAGCAATGGAAGATATGGTAGATGTTTCAGAGAATATGTATCTCAAAAACTCATTTGATAATTTTCATGGTTCTGTTTTAGCATCAGAAGAATTAGTAGCTATTTTTGATAAAGATTTGCCAAGTACTTCACAAGATATGCGTAGAGAGTTGTATTTTGAAGATGATTATGCAGATTTTAATACTCAGTATAGAATTCATTTCCCTGGAAGAACAATTTTTGGAGCTTTTGTAAATAGAAATGCAGGAATTTTGTTGCCCGATTTGTATCTTGTTTTAGCAGAAACTGAAGCCAGAGTTGGTAATAAAGATAAGGCAATGGAGTATATAAATTACCTTAGAGATTTTAGAATTAAAAATAATGTACCATTAACAGCGTCTACAAATGAAGAAGCCTTAATAAAAGTTTTTGAAGAAAGAAGAAGAGAACTTTGTTTTGTTTCTGATTTTAGATTTCAAGATTTGAAGAGACTTAATAAAGAAGGTGCTTTCGCTAAAACAGTAACTCATACTTTTGGAGGTGTAGAGTACACATTACCTCCAAACGATCCAAGGTATATTTTACCAATTTCCAACGATGTTATTCAGTTTAATCCAGATTTACCCGTATACGATAGATAACCAAACTAACTTATGAAAAATATACTTATATTTTTATTACCATTATTATTTTCTTGCAATCAAAAACCAACTTATACTATTAACGGGGTTTTTAAAGAAGGTATAGGAAAAAAAATAGTATTGTCAGAGCTTTCTAATTTAAGAATCCTCAGAATAATAGATTCAGTTAATGTAGATGCGAATGGTAAATTTACTTTTACAGGAGATTCTTTTGGTGAAATTAAAGAAGCACGATTATCTATTGTAGGTACCCGATTTAGAGAAGACTTTATTATTGAAGATACTGTTATTAATGTAAATATTCAAGAAAAAGTTATTACAGAAAAATACACAAAATATCTTTTTGATCTAGATCGAGGAAAAGAAGATGCTATTTATGCCAAGCTAAAATCAAACTATAAAAAACGAAGAACTGTATGGGGAGGAGCAACTAATAGAGTAGTTAAAGCAAATGCAGCAGGAGAGCTTAGTAATGAAAATTTAGTAAAAACTCGTGCAAAATTAGATACAGATTTTATTGATGAAACTTTAAATATTTTAAGTAATTATCCAGACAGTTATGGTACTTATTTTTATATAAAAAATTATATGCTAAGGTTTGATTCATTACCTTTTGTTGAAAAAGCATTTAACAATTTGTCAGAACGTATCAAGAATTCAAGTGAAGCTACTGTATTTAAATCAGAAGTTGAAGAAATTAAAAGATCATATGTAGGAGGTACTCCTCATGATTTTTCAATACCATCTTTAGATGGAGGAGAGGTTAGTTTGTACCAATATAGAGGAAAAGTACTATTGATAGATTGTTGGGCTACTTGGTGTGGTCCTTGTATAAAGGCAATGCCACATATTGGTGAGGTGTATAAAAAATTTCATCCAAAAGGGCTCGAAGTTCTAGGGATTTCTTATGACAGAGACGAAAATAAATGGCGTAATTTTTTAAAGAAAAATGAATATGTTGTTTGGGATCAGGCTTCATCATTAAAAGAATGGAGTTGTCCTTCAGCAAAAGTATTTGCAGTAAATACAATACCAGCAACTATTTTAATTGATAAAAATGGAGTGATTGTAGCGAGAGATCTTAAAGGTGAAGAGCTTGAAGCAAAAATCAAAGAAATACTTCTGGTAGAGTAATTTATACTATCGAAAAATGTAATTATAATATCCTTTAATCATTGTATCATAATAATTTTTGGTACACTGTTAATGATATTAAAAAAAATAAAGAATATACTTTTTACAAAAACTTATTTTAATAAGTTTTTGTTTAGTGAAATAAAAGAAATAGATGAACTCATCTACGTATTTCAAAGTGTCTAATACATTAAAAAAAAAACAGAATAATAAAAAATGAAGAATACAATATTAAGTTTAAGCTTGCTTTTAGGTTTAGTTGCATGTTCAAAAAAAGTCCCTGTGGATTATGCAATACTAACAGGTGAAATTGAAAATCTTGATGCTCAAGAAATAACATTAATAAAACTAGATCAATCTTTTAAAAAGAAAATTCCTGTAGTAAATGGGGTTTTCTCAGATACCATTAACGCTAATCCAGGACTCTACTCTCTTAGCGTTGGTAAAAATAATGGAACATTGTATTTAAACAACGGAAGTCGTCTAAATCTTATAGCCGATGCTAAAGATTTTAATAATTCTCTTAAGATTTCTGGTGAAGATATAGAGACCACTAATTATTTGCTTTATAAGAAAAAAACGATTTCAGAGCGAAAAGGAAAAGGTCTGCATGTTTATACGTTGGAAGAGCCTGATTTTAAAAATAAATTTAAAGAAATACACCAAACCTTAAATACTAAATTAGATACCGCCCAAGGCATTTCTTCAGAATTTAAAACTCTAGAAAAGCGCAACCTTAATTACGAATATTTAAATGAATTACAACGTTATGCTGGTGGTTATCACAGACAATGGGCTAATAAAAAAAGCTACAAACCTTCTGAATTTTTTTTAGCCGAATCAGAAGATATGGATTTGGATAATGGAGTTGATTTTCAATTTTCTAGTGCCTATAAAGAGATGGTAAACCGTCATTACACTAAGCAAGTAAATGCTTTGCGTAGAAAGGATACAGTAGAATATGGATTATTAGGTGTAACGGTATATTCATCTATTCCAAACCAAGTTATTAAAAACGAACTTATTTTTAAAAAGGCAGAATACGATTTATATCAAACCAAAGATTTTGAAAAATTCTATGAACTTTTTATAAATGCATCAACAAATGAAGAAAACAATGCCAAAATTACCAAAATTTATAATGAATTTAAAAAATTAGATAAAGGACAACCATCTCCTAAATTCACAAATTACGAAAAGCATTCAGGAGGCACTTTGTCTTTAGGTGATCTTAAAGGAAAATACGTTTACATAGATGTTTGGGCAACCTGGTGTATACCTTGTATAAAAGAAATACCAGACTTAAAACGAATAGAAAAAGCATATCATGGTAAAAATATAAGCTTTTTGAGTATTTCTGTAGATAAATCTAAAGACCATGATAAGTGGAAAAAAATGGTGGTAGATAAAGACCTTGGTGGTATTCAAGTGATTGCAGATAATAACTTTAAATCAGAATTCATATCAGATTATATTATTAAATCTATTCCGCGTTTTATTTTGATAGATCCAAATGGTGTAATTGTTTCACAAAATGCGCCAAAACCATCAGATCCTGAATTAATGAATTTACTTAATGAATTAGATATTTAAAATAATTTACGACACTATATTAGAGTTTAGCTTTTTAAGAATAGTGTTTGTTTTGTAATAAAAAGCCATTATGGATAGTATTAATATAATAGGGTAATCAATAAAATGAAGCATAGAACAAATATTTTTGTCATTATAAAAACTAGTATTCTTTTCATTTTTCTTTTTTTAAGTCAAATAAATCTAAATGCACAGAAAAAGAATGAAAAACTAGATGAATTAGAGAGTCAAATTCAGAAAACATATAAAAAAGTATTAAAAAGCACAGTTTCTATAAATAATAATGCAACAGGTGTTTTAGTTTCTGAGGATGGATATATCTTAACAGCAGCACACGTTGTTTTAGGTGTAAGAAAAGAACAGAGTAGTATTACTATGAGTGATGGCTCTACATATAATGCGATCCATTTAGGTAAAGATGTAAAGGGAGATTATGCACTTATGAAAATAGTAGAGAAAGGAACGTGGGAATATTTAGGGTTAGGGTCATCTTCAGATTTAGGAAATGATGAAGCATGTTTAATGTTTGGACATTCTAAGGGATATAGATCCGATAGACCAGCTTTAATGCGAATAGGTTTTTATAAAGGAACGAAAGCATTGGGATACCTAAAAACAAGTTGTATTATGATGCCTGGCGATTCAGGTGGGCCTTTGGTAGATTTAAATGGTAAAGTAATAGGTGTTTGTAGTCATATTGATCGCTCAATAGAAAAAAATTTTTATGCCCCTATTGATCCTGTAAAAGAAAATTGGACAAAGTTAATTAACGGAGAAACGTTTAATGAAAGAGCGCCTAAAGACCCTCAATTCCCTAAAGATAATGAAACGATCTCTGCGTCTAAGATAAGTAGCCCATTTTCTTTAAATGGAGGTAAAACAGCTGTAATTAATAGTATTTCCAAATCAGCAAAAAACCTACATAAATCAGTTGTAAAGATAAAAAGTCTTGTAGATAACACCGAGATAGAAACGTACGGAACTATTATAAATTCCGAAGGTTATATCGTAGCGAAAGCATCTGAGTTAAGTAAAGAAAATTTAAGCTGTGAGCAGTATAATGGTGTAATTAGTGCAGCAACCGTGGTTGGTATAGATACTTCTAATGATCTGGCAGTGATTAAAATATCTTCAAAAAATTTAATAGCTATTAATATTCCTAAAAAAGTAGATACTAGTGTGGGGAAATTAATAGGGTCAGCAAGTTTTAAGAAAGATATCAAGTATTCAGGAGTTATTAGTGCCTCAGTAAGACAGGTGTTACCAGCGATTGCTTCTCAAGGGTTTTTGGGAGCGTCAGTAACATTTTCAAATAAAATTTTAGTGCTTTATGATAATGGAGCAGCAAAGTTAGCAGGGTTAAAAAGAGGGGATATCATTATTAAATTGGATGGCACAAAGATAGAAAGTAGTAGCGATCGTATTTCATTTTTAGCAACAACTCAAGTAAATCAAAAAGTAAAGGTAACTTTTTTAAGAGAAGGAGAAGAAAAGGAAGTCGAAGTTACTTTGTTAAAGGAGAACGAAAAAAGAATACGAAATAGACATATTGGTTATGATCTTGATACAAGCGATCGAAAGTATGATTTTACTCAAGTATTTACTCACGATATGCCTATAGAGATTTATGAAACAGGAACACCTGTAGTAGATGTAAATGGAGATGTTATCGGGATAAATATAGCTAAAGAAAATAGAACGAGTTCTTTTGCAATTCCTTTAAATGTTGTTTTAAAAACAGTAAAAGATATAAAATAATAAAAATACATTCTAATATTTTAATTTCCTTTCATAACACTTTATTTTTATAAATTATTTGAATTAGTTTAAGAGTGTAATAGGAAAAAAGGCTATTTAATTATAGCCTTTTTTAAACAAATAATAAAAATGAAACATAGATTACTTTTTTTTACATGTCTTTTAACTTGGTGTTTTAATGCACAAGTTCTAGATCCCATAAAATGGACAACGTCAGTAGAGAAAATATCAGATACTGAATACAATCTAATTGCTACTTCAAATATAGATGTCGGTTGGCATTTATATTCACAAACAGTACCAGAAGGCGGTCCAATTGCGACAACCTTTACCTACGATAATTCAGAAGAGACTTTCACTTTAAACGACAATACAGTTGAGGAAGAAGGTCATACCATTCAGGATCCTGTGTTTGAAATGGAGATTAAGTTTTTTGAAAGACAAGCGAAATTTATTCAAAATGTAACCGTTTCAAAAGAAACAGCAACAATCTCTGGATTTGTGGAATTTATGGTGTGCGACGATACCCGTTGTTTACCTCCAACAGAAGTTGATTTAGAATTTCAGTTGAGTGAAGAATCAGGCATAGAGACCAAAACTAAAAGCGATATAACTCTAACAACAACTGTCGATAAAATTACTAATACCACAGATGATTCATCATCTAACAAAGGACTTTGGTCTATCTTTTTTATTGCGTTTTTATCTGGATTTGCAGCCTTATTAACACCTTGTGTTTTTCCAATGATTCCCATGACGGTTAGTTTCTTCACTAAACAAAGTAAAAACAAAGCTTCAGGAATTAAAAATGCTATTATTTATGGTATTTGCATTATCGTTATTTATTTACTGTTAGGTGTTGCCGTAACAGGAATATTTGGAGCCGATGCACTTAACGCACTGGCGACCAATGTATGGTTTAATATCATTTTCTTTATTCTTTTAGTTGTTTTTGCAATGTCTTTTTTAGGAGCTTTTGAAATTATGCTACCAAATTCATGGGCTAATAAAGTAGATTCACAAGCAGATCGCGGTGGATTAGTTGGGATATTCTTTATGGCATTAGCTTTGGCTATTGTCTCTTTCTCATGTACAGGTCCTATAGTTGGAACTTTATTAGTAGAAGCGGCATCTAAAGGAGGCTTAGCGCCAATAATTGGAATGTTCGGGTTTTCATTAGCTATTGCTTTACCATTTGCGTTGTTTGCAGCCTTCCCTGGATGGTTAAATTCCTTACCAAAATCTGGAGGATGGTTAAACACTGTAAAAGTAGTTTTAGGATTTTTAGAATTGGCTTTAGCATTTAAATTTTTAAGTCAAGCCGATTTAGTATTACAACTTCACATTTTAGAAAGAGAAGTGTTTATCGCGATTTGGATTGCCATTTTTGGAACTTTAGCTTTCTATTTATTTGGTAAAATTAAATTACCTCACGATTCGCCTTTGTCGCATATTTCAGTAGGGCGATTAAGCTTAGGACTTATTGTTTTAACTTTTACCATTTACATGATTCCAGGACTTTGGGGTGCGCCATTAAATATTATTAGTGCCTTCCCTCCACCACAAGATTATAGCGAATCGCCTTATGGTGTTGGTTTTTCTAAATTAGGATCAGGAGGCAAAGCATCGGCTCACGGCGAATTGCCTGAAGGCGCACACTTGTTAGCACCACATGATATTATGGCGTTCAATGATTACGACACCGGATTAGCTTATGCTAAAAAGGTTGGTAAACCCGTTATGTTAGATTTTACAGGTTGGGCTTGTGTGAATTGTAGAAAAATGGAACAAAACATTTGGCCAGATCCGAGTGTGTTAAACATCTTAAAAGAAGATGTGGTTTTAATTTCTTTATATGTTGATGATAAACGAAAACTTGAAGATGATGAGATTGTAGATTCTCAACTGAAACCAGGAAAAAAGTTAAAGTACATCGGCCAAAAGTGGAGCGAAATGCAAACCATAAAGTACAAGTCTAACTCGCAACCTTTTTATGTAATTATTGACCATAACGAAGAGAAATTAGTAGACCCTGTGGGTTATGTTCCAGATGTAGAAGATTATCATACATGGTTAGAAGAAGGGATTAATAATTTTTAAAATAAAATTAAAAGAAGTAATTTATATAGAAAATAAAAAAAACCTCAACTTATAAAAGTTGAGGTTTTTTTGTACTCAAGGTGGGAATCGAACCCACACTCCCGAAAGAACTGGATTTTGAATCCAGCGCGTCTACCAATTCCGCCACTTGAGCAAGTATTAATAAGATTGCAAATGTATAAAATTATTTTATTTTAAAGTCTATAAATAAATTTCAAAGTCAATAAATAAATTCTACTTTTGTACACTTACAACAACACAACAAAAAAAAACAACTAAATGCCTACAAATCAGTTAGCCCCAAAACTTTTTGCCTGCAGACAAAGCACAGTTTTGGCAGAGAAAATTGCAAAAGAATACAATACAACCTTAGGAAAAGTTAAAACAACTTACTTTAGTGACGGAGAATTTCAGCCAGCATTTGAAGAATCTGTTCGTGGAAGACGTGTTTTTATTATTGGTTCTACATTTCCGAATGCAGATAATTTAATGGAAATGTTGTTAATGTGTGATGCAGCAAAAAGAGCATCAGCAAGACACATTACAGCAGTTATGCCGTATTTTGGTTGGGCTAGACAAGATAGAAAAGATCAACCTAGAGTTGCTATTGGAGCAAAATTAGTTGCAAAGCTTTTAGAATCTGCTGGAGCAACTAGAATTATGACGATGGATTTACATGCAGACCAAATTCAAGGGTTTTTCGAAAAACCAGTAGACCACTTGTTTGCTTCTACTATTTTTATGCCTTACATTAATAGCTTAAAATTAGATAATTTAACAATTGCATCTCCAGATATGGGAGGTTCTAAAAGAGCGTATGCGTATTCTAAGCACATGCAATGTGATGTTGTTATTTGTTATAAACAACGTATTAAAGCCAATCAAATTGGTCATATGGAGTTAATTGGAGACGTTAAAGGTAGAAATGTAATCTTAGTAGATGACATGATTGATACTGGGGGAACGTTAGCACATGCAGCAAATTTAATGATGGAAAGAGGCGCATTAAGTGTAAGAGCAATTTGTACACATCCAATCCTTTCTGGTGGCGCTTATGATAAAATAGAAAACTCAGGATTAACAGAATTGATTGTTTCAGACACTATTCCGTTAAAAAAGGAGACATCTAAAATAAAAGTGGTATCTTGCGCGCCATTATTTGCGGATGTTATGCATAAAGTGCAAGACAATACTTCAATTAGTGGACAATTTTTAATGTAAATAAATAATACAAAAAGTAATGAAATCAATTTCAATTAAAGGATCAAAAAGAGAAAGCGTAGGTAAAGTAGCTACTAAAGCCTTACGTAATGCTGGTATGGTTCCTTGCGTTATATACGGAGGAGAAAACCCAATACATTTTTCAGCAGAAGAAAAAGCGTTTAAAAAGTTGGTATTCACTCCAAATGTGTATACAGCAAGTTTAGATATTGATGGACAAAAAATACCAGCAATTTTACAAGACATTCAGTTTCACCCGGTAACAGACAAAATTATTCATGTAGATTTTTATCAATTATTTGATGATAAAGAAATTACAATGAAGATTCCTGTACAATTAACTGGAACTTCTCCAGGGGTATTAAATGGTGGTTCTTTACGTTTTACAAACCGTAAATTAAGAGTAAAAGCTTTACCTGCTAACTTACCAGATTTTGTATCTGCAGATATTTCTAAATTAAAAATTGGAAATAAATTAACAGTAACATCATTAGCAACTGAAGGATATACATTTATGCACCCAGACAATACAGTTGTTGTTCAAGTAAGAACATCTCGTAATGCTACTGTTTCTGCAGACGATGAAGATGAAGAAGAAGCTACAGAAGCTGCTGCAGAATAAATTATTTTGCACACATAAATTACAAAAAGCGTTACAAATCTGTAGCGCTTTTTTTTGCGCTTATAATTATAGTTAGGCAATCTAAATTTATTTAATTCTTCTTATTTTTGAAGAATGAATTTTACAAACTTTTTTTCTGAAATATTTGGTATTAAAGTTGAATCTAAAGAAGAGTTGATGAAGAAATTTTTAATTGTTGGATTAGGGAATATTGGTGAACAATACACAAATACGCGTCATAATATTGGGTTTAAAATTTTAGATGAGGTTGCAGAAGAGCACAGTGCTACTTTTGAAACTGAAAAGCTTGGAGATGTAGCTAACTTCCGATTTAAAGGAAGAACGTTTGTTTTGCTTAAACCAAGTACTTTTATGAATTTAAGTGGTAAAGCTGTAAAATATTGGATGGATAAAGAAAATATATCTGTAGAAAATATTTTAGTAGTTACAGATGATGTAAATATAGATTTTGGAGTAATTCGTGTAAAAGCAAAAGGATCTGCAGGCGGACATAACGGATTAAAAGATATTCAAGAAAAATTAAATACCCAGCAATATGCTCGTTTTAGATTTGGAGTAGGTGGTAATTATGGTAGAGGTAGACAGGTAGATTATGTACTTGGTGAGTGGAAAAAAGAAGAAACCAGCGAATTAATAGAGCGTTTACCAACATCTGCTAAAGTAATTACTTCTTTTGGTACCGCAGGTTTAAATAATACCATGAATACTTTTAATGGTAAGTAATATTTTCTTTATTGAGTTAAAACTTTATTTGTATTACTTTATTATTAGTTGAACCCAATTTTTAAATAATGAAAGAACTAATATTTTAAATTAATTCTAACGAAGAAATTTGGTGACTTTTTGATAAGGAATTGAATGTAATTTTTACTCACAAGTTTGTGCCAAACGAAGTCATTGAGTGGTGGAAAACGGATTTAAAAACTCAAAGCGGAACTGAATTCAAAAACTTATCTGCTCGACAAATGGAAATGGATGTTCAGGCTGACCTAAACGGATTGAAAAAAATACTCGAACTGAACACAAGACAATTAAGAATATATCAATTAGATAAACCAATTTCAGACACGCTAGAAATTGATAGATTACCTGAAAATAATCGAAAACAAATTTTAAAACAAAACAGATTAAAATACTTTTTTTTAGTAATTTGTTGATATATAGTTGTCTAAAATAACATGTTTCAAATATTTTTTTAAGACGCAACCTTTTAAAGGTATTACCATCTTTAGTATTTAAGTTTAAAAACAAATTATAAAATGAAAACTTCAATTAAATTTTTATCAGTCTAATTTATTACAGCAATTCTTGTAACGTCATGTAGTGAATTAAATTTACTAAAGTAGAAAGAGCCAATATTATAAATTAATATTGGCTCTTTTTTAGTATAAAATTAAAGTATTTAATTTTCACTAGCATACCATTCCGCAAAGCTAGAATCTGTTTCTTGTAACTTTATAGCGTGTAATTTGATGTTTTTTGGCAACCTATTTTTAATTTTTTCGGCAAAATCAATCACCATCATTTCGCTTGTTGGTTGGTAGTCTACCAACAAAACATGATGTCCTCTATCCATTAATTCTTTAGCCAAATCTACATGAGGTGTGTTTTTATTAAACACAGTTGCATGGTCAAAAATATCTACAATTTCTTCGTTAACTATTTTTTTTAGGTCACCAAAGTCAATTACCATTCCAAATTTTACATTGTTATTGTCCTCAATTGGTTTTCCAGAAACTGTTACAGAAAGTTTGTAAGAATGTCCGTGAACATTCTTGCATTTACCGTCATAACCATATAAAGCGTGCCCTGTTTCAAAGCTAAATTGTTTTGTAATTCTAATTGTACTCATTTGTGTTTTTTATTAGTTTGTCATTTCGAAATGAAGAACAATTTAGAAATATAATTCATTTAAGATTTCTTTTCATTCGTTGTTCGAAAGGATAAAGCATTCTAATTATCTTCTGTTTCTAAACTTGTTGTAAAAGTATACAATAACCAAAGCTATTGCCAATCCTAAAAATAAAAAATCTCCTCCCATATTGTGTGTATTTTGTTACTCTTTAATTATAAAATTATTTAAAACATCTGCAATTTTTCTGTTATCAGATAATTGCGGAATCTTATTTTGTCCTCCAAATTTACCAATAGATTTCATATATTCATGAAAACCACCTTTTTTTACTTTTCTAACTATTAAAGGGCGTAAAACTTTTCCTTCAATTAAATCGATATAATAAATATTTTGAGCCTGCATAGATGCATCAATTTTAGAAGCAAATTCCTCTAGGTTTTCTGGTTCATTTTCAAATTCTATAAACCATTCATGATACGGTAATCCACTATCTGGACTTACTTGCGGTGCTACTGTAAACTCACTAATATTTATGTTGGTGCCTTTAATAGAATCGTTTAAAGCTTTTTCTACTTCTTTACCAATAACGTGTTCGCCAAAGGCGGATATAAAATGTTTTATTCTACCGGTAACTTTTATTCGATAAGGTTTTGTTGATGTAAACTCGACAGTATCACCAATATTATAACCCCAAAGACCCGCTGTTGTGTTTAAAATGATGGCATAATTAACACCCATTTTTACATCCTTTAAAGAAATTCTTGTTGGATTTTCATTAAAAAATTCATCCGCAGGAATAAACTCGTAAAACATACCAGAATCTAATTGCAACAACATTCCTTTTTCTGTCTGAGAATCTTGATACGCAATAAAGCCTTCCGATGCTGGATACAATTCTATATAATCGATTTTTTTACCAATTAAACTTTCAAACTTATTCTTATAAGGCTCAAAGTTAACACCTCCATAAATAAAGAAATTAAAATTAGGGAACAGTTCTGAAACTGATTTCCCAGTTTTTTCAATCAGTTTTTCAAAATACATTTGTACCCAAGAAGGAATTCCGCTAATTACAGACATGTCTTCATTAATGGTTTCTTCTACAATGGCATTTACTTTGGTGTCCCAATCTTCTATACAGTTGGTTTCCCAACTTGGTAACCTATTTTTTAGTAAGTATTGAGGTACATAATGCGCTACAATTCCGCTTAATCTACCCAACTTTACACCGTTTTTATCATTTAAAACAGGACTTCCTTGTAAGAAGATCATTTTTCCATCCACAAAACTTGCATCGTTTTTTTCTTTGATATAAAATAACAAGGCATTTCTAGCTGCCTTAATATGTGTAGGCATAGAATCTTTGGTGATCGGTATATATTTTGCGCCAGATGTTGTGCCAGAAGTTTTGGCAAAGTATAATGGTTTACCTGTCCAAAGTACATCAGATTCTCCGGCTACAATTCTATCTACGTAAGGTCTTAAACCTTCGTAATCTGTAACTTTAACTTGTTTTTTAAAATCTTCATAATTAGAAATAGTATCAAAATTATGACCTTTTCCAAAAGCGGTTTTACTTCCTTTAGAAATTAAGTTTTTAAAAACTTTTTCTTGTGTTTTATGTGGGGTATTCGCCCATTTATAAACTTTTTTTGTTGCAATTTTAGCAAACGGAATCGCAAAAAATGATTTAATGCTCATTATTTAAAATCTATAAAATTTGTTGGGTTTACGGCATAACCACCGCTCCAAAGTTCAAAATGTAAATGTGGTCCTGTAGTTAATTCTCCAGTAGATCCTATGGTGGCAATTACTTCACCAGATTTTACAAAGTCTCCTTGTTCTTTTAATAAGTTTCCGTTATGTTTATAAACAGAAATATAATCTTTAGCATGTTTTAAAATGATAACGTAGCCTGTTTCTGTGGTCCATCCAGAAAAAATAACAGTACCATCTGCAGTTGCTTTAATTGGTGTTCCGCTTTTTGCGGTAATATCTACAGCAAAGTGTTTAGAAGTGGCATCAAAAATTTGAGATATTGTACCGTTTAAAGGGGCAAAAAAGACCACCTTAACATTGCTTTTTGCATTTTGTTCGATAGAAAATAGCGTTTCACTTTCTACCTTTTCTCTAAATAAAGAATCTTCTTTTGTGGCAGCTAATTCACTCTCGTCTATAAAACGATGTCTTGCTTCTGCCTGTATAGAATCTATACTTTCTGGTTGAATTTCTCCTGTTAATACAGGTCTTAATGCTTTTGTGTAGTTTTCTAAAACTGCTAATTTAATTTTTAAAGAATCTGCTTCAAAAGTTAAATTTGCTGCCTTTCTTTTTAAAGCAGTAGAAGAGTAGCCTGGTATATATTCTTTTAAAGGGGTAAATGCAATTAATAAAATGGTACTAGCTATTAATAATATAGAAAAAAAACCACCCAAAACATATACATTTAATCTTGATAGTTTTAATGAAAAACGTTCTTCAAAAGTGTCTTCATTTAAAACAACCAACCTGTATTTATCAGTTAGTTTTTGTTTAAGTTTTCCCTTTTTTTTATCTTTTTTAGCCACAAATATTTATTTGATGTTTAACAAATATACAACGAAACGCTCATAGAGTATATTATGTGTAAGAGCGATATAAATATATTTTAATTATGAATTGTAAAAGTTCATTTCATCTATGTATTCCCAAACCTCTTTAGGTAGTAATGGTTGCGTATTTTTTTTATTCTTTATAGCCTTTCTTATCATGGTAGAAGATATTTGCACAATAGGAGCTTCTACTTTATGAATTTTAGCATGATTTTTAAATTGATCATTCATAGTACCATCAGCAATTCTAGGATACACATAAATGTGATGATGTTCTAAAATAGTTTCATAATTTTTCCATTTATGTAAACTTTTTAGGTTGTCTTCCCCCATAATTAAACAGAATTCTTTGTTAGGGTACATGTCAGAGACGTGTGCTAACGTATGAACGGTATAATTAGGTTGCGGTAAATGAAACTCAATATCTGAAGGTTTAATTTTTTGGTAATTTGCGGTTGCTCTATATATCATTTCAAAACGCTCATGATTATCTAGCAAAGAGCTTTTCTTCTTAAACGGATTGTGAGGTGTAACAACCATCCATATTTCATCTAAATCTGAATTTTCCACCATGTGATTGGCAATAATTAAATGCCCAATATGCATTGGGTTAAACGTGCCAAAATATAAACCTATTTTACTCATATTCTTTTTAAAGATTTTAGATTCAAGAAGTAAGATTGTTTTATGTTTAATAAAATTACTTTTTCTTTATTCTCTATTTAATCTTGACTCTTGTTTCTTTTTACCTCTGTTTCCTTTTCAGTCTTGTCTCTTAGTTCAATTCTAAAAAATTACTCATTAAATCTTCTGCTTCTTGCAAAGCATCTTCTAAAATGTAGTTTTTTATAATTTTATCAAACTGCGGTGCGGTTGCTAATTCTACAGAAGCTTTTGCAATACGCATGTTTATTTTGTCTTCACTTTCTGTAGAACGTTTTTTTAAACGGATTTTTAACTCATCTACACTTGGTGGTTTTACAAAAACAGACAATGTTTCGTTTGGATATTTCTTTTTAATACGCAATCCGCCAACTACATCAATATCAAAAATAACATGTTTTTTTAAGGCCCAAATACGCTCAATTTCACTTTTTAAAGTTCCGTAGAAGTTATCTCTGTAAACTTCTTCCCATTCTAAAAATTCATCGCCTTTAATTTTATTTTTAAACTCTTTTAGGTCGATAAAATAATAGTCTTCACCATCTTTTTCTTCTCCTCTTGGTGCTCTAGAAGTAGCAGAAATAGAAAACTCTAGGTTAAATCTTTCTTGCTTTAATAAATGACGTACAATGGTTGTTTTACCTGAACCAGAAGGTGCAGAAAAGACGAATAATTTTCCTTTAAAATCTGACATATATTTTATT
This sequence comes from Polaribacter sp. R2A056_3_33, assembly GCF_019278485.1. Classification (NCBI taxonomy): domain Bacteria; kingdom Pseudomonadati; phylum Bacteroidota; class Flavobacteriia; order Flavobacteriales; family Flavobacteriaceae; genus Polaribacter; species Polaribacter sp. R2A056_3_33. Next base: position 1,779,818 of record NZ_CP058984.1, read on the forward strand.
ATTTGTCATGCTAAACTTGCTTTAGCATCTTGTAATTAGAATATTGTAATAGTTCCTTGGTTTTATAAACCTTGCAGAAAAGCTTACAATACGTTTAAAATTTGTTCTTTAATTTGTTCTAGCTCGTTTTTCATTTGAATCACAGCTTTTTGCATTGGTGCAAAATTAGCTTTAGAACCAGTGGTGTTTATTTCTCGTCCCATTTCTTGAACAATAAATCCTAATTTTTTACCGTTAGAATCTTCAGACTCCATTGTTTGTAAGAAATAATCTAAGTGATTTGCTAAACGAACTTTCTCTTCATTGATATCTAATTTTTCTAGATAGTAAATCAATTCTTGTTCAAAACGATTTTCATCAGTATCTACTTTTAAATCGTCAATAGCCTTTTTTAAACGTGTTTTTACGTTTTCTACTCTATCTCCATCTAAAGCTTTTACTTCTTCTAGATAGGTTTTAATATTAGCAATTCTTTCTTTAAAATCTATTTCTAAAGAAGCTGCTTCATCAATTCTATATTGTACAATATCTTTAATAGCAATATCTACACTTTCGTTGATAAGGTTCCATTCGTTTTCATCTAACTCTTCACGTTCTGTTTTTAAAGCGTCTGGCATTCTTACTGCCATTTTCAATAATTCAACATCATCAGAAGTTCCGGTTTGTACAACATTTCTTAGTTGTTGCATGTATTCCTTTACCACTCCGTGATTAATAGTTGTAGAAGTTTCATCTGCAGTCATTTCTACAAAAATTGAAAAATCTACTTTACCACGAACCAAAGCGCTGGCTAGTTTTTTACGAACTGCTAATTCTTTCTCTTTATAATAAGAAGGAATGCGAACGTTTAAATCGAGGTTTTTACTGTTTAAAGATTTAATTTCTATGGTTACTTTTTTAGTAGGTAATTGTAATACAGACTTGCCATAACCAGTCATAGATTGAATCATAAAATCAACATTTTAGATGAGGGGCAAATATAGTTTTTATTTCACAGAATTTTTAAGGGAATGCACTTGTAAATCATTGAAAATGATAAAGACACATATTATACAGATTCGTACTAATTTTTATGCAGATGAATTTTATTAATTTGAACGAACGAAGCCTGTTTTATTGGTTTTAATTAGCATCTATTTTTCTACTTGTCTGGTTACTAAATATACACCGCAAAAAATAAGTATTGTTGCGCCAATTTTTATAAGGTTTAAAGAGTCACTACCAACTATAAGAGCGTAAATAGTTGCAATTACAGGTTGTAAATAAATAAAAACACTAACCGTTGTTGGTTTTAATTTTGATAAACCATATAAATTAAAAAGATAGGTAATACAAGTGGTAAAGACAATTACAAAGCCAATATTCCAATAAATATTAGGGGGTATTGCTTGCCAAGCAACTTCTGTTAATTCTCGGTATCCAAAAGGAACTGTAAAAAGCAATCCAATTAAATACAGCCATTTAACAAATACAATTGGATGGTATTTTGAAATCAAATTTTTAGAGATTACTAAATACAATCCATAAGAAGCTGCGTTAACAAATACCAAAAAGTTGCCCCAATTACTATTTGTTGCATTTGTGTTAGATGAATTACCATACATAATAAGTAAAATAGTACCGACTAAACCAATAATTACTCCTAATATTTTTTGTTTTCCGATAGCTTTTCGTAATAATAGGCTAGAAAAAATTAACACCATAATTGGTGAAGTTACCATCATTACAGATGCGCTAATAGGTGTTGTTAAATTTAATCCTTTAAAAAAGGAAAGCATATTTAAACCAACACCAAAAAAGGAAGCCAATACAATATTTTTATAATCTGATTTATCTATTTTCTGTGATTTAACAAAAAATCCTAGAATCCAAAAAATTAATGTTGCACCCATTACTCGTATTGCTATAAAGCCAAAAGGTTTTACATAAGTAGGCATCACCTCTTTAGCAATAGTGTAATTAAGTCCATAAATTACGGTAGCTATAGAAACTGCAATTAATGCGATTGTTCTTTGATTTATTTTCAAAAAAATAGAATTCTAAAATTAGCTTGCAAAGTTGAGGATAATTTTTAGTTTAAGGCACAAAAAAAGAGTTTCAAATTATATGTTGAAACTCTTCTAATTTGGTTGGTTGATTTTTAATTAGTCTACTAAAGTCGGTATTCTTAATACCTGACCAGGGTATATTTTATCTAGATGCGATAACATGGGTTTGTTTGCTTCAAAAATTACAGGGTATTTCATTGCATTCCCATTTTTTAGTTTTTTGTTAATCTTTTGTGTAGATGCAAGATACAATTTTATACAATTGCTTTACATTTGTTGTTCAAAAATTATTTACAATGATTATTCACCATTTACAAGAAGGAAATTCTATTCTTAATAAATTTATTGCAGAAATTAGAGATGTTAACATTCAGAAAGATTCACTTCGTTTTAGAAGGAATATTGAAAGAATTGGTGAGGTTTTAGGCTATGAATTAAGTAAAAACCTTTCTTATAAAAATGTTTCTATTGAAACTCCTTTAGGTGAAAAAACAGAGCAATTATTTGATAACGATGTTGTTTTATGTTCAATTTTAAGAGCTGGTTTACCTTTGCATCAAGGTGTGTTAAACTATTTTGATGATGCCGAAAATGCTTTTATTTCTGCGTACCGTCATCATCCAAACAATGATGCTAAATCTGAAATTGTAGTAGAGTATTTTGCAGCTCCATCAATTGAAAACAAAACATTATTGTTGTTAGATCCTATGTTAGCAACAGGACAATCTTTAGTGTCTGTTTATGAGGCAATAAAAAAACAAGGAACTCCTGCAGAAATTCATATTTTAGTAGTTATTGCTTCTAAAGAAGGAATCGAGTTTATAAAAGATAAATTTCCAGAAAACACACATTTATGGATCGCAGCAATAGATGATGAGTTAAATAGTAAAGGATATATAGTTCCTGGTTTAGGTGATGCTGGCGATTTAGCTTTTGGGACTAAATTATAGTAAGAAATATGTGATTACTGTACCTATTAAAAGTAATCCAGATAGTATGTTTTTAACAATCATCTTTTCAATTACTTCAAAACCGTTTGCTATAATTATAGATGCAGGAATCAAAAAATAAACAATTTCAGTTCCATTTTTTTCAGTAATCATTAAAGCAAAAACAACTGCGATAATTGTGTTGATAATTAAAACAATCCAACTTTTTTTAAAAGAATTATTTACAGATAATGCTTTCGGCGATTTTAAGAATATAGAACTTAGAGCTAGCAGAAGTACTGTTCCAAAAATCCATAGTGTGGTGTCTTTTGTATAAATAAATACATTATTTATATTATTAAAGGCAAAAAATTGTTGAAACTCTATATTAGAATCATGCCAAAATAAGTACGAAAAATAAACAATTAAGGGAGAAATAAACCCAATAATTGGAGTTAGTAAAGTGTGAAAAGAAACTTTTTTTCTCAATAAAATAGAGGCGTAAATTAGAATGAAAAAAAACAAGGTAAAAGGTTCTAAGATAAAAAGAATACCTAACCAAAAGCCACTATCAAATAATTTCTGAATTAACTTTTTATAGGAACGTAAACTGTATATTTTTCTTAAAAAAAGAAGGTAAATTATTAATGTTAACAGGGCTTTAAGCTCGAGTAGCTTGGGGGTAAAAAGAATACTTGTTAATATAAAAATAAAGAATGCATAAGAGTGGTCAAATGTTAATTTATTTTTAGAGACGATAAAATTGTAGAAGAAAAAAACAATTAAAAAGAGTCCTAAAAAAGAGATGTTTTCCATAGCTTTTAGCCAAGTGAAATTATCTGTTAACAAGTTAGAAAAAACAGTAATTATAAAGAAGCAAAAAAAGAGTCCAAAATAGACTATAAAATTGATTGGTTTAGATTTCTCTAAAAAATTGGCTAGCATCGTTTCTTTTGTTATTTTTGCAGCGTAAAGATAATTAAGTTATGATAGCAAGCAATATTTTTAGATGGATTGGTAGTTTATTTACCGATTTATTATTTACGCCATTCCATTGGTTACGTTTAAGTGTAGCACATGCAGATTTTGGTTGGTGGATTTCTAATGCCGTTAATTGGGGATTTCTATTAGTTCTATTATGTTTATTCGCATATTGGATGGGACAAGCTCTTAAGTTTAAGAGAGAAGGAACAGAAGATAAAGCTTAAAAGAATAATTTGGGAAGCAAAAACAAACTGAAACGTTTCAAGGAAAATGAAACGTTTAATAATGTCATTCAGCCAACTAGAGAAGAAGTTGTAACAGATTTTTCTCATAAAGGTAAATGGCATTCTTTTTTTGGTAACAACAATCCTATTGTTGTAGAGTTGGGGTGTGGTAAAGGAGAGTATACCATTGCTTTGGCTAGAAAAAATCCAAATAAAAATTATATTGGTATCGATATTAAAGGCGCTCGCTTTTGGAGAGGAGCAAAAACTGCAATAGAAGAAAATCTAGATAATGTAGCTTTTGTGAGAACTCAAATAGAGTTGGTCGATTTTATTTTTGCCGAAAATGAAGTTTCAGAAATTTGGATTACGTTCCCAGATCCTCAAATAAAATTTCAGCGTACAAAACATAGAATGACCAATTCTAGTTTTATGAAAAAATACCATCATATTCTTAATGCAGAAGGAATTATGAATCTAAAAACAGATTCTGAATTTATGCATGGTTATACTTTAGGTTTGTTACATGGAGAAGGGCACGAAATTTTATATGCAAACCATACCGTGTATAAAAATGAAGGCGCACCAAAAGAAGTTACAGAAACACAAACTTTTTACGAAAAACAATATTTAGAAGTAGATAAACCTATTACTTATATTAAGTTTCGATTAAAATATTAATTTTTTGTAATTCTGAAAATGAACCTTTTTAGGTGATTGAAGGAGTTATTAGATATAATAAAAAACTAGTATTCATTTTAATGAGTACTAGTTTTTTTTTGAACATTCATTAAAACGCTCTATTGTCATTCCGAAATGAGCCTTTTTAGGCGATTGAGGAATCTCATAACATTACTGTTGATAATGTATACCTTTACCTCTTTAAATTCTCTGTAATAATATTATCTTCACAACGTGAAAGAATCCGATAATTTTTTTGATAAAGTTTACCAAGTAGCTCGTCTAATTCCTTTTGGTAAAGTTACCAGTTACGGAGCAATTGCAACGTATTTAGGAGCAGCAAGATCTGCAAGAATGGTAGGTTGGGCAATGAATAAAGCGCATAATTTAGACGATGTTCCTGCACATAGAGTTGTCAATAGAAAAGGATTGCTTACTGGCAAACATCATTTTGATGGTACAAACCTTATGCAGCAATTACTAGAAAGCGAAGGGATTATTGTAATCGAAAACCAAATTCAAGATTTAGAAAAAGTATTTTGGAATCCTGTGGAAGAGTTGTCTTAGTTTTCTTAAATTATCAAACAATTACAAAAGTATTAGTGCAATTTGTGTCTATAATTTCAACCTATCAATTCATAAATAATCGCAATCTACAAACTTTCTTTTCTGAGCAGTAAGACGTATCTTTGCAAGTAAGATTAAATATAAGAAAACGTGAGTTTTAAGAAACAAGATATATACAAGGCATTAGAAACAATTACCGCTCCCGGAGAAGGTAAAAGTTTAATAGAAAACAATAATGTAACTAACGTTGTTACTTTTGGTAATGAAGTAGAGGTAGATGTTACCATTAGCAACCCAACTTTACAAGCTAAAAAGAAAATTGAAACGGAAATAACCAAGGCAATTCAAACCAATGTTGACGAGCAAATTATTGTAAAAGTTAACGTAAAAGTAGAAAAGCCTGCAGAAAAAGTAAACCCGAATCAAATTAAGGGAAAAGCAATACCTAATATTAAAAATATTATTGCAATTGCATCTGGTAAAGGTGGTGTTGGTAAATCTACAATTACCGCAAATACAGCAATTTCTTTAGCTAAAATGGGCTTTAAAGTAGGTGTTTTAGATGCCGATGTTTACGGTCCGTCACAACACATCATGTTCGATGTAGAAAAAGCAAGACCACTTTCTGTAAATATAGACGGTAGATCTAAAATGGAGCCTGTAGAAAACTATGGTGTAAAATTATTATCATTAGGCTTTTTTACAGATCCAAACCAAGCAGTAATTTGGCGTGGACCAATGGCGTCAAAAGCATTAAATCAATTAATTTTTGATGGTAATTGGGGCGAGTTAGACTTTCTTTTAATCGATTTACCTCCAGGAACAGGAGATGTGCATTTATCAATTGTGCAAGCTTTACCAATTAACGGAGCAGTTGTAGTAAGTACACCACAAAATATTGCGTTGGCAGATGCTAAAAAAGGAGTTGCAATGTTTCAACAAGAAAACATTAATGTACCTGTTTTAGGAATCATTGAAAATATGGCGTATTTTACACCAGAAGAATTGCCAGATAACAAGTATTATATTTTTGGTAAAGACGGTGCTAAAAATTTAGCAGAAGACATTAAAACTAAGTTTTTAGGAGAAATTCCTTTAGTACAAAGTATTAGAGAAGCAGGAGATGTTGGTCATCCGGTAGCTTTACAAAACGGAACTATTTTAGAAAAATCATTTAATGATATTACTAAAGAAATGGTTGCAGAATTATTAAAAAGAAACGCAGACTTACCACCAACAGAAGTTGTTAGAATTACAACAATGAGTGGTTGTAGTTCAGTGAAAAAATAAGCATATGACAGCACAAGAAACATTAAATAATGTAGAAAAAGCGTTAGAAGAAATTCGCCCTTTTTTAATGAGTGATGGAGGCAATATTAAACTTTTATCTATAGAAGATAATATTGTTAATGTTCAACTAGAAGGTGCTTGTACAGGATGTTCTGTAAATCAAATGACCTTAAAAAATGGCGTTGAAGCAACTATAAAAAAGTATGCGCCACAAATTACAGAAGTAATAAATGTTGCGTAAACTGATTTTAATCAGTTTTTACATATTTGAAATACTATAATTTTGGGCGTTACCTAAAGGTCGGGCTTTACATTGTATCTTTTTATTTCAGAAAAGAAATAAAAAGGATGTCATTGCAATCCCTAACGCGCTCATTAGGATAAATAAATAAAGTAGCATTATTATAAAGAACGAAGCAATCAATCTATTTATGTAGAGGTTGCTTCGTTCTTTGTAAAGACAAAATAATAAAAAAAGTGATTACTACAGATATCTTAATTATTGGTGCAGGTCCAACCGGACTTTTTACAGTTTTTGAAGCAGGTTTATTAAAATTACGTTGTCATTTAATAGATGCGTTGCCGCAAGCAGGCGGGCAATGTTCGGAGATTTATCCTAAGAAACCTATTTATGATATTCCTGCATATCCAGAAATTCTAGCAGGCGATTTAACTGATAAATTAATGGAGCAAATTAAACAATTTGAACCAGGTTTTACATTAGGTGAACGCGCAGAAACAATAGATAAGCAAGAAGATGGAACTTTTATAGTAACCACTAACAAAGGTACAAAGCATCATGCAAAAATAGTAGCAATTGCAGGTGGTTTAGGTTCTTTTGAGCCAAGAAAACCGCCAATTCCTAATATTACAGATTTCGAAGATAAAGGAGTAGAATATATTATTCGTGATCCGGAGTTTTATAGAGATAAAAAAGTAGTCATTTCTGGAGGAGGAGATTCTGCATTAGATTGGTCAATATTTTTAACAGATGTAGCTTCTTCTGTAACATTAATTCATAGAAGAAACGAATTTAGAGGTGCTTTAGATTCTGTAGACAAAGTACAAGAGTTAAAAGATGCTGGTAAAATTACCATGATAACACCTGCAGAAGTTAAAGGAATTGAGGGGGCAGATAAAGTAACCGGAGTTTCTGTTGTTAAAAAAGGAGAAGAACCTTTTATCATTGAAGCAGATCATTTTATTCCATTATTTGGTTTGTCTCCAAAACTAGGTCCAATTGCAAATTGGGGATTAGAAATAGAAAAAAATGCTATTAAAGTAAACAACGCTTTAGATTACCAAACCAATATTCCAGGTATTTATGCCATTGGAGATGTAAATACCTATCCAGGAAAATTAAAGTTGATTTTATGTGGTTTTCACGAAGCTACTTTAATGTGTCAGAGTGCGTATCAACGTATTTTTCCAGATAAAAAATATGTAATGAAATACACAACAGTTGGTGGTGTGGAAGGTTTTGACGGATCTAAAAAAGAAGCGCCAAAAGCTGTAGTTAAAAAGATTGAGTAATTAACTTGTAATTCTTAACTTAGTTTTATAATCTTATTATAAAAGACCCTCCAGGTTTTTGAAACCTAAAGGGTCTTTTATTTTTTGTTGTTTATCTTAGTTAAAATTATAAACGATGTATAGCCTTAATATATTACCTTTTTTTCCTTTTTTCGATAGGGTTTTAACTGCATATGATTTATTAATGTTTAGTTTTGGTTCATTTGTAGTAATTTCATTTTTACTCTTTTATTATCAAAAGATTCCAAAAAATAATTCCCCAAAAAGTAAATTAGACCATCCATTATATCAATCAAACGATATTTTACTACAATCTAATAGTACAGATGTTAGTTTTAAAATAGCAGAAAGAAAAACATCTTCTTTGTTTACTGTATTAGCATGTATTTTAATCCTTTTAATAGCATTTACTCCTTTTCAAGATTGTAGTTTTTAATTCTGTAAATCAATCTTCTAACAATCTTTTGTTATATTTGTTGAACAACGAAATCGATTGAGATGTTTTCAGGTTTACTTGCATATCTAAAATTCTTCATAAAACGCAATCCAGAGTGATGATAGTTTACTGTCATTCTGAACTTGTTTCAGAATCTCTCAATTAAAACCTAAATTTTTATTTAAAGAACTATGTAGGTTTTATTCATCTATTCATTTTTTTAATCATTTAATACATTAAAATTATGCCTTTTTATCATAAGCTAGGGAAAATTCCACCCAAAAGACACACACAATTTCGTAAAAAAGATGGCAGTTTGTACTATGAGCAATTGTTTGGTACCGTTGGTTTCGACGGAATGTCTACCAACTCATATCATGAGCACAGACCTACAATGGTCAAAGAAATTAGAAAGCAATATTCTGTAAAACCCAAAATAGCGAAAACAAATAACATTCAATCATACCGTTTTCGAGGGTTTCAAGTTCCGCCAGAAAATGATTATTTAGAAAGTAGAAAAATTGTTTTAACAAATTCTGATTGTAATATTATTTTATCAGCACCAAAAAAATCTACCACAGATTATTTTTACAAAAATACAGATGCAGACGAAGTAATTTTTATTCATAAAGGAACTGGAAAATTAAGAACGCATCTTGGTAACATCAACTTTAAATACGGTGATTATTTGGTAATTCCACGTGGAATTATTTACAAACTAGATTTTGATGATGAAAACAACAGACTTTTTATTGTAGAATCTTACTCGCCAGTGTATACGCCAAAAAGATATCGAAATTATTTCGGTCAATTATTGGAACACTCACCTTTTTGTGAACGAGATTTAAGAAGACCCGAGGAATTAGAAACGCATAACGAGTTAGGCGATTTCCTAATAAAAGTAAAAAAACAAGGCGAAATTATAGAAATGATTTATGCTTCACATCCTTTTGATGTAGTGGGGTACGACGGTTATAATTTTCCTTATGCATTTTCAATTCACGATTTCGAACCAATTACGGGACGTATCCATCAACCGCCTCCTGTGCATCAAACATTTGAAACAAATGCCTTTGTAATTTGCAGTTTTGTGCCGCGTTTGTATGACTATCATCCAAACTCGATTCCCGCACCATATAACCACAGTAACATAGATTCAGACGAGGTTTTATACTATGTAGATGGCGATTTTATGAGTAGAAACAACATCGAACAAGGGCATATTTCCTTGCATCCAGCCGGAATTCCTCACGGTCCACACCCAGGAACTACTGAGAAAAGTATTGGTAAAACAAAAACCGAAGAATTAGCAGTTATGGTAGACACCTTTAAGCCTTTAATGGTTACAGAAGAAGCTATGAAAATTGCCGATGAAGAGTATTATAAATCATGGCTTGAGTAAATAGAAAATAGAAACAAGAAGCAAGAAAAGAGATTATGACCGTTAGAAAATGACATAATTATAAGAATTTAAAGATTTGGTTTAATTTATCAAATTAGTAGATGTTCAGTTTCTATTCCAAGTAATATTGCAGAAGGATCATCGAGAACAGATAAATCTTTTTCTGACTTTATTGATATCGCTTTAGGTTCTTCTTTCGAACTCGAAACTCAATTAATAATAGCTTGTAACAGAAATTATATAAATAAAGAACAATTAGCAAAGATTGAAATTAAAATTCAAGAATTTCAAAAGATGACAATGGGTTTTCAAAACAAACTCTAAAAGTCTTTTTTTTTGTTCTATAAAACATAAAGATGGCAAAAGAAATAAAATCAGTAAGCTACGGTTTAGAAAAAATATTTGAAGGCGCACAAGATTTCCTTCCATTGTTAGGAACAGATTACGTAGAGTTTTATGTAGGTAATGCAAAACAAGCAGCACACTTTTATAAAACAGCATTTGGATTTCAATCGCACGCATATCGCGGTTTAGAAACTGGTTCAAAAGATTCAGTGAGTTATGTGTTAACACAAGATAAAATAAAGTTAATGTTAACAACTCCGTTAAATAGCAAATCTCCCATAAATGATCATATTGTAAAACATGGCGATGGTGTAAAAATTATTGCACTTTGGGTAGAAGATGCTAGAAAAGCGTATGCAGAAACAACTTCTAGAGGAGCAAAATCTTATATGGAACCAACTGTAGAACAAGACGAACATGGTGAGGTTGTTAGAGCAGGAATTTATACGTACGGAGAAACAGTACATCTATTTGTTGAGCGTAAAAACTACAACGGTGCATTTTTACCAGGTTTTAAAAAATGGGAATCAGATTACAATCCGCCAGCTGCAGGATTAAAATACATAGACCACATGGTTGGTAATGTGGGTTGGAATCAAATGAATACGTGGGTAAAATTTTATGAAGATGTTATGGGCTTTGTTAACTTTTTATCTTTTGATGACAAGCAAATTCATACAGAATATTCCGCATTAATGAGTAAAGTAATGTCTAATGGAAATGGAAGAATCAAATTCCCTATAAATGAACCTGCAGAAGGAAAAAAACGTTCTCAAATTGAAGAATATTTAGATTTTTACGAAGGTTCTGGCGTGCAACATATTGCAGTTGCTACAGATGACATCATAAAAACGGTTGGTCAATTAAAAGTAAACGGCGTAGAATTTTTATCAACGCCACCAGAAGAATATTATAATGCAGTTCCAGGAAGATTAGAAGAATATAGCCATGAGTTAAGTGAAGATATCGAAAAATTAAAAGGTTTGGGTATTATGATTGATGCTGATGAAGAAGGATATTTATTACAAATTTTTACAAAGCCTGTGGAAGATAGACCAACTTTGTTTTTTGAAATCATTCAAAGAATGGGGGCTAAAGGTTTTGGAGCAGGAAACTTTAAAGCATTGTTCGAATCTATAGAAAGAGAGCAAGCAAAAAGAGGGACGCTTTAAAAAAAGCTGAACCAAGAATCAAGACAAAATTTAGTAAATAGTTTTCAGTTTCAGTAAACATTTACATATTCATTATCCTGCAAGGTTTCAAAAACCTTGTAGGTATAAACTAAAATTAGGACAAATCAAGAAATATTTTTATTCTAAAAAAAATCAATTTTTATAGTAAATTGCCATTAAAGTCAAAAAATCAAAATCATCTTGTTTCTTGACTCTAAAAATATAGATTTTAAAAAAGCATGAACAGAGAAGAAATACTAAAAGCAATAGAAGAAAAATACGATAAATTAGGAGTTCCGGTAGACTCTATGCTAGAAGGTTTACTCTGGAGCACACCAATAACATATTGGGATTATATTCAAACAGATGCACTTTTAGGCTTGCAAACCCCAAGAACCACGCAGCCAGATGAAATGGTTTTTATCATGTATCATCAAGTAAACGAGTTGTTATTTAAAATGATTTTGTGGGAAATTGATCAGGTTGCAAAAACAATAGAAGTTACTGCAGATAAATTTTCTTTGCATTTGGGGAGAATCAGTCGATATTTTGATATGTTATGTAGCTCTTTTAATGTGATGGCAGACGGAATGGAGAAAGATCAATATTTAAAATTTAGAAATACATTAACGCCCGCAAGTGGTTTTCAATCTGCTCAATACCGAAAAATAGAATTTGCTTCTACAGAATTAATCAATTTAATAGATGTACGTTTTAGAGATGAAATAGATAGAAATTCTTCTTTTAAAAATGCATACAATCACTTGTATTGGCAAGCAGCTGGTAAAAATTATACTACGGGACAAAAATCTACCTTATTAAATCTTTTTGAACAAAAATATATGGGAGATTTTATCGATTTTATGGAAGATTACAATGATATTAATCTGTCTTTAAAGTTTAAACAATTACCCAAAAAAGTTCAAGAGAATGAAGAATTAATAAAAGCCATGCGTCATTATGATTATACTGTAAATGTAAAATGGGTAATGGCACATTATAATGCGGCAGCAAAATATATTGGTGGAAAAGAGAAAGATTTAGAAGCAACGGGAGGTAGTAGTTGGCGTAAATATATGCACCCGAAATATCAGCGAAGAATTTTTTATCCATATTTATGGAGCGAAGAAGAATTGAAAAACTGGGGAACATTTTAAGGTTATTTATTCCTTAAGGATACAGTATTAAATAGTTAATAAGTTGCTTTTTATCGTTTTGGAACGGTAATTGTCATTACTTTTTTATAAGTTTGATTTTTATGAAAAGATATACCCTATTATTTTTTGCCCTTCTTTTTTTGACAACTACTAATAGTCAAGAAAATTTAAAAGCTTTTAAAAGCGGAGAGTCGTTACGTTATAAAATGAGTTACAGTGGTTTTTTAAGAGCGGGAACTGCGGTCTTAGAAGTGAATGAAAAAGAGCTTAATGGCAAAACAGTTTTTTATACAAAAGGAACTGGTTGGACTTCTGGAATGATAAAGTGGTTTTTTGAAGTAGATGATGTGTATGAATCTTATTTTGATAAAGATTCTGTAAAACCTTATCTTTTTAAAAGAAAGATTGATGAAGGTGGTTATAAAAAACATAGAATTACTTCTTTTAATTATAACTCTAATAAAGCTTACGTTCAGGATTTTACCATTCAAAAAGATACTTCTGTAGCTTTTTCTAATGTACAAGATATACTATCCTCTTTTTACTATTTAAGAAATAAAGATGTTTCTGGTATGAAAGTAGGTGAGGAAATTGCTATAGATATGTTCTTAGACTCTCAAGTATACCCTTTTAAATTACGTTTCTTAGGAACAGAAACTTTAAAAACGAAATTCGGAAAAATAAATACTTTAATTTTTAGACCTTTGGTGCAATCTGGTAGAGTTTTTAAAGCACAAGAAAGTGTTACACTTTGGATAACTGCTGATGCTAATAAAATACCAATAAAGATAAAAGCAGATTTAGCAGTTGGCTCTTTAAGAGCTGAACTAGAGACGTATAAGGGGTTGGCGAATCCTTTCGTTAAAAATTAAGAAATTTTTAACGAAACCGTTATCGGAAGTTCATAAAGATAGCGGCCTTAGAAATATTTTTTATTTGTACTTTTGAAACCACATTCAATAGCACCTATTCTTGAGAAAAATAATCTTCCTTTTAGTCTTAATTACCTCTATATCATCTTGTAAGAAAGAAGTTGAGAAAACCGTCACACCTCCCAAAAAAGTAAAACCTAAACCTGTTTTTAAATATGGGTATAATACAGATGATTATAAAGTAATTCAAGACACTATTAGAAGTGGAGAAAGTTTTGGTGAAATTTTAGATAGACACCATGTAGGTTACCCTAAAATTAGCGAAATATCTAACTCAATAAGAGAAGAGTTTGATGTTAGAAGATTAAGAGCAGGGAAACCTTATTTAATTTTATCGAGTAAAGATTCCTTAGCAGAGGCTAAGGTTTTTATTTATAAAAACAGTGTAATAAATGCGACAGTTATTGATTTTAAAGATTCAATAATTAAAGCACAAGTTTATGCGCAACCAATAAAAACGGTTGAAAGAGTTGTAGAAGGAGTCATTTATTCTAATCTATCTAATACAATGGATAGTTTGCATTTATCATCAAGTTTAACGTATGCAGTTGCAGATATTTATGCTTGGACTTTAGATTTTTACAAACTTCAAAAAGGAGATTCATTTAAGCTTGTTTTTGAAGAGAAATATATAAAAGATTCTCTTTTTGCGGGATACGGAAATATTAAATCGGCAGTTTTTAATCATAATGGTGCAAATTTACTAGCCTTTAGATTCATTTCAGATTCTAAATTAGGGATTCCTGAGTATTATGATGAGAATGGAAACATGTTGCGTAGTCAGTTTTTAAAATCTCCTATTAAGTTTCAATACAGAATATCATCAAGATATAATTTAAGAAGACGAATTGCCTATTATGGTAATAAAATTAAACCTCATAAAGGTACTGATTTTGCAGCAAAAATAGGAACACCAATTTTAGCAACAGCAAGTGGAACTGTTGTAGAATCTACAAGAAGAGGTGGTAATGGTAAGTTTGTTAAAATTAAGCACAATAGTACATATTCAACCCAATATTTACACATGAGAAATCAGAATGTAAAGAAAGGTCAGTATGTAAAACAAGGAGACGTTATTGGTTACGTAGGTATGACAGGTAATACTGGTGGGCCTCATGTTTGTTATCGTTTTTGGAAACATGGGCAACAAGTAGATCCATTTAAAGAAAAATTACCTTCCGCAGAACCTTTAAAGAAAAGTTTATTACCAGAATATTTAGAGTTTATTAAACCGCTTAAATATCAATTAGAAAACAAAATTCTTCCAGTTGAAGAACCAGAAGTTATAGAAAGAATAGCACAAAATTAAAATAAAATGGCTTTAAAAAACATCAACCCAACTACAACAAATGCATGGGAAGCATTAACAAATCATTTTAATGATATTAAAAATATCAGCATAAAAGATTTAGATAAAGAAACCAATAGAAAAGAAGATTTTTCTTTAAATTTTGATGATTTATTAGTAGATTTTTCTAAGAATAGAGTTACTAAAGAAACTATTAAATTGCTAGTTGATTTAGCAAAAGAGGTAGATTTAAAAGATGCAATAGATAAGCAATATGCAGGTGAAGTAATTAATGTTACTGAAGGTAGAGAGGTGCTACATACTGCATTAAGAAGTACTTCTGATGAACCTATTTTAGTTGATGGAAAAAATATTAAGCCACAAATACAAGCTGCTTTAAGAAAAATTAAAAGTTTTTCTAACAAAGTTATTTCTGGTAAATGGAAAGGATATACAGGTAAAGCAATTACAGATATTGTTAATATAGGTATTGGTGGGTCTGATTTAGGACCAGATATGGTTGTAGAATCTTTAAAGTTTTACAAGAACCAATTAACAACACATTTTGTTTCTAATGTAGATGGAGATCACGTTTCTGAAGTGATGAAAACTTTAAACCCAGAAACAACTTTATTTGTAATTGTGTCTAAAACTTTTACAACACAAGAAACTATTTCTAATGCGGAAACGCTTAAGAACTGGTTTTTAAAATCGGCAACTATTTTTGATATTCCAAAACACTTTGTGGCAGTTTCTACAAACTTAGAAGCAGTAGATAGTTTTGGTATAGATAAAGCAAACGTTTTTCCGATGTGGAACTGGGTTGGTGGTCGTTTTTCACTTTGGTCTGGAGTTGGTTTGTCTATTAGTTTATCTGTAGGATATGATAATTATAAGCAACTTTTAGAAGGAGCAGAAGAAATGGACCTTCATTTTAAAAATGAAGATTTCGATACAAATATTCCTGTAATTTTAGCATTGTTAAGCATTTGGTATAATAATTTTTACGGTGCAGAAACAGAGGCGGTTTTACCGTATTCTCAATATTTAGCAAAACTTCCAGCTTATTTACAACAAGCTATTATGGAAAGTAATGGTAAAGGTGTAGATAGAAACGGTGAGAAAGTAAATTACCAAACAGGTACTATTGTCTGGGGAAGTACAGGTACTAATATGCAACATGCTTTTATGCAATTAGTGCACCAAGGGACTAAGTTGATTCCTGCAGATTTTATTGGGTATAAAGAGTCGTTATATGGTTTAACAGATCATCATAAAAAATTAATGTCTAATTACTACGGGCAAATGGATGCTCTAGCTTTTGGTAAAACAAAAGAAGAAGTGCATTTAGAATTAAAGTTTTCTGGTGATGAAGATAAAATTGCAAAACTGTTACCTTTTAAAGTTTTTGAAGGAAACAGACCAAGTAATGCAATTCTTTTTGATAAATTAACACCTCGTTCTTTAGGGAAACTTATAGCCATGTATGAGCATAAAATTTTTACTCAAGGAATTTTATGGAATATCTATAGTTATGACCAATTTGGTGTAGAATTAGGGAAAGAAATGGCTAAAAAATTATTAAGTAATTCATAAAGATTTTTTTAAGTTTATAACACAGAAAAGCCTGCTATATAGCAGGCTTTTCTGTGTTATAAATAGGCTCTTTTAGCTAACAATCAAAAGAAATTTATCGAAATCGACTCACTATAATAAGGGGGCTTTAGGTAGCTGTCTTTAAATTATTTGGTTTCAATTTTTATTGTCGTTTTGTTAAATATTTGGTAACCTTAAAACACAAGTTTGTTTTATTGTAATAGTATAGTTTTCAGTTAAGAAAGTATAGATTTATTGCTTTAAGTGTCTTAATTTTTTGTTAAACCTTAACATTAAGTTAACATTAAACGTCTGTAAAAAGAGGAATTTTGCAGAACATTTAATAATATAAAATTAAACAATGAGAAATTTTAAAAACTTATTATTTGTAGCACTACTATTAGTAACGGCTACTGTTTTAGGACAAACTAAAATTACTGGTACGGTTGTAGATGATACAAACCAACCTTTACCAGGCGCAAGTGTTGTTGTGAAAGGCACAACAAACGGTACATCAACAGATTTTGATGGAAAATTTACGCTAACAGCAGATGTTAATTCTGGTACTATCGTTATTTCTTTTATTGGTTTTACAAATAGAGAAGTTGCTTTTTCTACTTCAAAAGCTAATTTAAAAATGATTAAATTAACAGAAGATGCTGGCGCCTTAGATGAAATAGTTGTTACTGCAACTTCTTTTGCTATTGGTAGAAAAACACCAGTGGCTGTTTCTACAGTTAAAGCTGCAGATATTGAAGCGAAGTTAGGAAGTCAAGAATTTCCTGAAATTTTAAAATCTACTCCTGGAGTATATGCTACTAAACAAGGTGGTGGTTACGGAGATGGAGATATTAACTTACGTGGGTTTAGAACTCAAAATATTGCTGTTATGATTAACGGTATTCCTGTTAATGATATGGAAAACGGAGCGGTATATTGGTCTAACTGGGCTGGTTTATCAGATGTTACTTCTGCAATGCAAGTACAAAGAGGTTTAGGAGCTTCTAAAGTAGCTGTACCTTCAATTGGTGGTACAATTAACATTATCTCTAAATCTACTGATGCTTTAAAGGGTGGTTCTGTTACAATGAGTACTGGTAATAATGGATACCAAAAATATGGTATGACTTTATCTACAGGAATGATGGATAATGGTTTTGCTGTTACAGCATCTGCTTCTAAAGTTTCTGGTGAAGGATATGTAGACGGATTACAGTTTGAAGGAACTAATTACTTTTTAAATGTTTCTAAACAAATTAATGATAATCACAAATTATCTTTTAATGCTATTGGAACAATTCAAGAACACGGACAAAGATTTAACAGAAGAACTATTGCTGAGTATAGAGCAACAGAACAAGGTGGAAAAAGATTTAATCCAGATTGGGGTTATAGAGACGGACAAGTAGAAAACTCTTCATTTAACTCTTATCACAAGCCTCAGTTATCTGTAAATTATGACTGGACAATTTCTGATAAAACATTCTTAACTACTTCTGTTTATGCATCTTTTGGTTCAGGTGGAGGTAGAAGAACTCAAGGAACAAAATTTACAAACAATGATTATAGATTAGGAGATATAGATCAACCAATCGATTTTGATTTAATTGTAGCAGAAAATAAAGCGAGTGGAGCTAATGGAGCAACAGATATTTTTGCTTCTTCAGAAAACTCTCATGAATGGTATGGTATTTTATCAACATTAAAAACAGACTTAACAGAAACACTTACTTTTTCTGGAGGTATAGATGCTAGAGATTATGTTGGTTCTCACTGGTATGAAGTAACAGACCTTTTAGGTGGAGAATATTTCTATAATGATGATCTTGAAGAAAAAACAGGAGGTCAAGCATTAAAAGTAGGAGATAAATTTAATAAAGATTACGATGGTCATGTAGGTAGATATGGTTTATTTGCACAATTAGAATATAGTAAAAATGACTTATCTGTATTTTTCTCATCAGCAGTATCTAACTCTGTATATAGTAAAGTAGATAGAATGTCTTATGGTGCTGAAAATAGAGAATCAGAATCAGCAGATTTCTTAGGATACAGTACAAAAGCAGGTGCTAACTTTAATATTGATGACGCACAAAATGTATTTGGTAATATTGGGTATTTCTCAAGAGCTCCAATTTTCGACAATATATTTGATAGTGACCAATCTGTAGAATTATATGACGGGGCATTAAATGAAAAAGTGTTTAGTGTAGAATTAGGTTACGGTTTTAAATCACAAATGTTTTCTGCAAACGTTAACTTATATAACACTTCTTGGTTAGATAGATTTATGACTTTTAGTCTTCCTGGTGCAGGCGGAGAAGTAATTACATCTAACGTAACAGGTTTAGACGCTTTACACCAAGGTTTAGAAATAGATTTCTTATTTAAGCCAATCGAAAAATTAGCTATTACAGGTATGGCTTCTTTAGGAAACTGGAGATGGAAAGACAATGCATCTGCAACTACGTTTGATGAAGCTACTGGAGACATTATATCTAGTGGAACAGTATATGCAAAAGACTTAAAAGTTTCTAATGCTGCACAAACAACATTTGCTTTAGGTCTTAAATATGATTTATTAGATAAAACTAGTGTTTCTTTAGATTATAATTATGCTGGAGACAACTATGCTACTATGAATGTTACATCTAGAACAGATGAGGCTGATAGCGGTATTGATACTTGGAGAATGCCTAACTTTCATTTATTTGATTTAGGACTTAGACATGGTTTCGAAATAGCTGGTTTATCTTCTACGTTAACTGCAAATGTGAATAACCTTTTTAATGTAGAATACATTTCAAATGCAAATAACGGTAATACTTCAGACTATGATACTGCACAAGTATATTACGGAGCAGGAAGAACATTTAGTTTAGGATTAAAAGTTAAATTTTAGAAAAATATAAAAATGAAAAAAATACTTTTATTATTAACAGTTTTTTCAATGGTTTTCACTTCTTGTGATCCATTAGAAGATATATATGAAGAAGTTGATGCTAATGCATCTGGAGTAGCAGGAGACGTAGTACTTACGCTTACGGATGAAGATTATGAAACTTTAGGTTTGTCTTATGGTAGTTTTAATTCAGAAGATGAAGCAAAAGAAGCTTTACCTGGTTTTTTATCAGATAAATACCCAGTTTGGGGAAATAGATCTACTGCATTAATTTCTTATGACTTATATGTAGGGAATGCATTTTCTGTTAAAAATTATACTTTAAGTTTAGAAGATTACGCAACTAGCGGAAGTACTTTATTAGGCTTTGAAGTTACTACAACGCCAGCAGACTATTTAACAGACATCATTGCAGGTGAATATGACGAGGCTAATGAAGGAGATTATGTATCTGCTTATTATGACCAATATACAGGTAGCGTATTTACGGTAACTCCAGAGGTTTCTTTAGATGAAAATTTAGATTACGGTACAGTTGCTGGAAATTTAACTACTATTTCTGGTGGTTCTTGGGTTAGTCATTCAGGTGCTCCTAATGAATTAATGTATGTAACTGATGGTTTAACAATGGCAGATTATCCATCTTCAAATGTTGGTGGAGCTTTAGAAATTTCTACTTCAGGTTCAGAAGATGTCAATACAGCTATTTCTCCAGAATTAACTTCAAATAAAGTTTACTCTAGTGCTTTAATTAAATTAAGTGAAGTAGGAGACGGAACTTATTTTTTCCATTTAATGGAAGAAGATGGGAGTTTTAACTTTTCAGCAAGAACAGGAGCTAAAAGCGATGGTAATGGAAAAGTATTATTTGGTATAGGTGCAAGTTCAAGTTCATTAACTTACGGAACAACAGCTTACGAATTAGATACTACTTACCTTATAGTAACTTCTTATGAAGTAGAAACAGGTATTGCAAATTTATATGTATTAACAGCAGTTTCAGATGTAGAACCAACAACTCCTGAAGCTACTAATACTGGAAACTCTGGTAATTCTGCAAAAAGAATTGGTATCCGTCAAGGAGGTGGTGGACCATCTGCAATAATTGATGGTTTCCGTGTTGCAAACACTTGGTCTTCTATTATGAGTAATGAAACTTTAGAGGATGAAACTGTAGGTGATAAAGAAACATATAATGCAATTTATACTTTTACTGAAGGAGCTTGGGTATTACCTTCTGGTAATGGTTATTATTCATTAACTGATGCAGATTTTGCTTCAATAGGTATCGAAAACTTTGGAAGTTCAACTTCTGCAGGTGATTATTTACCAGCATTCTTAAATCTTAAATATCCTTATGCATTAGAAGGAGATGTATTAAATGTATTGTATAAATATGTTTCTAGTTCAAGTGGAGAGCAAATACGTGGTGATGCATATACAAAAACAGCTGGTGTTTGGGTTGCACATGAGTCTACAGTAGTTGCTTCTTTACAATTAGAGCATGATGGTAGTAATTGGTTACCAGATAATACGATTAAATATGAATTAGTTGATGCTGATTATACATTAATTAAAGATACGTATGGAGAAAACCCAGATTTTGCAGCTGCTGTTGCAAACTTAGATACTTATGGAAACATCAGTACTTTTAACTGGACAGACGAGCAAATTGATACTGTAATTAATACAGTAATTAATAAGCACTTCTCTGGTATGGAAGAAGATCAAAAATTTGCAATTACAGTTTTTGTTTATAATGGTTCTTCTCAAAATGTAGTTTACAGATATATTTTAAAAGGAGATACTTACATAAGAAATTAATTTTTTCTTACATAAATTATTAAAACCACCTCAAATGAGGTGGTTTTTTTATTATTAAAATTAGTAACTTTACAGCTTTAAAAATCTATTAAAAAATATAATGAAAGACGTACATTCATATTGGGCTTATTTAGTATTAGCAATTTTAATCTTTACAGTATTTAATGCTATTACAGGTGTTCTTAAAAAAAGAACATTTACAGACAAAGATTTAAGATTAGGGTTGTTTACCTTAATTCTATCTCATATTCAATTATTAATTGGTTTAGGATGGTATTTTATGTCGCCTTGGTATAAAGCATTAAAAGCTAACGGAAGTGAAGTTATGGGAGATAAAGCAGCAAGATTATTAGCTGTAGAACATCCTTTAATGATGGTTATTGCTATTGTACTTATTACAATAGGTTGGTCTAAACATAAAAAGAAAACAGAAGACACAGCAAAATTTAAAACGTTTGCAATCTTTTACGGAATTGCTTTATTATTAATTCTTTCTAGAATACCTTGGAGTAACTGGTTTTAATAACTAACATTTCTGCCTAAGTAGAAACCTTTATTAGAGTTCAATGAAAATTTTAAGTTATATAGTATCACCAATTTTTATATTGGTGTTTTTTTTAAGTCTAGTTATATTTCATCCATTACAATGGTTGGGCTTAAAAATATTTGGATATAAAGGACATCAGTTGGTGGTAGATTATATGAACTGGTTTTTATCCAAAACACTATTAATTTTAGGAGTCGTTGTAAAGGTTAATAATCCACATAAATTACCAGAAAATTGTTCACTTATTTTTGTGTCTAACCATCAAAGTATGTTTGATATTTCTCCAATTAGTTGGGCGTTTAGAAAGTATCAACCAAAATTTGTATCAAAAAAAGAGTTAGGTAAAGGCATACCAAGTATTTCATTTAACCTAAGACATGGCGGTGCCGCATTAATAGATAGAAAAGATCCAAAGCAAGCAATTTCTGCTTTAATAACCTTTTCCAAAAGAATTAAGGAAAATAAATGGGGAGCTGTTATATTCCCAGAGGGGACTAGGAGTAGAGACGGTAAGCCTAAGCAATTTGCAATAAACGGACTAAAAGTAATAACTAAAGTCAATAAAGAGGGCTATATTGTGCCGATTACCATAAATAATTCGTGGAAAATTTTTAAATACGGAAAATTTCCATTAGGTTTAGGTAGTCCAATTACATTTACAGTTCATCAACCCGTAAAAATAAACACTTTACCTTTTGATGAATTATTAGAAAAAACAGAATCAGATATTAAAGAACACATAAAATAAAACCATGTCTATACACAACGTAAGAAAAGAAGTGATGATAACTTTAGAAAAAAGTATGGATCGCTTTATGGAAAAATACTTAATCCCTGCAGAAAAAATCTGGCAGCCAACAGACTTTTTGCCTAATTCTCAAAAAGACTCTTTTATTACTGAGGTAGAGGAGATTAGAGAACTATCTAAAGAGTTGCATGACGATTTTTGGGTTGTACTTGTAGGAGATACCATTACAGAAGAAGCATTACCAACCTACGAATCTTGGTTATTAGATTTAGATGGAGTATGTCAAGATCCAGACAATAGTTGGGCAAAATGGGTAAGAACCTGGACAGCAGAAGAAAACAGACACGGAGACGTGTTAAATAAATACCTTTACTTATCAGGGCGCGTAAATATGCGTGAAGTAGAAATTTCTACACAACACTTAATTGCAGATGGTTTTGATATTGGTACATCAACAGACCCATATAAAAACTTTGTCTACACTAGTTTCCAAGAATTAGCAACCTATGTTTCACACAACAATGTAGCTAAAATTGCACGTAAAAAAGGACACAAAGCCTTGGCTAAAATGTCTAAGATTATTGCAGGAGACGAAATGCGTCACCACAAAGCATATACAGAATTCGTAAAAGAAATCTTTAAAATTGATCCGAGTGAAATGATGTTGGCTTTTCAACACATGATGAAATATAAAATTGTAATGCCTGCAATGCACTTAAGAGAATCTTTTGAAGAGAAAGGGACTTTGTTCGATGATTTTTCTATCGTTGCACAAAGAGTGGGCGTTTATACAGGTTTCGATTATGTAGACATTATAAGAAAGTTAAATGAAGCTTGGGAAATTGATAAAATTACAAATCTTACGCCAGAAGCAGAAAAGGCAAGAGATTATTTAATGAAGCTACCAGACAGAATGTACAGAATTACAGAAAGAATTGTAGTTCCTCAAACTGACTTTAAGTTCAAGTGGATGTTAAATCCTAGTTAGTATTAGAAGCTATTTCCTGCTTTCCGTTATATCTTTTTGTGAAAAACAAAAAGGATGTCACTGCAATCAGGGCTAAACTAGTTTGCTTACTAAGGTCATTTCAAAGCAAATGTTTTGTATAATCTAGCAATCTTTTATAATAAAAATCAACCCCTTCAGGTTTCAAAAACCTAAAGGGTTTTTTTGTTTTAATACAATTATGTTTTCTATGCTCTATCTTGTCAACTTTTTTTGATGTTTATTTGTAATTGCTGGCTTGTAAAGAATTCTAGTAAAGGAAATGTAATTAGAGTTTTCATTGAACCCTCAAAATCTTTCACATCGAAGTATTGTGAAGTCTCATAACAGTGATAATGCCAAACTGTACGTAAAACAGATATTATATAAAAAGTTTTGCAAATTAATTAGTTGTTCTAAATAGGTTTCAGAGCTTAATTCTATGAGTTCATAAAAAAAATACACGCCATTTAGAGGAGCAAAGCAATTTCACCTTCTACTTATATCTAATAATAAATCATTTACAGAAGAGTTCCTCTCATATATTAGAGTCTATGTTCTTGTTTTTTTTGTAAAATCTATATTAAAAGGATCATTCTAATATTTTGAGGATAATTAACCTAAGTACTTTTTTACAAAAAGAACCATGGCAAGAACTATTATTGCGCCAGAAATGACGTAATTCTTAACTAACTGAACACATTTCAACCACACTATTTCATAGAACAACGCACATTTCAACAAACCACAAACAATAAAAAGGTCTATTTCTACTAAAATAAACCTTCCAACGATCTTGTATTTTCTGTGTTAAAAACAAGCATGCACTTCCAAAACCACCCCAAAACCTAAAACCTTCAAAATACCCTCAAAAAAACTTTCTTCATAAACAGTTAAAAACAAGTGTCTTAAAACGCATTGTAAAATTAAATTAAAATAAAGGTAAAAAAATAGTTGTTAGATTAAAAATGAGTTGTAAGTTTGCACCCGCTAACAGTAATATCACACAGTTAGCAGCGTTCATTAAGGAGTTGTAAGTAAGGTGAGGATTAGTAGTTTATCTAAATAAAATGTCAAAATTTTATTAAAAATAAAATAATAATTTCCTTAGGTTTATAATTAAAAAGAGTTGTATGTTTGCAGTCCGAAATTTTCGGCAAAACGTTCAGAAGTTTTTTAGTTTTAGAGCAAGCAAAAAGAAATTAAAAAAAAGTTTAATTTTTTATTGTCAGATTAGAAATAGTTTGTATGTTTGCAGCCGCTAAGAAATACAGCGAAAACGATCAGAGAAAATTTGGAATGACTCTTAAAAGAGTCAGTTAGTTCGAGTCTAACATTTCTACAAAGTTTTATTTAGGGAGTAGCTTTTAGGTTACTGTTTAAGATTAAAACAAAGTTCATTGAAAATATTGAAATTGACAGCGTAATTAAAGAGTAGAATAACCATGTTTAGATTTATTTAAACAAATTCTTTTGAAACTTATTCATTAAAATATTTAAAATATACAATGAAGAGTTTGATCCTGGCTCAGGATGAACGCTAGCGGCAGGCTTAACACATGCAAGTCGAGGGGTAACATTGTGCTTGCACAGATGACGACCGGCGCACGGGTGCGTAACGCGTATAGAACCTACCTTTTACTGGAGAATAGCCTTTAGAAATGAAGATTAATGCTCCATGGTATTGAGTTTTGGCATCAAGACTTAATTAAAGATTTATTGGTAAAAGATGGCTATGCGTCCTATTAGTTAGATGGTAAGGTAACGGCTTACCATGACTTTGATAGGTAGGGGTCCTGAGAGGGAGATCCCCCACACTGGTACTGAGACACGGACCAGACTCCTACGGGAGGCAGCAGTGAGGAATATTGGGCAATGGAGGCAACTCTGACCCAGCCATGCCGCGTGAAGGATGACTGCCCTATGGGTTGTAAACTTCTTTTATACAGGAAGAAACACTGGTATGTATACCAGCTTGACGGTACTGTAAGAATAAGGACCGGCTAACTCCGTGCCAGCAGCCGCGGTAATACGGAGGGTCCGAGCGTTATCCGGAATCATTGGGTTTAAAGGGTCCGCAGGCGGTCGATTAAGTCAGAGGTGAAATCCCATAGCTCAACTATGGAACTGCCTTTGATACTGGTTGACTTGAGTCATATGGAAGTAGATAGAATGTGTAGTGTAGCGGTGAAATGCATAGATATTACACAGAATACCGATTGCGAAGGCAGTCTACTACGTATGTACTGACGCTGAGGGACGAAAGCGTGGGGAGCGAACAGGATTAGATACCCTGGTAGTCCACGCCGTAAACGATGGATACTAGTTGTTGGGCATTAGCTCAGTGACTAAGCGAAAGTGATAAGTATCCCACCTGGGGAGTACGGTCGCAAGACTGAAACTCAAAGGAATTGACGGGGGCCCGCACAAGCGGTGGAGCATGTGGTTTAATTCGATGATACGCGAGGAACCTTACCAGGGCTTAAATGTAGTCTGACAGCTTTAGAGATAGAGTTTTCTTCGGACAGATTACAAGGTGCTGCATGGTTGTCGTCAGCTCGTGCCGTGAGGTGTCAGGTTAAGTCCTATAACGAGCGCAACCCCTGTCGTTAGTTGCCATCAAGTAAAGTTGGGGACTCTAACGAGACTGCCTACGCAAGTAGTGAGGAAGGTGGGGATGACGTCAAATCATCACGGCCCTTACGTCCTGGGCCACACACGTGCTACAATGGTATGGACAATGAGCAGCCATCTGGCAACAGAGAGCGAATCTATAAACCATATCACAGTTCGGATCGGAGTCTGCAACTCGACTCCGTGAAGCTGGAATCGCTAGTAATCGGATATCAGCCATGATCCGGTGAATACGTTCCCGGGCCTTGTACACACCGCCCGTCAAGCCATGGAAGCTGGGAGTGCCTGAAGTCGGTCACCGCAAGGAGCCGCCTAGGGTAAAACTGGTAACTAGGGCTAAGTCGTAACAAGGTAGCCGTACCGGAAGGTGCGGCTGGAACACCTCCTTTCTAGAGAAAGATGGTGAGTTACAAAAAAAAGGTCATTTTTACTCTTTGCTGTTAATTTTATAATATAAGTATTTTAAGCTATTATAGTCTCGTAGCTCAGCTGGTTAGAGCGCTACACTGATAATGTAGAGGTCGGCAGTTCGAGTCTGCCCGGGACTACAAAAAGCTAAAGTACTAAGGAAATTCTGGAAGTAAGAGGATTCTACATTCATAATTTAGGATTTATTCTGAATTTCATAATGGGGGATTAGCTCAGCTGGCTAGAGCGCTTGCCTTGCACGCAAGAGGTCATCGGTTCGACTCCGATATTCTCCACAACGGTCAATTTCAAGTAAATAGACCACAAGTTCATTGACATATTGGTAAAATGATATCGTAAGAATCAAATAGATAGAGAACAATTAGAATATTTATATTCTAATTAAATAATTTTTTTATAAAAATATAAAAGAGTTCATTATAGTATGGAAACATACTGTAGCAAAAAGTACAATAAGTTAAGTAAGGGCGTATGGCGGATGCCTAGGCTCTCAGAGACGACGAAGGACGTGATAAGCTGCGAAAAGCTACGGGGAGGGGCACATACCTTTTGATCCGTAGATATCCGAATGGGGCAACCCGGCATGTTGAAGACATGTCACCTAGCAATAGGGGTAAACCCGGTGAACTGAAACATCTAAGTAACCGGAGGAAGAGAAAACAATAGTGATTCCGTTAGTAGTGGCGAGCGAACGCGGATTAGCCCAAACCAAATTTGTTACGGCAAATTTGGGGTTGTAGGGCCACGATATTCGAAGATAAGTGAATTAGAACAGTTTGGAAAGACTGACCATAGAGGGTGATAGTCCCGTAAAAGTAAGCGAATTTAAGATAGTGGTACCCTGAGTAGTGCGGGACACGAGTAATCCTGTATGAATCCACCGGGACCATCCGGTAAGGCTAAATACTCCTGAGAGACCGATAGTGAACTAGTACCGTGAGGGAAAGGTGAAAAGAACCCTAAGTAAGGGAGTGAAATAGAACCTGAAACCGTACGCCTACAAGCGGTCGGAGCATCATTTAT
Source organism: Polaribacter sp. R2A056_3_33 (assembly GCF_019278485.1). NCBI lineage: Bacteria > Pseudomonadati > Bacteroidota > Flavobacteriia > Flavobacteriales > Flavobacteriaceae > Polaribacter > Polaribacter sp. R2A056_3_33. The sequence continues at coordinate 1,807,494 of NZ_CP058984.1, forward strand.
GGTGTGACGGCGTGCCTTTTGCATAATGAGCCTACGAGTTACTGTTTCTAGCAAGGTTAATTGATTAAGTCAAGGAGCCGTAGCGAAAGCGAGTCTGAATAGGGCGCTTTAGTTAGTAGTAGTAGACGCGAAACCGAGTGATCTACCCATGGGCAGGTTGAAGCTGTGGTAACACACAGTGGAGGACCGAACCAGTTGACGTTGAAAAGTCTTTGGATGACCTGTGGGTAGGGGTGAAAGGCCAATCAAACTCGGAAATAGCTCGTACTCCCCGAAATGCATTTAGGTGCAGCGTTGAGTAAAAGTTTTATAGAGGTAGAGCTACTGATTGGATGCGGGGGCTTCACCGCCTACCAATTCCTGACAAACTCCGAATGCTATAAAATGTTTCTCAGCAGTGAGGGCATGGGTGCTAAGGTCCATGTCCGAGAGGGAAAGAACCCAGACCATCAGCTAAGGTCCCCAAATATATGTTAAGTTGAAAAAACGAGGTGAAATTGCTTAGACAGCTAGGATGTTGGCTTGGAAGCAGCCATTCATTTAAAGAGTGCGTAACAGCTCACTAGTCGAGCGATTTCGCATGGATAATAATCGGGCATAAACATATTACCGAAGCTATGGATTAACGTTGAAAGACACGTTAGTGGTAGGGGAGCATTGTAATCAGCGTAGAAGGTGTACTGTGAGGTATGCTGGAGTGTTTACAAAAGAAAATGTAGGCATAAGTAACGATAATGGGGGCGAGAAACCCCCACACCGAAAGACTAAGGTTTCCTCAGCGATGCTAATCAGCTGAGGGTTAGTCGGGTCCTAAGGCGAATCCGAAGGGAGTAGTCGATGGATAACAGGTTAATATTCCTGTACTTCTTATAATTGCGATGGGGTGACGGAGTAATGAAAGCACCGCGAACTGACGGAATAGTTCGTTGAAACATGTAGCTATTGGCACTGTAGGTAAATCCGCAGAGTTAGGTGAAATGTGATAGTACCAAGCGTCTTCGGACAATTGGATAGTGTGCCTAAGGGCTTCCAAGAAAAACCTCTAAGCTTCAGATTATAAGAACCCGTACCGTAAACCGACACAGGTAGTTGGGATGAGAATTCTAAGGTGCTCGAGAGATTCATGGCTAAGGAACTAGGCAAAATAGACCCGTAACTTCGGGAGAAGGGTCGCCCATCTTCGGATGGGCCGCAGTGAAAAGGTCCAGGCGACTGTTTATCAAAAACACAGGGCTTTGCTAAATTGAAAGATGATGTATAAGGCCTGACACCTGCCCGGTGCTGGAAGGTTAAGTGGAGGGTTTAGCTTCGGCGAAGATCTGAAATGAAGCCCCAGTAAACGGCGGCCGTAACTATAACGGTCCTAAGGTAGCGAAATTCCTTGTCGGGTAAGTTCCGACCTGCACGAATGGTGCAACGATCTGGACACTGTCTCAGCCATGAGCTCGGTGAAATTGTAGTATCGGTGAAGATGCCGATTACCCGCAGCGGGACGAAAAGACCCCGTGAACCTTTACTATAGCTTAGTATTGGCTTTGGATAAGTAATGTGTAGGATAGGTGGGAGACATTGAAGCGGCGTCGCTAGGCGTTGTGGAGTCGTCCTTGAAATACCACCCTTTGCTTATCTAGAGTCTAACTCAGAGATGAGGACAGTGCTTGGTGGGTAGTTTGACTGGGGTGGTCGCCTCCAAAAGAGTAACGGAGGCTTCTAAAGGTACCCTCAGTACGCTTGGTAACCGTACGTAGAGTGCAATGGCATAAGGGTGCTTGACTGAGAGACATACAGGTCGATCAGGTTGGAAACAAGAGCATAGTGATCCGGTGGTTCCGCATGGAAGGGCCATCGCTCAAAGGATAAAAGGTACTCCGGGGATAACAGGCTGATCTCCCCCAAGAGCTCATATCGACGGGGGGGTTTGGCACCTCGATGTCGGCTCGTCACATCCTGGGGCTGGAGAAGGTCCCAAGGGTTGGGCTGTTCGCCCATTAAAGTGGCACGCGAGCTGGGTTCAGAACGTCGTGAGACAGTTCGGTCTCTATCTGCTGTGGGCGTTAGAAATTTGCGTGGATCTGACTCTAGTACGAGAGGACCGAGTTGGACTGACCTCTAGTGTACCTGTTGTTTCGCCAGAAGCATAGCAGGGTAGCTACGTCGGGAAGGGATAAGCGCTGAAAGCATATAAGCGCGAAACCCACCACAAGATGAGATTTCTTTAAAGGGTCGTTGGAGATTACAACGTTGATAGGTCATAGGTGTAAAGGCAGTAATGTCATAGCCAAGTGATACTAATAACCCATAGACTTATGTACGCTTCCCGCCGAAAGGCGGGAGCAGAACCTCTTTATTTATTAGACGATTTAGATATTATTTTACCATATGTTAACTTATACAGTTAAAATTATTTAGCTGAAAATTTTAGGGTGGTTATAGCATTGGGGCTCACCTCTTCCCATCTCGAACAGAGAAGTTAAGCCCAATCGCGCCGATGGTACTGCATTTATGTGGGAGAGTAGGTCGCCGCCTTTCTTTAATCTTGAATATTCAAGATCCTAAACCTCAATTCTTATGAATTGAGGTTTTTTTTTGTAATAAACTCAAAGGTTTGTTATGGGGTTGCATGTACTCGTTACAAAGGAGCACTAGCGAAATTTTAATCCTTGTTATTTTCTATTCTTAGATAGATTAATTTAAGTGACTTGAGATGTTTAAACAAGTTCAGTATGACTATGTTTGGTTTATTCTTTAGAACTGCAGTCTTATTTCTGAATTATATTCTTTTTTGCGTGAAGGATAGTAGTGTAAAGCCCACAGTGAGGTACGAGCGAGGACTTGTAGTGTATAGCCTGACCATTTTTACGCAATATGTTACCTATTATAAATTTTGTTTTTTAAAATGGGCACGCCCTAAATCATTTACAAAATTATGGTGTACTATGTAGTTATAAAAGGATTAATTACTAAATGATTGATATAATAATTTTTTATAAGATTTAAGAAATCTCATTTCTACATTGAATTAAGCCTATTTTAGTTATTTGGTTGAACTTCTATTGTTCAATTTTAAACGCATCCATATCAATTAAAAAGCCCAATTTTTCTCGACTTCTAGTTTGTTTATCTTTGAATAAAGTAGCTTTTATAATTCCAACTTCATTCTTTTTTAAATTAGAAGATTCCTCACCTAAATAATCAATCAATAAAGAGTTTCCTGTGTATTGATAATTATTGGCGTCCTTTCCGGTTCTATTTACGCCAATAACATAACTCATGTTTTCTATTGCACGTGCTTTTAAAAGTGTTTTCCAAGCTTTAATTCGAATAGTTGGCCAATTTGCCATAAAAATTAAAAGGTCGTAATTTTCGGTATTTCTAGCCCAAACTGGGAATCGTAAATCATAACAAATTAATGGGCATATTTTCCATCCTTTGTAATTTACAATTAATTTTTCCGAGCCAGATGTATATACTTTATCTTCCCCAGCTAAAGTAAATGAATGTTTTTTATCATATATCTCTATTTTTCCGGATGGAAGTACAAATACCAAACGATTGTAAAAGTTTCCTTTTTCTGAAATCACTAAACTTCCACAAATAGCAAGATTCTTTTCTTTCGCCATTTTTAACATCCACGAAACGGACTTTCCGTCCATTTTTTCAGCAACGTTTTCTGGTTTCATGGTAAAACCTGTAGTGAACATTTCTGGCAATACCACAAGATCTGTATTTTTAGAAAGTCGAATAATTTTTTCTTCAAAAAAGGCAAGATTTCTTTCTGGATTTTCCCAAATTAAATCAGCTTGAACACCAACAATGTTTAATTCATTTTGCATCAAAAAATAATTTAATGTTTAAAGATGTATAAAAGTAAGTTTTTGTAATTTAGAAATCCAAAAAAAAGCTATGCAATCTTTTATTTCTACTACAATAGAGACTATTTTAAAAACAACAAAATCTTTTGAAGATGTCATTTTTGTACTACCCTCTCAAAGGGCAAAAGTATTTGTAAAACAAACCTTTAAAAATAAAATTACCGTTGGTTTTTTACCAGAAATTATAAATGTTGAGCAGTTTATCAATAAAATTTCAGGAATAGAAAAAGCAGATAGCATTCAATTATTATTTCACTTTTACACTATTTATAAGGGGATAGAGAAGGAACCGGTAACTTTTGATGTCTTTGCATCTTGGGCTTTTACAGTTATTCAAGATTTTAACGAGATAGATCAACATTTAATAGAAACAAAAGATATCTTTCATTATTTAAGAGATATTCAGCGTTTAAAAAAATGGTCTGTAGAGGGAGAGTTTAAAGAAACTGAATTAATGAAGGATCATTATTTGTTTCTAGAAAAACTTAACACGTACTATAATGCATTTTACCAATTTTTAAAAGAAAATAATATAGGGTATCAAGGTTTAATTTATAGAGAATCTTGTAATAAAATAGATTACTTTCTAGAAGATAATGTAAATAAAAAATTCTTTTTCATTGGTTTTAATGCTTTAAATGCTGCAGAGGAATTGTTATTTCAGAAAGTTTTAGAAGGTGGAAACTCAGAAATTTATTGGGATATTGATGAAGCTTTTTTTAAATCGAATCATCAAGCAGGTAAATTTATTAGAAGGTATAAGAAAGAGTGGAGATATTATGAGAAAAATGATATAAAATCCTTAGGAGAAACCTTTTCTGCGCCTAAAAATATTGAAGTTATTGGTGCTTCTAAAAATACTACTCAAATTAAATATGCAGGTGAGATTTTAGAGAAAATTACAGATTTTAAAAATACCGCTTTGGTGTTAGCAGATGAAACATTGTTGCCAATCACTTTAAATTCTTTGCCTAAAAACATCAATGCTATTAACATTACCATGGGATATCCGTTAAAAGATGTGCCTACAACAAACTTGCTATTATCTATATTTCAACTATTTATCTCTCAAGATAAATTGCAGAAATCTATTGTGAATGAGTTTTATTATAAAGATGTAATTCGGTTTTTAAAGCACCAATCTATTTACAGGTTAATTCCCGAAATAGATCCCTTTTCAGACAATATAGCAAAACATAATCAGACGTTTATCAACCAGGATGATATTCATAAATTATTAGAAAATTCAGAAGTAGTATTAAAACAAGTGTTGGTTTCAATATTTAGTACTTACGCTTCCGTAGATGAATTTATAGACAGAATTTTAAACTTAATAAACTACCTAAAAGAAGATGTTAGCGATTTAGAAAAAGAATATTTATTTCGATTTTACACCACATTTACGCAGTTAAAAACATTGCAAAATGAGTTTAAATATTTTCCAGATTTAAAAACATTAGCACTGTTTTTTAGACAATTAATTTCTTCGGAAAGTTTATCATTTCAAGGAGAACCATTAAGAGGTTTGCAGTTAATGGGAATGTTAGAAACCCGTGTTTTAGATTTCGAAAACATCATTTTAGTTTCTATAAACGAAGGAGTTTTACCAGCTAGTAGTCAGCAAAATTCTTTTATTCCTTTTGATGTTAAAGTAGAGTTTGGCCTGCCAACCTATAGAGAAAAAGATGCTATTTACTCATATCACTTTTTTAGATTAATGCAAAGAGCAAAAAACGTTTTTATCATTTATAATACAGAACACGACGTTTTAGGAAGTGGAGAAAAAAGTAGATTTGTTACGCAATTAGAAATGATGCGAACAGATGTAATTCAAAAAACGGTTGCTCCAAAAGTAGTGAATCAAAAAGTGGAATTGAAAGAAATTAAAAAGGATGAAACTGTTTTAGAAAAGCTGCAAGAATTGGCTGAAAAAGGAATTTCTCCATCTGCATTAACCAATTATTTATACAATCCGATTTCGTTTTATAAACAAAAAATAATAAAACTTAAAGAGTTTGAAGATGTAGAAGAAACTGTTGCCTATAATACATTAGGTACTGTTGTTCACGAAACTTTGGATGAATTGTATACGCCCTTTGTAAATAAGTTTTTACAAGCGGAAGACATCGATTCAATGAACAAGAAGTCGAAAGATTTAGTGGTTAAGCATTTTAAAGAAGCTTTTAAAAACGGCGATATTTCTACAGGTAGAAATCGTTTAATTTTTGAAGTAGCCAACCGATTTGTCAATAATTTCTTAGCACAAGAAAAAGAATTATTAAAAGATAAAAACAATCAATTAAAGATTCTTGCAACTGAAGAAAATTTATCCGCAGAAATAGAAATTGAAGGAATCGATTTTCCTATTAAAATTCACGGTCAAGTAGATCGAGTGGATGAGCTCAATGGTGTTTTGCGCATTATTGATTATAAAACGGGCATGGTTAGTAGCTCCGATTTACGCGTGGTAGAATTCGAAAAACTAAGAGAAAAAGAGCAACACAAAGCCATTCAGGTACTACTATATGCTTATTTGTACACTAAAAGTAAAAATTACGATTTTAAGAAACCTTTAGAAGGTGGTATTTATTCTTTTAAGAACTTAAATAGTGGTTTTTTATCCATTAATTTTTCATCGAACTATAGAAAGGCAGATGTAGAAATCACCGAAGATAAATTAGAAGAATTTATTGTTGAGATAAAAGCATATATTAAAGAGATGTATACCTTAGATATAGGTTTTATTGAACCCGCAGATTTAAAATATTAAAATAATTTTTTGGGCGTTACCACAAGGGTCAGGCTTTCCGTTACAAGTCCTCGTTCGTACCTCACTGTGGGCTTTTCACTGCAATCCTTAACGCAAATGTAATTACCTTTGTAAAAAATAATTTTTTGAGCACAACTATTACTTTAAAGAAGATTAATAAGTTAGCAATTCCTGCTTTAATTGCAGGTATAGCAGAACCATTATTATCTATTACAGACACAGCAATTATTGGTAACATCTCTGAAAATGCAACAGAAAGTTTGGCCGCTGTGGGAATTGTAGGCGCATTCATTTCTATGTTAATTTGGGTTTTCGGACAAATCAGAAGTGCCATTTCTTCTATTCTTTCGCAATATGTTGGCGCCAACAAATTAGATGAAGTAAAAGGATTACCAGCGCAAGCAATTGCCATTGTAGTTTTTGGAAGTTTAATTATATTGGCAATTTCATATCCGTTTGCAAAACAAATTTTTGAATTTTATAATGCATCCGGAACTGTTTTAGAGTATTGTGTTACCTATTTTAAAATACGAATTTTCGGATTCCCATTTTCACTTTTTGTATTTGCTGTATTTGGTGTTTTTAGAGGTTTACAAAACACTTATTATCCAATGATTATTGCAATTATAGGGGCTTTGTTAAATGTTTTTTTAGACATTATTCTAGTATACGGAATTGAAGGCTATATACCAGCTATGAATATAGAAGGTGCTGCATATGCAAGTATTATTGCCCAAATTACAATGGCTATTATTGCCTTAGTTATGTTGCTGAAAAAAACGTCTATATCCTTAAGAATTAGTTTGCCTTTTCATAATGAAGTGCCGCGTTTGTTAGGAATGATAGGAAATCTTTTTGTAAGAACTATTGCCCTAAATACCGCTTTATACTTTGCTACTTCATATGCCACAGATTATGGTAAAGAATACATTGCTGCCTATACAATTGGTGTTAATATTTGGTTGTTAGGTGCTTTTATGGTAGATGGGTATGCTAGTGCAGGAAATATATTATCTGGAAAATTTTTAGGAGCAAAAGATTTTACTTCTTTAGTAGAACTAAGTAATAAACTTTTAAAATATGGTTTGGCAATAGGGGTGCTTATTGGTCTGATTGGTTTTATTTTTTACAATTTCATCGGACAAATTTTTACGAAAGAACCTGCTGTTTTAGAACAGTTTTACAATGTTTTTTGGATTGTTTTATTAATGCAACCTATAAATGCCATCACTTTTATTTTTGATGGAATGTTTAAAGGAATGGGAGAAATGAAATATTTAAGAAACCTCTTACTTCTTTCTACTGCATTGGTTTTTATACCCACATTATTGATTTTTGATTATTTTGATTTAAAATTAATTGCAATTTGGATTGCCTTTACACTTTGGATGATTGCAAGAGGATTGCCTTTAATTATTAGGTTTAGATCTAAATTTATATCATTAGTAATCAACGAATAATTTTTACGTGTCATTCCGAAATTAGCTTTTTGGCGATTGAAGAATCTCATTTTTAATTTCTTTGATTGAACTTCTGAATACTAAATAGTCTCATTTTAAAAAGACATTCAAAATAAAATCCACTATTTTTACAAAAAGATACATTTTATGAGCACTACAAGACAAAACGGAAGTTTATTTACGAGTATTCAAAATAAAATTGCAACTATAGAATTTGGGCATCCTGCAAGCAATTCTTTTCCGAGTGAATTATTAGGGAGGTTAAGTAAAGAATTACTTTCAGTAGGTAATAATGAAGACGTTTCTGTTATTATTTTAAAGTCTGAAGGCGAAAAAGCATTTTGTGCTGGCGCTTCTTTTGATGAGTTAGTCGCTATTTCTAATTTAGAAGAAGGTAAACAATTCTTTTCTGGTTTTGCAAACGTAATAAATGCCATGAGAACTTGTGGTAAATTAATTATTGGGAGTGTTCAAGGAAAAACTGTTGGTGGTGGAGTTGGTTTAGCTGCTGCTTGCGATTATGTCTTGGCAACTGAAAGTGCATCCATAAAATTATCTGAATTTACCATAGGAATTGGTCCTTTTGTAATTGAACCCGCTGTAACACGTAAAATTAGTGTTGCAGGAACGGCAGAATTAACGTTAGATGCAACTAGTTGGAAAAACGCGTATTGGGCAAAAGAAAAAGGCTTGTATGCTAGGGTTTTTGATTCTCAAAAAGAATTAGAGAAAGAAGTAGAATTGTTATCAGAAAAATTGGCTTCCTACAATCCTGTAGCTTTATCAGAAATGAAGAAAGCACTGTGGCAAGGAACTGAAAATTGGACTGATTTATTAGCCGAAAGAGCTGCTGTTTCTGGTGAATTGGTTTTATCTGAATTTACAAAAAGAGCATTAGAGAAATTTTAAAAATAATCTATAAGATTTTATATTTAAGAATGAAAATCATTTCAACAAATATTGGGGAACGAAAAGAAATAGACTATAAAGGTACTTTGGTTACTACGGGAATTTTTAAATACTCTGTAGATAAACCTATCTTTTTAGATATCGAAGATGTAAAAGGAGATGCTATTTGCGATAGAGAAAATCATGGTGGAGTTTTGCAAGCAGTTTACGGATATTCTCTAAAACATTATGAATATTGGAATGCTATTTTTCCGAAAGTAGATTTTGAAATGGGAATCTTCGGAGAAAATTTAACGATTGATGATTTAGATGAAACTAAAATACATCAAGGAGATACGTTCAAAGTTGGTGAGACTATTTTAGAAGCAACTGTGCAAAGAGATCCTTGTTATAAATTAGGTGTTCGTTTTAACAATATGAAAATTGTAAAAAAGTTTTGGAAGACTACTTTTTGTGGGGTTTATTTTAAAGTTCTACAAACAGGTTTTGTAAAAGCTGGTGATGAATTTATAAAAATAAAAAGTTGTCCAGAAAATCCAACTATTGCAGATTTGTTTGTTGCAAAAAGAATTTTAAACGGAATTAGTGAATAGCTTCTAAACCGTTTCTTCTTTTTTGTGTAAAAAACGAGTCAATTTCATGGATAAATCTAACAAAATAATCTTTGGATTTCCGTTTCTTTCTATGTGGTACATGGCATCATTTAGTTCTTTTTCGATGTCTAAAATATTGCCAGAATGAACAAAAGGTGCAAATTTAGAAAGATTGAATCCGGTTTTAGATTCCATAAAAACCAAGTGATCCGATTTATAATTTAGCAACATTGCTTGTCTAAAAAATTGCAAACAATAGTCTAAAAAACGTTTTTGAGTTTCACGTCCGGTTTTGGCAATGGTGTCCGACCATTCAATTAATTGTTGCACAACGGCAGCATTTCCTTTCGCTTTAAAAGCAGTTCTAATCCATGCAATAAACCATTCTTCAAAAACAAGATCGCTAGAATCGTTTTGTAACAGTTGCAATGCTTTGTTGAAATTTCCTTCTGCTTGATGTGCAATTTTAGTAGCATTATTTTCTGAAACTTGATGCTTTTCAACTAGCGCATTAGAAATATCTTGCTCACTTAAAACAGGAAAATGTAATGCCTGACAGCGAGATTTTATGGTGTTTATAATCTGACCTTCGTTTTCTGTAATTAAAATAAAGACCGTTTTTTCAGGTGGCTCTTCAATTAATTTTAGCAATTTATTGGCGGCAGCAATATTCATTTTTTCTGCCATCCAAATAATCATCACTTTAAAGCCACCTTCGTAACTTTTAAGACGAAGTTTTTTTACCACTTCTTCTGCTTCATCAACTCCAATAATTCCTTGTTTGTTTTCTACACCAATATGTTGCAGCCAATTAAATAAACTTCCGTAAGCTTGTGTTTCTATAAAACTTCTCCAATCTTCTAAAAACAAACTACTAACAGGATGTTTTTTTACGTTATCATTGGAAGTAACTGGGTAGGTGAAATGTAAATCTGGATGCTGTAATTTGTCGCATTTTAAGTTGCAGACATCAGCGTTATCAGAAAAATTACACAATAAAAACTGTGCGTACGCAATTGCCATTGGCAAAGTTCCGCTACCTTCTTTCCCTACAAATAATTGAGCATGTGGTATTCTGCCGTTTTCAGCAGATACTTTTAAGTGTTTTTTAATGTGTTCTTGTCCGATAATTTGGTTGAAAAGCATGGGCAAATATAAAATTTGTTTGGCATTAATCCATTAATTTTAGAAGGCAATCTTTTTAAAGATTAAATATTTGAAAAGCACAGTATTCGGCTTCGCAAACGTTGTATTAAATTTAAGGTTTAACATTTCTAAAAGTTTAAATAATTCGGTATTTTTGTTGAAAATACATTAATAAAAGATGAAAACATTAAAAGATTTTAATTTCAAGAATAAGAAGGCGTTAATTCGTGTAGATTTTAACGTGCCTTTAAATGATAAATTTGAAGTAACAGATGCTACTAGAATTCAAGCTGCAAAATCTACAATTATAGATATTTTAGAGCAAGAAGGAAGCTGTATTTTAATGTCACATTTAGGGCGTCCAAAAGGATTTCAAGATGAATTTTCTTTAGGTCACATTGTAGAAAAAGCTACTGAAATTTTAGGAGTTAAAGTAAAGTTTGTTGCAGACTGTATTGGAGATAAAGTAGAAGAAGCTGTTGCAAATTTACAATCTGGAGAAATCTTGTTATTAGAAAACTTACGTTTCTACGAAGAAGAGAAAAAAGGAGATGTTGCTTTTGCAGAAAAATTATCTAAATTAGGTGATGTTTATGTAAACGATGCTTTTGGTACTGCACACAGAGCACATGCATCAACAACAATTATTGCACAATTTTTTCCAGAAAACAAATGTTTTGGAAACTTATTAGCAAGAGAAATAGAAAGTATAGATAAAGTATTAAACAATTCTGAAAAACCAGTTTTAGCAATTTTAGGTGGTGCAAAAGTATCTTCTAAAATTACTGTTATTGAAAATATTTTAGACAAAGTAGATCACTTAATTATTGGTGGTGGAATGAGTTTTACTTTTATTAAAGCACAAGGAGGAAAGATTGGAAACTCTATCTGTGAAGATGATAAAATGGAATTAGCTTTAGATATTTTAAAGCAAGCAAAAGAAAAAGGAGTAGAAGTTCATATACCTGTAGATGTTATTGCTGCTGATGATTTTTCTAACGATGCTAATACACAAACTTTAGATATTGATGCAATTCCTGATGGTTGGGAAGGAGTAGATGCTGGACCAAAATCTAGAGAGATTTTTGATACAGTTGTAAATAAGTGTAAAACTATTTTATGGAACGGACCTTTAGGTGTTTTTGAAATGGAATCTTTTGCAGGCGGAACAATTGCATTAGGTCATTCTATTGACAAAGCAACCAAAAACGGAGCGTTTTCTTTAGTTGGTGGAGGAGACTCTGTTGCTGCTGTTAAACAATTTGGTTTTGCAGATAAAGTAAGTTATGTTTCTACTGGTGGTGGTGCAATGTTAGAAATGTTAGAAGGTAAAACATTACCAGGAATTGAGGCTATCTTAAAATAATGGTTTAATAGATAATTCTATTTTTAATTAACATTTAAGATATCAAACTGAGCTTGTCTAAGTTTCGTATTAAAATATAAATTTATTAATAAGCGTGTAATTGTAAAATTACACGCTTATTGTTTTATATAAGAATATATTATAATTTCGCAGTAAGTTTTTGTACAGTTACACGATTAAATATTTACACAATTACACTTCATTTATATATGAAATACACAAAATTACCAAATACAGATATTAAAGTTTCTAAGATTTGTTTAGGAACCATGACTTGGGGGAAACAAAACACGCAAGAAGAAGGTTTTGAACAAATGGATTATGCTTTAGAGCAAGGTGTAAATTTTTTTGATACCGCAGAACTATATGCTGTTCCTGCAACGCCAGAAACGTATGGAACCACAGAAACTATTATTGGAAACTGGTTTAAAAAAACAGGAAACAGAGATAAAGTTGTTTTAGCAAGTAAAATTGCAGGTCCTGGTCCATATACGGCACATATTAGAAAAAACGGATTGGCTAAAGAAGCAATTATTGAGGCCGTAGAAGGTAGTCTTAAAAGACTGCAAACAGACTATGTAGATTTGTATCAGTTGCATTGGCCAGAAAGAGGGGTTAATTGTTTTGGTACGAGAGATTATCCTTATAAAACATCAAATGAAGAGGCAGAAAATCATGTAGAGATTTTAGAAACTTTAGATGCCTTAATAAAACAAGGAAAAATAAGACAAATTGGTTTGTCTAATGAAACTCCTTGGGGAACCATGCAGTATTTACAAGCTGCTAAGGAATTGAATTTACCAAGAATGGCAACGATTCAGAATTCATATTCATTAATACATAGAAGTTATGAATACGGAATGTCTGAAGTGTCTATGAGAGAAAATATAGGTTTATTAGCCTATTCTCCTTTGGCACAAGGTGTATTAACTGGTAAATATTTAAGAGGACAAAAACCTGCAGATGCAAGAGGAATTATATATCCTAATTATATTACTCGATATCAAACAGGTGCTTCTGAGCAAGCGGTTTTAAAGTATGAAGAGATTGCGTTAAAAAACAAATTGAGTTTAACGGAGTTGTCTTTGGCTTATATAAATCAATTGCCATTTGTAACGGGTAATATTATTGGTGCATCTAAAATGAGTCAGTTAAAAGAAAATATTGGAAGTATAAATATTGATTTATCAGAAGAAATTTTAACTGAAATTGAAGCAGTTCACAAATTAATACCGAATCCTGCACCTTAGGTTAGTATTCAGTCTTCAGTAGGCAGTATAAAAACAAATTGTCTTAAAAACAAATTTGTCATGCTGAACTTGCGTAACTTCAATAATCATAAGAGTCTGAAATAAATTCAGATTGACAAAAAAATCCGATGAAAATTATTTCATCGGATTTTTTATTTATTGTCATTCCTGCGAAAGCAGAAATCTGTTTTTACGTCTTAATTCTAAATATCTTGGTTCTTTTACTCAACCAGTTTAATATCACTTGCAAAAAAGCGTCCATTCTCTACAACACCAGTAATTTCTGCTTTTCTAATTGCGTTACAGAAGCCAATGTTTTCGTCATGTGCATCACCAAAATCATCAATGTCAAAACCATCAACAAAATAGGCTTTATCATCAAATCTAACGGCTAAACTACAACCTGCTTCAGAATCTAAATTAAGCTGACATTGACCACAAGAAATTTCTGCAACATGTTTCACTTCCTTCTTGCTGGTGCAAGAAGCGAATATTAATAAACTTAAAACAATTAATTTTTTCATCATTATAAATTTTAAATGAACATTCTATTTTAAAACACAACAGTGATAGCTGCTACTGAATACTGCCTACTTATTTCCCTCCCCAAGAATCTCTCAATCCAACAATTTTATTAAAAATTAAATTGTCTTTGGTTGTGTCATTATCAACATTAAAATATCCCATTCGCTGAAACTGGAAACGTTCTCCAATGGTAGCCGTTTTTAAACTAGGTTCTACAAAAGCAGTAATTACTTCTAAAGAATTTGGGTTAATAAACTCCATAAAATCTTTGTCTTTATGGCTATCTGGCGCTTCATCTAAAAATAATCTGTCATAGGCTCTTACTTCTACTTTTGCAGCATGTTTTACAGAAACCCAATGCAAAGTACCTTTTACTTTACGTTTGCTTTCTTCGGTATCCATTCCAGATTTTGTTAACGGATCATACGTACATTGTATTTCAGTAATATTTCCATCAGCATCTTTAGTACAACTAGTCGCTGTAATAAAATAAGCATTTTTTAAACGGACCTCTTTCCCTAATTTTAAACGGAAGAATTTTTTATTTGCTTCCTCTCTAAAATCTTCACGTTCTATATAAATCTCTCTAGAAAAAGGAACCTCTCTGCTACCAAAACCATCTTCATAGTCGTTATAGTTGGCGTCTAACATTTCTTCTTTTCCTTCAGGATAATTTGTAATTACCACTTTAACAGGATCTAAAACTCCCATAACTCTCTTGGCAGTTTTATTTAAATCCTCACGAATTTTAAACTCTAAAAGAGCTACGTCAATTACGTTTTCACGTTTAGAAACACCAACAGTCTCAATAAAACTTTTTATAGATTCCGGAGTATAACCACGTCTTCTTAAACCAGAAATTGTAGGCATTCTAGGGTCGTCCCAACCAGCAACAATTCCTTGTTCAACCAAAGTTAACAATTTACGTTTACTCATTATGGTATAACTCAAATTTAAACGAGAAAACTCACGTTGTTTTGGCGGATTTGGGAATTCAGATTTGCTAAAATCGTACACATTATCTCTAAACCAATTGTACAATTCTCTGTGAGGTTTAAACTCTAAAGAACACAAAGAATGCGAAATTTGCTCAATATAATCACTCTCACCATGCGTCCAATCGTACATTGGGTAAATGCACCAATCAGAACCAGTCCTATGGTGATCTTTGTACATAATTCTATACATTAAAGGATCACGCATTAACATATTTGGGTTTTCCATGTCAATTTTTGCACGCAAAGTATGTTCACCTTCCTTAAATTTTCCATCCTTCATTCCTTGGAATAATTCCAAGTTTTCTTCAACAGAACGATTTCTAAAAGGACTATTAGTCCCAACCTGAGTTGGTGTACCTTTTTGCGCTCTCATATCTTCCGAAGATTGAGAATCTACATATGCTTTTCCATCTTTTATCAACAAAAATGCCCAATCGAACAATTGCTGAAAATAGTCTGATGAATAACACTCATTTGCCCAAGAATAGCCCAACCAAGAAATATCTTTCTTAATTGCATCTACATATTCTTGCTCTTCTTTTGCTGGATTTGTATCATCAAAACGCAAATTTACAGGTGCATTATAAGTCTCACCCAAACCGAAACTAATTCCGATTGCTTTTGTGTGACCAATATGTAAATAGCCATTTGGTTCTGGCGGAAAACGAAAACGTAAATTTTCTTTTGGCATTCCGTTTGTTAAATCCTCTTCAATAATATGCTCTAAAAAATTGAGCGATTTTTTCTCTTCAGACATCTGTTTCGGTACAAAATTAAGCTCCAAAATTACGTAAAATAACTCATTTTTCAGATCTTTTTTTGGGTGTTTCCCTGCGGGTCGTGCTTTACACTGTAGTTTTTTATAGTTTCCAAAAAAAAACTATAAAAAAGCTGCCGTTTCAATCACTAACACAAGTAGTAGAAAGTCTATAAAAATCGGTTAATAACGCTATATTTGTTCTTTTAAATTACAAAATGGGAATAATACAAGTAAACAACATTAAACTCTATGCTTTTCATGGATGTTTAGACGAAGAAGCAAAAATAGGATCTGAATACACTGTAGATTTAGAAATTAAGGCGAATTTAAAAAAATCATCTAGAACAGATGAATTGGCAGATACGGTAGATTATGTGCACTTAAACCTTATTGTAAAAGAAGAAATGGCTATTCGTTCTAAACTGTTAGAAGAAGTGGCGCAGAGAATCTTAGATAGAATATTTAAAGAAATTTCTAGAGTAAAAAAAGCGAAGGTTTCTGTAGCTAAGATTAATCCGCCAATTGGTGGAAACGTAGAAGAAGTAGTAATTATTCTTACAGAAAAAAGATAAATTTTACGCAGATAAAAAGAGGATAACTTGTTTTAAAATCTTAAAAATTATTTGTTTTGAGTATTAATTAAAAAAAATGCTTGTAATCTTTGTAAAATTGCGTAAATTTGCAATCCTTAAAAATAGATTTACATCTTGCTTTAAGATAAAAGGTGTCTTGGCCGAGTGGCTAGGCAATGGTTTGCAAAACCATGTACAGCGGTTCGAATCCGCTAGACACCTCAATAAAAAACCTTAACAAGCTATTTAATAGTGAGTTAAGGTTTTTTTAGTTTAACATTTGTACGATTTTTGTATTGTTGGTCTTTATAAACTTGTTTTTTTCTTTTTTATTAGTAACAAAGGATTGTTTTAAATGTATGTTTTTTGTTAACGTAGAGTGATACTTCTTTATCTTTGAGATAAAAAACTATGAAAAAAACACTTATTACACTATTGTTATTGATTCAAGTAGTAAATTTAAGTTCTCAAAACTCTAAAATTGAGTATGAGAATTTTAAACTTCAAGAAAATAAAAAATTAGTTTGGCAAAAAATTTATGATAATAAAGTATCTAAGGATTCAATATTTACAATATTAAGTGGATTTATATCCCAAAATAGTTTTTTGAATAATTTAAAATATAAAGATTTTACATTTAGTGGGTATTCTAATTTTTTAAGTATATCTAATACAAAAGGCTTGTCTTTAGCTGTGCAAAAAGAATTCAATTGTTTTGTGAAAATTGAAATTAAACCGAATAAATATAGAGTTACAATATCTAATGTTAAATTTAAACCAGTAAGTATGGATTTTGGGGGAATTACATTTGATGACCCTATGGAATTAGAGAGTTTGGCAGTTAGAAATAATCATTTTGAACTTAGGAAAAATAAAAAGTCTAAAGAAACCTTGCAAAGGCTTAATTCTGATTTTATTAATTTATTAGAATTAAAAAATACAAAGAAAGATAATTGGTAGTTTTGTTTATTGATATGAAAAAAATAATTGAAGATATATTCGAGGTTTTTTATCCTGATTCAAAAGAACCATTTAGTACAAAATTATTTGTAGTCTGTTTTTTGATATTTACTTTTATAATACTTTCTATTGTATTGTAATTATTTAGTAAAAAAAAAGATTGTTTTTAAACCTACATTTGGTACATTTCATACATCTTTAAAATGTAAATTATTGTTATTATCTTCTGTAATGTTAGTAAATGTTAGGTTTTTTGATAAAACTTGAATAATCAAAATGAATAAAGCCTTTTATTGATTCAAAAACAATACATAAGAATCTTTAAAATACTGAATAATTAAAACAATACGCGCGCGCGAGTTCAAAAAAAATCTTACGCGCAATACGGATAGTGGAATATTAAAAGAATATTAATTGTTTAAATAATAATCAGCCAGATCAAAACCGTTTTTAGAACTTGTTTTTTCTAAAATATTACTAACTGCTATTTTAAAACCTTTTTGGTTTAAATCTGTTGCTTTAGTATTCCAATTATCAAATTCGCCTTTATCAGGAAACGCAATACATTTTCTTTTTTTAAGTGGTTGTAATAATTCAATTTTAAAATTTGATTTGCTTCCTGTTGCAATCCAAATAAATTGAGGTAAAAATATACTCATAATTATAGCTGTTTTTTCACTCTCTACAATTGCAATTTCTTTTTGATAATCTGTATTAATAAGATGTAAACCAAATAAGCATTGTTTAAGATTGAAATTATGCTCTTTTAGGGCGTTATGTAGCCAATTGATGCAATTGTAAGGTTCTTTTACTCTTTTGCCTGTAAGGTTGTTGTATAGCATTATTTTACAAGCGTGAATTTGTTCTTTGTTATCTATTTGCCAAAATAAGGTTGAATTATTCCAATAATGATTATTACCTGAAATAAAATAATTTTGAGTAGCTTTAAAAACCTCATCAGGTGTAAAAATCGTACTTAAATATTCTGTTAAGTTGTCCTTTGTAGGTGTATCATTATACAAAGTGTCTAATATTTCTAAATTATGATAAGTAGGTTCTTTTGTTACTTCAGGTTTAACTTGTACTTTATCATTTATAAAAGCGGTGTTTTCTGTATTAAAATACTTGCTTTCATTGTTTAAATATTGAATAGTAGAGGTTTTTAAATACCATTCAGTAATATAACAACTTTTTAAATTTAGTTCTAATATTTGCGACTTTGGAACAATCGAAATAGTACCGTTTACATCGACTAATTTATATGCTTTTTCACTTATCTTTTTTACCGTGCAAAAAACAATTAAAAAAGCCTTTTTTCCTTTTGGTGGTGCTTTGTGATATTTACAGTTTTGCTCCCTATCACATCTGCCAAAATCAGTAGGCAAATATTCGCCCTTAACTGTATCTACATAATAAACAAATGTATTTTTATTACAGTTAGGACAAATATTTTTCTTACTACTTTTATCTAATGAATATCTATATTCATTCATTATTAATAAACTGTTTTATCAGTTGAAATATAAGCTACATTTCCAATACTAATTCTTTTTATCAATATTTTAAAATGTCGTAAACGCTTCATAAAGTTTGATTTGTTTACATTACAAAAACCGTCTTCAATACAAAATCTTTTGTACTGGCTGTATAGTTCACTTATTGAGGTGTAATCAGTAGAGGTTTTATATTCTAATTCGTCAATAAACATCTTAACACTATCGCTTTGTTTTTCGTAATCATTTCGACTATTTTCGACGGCTTTACATTTACTAAAATTCTTTTGAGATAAAACCCTTTCAAGTCCTTCAAGAATCCAGTTAAAAACGCCTGATAATTCGTTGTTAATTATCTTTTGTGGCAATTGTTTGTCTTGTTTGTCTTCAGGTATTGTAACATCAAAACCAATAATTAAAAACCGTCTAAAAAATGCGTTTGTGTGTTCTACGTCTTTAGGCAATTCATTACAATTGAAAATTAACTTTGCATACTCATTTAAAATAAAAGGTTCTCCAAACGGTAAACGTGCTTCAATCGGTTCGCCTGATGCCATTTGTTTAAATACATCAGTTTCTAATTTTCCGTTTATTTCTGATGCATAATTGACTAATTTATCACCAATTTTTGCCCTTTGATAGCCTCTATCATCTGTTAAGCTTTGTAAAGAGTAATTACTAATGTTTTCAGTACTTAGTAAGGCGTTTAAAACCTCAAAGAATACACTTTTACCATTTGCACCAGTACCATACAAAATAAGCATCTTTTCAAGCTTTAAAACGCTTGGTTTTATAAAGATATAACCACAATATTCTGCAAAAACTTTTTGTTTGTCTTTATCGGGTAAAACCTCATCTAAATATTTTTGAAATAGCGGTGCGGTTGCTTCAGGTTCATATTCAAAAGGTAATTGATGCGTTAAAAAATCAACTCGATTAAAATCTCTTAAACCTCTTTTAGTGGGTGTAATTTCAAATGTACCATTTTGTAAATTGATAAGTACATTCTTTTTATTTGTCTTTGGTGTTGGCAAATAAGCATCTGCCATAAACTGTTTAAATAACTCATCTTTAAAAGTATGTATTTTACCTCTAAATTTATCAACGCCCATTTTTAAAGATACATTTCCTAAAAAAGATTGAAAACTTTCTTTGTCAATTCCAGTCCAATAATAACCATTATACAAATAGATAAAACCGTTCTTTTTGCATAAACCCCAGTTATTAATTTTAGCAATCTTTAAAAGTTGTTCAATACAAATAATTAAATAGTGATTTTTAGTGAGTTTATAAGATTGTAAGCGTTTGTTTAATACCTTGTATTTGTCAAATTCAGCCTTATTTTCTTTATTATAAGAACCGTCTTTGTTAAATACAAAAGGTTTTAAAACTTCAATATCGTTTTCTAATTTAGTAATATCAGGAAACGCCAATATTTTAAAATCTATTTGACTGATACTGTTTGCGAGTTCCTGTAAAATGTCTTCAGAATTTTTTTCTAATAATTCTAATTGGTCAGATAAATTAACTACTTCTTTAGTAACTAAATTATTTTTGCTTAGTATGTTCTTAGTGTCCATATCTTAAAACATTTTTAATTGATTGTTAATAGGTAGTAAATCAGTATTATTCCATTTATTAGGATTTGTACATAAATATTGAACATTTCTTGATTTTGTTACAGGGCAAACTCCAAAACCAACCACTTTAAGTAGGTTTTTATCCTCATAATATTTTTTACATTCTGTTAAATATTTGTGAGGTATTGAAGTGTTTTTTTCTACGTCTGCACAAGTTGTTACATTATTAAAAAGGTAATTGTAAAACCTTTTTCGGTATTCATCTCTAAAAAGATTCTTCATATAATGTAAGTCAAAACTATTACAAACTTCAATTTGTTCTAATGGTTCAAAGTATCTGTTTTTTTCTATAAATTCGCTTAATTTAGATACTTTATTTGTATCTTTACCTGTATTATAACTCTTATTATAAAGGCTTTGTGTTTCTGTTGTATTCATTAAGCCTTTATTTTTTTAAGTGGTTTTAATCCCTCTAAGATTTCACTGCGTTTGTAATAATTCTTATTAGCAAATTTGTAAACTGTAATTTTATTACTATTCTGCCAATGCCATAAGGTTGTCGGGTTTATTTGTAGTAGTTCTAAAACCTGTTCCCTTGTCATTAAGTCTTCTTTGTTGTTTTGACTGCTAAGTTCTTTTTTCAGGTTTTCAAACTGTTCTGTTAACCATTCTTTATTTAATTGTGAAAAGTCTTCAAATAGTGCCTGAATTAAATTATTACTTTTTAAGTTTTTAGTTTCCATTGCTTAATCTTTTTTTAGAGTTAAACAATTCAACTTCTTTGGCATCAAAAAGAAAAAAATCTTTGTGATTATTAACTGGTTTTAATTTACCAGATTTTACAATTAAGGCGACATTGCGACTTGTACAACCAATTAAATTGGCTACTTCTTTTGTTTTTAATAACATAGGTTACTATTTGCGTATTAAATGAATATTAACGCAAATGCTTTAGGTAAAAGCAATCATAAGGAAGTTAAATAATGCTGTAAGTTTTTGTAATAACTACAAAAGAACTACATTTGTATTGTAATTGGGTTAAATTTCCTAGGTTGAACCCTTTTACAATGAAAAAAAAACTAAATATATGAAAGCATTTGTGAACTTCGCATTTGCTTTTTTTTATGTTCACAATTGAACTTTTTAAGGTTCAACTTTGCAGGTGCAAGATAATACTTAATTAAGAAGTTAATTGATATTTTATTAACAGGTTATGAGCATTTTGTTAATGAATTTTCAAACATTATAATTATGTTAATAAAATTATCAATTAGAGATTTAATGATAAATAATGTATGAAATGCACCAAATGTAGGTTTAAAAACAACTTTATTTTTTTGATTAAAAATAGTTGGTTATTTCAAGTGCTAAATCTTTGTTACTTTTTCCTATGTAATTTAAAAACATTGTTTCAGTGCTATGTCCTGTAATGTAGATTAAATAAGTAGTAGGTATTTTTCCGTAAAAGTTAGTTGCAAAACTACGTCTTCCAATATGTGAGGTTACAAGTTCCCATTTCTTATAAGTTCCTGATTGTTTTCTGAATATCTTACTGCCTTTTTTGGTTTCTACTAACTTACTGCCTTTTGTAGGTTCGTTTATTTCTGCCAGTTCGCAAACGTCTTTTATAAAGTCATTATACTTTTGGTCTGAAATTGAATAAGGAAATTTTCCACCTCGTTTGTTTAATATTTCTAAAACTTTAGGGTGTAAAGGAACAGTCATATTTTTACCTGTTTTCTTTTGAGTAAATTCAATTAAATGTTTACCGTTTTCAATTCTTATTTGTTCATCTGTAAAACGCATAAAATCTGAAATTCTTTGACCTGTATAACAACTAATAATTAACCAGTCTTTTACGTTGTCTAAGCTATCAGTTAATTTTTCTTTACTGATATTTTCAATCTTTTCTAAATCTTCAAAAGTTAAATATATCTTTTCTACTTTTTGTTTTTCAATTCTTAAACCGTCTAATTGGTGGTGTGTTTCAAGTCCTAAATATCGAGCGTGTTTACAAAAAGTTTTAATAGTTACAAATTCTCTTTGAATAGTGTTTTGAGAATACATTCTCTCTTTTTGATAATTTACAAATTCATTTTTAAAACTATCATTTATATTTTTTATTAATATTTTCTTATTGATGAAAGCTTCATATTTAATAAGCTTATTTTTTATTACTCTACATTTTTTTTTGGTGGTTTCTGTTATTTCGTTTTTTCTATAATCTAAATAAAAATCTATGTAACTGATTAAATCAGTAGGTATATTAGTTTCTTCTTTTGGATTGTAATAATTATCAATTTGAGTTTGTAACCATTCTTTATTTATGTTTTCTATATTTTCAGAACTAAAAGCCTTTAAAACGTGGTTTTCTATTTTATTGAGTTCGTTATTTACATCAGTTTGTTTATTTGTAATCTCAATATCTTTTGATTTCTTTTTATGTTGTTTACTCCAATAGGTTTTTTCAATTTCAAATTTTGTCTTTGCTCCGAAAACATAGTCTATATCATTATAGCGGTATAATAACCTTAATACTAAATTTGATTTTTCTTTTGTAGAACGGTATAAAAAATTAACTGATGCCATATTGTAAGATTATTTAACAATACAAATATAATAAATATGTATTATATTTGTACGGCTGAATACAATTTGTTTAAAACCATTGCAAACTAAATAAAAGTTAATATATTTTAAAATTCTTACTATTGTTTGTTTTGTAAGGGGTTTTTCAATAAAATTAAGTGTTTTAGTTTGTACTGCCTTTGATTGTAAAGAAGTCCGCTAGACACCTCCAAAAACCCCAGTCATTCCGATTGGGGTTTTTTTATTTGGAATTTTTGCTGGAATATATAGTCTTTGGGATTTATGTAAAAACCTTGACTAAGGTTTTAGTAATAAAAAGCTCTTATCCCTAAAAGAAGAAAAGAGTTAATAACCATTTTTCACGAATACTAAATAAACCATAGCGAATACTAAATAGTCTTACTTAAGCTCAAAGGGAATCCTTATTTTTGAGCTGTGTTTATAAATACAATTACTATGAAAAAGAAAAATCTACTTTTAACAATCTCAATCTTTTTACTTATCCTTTCTTGTAAGAAAGAAGAAGTTAAAACAGATAACATTTTTAAGTTTAAAGAATATATAAGTTACACTACTTCTGGAGTGGTTTCTGTAGCAAATAATATAGAAATAAACCTAGCCAAAGAAGTAGAAGGATGGGAAGCAAATAAAGAGATTTCAACTGAAATTATTTCAGTGAAACCGCATGTAAGTGGTACTGTTAAAACAGTAAATAAACATGCTTTTGTATTTATACCGGATGAAATCTTAAATGCAGATACAGAATATAGTGTTTCTGTAAATCTAGAAGAAATTTATAAAGACACGCCTCATGACTTCGAAACTTATACTTTTCAGTTTAAAACAATTGCGCCAAATTTTAATATTCAGACCAATAATTTACAATCCTATTCTAAAGAATTTCAATATTTAGAAGGTGTTGTAAAATCTGCAGATATTATTTTATTAGAAAATGCTAAAAAATTAATAAGTGCTTCTCAAAATGGAACATCAAAAAACATCGTTTGGAATGAATCCTACAAAAACGGAAAGGTTTTCGAATTTAAAGTTGATAGTATTCAGCGTTTTGTAGAAGACTCTCAATTAGCCATTTCTTGGGATGGAAAAGCAATAAATGCTGAATCTAAAGGTGAAAATGAAGTTCTAATTCCTGGTAAAAATAATTTTAAAGTACTTAGTTTAAAAGTTAACAATACATCCGAGCAGTATATTTCCATTAATTTTTCTGATCAACTTAAAAAACAACAAAACTTTGACGGCTTGGTAACCATTCAAAATGAAAAAAATCCACGTTTTATTGTCAACGGGAATGAGTTAAAAGTGTTTTCAGAAAATAAGTTTCAAGGCGATGTTTTAGTTTCTGTTTTTCAGGGAATTAAAAACTCTTATGATTATAAATTGAAAGAATCTTTTAAGGAAACCATCACTTTCGAGCAAAAGAAACCAGCAATAAGAGCGATAAGCAGCGGAGCTATTTTACCAAATTCTAAAGATTTAAAATTCAATTTTGAAGCCATCAACGTAAAAGAAGTAGATGTTAGAATTATAAAAATTTACGAAGATAATGTGCTTCAGTTTTTGCAAGAAAACAGTATGAATAGTGATAATGAATACCAAATTAAACGAGTTGGTAGGCGTGTTGCTAAGCAAACCATTTCCTTAATTGACGGCAAGACAATTAATACTCAAAAATGGAAGGCGTATAGTGTAGATTTGGCTAAATTAATAGATGCTGAACCTGGTGCTATTTATAGAGTAGAGTTGAGTTTTAATAAAAGTCAGGCACTTTATGATTGTTCAGGAAATCAAAGTTTAAACTCTGATTTCGAAGAGGAAACGTATGATGAATTAAGTAAAATAGAAGACGAAGAAGCGAGAGAAGAATTGTATTGGGATAATAAATTATACGATTATAAAGACCGTAATTATAATTGGCAAGAAAGAGACAACCCTTGTTCAGATTCTTTTTATTATTATAAAGAAGTAACTCAAAATTTATTAGCCTCAAACTTAGGGATTATCGCAAAAAAAGGAGAAAATAACTCTTATTTCTTTGCCGTAACAGATATTTTAAGCACAAAACCTCAGGCTGGAGCAACTATTAAATTATTTAATTTTCAGCAACAAGAAATTGTAACCACCAAAACAGATTCAGAAGGATTTGCTAATATAGAAACCTCTAAAACAGCGGCTTTTGCAGTGGTTTCTAAAGGGAATAATAAAGGGTACATTAGATTGTTCGACGGGAATTCTTTGTCTTTAAGTAAGTTTGATGTTGCTGGTAGCAAAACAGAAAAAGGCTTAAAAGGATATATTTATGGAGAACGCGGAGTTTGGCGCCCTGGAGACAATGTGTATTTAACGTTTTTACTAAATGATGCAGATAATAAGTTGCCAAAAAATCACCCTGTTAAGCTAGAAGTTACAGACCCTAGTGGAAAATTGGTGTATAAAAAAGTAACTTCAGAAAACGTAAATAACTTTTACAACTTTATATTTTCAACCACTCAAGAAGCAAAAACAGGAAACTACAATGCAAAAATTTCTGTAGGTGGTGCAAAGTTTTACAAGTCACTAAAAATAGAAACGGTAAAACCAAATCGTTTAAAAATTAAGGTTGATTTTGATGATGAAGTTTTAACAGCCAACAAACCTATTAACGGAACTTTAGATGTTAAATGGTTGCACGGAACCCCTGCAAAAAGCCTAAAAGCAGAAATTAAAGCAAAAGTTTCTACGGCAAATTATGGTTTTGAAGATTACAAAGACTATGTTTTTACAGATCCATCAAGAGAGTTTTCATCTGAAGAAATAAATATCTTTGATGGAAAATTAGATGAGAATGGATTCGCAAAAATTGATAGTAAACTAGCTATTGGTAAAAATGCTCCCGGAATGTTAAATGTTCAGTTTTTAGTAAGAGCTTTTGAAAACGGAGGAGATTTTTCTATAGATGCTTTCACTAAAAAATATGCGCCATTTACCTCTTTTGTAGGTTTAAAATCGCCAGAAGGAAATAGATATGATTCTTTCTTTACAGATGAAAGTCAGACTTTTTCTGTGGTTTCGGTTGATGAAAAAGGAAGTCCAGTAAAAAGAGATGAAATAGAGGTTGAAGTTTATAAAATTGAGTGGCGTTGGTGGTGGAGTTCTTCGGATGATAACTTGTCTAGATATACTTCTAGCACGTATAATAAACCATATAAAACTTTAAAAATTAGCACGAACTCTAAAGGAAATGGAAGTTTCAATTTAAATATTCCAGAAAGAGATAGAGGTCGTTTTTTAATAAGAGTGATCGATAAGAAAAGTGGTCACGCAACTGGTAGAACAGCTTATTTCTATAAGAATTGGTGGGAAAATTCTGGTTCTGATAATAAAGAAGCTGCAAAAATGTTAGTGTTTTCTGCGGATAAAGAAAAGTATAATGTTGGTGAAACTGCTAAAATTACATTTCCTTCAGGCAGTGAAGGTCATGCGTTAATTAGTATAGAGAATGGTACAAAAGTATTAGAAACAAAATGGATAAAAACTACAAAAGGGAATACTTCTGTAGAAATTCCTATCAACAAAAATATGGCGCCAAATGTGTTTGTAAACATTTCATTATTACAACCACACCAAGTCTCAGAAAATGATTTACCAATAAGATTATTTGGTGTAATTCCGCTTTTGGTAGAAGATGAAAGTACCAAATTAGAGCCTCAAATTTCGATGCCAGAAGAGTTGCAACCAGAAAAAGAATTTACTGTAAAAGTTTCTGAAAAAAACAACAAAGCCATGACGTATACTTTGGCTGTTGTAGAAGAAGGGCTGTTAGATTTAACACGTTTTAAAACTCCGAATGCATTTGATGTTTTCTATGCAAGAGAAGGTTTAGGTGTAAAAACTTGGGATATTTTTGATGATGTAATTGGTGCCTATTCGGGTAGTGTAGATCAGGTTTTCGCAATTGGTGGAGATGGAAGTGCTGCTGCTGCAAAAAATAGAAAAGCCAACAGATTTAAACCAGTTGTAAAATTTATTGGTCCGTTTTATCTTAAAAAAGGAAAAACAGCATCACATAAAATTACCTTACCAAATTATATTGGCTCCGTTAGAACCATGGTAGTTGCGGGAGATGTAAATAATGAAGCTTTTGGAAATGCAGAAAAAGCAGTACCTGTTAAAAAGCCTTTAATGGTGTTGGCTACGTTGCCAAGAAAATTATCGCCAAAGGAAAAAGTTACGTTGCCAGTTACCATTTTTGCAATGGATAAAAAAGTGAAAAATGTAACGGTAGAGGTAAAAACATCTAACGGAATTGCAGTGATTGGTCATAAAACTCAAAAACTTAATTTTGAGAAGCCAGATGAAAAAATGGTGTATTTTGAAATGGATGTATTAAAAGCAAACGGCATCAACACCGTTGAAATTATTGCATCAGGAAACGGAGAAAAAGCAACCTATAAAGTAGAGTTGGATGTTGTAAATCCGAATCCAATTACTTCTAAAATAGTAGATGTAACTGTAGAAGGGAATCAAAGTCAAACTATTAATTTTGATACGTTTGGAGTTGAAGGATCAAATACCGCAATGTTAGAAATCTCTACCATTCCTCAAATTAACTTTTCAGGAAGATTAGAGTATTTAATTCAGTATCCGCATGGTTGCGTAGAGCAAACTACATCAGGTGTTTTTCCACAATTATTTTTGAATGATATTTTTGATTTAACAGCGGATAAAAAACGTCAGGTTCAGGAAAATATAGAAAACGGAATTAAACGATTAGGTAACTTTCAGCAAGCAAATGGAGGTTTGAGTTATTGGATGGGAGAAAGTGAGACAGATGATTGGGGAACAACATATGCTGGTCATTTTATGTTAGAAGCTGCCAAAAAAGGATTTGTTTTACCGTTAACTTTTAAAAGCAACTTTATTAGTTATCAGAAAAAAGCAGCAAGAAATTGGAGGCCAGATTACAGAAATAATTATACAGATTTAGCACAAGCTTATCGTTTATACACATTGGCTTTAGCTGGTAGTCCAGATTTGTCTGCGATGAACAGAATGCGAGAGTTTAAACAAATTTCTAATGATGCAAAATGGCGTTTGGCTGCAGCGTATGCTTTGGCAGGACAAAAAGAAGCGAGTTTAGAAATTATGAGTACTGCAAACATTAATTTTACTACTTCTAAATACAATTATTATTCTTACGGTTCTGTAGATAGAAACCGAGCAATGGCCTTAGAAACCATGTTAATAACTGATCATAAGGACATAAGAGAGGTGGCGAAATCTATTGCAAAAGAATTGTCTGGTAGTAAATGGATGAGTACACAATCTACTGCATATAGTTTATTAGCAATTGGTAAAATGGTAGTTAAAAACGGAGGGAAAGCTATCAACTTAAAATATACTAATAATGGCAAAAAGGTTGCTGTAGAAACGCAAAGTTCTATGGTGCAAAGAACCGTTCAGGTTAAAAATGGTGCAAACTCCATCACTATAGAAAATGAGGATAACAATGTTGTCTTTGCAAGAATTATCAATTCAGGACAATTGCCATTGGGTGATGAAATTACAGAAAGTAGAGGCTTAAGTGCAACTGTTCAGTATGTAGATTTACAAGGGAAATCCATTGATATCAACAATTTAAAACAAGGTCAGGATTTTGTAGCAAAAATAATTGTGAGCAACCCTAAAAATGAAAATGTAAAAGACATTGCTTTAACGCAAGTTTTTCCTTCTGGATGGGAAATTGTGAACACTCGTTTTACAGATTTTGGAACCACTACAAAAAGTGAAGCTCGTTATACAGATATTAGAGATGACAGCGTTAATTTTTATTTCGACCTAAATGAACGGTCTAAAAAAGCAGAAACAAAAACTTTTACTGTTTTATTGAATGCAGCGTATTTAGGGAATTATTATTTACCAGGAATTCAGGTGGAAGCGATGTATGATCATGACTATTTGGTAAGAACAAAAGGACGTTGGATTGAAGTGATTAAGTAATACAATCCAAAAAATAAGAGTGTCATTTCGACGATAGGAGAAATCTCATAATGAGAAGAATATAAATATGAGATTTCTCAATCGCCTGAAAAAGTCTCATTTCGAAATGATAATTAAACCTTAAAAGAAATAAATAAGCAAAAAATTGAAAATAACAAACTACATAAAACGTCATAAAAAGAAAACAATATTTATTGTTGTTCTGCTTATTTTCTATGTGTTTTGTTTGCCAAGTCAGTTGTTTACCAAGCCAACATCAACTGTAATTACAAGTAATAATAATGAGTTATTGGGGGCATTAATTGCAGAAGACGGACAATGGCGTTTTCCTCATAAAGACTCCGTTCCTGAGAAATTTAAAACCTGTTTAATTCAGTTTGAAGACGAACATTTTTATATGCATCCTGGGTTTAATCCAGTTTCCATTTTTAAAGCCTTAAAACAAAATTTACAAGCAGGAAGTGTAAAAAGAGGTGGAAGTACCATTACACAACAAGTTATTCGTTTGAGTAGAGATAACAGACCTAGAACTTATTTTGAAAAAGTAAAAGAATTAATTTTAGCAACACGTTTAGAGTTTAGAGCATCCAAAGAAAAGATTATTACCTATTGGAGTTCTAATGCGCCTTTCGGAGGAAATGTTGTAGGCTTAGATGCTGCTTCTTGGCGCTATTATAATAGACAAGCATCCGATTTATCTTGGGCAGAATCTGCCACTTTAGCTGTTTTACCCAATGCTCCAAATTTGATTTATCCAGGGAGAAATCAACATAGATTGTTGGTGAAAAGAAATAGATTGTTAAAAAAGTTACTGAATAAGAATATCATTGACTCGATAACGTATGAATTATCAGTTTTAGAAGAATTACCACAAAAACCGTATCCACTTCCTCAAGTTACACCACATTTATTACAGAAAATCAATAAAAAAAATAAAGGAAAGTTTGTAAAAACGACCATAAATAAAAAGTTTCAGAATCAAACAAATTTAATTGTAAATAATCATTATAATCAATTAAAAAACAATGAGATATTTAATATTTCTGTTTTGGTTTTAGATGTGAATACTAGGCAAGTTTTAACCTATGTTGGCAACTCTAAAACGACTAAAAATAATCAGAAAGATGTAGATGTTATAGACAAACCTAGAAGTACCGGAAGTATTTTAAAACCATTTTTATATACAGCCATGTTAGATAGTGGAGATTTGTTGCCAAATATGTTGGTTGCAGATGTGCCTACAAATTTCGGAAGTTATCATCCAGAAAATTTTGATAAAAAATATGCTGGAGCAATTTCTGCAAAGTTAGCACTGTCTAGATCTTTAAATGTGCCCATCGTTAGAATGTTGCAAAGTTTTGGGTTGGAGAAATTTCATGATTATTTACAAAAATTAAAACTGAGAGATTTAAATAAAGACCCTAATTATTACGGACTAACACTGGCTTTGGGTGGTGCAGAAAGTAATTTGTGGGATTTATGCAAAAGTTATGCTTCCATGGCATCTACAGTAAATCATTATTCAGAAAACTCTAGTAGGTATTTTAAAAACGAATTTTGTGAACCTACTTTTTATGCGAATCAAAAAATAGATTTTGGAGAAAAATCATCAGAAAAAATGATTTTTGATGCCGCTTCTATTTATCTCACTTTTGAGAGTTTAAAAGATGTAAATAGACCCAATGCAGATCAAAATTGGGAGTTTTTTGATGCTTCTAAACAAATTGCTTGGAAAACAGGTACAAGTTTTGGTTTTAGAGATGCTTGGGCAATAGGGACCACTAAAGATTATGTAGTAGGAGTTTGGGTTGGGAATGCAGATGGAGAAGGAAGACCTGGTTTGGTTGGTGTGCAAGCTGCAGCTCCTATTTTATTTGATGTTTTTGATAAATTACCAAATTCAACATGGTTTGAGAAGCCTTTTGATGAAATGACTGAAATCGAAATTTGTGCACAAAGTGGTTATAGAGCAACTCAAAATTGTGAAGAAACATCATTAGAATTTGTACAAAATGCAGGTTTAAAAACAGCACCTTGTCCGTTTCATGTTTTGGTAAATGTAGATGCTTCAGAAAATTATCAGGTAAATACTTTTTGTGAACAACTAGAAAACATCAAACAAAAATCTTGGTTTGTGTTGCCTCCTTTAATGGAATATTATTACAAGGATAAAAACCCGTTTTATAAACCGCTACCAAAATTTAGAAATGATTGTTTAGGTGCGGCAAAAAACGCGATGAAATTTATTTATCCAACGGAAAAAAGCACCATTTTTTTACCAAAGAATTTCGATGGAAAGAAGAATGAACTTGTTTTAAAAGTAGCTCATGCCAACAATGAAGCTGTTTTATATTGGTATGTTGATAGTAAATATTTAGGGAGCACAAAAGAACTGCATGAGTTTGGAGTGGATTTAAATACTGGAAACTATCTTATTTCGGCTACGGATAATTTTGGAAATGAAATTCATCAGCAAATAACAGTAAAAGAATAATTTACTTAAAGTAGATTAAGTGCATGTCAACGTAAGAAAAGGGTTTTTTATCGAAGAACAAGAGGTATGCGCTTAATTTTATAGATTTTTGATATAACTAAACCGAACTCCTTATTATGATGTTACAAATCTCTACTCCAATTAATGGGGAAATTCCCTCGTCATTCTTAGACAATCAATTATTGTTTGTTATTTTGGGATTGATTGCTTTGGTGTTTGTAATTATTAGAGTGGCTAAGTTTCTAAGTGAAATGGATTTTAATAGGACCTCTAAATAGGCCTAATTTCACTCAAAATGTGTTAGTTTTCCTTTTTCGATTCAGAAAAAATAATTAGAATTTATTGGGCAATCATTTTTAAATTGTTTTAGTGTAATCTTTAGACTTTCTTAACAAAAAACTATCTTATTTTCTTCATCTTTGCTTTCTGTATACTTTTAAGAAGTATTATGAATATATTGAATTCTAATTGATTATTTTTATAGTCAATTTTTTTTATGATTTTAATCTATACAGAATGAAAATATACCCTATAGAAACTGGAAATTTTAAATTAGACGGAGGTGCAATGTTTGGTGTTGTACCAAAAACTATTTGGCAAAAAACGAACCCTGCAGACGCTAATAACTTGATAGATATGAGCATGAGAAGTATGCTTATAGAAGATGGAGATCGTTTAATTTTAGTTGATACAGGCCTAGGAGAAAAACAATCAAATAAATTTTATAGTTATTATTACCTTTTTGGAGATTTTTCTTTGGATTCTTCTTTAGCAAAACATGGTTTTCATAGAGATGATATTACAGATGTTTTTTTAACACATTTACATTTTGATCATTGTGGAGGTGCTATAGAGTGGAATGCACAAAGAACCATTTTACAACCAGCTTTTAAAAATGCCAAATTCTGGTCTAATGATAAACATTGGAAATGGGCAACCGAGCCCAACCCAAGAGAAAAGGCTTCTTTCTTTAAAGAAAATATCAATCCTATTAAAGAAAGCGGACAATTAAATTTTATACATAGTAATTATAAAGACCAAATAGGTTTCGATGTCCTTTTTATGGATGGTCATACAGAAAAACAAATGCTACCAATGCTATCTTATCAAGGCAAAACAATTGTTTTTGTAGCAGATTTATTACCTACAATTGGGCACATTCCTTTGGCTTATGTTATGGGATATGATACAAGACCTTTGTTAACTTTAAAAGAAAAAGCAGCTTTCTTAAACCAAGCAGCAGATAAAGAATATTACCTTTTTTTAGAACATGATGCTTATAATGAACTTTGTACTGTTCAGCATACAGAAAAAGGAGTTAGATTAAAGAACACACACAAATTTATAGATATATTTAATTAATATTATGAGAGTTTTAAAACCAATTTTATATACAGCTTTTGCTGGACTTGTTTTTACAGGTTGTAAATCAATTTCTAACCTTCCAGTTCCAAATGGTTCTGATGTAGCAATAATAGCAGTAGCTAAAAAAGCACCATTAACAGAAGCACAAAAAAATACTTGGGGACATTTAGATTTGGTAAAAGATTCTATTCCTGGAATGTCTGTAGACAAGGCGTATGATTTTTTACAAGGTAAAAAAAGTGTAACGGTTGTAGTAGGTGTTGTAGATTCTGGAACAGATTTGGGGCATGAAGATTTAAAAGATGTGGCTTGGGTAAATGAAAAAGAAGTTGCTGGTAACGGAATTGATGATGATAAAAATGGTTATGTAGATGATATTAATGGTTGGAACTTTTTAGGCGATGCTTATAAAGAAAACTTGGAGTCAGCTAGAATTTTACACAATCCTTCTTTAGAAAGTCCAGAAATTGTTGCAGAGATCCAGGCAGCGCACGACATTAAAGTTGGGAATGCTGAAAAGACAAAAACTAGATTTGAGCAAATGTTAAGCGGTGTTAAAGGAGCAGATGAAAATTTAGCTAGACACTTTGGTAAAGACGATTATAGTGCTATAGAAGTTGCGGCAATTACAACCGAAGATCCTTCTTTATTACAGAGCATTGCAATTGCAAAACAAATGTTTGGTTTTGGTTTGCCTTCTTTAAGCCAAGCGCAAGAAGAAATTAAAAAAGAATTAGACAAATCGATTGCTTTATTAAATAACGAATATACTAATTATAGAATAGGAGATAACCCAGAAGATATTAATGACTCTCCAGGTTATGGAAATGGAAATCCAGGGGTTTCAACTAAAAGTGAAGCACATGGTACTCATGTTTCTGGAATTATTGGAGCATCTAGAAATAATGGAAAAGGAGTTAATGGTGTAGCAGATAATGTAAAAATTATGGCTGTACGTTCTGTACCAGATGGAGATGAGTATGATAAAGATGTTGCTTTAGGTTTACGTTATGCAGTAGATAATGGCGCAAAAGTAATTAACACTAGTTTTGGTAAAGGATACTCACCTCATAAAGAATGGGTGTATGAAGCAATTCAATATGCAGCAAAGCACGATGTATTAATTATAAATGCAGCAGGAAACGATGGTAAGGATATTGATGTAGAAAGAACGTACCCAAACGATTCTAAAGATTTAATAACAGAGGTTTCAGATAACGTATTAACAATTGGAGCAATGAGCTCTAGTTATAATGAAAACCTACCAGCTAATTTTTCTAATTATGGTAAAAAAAATGTAGATATTTTTGCTCCTGGAGTTCAAATTTATTCTACAACTCCAGAAAATGAATATAAACACTTTAGTGGAACATCTATGGCTGCACCTTCTGCAGTAGGAGTAGCTGCTTTAGTACGTTCTTATTATCCTAAATTAACAGCAAGTCAGGTAAAGCATATTTTAATGAATTCTGGTGTAAAAATAGATTTAGAGGTAATTAAACCAGGATCTCAGTCTAGAGAAAATCCTAAAGGAGAGTTAGTTCCTTTTGCAGATTTATCAGTTACAGGTAGAGTTGTTAATGCTTACAATGCATTACAAATGGCAGACAGAATGGTAAACGGAAAAAAATAATTTATTAAACTTAAAAAGCAGCATTTTAAAAATGCTGCTTTTTTTTTGAACATTAATTAATATAAATATGAGAAAAATTTATTTTTTAGGATTGTCACTAATAATGTTAACCTCTTGTAAGGTTATAAAAGATACAACCAATGTGGCTAAAGAAACTTATTGGCAGCAACATGTAGACTATACAATGGATGTTGATGTAGATGTAAACAACTATCAATACAAAGGAAAGCAGACGTTAGTTTATACAAACAATTCTCCCGACGATCTAGATAAAGTATTTTATCATTTATACTTTAATGCTTTTCAACCAGGATCTCAGATGGATGTTCGTTCTTTAAATATTAAAGATCCAGACAGAAGAGTAGGAGATAGAATAAGTAAATTACAGCCAGATGAAATAGGTTATATTAAAGTAAATTCATTAAAACAAGATGGTGTTGCGGTTTCTCATCAAACTGTTGGTACAATTTTAGAAGTACAATTAAACCAACCAATAAAATCTGGAGAAACAGTTACTTTAGAAATGAATTTTGATGCTCAAGTTCCTGTTCAAATTCGTCGTTCTGGAAGAGACAACAAAGAAGGTGTTGCTTTATCTATGTCTCAATGGTATCCTAAATTAGCAGAATACGATTTTCAAGGTTGGCATACACCACCTTATATCGGAAGAGAATTTCAAGGAGTTTGGGGAGATTTTGATGTAACTATTCATATAGATAAAAACTACACTGTTGGTGGTTCTGGTAACTTACAAAACCCTCAAGAAATTGGTCATGGTTATCAAGATGATTCAAAAGAATTAAACTTGCCTAAAGGCGATAAATTAACATGGAATTTTAAAGCACCAAATGTGCACGATTTTATGTGGGCGGCAGATCCAGCATATATTCATGATGTTTTAAAAATGGAAAACGGAATTGATTTACACTTTTTGTATAAGAAAGATTTAGCAGCAGAGTATTTAAAAAATTGGAAAGATTTGCAGCCTAAAACAGCAGAATTAATGACGTATTATAGTAAGCATGTTGGTCAATACCCATATAAACAATACTCTGTAATACAAGGTGGAGATGGTGGTATGGAATATGCAATGTCTACATTAATTACAGGTAAACGTAAATTTGGAAGCCTTTTTGGAGTAACTGCACATGAGATGGCACATACTTGGTTTCAGTTTTTATTAGCATCAAACGAAAGTTTGCACCCTTGGATGGATGAAGGTTTTACTTCTTACATTTCTAACAAAGCAGAAAACGAAATTTTAAAAGAAAATAAAGAAAACCCACATGCAGGTTCTTACAGAGGTTATAGGTTTATTGTAGCAAAAGGGCTTGAAGAGTCTTTGTCTACACATGCAGATAGATACCATACAAATAGAGCTTATAGTACAGCAAGTTATTCTAAGGGAAATATTTTCTTAAGTCAATTAGAATATGTTGTAGGTAAAGAGAATGTTGCCAACGGATTAAAGAAATATTTTAATGAGTTTAGTTTTAAACATCCTACGCCAAATGATATTAAACGATCTATGGAAAAAACTGCTGGATTAGATTTAGGTTGGTATTTAAATGAATGGACAGAAACTACACATACCATAGATTATGGTGTAAAATCTGTTGATGAGAAAACAATTACTTTAGAGAGAATTGGGCAAATGCCAATGCCAATGGATGTTGATGTAACTTATGTTGATGGAACTTTAGAAAGTTTTAACATTCCATTAGAAATGATGAGAGGTAGTAAGCCAACAACAGCAACCATTTTAAAAGATTGGGGTTGGGCAATGCCAACATATTCTTTTACAGTTTCTAAAGCTGTAAAATCTGTTACTATTGATAAAAGCGGATTAATGGCTGATATTAATTTAGAGAATAATGTTCTAGAAGTGAAGTAAAAGTGTTAAAATATTATGAAAAACCTCTCCTACTTGGAGAGGTTTTTTTTATTGGTTACTTTTGTAATTGGTAACATCAATAGATGATTAATATTGTTGTCTTTTCGGGTAAAATAGATATAATGTTGTCGTGTTCTAATATTTATATTTATCAAGAAATTAGTTTTATTAAAATATACATAATTGAAAAATCACCTCTCCATACGTCTAAATTTTAGTAATTTTTTTTATCTCTATCTTTTTTTCTTCGTTTTATTAAGCACTTCTTTTTCTTCGAGTGCGCAACATGCTGTAACCGCTGTTTATGGTGATAATGGAGGTTTTTATACTTCTACAACGGCTACACAAGTTACTTATGATGATTCTAATAATTTATTAGGGTTTAGTGTAGATGGTGCTACGTATTCTACCGGTGTTAATGATGCAATTTTAACAGCAAATAATATAACATTTACAAGCGGAAGTTTTGTCTCATTTCCAATGCCTGCTTCTATTGATTATAAATCGGAAGAATTAATTGGTATTGGAACTAATTGGGGGGGAGTTTCTCAAAATAATAGTGCAACAGATTATATAAAAACATTTAGCCCTATTGTTCCTTCATTTTTTGTTAGAGATGGTAGTAGTGGTTTAGAATTAGCTACCAATTTTTTTAATATAAAAAGTCAAGTAATCATATACGATGCCATTGTAATAAATCAAGCAGTAAGTATAAACGATGCATTGCCAGACATTATTGTTACCCAAACAGGGTCTCCTGGTAATACCGATAAGTTTAAATTTATAGACAGTGCAGGGAATATAGTAGGTACAGAAATAAACGTTTCCTTTGGAAATGTTGCTGTTGTTGGAGGAACAGATTGGACTATTTATAGAATCAACCCTTCTACAGGTTTGGTTAAAAGTACATTTGGCATAGATACCTATAGAGATTTAAGAGTTCTATCTATCAATTTAAGCGATTTTGGCATAACAACGAGTAATTTTAACCAGATAACTAATTTTGTACACACTACATCTGGTAATACAGATATAGCTTTTACGGCATATAATTCTGATGCGATAAAAATATTGCTACCAGCAACAGATTTAGAAGTATCAAATTCAATGATTTCTGCAGATGATTTTTGTGCGCCTACTACGGCTAATTTTACAACAACGATAACTAATTTATCTGCAACCGAACTATCAAAAGATTTTGAGGTAGATTTTACAATTCCAGTTGGTATGACAGCAACAAGTAACTCCGCAGTTTTTTCTGAATCAGGTGTTTCTCCTTTATCAGCAAGTTTTAATAATACGAATAATACCTGGACTATTGATAATTTATCAGTAGGAGAAAGTGTTACGTTAACGGTTAATACTTCTGTAAGTACGGCTTCATTTCCTATCAGTTTTACAGCTACAGCAACGGGGGTGTTTCAACCAGATAGTGATCCAAGTAATAATACACAAACAATATCTGAAGCCGGTGAAGACAATGATTGTGATGGTGTAAAAGATACGGATGATTTAGATGATGATAATGATGGTATTTTAGATACTATTGAAGGAACTGGAGATTTTGATGGAGACGGAATTGCTAATTATTTAGATTTAGATAGTGATGGAGACGGTTGTCCGGATGCTTTAGAAGCAACAGGTACTGTTAAGCAAACGGATTTAGATGCTAGTTTTGTAATTATCGGAACAGTAAATGCACAAGGAATACCAACTTTAACAGAAGCTGGTGCTGGAGCAGGACAAGATATTGGTGATAGCCAAAATGGAAGTGTTTTAGCTTGTGATACTACTGATACTGATTTAGATGGAGTTATTGATATTATTGACTTAGATGACGATAACGATGGTGTTTTAGATACTGCAGAAAATGCATATAGCGGAAACCCAATTGCAGATACAAATAAAAACGGAATTATAGATTATAAAGATCCAAGTCTTAGTGGTTTCGTGGACTCTAATTCAGATGATATAGATGATCGATATGATCTCGATTTAGACGGAATTATAGATCAATTTGATGTGGATGCAGATGGAGATGGTTGTCCGGATGCTTTAGAAGGTGGTGCTACTTTTACTTTTGCAGATGTAGATGGTAACAATCGATTAAAAGGAGATGTAGATGAAAAAGGTATTCCTGTTGTAGCAACTAGTAATGGTCAATTATTAGGAAGTAGTCAAGATGATTTAGTACAAGATTCAAGTTGTAGTTTGCTGCCTGTAATTATTAGTCAAGTTTATCAAACGGCGTCAGGTAACGCCATTGAATTAACAAATATTGGAACAACAACTGTAACTAATATCAGTTTAGTTTTATTTAAAGATTTAGGGATTACTTCTGCAAGTGCTATTTCGCCTACGGCAGATTTAACAATAACAAGTATACCTGCAGGTGGCTCTGTTGTTATAAAATCTGTTGCATCACTTCCGGAAGTTACTTTTATAAATAATCCTATAGAAATAACAGATGCTAGTATTGCGGATTTAGCAGATGGAGACGACACTTTAATCCTTTCAAAAACCATAAATGCCTCTGCTTGGGAAAATAGATATGATGTTGTTAAGAATATTAGTAACACAACATCTTTGGTTCGTATCGATGAAATAACAAAAGCAAATACGACTTTTACTGTGGCAGAATGGCTTTCTTTTGTAGATGATTCAATAGAAGTAGTTGGAGATTCAGATCCAATTCCTGCAATTGTAAGACATGCAAATGGGCCGCTTTTATCAGAAGTAAAAACACCAATTAATGAAACAAATTGTGGTTTAGGTTTGCATAGAATAAGTCCAACTATTCTTACAGGAGCTGCGTGGAGTAATGGTTTTCCAGATAAGTCTAGAAGTGTAATTGTTAGAGAAACGTATACGCATTCTACAGGTAATTTAAATGCAAGAATATTAGATGTGCAAGGTAGTAATGTGTTAAGTGTTAGTGATAATGCGTTAATTGTTTTAAACAACACGAATATTAATGTAAATGCACAGATTAGAATTTTAGGTACTGGACAGTTTGTTCAAGTACACGATGGTAATCGTAATGTAACCGGCAATGGAAAACTATTAATAGATCAAAAAAGCGAGGTTCCTAATGTGTTCAGGTATAATTATTGGTCATCACCAGTGGTAGAGTTTATTGGCGGAAATACGTATAGAGTTTCAGAAATTATGAAAGATGCTGGAGGTGAGCTTACTGCTAGTTCAACAATTACAGATATTAATTTTGTTGGTGGTTACGACGGGGCTGTTGCGAGTCCTATACAAATAGCTAGTTATTGGATTTGGGCTTACTTTAATAGTACAGGAAATAACGATTGGGTGCAATTAAAAGAAACGGGTTATTTATCTAAGGGTTTAGGATATATTATGAAAGGTACAGGTGCTAATGCACAATATTTTACATTTTCTGGAAGTCCATTAGATGGAGATATTTCATTTAACTTATCTGCAGATACCAATAGTCTTTTAGGAAACCCATATGCAGGTACTTTAGATGGAAAAGCATTTATATTAAATAATGAAGACACTATTGATGGGACCCTTTATTTTTGGGAACATTCTGGAGAAGCAACAGATCAAGGGCACATAAAAGCAGGTTATGAAGGTGGTTATGCACAATTAACTTTTTCTATGGC
The DNA here is from genome assembly GCF_019278485.1 of Polaribacter sp. R2A056_3_33. Lineage (NCBI taxonomy): Bacteria > Pseudomonadati > Bacteroidota > Flavobacteriia > Flavobacteriales > Flavobacteriaceae > Polaribacter > Polaribacter sp. R2A056_3_33. Next base: position 1,847,355 of record NZ_CP058984.1, read on the forward strand.
AACAGCTGCTACAAGTGTTGTTGGTACAAACGGATTAACAGATTCTTACTCGTATAATACACCAACAAGATACATTGCTGTAGGTCAGGGATTTTTTGTTTTTTCAGATGCAGATGGAGGAACCATTAATTTTAATAACAAGCAAAGAAGTTATCAGTTAACTGAACCTCATTTCTTTAAAACAGAAGAGAAGAAAACAACTAATAGTTCGCTTCCTATTTTAAAATTAGGGTTAGATTTTACAAACAAAGACTATCTAAAGCTTCATAGGCAAATAGGTATTTCATTTAATGAAAATCATTCTTATGGTTTTGATTATGGTTATGAAAGTGTAATGATAGATGTCCAGTCGTCTGATGTCTATTGGGATTTTGATGAAATGGATCATAAGAAATTAGCTATTGCAGGAGTTGAGAGCATAAATGATGCTTTAAAAGTGCCACTTACAATTCTTGTTGATTCTGATGAACCTCTTTTTATAAGAATAGATGAATTAGAAAATATTAACCGTAAAATTTACTTATTAGATGCTTTAGAAAATACCACTAAAGAATTAAAAGAAGATGAGATGGTGGAATTAGAGTTGGCTAAAGGAACTTATAAGGATCGTTTTTTTATCACCTTTAATGAAGCTAATGTGTTATCAGTTTCTGATGAGGTTTTAGATTTTAGTTTAAGAGTTTATTTGGATGACAATTCGAATGCAATATCAATACTTAACAATACCAATCTTTTTATAGAAAATGTAGAACTATTTAATGTGTTAGGACAACAAATAAAAACTTGGACACCAAATGTTTCTAATGAAAAGATTGACTTAAAGTTGGGTAATTTACCAACATCTATATACATTGTTAATGTAAAAACAAACCAAGGTATATTTACGAATAAGGTCTTAAAAAAATAAAAAATTAGATACTGTATTATAAAAAACCTTTCTGAATAAGAAAGGTTTTTTTGTTATGTAACAAATCTTACAAAACTGTACTTTAAAATCAATTATCTTTGTAGTTATGAATGAAAACTTAAATCCTGAAAACGACAACTTATCTAATGAAGATTTAGACGTAGAAAAAAAATTACGTCCACTTTCTTTTGATGATTTTACAGGACAAGATCAGGCCATAGATAACCTAAAAATATTTGTGGAAGCAGCAAATCAAAGAGGAGAAGCTTTAGATCATACACTTTTTCACGGACCTCCAGGTTTAGGGAAAACAACTTTAGCACATATTTTAGCAAATGAATTAGAAGTAGGGATAAAAGTTACTTCTGGTCCTGTTTTAGACAAGCCTGGAGATTTGGCGGGTTTATTAACAAACCTAGATGAACGTGACGTTTTATTTATTGATGAAATTCATAGATTAAGTCCTATTGTAGAAGAATATTTATACTCTGCAATGGAAGATTATAAAATTGATATTATGATAGAATCTGGCCCAAATGCCAGAACAGTTCAAATAAATTTAGAACCTTTTACATTAATTGGAGCAACAACTAGATCTGGTTTGTTAACCGCTCCAATGAGAGCTCGTTTTGGAATAAGCAGTAGATTACATTATTACAAAACAGAATTGTTAACCACAATTATTCAAAGAAGTTCACACATTTTAGGAGTTCCTATTTCTATGGAATCTGCAATAGAAATTGCGGGTAGAAGTAGAGGAACACCAAGAATTGCAAATGCTTTATTAAGAAGAGTTAGAGATTTTGCACAAATCAAAGGGGATGGAAGTATTACCATAGAAATTGCAAAATATGCCTTAAAAGCATTAAATGTTGATGCACACGGTTTAGATGAAATGGATAATAAGATTCTAATGACCATTATCGATAAGTTTAAAGGAGGACCAGTTGGCTTAAGCACCATTGCAACAGCAGTTTCAGAGAATACAGAAACTATTGAAGAAGTGTACGAACCTTTTTTAATTCAGCAAGGTTTTATCATGAGAACTCCAAGAGGAAGAGAAGTAACCGAATTAGCATATACACATTTAGGAAGAGTTAAAGGAAAAAGTCAAGGGGAATTGTTTTAATATTTAGAGAAAAGAGAAAAAAAATAAGAATTCCTTCCCTTTTGGAAGGTTAGTATGGGCTAATGAATATAAAAAAGATAATACCAATTTTAGAATGGTTACCAAACTACAATACATCTCTTTTTAAGGGAGATTTATTGGCTGGTATAACTGTTGGTATTATTTTAATTCCGCAAGGAATTGCATATGCTTTAATTGCAGGTTTACCACCAATTTACGGTTTGTATTGTGCTTTGGTACCCCAAGTTATGTATGCTATTTTTGGATCATCAAGGCAAGTAGCCATTGGTCCTGTAGCAATGGATTCTTTAATTGTGGCAACAGGAGTATCTACCCTAGCTTTGGCAGGTTCTGAGAGTTACATAGCAATAGCTGTTTTGTTAGCTTTAATGGTGGGGGCAATCCAATTTTTAATGGGTGTTTTTAGTTTGGGGTTTATTGTAAACTTTCTATCAAAGCCCGTTATTACTGGTTTTACATCCGCGGTAGCGTTAATTATTGGGTTCAATCAATTTCGGAATTTATTTGGAGTAGATTTTGTGCAAAGTGATCAATTGCAGTATGTTGTAGCAGATGTTTTTGGTAGGATTAACAATTTTAATCACCCAACAACTATTATCGGATTAATTTCTGTCGTGATTATTATCATCCTCAGAAAAATCAATAAAAAAATACCAAGCGCCTTAATAGTTGTTATTTTAGGAATTGTAGTGCTAAAGTATTTTGGAGCTTCTTTTGGTGATGTTTCTATTGTAAAAGACATTCCTTCTGGGTTGCCGATTTTCGGAATTCCAGAGTTTGATATTGACTTAATAAGAGAGTTATTACCAATTGCATTTACGTTGGTAATGGTTGGCTATTTAGAAACCATTTCTATAGGAAAATCGTTAGAAGCAAAACAAGATGAATATAGAATAAGACCCAATCAAGAATTAATAGCTTTAGGAATTAGTAATATGGTGGGGTCGCTGTTTAAAGCATATCCAACTACTTCTAGTTTTTCTCGTTCTGCAATTAACCAAGAAAGTGGAGCAAGAACAGGTATGGCAGCTTTAATTTCTGTTGTAATGGTTGTTATTACGCTATTATTTTTAACACCGTTATTTTATCATTTACCAAAAACAGTCTTGGCAGCAATTATTATAGTAGCCGTTTTTAATTTGGTAAATATTAAAGAAGCAGCTTTTTTATGGAGAGCAAATCATTTAGATTTCTGGTTGATGTTAGCCACATTTATTGGTACGTTATTATTAGGAATCGAATTTGGAATTATTGTTGGCGTAGGGTTGTCTTTAATAGTGTTAATTTATAGAACCTCTAGACCTTATGTGGCGGAATTAGGGAAAGTACCCAACTCTAATTTTTACAGAAATAGAAGTCGTTTTGAAGAAGTTATTATTGAAGACGATGTCTTAATTTTTAGATTTGATGCACAAATATTTTACGCAAATTCTAGCTATTTTAGAGACAAATTAGATGAAATGGCATATAGAAAAGGAGATGCTTTAAAATTGATAGTTTTAGATGCAGAAAGCATAAACAGAGTAGATAGTACAGGAGTAGAAATGCTAAAAGAGCGTATTAAATATTATAAAAAGAAAGGGATTACTTTTTTACTAGCAGGCGTAAAAGGTCCAGTAAGAGACGACTTATTTAGAAGCGGAATTTTATCAATTATAGATATCAATCACTTTTTTATGCGCTCTAATGATGCCGTAAAATTCTACAAAACTGGAGATAGAAAACAACAAGAAAAATATGCGAAATATATACATCAAGCATATCATTAAAAATAATTAGTAACTAAGTCTATAAGTAAAATTTTTGAAGTGAATTCAGAATTTTAAAACCTTGTAGGTGTTAAAAATATAAAAATGATCATAGAACAAATTTATACAGGTTGTTTAGCTCAAGGGGCTTACTACATAGAAAGTAATGGCGAAGTTGCTATTATAGATCCATTAAGAGAAGTACAAGATTATATAGATAGCGCAGCTAAAAACGATGCAAAAATTAAATATATTTTCGAAACGCATTTTCATGCAGATTTTGTGAGCGGACACGTTACATTGGCAGAAAAAACGGGTGCACAAATTGTATTTGGTCCAACAGCAACAACTAATTTCGATGCAATTATAGCAGAAGATAACCAGGTTTTTAAAGTAGGAGATATTACCATTACGGTATTACACACACCTGGTCATACAATGGAAAGCTCTTGTTATTTATTAAAGGATGAAAACGGTAAAGACCATGCGCTTTTTAGTGGTGATACCTTGTTTTTAGGTGATGTTGGTCGTCCAGACTTGGCTCAAAAAAGTGATGTAACAGAAAAAGATTTAGCAGGTTTTTTATTTGATAGTTTGCGTACTAAAGTAATGACTTTAGCTGATGAGGTTATTGTATATCCTGCACATGGGGCGGGTTCTGCTTGTGGTAAAAACTTAAGCAAAGAAACGGTTGGTACTATTGGTAATCAAAAAGAAACCAATTACGCTTTAAGAGCAAACATGACTAAAGAAGAGTTTATAAAAGAAGTAACTGATGGTTTGTTGCCTCCTCCAGCTTATTTTCCTTTAAATGTAAAGTTGAATAAAGAAGGCTATAAAAGTATTGATGATGTTATTAAAAACAGTGAAAAGCCATTGTCTGTCAAAGATTTTGAAATCATTGCAAATGAAACTGGTGCAATTGTTTTAGACGTTCGTCATCAAACAGAGTTTGTAAAAGGATTCATTCCGCAATCTATTTTTATTGGTATCGATGGCGGTTTTGCTCCTTGGGTTGGTGCATTGATTAAAGATATTAAGCAACCAATTTTATTAGTTGCTCCAGAAGGAAGAGAAGAAGATACCATTACCCGTTTGTCTAGAGTTGGTTTCGATAATGTTTTAGGATATTTAGAAGGTAGTTTTGATACTTGGCAAAAAGCGGATAAAGAAATAGATACCTTAACGTCTGTTTCTGTTGATGTTTTAGAAGATAAAATTAAAGAAAATGCAGTGGTTTTTGATGCTAGAAAACCAGGTGAATTTGCAAGTGAACATGCAGTTGTGGCAAAAAATACACCGTTAGATTTTTTAAATGATCATATCTCTGAGTTTCCAGAAAAAGGAGATTTTTATGTGTATTGTGGTGGTGGTTATCGCTCTGTAATTGCTGCTTCTATCTTAAAAGCAAGAGGTATTCACAATGTAATTGATGTTGCTGGCGGTTATGCTGCCATAAGAAATTCTAATATAGAAAGAACAGCAGCTGTTTGTCCATCAACTTTAAAATAAAAAATGATGAAAAATGTTTTATGCCTTTTATTCATGAGCTTCTTTTTTATAAATTGTAATTCACAAGAAGATGTTAAGTCTGTTTCTACACAAGAATTAAAAGAGTTACTTTCTAAAGATAAAATTCAGCTAATGGATGTTAGAACACCTGCAGAAATAAATGAGGGTACTATAGAAACAGCTACTTTTGCAAATTATTTTGATGCTGATTTTAAAGAAAAAGCTTCAAATAAATTAGACAAATCTAAACCAGTTTATTTATACTGTAGAAGCGGGAAAAGAAGTGTAAAAGCCTCTAGAATTCTTAAAGAAAATGGTTATGAAGTCTATAATGTTTTAGGCGGATATAACAAATGGAAGCAAGAAAACTAAATTTAATTAGAAAATTGCTATACGAGGATCTTTAGAAATGATAATAAAAAATACGATTGTACACAAAGCAAAATCTTTTGTGAATTGTGCGGTTGGTAGAATTGATTCCTAACGTTAAAAAACACATAAAAAAGAGAGAACAAGCACCTAAATTCAGGTTTTTGTTCTCTCTTTTTTGTATTTTAGATTTATAAAAATAAACAAGGTTGAGCATTTATAAATCCGTTTTTATTGCATTTTTTTTATTGTTTGTAACAAGCTTAAATGCTCAGTTTTCTGCTGAATTTTTAAAGTATCATAAACTACATCCAGAAGATGCAAGAGTTCGTTTGCAGCAAGAAACTATTATTACAATAACGGTTGTTAATGATAGTTTACAAATACATCAAGAGTTTATTGAAGAAGATTTGTATTTAAACGATGCTGCAACTTACAACTCAAAAAACACCTTAAATTTCTCTGCTTTTTTCGAATTAAAGAACATAGAGGCATCCTCTTTTTCTTATGATAATAATGAATATGTAGAAAATAAAGTAGATAAATTTACAGAAAAAGATGAGTTGAATCAGTCTTTTCATGATGATTCTACATTGTTAAACTTTGTATATCCAAATTTAAAAAAAGGATCAAAATCTAGGTTAAAATATAGTCAAGAAATTAAAAACCCTCGTTTTTTAACGCCTTTTTATTTTGGTGATTATTTTCCTGTTGAACAAAACAAGGTAACCATTATTGCCGATGAAAATGTAACACTAGAATTTAAGGAGTTTAATATTTCTGATGCTCAAATTACATTCAGTAAAGAGAAAAAAGGAGGGAAGGATATTTATAGTTGGACAATAAACAATCAACCGAAATATGAATTTGAGTCGAATACACCAAGTTATAAAACCATTTTGCCACACATTGTTCCAATCATTACTTCTTATAAAATTAAGAACAAGCATAAAAGATTATTAGGTGAAGTTGCAGATTTGTATAATTGGTATTATTCGATGGTGAAAAATGTAAATACAGAGGCTCCAAGTGCAGAACTAGTCGCTTTGGTCTCTAAAATTACTGCGGATAAAAAGACCGATCTAGAAAAGGTAAAAGCTATTTATTATTGGACGCAACAAAACATAAAATACATTGCTTTTGAGTATGCTTTAGGCGGATTTATACCCAGAGAATCGAATGATGTTTTTAGAAAAAAGTATGGTGATTGTAAAGACAACTCGAGTATTTTATACAGAATGTTAGAAATTGCAGGCGTAAAAGGAAATTTAACATGGATTGGTACCAGAAGTATTCCTTATACTTATAAAGAAGTTCCAACGCCAGTTGTAGACAATCACATGATTCTTTCTTATGAAAACGATGGGAAAACCTATTATTTAGACGCAACCGGTAGGTATATTAAGTTCGGAATGCCAACTTCTTTTATTCAAGGAAAAGAAGCATTGGTAGGTTATGGAAAAGATTTTAAGATTAAAACGGTACCAATTATAGCTGCTAAAGAAAATGCAATTATAGATGTAACCAATATCAAAATTGAAAACGGCAGGGTTATTGGGGCTTCTGAAATAACGATTTCTGGATATCCAAAAATTGATATTTTTCACACGCTAGAATCTGGAAATTCAGAAACGAAGTTGAAGAAATTCTACAAAAGTATTTTTGGGAAAGGGAATAACACCTTTCAAATCAATAATTTTAAAGAAAAGAATAAGTATCATTACGACAATGATTTTATCGTCGATTACGATTTCGAAATTAAAAATTATGCTAAAAATTTAGGTGATGAGATTTACATCAACCTAAATTTGAATAAAGAGATTTCTTCTTATAAAACGGATAAAAATAGAGAAAATGCGATTGAATACGAGTATCAAAAACAGTATAATTATACCACTAAGTTAGAAATTCCTAAAGGTTATAAAGTAGATTATTTACCAGAATCTTTAACCGTTTCGAATGATTTATTAGTTTCTAAAATTACATACCAAGTAAAAGGAAACGAGGTGATTTACAATCATGAAATTGAATTAAACTTTTTAGTTTTATCGACAGAGCAACAAAAAGAAGTAAATAAAGAGATTCAAAAAATTGAAAGAAATTATAAAGAAATTGTAGTTTTAAAAAAAGAATAATAACAAAACGAATTGACCAATAATCATGATGTGTCATTCTGAATTTATTTCAGAATCTCATATAGCAACTTCTTATTTTAAGACCCTGAAATAAATTTAGGGAGAAAATTAAGACATGATTTTAAATAAACGAATGATGAAGAACAAAATTCACCTATTAATAGCCTTCTTATGTATTTTTCAGATTGTAACCGCACAAGAAAAACCTTTTTTTGAAAGTTACGATTGGGAGGTAAATCCGAAGTATAAAGTAGATAAAGAAATTTCTGAAGACATGATTGCTGTTAAAGAAAAGACAGTGACAGAGTTTTATTTTCAGAATGAAGATTTAGTGGAGTTTTATTTAGAACACAAAGTTTTATGGCTAAATTCTGATGATGCAATTGAGGAGTATAACAAAATCTACTTACCGTTTTCATCGGAAGCAGAAACACAAGTAAATAAAGCAAGAGTGATTACTCCTGATGGAAAAATTATCAATTTAGATAAATCTAAAATACTAACTGCAGAAGACGAAGAAACCGGTAATACCTATACATATTTTGCTTTAGAAGGCATTACAAAAGGCAGTTTTATTGAATACATGTATGTGGTAAAAAGGCCGCCAAGTTATACTGGTAAAAAGTTTTACATTCAAGATGAATATTATAAAGATCAAGTAGAATTCGATTTGTTCTCGCCAAGTAATTTGTTGTTTAAATTTAAGAGTTATAATAATTTACCAGATGTAGAAAGAGATACCTTAAGTACAGATAAAATACATTATAAATTACATGTTTCTAAGGTAGAAAAATTAGAAAACGAATACCAAGCACCTTACAATGCTTCAAGAGGTTTCATCGTTTATAAAATGGATAAAAATATCGATAATATGGACGAAGATATTATCTCTTACAGAAATATTGCACTAAATGTGTATGCTTCTTATTATCCTGAATATTCAGAAAAAACTAAAGATTTACTGGATGATTTTATAAAGGAATTAGCGTTACCAAAAAATGCAGATCAAGAAAGTAGTATCAGAAAATTAGATTTTTATATAAAATCAACGGTGTATTCGCAAGATACTTATAATGATGACTTAGAAGATTTAGACCTCATTTTAAAGACGCAAGTAGCCAATGAAAGTGGAGTTATCAAACTATATATTGCTGTTTTAAGAAGTTTAAATATTGAGCACGAATTGGTGATAACAACTGATAGAAATGAAATTAAGTTCGACCCAGAATTTGAAGCAACAAATTTTTTAACCGACTTTTTACTGTATTTCCCTACATCAAAAAAGTATTTATCTCCAAATGCATCCGGAACAAGATATGGTTTTCCAATTCCTTATGTAACTGATAATTACGGACTATTTTTAAAAGAAGGAGTTGTTGGTGATCAAAAAACGGTTACCGGAAGAATTAAATATATAGAACCTGTAAAAGTGGATGAGGTTTTGGATGTAATGAATGTAACCATCGATTTTAATAAGGATAATTTAACCGAAAACAGCGTTCATTTAGATAGAGCTTTCAGCGGATATTACGCAATGAATATACAGCCTTTTATGCATTTAATTCAGGGTAAAGATGCTAGGAATGACTTGGTAGATAGTTTTGTAGAAAGCATGACATATGATTTTGATGTAGAAAAAAGAGAGTTAATAAATGCAGATGCAGAATTGTTTGGAATAAAGCCTTTACAGATAAAAGTAGATTTTACTACGGAAGGTTTTGTAGAAAAAGCAGGAAGAAAGTACTTGTTTAAGTTGGGTGATTTAATTGGACAACAAATAGAAATGTACCAAGAAAAAGAAAGAGTTTTACCTTTAGAAGGACAGTTTCATAGAGGGTATAATAGAACTTTAACACTTCATATTCCTGATGGTTATAAAATCACCAATTTAGATGATATTAATATTAACAATTCCTATGTGAAAGACGGAAAAGAATTGTTCTTTTTTAAATCTTCTTATCAATTAAAAGGAAATATCTTAACTGTAACAGCCAACGAATATTACAAAGAAAATATTATTGAAGTTGCTATGTATGAAGAGTATAGGACAGTCATTAATAGTGCAGCAGATTTTAATAAAATTGTATTGTTGTTAACTGCTGAATAGTTTATTGGTGTGTATACAAAAAATAAAAAGGGAACATTTTGCTCCCTTTTGTTAGTAATGATATTGTGAAAAATAAACAAAAGTCTACCCTAAATATGTTTTTAAAAGATGTGTTTTAGATTGATGTTGTAAGCGTCTAATAGCTTTTTGCTTTACTTGGCGGACTCTCTCTCTAGATAAATCAATAGTTGCTCCAATTTCGGTTAAACTATAAGGACTCGGAAGATTAATGCCGTAAAACATTTTTATCACTTTTGCTTCCTTGTTAGAAAGTGTGTCTAAAGCTCTGTTTATTTCAATGGATAATGATTGACTCATTAAGTTTTTGTCGGGTCTTGGAGACTCGTCAGACTGTAAAACATTGTATAAATTAGTATCTTCACCTTCTTTAAACGGTGCATCCATAGATACATGTCTACCAGAATTTTTTAAAGATTGCTCTACTTCATCTTCTGTCATGTCTAACTGTTTCGCAATTTCCTTGTTGGTAGGCATACGCTGTTCTCCTTGTTCTAAACGAGCATATATTTTTCGAATTTTATTAATGCTACCAATCTTATTTAAAGGCAAGCGTACAATACGAGATTGTTCTGCTAAAGCAGACATAATTGCTTGACGAATCCACCAAACGGCATAAGAAATAAATTTAAAACCTCTTGTCTCATCAAAACGTTTTGCTGCTTTTACAAGTCCTAAATTGCCTTCATTAATTAAGTCAGATAGCTTTAAACCCTGACCTTGATATTGTTTAGCAACAGAAACTACAAACCTTAAATTTGCTTTTACAAGTTTATCCAATGCTCTGTTGTCTCCTTTCTTTATTTCTAAAGCTAATTCTACTTCTTCATCAGCAGTAATTAACCCAATTTTACTAATTTCTTGAAAATATTTTTCTAAAGATTTGGCGTCACGATTGGTTACTTGTTTTACAATTTTAAGTTGTCTCATATATTGTTTCGGTTTTTTAAAGATTAATTTTAAATAAATAAATTGCAATCATCACACGTTTTCACTTCTCCATAATACGTTTCTCGATATTCATGGATGGTTTTAATAGGAATTCCTAAAAAATATTTTTTAATATAAGTTACTCTAGAATTTAAAGTTCCCATTGCAGAGGAATAGTATTTTTGATATTTAGTTTTTCTTTGTATTTTAATTATTTTCATATGTACAGTTTTAAATAAGTGTAAGAACACTTAATATGAATTTGAAGATTAATACGGATTTAATTTTCTTAAAAAATTAAGGAATAGAAAAACTAGAAAGCGGGTGCAATTGATTTATTAGAATGACCTTTTAAATCGTAAAAAGCGAGACTATAAATGCTTGTGTTATTATTGATGTATAAAAATGAATTTTTCATAATTTTCAATATACGAAAAAACGACCGATTTTCAATAGAAAATGCTCGTTTTGTTTGTTTTTTGCGTTATTTTTAATCAAAAAAGACTAAAAATGATGTTTTTTAAAACTTTAAAGTAACGCCAACTAAGAAGTTTCTAGTAGCTTGTGGATAATAACCGGCACCGTCTAGAGTTGTAATTTGGTTTGGATCAGACCAAGTATCATCATACGTGTAATAATAACCTCTGTCTACATATTCTGTATTAAAAATGTTATTTATTAAAGCAGAAAATACAATAGATTTAAAGATCTTATTTGGGTTTATTTCATAAACAATATTTAAGTCAGATGTAAAATAATCGTCTAAAACATCGTTGTCAGAAATTTTACTACTAAAGTTGCTCATAAATTGTTTACCAACATATTTAGATAAAAATGAAACCTGTAAGTTCTCTATAGGCTTGTAAATAAACATGTTTCCTGCAACAACTTCCGGAGAAAAAGATAAGTCTGTATTACCTAAACTTTCTGGTGTATCAATTCCGTTTCTTGTTATAAAAAAGTCTTCGTTTTTATTAGAACTAAATGCAGCATTTGGTTTTATAGAAAACTGATCGCTTAAAGTAATGTCTGCATCAATTTCTAAACCTAGTCTATAACTGTTACCAGAAGTTGCTCTTACTGGCGCACCAACATCATCTAAAGCACCTGTTAAAACCAACTGATTTTTATAATCCATATAATAGATGTTGGTATTTAATTTAACGCTTTCCTTTTTTAAACGCCATCCAAATTCTAAATCATTTAAAGTTTCGTGTGTTGTAACTCCGCCTTCAAAATCATTCCTATTAGGTTCTCTGTTTGCTACCGCAAAAGAAGTATATAAGTTATTATCGTTATTAATCTTATAAGTTAATCCAACCTTTGGGTTAAAGAAATTAAAATTAGCATCAACATTAATAGCAGCAATGTCAGAAGTAATTCCTTTTGTTTGGTAACCAACAAAACGTCCTTGTAAATCTGCATAACCAGACAATTTCTCACTAATATCAAAAGTAGCTTTTGCAAAGATTGAAAAGTCTGTTTTCTTTGCATCAGAAAAATAATAACGATCTCTAATATTTACATTTGGCGCTAAATCTTCTCCCCAAATTACTTCACCAAAATGATCTCCAGTATAATTAGAATACGAAATTCCAGAAATAAAATTAAGTTTATCTGTTTTGTAATTGGTATTAAAGTTTACTACATAAAAATCATTTTCTAACCAACGTCTTACAATTACATCTGTTCCATCAACAATTAAATTTCCATAATCTGCTGCATCTCTTTCTTCTTTAAATTGCTCAAAAAAACCAGCACCTTTTGTGTAGTTTAAACCTAAGGTTGTAGACCAATTTTCATTCAATTTTTCATTCCAATGTAATTGATAATGGTTTTGGTCATAGTCATCTACTTCATTCTCGTACGTATACGGGTTTTGTCTTCTATCTTCCTTTAATTGATCTGCAGTTAAACCTTCCCAAGCTTGGTAAGTAACTTCTTTACCTCCAAAAGTAATTGCTTTTATCAACGTGTTTTCATCCGTATAACTTGCTTGTAAATAGTAAGATTTTAAATCGGCAGAAGCTCTATCTACATAACCATCAGATTTAATGTTAGACAAACGTCCGGCAACTTCAAAGTGCTCATTAATTTTACCAGTACTAAACTTTACAGTATGTTTTCTTGTTCCGTAAGAACCAAAAGAGTTCGATATTTCTGCAGAAGCCTCTTCAGAAACCGCATCTGTCAAAATATTTAAACTTGCACCAAAAGCACCAGAACCATTTGTAGAGGTTCCAACTCCACGTTGTAATTGTAAATTCTGAGTAGAAGAAGCAAAATCACTTAAATTTACCCAAAAAGAACCATGACTTTCGGCATCGTTATATGGTATTCCGTTTACCGTAACATTAATTCGCTCTCCGTTAGAACCACGAACGCTCATATATGTGTAACCAACACCTGCACCAGCATCACTAGAAGAAACCACAGAAGGCATGTAATTTAGTAAAATAGGAATATCTTGACCTAAATTACGGGTTGCAATTTCCTTTTTAGAAAGGTTAGAAAACGTAACAGGCACATCTGCATTTACACGAACAGCAGAAACCAAAACCTCTTCTAAAACTGTTGAATTTGGTACTAAAGAAAACGCAATTGTATTATTTTGTGATAAAGAAATTTCTTTAGAAACTGTTTTGTAACCCATAAATGAAACCTGAATGGTATAAGCTCCTTTAAGAAGATCTACACTAAACTTTCCATCAAAATCCGTAGCGGTTCCTTTTTTAGTTTCTTGTACCAAAATAGTTGCTCCTGGCAAAGAATTATTATTTTCATCTACTACTTTTCCGTTAAGTGTAAATGTCTGGGCGTTTACAAGAATGCTTGTAAACAAGAATAAAAAAAATGTGATTTTTTTCATTTTAAAAAATTTAAAACGAATAAAAAGAGGTAATTATTCTTGTGATTTATGTTGAATAATTAATTATTGAAGTTTCTACTTCTGCACCTATAAAAAGCTTTTACACTTTTTTAAAGTACTAGTTTCCTAAACAGCATTACCTGTTCTAGGTTCAATGGGTATGATCTCAGCTTTTTAAAGCACCCCTTTATGAGAACGCTGCAAAATTACCTCAGTTTTTTGACATAGAGAATAACAAAAGCACTTTTTTTAGAAGCTATTTCCTGCTTTTCGCTATATCTTTTTTTTGAAAAAACAAAAAAAAGGATGCCGCTGCTATCAGGGCTAAGTTTACTTACTAAATCTTAGTATTTTCTGAACTAAAATTTCAATTTAAAATCTTTTACCTAAAAACGAATAACTTATATGTTAAATATTATTTTAGCTTTTGTAATTTGCTATATATAATTACGACTGTTAGATTTTAAAATAGATTTTTGATAGATTTAAAACATTCTAAGACTGCTATTCTTATCTTTTCGCTTTCGCAAGAAGCCGAAAATTTACGTAAGCCTTTCCTTCAAAAAAAGGATACGGTTAGCAAACTGAATGCTCTTATTAAAGAAAAAGTTAGTTCTTTAGGTGTAGACTATTTTCATTACACAGAGAAAGATCAAAAAGGAAATAATTTTGGAGAACGTTATGTAAATACTGTTTCAGACCTTTTTAATAAAGGGTATGATAATGTTATAACGGTTGGTAATGATACTTTAAGTTTAGAAAAAAAACATCTTCGTACTGCGTTAAATGCAGTTGGGAACAAAGAGGTGCCTATTGGTCCTTCTTACGATGGTGGTTTCTATCTTTTAGGTTTACGTAAAGACCAATTTAATGCAGCAGATTTTCTTTCGCTTTCTTGGGAATCATCAACATTATATAAAGAGTTAAAAACACTTTTATCAGAAAAAGAAATAGCAACTGTTACACTTCCTTATTTATATGATTTAGATGAAGAGTTAGATATTTCTAAAAACATTGCTTCTCTTTCTTTTCTAAAAATAGAAGCACTTAAATTATTACAAAACCTACAAGTAGTAATTTTAAAAGTAAGCAAATTCATTCTACAAAAATTTAAAGAAGCTTCTTTAAACCACCTATACAATAAAGGACCTCCATTGGTTTGTAATTAATTATAAGTACAATTTTCTGTAAAAACAGGACTTATTATTTTACATACATTTTTAACTCAAACTAATGAAGAATTTATTTTTCGGCTTACTTGTGCTATTTACTATTAGCCTAAGCGCCCAAGGAGATCTTGTGGTTTATGCCATAGATTATAATACCAAAGTACCAATTAAAAATATAAGTGTTACGCTTGTTAACGATCAACAAGGTTACGAAGTAAAAAATACCACAAACGAATTAGGTAAAGCTTCTTTTAACTCCATTCCCGTTTTAAATGGTTATCAAGTTATTTTTGATGGAAATAAAACATACGGAACCACTATTTCAGATATGGTAGATGTTCGTTCTAATGAAGAGTCGGTGGTAAAATTGCTATTGTTTCCGGCTTTATTTCAGCAAGAAACGTTAAACGAAGTTGTAATTACTGCTTTAGGAATTAAAAGAGAAAAACAATCTTTAGTTTCTTCCGTAACCACTATAAAACCTGCTGCTCTTACAGAAGTTACGCTTACGAACGTGGTAAATAGCCTTGCCGGACAAGTTGCTGGTGTAAAAGTAACCAATGGTTCTTCTGGTGTAGGATCTTCTTCTCGTATTGTTATTCGTGGAGAGAACTCTTTAAGTAGCTCTAACCAACCTTTATTTGTTGTTGATGGTGTGCCTATTAGTAATGAGCAAATTACAAGTGATTTAGTAAATGATGGCTCATTACAAGAAGTAGATTATGGTAACGGAGCTTCTGAAATTAGTCCAGATGATATTGCTTCTATCTCTATTTTAAAAGGAGCAGGTTCTGCTGCTTTATATGGTGCAAGAGCCGCTAACGGAGTGGTATTAATCACTACTAAAAGAGGTAAAAAGAAAAAAGGTTTAGGTGTTAGTATTAATAGCTCTTTAACCTTAGAAACTTTATTAACCTTACCAGATTATCAAAATGTATATGGTGGTGGTTCTAATGGTGAATATTCATTTCAAAATGGTGCTGGCGCTGGCGTTAACGATGGTGGTTTAAGTAGTTATGGCCCACGTTTAGATCAGGGTTTTTTAATCAACCAGTTTGATAGTCCATCTGTAGATATTAACGGAAACACGGTTCGTGCTGGAGACGTTATTGCAAGAACACAAGCAGACGGAACTTTAACGCCTATTACACCTACTGCTTGGGTTTCTAACCCTAATAACGTACGTAATTTTTTTAAAACCGGAATTACTAAACAAAATAATATTGCTATTAGCTCTTCTGGCGATAAAGGAAGTAGTAGGTTTTCGTATAGTAATTTAATAAACGAAGGAATTGTACCTAATACCGATTTAAAAAGAGATGGTATCTCTTTAAGTTTAAACCAAGAAGTACACGAAAAGTTACATGTAAATGCTTTTGTTAATTATATTAATACAAGAAGTGGTAACCGTCCTAATTTAGGATACGGATACGAAAACCCTCTTTATGGCTTTAATTGGACAGGTAGACAAGCAAATATTGATTCTTTTAGAAATTATTGGCAAGCAGGACAAGAAGGTTCTCAACATTTTGATATTAACTACAACTGGTTAACAAACCCTTATTTAACTGTTTTTGAAAACACCAATAGTTTTAATAAAAATAGATTTTTAGGAAACGCCGCTGCCGTTTACAATATTACAGACAAATTAACTGCAACGGTACGTACTGGTTTAGATACATATAATGATAAACGAGAATTTAGACGTGCTGTAAGTACCAATGCAAATCTAGAAGGTTCTTACAGAGAAGACAATGTGTTTTTTAAAGAATTAAACACAGATGTATTAATCTCTTATGATGATGTAATTAATGATAATTGGAAATATAATGTAAGTGCAGGTGCTAACCGTTTTGATCAAGAAATTGAATACAGTTATACTTTAGCACCTCAACTAGCTATTCCAGATATTTTTACACTTGCAAACTCCAAAGCTGCTTTGGTTGCAGAAAGTAATACGTTTGCTAAAAGAATAAATAGTGTATATGCAACTGGTAATTTAAACTATAAAGATGCTCTTTATTTTGATGTTTCGTATAGAAATGATTGGAGTAGTACTTTACCTGCCAATAACAATTCTTTTGGATATTATTCTGCAGGAGTAAGTGCTTTAATTAGTAAATTAGTGACATTACCAGAAGCAATCTCTTTCTTAAAATTTCGTTTTAGTGGTGCTAGTGTTGGTAATGATACAGATCCTTATCAAAACAATCAGAACTTTTTATTAAATCAAAATTACGGAACCAATTTTCGTGTAACTAATGAGAATGTACTAAAGAACTCTAATTTAAAACCAGAAAGATTAAATGCTCTAGAAACTGGTATTGAAGCTTGGTTTTTAAACAACCGTTTGCAAGTAGATGTTTCTGCTTATCAAAATACTAGTGTAGATCAAATTATATCTAGTCCTATTTCTCAAGCGAGTGGTTTCGGTAATTTTAATATAAACGGAGGTGAAGTTCGTACTAGAGGATTAGAAGTTTTATTGAGTAGTATTCTAATTAAAAAGAAAGATTTTAAATGGGAAAGTTCTGTGAATTTTTCTACTTCTAGAAGTATTGTTACAGAATTACCCGAAGGAGTAGATCAATTTGTAACAGGTTCCGCAGACGTATTTTCTGGTTCTGGCGGATCTAATAGTG
The DNA here is from genome assembly GCF_019278485.1 of Polaribacter sp. R2A056_3_33. Taxonomy (NCBI): domain Bacteria; kingdom Pseudomonadati; phylum Bacteroidota; class Flavobacteriia; order Flavobacteriales; family Flavobacteriaceae; genus Polaribacter; species Polaribacter sp. R2A056_3_33. Next base: position 1,864,911 of record NZ_CP058984.1, read on the forward strand.
TTTTTTATATTGCCCAAGAAGGTGGTCGTGTTGGAGATATGTTTGGTACTGGTTTTGTAGAAATTGATGGAGAAATTCTTCATGATGCTAATGGTTTACCTGTACAAGACCCTAATTTACGCTTATTAGGAAATTATAATCCAGATTTTCAAGTAGGTTTTAATAATAATTTCACCTATAAAAATATAAATCTATCCTTTTTATTCGACTGGAGACAAGGAGGAACAATCGTTTCAAGAACTAAAGCTTTAGGAAGCACTTCTGGTGTATTACAAGAAACTTTAATAGGTAGAGAAACCGGTATTGTAGGTAACGGTGTAGTTAATATAGGTACAGATACAGCACCACAGTATGTTGCAAACACTACTAATGTTTCTGCACAAACATACAATAATAGCTTTTTTGATCGTGGTAATGAGGCAAGTGCATTATACGATGCTTCTTATTTAAAATTAAGACAACTAAGTATTTATTATAAGTTTAATAAAAGCTTAGTCAATAGAATTGGTTTCCAAAAAATAAAAATAGGGTTAACAGGTAGTAATTTATTCTTATTTACAGAAAACCCTCACTTTGATCCTGAACTAAATGCTTTACAAGGACAAAGTACAACACAGGGTGTAGAAGATTTCTCATACCCATCTACAAGAAGTTTAGGAGTAAGTATTAAAACTGAATTTTAAGAAAATGAAAAATTATAAAAATATATTTTTAGGAGTCTTCATTTTTAGTACATTTTTTACTGCGTGTACTAAAGATTTCGAAGAAATTAATACAAATAACAATAACCCAGAATCTGTTGCTCCGCAGTTTTTATTAACCAATGTTCTTTCGGTTTCTTCAGATTTAAATGCATTCGATCAAGGCTTTAGACAAGCCAATTATTTAGCTCAATTTTCGGCTAGTATTGAATTTGAACGTATAGATCGTTATGAAATGGGATCTAATAGCGAGTATTGGAACGCTATTTTTGGTTTGCTTTCTGACATAGAATCGATACAAAATTCAGAAACCACAAACAGTGCTTATAATGCAGTTGGTGATATTATGAAAAGTTATTTATTCTCTCAACTTACCGATTTATGGAATGATGTTCCGTATACAGCAGCTTTAGGAGCTATTGATGGTGTTTTTTCGCCTAAATATGACACGCAAGAAAGTATTTATACAGATTCTGAAACAGGTATTTTGGCTACTTTAAAAAATGCTGCAGCAACATTAGAAAACAACAATGCTATTATTGAAGGTGATGTTTTATTTAATGGCGATTTAAGTAAATGGATAAAATTTGCCAACTCTTTGCAAGTCCGTTATTTAGTGCGTATTAGTAAACGTTTAAGTGATTTTTCAGATTTACAAGCTTTGGCAGATTCCGGTAACATCATGCAGTCTAACAACGATAATGCTGTTCTTCCTTATTTAAGTACATCACCAAATCAGTTTCCTTTATTTAATGCAGCTTCTGGTATTAATAATGAACATACCATGACGATTACTGTAGAAGAAATTTTAAAATCTTGGAACGATCCTAGAATGGCAGTTTTATATAAGCCTACAAATGCAACTGCTAATACAACCGCAGAATTTCATGGTTTATTAAACGGACAATCTAGTAATAGTATTGCCGCTAGTGGTGTAGATTTAAATAATATTTCTTTATTCGGAACTATTTTTAGAGATACTCCTAATGGCGTAGATGCACAATACATGCAATATTCCGAAACTCAATTTGCTTTGGCAGAAGCTGTTGTAAAAGGTTTTATTTCTGGTGATGCAAATACGTATTACCAAAACGGAATTGCAGCTAGTTTTGATTATTACAATACAGAAATTCCTACAGATTATTTTACAAGAACTGCTATTGCTTTAGATGGAAGTGAAGAAGATATCACAAAAATTATGACTCAAAAATGGTTGAGTTTAATTTCTGTAGGTCATGAAGCTTGGTTTAATATTCGTAGAACAGGAATTCCTAATTTAGTAGCTGGTCCAGATAATCTTAATCAAGGCCGTTACCCAGTTCGTTATTTGTATCCAGAGTCAGAACAAGCTTCTAACAACGCTAATTATAAAGAAGCTGCAGAAAGGATTGGTGGGGACAATATTAATAGTAAAGGTTGGTGGGAGAAAGATTAATTTATTTAATTTTTAAATTAGAAATAAAGATATGTAATCCTATAATTTTCGACATATAAAATGTGGGGTTAAAATCTACATATAAAACTTTAGGTTATCATCTTAAAATTAAACATCATATATAATAATGACCAATTACATGAAAACGATATATATATTCATAACTTTTTTATTTGTTACAGCTTTTGCAGAAGCACAACAAAAACCGATACATTTAATTATAGATGCAGACACAGCAAATGAGGTTGATGACCTTTTTGCGTTGGTTCGTGCAATAGATGAACCTGCATTTAATCTTTTAGGTATTACTTCTGCACAGTTTCATACATCGCCACAAGCAACAGAAAATACGGTTGGTGAAAGTCAGGCTATTAATGAGCAAATTATTAAAGTGATGAACCGCCCAGAGATTAAACTGCCTTTAGGTAGTAACGTTCCGTTAGCATCTATGACAACGCCTTCTCCTTCGGAAGCTTCTAAATTTATTATAGAAAAAGCACACGAAATGGAAGGTAACGAAAAGTTAGATTTGGTTATTTTAGGATCTTGTACCAATGTTGCTTCTGCAATTTTAGAAGATCCTTCTATCATTTCTAAAATCCGTGTAAATTATCTTGGTTTTTGGCACACGGTAAAAACAAACACGTATAACAAAAAAGAGTTCAATTCGGGTAATGATCCACTTGCAGTGGATGTGCTTTTAAATACGGTTAATTTAGAGTTTAATGTAATGACGGCAACTACTTCTCAGCATTTAGTTTTTAAAAAGAAAACGATAGATAAGCAGTTAAAAGGAAAAGGCGGCATTAAAGATATTTTAGTAGATCGTTGGGACACATACAATCGTTGGTGGACAAAAAAAGATCCTAAAAAGAAAAAATGGGTAATGTGGGACGTTGCTCTTGTTGAGGCTTTAATTAATCCGGAATATGCAACGATAACGCCTTTACAAACACCAAAAGAAAACACAAAAAGAACTATTGGTGTGTACACAGATTTAGATAAAAAAGCAATGGAAAAAGCTTTTTGGAAACACCTTAATAAATTATAATATGAAGTATATTGATATACATACAGATTTAAAAATCATCAAAGAATTTCTATTAGAAATCAATTTTTTAAAGGAGTCTGAAGAAATTTTATCCGCAGAAAAACCAGGAGAAGGTAATATGAATGTGGTGTTGCGTGTAACAACCAATCAACGTTCTTTTATTGTAAAACAATCGCGTCCTTTTGTACAGAAGTATCAAGATATTCCTGCGCCAGAAGACCGAATTGATGTAGAATATCAGTTTTATAAAGCTATTGAAAGTCCTGCAATAACTTGTCATATTCCTAAAGTTCTTGCTTACGATGCTAAAAATTATGTATTAATTTTAGAAGATTTAGGAAATTGCGAAGACATGAGTCTTGTTTATAAAAATCGTGTTATTGAAACGGAATCAATTCAACTTTTGGTGGATATACTTTCTAATATTCATAAAAGTGAAGTTTCTAATACGTATCCAGAAAACAAAGAATTACGCGCTTTAAATCATCAACATATATTTGTTTTACCTTTTGTTACTGATAATGGTTTTTCTTTAGATACCATTCAAGATGGATTAGAAGCAGTATCACAAGCTTATAAAAATGATGAAAAATTAAAAGCACAAATTACTTTAGTTGGAGAACGTTATTTATCCGAAGGAACAACTCTTTTACATGGAGATTATTATCCGGGTAGTTGGATGACCAAAGAAGATGAGGTGTATGTAATTGACCCCGAATTTAGTTTTAAAGGTTTTGCTGAATTTGATTTGGGTGTTATGGCAGCGCATATGGTGATGGCAACTGGAAATAAACTACTAATTTCTAGAATAAAACAGGCGTATAAATTAAAGTTAGATGAGCCTCTTTTTTTGCAAATAACAGGTATTGAAATAATGAGAAGGTTAATTGGTTTAGCACAACTTCCGTTAGAAAGAACTTTAGAAGAAAAGAAAGAATTGCTAGAAATAGCAAGGTTGTTAATTATTGATTAATGACCTAGTTTTAATCTAACCCAGGTTTCTTTCTCAATGCTTTTTTTACAGAAGTTCTCTTCTTCTTTTCCGCATTTTTTCGAACAGAAGATTTACTTGGTTTTGTAGGTCTTCTTTTTTTCGGACGAATTAAATTTACGCGTAATAATTCTAAAAAACGTTTGATAGCCAAATCTTTATTTCTATGTTGAGAACGAGATTCATCACAAAATAAAATTAAGGTGTTTTCTTTTGTTAGTTTATTAGAAAGCTTGGTTTTTAAAAGCTCTTTTTCGTTATCAGAAAGAGAAAGAGAGTCTTCTAAATCGAAAGTCAACTCAATCTTAGAAGATACTTTATTTACATGCTGCCCGCCAGCACCAGAACTCCTAATGCCTTTAAAATTAAGTTCTTTTAAGATGTTTTCTTTGTTCATTTGTTCTAAAAATAAAGTCTATAAAAAGTAAAATAGTAGCGTTTTTAGATAAATATTCGATAGTTTTATCACTTATCACTTATCACTTATCACTTATCACTTATCACTTATCACTTATCACTTATCACTTATCACTTATTCTGTTATTTAATACTCAAACGGAGTGCCAAAATCACCCGTATTTTGATGTAGAAAATGCATGTCTACATCTTGTAAGGAATCAGAAAACGAATGTAAATTTTCTTTATCAGCAATTATTTTATCAATAGCTGCTGTAGCATTCCTTAAGCGAGTTTCTTTATCGCCTTTTAATAAAATATAAGGTCTGTTATGGTCTATTAAAGATTTCTCGAAAGCATTAAACATTTCTAAACGTAGCTCTGGTCTGTCTCGTAAATCATCTTCTTCCCAAGGTGTATCAATGTATGTTAACAAATACAAATCATATTGATTTTCGCTTGCCGCTTCGTTTAGTTTTTCATCAACAAAACCACCATAAAACTCTTCTGAGTATACTTTGGTTTCTAGTAAGTCGGTATCACAAATTAAAATTTTATCAGCTTTTTTAGCCAAAGCATTTTCTAATTTCATTTGTCCGACTGCAATAGGAAGTAAATCTTCTTTTTCGCAAGTTTTACGTTCGTTATTCCATTTTTCTTGCAAATATTCACGCGCAAATTCTGGTGCCCAAACGGTATTATAATAACGTGCTAAATGACGAGAAAGTGTTGTTTTTCCTGAGGATTCTGGTCCGAATAAAACAACTTTTACGATGTTAATCGGGTCTTGTTTAAGTTCTTTTTCCATGCTAAATAACCTGATATAGCTATAAAAGTAAATATTAAATATTGAATACTAGTAAAAGTAAATCCTTTATAAAAATACAAAGGAGTAGAAATGATGTCTCCAACAATCCAATAAATCCAATTTTCTATTTTTCGTTTTGCCATTAGCCACATACCCACAAAGAAAATTGCCGTTGTAAAAGTATCTACATAAGCGGTCCAACTAGTCCATTTTTCGAAATACGTATAGACTCCATACACAAAAATTAATGTGGCAATAAAGATAAGTACACTTAGTTTTTTTTCTTTTAAAGTGGTCCTAGAAATTGGCGTTTCATGCTCACCATCATTTTTATAAGTCCAGATATACCAACCATAAACACTCATTATAAAGTAGTAGACGTTTATCATCATATCGCCTAAAAGCTCCCACTTATAAAGGAGATATACAAAAATTAGTGTGCTAATCATTCCTGTAGGAAACACCCATATTTTATTTTGTTTAGAATACCATACTGATAAAAAACCGAAGATTACTGCTATAATTTCTAAGACAATATCTGTGGTTTCATACGTTTTGTATTGTCCAAAAAGGAAATCGATAATTTCTGACATTGAATTTTATTTGAAGTTGTAAATGTAATCTTTTCAGTTTTTATTGGTAAAGGCAAAAGTATAATTCATTTAAAACTACTTAAAAAAGAGAATATTGTCATTTCGACTTTTTGGGAGGAAACCTCATGAAATTTGGTAATTGTTATATTATCACTGTTATGGGATTTCTCAATACTTCGAAATGACAAGTTTGTGCTTCAATGTTATGGAGTCTAATGTTATGAGATTTCTACTCGCGTAGAAATGACAATTGTTGAGGTTTCTTTTTGTTCAGTTTATGCTATACCCAATTTTGTCATTTCGACCTTTTGGGAGAAATCACATAAGGTTTGGTTGTTGTTGTATAACTGTTATGAGATTTCTCAATACTTCTTTGTAGTTCAGTGTTGTGGGATCAATGTTATAGGACATCTTCTTCTTCTTGCGTAGAAATGACAAACTGCGAGGAAAAATTATAGTGTATTATTTTTTAAGTTGATTAAAAAAAGCTTCATCTTTTTCAAAAGCAGTACCAATAACCACTAAATCTGCCCCTGCATTAAAAGCTATTTCTAATTGCTTTTTAGAACGAATTCCTCCACCAACAATTAAAGGAATAGACAAATTACTTTTCACAACAGAAATAATACTTGCGTCCACAGGTACTGTGGCTCCAGAACCGGCTTCTAAATAAATCAATTTTTTACCAGAAAATTCACCAGCTAAAGCGGTGTTTAAAATGAGTTCGGTATTTTCTTGAGAAATTGGTTTTGTATTGCTTACTTTTTGAGTAGCTGTATTTTTTTGACCGTCAATTAAAATGTAACCCGTTGGTAAAATTTCTAAAGATGAATCCTTTAAAAACGGAACACTTTTTATTTGTTGTTCAATTAAATATTCAGGATTTCTGCCAGAAAGTAAACTTAAAAATAGAATTCCGTCTGCTTTTTGTGATATTTGAGAAACATCACCTGGAAAAAGAACAACAGGCAAATGTGTTGTTTTTTTAATTGCAGTAACAACTGTATTCGTTACGTTGTCTTTATCTGTACTACCACCAACAAAAATATGCGTAGCAATAGATTGATGTACTTTTTCAAAAAAAGTAGCAATATTATCTAGGTCTATTTTTTCAGGATCGATTAAAACGGCAAGTAATTTTTTGCCCTCTTTTTTTGCTAATAAAATGTTTTGATAAATATTCACAACTGCGAAAATACAAATTTATCTATTCTGATTATGTATCTTGTTACATCTAGTGATTTTTTAATTACTTAATTGTTTTGAAATCTCAACAAGCTCATTAGACATAAACTTTTTTAAGGCAACAGTTCTAATCAACCAAATTATTAAAATAGGTGTTGTAATAAGAAAGAGTGAGAGTAAAAGAGAAGCGTTCCATATTTTCCAAGTAATAAGTATGCCAAATATCCATAGAATTATCCAAAAAATGAATTGTTTTCTAAGGTTCATCATAAATAATATAGAAGTATCGTTTACAATAAAGTATCCAGAATCCTTAAAATTCAATTGTTTATGAGTTACTTCTCTATTGTTTGCAGAAGCATAATTATATATTTTTCTAATGTTTAATCTCGAATTAGAAACCCTTGTAGTTTTATAATTCTTAGATAATTGCAATTCGATGATGGAAAAAATAGCATGGGCAGATACATCTCTTGGTTTATCTATTTGTTTTTTCATCATTCTTTAATATTTTTAGATCGCTTTTTAAAAAGCATACACACAAGTAAAACCTTCAAACTCTAAAAACTCAATATGATAGGCGGTAGTTTTACCATCATATCTAATTTCTCCAGTCGTTTTTGCGTCTTTAAAATCAAAATCTTCAATATAAATATTTTCTAAAAAGCGTAATTTTTTCTTTCCGAAGATTTTATACAAACTCTCTTTTCCACCCCAAACAATGGTTAGTTTGCTAATTAAAGCATCGTGGTTTGCAATGGTTACATACTCTTTAACATGCGTAAATTTGTGTGCAATTTTCAGAATTTTATCACGTTGCATTTCAATATCAATACCAACATGTAAATTATCAGAAATTATCAATCCAGAAAAAGTGAAGGAATGTGTTATAGAAATAAATTTTCCATCTTTTAAGTGTGGTTTTCCAAATTCATCATAAATTAAATCCGAATCAGAATAACCAGCTTCTTTTAATAAATGACGCACACTTAAAAATCCTCTTTGGTGTAAGTCAGATTTCATTCCGTCTAAACGAGCTTGACTTTTATCAGTAAGTAAAACGTTTGTATTTAAATCGTTAAAGGTTTCTTCAATTTTCCAAATGAATACTTTAGTGTTTTTGTTAATCGTTAAACTTTTGTAAAGAGGCATACTTTTTTAAAATGGATGTCGTAACTTTGCAGTTCGAAAAATTAGAATATAAATATACATAATATGAGCACAAAAATAGCTTACGTACCAAACAAAGTTAAAGATATTTCTCTTGCAGCTTGGGGAAGAAAAGAAATTTTATTGGCAGAGGCAGAAATGCCAGGTTTAATGTCTTTAAGAGAAGAATACAAAAACGAGCAACCATTAAAAGGAGCTAGAATTGCAGGTTGTCTTCACATGACAATTCAGACAGCAGTTTTAATAGAAACTTTACAAGCTTTAGGTGCAGAAGTTACTTGGAGTTCTTGTAATATTTTTTCTACACAAGACCAAGCAGCAGCAGCAATTGCAGAAGCAGGTACAGCCGTTTATGCTTGGAAAGGATTAACTGAAGAAGAATTTGACTGGTGTATAGAGCAAACTTTATTCTTTGGTGAAGATAGAAAACCATTAAACATGATTTTAGATGATGGTGGAGATTTAACGAACATGGTTTTAGATAAATATCCAGAATTAGCAGCAGGAATTAACGGTTTATCAGAAGAAACTACAACTGGAGTTCATAGACTTTACGAAAGAGTAAAAGCCGGAACTTTACCAATGCCAGCAATTAATGTAAACGATTCTGTTACAAAATCTAAATTTGATAATAAATATGGTTGTAAAGAATCTGCAGTAGATGCAATTCGTAGAGCAACAGATATTATGTTAGCAGGTAAACGTGTTACTGTTTGTGGTTATGGAGATGTAGGTAAAGGTACAGCAGCATCATTTAAAGGAGCTGGTTCTATTGTAACGGTTACAGAAATCGATCCTATTTGTGCTTTACAAGCTGCGATGGACGGTTTTGAAGTTAAAAAATTAGAAACTGTTGTTGGTAATTCAGACATTATTATTACAACTACAGGAAACAAAGATATTATTCAAGGTCGTCATTTCGAAGCAATGAAAGACAAAGTTATTGTATGTAACATTGGGCACTTTGATAATGAAATTGACATGGCTTGGTTAAACAAAAACCATGGTAATACAAAAGATACTATCAAACCTCAGGTTGATAAATACAATATCAACGGAAATGATATTATTTTATTAGCAGAAGGACGTTTAGTAAACTTAGGTTGTGCAACAGGTCACCCAAGTTTTGTAATGTCTAACTCATTTACAAACCAAACTTTAGCGCAAATAGAATTATGGAAAAACGCTGATGCTTACGGAAATGATGTATACATGTTACCAAAACATTTAGATGAAAAAGTAGCAAAATTACACCTTGCAAAAATAGGAGTAGAGCTTACAGAATTACGCGAAGAGCAAGCATCTTATATTGGTGTAACAGTAGATGGTCCTTATAAACCAGAACACTATAGATACTAAAACTATTTGTCATTGCGAGGAAGCAATGACGCGGCAATCTTGTTTTTTAGATTGCAAAATATACAAAACCCTTTCATTAATTTGAGAGGGTTTTTCTTTGCTTCTAATTTCCGTTTTTTTCACACCTTGTCATTCCGAAATGAGCCTTTTTAGGCGATTGAGGAATCTCATAATAATTATGCTTTTTTTGGGCGTTTTAACAGGCTTTCACTACTCGCTTTTTTTATGAAAAATAAAAAAGAGCTCAAACAGACCGCTCAATCCTTAACGCGAAATTTTAGGATTAAATAAGGAATACTATTTTAAATTACAGTTCTTAGTAATTCTATTGTCATTTTCTCTTTCTGTTATTCCGAAATGAGTCTTTTTAGGAGATTGAGGAATCTCATATGATTTATGAAGTGTATTAACTTTATCTTTATTCATACCTTTACAACTTAAAATAATCACCTTGAAAAGAAAACAAGTACTATCCATAATAGCCATTATCATTTTAGTAGCTGTTTTAGGTTCTGAAGAACTGTTAGATGCTCAAAAAGAAAAAAGTATCATAGAAAATGGTAAAACACCAAAAGCAACTACCAACCAGTATTTTTTGCCAACAAGTACTACAAAGCAAGTGGTGCATCATCAAAATTATTCATTATCCTATAGCGAAAAACACGAACAAGCAGAATGGGTTGCTTACGAGTTAAAAGCATCCGATTTAAGTAGCACCAATTATAAAAGACCTTATTTTGAAATTGACAACGCAGTAAAAACCAAAGCAGCACATTGGCGTAATTATAAAAAATCTGGTTACGATAAAGGGCATTTATGTCCGGCTGCAGACAGACGTTTTTCTAAATATGCGCACGACGAAACTTTTTTAACAAGTAATATCAGTCCGCAAGAACACAAGTTTAATGCAGGTGTTTGGAATCGCTTAGAACAGAAAGTACGTTATTGGGCAAAGAAAAACGATGGTGTATTTGTAATTACTGGAGGCGTTTTAGAAAATAATTTAAAAACAATTGGTAGTGAAGCTGTTGCTGTTCCAAATCAGTTTTATAAAGTAATCTTAGATAAAACAAACGGAAAAATTAAAATGTTAGCGTTTTTAATGCCTCATAAAGAATCGGATTTGCCTTTGTACAAATTTGTGGTTTCGGTAGATAAAGTAGAAGCTTTAACGGGTATCGACTTTTTTAAAGAATTAGATGATACTATCGAAGAACAATTAGAGAGCTCTAGTAGTTATAAAAATTGGAGTTTTTAATTTCTCTAAATAATTTAAGAAAACCCTTTCATTAATATAAAAGGGTTTTTATTTTTTTAATAGTTGTTGCTTTATTTATCAGCAGAAAGCTGGACTTCATTTTTTTTAATACTAGAAGTATTATCACTTTTTTTAGAAACTACACTTCTTTTTATTTTAATGAATACTGGGTACAAAATTCCGATAAAGAAGAGTGTTGTGCCTAATATTAAAATGTTATCTATATTGGTAAAAGTATTACCAGTTGTTAATATTCCTAAAATTAATAAAACTGAAATAGGTAAAGAAAGTGCTAAAATTGATAAGGCAAAATTAATATCAAAAGTTTTTTCTAGGGTATTTTCTTTTTTCTCTTTTAGGTTTATGGCAGAAATATGTGCAAAAGGCCAAAAACTAGCAGAACTTAAAGCAAAAGCAATCATTACTAAAATATCTTTTTTGATTGTTATATCTGCAAATAAAATAATTCCAGCAATTAAAAGCAATGTAAAAGCAGCTCTTAAAAGGAGTAAAGAAAACAATTGAAGAAATTGTTCTTTTTTAATTTTTACAGCTAAACCAATAAAAAGTAAGACTAAAGGCGTCATTATATAGCTCAACCTTGTTAAGGTGATTGATAAATAACCAGGAATTTTGTCTAGTGTAATTCCAAATGAAACCAATACCAATGCTGCAATTATAAATAAGTTTACAGGCTCGTAAAGTAATGCTTTAAAAAGTCCTTTTAATTTTGTTTTTAGCGAATTTGCTTCAAAATCTGCATTTTTATAATGCCATTTTAAGGCTACTAAATAGAGTAAAAAAAGCACAAAAAACTTGTTACCTAAATCTGCCATTGCAGCTTTTGCCAAAGAACCATCACCTAAAAATTCTAATATAAAAGCAAAACAAGATAAACCCGGAGCTAAAGAAGGTATTAGTAGTTTGGCACTTCTACCTTTATCAGAATTTATATCAATACCAATAATTTTTAATAATATAGGTGTAACCGCAAAAAGTATTACATTAAAACCTAAAGCTAAAATTGGAAATAGAATTAAATTTCCATCAACTTTTACTTTTAATAAAGCAATAAATATAGTTGCAGGTAATGCAAGTGTTAGAATTAAACTTTTTAATCCGTTAGTTTGTTCTCCGGTAGATATTTTCTTTTTTAAGAGAACTCCTATTAAAATAAATAGGATAAATGAAATTGATTTTTCTAAAGCGCCATCCATAAATTATGCAAAAATTTCTGTCATAGCATTCGTAAATAATTTCATTTCATCCATGGTACCAATACTTACTCTACACCAATTTTTATCCCAAAATTTAAAAGATTTTACAGCTACATTTTTAGCGTAAATTTTCTTTAAAAACTCTTTTCCTTCCATAGGGATTTCAAAAATTATAAAATTTGTTTCAGATGGTAAACAAGAAAAATTCTTTTCTTTTAAATAACCCATTGTATATGTTCTAGCATCTGCAATTTTGGTTTTACAAGAATCTAAAAACTCGGTATTTTCTAAACTAGTAATTGCTGCGGCTATTGATGGACCTGTAATTCCCATTCCGCCACGTGTAATTTCGCTTATAATATCTAAAGTTTCTTTTTTACCAATAGCGTACCCAACTCTTAAGCCAGCCATTCCATGAATTTTAGAAAACGTTCTTGCTACTATTACATTTTTACCTTCTGCAACTAGAGAGTTCATAGAATCTTTAATTCCGTTTTTAGATAGCTCAATATAAGCTTCATCAACAAAAACGGGTACCTTTTCTGAAACTCTGCTACAAAATTCTCTTAACTTTTTAGCATCTGTAATTGAACCTGTTGGGTTGTTAGGGTTACATATGTATACTAATTTTGTGTTCTCATCAATTCCTGCTTCCATAGCATCTAAATCGTGTTGAGAATCCTTTAATAATTTATAAGATTTCCAATTACCACCTACAGATTTTGCAACTACAATTAAAGACATATAACTAGGGTCTGCACTAATTACATTACCACCTTCTTGAAAGAAAACCATGGCTACTTTTTCTAACAAATCTGAAGAACCAGGGCCCATTAAAATTTGGTTAGTGTTAATGCCTTCGTTTTTGGCTATTTTAGTTTTTAGATCGTTTAAAGATTCCCAAGCATATCTATTTCCTTTAAAAACTTCATCTTGAAAAGCTTTTGCTGCTTTTGGTGGTGGTCCGTAAGGGTTTTCATTAGATCTTAAAATGGTTAATGTACTTTCCTCTTCTATTATAGGAGGTGTAAATTCATTAAAATAGTTGTTAGAATTGTATAAGAAAGTTCTGCCTTCTTTTTGAGCGGTTAGTACGTTGCTACTCCATATATCATGAGGTACTAAAGCCATTGCACCTAGGGTTAATGCTCCTTTTTTTAACCACTCACGTCTATTAAAATTTGTTGTTTTCATCTATTAGAATTTTATAAGAATTTACATCAACTAAATTATAAAACTATTTATTTTTTACAGTATGAAAAATTTAATAATACGTATGTTTGTTTATTTATTTTACAATAATAAGGTGTTAAAATGTGTTATTGATATTGAAAATTTAGTAAAATTAACTTTTTACTGATAATAATGTATTTTGGTTATTTGTTTTTATATTTATTGACTTAATAATTATAAAATGTCTTTTTTATGGTATTTTTGATGAATATTAAATACTTTTTAAGTAGTAAATTTTTCTTCTTTATGAAAAGCTCAACAGCCATTTTTTACATGATTTTTAGTGTCATAGCATTTTCGTTAATGAATGCAGTTGTAAAATATTTAGGTGCTTTTGATGCGTATCAAATTGTGTTTTTTAGATCTATTGGTACGCTGTTATTCACTATTCCATTAATTATAAAAGCGAAGATTCCTATTTTAGGAAATAACAAAAAACTATTGTTTCTAAGGGGCCTTTTTGGAGTTATTTCTCTAACCTGTTTTTTTATGTCTTTAAATTATCTTTCTTTAGGAACCGCGGTTTCTTTAAGATATACATCACCTATTTTTGGGGCTATTTTTGCATTATTTTTCTTAAAAGAGAAGATTAAATCAGTTCAATGGGTCTTATTTTTAATAGCTTTTATTGGAGTTTTAGTTATTAAGGGTTTTGGGGCAGATGTTAATTCTTTGGGAGTAATTTTTGCAATTTTATCTGCAATTTTTTTAGGGTTGATATTTATTGTAATTAGAAAACTAGGAGATTCAGAAAATCCTCTAGTGATTATAAATTATTTTATGATTTTAGCATTTTTATTTGGCGGAATTATGTCTATAAAATATTGGAAAACGCCTAATTTAACAGAGTGGTTACTTTTATTAAGTTTAGGTTTTTTTGGGTATGTTGGTCAGTTATATATGACAAAATCATTACAATCTGGAGAAACAAACGTAGTTGTACCTTTAAAATATTTAGAAGTTGTTTTTATGATTGTAATTGGTGCTTTTTGGTTTGATGAAATTTATAATTTATGGACTTTATTAGGTGTCTATTTAATTATGTTTGGTCTACTTTATAATATTTATTTGAAAAGAAAGCGTAGCTAATTTTAGTGAAAATTCATTGCTTTTTTAGAAACAAAGCTCATCATTTAGTAAAAAAAAACAAACAGATTATTAACTGTAATTCTCTGTGAATTTGCGTTTATAAAAATTAATTTTATCCCAGCCAACCATCTCTATCTAAACTTCTATATTGTATGGCTTCTGCAATATGATCTGGAGAAATGTCTTTAGAATTTGCTAAATCTGCAATAGTTCTAGATACTTTTAATATTCGATCATAGGCTCTTGCGGAAAGGTTTAATTTTTCCATTGCAGTTTTTAAAAGTGATAAACTTTCTGGTGATAATTTACAGAATTCGCGAATCTGTTTTACACTCATTTGTGCATTATAATGTACGTTTTCGAAATCTTTAAAACGTTCAGATTGTATTTCTCTAGAAGCAGTAACTCGTTCTCTAATTGCTACACTAGATTCTCCTTTTCGCTCTTCAGATAGTTTTGCAAATGGAACAGGAGTAACTTCTATATGAATATCGATCCTGTCTAATAATGGTCCTGAAATTTTACTTAAATAACGTTGCATTTCTTGTGGAGAAGAGGTCATTGGGCTGTTTGGATCATTAAAAAAACCACTCGGACTCGGGTTCATACTTGCCACTAACATAAAACTACTTGGGTAAGTAACTGTAAATTTTGCTCTAGAAATAGTAACTTCTCTATCTTCTAAAGGTTGACGCATAACTTCTAAAACATCTCTTTTAAACTCTGGTAATTCATCTAAAAATAAAACACCATTATGAGATAAAGAAATTTCTCCAGGTCTTGGGTATTGTCCGCCGCCAACAAGTGCAACATTCGAGATTGTGTGATGTGGGCTTCTAAAAGGACGTTGGTATAGTAAGCCTTCCTTTTTAATTTTACCAACTACAGAATGAATCTTTGTAGTCTCTAATGCTTCATGTAACGTCATTGGTGGTAAAATGGATGGTAATCTTTTAGCTAACATCGTTTTTCCTGATCCTGGAGGACCAATTAAAATAATATTATGTCCGCCAGCAGCTGCAATTTCCATACAACGTTTTATAGATTCTTGCCCTTTTACATCAGAAAAATCGAACTCTGGGAAATCAATATTTTTATAAAACTCAGCTCTTGTATCAACAATGGTTGGTTCAATTTTTTTATCATCATTAAAATGATGGATGACTTCTAATATATTTTCGACACCTAAAACTTCTAAATCATCTACAATGGCAGCTTCTTTAGCATTTTCTTTCGGAAGAATTAAATACTTATAACCTTCTTCTCTTGCTTTTATGGCAATTGGTAAAGCGCCTCTTATGGGTTGTAAGCTTCCGTCTAGAGAAAGTTCGCCCATAATAATGTATTCATGAATAGCTTCAGATTTTATTTGAGCTGATGCGGCTAAAATTCCAACAGCCAAAGTTAAATCATAAGAAGCACCTTCTTTTCTAATATCGGCGGGAGCCATATTAATAATGATTTTTTTTCCAGGAAGTTTATAGTTATTGTTATTAAGTGCAGCAGAAATTCGGTAAGAACTTTCTCTAACTGCATTATCTGGTAAACCAACTAAATGGTAACCTATTCCTTTATCAATATTTACTTCTACGGTAATTGTGGTTGCCTCAATACCAAAAACAGCAGAGCCATAGACTTTTACAAGCATTCTTTTTCTTTTTTCTAAAGATAAAGAAAATTAATTAAGGTTTGGTTGTCTAAAGTTACAAGGATCCCATCTTGTAGGATCGTGTTTTTGTAAAAAGCCTTTTAATAAGTTTTCATCTCTATAACTTTTGTAATCGTCATAGATAAATTTAGTGGCTTTTGTAGTAAGGTTTTCAGTAGAAATTAAAAATTGGTTATCATCAATTTCTTCAAAAGAAACCGTTGAAAATTTATATTGTTTTTTTAAATTTAAGTCCTTGTTTATGGAAGAATAAGAAGGAGTATCATCAGCTTTGAGCTGAAAAGAAGTAGTGTAAATACTAACAGGAATAAAATTATTGTTGGTAGTTTGTTGTTGTGAAAAACAAAAACTACCAACAAATAAAGTTAAAAGTAAGAAAGCGTATTTTTTCATGGTACGTAATTTTACTTTATAAATATACTATAATTATTTGATAAATAAGTTTTTAAGCAGAGTTTCTACTTGCATTAATATTACCAAATAAAGAACGCATTACCATTTTTTCATACACTTCAATTTCTTCTGCGCTTCCGCCAGTTTTTTGAAGTTCTTGAATTTTCTTTAAAGCAAATTGCTGTATTGTTAATAAAGGCAATACAATTTGTTCTCTAATTTCTATAGATGCTTTTCCTACAGGGAAATTTTCCATTAATTCAGATTCTCCGGTAAGTTTTAAAAGCAGTCTTTTAGTAGTTTCGTACTCTGTGAATATTAGAGTCCAAAATTCACCAAATTCTTCATCATCTGCCATATAAGAAGTTAAACCAAAGAAAGATTTGGTTAAACTCATCATACTATTTTCTAACAAAGTTCTAAAGAAATCTGAAGCGTGATAAAACTCTTTTACTTCTTCAAATCTACCAGCATCTTCGTATTTTTTAAGTGCAGTACCTACACCAAAGAAACCTGGTACGTTTTGTTTTAACTGACTCCAGCTACCAACAAAAGGAATTGCTCTTAATGCAGAAAAGTCTAACTTGTCAGAGCCACCACGCTTACTTGGTCTACTTCCAATATTTGTTTTTGCATAGTATTTTAACGTACTCATTTTTTCTAAATACGATAAAAATTTAGGATGATTTTTAAAATCTACATACTTTTGGTAACTTGTAGCAGCCATGTCGTTTATCAATTCTCTATGGCTATCATTTAATTGATCTTTGGTAAAAACATCATTTTTAATACCAGAACTTAATAATTGTTCTAAGTTGTATTGAGATGAGTTTTGTGTACCAAAATTAGAACTAATTGTTTGTCCTTGTATGGTTAATTGTATTTCTTTATCCTCAATTGTTGGGCCTAAAGAAGCATAAAATTGGTGTGTTTTTCCTCCTCCACGAGCTGGTGGTCCACCACGTCCGTCAAAGAAAATTACTTCAATATCAAATTCTCTAGAGATTCTTGTTAAAGCTTCTTTTGCCTTAAAAATACCCCAGTTAGCCATTAAATAACCACCATCTTTTGTTCCATCAGAAAAACCTAACATAATCGTTTGTTTGTTTTTCCTTTTGGCAACATGGTGTCTATATACTTTATTAGAGTATAAAGTTCTCATTACATCTTCTGCATTTTCTAAATCTTCTACTGTTTCAAAAAGTGGAATTACATCTACTGGTAATTCATTTTCAAAACCACATAAGTTTAACATTGCAAAAGTTTGCATTACGTGTAAAGCACTTTGGTTGTTACTAATAATGTAACGGTTTGCTCCACGTTCTCCATTTCTTTGCTGAATTTCTTTTAAAGCATAAATAGACTCTATGGTTTTAACAGAAGTTTCATCCGTTAAAATACTTGGGTCAATACTTCCTTTTACAACAGATAAAATTTCAACTTGTTCTTCATCAGAAAGATTTAAATAGTTTTTAGGAAAAGTAGTATCTCCTGTTTTAAGTAAATCTTCTACAATTTGTGTAAATGCTTGGTGATGCACTCTACTGTCTTGTCTAATATCTAAAGTTGCAAAGTGAAAACCGAAAATTCTAACTTTATTGATAACATCATTCAATTCTTCTACAAATAAAGATTGATGATCATTTACAATAATTTCTCTGGCAGTATATAGCTCATCTAATAAGATTTTTTGAGAAAAGTTAACTTTTGTATAGCTTCTTACAACATGCTTGTAAAGTCTTTTTTCTAACCTTGCAAAGATTTCTTGCACACCATCAAAAGTATAACGTCTTTTTAAACGTCTAATGTCTCTGTAGTAATTTCTTAAAATTGTTTGACGCAATCTTTCTGCAACATCTAAAGTAATTTTAGTAGTTACAAATGGGTTTCCATCTCTATCTCCACCTGGCCAAAAACCAAGTTCAATAATTTCATTTTCTATCGGTTCACCATCATAAATATGATGTTGAATGTAGTTGTATATTTTAGGAACAGAATGATAAAATACGTGTTCTAAATACCAAATTAAACTTACAGCTTCATCAAAAGGAGAGGGCTTTTCTTTTTTATAGAAAGGTGTTTTCCCTAATTGAGCTAATAGTTTTCTAATGAGTAGTAAATCATCATTTTGTATTGCCTTGTCTAAATCTGTAATGATACCTAAAACAGACCCAGGGTAAAATTGCGTTGGGTGTGCCGTTAATACAATACGTACTTTAAAATCTTCTAAATGCTTTTTTAGTTCGTCTTTTTTATTGCTTAATAGCGCTAACTCCTTAGAGTTTCTTAACGTTCCAAAACCATCCATATTATTTACAATAGGATATGCAGCATCTTCTACAGCATCAAATAAAACTACTTGACGTTCTATAAATTGAATAAAACGAAAAAGTAAATCAGATTTTTCTTTTTCTGAAGGTTCGTCTTGGTATTTATTAAAAAAGTGTTCTACAATTTCTGTAGGGTTTTTTTCTAATTTAAAACCTTTGTTACAAACTTTATGTAAAAGAGGTAACAAAACCCCAGTATCGTCTATGGTGTCAAAAGGTAGCGTTGAGAAAATACTGTTGTAAATTTGATATTTAGACAGTACGTTTTCATTAAATCTATCTAGCTTAGGTAAATTGTTCATTTTCTTATGATTTTACGGGATTAAAATTACGAAAAAGGGAAATGATTAAGCGTGCTTTTTAATGAATAATCATGTTTTTATTTGCGAAAACGATATAAATTTGATTCCTTTTTAGTGAATTGTTTATTTTCTATTACTTATGAAGTTTTTTATTTTTATTTGAGCAAAAATATTTTGATATATCTGTACGACCAATAGCTTCTTTTTTTAATAAATTGTATCGTATAGTTTTTAATCTTTATAATTCTAAAGATTGTAGCGTTTCAACTAATTTTTGGTCAGACGGTCTTGGTGCATTTGCGTTTACAATATTTCCGTTTGGGTCAATTAATATAAAACGTGGAATCCCTTTTATTAGGTATTCTTCTACAAATTTAGATTCCCAATTATTATCTGCAAATAACTGTATTCCTTTTAGATCTTTATCAACAATCATTTTTTTCCATTTTTCATGGTCTTTCATTTTGTCGATTGAAATACTAATGAATTCAATGTTTTTACCATGATACTCTTTTTCTAGTTTCTTTAAAGAAGGTATTTCTGCAATACAAGGTCCGCACCAAGTTGCCCAAATATCTAAATATAAATATTTTCCTTTTAAGTCGTCTAGAGAAGTGGTTCCGCCTGCATTGTTTTCATAATCTATAAATTTTGGAGACGGACTCCCTTTAGCCAAAGCTTTTAGTTTGTTGTAAGCCGTTGTTATTTCTTTGTTGTTTTCTTTGTTGGTAGAATTGTTAGTAAAGAGCGTATAAAATTCTTCTAAATTGTCTGTATAAGTAATTCCGTATTTAGCGGCATCATACAATAATTTATTTTTTATTTTATCATTTTTTATTTTCGCAGTCAATTTTAAATAGGCAATATCATCTGCTATAGAATCTTTTTTTGCTAATGCTGTAGCATTGGTTGCTAATGCATTATCAACAAGACCTCTATATCCTGGAGAAAAAAGATAGTCGTTTTCATTTTCTAAATCGATATTTTTTAATTCATCTAAAAAGTTTTCTGATGCTTTAAAACTTTTGTCTTTAGTGTAATATCCGTGATAAGGAGTGTAATTCTGTAAAGTAGATAAATAACTGTAATTAATGTTTTTAAGTTCCTTATTTTTAAATTCTTCAGAAATATCATTTGTTTTTATTAATAAATCTTCTTCTGCTTTTTTTATATTTAATAAATGTGCTTTAAAGCTTGCTTCATCTTTTAGATACATTTCTTTTTGATCTC
This sequence comes from Polaribacter sp. R2A056_3_33, assembly GCF_019278485.1. NCBI lineage: Bacteria > Pseudomonadati > Bacteroidota > Flavobacteriia > Flavobacteriales > Flavobacteriaceae > Polaribacter > Polaribacter sp. R2A056_3_33. The sequence goes on from NZ_CP058984.1 coordinate 1,885,321, forward strand.
CAGTTGTAGCTGCTATAACCTTATTTTTTTCTGATAAGTATTTATTAATAGTGCTATTACTACCTGATAATTGTAGCGTAGAGTCTTTTTTTTCTGAATCGTATTCAATTTTTAAAACGCTTCCTTTAGTAATATATAAATTTGTGAAATCTTTATCTTGACGCAGTGCGTAAAAATCGGTAGATATCTTTAAAGTGTCTCTAAAAGTACCATCTTCTGCAATCGTTATATCAGCAACTTTACCCATTGTATATTGATCGTAAATGATTACTTTTTTAGAATCTGTATTTTCAATTTTACCAGAAATAATGGCATAGTCTACAGTTTCTTCTGGTTTTGGTTTACAAGATAATATGGTTGTAAAGGCAATTAAAACTAGTAACTTCTTCATAATTCTATTGGTTTAAATTTATATTGAAATTTTTAAGAGTGTATTGTTTTTTTTGTTTGTATCAAAACGATTGTCTTTTCTACATCCTATAACCCAGATAATGGCATTGTCATAATTACAAAGCAGCCATGTATTTTGTTTTTGTAAAAGCGAGAATTTTTCGTCTTTAAAATATTTGCTTAACTTCTTTTTTCCTTTCATTCCAGAAGGGTAAAAGAAATCTCCATCTTGCCACTTTCTAAGCTTTAAAGGGAATTGTAAGTTTTGTTTATCAACATAAATGGTTTGTTTGTTTTCTGTCGATTTTTCTTGTACTTCTTCAAGTTTTAAATGGATAGGTTCTGTAATTATACTTGTGTTTTCGTCTATCTCCGTTGTCGTTTCGAGCGCAGTAGAGAAATCTTTTTTTGAAAGTAATAAAAAACCTCTATCTTTTAATAATGTATGTGTTTTAGAGATAATTTGCTTTCCAGACTGTGCAGAAATTAGATCGGCAACATCATTCCACTCCGTAAAATTATAGTCTTTTAGAAGCTGATATAAATAAGCCTTCGGGTTCGATAATTTTTCGATTTTAGAAATATCAATTTTTAAAATATTGTTTTCTGTTGCGATCGTTTCTGCTGATATTTCATCAATTTTATCTTCAATTATTTGCTGACTTTCTTTTAAATGTGCCGTTGTTTTTTCAAAAGTTTCTAACAAACTAGGGTTTATTTCCTTTAAAACAGGAAGAATTTGATGTCTAATTTTATTTCTGATGTATTTTGTAGACGCATTGCTTTTATCTTCTCTCCAAGAAATATTATTTTCTTTTACAAAAGTTAAGATCTCTTCTCTAGAAAACTTTAAAAGTGGACGCACAATATTTCCATTAATTTCTGGAATACCCGTTAATCCATCTAAACCAGCACCACGCGTTAAATTAATTAGAAAAGTTTCTAAGTTATCATCTGCATGATGAGCTGTTAAAATGTAATCAAATTGGTGTTTTTCTATCAGTTCATTAAACCAATCATAACGGAGGTTTCTTGCTGCAATTTGTGTAGATTGTTTGTTTTCTTTGGCAAATTCTGTTGTATTGAAATGAATTGTAAAAACTTTGGTGTTTAGATTCTTTCCTAATTTTTTTACAAACTCCTCGTCTATATCACATTCAATTGGTCTTAAATTAAAGTTGCAGTGTGCAAGAGAAATATTAAATTTTAATGTTGATAAAAGATGTGCTAAAACTACAGAATCTACTCCGCCAGAAATGGCGATTAATAACTTTTTATCCTTTAAAAAAGAAAGGTTTTGGTTGATGTGGTTCTCTAGTTTTTTTAACATTATACCTCAAAAATAACAATTTTAAATGTGATAGTGTTATTTAATTTGAAGAGTATTGTATATCGTCTTTTGTATTTAATTTTCCATCTCCTCCTAAAGAAGTCAATTGGTAATTTTGTCCATCTTTAGATGGAATATATACAAAAGTAGATTTCCAATAATCCATTGTTAAATTGCTTCTTAACGGGTTGTTTCTAATAATGTCTTTTAATGCTGAAGGGTATTTTCCAAATTGTTTCTTTTCTGCTTCTAAAAGTTTAGAAATTTCCAGCATTCTTTTTGTAGTTCTCTTTTGATTCTCATTTTTAAAAAAGTAGACTGAAAATAGGAAGATAACAGGAGTAATAATGATAAAGAAAATAAACAATGGTTTTGTCATTGGATGCCAAACAATGCTTTTTGGTAGGTTGTTTTCTTTCTCATACTTCCTCCTTCTTTTTGTATCAAACCAATGTTTGATGTCTAAATAGGTGTCTAAAATACATCCTATAAAATCAAACATTTTATTGTTTATTTAACCAAGCACGAATCTCTTTTCTGATAGAAACTTCTGGTTTTGGCAACGGAATAGTTCTACCAAATTGTTTACTTCTGTTAAATTTAGAGAAGGTAATTTTTAAATCTTTCCATTCCTTTGGGTATAACTTTAAAAACATGTTAAACATATTTTGTTCTGTTGGTTTTTCGTCTAAACTATCTAAAGTTTTTTGAAAAAGTTCGTCTTGATTTGGTATCATCATGTAAATTTAGATAAAATTATTGATTGTCTTTTATTGCTTTATAAAACACCTGCTGCAGCTTTGGTCTTATATTTAGATTGTATATATTTCTATGATTTCTATTGGGATATACTCTGTTTGATAAGAATATAAAAACCAAATTATTTGCTGGATCTGCCCAAACAAAAGTTCCTGTAAAACCACTATGCCCAAAACTCTCTGGACTCACTTCTGGTGCAGGGTAAGCTTCTTTTATAGATAATGTAGCATTGTCAATTAACGGTTTATCAAAACCTAAACCTCTTCTGTTTTCGTTTTCTGGATATTGAATTTTGGTAAACTCTCTTACCGTGTTTTCAGAAATATATCTTTTACCATCATAAACTCCGTAATTGGCATACATTTGCATAATTTTAGCCAAATCTAGGGAAGTACCAAACAAACCTGCGTTACCTGAAATTCCGCCTAAAAGAGCTGCGTTTTCATCATGAACCCAGTTTTTTGTAAGTCCTTTTCTAAAAAGATCATCTACTTCTGTTGGTACAATTAAGTTGTTAAAGTTTTTAGATTTTGGTCTGTAGCTTAAAGTGGTTGCTTCTAATGGGGCATAAAAATTGGTTTGCAGATATTCCGTATAATCTTCTTTAGTAATTTCTGAAATTAAGTCCGGATAAATTAAAAAACTTAAACCAGAATATTTGTATTTTTTTACATCAGAAACTTTAGATCTGTTAATTTGTCTAAAGACCTTATTTTTAAATCGATTCTTAACATAAAGTCCTTCGTAAGCTTCATTTTTAAATCTTTTACTGGCTTTACTTTTGATAAAACGCGTTTTGATTTTACCATTTTTCTTTAAAACTTCATTTAAGAAAATAATGTACGGATTCAACCCTGCTTGATGCGCTAAAATTTCTCTAACAGTAAGCTCTTTTTTGTCTTTTCTTTTTTTCCAAGGTTTCCAATAATTGCTAAAAGGACTGTCTAAATCTAGCTTTCCTTCAGAATGAAGTTTCATTAATGCAGGTAAAGGTCCTGTAATTTTTGTTACAGAAGCTAAATCATAAATATCATCTAAACTTACTGCTTGAATGCTATCATAAGTATGAAAACCGTAGGCTTTATTAAAAATGATTTTACTGTCTTTTACAACTAAAATTTGTGCACCAGGAAATGCTTCTTCTTGTATTCCAACATTCATTATGGAGTCTACTTTGGTGTACATGTAGAGTGAATCCATTCCCACTTCAGACGGATTTCCATAAGTGATTTTTTCATTTTGAGCAAAAGTAAAATGTGAAAGAAACAAGAACCCAATTAGTAGTAAAGTAGCTGTTTTTTTTAATGTTGTCATATTTATTGATAATTATTTTATGATTACTGTTTACTTAGAATTCAATAAAGCAAACTTCATTGCTTTTGCTTTTAGCAAGCATTCTTCGTACTCCTTTTCTACTATAGATTGTGCTGTAATGGCACCACCAACAGAGTAAGAGATGTATTTTTTATCTTCATTATATAAGATACTTCTTATAATCACATTAAAGTCAAAATTGTTTTCTGGGGTAAAATAACCAATCGTTCCAGAGTATAAACCACGTTTCGTTTCTTCTAAATCTTCAATAATTTTCATGGCAGAAACTTTTGGAGCTCCTGTCATACTTCCCATCGGAAAGGTACTTTGTAGTACGTCTATTGGGTGTGTATTTTCTTCCACTTCAGAAACTACTGTAGAAATTAATTGATGCACCTGTTTAAAGGAATATACTTTGCATAATTCTTCTACTTTTACAGAGCCTATTTTTGCTGTTTTAGACAGATCGTTTCTTACCAAGTCTACAATCATTACATTTTCTGCCCGTTCTTTTTCGTCTCGCGTTAAATCTAAAGCTAATTGTGCATCATCAAATTCGCTAACCAATCTTTTTGCAGTTCCTTTTATAGGTTGAGAAATTATTTTTGTGCCTTCTTTTTTAATATATCTTTCTGGTGATGCGCACAAGGCGTATTGATTATTTAACTTTAAAAAAGAGGCAAAAGGAGGTTCGGAAATTTGGTTGAGGTGTTTATACACTTCAATCGGATTTATAATGGCATTTTCTGCATAAAATTCTTGACAAAAATTAGCTTCGTAAATATCGCCTCTTTTTATATGTTCTAAAACTTCGGTTACTTTTGCATGGTATTCATCCTTGTGAATTCGTAGTTTTATTTTGATGTCACTTTTAGATTGCTGGATTGCTGGATTTTTAGATTTAAGAATCTCATCAAAATCACTGTCAATTTCATCGTCAACCATTCTTAAATACTGAAACTCTACAGAGTTTCCTTTGATAAAAACAAGCTTTTTAGGTTGAAAAAAATACAAGTCAGCAAAATCTAAATCATCAAAATTTTTGGAAGAAAGTTGCTCAACATCATTTTTAACATCATAGGTGATGTAACCAAAAATGTAATCTTTGGTAATGGTTTGGTATTCCTTTAATTTCTCAAAAGCGTTGTAATAATCTGTTTTTATAGACGTAAAATCGTCTGCAGCTAAAGCAGCATCGAAACTAGAGTATTTTTGATGGTAGTTATTAGAATCTAACCAAATAACAGTTTCAAATTGTTGTGCCCAAGACAATAAATTATCTTTAAATTCAATAGTGTTATCAACAGTATAAGTGTGAGTTGTTCTTTGCATATTCGCTTCAAAAATACAATTCTTATTTCTTTGAGATCAAAATTTTTAAATTGATTTGATGTTGGCATTAAAATGTTTTTCCAATTGTAAATTGGATAGGAATTGCAACACCTGAATTTTTAGTAAAAATATTTCCGTTAGAGTAATGCATAATTCTAAGTTCTGCGTTGTAAGCTCTTTTTTCTCCGAAGAAAACGCCTAAACCCATCGTATCTTGATACGTGATTTTTGGTCCTGTTTCTAAATTATCTATGTTACTTTTTGTTAAATAAGTGGGCCCAATTAACGAGTAATTGGTGTACATATCAAAACCATCTCTTCGCATTAAGTAAAAACGCATAGTAGGAAAAATGGAAAACGCAAACACATTTGTATTGGTGGCTTCTGTGTTAAAAGCGGTAACACTAACACCCCAATCTAGAGAAAAAAGTTTTTGTGTTCTAAAGGCAAGTCTTTGGTAGGTTATAGAAAATGAGTTTTCTGCTTTTACATCACCAACCCAAAAAACCGGAATTCCGAAACTTTCGAAATTACCAACTTTTAAGCTCATTCCGAAAAATTGGTTTGCACCAAAACCAATTTTACTGGTTCCGTAACTTACTTGTAAAATATTTTTTGGAAAGAAATACCTTTCATCATTTTCGTATGCTAGCGCCAACTCTTCAGGTATTTTTTGAATATGGTATTCAAACCCAACAGAGGCTTGTGAAATAGAAGGCTGATTGTGTTTGTCTGATTTTGGAAAAAAGGTTCCGTTTAAGGCTAGTTTCCACCGGTCATTTAATTGGTAATTGAATCCAAAACCATAGAGTAAGCTTCCAAAATGAGCATCGTCATAAATTACTTTATCTTCAATAGAAAAACCACTTCTTGTAACATTTGCAGCGCCAACTTCTCCAAAAAAGGATAGTTTTTTAGTTAGGTTGATGTTTTTTTTGAGTGATAAATACCAGGCATTAATCCACACACTTCTGTAATAACCAATATTATTCACATTATCATATTTAAACCAAGAAGCAGGTCTAATAACTCCAAATTGTAATGCTAGGTTTTCTTTTATTTTATACCCAAAACCTAATTTTCCTGAAAAATAGTTTTTACTGAAGGTTTCTGTTTTATAGCCTTCAATTAAATTGTCATTAGAAAAAGGATAAAAAATACCACCAAAATTTACACTGTAATAAAATTTTGACAAAAATTTGGAAGGTTGTGTTTTGGGAGTTTTACTTTCTTGACTATTTAGATTAGAAATAATCATAAAAAAAGAAAGTAACAGCATATTTTTTTTCATGTTATAAAAATAGACAACTTTTTAAAAAGAAAAGGATTGGGAAAGAAGCTATTTTTACGAAGTATATTTTTAGATTTATTTTTTGGTAGTATATTTACATTATGGAATTAATTATTTTAGGATTGGTTATTGGTTTAGGGGTTTCCTACCTAATATCGAAACGATTTTCAGTATCAAAGAAAAAGGATTTAGTAGAAAAGCAATCTGTTATTTTATTGGATAAAATAAAGAAAGTGTCTAAATTGATTACTGTAGAAGGAGATTTTTCTGAAATTTATCATCATGAAAATACCAAAGAAAACTTTTGGGGATTTAGTAGTAAAAAGAAAGCGATTGTTTTAATTCAGGCAAAAGCACACATTGGGTTCGACTTTAGAAAAATTAAACTAGCAGCTAATACAGAAAAAAAGGAAATTGTTTTATCAAATTTTCCGCAGCCAGAAGTGGTTTCTATTGAGTGTGATATTAAGTTTTACGACATAAAAAATGGCTATTTAAATAAGTTTGGTACAGAAGATTTTACCAGTTTAAATAAAGACGCAAAAGAACATGTGTTGAATAAAATACCAGAAAGTAATTTAATTAAATTGGCAAATAAAGAAGCTTTAGAAGCAATTTTATTAATGGAAAATATTGTAGAAACCATTGGTTGGAAACTAGATTATACGGCTTTAGAAGAAAATGAAGCGCAAAAAAAAATCTCGAAATAAACGTATTTCGAGATTTTTAAAATTATATATTTTTACTGATTAAGCATTTAAAGGCTTTCCGTCCCAAGCAGCTTTTGCAGCTTCTTTTACCGCTTCAGAATACGTTGGGTGACCATGACAAATTCTTGCCAAGTCTTCTGCCGATGCTCTGTATTCCATTGCAACTGCAGCTTCCATAATTAAATCTGCAACACGTGCACCAACCATGTGAACTCCTAAAATTTCATCTGTATTTTTATCTGCAATAACTTTTACAAAACCATCTGTATCTCCACTAGCACGAGATCTACCTAAAGCTCTCATAGAAAATTTACCAACTTTGTAATCTACTTTTGCATCTTTTAATTCTTGTTCTGTTTTACCAACAGCAGCAACTTCTGGCCAAGTGTACACAATACCAGGAATTAAATTATAATCGATATGTGGTTTCTCGCCAGCTAAATATTCAGCTACAACAACACCTTCTTCTTCTGCTTTATGTGCTAACATTGCTCCTTTAACTACATCACCAATTGCGTAAATATTAGAAACATTTGTTTGTAAATGATCGTTTGTAGTAACTTGACCACGCTCGTTAACTTCTACACCAATTTTTTCTAAACCTAAGCCTTCTGTATATGCTTTTCTACCAACAGCAACCAAACAATAATCTCCAGTAAAAGTAACTTCTTCACCTTTTTTGTTATTTGCTTTTACGGTAACTTCATCACCATTTCTTTCTACAGAAGTAACACCATGACTTACAGCAAACTTAATACCTTGTTTCTTTAAAACTTTTGTAAGTTCTTTAGAAACATCAGCATCCATAGTTGGCGTAATTTTTGGCGCATATTCTACAACAGTAACATCTGCTCCCAAACGTTTGTAAACCGTACCTAACTCTAAACCAATAACTCCACCACCAATTACAATTAAATGTTTTGGTACTTCAGGTAATTTTAAAGCTTCGGTAGAAGTAATTACACGCTCTTTGTCTAAAGAAATAAATGGTAAAGTAGACGGTTTAGAACCCGTTGCAATAATAATATTAGTTCCTTCAATTATTTCTGAAGAACCATCATTTTTAGTAATCTTTACATGTGTTGCATCTTCAAAAGAACCTAAACCTTCAAAAACATCAACATTGTTTTTGTCCATTAAATATGTGATTCCTCCGGTAGTTGTTTCTACAACTTTGGCTTTTCTTTCTACCATTTTACCGAAATCAAACGTAGGGTTTTCAACAGAAATTCCATGTTCGTCAAAATGGTTAACAGCATCATAATAATGATGAGAAGAATCTAATAATGCTTTAGATGGAATACATCCAACATTTAAACAAGTTCCTCCTAAAGTTGAATATTTTTCAATAATTGCTACTTTTTTACCTAATTGAGATGCTCTAACTGCAGAAATGTATCCTCCAGGACCAGATCCAATTACAATAATATCGTATTTCATGATTGCGTTTTTTTGCGTAAAGTGTAACCTTTCGCTTTGTTTCTTATATTGATGAACAAAAATACATATATTTTCATAGAATAAAGTAAGAAATAAGTAGTTTTACCAATCTGAATTTCTTAAATTTTAGCTAAATAAGTTTTAAAAAGAAAAGGGTTTTAAATGAAAAATGATTTGAAAGAATTGACAATACAAAATGTTTTAATTATTGGTTACGTTTGGGTTGAGCCAAACTCTTCTGCTGCCGGAAGTAGAATGATGCAATTAATTGAGCAGTTTTTAAAACATAATTTTAAAATAACTTTTGCTTCTCCTGCGCAAAAAAGTGAAAAAGCTACAAGTTTAAATTCTTTAGGAATTGATGAAGTTTCTATTGAATTAAACAATGCTTCTTTTGATGATTTTATAAAAGAGTTACAACCAACAATTGTCATGTTCGATCGTTTTATGATGGAAGAACAATTTGGTTGGCGCGTTGCGGAAAATTGCCCGAATGCAATTCGGATTTTAGATACGGAAGATTTACATTTTCTACGAAAAACACGTCATCAACAATTAAAAAAAGGAGAAGAATTTACAACAGAAGCATTATTAAAATCTGATGATGCAAAAAGAGAAATAGCCTCTATTTTACGTTGCGACATGAGTTTGATTATCTCTACGTATGAAATGGATTTATTAAAATCTGTTTTTAAGGTTGATGAAAAAATCTTGTATTATCTACCTTTTTTATTAGATAGGATTGATGAAAATCAACAAGGAAAATGGAAGTCTTTTGATGAAAGAGCAAATTTTGTGTTTATTGGTAATTTCTTTCACAAACCAAATGTGGACGCTGTTTTAACTTTGAAAACAGAAATTTGGAGTGAAATTAGAGAGCAACTTCCAAAAGCAGAAGTTCATATTTATGGAGCGTATGCGAGCCAACAAATAAATCAATTACATAATAAAAAAGAAGGTTTTATAGTAAAAGGCTTTGCAGAAGACGCTAAAGAAGTGGTGAGAAATGCGAGACTTGTTTTAGCTCCGTTACGTTTTGGAGCAGGAATAAAAGGAAAACTGACCGAAGCCATGATTTGTGGAACACCAAGCGTAACTACAGAAATTGGAGCAGAAGGAATGTGTGATAGATTTCCTTGGAATGGTTTTGTAGAAAATGATTTTTCTGATTTTGCATTGATTTCCGCAGAACTATATCGAAATAAAAATATGTGGAAAAGTCATCAATTAACAGGAGCTGAAATTATCAATGAAATATATGATAAAGAGAAGTTAGGTGTGCTTTTTATCAATCAAATAAAAGAAGTTCAAGAAAATTTAGAACAACACAGAACTCAGAATTTTTTAGGGAATTTATTGCAACATCAAACGTTACAAGCTACAAAATACATGAGTAAATGGATTGAAGCTAAGAATAGTATTTAGTAATTTGTTTTAATTTCTATAATTTAATTTCCTTTACAATACTCTCGTTTCCAAATTTATCAACAGCGGTTATGACAATTGCTTTTAAGTTGCTTCTTGAATTTTTATTATCAAGCTTAACTAAAGGTATGTTTTGTGAATTGGTAAAATTACCATGAATGCTATAATCCCATTTAGAGTTGTATTTGTAATACACTACCCAATTGGCAATTTTATCAATATGTTTATGTGCCCAAGTTACCGATAAATTGTCTTTATCTTTAGAGTAATTTACAGTTGGAGCTTCTGGTGCTGTTGTGCTTAACCAAGGATAACTAGGTGTTAATGCTTGCTTTTTATAAGGACCATTAAAAATTGCTTCCGTAAGTTCTGGTGAATCAATTAAAGGAGCAATGCTCCAATGCACGGTTCCTGGAGATTTTGAGGTCATTCCTCGGGTTATCATAATTTGATTGATGACTTCGTCTATGGCTTCTTCTCCTTTTTGTCTACCAATACTCATTCCTGGCCAAAGGTGTCTTTCTTTGGTGTTTTCTCCTATCCACCAATTTAATAAAACAGGAAAACTAACATCCATTCTATTAATTGGCCAATACAATTGCGGTGTAAAATAATCTATCCAACCTTCGTTTAACCATAATTTTGCATCTGCATACAACTCGCTATATTGGTCAAATCCAGCAGTTACTGATGCAGGATAATTAGGTCTCCAAAATCCAAAAGGACTAATTCCGAATTTTACGTTAGGTTTTGTTTCTTTTATGTTTGTGTAAATACTTTTAACGAATTGGTTTACATTGTCTCGTCTCCAATCATCTCTTTTTAATTTTCCACCAGTGTTTAAGTATGTTTTCCAGCTTTTATCATCAGGGAAATCTTTGTTGTTGTTGTAAGAAGGGTATGGGTAAAAATAATCATCAAAATGAATTCCGTCTACATTGTATCTTTCAACAATATCCATAACAACTTTGTAACTATGGTTTTGCGTTTTTTTATTTCCTGGATCTAGCCAATAAAAACCAGTTTCTAGTTTTACAGCTAATTCTGGTTGTTTGTTAACAATAGAAGCTGCTGTTATTTCGCCTCCGGTGGTGTGGTGCGCTCTATAAGGGTTTAACCAGGCATGTAATTCTAGTCCTCTTTTATGCGCTTCTTTAATCCAAAATTCTAAAGGATCATAATATGGAGAAGGTGCTTTACCTTGTGTTCCTGTTAAAAAATAAGACCAAGGCTCTAAGTCGCTTTTGTACATTGCATCTGCCTGAGGTCTTACTTGTAACACAACGGCGTTAAAATTATTTTTATGAAGAAGGTCTAATAATTTAATAGCTTCTTCTTTTTGTTGTTTGGTAGAAAGACCACGTTTACTTGGCCAATTTATATTAGCGACACTAGCAATCCAAGCAGCTCTGAATTCTCTTTCTGGAGCAGGAACTACCTTTTTTTTTACTTCAATGTTATTTTCAGTTTCAACATTTTTGTCAATTTCAATGCTTTTTTGAGTTTCATTGCCTTTTTTTACATCTGTATTATAAATTTTTTTACTACAACTAATAAATAGTAAAGTAAATAAAGTAATAATATATATTGATTTGGTATTTTTATAAAAAAGCATTTTCATTGATGTTGTTGTGTTTATTCTAATAATCGCTCCTTTTTTTCTTAATGAATATTACATTAAAACTAAGCCAGAGTCAATATAGGGTTTTAATATAGGGTCATCTAGTTCTAAATCTGTAATGGCAATATCAATTTCTTTAAGTGGGCAAATATCATAATTTAGTCTGATATTTAGTTTGTTGGAAGTAGATAGGTACACATTGCGTTCAGAAGAATCAATCATTGCTTTTTTAACCAAGGCAACCTCATATCCTTCACCTGTAATTCCTTGTTCTGCATTAAAAGCACTTACGCCTATAAAGCAAAGGTTTGCGGTAATGTTAGATAAATATTGAATTACATCTATACCAGTTGTTACCATCGAGTTTCTTTGTATTCTACCACCAATAAAAATAGTTTCAATAGTTGCGTGTTCTGCCAATTGCATTGCAATTGGTAAGCTATATGTGTAAATGGTTGCTTTTAAATTTTTTGGAAATAATTTTGCTAACATCAAATTTGTAGTACCTCCACTCATTATAATAACCATTCCGTCTTCTACTAAAGTAATTGCTTTCTTAGCAATAACAACTTTTTCTTCTCTTTTGTAGATTACATCTTCATTGTAATGGTAGAGTTTTTGCATGGTAGAAATTGCTCCTCCATGTACTTTGGTTAGTAGACCTTTCTTGTCTAATTCCTTTATATCTCTTCTAATAGTGTCTTCTGAAACATTTAGTTTTTCAGCCAAAAAAGTAGAACTTACCTGTCTGTTAATACTTACTTCATCTACTACTTTCTGCTGTCTCTCTTTCTTTTTCATAAAAAAATGATTTTTTCAAAAGTAAGATTTTATTTAACCATTTTGCAAATGCTTTTTGTTTAAAAAGATTTTTTTTGCCGTTTTTTTTGCGTTTTTGTAATTAAAAACGCAAAAATTAACTAATTTTCAATTAATGTTAAATGAAGCAAGTTTTGTTCATTTTCCTTAGTGATACATTCATTTATTGTTGTATTTGGTTGATTTTGTGCTTATTTAGTAATTTTTGATAATTCTTAAAATCGCAATGGATGCGTGTTTTTTTCTTGAAATATTTAATTTTTCGAATAATTTTATTAAATATTGCAAATTCATGCAATTAACTTGCAGCTTTTTGTTTTTTTTATATCTTTACCTTAAATAATTCAAATTTAAACTAGATGAAAAAAAATTACAAACTAACATTGTCCTTGATAGTGTTTTTGATTGTGCAAAGTACATTTGCTCAATTAAAGACTATTTCGGGAGTTGTTACAGAGAAAGGCAGTGAAATACCGTTGCCGGAAGTTAGCGTTTTTATTAGTCAAATTAATAAGGGTAGTGTTACCGACTTTGATGGGAATTATTCTATTAAGGCTGAAGATTTAAAAGGAAAAACAATTGCCTTTAGTTATCTTGGTTATAAAACGGTTACAATAACCTTAACTGGAGAAAATCAAGTTATAAACGCAGAGTTAGAAGCAGATGCTACTGGTTTAGATGAGATTGTGGTTACCGCACTTGGTATTAAAAGAGCTGCAAAATCTTTAGGGTATTCTTTAACGGAAGTTGGTGGAGAAGATATGTCTGCGGTAAAAAGCACAAGTGCTGTTAATTCTTTACAGGGTAGAGTTGCTGGTGTAAATATTTCTGCAGGTAGTGGAGGAGCTGCTGGGTCTAGTAGGGTAATTATTCGTGGAGCAAGTTCGTTAACAGGAAACAATCAACCTTTATATGTAATTGACGGAATTCCTATTATTAACAATACAAACGGTTCTGTAGTTGGTGCAACCAATGATGGAACAGGAGATGGAGGAGATGATATTTCTTCATTAAACCCAGATGATATAGAGAGTGTTTCCGTTTTAAAAGGAAGTTCGGCTGCCGCACTTTACGGTTCTTTAGCATCTAACGGGGTTATTATGATTACTACAAAATCAGGAAAAGGTCAAAAAAGAATGGGCGTAGAGCTTTCTAGTTCTTTTACTTTTGATAAAATTAATACTGATTTACAAAACTTTCAAACTACTTACGGACAAGGTAATAATAGATTAAAACCAGGTTACGAGTATGATGGTAGTGGTCAGCCAGTAGAAATTTCTAATATAGCCAATGCAATTGATGATTCTTTTGTAAGTTCTTTACAATCTTGGGGAGATAAATTAGATGGCTCAATGGTTTATAATTGGGATGGTACTAAAAGACCTTATTCTAATACAGGAAATAACCTAGATAAATTTTATAACGTAGGTTCTACAGTTATAAACACAGTAGCATTATCAAAAGGAGGAGAGGAATATAATTATCGTTTGTCTTTTTCTAATTTAGATAATGATGATATTTTTCCGAATACGACTTTAAATAGAAAGTCAATGTCATTAAATGCTTCTGCAAATATTACTCCTAAATTAACATCTACAGTTAATGCTAAATATGTTATTGAAAAAGTACATAATCGTATTAATATTGGAGATACACCAGGGAATGCTAATACAGTAGCCTATGTGCTGCCAAGCAGTTTAAATATTACAGACTTACAACCAGAATTTAATGAGGAAGGTACAGAGCTGTTATTTCAACCAAGTCAGTTTATTTCTAACCCATATTGGGCAACAGATGTATTTAATAATGATGATAAAAAAAATAGGTTTACAGCATCTACAACTTTAAAATATGATTTTAATGATTGGTTATATGTAACAGGTCGTGCAGGTATAGATACGTATGATTTAAGTAGAAGAAGAGTAACACCTTTCGGAACAGCATACAGACCAGCTGGTGAAATGACGCAAGCAAAATCTACGTATACATTGTTTAATGGAGACTTAATGTTAGGTATTGATAAAGCTTTAACAGAAAAAATTTCTACAAGCTCAATTATCGGAGCAAATACAAGAACATCATCATTCGAATCTTTAAGTGCATTGGGTAGAGGTTTTATTGTAGAAGGTTTAGAAGATATTAATAATACAACTTTACCAGAGCCAACTTTTGGATATTCAAAAACAAAAACAAATTCACTTTATGGGTCTTTTGAAGTAAGTTATGATAAGTATTTTTACTTAACATTTACAGGAAGAAACGATTGGTTCTCTACACTATCTTTTCCTGGAAAAACAACTCCAAATAATGGCTTTTACTGGTCTCTAAGTCAGAGTTTGTTATTAAACGAATTGTTTGATTTACCAGAACAGGTTAATTATGCTAAATTTAGAGCAAGTTACGCACAAGTTGCAGGTGGAGCCAGTAATGCATATAGTTTAAATTTAGATTATGCAATTACAGGTTCTTTTCAAGGACAATCTTTCGGGCAGTTAAATGGTAATTCTATTCCTAATCCTAACTTAGTTCCTTTTCAGAAGAATGAATTTGAAGTAGGTTTTGACGGACGTTTCTTTCAGAATCGTTTAAATTTAGATGTTGCTTATTATCAAAATCAAACTACCAATGATATTGTAAGTGCTTCTGCATCTCAATCATCTGGTTTTACATCGTCAATTCTTAATATTGGAGAACTTCAAAATAAAGGGTTTGAATTTTTAATAGGTGGTACTCCAATTAAAACTGAAGATTTTTCATGGTACACTTCTTTTAATTTTGGATATAATGACAGTGAAATCGTTCACACAGATGATGAGGATACTGCTATTAATGTTGATGGTAGCCAGACGCGTTCTAGAACAGCAATTATTTCTCATATAGTTGGTGAAAATTATGGTGTAATTTGGGGTTCTTCATACAAAAGAGATGCTGATGGTAACATCATGTACAATACAACAGGTTCTATTCCGAAACCAATTCAGGGAGAAAATAAAATTTTAGGACAAGGTGTTGCACCATATACTTTAGGTTTTTCTAACTCTTTTAAATACAAAGACTTTTCATTAAACTTTTTAATTGATGCTAAGTTTGGCGGAAGTGTTCATTCGGGTACAAACAGAGAGTTAATGATGCGAGGTTTACATGAAAAAACATTAGAAGGTAGAGAAGATGGTTTAGTGGTATCTGGTATAGATGATGCGACAGGAAACCCATTTACAATGACAGTAGCACCAGAAAACTTAAGAACTTATTATGGTTTTATTGGTGAAGAAAACTCTGGTATTTCAGAAGAGTTTGTTTATAGTACAGATTTTATAAAATTTAGAGAATTAAGTGTAGCTTATAGTTTCCCGAAAAAAACGTTAGAAAATATTTTTGTAAGTGATGTAAGGCTTTCTTTAATAGGAAGAAACCTATTTTATATTTCTAAAAAAATAGATAATGTAGATCCAGAAGCTTCATTAAACAATTTAAACTCTCAGGGTATAGAAAGATTCGGAACACCATCAACTAGAAGTTATGGATTCGCAATAAATGTTAAATTTTAAAAAAACAGATCATGAAAAAAATATTTATTTCATTCATAATTATAATGTTTACTTTAAGTGCTTGTGACGATGGTTTCGAAGAACTTAATGTAAATCCAACAAAACCAGTACAATTAGATCCTTCTACAAAATTCACTTATGTTCAATTATATACAGGTGGTAGCAGTTATGTAGCCTATTTATTTTGGAATATAATTCACTTAATGCAAAACGTACAACATTTAAATAATACGTCGTATGCATCATTTTTATATAAAGAAGGAAACACACATTGGTTGTTTGAAGAGCAATTTAGTACTACGGTAAAAAATATTGCAGATTTAGAAGCGCAATTAGAGTTAAGTACAGAGCCAACTGCAGCTATGGATTTGGCAATTACTAAGGTGCAAAAAGTATTAATTTTTAGTAGAATTACAGATGTGTATGGAGATATTCCTTACAGTGAAGCTGGTAAAGGTTTTTTAGAAGGAATTCGTTTTCCTAAATATGATCAGCAAAGTGCTATTTATGCAGACATGTTATTGTCTTTAGAGAGTGCAACCGCAACTTTAAGTGCTGGCGGAACAAGTTCTTTTGGTTCTGCAGATTTAATGTTTTCGGGTGATGTTGCAAAATGGAATAAGTTTGCAAATTCATTAATGTTACGTTTAGCACTTCGAATGGTAAAAGTAGATGAAGCTGCTGCTAAATCTTGGGCAACCAAAGCAATTGATGGAGGTGTAATGACAAGCAATGAGGATATTGCATATATTCAATATGAAAACTCTGCAAATGATGGAGGACCAAACGTAAACCCATTAACAAAAGGTTTTACTTCTAGAGCATCCACACAAGTTAAGATTTCTAAAACTTTCATGGATTTTATGAAAACAAGAAACGACCCAAGAGTTTCTGTTTTAGCATCTACAGTTGATGGAAATACTGATTTTGCATTACAATTTGGACAAGATATCAACGATGAAACAAGGGGTGAAGCAAACTCTAAACCAAATATTAACATTTTTGGAGGTTCTGGAACTGTAATTTACGATGCACCATTTTTCTTTCAAACGTATGCAGAAGTAGAGTTTATGTTAGCAGAATCTGCAGAACGTTGGGGTTTAGCTGGAGGATCATCAAATGTAGAAACGCACTATAATGCAGGTGTAACAGCGGCAATGCAATATTTATCTATGTATGGAAGTGCTGCAGATATTACAACTACTCAAATAAATGATTATTTAAGTGCTAATCCGTTTGTGCCAACGCAAGCTTTAAAAATGATAAATGAGCAATATTGGGTAGCTACTTTTGGTAATGGTTTAGAAACTTTTTCTAACTGGAAAAGATCAGGCTATCCAGAATTAGTTCCTGCAAATGTAGCAGCAACGCTTACCAATGGAGAAATTCCTAGAAGACTTCCTTATCCAGCATCCGAAAAATTAAATAATTCGACCAATGTTGAAGCTGCAATAGCTGTACAAGGAGGAGATCTTTTAACCACAAGAATGTGGTGGGATAAAAATTAATTATAAAGCGAGTCCCCCAACTAATTAATTTAATGTTTGTTTTTTTTATTTTTTTTGAATTAGTAAGGGGTGAGATGGTATGAAAGTCGATTCTCACTCCTTATTTTAAAGAATTTAATTTGAAGTCAAATATAGGAGAACTAATTTTTTAATATATAACTATTTAAGAGGATAAGAATTAAGATTGTATACATATGAAAAAGCATAAATCAATAATACCTTACTTTATTATCCTTTTACTTTTACTAAGTAATTGTAAAGATAATTCTAAGAAACAAGTGGAGGAGAGTAATGTGGAGGTTCAGCCGAAGGTTACTACACTAACTACACCGAACAACAATGAAGTTTCCATTGTCAAAGAAGATAATGTTTTTGTTATTGATCAAACTTTTTCAAAGGAAGATGATCAAAAAAATATAATAGGAAAACCTGTAGAGGTTGATTTATCCACAACATCAGGGGCTATGCTTTCAGCGTATTCTAAATATAATGATGATTATACAGTTTTTTATAAAACTCTAGAAAATGATACTTGGTCTGATTGGGTAGAACTTAAAGAAAATGATCATGTCGAAAATCCAAACCGTAAAGTCTTTTCGCCACAAAATTTAAAAACTTCGGTACAAAAAGTCCAATTTAAATCAAGTAAAATAACAAAAAGTGAAGTGATATTTAGAATATACACATTTGAAAAATAATCTCCCTTTATGAAAAAAATAATATTCTTATTCGTTCTTATGTCATCGTATTTTTGTTTTGCAGATTGTACGCAACCCGACTTTTGCGGAAGAGCTTGTTGGGATACAAATGGTACGCGTCCTGCTCAAACAAGTCCAAGTTACACAACCCCTACTCATATTATAGTGCACCATACCGGAGATGGAATTGTTTTTCCAGCGAATACTAATTACGCAGAAAAAATCAGGTATTATTGGGATTTACATGTAAACACCAACGGATGGTCTGATCTTGGATACAATTGGTTAATCGATAGAAATGGTGTTATTTATGAAGGAAGAGGAAATGGTGTTGCTGGAGCACATTTTAGTGGGCATAATGCGGGGACAATGGGTGTTTGTATGATTGGTGATTTTACTTTAGAATCTCCTTCTGCAAAAGCTTTAACTTCTTTAAAGAATATAATATCTTGGGAGGCAACAGATAAAAATATAGATGTCGCAGGTGCTAGTTATCATGCATCATCGGGTCTTAACTTAAACAATGTTTCAGGTCATAAAGATGGTGGAGCAACCGCTTGTCCTGGTACAGATCTTTATAATTTATTACCAAGTATTAGAACTTCTATAAGTGCGTTTTCATGTTATACAGATACAACTCCAGCACCAGGTTTAGATTGCTCAAGTGCAATAGAACTAAGTAATGGTGTTACTTATTCAGGAAGTAGCTCTACGGCTGGTTCAAAAGTTTCTACTTTCGGGTGCAACTCTTGGACAGAAACAGGTCCGGAAAGAGTTCATAAAATAACTCCTACGGCAGACGGTACAATAACAGTTAGTTTATCTAATTTTTCAGGAGATTTAGATGTTTATATTTTAGGAAGTTGCGATCCTTCAGATTGTTTAGGAGCCGTAAGTTCGTCATCAGCAACCTTTGAAAATGGTATTGCAGGGCAAACGTATTATTTAGTTGTAGATGCAGATGATGGTAGTGGAGGTGCGTACGATATTGTAGCAACATATTCAGAAGCAGTAATTGCTGAAGATGTAACAATTTCAAATGGACTTGTAAATATAACAAGCGTAAATGCAGGTGAAACTATAGATGTTTCAGCTACACAAAGTTATTCAGGGTCTCAATTAGCTGCAGATTTACCAACTATTCATCTTGGTTATTATTTATCTACAGACTGTAATTTGAGTTCAAATGATGTTTTACTTGGAGAAAGTAGTTCTAATTTAGGTAGTGATAATGCATCTCAAAATGAGGGTAAAACGCTTACCATTCCTACTAATACTTCTGATGGAACTTATTTTATCCTCTTTTCCGCAGATAATGAAGGTGGATTAACCGAAAGTGATGAGACTAATAATGTAAGTTGCATACAAATTACAATAAATAGTACTGAAGAGTCAGCAGATATAAAGGTGATAAATACAACTGTAAGTCCATTAGTTGTAAATGCAGGAAATAACATTAATGTTACTGCTACACAAAGTTATTCAGGGGCTCAATTGTCTACTAATTTACCAAGTTTTAGTCTTGGTTATTACTTGTCTACGGATTGTGATTTGAGTGAGAATGATGTTTTACTTGGAGAGAGTCGTTCTAATCTTGGTAGTGATAGTACTTCTCAAAACGAGAGTGAAACTCTTACTATTCCTAATAATACCGCTGCTGGAACTTATTTTATGCTATTTTCTGCTGATAATGAAGGTAAATTAACCGAAAGTGATGAGGTTAATAATACCAATTGTATTCAGATTAAGGTAGACGCAGCTTTGACGAATGTAGATTATCAATTTAAAAATCAATTAAGTGTTTTTCCAAATCCTACATCAGACATTATAAATATAAAGGCAAATATCAATTTGGTTATTAATAAACTTTATATCTATAATTTAAATGGACGTTTAATAAAAGAAAGTACATCTGATTTGAATAAAATTAATATTTCAGAATTTTCTAAAGGAATCTATTTATTAAAAGTGGTGGGTAATGAAGATGAAACAGCCGTTTTTAGAATTATTAAAAAGTAAAAATATTTTAATCGACAGATTTAGATTTTAAAACGTTAAACAATAAAGTACATGAATTCAACCATAATTTTATTAATCATTATCTCTTATTTTGGAGTATTAATGTTAATATCTCACTTTGCTTCAAAAAATACAAGTGATGATTCTTTTTACACCGGAGATAGAAAATCTCCATGGCAAGTAGTTGCTTTTGGAATGATTGGAGCTGTAATGTCTGGTGTTACATTTGTCTCTA
Source organism: Polaribacter sp. R2A056_3_33 (assembly GCF_019278485.1). Taxonomy (NCBI): domain Bacteria; kingdom Pseudomonadati; phylum Bacteroidota; class Flavobacteriia; order Flavobacteriales; family Flavobacteriaceae; genus Polaribacter; species Polaribacter sp. R2A056_3_33. Next base: position 1,905,760 of record NZ_CP058984.1, read on the forward strand.
TTCCAGGAATGGTAAGTAATAATTATTTCTATTATTTACAATTTGTTTTTGGTAATGTAGTCGGATATATTTTTATCACGTATGTGTTAATTCCTATTTATTACAATTTACAACTCGTTTCTATTTATAGTTATTTAGAAACAAGATTTGGTCCTAGAACCTATAAAACAGGTTCCTTGTTTTTTCTGATATCTCAATCGTTTGGTGCTGCTTTAAGATTATTGTTAGCAGCAAAAATTTTACAATATGCCGTATTTGATGCGTTGAATATTCCGTTTTTCTTAACGGTAATTATCATATTGATTTTAATATGGATGTACACAAACAAATCTGGTATTAAAACAATTGTTTGGACAGATACGCTTCAAACATTTTTTCTATTATTGGCAGCAGTTGTATCGATATATATCATTAAAGATTCTTTAAACTTAAGTTTTTCAGAAACCATAACATCTGTTACAAACCATAAATATTTTAAGGTTTTTAATTGGGATTTTAATTCTGGTAGCAATTTCTTTAAGCAGTTTATTTCAGGGATTTTAATTGCAGTTGCCATGGTTGGTTTAGATCAAAATATGATGCAGAAAACATTAACCTGTAAAAGCAAAAAAGAAGCACAGCGTAACATTCTTACCTTTAGTTTATTCTTGGCCTTAGCACAATTTCTATTTTTAGGTTTAGGAGTGATGTTGTATTTATATGCAGAAAAATTCGGAATTCAATTAGAAATAGAAAACGGTCAATTTATTCATACCGATAACTTATTTCCAATGCTTTCTTTGGGGAGTTTTGGTACAGTAGCAGCAATCAGTTTTATTTTAGGAATTACGGCTGCTTCATTTTCTAGTGTAGATTCATCATTAACGGCGTTAACTACATCCTTTACACATGATTTTTTAGATATTACTCATAAAAATTCAAAAGAAAAAAAACGTCTTAAAAATTATGTTTTACTTGCTTTCTCTATTGTAATCTTCATTATTATAATGTTGTTTTCAGGAAGTAAAGGAGACGTAATTACAACAATTTTTAAAGTGGCAGGCTATACGTATGGTCCTTTATTAGGGCTTTACCTTTTGGGTATTTTCACTAAAATAAAAATAAAAGATACGGCTGTACCTTATGTCTGTGTTTTAATGCCATTACTTACTTATTACATAAATTACATAGTTAAAGTTAAGTTTTCATTTGATTTAGGTTTTATGAACATTTTATTAAATGCATGCCTTACTATACTATGTTTAATCCTTATACGAAACAAAAATGACGAATAAATTAACTACAGAGCAAGCATCAGATTATAATAATTTAGAGCAGATGAGTACCACAGAGTTACTCACAAATATGAATACAGAGGATAAATTGGTTCCTTTGGCAATTGAAAAAGCAATTCCATCTATACATAAACTTGTAGATGTGATTCATAAAAAAATGAGCAACGGAGGACGTCTGTTTTATATTGGAGCAGGAACAAGCGGAAGGTTGGGAGTTTTAGATGCATCAGAATGCCCACCAACGTATGGCGTTTCTGATAATTGGGTAATCGGAATTATTGCCGGTGGAGATATTGCGCTTAGAAAAGCAGTAGAAAATGCCGAAGATGATACCGAATTAGCTTGGGAAACTTTACAAGAACATAATATATCAGATAAAGATGTTTTAATAGGAATTGCAGCTTCTGGTACTACACCTTACGTAATAGGAGGTATGCAAAAAGCAAAAGAACAGAACATCGTTACGGGTTGTATTACGTGTAATGAAGGTTCTCCTGTTGCGTTAGAAGCAGATTATCCTATAGAATTAGTAGTTGGGCCAGAATTTGTAACAGGAAGCACAAGAATGAAAGCAGGAACTGCTCAGAAATTGGCTTTAAATATGATTTCTACAACGGTTATGATAAAACTAGGCAGAGTAAAAGGAAACAAAATGGTAGACATGCAGCTTTCTAATAAAAAACTAGTTTCTAGAGGTGTAAAAATGGTGATGGATGAATTAAATATTGATACAGAATTAGCAAGTAAGTTATTGAAACAACATAAAAGTGTTCGGAAATCTATAGAAGCATATAAAGAAGTGGTGAAATAGTACATTCTATAAAGATGGAAAAAAAAGAAAGATTAATAGCGTTAGATGTTCTAAGAGGCATTACAATTGCCTCTATGATTTTGGTGAATACACCCGGTAGTTGGTCTTATGTTTATTGGCCATTGTTACATGCAAAATGGAATGGTTTTACACCAACAGATGCTGTTTTTCCTTTTTTTTTATTTATTGTAGGGGTTTCCATACATTTTGCTTTTAAAAACTTTAGAGAAAATGAGCATAAAAGAGCACTCAAAAAGATCATTAAAAGAACTTTAATAATTTTTGCTATCGGATTGTTTTTAAATTTATTTCCGAAATTTAATTTTGAAACAGTTCGGTATTTTGGAGTATTACAAAGAATAGCAATTGCCTACGGTATAGGTGCTACTCTTTGTTTGTTCTTCAATAAAAGAAATCTAATCTATATAACGGTATTTATTTTACTCGGATATTGGGCTATTTTATATTTCTTTATTCTCGAAAATCCTTTTGGTCCACAAACCAATTTAGTAGGTAAAATAGATTTGTATTTATTTGGATCAGATCATATATGGAAAGGGCTAGGTTTTCCTTTTGATCCAGAAGGATTATTATCTACGTTACCATCAATTGCAACAGTACTTATTGGGAGTTTAACGGGTAGTTTTTTAAGTAAACGATCTGAGAATAGTACTAAAATAGTTACACTTTTAAGTTACGGAATTGGGCTTGTTCTACTCGGTTACATTTGGGGTTTTGTGTTTCCTATTAATAAATCGCTTTGGTCAAGTACGTTTGTTTGTTTTTCCGCAGGATGGGCAATGCTATTATTGGCATTTTTAATATGGGTTATCGACGAAAAAAAATACACAGCATGGTCTAAACCATTTATCCATTTTGGTACAAATCCTTTATTCATTTTTGTGTTTTCTGGTTTGTTTGCAAAAACGATCATTTATTTAATAAAAATCACCAATTCACAAGGAGAAATTGTATCTGCAAAACAATATTTATATCAAGATATATTTGTCCCTATTGCCGGAAATATGAATGGGTCACTTCTTTTTGCAGTTGCTCATATTGTCTTTTTCTGGTGTTTAGTATATCTATTGTACAGAAATAAAATATTTATAAAAATTTAATTACTAAAAATGAAAAAATTAATTACTACACTCTTAGTCTTATTATTCGTTGTTTCAAGTTGCGATAAAAAACAAACGGTAAACAAATCATCAGAAGATATAGAACGAACAAAATGGGTAGATAGCATCTATAATAAAATGACTTTAAAAGAAAAAGTTGGTCAATTGTTTATGATTGCAGCCTATTCTAATAAAGATCAAAAACATACGGATTCTCTTAATAAATTAATTAAAGAATACGCCATTGGTGGATTGGTGTTTTTTCAAGGAGGACCAGTAAGACAGGCAAAGCAAACAAACTTATATCAAGCTACATCTAAAGTGCCTTTGTTAATTGCAATGGATGCAGAATGGGGGTTAAATATGCGTTTAGATAGCACGGTAAGATTTCCGTATAACATGACGTTAGGTGCTGTGCAAGACAATGATTTAGTGATGAAGGTTGGTGAGAAAATAGGCGAACACTGCAGTCGTTTAGGCGTTCATATAAATTTTGCTCCTGTGGTAGATATCAATACAAATTCTAAAAATCCAATAATTGGTGTGCGTTCTTTTTCTGAAGATAAATATAACGTAACGGAGAAAGCATTGGCTTATACAGAAGGGATGCAGAGTCAGAATGTATTGGCGTGTGCAAAACATTTTCCGGGACATGGAGATACAGATAAAGATTCTCATAAAACGCTTCCAACTGTTACACTTTCTAAAGAAAGAATAGATTCAGTAGAAATGTATCCGTATAAAAAATTATTCAAAAACAATATGGCTGGTGTAATGGTTGGTCACTTAAATGTACCGAGTTTAGAAAAAAACGACGGTCTACCTTCTTCTTTATCTCATGAAATTGTAACTAATATTTTAAAGGAAAGACTTCAGTTTAAAGGGTTAATATTTACAGATGCATTAGAGATGAAAGGAGTATCTACTTTTAAAGAACCAGGTGATGTAGATTTAGCGGCATTTAAAGCAGGGAATGATGTTTTATTAATGGGAGAAGATGTTTCTAAAGGAATTTCAAAAATTATAGAAGCCTATAATAATAAGGAGGTAACTGAAGAAAGATTAGCACATTCTGTAAAGAAAATTCTAGCATCAAAATTTGATGTTGATTTAAATAATTTTAAACCTATTGAAATAGAAAATCTTATTAGCGATTTAAACGATGAAACAAATGATGTTTTAAACGAAGCTGTTTTTATAGATGCCATTACTGCTTTAAAGAATAATGAAATTCTTCCTATTAAAAAGGATGGAAATGAAAAAATAGCATTTGTAGGTTTAGGTGATGGAAATTCTGCTTCTTTTTTAAATGCTTTAAAATCACACTTAAAAGTAGATGATTTTTCTGATTTAAAACAACCAGAATTGCTTAAAAAACTTAAAACCTATGATAAAGTAATCGTTAGTTACCATCGATTAAATAGCAGATTGACTAAAAAAATATCTGATGAGGATAAATTAAAAATAGAAGAAATAGCAAAAAGTAACAAGGTTGTTTTAGATGTATTTGCAAGTCAATATAGTTTAGAGAATTTAGACTTCGAAAATATAGAAGCAGCTATTATTTCTTATGAAAACACGGATATAGCTCAAAGTGTATCTGCCGAAATAATTATCGGGAATAAGGATACAAAAGGAAAATTATCAGCATCGCTAAATGATGAGTTTATTGCTGGTGTAGGAATTGAAATTTTAAAATAAAAATAACTTAAGACAGATTCATATTGTAAAAAACTAAAACTACTAACTTAAAACCAAGAATTATGAAACAATTATTACATTTCACAGTAATTTCCTTATTTATCTTTTTCTCTTGTAATAACCTTTTATCTCAAGAAATTATTAAGAAAGGAATTCATGAATTACAAGCAGAAGAGTTTGGTGGTTCTGCCAAGCATCAAAAAAGTTTAAGTAAAATTGTTTCAGAAATTATTCCTTTGCAAAGCAAAAGCGCAAAAGCATTATCAAAAAAAGTTTTTGGTTTTTTACCTTATTGGGAGCAAAGTAGTGGAGCACATAATAATATTCAATATAATTTATTAACGCATTTGGCCTGTTTTGATTTTAGAGTACAATTAGATGCAGCTATTTCTACACCTCCAGGTTGGCCTTGGACAACAGAAATTAATGCAGCACATGCAGCAGGTACAAAAGTGATAATGACTGTTGTAAATTTTGGTGGAGCAGACGGTGCAGATGCAGTGGCTTGGGAGTTGTTTACAAATACAAGTAAGAAAAATATTTTTTTCGCCAATGTTAAAAATTTAATTGAAACGTATAATTTAGATGGAGTTAATATCGATTTTGAAGGAATAGCAAGTGCGCACAGAGGTGCTGAGTTAAATACGTTTATGGCTGCTTTAACGGCTTATATTCATCAAGAATTACCAGGGAAAGAAGTTTCTTTTGATGGTCCGGCAGTAAATTGGGGAGGTTGGATTATGGATGATTTAGTAGATAGTGTAGATTATTTAATTATAATGGCATACGATTATACGTCTGGTTCATCTGCCAATGCAGGGCCAGTAGCTCCTTTAACACACCACACTTCTTGGAAAAGATTTGTGAAAAGAACCGTAGAAACCGGAACTTATAAAGTGCCTGTTACAAATAATCCAGAAAAGTTAGTGATGGCAATTCCGTATTATGGTCAACATTGGAAAACCGCAACAAATGTTTCTGAATCTGCAACAGTTTCTCATGTTAAATCAACCAGGTATAAAGACACTTCTATAGATGCAAGTGCTTATGGAGGTTGGATATGGAACAGTGATTTTGAGGTTCCGTGGTACACTTGGAATGATGGTGTAAATTGGAATCAGATTTGGGCAGATAATGAATTGAGTATTTCAAAAAAATACGATTTGGCAATAGAAAATAATTTAGGAGGTGTTGGTATTTGGGCTTTAAATTATGATGGAACAAGACCAGAGCTTTGGGAATTAATCAATACTAAATTTGGCTCAACGGCTAATGTTCATTCTTATTTGAATGATATTATATCTGTGTACCCTAACCCTACCAATAACATTATTAATATTTCAAATGAAAAAAATATAAAATTCGCTAAAATTGGGGTTTATAATACTTTAGGGGAATTAGTTAAAGAAGTAGGTTTGCAAAAAACAGCTATTGATATCTCTAATTTTTCAAATGGAGTGTACTTTTTAAAAATTATTGATGAATCGGGTAAACAAGCAACATTAAAAATTTTAAAATCATCTTTATAATTTACAATCATGAAAAATTTAATTATACTATTATCTCTTGTTTTAGTTTCCTGCAATGCTAAGCCTAACAAAGAAAAGCAAACAGAAAAAGCTAGCATGATAGCAGTAAAAGAAGATGTTAAAATTATTGTTGCTGCTAATCAAACAGCAGAGTACTTTGATTTATTGAAAGGTAAAAAAGTAGGTATTGTTGCCAACCAAACAAGTGTTATTTTGAAAGGTGATACAAATGTTCATTTGGTAGATTCTTTAGTTTCTTTAGATGTGGAGATTACTAAAGTTTTTGCTCCAGAACATGGTTTTAGAGGTAAAGCAGATGCAGGTGAACATGTAGAAGATGGTATTGATGCTAAAACAGGCTTACCAATTATCTCATTATATGGAGCAAACAGAAAACCATCTCATGAACACTTAAAAGGTTTGGATGTAATACTGTTTGATATTCAGGATGTTGGAGTACGTTTTTACACGTACATCTCTACTTTACATAATGTTATGGAGGTTTGTGCAGAATTAAATATTCCACTTATAGTACTAGATAGACCAAATCCTAATGGGCATTATATTGATGGTCCTATGTTAGAAGAAGAAGCAAAAAGTTTTGTTGGGATGCATCCGGTTCCTACAGTTTATGGAATGACAATTGGAGAATATGGAAAAATGATTAATGGTGAAAAATGGTTGGAAAACGGAATTCAATGTAATCTAACAGTAATTCCTTTAAAGAATTACACACATAATTCTGAGTATGATTTACCAATACTGCCTTCACCAAACTTACCAAATGCAAAATCTATTAATTTGTATCCTAGTTTGTGTTTTTTTGAAGGGACAAATGTTAGTGCAGGTAGAGGTACAGAAATGCAATTTCAAATTTTTGGCTCGCCTTTTTTAGCAAAAGAATCTTTTGACTTTAGTTTTACGCCACAACCTAATTTTGGGGCAAAACATCCAAAGCATGAAGGAGAAGTTTGTTTTGGTACAGATTTGCGAACTCATAAAAAATTAAGCAGTTTAAATTTAGAATGGCTTATAGAATCTTATGCGAAAACAGCTGATAAAGAAAAGTTTTTTAATAAATTCTTTTTAAAATTAGCGGGAACAAAAGAATTACAAGAGCAAATTGAAGCAGGTTTGTCATTCGAAGAAATACAATTAAGTTGGCAAAATGACTTAACTTTTTTTAAGGAAGTTAGAAAAATGTACGTATTATATTAACTACTTGTTGTAAAGTATAAATGGAAAGAAAGTAAAAGATATTCAGTCGTAGTTTTTAGTAAATAATGTACTAAAAACTGCGACTGAAAATTGAATATTAAATTAAACCTGCTCTTCTTAAAAGCGCATCTGGTTTTGGTTCTTTTCCTCTAAAACGTTTGTACAATTCCATAGGTTTTTCTGTTCCACCTTTAGAAAGTATATTGTCTTTAAACTTAGTTGCAACTTCTTTGTTAAAAATTCCTTCTTCTAAGAAATACTCAAAAGCATCTGCATCTAAAACTTCTGCCCATTTGTAAGAATAATATCCTGCAGAATATCCTCCTTGAAAAATATGAGAAAAAGCAGTACTCATACAGTTTTCTGCAACATCAGGATATAATTTTGTGTTTGCAAAAGCTGCGTTTTCAAATTCTTTGATTGATGTAATTTCTGATGGATCTTGTCCATGCCATTGCATATCTAAAAGACCAAAACTAAGCTGACGTAAGGTTTGCATTCCCTCATGGAAACTTGCAGATTCTTTAATTTTCTCTACATATTTCATCGGAATAACTTCTCCAGTTTCATAATGCTTTGCAAACAATTCTAACGCTTCTTTTTCGAAACACCAGTTTTCTAAAACCTGACTTGGTAATTCTACAAAATCCCAAGAAACAGAAGTTCCAGATAAGCTATTGTAGGTTGTGTTTGCTAACATTCCGTGTAGTGCATGACCAAATTCATGAAACAACGTTGTAACCTCGTTAAACGTTAATAAAGACGGTTTGGTTGCGGTTGGTTTGGTAAAGTTACAAACAATAGAAACCTGTGGTCTTTCGTTAATTCCGTTTTTAATTTGTTGAGATTTGTAACTTGTCATCCACGCACCGTTTCTTTTTCCTTTTCTTGGATGAAAATCAGCATAAAAATGCGATACAAAATTTCCGTTTGCATCTGTTACGTTATATGTTTTAACATCTTCATGGTATTTGTCGATGTTATTTATTTCTTCAAATTTTAAATCATATAATCGGTTGGCAATTTCAAAAACACCATCAATTACATTTTCTAATTTAAAATATGGCTTTAAAGCTTCTTGGTCTAAATCGAATAATTCTTTCTTCAGTTTTTCTGAATAGTAAGAACCATCCCATTTTTCAAGTTGGTCTATGCCGTCTAATTTCTTCGCGAAGTTTTCTAAATTTTCAAACTCTTTTAAAGCAGCAGGTTTAGCTTTTTCTAAAAGATTGTTAGAAAATTCAATTACTTTTTCTGGCGTTTCTGCCATTCTTTCTTCTAAAACAAAATGAGCATGTGTTTTATAGCCCAATAAATTAGCTCTTTTTTGACGAAGGTTTACAATGTCTAAAACAACTTGTTCATTATTAAATTCATTATCTTGAAACGCTTTTTTACCAGCAGCAATTGCCATTTTTTTACGCAACTCTCTGTTGTCAGCATACGTTAAAAAAGGAATGTAACTTGGGTAGTCTAATGTAAAAACATAACCATCTTTATCTCTAGAATTTGCTACTTCTTTTGCTGCTTCTTTTTCGCTTTCTGGCAAACCAGCTACATCTTTTTCATCAGTTAAATGAAGTTCAAAAGCATGCGTTTCTGCCAATACGTTTTCTCCGAATTTTAAAGATAATTTAGAAAGCTGCGCATCAATTTCACGAAGCTTTGTTTTATCAGCTTCATTTAAGTTAGCACCATTTCTAGCAAAGCTTTTATATTGCTTCTCTAAAAGCATGGTTTGTTCTGGAGTTAAATCTAAATTTTCTTTAGCATCAAAAACCGATTTTACTCTTTTAAACAAAGCTTCGTTTAAAGTAATATCATTACTAAACTCACTTAACCAAGGAGAAACTTCTTGCGCTATTTTCTGAATTTTATCATTCGTTTCTGCAGAATTTAAATTGAAGAAAATACTGGTAATTTTATTCAATTTTTCACCAGAAAAATCTAAAGCAACCGTTGTATTTTCAAAAGTTGGTTGTTCAACATTATTTATAATTGCATCAATTTCTGCTTTGGCAATTTCAATCCCTTTTTTAATTGCAGGCTTGTAATCTTCATTAGAAATTTTAGAAAAAGGCGGTGTATTAAAATCTTGTAAAAGTGGGTTCATGAATTCTTAGTATATAAAGATCAAAGATAGATATTCTATCAATTTTATGCTTGTAATCAGTAAAAAAACTTCTATTTACCGAATAAATAATTAACTTTATCCAATTTTTACAAAGTAAGGTTTATTTTAGAGTTACCTTTATCTTAATATTTAATATCCCCCTGATTATGAGAAGCGTATTTATTAATTTTATAATAATTTTAATTACTTATTGTAGTTATGGACAGACAGCTAATGATGGTCTATATTTTGATGGTGTAGATGATACTGTAATAGTTCCAAATACTACAAATATTAACAGTACAGTAACTAATAACAGAACTTATGAAACTTCTTTTAAAGTTGAAGATGCAACTTCCTCTACAAAACAAGTTATAATGAAAGAAGGAGGTGGTACAAGAGCTGTTATTATATATGTAGAAAGTGGCTATTTATATGTAGGGGCTTATAATAGAACAGATTATACACCAATATGGAATGGTACTTTTTATAGGGAAGCTATTTTATCAAATACTTGGTATCATGTGGCATTGGTGTTTGACAATGCTATAGCTGCTAATGCAACTAGTAACCCAATGACGGCTACTTCAAATAATGCTTTAAAATGGTATTTAGATGGTGCTTTAATGGGGCAAATTTCTGGCTATCAGTTAGGAAGCCATAATTCAATAAGGTTAGGGTATAAAAATGAAACTTTGCGTTTCCCTTCTTGTGGAACATGGACAGTCACTGGTATGTCTGAGTATTGTTTTAATACAATTGCAAATGATGATGGTGGCGATGAATATTATTTTAAAGGATACATTTGGGGGTTTAGAGTTTGGAATGATGTAAGAACAATTACAGAACTTGTAGATTATAGGACAGACATTGTAACAACTGTTGGTACTAATGATTTGGTTGCTGCTTTAGATGGAGATTCATTTACTTATTTAAATAGTTCTGATGTTGCTGCAGAAGCAACGGTGTCTGCAGTTCCTACAATTATTTGGAGTGGAACAGCTGCATCAACAGATTGGAATACGGGTTCTAATTGGATTGGAGGTATTGTGCCAAATTCATTAATAAAAGAAAGAGCACAAATACAGACTTCTAATAATTACCCAGAAATATCAACACACATTGTTGTAGGAGATTTAATAGTTGATACTAATGCTAGTATAACGGTTAATGCAGGAGGAACGATGGAAGTTTCTTATGATTTAACAAATAATGGTACTATTACTGTTTTAGATGATGCTAGTTTAATTTTAAGAGAAAAAAAAGCTGGTTTAAATACAGGTACATTTAACATTCAAAAAGTTACTCCAACGTATTCTAGCAATAAATTCTTTTCATATTGGAGTTCTCCGGTTATTAGTTCAGATTCTAATATTGCTACTGTTTTTCCAGATGCATCTAACATTTATAAGTTCGATGCAAGTGTTTCAAATTCAGATTGGGTTGCTACTGGTGCTGCAGATTTTAATACAGGTATTGGATATGCGGTTCGTAATGAAAGTACTGGAGGGCAATTAAGAACTTTTTCTGGTAAAATTAATGAAGGTGATATAGAAGTAGATATATACAATACGTCTAATTTAGAAGGTTTAGATTTTGATGGAGTAGTTTGGTCTACAAGTGGAGATAATTTAGTAGGAAATCCATATCCTGCAGCAATAGACTGGGAGTTGGTTATTAATGATCCAGATAATAGTGAAATTGAAGGAACAATGTATCTTTGGGATCAGAATTCTGTTCATATAGGTGAAAATAGACAAGCAGATTATATAGAATATAATAAAACAGGTGGTTCAACTCCCACAGTAAATAGTGTTATAGGTTCTGGTCAAGGTTTCTTCATAAAAACAACAAGTTCAGATTCTAATTTAAAAATCACTTTTAAAACTACGCATCAAGTAGAGGGGTTAAATACTAAATTTCTTAAAAGCAATGAGGTTAGTGCTAATAGTATAAAAAAACAAGGGCGCTCTTGGTTTACTTTTAATCATAATGATATAACAAAAACATTATTGATCGGTTTCTTAGAGGGTGCAACAGATAAGTTTGATAGGTTGTATGATGCTCCTTTTGATGTAGAGAAGACATCTATGGGGTTTTACTCGTTTGTAGAAGATGTACATAAAGCAAGTATACAAGGTTTACCTGTTTTAAAAGAGGATACTAGAACAATTAGGGTAGGGTTTGTTGTAGATGAATTAGGAGATTATTCTTTAGGCATACAAGAAGAACAAATAGAAGAAGCTTACAATATTTATTTATTAGATACAGAAAAAGGAGTTACTGCAGATTTAAAGCAGTCAGAATATAATTTTACTGTTGATGCTGTTGGAGAAAATAATACAAGATTTAAAGTTGTTTACACTAAAAATAAGTTAAAAACATTAAGTGCAGATTCATATGAAATGGATGCAAACAAATTTTTGGTATATCTTAATGAAAGAAAAGAATTAATAGCAACATATAATAATAGTGCAGATGATATAAATGAGGTTTCTGTGTTTAATGTTCAGGGAAGAAAAGTAGCCTCTTTTAAAGGAGAACAGAAAATGAATACTTCTAATCTATCATCAGGAGTGTATATTGTAAGTGCTAAACTACAAGATAATAGAAGCTTAAATAAAAAAATAGTGCTTGTAGATTAGTCATAAAAAAAAGACATAAAAAAACTCAGAATTTTATAAAATTCTGAGTTTTTTTATTTTAAAAATAATTATTTTCTAACTCTTTCTGAAGCTTGATTTACTTTTAATTTTAATTCTTCTTTGTAAGCGATTATTTTATTTAAAATAAGCTCGTCTGAAGCACCAATAATTTGCGCCGCTAAAATACCTGCATTTTTTGCGCCATCTAAAGCTACAGTTGCAACTGGTACGCCACCTGGCATTTGTAAAATAGATAAAACAGAATCCCAACCATCAATAGAGTTTCTACTCTTTACAGGAACTCCAATTATTGGTAATGGACTCATAGAGGCTACCATTCCTGGTAAATGTGCTGCGCCACCTGCTCCAGCAATAATTACTTTAATACCTCTTTTGTGTGCATTTTTAGAGTATTCAACCAGTTTTTCTGGAGTTCTGTGAGCAGATACAATATCTACTTCTATTTTAATATCAAAACTCTCTAAAATGTCTATTGCTTCTTGCATTATTGGAAGATCAGAATCGCTTCCCATTATTATTCCTACCATATTTTTTCAATTATCAATCATCAGTTATCATTAATAACTGATGATTGTTTGATGTTAATTATTTTTACTAATAACTCTAATCGTTTCTTTTACCTCTTGTGCTACTTTTCTAGCAACTTCAATATCTTTATTTACAATAGTAACATGTCCCATTTTTCTAAAAGGACGTGTTTCTTTTTTTCCGTAGATATGTGGCGTAACACCATCAACCTTTAAAATTTCTTCTATGTTTTCATAAATTACATCACCAGAAAAACCTTCTTCACCAACCAAGTTTACCATAATTCCGGCAACTTTACTATCTGTATTTCCTAACGGAAGATTTAATATTGAGCGTATATGTTGTTCAAATTGATTGGTATAACTTGCCTCAATAGAATAATGCCCAGAATTATGAGGTCTTGGAGCAACTTCGTTTACCAAGATTTTATCATCTACGGTTTGAAACATTTCTACAGCCAATAAACCAACAAAATCTAAATCGCTTACTACTTTTAAAGCTATTTCTCTCGCTTTTTCTGCTACTTTATCATCTATTCTTGCAGGGCAAATTACATATTCTACCTGGTTTGCTTCTGGGTGAAATTCCATTTCTACAACTGGGTAGGTTTTTACTGCACCAGCAGCGTTTCTAGCTACAATTACTGCCAATTCATTTTTAAACGGAATCAGTTTTTCAGTAATACATTCAACATTTGGTAAAGATTCTAAATCTTCTATATTTCTAACAATTTTAACACCATTACCATCATAACCAAAACGAGCCGCTTTCCAAACAAAAGGAAAATCTATCGTATTATTTTCATAGGAATGTTTAATCTCTGTGGAGTGCGCAAAATGAGAAAATTCTGCAGTAGGAATCTCATGATCTACATAAAAATTCTTTTGTCTTGCTTTATTTTGAATAATGCGTAAATCTTTCGGTTTCGGAAAAATGGTTAAACCTTCATCCTCTAGTTTGTCTAAAGCATCTAAGTTTACATTTTCAATTTCGATAGTTAAAACATCTACGGTTTTACCAAAGTTGTAAACAGCATCAAAATCTAATAAATCTCCAACCACAAACGTGTTACAGATTTCTGCACAAGGTGCGTTTTTATTCGTTTCTAAAATAGAAGTATGAATGTCTAATTTTTGAGTTTCTGCTAAAAGCATTCTACCTAATTGACCTCCACCAAGAACGCCTAATTTAAAATCTGAAGAATAATAGTTTTTCACGTTGAGAATTGTTGTGTTTAGGCAAAAATAAGCAACTCAATTTAACTAATCTACAATTTTAATTTCTTATTTGAACCCCATCACTTCCAATTAGGTTCACAGTGTACATTAACATGCCACATCCTTCTTCTCCAATTAGTTTTCCACCTTGTAAATAATTATAATTTCTATCATGGCAAGTACAAGTTATAATTGGTGCATTTGTAATAATATCTAGGGGTGCATTGCAGTTCCTATCTGGACATTCTAAATCAAAAGCTATAAAATCTGAAGCATTATTTCGAATAATATGTATTTGTCTACCACCAATTGAATATGTATTGCTAGTACCATTAATAGTTAACAATTGGTATGATGGAAGCCTTGTGTTTAAAACTTCAGAGACATTTACATCTAAAAAACAATCATTAATTTGTGTGTTATCTGAGCATGATAAAACAATCATTGAGCAGCAGAATAATACTATTTTTTTAATCATACAAAAGTTTCATTTTATTTAAAACGTTAGCAAGTTACAAATATTTTGTATATTTGTTATTCAATCTCATTCCTGTTAGGGCAATGGGATTTTTTAATATAAACCCGTGTTGGGTTTTTTTAGTGTAAAAGCAACTTGTTTTTAATAAAATTAAGAAGTTATTAAATTGAGGTTAGAAATTAAAATAAAAAAAAATGAGCGAGATATCTTATTATTCAGCAGAAGGATTAAAGAAATTGAAAGATGAATTGGTGCAACTAGAGCAAGTTGAGCGCCCAAGAGTAACTACAGAAATTGCAGATGCACGAGATAAAGGAGATTTAAGTGAAAATGCAGAATACCATGCTGCAAAAGAAGAACAATCTCACCTAGAATTTAAAATTGCCAAGTTAAAGAATGTTATTTCTAGTGCAAGAATTATAGATGAATCTCAATTAGATACTTCTAAAGTATTGATTCATTCTATTGTAAAAATAAAAAATGTAGCAAACAAAATGGAGTTTTCTTACACGTTGGTGGCAGATTCAGAAACCGATGTTAGAAACGGTAAATTGTCTGTAAACTCTCCAATTGGTAAAGGTTTGTTAGGTAAAGAAGTTGGTGATGTTGCAGAAATTAAAGTACCAAACGGAATTATGAAATTCGAAATTGTAAATATTTCTAGATAGTTTTTTTAGAAGCTATTTCCTGCTTTCCGTTGTATCTTTTTTTAAGAAAAATAAAAAAAGGATGCCACTTCAATCAGGGCTACACTCCTTTGCAGGCTTTTTGGCTTTCTTAAAAAAAAATAGACTTTTTATACAAGTTTCCATTATAAATTCGGGTTTTAGCATTGCTAGAACCCGAATTCTTTTTTTACCTTTACTACTGTTTGTCAGGTCGAGTATAGTTTAGATCTAATTTATAAATCAATTCAATAAAAAAAAAATGAGCATTTTCACAAAAATAATAGAAGGAGAAATTCCTTGTTACAAAGTAGCAGAAGACGATAATTATATTGCTTTTTTAGATATCAACCCCAATGCAAAAGGGCATACTTTAGTGGTGCCAAAAAAAGAAGAAAACAAATTATTCGATTTATCTAAAGAAGATTATTTAAGTCTTATGGATTTTTCTTACCGAGTAGCAGAAGCCTTAGAAAAAGCAGTTTCATGTAAAAGAGTTTGTATGAGTATTATTGGTTTAGAAGTGCCACATGTACATGTACATTTAGTACCAACAAATGCAATGGAAGATATTCAGTTTACTAAAAAAGTAAAGTTAACAAATGATGAATTTGTTGCTTTAGCTGCAAGTATTTCATCAAAATTTGAATAAAGACTAATAACTCTAATTAAAAATGAAATACGCTGAATTTATTGTAGAATCTAATAAAATTGAGTTTTTAAATTCTTTTTTTGGAGTTGAAAGTGTTTTGTTAAATGGAAAAATAATATCTAAGAAGTTCTCTTTTTCTGGAATTAAGCATAAAGTAAAACTAAAATCTAGCGATTTAACATTAGAATCAAATTATAAACAATTCGATAAAAAAGAAATTATACTTGAATTGAAAAATAATGAAGAATTGTTAGATAAGCGAATTGTAGAAACGGACAAAAAACAACGTTTTTATTGGATGTTAATAGGAATGGTTTTAGGTTTTTGTATTTATAAAATATTAGATTTCTTGCT
Organism: Polaribacter sp. R2A056_3_33; assembly: GCF_019278485.1. NCBI lineage: Bacteria > Pseudomonadati > Bacteroidota > Flavobacteriia > Flavobacteriales > Flavobacteriaceae > Polaribacter > Polaribacter sp. R2A056_3_33. The sequence continues at coordinate 1,922,087 of NZ_CP058984.1, forward strand.
TGAAAACTATACTGTATAAATTACAAACAATTAGTTTGCAAAGAAATTTAGCCCTGATTGAACGGTCTGTTTGAGCTCTTTTTTATGCTAAACTTGTTTTAGTATAAAAAAAGCGAGTAGTGAAAGCGGGAAATAGCTTCTAATAAAAAACCCTACTATTATATATAGTAGGATTTTTAACGATTAGAAATTAGTTTTTATTTTTCTTAAAATAAATTATTCTACTACTATTTTTTTAGTAACTCTTCCATTTTCTGTATCAATATTTACAATGTAAATAGATTCAGAAATAGTATTAATTTTCAATCTATTTTGGATTGTATTGGTTTCAATAGTATTCCATTCAGCCACTTTCTGACCTAATAAATTAAATAAAGCTACCTTTTTTAATTCTAAATTACTGTTGTTATTAATTACAATTTCTTTAGTATTGTTGTCTAAATAGGCAGTAACTTTATTTTCTAAAATAGCATCTTCTACACCTAATGTTGTGGTTTTAGAAAAAGCAAGTACAAAACGATCTGTATACGTTCCTTTTACAAGTGTAAAGTCAATAGTTTTACTATTAAGAGAATAAGATGTATTTGTTAATTTATCTGTTAAATAAACGTCTCTGTCAATCGCATTCCATTCATCTATACCAATTGTTACTTGTCCGTTCTTAGATATTACTAATTCTAAAGGGATTTCTAAATCTTCAGAAATGCTTTGTACACCAGTAATTACATACTTTTCATCAGTATTTGGAAACTTCCAATAGATATCAGTCGTTCCTACATCATAAATTTCTGTGTCATATCCTTTGTCAAAATCAAAAGAGTTATTGTTTTTAAATGAAATAGCTAATTGCCTGTGTAGGTTTAAATTTTCATCATTAGTATAACTCATTCCAAGTTTAATAATAGGCAATGTATTTGTGTGGCTTGCAGATTTTTTGTTTTCACTTTTAAAGAAATAAGAATTGTTTCCTTCTTGGATATACTCTCTTTGGCTATTGTTAAATTGAATGTTATCTGCACCTGTAGAGGCAGCATCGTCTCCTTCTATAAAAAATCCTTGTCCAATTGCTATAAAGGCTTTTGGTTCTGTATAAGAACCGTTACCTAAAGTTGGTGTGCCGTTATCACTATTATTGTTGATAGATACACTAGTTGCCGCAACTCCACCAGATAAGTTTCTTACTCCATATCCGCCTATATATCCTCCAAAATTATGTCCTTCAGATCCATTGCTAGAAGCTTTTTCACCTGCATGTTCCCAGAAATATAAACTTCCGTTAGTGGTCTCTAAATTATCTTCTATAAACTTTTTAGCACTGATAGCAGATGCATACGGATTACCAATTAAATAAGAATCTCCTGCACTAATAGTGGTTGTTAATGTTCCGTCTTTAGGTGTACCAACAAACGTATAATTCTGTCCATTTGTAATCTGATCTAAACTACCTGGTCCTTTAAGTAGGAATCCATCTGTTTGCGAAATGGTGCCTTCTTTATACTTATGTAACCAATTAGATCTTCCGTCTGCTGAGGCTGCATAGGTATATACCCAATATTCAGCGATTTCTATGGGTGATTTTGTATAGTCACCATCATAACCTGCTACAAAAGTAATCTCTTTAGCTATATTAGAGCTTCCGTTACCAATAGTAGAGGTTGCGTCTAATGGGTTTGTACCATCTTTTAAAACACTAGCAACCGTAAAATTGGTTTCTCCAATTGTATTTACCGGAGAACTTAAATAGTTATATCTGTATTTACTTGGTACGGTAGAATTTTGATCTACTAATAATTTTCCATCACCAGTTACTTTGGCTGTTGTTTCGTGGGTTTGTATTAGTTGCGATTTGTTGGTGTCATCAGAGCTAATTAATCGTATTTGATCGGTCGAATTTGTAATTTCAACCTCATGAGTAACTACTAGTAAATTGTCTGTAATACTAAGTATACTGTTTCTAACTTCTAGTTTTCTTGCGCTTAATTTATCAGAAGTACTAAAGTCTTTAAAAATTTGGACCTTTCTAGATCTGTCAGGGTATCCGCTAGACCAAGCGGTATTTGATCTTCTAGTACGTCCAAAGTTATGCAAACCAGGTCTTATATTAGCGGCGTCATCTGCATTAGCAATTTCAGATAAAAGTGGCGCATGTGCATGACGTTCTATGGCATTATCATTTGCTGCATCTGAATACGTAATAATAGTATCATCTATAAAAGCAACCCATTCATCTTCTGTATAGGTTGTGTTTGGTACTAAAGTTTCATCTATACGCACGTAACTTGTATTGTCTGCAATAGCACTTACAACATCTACTCTTCCGTTCCAAGCATTACTTACTGTACCTCTGGTAAGTACTAATACATCATCTGCATCAGAAAAATCTACTACGTTTGCATTAGTAATAGGTGTGCCTAGAGCATTGTTTAACGAAGTATTACTAGTATTATTAGTAATTAAAATAGTATTACCTGGTGAAATAGCTGCTGTATTTGCAAAAATTACAGGAGTTGTTGCTGTTGTTGGGTCAGATCCATCTTTAAATAAAGCTAACGTTGCTGCATTTATACCAACAATATTATTTTCATCTATATTTGTAATTTCTACCCAATGTTGTGTGCCTGTAGTATTAGTATACACTTGTGTTATCATTGGTATACCACAAGCTTTTAATGCTGCATCTAAAGCATAAGTAGTGTACATTGATGAGTAATTGATGACTGCTGCATCTGTGTCTACATCTTCTAAGCTATTTGCTAATCCATTGGCACCAACTAGGTCTTGTGTAGTATCTATAACTGCATTTGCTATATTGGTTATTATGGTTGTTGTATTATCTGTATCTAAATTACTTACAGGCGCTTCTTTAAATGTAGTTGGCACATTTGCTTCTATTGCATCTGGGCAACCGTCTCCATCAGAATCTAAATCTAAATGGTTTGGTATACCATCATTATCTTGGTCAAAAATGGATTGTACTTCAGTATCATCATCTCCAATAGCTGCATTAGCATCATCGTCATCTAAATAAGCAGGTACACCATCACTGTCATCATCTGCTAATGGATTTAATCCGCCTGTTCCTGTTTCATCAACATCTAAAACACCATCATTGTCATCATCAATGTCATAAATATCTGCGATGCCATCTCCATCATAATCTCTTAAAACATTAAAAGAAACAGATGGTGAATCTGTAGTGGTATTATCATCTACTTGATCTTGTGTATTTGTAGCTGTGTTTACTTTAGCAGAAGTAGTGCTAATACCTGTCATTGCATCTGCTTTTGCTACAATTGTAATGGTTTCTACTTGCCCGCTTATAAGGTCTCCTACAGTCCAATTAGGAGCTGTCCAAGAACCTATACTTGTACTTACGCTAGTAATTGTTAAACCATTAGGAATAACATCTGAGATATTAACATTTGTAGCCGCATTTACACCTTTACTTTCTACTGTAATTTTAAAAGTAATGGTTTCTTCTTCTAGAATTTCGGTTTTGTCGGCAGTTTTGGTTACCACAATATCTGGGTTACAATAGTAAGCAGATATTGGCTGAGAATCATATGAGCAACCTCCTTTAGTAACACGTACATAATAATCTCCAGATGTTGTAGGGGTGTATGTATGGTCTGTTGCTCCTGGTACTAAAACACCATTATCATACCATTGGTAAGATTCAAAATTTTTAGTAACGACTTCAATAGTACCGCCTGGTAAACAACCTCCACCTGTAACAGCTAATTCTGTAACAGGTACAGTGTCAAATCCAGAAAAATACCCGGCAATTCCTCTAGCACTATTAAAGCCTATAAACCCAACAGCTATGGGGCCAGTAGAATTTACAGAAACGTCTCCTGTAAGTCCTGTAATATAAAATGTTTTCCATTCGGTAGTACCTGAAACAGTTTCTTCTAGGGGTAGAGTAATTTGAGTAGCATCGTCATAAACCTCAATAGCTGAGTTTGGTGTTGTAGTTGATGCTATAATAAATAAACCTCCGGATGCTGGAAGTCCAGCAATATCTTCTATATTAGAAATGTGATCCATGGTATCTGGTAATAAACAGTTTACTGGGGCTACGAAATTTAAACCTACTGTATTAGGATGATCGGCTCCGGAAATAACTTGATAGGCATATACGTTTTTTGTAGTTGCTATGTGCATGTTTTTACCTGCAGTGGTACCAGAATATTTAGAAGAGGGTACTTCGGCATACTCTCCAACACCAATTGTAGCAAAAGGCGAAGTCTCATCATTTACATAAATCTCTGTATTTGCTTGCGTTCCTATAATGATCACAAACTCATTAGTGGATCCTCCATTACCACGCACAAAAATATATTCTTTACCTAATTTATCTTCTGGTACAGGTTGGTCGGCACCAGCATCTCTAGCTCCTCTATTAGTGACACCAAAATTGAACATTCCGTTACTGATGGCTATGTCTTTATCAGATACAATAGATGCACCAATCCAACCATCAATGTTGGCTGCGGCACCGTCTTTAGCTGCTTCAAGTACATAAGATTGCCCTTTATTTAATGTAATGTTTATAGTGCTAGAACTAATGCCGTCTATTGCAGTTGGAGATCTAAACCTACAAGCTGTATCGTAACCACTTATTGTTATCGAGGTATTGTCTTCTGTAGCCATAATACCTAATGTTGCATTAACAGTACTATGGCTGGATTCAATTGGTGCGCCTCCCCATTTAAATTTTTGACCTAAAGCAGCTCTACCTTTAGAGGTAATTGAAGCTGCTTGGCTTCCAGATCTTCCTCTGTAATTCACATAAAATTTTTCTCCGCTTGCAGATTCAAAACGTAAGCCTCCATCAGATAACACGATTCCTGTGTGTGCATCACTTACTAGGGTTATATCATTGTCTCCTGAGGCTGGAGAATAGGTTTGTGGGGTAGATTTTGATAGTGATAAAGTAGCAAGTTCTGTAGTATTAGTACCTCTATATATTTTTACATCGAAACTAGAAATTTCTGGTGTAGATAAATAGATGGTTTGTTCCTGAATTGCTGCGTTATTAGCAGACTGTTTTAATGGCGGTAGGTAGTGTAAATCGCTTAATTGGCTATAACCAACCTGTGTTATGGTTAATAAAATAATACTGATAACTATTTTATATAAACTTTCTCTCATTTTGGGGGGATTTAGAGTGTTTTATTTTATAATAATGCTAATATAATAATAATATAAGTTATTGTAAGATAAAGGCTTAAATACTTTAGAATATTATTAATTGATTTTACTTTATAAGGTAGATATACAGTTAGTTACTTCTTTTATATGAGGATAGCACTTTATTTTAAAAGAGCTGTAGAAGACGATAATTATATTGCTTTTTTAGATATCAATCTAAATGCCAAAGGTCATACTTTGGTAGTTCCAAAAAAGGAAGAAAACAAATTATTCGATTTATCTAAAGAAGATTATTTAAGCCTTATGGATTTTTCTTACCGAGTTGCAGAAGCCTTAGAAAAAGCAGTTTCATGTAAAAGATTTTGTATGAGTGTTATTGGTTTAGAAGTGCCACATGTACACGTACATTTAGTACCAACAAACGCAATGGCAGATATGCAATTTAGCCAAAAAGTAAAATTAACAAATGATGAATTTGTTGCTTTAGCTGCAAGTATTTTATCAAAATTTGAATAAAATAAAAAAGGGGGTAAAAAAGAGGTTTTTAAATGTCTTTTTTTATAATTCACATTATAATATTTTCATAAAAAAAAACCACGTTTTCTTTTATGAAAACGTGGTTTTAAATATTCAATCAAAAATATTTTATAGAAAATTTATTTTACTAATATCTTTTTACTAATATTCCCTTTTTCTGTAGCAATATTTACAATATAAATAGATTCAGAAATAGTATTAATTTTCAATCTATTTTGAATTGTATTGGTTTCAATAGTATTCCATTCAGCCGCTTTTTGACCTAATAAATTAAATAAAGTTACCTTTTTTAATTCTAAATTACTGTTGTTATCAATTACCAATTCTTTGGAGTTATTATCTAAGTAAATAGAAACGTTGTTCTCTAAAATTGCATCTTCTATCCCTAATACTTGGCTTTTAGTAGTTTCAGAAAAAGCAAGTACAAAGCGGTCTGTGTAGGTTCCTTTTGCAAGTGTTAAAACAATACTTTCATCATTAAGTAAATAAGAGGTGCTTGTTAATTTATCTATAATATAAACGTTTCTGTCAATCGCATTCCATTCATCAATGCTAATTGTTACTTGTCCGTCCTTAGAAATAACCAACTCTAAAGGGATTTCTAGTTCTTCAGAAATACTTTGTACACCAGTAATTACATATTTTTCATCAGAGTTTGGAAACTTCCAATAGATATCAGTAGTTCCTACATCATAAATTTCTGTGTCATATCCTTTATCAAAATCAAAAGAGTTATTGTCTTTAAATGAAATGGCTAATTGTCTATGTAGATTAAAGTTATTATCATTTGTATAACTCATTCCTAATTTAATAATTGGTAATGTATTTGTAAGGCTTGTTTTAGCAGCAGATTTTTTATTTTCACTTTTAAAGAAATAAGAATTTGCTCCTTCTTGTACATATTCCCTTTGGCTGTTGTTAAAAACAATAGGTCCAGAAAGTACATCATCTCCTTGTATAAAAAAACCTTGACCGATTGCTATAAAGGCTTTTGGCTCTGTATAAGATCCACTACCTAAAGTAGGTGTGCCATTATTACTGTTATTATTGTCAACTACACTGTTTGCAGCAACGCCTCCAGATAAGTTTCTAACAGCATATCCACCAACGTATCCACCATAATTATGTCCTTCAGAACCATTACTAGAGCTTTCTTCTCCTACATGTTCCCAAAAATATAAACTACCGTTCGTAACGTCTAAATTATCTTGAATAAACTTTTTACTACTCATTGCAGATGCATACGGGTTTCCTACTAAATAAGAGTCTCCTGCATTAATAGTTGTTGTTAATTCTCCGTCTTTAGGAGTACCAACAAAAGTATAATTTTGTGCAGCACCAGGACCTTTAAAAGTAAATCCATCGGTTTGTGAAATTGTTTCACTTTTGTATTTATGAGACCAACCAGATCTTCCATTAGATCCTGTTGCATATGTGTATATCCAATGATCTGCTATAGAAATAGGAGATGTGGTATTACCATCATAACCACTCACAAAGTTAATGTCTGTAATTGTAGAAGTTGCAGAGGTTGGTATTGTGCCGTCTTTTAAAACATCTTCTATAGTAAATGTTGTAGCATTAAGAGTATGTACAGGGGAGCTTAAATAATTGTATCTGTACTTACTTGGTACTGTAGAGTTTTGGTCTACTAATAATTTACCGTTTCCAGTAACTTTAGATGCTGTTTTATGCGTTTGAATTAACTGTGCCTTATTAGTATTGTCTGAACTAATTAAGCGTATTTCATCGTTTGTATCTTTAATAATTATTTCATTTGTAACTACTAATAGGTTATCTGTAATTGTAAAAATACTACTTTCTTTAACTTCTAATTTTCTAGCACTTAACTTACCTGTATGATTATAATCTTCAGAAACCTTTACATTTCTAGATCTATCTGGGTATCCGTTTGTCCAAACACTACTACCTAATACGGTAGTTCTGTCTGTAAATTGAAATCTATGTAAACCTGGTTTTATATTGGCTTCATCATTAGCTGTAGCTATTTCAGATAATAAAGGATCGTGTGCATGACGTTCTATAGTATTATCATTTGCGTCATCTGAATAGGTAATAATGTCATCGTCTATAAAAGCAACCCATTCTGTTGTATCTGCAGTTTTATTTGGTGCAGAAACTTCATCAATACGCACATAGCTTGTATTGTTTTCTATAGATGCTATCACATCAATCCTTGATGCCCAAGCATTCGTGTTAGATATTCTAGTTAAGGCTATAATATCATTGGCATCATCAAAATCTGTAACATTTGTATCAACTATTTCAGAAGCTGTAGAAAGCTTATTAGAAACAGTTCCTGCAGATATTAATAGAGATTCACCCGGGTTAATAGCATTTGTGTTAGAGATAAAAGCAGTTGGCGTATTATCTGTTTGATCTCCAGAGGTGTTTTTAAAGAGTGCAATAATAGCTGCATTTGGTGCAACAATATTTGCAGCATGCTTGTTGGTAATTTCTATCCAACGTTCTGTGTTTGTTTGATATATTTGTGTAATCATAGCCATTCCACATACATTTGTATTTTTATCTAACGCATATGTATTGTAGGTTGATGTATAGTTTATAGGGGTTGTAGTATTATCATTAGTTTCTAAGCTAGCCGCTAATCCATTGCTTCCAACAGGGTTATTTGAAATGTTTATTACAGCATCTGCAGTATTTGTAGTGGTATTATTAATTACGTTTGCACTTTCTAATACCGCAGGGACACTAGCTTCAATAGTATCTGGACAACCATCACCATCAGAATCTAAATCTAATTGATTTGGTATACCATCGTTATCGGTGTCGTTATTTCCTTCAGTAGTGTCTAGAACACCATCGTTATCATCATCAATATCATATATATCTGCTATAAGATCTCCATCATAATCTCTTAAGATGTTAAAAGAAACAGAAGGAGCATCACTGGTGATATTATTGTCTGTTTGATCTTGCGTATTTGTGGCTGTATTTGTTGTAGCGGCAATTGAGTTAATTCCTGTCATTGGATCTACTTTTGCTACAATTGTAATTGCTTCAACTTGGCCACTTGTAATATCTCCTAATGTCCAATTAGGAGCTGTCCAAGAACCAGTACTTGGGCTTGCACTAACAACTGTTAAGCCATTAGGCATTACATCTGAAATGTTAATATTTGTAACAGGATTAACACCTTTACTTTCTACTATAATTTTAAAAGTAATGTTTTCTCCTTCCATAACTTCAGTCTTATCAGCAGTTTTGTTAATAATGATATCTGGGTTACAATAATAAGCAGAAATTGGTTGAGAATCATAGGTACAACCTCCTTTAGAAACACGTACGTAATAATCTCCAGATGTTGTTGGGGTATATGTAGGTCCGTTTTCACCAGGTACTAAAACACCATTGTCATACCATTGATAGGTTTCAAAATTTTTAGTTACTACCTCAATGGTTCCATCTGGCAAACAGCCTCCACCGGTTATAGCTAATTCAGTAACAGGTACGGTATCAAAACCAGAAAAATAACCAGCAATACCTCTAGCTCCATTAAAACCTAAAAACCCAACAGCTATTGGACCTGTAGACTTTACAGATACATTTCCTGTAAGACCTGTAATATAAAACGTTTTCCAGTCAGATGAACCTGCAACAGTTTTTTCTGTAGGTAAATTAATTTGAGTAGTACCGTCAGCACCATTATAAACTTCAATAGCTGAGTTTGGTGTTGTAGTTGATGCTATAATATATAAACCTCCAGAAGCTGTAATTCCAGAAATATCTTCAATATTAGAAATTTGATCCATTGTGTCAGGCAATAAACAGTTTACGGGAGCAACGAAATTTAAACTTACCGTTATAATAGATGTATCTCCTGAAAGAACTTGATATGCATAAACGTCTTTTGTTGATGAAACAAACATATTTTCACCACTTGAAGTCCCAGAATATTTAGAAGAAGGTATTTCTGCATATTCTCCTACACCAATTGTAGCATAAGGAGTGGTTTCGTCATTTACATAGATTTCTGTGTTTGCTTGGGTTCCTATGATAATCACAAACTCATTGCTTGAACCTCCGTTACCACGTACAAAAACGTATTCTTTTCCTAATTTGTCTTCAGGTACAGGCTGGTCTGCACCAGCATCTCTAGCTTGACTATTGGCATTTACACCAAAATTTAACATTCCGTTACTAATAGCAATATCTTTATCAGACACAATAGAAGCGCCAATCCATCCGTCTATATTGGCTGTAGTAGCATCTTTTGCAGCTTCAAGAACATAAGACTGTCCTTTATTTAATGTAATATTTATAGTGTTGTCAGTAATACCATCAACAGTACTTGTAGCTCTAAATTTACACTCTGTATTATAACCACTTATTGTTATCGAGGTATTGTCTTCAGTAGCCATTACACCTAATGTAGCACTCATTGTTTTATGGTTCGCTTCAATAGGAGCGCCTCCCCATTTAAATTTCTGACCTAAGGCTGCTCTACCTTTAGAGGTAATTGAAGCTGCTTGTGAAGCAGATCTACCTCTATAGTTTACATAAAATTTTTCACCATTTTCAGATTCGAAACGTAACCCGCTATTAGATAATACGATACCTGTGTTTGCGTTGGTTACTAAAGTTATATTGTTGTCTCCGTTACCTGGGTTGTATGTTTTTGGAGTTGTTTTTGATAGAGATAAAGTAGCAACTGCTGTAGTACTAGTTCCTTTATAGATCTTTACATTAAAACTTGAAGTTTCTGGTGTAGATAAATAGATGGTTTGTTGCTGAATAGCTTGGTTATTAGCATCCTGTTTTAATGGCGGAAGGAAGTGTAAGTCACTTAATTGACTATAACCAACTTGTGTTATGGTTAATAAAACTATACAGATAAATATTTTATGTAAATTATGTTTCATTTTATAAGTCTTTTAAAATTTGTATAACAATGTGCAAAGTGTTATAAGTTAATCTGTTGCGATACAAATTTATAGAAGACTCTTTAAAATTAGGATATTATTATTTGATTCGTTTTGTAGGTTAGACGAATTGCAAGTTACTTTCTTTAAACGGTATTTTTTTTTTGATAAAAAAGAGTAATAGTAGCTGTGTGTAGTGTTTTAAAGCTTTTTCTCGTTTTATGAAAGGTATTTGTGTGTTGTTTTAAAAAAACTACACTTTATCTAACAGAATCTCAAAAGTAGTTCCTTTTCCTATTTCAGATTTTTGCACAAATATTTTTCCTTTGTGATAATCAGAAACAATACGTTTAGATAGCGACAAACCTAAGCCCCAACCACGTTTTTTGGTCGTAAAACCCGGTTTAAAAATCTGTCTAAATAGTTTTTTTGGCATTCCCTTTCCGGTGTCTGAAACTGTAATTTTTACTTTTTTAGTAGTGTTTTCTATATTTAAGTCTAGTTGACCTTTACCCAACATGGCGTCAATAGCATTTTTAATAAGGTTTTCTATAACCCAACCAAACAACTCTGTATTTAAATTGGTGTAAATCTCGGTATCTGAAGTTGTAAAAGAGAAAGAAATTTGTTTAGAACTTCTAGATTCTAGGTAATCGAAAGCTTGTTTTGTTATGGCAACTACGTTTTCTTTTTCAAGCTCTGGCGTAGAACCAATTTTAGAAAAACGATTGGCAATGGTATTTAATCTACTAACATCTTTTTCTATTTCTTCTACATATTTGTCATCTACTTTTTCCATTTTTAAAATGGCAATCCATCCTAAAAGAGAAGACAAAGGTGTACCAATTTGATGTGCCGTTTCCTTAGCCATACCAGTCCAAAGTTTATTGGTTTCTGCAACTTTATTAGAGCTGTAAAACATATAAATAACACTCAAAAATAGAAATAAAATTAAAATTAACGCAATAGGATAATAGGTTAATCTGTTTAGTAAATCAGAATTCCGGTAATAGATAAATTGTTTATTTTTTCCTTTATAGCTAACCTCTATTGGTAGGTTCTCTGCCTTCATTTCTAGCAGCTGTTTTTCTAGATATTTAGGGTTTAAAGCTTTTACGGAATCAAGGTTCTGAAAATATTCTATTTCTCCTTTATCATTCACCAAAATCATAGGAATATTATTGTTATTCTCAATAATTTTTAAGGGTAAATCTACATTGGCATCTAAGTTGGTATCGCTAGCAATTTCTTTTTGGGCAGTTGCTAAAATTTCCATTTTTATACGCTCTTCTTGTTTAAATTTCTGAAAGAAAGTATAGGTGTTCCATAAAATTAAAGAAACAATAATAAACGAAACAAGAATGGTAATTCGTTTAAATAAAAGGGTATTAGAAAAAATGTTCATCAAAACAAATATAAGGTTTCCTCTGTATAACTCATTTAAAGATTAGATAGTATCTTTACAAAGCAAATAATAATTGCCAGTTAGCATTTTTACTTTTTTTCAAAATTTTATTCTGATAAAAGTATCAAACGAAGATATAGAATTTCGTTAAACTTTTTAGTTGTGCTCTAAATGGCATTTAGTAAAATTTATAAGTATGCTATCTATCAATCCAAAAGAGATTTCTACCCAAAAATTACATGGTTATTTATTAGGCGCCATTGCGCCAAGACCTATTGCTTTTGCAAGTACGGTTGATGCAGATGGAAACCCTAATTTATCTCCTTTTAGTTTTTTTAATATTTTTGGAGCAAATCCGCCTATATTAGTTTTTTCGCCTGCTAGAAGAGTAAAAGATAATACTACAAAACACACGTTAGAGAATGTTTTGGTTACCAAAGAAGTGGTTATAAATGTGGTAAACTATGCCATGGTGCAACAAATGTCTTTAAGTAGTACAGAATATCCGCAAGGGGTAAATGAATTTGAAAAAGCTGGGTTTACCATGTTGCCTTCAGATCTTATAAAACCATTTAGAGTAGCAGAATCTCCAGTGCAATTAGAATGCAAAGTAAATGATGTTATTTTTACTGGTGATGAAGGTGGGGCTGGAAATTTAATAGTTTGCGAGGTGGTTAAAGTACATATTTCTGAAGCCGTTATAGGAGATGACGGAAGCATAGATCAGCATAAAATAGACTTGGTGGCAAGAGCAGGAGGTAATTTTTATACTAGGGCTAAAGATGGTTTTTTTGAGATACCAAAACCAGTAAGTACTTTAGGTATTGGAGTTGACAAAATACCTTTAGAAATAAGAAATAGTAGGGTGTTAACAGGGAATAATTTAGGAATGTTAGGTAATGTAGAACAATTGCCAACAGAAGCAGATGTTAATAACTTTAAGAAAGATCATTTAGAGTTTATTGGACTAGAAACCACAAAAAAACATACATTTGCCCAAGAGTATTTAAAAAAGAATGATGTAGAAAGTGCTTGGAAAGTACTTTTATTAAATTAGAAATTATGGAAGTTATTGGTAAAGTAAAATTAATTGGAGACGTTCAAACATTTGGATCAAACGGATTTCAAAAGAGAGAATTAGTGGTTACAACAGATGATCAATATCCGCAAATGATTAATATCGAGTTTCAACAAGATAAAACTGATTTATTAAACAATTACAAAGTTGGGCAAGATGTAAAAGTATCTATCAATTTAAGAGGTAGAGAGTGGATTAACCCACAAGGTGAAGCTAAATATTTTAACTCAATAGTTGGGTGGAGAATAGAGAATTTATCTCAAGCAGCTGCAGGTGGTGGGAATTTGCCTCCAGTAGATCAATTTCAGCCAGCATCTAAAGTTACAGATGAAGAGCCAGACGATTTACCGTTTTAAATAGCATCAAGATTTTTAACATTAAGAATCAAGACAAATAAAAAGAGAGATTTCATTATTGAAATCTCTCTTTTATATTTATAAAGGTTTGTTTATTTTTTTGTTAGTCTTGTTTCTTGTGTCTAAAAGCGAAACAATCTAAACATCAAAAAAATAAAAACTTATTTCTTTTCACCTTTTTTAGGCATTGGTCCACGTAAATGAACAACCAATCCGTTTAAGAAATTACGTAATATTTGATCTTGACATTCTACATATTTTGGGTGTTCTTCACTTCTAAATAAGGCACCTAGTTCTGCTTTACTTACTTTAAAATCTACCAAAGCACAAATCTCTACAATATCTGTATCTCGTAATTTATGAGCTACACGTAGTTTTTTTAAAATGTCATTATTTGTTAATCCCATAATACTAATATAATTATTTTAATCTGAATTTAATCTACAACCTGAAAAATTGCCCAAGCATATATTGCAAATCTAATAAAACGAAATAAACCAAAAAAGATAACTTTATTAAATGGGTATTTTATCATTCCTGCAGCAATACAAGCAATAGAAAAGGGTAATGGAAACAAAGCACCTACTAGAATTAAAATACCACCCCATTTTCGAGTGTTTTTTAAATTCTTAGCCATTTTTACTTCTAAATATTCTTTAACAGATTTAATTCTTAATGCAGTTTTACCTATAAAGTAAGAAACTAAACCACCAGAATATGATAAAGTAGCTAAAATTGCTAAGTTTAATATTGGGTCTGGTGTTTTTTTAGACCACGCAATAAATATTTCTGGAGGTACCAAGCCTAACAAGGTTTCAGAAGCAAAGAAGAATATTAAAACTGTAAGTCTAGAAACCGTTTCTGTAAAATGATGTAATCCATCATTAATGTTGTATACATATTCGTTAAAAAGAAATAAACATGCAACAACAATTACAATTGGCCAGAAAGCTTTCTTTAAACTCTCCCATATAAACATATAGAACCCTGTTCTATGGAAATAGGAGTGCATCAATTTAGCTCTATGCGTTTTTGTTTTTTGTTTTGTTTTTTTTGCCATTTTAGATTTCTCTTTTTCTTTAAACAGAGTACAAAAATAAGGACTTAATTTTTATAAAGTGAACAATAATTTATATTCCTACTCTTTTATGAATTCCTTAATTTAGCAACAAATAAATTTCTATGATTTGGCTTACAGATAAAATTGAATTTCCGCCCTATGAATTTACTACTAATGATGGAATTATCGCTTTAGGTGGAGATTTATCTGATGAACGGTTAATTTGTGCCTACAAAAATGGAATTTTTCCTTGGTTTTCAGAAGGAGAACCTATTGTTTGGTATTGTCCGTTGGAAAGAATGGTGTTGTTTCCCGGTGAAATTAAAGTTTCTAAATCGATGCGAAAAATCATTAATAAAGGTGAGTTTACCATCACAGAAAATAAAGCGTTTAGAGAAGTAATCTACCATTGTAAAAACATTGAAAGAAGTGATGGTTTTGGTACTTGGATTACTGATGATATGGAGCAGGCTTACATTAATTTACATAATAAAGGTATTGCAAAATCTATAGAGGTTTGGCAAGACAACCAATTAGTGGGCGGTTTGTACGGTTTAGAGATCAACAATATTTTCTGTGGAGAAAGTATGTTTAGTAAAGTTTCTAATGCTTCTAAATTGGCATTTATTCATCTAGCTGAAAAGAAAGAGTATACTTTAATAGATTGCCAAATGTATAATGATCATTTAGCGAGTTTAGGAGCCCAAGAAATTGATAGAAATATATTTTTAAAAATACTAAAGGATTAAATATTAACAAGAATATAGGCAATGGAATAGTTATTGCTTAAGTTTTGGTACCCAATATAATGCAATGAAAAAAATACTACTTTTACTCCTGTTTTTTTGTACGATTCAAACTTTACTATCACAAGAAAAACTTGGAAAACCTTTTTTTACAGGTTCAGCAAATTTAACTTTTGCTGTTAATGAACATTATACGTTAGATCCAGATGATGGTGAAACATTTTTAATTCCTTCAGCAATTTTTTTTAGAATGGGGTTTGGATATGAAATTAAAAAAAGAGTTGCTATAAGTGTAAATGGCGGTTTCGATTATCATTGGAATTATGCCGTAAGTGCTTTTCCAACTTACGTGAGTTTAAAATATAATATAACCGAAGATGAAGGAGATAATTTTTTTACAGAAGTGAGTTACGGAAAAATGTGGCGTCCATCTAGTAATTATCCTGACGGAAATTATTACCGAATAGGATTAGGTACTCAGGTTGCAGGGGAAGAAAGATGGAACACAATAGTTCGTTTAGATTTTCATAGAAAAGGAATCATTGGTTTCGAAAATAATAGATTAGACAGTGTTTCTTTAGGGATCGGATTTTCGTTTTTCTAAAAATCTGGTGCCACTGTAAAGCTCATTCTCTTGTGAGTTGTTGGATGTGAAAACTCTATAAATTCAGCATGTAAATGCAACCTGTTTTCTTTGTTACCGTATAAATCATCACCAATAATTGGGGTGTTTAATCCGTTTATATGAGCAGCATGAACTCTTAATTGATGTGTTCGTCCTGTAATTGGGTAAAAATGGACTTTTGTCTTTCCATTTTCTCTATGGATGATTTTCCAGTCAGTTTCTGCATTTTTTCCATGAACAAAATCTACTAATTGCTTGGGTCTGTCGTCTAAATCTACACGTAAAGGAAGTTTTATTTTTCCGCTTTCTTCGGTTAAGTTTCCGTCTAATAAAGCAACGTATCGTTTTTTTACTGTTCTATTTATAAACTGACTTTGTAATACTTTATTAGCTTCTTTTGTTTTGGTCAATAATAAAATTCCAGAAGTAGACATGTCTAATCTGTGTACAATTAATGGCCCTGTAGCGTCTGGATATTTTTCTTTAATGCGAGTATATACAGAGTCGGAAATATCTTTTCCTGGTACAGATAAAAACTCGGTCGGTTTATTTACAACCAATAAAACATCATCTTCATAAATGATTTCTAATTCTTGTTTTTCAGCTAAATTTTCTAACAATAAATTTTCATCCATTGTAATACCATCTAACATATGTGTTAAAATAGGTTTACATCTACCTTGGCAGGCAGGATAAAAGTTCTTGTGTTTTCTAATTGCTGAGTTTGGCGAAATTCCCCACCAAAATTCGGCCATACAAATAGGCGTATAGTCGTTTGAAAAAGCATGTTGTAGTAATTTAGGAGCAGAACATTCACCTGAACCTGCAGGAGGCTTTATTGCTGGATTGTTAAAAATATCTAATAAACTACGCAGCTCTTTCTCTTGATTTAAAAAAGCATATTTACTAAAAAGAGTTTGTTGTAAATAATTTGATTTTTCTTTTCTATCTTTTTTTAATGCTGCAATTTTGTTTTCAAAAAGAGTTAATTCTGTCCTTTTTTTTGCGATTTTATCTTCGTAGTATTCTACTAATTCTTTGTAATAAAACTGGTCGTTAAAACTTTCTTGAACTAATACTTTGTTGAGGTTGTTAAAATCTTTCTCATTTAAAGTTGCTTGTCCGTTTGTTTTTCTAGTCTTTCTATCTTTTTTCTGAAGTTTCAGTTTTTTTCTTTCTAGGACTAAATCTTCTTCAATTTCTTTCGATAATTTTAAAAAGGTTTTTTTCAGTTTTAAATAATTTTTATCCTTTTTTAAAAGAGATAATTGAGCGTTTATTTGGTCTATTTCTTTTTCACCTTTTATGTAAAAACTTCCTTCTGTTCTCATGTTAAAAACAGGAGGAGCAAATTTTAAAGGCAAACTTTTATCGGCTAATTTTCCTGAAAAGGCCGCTAAATAACCAATTTCATTTTGTTTGTTTTTAACCACTAAAACCCCAAACATTTTTCCAATTGGCAATTCGTTTTTTATTTCTGTAAGACCAAAATTATGTTTAAAATCTGTCTGATTTTCTAAATATTCTTGCAACTCATTTGTGGCAATTATAGCCAATTTATGAGGTTGATAATAAAACGGAAAAGTAAATTTTTCTGGAAGTTTAATGTCAGAAATATCTGCTTTAAATTTTTGAAAATAAGTCAAATTAAAAAAATATCAAGTTAAAGGCTAAAAGTTGCTCTTTGCAAACGGTCGTTAATAGATTTTCCTAAACCAAATTCAGGGAATCTTTCTGCAATAATTACATCTAATTTTAGATGGTCTAATTCGTGTAAAGAATCGTATAATTTTGATGCAGCTTCGTGCAAAGATCCTTTTTCTGATAATATAATTTCTGTTAGAGAAACATCATTCAAAGAATTTTTAAAAGGTAATACACCAATTTTTTTGCCTAAATGCTTTTTAACTTCATTCGCAATATCATCAACCAAAAAAGTACGAGTAGCAGGTGCATAATGTCTTGCCAACATTCCTGGAGCATCCGGACTTACTTCTTCTTTGTTTTTAATGCTAATTTTACCAACAACCGCTTCAATATCTTCTAATGCCAAAGCGCCTAATCTGTAAATAATAGGTTCGTCATTTATAAAACCAATAATGGTAGATTCAATTCCGTTTGTACAAGCTTCACCATCCAGCACCATTTTTATATCGTCTTTAAAATAACGTTCTACATGTGCTGGTTTTGTAGGGCTTATGCTTCCAAAAGGATTTGCACTTGGTGCTGCTAAAGGAAATGGTAATTGTCTTAATAACTCTAAAGTTACTGGGTGATTAGGTACACGAACGGCAACCGTATCTTTGCCTGCAGTAATAATATCAGGAATATTTTTGTTCTTTTTTAAGACCAATGTCATAGATCCTGGCCAAAAAGCATCTGCTAATAACTTTGCTTTTTCAGGAATGTGCGTTACAATTCCGTCTAAAGCATCAACAGAAGGGATGTGTACAATTAATGGATTAAAAAACGGACGCTTTTTAGTTGAAAAAATACTTTTAATTGCTTTCTCGCTAAAAATATTCCCTGCTAAACCATAAACTGTTTCCGTAGGTATGGCAACCAATTCTTCATTGGTTAATAATTGTATGGCTTTTTGTATGTCTTTAGAAATGATGCTCATTGATTATTCTTATAGACCGCAAATTTAATTATAAAATAGCACAAATAGGTTTAGTTAGTTTGATAAGAAATAAAGATCTAATTTTTTTTGATAATTAATGCTGTTTTTATTTTGTTATGAACGTAGGTTCATTAACTTTGTGTAAAATTTAAGAGATGCCTAGACCTCATAAGAAAAGAAAAGTAAATCATCCACCAAAAATGCTGGGTTTTAAGCCGTTTGGAATTCGGTTTTGTGATACGGAGCATGTCGATATGCGGTATGAAGAATATGAGGCTGTAAAGTTGGTTATTTATGATAATCTTTCTCAGGATGCTGCGGCAGAAAAAATGGAGGTTTCTAGACCTACGCTTACTAGAATTTATAACAGTGCCTTAAAAAAAATTGCACAAGGTTTTGTGGAAGGTAAATCGATTGTTATTAAAGGAGGGAACTTCGAATTTGAAAAAGATTGGTACAAATGTAAAACGTGTTTTAAATTAATTGATGGTGTTACAAATCCTACAACATGTGGTGATTGTCCTGCCAATGATAAAGATGAGTTAGTGAATCTAAATGAATAGAATATGCCAAATTTTGATAACAATGGTCCACAAGGTTTAGGTCCAAAAACAGGAATGAAATTAGGGGAATGTAGAAAAACTAAATCCGATGCCAATCAATCTCCAGAAAATAGACCTTTTAGAAAAGGAAGACGTAAAAAAGACAATACGAGAACAATAGTGATAATAAATGATTCGTTATGAAAAAAATAGCAATACCAATAACAAAAGACAACAAGATTGCAGACCATTTTGGAAGATGTAAGTTTTATGAAATCTATACTTTTTCTAATACAAATGAAATTTTAGACTTAAAATTGTTAGAGTCGGATGGTAAGTGTGGTTGTAAATCTAATATTGTTAGTGTTTTAGTAAAGGAATGTGTAACATTTATGTTGGCGGGTAATATTGGTGATAGTGCAATGAGTAAATTAGTGGTTGCTGGGATTGGCGTAATACGCGGTTGTTCTGGTAAATCTGCAGACGTTATTTTAGAGTTTGTTGAAGGTAAAATTTCTGATACAGATGTTAGTTGTGCAAGTCATGGTCACAAGCATAAAAAAGAGCATGCACACGCATGTCATCATTAGTAATCTATACATTATTTAAAGACTAAAAAGCATCAGATGGGGAATCAACTTAGTGATGAAAAATTAGAGCAGAATTGTTATGATAACTGATCTTTTTCAATTAAGACCACGTTATGGGGAAGTCGATAAAATGGGCTATGTTTACCATGCCAATTATGTAGTCTATTGTCATCAAGCACGCAATGAATTATTGCGAAAATTGGGTTTAGATGAAGTCGAGTTAGAGGAAAATCAAATAATGTTACCTGTAGTTTCTTTTGATATAAAATACCGGAAACCAGCTCACTTTGATGAGTTGATTACCATAAAAACAATTATTAAAGAAATGCCAAAAGTTCGTTTCGGTTTTGAATTTGAAATAACAAATGAACAAAAGGAGTTGCTAAGTAAAGCTAAGTCAGATGTTGTTTTTGTAGATTTTCTGTCTCGTTTTCCGAAAAGAATTCCAAGTTTTATTGAAAAGAAACTAGCTGCTTATTTTTTTAAAGAAACGGTATAAAATTAATGATTTTAAAAGCTGATTATATCTGGTTAAAAACCTATACAGTCTCTTTTTGTGATTGATTTAATAATGCAGAGTTAAAAACTTAAACAGTTCTGTGGTATTGCAGTTTATATAAATAAAAAATTAACAAAGTAATTCATTAATTAACCCTTTTTTTTCAGAGTTTTGCACCTGAAAAAACACTAAATATTTACAGGTTAAATAATCTGTAAAAGATACTCATTAGAGAAAGCGACGTTGTAATAAACGTTTAAAATAAAGCACTTATGACAAATAATATAGCGATAGAAGATCAATATAAAAGAACTTCTTTATTTGAAAAAGAAAATATTAATTATCTAGTTCATGTTTTAAAGAGATTTAATACGGTACCAAAAATAAATAACATTAATATTATTACTTCTAATACGGTACCAAAAGTTTTTAAAATTGTTCCGAATGAATCGATAATAATTGGTGCTTTATATTTAAGAAACCCAGTTTTGGCATTGGTTTATTTACGATACGGAATAGAATGGCAACTTTGGTATAAAGCCTTAGAAAGTGAAAAAAAAGATACTTCTTTATGTAATATTGCTGCCTTAGAAGTAACTAGAATTTTTTACAAGTTGCTACCTAAAGAGGATAAAGAAAAGTTAGAAAATGTTGATTATTTTTTAATTAATTTGATTAAAAATGAAGACAGTCTAAGTGCTGAATCTTTATTAGAGCATGAAGAGTTAGAAGCGTTTCATGGATTAAATACAGGGAGTAAAGTATTTGAAAAATCTTGGAAACCTATTATTGATAACCTTGCAAAACCAACAGAGTATTTATTAATGGATGGAGGTGACCATAGATTAAATATTGATGAAATAGCTTTATTAAATAAATATGGTTGCAGGCCTTTTCCAAGACCAGAAGCTTTTACGTTTGCCTCTTCTACAGCAACCAGTGTTTCTAATTTTGCTTTTGATAAAACAGATAAAACTAGAAGTATTTTAATTAAGAATAGCTTAAAAAATGGATTTAAAGAGAGTGCTATAGAGTTTTCTGAATTATTAAAAAGTAATTTGAGAAAAATTTTTACTTTAAATGATGCTTGCGAAATAATTTTTTCTCCTTCAGGTACAGACTCATCACTTCAAATAGCAGCTATTAGTCAAATTGTTACAGACAAAGAAATTACACATATTTTAGTTGCTTCCGATGAAACCGGTAGTGGAGTTCCTGCTGCATTAAAAGGATGTCATTTCGAAAATAATACAGCTTTAAATTTTCCGGTGAATAAAGGCGATAAAATGGAAGGTTTTAGAGACGTAGATCTTATTAAAATTCCGTTTAGAGATGAAAAAGGAGCATTAAAATCAACAGAAAAATTAGATTCTGAAGTTTTTACAGCAATTACTGAAACTCATAAATTAGGAAGACAAGTTGTATTACACGTGATGGATCATTCTAAATTAGGTTATCAGTCACCTAGTGTAAAAATGATGCGAGAAATAGATGCTCTTAAAGATTTGTCATTGCAAGTAATTATTGATGCAGCACAGTTAAGATTAGATCCTACAGATATTCAGAACTATTTAAACAAGGGGTATATTGTTAGTATTACCGGAAGTAAATATTTTACAGGACCTCCGTATTCTGGAGCATTAATTTTTCCGGAATGTGTAAGTCTGCAAATTAATGATGCCAAAAAGAAGTTGCCAAAAGGATTAACGCAATATTTTAATCATTCTGATTGGCCAGTTAATTGGTTTTGTTCTAAAGAATTATCAGACGGATTTAATTATGGTTCTTATATGCGTTGGAATGCTGCAATTGTAGAGATGGAACGATATTATAAAACACCTATTTTATATAGAAATATGGGAATAGAAATGTTTTGTAATTTTGTAGAAGACTCTATAAAAGAAGCTACTTTTTTAGAACCTGTTTATGGTTATGAGTCTAATTTAAATACAAATAATGACGAAGAATTTGGAATAAGAAATATTCGAACTATTTTTCCTTTTTTCATCCTTAAAAATAAAGAAGCATTGTCTGTTGATAAAGTGAAAAAACTTTATGCGCTTTTAAACTCTGATCTTTCCAATAAATTTGAAGGAGCTTCTTTAGAAATTATAAGACTTGCAGCACAAAAATGTCATATTGGGCAGGCAGTAAACGTAAAGTTTGAAGACGATATACAAAGTGCTGTCTTAAGAATTAGTTTGGGGGCCAGAGTAATTTCTGAAAGTTGGGTAAATAGAGATATCAGTCTATATTTTAGAAATATTGAAGCACAATTGAGTCAAATTACTGTAATTATCAAAAAAATAGAATTGATTCTTAATACGCCAGAATTATTGAAATAATTTTTTAATTGATTGGAGCATTGCCTTGTTGTTAAATTTACAAGGTGATGTGTTTCGTGTCTTTATAATTTTGACTTATTTTAATACCAAAATCGTTGACTTTTTTCCAGTCAGTGAACTCTATAGGTTCTTTGGATTTTGTAGGGCCATCAGTTAATCTCATAATTAGTTTAATCATAATTCTATCTAATAAAGAGTATGATTTATAATCTAATTTACCGGCAAACACTTCTAATAAATCAGGAGTCCAGTTTATATCTTTTATAAATTTAATTAGATATGGATTTGTAGAAGGGCTGTTTTTATTTTCTTTTCTTGCTACCAAATTAACTGAGAAAAAGGCTGTTTTTATTTCTTTAAGGTACTCTTTGTTTTTTAAGATAAAATCATAAACTTGTTTATTGTGTTTTCCATATCTAATACTTGCTCCAATTATTAGTGTGTCAAATTCCGATAAATTATCATTAAAATTCTCAATTGAAAATAGTGCTGATTTTATTTGCTCTTTCTTGAAATGAGCATTTAGTTCTTCACAAATTTTTTTAGTTTGTCCGTCTATAGAAGAGTAAATAATTCCGATTTTTCTTTTCATAACATTCTTTTGTCACTTTGTCTTGAATTATTACTTTATTACTGCAAAATGTTCCTGTTTTACAGACTACTAATTTACGAAATTCAGTGGAGTTTTTTGTTATTTAAAAAGGAGGAATATTGTATGTTTTTAAAGGGAGCGGTTTTTCGTGTCTATTGATTTTTATTAAATAATTTACTCCTCATCAAAAGTAGCTGTGGGGCAAAATAATAAATCTGTAGGGTTGTCAATTTCATATAAATATTCATATCCTTTAGACTCTTTTTTGCAAAAAGGTTCCAAAAGTCTTGCCATATTTCTAAACCCTTCTAGGGTTAAAATACAAAAAAAAGTTTCGTTATCTTTGGTTAAGATTCCTTCATCAGTTTTAAATAAACCGAAAATTAAATTGCAATTTCGTGGCGTTATAAAATCTAAGGTAGCTAAATCTAACTTTTGTTTTTTATCAATAATGGTATCTACAATTAGGTCTCTAAATAGAATTGCTTCTGCTTTGTCAAAATTGTATAAACGAACAATGTTCTGATCATGTCCGTCTATGTTTTCAATATAATCTAATTCCATTTATCGTTTTTAATAAGTTTTTCTACAGGTTATAGTAGAAAGTGAGGTGTAATGAATAATTGCTGAAAGTATTTTAAATTTCCTTCATCACTAAAAATAATATCTTTTTATCTTTTTCCGTTAATTCATGAGATAACTCCTTAGGGTTAAAATGAAGTTTAAAAGAATAAATAGCATTTTTAATATTGTCTGTATTGTAGCCAATATATTTTAAAGCAAAAGTAATATTAAAGTCTACCGGAAGTGTTACGGTCTTTAAATCCTCTTCAGTATACCAAATTCCAAAACCACTTTCTGCTAATGATTTCCAAGGAAATAATGCACTCGGATCTGTTTTTCTTCCAGGAGCAATATCCGAATGACCAATAATATTTTGCGCAGGTATTTTATATTTTTTCGTCAGCTTTTCTAATAAGAAAGTTAAACTATTAATTTGAGCATAAGAAAAAGGTTCTGTACCATTATTATCTAGTTCAATACCAATAGAAGAGCTGTTTATGTCGGTGTTTTTACCCCAACTTCCATTACCTGCATGCCAACCTCTAACCAGGTCGTGTAGCATTTGTGTAATGGTTCCATCATCGCAAATTACGTAGTGAGAGCTTACTTGTGTTCGCTCTAAAGCAAAGGTTTTATAGGTTTGCATACAACTATCTTGAGCAGTGTGATGTATAACAACTAAATTAGGTTTTCTTAAATTAAAATTCTGAGATTCTATAACCTTTGTCGTTCTGTTTCCTATGGTGTCTGACTCAATTTTAACTAGAGATTTCCCTAATTGTTTTGCTTTTTTATGATACGTGTTCTTAGATACTTGATAGATGTTTTTAGAACACGAAGCAAATACCGTAATGATGATTAAAAGTCTTAAATATTTCATTGTTTAATTTTTAATGTGCCTGTAACCAGTTTTCTCCAATTCCCATTTCAACATCTAAAGGAACACTCATTTTAAAAGCGTTTTCCATTTCGTACTTTATAATAGGTCTAATAATTTCTAACTCGTCTTTATGCGCGTCAAAAACCAATTCATCATGTACTTGTAAAAGCATTTTTGATTTAAAACCTTCTTTTTCAAATCGATTATGAATGTTAATCATGGCTAGTTTTATAATGTCTGCAGCAGAACCTTGTATTGGAGCATTTACAGCATTTCTTTCTGCACCAGATCTAACCATGGCATTTCTAGAATTAATATCTTTTAAGTATCTACGTCTGTTTAAGATGGTTTCTACATATCCATGTTCTCTGGCAAAATCTACTTGTGCAGACATGTATGCTTTTAACTTTGGATACGTTTCATAATACGTGTCAATTAATTCTTTTGCTTCACTTCTAGATAAGTCAGTTTGATTACTTAATCCGAAAGCAGAAACTCCATAGACAATTCCGAAATTGACTGTTTTAGCGTTACTTCTTTGTTCTCTTGTCACTTCATCTAAGGGAACGTTAAAAACTTTTGCAGCGGTAGAAGCATGAATATCTTCACCATTTTTAAAAGCTTCCATCATATTTTCTTCTTCACTTAAAGCTGCAATAATTCTTAATTCTATTTGAGAATAATCCGCCGCTAATAATACATAGTTTTCATCTCTTGGAATAAACGATTTTCTAACTTCTTTTCCTCTTTCGGTTCTAATAGGAATGTTCTGTAAATTCGGGTTGTTAGAACTCAATCTTCCTGTAGCAGCAACCGCTTGCATGTATTCTGTATGAATTCTTCCTGTTTTCGGATTCACTTCATTTGGCAATGCATCTACATAGGTACTTTGTAATTTTTTATACTGACGATATTCTTGAATATCTCTAATAATTTTATGGTCTTTTGCTAAGAATGATAAAATATCTTCGCCTGTTTTATACTGACCTGTTTTTGTCTTTTTAGGTTTTTTAACCAACTCCATTTTCTCGAACAACACAATCCCTAAT
The DNA here is from genome assembly GCF_019278485.1 of Polaribacter sp. R2A056_3_33. Taxonomy (NCBI): domain Bacteria; kingdom Pseudomonadati; phylum Bacteroidota; class Flavobacteriia; order Flavobacteriales; family Flavobacteriaceae; genus Polaribacter; species Polaribacter sp. R2A056_3_33. Next base: position 1,947,636 of record NZ_CP058984.1, read on the forward strand.
TGTTTTGGTGAAGCAATATTAAATTCTTCACCTGCTTGTTCGTAAATATTTTTTTCAAGTCTGTTAATGTCATCCGTTAAGGCAACAGATAATTCTTTTAAGAAATCAATATCGATGTTAATTCCTTCAATTTCCATGGCTGTTAAAACCGAAACTAAAGGCAATTCAATAGTATTAAAAAGAGTGCTAACATTTCCGCTTTCTAATTCACCAGTAAAAAGTTGTTTTAATTGAAACGTAATGTCTGCATCTTCTACCGCATATTCTGTTTGATCTGCAACCGGCACAACACGCATAGAAAGCTGATTTTTCCCTTTTTTACCAATCAAATCTACAATAGAAACCGGCTGATAATTCAAATATGTTTCTGCCAACATATCCATATTGTGGCGCATATCTGGATTGATTAAATAATGCGCAATCATGGTATCAAATAACTTCCCTTTTACAGGCATTTCATAATTCGATAACACTTTTATATCATACTTTAAATTATGACCTATTTTTTCGATTGCATCGGATGTGAAAAACGGACGAAATTCTTCTAAAATGGCTTTTGTTTCCTCTTGATTTTCTGGGAAAGAAACATAATATCCTTTACCTACTTCGTAAGAAAAAGCAATACCAATTAATTCCACTTCCAAAGCTCTTAAACCCGTAGTTTCTGTATCAAAACAAACCGAAGTTTGTTCCATTAATTTTTTAAGTAATAATTTTCTAGCAAAAGGCGAATCTATATGTTGGTAAAAATGACTCGTATCTTTTATCGATTTAAAACCAGATGCAATTTCTTCTTCAGAAACACTTCCGCTTCCTGGTGCTGCAAATAAATCAAACTGACCTTCAGGAACTGGAGCTGCTTTTTTAGTTGATGACTTCTCAACTGCGCTCGAAGGGACATCTATAGAATTTTCGGCAGAATTTGCTTTTTCAGCATTTTCAACAGCAAAAGTTCGTAAAAAATTGGTTAATAGATTTCTAAATTCTAACTCGTTAAACAGTTCTGTTACCTTGTCTTTATCTGGCTGATCTAATTCAAAGTCTTTGGCATCAAAAGTTACCGGAACATCCAACATTATTGTTGCCAATTGTTTAGAAAGCAAGCCTAATTCTCCGTTTGCTTCTATTTTCTCTTTCATTTTTCCTTTTAGCTCGTGCGTATTTGCTAAAAGATTTTCCATAGAACCGTAAGCAGCTAAAAATTTCTTTGCGGTTTTTTCTCCAACTCCAGGTAAACCTGGGATATTATCTGCAGAATCTCCCATCATTCCTAAGAAATCGATGACTTGTTCTGGATTTTCTACACCAAATTTTTCTTTCACTTCGTCAACTCCCCAAATATCATAACCACCACCAAAACGAGGTTTGTACATAAAAATATTTTCAGAAACTAGTTGCGCAAAATCCTTATCTGGCGTTACCATATACGTTTTGTAACCTTCTTTTTCTGCTTGTTTAGAAAGTGTTCCAATAACATCATCAGCCTCAAAACCTTCTTTTACCATAATAGGAATGTGCATGGCTTTTAAGATTTCTTGTATGTAAGGTACCGCTAACTTAATAGCTTCCGGAGTTTCGTCTCGGTTGGCTTTATAAGCTTCAAACATTTCTACTCTGTCTACACTACCGCCTTTATCAAAACAAACCGCTAAATGATCTGGTCTTTCACGTTTAATAACATCTAAAAGAGAGTTCATAAAACCCATTATTGCAGACGTATCTAAACCTTTACTATTAATTCTAGGGTTTTTTATAAATGCATAATATCCTCTAAAAATTAATGCAAAAGCATCCACTAAAAAAACTCTTTTCTGATCTGACATTATATTGGTTTTGTGGTTTAAATTGATGAAAATTTGACCTCAAAAATAGTGTTTTTTGAGATGCGAGAAAGGTACAAAACTTTAACAAGACGTTAAAATCCAATCGAAACTTAAAAACCTACCTTTGCCAACATTTTAAAATTTATTTATGCCACGTTGGGTTTTTCCTTTAATCATATTAACTATTGTTATCACGCTTGTAGAAATTTATACGTTTCAAGCGTTTAAAACAGTCTCTAAAAGTAAAATAGTTCGTTATTCTTTTCTATTGATAAGTATCGCGGTATACATTAATTTTTTCATCACTTTCTTAACATACTCTAGAAGCGTAGGGCAAACGCCACAGTTTCAAATGGCCGTGGGTTTGTTGCTAACAATTTCTATTCCTAAATTGGTTATTATCATCTTGCTTTTTGGAGAAGATGCATATCGTTGGGTTTTAAAATTATTTTCTGCAATTTCAAGCGGAGAAACAAAACAACTTGTAGGTAGAAGAAAGTTTATTTCGCAGATTGCTTTAGGGTTGGCAGCAATTCCTTTTGCAGCTTTTATTTACGGAATTATTCAAGGAAAATACAATTACAAAGTTTTAAAATACCAACTAAGCTTTAAAGATTTACCAGATGCTTTTGATGGTTTTACAATCACTCAAATCTCAGACATTCATTCTGGGAGTTTTACCAACAAAGAAAAAATTAAATATGGTGTCGATTTGATAAATCAGCAAAAATCGGACATAATGTTATTTACAGGAGACATTGTGAATAATAAAGCAGATGAAATGGACAACTGGATGGATGTTTTTGATAAGTTAGAAGCAAAAGACGGTAAATATTCCATTCTTGGTAATCATGATTATGGCGATTATATGGATTGGGATAATCCGCAAGACAAAATAGATAATTTTCAAAAAGTAAAAGATATTCACCAGAAAATAGGGTTCGATTTATTACTAGACGAGCACCGTTATTTAGAAAAAGACGGACAAAAAATTGCATTATTAGGCGTAGAAAATTGGGGAAAAGGATTCAACCAAGCGGGAGACCTTGCAAGGGCATCGGCAAACATAAAACAAGAAGATTTTAAAATATTAATGAGTCACGATCCAAGCCATTGGGAAATCAAAGTAAAACAAGATCCTTTTAACTATCAACTTACGTTAAGTGGGCATACACATGGTTTACAAATGGGTATCGAAATTCCGGGTTGGTTAAAATGGAGTCCTTCAAAATATGTTTACAAACAATGGGCAGGTTTGTATGAAGAAGCAGGTAGGTTTATCAACGTAAACCGAGGTTTTGGGTATCATGCATTTCCGGGTAGAGTAGGTATTTGGCCAGAAATTACAGTGATAGAATTGAAAAAAGGCTGATCCTCAGACCATTTAATTACTTTTCTATATATTTGTTAAGTTACAAGTGATTATTTATACGTTTTTTCCCCCTTAAAAAATCTATATTATGGCAAAATTTGGTGATTTAATAAGTGCTGAAAAGCCTGTTCTAATTGACTTTTATAAAGATTGGAGCGAGGTAGATAATACCGTACATACTTTAAGAGATGTTGCTGCCGTTTTAGGTGATAAAGCTAAAGTAATTAAGATTGACATCGCTAAAAATGAAGCGCTTGCAGAAGCGTTGTTAGTTAAAGGAAATCCTACTTTTATGATTTATAAAAATGGCGAAATGAAATGGCGCCAAACAGGTGCTCAAGATGCAAATACTTTAATTGGTTTGGTGCTTAAGTATCTTTAATTTTTAGAAGCTATTTCCTGCTTTCCACTATATCTTTTTGTTTTAAAAAAAAACAAAAAGGATGCCGTTTCAATCAGGGCTAAAACTTGGTTGTAGAATTTAAATATCTATTGCTCTGTAAAAAACTCATTGAAGCAATTAATTCTGCTAAAATCTGTTTCAATTTCTATTTTTTGAGAAGTTGTATTTGCTATCCAAACTTTTTTAATATTCTTAATTTTTAAACGATCTGTTTTATCAACGATTGCAATAATATTTGTACTGTTATCCGTATTTAGATTGCAGTAACCTATGGTTATAGATTCAGCATTTTTTAAATTAGAAATACTTAAAGTATCTAAAATTTTATAAGAAACGTTTTTAACGGAGTCGGTAGTAATGCCTTTAAAAATCACTAAATGTGTCAATTCGTTTTTTAGATGTAGAATTCCATATTTGTCTTCTCTTTTATTTTCATAAATAGTGGTATCAGTAACTTTTACATACGCTTTAAGTAGAGATATGTCTTTAAAGTTTCGAGAAGCAGATTCCATTCCAATTATAGAGTGATTTTTTTTGTTTGTTTTATGACCACAACTAACAATCATCAATAAAATTATTATATAGAATGCATTTTTCATGATGTTTGCTTTTAGAATCATTTTTTTGAATTACAAAAGTTATGCCTTTTTTAATTATAAGACTATTTTTTATAAAACTTATACCAGATGAGGCGTGTGTGAAATACAAAAGAAGGGTGCTATAAGGTTTGTCAACGTGCAAAAAAATATTTAGAAATGATACTCCGTAACTTTTATATTGACTTAAATACAAATCCTTTATCAGAAAAATGTTTTAATACTTTAGGTAGCGCATATTTCATTCTTTCAGCAGCTTTTACGCTATCATGAAAAACGATAATACTTCCTGGTTCAGTATTTTTTAAAACGTTTTCTAAACACTTTTCATTAGAAATTTTGGTGTCAAAATCTGCAGATAAAACACTCCACATAATAATTTTGTAACCTTTTTCAATTAGATGTTTTGCTTGGTTCTTTTTTATTTTTCCGTAAGGAGGCCTAAAGAGTCTCTGAGTAATTGTTGAAGTGTTAAATTGTTTAATTGTTTGCTCGCACTCTAAAGCATTTTTTACATAGGTGTTGGTTTCACTTTTCCAGCCCTTTAAATGGTTTTGGGTATGGTTGCCAATGCTATGACCATCAGAAATAAGTTTACTGAATATTTCTGGGTGATTTTGTATGTTTTTCCCAATGCAAAAAAAGGTGGCTTTTGCTTGGTGTTTTCTTAATTCAGTTAAAACAAACTCGGTGATTTCTGGCGTAGGTCCATCATCAAAAGTGAGAAAAATCTCTTTTTTATCAGAAAGAAAACGCCACGTATATGTAGAGAAAAATCTCATCATAAAACGTGGCGTTCTGGGGAAATAACTTTTCATTTAAAAGGTGTTATTCTTCATCTGGCATTAGATGATCAAATAGTTTTACAATACTTATAAATTCATTTTGTAATGCTTCTAAATATTCTTTATCTACTTCGCCTTGTTCTACTTGTGTAATAATGTTTCTGTACATGTAAAGCGTCGTGTCTATGTCGTCAAAAACCAATTCAGTATCTTCCATAGAGAAAGTACTTAGCCAAATTAATTTTTCTTTAAATAAATCAATCAATGTTCTAGCAGTTTCTCTAGCTTTTTTACTGTCTTTTAGATTGTAATAAGCTTCTGGGTATCCCATAGATAAACTATAATGGTCAAAGTCTTTAATAGGCATTTTATCTAATGATAAATCTAAAATTTCTAATGCTTTTGCTGTGTCTCCTTCTTTTGCGAAAGCTTCAGATAAACGCAATAAGCTATTACGCATAGAAATTGAATTTCTTTTGGTTTGTTCGTCTAAATAAATTTTACCATCGTTAATATTTCTCCAATCCCATTTCTGAACATTGGTGTACATTTTTTCGGTGTCTATTCTACCCATATCAAACAAGCTCTTGTTGGCCATAGGGGTTTTAATAGGTACTAACTTGTAAGCCAAACCATCTAACTGTAGGTAGTCTTTTAGCCAAAGGTACTCTTCTGCAGCATTTGCGCCACCTGTAAAGTAAATTGGTCTTTCCCAATTGTTATTGGCAAGAATATCTAACATTAAAATTCTGTTCTTAAACAAAGCTCTATCATCAATAGTAATGTCTATGTATGGTAAAATTTTATCAGCATCTTTTTGTGCTACAATTCCGCTTTTTAAGACCGCTTCTTTATTAACAGGAAGTCTAATTTTATTAGTCGGATAAAACTTTTCTTTCTGCCCATTTTCTGTTTCTACATAAGTTGCATCACTATCTGAAGCAATCCAACGCATAAAGTTTTTAATAGTCATTACAGAGTCTTTAAAACGCGGGTGATCCATAGAATAAGCAACATCTAAAGTTCCGTATTTGTATTGATCGTGTTCTAATTGAGACGGAATAGGAGCAGCCTTATAGGTAGCTCTTTTCATTTGGTCTATGTACCAATCTGTAGCAAAAAGTGAAGTGTTTACAAGTTTTACATCTGTTCTAAAGTCTTCTACCTCTTGCATGTACCAAAGTGGAAATGTATCATTGTCTCCAATGGTAAACATAATGGCGTTTTCGTCACAACTTTGTAAATATGCCTTCGCGTTTAAGTGTGTTGTGTATCTGTTAGAACGATCATGATCATCCCAGTTTTGAGAAGCCATTAAAGTTGGTACTGCTAATAGAGAAACCAAAGAAACTGCAATGGCAATTGTTTTTTTATTACCAAAATTCTTTAAGTATTCATAGAGTGCAAGTACACCAAAGCCAATCCAAATGGCAAAAATGTAGAAACTTCCTACAACGGCATAGTCTCTTTCTCTAGGTTCAAATGGTTTAGGGTTTGTGTAAAATATAATAGCAAATCCTGTAAACGCAAAGAATAAGAAGAGTGTAAAGAAGTTTTCTTTATCCCATTTAATTTGATATAATAAACCAATAATACCTAAAATTAACGGTAAAAAGTAGTATTTGTTTCTTCCTTTGTTTTCTAAGGTTTGAGAAGGTAGATCCTTTTGTGAACCTAATCTCATTTCGTCTAATGCATTAATTCCACTAATCCAATTTCCGTTAAAAATATCTAAGTTTCCTTGTATATCATTTTGCCTTCCAACAAAATTCCACATAAAATAACGTCCGTACATGTAGCCAAACTGATAGCTCATCATAAACTTTACATTCTCTGCAAAAGTAGGTCTACGTTTACTGTTTTGCGGAATGCCAGCAATAGATTTGTACATTTTTTCTGAAGCAGGGTTTACCATTCTTGGTATAAAACCTTTGTGCTTGTCAGACCAGTTTGGTACAACTCCTTCGTAGTTATTTACAATCTCGTATTTACCATTTAATTTTTCATATTTTGGCTTATCATCTTTGTAAGGATTCTTGGCGTCTTGCTCTCTGTCGTAAGAATTTGAGTAATACGTGTCATAAAAAACATTAGCATCACCATATTGTTCACGATCATAATACGCTAATAATTCACGTGCACTAGAAGGATTATTTTCGTTAATTGTGGTGTTTGCGTTTGCTCTAATTGGTAACATCATCCAAGAAGAGAACCCAATCATAATAAATAATACAGAAAGGATTAAGGTGTTTGTGTGAATTTTATTTTTCTTACGAGTGTAGTTTAATCCTAAGTAAAATAATACAATTAAAATAATTGCAGCAATAATACTTCCAGAATTATAAGGCATTCCTATAGAATTGATAAAAAATAACTCTGAAGCACTAAAGAATTTTAATGTAAACGGAAATAAGAATTTAAAGACAAACATTAACGCTAAAACAGAAATTACGGTTGCAATAGCAGTTGTTTTTATGTTGATGTTTTTGTACATCTTAAAGAAATATAACATTACAATAGCCGGAATAACCAACAAAGAAAGAATATGTACTCCAAATGATAATCCTACCACAAAACTGATTAAAATTAACCATTTGTTTCCTCTAGCTGTGTGTAGTTCGCTTTCCCACTTTAAACCTAACCAGAATAATAAAGCCATTAAAAAAGATGACATTGCGTATACTTCTCCTTCTACGGCACTAAACCAAAAACTATCTGAAAAAGTGTATGCTAAAGCTCCTACTACAGAACTTCCTAAAATTGCTATGTATTTACCTTCTGAACCTTCACCATTTTTTAAAGCAAGTTTTAGAGCTAAATTAGATATAGTCCAAAACATAAATAAAATGGTGAATGCACTTGCTAATGCAGACATAAAGTTTACCATTTTAGCAATATGTGTAATATCTGTAGTAAACATTGCAAAAAATGCACCTAACATTTGAAATAAAGGCGCTCCCGGTGGATGTCCAACTTCTAATTTAACGGATGTAGAAATGTACTCTCCACAATCCCAGGCACTCACAGTTGGTTCTAGTGTAAGGTAGTATGTAATTAAAGCAATTACAAATGTTGCCCATCCTAAGATGATGTCCCATTTTTTAAAGTTTGCTGATGTCATAGTCGTTTTAATAATGTGTGGCGAATTTACTAATAAATATGAATTAAATTAGTTTGGGATTGGTATTATAACTGATAATTTCATCTTAAATGTTTGTTAAATGTAAAAAAAAATAAAAAAATGTTTGCAGATTCTAAATAAAGGTTTAAATTTGCACCCGCATTACAGTATTGGCCTATGGTGTAATTGGTAACACACCGGTTTTTGGTACCGACATTCAAGGTTCGAGTCCTTGTAGGCCAACTGCAAACCCTTTTAATCATTTGATTAAAAGGGTTTTTTATTTTTAGCTTTTTTTTTGTGTTGGTAATTGTGTCGGTTTTGTAAGATTACTTATCAAGCAATAATACGCCAAATGAGGTTGGTGTATGAAAATCAGGAGTTTCTGTGTTTGGGTTTATCCAAGTAATCCAAGTAGGTTTAAATGTATTGTCTTCTTGTTGGTTGTATTTTGCTCTATAAATTCCTGTTTCTATAGCTCCATTTTTTAACAAGTTTAGATCTTTTAAAGATTGAAGTGAAATTTCAATTTCTACAATAAAGTTATTTTTGTTTACTGACGTTTTAACTGCTATTTCTTGTGTGGGCCAATTCCAATTAAAATCGAATTCTCTATTTGGACGAGCTTTAAAATCCATAATTCTACCTGTAGTATCTATTTCTAAACAGTAATATGGGGCTAAAGAAGTATTACTTCTAAAAAATAATTCTACTCTATCAGAATCATTTATGCTTTTATTTTTATCACCAGAAGGATGTATGTGTGTCTGATGATCTTCTACTTTAAATTGGAAGAATATTTTTTCTGAAGTATGAAGGGCTCTCAATTCTATTTTCTTTACAGGTTTGTCATTCCAAGGAGATGTAAAATTGGTTAAAGAATCTGCTTTTTTCCAAATTGGATTATTGCCATCTGCTGAAATATTTATTTCTGTATCTTTTATTAATTTTACGTTGTAGCTATTCATTTGTAATTTTATGTTATCAAATTTATTTTCTTCCAATACGGGAATACTACCTTTTCTAGCAGATGTAATCACGGTTTGTCAAAAGATGATGTATTACATCCAAAGTTACTATTTAAATTTCTTTTATAGTTTGTGAGTAGACGAAGTATTAAATGTTGTTGTTCTTTTGATATTTGTGTCTCTTTTTTTAGTCTTTTAGTTTCAAGTTTATTAAACAGATAGCGTTAATATAAATATCATCTAAGTTAAAAGGGATTCTACATAAATTTTATTTTTGTATTGAAATAGAATATTAATCTTTAAAAATATATAAAAATGAAAGTACAATCATATTTAGCATTTAATGGAAATTGTCAAGAAGCATTAAATTTTTATGGAGAATTATTTAACGCAAAAATAGAAAACAAGACAACTTACGAAGATAAAAAAATAGATGTTCCTTCTTCGTATAGAAAAAAGTTACAGCATGCAGAGTTAAAAGGTAAGGGTGTGGGTTTTATGGCTTATGATGCTGCTCCCGATACGCCAATAAATTCAGGGAATCAGGTTCATATGAGTGTTGATTTTAATGACAAACATGAGGCTGAGTCAGTTTTTAATGATTTATCTAAAAATGGAATTACGCATACCGGATTCGGAGAAAAGGAATGGGGTTTTTATGGAAGGTGTACAGATGAATTTGGTATAAATTGGATGGTAAATTCCAAGAAATAAGAAATTTAGAAACAAAAAAGGATAGCAAATTAATGTTATCCTTTTTTTGTTTTTACCCTTTGTTTTAAGATGTTTTGTGTTTCAAATTAAATAATTATTTTACCTTTATACTTTAAAATGAAAAATGTATCCTATTGATTAGTTTTATTACTTGCTTGTAGTCATTTTTAGAGAAACTAAAATTAAAAATTTTCAGTATAAATGCGTTTTTTACTTCTATTCTTAATTCCTTTTTCTGTTTTTTCTCAAATAGAGAATCAGTCTAAAAAATTTGACTCTATCTTTTATCAGGTTGCTGTAAATATTTCTTCTGCAAATCCTGTTAAAGCAATTCACCTAGCAGATTCCCTTTCTTTATATTCTGCCAATAAACAGCAAAAAATTAAATCGCTAATGCTTATTGCAGATATTTTAGCAAAACAAGAAAAAAGAGGAGAAGCGATTATTAAGGCGTTGGAGGTTTTAGAGATAGCGAAAGATGCAAAAGAATATGTTTTACTCGCTAGAAATTATGGTTTTTTGGCTACACAATATAGAATGATTGGCTTTTTAGATAAAGGGAAAAGTTTTTTGAATGAAGGAATAAAAGTTAGTAGCCTTTTTTCTGATAAAAAACAAGTAGTCAGTTATATTGCTATGTGCAATCAAGAATTAGCTGAGTTTGCATTAGAAGAAAAAGATTATAAAAAAACGATAGAATACCTACAGTTAGCAATGCTTACGTTTGAAAAAGAAGAAGATGCACAGACTAGATGTTTTGTATTGGCTAATGCAGAAGAAATGTTAGGACGTTCTTATTTGTTTTTAGGTGATGTTGATAAGGCTATATCTCATTTTTCTAAGTCCAATTTTTTTATAAATGAAGCGGGAGCAGGTAATACCATATGGGCCTCTTTAATATATCAAAGTTTAGGAAATGCATTTTTAGAATCTAAGAATTTAGATAGTGCTGGTGTTTATTTAAAGAGGTCGCTTTCTATTTCAAAAAATAGTAATCATGGTTCTTTAAAACAACGTGTATTTAAAAGTGTGTCTGAGTATTACTCTCAAATTAAAGAAATAGATAGTTTTACGTTGTATAATACTAAATATAATACTCAGTTAGCTAAAAATACAGCAGAAAAAAGATTGATGATAAATAGTGCTTACAATTCACTACAAGAGCGCCCAGGTAAAAAAAAATCTAACGGTACAATAATGTATGTAGTAGTGTTTATAGTATTGTTTTCTGCTTTTGGTTTTTACTTTATCAGAAAAAAAACAAGTACTACTAGACAGAAGGATCCTGTTGATGTTGGTAGTAAATCATCAGATTTCACCATTTCTCGAAAGACAGAGAATTACCTTGAAGCCAAATTAAAAGAATTTGAGGAGTCGGATGAGTTTTTAGATAAGAATATGTCTTTACCTAAATTATTAGGCTTGTTAAATATCAATTCTAAATATTTTAGAAGGTATCTTAAGGATAAAAAAAATACAGATTATACTAATTATATTAATGAGTTAAGAATACAGTATATTAAAGAGAAATTAAAAACAGATAAAGAGTACTTAAATTATAAAATTAGTTATTTAGCTGAAGAGTGTGGTTTTTCTTCTCACAGTAAATTTTCTGCAAGTTTTAAAAGCGTTCTTGGTATCAGTCCTTCAAAATTCATTAATAAGCTTAAAGAAGATGAGGTTTCATCTTAAAAAAGGTACTTCATTTAATCTTGGTGCAAGCTTATTCCTTTATGTATTTTAGTTATATATATTGCTTATTCTTTTCTAATTTTTATAGTCTTTTTTTACCCTAAAATTAGAGCGTTAAAACAGTTTAAATTCATTAATTCTTAAAAGGTGTAAAGTTGTTTTTTTTACGTAACAAACTCTTTTTTGATTGTGTTGTAATTGTTTTTTTAGTGGATAACTTATAGTTGCTTGTTTATAGGGTGTTTGCACACTGTCTGTTTTACGGAAAACAGACAGTGGATAGCTTTTTAATAGAAAGATCCTATTATACTTTTGTGAAAAGTTCTTTTTCAAATAGTAATTAAATATTAATACCTTTTTCTTCCCCTAAATATTTAATTAAAAAAACATGTATTGTTTAGGTTCTTAAATATCGTTAATGTTGTTTTTGAACGATAACTATCTAGAAATTTATAATTATTATATTTTAAAAATTTTAGGATGTATAAAACTATTTAACTAGATTGATAATAAAGAATAAAAGTACAGAAAATGAAATTTTTTTGTGCACCAATTTAACCTTGATTTAAAGAATGATTTTTAAAAAAAAAATTAACCTATTATTTTTTTTTCCTTTTTTGCTTTCAACTTCTGTTTTTTCTCAAACAGAGAATCAATCTAAAAAATTTGACTCTATCTATTACCATATTGCTGTAAATATTTCTTCCGCAAATCCTGTTAAAGCAATTCACTTAGCAGATTCCCTTTCTCTATATTCTGTCAACAAATATCAAAAAATTAAATCATTAATGCTTGTTGCTGATATTTTAGCAAAACAAGAAAAAAGAGGAGAAGCAATTGTTAAGGCGTTGGAAGTTTTAGAAATAGCGAAAGAAGCAAAAGAATATGTCCTATTAGCTAGAAATTATGGTTTTTTAGCTACGCAGTATCGGATGATTGGTTTTTTAGATAAGGGGAAAAGTTTTTTAAATGAAGGGATAAAAGTTAGTCGCCTTTTTTCTGATAAAAAACAAGTGGTCAATTATATTGCTATGTGTAATCAAGAGCTCGCGGAATTTGCGTTAGAGGAAAAGGATTATAAAAAAACGATAGAATACTTACAGTTGGCAATGCTTACGTTTGAAAAAGAAGAGAATGCACAGACAAAATGTTTTGTAATGGCTAATGCAGAAGAAATGTTAGGGCGTTCTTATTTGTTTTTAGGTGACGTTGATCAGGCTATATCTCATTTTTCTAAGGCCAACTTTTTTATAAATGATGCCGGAGCAGGCAATACGATATGGGCGTCTTTAATTTATCAAAGTTTAGGTAATGCTTTTTTAGAATCTAAGAATTTAGATAGTGCTGGTGTTTATTTAAAGAGATCTCTTTCTATTTCTAAAGATAGTAATCATGGTTCTTTAAAACAGCGTGTATTTAGAAGTGTGTCTGAGTATTATTATCAAATTAAAGAAATTGATAGTTTTACTATTTATAATTCTAAATATAACACTCAGTTAGCTAAAAATACAGCAGAAAAAAGATTGATGATAAATAGTGCTTATAATTCGTTAAATGAGCGTTCAGATAAAAAATCATCTAACAATAAAATCTACGTTATAATACTTATGGTGTTACTTTCTGCTTTCGGATTTTATTTTATCAGAAGAAAAAGAAGTATTACTAAAGAAGAGGATTCTGTTGAAGTTAGTAATAAATCATCAGATTTTACAATTTCTCAAAAGACAGAGGATTACCTTGAAACCAAATTAAAAGAGTTTGAAGAATCTGATCTGTTTTTAGATAAGAATATGTCTTTACCTAAATTGTTGGGCTTGTTAAATATCAATTCTAAATATTTTAGAAGGTTTCTTAAGAATAACAAAAACACAGATTACAATAATTATATTATTAGGTTGAGAATATATTACATTAAAGAAAAACTAATAACGGATAAAGAGTACTTGAATTATAAAATTAGTTATTTAGCGGAAGAGTGTGGTTTTTCTTCTCATAGTAAGTTCTCTGCAAGTTTTAAAAGTGTTCTTGGTGTCAGTCCTTCAGAATTTATTCATAATCTTAAAGATGATACTATTTCATCTTAAAAAAGTGTTTCAATTAATCTAGTTACACAAGTTGTTTTTATGCTAATTTTAGATAGAAGCAATTTTTCTGGTTTGCTTTGGTTTTTAGAATTCTTAATCGTCATTTATTGTGCTATTTTTTCTTTTAAATAATGGTTAGCTATTTAGTTATTGCTACGTTATTTAATTTGTCTTTTTAATCTTAGAAAAGATTCAAGTCTTCATTTTTTTATAAATAAAATAGCGATTAATAGTGCTGTAGTTAATTTCTAACTACAAATAGGTAATTACTTGTTTATTAATTGTTTGTATGGTGTCCGTTTTACGGAAAACAGCTATTCTGTAGGTTTGTAACAAGCATATGGTGCTATACTTTTGCGGAAAGTTTTTTTTAGAAGTAATTAAAAACAAAAATTTATTACCCCTTCAGCCCCATGGTATTTATGCAAGCAAACGAAGTGTTGTTTCATTTTAAAATGCTATAGGGGTTGTTTGGAGTGGAAATCAGAATAAAAACACAAGAACAGAAAAATCGCAATTTCATTTTGTGATCTAAATTTTACTATTGAATTAAAGAATAAGTTTTATGAAAAATAATTACGCAATACTTTTTTTTACGTTTTTAATAGCTTTTACCTTTTCACAAGGAGCCTATGCACAATGTAGTAGTTGTGATGCCGCTAATACTAATAGTAATAACCCTAATTTTATAGCAAATGAAGCTAGGTGTTTTACTACAGGTACTAGAACAATTTCTTCAGATATTACATTTGAAGGTGGTGGTTCTATATGTGTCGCTGCAGGTGCTACATTAAATTTAGGGGCTAATAATTATTCTGCATCTGGTTCAGGTACTTTTACAATATACGTAGAAGGTACATTAAATGTTCAGCAAAACCCAACTTGGGCAGGTAATATGGATATTACCATTGCCAATGGAGGAACCATGACCACCAATACATTAACCTTAAATGGTGGTGTAATGAATATAACCAATAATGGTACCTTTAACCCAGCAACATTACAATTTAATAATTCTAGTGCAGTAATTACCATTGAGAATAATGGAAATATAACCGTTGCTAATAATTTTAATATAGGTAATGGAACTGCACAATTTGTAAATTCTGGAAATCTTACTATAACGGGTAATTATAATTCAAATAGTGAATCTATATATATTAATTGTGGAATATATAATGGGAAATTTAATTTAAATGATGGAGGAGAGGTAATAAATACAGGAACCTTTACTACTGGTCAAATTGATTATGGAGGTGGAAAATCTAAAGTTAGCAACTACGGTACTTTTAATATTACAGGAAGTGTTAATTTAGGTAATGGTGGTATATTTTATAACCAAGGAGAGGTTTTGCTAACTAGTTCAGGAAATTTTACTTCTTTTGGAAGTCTTGTAGGGCCTTCAGATTCTAGTCTTCAAGGGTATTTTGAATGGGAAAATAATAATCAAGGAAACCTTGGGAATAGTACAATTGGGCCGAATTTAAATTTTACGGATCCAGTTGAAGGTGCAAGTACCGATCAAAGCAATATGTTTCAAAATTTTAATGGATCAATAGATTCTAGTGTTACTTTTGGAGGGGTAGCTCCAACAATAAATGCAATGAATTGTCCAGATGCAGATGGAGGTGTCACGTATTCTGGTACTATTTTTAATGACACGAGTGATAATGATACTGTAGATGGTACGGGTGTGGGGGCGCCTGTTACCACACAGTTATATCTAAATGTAGTTGATGAAACTAATAATGTAATTGGTGTTGCTACTGTAGAAAGTGATGCTACGTACACAATAACTCTAGGTGATGCTTTAGTAGATTATACGTTTCAATTAAGTACAAACCAAGGAACAATAGGTAGTACGGCTCCTGCAATTGCTTTACCAAGCGGTTGGGGATACAGAAATGAAGGTTTTGGTCCAGATGCAAGTAGTGATGGTGTTGCTAATGGAAGTTTATTTGTACCTAGTTTAAGTTCTGGTTCGCTAGATTTTGGTATTAAAGAAACTGTAGGCCCTTGTAATGATCCGGCTGGAGTAGACACTGATGGTGACGGAATAAATGATATTTGTGATTTAGATGATGATAATGACGGTGTTTTAGACATAGATGAAGATGGATGTGCTACTGAAAGTAAAGTAGATGTAGACGTGATATATTCTGAAGATTTTGGTACAGGTAATACGAGAACAAGTGATTCTAATGTTTCAAATCATGTTTATAAATCATCAGGTTCAATTGGAGATGGGTATTATGCAGTAGTATCATCAAATACTCCAGGTTTGAATCAACATTATAATAGAACAGATTTAATTGGACATATAGATGCAAATTTTGATGGACTAAATGGTCCTGCTGGTGGTTCAACTAATGGAAGGTACTTAGCTATTAATATGGATGGGAAGGGAAATTCTAATTATAACGGTCCAAGTGATTATATTTTTGAATTTTATAGAATAGACGGGTTAACAACTCAAGTAGGTGCCGATTATAGATTTAGAGTAGATTTAGCAGGGTTGTGTAATGGATGTAAAGATGTTCCTGAGTTTACTTTGCAAATCCAAGATGCTGGTGGTACTGTTTTAGCAACTACTAGCTCTGAAGATATTGGTGTAGCTAACGATGACATATGGAGACGTGTCACTCTTGATTTTACTGCAACTACAACAAGTGTTAGTATAGTACTTATAAATTCCCAACCTGAGGGTAAAGGTGGAAATGATGTTGGCGTTGATAATATTGTTTTAGCTTCAATTGGATGTGATACCGATTTAGACGGTATTCCTAACCGTTTAGACTTAGATTCAGATAATGATGGTATTCCAGATGTAACAGAAGCAGGAGGAACAGATGCCAACAATGACGGAAGAGCGGATGATGATAATGATAATGCAGATAATACAGGTTCAAACGGTATTCCAACTTCAGCAGGTACAGGTACTATTGTACCAACTAGCACAGATGGTGATGGTATTTCAGATTACTTAGACTTAGATTCTGATAACGATGGTATACCAGACAATATAGAAGCACAAACTACAACAGGTTATGTGGCTCCTTCAGGAAAAGATACTGATAACGATGGTTTAGATGATGCTTACGATCCAGATTGTACCGGATCAAACTGTTCTGGGGTTACCGGAGTTCTTATTGTACCGGTAGATACAGATGGCGATGATACAGCAGATTATTTAGATTTAGATTCAGATAATGATGACGTTTTTGATGTTATTGAATCTGGTAGTGGATTGGCGAATGATGGTGATGGAGTTGTTACAGGTGATGTAGACAGTAACGGATTGGTAGATGAAGCAGAAACCGGTGATACAGATCAAGGGTATAGTGATGTAAATGGAGAATATGACAATACACAAACAGATAATTTTACAGATAAAGATGAAGATGTACTTACTATTGGAGATGTAGATTATAGGGATACAGAACTTAATGGAACTCCAATGATTACACAAGTATATCAATTTGGAGCAGAAAGATGGATTGAGATTACCAATATTGGCGATTACGACATTTCTGCAAATTCTATTAAAGTGCAATTTTATAAGAATTTAACAGGAGATCAAACGGGTGTTGTTCCAGATGCTACTTATACAGTTGGTATCATATTGGAAGCAGGTAAATCGGTTTTATTTAAAAATTCTAATAATTCTATTATTAATAGTACAGAAATAGCATCAGATGCAACATCTGTAGAGGATAATAACTTAACTGATTTCTCTAGAGGAGATGATATGATTACGTTGTCAACAACAGAAGACGCTACCTCGTACGCTAATAGATATGATGTTATTGCATCTTTTTCAGACAATGCCTCTTATGTAAGAATAGATGAAACCTTAATGCCTAATAAAGACTATGAAGCTGATGAATGGGTGATTTTTATAGATGATGCAATTGAATCCTATTCTAATCCATCCGATACAGACCCAAATAATGAACGTCATGCACATGCACCTTTAATTTCTGAGATTAAAAATGCAAATACAGAAGCAAATATTAGATTAGGCTTACATAGAATTAAATTAACTGATAGAATTACTAAGTCAGGTACAAGTGTTTGGTCTAATGGATATCCTGATAGATCTAGAAATGTAAAGGTTTCAGAAGATTATAATCACAATGATAATGTCTTAAATAAATTAAGTGCAAGAAAGTTAGAGGTAAGAAACGGAAGTACACTTAGTGTTACGGATAATTTATTAGTAGTTACTAATAACATAGTAATAGCAACGGCTAATGATGAAATTAGATTAATTAGTTCTGATGATACTAACCTAGCTCAGTTAATACAAACGCATACAACTGCGTCTCAAGTAACAGGTGATGGTAAATTGTTGGTAGACCAAAACTCTACAATACCAAGTAGATACAGATATAACTATTTAAGTTCTCCTGTAAATACTATCGGAGTTACAACCTACTCTATAGAAGATGTTTTAAAAGACGGAACAACACCATTAAGTGCTACTTCTGCGATTACAGACATTACTTTTGTAGCTGGTTATGATGGAGATTATACAAAATCTCCTATAGAAATTGCAGATTACTGGATTTATAATTACACAGCATCTTCAGATGGAAGATCGAATTGGAACCACATGTATAAATCTGGGGATATCAAACAAACAGATGGATTTATCTTTAAAGGACCAGGGAGTTTAAATCAGAGTACAAATGGGCAAAACTATACGTTTGTAGGTACGCCAAAAGACGGTACTTTAAAAACTACTATTGGTACAGGAGAATCTTATTTGTTAGGAAATCCGTATGCATCTGCTATAAGTGTTAAAAAGTTTATAGAAGATAATTTAGACACAAGTACTGGTAGTTTATATTTCTGGGAGCATGAACAAAGTGTTTTAGGGGATAACGATATTAGAGGTCATTATTATGGTGGTTATATTGGAGGTTATGGAGTAAGAAACCTATCTATGGGAACTGCGGCTAATAATGTATCGATAAACGCTGATGACCCTAACGATGGTGCTCCGAGTTTAGGGAGTGGTTCTTATACAGCGCCAGAAGCTTTTATTGCTATCGGCCAAGGATTCTTTATAGAAGGAGATGATGCGGCCTCTATAGGTGTAGATAATATTAAATTTAACAATAGCCAAAGAGAGTATATACAAGAAGGTACAAATTCTCATTTCTTTAAAAGTGAAAACAAGGAATCTAGTGCCAAAACAACAACTTATCAAAATACGTTACCTATTATTAAATTAGGAATGGATTATGTTAATGATGATAATTTAGGACTGCATAGACAATTAGGTATTTCTTTTAAAAATAACAATTCATTTGAGTTTGATAAAGGATATGATACCGGAATTTTTGATATCGGAACTACGGATCTTTATTGGAAGTTTCCAGGTGATGATAGTAAATATGTAATTGCTGGTGTAGAAAGTATTTCTGATGATTTAGAAGTGCCTTTAGAATTGCTAATGTCTAAAAACGGAGAAGTAACGTTTGGTATAGATGAATGGAATGCAATTAATAAAAATGTTTATATAATAGATAAATTAACCAATACCTCTTATAATATTACAGATGGAAAAGTTACTGTAGCCATAGAAAAAGGTATTTATTCAGATCGTTTCGTACTTGCTTTTAGAGAGATTGGTGTGCTTGGTTTAGAAGGAAATGTTTGGTCCAATGGTCTTCATATTTATTCGGATAATAAGAACCATAGTATTGTAATTTCTAAAAATCTAGACTTAAACCTTCACAAAGTAGAATTGTTTGATATTCTAGGTAAAAAAGTAAGCTTTTGGAATATTAATGAACAGAAAACGTCTTACCAATTAGAGATTGAAAAGCAAATTCCAACAGGTATTTACATCGTAAAAATAAACACGGATAATGGTATCATAAATAAGAAAGTTGTAGTAGAATAAAAAAGTAGAGATAGTTTTTCTAAAAATACAAAAAACGAATAGAAATAAGGCTATAATAGAAAAGATTAATTAGAGAGGTTTTAAGTAAGTTTCTCCTTTTAATTGTAATTTTTAGTTCAATCCCCATAGAACTAAACTCTTTTCTATTTAGCCTTTTTAAAAAAAGAAGAATATATGATTTTTTTACAAGTACCACCACCAATGGGACCACCACCACCTCCAGGACTTCCTATTGATTCAGGGGTAATTATATTACTAAGTATAGCTGTTATTTATGGAATACTACTTATTAGGGCAAAATCCAGTAAGTACCATTCAAAAAATTGCCCTATTTGTAATTCAAAAAAAATTAATCGTTTACACAAAGGTTATTTTTATAAAGGAATACCTATTCTTACTAAAAGATATGCGTGTAATGAATGTAAAAATGTATTTGTAGTACTGCTGTTTTCTAAAGTAAAGCGTAAGGTTGTTTTTACAATTCAAAATAATAACAAAGTTAATTTTTAACTGATATAAAACAACATTGATGAGAAGTTTTTTATATATTCTATTTAGTGCTTTTATTATTACACAATCCTTCGGTCAATCTACCGAAAAAAACATCATAAACACAGACAGTACCGAAGTAAAAGGTAAGGACATTATTAAAGACAATAACACCTGGGCAATTGGTGGTGGGTTTAGTAATTTTATCATGCATGGAGATCTACGTTCTATAAGCGTTGCTGATGATTCTAATTATTGGAATTTCGGTGGTTATATTTATGTAGATAAAATGTTCAACCCAATCTTAGGTTTAGAGCTTAAAGCTACATATACTAAAATGTCTGGAGGAGTACAATCATTCTCAAACGGATATTCTCTTAGATATGTACCAAATAATGTTATTAGTGATGCTGATTTTCGCTTTGAAGGTAGATCTTACGGTGCTGAGTTAAATTTAATCGTAAGTTTTACAAATATGTTTAAAAGAGAGTCTACTAAATGGCATGCTGCTGGATATTTTGGAGTTGGATATCATCAATATGATTCTGCTCTTTATAAAACGGATCCAACAGGAGCAACTCCAGATGAACTTTTAGTTGACTTTGGTTACAACCGTGATAGAAATAGTGTAAATGAAGCAAGTTCTATCTTTTTATCTGCACAACTAGGGGTAAAAAGAAAAATAAGTAGAAGATTAGATCTAGAATTTAGAACAGGTATGTACTTTAATAATGAAGATCATTTAGACGCAGCTGTTTCTGATAAACAAACTTGGGAAAGCTTTTTTGTGACTAGTTTAGGAGTTGTTTTTAAATTAGGAAAGAAAAAAGAATACATTATATGGGCTGCTGAAGAAGCTCCTGGAGCACAATTTAAAATTGTTGACACAGATAACGATGGTGTAATGGATGAATTAGATGTAGAGCCAAACACTCCAAAAGGTGCAATGGTATATGGTAACGGTCAGGCTGTAGATACAGACGGAGATGGTTTACCAGATTACAAAGATAAATGTCCTTTAGAATATGGACCACTATCAAATGAAGGTTGTCCTTTAAATATAGATACAGACGGAGACGGTGTAATGGATGCAAAAGATTTATGTCCTAATACTCCAGGTCCAGTAGAAAACAGAGGTTGTCCTAAACAAGAAGCAGTAGCTCCTGTTAACATTACACAACAAATTGGATTGTTAGCTACTAGTATTTACTTTGATACCAATAAAGATGTAATTAAGTTAGTGTCTTATAGTACTATTGATGAAATCGTAGGACTAATGAAACAAGTACCAGATGTAAGATTTGTTATTGAAGGTCATACAGATGATAGAAATAGTGATAGATACAACTTATATTTATCTCAAAGAAGAGCAGAAAGTGTAAGAAAATACATGATCAAACAAGGTATTGCTAACGAAAGATTAGAACCTAAAGGTTATGGTGAATCTAGACCTAAATTCTCTAACGAGAATGCTGGAGGTAGACAATTAAATAGAAGGGTTGAAATTAAACCAATAAATGCGACAGTACCAGTAAAAAGAATTGATTGAAATAGATGAAAACTAAATGTTGTATCTAGTGAAAAAGGTAGTGTTAAAAAAGATTTTATTAAATGCTACCTTTATTTTGAAAGTGAGTAGGTGTTTTAGTAACAAAATTAATTAAATTATAAATTTAATGATGATAAGCTTAATAACTCCTAAAAGTGAAGTTTCTGGGAATTTTGGAATTATATTATTTTTTGTAATCATGTTAACTATATTGTTACTGTTTCGGAAAATATATGACAAAAACAAATAAAAAGGCAATATTAAATAAGAAATCTAGCGTTGTGTACTAAAATTACTTAAAAGGATTTAGAACGTATTTAAAATAAAAACTCCTAACAATTTAAATTGTTAGGAGTTTTTATTTTTATAAAAGGAACTTATTTGATTATTTCATCAAATAAGCCTTTAAATCTTCATAGCTAGAAGCTTTTATAGCAACTTTAGTATTGTTGATTACTTTTTTAATTTGTGCTGGTATTTCTACTTTAACGGGTAAGGTTTCTTCTACAACATCTAAAAACTTTACTGGATGAGCTGTTTCTAAGAAAACACCAAATTCGTTTTCTTTTAATCCATGTTTTTTTAATCCTAAATAACCAACGGCTCCATGAGGATCTGCAACATAACCAGAGTTTGAATAAATTTCTTTCATAGTAGCACGCGTTTCATCATCAGAAAAACTATACGAAGAAAAAGCACTTTTAAGAGCTTCTAAATCATTATTGAATAATTCTTGTATTCTGATAAAGTTACTTGGGTTACCAACGTCCATAGCGTTAGAGATGGTTGCTTTAGATGGTTTTGGTTTGTAAATTCCGTCTACTAAATAATTAGGTACGGTATCATTTACGTTTGTAGAAGCTACAAAGTGTTTGATAGGTAAACCTAATTTTTGAGCCATAATTCCTGCACAGATGTTTCCGAAGTTTCCGCTTGGTACAGAAAAGATTAAATCTTTGTGTTTTTTGTGTAATTCTTTATAAGCAAAGAAAAAGTAAAACATTTGTGGTAACCAACGTGCAACGTTTATAGAATTTGCTGAGGTTAATGTTTTTGTAATTTCTTCATCTAAAAAAGCAGTTTTTACCATTTCTTGACAATCATCAAAAACTCCATCAACTTCTAAAGCAGTAATATTCTGACCAAGAGTTGTTAATTGTTTTTCTTGAATGTCACTTACTTTTCCTGAAGGATATAAAATAACAACGTTTACGCCTTTTGCGCCTAAAAATCCGTTTGCAACTGCACCACCAGTATCTCCAGAAGTTGCTACTAAAACAGTAACTTCATCGTCATTATCTTTATTAAAATACTCTAAACATTGTGCCATAAATTTTGCGCCAACGTCTTTAAAAGCCATGGTTGGACCATGAAACAATTCTAAAGAAGCAATATTATCATCCACTTTTACCAAGGGAAAATCGAAAGAAACCGTTTTTGCAACAATGTCTTTTAATTTTTCAGCAGGAATTTCATCTCCTACAAACTGTTTAATTACTTCATAAGCAATTTCATGATTCGAATAATCAGAAATGTTTTCGATAAAATCTTTTGAAAGCTGTTGAATATTATCAGGAAAATAAATTCCTCTATCTTTTGCTAAGCCTTCTACAACTGCGTTTTTAAATGTTGATTTTGGCGATTTATGGTGTAAACTGTAGTAGTTCATTTTTTGTTGATTATTAGTCATTGCGAGAGGAACGAAGCAATCTGTTTGCTATAAAGAGATTACTTTTGTCATTTTCCCTTCGTAATGACGATTAATTTTGTTTTAATATTTTCATTCCTTCATGATTCACTTTAGAAATAAACATTTCAAAGGCGATTCCTGTGTTTTTATAGCTTTCTTCGATGCTTTTGTAAACCTTATTGGCAATTTCATCACCTTTACAAAGCGCGAAAATTGTGGGGCCGGAACCACTAATTCCTGCACCTAAAGCACCTGCTTTTATGGCTGCATTTTTAACATCGTCAAAATGTGGAATTAATTTTTTACGATGAGGTTCTATAATAATATCTACTAAAGAATTACTAATTAGTTCGTAATTTTCAGAATATAATCCGCTAATTAAACCACCAACATTTGCCCATTGTGTAACTGCATCTTTTAAAGCAATTTCTGTTGGTAAAACTTCTCTAGCATCTTTTGTCTTTACTTCTACCTGCGGATGAATTGCAACAACTCTTAATTCGCTAGGAACCGGTAATTTTATAATTTCTAAAGGATTGTAGCTTCTTACTAAAACAAAACCTCCATAAATTGCAGCCGAAACATTGTCGGCAATTGGAGTTCCGCAAGCTACTTCTTCACCAAACATGGCA
Organism: Polaribacter sp. R2A056_3_33; assembly: GCF_019278485.1. Classification (NCBI taxonomy): domain Bacteria; kingdom Pseudomonadati; phylum Bacteroidota; class Flavobacteriia; order Flavobacteriales; family Flavobacteriaceae; genus Polaribacter; species Polaribacter sp. R2A056_3_33. The sequence goes on from NZ_CP058984.1 coordinate 1,971,468, forward strand.
AATTTTGTCAATTCTAAATCCGAATAAATATTACCTAATAATTGATTTGCGCCAAAAGCAGCGCCAGCAGCACTAGCGGCAGAACTTCCTAAGCCACTTCCTGGAGAAAAACCTTTGTGAATTGTTAATTCGATTCCAAAATCTGCATTTGCTTCATTCAGTATTTTTTTAACAACGGCACTTGCGGCATTTTCATCAACATTGTATGTTAAATTAGCGCCTGTAATATTTGTTATTTTAACGCCTTTTGCAGTTGTTTTTGTAAAGGTCATTTCATCTCCAATTGCATCAACGGCAAAACCTAGAGAATCGAATCCGCAAGAAACATTAGCAACAGTAGCGGGAGCAAAAATTTTTAAATAATCCATTTGTTTAAGTCTTCAGTATGCAGTCTTCAGTTTGTAGTCAGTATGTTTCTGAAAACTACGAACTAAAGACTTTTTTATTGTTAGTTTATGATTTTTAGAAACAGTTTTCGGTCAGTTTATGACTGCGTACTGCCTACTAAAAACTGCTTACTTATTTGCAATTCTAATTACATCAGCAAAAATACCAGAAGCAGTAACATCTGCACCAGCACCAGCACCTTTTATAATTAAAGGATTTTCTGGGTATCTGTCTGTAAAGAATAATACAATATTATCACTACCTTCTAAATTATAAAAAGGATGATCTGAAGCGATGTGTTGTAAACCAACATTTGCTTTTCCATCAGTAAATTCAGCAACATATTTTAAACGGCAATCTTTATCGTTTGCTTCTTTAAATATATTTTGAAAATGCCCTTCATTTTTAGTTAATGATGCGTAAAAATCATCATTATTATCTGTGTTTAAACTTTCTTCAGGCAAAAAGGCATTTTTTGCAATGTCTTCTAATTCCATTTTATAGCCACTTTCTCTGGCTAAAATTAAGATTTTTCTAGCAACATCAACACCACTTAAATCAATCTTTGGATCCGGTTCTGTATATCCTTCTTTTTGAGCAGCAGCAACCACATCATGAAAAGTTGAATCTGCATTAAAGTTATTGAAAACAAAATTTAAACTTCCAGATAATACTGCTTGAATTTTATTGACCCTATCGCCAGAGTTTACTAAATTCTTTAAAGTATCTATAATTGGTAAACCTGCACCAACATTTGTTTCAAATAAGAAAGAAGCATTGTATTTTCTAGAAACTTGTTTTAAGGTTTTATAATTGTCAAAGCTAGAAGCACAAGCAATTTTATTACAAGTTACAACAGAAATGCTATCACGTAAATATTTTTCATAGATTTCAGAAACTTGCTGATTTGCAGTATTGTCTATAAAAACACTATTAATATGGTTGCTTTCTTTTACTTTTTTATGAAAACTGTCTAAAGTTGTTGGTTCTCCGTTTTCTAAAGCTTCTTTCCAATTATTTAGATCGATACCATTATCATCGAAAGCCATTTTTCTAGAATTCGCAATTCCGATAACCTTAATACTTAATTTTAAGTTTTCTTTTAAGAACTTTTTTTGTTGATGTATTTGAGCTAAAAAGCGTTCGCCAACATTACCAACACCAGTTACAAACAAGTTTAGTTGTTTCGTTCTTTCTTCAAAGAATTGCTCATGTAATGTGTTTAAAGCCTTTTTTGCATCGTATTTATTAATAACTGCAGAGATGTTTTTTTCTGATGAACCTTGTGCAATTGCTCTAACATTTACATTGTTTCTACCTAAGGCGCTAAACATTTGTCCGCTTAAACCTTGGTAGTTTTTCATGCTTTCACCAACTACGGCAATAATTGCTAAATTACTTTCAACAATAATTGGTTTTATTTTTTTCTTGTCTATTTCTATACTGAAGGTATCGTCTAAAAGTTCTTTAGCTTTTGCTGCATCATTTTCAAAGACTCCTACACAAATAGAGTGTTCTGATGAAGCTTGAGTAATAAAAACAACATTTATTTTAGCGACAGAAAGAGTTTCGAACAAGCGTTTAGAAAAACCAGGAATTCCAACCATTCCACCACCTTCTAAAGTGATTAAGCTAATGTCTTCTATATGAGAAATACCTTTTACTTCATTTCCGTTTTCTGGATTCTTACAAATTAAAGTTCCTGCGCTTTCTGGTTCGAACGTGTTTTTAATACGAATAGCAATTCCTTTTCTTAAAGCAGGTTGAATTGTTGGTGGGTATAGAACTTTTGCACCAAAATGTGATAATTCCATGGCTTCTTCATAAGAAATTTCTGAAATAGGATATGCGTGCTTTACAACTCTAGGGTTTGCAGTGAACATACCAGAAACGTCTGTCCAGATTTGTAATTCATTCGCTTCTAAAGCAGCAGCATAAATGGCAGCAGTAAAATCAGATCCACCTCTACCTAAAGTAGTTGTTTCTTCAAAAACATTCGAAGAGATAAAACCTCCTAAAACAACAACCTGATGCTTATTTTCTTCAAAAAATGAAGTAATATTATTATTAGTAACTTTAAAGTTTACCTGCGCATTTAAATATTCATTGTTTGTAATAATTAAATCTCTACTTTCTTTATGAGCAGCGTCAAACAATTCTTTTGCAGCATTTGCAATAATGTAAGATGATAGTCTTTCTCCAAAACTATATACTTTTGCTAATGTTTTGTCAGATAATTCTTGCAATAAGAAAACGCCTTCGTAAATAGATGTTAATCTATCGAATAAATAGGTGATTTCTTCGTGAACTTCTTTTTTGTTTTTTACAATTAAATCATCAATTACTTCAAAATGAAGTTCTTTAATGGTTTCTAATGTTTCTTTAGCTGTGGTAATGTCTTCTAAAGCTTCATTAGCACCGGCTAATAATTTATCGGTAGTTTTTCCGAATGCAGAAACTACTACGGCTATTTTTTCTTTTTTAGATGCAGCCTCAACAATAGCTAAGACTTTTTGTATTTTCTCTGAACTTGCGACAGATGAACCGCCAAATTTTAATACTTTCATTTTTAATGAATAGTTTAAGTAATTAAATTTTTTTTGAGTTTGTTTCGTTTTTACCCGAAACAATATATAACCTGTGGTGATATGAATATAGTAGAACCCCTAAAGGGTAATTGTTGTAATCGTGCGTGTAATTGTGCGCATAGAAGTATAAACTACGTTGGTAGTTTTAGAAGAATTAATATGTGTATTAGATAAACTCACAAAGCAAAAATAGGAGTATTATTTAATATTTCCCCTTTTGATGGAGATTATTTCGTAAAATTTAATGATTTATGCAGTATTATTAAAAATAGGCTATTTCTAATATGGTTTTACGATTATTTGTTAATTGGTTTTATTTTTTCTTTAATAATTAAAGCAATCGGTTTATTTTGAATTTTGCTTTCTAACCAAGATAGGATGTCTAAATATAAGAAGGCTCTTTTTTCATACGGATGGTTCTCAAATGTTTTTAATTTGGCATGAATCTTCTTAAATTCATTTTTAATCTCATGTGGAAAAACATCACTTAAATCTCTAATGGAAGTTAGAAAAACCTTTTGTACTTCTTGTAGGTTTTCCATTTTTAGTAAGAACTTGTAGGTATCTACAAACTGTCTTTCTAGATCGTAATCTAATCCACATTCATAATGTGCAATCAAGTTTAAAATACGTGCAAAACATTGTAAGTCCTCTGCAGAACCTATGTTTTTAGAGCGAATTATTTTTTGTAAATAAATAATGCACAATTTGTTTTTACCCATTCCAAAATACAAGCAAGCTATTTTATAATAGAGTAAAACAATAAAATGACTGTCTAGTCTGTTTTTATACTTTTCAATTTTATTATTAATAATTTCAACAAGATATTCTCCTTTTTCAAAAGAACCTTCTAAGAAGTGTAAGTGTAGTTTGTTAGCGTACAAATACAAGAATATCAACAACTCTGTATTGGTATTCATTGGTACTTCTTTCCTGTCAATTTCCTCTTCAAAAGCGGTAAGTTCTTTTTTAAAGGTTGATACTTTTTTTACGAGAAAACAAGATTCTAATAGGTAGTTTTTAGATTTTAAATAAAAAACTGGGTGCGTGTTTATCAGTTTAGGGCAGTCAAATAAATCTACACATTTTTTAGCATATTTATAGCTTAATAAAAAGTCTTGCACCAAAAAACTATGCCATAAATGTGCCTTGTATAGCCATAATTTTTCACGAAATCCTAATTTTTGATAATCGTACTTTGGCATTCGGTCACTAAAATATTTATCAACAAACTGTAATTCCTCTTCATTTTTTACATAGCCGTTTTGTATTAAATGACTGTATAACTGTAGCGATAAATTAGAAAGTTTACTATGAATTACATTGTCTTGACTTAATTCTTTTGCTTGTACAGATAGTTGATTTGCTCTGTTGCTTAAACTTCTGGTAATGTATTGTGTTTCTATTACTTTTTCTAGTTCTACAATTTCATAAGCTATATTTTTTTCCTCATTATCCAAAGCCATGTTTTTGGCCTTTTCTAAAAGTTTCAAACTTTGTTTGTAGAGTCCTTTTTGATATAATACCGTTGCAAAATCTAATTGTTCTCTAATTTGAATTCGTACGTTTTTATGAGCAGGGTTTAAACGTAAACTAATTAAAATTTGTTTGTATAAATGCGCCTTTAAGTTAGAAAGTTGTTGTTTAGAAACAATTCCGCTGCCAATAATAACTTTTTCATCATATACCTTTAGTTTTTCTAAAAATTTAAATAAAGAAAAAAACTTAGCATCGATGTTTCCACCTAATCTTCCTACATATAAGTTAAACTGCCTCTTTTCTGATTTAGTTAAAGACTTAATTAAAACAAATAGAGCATCATTTTGTTGATTGGCTAATGTAACATTTTTACTCATAAAAAACTGGTAATTAGATATTTAAGTTTTTATAGGTGATATTAGAAATCGTACGGAGCTGTAAAAATAACTATTTATTTTAAGTTCGATATATACATTTGAGTTTAAATAAGATAATCTTTACAGATATTATGCAAGATAACAAGGTTCAAATTTTTGATACAACATTGAGAGATGGGGAGCAGGTCCCTGGGTGTAAGTTAGATACAAAACAAAAATTGGTAATTGCTGAAAGATTAGATTTGTTGGGTGTAAATGTAATTGAAGCTGGTTTTCCGGTTTCTAGCCCAGGAGATTTTATTTCAGTAACTGAGATTTCAAAAATTATAAAAAATGCTACAGTTTGTGGTTTAACCAGAGCTGTAGAAAATGATATTAAAGTAGCCGCAGAAGCACTAAAATATGCAAAATACCCAAGAATTCATACAGGTATTGGTACAAGTGATTCTCATATTCAATTCAAATTTAATTCAACAAGAGAAAAAGTAATAGAACGTGCTGTAAAAGCAGTTTCTTATTCAAAGTCTTTTGTAGAAGATGTAGAGTTTTACGCAGAAGATGCGGGTAGAACAGATAATGAATATTTGGCAAGAGTTTGTGAAGCTGTTATTAAAGCTGGAGCAACAGTTTTAAATATTCCAGATACAACGGGGTATTGTTTGCCAGAAGAGTATGGGGCAAAAATTAAATATTTACGTGAAAACGTAAAAGGGATAGATAACGTAATTCTTTCATGCCATTGTCATAACGATTTAGGTATGGCAACAGCAAATTCTATTGCAGGTGTAATTAATGGTGCTCGTCAAATTGAGTGTACTATTAATGGTATTGGAGAAAGAGCAGGAAATACAGCGCTAGAAGAAGTGGTTATGGTGTTAAAGCAACATCCGTATTTAAACCTAGAAACAAGTATTGATACAAAACTATTGTACGATACAAGTATAATGGTTAGAGAAAGTATGGGAATGCCGGTACAACCTAACAAAGCAATTGTTGGTGCAAATGCATTTGCGCATAGTTCTGGTATACATCAAGACGGAGTTATAAAAAACAGAGAAACATACGAAATTATGGATCCTGAAGATGTTGGTGTTACAGAAAGTGCAATTGTATTAACTGCAAGAAGTGGTAGAGCAGCATTGGCGTACAGAGCCAAAAAGATTGGTTATGAGCTAACAAAAGTTCAGTTAGATGTTGCTTATGATGCTTTTTTAAGTACAGCAGATAAGCAAAAAGAAGTAAAAGATGACGATATTCATGCTATTATGATAGAGGTTAGTAAAATCTCTAAAGTAGCAACAGTGTAAAAAGAAACTTTGTCTTCGAGGGTAGTTGTGAATTTTGATACAACAATTAAAAATAATCAACTACCTTTGATAACAGAATAATTTTAGATTACAAGTACAGAATGAAATATACAATTGCAATAATCCCGGGAGATGGTATTGGACCAGAAGTAACCACGCAAGCAAAAAAAGCTTTAGATGCGGTAGCAGAAGTTTACGACCATATATTTTTATATAAAGAAGCTCAAATGGGCGCTTGTGCAATTGAAAAAACGGGTGATCCATTACCGCAAGAAACCATAGAAATATGTAAAAATGCAGATGCAGTTTTATGTGGGGCTATTGGAGAGTTAAAATATGATAATGACCCAACCTTAAAAGTAAGACCAGAACAAGGTTTATTGCGTTTAAGACAGGAGTTAGAGTTGTTTTGTAATGTAAGACCTGTAAAAGCATATCCTAAATTACTTAAAAACTCTCCTCTAAAAAAGGAAATTATTTCAGGAACAGATATCGTTATTTATAGGGAGTTAACATCTGGAATTTACTTCGGTAAAAAAGAAATAAGCGAAGATGGTTTAAAAGCATCAGACGTTTGTTCTTATACGGTAGATGAAATTTCTAGAATTACACACTTAGCTTTTAAAGCAGCTCAAGACAGAAAGAAAAAAGTAACTTTAATTGATAAAGCAAATGTTTTAGCAACTTCTCGTTTATGGAGAAAAACAGTTGCAAAAATTGGAGAAGAATATCCAGATGTTGCTTTAGATTTTATGTTTATAGATAATGCAGCAATGCAAATTGTATTAAACCCAAAACGATTCGATGTTATATTAACAGAAAACCTTTTTGGAGATGTTATTTCAGATGTAGCCTGTGTAATCGGAGGTTCAATCGGTATCTTGGCATCAAGTTCAGTAGGAGAAAAAAATGCATTATTCGAGCCAATTCACGGTTCATATCCGCAAGCAGCAGGTAAAGATATTGCCAATCCTTTAGCGTCTATTTTATCAGCAGCACTTATGTTAGAACATTTGGGTTTACATGATGAAGCAGATGCAATACAAAGAGCTGTAGAAAAATCGTTAGATTTAGGTATTACAACACAAGATTTAAAAGGCAAAAACCAGTATTCGGCTTCCACTGCAAAAGTGGGCGATTTTATAGCAGATTATATTGCGAACCAAGAAGATAGTAATATGAATTTTAAAAATATTCATATGGGGCAAAGCACAATCATTTAAGTTTTTTAGAAGCTGTTTCCAGCTTTCATTACTTGCTTTTTTTGTAAAAAACAAAAAAGAGCTCAAACAGACCATTCAATCTGGGCTAGACTTATTTTCTAGCAATCATCAATAAAAAAATATTAGTTGCGTATTAAAATATAAATCGCAATATTTACACCAGTGAAAAAACAATTATTAAATATTATTTCTATTATCAACGTCATCGTAATTATTACGAATTGGTAAGGAAGTGATATTTATATTTTTTATAAACAAACCTTCCATTAAAATGGAAGGTTTTTTTATGAATTTATTTTAAAGATTGAGTATCATAATTAAGTAGGCTTAATTATCTTAAATTCAGTTGATTAAGGTGTTTTTTTAACACGTGAATTTAAAGTAAGTTATTGAATTTTATTCAATAAAAATGGAGAAACATAGTAATTTAGACAACAAATTGAAGAAAACATTAAATGAAACTAAATAAGCACAGTAGCAGATTAACACAAGACGAATCTCAACCAGCATCACAAGCAATGTTGTATGCGGTAGGTTTAACGGATGAAGACATGCAGAAAGCGCAAGTTGGTATTGCGAGCACTGGTTATGATGGTAACCCATGTAATATGCATTTAAACAATTTGGCTGCAGAGGTCAAGATTGAAAGCAAAATTGCAGGTTTAGTCGGTTTAGGATTCAATACAATAGGTGTTTCAGATGGTATTTCTATGGGAACCTCTGGTATGAATTATTCATTAGCTTCAAGAGATATTATTGCAGATTCTATAGAAACTGTAATGAATGCTCAAAGTTATGATGCTTTAGTATCAGTAGTTGGTTGTGATAAAAATATGCCAGGAGCCGTAATTGCAATGTTGCGTTTAAATCGTCCATCAATTATGATGTATGGTGGTACAATTGCATCTGGAAACTACAAAGGAAAAAAGTTAAATATTGTTTCTGCTTTTGAGGCTTTAGGTCAAAAAATGGCTGGAGAAATAGAAGAGGAAGAATATAGAGAAGTTATAAAAAGAGCAATTCCTGGAGCTGGAGCTTGTGGTGGTATGTATACTGCAAACACAATGGCTTCTGCAATAGAATGTATGGGGTTCTCTTTACCATATAACTCATCTATACCGGCAGAAAATCCTAATAAATTATCTGAAGCAGAAAGAACAGCTTTGGCAATCAAAAACTTATTAGAATTAGATTTAAAACCTTTAGATATTATTTCTAAAAAATCTTTAGAAAACGCAATCGCGTTGGTAAATGCTTTAGGTGGATCTACAAATGCAGTATTACACTTTTTAGCAATTGCGCATGCAGCAGATATTGAGTTTACATTAGAAGATTTTCAAAAAGTTAGTGACAGAACTCCGTTAATTGCAGATTTAAAACCATCTGGAAAATATTTAATGGAAGATGTACATAGTATTGGAGGAACACCTGCAATAATGAAATACTTATTAGATAAAGGATACTTACATGGAGATTGTATGACAGTTACTGGTAAAACATTAGCCGAAAACTTGGCGGATGTAGTAGCAATGGAATTTGATGAACAAGATGTAATTCACCCAACAGATAAAGCATTAAAATCTTCTGGTAATTTACAAATTTTGTATGGAAACTTAGCTCAAGAAGGAGCAGTAGCAAAAATTTCTGGAAATGAAGGATTACTTTTTGAAGGGAAAGCAGTGGTTTATGATGGAGAACAAGCAGCAAATACCGGAATTATAAACGGAGAAGTAGAAAGAGGAGATGTAGTCGTCATTAGGTATGTTGGACCTAAAGGAGGACCAGGAATGCCAGAAATGTTAAAACCAACTTCTTTAATTATGGGAGCAGGTTTAGGGAAATCTGTAGCTTTAATTACAGATGGTCGTTTTTCTGGAGGAACCCATGGTTTTGTGGTTGGACATATTACACCAGAAGGACAAGAAGGAGGAACTATCGGAATTCTTGAAACTGGTGATAAAATTAGAATTAGTGCAGAAGATAATTCAATTAATGTATTGCTTTCTGATGAAGAGTTAGCTGCTAGAAGAGCAAATTGGATTGCTCCTGCATTAAAGCACAAAAAAGGGATTTTATATAAATATGCAAAATCAGTGGCATCAGCATCTAAAGGGTGTGTTACCGATTTATAGTTTTATAATAAAATCAAGAAACAAGATAAAAAAAAGAGACAAGATATCCTACGAGGTTTCAATAGCCTTGTAGGTATTTAAAAATATAAAACTATGGAAACTCAAACCATACAAAATAAACAAAACACAGCAAAAGTTACAGAAAGGATTTCTGGTAGCGAAGCAATCGTTAGGTGCTTAATTGCAGAAGACACAAAAATAATTTATGGGTATCCTGGTGGAGCAATTATGCCAGTGTATGATGAGTTATATAAATATCAAGATAAAATTCATCACGTTTTAACACGTCATGAGCAAGGTGCAACACATTCTGCACAAGGGTTTGCAAGAATCTCTGGTAAAGTAGGTGTATGTATTGCAACTTCTGGTCCGGGAGCAACCAATTTAATTACTGGTATTGCAGATGCACAAATAGACTCTACACCAATGGTGTGTATTACGGGGCAGGTGTTTTCTCATTTATTAGGAAGTGATGCGTTTCAGGAAACAGATATTGTAGGTATTTCTACACCAGTTACAAAATGGAACTGTCAAGTTACCAAAGCATCTCAAATTCCAGAAATGATGGCAAAAGCTTTTTACATTGCAAAGAGCGGAAGACCAGGGCCTGTTTTAATTGATATTACAAAAGATGCGCAACAGGAAATGTTCGATTTTTCATATGAAAAATGTACAAAAGTTAGAAGTTATAATCCAGTTCCAAAAACAGATGCTTCCACTTTAGAAGCAGCTGCTAAATTAATTAATGCTGCTAAAAAGCCATTAGTGGTTTGGGGACAGGGAGTTATTTTAAGTGAAGCAGAAGAAGCGTTTAAAGCTGTAATTGAAAAAGCAGGAATACCTTCTGCTTGGACAATATTAGGAGCTTCTGCAATTCCTACTTCGCATCCATTAAATGTGGGTATGGTTGGTATGCACGGTAATTATGCGCCAAACGTTTTAACAAATGAGTGTGATGTTTTAATTGCTATTGGTATGCGTTTCGATGATCGTGTTACGGGTAGTTTAAATACGTATGCAAAACAAGCCAAGGTAATTCACTTTGAAATTGATCCTGCTGAGGTAGATAAAAACGTAAAAACAGATGTAGCTGTTTTAGGTGATGCAAAAGCTAGCTTAGAATTATTGTTACCAATGTTAAACGAAAATAAGCATCCAGAATGGCGTCAAAAATTTGCAGATTTATACGCTATTGAATATGAAAAAGTAATTAAAGACGATATTCATCCAACGAAAGAAGGTTTAACTATGGGTGAGGTTTTAAAAGAAATCAACATTCAGAGTAAAGGAAACGCGGCAATTGTAAGTGATGTTGGTCAACATCAAATGATTGCTTGTAGATATGCTGAGTTCAATCAGTCAAAAAGTAATATTACTTCTGGTGGTTTAGGTACCATGGGCTTTGGTTTACCAGCGGCAATTGGTGCTAAAATGGCAGCTCCAGAAAGAGATGTAGTTTCAATTTCTGGTGATGGTGGTTACCAAATGACGATTCAAGAATTAGGAACTATCTTTCAGCAGAAAGTTGCTTTAAAAGTAGTGGTCTTAAATAATGAGTTCTTAGGAATGGTACGTCAATGGCAGCAATTGTTTTTTGATAAACGTTATGCCTCTACAGAGATGACAAACCCAAACTTTGTGGCTATTGCAGAAGGGTATTATATAAAAGCAAAGAAAGTTACTAAACGAGAAGAATTGGCTGCGGCAGTTGAGGAGATGATGGCAAGTAAAGAAGCTTATTTCTTAGAGGTTTGTGTAGAAAAAGAAGGAAATGTTTTTCCTATGATTCCTACCGGAGCAAGTGTTTCAGACATTAGACTAGAGTAATAAAAAGAACAAGGAGTAGAGAACAAAGGGTAAAGGTTTATTAGAATAAAAGGCAATAATGGTCTATTTTCTATCATCTTTCTTCTAATATCTTTAAAAAAATGAGTACAGAAAAACAATTTTACACAGTATCTATTTATACTGAAAATAATATTGGATTGTTGAACAGAATTTCAGCAATTTTCCAAAGAAGACATATAAATATAGAGAGTTTAAATACATCTCCATCAGAAATACCTGGTGTTTCTAAATTTACCATTGTTGTAAGTATGACAGAGGAAAATATTAAGAAAATTATTGGTCAGATAGAGAAACAAGTAGAGGTTATTAAGGCGTATTATCATAATGATGATGAAACAATTTATCAGATTTCTGGGTTGTTTAAAATTAAATCTGAATTATTATTTGAAGAACCTCAAATTCAGAATATCATTAAAAAGAGCCACGCAAGAATTGTTACTGTAAATACTGAGTTTTTTGTGTTGGAAAAATCAGGGAAAAAAGAAGAGATAGTAGCATTATATGATCAATTAAGCGTTTTTGGTATTATGCAATATACACGTTCAGGACGTGTTGCTATTACTAAAGAAGAAATGAAAATATCAGCATTACTAGAAACATACAACAACTAAATAAAAAGAGTAAAGAGGCTAGAGGTTAGGTTATAGGTAATTACGTAAAGTTAATATGGTGTCTATATTCTAAAATCTTAATTCTAAACAACAAACAAAAACAATAAAAATGTCAAATTATTTTAACACATTAACATTAAGAGAGCAATTAGAACAATTAGGGAAATGTCGTTTTATGGACGCTTCAGAATTTGAAGACGGAGTAGAAGCGTTGAAAGGGAAGAAAATTGTGATTGTAGGTTGTGGTGCACAGGGTTTAAACCAAGGTTTAAATATGAGAGAATCTGGTTTAGATATTTCTTATACATTAAGACAGGCTGCTATAGATCAAAAAAGACAGTCTTATATTAACGCGTCTTCAAATAATTTTGAAGTTGGTAGTTATGAAGAAATGTTACCAAGTGCAGATGTGGTTATTAATTTAACACCAGATAAACAACATACAAATGTTGTAACTGCAGTAATGCCTTTAATGAAAAAAGGAGCTACATTATCGTATTCTCATGGTTTTAATATCGTTGAAGAAGGAATGCAGGTTCGTGAAGATTTAACCGTAATTATGGTGGCGCCAAAGTCTCCAGGTTCTGAAGTTAGAGAAGAATATAAAAGAGGATTTGGAGTACCAACATTAATAGCAGTGCATCCAGAGAATGATCCACAAGGAAAAGGTTGGGCAGAAGCAAAAGCATATGCAGTTGCAACAGGAGGTCATAAAGCAGGAGTTTTACAATCTTCTTTTGTTGCTGAGGTAAAATCTGATTTAATGGGAGAGCAAACTATTTTATGTGGTTTGTTACAAACAGGAGCAATTTTATCTTTTGATAAAATGGTTGAAGAAGGAATTGAACCAGGTTATGCTGCTAAATTAATTCAGTATGGTTGGGAAACTGTAACTGAAGCTTTAAAGCATGGTGGAATTACCAATATGATGGACAGGTTGTCTAATCCTGCAAAAGTGGAAGCTTTTAGATTGTCTGAAGAATTAAAAGACATTATGCGTCCGTTGTTTCAAAAACACATGGATGATATTATGACAGGTCACTTCTCTCAAACAATGATGGAAGACTGGGCTAATGATGATAAAAACTTATTAACTTGGAGAGCTGCAACAGGAGAAACTGCTTTTGAAAAACAAGAAATTACAAGTGATGAAATTTCTGAACAAGAATACTTCGATCACGGAACTTTATTAGTTGCTTTTGTAAGAGCTGGTGTAGAATTAGCTTTCGAAGCAATGACAGAATCTGGTATTATAGCTGCTTCTGCTTATTATGAATCTTTACACGAAACGCCATTAATTGCAAATACAATTGCAAGAATGAAATTAGCAGAAATGAACCGTGTAATTTCTGATACTGCAGAATATGGTTGTTATTTGTTTGACCATGCTTGTAAGCCTTTATTAACAGATTTTATGAAGAATGTAAAAACTGATATTATTGGTAAATCTTTTAGCTCAGAAAATGGAGTTAATAACCAAGAATTAATTAGAATTAATGCTATTATTAGAAACCATCCAGTAGAGGTAGTAGGAGCAAAATTAAGAGCTTCTATGACAGCTATGAAAGTTATAAAAACAGCTTAATATAGTTCGTTTTTATAATGAAATAAATCCTTGAAAGAGGTGTAATTTAGGTTTCTATAAATTATAATGTCCCCCAAAAATTGAGTTAAAAAAACCTGTTAGATTTCATAATCTGACAGGTTTTATTTTTACATTTGATCGATGCAAACAAACCAAATTTATTATCCAAGTTTAGAAAGTGTAAGAGAGGCTTTAGAGAACTTAAAAGGTGTCGCTTTTGAGACGCCGCTTAGTAAAAACTTTAATTTATCAAAAGAACTAGCAGCAAACATTCTTTTTAAAAGGGAAGACTTACAGGTGGTTCGTTCTTATAAAATTAGAGGAGCATATAATAAGATGTCTTCTTTAACTTTAGATGAAAAACAGCGAGGAATTGTTTGTGCAAGCGCTGGTAATCATGCACAAGGAGTTGCTTTGTCTTGTAAACTACTGCAGATTAAGGGAACTATTTTTATGCCGTCTCCAACACCAAATCAGAAAATTAACCAAGTAAAAATGTTTGGTGAAGATTTTATTGAAATTGTAATTGAGGGAGATACTTTTGATGATGCTTCTGATGCTGCAAAACTAGAATGTGACTCAAAGAACAAAACTTTTATCCATCCTTTTAATGATGAAAAGGTAATAGAGGGGCAGGCTACGGTTGGTTTAGAGGTTTTAAATCAAACTAAAGAAAAAATAGATTATGTTTTTGTGCCTATTGGAGGTGGAGGTTTGTCTGCAGGATTGTCTTCTGTTTTTAAATATCTATCACCAGAAACAAAAATAATTGGTGTTGAGCCAGAGGGAGCTCCTTCTATGCTGACATCTATTCAAAATAAAGAAAATACAACGCTAGATAAAATTGATGCTTTTGTGGATGGAGCTGCTGTAAAGAGAGTAGGCGATTTAAACTTTGCTATTTGTCAGCAAAACCTAGCGGAAGTAATTACAGTTCCCGAAGGTAAAATATGCCAGACCATTTTAGATTTGTACAATAAAGATGCTATTGTAGTAGAGCCTGCAGGTGCTTTAAGTATTGCTGCTTTAGATTTTTTTGCTGATAAAATTAAAGGAAAGAATGTCGTCTGTGTAGTTAGTGGTAGTAATAATGATATTACAAGAACTGCAGAAATTAAAGAACGTGCATTGTTGTATGCAAATCTTAAGCATTACTTTATAGTAAAGTTTCCACAAAGAGCAGGGGCATTAAAAGAGTTTGTAGTAGAGATTTTAGGGCCTAATGATGATATAACTCATTTTGAATATACTAAAAAGAATAACAGAACAAATGGGTCTGCAGTTGTTGGTTTAGAGTTAAAATCTTCTCAAGATTTGGCTCCTTTAATTCAAAGAATGAAAGAAAACAATTTCTTTGGCGACTACCTAAATGACAAGCCAGATTTATTTCAATTTTTGGTGTAATTACATTGAATATTTAAATTATAATAAAAATAGAACCTCGAAAACCATTTCGTGTTTAAAAGTGTAAATGAGGTGTTATACAGTTATTTTTAGTTAATTTTGGACTATAAATAATTAAACTATTTATTTTTAATTATTATTTTTTTTATACAATTTATAAAATTAATTTATGAAGAAACAATTTACAGAGATTCCAGAAGCATATAAGATAACATCACTATTGCACCAAAAAACATATTTAGTTAGTGGTGAGTTAAAAGAGTGGAAAGGTGAAACTACAGAAGTATATTCTACAATTTCATCAACAAAAGAATACAAACCAACCTTATTGGGTACTGTTCCTAATTTAACAGGAGAAGAAGGTTTAGAAGCATTAAATTCTGCTTATAGAGCTTATGATAAAGGGCAGGGTTTATGGCCAACAATGCGTGTTGCAGACAGAATTGAATGTATGGAGGAGTTTGCAGAGCAAATGAAAACTAAACGAGATGAAGTTGTAAAACTGCTAATGTGGGAGATAGGAAAGGCATTACCGGATTCTGAAAAAGAATTTGATAGAACCATCGAGTATATCTACGATACTATTGAAGACTATAAGCAAATGGATAGAGATTCTGCTAAGTTTGAAAAAAGTAGTGGAGTACACGCGCATATTAGACGTGGTCCTTTAGGTGTAGTTTTATGTTTAGGCCCTTATAATTATCCTTTAAACGAAACGTTCGCTTTGTTGATTCCTGCATTAATTATGGGGAATACAGCTGTTTTTAAACCTGCAAAACATGGAGTTTTATTATTATCTCCGTTGTTAGAGGCTTTTCAAAATAGTTTTCCAGAAGGTGTGGTGAATATTATTTATGGTAGAGGTAGGGTTTTAGCTACGCCTATCATGAAAACAGGTAAAGTAGATGTGTTGGCTTTAATAGGTAACAGTAAATCTGCGAATGCAATTCAAGCAAATCACCCTTTTAAAAACAGATTGCGTTTAGTGTTAGGTTTAGAGGCTAAAAATCCTGGAATTGTATTGCCGGATGCAGATTTAGACTTGGCAATAGATGAATGCCTTTCTGGAGCAACTTCTTTTAACGGACAACGCTGTACTGCATTGAAAATTTTATATGTACATGAGCATATTGTAGATAAATTTAACAAACGATTTGCAAAGAGAGTTGATGCTTTAAAATTTGGAAACCCATGGGAAGATGGTGTAAAATTAACACCTTTACCAGAACCAGAAAAACCAGCATATATTCAAGAATTAATTGACGATGCTACTTCTAAAGGAGCGAAAGTGATTAATAAAAAAGGAGGTAAAACTTCTGAAAACTATATTTTTCCAGCTGTTTTATATCCAGTTTCTAAAGATATGAGAGTTTTTAAAGAAGAGCAATTTGGACCAGTAACTCCTATTGTTTCTTTTAAAAATATTCAAGAGCCTTTAGATGATATGGCAGAATCTAATTACGGACAACAAGTAAGTGTTTTTGGTAGTGAAGTAAAAACTTTGGCACCGTTAATTGATACTTTGGTTAATTTAGTGTGTAGAGTAAACTTAAATAGTGCTGCGCAAAGAGGTCCAGATGTATATCCGTTTACGGGAAGAAAAGACTCTGCAGTATCAACTTTAAGTGTACATGATGCTTTGCGTTCTTTTTCTATTAGAACTTTTGTAGCTTCTAAAGACACACCTTACAACAATGCTATTTTAGAAGAGTTGTTAGATAAAAAGGCATCTAATTTTATCAATACAGATTATCTTTTGTAAAAAAAAGGTAGAAATTATATATTTAAAAAACCTCCAATTTTGGAGGTTTTTTTATTCTTGAAACCTACCTAAAAATTAAACCTTAATAGTTAACATTGGTTTTAAAGCATTTTTAGTCAAGTTTTTAATAACACTACCTGTAAATAAATGAGCCAGACCACTTCTACCATGGGTACTTAAGGTAATTAAGTCAGCATTAACATCTTTAGAAAAGTTTAAAATGCCTTTTTCTACTGAAACATCACTATACACGTTTATTTTATGTTTTGGTAAATTGTAATCAGAAATAAAATCTTTTATTTTTTGTTTTGCTTCCGAAGTTGATTGAAAGTTCGCGGGAGTATTTATTTTTAGTAAATGGATATTGCTATTAAAAATTTTTGAAAAATCAACAAACTTACCAAACACTTCCTTATTCTCTTCTTTGAAGTTAGATGCGAAAACTAAATTTTTTAATTTAAACTTTTTACTGTCTTTTTTTACAACAATAACTGGTCTTTTAGAATTTCGTACTACTTTTTCTGTATTAGAGCCAATAAGTATTTCTTCTAGTTCAGAATGACCTTTAGACCCCATTATTATTAAATCTGTATCAATTTTATCTGCATATTTTTGTATGCCCTCAAAAGGATTGTTCAGTTTTATAAAATACTTAACATGGGTGTCTTTACTAAAAAAGTTTTCTTTAAATTCTAGTATCTTTTCTCTAACTTTTCTTAAATACAACATGCTTTCAGGAATACTAAATTTACTTCCATATCCCATGTCTGTAATACCTTTAGGGAGTTCTATTAAATGAATAAGATAAACGGTGGCCTTTGTTTTTCTAGCCATTTTTTCGGCCATTTTACATGCGTATTCAGAAGTTTTAGAAAAATCTATTGGGACTAAAATTTTTTTCATAGTACAACAAATTAGAGGTTAAAGTGATTGTATATAAAGTTACAAAAAATAATTGACTTCAACTTAGTTTGGTAAATCCCAAACATTTAGTATATTTGCACCGAAATTTACAATAAATGGAGAAGGAAGGGGACTAAAGAGTCCCCTCTTTTTATATTTTATTTTAGGATTTAAAATGGACCAAACCAAAGTAAGAAATTTAGTAGAGGAAGCACTGGCCGAGAATGAGTCGTTATATTTGATAGATTTGTCTATCTCAGAAAACAACAAAATTCAGGTTACAGTAGATGGTGATAATGGTGTTCCTTTAAGTGAATGCATTAGAATTAGTAAAAGTGTAGATGGTAATTTTGACAGAGAAGAAGAAGATTTTTCTCTAGAGGTTTCTACACCAGACATAGCGCATCCACTAAAAGTAAAGAGACAATATATTAAAAACATCAATAGAATACTTAAAGTAAAAACTTCTGAAGAAGAATTTGAAGGAACTTTGGTAGAATCGGATGAGGATAAAATTGTTTTAAATTGGAAAGCAAGAGAGCCAAAGCCAATAGGTAAAGGGAAGGTTACTGTAACAAAAACAGCAACTTTAGCCTATAAGGATATTATAGAAGCAAAAGTGAAGATTGTATTTTAAGCAAAAAATGTAATGGAGAATATAGCATTAATTGATTCGTTTTCAGAATTTAAAGATAACAAGAGTATAGACAGAGTAACATTAATGTCTATTTTAGAAGAGGTTTTTAGAGCTGCCCTAAAACGTAAGTTTGGTTCGGATGATAATTTTGATATAATTATTAACCCAGATAAAGGAGATTTAGAAATTTGGAGAAATAGAGTTGTTGTTGCAGATGGTTTTTCTGAAGATGATAATGAAGAAATTGAATTAGCGGAAGCAAGATTAATTGAGCCAGATTTTGAAATTGGTGAAGATGTATCTGAAGAAGTTAAGTTGATAGATTTAGGTAGAAGAGCTATCTTAGCATTACGTCAGAACTTAATTTCTAAAATTTACGAACACGATAGTACAAATATCTTTAAACAATTTAAGGATTTAGAAGGCGAGTTGTATACTGCCGAAGTACATCACATTCGTCACAATGCAATTATTTTGCTTGATGATGAAGGAAACGAAATTGTATTACCGAAAAGCGAGCAAATCCGTTCAGACTTTTTTAGAAAAGGAGATTCTGTAAAAGGAATTATTAAAACGGTAGAATTAAGAGGAAACAAACCAGCGATTATTTTATCTAGAACATCGCCTGTTTTCTTAAATAAATTATTTGAGCAAGAAATTCCAGAAGTTTTTGATGGTTTAATTACTGTTGAAGGAGTTGCAAGAATACCAGGGGAAAAAGCAAAAGTAGCGGTAGATTCTTATGATGATAGAATAGATCCTGTTGGAGCTTGTGTAGGTGTTAAAGGTTCAAGAATTCATGGTATTGTACGTGAGTTAGGTAATGAGAATATAGATGTTATTAACTATACCAAAAACGAGCAGTTATTTATTTCAAGAGCATTAAGTCCTGCAAAAGTGACTTCAATGGAAATAGAAATGTTTGAAGAAGAACGAAATGGTAAAAAAGGACGTGTAAGCGTTTTATTAAAACCAGAAGAAGTTTCTAAAGCAATTGGTAGAGGTGGTGTAAATATTCGTTTGGCAAGTGAGTTAACCGGTTACGAAATAGACGTTAAGAGAGAAGGTCTAGAAGAAGAAGACGTAGAGTTAACAGAGTTTGGAGACGAAATTGAAGATTGGGTTATTGCTGAATTCAAGAAGATTGGTTTAGATACTGCTAGAAGCGTATTAGAAACTAGTGTTGCAGAGTTGGTAAAAAGAACCGATTTAGAAGAAGAAACAATTACGGATGTTCAAAAAATCTTGAAAGAAGAATTTGAGGACTAAGTATAGTAAAGAAGTAACGTAAAAAGCATATTTTTACAAGTATAAAGTTAAAAAGAATATATGTCTGTAGGCAAAACAATGAGGCTTAATAAAGTTTTAAGAGAATTAAACATTTCTCTTGATAGAGCAGTCGAATATTTAGCGGGAAAGGGTCACGAAATAGAATCGAGGCCAACCACTAAAATTACGGGTGACGTCTATCAAGTTTTACTTGATGGCTTTGAAAAAGATGCTAATAAGAAAGCTGCATCTAAAGAAGTTGGTGAAGAAAAACGAAAAGAGAAAGAAGCTATTCGTTTAGAGCATGAAGCTAAATTAGAGAAGAAAAGAGCGGAAGAGGTTAAGAAGGAAGAGGTTTTAAGAGCCAAAGCAGATAAATTAGAGTTTAAGACTGTTGGTAAAATCGATATTGATAATATTGGTAAAAAACCTGCTGAAAAAGTTGAAAAGGTAAAAGAAGAACCTGTAGAGGTTGTTGCAGAACCTAAAGCTAAAACAGAAGAGCCTAAAGTTGAAGAACCTAAAGTAGTAGCAGAAGCACCAGTTGTAGAGACTAAAGCAGAAGCTTCTAAGGAACAAGAAACTCCGGCTGTTGAAAAACCAGTTGAAGAAAAACCAAAGGTGGCAGCACCAGAGGTTAAGAAATCTGTTTCTGAAATAGAAAAAGAAGTTTCTAAAGTTGGTGATAAACCAAAAGGGAAAAAAGACGCTTCAAAATCAGAAGAGAAAGCTGAAGAGGTTACTGCAGAAAATGCAGAAGCTATCAAAACGCAATATAAAAAATTAGACGGTCCTAATTTTACAGGTA
The DNA here is from genome assembly GCF_019278485.1 of Polaribacter sp. R2A056_3_33. Classification (NCBI taxonomy): domain Bacteria; kingdom Pseudomonadati; phylum Bacteroidota; class Flavobacteriia; order Flavobacteriales; family Flavobacteriaceae; genus Polaribacter; species Polaribacter sp. R2A056_3_33. The sequence goes on from NZ_CP058984.1 coordinate 1,991,788, forward strand.
AGAAAATTGACTTAAAACAATTTGAAAGACCTAAGAAAAAGAAACCTGAACCTAAAAAAGATGCAAACGCAGACAAAAAGAAACGTAAGCGTATTGTAACTAAAGCTGGTGCACCAGGTTCTGCTACGGCAAGACCAAGTAGACCAGGTCAAGGAAATAGAGCAGGTGGAAGTAGACCTCCATTTAATAGAGGTGGTAGAGGTGCCGCTAGACCAGCAGCAGTTAAAAAAGAAGAACCAACTGAAGCAGAAATTCAAAAGCAAGTAAGAGAAACGCTAGAGAAACTGCAAGGAAAATCTTCTAGAGGTAAAGGAGCAAAATACCGTAGAAATAAAAGAGATGCACACAGAGAACATTCTGATGCTGAGTTAGAAGCTCAAGCATTAGACAACAAGATCTTAAAAGTAACAGAGTTTGTTACTGTAAGTGAAGTTGCTACAATGATGGAAGTTCCTGTAACAAATATTATTTCTGCATGTATGTCTTTAGGTATGATGGTAACAATGAATCAGCGTTTAGACGCAGAAACATTAGTTATTGTTGCTGAAGAATTTAACCACAAAGTAGAATTTGTTGGTGCAGAAGTAGAGGAGTCTATAGAAGAGGTAGTTGATAAACCAGAAGAATTAGAAAATCGTGCACCAATTATTACGGTAATGGGTCACGTAGATCATGGTAAAACATCTTTACTAGATTATATTAGAAAAGCAAATGTTATTGAAGGCGAAAGCGGAGGAATTACACAGCATATTGGTGCATACTCTGTAAAAGTTGGAGATCAAAAAATAGCATTTTTAGATACACCAGGTCACGAGGCGTTTACAGCAATGCGTGCACGTGGAGCTCAGGTAACGGATTTAGTTATTATTGTAGTTGCAGCAGATGATGATGTGATGCCGCAAACTAAAGAAGCAATTTCTCATGCGCAAGCTGCGGGAGTGCCTATTATATTTGCAATCAATAAAATTGATAAACCAAATGCAAATCCAGATAATGTAAAAACGCAATTATCTCAAATGAATTTGTTGATAGAAGAATGGGGTGGTAACATACAGTCTCAAGATATCTCAGCAAAACATGGAACAGGTGTTCCAGAATTATTAGAGAAAGTTTTATTAGAAGCTGAAATTTTAGAATTGAAAGCAAACCCTAATAAAAATGCAGTTGGTGCAGTAGTGGAAGCATTATTAGATAAAGGTAGAGGATACGTTTCTACGATACTAGTACAAGCAGGAACTTTAAAAATTGGAGATTACTTGTTAGCAGGTAAGCACAGTGGTAAAGTAAGAGCAATGTTTGATGATAAAGGAAACAATTTAAAAACTGCCGGACCATCAACACCAGTATCTATTTTAGGTTTAGACGGAGCGCCACAAGCTGGAGACAAGTTTGTAGTATTTGATGATGAAAGAGAAGCAAAACAAATTGCCTCTAAACGTTCTCAATTACAACGTGAGCAATCTGTAAGAACTCAGAAAACATTAACGTTAGATGAAATTGGACGTAGAATTGCGTTAGGAGACTTTAAAGAATTAAACATTATCTTAAAAGGAGATGTAGATGGTTCTGTAGAAGCTTTAACAGATTCTTTCCAAAAACTATCAACAGAAGAAATTCAAGTAAATATTTTACATAAAGGTGTTGGAGCCATTACAGAAAGTGATGTGTTATTAGCAACAGCTTCAGATGCAATTATTGTTGGGTTTAATGTACGTCCGCAAGGAAATGCAAGAGCAGTAGCCGATAGAGAAGAAGTAGATATTAGAACATACTCTATTATTTATGCAGCTATCAATGACTTAAAAGACGCCATGGAAGGAATGTTATCTCCAGAAATGAAAGAAGAAGTTACTGGTAATGTAGAGATTAGAGAAATCTATAAAATCTCTAAAGTTGGTAACATTGCAGGTTGTATGGTAATGTCTGGTAAAATCCAAAGAGATTCTCAAATTAGAATTATTAGAGACGGAATTGTAGTACACGACGGAACTTTAACAGCGTTAAAACGTTTTAAAGATGATGTTAGAGAAGTTACAAAAGGATTCGATTGTGGTATTCAAATTAAAAACTATAATGATATTATAGAAGGAGATGTAATTGAAGCTTACAAGGAAGTAGCAGTTAAGAAGAAATTGAAATAATAATTTCAAAACTTAGATATAAGATCGAGATTTCAGCATGCTGAAATCTCGATTTTTTTTTTATAACAATGAATTTAATCAGTGGTTTTGGTGTTTATTTGCTATTATACTTATTTTAGCATAAATAATCATAAACCTTTGTAAGGTTTTCACTTTTAAGAGGACTTGAATACTAATATTATAAATAAATATAACAAACCATGAAAAAATCTATTTTATCAATTGCAATTTTTGCTATTACATTAATTAGTTCAACAGGAACAAATGCACAAGACTTTAAAGGTTTAGATAAAAGCCCAATGGATGGTGCTGCATACCCAAGTAGTTATAAAATTTCAGACAAAGTTGTAAAAGTAACTTACGGAAGACCACAATTAAATGGAAGAGAATTAAGTAAATTAGCTCCTGTTGATGAAGTTTGGAGAACAGGTGCAAATGAAGCTGCAGAAATTACTTTCTACAAAGATGTTGTTTTTGGTGGTAAGGCTGTAAAAGCAGGAACTTATACGTTATTTACAATTCCTAAAACCGAAGGAGATTGGGTTGTAATTTTAAGTACAGCAAAAAATGTTTGGGGATCTTATTTTTATAAAGAAGACCAAGATGTTGTTAGAGTACCAGGTACGGTTTCTACATCAGATAAAAACATAGAAGCGTTTTCTATGATGTTTGCAGATGATATGACTTTAAAAATGGGATGGGCTAATACAATAGTTTCTGTTTCTATTAAATAATTTTCTTTAAGAAATAATTGAATCCGTCTAAAGAAATTTAGACGGATTTTTTATGTCATTTAATTTAAAGAAATGAATTTCTTGCTTACAAAGAATAAACGTAAATTTGTGCACTTTAATAAAAGAATCAAATGCAATATAATCACTTAGATATAGAAAAGAAATGGCAAAAATTTTGGGCAGAGAACCAAACTTTTAAAGCCAGTAATGAATCGGAAAAACCTAAATATTATGTTTTAGACATGTTTCCTTATCCATCCGGAGCAGGTTTACATGTTGGGCATCCTCTAGGATATATTGCCAGTGATATTTATTCACGTTACAAGCGTCATAAAGGTTTTAATGTACTGCATCCGCAAGGATATGATTCTTTTGGTTTACCGGCAGAACAATATGCCATTCAAACAGGTCAACATCCAGCTAAAACAACAGAAGAAAATGTTGCTACTTACAGAAGACAATTAGATACTATCGGTTTTTCTTTTGATTGGAGTAGAGAAGTAAGAACTTCTAGTCCGGAATATTATAAATGGACTCAGTGGATTTTTATTCAATTGTTCAATTCTTGGTACAATAAAGATTCGGATAAAGCGGAAGATATTTCTACTTTAGAAACAATCTTTAAAAAAGATGGAAATGCAACTGTAAATGCTGTTTGTGATGAAGAAATTAAATCTTTTTCTGCAGATGAATGGAAAGCGTTATCAACAAAAGAACAAGAAGAAATATTATTACAATACCGTTTAACATTTTTATCAGATACAGAAGTAAACTGGTGTCCTGCTTTAGGAACTGTTTTAGCTAATGATGAGATTGTAAACGGAGTATCAGAACGTGGAAGTCATCCTGTTATTCGTAAAAAGATGACACAATGGTCTATGAGAATTTCTGCATATGCACAGCGTTTGTTAGATGGATTAGAAAAAATAGATTGGCCACAACCATTAAAAGACTCTCAAACCAATTGGATTGGACGTTCGCAAGGAGCAATGGTTTCTTTTGATGTTGATAATGGTGCTAAAAATACTTCTTCGGAAGTAAAATTATCATACAAAGAATTAGAAGCATTAAAAGAATTACGTCAGAATTTATCGAAAGCAGAAGCAATTCTTTGGGATGAATTAAAGAATAAAAAAGGAGCATCAAAATTTAGAAAAAAATATACAATTGGTACCTTTTTGGTAGATTATGTATGTTTAGCTAAAAACTTAATTGTTGAATTTTCTGGTAAAGAAGATGAAGAAGCAAGAACAGCATTTTTTAATAATGAAAGTTTTAATGTTGTTCGTTTTAAAAACGAAGAAGTAGTTGAAAATGTATTAAAAGTTGTTGCTGCAATTAATACAGCAATTCAGTTTCCAAAAAAGATTGAAAAATCAGTAGAAACAGAAGTAGTTGTAAAAGACGAGAAGTCTTATAAGATTGATGTTTTTACAACAAGACCAGATACCATTTACGGAGTAAGTTTTATGACATTAGCTCCAGAACATGAGTTGGTATCAAAAATTACAACAGATGCTCAAAAAGCAGAAGTTGAGGCATATATTACAGCTACTGCAAAACGTTCTGAACGTGATAGAATGGCAGATGTAAAAACCATTTCAGGAGCTTTTACAGGTGCGTATGCAATTCACCCTTTTTCAGGTGAAAAGGTTCAAATTTGGATTGGAGATTACGTATTAGCAAATTACGGAACAGGAGCAGTTATGGCTGTACCTTGTGGAGATCAACGTGATTATGATTTTGCAAAACATTTTGGAATTCCGATTCCTAATATTTTTGAAGGTGTAGATATTTCTGAAGAAGCACACACTGGAAAAGACGGAACAAAGATTGCAAATTCTGATTTTTTATCAGGATTAAAATATAAGAAAGCTTTAAAATTAGCCATTTTCGAAATGGAAAAACGTGGCTTTGGTTACGGAAAAATAAATTACCGTTTGCGCGATGCTGTTTTTAGCAGACAACGTTATTGGGGAGAACCTTTCCCAGTTTATTATAAAGACGGTATGCCACAAATGATTGATGCAGAACATTTGCCAATCGTATTACCAGAAGTAGAAAAATACTTACCAACGGAAGATGGAAAACCACCTTTAGGGAACGCAACAGAATGGGCTTGGGATTCTCGAGGCAAGAAAGTGGTTTCTAACGATAAGTTAAAAAACAAAACTGTTTATCCTTTAGAGCTAAATACAATGCCAGGTTGGGCGGGTAGTTCTTGGTATTTTAACAGATACATGGATGCTACAAATTCTAACGAGTTTGCAAGCAAAGAAAACCTAGACTACTGGAAAGAAGTAGATTTATATATTGGAGGATCTGAACATGCAACTGGGCATTTATTATATGCTCGTTTTTGGCAGAAATTCTTGTTCGATAAAGGAATTGTACCTGTAGATGAGTTTGCTAAAAAGCTTATTAATCAAGGAATGATTTTAGGAACTTCTGCTTTTGTTTACAAAGCAACTGCTTTTGTAAAGAATGGTTGTGGTTGTTCTGATGAAAAATCTATGGATGATGTTTTAGAGAAAATACCAACCGTATTTGTGTCTAAAAATGCATTTACTTCTGATGATGAATTTGAAACGGTTGTTATAAATTACTTATTAGATAATAAATTCTTAGATCCTAATTTTGCGGATTTAGTAATGATTACTAAAACGGCTTTACATGCAGATGTTTCTTTAGTAAATGCTTCTGATGAATTAGATGTTGATGGATTTAAAAATCATGCTTTAAATGCTGATTATAAAAATGCTGAATTTGTTTTAGAAGACGGAGCTTATAAAGTAGGACGTGAAGTAGAAAAAATGTCTAAGTCTAAATACAATGTGGTAAATCCTGATGCTATTTGTGAAGAATACGGAGCAGATAGTTTACGTTTATTCGAAATGTTTTTAGGTCCTTTAGAACAAGCGAAGCCTTGGAAAACTTCTGGTATTTCTGGAGTTTCATCTTTCTTAAAGAAATTATGGAAACTGTACTTTAATGAAGAAGTATTTGAAGTATCTGATGCAGCAGCAACAAAAGACGAGTTAAAGACATTGCATAAAACCATTAAAAAAGTAGAAGATGATATAGAGAATTTCTCTTTTAACACATCGGTTTCTACTTTTATGATTGCTGTAAACGAGTTAACTGCTTTAAAATGTAATAAACGTGCAATATTAGAACCTTTAGCAATTTTGGTTTCTCCTTATGCACCTCACATTGCAGAAGAGTTATGGAGTTTATTAGGTCATAAAGAATCTATTTCTACTGCCGATTTTCCTGTTTTTGAAGCAAGTCATTTAGTGGAAAGTGCTAAAAATTATCCTATTTCTTTTAACGGGAAAATGCGTTTTACATTAGAACTTCCTCTAGATTTATCAAAAGAAGAAATAGAGAAAATAGTAATGGAAAATGAAAAAACAATTACTCAATTAGATGGAAAAGCACCTAAAAAAGTAATTATTGTTCCTGGTAAGATTATAAACATCGTAATCTAGTACACGTAACGTGTTCTTTTGTATTAGCTTGTTTTTGTCATTCCGAACCAAGAATTGAGGAGGAATCTTATAAAGATAGTAACTGTTTTTTATGAGATTTCTCAATCGCAAAAAAGCTCATTTCGAAATGATAAATTATGCAATTCATATATTAGAAAATATAAGTAAGTCAAACATATTTTAGAGATAATTAAAAGCCATTGCAATTTTGTGATGGCTTTTTTTATTTAACTATCTTGTGAGCTGAATGAGTGTAACAAAAGAGCAACTTTTTAAACGTCAAATTACTTTATCTGAGATTGGTGAAGAAGGTCAGGATCAACTACAAAAAGCATCTGTTTTAGTGGTTGGTTGTGGCGGATTAGGAAGTCCGATTGCTGTGTATTTGGCCGCAAGCGGAATTGGGAAAATTCATCTCGTAGATTTTGATACTGTTGATGTTTCTAATTTACATAGACAAGTTTTTTATAGTTTAGAAGATGTTGGCAAATCAAAAGCAGCAGTTTTATCAGAATTTATAAAAAAGAGAGCCGCTTTTACTGATGTTAGTTTTACTAATAAACCAATTACTAAAGAAAACGTTTTTGAGTTGATTTCTGAATTTGATATTATTGTAGATGGCACAGATTCTCTACCTACAAAATATTTGTTAAATGATGCTTGCGTCATTAAAAATAAGCCATTGGTTTATGGTTCTTTGTATAAGTTTGATGGATATGTAGCTACTTTTAATGTTTTACAAAATGACGGAAGTTATTCAGCCAATTTAAGAGATGCTTTTCCAGAAATGGCAACAGATGTTCCTAATTGTTCAGAAGCGGGAACTATGAACGCTATTGTTGGTCTCATTGCTACGCAACAAGTAAATGAAGTTATAAAATTGATAACAAGTATTGGAAAACCGTTAGCAAATGAATTATTGATTTACAATTCGCTTCAAAATACACAATTAAAAATGAAGTTAAAACCAACCGTTTTAAAAGATAAGATTGCTAAATTATTTGAAGTACAAGCGTATTTTGATGCAGTTTGTGAGCTTCAAAATAAGGATTGGCAAATATCATCAGAAGAGTTAAAAGAACGTTTGGCACTTCAAGAGCAATCGAAAAGTTTAGAATTGATAGCCGTTTTACCGAATTTAAAATTGCCTTTTAAGGTGGATCAAACAATTCCTATTCAAGAGTTTGATGTAGATGCTATTCAGGTAGATTTTAATAAAACCTATGTAATGGTTTGCCAAAGAGGGTTAAATAGTTACAGAGCGACCAGAATATTAAAGAAAAAATATCCAGCATTAACTGTTTTAAGTTTAACTGGAGGAATATCTGTTTATTAAGTTTTGAAGGATAAAAACTTAATTATTCACTTTGGCAAAAGATCTATTTTCAGTAGAGCTCTTGCGGCAATTTTCTACTCATTAACGTTGTTTTTAGTGTATAAATATTTTATTATAGAAAGTTCGTTTTCTCTTAATAAGTTAAGGTCAAATGTGTTTTCTATTACATCATTAATTATACTTGGTATTAAGTTTTCGGTTTTGGAAAGTCATCATTTTAATTTTCAAGAAATGAAATATAGAAAATTTTATTCTGTAGGACCTGTTGGCTTTGGAAAATGGAAAAGAATAAGAAAATTAGATAGAGTTTCTACATTTTTAAATGTAAGAGAAGAATGCGAAGTTAATATTTGGGATATTAGAAATAAAAAATATAGAATAGCTGTTTTTGGTGAGATTGATAACGCAGTTGATTATGGTAGAGATTTAGCCAAAAACTTAGAAATTAAATTTTTAGAAAGAAATTAAAAGAATGAAAACTCCTGTAGATTTTTATAGTCAAGAAAAGTTAACATTAGAAAAAGAAGCAACCATTTTAAAACGTAAATCGGTAAACTTAAGTGTTTTTAGATTTGCAGTTTTCTTAGCGACTTGCTTTTTAGTGTATTTAACTTTTGGTAGTTATCCCGATGTTTTTATCATCGCTTTTTTAGGGATTTTATTATTTGGTTTTTTAGTAGTAAAACAGGTTGGTTTACAAAGAAAACGAGCTATTGTTAAAGCTAAAATTAACATCAATAATACAGAACTAGAAGTTTTAAATAGGAATTTCCATCATTTAGAATCTGGAGAGGAATTTGTTAACCCAACGCATTATTATAGTAATGATATCGATTTGTTTGGTGTTGGTTCGTTTTTTCAATATGCAAATAGAACGGTAACAGGTGAAGGGAAGAAACTACTTGCAAATACGTTTACAGAAAATAAAACAGACGGAATTGTAGAGAAGCAAAATACTATTAAAGAATTAGCTACAAAAGTAACTTGGAGGCAGCATTTTTCCGCTTTGGCAAGTTTAATAACCACAAAAGATACGTCTGGTTTTATTGTAAATTGGATTCAGGAGTATACAGCAGTTTTACCTGCTTTTTTAAAGGGAGTACAAATTGGTTTTTCGGTAGTTTCTTTAGTTTTAATTAGTTTAATTTCTTTTGGATTTGTTTCGTTTACCTATTTAATTCTTTGGTTTTTTATAGGTCTATTCATCACAGCAGCTTATGTTAAAAAAACAGGTAACTTATATGCTGATACAGATAAAGTGAGAGAAACTTTTAAGCAATATCACGTATTATTAAATGAAATTGAAAGCGAAAAATTTACTTCTAAAGTTTTAGTAGAAAAACAAGCTATTATTAATTCCGAGAGTAAAAAAGCTTCTACAATTTTTAAAGAATTTTCTAAAGTTTTAGATGGATTTGATCAACGTAATAATATTTTAATTTCAGTGGTTGGTAACGGACTTTTTTTAATTGAAATTTTCAATGCTTGCAGAGTAGAAAAATGGATTACTACCTACAAACACACGGTAGATAAATGGTTTTCTGTGGTTGCTTTTTTTGATGCTCAAAATTCTTTAGCAAACTTTCATTTTAACCATACAAAATTTATTTTCCCAGAAATTACAGTTGAGAAAGGAGTTATAAAAGCTGCTAATTTAGGACACCCTTTATTAAAAGTTGATAAAAGAATTGACAACGATTTTACCATTGATAAAGAACAGTTTTTTATTGTTACAGGAGCAAATATGGCTGGAAAAAGTACTTTTTTAAGAACTATTTCTTTGTCTATTGTTATGGCAAATTGTGGTTTGCCAGTGTGTGCAGATAGTTTTAAATATGCGCCTATAAAACTGATTACAAGTATGCGAACAACAGATTCTTTAACGGAAGATGAATCGTATTTTTATTCTGAGTTAAAGCGTTTAAAGTTTATTGTTGATGAAATTAAAACTACAGATTACTTTATCATTTTAGATGAAATTTTAAAAGGAACCAACAGTAAAGACAAGGCAATTGGTTCTAAAAAGTTTGTTGAAAAGTTAACAAAATCTAAGTCCACCGGAATTATTGCAACCCACGATGTGAGTTTGTGTGAATTAGAAAACGAATTTTCGGGTATTAAAAACTATTATTTTGATGCAGAAATTATAGACGATGAATTGCACTTCGATTACACCTTAAAAAACGGAATTTGTAAAAACATGAATGCTTCTTTCTTATTGCAGAAAATGGAAATTGTTTAGTGTGTTAATTCGATGAAAAGTATAGAATTGTTACTTCAGCTTTAGGAGAAGTCTCATAAAGAGGAGAACGCAAAATGGAGCAACATTATGTGATTTCTCTCTGCGATCGAAATGACAAAAGAACGTAAAAAAAACACCCAATTGTCACTTCGAAGTATTGAGAAGTCTCATAACAGTGATAACACGACGTGAGCTACTTTATGCGATTTCTCCCAAAAGGTTGAAAAGACAAAACTGTATGGAAAGACAGGGTAGACTGAATCACTCAAACCCGTAACAATTGTCACTTCGAAGTATTGAGAAGTTGCATAACAGTGATAATACAACGTGAGCTACTTTATGTGATTTCTCCCAAAAGGTCGAAAAGACAAAACTGTGTGTAAAGACAGTGTAGACTGAATCACTTAAACTCGCAACAATTGTCACTTCGAAGTATTGAGAAGTCTCATAACAGTGATAACATAACGTGAGCTACTTTATGCGATTTCTCCCAAAAGGTCGAAAAGACAAAACTGTATGTAAAGACAGTGTAGACTGAATCACTTAAACCCGTAACAATTGTCACTTCGAAGTATTGAGAAGTTGCATAACAGTGATAACACAAAGTTGAGCTGTTTTATGCGATTTCTCCCAAAAGGTTGAAAAGACAAAACTGTATGTAAAGACAGTGTTGACTGAATCACTTAAACCCGTAACAATTGTCACTTCGAAGTATTGAGAAGTCTCATAACAGTGATAACACAAAGTAGAGCTGTTTTTATGTGATTTATCCCAAAAAGTCGAAAAGACAAACATGGTAAACAAAAGCGAGCAAACAAGTTTAGCCCTGATTGAAACGACATCCTTTTTGCTTTTTCAGCAAAAAGATATAGAGGAAAGCAGGAAATAGCTTCTAAAAAGATACCTAAACTTTTTGTAAGACTCCCAATGCGGTTTTTACAGTATCAATTCTAATAAAAGTAATTAATAAACGAATTCCGTTTTTGCTTTCTTTCTCTTTCATTACGCAACTTTTAGGGTTTAGTTGCACATATTTTAACATTCTTGTAAACGCATCTGTGTGATAAAAATCGCTTTGTTGATTTGCTACAAAATAACCCATCATTCTTTTTTGCTTTAGAATCACTTTCTCTAAACCAAGTTCTTTTGCCAACCATTTTATACGAACAGAATCTAATAAATCTTCTACTTGCGTAGGGATTTCTCCAAAACGATCTATAATTTCAGTTTCGAAAACCTGAATTTCATCCTCTGTTTTAAGTTCTCCTAATTTATTATACAAAGCCAATCTTTCTGTAATGGAGTTGATGTAGTCATCTGGGAATAAAATTTCGAAATCAGTATCAATTGTAACCTCTTTTACGTACTCTTTTGGTTTGGAATTATCTGTAGGATACAATTCTTTAAATTCATTCTCTTTCAGTTCTTCGATGGCTTCTTGCAATATTTTCTGATAGGTGTCAAACCCAATATCATTGATAAAACCACTTTGTTCTCCACCTAATAAATCTCCAGCTCCACGAATTTCTAAATCTTTCATGGCAATGTTAATTCCGCTTCCTAAGTCTGAAAATAATACCAAGGCTTCTATACGTTTTCTGGCATCATCCGTCATCATATGATAAGGAGGTGTTATAAAATAACAGAAGGCTTTTTTGTTAGAACGACCAACTCTACCACGCATTTGGTGTAAATCTGATAATCCGAAATTATTGGCATTGTTAATAAAAATAGTGTTGGCATTTGGTACATCTAAACCACTTTCTATAATGGTTGTAGAAACCAAAACATCAAAATCTCCATTCATAAAACCGAGCATTAAGCCCTCTAGTTTTTTACCTTCCATTTGTCCGTGACCAATACCTACTTTTGCATTTGGCACTAAACGTTGAATTAAACCTGCAACTTCTTTAATATTCTCTATTCTATTATGAATAAAGAAAACTTGTCCTCCACGGGAAACTTCGTAAGCAATAGCATCTCTTACTGTTTCTTCAGAAAAACGGATGACATTACTTTCTATAGGATGTCTGTTTGGTGGCGGTGTTTTTATAACCGATAAATCTCTTGCAGCCATTAAACTAAACTGCAACGTTCTAGGAATTGGAGTTGCGGTTAAGGTTAAAGTATCTACATTTTCCTTTAAAGTTTTTAACTTGTCTTTTACAGCAACACCAAATTTTTGCTCTTCGTCGATAATTAATAAACCTAAATCTTTAAATTGTAAGCGTTTGTTTGTAAGTTGATGCGTACCGATTATAATATCTACAGAACCATCATTTACACCATTTATAGCTTCTGTTTTTTGTTTTGCTGTTCTAAAACGGTTTAGGTAATCTATACGGACAGGGAAATCTTTTAAACGCTCGGTAAAAGTTTTATAATGTTGAAAAGCTAGTATGGTTGTAGGTACTAAAATTGCAACTTGCTTGCCGTTATCTACCGCTTTAAAAGCAGCTCTTACGGCAACTTCTGTTTTACCAAAACCAACGTCACCACAAACCAAACGGTCCATTGGTTGTTCTTTTTCCATATCTAATTTTACAGCTTGTGTAGATGTAAATTGATCTGGCGTATCTTCATACATAAAGCTACCTTCTAGCTCATGTTGAATGTGAGTATCTGGGCCAAAAGCGAATCCTTTTTGGAGTTTTCTTTTTGCGTATAATTGAATTAAATTAAAAGCAACATGTTTAACTCGGGCTTTTGTTTTTTGTTTAATTTTTTTCCAAGCACCAGAACCTAATTTATATATTTTAGGCGCTTTACCATCTTTTCCATTAAATTTAGAAATCTTGTGAAGCGAGTGAATACTTACATATAAAATGTCTCTTTCTCCATAGACCAATTTAATGGCTTCTTGCTTTTTACCTTGAACATCAATTTTTTGTAAACCACCAAATTTTCCAATTCCGTGATCCATGTGTGTTACGTAATCGCCAATTTCTAGTTTGTTTAAATCTTGAAGGGTAATGGCTTGTTTTTTAGCGTACCCGTTTTTTAATCGGAATTTATGATAACGTTCAAAAATTTCATGATCGGTGTAACAAACCAACCTATTATCTACATCTACAAAACCTTGGTATAATGGAAAAACAACGGTTTCGTAATGTACTTCTTGTTCTGCATCATCAAAAATATCGTGAAAACGTTTTGCTTGCTGATCGTTGGCACAAAAAATGTAATTAGTAAATTCTGCTTTATGATATTCTTCTAAATTCTCTATTAATAAATCGAACTGCTTATTAAATGAAGGTTGCGCAATGGTATTAAATTTAATTTCTGAAAGACCTTTCGTTTGTGTTTTAGTAGATATTTCTATGAGTGAAAAATCTTGTATTTGATTTTTGATATAACTTCCATCACAAAATAACTCACTTGGTTTTGCGTGTTTTATTTCTTTGGATAAATTTTGGAAAGCATCTTCTGCCTTTTGATAAAATTTATCTAGATTTCCGGTAATTAAATCAATGTTTTTTGCAAAAATGACTGTTTTTGAGGAGATGTATTTAAGAAAACTTTCTCTGTTTTCTTGTAGTGTTTTGTTTTCTACATTTGGCATAATAGAAACCTTTTTCAGTTTCTCATTAGAGAGTTGTGTCTCTACATCAAAAGAACGAATACTGTCTATTTCATCACCAAAAAATTCTACTCGATAAGGTTCATCATTAGAAAAAGAAAAGACATCTATAATTCCTCCACGTACAGAAAAGTCTCCAGGTTCTGTAACAAAATCTACACGTTTAAATTTGTATTCGAATAAAACTTCGTTAACAAAATCGAGTGATAAACTTTCGCCTACAGCTACTTTTAACGTATTTTTTTCTAATTCTTTTTTGGTAACCACTTTTTCGAATAACGCAGTTGGGTAGGTTACAATTACAACAGGTTTTTTACGAGAATTAATTCGGTTTAAAACTTCTGAACGTAGTAAGACATTAGCATTATCAGTTTCTTCAATCTGATAAGGCCTTCTGTATGATCCTGGGTAAAAAAGAACATTTTTTTCACCTAACAATTGTTCTAAATCGTTAAGGTAATAAGCTGCTTCTTCTTTATCATTGAAGATTAAAAGATACGGTTTATCTACTTTTTTAAAAGTTTCTGAAATAACAAAAGACAACGAAGATCCGACCAAATTCGATATTTGAAAATGGTTTTTATCTTGTTGAAGTTGGTTAATTATCTGCGATACATTCGCAGAGTTTTGATATTGATTTACAATGTTCTGCTTGCTCAACCCGAAATATTTTAGCAAAGATATTAATTTGAATTTGTTAAATATAAAATGTTTAAAAACTATTTTAAATAAGATATAATCTTTTATTAAAATAGTTTAGTGAAATTTACGTTTATATTCTATAATGAGGATTTAATTATCTTTGTTGCATCTTAAAATAGTAGATTATAATGTAAGGTATTCGTTTGTAAATTATCAATTTAGAATTTATTAGGTGTTATTTTTATCATTTTCGAATAAATAAAACTTTAACGCAAATAAAATATACAGCACTTTATTTTCTTCGTTAAATCAATATCTTTGCCAAAAAAAATATTAGAAATTGCAAATTGCTTTTCTTCTCCCTAAAAAAGAAAATTAAAATGAAAAATATAGTTCTTATTCTTGTTTTTTTATTCACATTAAATAGTTTCAGTCAGAATGAAGTTAATAAATGGGCTGTAACAATTGGTACCGGTTCTGTTCTTTATTCTGTAGAAAATGGCCCAGATATGGGAGGTAGGCTTATTCCTCAATTTCCTAGATTATCTGTTGCTACCTACCTTTTTAAGAATATAACTTTAGCTGGTAGTATTTCTAGTGATTTTAATGATAGTCAAAAATACACCACTTATGACGGTGAGGTTAGATATGATTTTGGTACTTCAGAAAACACAATAAATCCCTATATATTAATTGGAGGTAGTCTTGTAAAGTCTAAACATGTATTACCAACTTTAAATTTTGGTATCGGTGGTACACTTTGGATTTCTGATCATTTTGGTTTACAAGGTGTATTAATGCATAAGTATAATGAAGAAAGATTCCAAAGTCAACGTTCTCACACATTTGGATCAGTCGGTGTTACATATCGTTTTTCACTAAGTGGAGGGAATGGTCGTTCTACTTCTGGAAGAAAACGTATTTGGGAATCTAAGCATTAATTTCTTCTATTATCTTATGGTAATTTGCCATTATGATTTTTATTTGAGACTATGTAACTTGTTAATATTTTAGTGATTTCTTCTGCTGATAGAAATGAGTCTATCTGCTCATCAATAGTATTGTTTGTACTTATAATAATAGTAGAAGGATAGCTAATTGTGTTGTTTTTAGAAGCGAGCACTTCTACTATCTGATGAACTCCTGATTTATTTTTAAAAATTCTACCTTTTATGTTTATGGAGTCTTTACTTTCTGCATCAAAAGAAACAAAGTAAAAATGTTTGTTTAATAAATTTATAACTTTTTTATCGATAAAAGTATTCTTTTTCATAGCAAAACAATACTTACACCAGCTTGTGTGAAAAAAGACTATAATTGGCTTCTTTTCTTTTTCTTGTAATTTAAAAGCTTCTTCAAATGAATAATTTAGTAAAGTGTTGTTTTTCTGCCCATATAAAATACAGGTGGAAAGTATAAAAAAGAAAAGAAGCGTGTTTTTCATTATTGTATTTTATATCTAAGTCCTGCAAACATACGTATACCTTGGTTACCGGCATATACATAAGCTGGGTCGAATGCTAATTCTGGATTTGTTTCTGTATCTACTCCAACGTCAAAAGGATTGTCGCTATTTAAGATACTGTTAGCGGCAGGAGTGAAGTTTAATAAATTTTTTACCCCACCAAAAACTTCAAAAGTGTTGCTAATTTTTTTAGTAGCTTGTATGTTTTGTATACTATACCAAGGAGATGTTGGAGATCTAGGGTCATTTTCTCCCAATAAAGGTAAATCCATAGGTCCGTAAATGTTACCAGTGTAGTCAAGTAATAAATCGATAGATTTTATTCTGTAAGAAATACTCCAAGTACCACTAAAACTTTCTGTTAATAGCTGTCTTTCGGTAACTCCTTCTTCTGTTGTAGATACATCCATTAAAGTTGCACCAGCTATAATTGAAAGACCATTTCTAAAATTAATATCTGTATTTAGAGATATACCTTTAGATACTGCATAACCATCATCTAAGTTACCATAGATTATTTTGGAAGTATCAGTTTCATAATCTGCAACTATTTTATTGTTGAAATGCGTGTAAAAAACACTTCCATCTAAATTAATAATGGTATTATTTTTTGTAACTATTTTTTTAACATAGTTAATGTTTGCATTCCAAGAAGTTTCTGGAAGCAACTCATCTTCAAAAAATACGTCTCTGTTTCCTGTAAGGGCAGCATGGTCTTCTGTAAAAACATTAGCAACTCTAAAACCATTACCAATACTAACTCTTAAAACATCTTCGTTATTATCGGAATTCCATTTATAATTTACTCTTGGAGAAAAGACGCTTCCGTGTACATTATTATGATCATATCTTGCCCCTAACAAAAGTTTGCTTTTTGGTGCTAATGTAATTTCATCTTGAATAAAAACACCTGGTAAGTGAGTGATTGATGGATCGTTTTCTGTTTCACTGCCAGTTGCAGTGGTATTGTCGTCGTAATTTGTGTAACGATAAGCAACTCCCATTAATACATCATGGTTTTTTCCAAAAGTAGTGTCGTATGTTAATTGTCCAAAAGCAATAAATTGATCAGCTTTATAAAACGTATCTCCGTAGTAAGAATTTTGGTCATGTCCATTCGCACTAAATTGAAAATTTAATTTTTCATCTGTAGGTAATTGGTAGGTTCCAAAAGTTTCCCATCTACTTGTGTAAATACTTTCTCCATAAATTTCTGTTCCACCTCTAAATTCAGGTGTCCAATCCATTTCTCCACCCCATCTATCTTCGTAAACATAACGACCAGCTACCGTAAAAACACGATTGTTTTTTCTTTCGAAATCAAATTTATTAAAAATAGAAATTCTGTTTTGTAAGGTTAAATCTGTAAAACCATCATTGTTGTTATCAATTGGGTTTTGGTAATTAAAATAATTGATCCCTAATAAAGCATTCGTTTTTCCTAGCTTGTATTTTAAACCAATATCAGTATTCACTTCTCCCCAAGAACTAGCGTAAGAATCTATCGTAAACAAAGGTGAAGAAGATGGTTTTTTAGTGATAATATTAATGATACCTCCAACTGCCTCAGAGCCATATAAAGTTGAAGCGGGGCCTTTTACAATTTCTACACGTTCTATTAATGCTTGTGGAATTCCTGTTAGTCCATAAACCGTAGAAAGTCCGCTTACAATTGGCATTCCGTCAATCATAACAAATGTATAAGCACCCTCTAATCCGTTTATATGAATATCACCAGTATTGCAAACACTGCAGTTTACTTGTGGACGAACACCATTTACATTCTGCATTGATTCGAATATGGATGGTGATGGATTTTTTATAAAAAAGGTAGGAGAGTATACTTCTACGGGCACAGGGCTGTCTAATTTCTTAACAGGTTTCATGGTTCCAGAAATAACTATCTCATCTAAAGAGTTATCTTCTGATAGAGATAAATTTTGAGTAATTTTTTGATTTTCATCAATCGTTATTTTTATGAATTTAGATTGATAACCAACACTACTCGCAACAAGTGTGTAATTTCCTTTAGGGATATCTTTTAGTTTATAATAACCGTTTTCGTTAGAAGCTGTTCCAATTTTAGAGTTTTTTAAATAAACATTCACGTAAGCTAATGCATTTGAGCTATTCGTTATTTTTCCAGAAATAGAATTGTTTTGGGAAAAAATTGTGTTTAAGCTGATAAGTGCTGTAAATAATAGAAGTCTTTTTAGTTTCATTTGATAAATATTTTTGACAAATATAATTTATTTTTTAGACTTGTCTAAAAATATATTTATTAAATTAAAAAAGTATATCTTTGTAGTATAAAATTTATAGATGTTTACACTTTCTGAAGAAAATTATTTAAAAGCAATTTATCATTTAGAGTTAGATGCTGTTAAAGGAATCAGTACAAATGCTATTGCTAAAAAATTAGAAACAAAAGCTTCTTCTGTTACAGACATGATAAAAAAATTGTCTGAAAAGGAAGTTGTTGTGTATAAGAAGTATAAAGGAGTTAAATTAACTAGTTTAGGAAAGAAGACTGCTGCAAATATTGTACGTAAGCACAGACTTTGGGAAGTTTTTCTGGTAGATAAGTTAAATTTTTCTTGGGATGAAGTACATGATGTTGCGGAGCAATTAGAGCATATCAAATCTTCAAAATTAGTAGAGCAATTAGATGCTTTTTTGGGTTTTCCAACGCATGATCCTCATGGAGACCCTATTCCAGATAAAGACGGGAATTTAAAAACGATAGATAAAAGTTTATTATCAACTTTATTAAAAAATGAAAGCGGAATTTGTATTGGTGTTGATGATTCTTCTTCAGAATTTTTAAAGTTCTTAGACAAAAAAGGAATTACTTTAGGGCAACAGATTACGGTTTTAGAAAAAGAAGACTTTGATGACTCCGTTTCTATTAAGGTTGATGATAAGAAATTATCAATTTCAAATAAAATAGCTAACAATTTATATATAAAAAAAATATGAATACCTACAACCCAATAGTAGCGCTCTTAGTGTTTTTTGGCGTTATTTTAATCTTGTATTTTATATTTAATCCTAAAAAAGGACTCTTCTTTAAATATCTCAAGGCTCGTAAAGAAACAGAAAAAACAGCTATTGAAGATATTTTAAAGTTATTGTATCATGATCCTAAAACATCTATAAGTACCATTTTTGATGAATTAGATTTTAGTCATAGTTTGTTATTAGAAAGTATTGATACTATGCTAGAAACAAGATTGATAAAAAAAGAGCATGAGCTTTTTTCATTGACCGAAGAAGGAGATGAATATGCATTAAGAATTGTAAGAGCACACCGTTTATGGGAAAAATATTTATCAGAAAAAACGGGTTTTCATAAAACTGAATGGCATAGTAGGGCAGAGAAAAAAGAACACGAGTTATCTGGTGAAGAAGTAGAAGATTTATCTACACTTTTAGGAAACCCAAGGTATGATCCTCATGGAGATCCAATTCCAACTAAAGCTGGTCAAATTCCTGAGAAAAAAGGAATGCTACTTGCAGATTTGCCTATTTTAAATTTTGGGAAAATTATTCATATAGAAGATGAGCCTACAAGTATTTATAAGCAAATTTTAGCAAAACATATTCATTTACATTCTCAGGTGTATATGAAAGAGATAAGTGAAAATCGCATTGTTTTTGAATCTGAAGGAGAGCAATTTGTTTTGCCACCTATAGTAGCTAAAAATATTACCGTAATTTCTTTAGACAAAGCAGATGTTGTAGAAACAGATACGTTGCGTTTATCTAATTTAGAAAATAACCAAAAAGCAACAATTATAGGTGTTTCTAAAGAATGCCGAGGAGAAAATAGACGAAGATTATTAGACTTGGGTTTTGTAAAAGGAGCAACGGTTAGTATCGATTTATTAAATCCGTTAGGAGATCCAAAAGCATTTTTAATTAAAGGAACTGCTATTGCCTTAAGAAAAGATCAGGCAGTTAAAATTTTAATTACCAAAGCATAAAAAAATGAAAACAGCAACAAAATCAGCTTGTGACACTTGTGCACATCATACTTTAGAAGGTGTTAAAAAACTGGGTGTAGATACAGAGAATGTAGACTTTGTAATAGCGTTAGCAGGAAACCCAAATACAGGAAAAAGTACTGTTTTTAATGCATTAACAGGGTTGAGGCAGCATACAGGTAATTGGCCAGGAAAAACAGTAACTAGAGCAGAAGGAGCGTTTGAATATCAGCAACAAAAGTTTAAATTAATAGATTTACCAGGTACCTATTCTTTAATGTCTCGATCTGAAGATGAGGAGGTTGCTAGAAATTTTATCCTTTTTGGTAAACCAACATTAACGGTAATAGTTGTTGATGCAAGCAGGTTAGAGCGTAATTTAAATTTGGTACTTCAAATTTTAGAAATCTCTTCGAACGCAGTTCTTTGTCTAAACTTAATGGACGAGGCGGAAAAAAATAATATAAACATAGACTATAGAAGTTTATCTAGAGAATTGGGAATTCCTGTGGTACCAACTAGTGCAAGATCTAAAGAAGGAATTCCAGAATTAATTGCCGCAATTAGTGATTTGGCAAACGGAAAAATAGTTTGTAAACCTTATAAAATAAAAAGCATTCCAAAACATGTAGAAGATGCTGTGCAGAAATTGAGTGCAGCTATTCAAGAAGAGTATCCAACGGTTTCAAATAGCAGGTGGTTAGCTTTTAGGGTTTTAGAAGGAGATACGCATATTTTAGATGCCTTAAAAACAGGTGATTTTATTTAATTGAAGAGAATGGGAACAAAAAACATTGATAAAATTATAGAATTATCTAACGAATTGCGTTGGCAAATTGGCGATGATTTTCACGATAATTTAACGGAAGCAATTTATGCTGATACTTCTAAGATTGTTGAAAAAACAGTTGTAAAAGATAATAAAAAAGGAGCTTTTTATTTAAATGCTAAAATAGATAAAATAGTAACTAGTAAAATTTGGGGTTTTCCAATTATGCTATTGTTATTAGGTTTAGTACTTTGGTTAACTATTATTGGGGCAAATTACCCATCATCTATGTTGGCAAGTTTGTTGTTAGATACAATTCATCCTTTATTAAAAGAGGGTGCTGCATTCTTGAGTTTTCCTTGGTGGTTGTCTGGTTTTTTAATTGATGGTATTTATTTAGCAGTTGCTTGGGTAATTGCTGTAATGTTGCCGCCAATGGCCATCTTTTTTCCATTATTTACCCTATTAGAAGATTTTGGATATTTACCTAGAGTTGCTTTTAATATGGATTCACTTTTTAAAAAATCTGGAGCACATGGTAAGCAAGCTTTAACTATGACAATGGGTTTTGGTTGTAATGCGGCTGGAGTTGTAGCTACTAGAATTATTGATAGTCCGAGAGAGCGATTAATTGCAATTGTTACTAATAATTTTTCTTTGTGTAATGGTCGTTGGCCAACGCAGATTCTATTAGCAACGATCTTTATTGGAGCTGTTGTACCGTCATCATATTCAAGTTTAATTTCTTTGGTTGCTGTTGTAGGAATTGCCGTTTTAGGGATTTTTTTTATGTTTTTCTTTTCTTGGGCATTATCTAAAACAGTTTTAAAAGGAGAGGTTTCAACTTTTAATTTAGAGTTGCCTCCTTATAGAACACCTTTATTTTGGAAAACCATTTACACTTCTTTAATAGATAGAACATTAATAGTTTTATGGAGAGCCATTGTGTTTGCGGCACCTGCTGGAGCGGTAATATGGTTAATTTCTAATATTTTTATTGGTGATGAAAGCATTGCGTTGCATTTAATTGATTTTTTAGATGGCTTTGGATTTCTATTAGGCTTAAATGGTGTTATTTTATTGGCTTATGTAGTTGCTATTCCTGCTAATGAAATTGTAATTCCGTCTATATTAATGTTAACAGTAATGGTAACGGGAGCTGTTGGTGGCGCAGGAGCGGGTGTAATGTTTGAGTTAGATTCTGTTACAGCAACAGGTGATATTTTAAAAAGTGGTGGATGGACGCTTTTAACAGCGGTGAATGTAATGTTGTTTAGTTTGTTGCATAATCCTTGTAGCACAACTATTTATACTATTTATAAAGAAACAAAAAGTAAAAAATGGACTGTGGTAGCAACAATTTTACCCGTTATAGCAGGTTTTATAATTACGTTTCTGGTAGCACAAATTTGGAGAATTCTAAGTTAATCACTCTAAAATAAATATTGATATTTAACTGAAATTAATTGCTTAATTTGTATTTTGCAGTAAAATAAATTGTGCAAAATACATCATCCTTTCAGGTTTATAACGCTTCTGCGGGAAGTGGAAAAACCTTTACGCTCGTAAAAGAATACATTAAAGTTTTATTAACTTCTGATGATATTTTTTCGTTTCAGAAAATTTTAGCAATCACGTTTACCAACAAAGCAGCTGGTGAAATGAAAGAGCGTGTATTGTCTAGTTTAGAAGATTTTGCAGATGGTGAGGAAAATGATTTATTGAATATTATTGTTGATGAAATAAAGATTGATAAAGCAATCATTCAGGAAAGAAGTAAGAAAATTTTAGACGCAATTTTAAAAAATTATTCTGCTTTTTCAATTACTACAATTGATAGTTTTACACATAAAATAATTAAAAACTTCGCGTTCGATTTAGGTTTGTCACTTAATTTTGAAGTAGAAATGGATGCTGTTTCTCTTTTAAATGAAGCTGTAGATGTTTTAATTTCTAAGATTGGAACAGATAAAAAACTGACAAACCTTTTAATAGATTATTCACTAGATAAAACAGATGATGATAAGTCTTGGGATATTTCTAGAGATTTAAGTGAGTTTGCAAGAATCTTATTAAATGAAGATGATGTGCAACATTTTAGAAGCCTTGCGGATAAAAAATTAGAAGATTTTACAAACTTAAAGTCGAAGTTATATAATCAGCAAAAAGAATTAAAAGATTCCATTAAAAAAGTTGGTGAAGAGTGTCTTGAGTTAATAGAAAACAACGATTTAGAGCATAAAAATTTTATGCGAGGTACTATTCCTAAATTCTTTGCAGATTTAAGCACGAAATCTGTAGATATAGATTTTATCAAACGAAGTGAAACGATAAAAAAAGCAATCGAGAATAATCAATATTACTCAAAGTCTACCGCAGAGTTTATTGCAAGTTCTATAGATCAAATTGTTCCCGATATTGTTCGATTATTTAAGGAAGCTGAAGTTGTTTATCAGCAATTCTCCATGAATAAATTGGCGTTGAAAAGTATTATTCCTTTAGCCGTTTTAAATAATATAAATTCAGAGTTAGAAAATATAAAAGAAGACAATAATATTCGATTAAATGCAGAGTTTAATCAATTGATTTCAGATAATATAAAAGACCAACCAGCTCCTTTTATTTATGAAAGAATTGGGCAACGTTTTCAGCATTATTTTATTGATGAAATGCAAGATACTTCTGTGTTGCAATGGCAAAATTTAGTGCCGTTAATAGACAATACGTTGGCGCAAGAAAATAGTAATTTATTATTGGTTGGCGATGGAAAACAAGCCATTTATAGATGGCGTGGAGGAAAAGCAGAACAATTTATTGAATTAGGTTCAGACAGATTGAATCCTTTTCATGTTTCTAAAGAAATTAAGAATTTAGAAACCAATTTTAGAAGTTATTCAGAGGTTATTAATTTTAACAATTCTTTTTTTCAGCATACGGCAAATTTCATTCAGAATGAATCGTATAAGAATATTTTTATAGAAGGTAACAAGCAAATAGAAAATGCTAAAAAAGGAGGTTTAGTTTCGTTAACCTTCCTTGAAAAAAATGAAGACAAAGAGCTTGAAAAAGTAAAATATCCGCAGAAGGTTTTAGAGAAAATCCTCCAATTAAAGGAGAGTTTTTCTTTGAGTGAAATTTGCGTGTTGACTCGTACTAGAAAAGACGGAGTTGCAGTGGCAAATTATTTATCAGAAAAAGGAATTGATATTGTTTCGTCGGAAACCTTATTGCTTAAAAATAGTGCAAAAGTTACTTTTATTGTTGATGTTTTAAAGGTTTTACAAAACCCAAGTGATGAAGAAACACGTTTTGAAATGCTGTATTTTTTACATCAACATTTACAGATAGAAAAACCAAAACATGTCTTTTTTAATGAATTTGCAAAATCGGATAATCAAACTATTTTAGAATCTTTAAAAAACCTTGGTGTCACGTTTAATATTTCGGCATTTCATCAATTGCCGTTTTATGAGAAAATAGAAGAAATTATTAGAGGTTTTAATTTGATAAATTCTTCTGATGCATATCTACAATTTTTTCTAGATGTTGTTTTAGAACAGCAAAGAAACGGAACTGATGTTGGAGAGTTTTTAGAGTTTTGGGAACTTAAAAAAGAACGACTAAGTATTGTTGCTCCAGAAAGTGCTGGTGCAGTTCAGATTATGACGATTCATAAATCGAAGGGATTGGAATTTCCGGTGGTTATTTTTCCTTGTGATGTAGATATTTATCGACAGATAAAACCAAAATCATGGTTAGATCAATTGCCAGAATCATATGAAGGTTTCGACGAACTATTAGTTGATTATAGTAAAAGTTTAAGTATTGTTAGTGAAAGAGGTTTAGATATTTATAACAAGCAACGCGAAGAATTAGAATTAGATAATTTTAATTTATTGTATGTTACTTTAACAAGAGCTGTAGAGCAATTACATGTTATTACTGATAAAAAAATATCAGCTAAAGGAGAGGAGAATACTAATTTTTATTCAGGTGTTTTTATCAATTACTTAAAACAACAAAACCTCTGGAGTGATGATCTTTTTGAATATCTTTTTGGAGATGTGCAAAGGGTCAGTGAAAAGAAAGAAGAAAGTTCTGTTGCAGAAATCCATGAGAAATTTATTTCAACTCCTTGGCAAGAACATAATATTGTTTTGTTAGCAAATTCTTCTAAATTATGGAATACAGAACAAGGAAAAGCTATTGATTTTGGGAATTTATTTCATGAAATTTTATCTAAAATTATTACTTCAAAAGATGTTGAGAAGGTCATTTCTATGTATTATCAACAAGGGGTTATAAATATAGAACAGCAAATTTTTATTAAAAAAAGTGTTCTTAGTATTGTAAATCATCCTGAATTAGAACTTTATTTTTCAGATAAAGTTAAAGTTTTTAATGAAAGAGAAATTGTTGATGTAGATAATCAGATTATTATTTTAGATAGGTTGATTTTTATAGCAGATAAAAAAGTGGTTATTATTGATTATAAGACAGGAAACCCTTCGTCAGAACATCATCAGCAGTTATTAAGATATGAAAGAACTCTAAAATCAATGAATTTTAAAGTAGAAAAAAAACTATTGATCTATATTAATGAAGAAATTGACGTTGTTGAGGTGTGATTTGTAGAAAAGTATCAACTTAAAAATTAAGATAAATTTATAATTAAAAATAGTAATTTAACTGCTTAATTCTTTTCTCTTTAGAGCTGAAAAAAAAGTTAGAAAATAGAATTGGTTATCCTTTAGTTAATGCTAATGAGTGTCTTAAAGAACTTTATTAGAGTCTTTATAAAAAATATAGAGTGAATTCAAAGGGAATTAGAATTAATAAAACGTATTGTTTTAATAATATTTTGTAGATTTGTCTTTGTATATACGATTTAAGGATTTACTTTTGCGTATAATAATAACGAACTTTTAATTTAAAAATTTGATAATGAAACGATTAAGAATAGCTGTGATAGCTTTGTTTACGTTGGTAACAGTTGGTAACGTAAACGCACAAGATGAAAACAACCCTTGGGCTGTAGGTTTTGGTGTAAACGTAGTAGATTTTTACAATGGTGATGACTTTAGCGACCAAATAAAAGATTTATTTGGGAATAAAGATTGGAACATTTTACCTTCTATTTCTAGAATATCTGGAGAAAAGTATTTAGACAAAGGTTTCTCTTTACAATTAGCGGGGTCTTTAAATAAAATTGAAACAGTTACAATTGAAGATGATTCAGATTTTCTTTATTGGGCTGTAGATGCAGTTGTAAAGTATGACTTAAATAACTTAGTTGGACAAACAGGTTGGTTTGATCCTTATGTATATTTAGGTGGAGGTTATACTTCTGTAGATTCTAGTGGTGAAGCAATGTTAAATGGAGGTGTTGGTTTTAACACTTGGTTTAATGATAACTTAGGATTAAACTTTCAAACAGGAACTAAAAAAGGTTTTTCTGATAATGTAAGAGCGCATTACCAAACTTCTTTAGGTTTAGTGATTAAATTTGGAGGAACAGATACTGACGGAGACGGAGTATATGATAAAGATGATGCTTGTCCAGAAGAAGCAGGTTTAGTAGAATTTAATGGTTGTCCTGATGCTGATGGCGATGGAGTAAAAGATTCTGATGATGCTTGTCCTTCAGTTGCAGGTTTAGCAGCTATGAATGGTTGTCCTGATTCTGACGGAGACGGTGTAGCTGATAAAGATGATATGTGTCCTAGTGCTAAAGGAACTAAAGCTAATAAAGGTTGCCCAGATACAGACGGAGATAGTGTAGCTGATAAAGATGATAAATGTCCATCTGTTGCAGGACCAGCTGATAATGCAGGATGTCCTTGGCCAGATACTGACGGAGACGGAGTTTTAGATAAAGATGATAAATGTCCTGAGTTTGCAGGCGTTGCTTCTAATAATGGTTGTCCAGAAGACGCTATGACAGCAGAGCAAATTGCAGCTTTATCAGGATATTCAAAAGAAATCTTATTTAGTACAGATAGCGCTAAAATTAATAGAGCATCTGCTGGAAAATTAGATAAAGTTTATGATTTAATTAGTTCTGTAGATAATGTAATCTATGTAATAGAAGGTTATGCAGATAGTAGAGGAGCTAGTGCTTACAACTTATACTTAACTGAAAGAAGAGCAGAATCTGCTAAAGCTTATTTAGTTGAAAAAGGCTTTGACGCTAATAGATTAGAAACAGTTGGTCAAGGAGAGAAAGATCCTATTGCATCTAACAACACTAGTTTAGGAAGAAGTAAAAACAGAAGAGTAGTTATTAAGTTATCTGATAAATAATTTTTAACTACATTTTAATATAAAACTCTGCTCATTTTGAGCAGAGTTTTTTTTGTTTCTGTTATTTGTTTCTTTTTCAATTAAAAAAGAGGAAAATCTTTTTTAATTAAGGACAAAAAAATTACCTTTGCAATCTGAAAAAAGAGGCTGAAATCTCTGAAATAAAATAATAACTTTAATTAGATACATAATGTCTACAATAACAGGTAAAGTTTCACAAATTATTGGGCCAGTAATTGATGTTGAATTCAATACTGAAAATGAACTTCCTAAAATTTACGATTCGTTAGAAATCAAAAAAGCTGACGGCTCTATTTTAGTATTAGAGGTACAACAGCATATTGGAGAAGATACAGTTAGAACTATCTCAATGGATGCTACTGATGGATTAAGTAGAGGAACTGAGGTTGTGGCTACAGGTAATCCTATTCAAATGCCTATCGGAAACGATATTTATGGCCGTTTGTTTAATGTAACTGGAGATGCTATTGATGGTTTAGGTAACTTGAAAAAAGAAGGTAAAGATGGTTTGCCAATTCACAGATCTGCACCTAAATTTGAAGATTTATCAGTATCTACTGAAGTTTTATTTACAGGTATAAAAGTAATCGATTTAATTGAGCCTTATGCAAAAGGAGGTAAAATTGGATTATTTGGAGGAGCAGGAGTAGGTAAGACAGTATTAATTCAAGAGTTAATTAACAACATTGCAAAAGGACATGGTGGTTTATCAGTCTTTGCAGGTGTTGGAGAAAGAACTCGTGAAGGAAACGATTTACTTCGTGAAATGTTAGAATCTGGAATTATAAAATACGGAGACGATTTTATGCATTCTATGGAAGCAGGAGGATGGGATTTATCTAAGGTAGATAAACCTGGAATGAAAGGTTCTAAAGCTACTTTCGTATTCGGTCAAATGAACGAGCCACCTGGAGCACGTGCACGTGTTGCGTTATCTGGTTTAACAATTGCAGAATACTTTAGAGATGGAGCTGGAGAAGCAGAAGGTAAAGATGTTCTTTTCTTTGTTGATAATATTTTCCGTTTTACACAAGCAGGTTCTGAGGTGTCAGCACTTTTAGGACGTATGCCATCAGCGGTAGGTTACCAACCAACATTAGCAACAGAAATGGGTGCAATGCAAGAGCGTATTACATCAACTAAAAAAGGTTCTATTACATCTGTACAAGCAGTATATGTACCTGCAGATGATTTAACAGATCCAGCACCAGCAACAACGTTTGCGCATTTAGATGCAACAACAGTATTGTCTCGTAAGATTGCAGAATTAGGTATTTACCCAGCGGTAGATCCTTTAGATTCAACTTCAAGAATTTTATCTGCAGAAATTTTAGGTGATGAGCATTATAATACTGCAACAGCTGTAAAAGAAATTTTACAACGTTATAAAGAATTACAAGATATTATTGCAATTTTAGGTATGGAAGAATTATCTGAAGAAGATAAATTAGTAGTTCATAGAGCTAGACGTGTACAACGTTTCTTATCTCAACCTTTCCACGTAGCTGAACAATTTACAGGTATACCAGGAGTTTTAGTTGATATTAAAGACACTATTAAAGGTTTTAATATGATTATGGATGGTGAGTTAGATAAATACCCTGAAGCAGCATTTAACTTAAGAGGATCAATTCAAGATGCAATTGATGCTGGAGAGAAAATGTTAGCAGAAGCATAAAATTAGTCAGCGGTTTGCAGTTTTCAATCTTAAAAAAGAAAGTAAACTGCAAATTGAAGACTGTAAACTATAAGAGATATGTTTTTAGAAATTGTAACACCAGAAGCTATATTATTTTCAGCAAGAATTGATTCATTATCAGTTCCTGGAGAAAATGGTGAGTTTCAAATGTTAAATAATCACGCACCAATTGTTGCTAACTTAAAGGAAGGAATAGTTAAAATTCATGTTCATAGTAAAGAACATTTAGAATTTGATCAATTTAAAGGACATTATGAAATTCATATAGATGATGATAATATTCTAACAATTGCTATTAAATCTGGAACTTTAGAATTAAAAGATAATAAAGCAATTATTTTAGCAGATTAAATTTCTAAAATAATTATAAAAATTAAAAGTCTCAAAACAACAGTTTTGAGACTTTTTTAATTTAAACACTTTCTATAAAGTATCAAGTGTATTTTTTGCAATTTCCCCTTTTACTTTTCTTTTTATTTCATACTTCAAAATTGGTAAATAATTAGGAATAAACGGTTAGTGTAAATCATTGAATTTATACAGGAAAAACCCCTTTTTAAGCAAGTTTGATATAAGTAGTGTTTCGATTAAGTATTTGATATATAGTGCTTAATGTTGTTTTTTACTTTTACTCTTCTTAGATTATAATTTAATTTGTATTTTCAAGCGTATTAATCCAACTACTATATTATGAAAACAGTTTTTAAATTTTATCAAATATTTTTTTTAGCATTATTTATAATTAGTTGTAAGTCTGAAACAATATCTCAGGTTACTGAAGTTGATAGTTCTAGGCCTTCTAATACGATCACTTATAAAGAAATGGCTAGTATGTTTCATCAATATGATGTAGGACAGAAACCTGTTTTAGACAAGTATAGGAAAGAACTTACAGGTGATGCTAATGAAATTGAGAGTATTTCTCATTTTTACGATATTAATCAATTAAAGCAATATATTGCTTATGTAGAAAGGTTATCAAAAGAAAAAGATATTGAGCTTACTGGTGTTAGAATTTTTACTGCTGCATATCCTAAAGATTATCCAGAAGAGATTTTAAGAGGTAGACAGACTTTAATTTTTATGCCAACTGCAGATATTAAAGAAAAGAAAAATGTTGCTTATGAACCTTTGTATTCTAATAAAGGAGAAGCAATCCCTTTTACAAAATTTTTAGATCAATTTAGTAGTAAAGAAACCAAGCAGGTAGTTAGAGCTTCTTTTTTACCTTTTATTGGTGCTCAAGAAGATCTTAAAAGTTCTGGGGCTAATAGATTGAAACCAACACCACCAATGTAATATTTTGGATAAATTAATTTACATATTATATTTTGTAGCCATAGTAGTCTATGCTATTTTCTATTTTAAAAAATCTTTTGATGTTGATTTAAAATACTTTTTGGGGTACTTGATTGCTATGTTTGCTTGTGAGATGATTGCAAGCTATGTAAAATATAGTTTAGAGCTAGACAATTTATGGGTATACAATACCCTTACTTTTGTCGAATTTAATTTCTTATTTTTATTTGCAAAACAAATATTATTTTTAGCAAAAACTCGAAAAACAGTTACGGGTCTTATAATTCTTTTTAATGTAGTTTATTTCTTAACTACGCTCTATTATATGTATCAAGGAACTTATTTTGAAGTTTACAATAGTATTGCCTCCATTTCTGGTAGTTTATTAATAGCTATTGTTTTATTTTTATTTTATAAGGATTTTTTATCTTCTAATGAAATTCTTAATTATAAGCGATCTCTTACTTTTTGGATTGCTTTTGGACTATTGTGCTATTATTTAGGTACCATACCAATCACTTCTATTTTAAATAATATGAAAGGTACTTCTAGGGCTGTAATAGACTATTTGTATAATATTCAGTTAGTGTTAGTGATATTTATGTATAGTTGTTTTATATTGGGAGCACTATGGAGTCAGAAGCGAGTCAAATAATATTAATTGTAACCACTATAATAATCATCACATTTGTTATTTTTATTATTTTATTGTTTACTGTTTTTCAAAAAAGAAAGAATAGCCTTCTAGAACTGCAAGCGGAAAATAAAAAAAGGTTTGAAAGAGAAATTGCCGAAACACAAATAGAAATTAGAGAAGAAACTTTAAGGAATATTAGTTGGGAATTGCACGATAATATTGGGCAGTTATTAACTTTAGCTAAAATTCAATTGCAGAATGCTTCTCCAGAAAATATTCACGAAGTTTCAGAAACGATTACTAAAGGTTTAACAGAGGTAAGAGCATTATCAAAATTAATTAACCCTGAAGCGATAAAGAATATAAAATTAAGAGAAGCCGTACAATTAGAAATAGATCGTTTTAATAGATTAAACTTTATAAATGCTAGCTTGATAATTTTAGGGAATGAACATATAATTAATGAAAAATCTAGCATCATTATTTTTCGAATTTTGCAGGAGTTCTTTTCTAATACCATAAAACATTCTAAGGCATCCAAATTAACCGTTGAATTAAAGTTTGGTGCCATTAATTTAGAAATTACTGCAAAAGATAACGGAGTTGGTTTTTCATCATTAGAAAATAAACGAAACGGTATAGGACTTGAAAATATTAAAAATAGAGCAAAATTAATTGGAGCTACAGCAGTTTTTACTTCTGAAGTAAATAAAGGTACTTCCTTAAATATAGTATATAGGTTATGATGAAATATTCAGTTGTTATTGTAGATGATCACACATTGCTTTCACAAGCAATTGCTGCTATGGTAAATACTTTTAATAAATTTAAAGTTTTATATACGTGCAAAAATGGACAAGAATTAGTTGATAAATTCTCTTCTTCACCAGAATTTATTCCAGATGTTGTTTTAATGGATATCAATATGCCTATAATGAATGGAATTGAAACAACTGAATGGATCTCTAAAAACCATAATGAAGTACATGTAATGGCACTTTCTGTGGAAGATGAAGACGCTACTATTTTAAAAATGTTAAAAGTTGGTGCTATTGGTTACTTATTAAAAGATACCGAAAAAGTAGTTTTAGAAAAAGCTTTGGTGGAAATAGCAGAAAATGGATTTTATCATACCAAAAATGTAACCAATTTATTAATGAAATCTCTTTCTGGAAATGGAGAGGCAGAAATAAAATTTAAAGAAAGAGAAATTACTTTTATGAAACATGCTTGTTCTGAATTAACCTATAAGGAAATTGCAGAAATTATGTGTTTAAGTCCAAAAACAATTGATGGGTATAGAGATGTTTTGTTTACTAAATTACATGTAAAGAATAGAGTTGGTTTGGTTATGTATGCAATCAAAAATAAAATTTACACTCCATAAAAAAAGTGTAAATTTGCAGCATGGAAGAAACGAACAGACAACGTAAAATTGCAGGAGTATTGCAAAAGGATTTGGTAGATGTTTTACAGAAAGCAGCGCAAGATGGAATGAAAGGAATAATTATTTCTGTTTCTAAGGTTCATGTAACATCAGATTTAGGAGTCGCTAAAGTTTATTTAAGTGTATTTCCTTCTAGCAATAGAGAAGAAATTATTAAAGGTGTACAATCTAATACGGTTTTAATTCGCCATGAAATGGCAAAAAGAACAAAACACCAATTACGTAGAATGCCAGAATTATTATTTTTTGGAGATGATACGTTAGATTATATTGAGGAAATTGATAAATCTTTAAAAGGTGAAGATGACAATCCTATTAAAGATCCTAGCGTTTTGCCAAGACGTAAAAGAAGTTAAATTCATTCTCGCATTTGAACTTTCCCTTATACATAGCCAAAAGATATTTATTTACAAAAACAAGTAATAATGCCATCAATATTATTACAATTATTGCTTCTTTTGGTGTAATTGTAGGCTCTTTAGCCTTGTTTATTATCCTTTCTGGTTTTTCTGGCTTGCGTACATTTAGTTACAGCTTGTTAGATGTATCTGATCCTGATATTAAAATTACTTCTAATAAAGGGAAAACTTTTTTCTATTCGGATGATGTCCATCAAGCATTAATAAATAATACTTCTATTAAAGCAACATCTAAAATTATAGAAGAACGCGTTTTTTTAGAGTACAATGATAAGAATGAAATTGCTTATATAAAGGGTGTTGAAGAGAGTTATACTTCTATTACAGACATAGATTCTGTAATCAGTTTAGGAGGTTGGTTAGATTTAGATCAGCCAAATACTGCAGTTGTTGGTAATGGAATTTCAAGAAAGTTATCATTAGGAGTTTTAAATTATGGATCTCCTTTAACAATTATGGTTCCTAAACCAGGAGTAGGTTTTATCAACCCTAATAATGCTTTTTATAAAAAAGATGTACAAATTGTTGGTTTGTATTCTGGTACGGAAGAGTTTGAAAGTAAATTTGTTTTTGTTTCTATAAATGAAGCAAAGAATTTATTGAATTTTGATGATAACCAAATAACAGGTGTTGAAATTAAATTAAAAGACAATTTAGACGCCGATTTGTTTTCGGAAGAACTACAACAGCAATTAGGAAATCAATTTAAAGTACAGACTAAACAACAATTAAATGAGGTTTTCTATAAGGTAATTAATACAGAGAATTTTGTGTCGTATCTTATTTTTACATTAATTGTAATTATAGCATTATTTAATGTTATTGGTGCAATTATAATGATGATTATTGATAAAAAATCGAACTTAAAAACTCTTTTTAGTTTAGGTGCATCTATTAAAGAAATTAAAAAAGTTTTTATTTTACAAGGTTTCCTATTAACCTTTTTAGGAATGATTATCGGGTTAACTCTGGGTATTATAATTGTTTTTATTCAGAAAGAATTTGGCATATTTATGATTACCCAAAACTTTGCTTATCCGGTAGAATTTAGATTCTCGAATCTTTTTATTGTAATAGCTACCATTACAATTTTGGGCTTTATAGCCTCTAAAATTGCTAGTAGTAGAATTTCTAAAGAGTTTGTAGAAAAGTAATTTTCATGAAAAATTCGTTTAATTTATTAATACTATTTCTTTTGCTTGCATTCGTTTCTTGTGCTTCACTAAATCAGAAAAGGAAATGTAAAACGCAACCTTTTCAAGAGTTAGACAGTCTTCAAAGAGCTGAAAAGGTTTTAAACTATACAATTGACTTACCTGATAATTGGGAGAAATCTAAATATAGTAGCGGAGATTGGTATTATATTAAAGGAGAGTTTGTTGATTCTTTAAATTATAATCGAAGACTTGCTGATGTATACATAAGTAGTGATAAAATTGATAATGAATGTAAATTAGAGTATACCTTAGAAGATTATTTAGATCTTTTTTTAAGCAGAAAGAAACGAATGTGGGGTAAGGGTTTTAGTTATCAATTAGTTGAGTCTAAACATAAAAAATATGAAAGGATGTATCTTTTAAAATTTAAAGAGAAGTTTCCTCATGCAATTTATGAAAGTGTTGTCTTTATAATTTATTATAAACAAAATGGTTATACTGTTGAATATAAAAATGAAGAAAAAAACTTTAAGAACTATATAAAAGATATAGATAAAATAATTAACTCTTTCTCAATCGTAGAATAACGGTCTAATATTGAGGGATAATCGTGTTCCCAAACTTAGCTTCCACTTCATCAAACGTCGCAAAAACATCTTTTGCATCATCAGAAGTTACCATTTTCATTCTGTATTCTTTAAAATGCGGAATCCCTTTAAAGTAATTGGTATAATGTCTTCTAGTTTCAAAAACACCTAATACAGGTCCTTTCCAATCAATGGCCATTTGTAAGTGCCTTCTTGCCATTTCTACACGTTGTGCAATTGTTGGTTTTGTTAAATGTTCGCCAGTTTTAAAGAAGTGTTTTATTTCATTAAAAAACCAAGGATAGCCAATAGCAGCTCTACCAATCATACAACCATCTAAACCATAAGAATCTCTCATTTCCATGGCTTTTTCAGGAGAAGTTACATCACCATTTCCAAAAACAGGTATGTGCATTCTTTGGTTGTTTTTTACGTCTGCAATCGGTTTCCAATCTGCCTCACCTTTATACATTTGGGCACGCGTTCTGCCGTGAATTGAAATTGCTTTACAACCTACATCTTGCAAGCGTTCTGCAACTTCTACAATTCTAATAGAATCATGATCCCAACCTAAACGCGTTTTAACTGTAATAGGTAAATTAGTGTGTTTTACCATCGCTTCTGTTAATGAAACCATTAAATCTATGTCTTTTAAAATTCCTGCTCCTGCACCTTTAGAAACGACTTTCTTTACGGGGCAACCAAAGTTGATATCAATAATATCTGGCTTTGATTTTTCAACAATCTCCACTGTTCTTAACATCGATTCTAAGTTGGCTCCAAAAATCTGAATTCCTACCGGACGTTCTTTTTCATAGATGTCTAGTTTCATAATGCTTTTTGCTGCATCACGAATCAAGCCTTCAGAAGAAATAAACTCTGTATATACCACATCTGCTCCTTGTTCTTTACATAAAGCTCTAAATGGTGGATCAGAGACATCTTCCATTGGTGCTAATAAAAGAGGAAAGTCTGGTAATTCTATGTTGCCGATTTTAATCAAAACGATATAATTTTTTGCAAATTTAGTGTTTTTTTAAACCTTTAAGGTGAAAAATATTTTTTGCTGTTTTTTCAGTTGGAATATTTCTAAATTCATTTTTTAAATCATCTCTTAGAAATATGAAAAGCTTTGTATTTTAAAAATAAAATTATATCTTACAGTATAAAAGAATCAAATTATATTATGGGAGCAAAAGAAGATATTTTAAAAAAAATCAATTTTTTAATCACTAGTAAATTTCAAAGTCCGGCAGAAGCTTTTCTTTTTTTTGATAAAGATAAAGACGGTAAATTAAATAAAGATGAAGTAAAAGACCTATTAAAAGATGCAGATATCAGTGGCTTTTTTAGAGGAATTGTAGCTGGTGAATTGATAAAAGGATATGATAAATCGGGTGATGAATGTATCAATTTAGAAGAATTTAAAGTAGCAATTGCAGAATTAGAAAGAGATTTGTAAATCTCTTTCTAATTTAAAATTTATATCACCAAAAAGCACACTTAGCAAGGTTTTAAAAATGCTTTTCTTCTAGACTGCAAAAAATAGCTGTCAACTGCAAAAATTAAGATACTTTTAGTTATTTAATTCACAAACTTATTTACCTATCTTTGTCAGTTGAACGCAGTTAGAAAACGAAGTATGAAAAACATTAGAAACTTTTGCATTATCGCACATATAGATCATGGTAAAAGTACGTTAGCAGATAGGTTATTAGAGTACACAGGTGCTGTAACAGATCGTGAAAAGAAGGATCAATTATTAGATAATATGGATTTAGAGCGAGAACGTGGTATTACCATAAAATCGCATGCTATCCAAATGGATTTCGAGCACAAAGGAGAACACTATATCCTTAATTTAATAGACACTCCTGGTCACGTAGATTTCTCATACGAAGTTTCTCGTTCAATTGCCGCTTGTGAAGGCGCATTGCTAATTGTAGATGCCGCACAAAGTATACAGGCACAAACAATTTCTAACCTATATCTAGCTTTAGAGAATGATTTAGAAATTATTCCTATTTTAAATAAAGTAGATTTACCTTCTGCAAATCCAGAAGAAGTAACAGATGATATTGTAGATTTATTAGGTTGTGACCCAGAAGATGTAATTCACGCAAGTGGAAAAACAGGTTTTGGAGTCGATAATATTTTAGCTGCCATTATTGATAGAGTTCCTGCTCCAAAAGGAGATCCAGATGCTCCGTTACAAGCCTTAATTTTCGATTCTGTTTACAATTCTTATCGTGGAATTGAAACGTATTTCCGTGTTTTAAACGGAGAAATAAAAAAAGGACAAGAGATTAAGTTTATGGCAACTGGTAAAAATTATTTTGCCGATGAAGTTGGTACTTTAAAGCTGACTCAAGTTGTAAGAAAATCTGTAAAAACAGGAGATGTTGGATATTTAATTACAGGAATTAAAACAGCAAAAGAAGTAAAGGTAGGAGATACTATTACAGATGCATACAAGCCAACTACAGAAATAATTGATGGTTTCGAAGATGTAAAACCAATGGTTTTTGCGGGTATTTATCCAGTGGATACAGAAGATTACGAAGAGTTGCGTTACTCTATGGAAAAGCTGCAATTAAATGATGCTTCTTTGGTGTTTCAACCAGAAAGTTCTGCCGCTTTAGGTTTTGGTTTCCGTTGTGGGTTTTTAGGAATGTTACACATGGAAATTATTCAAGAACGTTTAGAGCGTGAGTTTAATATGACTGTTATTACAACGGTTCCCAACGTTTCTTACCATGCGTACACAAAGAAAAATCCGAACGAAATATTACTTTTAAATAATCCTACAGATTTACCAGATCCATCTAGATTAGATAGAGTAGAAGAACCTTTTATCAAAGCAAGTATAATTACCAAGTCTGATTTTGTTGGGCAAGTAATGAGTTTGTGTATCGAAAAACGTGGAGAAATTACCAATCAAACATACTTAACTACAGAAAGAGTAGAGTTAACGTTTGATATGCCTTTGGCAGAAATTGTTTTCGATTTTTACGATCGTTTAAAAACGGTTTCTAAAGGGTATGCTTCTTTCGATTATTCTCCGATAGGAATGAGAGAATCTAAATTAGTAAGAGTAGATATTCTTTTAAACGCACAACCTGTAGATGCGCTTTCTGCCCTTTTACACGCTGATAATGCCTATACGATTGGTAAGAAAATTGTAGAGAAGTTAAAAGAATTAATTCCTCGTCAACAGTTCGATATTCCTATTCAGGCAGCAATTGGTGCAAAAATTATTGCCCGTGAAACTACCAAAGCATTGCGTAAAGATGTTACTGCAAAATGTTATGGTGGAGATATTTCTAGAAAACGTAAGTTATTAGAGAAGCAGAAAAAAGGGAAGAAAAGAATGCGTCAGGTTGGTAATGTAGAAATTCCTCAAGAAGCATTTATGGCGGTCTTAAAGTTGAATGACTAAGTAAATATTAAGATTTTTAGAACTAAGAATCAAGATGAAATAAATAGAATAGAAACCTTTTTGAGAAATCAAGAAGGTTTTTTTATACACGTCATTTCAGAGTTTACTTTTATGTAAGCTGTCGATCTGTTAATCTTTTTGAAGCTACCTCCAGCTTTCACTACTCGCTTTTTTTATCCTTAAAAAGGAATAAAAAAGAGCTCAAACAGACCGTTAAATCTGGGCTAAACTAGTTTGTCAGCTTAACTTTTATCCTGCGAAAGCAGTATTAATAAAACTATTTTTACATCAAGTTTCCAATCAATATAAATCAAAAAAACACTTTCGAAATAAATCAAAAGTGTTTAAATATAATTTATTACTTAAAAAGTAAATACAAAAAGCATCTGCGATGCTAATCTCTTCCTCCTAAAATTTGCATTCCCCAGTATAATAAGGTTGCTAATGAACCCAAGGCAGCAACTAAATACGTTCTTGCAGCCCATGTTAAAGCATCCGTTGCTCCTGCTAATTCTTCTTGAGAAACCATGTTTTTGTTTTTTAACCAAGCCAATGCTCTATTACTAGCATCATATTCTACAGGTAAAGTAACAAAACTAAAAAGGGTTGCAAAGCCCATAAAAACCAAACCTGCAACGGCAATGTAAAAACCAATTCCAGTAGCTCCAGAAGCTGCTCCCATAATTAACCCACCAATTACCAACCATTGAGAAAACTTAGAAGTTACACTAACAACGGGTACTAATTTAGATCGCATTGTTAAATAACTATATGCTTGTGCGTGTTGCACTGCGTGACCGCATTCATGCGCAGCAACAGCAGCTGCAGCTGCATTTCTTTGGTTGTAAACAGATTCACTTAAATTTACTGTTTTATCTGCAGGGTTGTAATGGTCTGTTAATCTACCAGGAGTAGAAATTACTTTTACATCAAAAATACCGTTATCAGCTAACATTTTTTCTGCAATTTCTGCACCACTCATCCCGTTTCTAAGCTGAATTTTAGAGTATTTTTTAAATTTATTCTTCAGCGTATTACTCACTAACCAACTAGCTAAAGCAATTGCACCAATTAAAATATAGAATCCTATCATAATTTATATTGTTTAAAAATTGTATTTCATTTTTGTTTGATAAATTTACAACATAAAGTATTCCAATTTATTGTTTGGAAGATAAAAATGACAAAATGACAAGAAAACCTAACATATTACTTATATATACAGGAGGAACGATTGGTATGATGAAAGACTATAAGACAAATGCCTTAAAAGCATTTGATTTTAGTCAGATTGTAGAAAAGATTCCAGAATTGCAACAGTTAAATTGTAAGATAGAAAGTGTTTCTTTTGAAGATGCAATAGATTCATCAAATATGAATACCAAATACTATATAAGTATTGTGGAAATTATTGAAGAAAATTATAAAAAATTTGATGGTTTTGTTGTGTTAACAGGTTCCGATACCATGGCGTACACTTCTTCTGCGATTAGTTTTATGTTAGAAAACTTGCAAAAACCAATCATTTTTACAGGATCTCAACTGCCAATTGGAGATTTAAGAACAGATGCTAAAGAGAATTTAATTACTTCTATAGAGGTAGCGTGTGCATATAAGAATGGAAAACCAATTGTGTCTGAAGTTTGTTTGTATTTTGAATATAAGTTATATAGAGCGAATAGAACCACTAAAATAAGTTCAGAGTTATTTGAGGCATTTACGTCTATGAATTTTCCGCCATTAGCAGAAAGTGGTGTGCATCTTAAATTTAATGAGCATTTAATTCATCAAGAAGAACAAAAGGAAGCATTAATTGTTAGAAAGCATTTGGTTGATGAAGTTGTTATTTTAAAATTATTTCCAGGGATATCAAATCGGGTAGTAGAAAGTATATTAAATATTCCTAATTTAAAAGGAGTTGTGCTAGAAACGTATGGATCTGGTAATGCACCCAATTCCGAAAGCTTTATTTGTTTGTTAAAAACGGCAATTGATAAAGGAATTAAAATTATAAACGTAACCCAATGTAAAAGTGGTAGAGTAATGATGGGGCATTATGATACAAGTTTGCTGCTTTTAGAAATAGGGGTGATTAATGGTAGAGATATTACTACCGAGTCTGCGATAGCTAAGTTAATGTACTTATTAGATAAAAACCTATCAGATGATGACTTTAAACATTTCTTTGAAAAATCTTTAAGAGGTGAATTAACTGATAATTATCATTTTTAAACATATTATTGAGTTAATTGAAGTTTTTAATATCAAATAGATTGATTTTTTTTTTAAATGCTCAATATTTTTTTGTTACTTGGCACTCTCAAAAGTAATAGAGGGATGATTTTTTAAATATTTTAGTTAAATTATCTTTCATATTATTTTTTTGAGATGAAAATTAATATCTTTAACCCGTTAACTATTAAAAATTAATTATAACAAAGATGAAAAAAGTAGTAAATGTCCTATCCGTAACAGGATTTATGTTTTTTGGAGCTATTCAATCAACTTTCGCACAAGAAGCAGCTGAAGAGTCAAAAACTTTCCACCAAGAATTAAAACAACGTTTTATTGAGGGTGGCCCAGAATTTATGGGAATTGTATTAGTAGCCTTAATTTTAGGTTTAGCAATTGCAATTGAAAGAATTATTTATTTAAACATGGCAACAACGAATACTAAGAAATTAGTAGCAAGTGTAGATGATGCTTTAAGTTCTGGTGGTATAGAAGCTGCTAAAGAAGTTTGTAGAAACTCTAAAGGACCAGTTGCATCTATCTTTTACCAAGGTTTAGATAGAGTAGATGAAGGAGTAGATGCTGCAGAAAAAGCTGTAGTTTCTTATGGAGGAGTTCAAATGGGACTTTTAGAGAAAAACATCTCTTGGTTATCTTTATTTATTGCTTTAGCACCGATGCTTGGGTTTATGGGTACAGTAATTGGTATGATTCAGGCTTTTGATATGATTGCAGTAGCAAATGATATTTCTCCTGGAGTTGTAGCTGTTGGTATTAAAGTAGCATTATTAACAACTGTATTTGGTTTAATAGTAGCAATTATTTTACAGATTTTTTATAATTACATCGTATCTAAAATCGATAGTATTGTAAACAACATGGAAGATGCATCTATTCAATTAATAGATTTATTAGTGAAATATAAAAAATAAGATATATTATGAAAAATAATTTATCAAAAATTTTAAACATATTTATAGCTGTAATAGCTGTAATTGGAGCCTTTCTCTTTATCAACATCTTTATGTCAGATGAGGGAGATACAGCAGCCTTAAGTGGTTCTGTTGGTAGTATAGTTACTTTTTCTACTATATTACTTTACTTTGCAGTAGGTGCAACATTGTTGCTTTCTTTATTTAGCCTTTTTACAAATCCAGAAAATTTGAAAAAGACTTTGTTAGGAGTTGCTGCTTTAGGTGTAGTATTAGTTTTTGCTTACTTTTTAGCAGATAGTAATGCT
Organism: Polaribacter sp. R2A056_3_33; assembly: GCF_019278485.1. Classification (NCBI taxonomy): domain Bacteria; kingdom Pseudomonadati; phylum Bacteroidota; class Flavobacteriia; order Flavobacteriales; family Flavobacteriaceae; genus Polaribacter; species Polaribacter sp. R2A056_3_33. Next base: position 2,032,654 of record NZ_CP058984.1, read on the forward strand.
GTACTTGATACACAAGGAAAAGTACTTGTAGGTGGTGAAGCAGGATCTTCTAGTAACCAATGGGTAGGAACAGGTATATGGTATAGCGTTTGTCTAGGCCTAGTAGCTAGTTTATTCTTTGTATACGATTTAGTAAAAGGATTAATAAAATCATAATAATATGGCAAGAAGAGAGAATCCAGAAATTAATGCAGGTTCTATGGCAGATATTGCCTTCTTGCTGTTAATCTTTTTCTTAGTAACAACAACAATGAATGTGGATTCAGGAGTTTCTAAAAAACTATCTGAAAAACCACCAGCAGATTATGTGCCACCTGTTATTAAGGAAAAAAACATTTTTGAGGTAAGTATTAATAGAAATAATGAGCTTTTAGTTGAAGGCGAAAGAATGGATATTAAAGACCTAAAAGAAGCCGCTATCTCATTTGTAGATAATGGTGGAGGAGAAGGTAAAGTTGAAAATGGCGTTGCTACCGGACCATGTAGTTATTGTAAAGGTGATAGAAGTGATGAATCTTCAGATCACCCTAATAAAGCTATTATATCGGTACAAAGTGATAGGTTAACAGAATATGGAACTTATTTAACTGTTCAAGATGAATTGTTAAAAGCTTATAGTTTTTTAAGAAATAGACTAAGTGTTGAAAAATACAAGATTCCATTTGAAGAACTTGAAGAAAGTTATAAGGACGATAGAGCTAATGATAATTTGAAAAATAAAGTTGAGTTTATCAAAACAGCTTATCCTCAAATTATTTCAGATCAAGAACCTACAAATTAATTTTTAAAATTTAACAGTATGTCTAAATTTAGAAAAAAGAAGAAAGGAATGCCAGCAGTAAATACTGCAGCTTTACCAGATATTGTATTTATGTTGTTATTCTTTTTTATGGTTACTACTACCATGAGAGAAACTTCTTTACAAATTGATGCTCCAAGGTTACCTTCGGCAACAGAAGTAAAGAAATTAGAGCATAAAAGTTTGGTAACTACTATTTATGTAGGTAAAGCTAAAGATGCTAAGTATGGTACAAGTTATAATAGAATTCAATTGAATGATAAAATTGCTACTGCGGATGAAGTTCCTGCATTTATAATAAATGCAAGATCTAAAGTTTCTGAAGCAGAAGTTCCATTTATGACAACTTCTATTAAGGCAGATACTGAATCTAGTGTTGGTACAATTACAGATATTAGATTAAAATTAAGAGATGTAAATGCTCTTAAGATTAGTTATTCTGCTTCAAAAAAGACTGAGTAATCTAAATAATATAATTTTTAAAAAAAGGATAATTCATTGAATTATCCTTTTTTTTATGTTTTTTTTAGAAATTAAAATTCTAATAAAATATTCTCACTTTATAAAACGTTTAATTTGTATATGAAAACAGCCTTAACTCTCTTTATAATTTTGATTAATGTAATTGGGTCTTTTGCACAGAAAGATTCCTTAAACCTAGGAGATAGGTATGCGGAAGATCAAATTTATGTGGCAGTTTCTTATGCTCAGTTTGTAGATCAACCTCAAGAAATATTTAAAAGTAACTTTTCATATGGACTTTCAGTTGGTTTTTTAAAAGATGTAATTTTAAATAAACAAGGTAATTTCTCTATTGCAGCTGGTGTAGGATATGGATTTGATTTTTTTAATCATGAGCTTAAAGTCGAAGAAATAAACAATGCAACTGATTTTAGTAGTGATGCAACTATTAGTGCTAATCTATTTAAATCTCATAACTTAGAATTTCCATTAGAATTTAGATGGAGAACTTCAACAGCGAATAAATATAGTTTCTGGAGGATATATGGTGGTATTAAGTTTTCGTACAACCTCTCTAATAAATTTCAGTTTGATGATGAAAATGGGAACACCTTTAAGTATAAGGATGTTTCTAATTACAATAAATTGCAGTATGGCTTAACTTTATCTACGGGGTATGATGAGTTTAATATCAACCTTTATTACGGTTTAACACCTGTTTTTGAAAATAGTACTATAAACGGAGAAGTTATAAATACTAAAATCTTAAAATTTGGACTTATTTTCTATCTTTTATAAAAAGTAGAAAACAATACTTGGAGATACAAAGCCTAGTATAAAGCCTAAATATACTTCTTTATGTGTGTGTGCTTTTAAGTGCAACCTTGCGCTAGCTAAAATTCCGGAGAGAAGTAAACCACAGATAAGTACTGCCGTTAGGTTTTGCTGATACATAAAACTCAACACGTAAAAGAAGCCAATTGTAATCCCTATGGATATTAAATGGATGCTTGTTTTTATTTTAAAAGCAAACAATATGTATATAAATACCAATCCTAATGAGGTGGCGTAAAAAAGCATTCCTAAATCTCTTAAGTTAGCTATTCCATATAGTGTATTACCTAGTAAATAAAACAATACAATCATCATAGCAACAGGAACTTTTCTTTCCTTTATACTTTCTGCTTTAAATGATTTTATAAGCTTAAACCTCCTAAAAAGAATGAGTATGAGTAAAGGTACTAAGTAAGTTGTTACAAAAATCAGACCTAGTACGGCAAACTTTTGATTCTTGCTAAAACTATTTTGAATTAATATAAAATATAAGGTTATTCCAATTGTAGGTATTACAATTGGGTGCAGCATAACGGATATAAATTTATAAAACTTCATTAAATCTCTTTACGTAAACGTGCTACCGGTAAATCTAATTGTTCCCTATATTTTGCCACCGTTCTTCTAGCAATAGGATATCCTTTTTCCTTTAAGATTGCTGCCAGTTTTTCGTCAGTTAGAGGTTTCTTTTTATTCTCTTCTAAAATTACGGTCTCTAATATTTTCTTTATTTCTTTGGTAGATACATCTTCTCCTTGGTCGTTTTTCATAGATTCAGAAAAGAATTCCTTTATCAATTTTGTACCATAAGGAGTAGACACATACTTACTATTTGCAACCCTAGAAACCGTAGAAACATCCATATTAATTTTGTCTGCAATATCTTTTAAAATCATTGGTTTTAGCTTGCGCTCATCACCTGTTAAAAAATAATCATATTGATAGTGCATAATCGTATTCATTGTTACTAAAAGTGTTTGTTGACGCTGTTTAATTGCATCAATAAACCATTTTGCAGAATCTAATTTTTGCTTGATAAAGAATACAGCATCCTTTTGTGACTTACTTTTTACAGTAGCTTCTTGGTAGCCTTTAAGCATATTGTTATATTCTCTAGAAATATGTAATTCGGGAGCATTTCTTGAGTTTAAAACTAAATCTAATTCACCATCAACCAACTTAATAGAAAAGTCAGGAACAATTTGTTCTGCTATTTTATTATTACCAGCATAAGAACTTCCTGGTTTAGGGTTTAGTTTAGAAATTTCTTTATTTACTTCTTTTAATTCTTCTTCAGAAATGGTAAACTTTTCTTGTAATTTTTTATAATGTTTTTTTACAAAATGATCAAAAGCAGTTTCTAGAATTTCAATTGCTAAACTTCTAATTTTGTTGCTTTCTTTTCTCTTTAATTGAATAATTAAACATTCTTTTAAATCTCTTGCTCCAACACCAATGGGATCTAAAGTATGCACCACTTTTTTTAGAATAGAGATAACTTTTTCTTCAGTAGTAAAAACATTTTCTGTAAAAGCTAAATCGTCTACTACATCTATAATATCTCTTCTTATATAACCACTGTCATCTATACTACCCACTAAAAATTCAGCTATAGAAAGTTCTTCATCGGTAAAAGTATAGGTGCTTAATTGATTTTTTAAGGATTGATGAAAACTAGTACCACTAGCATAAGGTACGTTTTTCTCTTCATCATCAGCAGAGTAATTATTAGCTTGTGTTTTATAATTTGGTATTTCGTCATCACTTAGATAATCATCTATATTGATGTCTTCTGCTTCTATTTTCTCCGTTCCAGCATCATCATATTCATTCGATAAATCATCATCTATAGAATCTGCATCATCCTTTCCAGTATCTAATGCAGGATTTTCTTCAATTTCTTGTTTTAGACGTTCCTCAAAAGCTTGCGTAGGCAATTGAATTAACTTCATCAACTGTATCTGTTGAGGAGATAATTTCTGTAATAGCTTGTATTGTAAACTTTGTTTTAGCATATATACAAATATATGAAATAGGTTAAAATAAAAAACGTCATTCTGATAGGAATGACGTTTTAGTGCTTTAATTTTTTATTTACTTTTAAAAATCTGCATTTTGTGGCGTTCTTGGGAACGGAATTACGTCTCTAATATTACTCATTCCTGTGGTAAATTGTACGAGTCTTTCAAAACCTAACCCAAAACCAGAATGAACTGCTGTACCAAATTTTCTTAAATCTAAATACCACCAAAGTTCTTCTTCAATACCGAGTGTTTTCATTTTATCAGCTAAAACATCATAACGTTCTTCTCTTTGTGACCCTCCAACTATTTCTCCAATTCCAGGGAATAAAACATCCATAGCTCTAACTGTCTTTCCATCATCATTTAAACGCATGTAAAATGCTTTGATGTCTGCTGGATAATCAAATAAAATAACCGGACATTTAAAGTGTTTTTCAACTAAAAAGCGTTCGTGTTCAGATTGTAAATCTGCTCCCCATTCATTAATTGGGAATTGAAATTTTTTCTTTTTATTTGGTTTAGAATTACGTAAAATATCGATTGCTTCTGTATAAGAAACTCTCTTAAAGTTGTTATCTACAACAAACTTTAGTTTGTTTAACAAACTCATTTCACTTCTTTGTGCTTGTGGTTTGCTTTTTTCTTCTTGTGTTAAACGTTGGTCTAGAAAAGCTAAATCATCTGCACATTTATCTAAAACATAGTTTATCACATACTTAATAAAGTCTTCTGCTAAATCCATATTACCATCTAGATCCATAAAGGCAACCTCTGGTTCTATCATCCAAAACTCTGCTAAATGTCGCGTAGTATTAGAGTTTTCGGCTCTAAATGTTGGTCCAAAAGTATAGGCTTTTCCTAAAGCCATTGCAAAAGTTTCAGCTTCTAATTGGCCAGAAACAGTTAAATTGGTTTCCTTACCAAAGAAATCTTTAGAATGGTCAATTTTACCATCCTCGTTTACTGGAGCTTCGTTGTCTTTAAAGGTAGTTACTTTAAAGATTTCTCCTGCACCCTCTGCATCAGAACTAGTAACTATTGGTGTGTTCACATAATTAAAATCTCTTTCCTGAAAATACTGATGTACCGCAAAAGATAATTTAGAACGTACACGCATTACAGCACTAAAAGTATTTGTTCTTACACGTAAATGTGCATTTTCTCTTAAAAATTCGAAACTGTGTTTTTTTGGTTGAATAGGATATTCATCTGGATTAGAGTCTCCCAAAATTTCAATTTCTGAAACTTGAATTTCTACAGATTGTCCTTTTCCTTGGCTTGCAGCCAAAGTACCTTTTATGCAAATAGCTGCACCAGTTGTAATTCTTTTTAATGTGGTTTCATCTGTGTTTTCAAAATCGATAACACATTGTATGTTGTTAATAGTAGTACCATCATTTAAAGCAATAAAACGATTGCTTCTAAATGTTCTAACCCATCCTTTTAGGGTTACTTCTTGTAATAATAATCCTTCCGATTTTAAAAGTTCGGCTACGTTGCTGTTTATCATATTCTTATAATATTGATATAAATATATGTTATTAATAGGTTGTATTATTCTGATGTTTTTTTCTAGAAAACTCTTTTTTTAGGAAGAATTATATAGAAACCTAATTTTTTGATTGTCACAGATCTTTAAAAAAAAGAAATATTTTTTATCAAAAAAAGTTAAGTATAATATACAAAAAATGTTTTTTTATTAAGGAGTAAAGATACTTTTTTGTGAGAAGATGAGCAATGATATTTACAGTAGTTTTAGGTGATGTTTGCTTAAAATACTGTTAATTTCTATCGTTAAAACATTGTTCATTCTTCTATTAAAAAATCGGATGTTAAATAATAACATCTGATTTTTTTAGTAAATATTTATATATCAGCTAAATATTTATTCTTCTAATTTATCTTCTTCCGGAGGAATAATTCTTATAGAAGGTTCCTTAAATACTTTCTTGTTTGCTATTTTCTTTTCAAAAGTTAATAATAATGATGGTAATAATAGTAAGTTAGAAACCATTGCTAATAATAAAGTTACAGAGACTAAGCCTCCTAATGCAATGGTACCTCCAAAACTAGAAAGTGTAAAGGTTAAAAAGCCAAAAAAGAGTACAATAGAAGTATAGAACATACTTACTCCTGTTTCTCTAAGTGCTCCATAAACCGATGGTTTTACACGCCAATTATTAGCCATTAATTCTTGTCTGTATTTTGCTAAAAAGTGAATAGTATCGTCTACAGAAATACCGAACGCAATACTAAATACAAGTATTGTTGATGGTTTTATAGGAATACCAAAGTAGCCCATTAAACCAGCTGTAATTAGTAATGGCAATATGTTAGGCAGTAATGAAATAAAAATCATTGGTGGAGATCTAAACATCCAAGCCATAAAAATGGCAATTAAGAAAATTGCCAATGATAAAGAAATAACTAAATTCTTAATTAAATAATTGGTTCCTTTTATAAAAACTAATGCTTTTCCTGTAACTGAAACTGTATATTTATCTGATGGAAATTCTTTAGCAATTACCTCTCTTAAACGTTCTTGAATTACATTCATCTTTTCAGTACCAATGTCTTTCATAAAAGTAGTTATTCTTGCATAGCGTCCTGTAGAATCTACAAAGTTTTTAAGCATGCTAGCATCACTATTTGAGTTTTTGGTATATGCAAAAATGTAACTCTGTTCTTGACTTGTTGGTAATTGATAATATTTAGGATTCCCTTTGTAATAAGCCTGTTTAGAGTATTTTACTACATTGGTAATAGAGATTGGTTTAGAAAGTTCTGGAAAAGCTTCTATGGCTTCATTTATTTTTTCCATCTTTTTTAAAGTGGATAAACTCATGACTCCTTTTTCCTTTTTAGTATCAACTAAAATCTCTAAGGGCATTATACCACCAAACTCACTTTCAAAGAATTTTATATCTTGATAAAATTCTAAACTTTTAGGCATGTCTTCTATTAAACTACCCGAAACTTTTATTTTATATACCCCTATAATTGCCGCAACTATTACAATAACTGTGGTAAAATAGATAGTTATTCTCCTGTTTCGTACCATTTTTTCCATCCAATTCACAACATTTTCAATCCACTTTGTTTCTAAGTGGTTTAAATGCTTCTTTTTTGGAAGTGGCATAAAACTATATAAAATAGGTATAATTAATAAAGCTAGTATAAAAATACTAATGATGTTTACGGAGGCTAAAATACCAAACTCTCTTAGTAAACTACTTTTTACAAAGACAAATGTTGCGAAACCAGATGCAGTTGTAATGTTCGTCATTAAAGTAGCATTACCTACCTTAGAAATTACACGTTGTAAGGCTTTAGCTTGCTGACCATGTTTCTTTATTTCTTGCTGATATTTATTAATTAGAAAAACAGCATTGGGTACTCCAATAACAATAATTAAAGGAGGTATTAATGCCGATAAAACTGTTATCTCATAACCGAACCATCCTATAAAACCAAAGGCCCAAATAACACCAGTCATAACTACTAAAAGTGTAATAAAGGTTGCTCTAAAAGATCGAAAGAAAAAGAAGAAAATAACTGCTGTAATTCCTAATGCACCTGCTACAAAAAGTAATATTTCATCTTGAATATTTTGTGCATTTAACGTTCTAATATATGGCATCCCAGAAACCCGAATGTCTACATTATTTTCTTTTTCAAATTTAGTTATAGTTGGTATTAATGTATTAAAAATGAAATCTCTACGTTTTGGCGTATTTATAATTTCTTTTTTAATATAAATGGCTGTTTGTAATGTACCTGTTTCTTTATTGAATAGTAAATTATCGTAGAAAGGGAGTTTTTCAAATAACTGTTTTTTGATGTCTAGAACCTCTTGTGTTGTTGTTGGTTCTTTTTCATACAAAGGTTCTAGTACAAATTTTCGTTGTTTTCTATCTGCCTTTAATTTTTGCACATCTGCAATAGAAATTGTAAAATCTACTTCCTCTAAGCTATCAAATTTTTGTACTAAATTATTCCAAGCATTAAACTTTTTAGGTGTAAAAACTGTAGAATCTTTAATTCCTAAAATAACTAAGTTACCTTCTTCACCAAAAATTTCTAAAAATTGATTGTATTCTAGATTTGCTATGTGATCTTCAGGTAATAAATTGGCTTCTGTATATGAGAATTTCATATATTTCATTTGTGAAGCTAATAAACCTGTAATGATGGCAATACCTAATAAAACCAAATAACGGTTTCTTAAGATAAGACCAGCAACTTTTGTCCAGAAATTCATTAAGTTAAATTTTAGAAATTGTAATTAATTGTACATTGTTGTAAATAAAAAGAGAGTGTTAAGAAACACCCTCTTTTTTTTATTGTGTCGGTTTTTTTAAACCTTCATGATTTCAACTTCTTTTACAGCTAGTTTTTCTTCTATCTGCTTTATAAAAGTATCTGTTAATTTTTGCACATCAGCTTCTGATATTTTCTTAAGATCATCTGACACATCTGTTTTTTTGATATCATTATTTGCGTCCTTACGAGCATTTCTAATACCTACTTTTGCGTGTTCTGCTTCTGCTTTTGCTTGTTTTGCTAAACCGATTCTTCTTTCTTCTGTTAATGGCGGAACGTTTATCATAATAATATCGCCATTGTTCATTGGGTTAAAACCTAAGTTGGCAACCATTATAGCTTTTTCTATAGGTTGTAACATGTTTTTCTCCCAAGGTTGCACAGATATTGTTCTTGGGTCTGGTGTAGTAACATTTGCAATTTGGCCTAACGGAGTTTGAGACCCGTAATAATCTACCATTACATTTGCTAACATTGCAGGGGTTGCTTTACCAGCTCTAATAGTTCTTAGTTCTTTAATTAAATGCTCAATAGCATTATTCATCGCTTCTTTAGCGGAATCAAGAATAAATTCAATTTCTTCGTTCATCGTCAGTAAATATTTTTATAAAACCTAATTATTGAGTATTAACAATAGTACCAATTTTTTCACCAGAAACCAACTTCATTAAGTTTCCATTTGTATTCATGTCAAAAACAATAATTGGCAATTTGTTTTCTTCACTTAATGTAAATGCAGTCATATCCATCACTTTAAGACCTTTTTTAATTACGTCTTTAAAAGTTATGTTTTCAAATTTGATGGCACCTTTATTCTTTTCTGGATCTACATCATAGATTCCATCAACTCTAGTTCCTTTTAAAATAGCATCTGCATCTATTTCTATTGCTCTAAGAACTGCAGCTGTATCTGTTGTAAAATACGGATTTCCCGTACCTGCACCAAATATAACAACTCTTCCTTTTTCTAAGTGACGAATTGCTTTTCTTTTAATATATGGCTCTGCCACTTCTTTAATTTCTAAAGCTGTTTGCAAACGCGTATGCACATCTTCATCTTCTAAAGCACTTTGCAGTGCTAGACCGTTAATACAGGTTGCTAACATACCCATATGGTCTCCTTGTACACGATCCATACCATTTGCAGCACCAGCAACACCTCTAAAGATATTTCCACCACCAATTACAATGGCAACTTCTATTCCTTTTTGTACTACTTCTTTAATTTCTTTTGCGTATTCAGCTAAACGTTTAGGATCAATTCCGTATTGTCTTTCGCCCATTAAAGCTTCTCCACTTAATTTTAAAAGAATTCTCTTGTATTGCATAGTTTATTTTGAAAGTTGTGCAAAATTAAGCTTTTTTTTTGAGTTTCCTTTTTTTGGGATACAAAAAAACCTCGCAATTCTAAAATTATAGAATGCGAGGTTTTAAATATTTAAATTCTTGTATTTACAAGAATAGAAGATAAATGTTTATCCTAAAGTAACTCTTTTGAAACCACTTACAGAAACATCACCAAATGTACTTACATATTGTGCAACATTTTTCTTTTCATCTTTAATAAAAGCTTGGTCTAAAAGACATTGCTCTAAATCTAAAGTTGTGTTGTCTGCAATAAATCTTTCCATTTTTCCTGGTAAAATTCTATCCCAGATTTTTTCTGGTTTTCCTTCTGCAGCTAATTCAGCTTTTGCAGCTTCTTCAGCTTTTGCTAAAACTTCGTCAGATAATTGAGACATAGAGATAAATTGAGGTACGTTTTTCAACGTTTTCCCTAATCTTCCTAATTCAATATTATCTTTTTCAATTACAGCAATTCTTGCTTCAGTTTCAGCAGCAACAAATGCAGGATCAAAATCTTTGTAAGATAAAGAAGATGCACCCATAGAAGCTACTTGCATAGCTACGTCTTTAGCTAAAACGTCTGCATTGTCTACTACAGCAGTTAAACCTACTAAAGCAGCAATTTTACCAATGTGAGTATAAGCACCAACATAAGCAGCTTCGATTTTCTCAAAAGCAGTTATCTCTAACTTTTCTCCAATAACACCAGTTTGCTCAATTAATTTATCAGCAACAGTCATTCCTCCAAAATCAGCAGCTAAGAAAGATTCCTTATCAGCATGATTTAAAGCAATTTCTGCAAATTGACTTCCTAATTCAACGAAAGCATCGTTTTTACCAACAAAATCAGTCTCACAAGCTAATACGATTGCTACACCAGCAGTATTATCAGCATTGATTTTTGTTACTGCAACTCCTTCTGTAGATTCTCTATCAGCTCTTTTTGCAGCAATTTTTTGACCTTTTTTACGTAAAATATCAATTGCTTTATCAAAATCACCAACAGCCTCAACTAATGCCTTTTTACAGTCCATCATTCCAGCTCCAGTTGCTTCTCTTAATTTTTTAACATCAGCAGCACTAATCTTTACTGTTTCCATGTTATGTATGTTTTTTAGTTAGAATTATTTTTTTTCTTCAGCAGGTGCTTCAGTAACTTCTGTCTTAGGAGCTGCTGCTTCAGCTTTTGGAGCTGCAACTTCTTTAGTTTCTTTTACTTTTTCTTTGTCTGCTTTTCTATCAGATAAACCTTCTGCAATTGCATCAGTAACATAAGATAATACTTTGTCTATAGACTTAGAAGCATCATCATTTGCTGGAATGATAAAATCTACTAATCTAGGATCAGAGTTTGTATCAACCATTGCAAAAATAGGAATGCTTAATTTTTGAGCTTCTGCAACAGCAATGTGCTCTTTTTTAATATCTACTACAAATAATGCACCAGGTAAACGAGTCATATCTGAAATAGAACCTAAATTCTTTTCTAATTTTTCTCTCTGACGATTGATTTGTAATTTTTCTCTTTTAGATAATGCATCAAAAGAACCATCTTGCTTCATTCTATCAATATGAGCCATTTTCTTAACAGCTTTTCTAATAGTTACAAAGTTAGTTAACATACCACCTGGCCATCTTTCTGTAATGAAAGGCATGTTTACTGCTTTTGCTTTTTCTGCAACGATATCTTTTGCTTGCTTTTTAGTAGCTACAAATAAAATTTTACGTCCAGAGTTAGCGATCTTTTTTAAAGCTTCTGAAGTTTCTTCTATTTTTGCTGCTGTTTTATACAAATCGATGATGTGAACACCATTACGTTCTGTATAAATGTATGGAGCCATGTTTGGGTTCCATTTTCTAGTTAAGTGTCCAAAGTGTACACCACTATCTAATAATTCTTGAATGTTTACGTTTGCCATTTTCTTAAATGTGTTTACTTTCTGTTTTGAAATCAATAGTTAGGTAGTCTTTCGAGTCCTAACTATTTAGATGCTAAACTGTTTAATATTAAAATATAATAACAGTTCTCGATATAATAAATTGCAGAATAAATTCTGACAAATATTAACGTTTCGAGAATTGGAATTTTTTACGTGCTTTTTTCTGACCGAATTTCTTACGTTCAACCATTCTTGGGTCACGAGTTAATAAACCTTCTGGTTTTAACACCAATCTGTGCTCTTCGTTGATAGCAACTAAAGCTCTTGTAATAGCTAAACGGATCGCTTCTGCTTGTCCTGTTACACCACCACCGTAAACATTAACTTTAATATCGTAAGATTCTAAGTTTTCTGTTAACATTAAAGGTTGTTGTACTTTATACTGTAAAGTTCCAGTAGTAAAGTAGTTTTTGTAATCTTTTTTGTTTACTGTAATGTTTCCTGTTCCTTCAGAAAGATAAATACGAGCTACAGCTGTTTTTCTTCTACCGATTTTATGTACTATATCCATTATTTAAGATCGTTAAGGTTAATAGCTTTAGGTTCTTGACCTGCATGTTTGTGCTCTGTACCTGCATATACATACAAGTTTCTGTAAAGTGCCGCTCCTAAAATATTTTTAGGTAACATTCCTTTTACTGCTTTTTCGATTAATCTTGTAGGATCTTTCTCAAACATTTCTGTTGCAGTTAACGATCTTTGTCCTCCTGGATAACCTGTGTGACGGATGTAAGATTTCTCTTTCCATTTGTTACCAGTTAAAACAATTTTTTCTGCGTTGATGATAACCACGTTATCTCCACAATCTACGTGAGGAGTAAAATTAGGTTTGTTTTTACCTCTAATTAGCTTTGCTACTTTAGAAGCTAGACGACCCAACGTTTGCCCGTCTGCATCAACTAAAACCCACTCCTTGTTTACGGTAGCTTTGTTTGCTGATACTGTTTTGTAACTTAATGTGTTCATAATTACACTATTAGTTTTTGTTTATTAATGATTGAATTTTCCTTAAAAAAGGAGTGCAAATGTACTGTATTTTATTTGATTGACAAATAGTGTTTTGTATTTATTTTACGCTTAATCCATTAATTACTTATTCATTACCTTAATAAAATAGAAATTTATTTTTAAGGGATAAAATATTGGTTTAGCGTACTCTTTTTATAATAACAATTCACAATAGAGATAATTGGAACTTAATTAGAATTCTAGTTTGGCATAAAAAAGCTAAATTAAATTGAGGAGAGTAGCCTACTCAAGTGAAAAATGCCCTTAGATGGTTACATTTTTTAAAATGTAGATTAAAAATCTATTTTTTAGAACTTAAACTTAATTTTCCTGTTTTTAATCCTTTGCCGGTAACAGTTAATTCTATATCTCCTTCTTTTTTTGAAGCTTGGACAATGACTACTAATTTACCACTAAAAAGCTTCATTGTTGGTAGGTGAAATAATTCTAATGAAGTAGCATCTCCATTACAAGCTGCTCTATAGCTAGCATTTCCTTCTACTTTAAATTTAAGTTGATTAGTTGCTGTTGGACATTCAATTCCGTTTTTATCTACTACAGAAACTGTAACAAAAGATAAATCTTTCCTATCTGCTTTTATAATTTTTCTGTCTGGGCTAAGAATTATTTTTGCAGGTTTGCCAGCAGTATGAATTTCTTTTTCAGAAACAGGGTTTCCTTTTTCATCAAAAGCAACAACTTTTAAAGTTCCGGGTTCGTATTTTACATTCATCCACATTAAGCGATATCTATTTTGTGGACTAGAATGATCTTTCTTTTGAATCCCCATACTTTTTCCATTTACAAATAGTTCTGCGCTATTGTAATTTGTATACGCAAAAACGGGTGTTTTTTCACCTTCTCTTCCTTCCCAATTCCAATGTGGTAAAATATGTAAGGTTTCTTCTTTGGTATTCCATCTACTTCTGTATAAGTAATATCTGTCTTTTGGCAGACCTGCTAAATCATTAATTCCGAAATATGAACTTCTAGAAGGCCAGCTTTCATCATACGGAGTTGGTTCTCCTAAATAATCAAAACCAGTCCAAACAAACTCACCAATAACCCAAGGTTTATCATCTTGTAAGATAAAATCATCTTCTGGTAAGTTAGACCAACTACAATATTCTAAGTCATAAGAAGAACTTTGAAAATCATCATATTTTTTCATAGCTGCTTTTTCTACAGGAAATTTATAGATGCCTCTAGAGCTAACTGTTGATGCTGTTTCTGAACCTAATAAAAATCCTTGAGGAAATTTTTTATAAGCTTCATCATATAAATGTACTCTGTAATTTAATCCAGGGATGTCCATAATTGCTCCAAACCCAGAAGCCATAACTGCTTTTACTTGATCCATGCCAACTGTAACGGGTCTTGTAGGGTCTTCTCTATGAAAAATATCTTGCAACCATTTTGCGCGTTTTACACCTTCCGCTCCCCATTGATCTGGTACTTCATTTCCAGAACTCCACATTACAATTGAAGGATGATTTCTGGTAGCTCTAACTAAATTAACAATATCTTTTTCTGCATATTCATCAAAAAAACGGTTGTAGCCATTTTTTACTTTTGGTTTTGCCCATTCATCAAAACTTTCTGCTAAAAAAAGAAACCCCATTTCGTCACAAAGTTCAAGTTGCTCAAAAGAAGGCATATTGTGCGAACTTCTAATTGCATTAACTCCCATGTCTTTTAAAATTGTTAGTTGTCTTTTTAAAGCTGCGGTATTTACCGCTGTCCCTAAAGGACCTAAATCATGATGTAAACAAACTCCTTTAAATTTAGTTATTTTACCGTTTAAACTAAATCCTTTTTTAGGTTCATATTTTATTTCTCTTATCCCAAATTTTGTTGTGATTTCATCTTTTAATTGATTTTTTACATAAAGCTTTGTGACTGCTTTGTATAAATATGGATTTTCTGGACTCCATAAAATAGGTTTTTTTACTTTTATGTTTTGATCGAATTCATTGTTAAAATGAATATCAGATTTGAGTTGATTTACTACATTTCCATTTGCGTCAAAAATTGTAGTTGTTAATACACCAGACTCATTAGATATTTTTGTTTTTATATTAACTTTAGCTTCACTTTTACTAACAAAAGGAGTTGTAATAAAAGTTCCCCATTGATTAATGCTTTCTTTTTCTTTTATGATTAAACTTACTTTTCTATATAAACCTGCTCCTGGGTACCAACGTGAAGCATACTCTTTGTTGGTTAATTTTACAGCTAAAGTGTTTTCTCCTGAAATTAAATTTTTAGAAATATTAAAATAAAAGTAACTATAGCCGTAAGCCCATTCGCCAATTTTTTTTCCATTTAAAAATACTTGAGGCTCACTCATTGCGCCTTCAAATAATAAAATTATTTTTTTGTTGATATTGGTTTCAGAAATATTAAATTTATTTCTGTACCAAGCAGTTCCTGTGTGTGGTAAAGAACCAGTTCTACCTGTTTTTTCTGTAGCATCTTTTTCTCCGTTTTGAGTAATTGCGATAACTTGTTTGTCTATTTCTTTATCAAAGGGGCCATAAATTGCCCAATCATGAGGAACTGTTACTTTTTGCCAATTTTTATCATTAAAATTTATTTTTTCTGCATTTTTATTTTCACCTTTTTTAAAAGTCCAGTTTTCTGAAAGCTCTATAGTTTTTCTTGTTTGACTAATAATATTAGAGGAAATTAATAATATCAGTAAAAATATTTGAGACGTTTTTTTAAAGTTCATTTTATTGTTTTATAATTTTGAATAGCAAAACGGAAATCTAATTTTTCAATTTACTTTCGCTCTTTCATGGTAGTTGTGTTGGCGTGGTTAATATAAATAAAAAATACTTTATTTTTAATTGTGAACGTTTCGTTTTTGATAAGTCTATGGTTTGTTTTTTAAGAAGATGTGAAGTTTCTGTTATTACCTGTTTTACTTAATTCTGATTTAAGTACAAAAAAAAAGCATCAAAATTAATTGATGCTTTTATATAATATATTTTAACTGTAAATTGTTTACTTAATAATTACTCTCCATCCGTAAGGATCTTCAGCTTGGTTTGTTTGTATATCAGTAATTGCTTTCTTTAGAATTCCAGCAAAAGGAACTTCTAATTCGGGTAAATCATAATCAGAACCTTGGTATCCAAAACCTGCAATAGGAGAAATCACTGCAGCAGTTCCTGCTCCAAACATTTCTTTTAAACTACCGCTTTGCGCAGCAGCAATTACTTCAGAAACTGTAATTTTTCTAACTTCTACATCAATATTCATGTCCTCTGCAATCTGAATAACACTTTTACGTGTAATTCCGTCTAAGATTCTATCACTTGTAGGGCTTGTGATTAAAGTATCATTAATTCTAATGAAAATATTCATTGCTCCAGCTTCCTCAATATACTCGTGCGTATTATCATCCGTCCAAATAACTTGATTATAACCTTTGTCTATGGCTAATTGTGTAGGGTAAAACTGAGCAGCATAATTACCACCAGCTTTCGCAAAACCAACACCGCCATTTGCTGCACGAGCATATTTTTCTTCTATTAAAACTTTTACTTTACCAGAAAAATACGCACCAGAAGGAGCAGTACAAATAATAAATTTATATGCATTTGCAGGAGAAGCGTGAAAACCTATTCCAGAAGCAAACATAAAAGGTCTTATGTATAAAGAGCTTCCTTCATTTGTAGGAATCCATTTGTTATCAACTTCTAATAATTTTTTTAAACCTTCCATAAAAACATCTTCAGGAACAGCTGGAATAACCAAACGTTCTGCAGATTTATTTAAGCGCTTCCAGTTTTCTAAAGGTCTAAATAACATGGTGTTATCGTCTGCGTCTTTGTAGGCTTTCATACCTTCAAAAATAGATTGTCCGTAGTGGAAAATCTTTGCAGCTGGGTCTAATGAGATAGGTGCATAAGGTTTAATAACAGGTGTTTGCCACTCGCCATCTATAAAATCACACTCTAACATGTGGTCAGAATATACACTACCAAATGGTAGATTGTTAAAATCTACAGAATCTATCTTCGATTTTTCTATACGTTGAATTTCTATATCAGATTTCATTCTTTTTGATTGAATTATTAGACAAATGTACATAAAATATTCATCGGACGATATAACTAATCATTGCTTTTACTCATTAAAATATGTACTTTTGTTCGATACTCAATAAATTTAGAAAATATGAAATATGTAATATCCTTTTGTTTGGTTATTTTACTTGGTTTTACGGCATGTAAAGAGGGCAAGAAAGCAAACAATGAAACATCAGAACCAAAACAAGAAGTGGTTTATGAATCTTTCGGAGAGAAAATTGAATTAGATAATGCAATTACTTCAGAAGAGTTATTAGCTAAATTTATAACCATGAAAGCTGGTGATACTATTAATGTGAAATTTGCATCTAGTATTAAAGAAGTTTGTTCTAAAAAAGGATGTTGGATGAAGTTGCCTTTAAGCGAAGAAACAGAAACAATGGTTCGTTTTAAAGATTATGGTTTTTTTATGCCTTTAGATTCTCAAGGAAAAGAAGTCGTTTTAAATGGTAAAGCATTTGTACAAGAAACATCTGTAGAAGAATTGCAACATTACGCAGAAGATGCAGGGAAAACTAAAGAAGAAATAGCACAAATTACCGAGCCTAAAAAAGAATTTACTTTTGAGGCTGATGGTGTTTTAATGAAAAAATAAGAAATTAGTTTCAATAAGTAATAAGTCTACATATTTTGAAAAGAGAAATTCTAATAACTTCCGATGGTTCTACAACCATTAATCTACCTGATTTAAATGAACAATATCATTCTAAAAACGGTTCCATTAATGAGTCTTACCATGTTTTTATTAATAGCGGATTAAAGTTAGTTGCAGCAGAAGAAGTATCTATCTTAGAGATTGGTTTTGGTACAGGTTTAAACTGTTTTATTACTTATTTAGAAGCAAAAAGAAATATAAACTATGTTGGTGTAGAGGCATATCCTGTTACTGCAGAAGAGGTAGAGAATATGAATTTTATTTCTGTTTTAAAAGCAGAAAAAGAAAGTGCTTTGTTCGATAAAATGCACGCTGTTTCTTGGGAAGAAAAGCATCAGATTTCAGATCGTTTTTCGCTAACAAAAAGAAAACAATTTTTTGAAGATATCGAAGATAAAGATGCGTTTAATTTAATTTATTTTGATGCTTTTGGTGCTCGTGTTCAGCCTCAATTATGGACAGTAGAGATTTTTCGTAAAATGTTTGAAGCATTAAAAGAAAACGGAGTTTTAGTAACTTATTCGGCAAAAGGAAGCGTTAGAAGAGCTATGCAAGAAGTTGGTTTAACAGTAGAGCGTTTGCCTGGACCTCCAGGAAAAAGGGAAATGTTAAGAGCAACTAAAATAACTACAAAAAATAACGATTAAAAAAAATAAGATGGAATTCAAAAGAAAATTTGGAAGACAAAAGCAATCAAAACCTACAAAAGGACTTTTTTTAATTGCTGTTTTAGCTTTCGTTTTAATTCTTTGGTTCAAAGCCGAAGATATTATGAATGCATTATTTTAATTTTTTAGAAGCTATTTCCTGCTTTTCGCACTCGCTTTTTTTATCCTGAAAAAGGATAAAAAAGAGCTCAGACAATTGCTGCAATCAGGGCTAAACCTGTTTGCAGACTATATTCATTTACCTAAAGTAGAAATTATTTTTTAAAACGTCTTCCTTTCCAATTGTATTTAAAAAAGAGAGATTTAAAAATAACCAGAAGGCTAAAAAAAGGATATAAAAAACTCGCAAAAAGATACCATTTATAAAAATGTTTTTCCTGTTTAAAAAACTGAATTGTTGGTAAGAATAAAAACAAATCAATAATTAATTTTAAGACAAAAGGGATAAAAAGTATTTCTAAGCTTCCAAGCAATAAATAGTAAACTATAATAAAGTTGGTCAGTAAAACTAGCAAACCAATTAACTTTACTTTTAAAGAACTAAAATTACCCGTTTTTGCAGCCCATCGTGTTCTTTGGTTCACTAAACCACTCCATGTTTTTACAGGAAAAGTAGTAACAATTGCTTCTTTAGATTTTAAATAAAACACACTTTTTTTATCAGCAATTATAAATTTTTCAAACAGAAAAACATCATCTCCGCTGGCAATATTGTTGTTACCTTCAAAACCGTTTAGTTGCAGAAAAGTATCTTTTCTGTAAGCAAAGTTTGCTCCATTACACAAAAAAGGAAAATTCATTCCAAAACCACCCATAGTAGTTCCTTGCATACTCATAAAATCTAATAATTGAAACTGTTCTAAAAAGTTGTTTTTAGCTTTGTAGTTTACAGGAGCAACTATCATTTTTGCATTATTATTCTGAATAAAGCTATCTAAGCTTTTTAACCAATTTTTAGGTAAAATACAATCTGCGTCTGTGGTAACAATCCAATTGTTTTTTGAAAGAGAAATTGCGGTAGTAATAGCGTCTTTTTTTGGTGAGTTGGAAGTTCTATTGTTTTTTATGATGCGAATGTCAGTTCTAGTGATTTCACTTTTTTGCGAAATTGTATCGAGAACTTGTTGGTCTCCTGAGGTTTCTCCTTGTTCTTCGTTTGAAATGATAAATTGTTGAATTATTTTAACAGAGTTATCCGTAGAAGCATCGTCAACCAAAATAAACTCTACCAATTCTTTTGGGTAATTCAACTCTGCGATTGATTTTAATAAAATAGGTAGGTTTTCAGCTTCATTTCTAAAAGGAATAATTACTGAAAATAAGGCTTTATTTACTGATGCTGATTTTTTAAATTCTTTAACTTTTTTAAAGCCAATTGCCAACCAAAGAATTAGAATAACATAAAAAGTAAATATGAAAATTAGTAGCCAAATCATTTTGTAAAACTAGGTTTAAAAGTTAACACAAAATAACTACCAATAATTGCAGGTAAAACAAAATTTAAAATCCACATTAAAGTGGTTGTAGATAGAATGATAAGAGGTTCTATGTTGAAAAATGAAAATATCCAAATAGCTACAGATCCTTTTAAAACAACATCAAATAAAGATAACATTGGTATTGTAGAAGCAATTAAGTATACAGAGGTAATTGACGAAATTGCATCAACATAAGAAATATCAACATTAAAAATGAGTAATAAATAGTAAAACTGATGTGAGAAAACCAAGAATCTAAACATTGATAAAACAGCAACTTTTATATTTAGTGCTAAAGGTATGTTTTTTATAAAACTTCTTGCTTTTTCAAAAGTAAAACCCTTAAAATTAAGTCTTTTGAGTAGAAATAATAAGAAATATATTACAATAAATACTAAGAGTAAAACTTTTAAAATTTGATAAAGATCAACATCAATTTTATGGCTAAGAACAAAATAACAGAAACCTATACTTCCAAAAAATAAGGTCATAAGCATTTGATAAAAGTTACCTACTAAATTTAAACCTAATATTTGCTTTCTATGTTGCTTTTTAAAATACAGTGCTTTTGCTCCGTATTCCCCAATTCTGTTGGGTGTAATTAAAGAAGTTGTTAATGAAGCTAAGGATTGCTTTGTGGCTTCAATAAAAGAGATTTGTTTTACATGATCGACAAGTGATCTCCATTTCAAGATTTCTAAAAACCAATTCAATAATGGGAAAACAGATAGAAAAAATATGTTTTTGATGGAGAAAATATCATTTTCTATTAATTTTTTATAAAAAACAACAAATTTTAGCTGCTCGTTATCAATTAGTTTTGTGTAAATAAAATATCCGCAACCAATTACAATCGATAGTTTTATTATCAACCAAAAGAATTGTTTAGATTTGTATGAAAGCGAATTATACATGGTTTGCAAAGTAACAAATAATCATCAGTAAGTTTGGTGATAAAAACAAAAACAATCTACCACTTTGGCGATAGAAAAAATTATTTTAGGTATTGACCCTGGGACTACAATTATGGGGTTTGGTGTGATAAAAATTGTAGGTAAAAAGATGGAATTTATTCAAATGAATGAATTAATCTTAAAAAAATACGATGACCATTACCTGAAATTAAAGCTTATTTTTGAACGTACAATTGAACTGATCGACACATATCATCCAGATGAAATTGCAATTGAAGCACCTTTTTTTGGGAAGAATGTACAATCCATGTTAAAATTGGGTAGAGCACAAGGTGTTGCGATGGCTGCAGGTTTATCTCGTGAAATTCCGATTACAGAATATTTGCCGAAGAAAATAAAAATGGCAGTTACGGGAAGTGGAAGTGCTAGTAAAGAACAAGTTGCTTTGATGTTAAAATCACTTTTAAACTTAAAAACATTGCCAAAAAACTTAGATGCAACGGATGGTTTGGCAGCTGCAGTTTGCCATTTCTATAATTCAGGAAAGGTAGTTGGAGGAAAGAATTATACAGGTTGGGCTAGTTTTGTGAAACAGAATGAAAAGAGAGTTAAAAAATAATGTCCGGAATCTACATTCACATACCGTTCTGTAAACAAGCATGTTTTTATTGCGACTTTCATTTTTCTACTTCATTGAAGAAAAAAGAAGATATGATTTTGTCTTTAATTAAAGAGATTGAAATTAGAAAAGACGAGTTAAAAAATACCATTATAGAAAGCATTTATTTTGGAGGCGGAACTCCGTCTGTTTTAAATACAGATGAAATTCAAGTACTGATTGATGCGGTTTATAGAAATCATACAATAATTGAGAACCCAGAAATTACGTTAGAAGCAAATCCGGATGATTTATCCGAAGAAAAAATAATAGAACTTTCTAAAACACCAATAAATAGATTAAGTATTGGCGTGCAATCGTTTTTTGAAAAAGATTTAAAACTCATGAACCGTGCGCATAATTCTGACGAAGCTAAAAAATGTCTTGAAATTGCAACACAATATTTTAGTAATATTTCTGTCGATTTAATTTATGGAATTCCAGATTGTACAAATGATGAGTGGAGAGATAATATACGAACTGCATTGAGTTTCGGAATTCCACATATATCTAGTTACGCCTTAACGGTCGAGCCAAAAACGGCACTAGCAACATTAATTAAAAAGGGAGAAATTAAAAATGTGGATGATGAAAAAGCAGAGGAACAATTCCATATTTTAATTGAAGAATTAAAGAAAGTAGATTTTGTGCATTACGAGTTGTCTAACTTCGGAAAAGAAGGCTTTTTTAGTCAGAATAATTCTTCTTATTGGCTAGGGAAACCATATTTAGGTATTGGTCCTTCGGCACATTCGTTTAATGGAATCCAACGAAGTTGGAATGTAAGAAATAATGCAAAATATATAAAAGCTATTCAAGAAAATACACTTCCTATAGAAAGAGAAACACTTACAAAAACGGATGGTTATAATGAATATATTATGACAGGTTTAAGGACCATTTGGGGAGTTTCTATAGAGAAAATAGAAAAAGATTTTGGCGGTAAATATGTAAAGTATTTAGAAAAACAAGCCAAAAAACATTTAGAACAAGAATTATTGATTATTGAAAACCGAGTTTTAAGAACCACTCCAAAAGGGAAGTTTTTATCAGACGGAATTTCTTCAGATTTATTTATGGTCAATTAGTTTTTTATTAATGTTAAATGTTTAGATTATATCTAACATAAAGAAAGAAAACTTATATTTGAGTTTGAAGTAAAAACTAAAAATTACGCAAATAAGGTCGGCAAAATATGAAAGCGGTAATAGAGTACAATTCAAGAAAAATAGAAATAAACGTTTCGGAACCTTTAGATATTTCAATTCCTATTGATATGAATAAAGGAAAAGTAAATGCTTGGGGAATTGATGACCCTAAAATTGAAGTAGAAAAATTTGATGATTATGAAGTAAGTGTAGCAAATGGTGCTGTGGTTAACTTTAATAGCATCCAGTTTAATCCGCATTCTCACATAACTCATACAGAATGTGTTGGGCATATTACCAAAGAAGTACACTCTGTGAATCAACATTTAAAATATTTTATTTTTTTAGCAGAAGTAGTTACTATTGCTCCTCTGTTTCATAATGGAGATTTTTTAATTGGAGTGAAGCAATTAAAACATGCTTTACGAAATAAGAAAAGAGATGCTATTGTAATTCGTACTTTACCTAATTTAGATGAAAAAAAGAGTATGAAATACTTTAATACGAATCCAACTTATTTATCTGAAAAAGCTGCAATTTATTTAAAAGAAAAAGGAATAAAACACTTGTTAATTGATTTACCTTCTGTAGATAAGGAAAAAGATGATGGTAAGCTTTTATCGCACAATGCTTTTTGGAATACTAGTGGTAAATTAAGAATGGATGCAACCATTACAGAATTTATATATGTGCCAAATACTATAGAAGACGGTGAGTATTTATTAAACTTAATGATTGCACCATTCGAAAATGATGCAACGCCTAGTAAGCCTATTTTGTATAAAATTATAAAGTAGATTAAGAAAAAACCAAGATGTTATTAAATGAAAAAAGTTAATTTAAAACTTGTTAAGGTTTTAGGATTATCTGTGTTGTCTTTTGGTTTTTATTTTATGATATCGAATTCCGACAAGATAAATTCTATTATAAATACACTGCTAAAAAGTAATTCCAGCAAAGGATTTGGAGTTTATATAGTCATTTATTTAGTGAAATGGTTTTTGTTGATTTTCGGTGTAATATCTTTAATTGTAGTTGTTTCTAGATTTTTTATTAAAAAAGAGCATTAAAACCACTTTTTACGTTTAAAATACCAAACAGAAACTATGGTAACTATTGCCATAACACCCAATAAAATAAAATAACCATATTTAGTTTTTAATTCTGGAATGTTTTCAAAGTTCATTCCGTAAATTCCTGCTAAAAAAGTTAAAGGTATAAAGATTACAGACAAAATAGTAAGCGTTTTCATTACCTCATTTAAACGGTGTCCTTGAATACTAAAAATTAGGTTTATTTTACTTTCTAATTCTTGCAATTCAAAATCGATATTAGAAATTAGGTTATTGGTTTGTTCTTTTAACTCATTAAAGTATTTTACATTAAAATCTTTAATTTCTATTTTTTCTAATTTTATAATGGTATCTCTTAAACTTAAGGTTGCTTTTTTAAAATTGAATAATTCTTGCTTCCTTTTTTCTACTAAAGAAGTAAATTCTGGAGTTGGTTTTATGTGCGTAGAATTTAGTTTATCTGCGCTTAAATCTGCATTTGCTTCATAGGTGTCTTGGTAGTTATCAATTATAGACTCTAATATTAAATATAGTAAATAATCTGTTTTTTTCTTTCTAACAATACCTTTGTTACCTTCTAAACGCTCGCGGATCCAACCAAAATAATCTCCATGTTTTTCTTGAATAGACCATAAAAAGTCTGAAGAAACAATAAAAATCATTTGTTCTGAATCTAATTTCTGACTTTGGGTAATTAAAACTCTGGTGGTTATAAATAGCAAATTATCTAATAAAATTACCTTATTAGGGTGTTCTTCATCGCTTAATAATTTTATTAAAAAATCGTCTAATTTATTTTGATAAATTACTTTTTTATAGGCATCATGAAACTGTATTCCATACGTATTTAACCATTTAGTGGTAGCTGTATTTTCTGAAAAAACAATTTCTGAAATTCCATTATAAGTTGTTTTTTCGTAGTTCTTTGCAGAATAACTAATTATGGAGGTGTTGTCTAAAAAATCATTTTCAGTCATAAAAAAGTTGTAATTTTGGTTTATAAAGATACTTTTTAAATCTTAATAATAAAGGTTATTTTAATAATTGAGCGAATGCATATAGAGCAATTAAGAGATTTTTGCATTTCTAAAAAAGGAGTAACAGAACATTTTCCTTTTGATGAGGTAACGTTAGTTTTTAAAGTGATGGATAAAATGTTTTTATTAACAAGTTTAACTTCTTGGGAGAAAGTAGAAGCTAAAATCAATCTAAAATGCAATCCAGAAAAAGCAATAGAATTAAGAGAGGAGTTTGAAGGGGTTACTGCAGGGTATCATATGAGTAAAAAACACTGGAACACTGTTTTATTAAATTCTAGTGATGTTTCAGATGATTTGGCAAAAGAACTCATCAATCATTCTTACGATTTGGTGGTAAAAGGATTGACAAAAAAACTTCAAAAAGAATTAGAAGAATTATAGCTTTCTGAAATGATGGAAAACAATAAAAACGAAATTTTAGAAAAACATTGTTACACCGAATTGGTATATCAACGGATAAATAAAAAGTTAAAAATAGCTTTATCTAAGGATGAAACTGAGAATTTCATCAGAAAGGTTTTAGAAGAAACAGTTATAGAAAACTACCTTAAAAAAGGAAAGAATTTTTATATTTCTAATAAAGATTATAATGTTAGGATTACTGTAAATTCTAATACTTTTAGAATTATCACGGTAGATAGAATTTAAAATATAGAATTTTTCAATAATGAAAAAGCAAGAACTTAGAAAGATTTACAAACAGAAACGAAACGATTTAACTGAAAGTCAAATTCAAGAATTTCAAGAAAATATCTACGAACAAATTTACGATTTAGAAATTGTTGGTATTAGAAATGTACACATGTTTTTGTCTCTCACAAAGTTTAAAGAAATAGAAACACAACCAATTATTAATTACTTCAGAAGCATAAAAAAACGAATTGTGGTTAGTAAATCTAACTTAAAAAACAACACACTTTCTCATTTCTATTTAGAAGAAGATACGGTTTTAGAACAAAATAAATACGGAGTTCCAGAACCTGTAAATGCAGAACAAGTAGATGAAAAGGAACTAGATCTTATTTTTGTTCCGTTGTTAATTTCTGATGAATTAAATTACAGAGTTGGTTACGGAAAAGGATTTTACGATCGTTTTTTATCCAACTGTAAAGAGGATGCAAAATTTATTGGGCTCAATTATTTTAAGCCCATTTATCAAATTGAAGATTCTAACGATTTTGATATTCCGCTACATCAAGTAATCTATCCTAAATAAACTTTAAATCGCCTGTAATTCTTTGTAAATTTGTTTTAGAAACAGAAAGCAAATGATTGTACAAGGAAACATAGTTGATATACAGAACAAAAGAATTTACAAAGGAGAAATTGAACTTGTGAACGGAAAAATTTCGTTTGTAAAAGAAGTAAATCACAACCAAGAAAACTACATTTTACCCGGTTTTATAGATGCACATATTCACATAGAAAGTTCTATGTTGGTTCCTTCGGAATTTGCTAAAATTGCTGTAAAACACGGTACAGTTGCAACAGTTTCTGACCCGCATGAAATTGCCAATGTTTTAGGTGTAAAAGGTGTTGAGTTTATGATTGAAAACGGAAAGAAAGTTCCGTTAAAATTCAATTTTGGTGCGCCAAGTTGTGTGCCAGCAACGTCTTTTGAAAGTGCCGGAGCAATAATAGATGCTGATGATATTAAATTGATGATGGAAAACCCAGATATTAAATATCTGGCGGAAATGATGAATTATCCCGGTGTTTTATTTGATGATGCTGAGGTTTTAGCTAAGATTCAACATGCTAAAAATAACAACAAACCCATTGATGGTCATGCGCCAGGTTTAAGAGGTGATGATGCTACCAAATATATTGCAGCCGGAATTTCTACAGATCATGAGTGTTTTTCTTTTGATGAAGCTTTAGAGAAGTTACAGAAAGGAATGAAAGTAATTATTAGAGAAGGTTCTGCTGCCAAAAACTTCGAAGCTTTAATCGATTTATTACCAGAGCATTTCGAAAATATGATGTTTTGTTCAGATGATAAACACCCAGATGATTTATTGCTGGGGCATATCAATCAACTTTGTGAAAGAGCCGTTGCAAAAGGAATTGATGTTTTTAAAGTCTTGCAAGCAGCATGTGTAAATCCTGTAAAACATTATAAGTTAGATGTTGGACTTTTAGAAGAAGGAGACGATGCAGATTTTGTGGTGGTAGATAGTTTAGAAAAATTCAATGTTTTAGAAACCTATATAAACGGAGAATTAGTTGCTAAAAATGGTAAATCTTTTGTAAAACAGGTAGATTTTGAAGTATTGAATAACTTTAATACGGATAAAAAAGAAGTTACTGATTTTAGATTTGAATCTTCATCAGAAAAAATTAGAGTAATTGAAGCTTTAGATGGCGAATTGGTTACCAATCAAATTGAAGCAGATGCTTTAATTGTTGATGGGAATTTAGTTTCAAACACAGAAACTGATATTTTAAAAATGACAGTTGTTAATCGTTATCAGAATGATGCACCTGCAATCGCTTTTATTAAAAACTTCGGAATAAAAGAAGGTGCCATTGCAAGTTCTGTTGGGCACGATTCTCATAATATTATTGCAATCGGAGTTTCTGACGAAGCAATTTGCAAAGCGGTAAATTTAATTATCGAAAATAGCGGTGGAGTTTGTGCTGTAACTGATACGGAAGAAAAAATAGTTTCTTTGCCAGTCGCAGGAATAATGTCTGATAAGCCAGCTGAGGTTATCGGTAAAGCGTATGCAGAACTAGATACAATGGCAAAAGAAATGGGTAGTAAATTAAGAGCGCCTTATATGAGTTTGTCTTTTATGGCATTGTTGGTAATTCCTGCTTTAAAGTTGTCTGACAAAGGTTTGTTTGATGGAAGTACTTTTAAATTTACTTCTTTAGAGGTTTTTTAGGGGTTTCAAAATAACAAGTTTTAAAGTAATAAAGTTTTTAAGCCTAATATGTAATTTCGACTATAGGAGAAATCTCATAAGGTTGCTCAGTTTTGGGTTGTCAATGTTATGTCACTTCTCATTCTTAGAAGTGACAATTTGTTTGGTTATAGCAATACGTATGCAAACAAGTCTAGCCCTGATTGAAGCAATTGTTTAAGCTCTTTTTTATTCCTTTTTAGGATAAAAAAGCGAGTGCGAAAAGCAGGAAATAGCTTCACGTTAAAATTTTATCAAATTCTTAATTTAATGCTCACTTCTTTGGTTTTTAATTAGCTTTTTTCGTTAAAATATGTACATTTGTACAACAAAAATAAATTATGAGTTTACAAGAAGATTTAGAAAATAGAAGTGGAAATAAATGCGAATTATGTACATCAACAACCAATTTATCAATTTATGATGTAAAGCCAACAATTACTGGTGGAGGTGGAGTAGATGGTAGCGTATTGGCTTGTGAAACTTGTATTACTCAAATAGAGAATCCAGAAGAAACAGATGCAAATCACTGGCGTTGCTTAAACGATTCTATGTGGAGTGAATATAGAGGTGTAAAAGTGGTTGCGTGGAGAATGTTGTCTCGTTTAAGAGCAGAAGGTTGGCCACAAGACTTGTTAGACATGATGTATTTAGAAGATGATGATTTACGTTTTGCTAAAGAATCTGGAGATCATTTAGATGATAGTGAAAAGATTATTCACAGAGATGCAAACGGTGCAATCTTAGAGGCTGGAGATTCTGTAGTTTTAATTAAAGATTTAAAGGTAAAAGGATCTAGTATGGTTGCTAAACAAGGTACTGCAGTGCGTAGAATATCTTTAGATCATGAAAATGCTAAGTTTATAGAAGGTAAAGTAGGACCAACTCAAATTGTAATTATTACAGATTACGTTAAAAAGATGGCAGAAAAAGAGTAATCTTCTGTTATTTTTAGCGCAGTAGAGTAGTTGGGCGTTTCCTTTCAGGTCGCGCTTTTCACTGTATCTTTTTTCTAAAAAGAAAAAAGGATGCCGTTTCAATCGCTAACGCGCATATTTGCTAATAAATTGAGTTTAAATTTTCTTATTTACAATTTTTAAGAAATTAGACCTTTACATAAAAAAACCTCGATGTATCGAGGTTTTTTTATGTCTATATTATGCTAACTTTAGTTCTTTTTACTAATTATATATACAGCACCAGAACCCTCTTTATTCTTTTTTATTTTTACAAAAAAAGCGAGTGTGAAAAGCCTGACGCAATTATTTTTTCAAATAATTGGGGAATGCCTAAAAAAAATCCGCTCATTGCTGAACGGATTAATTATTTTATTTAGACATCTCTGTAAAATATTTATAGAAATAAGGAATCGTTTCAATCCCTTTTAGGTAATTCCACACTCCAAAATGTTCGTTAGGTGAGTGAATGGCATCAGAATCTAAACCGAAGCCCATTAAAATAGTCTTGCTTTTTAAATGTTGCTCAAATAGGGCAACAATAGGGATACTACCACCGCTTCTTTGAGGAATAGGTGTTTTTCCAAAGCTGGTTTCGTATGCCTTACTTGCAGCTTTATACGCAATATTGTCTATTGGAGTTACATATCCTTGTCCGCCATGATGGGGTTTTACAAGAACTGTTACCGATTTAGGAGCAATGCTTTCGAAATGTTTTTTGAAGAGTTCTGTAATTTCTTTCCAATCTTGATTTGGCACTAATCTCATAGATATTTTAGCAAATGCTTTGCTTGCAATTACTGTTTTTGCACCTTCGCCAGTATAACCACCCCAAATTCCGTTTACGTCTAAAGTTGGTCTAATTGCGTTGCGCTCGTTGGTAGAATAACCTGCTTCCCCATGAACATCGTCAATTTTTAAAGCATCCTTATATTTCTCTAAAGAAAAAGGAGCTTTTGCCATTTCTGCTCTTTCTTCGGTAGATAATTCTTCTACCTTATCGTAAAAACCAGGAATGGTAATGTGGTTGTTTTCATCATGTAAAGAGGCAATCATTTTGGTTAAAATATTGATAGGATTTGCAACTGCACCTCCGTATAAACCAGAATGTAAATCTCTGTTTGGTCCTGTAACTTCTACTTCTACATAACTTAAACCACGTAAACCTGTTGTAATTGAAGGAATGTCATTCGCAATCATTCCGGTATCTGAAATTAAGATTACATCATTGGCTAGTTTTTCTGTATTTCTTGGTACAAACCAAGCCAAACTTTCAGACCCCACTTCTTCTTCACCTTCAATCATAAACTTTACGTTACAAGGTAGGTTTCCGGTAGAGGTCATGTATTCTAATGCTTTTACATGCATATACATCTGTCCTTTATCGTCACAAGCACCTCTTGCAAAAATGGCTCCTTCTGGATGAATTTCTGTATTTTTAATCACTGGCTCAAATGGAGGAGAGGTCCAAAGTTCTATAGGATCTGCTGGTTGAACATCATAATGACCATAAACTAATACGGTTGGTAAGTTCTTATCGATGATTTTTTCTCCGTAAATAATAGGATATCCTGGAGTTTCGCACATTTCTACGTTGTCGCAACCTGCTTTTTTTAAACTATCTAAAACAAAGTCAGCTGTTAATAGAACATCTTTTTTATATGCCGAATCTGCACTTACAGAAGGGATTTTAAGCAGTTCTATGAGTTCGTTTAAGAAGCGTTGTTTGTTGTCTTTTATGTAAGATTGAATAGTATTCATAAAATATATTTTTATTTCTTCATCAAAAGTAGAAAAATTATTATGAACTGCTTTGCAGTTTGCAAGGAATGTTTATATTTGCAGCCCAATTAAATTGGAAAAGTTGCAGGCGTGGTGGAATTGGTAGACACGCTAGACTTAGGATCTAGTGCCGCGAGGTGTGAGAGTTCGAGTCTCTCCGCCTGTACAATTAACCCTCTAATCGTTTGATTTAGAGGGTTTTATTTTTTCAGGTGTCAATATAGGTGTTAATTGCATGTGTAATAAAGTGGTTTTGATTTACTGTATTTAAAACTAATTTCTTGAATTTTAAAAATGTTTTTACACTTATTTCTTCTTGTTTATATTCTTTAAAAGAATAATTTTAAGAATATAGTTCAGTCAAATTGATAATAAATTTTACTTATTCAATCGATTATAAACTTTTTTCAACATTTAACACGTCTCTAATTTGTGGTTTTTCCAAAAGTGTTATTGCATCAGATTCTAAATATGAAAATTTCAAATAAAGTAGAATCAAAATTTAATTAATCTTTCATTTCAAATAATTTTGTTCTTATTTCAAGAGTCTTTTTATCTTTTGGGTTTATAAAAACGATGTAGTTTGCAATTCCAAGTAAATGACTAACATAATTAGCTTTAGTACATTTTATTCTAGCCAAATGATTTTCTAAACCGAATTTCTCTATATAATACATTGCTTGTTTCAATTCATCACGCTTTTTTCTAGGTACTTGAATTTTTTGATTTACAATAATACCAGAAATTATTTGTTGTTGATTACGTTTTTTTTCTATTGTTTTGTCTTCATTTAGACTAAGGTCTAACTTTTGAAGCTCATTTGAAACTAACTCAACAAATTCTGCTTTATTAATTTCACCTGAAAAAGCTATATCATCTGCATATCTTGTATACTTTACTTGTACTTTCTTTCCTCCTATAAATTTAGGTTTACAATATTTCGCAATTTCATTATCAAAAGGAAGCATTAATATATTTGAAATTCTAGGACTAGTAGGCGCTCCTTGTGGTAGACTATTATTTAAAGTACATATTCTAGACAATAAATTAGAAACTAAAGGAGAATAACCTTTATCAATAAATAACCTTTCAACTTTATCTGATGTGATATTATTGAAAAAGTTTTCAATATCCATGGTAAGAACAACATTCTGATTTTCATGATACTTTACGTGGTCTTTAATGCTCCTATTGAATGTATATGCCTTTGCATAAGCACTAATTGGCATGTTATTAAGAATATTATCTAAAACCCACTTTTGAATCTCTTTTAAACTTGGTAAAGGTTCATTAATAACTCTTGAACTACCATTCTTTTTAGGAATAGAATATTTTCTGTAAAAAAATTCAGTACCATTAGTTTTTATAGCCCTTCTAATAAATTTAGTGCTATAACCAACATGAGCTGCAAAATGCGAAAGATTATATATAATAGGAAGCCTCTTATTAAAAAGAGGTTCTGCATAAACTAAACATTTATTTAATTCATCAGCAGAATAACCAGATTCTAGAGCTTTTTTAGTAAACTCTTTTTTGTAAATATTAAATGTATTCATAATATTATTTTCCTTATGAACAGGGGACTTTTAATAGCCCCCGTTCGGAATAAACAAGGATTTGCGAAGATTTATATCTTTGATTAAATCTTTGTGAAGCCTTGTTTAGCTTGAAAGAATGTTCTCTAATTGGGTAGGTAACTAACCATCCTTATTCTTTATCAAAAATGAAGTTCATTTCTATCAGGTAAATATACTTCATTTTCTTTTAATTTCTCTATTCTACTTTTATTTTCTGGAACAATCCATTTTTCTGAACCAACTAACTTATTTTCCTTAAAATTAGATTCTAACCATTCCTGTCCTTTCTCACTTACTTTTAAAGCATCTTCTTTTTCCTCAATAAAACCCATTTTTACCAAATCAGTTGTCATATTTGCTACTTGACCATACGTGTACCCATCTTTTATTAGTTCGGTTATACTGCCATTATTCTGAATAATAAGAAGCATCTTAATTATTGTTGTTACATCCATATCTTTAATTATCTAGGAAAAGGCGCTTTCCATTTGTTAGTTTTATCTAATTGAGCCTGAAACCAATATAATGGAAATGTATTATTTGGAGTTCTGGTCATCGTTACTAAACCTTCTGAAGATTTATAACCAAATTTATATTTAGCTTTAAATTTATGGTCTAATTCTAATATTTTCTCTATACTTTCCATTAATTTAATATTTCTATCCAATTCTTCTCCTTTATATTTATCTGAAATACCTCTTTTTCTGATAATATCAGCTAAAACTTTATAACCTCTATCGTTTATAACGTTAAGCCCCATTTCTTGGCAAACTAAAGACGCAACAAAAAGTGTTTCATTATCATATCCTTTTATATTTAAAACTTCATTTAACGCTTCTAAAGCTGTATCTCCAGAACCAATAAAGTCATCGATTAATAAAATAGGATTTTTACGACCCTTTAACTTATTTACATCGGGCAATCTCTCTAAGTCATCAATTATCCTAAAATTAGTATTTACAAACAAGTCAGAATATTTTAACAGTGGATTCTGACATGCATAAGCTACAGTTCCAGAACTTTTAGTTTTATTTGCATCTCTATCCGATTTTGCCAAAAGAGGAACTACATAAACAGTATCCAAATTTAAATATGAGTAATCCTCTAATTTTAATAGCGTTCTCTTTAGATGCTTGTAGTAGTCCGAACTTCGGAGCCATAAAAAATCAGCTGTCAAATCTCTTACTAGTTTATGTTGATGAGAGTCTAAACGTTCCATGAACAAACAATAATTTTCAAAGAAATTATTAAATTCATCCATTCCAGACCATCCTTTTTCAATAAACAACTTTTTTAAGTTAAGAGTATCAAGAAAACTATATTTTGATTCTATTTTTTTTCTCATTTATTCAATCGTTCGTAAACTTTTTTCAACATATAGTTTTTAACCAATCCACCAAAATCTTTATCATCCATCATTTTGGAAAATATATCTTGGTTCTGTTCCATTCTTCCAATTAACTTATCCATAAAGGCATCTTCAAAACCAAATTTAAAATTGGATAATGTATTATTCTTAGCTTGTTCAGATAATTTATCATCCAAAATTAATTCTTCTTCTATCTGGTCGAAAAACAATTTATCAGCATCATTAAACTCTGTTCCGAATCTATTATTTAATACGTTTATTATTTCAGATAAGGCTTCTTGTTCTTCCTTGCTCATTCGGATTCCAGCACCATCCAGACCTTCTAAACCATATTCTCCTTTATCTTCTAACGCTAAATTTTGTTCTGCTACTCGTTGTAATCTGTAATATTCTAAAGAAACCTCATCACCAAGTTGAAACCTATCTT
The DNA here is from genome assembly GCF_019278485.1 of Polaribacter sp. R2A056_3_33. Taxonomy (NCBI): domain Bacteria; kingdom Pseudomonadati; phylum Bacteroidota; class Flavobacteriia; order Flavobacteriales; family Flavobacteriaceae; genus Polaribacter; species Polaribacter sp. R2A056_3_33. The sequence continues at coordinate 2,066,145 of NZ_CP058984.1, forward strand.
GCTGGTTTTTTCTTGGTAATTTCTTCAATAAAAATCTAGAATACGTAAATAACTTTTCTAACTCAACATCACTAAATGGCATAATCTGAGTTAAAAAAGAATATAATCTGGTAAATGTTTGTAATGCATGTTTAAAATTATCTTGTGTAATTTCTGCTCCAATAACATCGTCTTTACCATTTTCTTCTGGTAATTGTTTAAATCTTTCTACCGCTGGGTCTATAAAAGCGTTTAGTTTACCTTGTTCTTTTACGTTTAAAGCTCTTGAAGATTTAAAAAATATATTACAAAAATTATCAATTTCAGATTCCCAGATAATTTGTCCTTTTTCAATTTCGGTTTTTAAATCGTATAACTGGTTTGGGTCTGTAGCTTCCTGTATAGTCGTTAACTCGTAATACGGTTGAAACGAATTTAGAACGTCTTCCGTATCGTTTGTGAAATCTAAAATGAAGGTGTCTTCTTTTCCAGCGTGCATACGGTTTAACCTAGATAACGTTTGTACGCATTTTACTCCAGATAATTTTTTATCTACATACATGGTATGCAATAACGGTTGGTCAAATCCAGTTTGGTATTTATCGGCTACCAATAATAACTGGTATTCGTCCGAACCAAACTTTTTTGGTAATTCCTTTTCTTTAAATCCGTTTAGTTCTACTTCGGTTACACCATCTGGATACGCATCATAAATAACTTTTCCAGAGAATGCTACAACCGTTTTAATATCTGTATATCCTTTTTCTTTTATGTATTTATCAAATTCTTCTTTATAACGTACCGCATGTAATCTAGAACCAGTTACCAGCATTGCTTTTGCTTTACCTCCAATTTTTTTAGAAACAACTTGTCTAAAATGCTCAATAATAACTTCCGTTTTTTGTGCTAAATTATGCGGATGTAAAGACATAAAACGTCCTATTGCTCTGGATGCTTGTTTTTTATTGACCTTTGGGTCGTCTTCAATTTCTTTTGATAATTTAAAATATGTTTTATACGTTGTATAATTTTTTAGTACATCTAAAATAAAACCCTCTTGTATTGCTTGTTTCATGCTATATAAATGAAACGGTTTTGGTATACCTTCTTTGTTTGGTGTACCAAATACTTCTATCGTTTTTGCTTTTGGCGTTGCTGTAAATGCAAAAAAGCTGAGGTTCTCTTGTTTTCCTCTGGCTTCCATAGATTTCCGAATCTGGTCTTCTGCATCTTCATCTAATCCAGAATAAACCTCCTCTAAAACTGCATCTTCTAACGATTTAGCAGATAATACTTCTTTTAGCTTCTTTGTTCCTTCTCCTCCTTGGCTAGAGTGTGCTTCATCTACAATAATTGCATATTTTTTAGCTTCCAGTTCTCCTATCTTTTCAATAATAAACGGAAACTTCTGTAATGTGGTAATTATAATATTAGAACCAGTGGTGATTGCATCGGCTAATTGTTGCGAATTTTTATCAATTTTCTGAACAACTCCTTGTTTGTGTTCAAATTGATAAATGGTATTTTGTAACTGGCTGTCTAGTATTTTTCGGTCTGTAATAACAATTACAGAATCAAAAACTCGTTCGTTATGTTTATTGTGTAAACTGGATAATCTATAAGATAACCATGCTATAGAATTAGATTTACCAGAACCAGCGGAATGCTGAACCAGATAATTTTGTCCAGCTCCTTTTGCCTTCGCATCTTTTGTTAATTTTCTGACTACTTCCATCTGGTGAAACCTTGGAAAAATCATCGTTTCCTTCTTCTTTTTTATGCCATTTAGCTCGTAAAATTCCACGTTTAAATGTAGAAATTTACCAATAACGTCCATAAAACTATCTTTAGCCAAAACATACTCCCATAAATATGCGGTTCTATAACCATTTGGGTTTACAGGATTTCCAGCTCCGTTATTAGCCCCTAAATTAAATGGTAGGTAACGTGTGTTTTTACCAGCTAATTTAGTAGTCATTTCGCATTCGTCTGCATCTACAGCAAAATGTACTAACGAACGTTTTTTAAATTGAAATATAGGTTCACTGGCTTCTCTATCAAATTTATATTGCTTTTTAGCATTGCTAACATCTTGACCAGAAAACTGATTTTTAAGCTCAATGGTTGAAATAGGTAAGCCATTTAAACTAATTACCATATCTAATGAGTTTTTGCCTTTACGCTGGTAGTATAATTGTCTGGTAATGGCTAAATGATTCTTACTATATAAAATCTCGGCTTCTGGATTTAACGTACTCTCTGGTCTGAAAAACGCCATATTGAACTTTACGCCATAATCTGTAAAACCATTACGCAATACATGTAGCGTACCATGACTATCTAAATCTTTAAGTAAGCGTTGAATGACTTTAGTATCAACTGCATCTTTATGAATGTTTAATAGTTTTTCCCATTGTTTGGGTTGCGAGTTTATAAGAAAGGTTATAACGTATTTGGGGAAAATTCCTAAGTCTGTATCAAAATCTGCGGAATGCCCTTTTACATAACCACCATCTTCTAACAATGAGATTTCTATTGCAGTTTCAAACGTTAATTCTGTATGTATTCCTTTTGCCATAAGTTTACTTTTTATTGTGCTAACACTTCTTCTCTCACATCTACTTTACCAGTAACCACTTCGCTAATTAATGTGGTTTTATATTCTTTTAGAAGTTCTATTTCTTTTTGAAATTTTTCAATTAGTTCATAAATTGAATTTTCTTCTTTAGCTATTTGTTTTATAATAATAACTTGTTCTTCAACTGGTGGCACGCCTAATTTAAGTTGATTATATTTATTAGCACCAATATTTTGTATTGTTGCTTGTTGAAATATCGAATCTTTCCAATTATCATAACCACTCGCATTTGTAAAAGAGTAAAGAAATTCTGGAAGCATAATGTTTTTATCACAAGTAGCTTTAATTAGATATCCAGCGAAACATGCTAATCCAGAATAATTGTTAAACATAAAAGTTTTTCCAACTGTAGCACCACTTCTCGCAAATAATATATCACCTTCATCTAGTAAGAAATTTTCAGCTTTTTCAATTGGCAAAGATTTAAAAGTATTCTCTTTAAGTTTACCATCAAAACCAAAATCTGTTATTCTAATGTATCTTGGGGCGTCTTTATTTTCTTGCTCAGCTGACTCATTTGCTCCGTATTTTAAAGGTGATTTTACAATATGTTTTAATCTTTTCACCTCCCAATGCTCTGGGATTTCTCCCAGCCACTCAATTCCAGAATCTTTCATTGGTGCATTTGGGTCTAGACCTTTGGTAACTGCTTGATTAATCATTGCAGTACGTTCTTCTTGTAATAAGTTGATTAACTGCTGTTTTTTCCCAATTAAGGTATCTAATTGTGCTGTTTTGTGGTTGAGATAATTTGCTATTTGGGTTTGTTCTTCTTTGCTTGGGACTGGAATTGGGATTCCTCCAATCATAACTAAATTTAATCCATCTCTTTTATCACCACCACCTAAGTTTCTAATGTTTTGATAGTTATTTTTAAGCCAATAATACAAAAATCTATTAATTATTTTCTCGTTAGGGACTATTACGCCGAGGGATTGATTACAAGTTGTTTCAAATTGAACTTGTCCAACCATTCCTTTAGTTTTTCCTTGACCAGCTAAAGCTATTATTAGTGATTGATTAGGAATCCATTTAGCACTAGAATTTTGAAATGCTTCTTCTGTTATATAGTTTGAAGCTTTAGTTATATCACCTTGATTAACAGTACCCGAATTTAACCAAGGAATAGTTCCGTTAATCCAATAATCTTCCTCAACTTTAGATGGTGTTCCACCAGAATAAATAGTAGAATACCATTTTAATGAAGATTTTTTCCAATGTTTTGGGATTTCACCAAGCCACTCTATTCCAGAATCTTTGTATGTTTTGTATTGTTTTAACTCCATAGCGGTTGATTTTGCCAATCTATTAATATATTCGCCTCATCTGTATTATCAGCATCATCAGTATCATTTGGAATGCTTGGTATCCCCATATATTCAATAGGTGTATCTGGATATTTAGACATTAAATCTTGCAGATGCTTTTTTAAGTTATGAGTTGGGTTTGCTGTTTTTAATAAATATTTTATTACACAAAAGACATAAAACGTACGGTTAGTTACACCTTCAAAATCATTACTTAACCATGGTTTACGTGGCTTTAATAGCCATTGTGGTTCAATAGCAATATCTCTATTCCAAAGTCTACCATGATGCCCACAAATATTACGAACGTAGGTAAGAGTATGTAGCCACGATTTAAATACGCTATAATGCACTCCAAAGGCGTTAGCAATAAGAGTTTTATCAGAATTTTCTTTAAGTCCATTATATAACTTAGAAAGTTGTCCTAGTGTTAATACTTCTAAACACATCCAAGACGGAGGGTTAACTGGTTTGCTATAATTATTTTTATAGTGTTTAATAAAAGTTTCTGGATGTTTTTCTCGTGCTGTTTTACTTATCATATCTTGTACTTCGCTAAATACATCAATAGTAAAATAATTACCCGTTTTTCTATTCTTTAAACGGTGAGGTGCTTTAAAAATCCTAGCATCATCTTGCCAATGTGAACCGTATTTATGTGCTAATTCATATATCATTTTGGCACGTATAGATACTTCTAACCTTTCTATAGCATTAAACGTCAATAGGCGTAGTTCTCTATCAAATAAATATAAGTTTAATACTTGTTCAAAATTAGTATCAGCATTAAAAAAATCTTTCTTAGTTTGAAATGGTAAAGCATAAGCACTTAATCTGTAGTAGCTAATATTAGATAGGTAACGAATAGCACGTTGCTCATCTTCAATCACTAAGCCTCTGCTTTTCCAAAGCTCAACTTGTCCTTGATAAGTTAATGGTAGCTTAGTATACTTCATGAGCCTACCTTATTACAAAGAAAAAACCTCCTAAGTGTGCTGCCATGTGGCAAGCCTAGAAGGTATATTATTGTATATTCTAATGAATGTCTCTTATAAAGATAAGCATTTACTGCTAATCGGGGTGCAAATATAGTATAATATATTGTCATTACGCAATAATTTGTTGTGTTAAACCTAAAGTTTCTTTTTCTAGTGCTAAAATATCTGCTTTAATATCAGTTAAAGACCTTAGCGGTTTGTATTGGTAGAAGTATTTGGTAAAGTTAATTTCGTAACCTATATTCGTTTTCTTTTCGTCTACCCAAGCATCTGGAACATGTGGTAATACTTCACGTTTCATGTAACTTTGAATGTCTTCTTTTAATGGGATATTTTCGGTGTCACGTAACTTAGCATCTGGTTTAGGGTTGCCTTTAGTATCGGTAACTACTTTACCGTTTTTCATCAAAGGACGTTCTACAGTTACTTTAGAGTATCCAAAATCTTTATTATCAAATATTTTACAATGTTCGTTTGCTTCGAAATCACCATATAATTTGGTAATATCTTGTAAATGCTGGTCGGATAATTCGTTACGTTTACTTCCTAAAGATTTACTCATTTTTTTGAAGTAATCTACAGCATTTATTAACTGTACTTTTCCTTTACGTTCCTTAGCTTTATTGTTGCTAATTATCCAGATATAAGTATTTATGCCAGTATTGTAAAACAATTGATTAGGCAAGGCTATAACGGCTTCTAGTAAGTCGTTTTCAATTATCCATTGGCGTATACTACTTTCGTTTTTCTTGCTACTTGGTGAACCAGAAAATAATGGTGAACCATTAAACACAATGGCTAAACGAGAACCACCTTGGTCTTTAGGTTTCATTTTAGACATTAAACTCATTAGGAATAAAAACGAACCATCACTTACAGATGGTAAACCAGCACCAAAACGACCACCATGACCAAGTGATTGGTGTTCTTCGGTAACTTCCTTTTGTACTTTTCCCCATTTTACTCCAAATGGCGGGTTGGTAATTAGGTAATCGAATTTATGATTTATAAACTGGTCGCCTTTTAGCTTTACATCGTCTTTACTTTTTAAACTGTTTCCTTTAGCAATGTTATCTGGTTTTTGACCTTTGATTAACATATCACTTTTACAGATAGCATACGACTCTGGATTTAATTCCTGTCCGAATACTTCTAATCTAGCATCGGGATTTAATTCGTTGAGGTATTCTTCTGCAACGGATAACATTCCCCCAGTACCAGCGCAACAATCAAAAATTGTTTTTACAATTCCTTTTTGAGTTAGAATTTCTCTATCATTCATAAACAATAGATTTACCATCAATCGGATTACCTCACGAGGTGTAAAGTGTTCTCCAGCGGTTTCGTTGGATATTTCGGCAAACTTTCTAATCAGTTCTTCAAACATATACCCCATTTCCATACTAGAAATTTGCTCTGGATGTAAGTCTATTTCTTGAAAACGTTTTAGCACCATAAATAACAAATTAGCTTCGTCTAACTTTGTAATTTGGTTATCAAATTCAAACTGTTCTATAATCTCTCTGGCTTCTTCTGAAAAACCATTGATATAGTTTCTTAAATTGGATGCTATGTTATTTGGGTCTGCAATTAATTTATCAAAATCAAATAAACTGGCGTTATGAAAATTATATCCAGCAACCTTATTTAAAATAGGGTCTAAATTCTGGATATTCATACTTTTAACTTGTTCGTGCTTTTTTAAAACCTCTGCTTTAGTAGCTTTTAAAACGCAATCTAAGCGTCTTAATACTGTAAAAGGTAATACTACTTTACCATAATCACTTTGCTTGTAATCGCCACGTAATAAGTCGGCTATTGACCATATAAAATTTGCAGATTCTTTAACGTTTGTCATGTAATTTTTTTTCTGAATTTTTAAAAAATAAATATAGGGTATAAATGTCGTTTAATAAACGAAAAATCAACAAGATTATAGGCTGCTTTAAGGGAGGGAATTAAAATGCAATTCTTTCCATCATCATACTTTTTTATATGTTAAAAAAGTATTGCTCATAATTATTTATATAACCATAGTTATGAGTGCTTATAAAATGTTGATTCTTGCAATTTATTTAAGTATTTTTATAAAACGTACTACGTCTATTTTACAAAAGTATTGATGTTGATAATTGGTGTGTTACAATAAGAATAGGCTGCTTTTGGTGTATTATATTGAAATCTTTTAGTAATAAAAATAATTGTAATACTTTTTAAAAACAATTGCTTTGTTATAATGTCGGGTGAAAATATAATTTTAGTTGTAACACATTGTTTATGCAGATCTCAATACATTAAATTACGCTAAAAAAAGATTGATGTTTGTGGTTGATTGTATTACAATAAGAATAGGCTCCTTTTTATTTGTTATATTGATGTTTTATGAAAAATAAAAATAATTGCAATACTTTTTAAAAACAATTGCTTTGTTATAATATCGGGTGAAAATGCAACTTTAGTTGTAACACATTGTTTTTTGTGTAGGTCTCAATACATTAATTGCCCTAAAAAAAACAATTGATGTTTGTTATTGATTGTATTACAATTAGAATAGGCTGCTCTCTATGTATTATATTGATGTTTTATGAAAATAAAAATAATTGCAATACTTTTTAAAAACAATTGCTTTGTTATAATATCGGGTGAAAATGCAACTTTAGTTGTAACACATTGTTTTTTGTATAGGTCTCAATACATTAATTGCCCTAAAAAAAACAATTGATGTTTGTGATTGGTTGTATTACAATAAGAATAGGTTTCTTTTTATGTATTTAATTGATGTTTTATGAAAATAAAAATAATTGCAATATTTTTTTAAAAACAATTGCTTTGTTATAATATCGGGTGAAAATGCAACTTTAGTTGTAACACATTGTTTTTTGTGTAGGTCTCAATACATTAATTGCTCTAAAAAAAAACAATTGCTCATTAGATGATATAACTATAGTTACCTATAATTTAATAACTTATTTTTTTGCAGTCTATTGTAAAGTATGCAGAGGTTTTTAATCTGTTCCTGTTATTGTGATTTATTATTTACAATAAAAAATGAAAACAAGTAATTTTCTGTTGCGAAGTTGATAATTACTCTAAAGCCTTTGGTTGAAAGAGGTAGAGAGGTAACAAAGATTCAACATACTGTCAACAATAAAAACTAGATTTATTTATGTTGACAGTCTGTTGAACTACTGTTGCAATCTTAATCCTTTTGTGTTGTTGAGTTTTTTGCTTGTTCATCAACAGTCAACGCAGATTCTATAAAATCACTTTTTATAAACTTGTAGTATCTTCCTTTTTTAGTTTCGTAATCAATTAAAGTTTTTCTATCTAGACTATATGAAGGATAGTATTTTTTATAACTTCCATTAATCGATTTTAAACCGTAGTCTAATTTTAAACTATGGCCAATCTTAATTATTGATGATCTAACACTTCTTTTTAACAGCTTTTCTAATAAATCCGTTGCTGAATATTTTAGTGTTGCTACATCAAAAGCTATAAAATCATCAATAATAATTTCTTTAATTTCTTGACTTAAATACGATTTGTTACCCTTTACAACTTTATCTAAAGCAGGTGTGTAAATTTGTTGTTTTGTAAACCACATTCTTGTTTTTCTTTCCGAAGTGATTTTTCTATTCTTTATAAAATAGATAAACATCGGAATTTCACTTTGTAGTTTTTTTAGCATATCTACATCTTCCATTTTAAAGGGGTTCACCTTAATTACCCAATAACGAATTTCTTTATCATCAATCTGAATAAAATTTTCTTCGTTATTAGAACATAAAATAAACTTTCCAAAAAAGTTAGATTCCACTTTGTCTTTTCCTTTAGATTCTGTTTTATAGGAATTGGCGGTAGAAAGGTTTTTAATTCGCTCACTGTCCTCTCTTCTATCTAGCAATACTTCATCAATTGCAATTATTAATTTAGAAGACCAATCGCTATTAAACCTACTTCTAAAATCTTCATTTTTATTGATAGTCATATTACCTTGAAACAATAATTTCATCCAATTTAAAAAAGAGGTTTTACCTGTGTTTCTTTGGTCACTAACTAAACATAAAATTGGTAAAATTTGAGTTGGATATTTCCAAAGAATAGATAAATAATCTAAACCCAATATATATTGCTCACCGAAAATATGTTTTAAAAATTCTTCGGTTTTGTTAAAACTGCCTTTTTGAAGTTTATGTTCAACCTTTTCGTACTCATTATAAAAAGAATTAATTTCTTGCTGATAATTATTGTGTTCTGGAATTGTTATAAAACCATCGTACTTTTTTATCGATTGTAAAAAATCTTTTCCATTGTCTGTAATAACTTCTCCTTTAGACCATTTTATTAAGGATTTTACAGTATCCCCACTTAAAAGTGGGATATTGCAAATTTTAAAATAATCTGTACCTATTCTTAAGTAGTCCATAATTATTTTCCTCTATGAATTTCTAATTTATAAAAAGCTCTATTTCCTCCCTGTTTCCAATCTAATTGAACAGTTATACCTGTAATACTTTTGTCTAAAGCGTAAAGTCTATCTATTTCTTCTTGAATTTGTACCCATATAAATCTTGGGTTGTTTTCAATAGCAATTTTTACTTTATCAAGTTCAGATAATACATAGTCTAAAAATTTTAGCAAAAATTTATCGGTAATTCTATCAATTTTAAACCTTGATATTTCAGTAGATAAACTTTGGATAATAACAAGTCCGTTCTGAACGAACTTGTTATTTAGTGCGTTATAATCTTTCATACTATCTTTTGTATTTTAAAGATTTAACTTCATTTAAAGATTTCTCTAAAGTCTCTAAATTAATGACAATTCTTCTACCAATTTTAGAGGCTGAAATTGTACCTTTCTTAATGTAGCTCTTAATTGTTTGCTCGGAAACATTAAGCATCTTTGCAGCTTCTTTAACTGTTACATTTTTCTTTTTAGGGTTTAACTTACTATTTATAAGTTCCTGTAAAGGATTGATTCTTTTATATATTGCAGAATCAATCATCATTGCCAATTCTTCGTGGCTTGTTATTATAATTTTACTCATTTGTTTTCTATTAAAAATTAATAATAGATAACGGCCATTATCTTTATGGTAAAATTAGTGTCATAGTGAAGAAAAAAAACAAAGTAAAAAAGAAGTATTTAATAATAAAAAACATTGCTGTAAAATTTAGTTAACTCGTATTCAGTGTTTTATATTTTTTTAAAAAGAGGGTTTAAGAAGTGAAAAAAAGTAAAAGATAACTTATTATGTTTTAATATAGCTTTTTTTAAGACTATCGTATAAATCATCCATTAGTTTAACCCTTATTAGGTTGGTTAAATCAACTTTAGAGTTACGGATGTAATCGGAATAGAATTTTTTTAATATTTTATTGTTATTAATTGTGATTTTTTTTGATAACCAATCAAAATAATTTAAAGAAATACTATTATTAAAAAATATTTGAATTTTAAAAAGGAGATATCCTGTTTCCGCTTTATTAAAGCTACCTTTTATTAGTCCTAAATTCATAACATCTTTACTCTCATTTGTCATAATGTAAGCGAAAAAACTCCAATTAAAACCTATACTATAATACTCAAACAAAAACTTGTATAATATTTTTAAGGCAGGGTAATTGTCGCCCCAAACTGTATTGTCAAATTGCATAACGTAAACTGGTTCTCTTTTTAAGTTATACTCTATAAGCTCTTTATTCTGTTTTTTTAAAAAATCTAAATCGAATTTATGGTTTGATAAAACATCTTTAAGTTCGCAAACTTCATCTTCTAATACATTTATTTCTTTTATATATTTTTTATTAGCATTATCTAATAATAATGTTATTCTTTTTGCTTCTGCTTTATAATGTTCTTCAATTATAGCTTCTCTTTTTGTGCATTTATTATTTAATTCTAGTAATTGTTTAAAGCTATCCAATTCAAAATTTTCTATTGGAGGCAGTTTAATAATGTTAGATGCATCTCTGTTAGCTGCCTCAATTAAATTTAAACCAAATTCATATTGTAATTCACATTTTTTATAAATGTAAATTTCTTCACATAAATTCTTTTGAAATTCTTCGAACGTATAGAATGTGTTTTCTTTAAAGACGGTAAAAAAAACAAGTGCTATTTTTGATAATCGTTCTTCTTCCGAAGTACTAAAGAACTTATTAAAGTATTTAGAAAATAAAAAATAGTCTGATGACTTAGCCTTTAAAAAATTAGTTTTCCATAATAGAATTCTCTTATTTATTAATGATATATCATTTTCTTCTTTTATTTTTTCTATTGCTAAGTAATTATCTTTCTCTGCATCTTCTTTTGCTTTGTCTGTAGCTTTATAAATAGATTCTTTAAGTGCAGTAACTTGGTAAGGGTCTAAATTATTGCTGATATTTTCAAATTGATTATATACTTTCATTTTTGGAGATGTTATTTAAAAGGTGGTTAAGTAATTAAGAAGGTATATTCAAATCAAAAGTATCATCAATAGCTTCTTTTACATCTTCATTTGTAACTTGGTAATAATGGTTTAATGTTTTCATGTCCCTATGTCCAGAGATTTCTGCAATTAATTTATCACTTTTCCCTTTTCTTTTCATCATAGTAATAAAGGTTCTTCTTGCAGTGTGGCTAGAGATCCTTTTGTAGAAGGGTTTGTCTTCTCTAATAACTTCTTTACCTCTTGTAGATGTTTTTTCTACCATATGGGTGTAGCCAGCATCTTGAAAAACAGTTTTTATGTATTCGTTGTGTTTTTGGTTGGCTATTAATGGTAGTTTGTAATTGTATTTTTCTAAAATATGTATTGCAATACCACTTAACGGAATTTCTCTACTTTTTTTACCAGAGCTTTTTTCTTCTTTTAGTAACAATGTTTTTCCATCAACATTTTTTTTTGAAACAAATTTTAGTTCTCCAAATCTCATACCTGTAACACAAGAAAAAATAAAAACATCTCTTACTTTTTCTAGTTTTTTAGATTTCATTTTTGTTTTTAGTAAAGTTTCTAAGTCTTCCTTTTTAAGTGCAATTTGACTTGTAATTACTTTGTTTTTTTTCTTGAAATTAATAAAATCTGCTTTGTAAGTGTAATTGTTTTTTAAAGCCCAAAATAGGAATGTTTTTAATAATCCTACATTTCTAGAAAAAGTATTGTTTATGTGACCTCTAGTGACCATACAAAAATCTGTAAATTCTGTATAAAATTTTTCATTTATAGTGTCAAACGTGATTTTATATTTTTTTGTTTTCTCAAAATCTTCTAACATTTTTTTTATGTTATCATATTTACTTATTGTTGAGCCAGTCCATTCTTGATTTTTCTTTTTAAACGTTGTAAATTCATCATAAGCATCGTAAAATTTATTTTTACCAACTGATACTCTTTTGAATTCTTTATCAAATTCTTGCCTTACTATTTCGGCTGTTAATTCTCTGTTTGTGTTTTTATAGAGTTCAGTTACCAAAGTGAAGTGGTTGGAGTATCGATCTAGCTGTCTTTTAATAGTTCTATGGCTTTCTGCTTTAGCGGTTCTACCGTTTAAATTATTAGGTTGTCTATTTGTGTAATCCCATTCATTTGGATGAATAGATTCACCTGTAGAATAAACAAACCTTTTTCCTTCTTTTTTGAAATAGGCTTTTAAATAGATTAAGGTTAATCCGTCTTTCTTTTTGTCTTTTAGATTAAAGGTTGTTGTCATAACAAAAATAGGTGTCAATTTAGGTGTCAGTAAAGGTACTATTTAATAGGTAAATGATAATATAACTAATGCTAATAAATATTAAAAACCCCTATTTATAGTAGTTGTAGTAGGGTTTAAGCTATGGTTGTGTTTGAAAGGTGCAAGACTCTCCGCCTGTACAATTAACCCTCTAATCGTTTGATTTAGAGGGTTTTCTTTTTTTAGGTGTCAAACAGATGAAGTTGAGGATTTGGAGATAAGTTTAAAACCTGATAATAATTTTAAAGATTTATCTTTTGAAAAAAAGATCTATGAAAAAAAGGTGAAAATTTTCCTTTTCAAAACCTTTGCGTATTTTTTTAAATGCAATACTCATTTGTGATTCCACTGTTTTTATAGAAATTCCCTTAATTTTTGCTATTTCTTGATATTTAATGCCTTTAATCTTATTCATTTCAAGAATTTGTCTGCATTTAGGGGGTAAGGACTCTATAATTAAATTCATCTTTTTTACCCGATCTTCAAGGGCTTCATTATCTTGATCAATCCGATCTCTTAAAGCATTTTCGTATACGAGATCTAATAAGTTATTCTGTTTTTTATCTTTATTAATACTATCAATAAATCGATTGTAAGCAATGCTATATAAATAGTTTCTTGGAGATTTGTTTATGTCTAATTTCTCTTTATTATTCCATAAATCTATAAAGGCTTGCTGTACAATGTCTTCAGAGTTCATTTTATCATGAGAATAAGTGCAGATGTATGCTACTAACCTGTCATAATATAGGTTAAATATATATTTAAAGGCGTTTTCGTCACCATCTTTTACCCTTTCTGTTGCTTCTAATTCATTCATACTATAAATCTTAGTAATATTGATGAAATCATGAATTATTTTAGGCTTTTTATTGAAAATATTAACAATAATATAAACAAAAGCTTTAATAAGCAATAAAAATTTATAAATATTCAATTTGTAATTTTAGTTTTCAATTCTAAAGTTGCAAGTATCTTACTGTAATAGATGTTGTTACTCTTTAAAAGACTAGGTGAAATAGTTTGAAAAAACGTTTTAATAAATATAAATTTTGTTATTTTTTTTGAATTAATCTCAATGAAATTAAAAAAACATTATTTTTTTTTAGGGGTTTTACTTAAATAGCAAGTAATAATGTATGTAAACCCGTAATTAGGTATTAAATCGTGAAAAAAATTATAACGAAATTTATTGCAAATACGATAACAAAAGATGAATTGAATCTTTTGTATAAGTGGTTAGAAAATGTAGATAATCAATCTAAGTTTGAAAAATACATTTTAGATTATCATGATTTAAATATGGCTACACTTAAGAATGATGTATACAGAGCTTATGAAAATGTAAAAAAGGGTATCGACAAAGAAAAAAATACTGTAAAGGTGCTTCCGTTATATAGAAGAAATTTTGTGAAATATGCAGCAGCAATCTTAGTGTTAATTTCTTTTAGTTTTTTCTATTTAACCAAAAATACTTTTAATAAAAGTAATGAAGTGTCTATAAGCCCTGGTACAGATAAAGCAACGTTAACGTTAGCAGATGGTTCTCAAATTATTTTAGATAGTGTAGTAAATTATCAAGATATAAAAATTAGTAGTACTGCTAAAGAAATTATATACAAAGCTGCTGAAACTAAAGCAAAAATAATTGAATATAATTATTTAACCATACCAAGTGGTGGGCAATACCATGTTGTACTTTCAGATGAAACAGAGGTTTGGTTAAATTCAGAATCTCAATTAAAATACCCTGTAAACTTTTTAAAAGACAAGCCTAGAGTTGTAGAGTTGGTTTATGGGGAAGCTTATTTTGAGGTATCACCAAGTACAAATCACCAAGGAACTAAATTTAATGTAGTTAATAGAAGTCAAACTATAGAGGTTTTAGGTACAAAGTTTAATATTAAAGCGTATAAAGATGAGGCTAATGTTTCTACTACATTAGTTGAGGGAAGTGTTTCTGTAACTACTAAATTTGATCGTAAATTATTAACTCCAAATCAAAAATCTATTTTTAGTAAAGAAGATAATCAATTAGTTATTCACCAAGTAGAAGCTAATAGTGAAATAGCTTGGATACATGGTGAATTTGTTTTTAAGAAAAAAACATTAAAAGAAATTTCAAAAGTATTATCTCGTTGGTATGATGTAGATTTTGAGTTTTCAAATGATGATATAGCTAACCAAAAATTTAATGGAGATTTAAATAAAAATCAAAACCTAGAATCTATTTTATTGTTAATACAAAATACAAATAAAATAAAGTCTTATGAAATTAAAAATAAATCAGTTTTACTGAAATAAAAAAGAGGGAAAAAATAGAAACATTGGACCGTGAATATTTTCCCCTCCTAAATTCAATTCAATCAATTAAATGTTTAACTAATCAAACTTATGCAAATTTATGAAAATTAATCCAACTAACAACCGTCCCATTTTTGGTAAGCGGCTATTAAAAATGATGATGAGAACACTAATCTTTACTTGTTGTTTTACAGTATTCAGTTTGTCTCCAGGAGATTTGTTGTCTCAGGATATCAAGATTACTATTAATACAGATAAAATTGTTTCTGTTGATGAAGTTTTTAAGTTGATAAGTGATCAAACTGATTACAATTTTATTTATTCTGAAGATTGCTTTGAGCAAATCTCAAAAGTATATCTGAAAAAAGGAAAAGTTAAGGTATCCAAACTTTTAGAAGATTGTATGACTTCAAACAATCTGAGTTTTATGATATCTGAGCAACACACTATTATAATTAAACAAGCCATTTCCGAAAAACAGCAAAACATTATTGTTTCTGGTTTTGTTACCGATGAGCAAGGTGTTCCTCTTGTTGGTGTCACTGTAAAGGTGAAAAATAAAAACCTTGGTACTTCTACCGATTTTGACGGGAACTATAGAATAGCTGTAAGTACAGGAAATATATTAGTTTTTACTTCTTTAGGATACATTAAACAAGAAATTACTGTTGGATCTAAAAACAAAATCAATGTAGCTTTAAAAGAAGCTACAAATGAATTAAATGAGGTAGTAATAAACGCAGGATACTATAAAACCTCTAGAAAATTAGCTACAGGTAATATTGGTACTGTAAAAGCTAAAGATATTGGTCAACAACCTACAACAGACCCTATAGAAGGTTTAAAAGGTAAAATTGCTGGTTTACAAATTACACAAAATGATGGTTTACCTGGAGCAGCTGCTACAGTAAGAATTAGAGGTATTAACAGTTTAAATTCAAGTGCTAACTTACCAATGTACATTTTAAACGGTGTACCTATTCCATCTTCAAATGTTGGTAGTTTAGGTGGTGTTGCAATAAGCCCTTTAGAATATTTAAATCCTGCTGATATAGAAAGTATTGATGTATTAAAAGATGCTGATGCTACGTCTATTTACGGATCTCGTGGAGCCAATGGTATTATTTTAATTACAACTAAACAAGGGCAAGCAGGTGAAACAAGAGTTGTTGCAGAATATTCTCATGGATTTTTAAAAATGCCAAATTTAAATCGCATAGATTTAATGAATACAGAAGAGTATTTAGCAATGCGTAGGCAAACTGCTGAGAACGAGGGTATTTGGCCTATAGAGGAATCTGATCTAAGTAATAATGTAGATTTAGTTAATTGGGATCCAACTAGAGATGTAAATTGGAGAGAAGAACTATTAGGAGATATAGGGATACAAAGAACAGCTCGTTTAGCTGTTTCAGGTGGGTCAGAAACGACTAGTTATTTATTCTCTTTCAATTTATCTGACCAAACTAATATTTATAATTATGATGATTCTTCGCATAAACAAGCCTCGTCTTCGCTTAGTTTAAATCACCGATCTATAAACGATAAGTTTAATGTTGCTTTTACTTCTAGATATTCAATTACGGCAAATAATCAAAATACAGCAGCTTCTTCTGAATATTTTAGATCTGCATTTACTTTAGCGCCTAACGCACCAGAGTTGTTAGATGCAAACGGAAATATTAATTACGAAGGTCAAGAAGATGATTTGTACTTTCAAAATCCTTTAGCTGCCTTAGAAAACTCTTTAGAAAGAGTTAGTCGTAATTATACAGGAAGTGCTATTGTGTCATATAAAAATTTGATTCCTAATCTTGAAGCAAAGGTGATATTGGGGTATTCAAACACCTTAGTTAATTATATTGAATTAAATCCATTATCTGGTTTAAACCCAAGAGATCAAGTTGCAAATGCCGCTGTTTATGGTAGAAATTCAGAAACCATGTCTACAACCAATAGTTGGAATGTTGAGCCTGAATTAGCGTATACTAAAAGTTTTGGAGATCATCATTTCATAATGCAAGTAGGTGCGGCTTTTCAAAGCGTTACCTCAAAAAGAATAGGCGTATTAGGTTATGGGTATACTTCTGATTTATTGCTAAGTGATATAAGAGCTGCTCCAGAACAACAAATAACAAGCAACAGTATTTCTCAATATAAATACAATGCCTTGTATACAAGACTTAATTATAATTACAAGTCTAAGTATTTACTAAATTTAACTGGACGTAGAGATGGTTCTTCTCGTTTTGGACCTAATAAAAAGTTTGGAAATTTTGGAGCAGTAGGTGCTTCATGGGTGTTTTCTAGTGAAGATTTTGTAAAAGATAATTTATCATTTTTAAGTCTTGGTAAATTTAGAGGAAGTTACGGTATTACTGGGAATGATCAAATAGGTGATTATCAATATCTTTCTACCTATTCAAAATCAAATCTTATTGGATATAATGATATTCTTGGTATCACCCCTTCAAGAGCCGAAAATCCTTTTTATTCATGGGAAGAAAACACCAAATTAGAATTGGCTTTGGATTTAGCACTGTTTAATAATCGCGTAAATTTAGAAACGGTTTGGTATAAAAATCACTCGTCTAATCAATTAATAGGACTTCCATTGTCTAGAGTTACTGGTTTTGTAACACAGCAATTTAATTTACCTGCTTTGGTAGAGAACAGAGGGGTAGAGCTTACTTTAAATACAACTAATATTAGCAACACTAATTTTACTTGGAATACGTCATTCAATATTTCTTTTGAAAAAAATGAATTAAAAAAATTCTTTGATATAGAAAGTTTTCCTGCTTTTGACAACCTTTATGTAGTAGGAGAATCTTTATATGGTCGTAAACAATATGATGGTACAGGAGTTGATCCTGAAACCGGAATCTACTTGATTACAGATGTGAATGAAGATGGAAGAGTTAATGTACTTGATAGACAGTTTTTTGTAGATTTAATGCCTGATTTTTACGGTGGATTTGGAAATAATTTCACCTATAAAAATTGGCAATTAGATATCTCTATGAGCTTTAAACAAACAAAAGGGTTTGATTTTTTAAGCAGTTTTAGGAGACCTGGAGCTTATGAGGGAGGACATGGGAATTTACCTGTCGACTTCTTAGATGCTTGGGCAAACCCAGGTGATATTGCTAAAATTCAGCAATTGAATAACAGTAGTACTACATATACTAGTCCATTAGCTCTAGATAGTAGTACAGGAAGACATGTTGTAGACAAGTCGTTTATAAAATTACAGAATGTATCATTAACTTATAATATTCCTAAAACAGTACTAGACCGTTTAAAATTTAAGGCTGCTAAACTTTATGTGCGCGGACAAAACTTAGGAACGCTTACTTCATATGAAGGAATAGACCCAGAAACAGGAGGTTTAGGATTACCAGCATTACTTACAATTATAACAGGAATTCAATTAACACTTTAAGAATATGAAACTTATAAACATAAAAATTAAAAAATTGAAGGTAGCTTCTGCAGTTTTAATTATTGCTTGTTTAAGCAGCTTATTTGTAAGCTGTGAAAAATTTGTAGAAATAGATGCTCCCCAAGGAGAACTGAGTTCAGATAATGTATTTTTATATGAAGAAACAACTGAATCAGCGATAATAGGCTTGTATCAGCTACTTGGATATAGTTATAATGGTACCTTTACTGAGGCAAGAATTGAGCAATATACCGGTATATCTGGAGATGAGATAACTACCAACCATAGAAATACTGATGTAGGTGCGATTGGAGATAACAATATTGAGATAGATAATCTGATTGTGTTCAATGATTTATGGACGGATTCTTACAATAAATTAATCTTGGTAAATCCAATTATAGAAGGATTAGGAGATAATAATGTGCTTTCTGAAGATTTCAGAAATCAAGTTTTAGGTGAAGCCTTATTTTTTAGAGCCTTTTTCCATTTTCATTTAGTAAATATATTTGGAGATATACCGTATGCTAATACTAGTGTTATAGCAACATTAAATACGTTAAGCAGAATGCCTACAACAGAGGTATACGAGCATATTATTGCAGACTTAAAAGAAGCACAGTCTTTAATGGCAGATAATTATGATCATGCAGATGGTAAAAGAAATCGCGCAAACAAAAGCGCAGCAACTGCATTGTTGGCCAGGGCTTATTTATATACAGAAGATTGGGCCAATGCAGAAATAGAAGCCACTAAGGTTATCGAAAACCCTACATATATATTAGAGCCTAATTTAGATGATGTATTTTTAAAACCTACAAGAGAATCTATTCTTCAAATATCAATTAATGAAACACGAAACCAGAACGGTTATGCTCAAACCTTTGTAATTGGTAGATTTGGTTCTCCGTTTGGTGGCGGTTCATGGAGCGCATATGAATTAACCGACCAGTTATTTAATTCTTTTGAAACTGGAGATGCACGATTCGATCATTGGGTTGGTATAGAAGATAACTCTAGAGGAATATTTCATTATGCCCATAAATACAAGAAAAATTCATTTTTTAATAGAGATGCACCTGTAGAAGAATTAGTATTTTTAAGATTTGCAGAACTGTTTTTAATTAGAGCTGAAGCAAGAGCTCAATTAGAAGATATTTCTGGCTCTCAAGAGGATGTTAATATGATTCGTAATCGAGCTGGTTTAGAAAATACTACAGCCAACACTAAAGCAACCCTACTTGATGCTATTGCTCATGAAAGACGCATAGAATTAATGGTTGAAGGAGGGCACCGTTGGTACGATTTAAAGCGCACGGGTAAAGTTGATGCTGTTGTTGCGCCTCTTAAGTCAATGTGGGAACCTACAGATGTTTTATTCCCTATACCTATTCAAGAAATATTAAACAACACTAATTTAACTCAAAACCCTGGATATTAAAAATTGTACTTCCAAAAGTAGGAGTAACTAAAACTTTACAGTTTATTTTAATTGTTGAGATCTCTTTCTAAATTTTATTTTTAATAAGTTAGAAAGAGGTAATAATGATACTTTAGAAATAACATATAGGAATACAGCTTTTGTATAGCTTAGTTTTCTTACATGTATGTTCTAGGTATAAAACCATTAATTACAATTATATTTTATTCAAACTAGATAAAAATAAAATTTTATATAAATAATAATGAATCTTATGAAAAAACAACTTTTTATTATCGGAATGGCTGTATTAGCCTTTTCTTGCAAGCAAGACCCTGCTATAGATTATGCTCTTATCTCTGGTAAATTATTAAATAAGACTGATAACCAAGTATTATTGTCAGGTGTTAATGATCGCTCATTTAGAAAAAAAATAGAAATATCTAGTGATGGTACATTTAAAGATACCATTAGAGGATTAAAAGGATTGTATCAAATAAATTACAATAAAAAGCGAACCCAAATATATCTAGAAAGTGGCTACGATTTAACTATTAATGCAGATTTAGAAGAATTGGGTAAAACCATTGAAATAAATGGCAAAGGTGCTGTAGAAAACAACTTTCTTAAAGCTAGAGCTAAAAAAGCTAAAGAACTAGAAGGTGCCGAAAATATCTACATTTTAGAACAAGATGTATTTACAGAAAAAATAGATACAATCACTTCTTCTCTAAATCAATTATTAGAAAACACAAAAGAGATTTCAGAAAGCTTTAAACTAGCACAACAAAAAGATATAAAATACACTTACCTTATTAAGCTAACAAACTATGAATTTTACCATGGACATTATGCTAAAAAAAGAGGCTTTAAAGTTACTCCAGATTTTTTAAATGATTTGCAAAATGTTGATTACAATAATGAAGAAGATTATGCTAATTCTACAGCTTATAAAACTTTATTAGGAATACATTATAAAAATAAAGCTAATGAATTGGGAAGATCTGAAAACATTAGTAAAGATATTGCTAATTTAAGAACGTTTTCAGCAATTAAAAGCGAAACGATAAAAAATGCATTATTAAACTCAACTATAGCTAATATTACTAGAACAAAAAACCTTGAAGAATATTACACGCTCTTTATGGCTACTTCTACAGATGAAAAACAAAAGAAAAAAGTAGAAAAACTATATGAAAGTTTAAAGAATGTTCAAGAAGGGAAAGTATCTCCTAAATTTGAAAACTATATTAATTATGCTGGAGGAACGACGTCTTTAGAAGATTTAAAAGGTAAATTTGTTTATATAGATGTTTGGGCAACATGGTGCGGACCTTGTACAAGAGAAATTCCTTTTTTAAAGGAAGTTGAAAAACAATATCATGGAAAAAATATAGAATTTGTAAGTATTTCAGTAGACAAACAAAAAGACTATGAGAAATGGAGAACGATGGTCAAAGAAAAAGAACTTGGAGGTATTCAATTATTTGCGGACAACGATTTTAAATCCAAGTTTATTAAGGATTATGCAATTAATGGTATTCCTAAATTTATTTTAATAGATCCTTCAGGAAACATCGTTGATGCTAATGCCCCAAGACCATCAAACGCAAGGTTAATCACATTGTTTGACAAACATGAGATTTAGTTTTTATTAACTATTTTGTATTCAAATAAAACATATTTAATCTCAATCCTTCTTAGTATTACTTTGAGTTAGTCGCAATAAAAATTTAGAAAGATTGCAAAAAGGGTTATTTGAAAAAGTAATCCTTTTTAATTTTGTTAAGAATTTTTAAACCTTTTCTTCCTCTTAACTATTTTTAAATAAAAACATAATTTAATTTTTAGTACAATATATATATGAAATATTTTCTTTCAGTATTAATAATGCTATCAACTGGTTTTTTAGCCATTAGCCAAACCATTGATTTAAATCAACCTTTAGCCGTCGATAACAGTATCAAAAAAGGTGTTTTACCAAATGGATTAACTTATTACATTAAGAGTACAGATGTTGTAAAAGATGCTGCGAGCTATTACATCATTCAAAATGTAGGTTCTGTTTTAGAGAACGATGATCAACAAGGATTAGCTCACTTTTTAGAGCATATGGCCTTTAATGGTACTCGTAATTTTCCAGGAAAAAGTATGTTAAATACACTGCAGGCACATGGAGCTGTTTTTGGAAAAGACATAAATGCATATACTTCATTTGATGAAACTGTGTATAATATGAATAACATTCCAACCAAAGATGGTTTGGTAGATACTTGTTTAACGGTGTTAAGCGATTGGTCTAATTTCTTATTATTAACCGATGAAGAAATAGATGCAGAACGTGGTGTAATAAAAGAAGAATGGAGAACTAGACAGAATGGGCAAATGCGTTTGTTTAGTAAATCTTTACCTATTACATTTAATCACTCCAAATATGCGGATAGACTTCCTATTGGCCTGATGTCTATTATTGAAGGTTTTGATTATAAAATGCTTCGCGATTTTTATCACGATTGGTACAGAACAGATTTACAAGCTATAGCTGTAATTGGTAATTTTGATGCTGAAACAATCGAACAAAAAATTATTGAAAAGTTTTCAAAAATTCCAGATGTTGAAAATCCTAGAGAACGCTTTGTGGTTGATATTCCAGAAAGTAAGGGCCTGATGTACAGTTTAGGTATGGATCCAGAAATTTCTACAGCAAAAATCTCATTTGGAATACGTCACAAAAAATCTTTAAAAACTGAAACTGTAGCGGATTTAAAACGTTCAATTTTAGAGTCTATGTCAGTGAGTATGCTAAATGCTAGAATTTATGAACAAGCACAAAAACCAGAAGTAACTTTCTTAGGCGCTGGGATGGGGTATGGTGGACTTTCTAGAACATTTAACAGCTTAAGTATAGGTGTGTCTCCAAAACCAAATAAGCAAAAAGAAGCGTTTTATGAAGTGTTAACAGAAGTTGAAAGAGCTGTTAAATTTGGTTTTACTCAATCTGAAATAAACAGAGGCATTGTTAAATACAAAACAGCATATGAAAACAGAATAGCAAAGAAGGAAAGTGTTAGTCACAAAAATATCATTAAAGCTATTCAGAACAACTATCTTAAAAATGAAACAATTTCAGATATAGAAAATGAGTATGAAGTTGTATTGCAGATTTTTAAGAATCTAACGAAGGAAGAGTTACATACTACAATTAAAAATCTGTATGCTAAAAATAACAGATATTTAAATGTTACAGGAGTAGAGGGGCAAGATAATTTAACTAAAGGCGAAGCTTTAAATATTCTTAATTCGGTTAAAAAAGATGAAACTATTGAACCATATCAGGAAGCAATGGGTGGTAAAACCTTAGTGTCAGGTATTAATTTTGAGTCTGGTGAAATTGTAGAAACAGTTGTAAATAAAGACCTGAATTCAACAACTTATATGTTGAATAATAACATTAAAGTACATTATAAATTTGTTGATAAAGAAAAAGATAAGGTTGCTTTAAAAGCTTTCAGTTATGGAGGAACATCTTTGTTGCCTATAGAAGATTTACCTTCAGGGAATTTCGTAAAGAGCTTAATTCAAAAGTCGGGATTAGGAGATTTTAGCGCAACCGATTTAAGAAAAGTGTTAGCCGGAAAAACAGCCAATGTAAGCATCGGTTTAGGCGCAATTAACGAAAGTGTTTCAGGGGAATCAAATACAAAAGATGTAGAAACCATGTTGCAAATGGTGTATTTATATTTTGTAAAACCCCGATTTGAAGAGCCAGCTTTTAAAGTGCTTAAAAATAGCTTAGATAACTACCTTATTAGAAAATCTAATAGTGTTGGAGATAAAATGAAGGATAGCTTGACAGTGGCTATTTATGGCGAAAATAATCCTAAAGCACGCCTTTTTGATAAAACATATATTTCTGAAATTAAATTTGATAAAATAAAATCAATTTATGAATCACGATTTCATGATGCTTCAGATTTTGAATTTTTTATTGTAGGCGATTTGAAAGCAGAACAATTAAAGCCATTATTAGAAAAATACGTTGCTGGTATTCCTACATATAATACCAAAGAAACTTATAAGGATAACAGGCCGGAATGGATTTCAAATAAAATTAATGATGATATTTATTTAGCTATGGAAGATCCAAAAGCGACAGTAAATATAATCTATAAAAAGGAAGTGCCATACGCTATTAATAGTGCTATTTATGCTAATGTCTTGGGCGATATTCTTCAGTTAAGAGTAACAGAAAGTATTAGAGAGTCCGAAGGAGGCGCATATAGTCCTAGAGCAAATGCATACTTATCAAGAGAGCCAAAATCTGAATTAAGTGTGTCTTTTAAATTTGATTGTAATCCTGAATTGGCCGACAAATTAGTCGATATCGTAAATGCTGAACTACAAAATATAGTAGCAGGAAATGTAAGGGAAGAGGATTTAAATAAAACAAGAACAAATTTTTTAAAGGAACGCTTGCAATCAAAAGATAAAAATGGTTACGATATGAGTTTATTAACCAATTTTTATCGTTTTAACTTAAACTTAAATGATCCCAAGAATTTTGAAGATATTGTAAACAAGATGTCAATTAAGGATATTCAAGATATCGCAAGTCAAGTTCTACAAGATGGAAAATCCTATCATGTCGTTTTTAAGCCAAAGGAATAATTAAAAGATTTTTTAATGAAAAATATATTATTAGCAATAGCCTTACTTACAATTAGTTTTGTAAAAGGCCAAGTCTTAGATCCCGTAAAATGGATTACTTCAGTAGAAAAAATTTCAGAAACGGAATATAATTTAATTTCCACAGCTACTATAGAAGAAGGTTGGCATTTATATTCTCAAACCGTTCCAGAAGATGGTCCAATACCAACAACTTTCGTTTATGACGATAGTGAGAGTGGGTTTAATATTATAGGAAATACCGAAGAGGAAGAAGGACATATTGTTGATGATCCCGTCTTCGGAATGGAAATTAAATTTTTTGAAAACAAAGCAACGTTTAAGCAAAAAGTTGAAGTGGAATCTGAAAAATCTAACATTTCTGGATTTGTTGAATTTATGGTTTGCGACGATGCCCGCTGTTTAGCTCCAATAGAAGTTGATTTGACGTTTCAATTAAACAGAGATTTAGTAAATAGAATTGAGGCCGTAAAAAATGATGTTATTGATAATAGCATGCGTCTTGAAGAAATTCAGGAAGAAAACAAAGGGCTATTTGCTATTTTTATTATAGCTTTTTTCTCTGGTTTTGCAGCATTGTTAACTCCCTGTGTGTTTCCAATGATTCCTATGACGGTGAGTTTTTTTACCAAGCAAAGTAAAAGTAAGGCTGCAGGTGTTAAAAATGCTCTAATTTATGGTGCATCCATCGTTATTATATATGTACTACTAGGTATTCTTGTTAGTGCTATTTTTGGTGCAGATGCCTTAAATGCCTTATCAACAAATGTGTGGTTTAATATTATTTTCTTCGTATTATTAATCGTTTTTGCTGTATCCTTTTTAGGTGCTTTCGAAATAGTATTACCAAGTAGTTGGGGAACAAAAGTTGATGCGCAAGCTGATAGAGGAGGTATAATAGGTATCTTTTTTATGGCACTTGCCTTAGCTATTGTTTCTTTTTCTTGTACAGGTCCTATTGTAGGTACTTTACTTGTAGAGGCTGCTGCAGGAGGTAGTCAAATAGGTCCTATTGTAGGAATGTTAGGTTTTTCATTAGCCTTAGCAATTCCGTTTGCCTTATTTGCCGCTTTTCCTGGTTGGTTAAATTCATTACCTAAATCTGGTGGATGGTTAAATACTGTTAAAGTTGTATTAGGGTTTTTAGAATTAGCATTGGCATTTAAATTTTTATCAAATGCAGATTTAGTATTGCAATTACATTGGTTAGAACGTGAAGTGTTTTTAGCTATTTGGATTGCTATTTTTGGAGTGTTAGCTTTCTACTTATTTGGTAAAATACAATTATCACATGATTCTCCTTTAACACATATTTCTGTAGGAAGACTTAGTTTAGGGATACTTTCTTTAACATTTACAATTTACATGATCCCTGGATTATGGGGTGCACCATTGAATTTGATTAGTGCATTTCCACCGTCACAAAGTTACAGTGAATCACCTTACGGAGTCGGGTTTTCTAAAACAGGAAGTTCACAAAGTAATACAAATCACTCAGGAATACCCGATGGCGCACATTTAATGGCTCCACATGATATTATGGCTTTTAAGGATTATGATAAAGGGTTGGCGTATGCTAAAAAAGTAGGAAAACCAGTACTCTTAGATTTTACAGGATATGCATGTGTAAATTGCCGTAAGATGGAACAAAATGTTTGGCCAAAAGATAGAATACTTTCAATTTTAAAAAATGAAGTGGTCTTGATTTCTTTATATGTAGATGATAAGAGACCTTTACCTGTAGGAGAAGAAATGGAATCAAAATTAAGACCAGGGAAAAAGTTAAAATATATTGGTCAGAAATGGAGTGAATTTCAAACGATCAAATACCGAGCAAATGCACAACCTTTTTATGTTTTAATGAATCATGAAGAAGAAAATTTAACAAACCCAACAGCTTACACACCAGATGTTGAAGAATATTATGTATGGCTTCAAAAAGGAATTAAAAGTTTTGAAAAATAATATTTTGAATATGAAATAGTTTTGATGTTGTAGTCAAAACTATTTTTTAGTATTATTAGAAATTTAATGCTATAAACCAATTTATTTATTCATGATAAAAAAGTGAAATTAATGCGGTAACACTTGTTAGTTGTTTATAAATTTAATTTTATTGAAAAAATAATATTTATAAACCTAAAACGGGTAAGAATTTTAAAGGCATAATTTTTATTTACTTAACCTAATATTTATATTAAGGTAATCTTAAAAGTATATTCTTGTGGGTTTAAATATACACTATGACAAGAGTAGTATTATTCATTTTTTTTATAACATTACAAACTTTTGGTCAACAAATTAAATTTGATAATTTTTCGATAAACGAGGGTTTATCTAATAATTCTGTAAAAGATATCGAAAATGATATTAATGGAGGTTTATGGATTGCAACTTGGGATGGTTTAAATTATTTTGATGGATATATATTTACTTCCTTTAAACATGACATTAACAACAGTAATTCCATCGCTGGTAACTACATCAGCAAAGTTAAACAAGATATAAAAGGTACAATTTGGATTATTACAGAAGATGCGAAAATAAGTAGATACTTAGGTAATAAAAAATTTAAAAATTACACTTTTAAGAACAAACCAAATGATATCTCTGTTACAAAAGATGGTAATATTTTAGTTCACACTCAAAATAGCTGTTACGAATTTGTTGCTGGTCAATTTAAAGAAACCAATAGACAAACATCAAAAATAAACAACAACGCTTTAAGTAGCATTCTTTTAACAAAATACCCAAACCTTATTATTAATGATGTTTTAAAAGATAAAACAGGTAATATTTGGTATGCCACTCGTAAAAATGGTTTATTCATCATTAAAAATATATTAGACAAAGCCAATAAATATCATATAGAAAATTACACAAAAGACCCTTATTCTAAAGAAAGTTTTAAAAGTAATGAAGTAGAAACTTTACACGAAGATTATTTTGGAAACATTTGGCTTGGCTTAAAAGATGGTGGAATTAGTATGGCGTATTCTAATTCTGACAAGATAGCATCTATTGCACCTCACCCAATAAAATCTCCTAACATTCCTAATGAAACTTTACGTGCAATAACCAAAGATCTACAAGGTAAACTTTGGTTAGGTTATTACACAAAAGGACTATATAATTACAATTCTACTTCTAAAAACTACAAAGAATTTATAATTAAAGAAGCTATCAATGAGCCAGATTGGAAACGTATAAGGTCTTTGTTTACCGCTTCTGATGGAACTATTTGGGCAGGAACTTATGCTGGAATTATTAGAATAGAAAAAAATGGAAATTATAATTTATATAATTCTAAGAACAATAAAAACATACC
The DNA here is from genome assembly GCF_019278485.1 of Polaribacter sp. R2A056_3_33. Lineage (NCBI taxonomy): Bacteria > Pseudomonadati > Bacteroidota > Flavobacteriia > Flavobacteriales > Flavobacteriaceae > Polaribacter > Polaribacter sp. R2A056_3_33. The sequence continues at coordinate 2,093,974 of NZ_CP058984.1, forward strand.
TAACAATAGAAATTATTCTATTTACGAAGATAGTGATAAACAATTATGGGTTGCTTGCTGGGGTGGAGTTGCTAAATTTAATCTAAACACAAATAATTTTGAGTCTTTTATTGGACAAGAATTAATTCGTAAATATCATATTAGAAATTTAAAATTGATAGATAACGAGCTTATTCTTGCTACAGAAAATAATGGACTACAATTATTAGATATTAGCAAAGGAAAATTAAAAACAATAGAAACCCAAAATAACCTTTCTGATTATCATAAAGAGCAAAAAAACACTTTAAAATCTAATAATTATAATAATAAAGGTTTAAAATTAATTGATATTAAAAATGGCGAATTACAATCTATAAATACTAATAAAGGTCTTTTAAGTAATAGTATTTATGCTGTTTATAAAGATGAAAAAACAAATTATTATTGGATTGCATCGCTTGGTGGATTAAGTGTTTTTAGTAAAGAAAAAGGTATTATTAAGAATATTACAGAAAAAGAAGGTTTACCTAGCCAATTAATTTACGGTATTTTAGATCATAAAGAGCAAGTTTGGTTAAGTACTACTAAAGGAATTGTTGTGATTGATAAAAAAAGTTTTGAAGTAAAAACTTTTCATCCAAAAGGAGGTTGGCAAGTTTCTGAATTTTCTGAAGGCGCTTATTATCAGGATGCTAAAGGTGATTTGTTTTTTGGTGGAATTAATGGTTTAAATTATTTTAATCCTAGTAATATTCAGTTTAATAACACTAAGTCAAAAATTAAATTACTGGTTGATGATAGTGAAAACTTCTCTCCAAATATTATAAAAAGTCATAATGAAAATCAGATTAGTATTGATTTAATTCCGATTAGATTCCCTAAAAAAACAGAGAAAAATATCTATTATAAATTAGAAGGCTTAGATAGTAATTGGACTTTATTAGATATCAATAACAACATAAAATATCAAAATTTAACTTCTGGAAGTTATAATTTTTTACTTAAAGAAGGAAAAGAAAATGAAGAAGAATTACTTTTCTCCTTACAAATAAAAAAGGCTTTTTATAAAACGAACTTATTTTATGTGCTCTTATCAGTATTAATATTAATTACAGCAATAATACTTATCTACCTTAAGAATTTAAGAACAAAATCACTTCAAAAAAACCTAGAAAAAAAGATTTTAATTCGTACAAATGTCATCGAAAATCAAAAAAAAGATTTAGAGGTTATTAACAATCAATTAGATGAAAAAAATAAAGAAATTTTACGTCAAAAAGAGACACTTTTAAAACTTCATAACAATCTTAAAAATGAAGATTTTGAAGTCGAAAAATTTAAAACATTTGTTTTATCAGAGTTTCAAGAACCTGTTTCTAAAATTTTAAAAACAGCAAATTGTTTGTCAGAAAATTCTGATGATAAAAAAACTATTTTAGAAGAGTCTAACAAAATGGTAAACCTAATTTCTGAATGGAATTATCTAAGCCACGTAAAAGAAATTGGAGCTATTAAGACTTCTGTAATTAATTTATTTCCGGTTTTAAAAAACAGTATTAATAAGTTAGAGGAATCTTTACAAACCAATAAAGTAGATTTTAATTTTAATATAGACACTTCTATTAATTGGGTAGAAATAGATGTTTTACGTTTTCGTTTAATGCTACAATACTTTTTTAATGACATTAATAAATACTCAGATAATAGCAGTAAGTTAAACTTAAAAATCAATTATAAGAATTCTTTTGTAATTATAGAAATTTCATCTAATAGTGATCTTTTAAAAAATAATTGGTACAGTGTTTTACATTACAGTCCTTATTTTAAAGCGTTACAAACTCTTTTGGTTGATTTAAAAGGAAAACTTATTAATTATAATTTAGACCAAGAATTTAAGGTAGCATTACAAATACCAATTACTAAAATAAACCCGAAGGATAAATCTATAGAAACTATTTCGTGGAAACATTTTAATCAACAAGAAAATTTATCTGCAGACAAAAAAAATGTATTAATCTTTAGTGATGAAGAAAATTTTGCAGCTGCAAATCAAATTTTAGAACATAATAATTATAATTTAATTTTTGAAAACTCTGCAAATAATTTAAACTCGATTACCAAACAAATTCAGATACATATTGTTGTAATCTATCAAGTTTCTTTCTCTAAAGATCTTTTATATTTTATCAATAATTCTGATGCAACAAAAAACAAGAAAATCGCTATAATTTATATATCAGAAGATATTAATTACGAACTAAGAGAACAATCGATTGAGTTTGGTGTAGACACTCTTATTCAGCTTCCGGTAAGTGAATCTTTTATTCAAAAAAAAATAGACTCTTTAATAAATAGAAAATACGTTTCTACTGAAGAAAATAAATTTCAAGAAAAAATATTCGATATTTTAACAGGTAAAGATCTTGTTTTAACGGCTAATGATAAATTATTAAAAAAGAGTTTAGAAGTTATAAAGAAAGAATTACATAACTCTTCTTTTAATGTAGAAATGTTGGTAGACTTATTAGATGTTTCTAGGGTAAAGTGTTATAGATTATTTAAAGAGCGGTTAAAACAATCTCCTTCAGATGTTATTATGTCTCTTAGACTACAAAAAGCAGAAGCTTTGTTAAAAACTAAAAAATTAAACATCTCTGAAATAAGTTTTGAGTGCGGTTATAACGATCCAAAATATTTTGGAAAAGCATTTAAAAAGCATTTTGGAAAAAGCCCTAAAGAGTTTAAAGATCAATTTAGTTAAATCGTTTGTTGCTGTAGGATTTTCTTAACGTTAGGGAATTGTTACTGTAACGAAAACACACCTAATCTGCTTCTTTTCTATGCTGATTTGAACGATTAATACTCTTTGATGAAACAAAAACACCCCAACCAACACTTTCTGTAAATTAGTTTTACCACAATTTAAAAATCAAACTAGATGAAAAAAATTTATTTAATTTTAATACTTGCATTAGGTTTTACTTCCTATTCTATTGCGCAAGTTAACGTGTCTGGAACCGTAGTTTCTGATGCAGATGGAATACGAATACCTAATGTTTCTGTTGTTTTAAAAGGACAGCTTAATACAGGAACTATAACAGATTTTGATGGAGTTTTCTCTATCAATTTAAATGATGAAAATGGCGTTTTAATATTTTCATATTTAGGTTATGAGACTAAAGAAGTTCTTTATGCTGGAAACCAAAAATTAAATATCATTTTAAAAGAAGAAGCAAATTCTTTGGATGAGGTGGTTATAGTAGGTTATGGATCTCAAAAAAGATCTGATGTAACTGGAGCAATTTCTTCTGTAAAAAGTGAAGATTTTAACCAAGGAGTTGTTGCAAACGCGGGTCAACTTTTACAAGGTAAAGTTGCTGGTGTAAACGTATCTTCTTCTAGTGGTGAGCCTGGTGCTACACAAGATATTGTTATTAGAGGTGTTGGTAGTTTACGTTCTGGTACTACTCCGCTGTATATTGTAGATGGTTTTGCATTAGATAATTCTGGTAATGGTATTGCTACTAATCCTTTAAACTTTATAAATCCACAAGATATAGAAAGTATAGAGGTTTTAAAAGATGCTTCTTCAACTGCAATTTACGGTTCTAGAGCAGCCAATGGTGTTATTGTAATTACTACTAAGAAAGGAAAAAAAGGAAGAAACAAAGTAAACATAAACGTATCTAGTGGTTTTTCTACGCTAGCAAATAAAGTAGATGTTTTTACTGCTGATGAATTTAGAGCTAATGTAACTGCCGTAAATGGTACTTTAATTGATGGAGGAGCATCTACAAATTGGCAAGATGAATTAACAAGAACTGCGGTGTCAAAAAACATTAACCTTTCTATGAGTGGAGGTACAGAAAATTCTTCTTATGCAGCTTCTGTAGGTGTCGATGATCAAGAGGGTATTTTAAGAAACAGTAACTTAAAACGTTACTCTGGTCGTTTAAACTTAACTCAAAAAGCAATTGACGATAAATTTAATGTTACTTTTAATTTAACAGCGACTAAATTAGACAATACAAGGCCTAATTCTGGTAGTGTTGTAAGTGACATGCTAAGCCTTAACCCAACAGACTCCCCTTATGAAAATGGTGAATTAAAAGGAAACTTAAGTAACGATATTTTAAATCCTTTTATTGGAGAAACAATTTATGGCGATTACACAAACAACAACCGTATTTTGGCTAATATTTCTCCTTCTTATAAAATTGCAAAAGGTTTAACTTATAAATTAAATCTTGGTGTAGATTATTCTATTACAGAAAGAGATGTGCAATACATGCCTTACGCTACAGAAACAAATACAACTTTAGGAAGCTTAAATACAGCGACTACTAAAAATAGCAATACTCTTATAGAGAATACTTTAACGTATAGTTTTCATAAGAAATTAAGTAGTTTTACTTTTCTATTGGGACATACCTACCAACAAACTGAAGTAAATCAAAAACAATTTTATTTAGAAGGTTTTCCAGATAATGGAGTAGAGCCAAGATATCAAATAGAAACGGCAAACCAGCAAACAACTCAGTCTGCTTATGCTACTAAAAATGAGTTGCAATCTTTCTTTGGTAGAGTAAATTATACTTTTAATGATAAATATTTAATGACTGCAACAATGCGTGCAGATGGTTCTTCTAAATTTGGTGAGAATAATAAATATGGATATTTTCCTTCTGTTGCCTTAGGATGGAACATCAATAAAGAAAATTTCTTGATGGATTCTGATAATATCAACAACTTAAAATTAAGAGCAAGTTGGGGGCAAACGGGTAGTCAAGAAATTCCTTCTAAAATAACACAAGCTAGTTATACAGAAAGTAATACGGACAACAACACATACCCATTAGATTCTAGCGCATCAGATTTAGGCGGATATCCTTATGGTTCTATCTTTACTCGTTTAGCAAACCCAAATATTCAATGGGAAGTTTCTACACAAGCAAATATTGGTTTAGACTTTGGTTTATTTGGTAACAAGTTAACAGGTACAATCGATTATTTTAGTAAAATTACAGACAACATTTTATTACAAGTTACTCCTACAGATCCTATTGTTCCGGTTTCTAGTTATTGGACTAACATTCCTAATATGGAAATTAGAAACAACGGGGTTGAAATTGCCTTAGATTACAACAATACTATTAATAAAGACTTCACTTATAATATTGGTGGTAACATTTCTATCACTAAAAACGAAGTTGTAAACTCTCCTTATCAAATATTAACAACTGGTGCCGCACAAGGTTCAGGGCAAACAGGAGCTACAATTAATGGTGTTTTAAACGGAGAAGCTATTGGTACTTTTTATGTTCAAGAATTTACCGGAATTGGAGAAGATGGTTTAAATCAATTTGCAGACATTAATAATGATGGTGAAATTTTAGATGATGACCGTATTGTAGCAGGTAATGCTTTACCAGATTATATTTATGCATTCTACTTAAATTTTAACTACAAAAAATTCGATTTAGGGTTAAATTTTAATGGAGCTGGTGGTAATAAAATTTACAACCACGTTGCTATGTCTTCTTTTAACAAAGGAAATTTAGCCAATTCTTTTAACACGACAGATAGAGCTGTAGAATATTTAGATGAATCTGCAACAAATTCTAACTTAGTTTCTACAAGATATTTAGAGGACGGAGATTTTTTAAGATTAAACAATGCAACTTTAGCTTACAATTTTACGCCAGAAGCATTAGGTCTTGGAAATAGCATCAAAAATCTTCGCTTATCAATTACAGGTCAAAACTTATTTGTGATAACAGATTACAGTGGTTTCGATCCAGAGATTAATACAGGAAGTCCTGTTGGAGGTATTCAAACTTTTGGTATCGACTATTACAGTTATCCAAAAAGTAGAACAATCCTTTTAAGTCTAAATGTAGAATTTTAATAAGACAAAAATGAAAAACATAATAAAAAATACAGTATTTGCAATTAGCATTCTATTAATGTCTAGCTGTAGTGATTTAAAAGAAGAAGTTTTAGATGAATCTTTAACTGGTGCAGGACAAGCAGAAGCAATTAGTGGAGCAATTGCACCTGCGTACGGTCAGGTTGCTTGGACTTGGAGACACACAAACTATTACGGTTTGCAATTAATACCAAGTGATGAGGCAATTTTACCTTACAGAGGAGGTACAGATTGGTATGATGGTGGTAAATTTTTAGCGGCTCATTCTCATTCTATAACTTCTACAAATGATTTGGTAAAAAGTGCTTGGACAGAACTTACAATAAATATTTCTAGAACATTAACTGCTATAGAAGTTCTTACGCCAATGGCTGAAGAAGGAAATACAGAAGCAGAAAGTGCTCTTTATGAAATGAAAGCGCTTAGAGCTTATTTAAATATGTTAACTTTAGATAGTTGGGGACTTGCATTTAAAAAAGAATCTTCTAATGAAAACTCAGAAATTCTTAGAGGGCAAGATGCAGTAGATTATATAGAAAGCGAATTGTTATCTGTTGTTGATGTGATAAATACTGATAAAGGTTCTGGTAGAATGACACAATCTGCCGTTTGGGGATTTTTAGCAAGATTAAATCTAAATGCTGCTGTTTATAGAAATCCTTACGGAACTCCTAATTTTACAACAGAAGACATGGATAAAGTTATTGAATATACAGATAATATTATCAATTCAGGTAAGTTTTCTTTATCTCCAGAATATTTCGATTTATTTAATGATAGTAATAGCAATAATGCAGAATTAATTTTCGCATTAGATCAACGTGGAGTTTTAAAGAATGAACATAGCCGTTGGGCATATTGGTCTTTACCAGGTTCTATGTTTCCTAGGCCAGAATTTACAAATGCAGATGGTACAGATGGTCCTGCAATTACATCAGACTTTTACCAAACTTGGGTAGATGCTTATGGTAGTGTAGATCCTGCAGACGCAGATCCTAGATTTCTTCAGAAAAATACCCAAGAAGTTACTTATGGTTTAGATGATCTTACAGGTCTTTCTCCTTTAAATGACGAAGATCATTATTACTGTGTAGGAGCAGAAGATTTTGAAATAGACAGAGGTATTTTAAGAGGAGTAACTTGGGCTGTTAGAAAAGATGAAAATGGTGCTTTTTATACTTGTGATGAAGGTTATAGAATTTATCCAGTAAAGCAAATTAAAGGAAACGGTACAGATAAAAATGTAGATTACGTAAACCTTACTCAACAAGCAGATTTTACAAACGAAGGTAGAGCACACCATACAGGTTATCGAGTTTCTAAATATCAATTTAGCCACACTTCTAATAATGGAAATAACTACAGTAGTGTAGACTTAGTGTTAATGCGTTATGCAGAAATTTACATGATGCGCGCAGAAGCTAAATTAAGAAAAGGAGATGTTGCTAGTGCTTTAGCAGATGTAAATACAGTAAAAACATCAAGAAATGCACGAGAACCAATAGCAACCGCTCTTTCATCAATAGATTTAGATGTATTATATAGAGAACTTGGTTTTGAGTTTTATTGGGAGGGTTTAAGAAGAACAAATCAAATCCGTTTTAGTCACTACGAAGATTCATGGACAGAAAAAACAGATACAGATGTAAATAATAGGTTATTTCCTATTCCACAAGTGGCTATAGATGGAGCTTCTAACACGCCAGGGTATTTAGAACAAAATAAAGGATATTAGTTGTTTATTGTTTTATTTTAAGGGAGCTCTTTTATAAAAATAGCTCCCTTTTTCTATTATAATATTAATAAAAATATACTTTCAAATTTTTTGAAAAATGAAGAAAATTATAATACTGAGTTTAATTTCTATGTTTTACATAGGATGTGAAAAAAAATCAGAAACAAGAACCCAAGAAGAACCGTTAAATATCATTTTTATGATTGGTGATGGTATGGGACTTACCCAAATTTCTACTGCTTTTTATTTTGGAAAAGAAACGCCTAATTTTGAGCAATTTAAAAATATTGGTTTTATAAAAACACCAAGTACAAGTCATACAATTACAGATTCTGCGGCAGGTGCTACTGCTTTTTCAACAGGAGAAAAAACATATAAAAGAGCCATTGGCATGTCTAAAGATAGTTTGCCTTTGCCTACAATTTTAGAAACTTTACAAAAAGAAGACTATCAGACTGGTTTTGTAACTTTAACACCAGTTACACATGCAACTCCTGCTTCTTTTTATGCACATGTAAAGGATAGAGACTTACATGAAGAAATCGCTTTAGATTTAGTAAAATCTAATGTAGATTTTTTTGTTGGTGGAGGTTTAAAATACTTAAAACGTAGAACTGATAAAAAAGATTTATATACAGCGTTAATTGCAAAAAACTACCAATTAGATTCTGTGAGTTTATCAAAGTTTGATGTAAACAAAAAGAACGGATATTTACTAGCCGAAGAAGGTTTGCCTTCTAAAACAGAGGGTAGAAAAAGTTTTTTACAAGATGCAACTCAATTAGGTTTAGATTATTTTACTAAGAAAGGAAAACCATTCTTTTTTATGATAGAAGGTTCTTATATAGATTGGGGAGGACATGCAATGGATGCAGAGTTATTAAAACAAGAAGTCTTAGATTTTGACAAAACAATTGGTGTGGTTTTAAGATACATAAAAGAACATCCAAATACACTTTTAGTGGTTACTGCAGATCATGAAACAGGAGGTGTTAGTATTGGTAAATCTTATATGATAGATGAAGAAACCGGAGAAAAATCTGAAGAAGTAGATAATGTTTCTATCAATTTTAACAACGATCAACATAGTGGAACTTTAATTCCGGTTTTTGCAGAAGGGGAAGGTTCAGAAAATTTTCAGGGTATTTATGAAAATAATGAAATTTACCATAAAATGTTTAAAGCAATCAATAATAAATAAGATTAAAATGAAACAAAAAACAAATATATTTTTAATAGTATTGGTTTTCTTTTTAGGATTAAACAATACAGTTATTGCACAAGAAGAAGTGATGGTTCATTCTCACAACGATTACAATCAATCAGTACCTTTTTGGAATGCTTTTGCAAACGGAGCAACTTCTTTTGAAGCTGACATTTTTCTAAAAGACAACAATTTGTTTGTTGCTCATAATTATGAAGATATTTCCCCATCAAAAACATTAGAAGCTTTATATCTAAAGCCATTAGAAACTGTTTTTAATATGGAGTACAAAAAGGAAGAACAATTAATCCTTTTGATTGATATTAAATCTGATGCTTTTAAAACCTTAGAAAAACTTATAGAAGTTCTAAAAAAACATACTTCTATAATTAACAATAAGCAGATTAAAATTGTTGTTTCTGGAAACAGACCAAAAGCTAAAGATTATGTCAATTATCCTGATTTTATCTTTTTTGATTATCAAGAATTAGAAACTTCGGTTTCATCAGAAATTTGGGGAAAAATTGCTATGGTTAGTTTAGATTTTAAACAATTTTCGGAATGGAATGGAAAAGGAAGGTTAACACATGATGATGAAAATCGAATTGTAGAGGTTTTAGAAAGAGCAAATAAAACGAATAAACCTTTTCGTTTTTGGGGAAGTCCAGATTCTAAAAGAGCATGGAGAACTTTATCTGAAATGGGAGTTGCAATCATAAATACAGATCATCCTTTTAAGTGTGTTAATTATTTTAAATCTTTACCAAGCAGACTGGTAACTTCAACTAATTTTTCTGAAGTTTACAAGCCAAGTTTTAACAACGATCAAAAAGACTTACCTGTTAAAAACATTATTTTATTAATTGGAGATGGAAATGGTTTGGCTCAAATTTCGTCTACAGCACTTGCAAATAATGGCGAATTAACTTTAACTCAATTAAAAAGTATTGGCTTTATAAAAACACAAGCTGCAGACGATTTTACAACAGATTCTGCTGCTGCAGGTACTGCTTTAGCAACCGGAGTTAAAACAAATAACAGAGCAATTGGTACAGGAGTAAATGGAGAGCCTTTAAAAAATATTACAGAAATTTTAAGCGAACAAGGTTTTTCTACAGCATGTATTACTACAGATAATATTTTAGGAGCAACACCCGCTTCATTTTACGCACATGCAAAAGATAGGTCTGATGATTCTATAATTTCTAAAGATTTAATTAATAGTAGACTTAATCTTTTTATTGGAGGGGGAGCTTCTACTTTTAAAAAGACAAACCTTACGGATAATTTTAAAATAGTTTCATCAATTAATGATTTAAAAAATACTACGGATGACAAAGTAGGTTTTTTTATGTCTGAACATGGTATGAAATGGATTACAGAAGGAAGAGGTAGTGTTTTAGCTGATGCAACCAAAACGGGGTTAGATTTTTTAAGGAAAAAACAAAAACCTTTCTTTTTGATGATTGAAGCTGCAAAGATAGATCACGCAGGTCATTCTAATGATACCGCAGGAATTTTAGCAGAATCGATAGATTTTGATAAAGCAATTACAGAAGCTTTAATATTTGCAGATAATAACCCAGAAACTTTGGTTATTATAACAGCAGATCATGAAACATCTGGTTTTAGCATTCCGCAAGGCGATGTAAAAACACACCAAATAGAAGGTTATTTTGCTTCTTATGATCATACTGCAATTATGGTTCCTATTTTTGCATATGGAGCTAAGTCAAACGAGTTTCAGGGAGTTTATGATAATAATGAAGTGTTTTCTAAAATACTTAAAGTTTTAAAATAGATAAAAATAATAGCAAATATTTTGTATAAGTTGCTTAATAATATTCTTTATACAAAATCGGTTGTATATAATTATGTAAAGCTATAGGTGCACAAAAAAAATACATTTATAGCTTTATACATGATCCATTTTTTTAATCAAAAAGTATATTTTTTCTTCCAATGAATCAGTCCTTTTGATAACCAACCTTTTTATCATAATCTTTATAGATATCAATCCAATTTTGAATGTTTAATTTTCTAAATTCCTTGATTAATGCGTAAAGTTTGTTATCTTAGGCAGAGCGAAAGATTATTTAAGGTTTGTCAGTTGTTATTTTAGAAAGACTATGAGAGTTTATTTATGAGATTGCTTCGTGCGATATAATTACAGTTTATAAATAATGGGTGTGTAACATATTAAAAATAAAAAATCATCTAAAAATTGCTTTTTAGATGATTTCCTTTATTTCTAAAAGTTTGTAATTCCTACAAACAATCTTTAATCATTTTTACTGCTTGTTCTGCAGTTATATCTCTTTGAGGAGTTCCAAACATTTCGTAACCAACCATAAATTTCTTTACAGAAGCACTTCTTAATAAAGGTGGATAAAAACTCATGTGGAAATGCCAATGTTTGTTGTCATTACCATCTGTTGGTGCTTGATGAATTCCGCTAGAATATGGAAAAGAAGTATTAAAAATCTTGTCGTATGCTTTTGTCAATACAGAAATTGCTTCTCCGTATTGTAACGTTTCAGCTTCTGTCATTTCTAAGATGTTAGCCAAAGGTCTTTTTGGAACAATCATTGCTTCGAAAGGCCAAATAGCCCAAAACGGAACTAAAACTACAAAACCATCATTTTCAAAAATAATACGTTCTTGCTTTTCTAATTCTTGTGCTAAATAATCACCCAATAAACTACTATTGTTGTTATTATAGTAGTTTAATTGTTGTGTGTTTTTTTTATCAACTTCGTTTGGTAAAGAAGATTGACTCCAAATTTGTCCGTGAGGATGCGGATTACTACAACCCATTACTGCACCTTTGTTCTCAAATATTTGAACGTAATTTATGTTTGGGTTTTCAGACAATTCTTTAAACTCTCTTTGCCATGCAAAAACAACTTTCTGAATTTCTGTAGCCGACATGTCTGCCAAACTTTTTGAGTGATCTGGGCTAAAGCAAATTACCTTACAAATACCAGTTTCACTCTGTGCTTTTAAAAGTCCGTCGTTTACGTTAAAAGTTGGCGAATCATTTTGTAAAGCAGCAAAATCATTTGTAAAAACAAAAACGTCTTTATAATCTGGGTTTACTTCTCCGTTAATTCTTGTGTTTCCTGCACATAAATAACAAGATTCATCATGTGTTGGTCTTTTTTCATTATTTACTTCTTCATTTTGTCCTTGCCAAGGTCTTTTTGCTCTATGAGGTGAAACTAACACCCATTCTCCCGTAAGAATATTAAATCGCTTGTGCGAATAGTCTTGTAAATTTGTATTGCTCATTTTCTTGTGTTGTAATTATTGTTTTACGATATGTGTACCTTCAGAAAGTTCAATAAAATACACTGAACATTCATTATTAAATTCATTTTTATAGGCTTCAGAAGCCGTTTCGGCAAAAGCTTTTGCTTCGCTTTTATCAATTAAATTAATGGTGCAACCACCAAAACCACCGCCCATCATTCTTGCGCCTAAAACGTGTTTGTTTTTCTTAGCTTGTGCTACTAAAAAGTCTAATTCATCGCAACTTACTTTGTATTGATTCGATAGACCTTCGTGAGATTGGTAAATTAAAGCACCTAACAATTCTAAATCATTGTCTTCAATTGCCTTTGCTGCTTCTATGGTTCTATTATTTTCTTGAATTACAAATAAGGCTTTTTGATAATTTGCAGGTGTCACTTTATCAGCAACAGTTTCTAAATCTGCTTCAGTAGCATCTCTTAATGCCTTTATGTTTAACAATTCAGATACACTTTCGCAAGCAGAACGTCTGTCATTATAAGCACTGTCTGATAAACTATGCTTAACGTTGGTGTTTATCAACATTAATTGATGATTTTCGAAATCAATTTTATAAGGATTCGATTCTACAGTTCTACAATCTAAATGCAATGCATGGTCTTTAATACCAAACATACTAGCATATTGATCCATAATACCGCAGTTTACACCCACATAATTATGCTCTGCTTTTTGAGATATTAAAATCATTTCGTGTTTGGTTAAACCTAAATCAAACAATTCATTTAAACCAAAAACAACACTATTTTCTAAAGCAGCAGAAGAAGACATACCTGCACCTCCAGGAATATTTCCTTTAAAGATGATGTTGAAATTGCCAATCACTTTGTTTTTATTCTGTATTTCTGCAACAACACCAAAAACGTAGTTTTCCCAACTTCCTTCTTTAGAAGGTTTTATTTTATCTAATTCAAATTTTATGGTACTGTCTAAATCTAAAGCGATTGCTGTAGAGTTATTAGCGTCAGTTTTTTGAATAGCAGCAGCAATACCTTTATTTACAGCTGCTGGAAATACAAAACCATCATTATAATCTGTATGTTCTCCAATAATATTAATTCTTCCAGGAGAAAAAATTAATAAAGGTTCCGTTTTAAATTCTTTGATAAATGTCTCTTTAACATCTTTAATTAGTGTTGCACTCATAATTTGCTTCGTTAATTGTTGATTATGTTTATTTTCCAAACAATGGAATATTTTTCATTAGGGTCTAGTGTTTGTAATCCTATTTTATTATTAAAACTATTAGAAACACCTGTGGTTGGCTCAATGGCTATGGTATTTAATCTAGGTGGCGTATATGCTTGTAAATAATTATTGGTACCTGAAGATTGAAAGTTTAATTGATATTTAGGAGTGTTAAACGCTACTTTGTCAGAATTTAAACCCCAACAATCATCCAATTGTTTTTCCTCGATATCTAAATGTATCATAGAATTTACAGTCTCAGAGCCAGTAGTAATATTACGGTCACCAATAATTAATTGTTGATCACAATCAAAATTTAGAGAACTTTTTGCTAAATTATCACTGATGAAATACGGGTGCCACCCTAAAGTAAACGGAAAAGGTTTAGCGTCGGTATTTCTTACACTAACAGATAAATCTAGCCCATCATTTGTAAAAATATAAGTAACTACAATTGTGTATGTATACGGAAAACCATCATTTCGTATGTTTTCATTATACTCTACAGTTATTTTAGCATTATCTGCAGATGCTTCTTTTGCAATTACTTTAAACGTTTTATTGTACACAAAACCATGCAATGCATTTTGCTCTTCTTCTTGATTTTTTTCTAATTGAAAATCTTCACCATTAAAAGAATATTTTCCATCTTTAATTCTATTTGCAAACGGAAATAAAATAGAAGAGGCAAATGTAGAATCGTATGTCAATGGAGCTAAATCTTGAATAATGGCATTTCCTCCCAAAGTTAGTTCTTGTAAACTAGCTCCTTCATTTAGATGAATTTTACCAAAAACCGTGTTTTCAGTATTTTTTACTTCTAAAATATTTGTTTCTGTGTTATGGTTTATGGTATACAATGTGTTGTTATATTGAGTTTCTAATAATTAATTTATTCGGATTTTCTACTTTGTCTTGTTCTTTGTTCAAAATCATTTTGGCTAACCTTTTTCCCATTTCGTTAAAATCTGTAGTAATGGTGGTAATGCCTCCTTCAACTATTTCCTTTAATAATGTATCGTTATAAGAAATAACGCCAATATCATTTACTAAAGTCATATTCTGACTTTTCATTTTCTTGATAATTCTTAGTAAACTTATATCATCTAGCAATACGTAAAGTTCACCTTTTATTAAAGGAGTTTCTTTTACAGTGCTTAAAATTTCAAAAGGCATTGTGCTTTGTTCGCAGAATTGTGTAAACCCTTTAAGAATGCCTTTAGGTTGTTTTTCTTCTGAGAAGATTAGATTAATTTTATTATATTTTGAAACAAATCCTGAAGCCTTAGTTAGGTTTTCATAGATGGATTTTTCAAAATTTTGATAGATGGATGGATATGCTACCAAATCTTCTGGCACCTGATCTAAAATATAGACTTTATCATCTGGTAATAATTGAATGCTCTTGCTGGTGTTTTCTAAATTAGCAGGCATAATTACATAATAATTATAACTACCAGCATTGTCTTTTATTAGTTTTTTAAAAATAGCTTCATTAAAATGATGAAAGAAAATATCTACCTGAATAGTGTCTTCTAAGTTTTCTAAAAAGGAATTATATAAATCTTCTTTAAATGAATTAAGTTCATCAAAAAGTAAAAATATCTTTTGATGCACATTAATATCTTCACTTATAACATAATACCCTTTTCCTACAATAGATTCTATGATACCTCGGTTCTTTAATTCATTAAAGGCCATTAAAACGGTATCTCTAGAAAGTTTATTGTTGTTTTTAATAGTATTAATAGAAGGCAATTGATCTCCTTTTTTTAACAAACCATTTTCTATAGCATTTTCTATAGCATTAATGATTTGCTTATATTTAGGAATGCCTATTTCTTTTTTAACTTCTATCATAATTAATTACAAATATATAATTTTTTCAACAAAAAACCTACCTGACCCTACTAGTTTGATAAAAATGTACTCAGAGGTACATTTCTTTGGGCTTACAGATACATTTTCTGAAATTATATACATATATTTGACTTGTATAAATAATTAACTAAAACAAAAATAATAATTATGAAAGCAGGTTTTGAAATGTGGGACTATATAGTCTTCATTGCGTATGCCATTTTAATTTTAGGTGTAGGTTTATGGGTTTCTCGAGATAAAAAAGGACACCAAAAAAATGCAGAAGATTACTTCTTGGCAAGTAAATCTTTGCCTTGGTGGGCAATTGGTACTTCTTTAATTGCTGCAAATATTTCTGCAGAACAATTTATAGGGATGTCTGGTTCTGGTTTTGCCTTGGGTATTGCAATTGCTTCTTATGAATGGATGGCAGCATTAACTTTAATAATTGTTGGTAAATATTTCTTACCTATTTTTATAGAAAAAGGATTGTATACAATTCCTGAATTTGTTGAAAAACGTTTTTCTACCAATCTTAAAACAATCTTAGCTGTATTTTGGTTAGGTTTATACATATTTGTTAATCTTGCTTCTGTTTTATATTTAGGAGGATTGGCTATTGAAACCATTATGGGAGTAGATATGATGTATGCAATTATTGGTTTGGCATTATTTGCAGCTGCATACTCTTTGTACGGAGGTTTATCTGCGGTAGCATGGACAGATGTTATACAAGTAGTATTTTTAGTGTTAGGTGGTTTGGTTACTACTTATTTAGCTTTAAATACGGTTTCTGGAGGAGAAGGAGTGTTAGCAGGTTTTTCTAAAGTATTAGATGCTGCTCCAGAAAAATTTCATATGATATTGGATGAATCTAATGATAACTATGTAAACTTACCTGGTATTTGGGTATTGGTTGGTGGTTTATGGGTTGCAAACTTATATTATTGGGGATTCAACCAATATATTATTCAAAGAACTTTAGCTGCTAAATCTTTAAAAGAATCTCAAAAAGGGATTTTATTAGCAGCATTTTTAAAATTGATTATTCCTTTAATTGTTGTAATTCCTGGTATTGCAGCGTATGTAATGGTAAACGACCCAGCTATTATGGCTAATTTAGGTGAAGTAGGTATGTTAAATGTGCCTTCTGCCGAACAAGCTGATAAAGCATATCCTTGGTTACTACAATTTTTACCTACAGGATTAAAAGGTGTTGCTTTTGCTGCTTTAGCTGCTGCTATTGTTTCTTCTTTAGCTTCGATGTTGAATTCTACATCTACCATTTTTACAATGGATATTTATAAGCAATACATCAACAAAAATGCAGATGATAAAACTACGGTAAATGTGGGGAGAATTTCTGCTGCAGTTGCTTTAATAATTGCTGTTATTGTAGCGCCACTTTTAGGGGGTATCGATCAAGCATTTCAATTTATTCAAGAGTACACAGGTATTGTAAGTCCAGGTATTTTAGCTGTATTTATTTTAGGTTTGTTTTATAAGAAAACAACTAATAATGCAGCGATTTGGGGAGCTATTTTATCTATTCCAATTGCATTAACATTGAAATTCATTCCAATAGCAGTATTTGAGCCTTGGATGCATCAAATGGGAATTACAGCTGTCTTAACGCTTATTATCATTATGGTTATGAGTAATATTCAAAACAAAGGGAAAGATGATCCTAAAGGGATTGATTTTGGCTCAGATTTATTTAAAACAACTCCGTTGTTTAACTTAGGTTCTATTGCCGTTTGTATTTTAGTAACTGTACTATATTGTTTATTCTGGTAGGAATTACCAAATAGTTTATATAAAAAATCGTCTAAAGAAATTTAGACGATTTTTTTTTACCAATTTTTAGGTTTTAGAATTGATAGCTTGTAAAGAAAATAAGACGCTGAAACATGTTTAGCGTGACAAGCTTGAATCCTTTTATTAAGTATTTTTATGTTCTTAACTTTTTTTAAGAGCTATCTCTTCAAAGTCGTCACTTTTTTCGGAAGCGTCAAACAAATGTTGGGCTTCTTTTGGTGGTACGGTTAGTTTTCGTTTAGTTAAATCTATCCAAGCTCCATATACTTTTATAATTGCTGATAATTGACCAGCTTCATTAAAAACTTGATGTGTGATTTTCCAACGTTCACCATTTTTAGATAAACCAGAAATCTTAAAGTCTACAGAGATATTTTCTCCCAAATGGATTTCTTTTCTAAAAGAAGTTTCTTCGGTAAATAAAATAGGACCAAGGTTGTGTTTTGTAAATTCTGCTATAGAGAAATTTTGATCTCTAAAATATCGTACTCTTACTTCTGCGGCATAATCATTATATGCTGTGTGACGCATGTGTCTGTTTGGGTCAAAGTCAGACCATTTTGTGTGAAATGTTACTTTAAAACTCATGTTAGCTCTTTTTTGAAACAAAAAACCTGATAACATTAGACAATATTATCAGGCTTGTTGTTATTTAATATTTGGTAATTATTGTTTTACTATTTCGTTTTTGGTATTCATTTTTAACTCACTTAAAACGTTTATAGCTTCAAAAACATAGACATCTTTCGATAAATTTTTATGCCATGCCAATCGTTTGTCAGCTAGTGCTGTATCCTTTTTAATTAATGAAAGTTCGTAAGTTGGAGAGTTAAACGTTAAATCTGATTTATAATCAAAAACAGATTTAAATTTTTCTGCATCTTTTTCATTGGCTACATTTACTTCTTCAAATTGTTTATAGTTTAAAGAGTAAGAATTATCGTCTTGCTTCTTTTTTAACCATTTAGCATATTCGTTTATCAACTTAAATTTAGAATCTGTAGCAATTCTTTGTTTACTGTTATTAACAACATCATTAAAATTTTGGTACGAATTTGTTTGCACATAATCTGCTTGTTTTACTTTGTCCCAAACCAATGCGCCATCCAAATCTCTTTCGCCAAATTTCATATAACTATATCTGTCTGGCATTGCAATGTCTGAATACACTCCTTCAATTTGAGTAGAACCACCATTAACTCTATAGAATTTTTGAATAGTCATTTTTAGAGCTCCTAAGTCTTTATCGTATTTTGTAAATTGATTAATAGGTAAAACACTTTGCACGGTTCCTTTACCATAGGTTTGGTTACCGCCCATAATTACTGCTCTTTTATAATCTTGCATTGCTGCAGCAAAAATTTCTGAAGCTGAGGCAGAAAACTCATTTACAAGAACAACTACTGCTCCTTCCCATTGAATTTTTGGATCAATATCTTTTTTAATAATTGGATCTTCACCTCTATATTTTACTTGTACAATTGGACCTTCATTAATAAACAATCCACTAATTTCAATGGCTGTTTTTAGAGAACCACCTCCATTATTTCTTAGATCTACAATTAAGCCAGTAACACCTTCACTTTTTAAGCGTTCTATTTCTTGCTCCATATCTTTTGCAGAATCTCTATAACTTTCCTCATTAAAATCGATATAAAACTTAGGTAAATCTATAATTCCGAATTTTTTACCATCTTTTTCTACAATACTAGATTTTACAAAAGTTTCTTCTAGTTCTACAACGTCTCTAGTAATAGAAATTACTTTGTTGGTACCGTCTAATTTTTTCTTAACGGTTAATTTAACTTCTGTACCTTTTTTTCCTTTGATAAATTTTATAGCATCATCTAAACGCATCCCAACAATATCTAATGGCTCTTCATCTCCTTGAGCAACTTCTAGAATAATATCACCAGGTTCTAAGCTACCTTCTTTCCATGCAGGACCTCCAGAAACCAATTCAAAAATTTCGGTATAAATTCCCTTTTTTACTAAACGCGCTCCAATTCCTTCTAGTTTACCAGACATGTCTTGGTCAAAACGTTCTTTTATACTTGGCGCCATATAGGTTGTGTGAGGGTCAAAAGCACCCACAACACTGTTTAGAAAAGTAGAAAACCAATCTTCATGTTCTAGCTCTTCAATTCTAACATATAAATCGTCCATATTTTTAAGAACTTCTGCACGTGCCTCTTTTTCAAGTTCATCAAAACTTTTTGTTTTGTGATTTTTGTTTTTTAGTACGTCCGCTTTTTGTTTGTCTAACTTATCTTGAATTCTAATAAGAGTACTTAATTTTAATTGCTTACGCCAGTAGTCTATCAGCTCGTTTTCATTTTTAGCGAAAGGAACTTTTTCATAATCTACATCAATGGTTTCCGTTTTGTTAAAGTTAAAAGGTTGTTTTAACAAATCACCATAATATGATTTTGCATTTTTAATTTTACTAGTAAATCGTTCATAAACCAAATTATAGAAAGAGACATCTTCTTTTAAAAGTTGATTGTCGATTTCATATTTGAATTTAGAAAAATCTTTCATATCCTTTTGAGTAAAATACCTTTTGCTTGGGTCTAAACCATCAATGAATTCGGTATACACATATTCAGAAAAATCATCATTCATGTCTTTTACAACAAAATGACTTCTGGTAAGTATATTTCTAAGAATGTAAACTAAAATTTTATCTTTTTCAGGGTCTGAATTGGTATCCGTATTAGCGGCTTGAGTTTGCAAGCTAGTTGCAAATAGAAGTATTGCTAATAAAAATGTGGTGATTTTATATTTTGTCTTCATATTTAGGTATGTCGTTTTTTTAATTCTAAAATTACTAGTTGTGCTTTGCTAAACTACTAAAATAATGCCAAAATTATTTAGGAACTACTAGTCTTATTCGTTTTTGTGAATGGATTAAACACTATTTCTTCTTTTAGTTCAATTTTTAAATATCAAAATAGCTTTCGTTTCTACAATATTACGTAAAAAAGAGAAATTGTATTCTTTACAAAATGTTAAAAAGGAATCGTATAAAATCAATTATATTTGCTTAAAATAATTTAGAATTTAAAGTTCAATTTTTTAATTGAAAACTACCTTTAATTCTAAATTTTGAACTTTAAACAATGATGATGCAAAACAAACCATTAATTTTAATTACGAATGATGATGGAATTACAGCTCCTGGTTTAAGAGCTTTAATTAGAATAATGAATAAAATTGGTGAAGTTGTTGTGGTGGCTCCTGATAGTCCGCAAAGCGGAATGGGGCATGCAATTACGGTTGATAATGTTTTAACTTGTAATGCCATAACGATAGATGATGGTCCGCAATTAGAATACACTTGTTCTGGTACGCCTGCAGATTGTGTAAAAATGGCAGTGAACGAAATTTTAAATAGAAAACCAGACTTATGTGTTTCAGGAATTAATCATGGTTCTAATGCATCTATTAGTGTTATTTATTCTGGTACTATGAGTGCAGCTATTGAAGCAGGTATAGAAGGAATCCCTGCTATTGGTTTTTCTTTATTAGATTTTAAATGGCATGCAGATTTTAAACAATCTGAAGAATATATAAAAAAGATTACTTTAAATGCGTTGCTAAACGGAATTCCAGAAGGCGTTGTCTTAAACGTAAATATTCCGAAGTTAAAAAAGGAAGAAATAAAAGGGATTAAAATTTGTAGACAAGCTAATGGAGTTTGGAAAGAGATTTTTGATAAACGAAAAAACCCTATGGGAAAAGAATATTACTGGCTTTCTGGTGAGTTTATTAATAAAGATAAAGGTCAAGATACAGATCTTTATGCATTAGAAAGTGGCTATATTTCTGTAGTACCTGTACAATTCGATATGACTGCACATCACATGATTCAAAAATTAAACGCTTGGGAACTGTAAAAAAACATATTTTAATAGGCGTATTGGTTTCCTTATTTGCCACTTTTGGAGGTATATTTTTATATTTAGAATATATTTCGAAATTTGGTTTTTACGAAACCATCGATTTAATTAAAGAAGGAGAATTGTATGGTAAAGTATTGTCTTTAGCTGCAATTCCTAATTTATTTGTGTTCTTTATTTTTATCAAAAAGAAACAAGACAACAAAGCAAAAGGAGTTTTATTGGCAACTATTTTAATTGCACTAACTACTTTAGTTTTAAAGTTTTTCTAACAGAAATAATGTCTCCTCGAGCGCAGTCGAGAGGTTTAATTAGGTCTCGACTGCGCTCGACCAAACAAGTAAAAACTTATGAAATATTACATAATTGCTGGTGAAGCTTCAGGAGATTTACATGGCTCTAACCTAATGAAAGCATTGTATAAAGAAGATGCAAATGCAGACATTCGGTTTTGGGGTGGAGATCTAATGCAAAATGTTGGCGGAACTTTGGTTAGTCATTATAAAGAAAGAGCTTTTATGGGCTTTTTTGAAGTTATAATGAATCTTTCTAAAGTATTGGGTTTTATTAAAATTTGCAAAAAAGATATTGCCCAATTTAAGCCAGATGTACTTATTTTAATCGATAACTCTGGGTTTAATTTACGTGTTGCTAAATGGGCAAAAGAGCAAGGTTTTAAAACCAATTATTATATTTCTCCACAAGTTTGGGCAAGTAGAGCAAGTAGAGTAAAAGATATTAAAAGAGATATCGATAAAATGTTTGTAATCCTTCCTTTCGAAAAAGAATTTTATGAAAAATACGACTATAATGTAACTTTTGTTGGGCATCCTTTAATTGACGGAATTGCAGGTAGAAAACAAGTAAAAGAAGCTGCTTTTAGAAAAGAATATAACTTAACAGACAAGCCTATTATTGCTTTGTTACCCGGAAGTAGAAAGCAAGAAATAACCAAAATGCTCTCTGTAATGTTGTCTTTAATTGATGATTTTTCTGAGTATCAGTTTGTAATTGGTGGGGCTCCAAGTCAAGATTTTAGTTTTTATCAAAGTATTATTGGTGATCGTAAAGTTTCTTTTATCAACAATAAAACGTACGATTTATTAAGTATTTCTTATGCAGCAATTGTTGGGTCTGGCACTGCAACTTTAGAAACCGCTTTGTTTAAAGTGCCGCAAGTGGTTTGTTATAAAGGCGGAACAATCTCTTATCAGATTGCAAAAAGAATAATCACTTTAAAATTTATTTCTTTGGTAAATTTAATTATGGATAGAGAAGTGGTAAAAGAATTAATTCAGAATGATTTTAATAAGCAGAATTTAAAAATTGAATTGACCAAGATTTTAGATGATACCTATCGAGAAAAATTGTTTTTAGAATACTTTGAATTAGAAAAGAAATTGGGAGGTAAAGGTGCTTCAGAAAAAGTAGCGAAACAAATTGTAAGTGATTTAAGAAAAGGAGATAACTAATTCTAAATTGTATGAACTATAATAATAAAAAGTTTAGAGTTGTTCAAAATGCTGATAATGGTGAAACTTCAAAAGAAACCATTTTTACATACAAGCAAAAAGGTACTATTTTAACGTCTGAATATAAAGGCGGACAAATAGTTAAAGGTCATTTAATCGGTCTTGTAGATGAGCATGGGAATATAGAAATGCGTTATCATCAAGTAAATCTTAAAGGGGAATTAATGACAGGTATTTGTTATTCTAAACCTGAAATAGAGGTTAACGGAAAAATTACTCTTTATGAAAATTGGACGTGGACTTCTGGTGATAAAACAAGTGGAATGTCCGTTTTAGAAGAAGTTTAATGAAGGTACAAATGATACGTAAAAGAATATTAATATGAAGAAATGGAGTTTTTTAATAGTTGTATTTTCTTTATTATTAAGTTCTTGTTCATCCACTAAAACGGTTGTTAAAAATACACCAAAACCAATTACTAAAGCAGATAAAATAGTAGCAAATGCCTTAGAATATACAGGTGTTCGTTACAAATTTGGAGGAACTACCAATAGAGGGATGGATTGCTCTGGAGTGGTATATGTTGCCTTTGGAAACGAAAACGTACAATTGCCAAGAATCTCTAGAGATATGGCAAAAAGAGGTGATAAAATTGCTTTAAGTAAAGTTAAAAAAGGTGATTTATTGTTCTTTAAAACAAGTAAAAACAGACGAGGAAATATCAATCATGTTGGCTTGGTGGTTTCCCATTTAAAAGGACAAATTAAGTTTGTACACGCCACTACTTCTAGAGGTGTAATTGTTTCTGCACTATCAGAAAAATATTGGAAAAATGCCTTCGTAAAAGCAATAACAATCTTGTAATTAATAGTTAACGTTTTTTTTAGTAACTTTAACTTGCTATGAAAAGGTTGTACAATTACATACCCTTGCACTTTGTTGTGCTTGTAATTATTGGAATTTGTTTCCAGTTTTTCACTCAATTTTGGACTTTTAGTTTTCTTAGGACCACTATTTTTTTGGTAGGTTTATCTGTTTTATTTTTTCTGATAAAACATAAGGTTTTAAGAACATGTACTGCTTTTATTTTATTCTTTTGTATCGGTGTTTCGACTGTTTATGTAAGTGATGACAAGAATTATGATTCATATTATCAGTATCATTTTAAAGACAATTCTAAGGTTGTTTTACAGATTCATAAAATATTAAAACCTGGTAATTATTACCAAAAATATGAGGCTACTATTATTAATGTTGATGATCTGAAAACTACAGGAACAATACTTCTAAATGTAAAGAATGATAGTAGTGTAAATTCGTTACAAATTGATGATCAGTTATTCTTAAAACCTACTTTAAAAGAGTTAATTCCGCCTTTAAATCCGCATCAATTTAACTATAAGTCTTATTTAGCAAAACAAGGTATTCATCATCAATTATTTGTGGATACAAATCAGTTTTTAAAGCTTCGTACTCAGTCAACCACTTTATTTGGTTTGTCGGCGAAATTTAGAAATCAAATTCAGGAAGCATTACAGAAATACCATTTTAAGAAAAATGAATTAGCGATTATTAATGCACTTTTGTTGGGGCAACGACAAGATATTTCTAAAGAATTGATTGTAGATTATCAAAGAGCAGGAGCAATCCATATTTTGGCAGTTTCTGGTTTACACATTGGTGTTATTCTATTGATTTTATCTTTCATTTTTAAACCTGTTGAAAGAATTAAGTACGGAAAGTTTATAAAAACACTTATTATTGTTTCTTTACTTTGGATGTTCGCATTTATCGCAGGTCTTTCTGCGTCAGTAGTTAGAGCGGTTACCATGTTTACTTTTTTAGCTATTGGGTTGTCTTTTCAAAGAAAAAAGGTAGTAGAGTTTTCCTTTATTTCTTCCATGCTTTTTTTACTATTAATAAAACCTATGTTTCTTTTTGATGTTGGTTTTCAACTCAGTTATTTAGCAGTTTTTGGTATTCTTTGGACACATCCTAAATTGTATGCAATATGGAAACCTAAGTTTAAATTTGTCGATTTTTTCTGGCAATTGTTTACCGTTTCAATAGCAGCCCAAATAGGAATATTGCCTTTAAGTATTTATTATTTTCAACAATTTCCAGGGTTATTTTTGGCCTCAAACTTAGTTGTAATTCCTTTTTTAGGGGCAATTTTAATCGGAGGGATTTTAGTCATTATTACATCACTTTTAAATATTCTACCTCAGGTTTTGGCAAATATCTATGGAATGATTATTTCTTGGATGAATGGTTTTGTAAGTTGGGTTTCTCTTCAAGAAGAATTCTTATTTAAAGAAATTTTAATTTCATTTGTTACGATGTTGTTTTGGTATGTATTCTTGTTTTTAGGAGTTTCATTCTTAATCAAAAAATCATCTAAAAATTTGATTTACTTTTTAGTTTCAATAGTACTTTTACAAACTGTTTTTCTATTTGAAACGAAAGAAAATAAATCGAAAGAAGAATTGATTGTGTTTCATAAAAGTAGATTTTCTGTGATTGGAAAGAGAGTAGGAAAACAACTCTTTTTGCAACACGACATAGATAGTGTGAGGTTTAAAAATGAAAATAGTATTAAAACGTACCGAGTTTCAGAAGGTATTGATAAGGTTAAGGAATTCAATTTTAAGAACTTTCTTCAATTTTCTAAAAAGGATATTTTACTGATTGATAGTTTGGGGATTTATACGATTTCTGGAATGAGGGAACCAATTGTAGTTTTGCAATATTCGCCAAAAATAAATTTATCAAGATTGATAAAAACAATAAAACCATCACAAATTATTGCTGATGGTTCTAATTATAAGAGTAGTGTAAATCGTTGGGAAGAGACTTGTTTAAAACATCAAATCCCATTTCATTATACAGGTCAAAATGGAGCGTTTATCATTGATTAAAATAAACGTGTAGGTGTTTATGTCTATAATAGTATTATTTTAAACTGCTTTTAAAATCGGTATTAAAGTCTTCCCATTTTTTAGTTTTGTATACTTCTTCAGAAAAATAGACTAATATTTTTTCCATAATTTCTTTGTCTAAATAACCAGGGATTTTATCTAATAACTGTACATCTTCCGACAAAAAGAGGGTAGTTGGATACGATAATTTTCCATCCATTAAAGAAGCTGCTAATTGGTGATAGCCACGTCTACCTTCTTTTTGAAATTTAAATGTATGATCATTAAAAACAATGTCTTTTTTACCTTCTCCGTCTAGTTTAACAGCGTAAAAGTTTTTATTTATATAATCACCAATGGTTTTGTTAGAGTAAGTGTTTAAATCCATTTTTTTACAATAGCCACACCAATCTGTATATATATCAACTAAAATAGGTTTAGGATTTGCTTTGTTTAATTCGATAGCTTCTTCAAAATCAAGCCATTTAATATTTTCTTGTCCATTTGTATTTATACAAAATAGGCAAACAGCAATAAGTAATATCAGTTTTTTCATAATTATTGAGTCGTAATATTTATGTCTAATTTACAAAAAAAAAGAGCCTTTAAAAAAGCTCTTTTTTTCATTTATTTTGATGAAGTTTATTTTACTCCGTGCATTAGTTTTTTTAATAAAGGCGTTAAGCTCATAATTAAAAGACCTGCAATGATAGGTACAAAAGTGAAAATTAAAAAGAAGGTACTCATAGAGTATTTCGTTGTTATTTCATCAATCATTCCTCCCATCAAACCAGCTAATTTATTTCCCATACCAACAGCTATATACCATAGACCAAACATCATAGCAATCATTTTTCCTGGTACTAGTTTAGAAACGTAAGACAAGCCTACAGGAGATAAACTTAATTCACCTAAAGTGTGAAGTAAATAGGCTAAAATAAGCCAAATAACACTTACTGATGCTGTTTGTGCACCTTGAGGTATACTTGCAGAACCATAGGCCAAAACTAAGAACCCTAGTCCTAATAATATTAATCCGACACCAAATTTTACGGTTGCAGGTGGATTGAATTTACTTTCCCATATTTTAGAAAATAATGGCGCAAATGTTATAATAAAGAATGAATTTAAGATACCAAACCAAGAAGCAGGTATTTCCGTAGAAACTTCACTAAACTGGTTTTTTAACATGATGATTACTATGATCCAAATTATTGCAAAACTGATTCCTAAGAAAAGATTAGATAATGCATATTTTTTAAAAGTAATTTTAAATAAA
Source organism: Polaribacter sp. R2A056_3_33 (assembly GCF_019278485.1). Classification (NCBI taxonomy): domain Bacteria; kingdom Pseudomonadati; phylum Bacteroidota; class Flavobacteriia; order Flavobacteriales; family Flavobacteriaceae; genus Polaribacter; species Polaribacter sp. R2A056_3_33. The sequence continues at coordinate 2,120,573 of NZ_CP058984.1, forward strand.
CTAATTAAAACATAGGTAATAATCATTAAAGGAACAACAGTAAGTAGTGTATTTGCGATTCTAAAAATATTTGCAGCGCTACCTTCTAATACTCTATTGGTATAATCTTTAGCAAAAATAGTCATAGAACCACCGGCTTGCTCAAATGCAGCCCAAAAGAAAATAGTAAAGAATGCTAAAATACCAACAACAATATATCTGTCTCTCTGTACATTGCTTGGTACATCGTCATAACTCTTTTCATCTTTACTAGCAACTGCATCAGATAAATCAACAATTTTACTTGGCTTTGTACCAACATTACCAAAAATGCTTTGAGCGAAATAGAATTGTAACATTCCGAAAAACATAAAAATACCAGCTAAACCAAAACCAAAATGCCAACCATAAGTTTCACCTACATAACCACAAAGCATAATACCTAAAAAAGCACCAGCATTTACACCCATATAAAAAATAGTAAATGCACCATCCTTTTTTTCTTGAGCGTTTTTATAAACACCATTAATAATTGAAGTAATATTAGGTTTAAAGAAACCATTTCCTGCAATTAGTAAACCAATACCTACATATAATGCCCAAGGAGTATCGAATGCCATCGCTGCGTGTCCAAGTGTCATTAATAAAGCACCTATAACAACTGCATTTCTGTATCCTAAAAATCTATCGGCTAAAATACCTCCAATAATAGGAGTAAAGTAAACTAACATTGTGTATGTACCGTATAAACTTAAAGCATCTTCACGACTCCAAGCCCAACCGCCATCAGTTAATGATGATATTAAAAAAATAACTAATAATGCACGCATTCCATAATATGAAAAACGCTCCCACATTTCTGTGAAAAATAAAATAAATAAACCTGCTGGGTGTCCTAGCAATAATTTATTGTTCATTTCTGAACCTTCAAATCTGTATTTGGCTGTATTCATGTAAAATAAAATTATATAAGTATAACAAACCTCATTAAGATATCATTTATGAGGTTTATTATTTTGTTTCATTAATTATCAGCTAGTTCGAAACCTTCTGTTTCTTCATTTTTAATTGCTTGCCTATCTTCAGCTCCATGTGTTAGCCTCTTTAGAGGTTTTAGAATTGCAATTAATAATAAACCAAAAATAGTACATGTTATTGCGATTCCTGTAAATACTTCAAAATCTCCAGCATCTTCAGAAAGTCCACCAATAAAACCTGCGACTTTATTACCTAAACCAGTTGCAGCAAAATATGCTCCCATCATTAGAGAAGCGTATTTTAACGGTGCTAACTTAGTGATAAAAGACAATGCAACCGGAGAAGCACAAAGCTCACCAATAGTATGAAAAAGGTATGCTAATATTAACCAAATCATTGCAGATTTTTCTGCTACTTCATCTCCATTCATAACTACTTCAGAAGCAGCTTTACTCATAAAGAAAAAACCAAAAGCCATAATAATTACACCTATCGCCATCTTAAATAAAGAAGAAGATTCTCTTCCTTTCTTTTTCCAATTATACCAAAACCCACCAACTGCAGTACCTAAAACAATAATAAAAAAGGCATTAACAGATTGAAAAACAGCTGCAGGAATTTCATTTCCAATTAAAGGTAAAGAGAAAGATAAAATTCTATTTGTTTTTTGTTCTGTATATAAACTCATTAACCCACCGGCTTGTTCAAAAGCACCCCAAAAAACAATAATAATTAAGAAAGATAAGAACATTACTAACATTCTATCTTTTTCAATTTTTGTTAAAGGTTTTTTTAGTAATTCTTTATCAGGTGAATCTGCATTACCGATAAAATTTCCAACACTACCTAAATATTTTAAGCCATACATATATACAATTTGTCCTAGTGCCATACCGATACCTGCTAAACCAAAACCATAATGCCAGCCATATTTAGCGGCTACTGCACCAACTAAAATAGCTCCTAAGAAAGCTCCTAAGTTAATTCCTATATAGAAAACATAAAAACCTTTATCTCTTCTTTCATCTCCTTGTTTGTACAAACCACCAACCATTGTAGAGATGTTTGGTTTTAAAAAACCTACACCAATAACAATAAAAAGAAGTCCTGTAAAGAATGCCCATTGTGCTTCTACTGCTAAAATTCCATGACCAATACATAGTAAAATTCCTCCCAGCATTACTGCTTTTTTCTGTCCTATAAATTTATCTGCAATCCAGCCTCCAGGAATGGAAGTTAAATACACAAACATGGTATATGTTCCGTAAAAAGATAAAGTTTCTCCATTAGACCAACCAAAACCAGATTGAGGATCTCCTATAATAATTGGAGCAGCAAGATATAAGGTTAAAATTGCACGCATTCCATAATATGAAAAACGTTCCCACATTTCAACAAAAAATAATACGTACAATCCTACAGGATGCTCAAATAATTCTTTTTCGTGTGGTTCTTTTATTAAATTACTCATAGTTTATCCTTTTATTTAGTTGATTCTGTATTTAAATTTTCGTCGATAAAGTTAGTCATTTTTGTGAACAAATTTAAACGAGTATTTCTTCCTTTATAAATTCCGTGTGCTCGGTCTGGTACAATAAACATATCAAATTGTTTATTAGCTTCAATTAAAGAATTTATCATTCTGTAAGAGTTTTGTACATGTACATTATCATCACCAGTTCCGTGAACTAATAAGTAGTTTCCTTTTAATTTATTTGCATAATTAAATGGCGAATTATCATCATAACCACTTGCGTTTTCTTGCGGAGTTTGCATATAACGTTCTGTATAAACAGAATCGTAAAAACGCCAAGAAGTAACCGGAGCTACTGCTATTGCTGTGGTAAAAATATCATTTCCTTTTAAAATACAATTGGTGCTCATAAAACCACCATAAGACCATCCCCAAATACCAACATTATTATTGTCTATATAAGAACGTTCTACTAATTTTTTTGCTGCTGCTATTTGATCTTCAACTTCATATTTACCCAATTCTTTTTGAGTTACTTTTTTAAAATTGGCACCTTTAAAACCAGTACCACGTCCATCAACACAAACTACAATCATTCCCTTTTGGGCTAACATATTGTGCCAATAATCATTGCTACCGTTCCAAGTATTTCCAACTTGTTGAGAACCTGGTCCAGAATATTGAAACATTAAAAGTGGATATTTCTTGTTTTCATCAAAATCTAAAGGCTTAATCATCCACATGTTTAAGTCGTTTCCGTTAATGTTGATTGTAGAAAACTCTTTAGGACTCATTTTATATGCCGATAATCTTTCTTTTAAAGCATCATTATTTTTGATCACCTTTAACATTTGTCCTTTAGCAGTGTATAAAGAATAAATAGGTGGTGTTTCTGCTGATGAATATGTGTTGATAAAGAAGTTTAAGTTTTTACTGAATGACGCAGTATTTTGTCCGCTTTCATTACTTAATAACTGTTTCTTTTTTCCTTTTATGTTGATAGAATACACACCTCTATTGATAGATCCGTTTTCTACAGATTGATAATAGATGGTTTTCTTTTTTTCGTTAAAACCGTAGTAGTTGGTTACTTCCCAATCTCCTTTTGTAATTTGATTGATTAATTTACCATTAAAATCATAATGATAAATATGGTTGTAACCATCCTTTTCGCTTGTCCAAATAAAACTGTTATCAGCTAAAAAAGTAAGATTGTCTGTAATATCTACATACGCTTTATCAGTTTCATTTAATAATAAAGAAGCAGTAGCATTTTGAGAATTAACTTTGTGTAGGTTTAAGTTATTTTGATGACGGTTTAAAGTCGTTGCAACTAAAATATCTGAATCATTAGACCATTTAATTCTAGGAATATATTCATAATCTCCTAAAGAAATTGTTTCTGTATTTTTAGATGAAAGCGTATACATGTGTAAAGTAACATCTGCATTTTTTTCACCTGCTTTAGGATACTTAAAAACTTGTTGTGTTGGGTATAATTCTGTACCAACAACATCCATAGAAAAAGTAGGAACGTTGGTTTCATCAAAACGTAAAAAAGCTAAATGAGTTCCTGTTTTATTCCATTCAAAAGCTCTTACAAAAGCAAATTCTTCTTCATAGACCCAGTCTGTAATTCCGTTGATGATTTCATTTATTTTACCATCCATTGTTACCTGAGTAATTTGGTTTGAAGCTACATTTTTAATAAAAATGTTATTGTCCTTAGCATACGCTACATTTTTATTGTCCGGAGAAAAAACGGGTTCTTGAATTGCCTCACCAATCAACGTCAATTCTTTAGAAGCAATATCATAGGCATAATAGGTTCCTTTTTTAGAATGACGATAAATTTGTTGGAAGTTGGTTCCTAAAATCAGTTTGGTTTCATCATTATTAAAACTATAAGAAGAGAAACTATTTAAACCTTTTAAATCGGCACTATTTACAATTGTTTCAACTTTTTCTAAAGTTTTGTAACTGTATTTATCCACAGTAACCGATCTAGATGATCTATTAAAATCTAAAACAGCATAATAATCGCCATTCATAGAATTTAAAGAATTCATTCTATCTGCAGAAAATGTTCCGTTCCAGATTTCTTCTAATGTTATGTTTTTTTTGTTTGATGTTTTACTTGCATTTACTTGTGCAAATGTTATACAGTTAATTAATAGTAAAATAACTGTAAGGGAGACTCCTTTTCTCATTGTAGACCTTGTATTTGATAAAAGTTTGCCAAGTTTACGCAAAAATCCATAAAAAATATCTTAAAAATCCATAAATGTTGATTATCTATTAATGTTTTAACAGTTTGACTTATCTTTGTTGTTGATAGTTTTATACCCAAATTAATGAGCAAACTTATTTCTGGTTTTTCTAAGTTAACGAAAGATGAAAAAATTACGTGGTTAACAGAGAATTATTTCCACAATCATTCCCATACAAAAGATATAATTAAACAATATTGGAATGATGATGCTGAATTGCAACAACTTCATGATGACTTTATTGAGAATACAATTTCTAACTTTTACATGCCTTTTGGTATTGCACCAAATTTTGTAATTAATGATAGAACTTATGTAATTCCTATGGTGGTAGAAGAAAGTTCTGTAGTAGCAGCTGCTTCTTTAGTTGGTAAATTTTGGAGTACAAGAGGAGGTTTTAAAACCAAGGTAATTGGTACAACAAAAATTGGGCAAGTCCATTTTATGTATGCTGGAGATAAAACCAATCTTGAAGACTATTTTAATAAAAATAAAACAGAATTATTTGCTGCAACGGCTTCCATCACTAAAAATATGGAAAAACGTGGTGGTGGAATTTTAGATATAAAATTAGTTGATAAAACTGATAAATTAGAAAACTATTATCAACTGCACGCAACCTTTGAAACGAAAGATTCAATGGGTGCAAATTTTATAAACTCATGTTTAGAAGCAATTGCTAAAAAGTTTGAAAAAGACGATATAGAAATTGTAATGAGCATACTTTCTAACTACGTTCCAGAATGTTTGGTTAGGGCAGAAGTGAGTTGTAAGATAGAAGAATTAGGAGGTGAGAATCCTCAGAGATTTGCAGAGAAATTTTACCAAGCAGTAAAAATTGCAGAAATAGAACCTTATAGAGCGGTAACGCATAATAAAGGAATTATGAATGGAATTGATGCTGTTGTTTTAGCTACTGGTAACGATTTTAGAGCAGTAGAAGCTGGTGCGCACGCGTACGCTTCTAAATCCGGACAATACTCTAGCTTGTCTCATTGTACTATTGATGATGGAATTTTTAAATTCTGGATTGATATTCCGTTGGCTTTAGGAACCGTTGGTGGCTTAACAGGTTTACATCCTCTAGCAAAGTTATCTTTAGAAATGTTGCAAAAACCATCTGCAAGAACTTTAATGCAAATTATGGCAGCAGCAGGTTTGGCTCAAAATTTTGCAGCTTTAAGAGCTTTAACGACTATGGGAATTCAGCATGGACACATGAAAATGCATTTACAGAATATCTTAAATCAGTTTAATGCTACCGAAGAAGAAAAAGAAATAGTTACAGCTTTTTTTGATAAAAAGACAGTGACACATTCTGCAGTTGTAGAAAAAATAGATGCTTTAAGAAAACCTTCTATCAATTGGATTGATTTTTTTAATAAGAACTTGGTAAGTTATAAACTGGCTAAGATTGATGAAAAGACAAAGCCGCTTTTTGGGAAGATGAATGGGCAACAAATGATAGAACATTTAAGTTTTTTATTACAAATTTCTAATGGAAAAATAGCTGCTGATTATTATGTTTCTGATGAAAAATCAGCAAGAAGAAAACCTTTTTTAAATACAGAAGGGGAGTTGCAAGTTGGGTTTAAAGCAAGTATGTTGTCTGAAGAACCAAATGCCTTAAAATTTAATTCTGTAGGTGAAGCAATTCATGATTTATTCATTCAAATTGATGCTTTTAAAGTTCATTTTGAAATAGCCAAAGCTGAAAATCATCCGTTTTTTGGAGAGTTAGATTATGAGTATTGGCAGAAATTTCATGTAAAACATTTTACACATCATTTTAAACAATTTGGATTGGTATAATGAATTTTTATTCTAACGGAAAACTTTTATTAACAGGAGAATATCTTGTTTTAGATGGCGCAAAATCTTTGGCAATTCCAACTAAATTTGGACAAAATTTAAGTGTTGAGAAAATAAAAGAACCTCAAATTATTTGGGGAAGTTTTACACACACCGGAGAATGTTGGTTTGAGGCTGTTTTCGATTTAAAAAAACTACGTTTGATAAATTGTACTTTCAATTCCGATAAAGAAGGAAGTGGAGAGGTTATTGCAGAAACGTTGTTAGATATTTTAAAAGAAGCTAAAAACTTAAATCCAGATTTTTTAGCATCAGAAAACGGATTTGTTGTAAAAACAAACCTTACATTTCCAAGAAATTGGGGATTAGGAACTTCATCTACATTAATAAATTCTGTAGCATCTTGGGCAAAAGTAGATGCTTTTCAATTGCTTTGGAATTCCTTTAAAGGAAGTGGTTATGATATTGCTTGTGCACAAAACGATACGCCAGTTTTTTATCAAATAGAAAATAAAGAACCTGTTGTTGAGCAAGTAACATTCAACCCGAATTTTAAAGAGAATTTGTTTTTTGTTCATTTAAATCAGAAGCAAGATTCTAAAGAAGGAATTGCAAAGTTCAGGGAGAGTAACATCAATTTTGATAAAGAAATAAAGAGAATTTCAGAAATTTCTGAGGAATTTTTAACTACAAAATCATTACAAGAATTTGAGGAATTAATAGTTGAACATGAACAAATTATCAGTTCAATTATAAAACTAAAAACAGTTAAAGAGAAGTTGTTTTCAGACTATTTTGGATCGGTAAAAAGTTTAGGTGCTTGGGGAGGAGATTTTGTTTTAGTTACAGGAGACGCATCAACACCAAGCTATTTTAAAAATAAAGGATTTGAAACCATATTGACTTACAGTCATATGGTTTTATAATAAAATATTAGGTCTCGACTGCGCTCGACCTGACAATTAATATTCTAAATGTCTCCTCGAGCGCAGTCGAGAGGTTTTATATAAGATAAACAAATGAGTAAAGTAATAATTATTGGAGGAGGAGCAGCAGGATATTTTACAGCGATAAACGCTAAAGAAAATAACCCTGAATTAGATATTACAATTCTCGAAAAAGGAAAAGACGTTTTACAAAAGGTGAAAATTTCTGGAGGTGGAAGATGTAATGTTACACACGCATGTTTTATTCCAAAGGACTTAACAGAATTCTATCCAAGAGGAAAAAAAGAATTGTTAGGGCCTTTTCACCAGTTTATGACAGGCGATACTTTTGAATGGTTCGAAAACAGAGGAGTTCCTTTAAAAATAGAAGACGATAATCGTGTTTTTCCAGAAGCAAATACAAGTCAGGCAATTATAGATTGTTTTCAAAATGCTGTTGATAACTTAGGAATTAAAGTGTTAACAAACTGTGGTGTAAATTCGGTTTCTCAACAAGATAATAAATGGATTATCAACACAAAAGAACAAGTTTTTGAAGCTGATAAATTAGTGATTGCTGCAGGAAGTTCTAAAAAAGTATGGGAATTATGCCAAACATTAGATCATAGCGTTGTAGAACCAGTTCCGTCTTTATTTACCTTTAATATTAACGATAAAAGATTGGTAGATTTATTAGGAACTTCTGTGCCAAATGCTACAGTTACCATTTCTGGAACAAAATTAGAAGCATCCGGACCTTTGTTAATTACACATTGGGGAATGAGTGGTCCCGCGGTTTTAAAATTATCCGCCTTTGGCGCAAGAATTTTGGCTGATAAAAATTATCAATATAACGTAGAGGTAAACTGGTTGTCTAGACCAACCGATAAAGTTTTAAATGTTCTTTTAAATTTAAAAAAGAAAGAACCTAGAAAAACGGCTATTTTAAAATCTCCTTTTGCTGAGGTTTCTAAAAGATTGTGGGAGCGTTTTGTGCTTGCAGCAGGAATTAGTGCAACTCAGAATTGGGCAGATTTAAATAATAATCAATTAGAAGGTTTAGCAAACCAATTGACAAAAGGTGTTTTTAATGCCAACGGAAGAACTACTTTTAAAGATGAATTTGTAACTGCTGGAGGAATCGATTTAAAAGAAATTAACTTTAAACGCTTTGAAAGTAAGAAACACCAAAATCTATTTTTTGTTGGTGAAGTTTTAAATATTGATGCTGTTACTGGAGGTTTCAATTTCCAAAATGCGTGGACAAGTGGTTTTATTTGTGCAAATGCTTTGGCAGAAGATTAAAATATTAAAAATATCATTGCGAGGAACGAAGTAATCTGTTTTTTAACGGAGAGGTTGCTTCGTTCCTTGCAATGACGAGTGGTGAAAAAATAATAAAAGAGAATATAATTATGGCAAGAGCAGAATCGAACGAGTTTAAAAACGGAACAATAGCACCTGATTTTACTTTATTAAATACAGTTGATAACTCTTTTGTTTCTTTAAACGAAGCAAAAGGAGAAAAAGGAACAGTAATTATGTTTATTTGTAATCATTGTCCGTTTGTAATTCATGTAAATAGTGAGTTGGTAAAAATGGCAAACAAGTATCAACAAAAAGGAATTAACTTTATTGCGATAAGTGCTAATGATGTTGAGAATTATCCACAAGATTCGCCTGAATTGATGAAGCAACTTGCTAACGATGAAAACTATCCTTTTCCGTATTTATACGATGAAACGCAGGAGGTAGCAAAAGCGTATGATGCTGCATGTACCCCCGATTTTTATGTTTTTGATAAAGATTTAAAAGCTGTTTATCACGGACAATTAGACAATTCTAGACCAGGAAACGGAAAACCGGTAACAGGAATTGATTTACGTAATTCTCTGGATAATTTATTAGAAAATAAACCCGCTTTAGAAAACCAAAAACCAAGTATGGGATGTGGTATTAAATGGAAATAGTATCTATTAGACATCATTATTTACTTCAATCCAATATCCGTTTGGGTCTTGAAAATACACTTGTAGAATACCGTCATTTCTAACATAATCTTTGTTTGGTGTACCGATCCAATCGGAATACTCAATTTTTAATTCTTTTAAATGGAGTATAAATGTTGCAATATCCTTGGTTGATAAAGCAAAGTGCACAGCTTTATTCGTTTTAATGATCGCATCAGGACGAGGAATTATATGAAGTTGTTTTCCTTCACCAAGAGATAACCATCTTGTTTTTGAATTAGAGGCAGTATTTTTAATCTCTTTTAGTTGTAGTACTTTTTGATAAAACGCTATAGATGTATCTACATCTTTTACAGAAAGGGCAATATGATTAAATATAAAAGGTTGCATTTATAAAGTTTTGTTAGGAGTTTACTTTTCCTAACAACAAAACTAATAAAGAATATCTAACTTCAAATGACGTACCTCTTTTATTTTAATCAAATTCAATATAGTTTTTTATATCAATTTTAGGAAAACATCAATGACCTATTTGGTGTTGAGTGCTATATAAATAATAACGAATCTTATTTTGTGTATATAAATTAGTAAGATTCGTTATTATTTTAAGGGTATTATGCAGCTTTATTTTGTTGCTGATTTTGAAGTAATGAATTAATTATTTTGTTCCATTTTTCTATAGAATCAAACTCATTGCCAGGTTGAAAATTAATATCTGAATTATAAAATTCAAGAACAATACTAGGTTTGTTTTTACCGATAACGTTCAGTTTTAAGTTTAACTTGTCTAGTGTTGTTTCGTTCTTACCTATAGATTTACTTATGTTATTTATCTCGCTGTTTTTAATAGTGTTAAGATCTATAAACTGAAGATTAACTTGCTCTTTTGTTTTTTGTAAAAATGAAATTGCATGTTTATTTTCATCTAAACCAATTGCATAACATTCACTAATTTCGTGCTCTGTAATTTCAGAATTATGCTGTTTTGCAAACTCTTTCAATGAGTTTAATACTTTTTTTTCTTTATTTTTTTTGTTTTTATTTGTTAATACAAAAGGTAGTGCACATAATGCAATACATATTACTCCTATTATTATTGTACCTAAATCCATTTTATGTTTTTTAATTTTTTTTGATATACTGATTTTTATATGAAACGGGTATCCGCAACATATCAATGTTTTATTTTAACTACGTAAAAGGTAGTTGTTAGTAAATAAAATAAAGGGTTACCAAAAATTATGGAAAGGAAAAATAAGATCAGACTTTCGTTGTCTAATTAGGGTGTTTTCTAAGTAGTTTTTATACTGTTTAAACTTAGAATTGAACTCTAGTTTAGTTGTATAAGAAATTGCTAATAAATCGTCTGAAGACAATTTAAAATTGGGTAATGAAAAATCTATTGTTTCAGAAACTAAGTTTTCTGATTGTTGTGTATGCGCATGAAATACTTTAGAAGCTGTAACTAAATAGGTAAGCTGTTCTGTATCTTGGTTCGCATTTTGTGCGTTAAAATAAGAAGTTGTATTTGCAGAAAGATACATACCAGAACAATAAATTGAAATGAGTAATAGTACTTTTAGTATTTGGTGTTTCTGCTTCATTATTTTTTGCCATACAAGTTATGACATTGCAAAATTAGTTAATTTTATATTAGGAAAAATAAAAAAGTGTATTTGTTGTATAATAATTAACAATCTTATCCAACTTCACCTCGATGAGGTTTTAATGCATCTCTATAAACTTTCATATCTTTTTCATCTACTGTAATGAAGGCAGAAAATAACATTGGATTTTTTTCTTCAATATTAATTTCATGAAAAGTTAAGTTTTCCATTTCTGCAAATTCTTTTAAATGAATGGTATGATGTTTTGCTGTTTCTTGTGCATCAGGACCTCTAAAATCCCACAATAATTTTATTTTTCTACTCAATGTATTCGTTTTTAATGGTTGATGAAAATGAATAATTCTCCGCTTTCAAAAGTAATTTTTATATCGTTTGTAATTGCTTTATTTCTTGTGCCAATTCTTTCTCCGAAAACTAAATCTTCCTTATCTAAAGGATATTGCAATCCTAAAGTGCAAATGTTTTTTGCTTTTGGGAAAGGAACTAATGAAATTGTTTTATCAACAGAATTTAAGATTTCAGTATTTTTATCCGCTAAAAAATAACGACTATGATTATCGAAAAAAGTAAGGTTTAATTTGTTTTTCCACTGAATGGCGGTGTGCAAATTTCCTAAAAAATGGTCTTGTTCTTTTCCGCTGGCACCAAAAACATCAACGTTTTTAAAACTTTTATCAAATAGAATCTGAAGGATTTTATCAAAATCTGTAAAATCTTGATTCGGAGTATGAATTACTTCAATATCTTTTGGTAGGTTTTTTATTGAATCAAAATCGCCGCTAATAAAATCGGGTTTTATTTTATTTTTTTCTAAAAATTGATAAGCGCCATCTGTAGCACAAATAATTTCGTATTCCTCCAAATTAGGAATTGCTATTGGAGGTTCTCCGTTTAGAAGTAGAAAAACTTTTTTTGTATGCATAGAATGCAAAAATACCCATTTCAGAATTAATGAAATGGGTATTTTTATCAAGTAATTTTTTACTTATTCTTTTTTAATCCACGTAAGTGCAATTACACCTAATCTACCAATAAGAAAAATGATAAAACCAAATAAAGTTGCTGTAATTGCACATTTTAACCCCACAGCTAAAACACCGTGAGATACACTGTTTGCTATTGCAATCACAGTAAACATTTGGTATAATCCGAGAAAAAGACCAAAAAAACCAAAAACAAGCGCAAATAAACTTACAGATTTAATAAGTTCTCTGTTTTTATCTGAATTTACTTTAAAACTTTTTGCAATTAAAAAAAGTGTTAAAAAGAATAGAATTAATAAAGGGATCATAAATTGAGTACCTCCTTCGGTTATGTAAGTCATAATATAAGTTTTTAAATTCGTTTCAAAAATATTGGTAATGTTTGTTCTTAAAATATATTTGAGATGAATGAATCCTTTTTACTTGGTTTCTACAAAAAACAGGTAGTTTTAGTATAAAAAGTGTCAAATTTGTTTTTTAGAGATTAAAATAAGTAATCCGTCGCTAATTATCCTAAAAATTAAATCTTTATTTTTATTTTGTAACATATGCAAAAAGAACTGATATTAGTCTTAAAAAAAATACCAATACATTTTTTATGTTGGATGATTGTTTGGTTTTTCTTCAAAAGTTTTTTTAGTGTAGGTTCATCAAACAAAGCTTTTTTATTTTGGTTTTCTTCTCTTTTAAGTATTGTAACATTAATTATTGCGTATGTTTTTGTATATGATTTAATTCCTAAATATTTATTAAAAAAACAATATAAGAAATTTGTTCTTTATACTATTTATTCAGGTGTTTTTGTCGCTACAACTATTTTAATGATAGAAGTAGTGGGGTTTGTGTTTTATTTTTATTTAACTCTTTAAACACAATTTATGGTTTTGCAATCGCTAAAGCGGATGAAGCACCAGAAATGATTTTAAAATTATCTAATTTATTAGATTATATTCTATATCAAGTAGAAAAGCCAAAAGTGCCGTTAGTAGAAGAGATACATCATTTGGAAGATTATATTTCATTAGAGAAAATGCGTTTTCATGATACTTTAAAAGTGAATTTCAGTAAAGATAAACTGAACGATTCTCTTCAAATTCCGCCAATGTTATTAATTCCTTTTGTAGAAAATAGTTTTAAGCATGGTGTAATTATTGACGGAGTTTTAAATGTTGATATTCGTCTAAAAACAGCAAATAATTGTTTGTTTTTTGAGATTGAAAATTCATCCAAAAGAAAAGAAGAAACGAATACTGGAATTGGACTTCCGAACATTAGAAAACGTTTAGAAATGTTGTATCCAGGCAAATATCAATTAGAAATAATTGAAAATAATGATACTTTTAAAGTACATTTAAAAATTGAGTTTTAATTAAAATTGTCATTTCGACAGAAAGAGGTACGAATGACGAGAAATCTCAAGGTACTTACAATATGAAAACAAATTGCTGAAAAATGAATACCATTAATTGTGTTATTGTTGATGACGAGCCAGTTGCTAGAAATATTTTAGAAACTTTTGTGGCTAAAATTCCGAATTTAAATTTGGTAAAAAGTTGCAAAAATGCCATGGAAGCTTTCGAAATAGCAAATTCTAATAATATAGATTTATTCTTTTTAGATATTAATATGCCAGACATTTCTGGTTTGTCTTTGGCAAAATCAATAAACAAGAAGTCTAAAATTATTTTTACAACAGCTTACAGAGAATATGCTGTTGATGGTTTCGATTTGCAAGCCGTAGATTATTTGTTAAAACCTATAGCTTTTGATCGTTTTTTACAAGCCGTTAATAAGTTTTTTGAAACGCAAACTGTTATTGTGAGTCAGGTTGATGTTGAAGAACCCTCTGTTAAAAGCGATTATATTTTTGTGCGTTCAGAACGTAAAATGGTAAAGATTAATTTTGATGATATTCTATATGTTGAGAGTTTATCTGATTATATCAAAATTCATACAAAAGACACCGTTTTAGTAACTAGAGAAACGATTAGTAATTTGGAAATGAAATTGCCTTCTCAACAATTTTTAAGAATTCATAGGTCTTATATTATCAATTTAAATAAGACAGATTCTTATACGAATGAATTTATTGAAATTGAAAAAAATGCAATTCCTATAAGTAGAACGTACAAAGAAAATGTACTTAAAAAGTTAACTGAAAATTCTTTGAAATAGTTTTATCTTTGGTGCAAAATCAAGACGTTTGGATACAGCACAATTTATTTCGAAATCAAATAACAATTCGGTAGAAAAAGCAAGCTTTACTTGGCAAACACCAAGTAATATTGCGTTGGTAAAATATTGGGGAAAGAGCAATCCGCAAATACCAAAAAACGCTTCTATTAGTTTTACATTAAACAATTGTCATACAATTACTACGATTGATTTTGAGAAAAAAGTAAAGTCGGAAATAGTAGATTTCGATTTGTTTTTCGAAGGAAAACAAAAAGATGCATTCAAACCAAAAATTGCAGAATTTTTCACAAGAATACAAGAATATTGTCCTTATATTTTTGATTATAAAATGATAATTAATTCGGAAAATTCTTTTCCACACTCTAGCGGAATCGCATCATCTGCAAGCGGATTAAGTGCCATTGCTATGTGTTTAATGAGTTTAGAGGCTGAATTAAATCCTGATTTATCAGTAGAAGAAATTAATAAAAAAGCTTCTTTTTTAGCACGTTTAGGATCTGGAAGTGCCAGTAGAAGTATAGAAGGGCCAATGGTTGTTTGGGGAAATCACCCAGAAATAGAAGGAAGTTCAGATTTGTATGGCGTACAATTTCCATACAAATTACATACTGTTTTTCATAATTATCAAGATGCTATTTTGTTAGTAGACAAAGGCGAAAAACAAGTTTCTAGTACAGTTGGTCATAATTTAATGCATGAGCATCCGTATGCAGAAAGTCGTTTTACACAAGCAAATGATAACTTGAGTAAGATATCAGAAATTTTACAAAACGGAGATATAAAAGCATTCGTCAGTTTGGTAGAAAGTGAAGCATTAACGTTGCATGCAATGATGATGACAAGCAATCCGTATTTTATTTTGATGAAACCAAATACCTTAGAAATTATCAATAAAATTTGGGAATATAGAACCGAAAATGATAGCAATATCTGTTTTACCTTAGATGCTGGTGCAAATGTGCATGTGTTGTATCCTGAGGTAGAAAAAGAAAAAGTGAATCAATTTATAGATAAAGAACTTTCTAAATACTGCCAAAAAAATCAGTATATTTATGACTCTGTGGGGTTTGGAGCTAATAAGAAATAGAATGTCTGAATAAAAAATAATTTAAATGAAAGCTTTTATAAAGTTACTATCAATTTTAATTTTCTTTTTAACAATAACCATTTCTGCTCAAAAAACTACGTGGTTAGATGCAGACTTAAAGGAAACAAATAAAGTTAAATCATATTATTACAAAGTAGTTCCTACTGATGGTAACGAAGTAAAGTATTACTACAAAAGCGGTAATATTTTTAGAAAAATAGGCTATTCTGAAGGGAAGTATGATGGCGTTTTTTCTGAGTTTTATGAATCTGGCGAATTAAGAACTTCTGGAACCTATGTGGATGGTTTAGAGGAAGGTGTTTGGAAAACGTATTATAAAAACGGAAAGAATAAGGAAAAAGGAAAATATACAAAAGGAGAAAAAGTTGGTGTCTGGAAAACTTTTTACAAGAATTTTTAATAAGGTTTTGTTAATTTATTAATTCGTATTTTTGCAACACTATAAAAAAGAAAAATGAAAGGACCATTGTTTTATGCTAAAATTCTTCTCTTCGGAGAATATGGAATCATCAAAGATTCTAAAGGGTTGGCTATTCCGTTTAATGCTTATAGAGGAGCGTTAAAAACGTCATCAGATTTATCTGGAAAACCTAAAGTTTCCAACCAAAATTTAGAACGTTTTTATAAATATTTATCTTCTCTAGAAACAGAGTTAGTTTCGTTTAATTTATCTAGTCTTAAAACAGATATTGAAAACGGAATGTATTTCGATTCTTCAATTCCACAAGGTTATGGAGTTGGTAGTTCTGGCGCTTTAGTGGCGTCTATTTATGATAAATATGCGGATAATAAAATAACAGTTTTAGAAAATTTAACAAGAGAAAAATTGTTAAGATTAAAAGGAGTTTTTTCTTTAATGGAATCTTTTTTTCATGGTAAAAGTTCTGGTTTAGATCCTTTAAATAGTTACTTAAGTTTGCCAATTTTAATCAACTCTAAAGACAATGTAGAGCCAGCGGGTATTCCTTCTCAAAAACAAGGAAAAGGTGCTGTTTTCTTGTTAGATTCTGAGCAAATAGGAGAAACGGAGCCTATGGTTAACATCTTTATGAATAAGATGAAAAACGAAGGTTTTAGAAAAATGATCAGCGAAGAATTTGCAACTACTACAGACGCTTGTATCGAGGATTTCTTAGGAGGAAACGTGAAATCTTTATTTGGAAATGTAAAATCATTATCCAAGATAGTTTTAAAGAACTTTAAACCGATGATTCCTGATGCTTTTCATAAAGTTTGGGAAAATGGAATTAAAACAAATGATTATTACCTGAAACTTTGTGGTTCTGGTGGTGGTGGTTATATTTTAGGTTTTACTGAAGATTATGAAAAAGCTCAAAAAAGTCTTAAAGATTATAAGTTAGAGTTGGTTTATAGATTCTAAATATATGCCTAGTTTTAAAGTCAAAAGAATTATTTTTAAACTTTTAAGCTTAGTTTCTGTAATCAGGGGGTATAATATTCTTGTTTTAGTTTTAGCGCAATACTTAGCGGCTATTTTTGTTTTTTCGCCTACAAAATCTCTCAGAACAATTGTTTTTGATGCAGACTTGTTATACATTGTTTTAGCAAGTATATGTGTGGTGGCGTCTGGTTATATTATTAATAATTTTTATGATGCAAAGGTAGATCGCATAAATAGACCATTAAAAACGGGCTTAGATAATTATGTAAAACAGTCTACGAAGTTAAAGCTTTATTTTGCTTTAAATTTTTTAGGTTTTATTTTTGGTTACCTAATATCTGTTAGAGCAGCTTTGTTTTTTGCTATTTATATATTTGCTATTTGGTTTTACTCTCACAAGCTTAAGAAGTATCCTTTTACAGGTTTAGTTTCTGCTACTATACTTACCATTTTGCCTTTTTTTGCTGTATTTGTGTATTTTCAGAACTTTTCTAAAATCATTTTTGTTCATGCAATTTTCTTGTTTCTAGTAATAATGGTTAGAGAGTTGTTGAAAGATTTGCAGAGTATGAAGGGAGCAATTGTGAATGATTACGATACTTTTCCTGTTTTTTATGGAGAGGTAAGAACAAAGAAATTATCAATATTCTTATTGTTTTTAACGTTGTTTCCTATTGTAGTTTTGTTTAGTTATCCAGCTTTAAGCTACATGAGATATTATTTTTACTTTGCTTTATTTGTTCTTGTTTTTTTAGGCTTTTATTTATGGAATTCTTCCGAAACGAAACATTATAGATTAATGCATAACGTTTTGAAAGTGTTGCTTTTAATAGGAGTTTTCTCTTTAATTTTTATAAAGCCTGAACTAATTGTAGAAAAAGTAATAGACCGATTGAATTAAGGTTTTTTTGCGTATTTTTGCAAAAATTTTTAAGTAATGAATTCAAATAAAAACTCGTCGAGAGGACGACAAGAAGGTAAAAAAAGTACTCCTTTAAGTAGAAAAAGCAAACCTGTAGCTAGAAAAACTCCAAAGAAAACTTTTACCAAAATTAAAGAAACTCCAAAGGCAAGTAATGACGCCTCAGGGATCCGTTTAAACAAATATATTGCAAATTCTGGAGTATGTTCTCGTAGAGAAGCAGATACGTATATAGAGCACGGTAGTGTAGAGGTAAATGGAAAGTTGGTGACAGAAATGGGATATAAAGTTCAGCCAGACGATATTGTTCGTTTTGATGGAACTTCTATTACACCAGAACAAAAAAGATATATTTTACTGAATAAGCCTAAGAACTACATTACCACAATGGATGATGATAGAGGTAGAAAAACAGTAATGGAATTGATTGCAAATGCATCTAAAGAAAGAATTTACCCTGTAGGTAGGTTAGATAGAAACACAACTGGTTTGTTGCTGTTTACAAATGATGGTGATTTAGCAAAGAAATTAACACACCCAAAACATAATGTTCGTAAACTATATCATGCATCTCTAGATAGAAAATTAGAGTTAAGAGATTTAGAGAAATTACGAGGGGAGGTTATTATTGAAGGTAGAAAAGTGTTTATCGATGCTGTTTCTTATGTAGATGGTCAACCGAAATCTGAAATTGGTATCGAAATCCATTCTGGTAGAAATAGAATTGTTCGTAAGATATTTGAACATGTTGGTTATAAAGTAAGCAAGCTAGATAGAGTTGTTTTTGCTGAATTAACTAAGAAAAACTTACCGAGAGGTAGGTGGAGAGAGTTAACTAATTTAGAGGTTACTAATCTTCAGATAATGAAATAGAATAATTAAGAATCCAGCTTTTAGCTGGATTTTTTTTTACATATAATCTTATGTTTATAGATAGTTGATCTGAGTGCTTTAATTCAGTTTAGGTTCATAAGGTGTTTGTTTACAATATATACTTTTACGAAACAATATTCAGGTATAATAATCAAAGGGTGTAATTAGCTGTGAGTTGGGCGGAAAGTTTATAAAAGCAAAAAAAACCGTTGAAAATCTAAAAGATTAACAACGGTTATTGTACTGAAGGCGGGACTTGAACCCGCACGGCCATTACTGACCACTGGATTTTAAGTCCAGCGTGTCTACCAATTCCACCACTTCAGCATGGTATTTTATTTATAAAGTAAAGATGGTAATTAAATCAAATTTTACTTTTTTATTTTTAATGAACTTTTTTATAGTTGTCCTTATTTCTAAGGAGTGCAAATATATTATCTTTATTAGTAGTACGCAATGTTTAAATGGAGAAATAATTAATTATTTTTATATTTTTACATAAAGTGTTAATAGTCTATTGTTTAATGTTTTTTTTATTTGATATAGAGCTGTTATTATTGATGATTGTTTAAGTATGAAATTAAATAAACTTAATAAAAAGTGAGGAGTAGGCGAGTGCCTAAGTTTGTAAAAGCAAAAAACCGTTGAAAATCTAAAAGATTAACAACGGTTATTGTACTGAAGGCGGGACTTGAACCCGCACGGCCATTACTGACCACTGGATTTTAAGTCCAGCGTGTCTACCAATTCCACCACTTCAGCATGGTAATTGAATAGAGCGAAAGACGGGATTTGAACCCGCGACCCCCACCTTGGCAAGGTGATGCTCTACCCCTGAGCTACTTTCG
Organism: Polaribacter sp. R2A056_3_33; assembly: GCF_019278485.1. Classification (NCBI taxonomy): domain Bacteria; kingdom Pseudomonadati; phylum Bacteroidota; class Flavobacteriia; order Flavobacteriales; family Flavobacteriaceae; genus Polaribacter; species Polaribacter sp. R2A056_3_33. The sequence continues at coordinate 2,139,942 of NZ_CP058984.1, forward strand.
CAGTCATAATTTCAAAAGAACTTTTCTTTTTAATTACCCTTATTCCTAAGAGCGGTGCAAATATAATATCTTTTATTATTCTGACAAGTTTTTTATTTATTTTTTTCACTTTTTTATTGATAGCGATTTTTACATGATTAATTGGTTCTTGATACTGTAATTACATGATGTAGGAGTTCAGTAATTTAGCTTTTATAAATTATGCGTAGATTTACGTGATAACAATTAATGTGTTTAAATATGAAATTAATAAAATATGTAGCTTTTACTTTTTTAGTGCTTCTTGCAATATCATCTTGTAAAAAAACATCAGAAAAAGTGGTTATAAATGATGTTAAGAGTCAGCAACCTAATATTATTTGGTTAATGGCAGAAGATATGAGTACCGATTTGGAAATCTATGGAATGCCAAACGTAAAAACGCCATATTTAAATAAAATGGCATCAGAAGGTATTCGTTTTGATAATGCTTTTGTAACCAATCCAATATGTTCGCCAAGTAGATCTGCAATGATGATTGGTACACATCAAGTTAAAACAAACTCACAACATCATAGAAGTAATAGAAGGGTGCCTCTAGATTCTATATATAAACCGTTTACAAAATTGTTAAGAGATGTAGGTTATACTACAATATTAGGTCATCATGGAGTGATGAAAAAAGGAAGGAAGACAGATGTTAATTTTAAAAGTAAGCCTATTGGGAAATGGGATGGAAAAACGGAGTTTGGTTTGTTTGATAAATATGATACGTTTACAAAAGAAGATCAACCTTTTTTTGCTCAGATACAATTAGATGTTACACATAGGGGAGATTGGTGGGATGACGTTAGAGAGAAGTCTAAACATCCTGTAGATGCTAAAACAGTAACGTTACCTCCATATATGGCAGATGATCCTGCAATACGATTGGATTGGGCTAAGTATTTAGACCAAATCGAATATATGGATAATGAAGTTGGAATGATTTTTAATGAATTAGAAGACAAGGGAATGGCGAACAACACAATTGTAATCTTTATTGGAGATAATGGTCGTTGTAATATCCGGGGAAAGGGGTATTTACAAGATACTGGGTTAAGAATTCCTTTTATACTGTATTATCCGAAGCATTTTAAAGGTGGTCAAGTTAGAAAAGACGTGGTTTCATCAACAGATATTACTGCTACAATTGTAGATTTTGCAGGGATTGAAGTTCCTGATTATATGACCGGAAAACCAATTTTTAAGAAAGACTTTGAGAGGGAATTTGTTTATGGTACAAGAGATTTATGGGACGAAATTGAAGAAAAGTCTAAAGCTGTAATTTCTGAAGATTGGTCTTATATTAAAAATGAGAAACCAGAGATTCCTTATGATGCACAACAAGCTTATTTAGAGTTTTACAGACCTGCTGTACATGTGATGAGAAAACTGTATAAAGAAGGTAAATTAAATGACGCTCAAAAACCATTTTTTGAAGCAACAAAACCTAAAGAGGAGTTGTATAATTTAAAAGAAGATCCACATCAGTTAAATAACTTAGCTTCTAATAAAAAATACAAAGAGATATTAGAAAAGCTACGTGTAAAAACATTAGAATTTGAGAAAGCTATGACTCCGGATAATATTGTTTATAATCCGGCTCCTGTTCCAGGTTTAGCTTTTGTTAAATGGTTTGAAAAAGAACATCCAAAAGTACATCAGCAAATGAAAGAAGGTGTTGAGGTTGGTTATAAAAAATATAGTAAAGCTTATAAAGAATATTTAAAAAAGAGCAACAGTAAGTAAAATAAAAAAGCATCCTAAATTTAGGATGCTTTTTTTATGAAAATTAGTAATCTTACTCTTCAGTTAATTCACTTTATGAGTGCGATATCTAAAAGCAACTGTGTTGCTTATTTTGCTGCTGCGTAACGTTTTTCAACTTCGTTCCAGTTAATTACATCAAAAAATGCATTGATATAATCTGGTCTTCTGTTTTGGTAGTTTAAGTAGTAAGCATGTTCCCAAACGTCTAATCCTAAGATTGGAGTTCCTCCACAAGTTACACCTGGCATTAATGGATTGTCTTGGTTTGGTGTAGAACAAACTTCTACTTTACCTCCTGGTAAAACACATAACCAAGCCCAACCAGAACCAAACTGAGTAGCTGCTGCTTTAGAAAAAGCGGCAATAAAATCATCTTTAGTACCAAAAGCAGCTTCAATAGCATCTTTTAATTCACCAGATAAATATCCTCTATCATTTGGGTTTAAAACTGACCAGAATAATGAATGATTGTAAAAACCACCACCATTATTTCTAACAGCTCCATTGCTCATATCTAAATTAGTAAGAATATCTTCAATAGATTTTCCTTCTAAGTCCGTATCTGCAATTGCATTGTTTAAGTTATTTGTATATCCTTGGTGATGTTTACTATGGTGAATCTCCATAGTTCTTGCATCAATATTTGGTTCTAACGCATCATAAGCGTATCCTAATTCCGGTAATTGAAAAGCCATTTTTTTATGTTTTTTTAAAGTTAGTATACTATTTACGCTTGTAAAATTAACCATAAATGGATGGTTTTACAAGTATTTTATGTTTTGATAATTGATTACAGTATAAATAAGATTTATTCTCCGTGTATTTGCATAAATTCCTCTAACTGATTTACCATATTTTTACTTCCACAAATAAAAGGAACTCTTTGGTGTAGCTCAGTAGGCTCCACATCCATAGTCCTTATATAACCATCAGAAGATTTTCCGTTAGCTTGTTCTGCAATAAAAGCCATTGGGTTACATTCATAGAGTAAACGTAGTTTTCCGTTTGGGTTTCTAGAACCTTTTGGATACATATAAATACCTCCTTTTATCATGTTTCTATGAAAGTCAGAAACCAAAGAACCAATATATCTACTGGTATAAGGTCTGTTTCCTTCTTCTTCCTGGCAGTATTTAATATATTTTTTTACACCTAAAGGAAAGTCTAAATAATTTCCTTCGTTTACAGAATACATGGTTCCGTCTTCTGGGAACTCCATATTTGGGTGAGATAAGTAAAAAGAACCAATTGCAGGGTTTAATGTAAAGCCATTAACACCATCTCCAGTGGTGTAAACAATCATCGTAGAAGTTCCGTACACTACATAACCAGCAGCAACTTGTGCACTTCCTTTTTGTAAAAAATCTTTTAATTCTACAGGAGTACCTGTAGGAGTAATACGTCTATAAATAGAGAAGATCGTTCCTACCGAGACATTTACATCAATATTAGACGAGCCATCTAAAGGATCAATTAAAACAACATATTTATTTTGATGATTCTCATCGTTACTATTAATAGAAATAAAACTATCTTCTTCTTCACTAGCAATACCACAAACAATATTCCTTCTTGTTAAAGTCTGTATAAACTTATCATTAGCATACACGTCTAATTTTTGTTGATCTTCACCTTGAATATTTGTGTCTCCAGCTGCACCAATAATATCTACCAAACCAGCTTTGTTAACTTCGTGATTTACTACTTTTGCTGCTAATCTTATAGAATTTAAAAGACTAGAAAGTTCTCCAGAACTATATTTAAAAGCATGTTGATGTTCAATAATAAATTCACCTAAAGTTTGTTTTTTTCCTGTCATTTTGCGTGTTGTGTTGTTAATTTTAACAAATATCTATATTTTTTAAAGTTACTACAACGTTTTAGTTATTTAATTTTCCTTCAGAAATTTAAACAATTCAAAAATAATTGTCTAAAATCTTCAAATATTTTTGGTAGATATGTAAATAACTATCTTTGATTAAAATTTATAAAAAGATGGACTTTACTGTAAGATTAGGAGAAGAAAAAGACATGCAATCTGTGCTGAATTTAATCACAGAATTAGCAGTTTTTGAGAAAGAACCAGATGCTGTAGAAGTAACAGTAGATGATTTAATAAAAGATGGTTTTTCTAAGAATCCTAAGTTTAAAGTTTTTGTAGCAGAGCAAGAAAATAATATTATTGGTATTGCTTTGTTTTACGAACGTTATTCTACCTGGAAAGGAAGAACTATTCATTTAGAAGACTTAATAGTAACCCAAAGTAAACAGAAAGTAGGTGCCGGAAAAGCATTGTATACAGCTGTTTTAAAATATGCTCATGACAATAATTTTAAGAGAGTTGCGTGGGAAGTAATAGATTGGAATACCAATGCAGTAGAATTTTATAAAAGTACAGGAGCCACGTATTTAAATGATTGGTCTGTGGTACAAATGGACAAAGAAAACTTATCAAAATTTATTCAAAATAATTAAAATGAAGATTTTTAAATTTGGAGGAGCGTCTGTAAAAGATGCAGCAAGTGTAAAAAATGTAACACAGATTTTACAAAGCGAAGGAACAGAAAATACAGTAGTTGTTATTTCTGCAATGGGTAAAATAACCAATGCTTTTGAAGAGGTTATAGACGCATATTATAATAAGACAGATAAGTTGTCTGAAAACTTAGGTATTATAGAAGACTTCCATAAAAATTTAATGAATGATTTGTTTGATAAGGATGATGAAATTTATAAAGAAATTGATATCCTTTTAGGAGAATTAAGCTGGTTTTTAGCTAGAAATACTTCGCAGAGATATAATTATGTATATGATCAAATTATCTGTTTTGGAGAGCTTTTATCAACAAAAATAGTAAGTGCATATTTAACTAAAATTGGTGTAGAAAATAACTGGTTCGATGTTAGAAATTACATAAAAACAGATAGTAATTATAGAGATGCAAAAGTAGATTGGGATTTAACCCAAGAACTAATTAATAAAAAATTAGATGCTTCTAAATTAAATATTACTCAAGGTTTTATTGCAGCAAATGATACAGAAAACACCACTACTTTAGGTAGAGAAGGTTCGGATTATACGGCAGGTATTTTTGCGTATTGTCTAGATGCAGAGAGTGTTACAATCTGGAAAGATGTTCCTGGGGTTTTAAATGCAGACCCAAGAGTCTTTGAAGATACTACTTTATTAGAGCAAATTTCTTATGAAGAAGCTATAGAAATGGCATTTTACGGAGCTTCTGTAATTCACCCAAAAACATTACAGCCCCTAGAAAGAAAAGATATTCCGTTATTGGTGCGTTCTTTTGTAAATCCAAAGGAAACAGGAACAAGAGTTTCTAAAGGAAAAATGTTAGAACCTTTTATACCTTGTTTTATTGTTAAAAAAGATCAGATTTTGGTTTCTATTTCTGCATTAGATTTTTCTTTTATGGTAGAAAATAATATCAGTTATATCTTTCAAAAATTACATGATTATCAATTAAAAGTAAACTTAATTCAGAATTCTGCCATTAGCTTTTCTGTTTGTATTGATAATAAATTTAACAAGTTCGATGAATTTTATAATGAGTTAAAAACGCAGTTTAAAATTGATGTTCAGAAAGGTGTAGACTTGTTTACTGTACGTCATTTTGATGATAAGGCTGTAGCGAGTATAGAAGCTAAGGGAACTCCTTTATTAACACAAGTAAATAAAGAAACAATTCAAATTGTTTTAGTAACAAAATAACTTCACAATATAAAAAAGTCACTAATTTTACACGTTTTCATGGAAGTAAAAGCTTTAAGTTTTAATAGCTAGTAAATCTTTGATGCATGTAAAACTGGTGTCTTTATTCTGTTTTAGTAACTAAATAGTAATTCAATATTTATTTTTAGTAAGTTTGCAGTTCCGTCTAATTATAATATATGGCATTAGTAACAGCTAAAGAGATTGCGCAAGTAATTGGTTTACATAAGTTTGGTTTTTTAGGAACTTTTATTGGGTGGATTCTATTAAGGATACTTCGTATTTCTGCAATCAATAGAATCTACGCTAAGAATAAAAATAAAAAAGATTTAAATTTTTTAAACAGTATTTTAGATGATTGCGATATCAAATTTGAAATTCCGGAAGAAGATTTAAAGAGAATTCCAAAAGAGGGCCCTTTTATTACGGTATCTAACCATCCTTTAGGCGGTATAGATGGTGTTTTATTACTAAAACTACTCATCGAGAAAAGAGCAGATTATAAAATTATAGCCAATTTTTTACTACACAGAGTTGAGCCTTTAAAGCCTTTTGTAATGCCTGTAAATCCTTTTGAATCAAGAAAGGATGCTAAATCTAGTGTAGCTGGTATTAAAAATGCATTATTACATTTAAGAGAAGGAAATCCTTTAGGTATTTTTCCTGCAGGAGAAGTGTCTACTTATAAAGATGGAAAGCTAAATGTAGATAAACCTTGGGAAGAAGGTGCGGTTAGGTTTATTAAAAAGGCAAATGTGCCTGTAATTCCTATTTATTTTCATGCAAAAAACAGTCGTCTATTTTATTTTTTATCAAAAATATCAGACACTTTAAGAACTGCAAAATTACCATCTGAAGTAATATCTCAAGGAGGTAAAGTCATAAAAGTAAGAATAGGGAAGCCAATTTCTGTAAAAGACCAAGAAGAATATAAAGAGATTTCTGCTTATTCCGAATTTATCAGAAAGAAAACATATATGTTGGCTAATCCTTTTGAAAAAGCACATAAGTTAATATCTGCCCAAGCTTTAAAGATTCCTAAAAAGGCTGCTAAAAAAATAACACCTCAAAGAAATACAGATTTATTTATTAAAGAAGTAGATGCTTTAAGAAAAGGAGATGGTAGGTTGTTAGAAAGTAAGAACTACGAAGTGTTTTTTGCCAGTGCAAAAGAGATTCCTAATTTATTACATGAAATTGGTAGATTACGAGAAGTTACTTTTAGGGCTGTAGGTGAAGGAACCAATAAAGAAATAGATTTAGATAAATTCGACAAATATTATCACCATTTGTTACTGTGGGACAGAGAAGCGAACTGTTTGGCAGGAGCTTACAGAATGGGACTTGGAAAAGATATTTATAAAAAATATGGTATTAATGGTTTCTATATTCAAACTTTGTTTAGAATTGAGCCAGAATTATTTCAAATGATGGACAATACCATAGAAATGGGTAGAGCTTTCATTATTGGTGAATATCAACAAAAGCCAATGCCACTATTTTTATTATGGAAGGGAATTGTACATGTTACTTTACGTTATCCAGAATATAAATACTTAATGGGCGGAGTTTCTATTAGCAATCAGTTTTCAGACTTCTCAAAATCGTTAATGATAGAGTTTATGAAATCTCATTATTACGACCCATATATTGCGCAATACATTCATCCGAAGAAAGAATACAAAGTAAAATTAAAAGACGGTGACAAAGATTTTGTGTTTGATGCTACAAAAGCAGATATGCAAAAATTCGATAAAATTATCGATGAAATTGAACCAGGAGCACTAAGAATTCCTGTATTGATTAAAAAATACGTAAAACAAAACGCACGTTTGGTTGCGTTTAATGTAGATCCTAAATTTAATAATGCCGTAGATGGCTTAATGTACATCAAAGTATCAGACATACCAGATAGCACTGTAAAACCAGTTATGGAAGAATTTCAGGCAGAGTTAGAGCGTAAGGCTACAGAGTTACAGGATAAATAAAAAAAAAATATTTTTATTAGGGCGTTACCCAAAAGGGTCGGGCTTTACGTTTCAAGTCCTCGGTCGTTCCTCCCTGTGGGCTTTTCACTGCAATCCCTAACGCGGGCTTGTTTGTAGAAATATGTCTTCTAATTTTATATTTTACTTCTTTAAAATGAATTTCTGTCGCTAGTTTCTAGAGAATGATATATATAAATTTAGTATTTAAAAAACTTTTGGTTTTCCTGCTTTAGAACAAGAAAACCAAAAGTTAATATAGTTTGTGAAATAGGTTATGCACGCACATTTCCATCTCCAATAATATAATACTTATTGGTGACTAATTTCTTTAATCCTAACGGACCTCTGTGGTGTAATTTGTCTGTACTTATCGCTAATTCTGCACCAACACCTAACTGACCACCATCTGTAAACCTCGTTGAAGAGTTTTTGTAAACAGCAGCACAATCTACTTGTTGCATAAAATTATCAGCATTTTCATCATCAGTTGTCATTATTGCGGCAGAATGACCTCCAGAATATTTGTTAATCATTTCTGTAGCTTCATCTAAATTTTCTACGGCACCAATACAACATTTTAAAGCTAAAAATTCTTCCTTCCAAACACTTTCTTCAGGTATTAGAGCTTCGTCTGTTAATACTTCTTTTACGCTTTTATCAACTAAAATAGTAACCTTCTTTTCTTTTAAAACAGTTTGTAAATCTTTTAATTTAGACTCGTAACCTTCTATGTTTTTATTGATAAGGATTTTATCTAATGCATTACATGCAGAAATTTTAGCAGTTTTTGCATTGATGATTACCGCTAATGTTTTGTTCCAGTCGGCACTTTCATCAATATAGATAAAGTTATTACCTCGTCCGCTAATTAAAACGGCACAAGTTGCATGTTCTTTTACAAAACTAATTAAGCGTTCTCCTCCTCTTGGTACAATTAAATCTAATTGTTCTGTTGGGTTTCTTAAAAACTCTTGTGTTTCTGTTCTATCCATTTGCAAGAACTTAATATAATCTTCACTTAGATTATTTTCTGTTAATGCTTTGTGCCAGAAATCTACTAATATTTTATTACTGTATAAGGCTTCTTTACCACCTTTTAATAAAATTCTATTGTTAGATTTAAAGGCTAAAACGGCCGCTTCTACAGTAACATCTGGTCTCGATTCATAAATAATCATGATGGTACCAAATGGTGCTGTTTTGTTGGTTACTTTTAATCCATTTTCTAAAGTAATATCACTTATAATTTGATTTACGGGATCTTCTTGTGCTTTAACTTCATTGATGGCTTTTATCATTCCATCAATTTTTTGATCGTTTAAAATCAAACGGTCAAACATTGCCTGATCTTCTTTATTAAAAGTATCTAAATCTCTTTTGTTTGCTTTTAATAAGGCTTCTCGATTTTCATCAAGAATCTTGGTCATGCTTGTTAGTACGTTATTTTTAATGGTTGTTTCTAATAATTTCATCTTATAGATTTTAAAGTGCCACTTTTGTACCGACGGACTTTCCGTCAATAATATCAATAATGGTGTTATCTCTTTTTCCGTTTGCAATAAAAGTAGGGATGTTGTTAGATGCTGCTTCTTGGGCATAATCTAACTTAGAACCCATTCCGCCTCTACCTTCCCCAGGTTTTTTATTACTATCTTTTATATATTTATCTAAATCGTCATCTGGATTTACATTGGTAATTAAATTACTGCTTTCAGCTTCCGGATGTCCTGTGTACAATCCGTCTATATCTGTTAGAATAATTAATTTATCAGCATTTATTAATTGTGCAATTAAACTAGCCAGCTCATCATTGTCAGAAAACATAGACATGGTTACAGAAACAGCATCATCTTCATTGGCAATAGGAATTACGCCTTCTGCTAACAGACCTTCGCAACAATTAATCATGTTTTGTCTGTGTACGCCAGGAGAAAAATCTCTTTTTGTAGGTAAAACCTGTGCACATTTCATACCGTAATCATTAAAAAGGTTGTAATAATGACGCATCATTCTTGGTTGCCCAATAGCAGAATACACTTGCCTTCTTTGCGTATTATTTTCAATACTAGATTCTCCTAGAATTTCTTTACCTGCAATTACAGATCCAGAAGAAACTAGAATACAAATAATACCACGTTCGTATAATTCTGCAACTTGTTTTACCAAGCGTCTTAAAACAGGTCTAACAATTCTGTTATCTCTGTTTGTCATTACATTGGTACCTACTTTAATTACTATTCTTTCTTTATACATTTTAATGTTCTTTACCCATTTCTACAGCTCTATTAAAAGCGGCAAAAGCGGCGTCTTTAATTAATTCATTTACATTATTATCTTCCATAGAATCTAAAGCGGCACGAGTTGTACCTCCTTTAGAAGCTACTCTTTCCATCCAAGAATTTGGCGATAAATTAGATTGATTAAATAATTCGATAGCTCCAGTAAAAGTCTGACTTACTAAAACAGAAGAATCGTTTTTAGAGAAGCCCATTTTTAAGGCAGCCTCCATCATACTTTGCATGAAGTAGAATACGTAAGCAGGTCCACTTCCTGAAATTCCTGTAGAAGCGTCAATCAGTTTTTCGCTGCTTACTTCCATAGATTTACCAGTGGTGTCTAATAAGCTTTCTACGGTTAATTTTTCTAATCTAGATACTTCTTCTGAAGTTACATAAGATGTTAAACCTTTACCAATTTGAGCTGGTAAATTAGGCATTGCTCTTACTATTTTGTTTAATCCAGAATATTTTTTAATGTTATCTATATTAACACCAGCCATAATAGATACAATAACCTGACCCGGTTTTGTAAAGGGTTTTAATGCTTTAAAAAGTTTTTCTGCGTGGTATGGTTTTACAGCAATAAAGATGATGTCTGCTTTTGGTACGCAGTCTTCTAGTTCTTTAAAGGCATCAAAATGAGAAATTTCATTTAACTCTTCTAACTTTTCTGCAGAATTATCTAAAACCATAATGTTTTTTTTCTTTAACAATTTAGATTTAGACATTCCTTGAGCATACGTTAGCCCCATATTTCCTGCGCCAATTACTAGTATTTTCATTTTTTTATTTTAAGTTACTATTATTCTTTTTGAATTTTATTCTGAGTGTTATTTATGTAATGTCATTTGAATTTTTTGTGATACAAATCCGTTTTTCTTGAATAACTCGATAGCATTATTATTTTTATTAATGTTTAGAGATAGGTTTCCGTTGCAGTATTTGGTAGCTTCTTTTATTAGTTTTGTAGCAATTTTTTGTTCTCTATATTCTTTATGAACTGCCAGGTAGGTAATTAGGTTTTCAGATTGATATTCACTCATCCCCGTTTTATTAACTACAATTGCTCCAATTATTTTGTCTTTTTCTTCTATAACAAATGCATAGCCACCTAGATTAGATGTTTCTTTGGCAGCATATAAAAGTGATTTACGAATGGCACTTTTGTCCTCTTTACAGTCGTCTTCTAAGTGCTTGTGTAAAAATTTTGAAATTTTATTAATATTTATGTAGGACATCCTCGTAAAGGCGTCAAAAGTTTTAATCATCATCATTATTTCTATTGATTTGATTTATCTAAAACGATAAAAAATGAAAAGCTAAAAAGCTTAAAAAAGAAGTTAAACGCTAGGAGCGTTTATTTAAAAAAAGAGTGAGGAGGTATGAATTTTTTAGGTTGGTTTTTAAACACTAAAAAATTAAAGTTGAATATTCTAAAGTTACGCTGTTTGTGTATCCTTATTTTCATAATGCAAAGGTACAAAAAGCATATGCTACTATCAAATTATATAGGTTTAATACCAAAATATCTTGTTTTATAGATTTATAAAGGTAAAAAAATGTAGTTGTCTAAATATTATGTGTCAATATTGTTAGCGGGACGTAAAATTGTTTTTTTTAAAGTGATATATACATCCGAAGAAAATGCTCCCAAACAAATGATTGTGGTGTTTTTTGTTAAATCCGATATCCATAACATTTTGTAAGTGACACTGGTTTCTTTAGGGGGATGATCTCTTGTTTTATTTTCGATAAATTTAAAGATTTGATTCTTTAAAGGATTGTTGGTTTTAGTTTTCACCTATTAATGTATGATACATATTGATTGGCTTGAATTCTGTTTAGCATAGTTATTCGTTTTTATGCTTAAATACAAGCTAGCTCAAATTCAAAGCATGACAAAAAAGCAGACTTTTTCATTTGGTACAGTTTTGGCAATTATCTCTAAAAATAAACAGTATGAAAACCTTTTTAAAAATTTTATTAACGGCTTTAGCAGTAATTGTTTTAGCTAATATTTTACCAGGTATTTCTGTAGCAGGTTATGTTGCGGCAATTATTGTTGCTGTGGTTATATCGTTACTAAATATGTTTGTAAGACCACTTTTAATCTTTTTTACATTACCTGCAACTATTGTCACTTTTGGCTTATTTATTTTTGTAATTAATGCGTGCATTATATTATTGGCAGATAAGTTAGTAGATGGTTTTGCTGTTTCCGGATTTTTTGCTGCCCTATTATTCAGTGTTTTACTGTCTATTTTTAGATCGGCATTATTTTCATTATTAAAAGAGGATACCAAAACAATTCAAAACTAAATAACAATACTGAATTAGAAGTATTTAACATTTGTGCAATCAATTAAAATTATTAATTTTGCACTCGATTTTTCAAGATAAAAGAACAAGAAATGAATATTACAAAAGAAAGCATTGATGCGTTAAACGCAGTTGTAAAAGTAGATATCGTAGCAGAAGATTATCAAGCAAAAGTATCAAGTTTATTAACAGATTACCGTAAAAAGGCAGATGTTCCTGGTTTTAGAAAAGGACATGTACCAATGGGGATGATTAAAAAGCAGTATGGTAAATCTATTATGATAGATGAGGTTAACAAGCTTTTACAAGAGTCTTTAAATAAATTTATAGCAGAAGAAAAATTAGAAATGTTAGGTAATCCTTTACCTAGAATGACTGAAGATTTTAACTGGGATGCAGAAGAGTTTTCTTTTGAATTTGAATTAGGTTTAGCACCTGTTTTTGAGGTAGATTTAAAAGCTAAAGATAAAGTTACACAATACAATATTATTGCAACAGAAGAATTACTTGACGAAGAAGTTAAGAACATTCAAACACGTTACGGTAAAGTAAGTGCTATAGAATTAGCTACTGAAGAATCTAATATTACAGGTACTTTTGTAAATGAAGAAAATGAAATCAACAAAAAATCTACTTTTATCGTAAAAGACTTAAATGGTGATGAGAACATCTCTAAATTAGTTGGAGCTAAAGTTGGTGACGTAGTAGAGTTGGGTACAAAAGATTTATTTGAAGATGCTCATAGATTAGAACATGTTTTAGGTGTTTCTCATGATGTAATTCACGATTTAGATATTACTGTTTCTTTTACTGTAGAGGAAGTTACAAAAACAGAGCCAGCAGATTTAGACAAAGAATTGTTTGATAAATTATTTCCTGATGGAAGTGTAACTTCTGTAACTGAATTAAGAGAAAAAATTAAAGAAGACGCAGAAAAGCAATTTCAACAACAAGGAGATCAACAATTATTAAATGCTATTACAGAGTATTTAGTAGAAAGTACAAAGTTTGATTTACCAGCAGATTTCTTAAAGAAATGGTTAAGAACTGCAGGAGAAAAGCCTTTAACAGAAGAAGAAGCTACTGCAGAATTTGAAAAATCAGAAAAAGGTTTACGTTATCAATTAATCGAAGGAAAGGTGATGAAAGATAATGATATTAAAATAGATTATACAGAATTGGTAGACTATGCAAAAGGATTTATCCGTACGCAAATGGCTCAATTTGGTAATACAAATCCAGAAGAAAAAGAATTGGATGATATTGCTGGTAGAATTTTACAAAACCAAGAAGAAGCTCAGAAATTACAATCTCAGTTAATTAGTAACAAGTTATTAACTTTTTACAAAGAGAACATGAGTTTTAAATCTAAAGAGCTTTCTTACGAAGACTTTATTAAAGAAGTATATAAATAACAGTAAGTTATTTATAGGTCACCTCGAGCACAGTCGAGAGGTTTTAAAATTATAAATAATTAAAAACCTGAATTGTTATATTCAGGTTTTTTTAGCGACAAACTGAAACAAAATAGTAAGAAATAGTTCTTATATTTACAATATTAAACTTAAAAAAGCATCATAATAATGGATTACGGAAAAGAGTTCGAGAAATACGCAACAAAACATCACGGAATTAACAGCAACTATTATGGCAAGATTACAAGTAGTGTAACGCCATATATTATGGAAGAGCGTCAAATGAACATTACTCAAATGGATGTTTTTTCTCGTTTAATGATGGATAGAATTATCTTTTTAGGAACAGGAATTAATGACCAGGTAGCAAATATTATTCAAGCTCAGTTATTATTTTTAGAAAGTGTAGATGCTAATAAAGATATTTCAATTTATATCAATTCTCCAGGTGGAGGAGTGTATGCAGGTTTAGGTATTTATGATACTATGCAGTTCATAAAACCAGATGTAGCAACAATTTGTACAGGTATGGCAGCTTCTATGGGAGCCGTTTTAATGTGTGCAGGAGCAGCAGGTAAACGTTCTGCATTACCACATTCTAGAGTTATGATTCACCAACCTTTAGGTGGTGCACAAGGTCAGGCTTCAGATATAGAAATTACTGCAAGAGAAATTATAAAGTTAAAAGGAGAGTTGTATGATATTATTGCAAACCACTCTGGTCAAACTGTAGAAAAAGTACACAATGATTCTGATAGAGATTATTGGATGAAAGCAGATGAAGCAAAAGCGTACGGAATGATTGACGAAGTTTTAGCAAGAAAAAAGTAAATAGTTTGCTTTAAGCAATAAGTTCTATGCAGTTAGTCTGTCTAGAGCTTAAAGCCTAGAGCCTAAAGCGAGGAAAAATGTCGAAAGAAGAAAATTTAGAATGTTCGTTTTGCGGACGAAAAAAAGCAGAAACAGACTTGTTAATTGCAGGTATGGATGCTCATATTTGCGATAAATGTATAGAGCAAGCGCACGGAATTGTAGAAGAAGAAATTACTGAAGCAAAATCTAGCGACTTATCTAAAGATTTAACGCTTAGAAAGCCTTTGCAAATTAAAGAGTTTTTAGATCAATATATTATTGGTCAATTAGAAACTAAAAGAGCAATGGCAGTAGCAGTTTATAATCATTATAAAAGATTATTACAAACCAAAGACGATAAAGACGATGTAGAAATAGAAAAATCTAACATTGTTTTAGTTGGAGAAACCGGAACCGGAAAAACCTTAGTAGCAAAAACAATTGCAAGAATGTTAAACGTTCCTTTTGCTATTGTAGATGCCACTGTTTTAACGCAAGCTGGTTATGTTGGTGAAGATGTAGAAAGTATTTTAAGTAAATTATTACAAGCTGCAGATTACGACGTAGAAAAAGCGCAAAGAGGTATTATTTTTATTGATGAAATTGATAAAATTGCTCGTAAAGGAGACAATCCTTCTATTACAAGAGATGTTTCTGGAGAAGGAGTACAGCAAGCTTTATTAAAATTATTAGAAGGTACAGTTGTAAATGTAGCGCCTAAAGGAGGTAGAAAACATCCGGAGCAAAAATTTATAGAAGTAGACACTAAAGAGATTTTATTTATTGCAGGTGGTGCTTTTTCTGGAATCGAAAGATATATAAGCAAGCGTTTAAATATGCAAGCTGTTGGTTTTGGAGCTTCTTTAGATGATGATAAAGTAGATGAAGACAACTTGTTACAATACATTATTCCTTCAGATTTAAAAGCTTTTGGTTTAATTCCAGAAATTATTGGGCGTTTACCAGTATTAAGCTACATGAATCCATTAGATGCGACCACGTTAAGAGCAATCTTAACAGAACCTAAAAACGCTATTATTAAGCAATATTCTAAGTTGTTTACAATGGATGATGTGGAGTTTACGATAGAAGAAGAAGCTTTAAATTATATCGTAGAAAAAGCGGTAGAATATAAATTAGGAGCAAGAGGATTACGTTCTTTATGTGAGGCAATTTTTACAGATGCCATGTTCGATTTACCAAGTTCTGATGAAAAAGAACTAAATGTAACTAAGGAGTATGCAGAAGCAAAATTATCTAATTCAACTTTAAAGAAATTAAAGGCAGCTTCTTAATTTTCTTTGGGCGTTACCACAAGGGTCAGGCTTTTGCACTCGCTTTTTTTGTAGAAAAACAAAAAAGAGCTCAAACAATTGCGCAATCCTTAACGCGTATCGCAAACTAAAAAAGGAAGTTTGTAAAAACAATTTTTTAAAATTTATACAAACCTCAAAGGTTTTTAAAACCTTTGAGGTTTTATTTTGTTAGAACTTTTTATAATAGAAAAAATAACGTTCTAATTATTATCTTTGTCATCACTTTCCAATAAAACCAATAAATGATATTAAGAAGTACCATAGACCGCATTTTCGAAACAGCTAGAGTAGAAGAGGTTATTGGAGAATTTGTTGTGCTTAAAAAAGCAGGAAGTAACTTTAAAGGTTTGAGTCCGTTTACAGACGAAAAATCACCTTCTTTTATGGTCTCTCCAGTAAAACAAATCTGGAAAGATTTTTCTACAGGAAAAGGTGGGAACTCTGTTTCCTTTTTAATGGAGCATGAACATTACACCTACCCAGAAGCATTAAGGTGGTTAGCCAAAAAGTACAATATAGAAATTGAAGAAGCAGAGCAATCATCTGAAGAAAAAGCTCAGATGAATGAACGAGAAAGCATGTATTTGGTTTCAACCTTTGCCAAAGATTATTTTCATGAGTTAATGCTTACTTCTAATAAAGGAAAAGCCATAGGATTGTCTTATTTTAAAGAACGTGGTTTTACAGATGAAACTATTAAAAGGTTCGAGTTAGGATATTGTATGGACGAGTGGGATAATTTTACAAATGCTGCTTTAAAAAGAGGCTACGATTTAAAGTTTTTAGCATCCACAGGACTTACAATTGTAAAAGAGAACAAACAATTCGACCGTTTTAAAGGACGTGTAATGTTCCCGATACATTCTATGTCTGGACGTATTTTAGGTTTTGGAGGACGTATTTTAACAGCCGATAAGAAAGCTGCTAAATATTTAAATTCACCAGAAAGTGATATTTACCATAAAAGTAAAATTCTATACGGATTATACCAAGCTAAGAAAGAAATAGCCAAACAAGACAATTGCTTTTTGGTAGAAGGCTATACGGATGTAATTTCTTTTAATCAATCTGGAGTAGAGAATGTAGTAGCGTCTTCTGGTACTGCTTTAACACCAGATCAAATTAGGTTAATAAATAGATTAACAAAAAATATTACTGTACTTTTTGATGGAGATGCAGCCGGAATTAGAGCTTCCATTCGTGGTATCGATTTAATTCTAGAGCAAGGAATGAACGTAAAAGTAGTTCAGTTTCCTGATGGCGAAGATCCAGATAGTTTTGCAAAAGCCAATTCAAATGCAGAATTAGCAGCTTATTTAGAGGATTCTGCACAAGATTTTATCAATTTTAAAGTATCCCTTTTACTAAAAGATTCTAATAACGACCCTATAAAAAAAGCGGGTGTAATTAGAGATATTGTAACAAGTATAGCTAAAATTCCAGATGGTATTCAGCGAGAAGTTTACGTACAAGAATGTTCTAGAATCATGGATATTTCAGAACGCGTATTGTTTAGTGAGTTAGCGCAGTTGTTAAAAAAGGGATTACAAGAAAAAAGTAAATCTAACAGACAGCTAAACACCCCACAACAAAACCCAAACGAGCCTCCACCAGATTATGCTAGTGGACAAGAACAAACTAAAATGGGCCTGGTTAAAGGTGGTGTAGTTGCTAACCAGAAAATAGATCAACTTTCTATTTTAGAAAATGAGATTATTAAAATTTTACTTTTATATGGAAATGAAGAAGTAGAGTTTACGGAAGAAGTTATAAATGTAGATGATGCAGGTAGAGAGAAAATAGATACAAGGAAATATGAAAATACGGTTTCAGCAGAAATTTATGTGCATTTACATGAAGATGAAATAGAATTTTCTAACGTACTTTTTCAAGAAATTTATACCGAAATTATTCATCAGTTAAATCAGTTAGAAAAATTAGATATTGATGGTTTAATTAATCATAAGAATTCAGAAATATCTACCATTGTAACTTCTATTTTAATGGAAAAAGAAAATCCTAATAGACAGCTAAGTAATTGGGAAGGGCAAAACATAGAGGTAAAGTCTGCTTTAGAAGTTTTGGCCAAAGATGTGAATGATGTGGTGTATAATTTAAGACGCGTTTTAATAGGAGAAAAGATAGATGAATTGATGAGTGAGGCTGTAGCAAACCAAGGTTCACCAATAGATTTAGAGGTTATTAGGAATTATACAAACCTGAAAATGAGGCTCTTTGAAAAGCTGAATAGAGTTGTTTAATATTATTAAATTGTAAAATCGGGTGTTTATCCCTATAGCATTAATTTATAATCAAATAGATTTTTTGTATATTGCACTCGCAAAAAGAAAACCCTCAGTATTATGAAAAGATCATTACAATTTTTAAAAATTATTCAATTATTCCTATTGTTACCATTTGAAATTTCATCAGGTTCTAAGAAAAAAGCATATTTAAAGATTAAAAAGATGATGGTTGCAGCAAATTTGTTGTAATAATAAAATTATAAATAGAAAAGCCTTAATTTAATAGAATTAAGGCTTTTTTTATGTTTCTATTTTATTTCATTTGGAATTTCACAAATAGGAATTGGTAACATTTTATGTTGGTTAATTCTATTTAATCTTGTGTAAATTTTAAAAACTTCTAGATCTCTTCCAGAAAAATCATTTTCAGATTTTCCTTTTTCTTGCATCACCATGGCCCATTCTAATTCATCATAAGAAGCACCTATTTGATCTTCATCAGTTCTGCTATCCCCAAATAACCCATCTGTTGGTTGTGCTTTTTGTATGGAGTTTGGTACTTCTAAAAACTCAGATAATGCATATACTTCAGATTTCATTAAATCTGCAATAGGACTTAAGTCAACACCACCATCACCATATTTGGTGTAAAATCCAACGCCAAAATCTTCTACTTTATTACCTGTTCCAGCTACTAAATAGCTATGTAGACCTGCTAAATAGTATAAAGTTGTCATTCTAAGTCTAGCTCTTGTATTTGCTAAAGACAAATCTACTTTTGCAGAAGGTTCTACATTGGGCACTACATTTTTAAAATCATCAAAAGTAGAAGTTAAATCTACGCAAACATCAGAAACATTATCAAAATTATTTTTTAATTGTGTAATATGCTCTTGTGCTCTACTAACCTGAATTGGAGATTGATGAATTGGCATTTCTACACATAAAGTAGGTAAACCAGTTTTAGCACATAAAGTAGAGGTAAGGGCAGAGTCTATACCGCCAGAAACTCCAACTACAAAACCTTTTACTTTTGCATTCTCAGCATAATCTTTTAGCCATTTTATAATGTATTCGGCAACCTTTTCAGTCTTCATTGATAAACTATTTTAGTATTTTTAGCGTTCTTAAATTTAATGACTAAGGTACAAAGAATATGAGATTTTATTTTATGATTTTAATGGTTTTATGTGTGTTTTTTTCGTGTTCTGATAAAAAAAACACTCAAATTGATGTTTCTACAGTAAATATTGATTTTACCACAAAAAGATACGAAGTTGATTTTTATAATTCAACAGTAAATACATTACCTGCGCTTAAAAATAAATATCCTTATTTATTTCCAAAATCATTTTCAGATAGTTTGGCTATTTTAAAAATAGCCGATAAAGATGAGCAAGAATTATTTTTAGAGACTCAAAAGTTATATGCAGATATTTCTCCCTTAGAATCTCAATTAACCTCTCTTTTTAAGCATGTTAAATATTATAATACCAAATTTAAAGCTCCCGATGTGGTTACTATGATTTCTAATATAGATTATAATAGTAGAGTGATTTATGCAGATAGTTTATTGTTTATTTCTTTGGATGTGTACTTAGGGAAAACACACAGATTTTATGCAGATTATCCAAAATACATCAAAGAAAACAATACCAAAGAAAATATAGTCGTTGATGTAGCAAATTCTATGATAGAAAAGCAATTTGTAGCATTACCTAATAGAAGTTTTTTATCAAAAATGATTCATGAAGGAAAGAAATTGTATGCGTTAGATTTATATTTGCCTACCATTTCAGATCAATTTAAAGTTGGGTATTCAAGTGAAAAGTTAGACTGGGCTATTGCCAATGAAGAAAATATTTGGAAATATTTTGTAGAAAGAAAGTTGCTATTTAGCACAGAAACAGCCTTAAATAAGAGGTTTTTAGACAATGCTCCCTTTTCTAAATTTTATTTACAGAATGATAATGATTCTCCAGGAAGAATTGGTGCGTGGTTAGGGTGGCAGATTGTGAAGTCTTTTATGCAAAATAATGATGTATCTTTGCAAGAATTATTAATTATTGATTTTGAGGAATTATTCCAAAAATCAAATTACAAGCCTAAAAAATAATGTCAATAAAACATAATTCACAAATTAATTTTGAAATTGGTTTAGATGAAAACAAAGTCCCAGAAGAAATTTACTGGACAGCAAAAGATGGTGGTATAGATAATGAAGAATCCAAAGCGATTATGATTTCTGTTTGGGATCATAAGAAAAAAGATACTTTGCGTATGGACTTATGGACAAAAGAGATGCCTGTAGATGAAATGAAACAGTTTTATCATCAGACATTAGTGTCTATGGCAGATTCATTTGAACGTGCAACTGATGATCAGAAAATGAGTGCTACTATGC
Source organism: Polaribacter sp. R2A056_3_33 (assembly GCF_019278485.1). Taxonomy (NCBI): domain Bacteria; kingdom Pseudomonadati; phylum Bacteroidota; class Flavobacteriia; order Flavobacteriales; family Flavobacteriaceae; genus Polaribacter; species Polaribacter sp. R2A056_3_33. Next base: position 2,160,282 of record NZ_CP058984.1, read on the forward strand.
GTGACTTTTGTGATTATTTTGCAGAGAAATTAGAGCTGAAATAAAAGCACATTTATTTTTATAAAAAAGGTTGTCCAATTATTTTGGATAACCTTTTTCTGTTTATTACAATTAGTAAGAACTTTAATTTGTGTTTTAAGTAAATATAGAATATTGTCTAAATGTTTTGTGAGATTCTGAACAAAGTAAAATTAATTATGTATTTCATTTTTTATTACTTTAAAAAAGACAGTTATATTTTTAATAAAAGCCATTACTCTTTTTAGGAGTAATGGCTTTTTGTGTTAATAATAAAATTCGGTTTTGTGAAATTCCATTCAATATTGTTTGATACTGCAAAAAAAAAGAGGCTACATCAGTAGCCTCTTTTTTATAAAATAATGTGGTAATTATTCTTGAAGTACTTCTACTGGTACTTTCGCATTTATTGGTTTAATTTCAACCCTTCTGTTTAATTGTCTACCTCCAGCATTCTCGTTAGAGAATTTAGGTCTAGATTCACCATAACCTTTAGGTTCTAATCTTTCGTTAGCAATACCTTGTTTGATCATGTATTTTCTTACACTTTCTGCTCTTCTTTGAGATAAATATAAGTTGTATCTATCACTATTTCTATCATCTGTATGACCTTCAATAACAAATCTTACATCTGGTACTTGTTTCATTAGTCCTACGATTTCATCAATAGTACTATAAGACACTAACTTAATTACATCTTTATTGGTGTCAAAGTAAATACTAGTTGCTAATAATCCAATTTGTTGTGTAATGTTAACAGGAGCTACTGCTTCTTGTTTAGGACAACCTCTATTTTCTACTGGACCTGGAGTATTAGGACATAAATCTTTTGCATCCATTACACCGTCTCCGTCTGTATCTATATTTAAAGGACAACCTTCATTTGATAGTGGTCCATATTCTAAAGGACATTTATCTTTGTAATCTGGTAAACCATCTCCGTCTGTGTCTACAGCCTGACCGTTACCATATACCATTGCACCTTTTGGAGTGTTTGGCTCTACATCTAATTCATCCATTACACCATCGTTATCTGTATCAACAATTTTAAATTGTGCTCCAGGAGCTTCTTCAGCAGCCCATATAATGTATTCTTTTTTCTTTCCTAATTTAAAAACAACTCCTAAACTAGTCACAAAAAAGCTTTCCCAAGTTTGTTTATCAGAAACAGCTGCGTCTAAATGATCTTCATTATTAAAGTACATACCTGTTCTAAATTCTAGATCTAATCTTCTACTTATTTTTCTTTTTACCCCTAGTTGTGCAGATAAAAAGATAGAACTTGCTTCATTTACACTATTTCTATCACGGTTGTAACCAAAGTCAACTAAAAGTTCATCTGGTGTTGCTCCTGTTGGATCCGTTTTATAAAGAGCAGAATCATATTGATGATATCCAACTCCAAAATATCCTGCAGCATGCCATTTAGTAGATTCTCTTTTAAACATATTTGTAAAACTTACGATTAAATTTAACTCAGCACCGTAAGATCTACCTTCAAAGCGAAAATCAGCATCACTAATAACATTATTTGGTACATATCTAAGAGAATATCCATTTGAGAATGATTGTACTCCTCCAGACATTTTAGTATATGTAGCTTTAAGTTCTAAACCTAAGATTGGGTTGAACATTTTATCTACATATATATAACCACCGAAATTCCAATAATTAGAATCATCAGCAACGCTTATAGAACGTAAATCTCCATGCATGATAAAATTACTAAAACCACCACCAATTGCCCAGGTGTTATTGTCTTTAATAATGTCCTTACCTTTTACTTCGGTACTGTCTGTGTTTATGATGTTTTTTTCGGTAGATTGACCGAATGATTGAGCTATAATAGTACTGCTCAATAAAATAAATAGTATAATTCTCCTCATTTTAATTTGATTTTTTGTTTTAAATAATATAGGGGAATGATTCCCGCAAAAATATATATTTTTTTTTAGAATTGCTTTATTTTGTTAACAATGTTCTTGTAATCATCCTGATTGTTAAGAAAATCCATATCTGAAACGTCTATTACTTGTAAATTTAAACTTTTTTCAGTCTTAATAAAATTTTTATATCCATTATGAATCCTTTTTAGGTATTCTGGTTCTATGTTTTGTTCATAAGATCTTCCTCGGTTTTTAATGTTTTCTAAAAGACGTTCTGTATTTTGAAATAGATAAATGTACAAGTCTGGTTTTGTTATTTCTTTGTACATTAAATCAAACATTTTTCTATATAATAGATATTCTTCTTTTTGTAATGTTACTTGGGCAAAAATTAAAGATTTAAAAATATAGTAATCTGATATAATGAAGCTCTTAAATAAGTCGAACTGCGCTAAATCATCGGTTAATTGTTGATATCTATCTGCCAAAAAACTCATTTCTAAAGGAAATGCATATCGTTCTTTATCTTCGTAAAATTTAGGAAGAAAAGGGTTGTCTGCAAAACGTTCTAGTACCATTTTAGCATTAAAATCATTTGAGAGTAAGTTGGCTAAAGTTGTTTTACCAGCTCCAATGTTCCCCTCAATAGCAATATAATTATACTTTTCAGAAATAGGAATAGGTCTTTCTAAAACTTCATTTAATTTCTCAATTTCTGATGGGTCATCGCAACCCTGTAAACATACTGCAATGTCTTTTTTTTCTAAGGGATGAATCGTTGATGCAGCTATTTCTGCTAGAGGCAGCATTACAAATTTTCGTTGTAACATTTTAGGATGAGGTACTATCAATGCTTGAGATAAAATTATTTCGGCATCATATAGTAAAATATCGATATCTATCTTTCTGTTTTGGTACCCTTCTAGTGAAGAGCGTTGCCTGCCTAATTCTTCCTCTATTTCTAAAAGGAAATTTATTAAGGTTTCTGGTTCTAAATTAGTGGCTACTTTTATACAAATGTTTAAAAAATCGTCTCCATCAAATCCCCAGGCTGGAGTTTTGTAGATAGAGGATATTTTTTGAATACCACCAATGCGATCATCAATAGAGTGAATAGCATTTTGCAGGTTTTCAAGTTTGTTACCTTGGTTTGTTCCTAAAGATAAATATGTAATATGTTGTAATTTCATTATTGGCTGCAAAGAAAATAAAAGCAATCTACAAATACCCTATAAACTAAAAAAATCGCCAAAATTAATTGGCGATTTTTAATATCAATTAAAAAAAGAAATTATTCTTCTTTTCTTGGTGCTCTAGGTTTTCTGTCATCACGTCCGCGATTATCTCTACTTCTGTTATCACGTCCTCCAGAACGTTTATCATCTCTAGGTGGTCTTTCTACAAAACCTTCTGGTTTTGGTAAAATAGCTTTTCTAGAAACTTTTTCTTTACGTGTTCTTGGGTCTAAACCAAAGTATTTTACATCTAAAATATCTCCCATTTTAACAACATCAGATACATTATCTGTACGTTCCCAAGCTAATTCGCTTACGTGTAATAAAACTTCGTTACCAGGAGCTTCAGTATATTCTACAACAGCACCAAAATCTAACATTTTGATAACTTTTACTTCGTATACAGAACCTTTTTCTGGTTTAAATAACATAGACTCAATCTTAGCAATAACTGCTTCGATTCCTTCTGGTTTAGTACCTAAAATTTCAATGATACCTTCTTCTGTTACAGGATCTTCAGTAATTACAATTGTAGTTTCTGTTTCTTTCTGTAATTCTTGAATGTTTTTACCTCCTGGTCCAATAAATGCACCAATTAATTCATTAGGTATTCTTCTGTTAACCATTTTAGGAGCGTGCGCTTTTACATCTTCATTTGCAGCTGCAATAGTATCTGTAATTTTACCTAAAATATGAAAACGACCATCTCTTGCTTGTTTTAGGGCATTCACTAAAATTTCATAAGAAAGACCTTTTACTTTAATATCCATTTGACATGCAGTAATTCCTTCTGAAGTACCAGTAACTTTAAAGTCCATATCTCCTAAGTGATCTTCATCACCTAAAATATCAGATAAAACTGCGTAACGATCTCCATCAGAAATTAATCCCATAGCAATACCAGAAACTGGTCTTATCATTTTAACACCTGCATCCATTAATGCCATTGTACCAGCACAAACAGTTGCCATAGAAGAAGAACCGTTAGATTCTAATACTTCAGAAACAACTCTTACTGTATAAGGGCAATCTGCTGGAATCATTCCTTTTAAACCACGTTGTGCTAAGTTACCATGACCAACTTCTCTACGAGATGTTCCTCTTAATGGTCTAGCTTCACCTGTACAAAAAGGAGGAAAGTTATAGTGTAAATAGAAATTTTCTTCACCTTCATAAGATGGCATATCTATTTTCATTGCATCTCTAGAAGTTCCTAAAGTTACCGTTGCTAATGCTTGAGTTTCTCCACGCGTAAAGATAGAAGAACCATGTACAGATGGTAAGTAATCTACTTCACACCAAATTGGTCTAATATCTGTAGTTTTACGTCCATCTAAACGTAAACCTTCTGCTAAAGTTAATTCTCTAACTGCTGCTTTTTGAGATTTGTTGAAATATTTACCTACTAAATCTCCATAATCTGCTAACTCTTCTTCTGTAAAAGATGCTTTAACTTCTTCTTTAATTTCAGCAAAAGCATTTGTACGCTCTACTTTAGAAGTTCCTTTTTTAGCTATAGCATAACACTTATCGTAAGTAAGTTCGTTAATTTTTGCAGCTAACTCTTCATCTTCTCTTTCTCCTTCGTAAATTCTAGTTTCTTTCTTACCGAAAGCTTCAGCTAATGCAACTTGAGCAGCACACTGAACTTTAATAGCTTCATGTGCAAATTTAATTGCATCTGCCATTTCTTCTTCAGAAATTTCATCCATTTCACCTTCAACCATCATTACAGAATCTGCAGATGCTCCAATCATCATATCGATGTCTGATTCTGCTAATTGTGCTCTTGTTGGGTTTATTACAAATTCTCCGTTTACTCTACCTACTCTTGCTTCAGAGATTGGGCATTCGAAAGGGAAATCTGATAACTGAATAGCTGCTGATGCTGCTAAACCTGCTAATGCATCTGGCATAACGTCATCATCATGAGACATTAATTGGATCATTACCTGTACTTCTGCGTGATAATCTTTTGGGAATAAAGGACGTAAAACACGGTCTACAAGACGCATTGTTAATACTTCTCCATCACTTGGTCTTGCTTCTCTTTTAAAGAAACCACCTGGATATCTACCTGCAGCTGCAAATTTTTCTCTATAATCTACTGTAAGTGGTAAAAAATCAACGTCAGATTGTTTGTAGTTAGAAACTACCGTACATAATAACATTGCTTTACCCATTTGAACAACAACAGAACCGTGTGCTTGTTTTGCTAATTTACCGGTTTCTAATGAGATAGTTCTTCCATCTCCAAGGTCTATAACCTCTCTAAATACTTTTGGAATCATAAATTTTAATTCTAAATTTTTAATTTGTTTGTTGTTGTGTTGTTGTACGTTGTTGCAATGGAAATTCAAAAATGCTGTTACTATTTTTGATTTTTTTTCCTGCCTTTGCAGGAATGAGGTTAACTAATTTAACCTTTTTTATATAGATTCTGTTTGTTAGTCAGAATTTAATACCTTTTTCTATCTCGGTTTAGTGAGAATAATTTTTACTATTCTAAAGGAATGCTTTAAAATTTAAAAACAAAAAAGAGGAACGTTTATAGCCCCTCTTTTCTATAAGAATTATTTTCTAATTCCTAATTCTGCAATAATTGCACGATATCTTAAAATATCAGATTTCTTTAGATAATCTAATAAACTTCTACGCTTACCAACTAACATTACTAATGAACGCTCTGTGTTATAATCTTTACGATTATTTTTTAAGTGCCCAGTTAAATGGTTAATTCTGTGTGTAAACAATGCAATTTGACCTTCTGAAGAACCAGTATCGTTTTTTCCTTTACCGTGTTTCTCGAAGATGCTTTCTTTTACTTCTTTAGTTAAATACATTCCAATATTATTTAAATGATTATTATGTATATCAATGATATTTTCATTGAAGCTGCAAAGGTATGATTATTTTTTTAATTTGAGATAGTAAAATATATAGATTATTTAGCTCTTTGTAATATGTTTAATAATCTGTTTAAAGGTTTAAAACTAAGAGGTTACTTGGTTTTAAACCTTTAATAAAGAAGTTTTAAATTATGCTCTAACAGGTATGTTTTGTATTAAATCGATATACAGATTAATCTGTTTTTTTAAGTTCTTACGTTCGTAGATAGCATCTAAGAAACCATGTTCTAAAACAAATTCTGATCTTTGGAAACCTTCTGGTAAATCTTTACCTGTAGTATCTTTTACAACTCTTGGTCCTGCAAATGCAATTAATGCATTTGGTTCTGCAATGTTAATATCTCCTAACATTGCATAAGAAGCTGTGGTACCACCTGTTGTTGGATCTGTACATAAAGAAATATATGGGATATTTACTTCTGCTAATTGTGCTAATTTTGCTGATGTTTTTACCAATTGCATTAATGAAAGAGAAGCTTCCATCATTCTTGCTCCTCCAGATTTAGAAATCATTAAAAAAGGAATCTTGTTTTTAATAGAGTAATCGATAGCTCTTGCTATTTTTTCTCCAACTACAGATCCCATAGATCCACCAATAAAAGCAAAATCCATGGCTGCAATTACAATCTCTTTTCCTAAAGACAAACCTACGGCTGTTCTAACAGCATCGTTCAATTTTGTTTTCTCTTGAGCAGCTTTTAATCTATCTGGATATTTTTTTGTGTCTTCAAATTTTAAAGGATCTTTAGAGGTAAGGTTAGCGTCTAATTCTTTAAATTTATTTTCATCAAAAAATAATTCGAAATATTCCTTACTACCTATTCTTACATGGTACCCATCTTCTGGACTTACATATAAGTTTCTTTTTAATTCTTCTGTATCTATTATTTTTCCACTAGGTGTTTTGTACCATAACCCTTTTGGAGTGTCTTTTTTATCTTCTGTAGAAGTTTGTATTCCTTTATCCGTTCTTTTAAACCAAGCCATACTAGTTGTTGTGTTTTAGGTTATTTCTAAATTTATGTAAACAAAATTAGAACCGCAAATGTAAAAGTTTTTTCTTAAAAGTATCCTTTTTGATGTCTAAACTCATAAAAAAAGCACTTTGATTTTAATCAAAGTGCTTTTTAAAAGTATTTTATAGATTGCTTTTATAAAGTATCTACGTTGTTTAAGTCAGAAAATGCTTGTTTTAAACGTGTAATGAAAGTTGCTTCACCTTCACGTAACCATTTTCTTGGATCGTAATATTTTTTGTTTGGAGATTCAGGTCCATCAGGGCTTCCAATTTGAGATTTTAAATAATCTGCTTTTTCTCCCATATAGTCTCTAATTCCGCTCATAAAAGCATATTGCATATCTGTATCAATGTTCATTTTAATAACACCGTAACCAATAGCTTCTCTAATTTCTTCTAATGTAGAACCAGATCCTCCGTGAAATACAAAATCGATATGATTTTCTTCAACACCATATTTCTTAGTAATAAATTCTTGAGAATTTTTTAAGATTTTTGGAGTTAATTTAACGTTTCCTGGTTTGTAAACACCATGAACGTTACCAAAAGCTGCAGCAATTGTAAATTTATCACTTACTTTAGAAAGCTCTTCATAAGCATAAGCAACTTCTTCTGGTTGTGTGTATAATTTAGACTCATCAACATCACTGTTGTCAACACCGTCTTCTTCACCACCTGTAATACCTAATTCAATTTCTAAAGTCATACCCATTTTACTCATACGAGCTAAATATGTTTTACAAATCTCAATGTTTTCTTCTAAAGGCTCTTCAGATAAATCGATCATGTGAGAGCTATAAAGAGGTTTACCAGTTTCTTCGAAATGTTTTTCTGAAGCATCTAATAATCCGTCTATCCAAGGTAATAATTTTTTAGCACAGTGGTCTGTATGTAAAATAACAGGTACTCCGTAAGCAACTGCTAATTCATGTACATGTTTTGCACCAGCTATACCACCAGCAATGGCAGCTTTTTCACCTTCGTTAGATAAACCTTTTCCTGCATTAAATTGTGCACCACCATTAGAAAACTGAATAATTACAGGAGCATTTAAATCTCTTGCTGTTTCTAAAACACCGTTAATAGTGTTAGATCCAATAACGTTTACTGCCGGTAAAGCAAAACCTTTTTCTTTTGCAAAATTAAAAATAGCTTGAACTTCTGATCCAGTTGCAACACCTGGCTTTATATTATGACTCATGTTTGTATATTTTAATCATTAATTACTTATCAAAAGTACTAAAAATACAGTTGAATGTAAGCATAAAATAACGAAAACGTTATAGGTTTTATTTCTAATTTAGAAGGGATAGTTAATACCTATATTATAAACAGCATTAGAAAAGTTGTAGTTTTTAAGCCATTTATTACCAGTTAAATAAGGTTCATAAGTTTTAAAGCCAACATCTAAACGTAAAATTAAAAAACTAAAATCTAATCTAGCTCCAAATCCAGTACCTACGGCAATATCTTTTAGAGATGATACATTATTGAATTTAGATTCTTCATCAACAAATTCAGAACCGGTAATGTCCCAAATATTACCTGCATCAATAAATAAAGCTCCTTTTAATTTGCTAACCACATCAAACCTGTATTCTGCACTGGTTAAAAATTTAAGGCTTCCTACATTAAATTCTAGTCCTGTATTTCTACTTCCAGGACCCAATTCATAAGTTTGCCAAGCTCTAATATCATTAGAACCTCCTGCAAAATAACTTTTTGTAAAAGGGATATCTGAATTGTCATAAGGTATAATTGCACCTAAAAAAGTTCTAATTCCAAATACTGAGTTACCACCAACATCCCAAAATTTCTTATATTCTAAATCAGTTTTAAAGTATTGTGCTAGTGGTATGTTTGCAAGTGTTTTTTTGTTATTTACATTTGTTTTGTTTGATAGTAACCCTAAGGCATTTCCAGAATTTGCAAGTCTTACTTTAAAGAATGAGAAATTGTTATCATTAAAATTTGTTTGACTATTATACGTAAATGAATAGGCTAGCACAGGGATTAAGAAATCGGATGTTATAATATTATATCTATTTAAAATATTTAAAGCATCGTTGTATTCGTCAGAATTTGTTGTTTTAAAACCAGTATCATTGGCAACCTTTCTCATAAAAGCTAATGCTTCTGGTACCTGATCATTTATATCCGTAGAAAGCGGATAGTTAGTATTGGTAGTAATATTATTAGCGGTATCATAAGCTTCAGCAACATCATCTAGATTCGAAAATTCCGAACTATAAATATCAAAATAACTACTAATGTTTAAGTTTTGAATATATTGTGTGTTTAAGATTTCTAATTGAATTGTTTTTTTTGCATTATACTGCCACTTATAATCAGATAAAAAGGTAAATGTTTGTCTGTCTAAGCCTATATTTTTCTGAAAACTAGTTCCAATAGAAAACAAGGTTCTTGGTGACATTTCTTTAGGAACTAATTTATTTAATCCAAAAGGAGCAATAAGTCTTGGTATTTCTAAAGAAGCATCGGCACCAAATTCCCAACCAGGACCACTGTTTGAGTTAAAATAAGATCCTAAAAAAGATAACTTTAGTAACTCTGCACCTCTAAATGCATTTCTATTTGTAATTGAAAACTTTGCAGAAGAACCAATTTCTCTAATGTTAGAATGTGTTATTTCTGTTTCTAGGCCTAAAGTAAATTTTTCTATAGGTGCTAAAAAGATATCCATTTTTAATTCATTATCAGTTCCTGAAATTGGAGTGAATTTTATATTGGTAGATTTAAAGTTTTTAAGTGATTTTAAATGATTTCTTGTTAAGTTTCTTAAGGTGTCTTTGTAAATACTTCCTGGTTTTAAGAATATTGATTGAGATAAGTATTTTGGATTGTATTTAATTTTTCTGTGAGCTAAAAAGTTAATTCCATCGTACTTTAATGAGTCTATTAGAGGTTCCCCTTTTTTTGTAAATGAATAATCTGTAGTAACGTTTACCTCTGTTACTTTTTGTACTTTGTAAGGGGTGTTAATATAGGCGCCGTCTGTTTCTTGCAGTCTGTTTCCAGAAATTAAGAAATCTACATTTGTTTTGTTATCCGTTCTTGTAGAATCTACATAAAACCCTAAAGCAGATTCCGTAAAATTATAAATTCCATTATTTCTAAATAGCTTTAAAACTCTACTTGCTTCATTTCTAAATACTTTGTCGTTATATTGGTTTCCCTTTTTTAACAGAGATGGTGTACTTGTATTTCTGTAAATGGAATCTAACACTAAAGACTCTATTTTAAAATTTATAGTATCTAAAAGCGTAGGTTTTCCTTTGCTTACTCTATATGCTACTGTAGCTTTTTTACTGATTGAATCCCTAGTAATGTCTGATGTTACTTTCGATTTAAAATAACCTTGGTTTTTGTAATAGGTTAATAAGTTATTTTCGGTATTTTTTACTTTTCTCTCACTAACAATAACGGGCCCCTGATAATTTAAAAACCATCTATTTAACCCGATAAAAGTTTTTGCGTATGCAATACTTTGTTTTTCAGAAAAAACATTTTTAATAAAATTATAAGAACGTAGGTTTTTTTCTCCCCATGTAGCAGGCGTTTTAGGTTTGTTTGGATCTCCTATATTATAAAAATACAAACCAACAGGTAAGTTTAAAAACTTTGGATTGGGTTTTTGTAGAATGTATTTTTGAATATCACTACTATTATTTTTTACACTATCTACATATATATAATTTTGAGTAAGCATGTGTTTTCCTTCCGCAACATTCTTTGTAGAATTACATGAAACAAAAAGGAGTAATAATAAAAGGGATAAAGAAAGTTTTTTCATTAATTTAGCAGTGCTATCAAATTCAAAAATAGTATTTTTCGGCGGTTTATTTCCAATTACAATCAATTAATGAGTATCTCAAAAAATCAATTTAAATTAATAACAAGTTTATCTCAAAAAAAGTATAGACAAAAGCATAAATTATTTATAGCGGAAGGTATAAAGGTTGTGCAAGAAATCTTAAACTCTACATTTGAACTTGAAACACTTTTTTGTACGGATGATTTTTCTTCAGATGTTTTAGAAGAAAAAATAGTTCGTGTTTCTGAAGTTGATTTGAAGAAAATTAGCAATTTAAAAACACCAAATAAGGCTTTAGGTATATTTAAAATACCTGACGAAAAACTTGATTCAGATAGAGGTTTAACGGTAGCTTTAGATGCTATAAATGATCCAGGGAATTTAGGTACTATTATTCGCTTATGCGATTGGTTTGGTGTGGCTGAATTAATTTGCTCTAAAGACACTGTAGACTGTTATAATCAAAAAGTAGTGCAAGCAAGTATGGGGTCTTTAACTAGAATATCTATTCGTTATGTAGATTTAACTGAATATTTGTCTGAAACCCAAAAACCAACTTTTATAGCAGATATGGATGGTGAAAATGTATACAAAACAAGTTTGCCAAAAGAAGGGGTTTTAATAATGGGAAATGAAGCAAATGGTGTTTCAGATACCATTAAAAAACTAATTACTCATAAGATTTCTATTCCAAGATTTGGAGATATTCAAGAAACGGAAAGTTTAAATGTAGCCACTGCAACAGCTATTCTGTTGAGTGAATTTAAAAGAAGTTATTAATTGTAGGTTTTTTAGCAAAGGAGCTAAGTTTGCTCCTTTCTTTTTAATTTACAACTAAATACTTACTTATTCAAAAGCTAAGGTAAGAAAGACGCCACGTGTTCCCATATAGTTTATTGGAGCTGTCCAAGCACTATTAGGGTCATTGTCATATTTAACTTCACTAGGTAGCGCAAAAACACCACGTATAGAAGGAGAAAATTTAAAATAATATAAGTAAATATCTATACCAACTCCAACCTCGTACATAAAGTTACTAGTTTTTGTTCTAAATTGTCCTCCAGAATTATCTTCACCTTCCTCATTACTAGAAAAATTATAGTCGTAAGAAACTCCCGCTAATACATAAGGTCTAATGTTTTTATATCGATCGGTACTAAATTTGAAGATTAATGGAACATGTAGGTATGTAGAACTTACCTCTCTAACACTATCTTGTGGGGTAGGTAAGTGGTTAAAGTATATTTTCTTTGAGTTGGTCATTAAACCTGGTTCTAAGCGTAAGTTTATATTTTTATGCAAACGTAAATCTGCAATTAAACCTACGTTAAACCCAACTGAAGGTTCTACTGTAATGTCTGCATCTGGTACGCCAGAATTGTTATTGTAACTAAATTTAAAATCATTCTGATTTAAACCAAGGTAAAAACCATAATGTATTTTTCTTTGATCAAAAGTAGGTAGGTATTCCACTTTTTCTCTCTGCGCAAAAAAAGCGATAGAAGTTAAAAGGAAAAAACTGAATATTATAAATTTCTTACTCATCATTATTTACTTGCAGTATAAATTGTAGCAACTCCAAAAGTTACTGGTGTATCTTCTGTATGTCTAAACCCATTTTTTTGTAAAATATTGTTGAAAGCTTCTCCAAAAGGAAAAGAATTTGCAGATTCTGATAAATATGAATAGGCAACTTTATCTTTAGAAAATAATTTACCAACAACAGGTAAAAATAAATTAGTATATAATTTGTAGCCTTGTTTAAAAGGGAATTTTGTTGGGTTAGAAGTTTCTAGAATAACCAAAACACCGGTTGGTTTTAAAACCCTAACAATCTCTTTAATTCCTTTATCTAAATTAGCAAAATTACGAACGCCAAAAGAAACTGTAATCGCATCAAAAGTATTGTCTGCAAATGGCATTTCTTCAGAATCACCAACAACCATTTCTATTTTATCAGAAAGGTTCGCTTTTGCAATTTTTTGTTTTCCTACTTCTAACATTCCTTCAGAAATATCTAAACCTACAATTCTATCTGGGTTTAAAGCAGCCATCATTATAGCTAAATCTCCTGTACCTGTAGCAATGTCTAAAATTTGTTTCGGATTGTTTTGTCCAACAATTTTTACTACTTTTTTACGCCATTTAACATCAATTCCTAAAGAAATTACTCTGTTTAAGCCATCGTAGTTTTCAGAAATATTATCAAACATTTGAGCAACTTGCTCTTTTTTGCCAAGTTTAGAATCTTTGTAAGGGTTTATTTTTTCTGCTGACATTATTTTTTCTTTAAGCTTTTGGCACTATACTTTAAGAGTTTTTAAAGCATAGTGCGTATTGCAAGTTTATCCGTTAATTGCTACTACTTCGTTAATCTGATTTGGTAACATTTCTTTTAATAAGCTTTCTATTCCGTTTTTTAAAGTAGCGGTAGAAGAAGGGCAACCACTACAGGCTCCTTGTAAAACTACACGTACTATTTTGTTTTCTTCATCATAAGAACGGAAAGCAATATTACCACCATCACTTGCAACTGCAGGCTTAATATATTCATCTAAAATATCTGAAATTTGTGCAGGAATTCCTTCTAATGCTACTTGTGGTTCAGGTATTTTGTTTTCTGATGTTGATTTTTCTTCGGTAGGTAGTTCTTTAATAATCGTTTTTCCAGAAACTAAATATTCACGAATAAAAGTTCTTACTTCTGCATAAACATCATTCCATTCTACCATATCGTATTTGGTAACAGAAACATAATTGTCAGAAATAAATACTTCCTTTACAAATGGGAAATTAAAAATTGCTTGTGCTAGGGGAGATGATTTGCTAGCTTCATCTATATTTTTATACTCAACATCTGTTTGTGTTAAAGATTTACTACTTCCAAATTTCATTACAGATGGGTTTGGAGTTGCTTCTGCATAAACCTCTATAGCTTCTTTTTTAGAAGTTGGAGATTCGTTTACAACAACGCCATTGTCATTTAAATACGCTTCAATTTGTTCTTTAACTTCTTCTTGTACGTCTATCCATTCTAAAATGTCATAGCGTTGTACAGCAATAAAATTTGCGGTAATAAAAATCTTTTTTACAAAAGGTAAGTAGAATAACTCTTGCGCTAAAGGTGAGTTTTTAGCTTCATCTATATTATTATACTCATAACTTCCTCCATTGATTAAAATTTGATTAGTGTTAAATTTTATAATGGTATTATTTGTCGTTTCTTGAACTGTTATTTTTACGTCTTGCATGGTGCTAAATATTGATTTGCAAAATTAAGGGAAAAAAGGGAGATAGAATTGTTTTTGATATGTTAAATAAAAATCCGCTTGCGGATACTAGTTGTATCTACAAGCGGATTTTTTATAAGATGTTGTTATCGTTTACAAATTAAAACTAATCGATGCTGTAATCGTTTTATTGTCTATTTTTAATTCTGATGGATTTACTGCAGTATTAAGGTTTGAGTATAAATTATAAACACCAGTTCTATTATTATCGCTAAAAGAAAAGTCTAATTTCATATTCCCAAAGTTGTAACCTGCACCTAAAGAATATCCTTTTAAATTATCTGAGGCTATAGATGATTTGCTAGGATCTTGCTCAAATTTATAACCACCTCTTAAACTAAATCTATCCATACGCCATTCTGTACCAATATTAAGAGAATGTGTGTTTCTTAAGTCGTTTTCAAAAAACTCATTTTCAACATTAAAATCACCGTTGGATAATTTTATGTTTTTATAATTTTTGTTGATGTAGTCTAAACTAATTAAACCATCTTTCCCAAAAATAAAAGCGGCACTTGCGGTTATTTTACTCGGTGTTTTTAATTTATAAGATATAAATTGACGAGGATTGTTCTCAGAAAAGGAGTAAACTTCATCCGGGAAAAAAGCTGTTTCTCCAATATCAATATTACTGTCTTGGTTGTAATTTGTGTCTTGTAAGATTTCGGTATACCAAGTTGGTGTTTGGTAAGCTAAACCAAATCTGAAGTTTTGATTGGCTTTATAAATAAATCCTGCGTTTGCAGAGAAACCTGTTCCTGTTGTAAGGTTTTCTTGATATAATTCTACGTCAAGGATATTGCCGTCTTCATCACTATTTAACTCTGTTAAAACAGATTGTTGTGTGAAGTTTAAATCATAAAAATTAAGTCCTAAACCTACATGTAGTTTGTTTCGATGAACTGATGAGAAAGCGATGTTTAACTCTGTTGTTTCTCCGTTGTAATTTGTGTCGTAAAGTTGACCATCTGTGAAATTGTATATGGTACCTGGATTACGAGGGTTTGTGTCAAATCTAGTAACAGCTTCATTTCCTTGTGCAGAAAAACTGTCTTCAAAATCGTTAGTAATTCTATAGTTAAAACCAATTGCAAATTTATTCCAGTCAGATTTGTAAGCACTGTCAAAAACTAATACAGCACCGGCGTGAGAAAGGTTGAAATATTTATTATCAGTTGTTGTTTTTCTTCTATCGTTAAAGTTAGCGTCTCCAAATTTTGCAGAAATATCTGTATTTCTAGAATTTATAGTTCCTGTAAAATAGCTATTTGTAAATACAGAAATACCGGCAGGGTTAACACTCATTGCAGAAACATCTCCTCCTAATGCGCCAAAAGCGCCGCTCATTGCTGTAAATCGGGCTGAGCCATTATCATCATTCTTAGAAAATAAAACTCCCAAATCTTGGTATCTTAAAGATTGAGAATAAGACGTAACTGTTGCTGCGAATAAGATAGCTATCGTTATAATTTTTTTCATACTAGTATTTGTTTGTTACCTTTTAAAGATTGTAAAACTTTTCTTATCCTCTTCTTCTAGATGAGGATGAAGAAGATCTACTAGAGCTACTACTTCTGGTAGAAGAACTTCTAGTTGGTGTGCTTCTTGTTGATGAAGATCTAGATGGAGTACTTCTTGTAGATGATGATCTAGTTGAAGACGAACTTCTTGTAGATGGTGTATATGTATTGTTACTTCTACTAGAAGTATTGGTTCTACTTCTAGTTGATGTATTTCTTGTAGAATTTGAGCTTCTAGTTGTTGCAGCTCTGCTAGTATTTCTATTTGTTGATGAATTAGAACTTCTAGTAGTAGAAGGTGATGATGCTCTTCTTACAACTACAACTTGCCTATTGTTTCTATTATTTGTATTGTTATTTACGCTTGCGCTATTATTTCTTCTTGTTGTTGTAGATCGACTTCTAGTCCCGCTGCTTCTTGTGCTACTACTTCTTGTTCCGCTGCTTCGTGTAGAAGTACTACTTCTAGTACTTCTTGTAGGAGTTGTGCTTCTTTTTGTTGTTGTACTAGTTCTTCTACTTGTAGTGTTTGTAGGTCGTCTACTTACGGTGCTACTTCTTCTACTTGTTGTATTTCTGTTTCTAGAATTAATGGTACTACTTCTCCTATATGTACTATTGTTAGTTGCTCTTCTTCTGTAAGTATTGTTTCTGTAGGTATTATTAGTATACCTATTATTGTAATTTCTGTATCTGTTAGTATACCCATAATGATAAGGTTGGTAATAATAAGGAGAATAAAAACCTATATTCCAAGCATAATAATTATGGTAAGGATGCCAATAAGGATTATGATTCCAAGCATATCCTCTATAATTCCAGTTTCTATAACCCCAAGTATCGTAGTAATTATAACCGTAATAATTATTCCAATATGGACTTTCAATTACATTTATATTTACAGCTACATCGTTGTTGCTGTTTTGCCCCCAAGGTTGGTTAGATTTATAGTTTAATGTTTCATCTATATCGGCTTCATCAATATAAATGGTATCTGCAGAATTGTAGTTGTCAACATCTGTAAAAACATCGTTATTATCTACATTTTCTAAACTATTTAATTTGTTTAAAAAATAATTATCATTGTAATCATCATATTCATCTTGGTCAACATAGATTACATTTCTATTTTCATTATTTGCTGTATCGCTACCATAAATACCATCATTATTATACGCACTTTGGTAAGTACCGCAAGAAACCAATACTAAACTAGTTGTTAGTATAGTTAATAGTTGGCTTAGGTTAAGATTTGTATATTTTAGTTTCATAATGAATATATTTAGATGAATACTTATTTTATTAATTAAATGTAGTTAAAACTCTTTAATTTATAGTAGTTTTGTGTTGTTTTCGTATATTATAACTAATTTTTAACAAACATTTACACAATAAAGGTTACAATATTTGTGCCAAACTTTTGATTATGAGTAAACATTTAACAAAAAGAGCCGACGATTATTCTAAGTGGTATAACGAGTTAGTAGTGAAAGCGGATTTAGCTGAAAACTCTGCCGTTAGAGGTTGTATGGTTATTAAACCTTATGGTTATGCCATCTGGGAAAAAATGCAAGCAGAACTAGATAGAATGTTTAAAGAAACTGGGCATGAAAATGCTTATTTTCCTTTACTTGTGCCTAAAAGTCTATTTGAAGCAGAAGAAAAAAATGCAGAAGGTTTTGCTAAAGAGTGTGCTGTTGTTACACATTATCGTTTACAAAACGACCCTGAAAATCCAGGTAAATTAAGAGTAGACCCAGAAGCTAAATTAGAAGAAGAATTAGTGGTAAGACCAACTTCTGAAGCAATTATATGGAATACTTATAAAGGGTGGATTGAATCTTATAGAGATTTACCTTTACTTATAAATCAATGGGCAAATGTAGTTCGTTGGGAAATGCGTACACGTTTGTTTTTACGTACAGCAGAATTTTTATGGCAAGAAGGGCATACTGCTCATGCAACAGAAGCAGAAGCTATAACAGAATCTAAGCAGATGCAAGATGTTTATGCTGAGTTTGCAGAAAACTTTATGGCTATGCCAGTGGTAAAAGGTGTAAAATCTGATAGCGAACGTTTTGCTGGAGCAGTAGATACATATACTATTGAGGCTTTAATGCAAGACGGAAAAGCTTTACAAGCAGGAACAAGTCATTTCTTAGGTCAGAATTTTGCAAAGGCATTTGATGTGAAGTTTACTTCTAAAGAAGGAAAACAAGAACATGTTTGGGCTACTTCTTGGGGAGTTTCTACACGTTTAATTGGTGGGTTAATTATGACACATTCCGATGATTTAGGTTTGGTATTACCTCCTAAATTAGCGCCTATTCAAGTTGTAATTGTTCCAATTTACAAAGGAGATGATCAATTAGAGGCTATTTCCGAAAAAATGAATGTAATTGTAAAAGAATTACGTTCAAAAGGAATTTCTGTAAAGTTTGATACTAGAGACACATATAGACCAGGAGCTAAGTTTGCTGAATACGAATTAAAAGGAGTGCCTGTAAGAATTGCAATAGGAAATAGAGATTTAGAAAATGGTACTTTAGAGATTGCTAGAAGAGATACTTTAGAAAAACAAATCGTAGCACAAGATGATGCTGTTTCTTTTATTGAGAACCTTTTAGAAGAGATACAAGAGAACTTGTTTAATAAGGCAATCGACTTTAGAAAAGAACATACAACTGTAGTAGACGATTTTAAAGAGTTTAAAAAAGCGATTAAAAATACTGGTGGTTTTGTATCTGCCCATTGGGATGGTACAGAGGAAACAGAAGATAGAATAAAAGAATATACCAAGGCTACAATTAGATGTATACCTAATGATGCTAAGGAAGAGGCTGGTGTTTGTGTTTTAACAGGAAAACCGTCTTCTAAACGAGTTCTTTTTGCAAAAGCATATTAATTTAGAAAAAAAATCATTTTTTTTTCTAAAACTATTGTGAGAATTAAAAAACATTGTATATTTGCAGCCGCAATTAGGATATACTTAATTGTTCTGGTCCGTTCGTCTAGGGGTTAGGACGCATGGTTTTCATCCATGTAACACGGGTTCGATTCCCGTACGGACTACAATGTTTTATTAAAAAAAACAAATTAAAGTATTATGGCAAATCACAAGTCAGCATTAAAGAGAATTAGAAGTAACGAAGCTAAAAGGTTACGTAATAAATATCAGCATAAAACTACTCGTAATGCTGTAAGAGATTTACGTGTTGTAGAAGATAAAAAAGATGCTGAAGAGAAATTAGTTAAAGTTATTTCTATGTTAGATAAATTAGCGAAAACTAATATTATCCATAAAAATAAAGCGGCTAACTTAAAATCTAAATTAACAAAGCACGTAGCTGCATTGTAAGATTTACGCCTAAAAACATTTAAAACTCTGAATATTATTATTCAGAGTTTTTTTTTGCCCTTATTTTAAGTTTTAATACTTATCTATCTAATTTTTTCGGAAAATGCTGTGTAGGTTTTCTTTAATATCTACTACTCGTATGATATTTATTTAAAATTCATAATTTTCTTATTTTCTGAAAAAGCAGAAATGTAATTTAGTTGATTGATAATAAGGGAGTTATTTCGTGTTTGATTTGTGTTAGTTCGATGTTGATCAGTTATTTTATAAAAAAAATGTATATTTTATAAAATTTACTTGCAGGAATTAAAAAACATTGTATATTTGCAGCCGCAATTAATGCATTGTTAATTGTTATGGTCCGTTCGTCTAGGGGTTAGGACGCATGGTTTTCATCCATGTAACACGGGTTCGATTCCCGTACGGACTACAAGTTTTAATATAAAAAACTAATAAATTAAGTATTATGGCAAATCATCAGTCAGCATTAAAGAGAATTAGAAGTAACGAAGCTAAAAGGTTACGTAACAAATATCAGCATAAAACTACACGTAATGCTGTAAGAGATTTACGTGCTGCAGAAGATAAAACAGATGCAGAAACAAAATTAGGTAAAGTTATTTCTATGTTAGATAAGTTAGCTAAGAATAACATTATCCATAAAAATAAAGCTGCTAATTTAAAATCTAAATTAACAAAGCAGGTTGCTGCATTGTAAGGTTTTAAAAGCATATAAAATTTAAAAGCTCTGAATGAAAATTCAGAGCTTTTTTTTGTTCTAAATTTAAATAATTATTTTGATCTAGCTTAAAGGTGGTTTTTAACTTTAGTGTTAGGAGAGATCTGTAAGCTTAAGGTGTATAATTTATCTTCTAAGGGCTTTTTATTCTTTCATGAGAAACACTCAACAAAAAAAGAGGAATCATTTCTGATTCCTCTTTTTTATGCACTAACTTTATATGATGTAGAATTATTTTATATCTAAGAATATTCCTCCAGAAAAAGAAGGGTTTGCTGCTATTATTTTACCAGAAAAAGCAGAGTCGAAGCCTAGTGAAATACCTAGTTTCTTAGTAATATAGTAAGCCGTTTCAAAACCAAAACTACTGTATTCAATATCGTTTGCAAAAATACTTCCATTACTATTGGTAGCATTTAATGATCCATTTTTTAAAGATTTTACAACATTTAACCTTGTAATTAACCAAAGCTTATTGTTTATTAAGTTGATTCCTGCTTCTAAGCCAGTCCTAAATTCATCAGAAAAACCTTCACTTCTATTGTTGTAACCTAAATAAGATTTTAAATAAACAGGTTTGTCTTTATAAGATGTGGAGTAACCTAGAGATGATGATAGAATTTGATTAAATTCTCCATCTCCGTTTTGAAAACTACCATCGCTACCACCATTATTATCACCTGTTGGTAATCCTAATGTAAGTTTTATATCTGCAGCCCAATTTCCCCTTTTGTATAAACCATACCTAAAACCTAAATCTACATCTCCAAAAGAATTTACTGTTTCTCCTTGGCTAATAGTTCCTCCTGTAGTGCCTGAAATTTGATTATTTTGAGAAGAGCTAGCAAAGAATGGTACGTATGCAATAACATCAAATTTATTACTTAGCCCATATTCGGCATAGATACTAGTGTTAAACAAAGTTCTAGTTCTATTAGGGTCTTTTGCTCCAGTATCTGTATAATGCTCATCATACTGTAATTGCCAACCTGCAAGTTTGTAATACCCTTTTCCTTTTCCTTTAGTCCATTGTGCAAAACTAATGTTACTTGCTAATACTATTAAAACGAATGTAATTATATGTTTTTTCATGTTTCTTTTATTTAGTTTCTCCATTTCCTACGTCTACACCAAATGGTTTACACCAATATAATAAATGTGTAAAATCATTAATACCTGTGTTTTTTATAATATATGTGTGGGCTCCTTCAAACACAGTAATTTTTTGTATTTCTTTAGCATTTGCAACTGTATTTATATTATTTGTAAAGTATAAGTATAAACCAGGTAGTCTGTCTGATGCTTTGTAGTTTTCGTCAATTGTTAACTCTAAATCATTTGTGTTTGGTATTTCTTTTAAAGTAAAATCACCTCTAAGTTCATAACTGCTTGATGTTTTTAAAGTTCCTGTTTTTTCTTGAGTGGTGTTGCCAATAACAATTACTGTATCTTGGGTTGTTAGCGTGTTATTAGAAGAGTTTACTGTTGCTGTAACTACAGCTTCTCCCGGTGCAATTGCGGTTATTAAGCCCGTATTAGAAACTGTTAATACGTTTGTGTTAGAACTTTGCCAAGTAATAGCAGTGTTCTCTGTTTCTCCACTACTGTTTGTGTATGTTGTGGTATATTGGTGGGTATTGTTAATGTTTAAGTCTTCTATTGGGTTGTTAATACTTATACGTTCATCAATAGTTACTACCGTTACTGTATCTTCCGTGTTAATTATATTTCCGTCTGCTGTTGTGGTACTTGCTGTAATGGTTGCTAAACCTTCACTAATAGCTGTAATTAAGCCTTCGCTAGAAACCGTAATAATAGAGGAGTTAGAGCTATTCCAAGATACTTTTAAATTGTCTATCTCTCCCAGTTCATTTGTAAAAGTTGTAGTGTATTGGTGTGTTTTAGAGATGATTATATCTTCAATAACATTATCTATTGTTAGTTTTTTATCAACAGCTATAACTTCTATATTGTTTTCGTTTGTAATAATACTTCCACTTTCAGTTGTTACAGAAGCTTTAATTACAGATGTTCCTATAGATAGTGCTTTAAGTAAGCCTGTATTAGAAACAGATATAATGTCCGCATTGCTGCTGTTCCAATTAATTTTAGGAGTTGTTATTTCTCCTATATTATTAGTGTATTTTGTGTTGTATAGATGCGTGTTTTTTATACCAAGTTCTGTAATGGTGTTGTTAAAACTTAATATTTCTGGTTGATTATCTGCGATAATATCATCTTCAATACAGCTATTAAAAATGAGTGAAAGGAATAGAATAAATTGTAAAGATCTCATTGGTGTTATTTTAAAAATTCTAAAAATTTTGTCGTAGAAAAAAGCAATTGTTTACAATATTTATTATAATAGTTAACTTTTTTTTAAGAAAATCCTTAAAATTAAGGAAACACGTATTAAAACTATAAAATGAAAAATTTAATTTGATATTAAATTAGTGAGGAACTTAAAAGGAACTTTTCATTTTAAAAGATAAAAAATGTTTCAAAAAGTTTTAATCCTAGAAGATTTAGATGTAATTAATAGAGGAATTAAAATCAGGAGAAGAGTTAATAAATAAAATCAGAAAAGAGTTTTTAGATTTAAAGATTATAGTTTTTTCTGTTGAAGATAAATCTTATAAAATTCAGCACTTGTATAAGAAACTAAAGATAGATGGATATGTTTGGAAGAATAGAAAAGAACTAAGGAACGCTATGCACGCAATTTTTATTACAAATCAGTTTTATATTTCGCCAGAATTAAATACTACGGTTCATCCAAAGAAAGTTCTAGAGATTACCGATTTTGATGTTTTTTTAATAGCTTCACTTTCTATGGGATCTCTGCAAGAAGAAATAAGTTAAAGCCTGAAAAAAAAAGCTGTTTTTCCCTCAAGTATAAGTGCTATGTAAAAAAAGATTAAAATTTTTAAAGGAACATTTTAATGCAAGTAATCCAACGCATTTGGTTGCTATTGCTAAAGATTTTGGGTTAGTGTATTCAGTGTGAATTAATACTCCTTTTATATCATAAATTTCCACTTTAGTATTTTCTGAAAAAGTAGATTTTTCGCTATATTTTGTTGCCTGGTTTAGTAGGTAAATTACCAAATGAAAACCGAATAGAAATAACTTAGATAATAGGCTAAAACTAGCAATAAATTAGATACAGTTTAAATCTGTTTCTTAATTTTTAATAACATTATTTTTATGAATATTAAACTTGTAAAAATGGATAATGAAATAAAACACATTGGTATGCCTGTAGAAGTCTTTGGGCATTGTGTAATTTCTAATAGTTGTGTTGTTGTGCCATATAAAGCAATAGAAAAAGCAAGTCCTGTTCCTATAAAATAGATATACTTATTCCATTTTAAAAGGTGTGCGAATAAAGGTATTATAAAGCAACCCATTATAATATAACAAGCCGGTATGTTAAATATTTTAGGGCAAATAGATTCGTTTATATATTCATTGTAAACTAAACTACTTGCACCTAAAATACTTAAAACAAAAATCAGTATTAAAATAATATGTAATACTTTTTTAAGTTTCATTACTCTTGAGTTAAATCAGTTACTGTAACCGTTTCTGAAATTTTAGGAATTGTTAATAGTGAATTTATTTTAGGGTTTTGGAAGGTATATTCTTTTCCGCTAATATATTTTACACTAACACTTTTTATAGCATCTTTTCCTAAACCAAAATGTAAAGTGGCAGATTGATCACTAGTTAACCCTTCTCCAACTATAAAATCTTCGGTTATTTTTTTACCGCTTGATGTTATTACTTCAACTTTTGCTCCTAAATTTTCAGCATTATCATCTAATTTTACTTTAATAAAATTATTATCACCTCCATCGTTAATGTATGCTAAAACGGGTGTTCCTATGTTTACCCAAATCATGTCTAAATACCCATCTTTATTAAAGTCACTTACCAAAGGAGTAATTGCATAATTAGGGTTTACAACACCACTTTTTTCTTCTGTAGCAACAAAAGTGTGGTCTTCTTTTTGGGTTAAAAATCTACTTGGTAATTTAAATATTTTATGTGGTGGAAAATCAATGTAGTTTTCTGCCACAATAAGTTCTTGTAAGCCATCGTTGTTCATATCTGCAAATACGGCTCCCCATGAAAATTCAAAATCTTTAGTTTGCGTTTTTTCGGCTACATCTTCAAATACGAAATTTCCTTTGTTTTCGAAAAATATCCAATTAGGATTAAAAAGACTTTTGTCTTCAATATTTCCACTAGCAACAAAACTAGGAACTGTAGATCCTGTATTTGAAAACATAAAATCTACTAAGCCATCATTATTATAATCTCCCACAGCTATTCCCATTGGATATCCATATTTATTGGTAGATGGGTTTTCTTTCATTTCAAAAGTTCCATCGCCTTTGTTTTTATAAGTTCTAATTTCGCCTGTATCATAAGCAATCACAAGATCCAGCCAAGTATCGTTATCAATATCAATCAAAATCCCCATAAAAGTATTATGAATGTATTCTAAACCAGCTTCAATAGTTGTGTTTTTAAAGGTATTGTCTCCATTATTGATTAGTAAAAGACTTTGAGGACCATAATTTTTGCTAAAATTATTCTGCCCAACCATTTGTTTTTTTCTAATGTAATTAGCAACAAAAATATCGGTAAAACCATCTTTATTTACATCACCTAAAGTTAAACCTAATGGTGTTGCGTTGTCAGCCAAATTATATTCTAACTTCTTTGGTGTAAATTTTCCGTTGTTATTATAATAAATGACAATGCCATCTTCCCTAGAAAGAATTAAGTCAGTAAAACCATTGTTGTCAAAATCGGTGGAAGCTCCACTTAAAGTTGTCTTATTTTCTTTCTTAGGAAGCCCTGCTTTTTCTGATATAGAAATAAATTTCCCTTCCTTATAACTAAAAATTTCATCTTGCTGATTGTATCCTCCTCCTAAAAATAATTCATCAACACCATCATTATCAATATCAATTAATACAGATGCGGTAACAGGTAAAGATTCAGTTCCGTTAAATTGATGTGTAAAATCGATGGAAATTTCCTTGAATGTAGGAATTAAATTGTCTGCTATTGCATTGTTGTATGGGTTATTTCTATCAGTGCTAAATTTAACAGCTACAATAATTACTAATAATACTATTAGTGTTAATATAATCCCTGCAATTCTTTTTATTATTTTCATATTGATAATTGGTTGATTTTTTTGAGTTGATATAATGATAAACTAAATAGAATAAAATGAACAACATTCATTGCTATTGGTGCTATGTATTTTCCTATTTGTGGAGAAATAAAGTACAATGTAAATACAGAAATTAATAAAACGATAGGGTTAAAAATAGCCATCCATTTCCTATAATAGGTTCCTCCTTTTAGTATTGTAATACTAAAAAATACAGAAAGTAAAAGAATGATTACTCTTAATACCTGAACAAGAGATTCACTAATTAAGGTGTAATTGTCTAATATTTCTTGATAAATATTAGTATCAATATCATTTTGAAGATGAACAATTGTTCCTAAAAAAGCTCTAGAAGTAATCCAAAAACCGCCAATTGTAAAAGCTAAAATACCTAATCCAAAAACGATAGAAGCTAGTTTTTTATTCCCTTTTTCTAGCATTTTATAAATATGATAATAGCCTAAAAAATAAAAAGGAACACCAAGTACAGCTAAAAAATGCCCTGTTATCAAACTATTTTTTGGTACAAATTGGAAAAACTGATAGTTGTCTGCATTACCAATAATATGTGGACTAAAATGAAGAAGAAACTCTCCAATACCAACAAGAACACTTCCTAATATTCCAAGAATTCCTGTTATAAATATTTTATTTTTATCTAATAGCATTTATTTTACGTAATTTTTAATTCTATAACTTACCTCGTTAGGATAGTAATTTAAGGTTTTTTCCTTTAATACATATTGAATATCAATTGTATCCGTACAATTTTGCTATTTTATTCGAATATTTCTTTGATATAGTCATCTGTCGATCAAGTTGACAATAACTAACAAAATAATCTTAACATTATTTTAAGAAGGTGGTGAAGCAGACTGTTTTTGTGTTATAAAGTGCAACTTACTGTAATGTTTAATTTTTTACATTGATAAGAATGGTAGTCTTCAATACCTATTCAACCACCATTTTAAAGTACTTTTAGTTTGAAAACTTCCTTTATCTAATTCTTTCAGCATGGTAGTCATTTTTTTTTGGTCTTGTAACCATTTTCCGAATGCTTCTTTTCCCTCTTTACGTTTACAATATCCACAGCCCCATTGCTCGTTATGGGTTACAATTTGTATAAAATGATTTCCTATAGAAGGGCAATTTGCAACCCAACTATTTTTATTAAAACCAGAAGGGATTGGGTTTAATTGGTGTTGTTTTAATAATGAAATTAATGGTGTAATTTTTTGAGAGGTTTTTCTTTTTCAGTTGATTTTGATTTTTTTATATCAACAATAATTTGCTGAAGCTCTTGTTGAGTAAAAATAACACTGTCTCTTCACGTAGGGAATCCATCGTAGAGGTAGTTCGCCTCAATTAATTGATGAACAGTGAATATATAAGTAACCCTTTATTTGAAAATGATGGAACTCCGCAAGAATTAAAATCAGGAGAAGAGTTTTCAGATTTAAAGATTATAATTTTTTCTGTTGAAGATAAACCTTATAAAATTCAGCATTTATATAAGAATATAAAGGTAGATGGCTATGTTTGGAAGAATAGAGACGGATTAAAAGAAATAATGAATGCTATGCATGCAGTTTCTACAACAAATCAGTTTTATATTTCGCCAGAATTAAATACTACGGTTCATCCAAAGAAAGTTCTAGAGATTACCGATTTTGATGTTTTTTTAATAGCATCACTTTCTACGGAATCACTGCAAGAAGAAATAAGTAAAAGCCTGAAAAAAAAAGGGTGTTTTACCTCTAGTGTAAATGCTATAGAAAAAAGATTAAAATTTTTGAAGGAACATTTTAATGCAAGTAATCCTACGCATTTGGTTGCTATTGCTAAAGATTTTGGGTTAGTGTAATTTTTTTTAAAATAAAAAGGTGCTAATTATGGGAACCCGTAAAATTTATATGTTTTATTGGAATATCTTTGAATAGAAATTAGAAAAAGAAACTATTGAAAAGGAAAGAGTGCTCATTACAAGCCTTACGGAAACCCGTGAGGCTTTTTTAAGTCTTTGTTTTAACTCTAGTTTATTAAAAAATAATGCTATTTAGAAATATGTCATTATATAAATAAATTTGTTACAACTTCATTTATTATAATTTTTGTGTATTTTAATATTGTTGGGGGACAGTGTTTTCAGTCATTAAGTTATTTTATTTGAAGTTGTTTTTTTCTATACAATCTTTATAAAGCTTTTTAATTTTAAAACTAATGATCTTTATCATAGTTTATTTTTAAGTATTTTATTTTTTAAAGCACATATTCTACCTTTCAAATTAGTCATTTTTTTTACTTCAATAAAGTAGTATTATTGCTGCTTTTTATTCAAATTATTTGTGCTTTTTTTAGGTTTTAAGGAATAGTGAGGTTGTTTAGAAATAAACAATAAAAGCGTGTTGTTTATTCCTGAAAAGTAGATAAATTTGTACTTTATTTTTTAACTAAGAATGGTTATCAAGTTTAAAAACTTGATATTAAAATGGGAATCTAGTTTAATTCTAGAACTGTCCCGCAGCTGTAAGCTCTAAAGTTGAAATCCGAATAGTCACTTTTCGAAAGAATGGGAAGACCGGGTGGAAGGAGTAAGTCAGAAGACCTGCCATTTTTTTATTAATTCATTAAGCTTTCGAGGATTGAAGCTAGAATTAGGAATCTGCCTATCTAAAATTTTAGATATGTAGCACTTCTCTTATTCTATCCTCGTACGCAAAATTTAAGTATGAGGAATTCTTTTTTACATTCTTTTTGGGGCATATTTTTGATTATAGGGTGCTGTAATTCGAGTTTTTTACATGCCCAAAAATTAGATTCTACAAAGGCAGTTCAGCTTAAAGAAATCTTTTTAGTAACCAATAAAGAGAAGCTTAAAAAACACTTTTCACCAGTTACTGTTCAGACTTTAAGTGGGAAAACTTTAAGTCGTTTAAGTAATTCGAGTGTTGCAGATGCTATTCGTTTTTTTAGTGGAGTTCAATTAAAAGATTATGGCGGAATTGGTGGTATAAAAACCATAAATGTAAGAGGAATGGGCTCGCAACATACCGGTATTTTTTATGATGGTGTTCAGCTTGGAAATGCACAAAACGGACAAATAGATTTAGGGAAATATTCTGTACAAAACATGGAGGCTGTTTCCTTGTATCAAGGGCAGCGTTCAGATTTAGATCAATCTGCAAAATCGTACGCTTCTTCCAATAGTATTTATCTAAAGTCTAAAACACCTCAATTTTCAGAAGGAAAAAA
Organism: Polaribacter sp. R2A056_3_33; assembly: GCF_019278485.1. Classification (NCBI taxonomy): domain Bacteria; kingdom Pseudomonadati; phylum Bacteroidota; class Flavobacteriia; order Flavobacteriales; family Flavobacteriaceae; genus Polaribacter; species Polaribacter sp. R2A056_3_33. The sequence continues at coordinate 2,188,536 of NZ_CP058984.1, forward strand.
TAGCAATACTAATGTCAGTTTAAAAACAGGTTCTTTTGGACTGGTGAATCCTTCTGTAAATTTAGACTTCAAAATTAATGAACACTTAAGTGCACGTCTTAGTACCGAATATCTAAATGCAAATGGTAAGTATAAGTTTAGATATACCAATGGAAGTTACGATACGATAGCAACACGTAATAATGCAGATATTGAATCTTTTAGGGCAGAAGCGTCTTTGCATGGTTCGAACGGAATTAAGAATAATTGGAATGTAAAACTATATCATTATGATTCTGAACGAGGATTGCCAGGAGCTATCGTTGCCAATCGTTTTAAGCGTCCGCAACGTTTATGGGATCGAAATAATTTTCTGCAAGGTGCATTTACAAACCATGTAAACGACTTCTATTTTTTTGTATTAAGAGGTAAATATGCGCATAATTATTCTCGTTATGTAGATCCTGAAATTATAAAAGTGGATGGTGAGTTAGATAACCGATATACACAAGAAGAATATTATCTATCAATGGTAAATACGTTTCAAGTTTTACCGTTTTGGAAATTATCCTTGGCAACAGATTTACAAAAAAACACGATGGATGCAAATTTGTATCGATTTTCATATCCTAAAAGAATCACGCTTTTATCAGCTTTAGCTGCCGATTTTAACTTTGATAAAATTCACATTCAAGCAAGTTTATTAAGTACAACAGTAGATGAAACGGTACTATATTATGAAGCTGCAGAAGATTTACAAAAGTATTCGCCTACAATTATGATGAATTGGCAACCTTTTAATTCTAATAAATTTAGAATAAGGAGTTTTTATAAAGAAATTTTTAGACAACCCACTTTTAATGATTTGTACTATACGTTTATCGGAAATACTTTTTTAGATCCGGAAGATGCTACTCAGGTAAATCTTGGGTTTTCTTATCAAACTGACTTTAAAAAAACAGCATTTGATGTACAAGCTGATGTGTATAAAATTTGGATAGATAACAAAATCGTTGCGGTACCAGGAGCTAATTTATTCCGTTGGTCTATGTTTAATTTAGGTAAAGTAGAAACAACCGGAATAGAAACAAATGTAAAAGCGAGTGGAAGTATAGGTAAAAAATTTAAGTACAATACCAACCTAAGTTATACGTACCAAGAATCTATAGATGTTACTGATGGCGCTAGTAATTACGGAGATCAAATTCCGTATATACCAGTGCATAGCGGTAGTATAAGTGCTATGATAGATTACAAAAAAATAGAATTTAATTACAGTTTTATTTATACAGGAGAAAGATATAGCCAAAAGGCAAACATCAGTTCTAATTATTTAGATCCGTGGTTTACACACGATTTAAGTTTGGGAAAAATGCTCTTATTTAATCAAAAGAAATTAAAAGTTTTAGTAGCAGTAAACAATGTCTTTAATCAACAATATGCGGTAGTAAAAAACTTCCCGATGCCTGGGAGATCCTATCGTTTTACTTTAAATTTTTTATTATGAACAAAAGAAAATTAAGTGTACAGATTGCATCAGCTTTAGCTGTTGTATTTTTTTTCAATGCATGTAGCAGCAATGAGAATTTTGATGACTCAGTAAATCCAGAAGTTCCCACAGAACCTATTGTAGAATTAAAGGGGTTTTATTTACTGAATGAGGGTAATATGTCTATGAATAAAGCGGCTTTAGATTATATGGATTTTGAGACCGGACTTTATGAAAAAGAAGTTTTTAGAACAGCAAATCCAGAAGAAGTTGGTGGCTTGGGAGATGTTGGTAACGATATGGGGATTTATGGTTCTAAATTATATGTGGTTGTAAATGCATCTAATAAAGTAGAGGTTTTAGATGTAAATACTCGTAAAAAAATTAAGCAAATAAATGTTGATAATTGCAGGTACATTAAGTTTTACAACGGAAAAGCATATTTAACAACTTACTTAGGTAGTATTGGAGATCCGAATGCTGTAAACGGAAAAATCATGGAAATTGATACTACAAGTCTTAGCGTTACGCGTTCTGTGGATGTAGGTAGACAACCCGAAGAATTGGTGATACATAACGATAAAATCTACGTGGCAAATTCAGGAGGATATAGTCCGCCAGAGTATGAGTCTACAGTTTCTGTAGTTGATATTGCTAGTTTTGAAGAAACAAAACGTATAGAAGTAGACATCAATCTTCATCGTATGCAAATTGATAGTGAAGGGGATATTTATGTTTCTTCTAGAGGAGATTATTATCAAACACCTTCTAAACTTTTTGTAATTGATACAGAGTTAGATGAAGTAAAACAAACGTTTGATTTGGCCGTAAGTAACATGACTATTTTTGATGATATTATGTATATCTATAGCACAGAATTTAGTTATCTAACAGGAGAAAATACAATTTCTTATAACAGGTTAGATACAAAAACAGAAACCATTCTTACTGATTCTTTTATTGCAGATGAAGATAAAGAGCTTATAAAGATTCCTTATGGCATTACGATAAATCCAGAAACTAAAGACATTTTAATTACCGATGCTAAAGATTATGTAACTCCAGGAACATTGTATTGTTTTTCATCTGAAGGTGCTTTTAAGTGGTCTGTAGAAACAGGAGATATTCCTAACAAAGTAGTATTTAAATATTAATAATTATCATTCAATAACCAACTTTTTAAATTAAAATTATGAACAAATTTAGTCAACTTTTAAAACCACATGTAGTTTTCTTAACCTCTTGCTTTTTAGTAATAATGGCATCGTCTTGTACTTCAGAAATAGAACTTTTTGGTGTTCCTCCTGTAATTGAATTATCAGAAAAAAATAATGATATAGAAATATTAATGGGTGAAACCATTAATTTTTCGGCAACAAAAATGAATGATGCAGAATATACAGAAGAATGGTCTTTAGAAGGTAACGTTACATCTTCTACAGCTACTTATGATTTTATTCCAGAAAAAACTGGAACTTATACCGTAACGTATAAATCATCTAATAATGCAGGTGTATTTAGAAATGAGTATACTATTGTGGTAAATGCAGTAATCCGTCCTATAACAGAGGAAAGTAATTTGTATGTAACAACTTTACTAGATTATTTACCAGCTCCAGGTCAAAGAATTAATAGTTCAATTGGTACTTTAGAAGGAGCTAAAACTCTTGAAGGCAAAAAAGGAATGGTTACTTTAGGAGCATGGGGAGGTACTGTTTCTTATACTTTTGATCATACAGTTATAAATACAGAAGATGCAGCTGATATAATGATGTATGGAAATGCATTTTCTGGTTTTGCAGAACCTGGTGTTGTTTGGGTAATGCAAGATGAAAATGCAAATGGAATTGCAGATGATACTTGGTATGAAATTAAAGGAAGTGCAGATGCTTTAGAAGGAACCATAAAAAACTATAGTGTAACTTACTCTAGACCTAATGAAGCTTCAGAAGTTGTAACTTGGACAGATAGTGAAGGAGAAAGTGGTGTTATATCAACAAAATTTTACCCAGAATTTATTACAGAAGATTCTTATACAATTACAGGGACTCTTTTGACAGATAATAATATTGACATGAGCAACCCTAGCTGGATTAAAAGTAACGCTTTTGAATATGGATATGCTGATAATACTCCAGGAGGTGATAAATTAGATATTTCAGACGCTGTTGATAACGAAGGAAATACGGTAAACTTAACAGGAATTGACTTTATTAAAGTTCAAACAGGAATCTTAGCAAATATGGGGTGGTTAGGAGAACTTTCTACAGAGGTAACAGGAATAGCAGATTTAAATATGTTAGACAATTAAATAATTTGTTTTAGTATAGGGTGAATGTTAGTATTCATTTCTATTTTTAATTGAAACCTAAAAACCTCTTCTTAATCATTAAGAAGAGGTTTTTTTTAATTATTATCTTTATTGTGTAATGTATATGAGTGAAAAAATAGAGATAAATATCCACAAGCTTAATGCAAGTATAATAGGTTTTATTCCTGTTGATTTTAAGTCTTTTATAGAGATTGTAGTTCCTACAAGAAACAAGGTTACTACCAAGGTTCTTTTAGAATAAAAAACAATTTCAGAAGTAATTGCTGTAGGAATTAAATGATAACTATTTATAAAAATAGCTACCACAAAAAGTAAAATAAAATAAGGAATTGAAATTTTTTCTCCTTTTGTTTTAAAAATAAACATAGATAAAATAGCCAAAGGTATTATCCAAAGTGTTCTTGATAGTTTTACTGTTGTAGCAATTTTTAGTGCTTCATCTCCATAACTTAAGGCAGCACCCACAACAGAACTAGTGTCATGTATAGCAATAGCACACCACAATCCAAATTGTTCTTGAGATAAATGTAAAAAATGTCCTATAGCAGGGAAAACAAACAAGGCTATAGAATTTAATAAAAAAACAAGACCTAAAGCAATACTTATCGTTTTGCTATTTGCTTTAATTACTGGTGAAATAGCTGCAATTGCACTTCCGCCACAAATAGAAGTTCCTGAGGTAACTAAATGCCCTAGTTTTTTATCTAATTTTAATAACTTGGTAAGTATTAAACCCAAGCTTACAGTTAAAAAGATAGAGAAGAAGGTAAGACTAAAAGCTTGTTTACTTGTTGCTAATGTTTCTTTAAGTAGCATTCCAAAACCCAAACCTACTACCGCTACTTTTAAAAGGATATGAATTGCTTTATAGCTTTTAGATTTAAATGGGCTTTTAAAGATAATAGCAAATACAAAACCAAGTAATAAAGCCGTTGGACTATTCATTGGACTAAATAGTGCAAAAATTATAATTAAGAAAAAGATAATTTTAGGGAATGTAGTTTTCATATCGAGATTTATTTATCGATACAAAACTAAGGACTAAGAATAACTATTAAGCAAACTAATTTATTGTTTAATATAACTAAAAGTTATAGTTGTTTAGTGTGTATTTTTCAAAGTAGCTCATTAGGTTAGATTGATACCCTGTTCTAGAAACAAAATAAAACCATCTATCAATAGAAAAGTCTTTTACATCTATTATTTTAAGCTTGTTATTTGTGAGTTCTTCAGAAATAGCATGAATAGAAATAAAGGCAAAATTATCAGAATTTAAAAGATAATTTTTAATTGCCTCTGTACTGTTTAGTGTTACCACTGTATTTAGTTTTTTAATGTGGTATTTATTTAAATGTTCTATAACTATTTCTTTAGTACCAGAACCTAGTTCACGCATAATAAACGGAATTTTTTGTAAAACTTCTAAACTAATAACTCCTTTCTTAAAAGTGTTGTTTTTAGCATTTGTAACTAACACAATTTCATCTTTCATAAACTTACTAAACTGTAATTTACGATTGGTGTTTTTACCTTCTATAATTCCGAAGTTTAATGTTTGGTTTAGTATGAGTTCTTCAATATCGTCTGAGTTTCCAGCAGTTATTTCAAATTTAGTATTGGGAAATTGTACTCTAAATTTTGCAATTACTTTAGGCATAATATAATTTGCCAAAGTGGTACTCACACCAAAGTTGATTAAATCTGGATGATTTTCATTTTTTTGCAAGAATTGATTTTCCATTTCTGCATAAATTTCTAAAATTTTATTGGTGTAAATTAAAAACGCCTTCCCTTCATTTGTTAATTCTATGGAGTTTCTTTTTCTTAAAAATAAAGTAGTTTTATAAGATTCTTCTAAATTTCTAATAGACTTAGAAATAGCAGGCTGAGAAATAAATAATTGTTCAGCAGCTTTTGTAAAACTTAAATATGTTGCAACGGTTTTAAAAATAAGAAGTTTTGTTTTCATCAGCAGTTTAGTCTAAAATAGAATTATCAGTAAAATGAATCTATTATTTCTTTGATAGCCTAAAGGTACGTGTAATCTTATTATTCTATAGTTTGTAAACTGATAATTTTATAACACTGTTTGTAGAATTTATAATAATAAAAAACTCGATACTATATTAGTATCGAGTTTTTAAAAAATTATTAAAATCCGTTTCCAAGATTCTCTGGAGCTGATGAAGCTTGAGCTTTTTGAGGGCTTAAGATCATATAGGTACCTAAGGCTGTTAAAGCAGCATATTTACCATATTTACCTATTTCTTTTAAAGCTTCTTTTCTATCTATTTTTTTGTTGTCTTTAATATTCATGTGTTCGTTATTAAGAGGTTAGTCTATAATTATTTTTTTAGAAACCGATTTTCCTTGAGATGTAACTTTTACAAGGTAAACTCCCTTAGAAAAGCTATTTAAATCTACAGGGCTAAAGGTGTCTGTTGTTTGTGTTTGATTAAAAATACTTTTACCATTAATATCAAATAAATCAATTTTTAAACTTCCGGTTACTCCGTTGATTTGTAAGAAATTATTCTGATTATAAATATGAACTTTAGTTGCATCTATTTCAGAAACACTTAATGTAGATTCTGTAGAAAAATGAACATAAAAACGACCGAAACCATTAGCATCGCTACTTAATGTTACTGTATAGTTTTCTGTGTCACTTAATTCTGTATACTTAGCAGTTTCTTTATCTTCTAAAAAGACTTTTATCCCTTCTGGTAAATTATTAGCTAAAGCAGAAAACGTTATTTGTTCACTTGCTTTTCCTTTAAGGTTTAAAGAAACTATTTGATTTTTGTAATCATCATTTGGTATTGACTGGATGGTATAATCTTTATCACTAGAGTTGTCTAATAATTTAGTTGTTAAGTCAAATGCCGATGAATTAAAATTGATAATATCTTTTCCAGCATCAAAGCCTGTAGTTGCATCTTCAGAAAAGATAATATCTGTATTTACTTTTATAGCTCCTTTTGCAACATATAGTTTTACAAAAGGTGTTGTTTTAGTAATTTTACTAAAAGTATGATTACCTGTTAATGATGTTTTAGTACCTAAATAAGCATTGTTAAAAGTAACTATTTCATCAGTTCCAGATGGTTTCATTTTTATAAAGAATCCTTGCCCTGGAGCCAATACTTTTAAATCTGCAGAAGCATCATTTGTAAAAGCAACATATTTTTCTTGGCTATTTTCCCAAACATATACTGCTGGCGCATCAACTGCAAGTTTTGTTGTGTTTTCTAAAATAAAGTTTCCTGTAGCTTCTTTATTTGCTGGGTAATATGCTGTAAAAGGATTACCAACTGCAACCCATTTGTTATGCGTGGCATCTATATTTAAAGAACTTGTTTGTATAGTACCTGTAAAAGTAACTTCACCATCTGTTCCTTTAGACATAGAATATCCAATACCTTTTTCGAACTCTACATCTGCATCAATGTTTACATCAAAATATTCCCATTTTTCATTGGTTGCATTTGCATCATTATATTTAGCAATTGCATATCTGTTTGGATCTGTGCCAGTATCTGTATTCTTTCTGATATCATTATTTGCATCTAAAGCAAAATCTTTTACTTTTTGTCCTGTAACGGGTGGTGTAACAAGACTCCATTTAGAAGCTAATAAACCACCTCTAACATAGGTTACTTTACCTGTGCTATTTCCTTTTGCAATTAATACACCACTATTATCTGTATCAGAATATATGTATATACCGCTATTTGTAGAATGAGAATCAACATCATTTTCAACTGTTAAGTCAGCATTTTTTTCAATATTTAAATAACCACCATCTGCAATTTCTAAAGATTTTGCAATGGCACCATTAGAATCTAAAGTTACCTCTTCGGATGTTTTTATAAAAACATCATCTGCAGTTGTTGGTAAAGTTTTACCTTCCCAACTAGAAGTGTCTGACCAATATACGTTTGCAGGAGTTGTATTATCAAAATATTTTTGGTCATTATATACCCACATACCTCTACCAAATGTACCAACATAAATGTTTCCGTTATTCGGACTTATCTTAATATCACTAATTCTTACATTTGGTAAATCGGTACCTAATTTAGACCAGTTGTTAGTAGAATTGTCGGTAAAATAAACACCTATTTCTGTAGCTAAATAAATAGTTTCATTATTTTTATTTGGATCTAAAATAACTTTAAACATGATGATATTAGGTAGGTCACCACTAATATTTGTCCAAGTATCTCCGTTATTTATACTTTTATACACTTTATTTCCTGCACTGTAACTTTTTACTGTTGCATATACTGTGTTTGTATTAGGTACAGCGTATACGCTATTAATCTTAACACCACTTGGGCTTGCTATGGTAGACCAAGTTGCACCGTCATCTACACTTCTTTTAAGTGTTGAAATTTCTGCAATTTCTCCAATTGCGAATATTCTAACAACAGCATTATTAAGAGAAACGTCTAAAAATTCTGTTTTTGTTAACCCTGAGCCAAGTGCTGTAAAAGTATCCGAAGCTCCATCATTATAATCAAGGTCCACATCACCACCTTTATCTGTAGTTCTTTTTACATCTCCATGACCTACATAAATGATGTTGGCATCTGTTGGATGCGTAGCTATAGGAGAAATAAATGCCGCATTTGCTGCATCTGACTTAAGAATTTTGATAGCTGAAGCGTAACCATTTGCATAGCCATCATCAGTTCTACTTAATTGGCCATTAGTACCCCCTAAATATCTAATATTAGGTTCAGCTATATCAATAGCAGTTCCTGTTCCGTCTCCTGCAACAGCTGCAACCCATTTTTGTTCTCCGCCTTGTAAAACTTTAGAAAAACCATCGTTATCTTGGTTTGCCATCATATAATCATCACCATTTAAACCATGAGTAATTGCAATATTATAAGATTGTGTTATAATTAATCCGCTAGAAATATCAGGGAATTGTGCATCTGAAGTTGGTGAAAAAGACCCCATTCTAAGTCCTGCATCATTTCCATTGATAATATGAGAATTATCTGTAAATAATAAAAAGTGATGATCTGCATGTACATGAATTTGACCTGTTGGTACAGGATTAGAATATGCATTTAAAACAGGAGTAAAAGTATCTCCATTATCTGTAGATTTCCATCCTTGTACACCACCCACCATTAAATTATTTGGGTCTGTTGGAGAAACGGCAATACATTGTATATAACCACTTTGAGAATCAAATGGGGTAGCTTCTTCATTAATAAGAGCTGTAACGTTAGTAGCTTTTTTTAAATCTGCCGCAGTATCATCAAAGTCAAAATAATATTTTCTAAAAACTCCGTCTTGATTAATACCATAAAAATATTCGGTATCTCCAGGAGAAGCAGCGAGTCTTAATATTTTTGAGCTATCACCACCTGGAAAAGCAGGATGTACTTTAAAGTTATTTCCACCATCTATAGAATAATAAATTGCATCCCAATAATCTGATACCACAATTTTGTTTGCATCATTTGGGTCAAAAACCATTGATTGGAATTTGGCTTCGTAAGCAATTGGGGTAGAACCATTACTTGTAACAGTCATGTTAGTCCAAGTTGCCCCACTATCTGTAGATTTTTTTATCTCAGAGTTTGTTAATGCAAATATTGTGGAGGTGGAACCAGGTGCAAAGGCTATATCTCTTATATATTCATTTTCAGATAAAGAAAAAGTAAGTCCGGTTGGTAGCCAAGTTTCTCCTGCATCTGTAGACTTAAATAAACCTATAGAACTAACATGTTGGCTATCTCTATCTCCGGTTGCCATATAGAGAATATTTGTATTATTTGGATCTATTAAAATATCTGTAACCCCCATACCAGCAAGATTATCCGTTTTTGGAGACCAAGTAGCACCACCATCTGTAGTTTTCCATAACCCACCAGAAGGAGTACCTACATACATAATCATAGGATTATTAGGGTCTAAAGCGTTTGGGTCTACAGCTACAACATCAACTCTACCAGGACCAGGGTAATCGAAATTACCATTTTTTTCTACAATTGCTGTTGGACCAATTTGTGTCCAAGGTTTTATAGTAGAAGAAGATCTTGCTAGTGTGTTAGCCTTGTTTTCTAATAAATTTAAATAGTCTTGTTTGTTTACTGCTTCTTTAGGAAAAGTACCGTCTGCATTTACTCTATCTTTCCAAATCCAAACCCAACGTTCAAATTGTTTTTTTTCTTTTTTCTCTAATCGAGTTTCGGCTTTTTTAGCGTATTTACTTTTTTCTATAAACTGCTTTCTTGTTTTATTTACAATTTCAAAGAAATTACTATTTTCTTTTAAAGCTTCTTTTTTATAATTTATTGTTTGTGCTTTTACCTGAAAGCAACCAATAAAAAATAAAGTAAAATAAACGATGTGTAATGTATTTTTCATGTTTTATTTAATGTTAAAAGTATGTTAATACAAATATCATATTTTTTTAATTTAAAAACATTCAGGGTCAATAAATAAAACTACGCACAAGCTACGCACTTTGGTATCATGCCCTTTAGTTGTTATTAATTAGAGGGTATTTAAGTTGGGGGTTCCTTTTTTTCTTGAAGTGTGTTGTGCTAGTTAGTATTAATAATTGGGATATTTTTTATATCGTTAATTGTAACAATAGCACTATATTTTATTTAAAAGCACTTAAATTAGATAAAACCAGTAGTAGTAATTGTTAATGTGTTTCCCTCGATCAAAAGGAACACATTAGCCAAACATAGTCCCCCAACTAATTTCAGCTACAATAATTGTAAAATTACTTACTACTGGTAAAATTTTATTAGATAGAGTTAATTTTGCTTTATTAGAAATTTGTATTACCTAACTCATCAATATTTATTTACATCATACATTTCTGTACTTGTTAAAATAATGTCTTCATGAATTCAGTTTTGATGTGCTCTACGTTTTGGTAGATGTATATCGAATCAACTATTTTTAGATAAACTATTGGGTAAAAAAGTTAAACGTTTATTTGCGATCACAAATTATTCTCTAAAAGTATTTTTGTCTCATTAAAGAATCAATCATGTTTTTAAAATAGAGAATTAATTAAAAGTACAAATATGGGTAAGTTTAAAAGAAGAGTTCTTATTTTATACTACTCACTAACTACGCACATTAATAATAAAATTAACGTTGGTTTTATAGCATTTTTATAAAATATTGCCATAGAACTTCTTATCTTTCTTTTTTAGGTTAAAGTTATTAATTGCTATGGTTGTTAATGAAACTTTACTATTTTTGTTTATTATCCTAACAAATTTTAAAGTCTCCGCTTATTTTGATTAAAAATAATAATAACAGCATTTTTAAGCTGATAATCTTTTTTCTAAGCATAAATTTTTATGCACAGGAATCTGGGGACATTTATTTAAAATATATAGATTCTGCGAGTAATAGAATCGATAATTACCCAAGAATAGCTGAGCAATTTTTAGATTCTATCCCTAATCCTTTAGAAAAAAATATTAAGGGTAAACTTGCAGATTATTATCATCTTAAAGCAGTTTTAAGTAGTTACTTAAATAGGAGTGCCGAAGTTTATCATTATAATATTCTTGGACTAAAATATGCAGAATTAGAGAAGAATTATAAGTTAGCAGGTACAGCTAGTATAGAGTTGTTCTATAATTTGTATATCGTAAAAAAAGATACTACAGCTCTAAACTATCTTAAAAAAGCAGAAAAATTCTATACAATTGTTAAGGATAAATATGGTTTGATAGATGTGATGCAAATGAAAGCATATACTGAACTGTATAATAACAATTATAAAAAAAGTAACGATTTAATTCTTGCCAAGTTAGATTATTATAAGTCGATAAAAGAGGATTCTTTTTATCAATTATATGCTTTATTTATGCTTATAACTAATTTTGTAGATTTAAATGATGACGCAAATATTAAAAAATATTATACAGATTTTAAAACTTTAGAGAACGATACTACCCTTACAAAATATCTTTATAACATACATGATGTTACCTTAAATATAAGTTTTTCTGATCTATTTTTGAGAAGAAAACAGTTAGATTCTGCTGCTATTTATTTAAAAAAGGTGGATGGTATGCGATCTTATATGAATAATTTTGATAAAGAAAATCAGTTTAAAAACTATATAGCCTATTACGATGAATTAGAGGATACACAAAATAAAAACAATTATATAGATTCCCTTAAAAATCATAATCAGAATTTAATAAGTGAAAATATCGACGCCAGTTTTAATATCAATGAATCTTTTTTAGAAAATTCTAGAATTTTAGAAGTAGAAACCAAGAAAAACTTTTTAAATAGAAATTGGATTGCATTTTTAGTTACTCTTTTAGTAGTAGGTGTTGTTTTTGTTTTTGTAAAATATAAGAGTCTAAAAAGAGTTTTAAAAGATTTTTCTAAACGGAGAAGAGAATATTCTCTAATTGAGAATAATCATGATAAATTAAAGTTGAAAGTTAAAGGCTTAGAAAACTATATCGTAGATTTAAAGAAGGAAATTAAAAGCATTTCTTCAATTACAAATATAGATGACCAAAGAAATAAAATAAAAAGCCTTCATAAAGATATTCATCATAGTTCTTCTGTTCTTTTAGTAAAAGGCGAAGATCATTTAGATTTAATAAATAACCTTAATGCAGAGTTTTTTAATCAAATGTCTATAAAACACCCAGAGTTAAACCCTTCTGAAGTGATTATATGTTACTATCTATTTATGGGCTTTAAAACGAAAGAGATTAGTGTTTTCTTAAACACTTCTGTTAGATCTGTAGAGAGTAAAAGATATCGAATTACAAATAAGTTAGGTGTTAAAAAAGAAGATTTTAAATTAGTAGATTATTTAAAAGAAACCTTTAAGGACACTACTTCTTTTTCCTCATAAAAATAAGAGTATTAACATCTAATTAGAGTTGGTTTTTCTATTGATATAAGCTAACTGTATGGAAATAGCTATTATATACTTATCTTTTTAATTAAATTCTTTAAATTATAATAATATATTGTCAGATTACATCTCTATATCGTATAACTTTGTAGATAATTTATAATAGTAGAGGTTGGGTTACATTCTAAAAAAAATAGCCTAGAATTTTATAATGTGTAGGATTACGATTCAGAAAGAACTTTTATAGTTGGGGTTAATAGAAACTTATATTACCATTAAAAACTTCCTCATAATAAAAAACTCTAAAGATTATTATCTTTAGAGTTTTTTATTAAATCTATACCTCATTTTTTAACTAGAGGCATGGGGTGTTTATTATTCAATTACTACTTTCTTATTGACTGCTCCTTTATCTGTGTTCATTTTAACAATGTAAATACCAGTTGGTATTTGTTTTTTGATGTCTAATTGGTAAGTAGGTTTTTGTTCGTTAATATTCCATGTACTTACTTTTTTACCAAGAATATCAAATAACTCTACTTTTTGAATATTCACTTCTTGATTTTTAGAGATTACAATTTTGTTATTGTCGTTATCTGCATAAATACTGGTTTGTCCAGCAAGTAGATCTTCTTCTACACCAAGTACACTGTCTTCTGCCGCTTCAAAAGCCAAAACAAACCTGTCTGTGTATGTACCTGCTTCTAATTGATATGCTGCACTAACATCATTTATTAGCTGTGTTTTACCTGTTAATTTGTCTTTGATGTATACATTTTGATTGATGTTGTTTATTTCATCAATACCAATTGTAATAATACTGTTTTCGCTTACAATAACTTCTAGTGGTACTTCTAGTGCATTCGATATTTCTTGTACTCCAGAAATTACATAACTATTTGTATCATTTGGAAACTTCCAATAGAAATCTGTAGGGTTCACATCATACATTTCAGAGTCATACCCTTTTTCATATTCAAAAGAATTTGCTTGATTAAAAGAAATTCCAATTTGACGATGTAAATTGCTTCCTTCATCATTAGAATAGCTCATTCCTAATTTTAATATAGATAGGTTGTTATTAACTGCTTTTAAAGTTGTTTTCTGATCGCTTTTTAAGAATATAGATTCACCAGTTCCTTCTGTTTTATATTCTCTTTGACTATTATTAAATTTAATTTGTCCGGTACCAATACCTTCTACAAAGAATCCTTGACCTATTGCAACATAAGGTTCTGGAGATTTGTATAAATTTTCATATTCATTGCCACCAGAGTTCGCAACACAAGATATAAGGCCGTCATCATCTTTAAAGTTTAAACTATTCATATGTAAAGTACCGGTGTCGTTGGTTCCTGTAAAAATAATATCGCTACCAGCAGGTATGCATAATTCAAATGTTATATTTCTGTAAAATAGACCAGTAGAAGGGAAAGTAAACTCTCCTTTATCTACGTTATTAATTTTTATGTTAAAAGTTTTAGTAAAGGATGATGCGTAATTTATTTTTAATGATTCTACTCCTCTAGGAATGTTAGAGAATTTGATATAATCATGATCATTTAAAGAAACGACTGTACCTATAATATCTAGAAGTGATAATTTAAAACCATCTGTATCTGCATCAGGCACATGTTCAGCTTCTAACGTGTAGTCAACAGGACCTACTTCACCTGTTTTTACTGCTGTTGCCATACTTACGTTTTGAGCAGCATAACCACCTATATATCCTCCAAAATTATGACCAGCAGTTCCTGAAGCATTCGTTTCTGCTACATGTTGCCAAAAATAAAGTGTTGATATTAAATCGTTATTGTCATCTAAAAATTTTCTTGCATTTAAAGCAGAAGGGAAGGGGTTTCCAATTAAATAAGATTGTCCTTCAGTTATCTGTTTTGTTTTAAACTCACCATCATTAGGGGTACCCACAAATGTATAGTTTTGTTCTCTTCCAGGTCCTTTAAAAGTATAACCATCACCTCTATCTATTGTTCCGCTTTTATATTTATGAGACCAATTTGCTCTTCCGTTACTAGCTGGAGCATACGTGTATACCCAGTAATCTGCTAAGGAAATACCAGATTCAGTAAAAGAACCATCATATCCACCAACAAAAGTAATTTCTTTAGGTGTATTTGCTGTTGTACCGTCTCTAAGAACAGATTCTAAAGAATAGGTTGCCTTATTTAAAGTAGTAACCGGAGAACTCATATAATTATAACGGTATTTACTTGGTACTTCTGAGTTTTGATCTACAAACAATCTTCCATCACCAGAAACAGTACTAGCATTTTCATGCGTCTGTATCAATTGAGCAGAAGAACCAGATAAACGAATGTCTCCGTCTAACTCTATATCATTTGTAACTACTAATAATTGATCTGTTACTTTTAACTCATTTGTGTTAAGAACCTTTAATTTTCTAGCACTTAATCGATTATTTTGATGGTTGTAAGACTCATCAACTATCACATAACGAGATCTGTCTGGATAACCGTTGTCCCAAGTACCATCCGTATTCGTAGTGGTTTCTTCAATTCTATGTAAACCTAACAAAGTGTTAGCTTCAGAATTAGAATTCTCTATTTCTGAGATTAATGGATCTAAAGAGTGTCTTTTTGTACTATTGTCTCCAGTTTCATAACCAGATTGATATGAGTTTATTGCATCATCTATAAAAACTACCCATTCACTAGAATCATAATTTTTATTAGGTGCTGTTACTTCATCTATTCGAACAAATGAAGTTTTGTCGGTAATATCAGAAATTATATCATATCTATTTGCCCATGCATAATTTCCTGTAGCAGAAGAAAGTGTTATAATATCATTTGCTCCGCTGATATCAGTTAATGCGCTGTTTTCTATAATTGTTGCATCACCTAAATTTGTTATTTCAGAAGTTGTATTGTTTTTAAATAGGACAGATTTACCTACTTTTAACTCAGAATCAACCACAACTTCTTCAGTTGGTGTTGCTATTGCTAGTGCATCAACCTGAGCTATTGTTTGATTCTTATACAATTGAATTTTAATTGTATTCGCAGGAATATCTTCTGAACCGATATTTGTTATTTCAATCCATCTTTCAGTGCCAAATTGATATACTTGCGTAATCATAACGTCTGCAGCTTCTGGTATGTCCCTATAATCTAGGTTACCACTAGTTGGGTTATTTGGATCGAAATTACCATCTGTATCTCCAAAAGAGTTTTCTAAAATAGCTAATGTTGTTACTATGTTATTAGGTGCTATTCCTCCATCATTTACTGTAAATCCGTTATTTAGAATGTCTAGGTTATCATCAAATGCATCATTTAAACCATCACCATCTGTATCTAATAATTTACCGCTTGCATCTGTTGCTAGCTCATTTTGTAAATCTCCATTTTCAGCAATATCAAGTACACCATCATTATCTGAATCTGCATCTAAGTAATCTGGAGTATCCGTTCCATCAGTATTTTCTGGAATAAAGCCAATATTAGCGCTAAATTCATATTGGTCATCTACACCATTATTGTTGTTGTCTATTATTCCGTTGCCTACTCCAGAAGGTTTTTTATAACCACTTGTAGATTGTCCTTCAATATTATCCGGAATACCATCATCATCAGCATCAATATCTATAAAGTTTGGTTTACCATCTGTATCTGCATCTCCTTTTAGGTAAGAGTTTGGTTTCCCATCTGCTGTTGTATTTGTTGCATCTGTATCTGGTCCGGTAATTATTAACGGATCGGTTTGAACATTATCATCAAAACCATCGTTATTAGTATCAGTTGTTAATTTACCGTTGTTGTTAATGTTATCTACTTTACCATCTCTGTTAGCATCTGTACCACCAGCTTCAATAATATCTACAATACCATCGTTGTCTGAATCTAGGTCTATATGATTTGGGATACCATCCTTATCAGAATCTCCTGTAATATAAGAGTCTGGTTTACCATCGTTATTATTATCTGCTACTGTAACTACTAAGGCATTGTTGCTATTATTGATAGTACCAACTTTTCCATCTACAGCATCATCAAAACCATCGTTATCAGTATCGTTAATTAATGTTCCATTACTGTTGATGTTGTCTACTAAACCGTTTCCGTCTTCATCTACTCCGCCAGCTTCTATTAAATCTGGAATTCCATCATTATCGGCATCTAAGTCTAACATGTCTAATATACCATCTTGGTCTGTATCTCCGTTAGGGTAACTATTAGGTTTACCATTGTTATTTGAATCTGCTCCGGTAACTATTAATGCTTTTGCAACATTATTAGTTCCGTTAACATTTCCTTCTACAGCATCATCAAAACCATCGTTATCAACGTCATTTCTTAAAGAACCATCAGAGTTAATAGTATCTACTAATCCATTACCATCAGTATCTATTCCGCCTGCTTCTACTAAATCTGAAATTCCGTCGTTATCAGAATCTAAATCTAAGTAGTTAGGAATACCATCGTTATCTGTATCACCAGTATCATATGTATCTGGCTTACCATCGTTGTTTGCGTCTGTGCTAGCTGTAAGTATTAAAGCGTTATTACTGTTGATAGCACCGTTTACATCACCATCTACATAGTCATTAAAACCATCATTGTCTGTATCGTTAAAGTTGTCTGCAATACCATCTCCATTGGCATCTGTACCACCAGCTTCTACAACATCTGGAATACCATCGTTATCTGAATCTAAATCTTGTGTGTCTTTAATACCATCACCATCTGTATCTGGGTTTGTAATAGCATTACCATCTGTACCACCTGTTACATTAGCGTCGTAACGATCATCTAAACCATCACTATCTGCATCGTTTATTAAAGTTCCGTTTGCATTAATATCATCTACTTTTCCGTTTCCGTCACCATCAATACCACCAGCTTCTACAATATCTGCGATACCATCGTTGTCTGAGTCTAAGTCTAGAAAATCTAATACACCGTCTTTGTCTGTATCTCCATTAGGGTAACTATTAGGTTTACCATTACCATCTGTGTCTACTCCTGTAACAATTAATGCATTATTTTTATTATCTGTACCATTTACATTACCATCTACAGCATCGTCAAAACCATCGTTATCTACATCATTTATTAGCGTACCATTACTTCTTATGTTATCTATTTTTCCATCTCCGTCGGCATCAATACCTCCAGCTTCTGTAATATCAGTAATTCCGTCGTTGTCTGAATCTAAATCTATGTGATTAGGGATACCATCTCCGTCTGTATCTCCTGTTGTATAAGAATCAGGTTTTCCATCATTATTAGTATCACTTCCGGTAATAACTAGAGCATTGTCTTTGTTGTTAGGTGTACCAAGTTGGCCAACATCACCATCAACTAGATCATCAAAACCGTCTTCATCTACATCATTTTTTAGCGTACCATCAGAATTTATATTGTCTACTTTACCGTCTCCACTAATGTCTGTACCACCAGCTTCTACTATATCTGGAATACCATCGTTGTCTGAGTCTAAATCTCGTGTATCAGGAATACCATCTCCGTCTGAATCTGGGTTTGAAATATTATTTCCATTAGCTCCACCTGTAACATTAGCGTCATAACGATCATCTAAACCGTCTTTGTCTATATCCTTTACAAGAGTTCCATCAGTATTAATATCATCTACTTTTCCATTTCCATCTGTGTCAATACCACCAGCTTCTACGATATCTGGAATACCATCGTTGTCTGAATCTAAATCGAAGTGATTAGGAATACCATCTCCGTCGTTATCATATACATCAGGTATACCGTCATTGTTAGAGTCTGTGTAATCTGTAGTACTTCCGTCTCCTCCATTACCGTCATCATGGTTGTCTAAATAATTAGGAATACCATCTCCATCTTCATCACCTTCGGCTAAGTTTCCTCCATTTTCAATAGTATCTGGTATACCGTCGTTATCATCATCTAAATCGATGCTGTCTGGAATACCATCATTATCATTATCCTTAATATCTCTATAATCTAAATTACCTGTATTTGGGTTATTAGGGTTGAAGTCATTATCTTCATCTCCAAAAGAGTTTTCTAGGGTAGTTAAGTTTGTTACTTTGTTGTTTGGGCTTACACCATCATTTACTGTAAATCCAGTATTAGGGTTGTCTGTGTTGTCATCAAAAGCATCATCTAAACCATCACCATCAGTATCTTTTCCTGTAAGAACATTTTGTGAGTCTCCATTTTCTGCAATATCAAGAATACCATCATTGTCTGAATCTGGGTCTAAGTAATCTGGTATTTTATCGTCATCAGTATCTACTGGGATAAAAACGTTACCACCAACTTCATAATTATCATCAATACCATTGTTATTACTATCTGCCATACTAGTACCAACTCCACTTGGAGCGATATAATCTGCAGTAGTTTGTACTTCTATATTATCTGGAATACCATCATTGTCTGCATCTATGTCTAGATAATCTGGTATGCCATCTCCGTCTGTAGATGTTGGTGTATTACCTGTACCTGCACTTTGTGGAATTCCTTTAGTTGATGGTGTTGTACCAACTACACCATCTGCCATTCCATCATTGTTGTCGTCTTTACCACCAGCTTCTATAACATCTGGAATACCATCGTTATCTGAGTCTAAATCTAAACGATTAGGGATCCCATCTCCATCTGAATCTGTATTACATAATTGTCTTACTAGAATATCATCAATAGCTAAATCGTTTCCATATTCTGCTTTCGTGTTGTTTCTAATAACAACGGTTATATTGCTGCTATTTAATGTAGTTAAAGGTGCTTTTGTACCATAATATTTCCATGCATCTTTACTGCCTGCTTCTTCTCTAACAATGTTTCCTGTATTTACAGGAGGACCTAAAAGTACTCCGTTTTGCCAAAGTTCTATTTGTATGTTAGGTAAAACTCTAAGAGGATCATTATTAATAGTATTATCAACATCTAAATTTAAGACCCAAAAAGATACATCTAAAAGTGCACCAGCTGTAATACCTGAAATTGTTTTCTGATAAATAACATCAAGTGTTTTACCTGCATTTACCATTAACATATTGTCGTTTGTAGGTGTTAAGCTACCACTTGTGTGATCACCTACAGTTTGCCATTTATCATCTGCCCAACTTGCAGAGTTAGGGATGTTATTAAATACTGCGTAAAGGTCATCCTGTAAATCACGACTAGTATTATTATCACGTGGATTTTTTAAATCTAAATAGTTATAATTTGTAGACGCTCCTCCAGATAAAGGAGTACTTATATTGTTTCCTATTCCAAAATCTTCATTAAGTAAAGGAGTTCCATAGATATCACAAGTATCTTCATCAACATCTAAAATACCATCGTTATCATCATCTAAATCACAAATATCACTAATGCCATCTCCGTCTGTATCTAAGTTCCCAGAAGAAGCTGCATCACAACGATTCCCTACGGTTATATCATCATTTGTAGAGTCTCCAGAATCATAATTTGTAATAACTGTATCATTTGGACTTGTAACAGTAGCAGTTACTCCGTTTTGATAGGTTTCTAAATTTTGGTTTTCAGGTACTGCTATATCAAAGATAATGGTTACACTTCCTTTACCATCAATATCAAAAGTACCCCAATTTAGTGTAGTATCTCCTACTTGTGGTTTTGTTGTAGCAGTTTGTCTAGCATTGTTTAACACAACATTGGCTCCAGATACATAGGTAAAACCTGTGGGTAGAATATCTTTAGCTTTTATGCCTTTTAAATCTACATTAGTTGCATTTGTTAAAGTTATTTCGTAGGTACCGTTTTCACCAATATTAACATTAGGTGTGGTGGTTTTTTTGGTTACAACTAAACCTCCTGTTGGTATTTTTAATACAATTAAGTCTAACATAATAAGATCTTGCCATGACCCTGCGTATAGATTTAAGTTGGTTGAACCTGCTGTAAAATTACTGTTTACAACATCTATATCCCAAGCTCCATAAGGGCTACCTGTATAAGCATTATTACCTGGAGCTGGGTCTGAAACCCCTCCTGAATTTGCAAAATCATTAGGGAAGTCTGCAAAGGCATTGTCTGAAACTTTAATACTTTCTCCGTCTATAGCTGCATCTCCTTGTAAAGAAGCTACAGATATACTACCTGCTACATCACCAGAATACACTTTGTAACCTGTTACAGGAACAGTAATATCACCATATACAAAACCTTTTAAACCATCATATACATATACTTGATTGATACCTGGTTCAGCTGTTCTAGATTTATATACTACAAGCATTTGCCATGCTCTTACGTTTTCTTGAGAAAATGCACAAGCAGCATTAAAGTTATTCAATACACTACTATTTGTAGATGTTGAGATCACATCTGCAGTATACGTTCCAGAAGGGTTGGGTTGTGCTAATACTTCTGCAGTAATATCTGCTAAATAACCTTCGTATTGAGGACTTAAGGTGTTAAACGGTACAGTTTCCCTATAACTTTTATCTCGTGTTATGGTTTTTGTGGTTCCGTTAGGAAATGTAATAGGAATAGTTGTAGATAAAGGGTTATAGGATGTTAAACCAGATCTACCATGTTTTACAAGAGCAAACCATTGTACGTATACTGCTTGTATTACTGCATCTGCAGGTATAGATAAATTAGCACTAGTAGCTCTTCCATTATTTTTTATACAAGTGTAAGTTGTTCCCGTTGTTTCGTAAGAAACCTCACTATTACCAATTTGTTTGTAGGTAAGATTGGCTCCAGAAAACTTCTTGTAAAATTCAATATTATCATTGGTGTCTCGGCCGGGGCCTTGCGCACTTACAGAAAAGGAAGTGTAAAATAATAATAGCGTTAGTACTGTTAAGCTGTTCTTTAATAGGTATTGAATTTCCCCAAACTCACATACCTGAAAAGTAGTTTTTTTCATGGTGTTTTTGATTTAATTGTTCTTTGGGGGAGTTGTTAAAATCTTAAAATACGTTGGGGGAATACTATAAAATCTGCTTAGGGGCGCAGTTAAGGGGAGAGCAAAATTAATACTAAGTTCACATATGTACAAATAAATCGAAAGAATTATTTAAAATGTACAACACTAATTCTCTCTTTTTATATTTTAGAATTACATGAACGTAATATGTAGAGAAGAGCTATTATATGTCTACAAATAAGGTTTTAGCTACTTTAGATATTCATATAATAATCGTTGTTACAATGTGGAATAAATAACTAGACAACAATTCGGTTTTATTAGTAAGTATCTAAAAATTGTTGAGAAAATAGTGAAGAATGGTTTTAAAGAGTATATGAATGAGCTAGGTAGGAGTTTTTTTGTCCAAAAAGAGAAGCTTCAATTGAAATACATAGTAGAAGAATAGCTTAACATTTAGAATACTGTTTATAATCTCTTTTTAGTTGAAGAAATTCATAATGATTGCTTTATATTTTATGTAATTTTTAATGATTAATCATTTTTTTTATAAAAAATGCTATTTAGTTTGTTTGTTTCAAATTTATCTTTAGATTTGTCAGTATAAACAAAGAGAATACAAATGTTAAATAATTATTTTACTCGTTTCTATTTTTACTTTTACTTTTTTAGTAAGAGAGGAGACTTTGTATCATGTTTTTAAGTAACATTCATATCATATAAAGTCTCGAATTCCATTCGAGGCTTTTTTTTTGACATTATTTGTAATAAAATGAATAAAATTATTGCCATACAAGGAGCTGAAGGCTCAAACCATCATAAAGTTGCACGCAACTTTTATGGAACCACTATACAATTAAAAGAATGCATGTCTTTTGATGAGTTGGTAGCCAGTTTGCTAGACAATACCGCAGATTTGGGTATTATGGCTTTAGAGAACACCATTGCGGGGTCTATAATTCCTAATTATGCATTAATTGATAATAATAATTTACATATAATAGATGAAGAATATTTGAATATTCATCATCATTTAATGGCTCTAAAAGGTCAGGGAATAGAAGATATTAAAGAAGTTTGGTCGCATCCAATGGCATTGTTACAATGTAAGGAGTTTTTTAAAAAATATCCACATATAAAGCTAGTGGAAGATGTTGACACTGCTGAGGTTGCCAAAAGAATTTCGAAAGAAAATTTAGTAGGTATTGCTGCAATTGCTCCAAAAATTGCTGCAGAAATATTTAGTTTAGAAATTCTTGAAGATGAACTTCAAACCATAAAAGATAATTCTACACGTTTTGTAATTGTAAAAACTACTAAACCAGAAGTTAATAAAGAAGTTAATAAAGCTTCTTTAAAATTTCAGCTAAACCATAAAAGAGGAAGTCTTGCAGCAATTTTAAATGTATTGAGTGATTGCAAAATGAACTTAACCAAAATACAGTCTTTACCAGTAATAGAAACTCCATGGAAATATTCATTTTTTGTAGATGTTACTTTTGAAGAATATAGTGAGTATGAAAAAGCAAAAGCGATTATAGAAATAATGGCAGAAGAATTCAAAATTTTAGGAGTTTATAAAAACGGTAGAAAATAGTATAGTTATGATACAACCAGCTAAAAGATTAGATACAGTGCAAGAATACTACTTCTCTAAAAAATTAAGAGAAGTTAGAGGTTTAGCAGCTGCAGGAAAACCAATTATCAATATGGGAATTGGATCTCCAGATTTGCAACCACCAACAGAAGTTTTAGAAGCAATTCAAAATAGTCTAGGTGATGCAAGTGCACATAAGTATCAATCCTATCAGGGCTTACCGGAATTAAGAAATGCAATTTCAACTTTTTATAAAAACAAGTTTTCGGTAGATTTAAATCCAGAAAACGAGATTTTACCATTGATGGGAAGTAAAGAAGGAATTATGCATATTTCTATGGCTTTTTTAAACGAAGGCGATAAAGTATTAATTCCGAATCCTGGATATCCAACTTATACTTCTGTAACGAAGTTAGTAGGAGCAGAACCTTTGTTTTATAATTTAAGTGATGCTACTAATTGGCAACCAGATTTTGAAGCTTTAGAAGCACAAGATTTAAGTGATGTAAAAATTATGTGGGTTAATTATCCGCACATGCCAACAGGAACAAATGCAACATTAGAAACGTTTGAAAAACTAGTAGCTTTTGGTAAAAAGCACCGTATTTTAATCATTAATGACAATCCATATAGTTTTATTTTAAACGATAATCCTATCAGTATTTTACAAGTAGAAGGCGCAAAAGACATTGCTTTAGAGTTAAACTCTTTAAGTAAGACTTTTAACATGGCAGGTTGGCGCGTTGGTATGTTATTAGGAAACGCAACGTACATCAACGAAGTTTTAAAAGTGAAATCGAATATGGATTCTGGTATGTTTTACGGAATTCAAAAAGGAGCTATAGAAGCCTTACAATTATCTGATGATTGGTTTTTAGCACAAAATAAAATTTACGAAGAACGTAGAAGTTTAATTTGGCAATTAGCAGATAAGTTAGATGCAGTTTATAGTAAAAATTCAACAGGATTGTTTGTTTGGGCAAAAATACCTGAAGGAAAAAAATCTGAAGAAGTTACGGATGCAGTTTTATATGATCATGATATTTTTATTACTCCAGGAACCATTTTTGGCTCTCAAGGAGAAGGATATATTCGTTTTTCATTATGTGTAACAACAGATATAATTAAAGAAGCAATTAGCAGGTTTGATAAATAAGTTTGTAGTTTTTTAGTAGCAGTTTGCAGTTAGTTTGTTTACTAAAAAGAGACTTTATCGAATTAAAAATTAAAGTGTGTCATTCCGAATGAGGAACAAAGACGAATCTCACTTAAAGAGAAAACAAAATGAAAAATATATACATGATTGGTATTGGTTTAATAGGCGGTAGTTTTGCTATCGATATTAAAAATAACAATCCGGATGTTGTAATTCACGGAATCGATACGAATGAAAGCCATTTAGATGAAGCGCTAAAATTAGGTGTAATTCAAAAGAAAGCAACTTTAGACGATATAGAAAATGCAGACTTGGTAATTATATCAATTCCAGTAGATGCAACTGCAAAATTATTGCCGACAATATTAGATAAAATTTCTGATGATGGTTTGGTTGTAGATGCAGGGTCTACAAAAGAAGCAATTTGTAAAGTGGTTGAACATCATCCTAAAAGAAGAAATTATTTAGCAGCGCATCCAATTGCAGGAACAGAAAATTCTGGGCCAAAAGCAGCTGTATCCGGCTTATACGTTGGAAAAACAAATATTATCTGCGAAGTAGAAAAGACAACTTTTAAGCTTCAAGAAAAAGCTTTAAAGCTTTTTATAGACATTGGAATGCGTATTCGGTACATGGACCCAGTTTCTCATGACAAGCATATTGCGTATGTTTCGCACTTATCTCACATAAGCGCATTTATGTTAGGTAAAACGGTCATTGATAAAGAAAGAAATGAACGCGATATTTTTGATATGGCAGGTTCAGGATTTAGATCTACAGTACGTTTGGCAAAAAGTTCGCCAGCAATGTGGACTCCAATTTTTGAACAAAATAAAGAAAACGTAATAGAAACATTAGAAGAGTACATCAATAATTTACAACATTTTAAAGAGTTGATGCAAAAAGATAGGTTCTCTGAAATTTTTAACGAAATGGAGAATACAAATCACATAAAACAAATTTTAAACGGCATAAAATAATAAGCCAAAACAAGTAGAAAAATGGAGAATACAAAAGAATTGAGAACATGGTTGGACGATATGAAATTAAATCATCCACTAGTAATAGCAGGGCCTTGTAGTGCAGAAACCGAAGAACAGGTTTTAAAGATTGCACACGAACTAAAAGATTCTGATGTAAGCTATTTTAGAGCAGGAATATGGAAACCAAGAACAAGACCAGGAATGTTTGAAGGTGTTGGAGAAATTGGTTTACACTGGTTAAAAAAAGTAAAAGAAGAAACAGGTATGAAAACCTGTACAGAAGTTGCAAATGCAGCCCACGTAAAGTTAGCTTTAGAACACGATGTAGATTTATTATGGATTGGTGCACGTTCTACTGTATCACCTTTTATCATGCAAGAAATTGCAGATGCATTAGCAGGTACAGATAAAATTGTATTGGTTAAAAATCCAGTAAATCCAGATTTAGCTTTATGGTTAGGTGGTATCGAAAGATTATATACTGCAGGAATCAAAAATTTAGGAGCAATTCACAGAGGTTTTTCAACGTATGAAAAATCTAAATATAGAAATAATCCAGAATGGCAATTAGCTATCGAGTTTCAAAATAAGTTTCCAGATTTACCACTAATCAACGATCCATCTCATATTACAGGTAAGAGAGACATGATTTTTGATGTTTGTCAGACTGCTTTAGATTTAAACTTTGATGGTTTAATGGTTGAGACTCATTACGACCCAGAAAATGCTTGGTCTGATGCTGCACAACAAGTTACGCCGGATACTTTAAAGCAAATAATGGTAGACTTAAAAGTGAAGAAAGAAACTGAGACTGCAGTTAGTTACAGAGAACCTTTAGAAAATTTAAGAGCTCAAATTAACGTGGTAGATGATCAAT
Source organism: Polaribacter sp. R2A056_3_33 (assembly GCF_019278485.1). Classification (NCBI taxonomy): domain Bacteria; kingdom Pseudomonadati; phylum Bacteroidota; class Flavobacteriia; order Flavobacteriales; family Flavobacteriaceae; genus Polaribacter; species Polaribacter sp. R2A056_3_33. The sequence continues at coordinate 2,214,719 of NZ_CP058984.1, forward strand.
TAATTGATTTATTAGGTAAAAGAATGCAAGTTGCCGATAAAATTGGTCAATTAAAGAAAGATCAAAACGTAGCTGTATTACAATCACGTCGTTGGAACGAGATTTTAGGAAACATGGTTATGGAAGGTAGTAGCAAAGGTTTAAGTGAAGAATTTGTTTTAAAAATGTTTAAGGCAATTCACCAAGAATCTATCGTTCACCAAGAAAAAATTATCAACGGATAATCTTTAAGCATAAATATTTATTTAAATACCTTCAAGTTTTATAATTTGAAGGTATTTTTTTTGGGCGTTACCAAGCAAAAAAGCTTGGTCAGGCTTTCGCACTCGCTTTTTTTGTAGAAAAACAAAAAAGAGCTCAAACAATTGCTCAATCCTTAACGCATGGTGAATCCCAAAGAAGGACAAAAAACATCTCAAAACAATAAGAAGTCCAATAATTATATTACAGAAAACTTGTCATCAAAAATTTGTCATTTCGACGATAGGAGAAATCCTATAACATTGATAAGTCAAACTCAACCAAACTTTTTGTGATTTCTCCCAAAAGGTCGAAATAGCAAACAACTTACTTTAGTTAGGTAAAACAGCATGTGTTTAACAAAAAAAAAACCGCCAATTGGCGGTCTTTCATATAAATAATGATATTCAATTATTTTGTATACGGAATTCTTCTAGATACTTTTCTCATTAAAATATTAATTAGATCTTGAGCATCAGAACCAAGAGATCCTTTAATTTTTTTATGATAATTAACTACTAATTCATCATCAATAGTGCTTGTGAAATCCATATTCATAGTTGCGGTATTGGTTGCAAACATTCCACCTGTTAAAACAGCGAGTCCAATTGCAGCTCCATTAGACATTGGTTTAGAAGTTTCGTAAGTTCCAGAAATAACTGCTTCTACACCTAAGATTTCGCCTAATTCACTAGGTAAATATTCATCATAAGAATGAATATCTATTCCTTTCTTTTTCAATAAAGCATTCGTTCTTGTTGGGTTCTGAACAGAAACCAATAAAGTTCCTCTTTTTTTTCTAGTTAAAAACCAAGAATACATCGCTTTTTGTATGTCTAAAGCTTCACTTTTTCCCATTTCAATTATTTGTTCAGAAGTAAAATCTTTTAATTGTTTTGGTCTTAACTTAACCTGAACATGTAGAGGTAGAATAGCTATTGTTTTTGTGTTTTCTACATAAGTTTCAGCATCATCATGTACATATAATTTTGTTTGAGCATTTGTTGTTGTTATGCAAATTACAAGTGCAAATAGTGAGATAATTTTTTTCATAAATAAGTTTTGGTTAAAAAAAAACGAATATAGAGGTAACTTTAACAATTATTTTAAGATTTAATTTATTTTTTAACTTGATTAATGAAATAACTATTGAATTTGTTACTATTTTTCTTAATTCAATATTAATTCAGCATCTTTGTAGTAATGAAAGGAATCGTATATAAATCTACTGGAAGTTGGTATCATGTGAAAGCTGATAACGGAGAATTTTACAAATGTAGAATTAAAGGAAAATTTAGAATAAAAGACATCAAAAGCACCAATCCAATTGCGGTTGGTGATAAAGTTGTGTTCGATTTAGAGAAAAAGAATGATGAAGAAACAGGTGTCATCAAAAAGATTTTAGATAGAGATAATTTTATTGTTAGAAAATCTGTAAATCTTTCTAAACAGACCCACATTATTGCTTCTAATATAGACCAAGTTTTCTTATTGATTACTATTAATAATCCGCCTACATTTGCCACATTTATAGATCGATTTTTAGTAGCAACCAGAGCTTATAGAATAGATACTATTTTGGTTTTTAATAAAATAGACTCTTATCAACTAGAGGAACGAGCAGAAATTTTATACTTAAAGGATATTTACGAAGCTATTGGTTATCGTTGTGTAGAAGTTTCATCTACGCAAAATAAAAATGTAGATACCATTAAAGAAATAATGACAGGTAAAACATCTATGTTTGTTGGTCATTCTGGTGTTGGTAAATCTACTTTGGTAAATGCTATTGAACCTTCTTTAAACCTAAAAACAAAAGAAATTTCAGATCAACATAATCAAGGGAAACACACTACTACTTTTGCAGAAATGTTCGATTTAAGTTTCGATGCAAGAATTATAGATACACCCGGTATTAAAGGATTTGGAGTTGTAGATATTGATAAATACGAATTAGGAGATTATTTTCCTGAGTTTTTTGCTTTAAAACAAGATTGTAAATTCAATAATTGTATTCACACTAAAGAACCACAATGTGCAGTAAAAGAAGCGTTAGAAGAAGAGCGTGTTTCTTGGTCTCGTTATAAGAGTTACCTTCAAATTTTAAGTGGAGATGAAGAGAAAGAACATTTTAGAACAGATGTTTGGAACGAAGAAGATAATGAGGAATAAACTTTATGAAAATTGTAATTCAAAGAGTATCGGAAGCTAGTGTAACGATCGATAATGCTAAAGTTGCAGAAATTAAAATGGGACTTTTAGTATTATTAGGTATTGTTGATGATGATACACAAGAAGATATTAATTTCTTGGTTAGAAAAATAGTTAATCTTCGTGTTTTTAATGATGAAAATCAGGTGATGAACAAATCACTCATACACATTGATGGTGAAGTAATTGTTGTAAGTCAGTTTACTCTACAGGCATCCACTAAAAAAGGAAATAGACCCAGTTATATTAAAGCAGCAAGACCAGAAATAGCCATTCCGTTGTATGAGAATTTTGTAGCAACCTTAGAAAACGAACTCGGTAAAAAAGTACAAACAGGTCAGTTTGGTGCAGATATGAAAGTAGCTTTGATAAACGATGGTCCGGTTACAATTATTATAGATTCTAAAAATAAAGAGTAGTTTTTTAAAATGTTAAATGTTAATTTATCATAAAAACTATAATAATATTTTCCAAGGGAAATAAATAGTATATATTTGCAATAGAATTCATATTAACAAAAAAATAAAAAAATGAAAAGAATAATTTTATCATTAGTATTAGTAGCATCAGTTTTAACTGCATGTAAAGGAGAAAAAAAAGAAAAAGTAGAAGCTAAAGAAGCTGTAAAAGTTGAGGTTAATGTTGCTGAACTAAATAATGTTGATACCTCTGTTTCAGTTTTAAATTGGAAAGGAACAAAACCAGGAGGAGCCCATAATGGAACTGTAGCTTTAAAAAGTGGAGGTTTATTAGTAGAAGATGGTAAACTTATTAATGGTGAGTTTGTAATTGACATGACTACTATTGTAAATTTAGATATTCCTGCAGATAAAGAAGGAAATGCAAAATTAGTAGGGCATTTAAGTAATGAAGACTTTTTTGAAGTAGATGCTTATCCTATTTCAAAATTTGTTATTACCAATGTAGAAGAGGTGGAAGGAAAATTAGCAGTTACAGGAAATTTACAAATTAAAGATGTAACAAAAAGTATAACAATACCTGCAACTATCTCTACAGAAAATGGAGTTACAGTATTTACAAGTGAATCTTTTAATGTAGATAGATCAGATTTTAATGTAAAATATGGGTCTAAAAAATTCTTTGAGGGATTAAAAGATAAATTTATAGATGATATTATGACTTTCTCTTTTGTTGTAAAAACGAAAGCGTAAATTAGATTAATTCAAATTCAATTTTAGAGGCTAAAAACGTATGTTTTTAGCCTCTTTTCTTTTTAATTTTTTTAACTTTGGACTGCTATCCCTATAATTGTATGAAAAAGTTTATTTCCCTGTGCCTATTTATTTCCTTGTTTTCAATAACTTCTACTTTTAGTCAAAAAGAAAATTACGCTTTCTTGTTAATTCCCAGTTCGTTAACAGAAGATGCAAATGCAGTTATTAGAGACAATTCTATAGAAATTACTATTGAGGAAGTAGATGAAATGACGGTGTTTAAAAAAGAAGTAATTACAGTTTTAAATAAATTAGGAGACAACTATGTTAGCATGTCTGCTAATTATGATGATGATACAAAAATAACGGAACTTTCCGCTACTATTTATGATGCTTTTGGTCGTGAGATTAAAAAGTATAAAGAAAGAGATTTTTTAGACGTAAGTGCAGTAAGTGGAGGAACTTTGTACTCCGATTCTAGAGTAAAATATATAGATCATACGCCAGTTTCTTATCCGTACACCGTAGTTTTTGAATCTGAATATAAAACATCATCCACAGGTTTTATTCCCAGTTGGTTTCCCGTAGAAAGTTATTTTTTATCCATAGAAAAAAGCAGCTACAAACTTTTAAACCCAAAGAAATTTACGGTTAGAACAAAAGAAAAAAACTTTAATTCTTATTCTATAGAAAATACCTCTACTGAGTTTAATCTAAACTATGCAATAAGCAATCAAAAAGTGGTTAAGTATGAAAATAATGCGCCTCTGTCTATAGATATTATGCCTTATTTAATGGTTGGGATAAATCAATTTTCCTTAAAAAAAATAGTAGGAGAAGCTACTAATTGGAGTGAGTTTGGTAAGTGGCGTTATGACTATTTAAAAAATGGAAAAGACGAACTGTCTGAGGATATAAAAGCAAAGGTTAGAATATTGGTAGAAGATGTAACAGACCCAATAGAAAAAGCTAAAATTGTCTATGCTTTTATGCAAAATAAAACACGCTATATAAGTGTGCAAGAAGGAGTAGGAGGTTGGATGCCAATACCTGCTAATGAGGTGGATAAAGTGGGGTATGGAGATTGTAAAGGATTAACCAATTATACCAAAACACTATTAGACGCTGTTGGCGTAAAATCTCATTATGCAGTAATTTGGGCAGGAGCAGAACAGCGAGATGTAGAAAAAGATTTTTTTGGAATGCAAGGAAATCATGTTATTTTAAATATTCCAAATAATGGTAATGACATTTGGTTAGAATGTACAAGTCAGACAATTCCGTTTGGGTTTTTAGGAGATTTTACAGATGACAGAAATGTGTTGGTAATGACGCCAGAGGGTGGTATTGTTAAACGTACACCGGCTTATAAAGACGAAACAAACCTTCAGGAAATAAAAGCAACTATTCAGCTAGAAAAAAACGGAAATTTATCTGCTAGTTTAAAAAGAGTTTCTAATGGAATTCAATATGATGATAAATCATATTATGAAAAACTTACAGAAGAAGAACTTGTTAAGAATTACAAATCTAACGTTTGGGAGTATAATAATAACTTAGAAATTACAGCAGTAGATTTATTAAATGATAAAGAAGAAGTCGTTTTTAAAGAAGATTTAAAAATGACTATTAAAAGCTATGCTTCCGTAAATGAACAAGAATATTTATTTAGGGTAAATGTTTTTAACAAAAATGGTTTTGTACCTAAAAGATATAGAAGTAGAAAATTGCCTTTAAAAATTTCTAGAGGTTATAAAGATGATACAACATATAAATTTAAACTTCCGGAAGGATATGTTTTGAGTACTTTACCATCAGAAAAAGTAATCTCTACAAAATTTGGAACCTACAAAATTACTTTTACTAAAATAGATGATACCACTTTTAACTATCATAAAACAATGGTAATTAAGGCTGGAGTTTATGCTAAAGAAGACTATAATAATTATCGAAACTTTAGAAGAAGTATTGTGAAATATGAAAATTTAAGAATTGCTATAACCCCAAAATAAATAAAATGAAGAGAATTACAATTGTATTGCTATTATTAAGTCAAATTTCTTTGGTTGCTCAAGATTATAAGTTTGGTAAAGTGTCTAAAGAAGAATTAAAAGAGGAGTTTTACCCTTCTGATGCTTCTGCAGATGCTGCTTATTTATATAAAAGTAGAAGAACTTATTTTACCTATGTTCAAGATAAAGGTTTTCAAGTAATCACTGAAATTCATGAACGTATTAAAATTTATAATAAGTCAGGTTTTGATAAAGCTACAAAATCTATCACTTATTACAAACCAGAAAAAGGAGATAATGAAAAGGTAACCTCTATTAAAGGGTATAGTTTTGCATTAGAATCTGGTAAAGTAAAAAAGGAAAAGCTTTCTAAATCTTCAATTTTTGATGAGAAATTATCTAGATATAGAAGTATTAAAAAAATTACGTTTCCTAATGTTAAAGTTGGTTCAGTGTTAGATTTAGAATATAAAATAATTTCTCCATACCGTTCTATTGACGACGTAGATTACCAATTTGATATTCCTGTAAAATTATTAAATTATAAAATTGAAATACCAGAGTATTATAGTTTTACTAAAAAAACGAAAGGATATTATTTTATAGATATTAAAGAAGGTATAAAAAACGGAAGTATTACAATGTCTCAAAGAGTAAGGACGTCAGAAAAAAGTATGGGGGAAACTTTAACATCTCAAGTGGTTACCTCTAAAGTTAATCTTAAAACCAATATCGATATTTATGAATCGGAAAACATACCAGCTTTAAAAAATAACGAACCTTATGTAACAGATGTTAAAAATTATAGAGGAGGAGTTAAATATGAATTAGCTTCTACAAAGTTTCCAAATTCTATCTTAAAATTCTATTCAAATAATTGGGAAGATGTAAGTGAGCAAATTTATAAATCGGAAAGTTTTGGTGCAGAATTAGAAAAAACTAGTTATTACAAAGACGATTTAGAAGAAATTTTAAAAACGACAAAAACAGAATCAGAAAAGATTGATGCTATTTTTCAATTTGTAAAAAATCAAGTAAAATGGAATAACTATAATGGTATTTACACAGATTATGGTGTTAGAAAGGCGTTTAAAGAAAGGGTTGGTAATATTGCAGATATCAATTTAATGTTAACTTCTATGTTGCGATTTGCAGGTTTAGATGCAAACCCTGTATTATTAAGTACAAGGGTAAATGGTGTCCCTTTTTTTCCTACAATAGAGGGTTTTAATTATGTAATTGCTACCGTAGCGCTTCAAAATGGAGAGACTGTTTTATTGGATGCTTCAGAAGAATTTAGTGTACCAAATATTTTACCAACGAGAGTGTTAAATTGGAAAGGTAGAAAGGTTGCTAAGGATGGAACTTCTTCTTGGATTCAGTTAACATCTTCTAAACATGCATTAGAAGATCATAATGTTATGGTTAAAATTTCTGAAGACATGCTTGTAAAAGGATTAATTAGAACAAATTATGATAACCTAAATGCCTTAAATTACAGAAAGAATAATAATCATATAAAAGAAGAAGAGTTAAAAGAAAGTTTAGAAGAAAAATATGGATTTGAAATAGATGGATATAGGGTTGTAAATAAAGAAGACTTAGACAAACCTATTGTTAGAACTCTTCAGTTTAGTAGCGATAATTTAGTAGAAAATGTAAACGGAAAACTGTATGTAGAGCCTTTATTATTTTTATCAGAACATCAAAATCCGTTTAAATTAGAAGATAGAAAATTCCCTGTAGATTTTGCAACTCCATGGAAAGAAAGTAATACTGTTTCTATTCAGGTTCCAGAAGGGTATAAAGTAGAAACGCTTCCAGAACCATTGGCTATTGGGTTGCCAGATAGTTTGGGTGTATTTAAATTTCAAGTAACACAACAAGGAAATAAAATAAGAACCTTATCTGTTTTACAATTTAACAATGCTGTTATTGCTCCTCAATATTATGCAGCATTAAAAGGTTTTTATAGTCAATTAGTAGAAAAGCAATCAGAGAAAATTGTTTTAATTAAAATTTAATTTTAAAAAATTCTTCTAGACTTGTTTTAGAGAAATTTCTTTATTTTACAAACCCAAAACACATGTTTTGGGTTTTTCTTTTTAGATGTTATAAGAGTCTATAAAGTTATCTTGTATAGCTTTGGTGGAAGTTTGGTAGCATCTTTTTTTTAGAATTTCATAAAAATACAGATTATCGTTTTTTACCATTCTTATAATATATTTTCTTAAAAAAACAGACTAAAAAAAATAGAGTTCACAAATCTATAAGGGTAAATGTAAGTTACTGAATTCAATTTGCGTAAAACTTAGTAAAATCGTAACATTACCAAACGAAATTTTTACCATATGGAGAGCCAAAATATTAGACCAACAAACCTGGAAGACGAAAATATTATAGAAAATCAAGAGCTTAATATTTGGGAGGCTCTAATACCGGTTTTTGTATTGGTTGCTATGTTGTTTTACAATGTTTTCTTTGTTTATGGTGATGATGCTTTAAGTGGTAGTAATCAATTTATTTTGTTAATGGGAGCAGCAGTAGCTGCCATTGTAGGTTTTAAGAATAAGGTTTCTTACAAACAAATGATGGAAGAAGTCTCTGAAAATATAAAATCTACTTCTAGCGCTCTTTTAATCTTATTAATGGTTGGTGCTTTGGCAGGAACTTGGTTAATAAGTGGTATCATTCCTTCTATGATTTATTATGGATTACAAATCTTAAACCCAACAATATTTTTAGCCGCTTCGGTAATAATTTGTGCCATTATTTCTATTGCAACCGGTAGTTCTTGGACTACTTCTGCAACCGTTGGTATTGCTTTGGTGGGTATTGGAAACACATTAGGTATTCCTGCAGGTATGACGGCAGGAGCAGTATTGTCTGGTGCTTATTTTGGAGATAAAATGTCACCTTTATCAGATACTACAAATCTTGCACCTACAATGGCAGGTGGAGATTTGTTTACACATATTAAATATATGGCGTTAACCACAGTGCCAACAATTATAATTACATTATTGGTTTTTGTAATTATTGGTTTTTCTATAGAAACAACAGGTACACCAGATGTTTCAGATAAATTAGCGGCTATAGATGCTGCTTTTAATATTTCTCCTTGGTTATTTATTGTACCAATAACGGTGATATTTTTAATCATAAAAAAAACAGAACCTTTAGTAGCTTTATTAGTGGGTATTTTATTTGCAGGTATTGTTGCTGTAATTGCACAACCAGATATTGTTGTGAGTGTTGCCGGCGCAGATTCTTTAACTTTTAATTCAGCATATAAAGGAGTCATGAATGCAATTACAGTAGATTCTGCTGTAGAAACTACAAGTGTGGAATTAAATGATTTATTTTCTGCCGGAGGAATGAATGGAATGTTGGGGACTATTTGGTTGATAATTTGTGCAATGGTTTTTGGTGGAATTATGGATGCAATTGGAGCTTTGGCAAGAATTAGTAAAGCTTTATTAAGTATGGCATCTTCAGTTTTTGGTTTGTTTGCAAGTACTGTTGCGAGTTGTTTGGCATTAAACGTAACGGCTTCAGACCAGTATTTGGCCATTGTTGTACCAGGGAAAATGTTTAAAAAAGCGTATGAAGATAAAGGCTTAGCACCAGAAAATTTAAGTAGAACATTAGAAGATTCTGGTACGGTAACTTCTGTTTTAATTCCATGGAATACCTGTGGAGCATATCAATCTGGAGTTTTAGGAGTAGGTGTTTCAGAATATTTTTTCTTTGCTATTTTTAACTGGTTAAGTCCTATTATGACTTTAATTTTTGCTGCTTTTAATATTAAAATTAAGCAATTAATTAAAAAATAACATGATTGTTCCCGCTGATTTTTTAGAAGCAGAACAGCTCACCCAAATTGCTTTAAAATCGAAAGCTTTTTGGGGGTATTCTAACGATTTGATAGAAGGTTGGAGAGCAGACCTAACCGTAACTACTAAAACCATACAAACCTGCCAAGTGTATAAATTTATGGTTGATGACGTTACTGTTGGTTTCTATGTTTTAAACAATCCGAAGGAAGAGCTTGTTAAATTAGAAATGTTATTTGTTTTACCTAAATTTATAGGAAAAGGTATCGGTAAAAAACTACTAATACATGCCTTAGAAAAAGCAATCGTTTCTAACGCAAAAACAATAGAGTTAGTTGCAGATCCTAATGCTATTCCTTTTTATAAATCTCAAGGTTTTGTAGAAAAGGAGCAAATAGGGAGTGCTATTTTGGGACGTTTTTTGTCTTTAATGCAAAAAGATTTAAAGCAATAGAAATTATTAATAATAACCACGGACTTCCGTGGAGCAAAACATCAAACCAATCTTTAGCTTGCATTGCATGTGTTCCAGAAAATGCACTTCCACCTAAAAGCCATTCAATTTTACCTAAAATATGTGGCGGATTAAAAGGGGCAAGTCCTAATGTTAAACTTGCTAGTAAAAAGAGTTTCCAGTTATCTTTAAGTTGTTTGATCATTTTTTTTATCAGTATATAATAAGATAAAATACTTTATCCGTCATATTGTGACTATATAAACCAGTTCCAAACCAATCCAAAACGAATCACAAAATCTCTATAAGGGTAGTTAGGCGCAGAGTAATAATTTTTTTCTGTAAAGCTAGAAGTTACATTTTCTATTTTTAAAAACAAACGGGTTCTTCGTACTTGTGCATTAAAGAAAACATCTACAGAAGGGAAACCTATCTCTTGGTCATTTTGTAAGGTAAACTCTGCTAATAACGGATTATAAGCATTCATTTTATACTTTGTAAAGTAGTTAAAAGTTGCACCAATATTTACCAACATTGGTTTTCCCTTAAACCAATAATCTTGATAATATAATGTGTTTCTAGTAACCAATTCTGGAACTCTAAAAACAGAACTTCCGCTACTTACATTCTGATACATTATTGTATTATCTAAAGCAAACTTTTTTAATCTAAACTCTTTACTTGCTTTCACCTTTAAATATGAAATTTGGCCATCAAACTGTTGTGGTTTGTTGTTTTCATTAAAATACGTGTAGTTGTCAATATTGGTGAAATTTAGAGAAGCATTTAACCATTTAGAACTTAAATCAAACCCTAAATCTCTTGTGTTAACAGAGCTAAAATCATTATACCAATTGTAATCATCATATTTACTTTGATGTAATAAAGTGTTAAAGTTTGGCGATTTAGAACTAATTAATAAACTACCTTTTACAGCAAAAAGACTATCTTTTTTGTACAATGCCTCACCTTGTAGGAAACTGCCAGACAACCTACCACTCCCTGGGGCTAAATTACCAGTAGCGTTTAAATGAAAGTTTTTAATTCTAGCATTCCAATCTGCACCCACAGAAATAGCATTTCCTTCTAATTTTACTTTAGAAATGTTACTATTAGAATTTAGAATTGAATCATATCCGTAAGAATAACTAGAAAGATTTACTTTGGCTTTAAATTTACCAAGGACATATTTAGAATTAAACTCTAAGTTCATTTCATTATTTGTAATGGTATTTTTAGCTTGGTTATTACTAGCTCCAGAAGCATTAGATTCTCCAAAAAAATCTGTTGTTATTGTAGGTTGTGTAAAACTATATTCTTTAGTTTCTGTAGTAAATACGTGTCCTATTTTTAAGTTGCTAAAATCTGTTTTATTGATGGTGTCTTTATTTGCTAATAATTTATAACTATGTTCTAAATAAACTCTCCTACCTTCAAAATCATTTTCCGCATCATCTAAATTTACATCTAAATAAGATCGGGTACTATAGTCGGAATCGTTGCTTTCAAACTTATCAATTTCAGCTTGTGGTAAGCCTCCACTTTCTTCATTAAAGAAGTCTTGAGACGTTAAATGTCCTCGAATTTCATATTGATTATCTTCTGTTCTGTAGTGAAATGCACCTCTAAAATTTCCATGACTCGCTAAAGATCTTCTGTAAGCTCCCAAAGAACGAATTCCTTTATATGAAAGAGAAACATTAAGTCTTCGAGAAAAATTTACAGTAAAAATAGCATCTAAAACTTGTCCCTGTTGTAAACCAGTTCTGTAAGTTATCTCTGTAGTTGGTGTAGGTACTTCGTAATATTTTATTTCGTCGATATCTAAATAACTAAACTGTTTTGCAGTAAAACCAATATCTGGCATTAATTTTAGATTGCTAAAATCATATCCTAAATTAGTAAAAGTTTGCCCTTGATTATGAAAACCCAATAACTCAAAATTATCAGTACGCAAATAATTGAACTTATAATCCTTCTGAATTGATAAAGTGGTGTCTATATAAGTAGTATCTCTTTGGTGAGAAAATATTTTATAATCCGTATATTTTGTCTTTCCAGATAAAGTTACAGAGATTTCACCAGAATTTTTAATAGAATCATTCTGAGAATTAGGATTCCTTCCTAAACCATTTCCTCCACTTCCTAATTGAAAATCTGTTTGAGAGTATAGCGTGTTTGTTATAAATAAAACAAGTATTGATAAGAAAAATAACGATTTGTTCATAGGTTGTTTCTGCAATGGCAAATGTAAAATAATTTAACGAAAAGATTCGTTAATAATTATTATGAAATCTGTTAATTAAACTATATTTTTTACCTTTTATTTTAAGTTTCCTTAAAAAAGAGCCATTCCTATAGAAACAAGAACCTAAAAGAAAAAGTTTTCTTTTCTTTGCAAAATGTTAGCATCAAATTATAGTGGTTTTATTTTAGAAGCAGGTACAGATGAGGCGGGAAGAGGTTGTTTATGCGGGCCAGTTGTAGCAGCAGCAGTAATTTTACCAAAAGATTTTACGCACCCTTTTTTAAATGATTCTAAGCAGTTATCGGAAGCAAAGAGAGATGAATTACGTCCGTTTATAGAAAAAAATGCCATTGCTTATGGCGTTTCCTTTGTTTGGCAAGAAGAAGTAGATCTTATAAATGTTTTGCAAGCCTCTATTACGGGCATGCATCGTTCTATAGAGATGCTTAAAATACAGCCAGAATACATTATTGTAGACGGAAATAAGTTTAGAGACTACAACGATATTCCGCATGAAACCATTGTAAAAGGCGATGCAAAATATTTAAGTATTGCAGCAGCTTCTGTATTGGCAAAAACCTATAGAGATGAGTATATGGCAAAGATTCATAAAGAATTTCCTATGTATAATTGGGCTAAAAATAAAGGGTATCCAACAAAAGAACATAGAAACGGAATTCGTGAATTTGGAGCAACAAAATACCATAGAAAAACGTTTAAGTTGCTACCAGAACAGATTAAGTTAAAGTTGTAGATTGTTTATTATAAGCTATTTCCTGCTTTCAATTATATCTTTTTTCTAAAAAAGAAGAAAGGATACTATTTCAAATGCATAGCATTCAACGATTCAAAAAAATATAAGAACAGAGTTAATCAGGGCTAGACTTGTTTGTCAGCTTTTAGAAAATCTCATACAATTATTTCCTCTTTATTAAAAAACTTCAACTATTTTTACGCTCCAAAATTTTAAGTAATGATTAGAAAAACCAAAGCAGAAATTACCAAATGTATTTTACATAAAGTAGCCAATAAATTTAATAGCGGACAAAATGTTTTTTCTGAAGACTTAATTCGTTTCGATCAAGAAAGTTACGATTTAATGAAAGGTTTTTTACTAAAACCGTTCGGAAATTTAACGCAGAGTTATCGTTTTACCAAGCATGAAGATGTACGTTTAAACGAGGTAAATAAATTTGCTTCCGAAGTTTTTAATGACGAAGAAAGTTTTGTAGAATACTCTAAAAGTATTGTAAATCATTTATTTGAGCAATCTAATTCAGCACAAATAAAAACCGGAGATGTCTTGGTTGTTTATATAGAAGGTATCGAATATAAAGATGTCTTAACAGAAGCAATCGGAGTTTTTAAAATTGAAAATAAAGTAGATTTCTTTCAAACGTATTTAGACGATAATGAAAGTTTTGATATTGTTGTACAAAAAGGAATCTCTACAAAAAGAATAGATAAAGGGTGTTTGGTTTTAAATACTTCTGATGAAGAAGGTACCGTTGTTTTTTCTGTAGATAATAACAATTACGATGCACAATATTGGGTTAAAAACTTCTTATCTGTAAAATTAGCAGACGATTACAATTCTCATACACAGAATTATTTAGAAATGTGTAAAGAGTTTTCTGAAGAGGTAATTCAACCAGAATTAGGAATGCACGAAAAAGGAAACTTTTTAGCAAATACTGTAGATTACTTTAAAGAAAATGAAGCTGTAGATTACGCTACTTTTAAAGATGAAGTTTTTGAAGATGAGAAGCACAAAGAAAAATTTGACGAATATAAGAACCACTTCGAAAAGTTAAATGATGTGTTAATCAGAAATAACTTTGATGTTTCTGGAGTTGTTTTAAAGAAAGAGAAAAACAAGTTAAAAACAGAAATTAAGTTAGATACTAACATCAATATAAAACTAGATGTAGATGCACCAGAAGCGGCATCAGAATATTTAGAAAGAGGATATGATGAAGAAAAGAAAATGAAATACTATAAAGTGTATTTTAACGAAGAGAAGTAATTATCTCTTTCAATTTTAAAAAAAATCCCGCTTATGTTTATCAAAAACCTAAGCGGGATTTTTTTTAAGCTTCAATAAACTCTTCAACTTCAAAAAGTACTTTAAAGTGTTTTAAAATTTTAGCTTTTACTTCCTCTATATCTACTTTTCGGTTCAATTCAGCTTCCATAGAGGTTACTGCCTTTCCTTTAATTCCACACGGAATAATATTATCAAAATAACCCAGATTAGCATTGGCATTTAGAGCAAATCCATGCATGGTAACCCAGCGAGAAGAACGGATTCCCATAGCACAAATTTTACGTGCAAATGGTGTTCCTACATCTAGCCAAACTCCAGTTTCTCCAGGACTTCTTTCTGATTTTATACCATATTCTGCGATGGTTAAAATAATTGCTTCTTCTAAAAAGCGTAAATATTTATGTATGTCTGTAAAAAAATTTTCTAAATCTAGAATTGGATAGCCAACAATTTGCCCGGGACCATGGTAGGTAATATCTCCACCACGATTTATTTTATAAAAAGTAGCTCCTTTTTCTGCTAACTGACTTTCATTCAGTAACAAGTTACTTAGGTCTCCACTTTTACCTAAAGTGTAAACATGTGGATGCTCTACAAATAAAAAGTAATTTTTTGTTGGGTTTGTATTCTCGTTTCTACGGTTATCAATCTTAATGGCTACAATTTCTTGTAATAATTCAGTTTGATAATCCCAAGTCTCCTTGTAATCTTTGACAGATAAGTCTTTTAATAGTATGTTTCTGTTCATCATTGCGACTACAAAGATAATTATTTCATTATATTTGATAACGATTTTATATAAATACTGTTTATGAAAACAAGATTATTGCTGTTATTTATTTTTGTTGGCTTCTTTTCTTCTATCGAGGTGATAAATGCTCAGACTTTTTTGAAGAAGATTGATAAAGACAATTATTCAATTCAAGAAGATCAAATTTATTCTAAGAAAAATTTTCCAAAAGCATACAATCTAGTTTCTATAGATGTAAATAACTTTAATACTGTATTAAAATCAAAATCTAGTTCTAAATCGGAACAGAAAATTATACAATTACCGAATACTGATGGAGGTTTTTCTAATTTTATTATCAATGAGACTTCAAATTTTGAAACCAAATTATCAGAAAAATACTCCATGATAAAGTCGTATTCTGCTCAAGGAGTAGATGATCCTACCGCAGTAGCAAAAATTAGTATTGGTACAGACGGTTTTCATGCAGTTGTGTATTCTGGTGTAGAAAAAACATTATATATAGACCCTTATTCTAAGGATAAAAAATCTTTAATCGTTTACAAAAGAAGTGATTTAGATACAGATAACGATAGTTTTAACTGTCATGTAGAAGAGGCTGCACGTAGAGGTGTTGCTGAAACTACTAGTTTAAAAAATGCGCAAGATGGAAAACTAAGAACTTTTCGTTTGGCCTTAGTTTGTAGTGGAGAATATGCGCAATTTCATTTAACAAATCAGAATATATCTGCAGCTGCTTCAGATGAAGTTAAAAAAGCTGCCGTACTTTCTGCAATGAATACGACCATGACAAGGGTTAATGGTATTTTTGAGAGAGACTTATCTGTAAGAATGACTATTGTTGGAGATAATGATAAAGTTATCTTTTTAGATGCAGCCACAGATAATATTACAGATGGAGATCCTGATAAAATGATTAATGAGGTACAGACTATTTGTGATACTGAAATAGGATCTGCTAATTATGATATTGGACATGTTTTTAGTATTGGGGGAGATGGATTAGCCGGTGGAGGCGTAGTTTGTATTACAGGCCAGAAAGCCAAGGGAGTTACAGGAAGAAGTCAACCAATTGGTGATGCGTATGATATTGATTTTGTGGCACATGAAATGGGACATCAATTTGGAGCAAATCACACACAAAGTAATAGCAGTTGTAATAGATTTAGTAGCACAGCAGTAGAACCTGGAAGTGCTTCTACAATAATGGGGTATGCAGGTATTTGTGCGCCAAACATACAGTCTAAAAGCGATGATTATTTTCATGCAGTTAGTATTGCAGAAATGTGGAATATTATCAGTTCTTCTGCTAATTGTGCTGTGTTGACAGATACAAATAATAGTGCACCAACAGCAAATGCAGGTTTAGATTATAACATTCCAAAATCGACCCCCTTTTTATTAAAAGGAGTTGGAGCAGATGCAGACGGAACTGCTAGTTTAACTTATAATTGGGAGCAAACAGATAATGAATCTGCAACAATGCCTCCGGTTGCAACCAATTCTGGAGGACCAATGTTTAGATCGTTACCATCTGCAACCAATTCAGAAAGGTATATGCCTGAATTGGAAACGGTGGTATCCGGTAGTACGGCATCAACTTGGGAAGTTGTGCCATCTGTAGCAAGAGATTTAAATTTTTCTTTTCTAGTGAGAGATAATCATTCTGGGGGAGGAAGCACTGCAAGAGATAATATGACAGTAACGGTAGAAGATGCAGAAGCTTTTACGGTTTCAGCTCCAAGTACAGCTGTCTCTTGGTATGCAGACACGACACAAAATATAACATGGAATAAAGGTACAACAGATATTGCCCCAATAAATTGCCAAAATGTAACGATTAAATTATCTGTAGATGGTGGAATTACGTTTCCTATTATTTTAAAAGAAAATACGCCTAATGATGGTTCTGAAAATATTGTAATACCAGAAAACCCAACTACATCTGCTAGAATTATGGTAGAAGCGGCAGATAATATTTTTTACAATGTAAATGCAACAAATTTTACAATAAATTCATCAACTCCAACATTTGTAATGACAAATACAAGTGGAGATCAGTCTGTTTGTAATACCGGAAATCAGTCTGTAAATTATATTTTAAATTTCGACTTTATAAACGGATTTTCAGAAAATGTAGCTCTTTCGGCTACAGGTCAACCAGAGGGATCAATAGTTAGTTTTAGTCCATCAACCATAGGTGTAGATAGAAATGTGAATATGACTGTAACTGGTTTAAATGCTGTTACTGAACAACCTTACACGATTAATGTAGTAGGGAGTTCTACAAGTATTTCTAATAATATAGATGTTCAATTAAATATAACGACTTCTAGCTTTGATGCTTTAACGCTAATTTCTCCTGCTAATGATGCTGTTGAAGTAGATTTGAGTACAACCTTAAGTTGGGATGCAGATACCAATGCAAGTAATTACAATGTACAAGTAGCAACAGATACTGGTTTTACACACTTGGTTGTAAATGAAAATGTAACTTTAAATGAATATTCCTTATCAGAACTTTCTGTAAACACCACTTATTTTTGGAGAGTAAAAGCTGAAAATAGTTGTGCAGAAGGTAGTTATTCAAATGTATTTGAATTTAAAACATTAACTCCTGTTTATTGTACTTCTAATTTTACAGATGATGTTATAGGGAAAGAATTTATAACTAATGTAACATTTAATACCATTAATAATAATTCTGGCAATGCTGCTGTAAATGGATATGAAGATTTTACAGCTATAGAAACGAAAGTGAAAAACGGAGAGGATCATCAAGTTTCTGTAACGCTAGATACGGGAGGGTTTCAAGATCATGTATATGTATTTATAGATTGGAATCAAGATTTTATTTTTGATAAAACAACGGAAAGGTATGATTTAGGAACAGAGTCTGCAGATATAGGAACTAAAACATTTATGATTACAGTGCCAGGTGATGCTAAATTTGGAAGCACAACAATGAGAGTTGTTATAGAATATGATGATTCTACAGGAGGTTATGGAGATGGTCCTTGTAATGCAGATCATTTAACAGAATGGGGAGAAACCGAAGATTATACAATTGTTGTTATAGATGTAAATAATGTTTCTGTGCAAACAACATCAGAAACTTGTGTAAATGAAAATGATGGTATTATTACGGTAGACGTATCGCAGACTTCTTTATATTATAATGTAATATTATCAAGTTCTGAAGGTATTTCTACTTCTCCGATAGTTGGTTCTAGTAAAATATTTTCAGATTTAAGTCCGGGTATTTATGAGGTTTGTGTAGAAACAGTTCAACAAGACTTTACACAATGTTATGAAGTTGAAATTGTAGAGTCTCAACCAATATCATTAAAAGCGAGTGCAAGTAAAACATCAAAAATATATTCTTTTGCTATTGATGAGGGGACAGCTCCTTTTAGTGTATTTTTAAATAATAAGCTATTAAGAACTTCAAGCGAAAAGAGTTTTGATATTGAGTTAAATGAAGGAGGCTTGTTAGAGGTAAAAACAGCTAAAGACTGTGAGGGTGTGTTTAAAACAACAATAGATGCTGTTATACTACTTCAAAATCCAGTAGCAAATTCTATTGAATTATTACTTCCCTTAGGAGTTGAAAGTGATCGTATAGAAACACTAATTTATGATATAAATGGTAAATTAGTCTTTAAACAAATGGTAAATGTTCAAGGTAATTCAATGTCCATTCCGTTTCAACAATTTGCAAACGGTATTTATATTTTAAAATTACCAATTGCTGTCAAACCTATTAAAATATTAAAGAAATGAGAAAGGCGATAATTATTTTAAATTTATATAGTATTTGCTTTTTAGCTCTAAGCTGTTCTTCTAAGGATGATGAAAATAAAGCTCCGAGTATTGTTCAATTAGAGTTTCCTACACAAGATCTGTTGTGTATAGATAATACAATTTCCTTTAATTGGAGTGATGCAACAGATTTAGAAAATGATGTTATCGAGTATACTATTATCATAGCCAAAGACAGGCAGTTAACAGATGTTGTAGAAAACAGAACTGTTAGCGAAAGTGAGTTAACTGTAATTTTAGAGAAGTCTACAGCGCATTATTGGCAAGTAAATGCAATAGATGTAGATAATAACCAAGAAAGTAATTCTGAAGTGTTTTCTTTTTATACAAAAGGAGATGGAGTTACAAATTATGCACCTTTTATGGCTGATTTACAAACGCCAGAAAACAATGGAAACGTTACTGAAGGAACTGTAGATTTAGTTTGGGAAGCATCAGATATAAATACAGCAGATACACTAACATATGAATTGTTTTTTGGTGAAGATGCTACTTTAACTTCTGTGGATAATACTCTTATTGTAAAGTCATATTCGGTTTCTGTGTTATCAGGAAAAACATATTCTTGGCAAGTAAATGTAACCGATAATGTTGGTGCAAAATCTATTGGGCAAGTTTTTACATTTACGGTAGATTAATAAAGTATTCTTATTATCTAAAAAAGAAGGTGTGTAAATATCTACCAGGAGTAAATGTAAAACCTCCAGCAATAACAATAGCACCAACATAGAGAAAGATCATTTTCAGTTTATGTTTTTTAATTTGTCCTTTTTTTACGGCAATTATAGCAGTAGGAACGCTGTATAATGTTAGAATGCTAAATAAATGAATAAATCCAAAATGATTTAAAAACTGTGGGCCAACATAAGCAGGCATAAAAAAGGTAATAACTGCTGTAATCATCATTAACAGCATGTAGGTTTTGCCTAAGTTTCTATGAAAAGAAGTTCCTTTTTTTACAGCTAAAAGATAGGCGCCAATAAAGACACACGGAACAACCGTTATTAAATGTGCATACATTAAATATTTATATTCCATAGTTTTTTTACTAAAATAGGGAAATAAAAAAACCGTATCAAATTTGATACGGTTTTTCACTAAATATTATTTTTTCTTATCCTAAGAAAGGGTATTTATAATCTGTAGGAGAAACCAATGTTTCTTTTATCAACCTAACAGAAGTCCAACGTAATAAGTTTTGTGCAGAACCAGCTTTATCATTTGTTCCAGAAGCTCTTGCTCCTCCAAATGGTTGCTGACCAACAACAGCTCCAGATGGCTTGTCGTTAATATAAAAGTTTCCTGCAGCATTTTCTAATGCTTTAGAAGCTTTTTCTACAATATATCTATCAGTAGAAAAGATAGCACCTGTTAATCCGTATTCTGTAGATTCATCTACTAATTTTAAAGAAGCTTCCCAATCTGCATCTTCATATACATAAACCGTCATTACTGGGCCAAATAACTCAGTTGTCATAGTTGCGTATTTTGGAGATTGACTAACAATTACAGTAGGCTCAATAAAGTAACCAACAGATTTATCATGGTTTCCACCAATAATTATTTCAGCATCTTTATCTTTTTTAGCAGCTTCGATATAACTTGTAATTTTATCAAAAGAACCTTCGTGAATCACTGCGTTTATAAAGTTTGAAGTATCTTCTGGAGATCCCATTTTTAACTCACTTACTTGTGCAATTAAATGTTTCTTAACCTCTGGCCAAAGTGACGCAGGAATGTAAGAACGAGAAGCAGCAGAACATTTTTGACCTTGGTATTCAAAAGCACCTCTTGTCATTGCAGTTGCAACTTGTAAAGGATTAGATGAGTTGTGAACCCAGATAAAATCTTTTCCACCAGTTTCTCCAACAATTCTTGGATACGTTTTATATGTATGGATATTAGTACCAATTTGCTTCCATAATTCTTTAAAAACATGTGTAGAACCTGTAAAGTGTAATCCAGAGAAATCTGGAGAACTTAATACAGTATCAGAGATCATAACTGGATCTCCGTAAACAACGTTTATTACACCATCTGGCAAACCAGCTTCTTTAAATAAATCTACAATTACTTGTGCAGAATATGCTTGATGATCAGAAGGTTTCCAAACAACAACATTACCCATTAATGCAGCTGATGCAGGTAAATTTGCGGCAATAGATGTAAAGTTAAAAGGAGAAATAGCGTAGATAAATCCTTCTAAAGGTCTGTACTCAACTCTGTTCCATACTCCAGGAGAAGATGTTGGTTGATCTTTAAAAATATCCGTCATATATTCTACGTTAAAACGGAAGAAGTCAATCATTTCACAAGCAGCATCAATTTCTGCTTGATACACGTTTTTAGATTGCGCAATCATAGTTGCTGCATTCATTCTTGCTCTATAAGGTCCTGCTAGTAATTCTGCAGCCTTTAAGAAAATTGCAGCACGCTCCATCCAACTTACGCTAGACCAAGCCTCTCTAGCAGCTAAAGCTGTAGAAATAGCAGTATCTACATGCGTTTTATCTGCTGTGTGATATTGCCCAACCACATGTTTATGATCATGAGGAGGAGTAATATTTTTAGTATTTCCTGTTCTAACTTCTTCACCATTAATGTGCATTGGCACATCAATATTGCTGTTATACATAGCTTTATAAGTAGCTAATAATTCTTCCTTTTCAGGAGAGCCCGGAGCGTACCCTTTTACAGGTTCGTTTACTGCTTTCGGAACATTATAAAATCCTCTTGACATTTGTGTGTATTTTAAGTTTTAATCGACTAATTTTGAGTTTCAAAGTTACAATTTTTGTTTCAATAATTTTAACTGAATTTTTATGTCCTTTGTTAAGGAATGTATAAAGATATCGTCTAAACGTAAAGTTTATCATAATTAATTATAAAATGTATGTGTACAGTAAGTTATTTGCCTTTAGGGAATAATGATTTTATCTTAACTTCTAATAGAGACGAGACTCCATTAAGAAATACAATTCCACCTCAAAATTATATAGAGAATGGTGTTCAGTTAACGTATCCAAAAGACGAATTAGCCGGCGGAACTTGGATTGGTTTGAGTGATAAAAGTCGATTGGTTTGCCTTTTAAATGGAGGTTTTAAAATACATACAAGAAAGAGCTCTTATAAAATAAGTAGAGGTATTATTGTAAAAAATATTTTATCTGCTGATGATGGAGTGGCTTATATAAATAATTTTGACTTTACAGAAATAGAACCTTTTACTTTAATTTTAGTGGATTGGAAAAATCAATTAGATACCTACGAATTGGTTTGGGATGGAAATATAAAACATTTTAATAAATTAACACAAGAACCTAAAATTTGGTCTTCTTCTACTTTGTACACAGAAAAAATGAAAGAAATGAGGCAAGTTTGGTTTTCTAATTGGTTGTTAGAAAATGATGAATTTCATCAAGAAAAAATATTAGGTTTTCATCAGAATGAAAATTTAGGAAATACTGAGACTTCTCCTAAAATGAAAAGAAATACTGTAGAAACTGTAAGTGTTACTTCTGTAAAAAAAGAAAAAAGTAAGGTTGATATTACTTATTTGGATGTTTTAAATCCTCTGAAAAGCAAAATATTATAATTTATAAAATAAAACAGCTATCTAACTTAGATAGCTGTTCTGTTCATTAAAATATTGCTTTTAATTATTTTGAAATTAGTATTTTCTTAACTGCTTTTTGTTTTCCGTTATTTACTTCAACAAAATACAAACCTGCATTTAAAAAAGATACATCTACCTTGCCTATAGCATTATTGTTTTCTAATTTAGTTTCTAAAATTTTAGTTCCTAAAATAGAGTATACTTTAACTGTGTTAAATTCTGTTGAAGTTCTGTTGATGTATAACATATTATTAGTAATAGGGTTTGGATAAAACTCTAAACCTAACTCTTCTGCTGAAGAAAATTCATCTACTCCTAAATTAGAAGAACCATAAAACTCTATTTCCGTAATGGCTGTCCAAGCACTTTCTCTTTTATCTGCAGTACTATTAAATCGTCCAAAACCTAATAATTTAACATAACGCGCTTCTGTATTTACTTGATATTGATTAAATTCTGTAGTGCTTATAGCTGTTAATAGTAAATCACCAGAAGTAGGTAATATCATAGAGAAATTATCATCTTCTGTTCCTGTGTTAGAGACGTAGATTTGAAATCCGAATGCGTCTGATTTATTAGTGGTGTTAAACTGAATTAAATTTAAAGTTTGTGAACTTCCTAAATCGTAAATAACGTATTCACCATCACCTTTGTAATCTCCAGAGATAATACTACCGTCGTCTGCGGTCCATTCTGTATCTAAATCTTTGTCTAAGGAATTAGTAGCAAACTCACTTTTAGAGCTGTTTTCTTTAGAGAAAGAATGAACGGTTACTTTATCTGTAGCTAATCCGGTTCCTGTATTAATTAACGTATATAAATCGGTTAAATCTGCACCTTCTTGCGTAATATTTAAAGTTCTTACAATATTATCTCCTCCAGCATCTTGTGTAAAAGTTATCGTACCGGTTCTGTTTGTAGTTTCTGTGTTTTTTGTCACTGTAACAGAGATAGTTGCATTACCAGTTCCAGAATTAATATCAATAGAAATCCAATCATTATTAGAAACTGCTGTCCAGCTAACGTTCGCATTTACAGAAACATCATTGCTTCCTGCGGCTGCAGTAAATGAAGGCATGCTGCTTACTGTTAAAGATTCAATTACTTCAATTGTACAATCACCATCAAGAATGCTATTTCCTAAATTATCAGCAAAACAAGCTCCAATTCCATGTCCAACCATATCATCTGTTGCTGGTCTATAAGTTCCCATATCAGCTCCTTTACCAATAGATCCTGTTCCTGAAAACGTTAAAATCTCTCCATCTGCTGTAGCTATAATTGCTGTTTCTTCAGAAAAACCTTCATTGGTTTCGCCTAAACTTGTACCTGTATATACGTTTCCTGTATAAGTTAATTTTGTACCTAAATTTGTGTAAGAAGTTTCAGTATCGCCAGAAATAAGATTTGTTATATTTGGATTATTAACCGTGAAATAAATTAAGTTATTTGAAACTGTTCCTGTAGGGTCTGTTGATCCTTTATCTGTGTTATAAAATAAAGGAGCATTTGTGTTTACAATTGAATTATTAGAAACAATAATATTTTCAGTTTTTTGATATCCATTAGATACACTTGTAGAAGTACAATCAACAGAGTTATTATCAGATCCTCCTATAAATGTGATACCATTATTCCATTTGGCTTGGTCAAGAACTGTAACGCAATCTTGAATATAGTTGTTGGTAATTGTATGGTCGCTATCTGTTATTCTAATTCCACCTGTACCATCAACTCCTTCTCCTAAAAAGTAATTACCATCTACAGTTGCATTAGAGCCATGTCTAAGTACTAACGAGCCTCTAGACCTTCTAAATGTATTGTTTGTGTACGTATTGTTTTTACTTTTATTTGTAATAATTTCATTTTCACCATCGGCTTGTACAAAATAGTTATTACTAACAACGGCTCCACTATTTATATTTTGATATTCACTTGTACCGATACGTATGGTTTCACTATCTCCAGCATTACTTTTGCTGGCATCCATTTTTTCAAAATTATAGAAATAATTATTCATAATCGTATGTCCTACTAAATCACAACGAGTATTTACGGTTTCAAATCCATTATCAGGTTCACCATCTTCTGGTTCATCATAAGGAGGTGCCCAAGCATTATAGGCGTACTCTGCCAATACAATTGCACCTGCACTAGATTTATTTAAAAAAGAACAATTAATTACGGTATTATAAGTTCCAAATAAAACGATCCATCTATGTTTTGTAATCGATCCATCTTCTAAATCATCGGCAAGATCATCTGGTTCTATTTTTAAACCATCAATTACACAGTTCTGAATTGTACTATGGTGCGCAAGGTCGTAACCGTTTCTAAATTCTATAAAGTTACTGGCACCATAACCGCCTTTCCAATGAAAACCATCTACTACTAGATATTCACCAGTAGCAACTTTTACACCGTCTTCTGTTTCACCACCGATAGTTAATCTAGGTCCTCCGGTAAAAATGACACCACCAGGAGTTTCTGCTCTTAAAGTAACAGGGTTTTCTGCAGTACCAGATCCCAGAAACCTTATTCTTTCGTCTGTATCATAAGTTCCATTTTTTAAGATAATGACATCTCCAGGTTCGTAGAGTACATTTCTTACGTCTTCCGGATCGTCAATATTATACGTTGTCTGGGAGGTAGAAATTTGTGTGATTAATAAAAGTAATGCTGCTAAAAAATACTTTTTGTTCATGTTAATTGTTGTTTAATATTAATAATATTTGGTAAACCAGTTTGGTAAACCAAATATAGGGAATTAAACGACTGAAAACAAGATGTTTATTTTCTATGAAGGTATTAATGATTAAATGTTAAGAAGAAAGGAGATTTTGCTAAAACACTTTGTAAAAAAGTATAAAGCTTAAAGGATTTTTATAGAAAATGTAACATTTAGATCTAAAACAATGCAAAAGCAATAAAGGAAATAAAAACAACACCTAATGAAGTGAAAATCATAAATAAAACATTTGCAAATAGGTATTTAAATAATGTTTTAATAAAGCTTTGTTCGTAGAAGTTTTTCATTGCTAGAAATAAATATAATAAAAAAAGCAATAAAAATAAACCTGCATAACTGTCTGTTTTTATAAAGATGTTTAGAATATAAAAAATTGAAAGCAGCAAGAAAAAGAGGGTTTGCGTATGGAAAACAAATATTAAATGTTCTACATAGGTAAACTTACTTCGGATGTAAATAAATTTTAAAAAGAGTGTAAATAAGGGTAGTAGTATAAATAACGCAATTGAAGAGTAGGAAAGAAATTGCTTTTTTAACTTTTTGGAAACTGTGCTATCTGTATAAAAAGTATTGATTAACTGAGACCTAGAATACCAAAATTTATTAGAAAAACTTTTATGTATTTTTAGACTATCTAGAGCGTCATCTACATAAAGGTTAGGGTGCTGTTTTTGAAACTTCAACATTTTAACTATTTTTATTTCTTTGCCACCAACTTTAAGGAATGGCATTTTAGAAATAGTATCTTTAATAGCAGTTAATGTGGAATCTGTTTCTTTTAAATTTAAGATAGAATCCTTTTTTTGATCTTCTTTTAAATTGAGATTTATAGCATTAAAAATATCCGTATTGTTCGGATTTTTCCCATTTCTAAAATTATTAAAATCGTTATAGCTATCTGTAATACCAATAATTAAAAAGAAGATAACAGAAACAGTTAAGTAGAATTTAAATGGGTTAGAATAACGCTGTCTTTTCCCTGCAATGTAATTTTTAGAAACCTCTCCGGGTCTTATTAAAAGTGGAATTAATGTTTTCCAAAATTTAGCATCAAAATTAAACAACCCATTAAATAAATGATGAATAAAGCTGTAAAAAGTAATTCTATTTCCTTTATTCTCTTGGCCACAATCTGGACAAAATTTTTCATGTCCACTAAAAGGATGCCCACAATTTAAACATGCAGGATCTTTTATGATAATTGTTTTCTTTTTAGATTTGGTTAGTTTAATGTTGATTGTGTGGTTAGTTGAAAGGTTGGTATAATTACTTTAAATTGTTCAAAAGTTTCTAGGTTTATCATGGTGTAAAACCCTTTCATGGCGCCAATGTTAGATTCTAAAAAACAACCAGAACCATACTTATATATGTCGTTTGGTTTTAAAATTGGTGTTTGTCCTACAACACCTTCTCCACTTACAATTTCTGTGTTATTAAGTGTATCAAAAATTGTCCAAAATCGATCTGTTAGTTTTACAGTTTCGGTAGATTTATTTTCAATAGTAATTATATACCCAAAAATGTGGTGCAGTCTGTTGTTTCTATAATTTGTGCCTTTGTATTTAGTATCAACAGAAATTTTTATGCCTTTTGTAATTTGGTTTATCATTGATAGTAAATGTAGCTTTTTTGATTTTAAATTACAAATGATTTTTAATCTGATTTATGTTTTTTTTAAATTATAGTACATATATGATTGGTTTTCTCATAAACAACTTTTACAAGATCTAAATATTCATAGATAGGGGCTACTCTGTTATTCTTTTTAGTTTTTTGTGTAATACATTTTCTTATTATGGACGCTCTTCTATCTTAGATTGTGTAAAGTTTACTCATTTACACAATTAATTACACATGTTTTACACGGGTTAATTAAAGTGGTATAAAAGCGACGGAGTTCTAAGTTCTTGTTTTTAAGGTATTTACTGATGATTGTTGCGAAGTAATTCTACATGGCATATTTATTTCTATATACTAATCAGAAATAATAACAACCTTAAAAACTTATATCATGAAAAAATTAATTTTTACAGTAGCAGTAGCAATTTTATCAAGTGGAGTTTCAATCTCAGCAGCAAACATCAACAATAGTAATCATTCTGATGAAGTAATTGTGATGACAGTAAATGAAGAATTTAAAGAAGTTGCTTTAGAAGATTTGCCAGAAGCAGTAAGTAATGCAATTTTAAAAGATTATGCAACGGCTATTATTGGTAAAGCATACGTAAACGAAAGTGAGCAATATAAAATTGAACTTACTATTGATGAAACTGAAAGTGTAGTTTACGCAGACAAAGAAGGTAATTGGTTGAAAGAAGAAGATGTTATTGCTAAATAAGGAGCGTAATTTTTAAACCAATAACTTTTAACTCAATTCTGAATACCAATTAAGTACTTAATTATGAGAAAAATAATTTCAACTATAACTGTAGCAATCTTAACAAGTGGAATTTCAAGTTCTGCTTTA
The DNA here is from genome assembly GCF_019278485.1 of Polaribacter sp. R2A056_3_33. NCBI lineage: Bacteria > Pseudomonadati > Bacteroidota > Flavobacteriia > Flavobacteriales > Flavobacteriaceae > Polaribacter > Polaribacter sp. R2A056_3_33. Next base: position 2,242,347 of record NZ_CP058984.1, read on the forward strand.
GCAAACAAGAATATTAATTCTAACGAATATGTTGAGGTAATGCGTAAAGATTTTAAAGAAATTACTTTAAAAGAAGTTCCGGTAGCTGTTAAAACTGCAATTGTAAAAGACTTTATAGCTGCCTTTGTTACTAAAGTTTATGTGAATGAGAGTAAGCAATACAAGATTGCACTTACTATAGATGATGAAACAAAATTTGTTGTTTTTGCAGATAAAAAAGGGCATTGGTTAAAAGATAAAGAGGTAAGAGCATAAAAGTATTGTAGTTATAGGCTAGGGATCTATAATTATAAATTTCAAAATACCTAATCACAAAAAATAATTAATAATTAAAAACATACAATCATGAGAAAATTAATTTTAACAGTAACCGTAGCACTTTTAACAAGTGGAGTATCAGTATTTGCAGCAAACAATATCAATACAAACAATGCAGATGAAATAGTTGTTGTAGTAACTAATGATGATTTTAAAGAAATTTCAGCAAAGGAATTACCAGAAGCAGTTTCTAATGCAATTATAAAAAACTTTCCATCAGCTACAGTTAACAAACTATATGTAAATGGTAGTGAACAATATAAAATTGATCTTACTATTGATGAAACTGATGCTGTAGTTTATGCAGACAAAGAAGGGAATTGGATAGAAGAAGGTGATGTTGTAGTAAAAGAGTAAAGTTATAATAGTCTATATAGTAAAGTAGTTGTAGGTCTTAGGATCTTCAGTTTATAAATATTCAATCTTAAAGTAATTAATAATTTAAAAAATACAAAACCATGAGAAAATTAGTTTTAACAGTAACCGTAGCACTTTTAACAAGTGGAGTATCAGTATTTGCAGCGAACAATATCAATACAAACAATGCAGATGAAATTGTTGTTGTAGTAACCAATGACGATTTTAAAGAAATTAGCGTAAAAGAATTACCAGCAGCGGTTTCTAGTGCAATTGTAAAAGATTTTGGAACAGCAACAGCTATTAAAGCATATGTAAACGGAAGTGAGCAATATAAATTTGAACTTACTTTAGATGGAGAAGAAAAGGTAGTTTATGCAGATAAAGAAGGGAATTGGTTAGAAGAAGCCGATGTTGTAACAGCTGAATAATAGGTATGTATCAGTCAAGAAAAATAAAGTAATTATAGATCTAAAAGTCTTTAATTTAAAAGTATTCAATCATAAAATAATATAAAAATATAAAATCATGAGAAAATTAGTTTTAACATTAACCGTAGCAGTCTTAACAAGTGGAGCAACAGTATTTGCAGCAAACGATATCAATACAAATAATGTAGATGAAATTGTAGTTGTAGTAAGTAATGACGATTTTAAAGAAATCACATTAGAAGAATTACCAGAAGCAGTTTCTAACGCAGTTTTAAAAGATTTTCCAACAGCTACTGTTGTAAAAGCTTATGTAAATGGCAGTGAGCAGTATAAAATAGAATTGACTACTGATGGAACTGAAAGTGTGGTTTATGCTGATAAAGATGGAAATTGGTTAGAAGAATCTGATGTTGTAGTAATAGAGTAAAGTCCGGTTCATAAAAAATAAGTAACACAATTATAGGTCTAAGGAACCTTTAATTATCACATATTCAATCATAAAATAATTTAATAATATAAAAATATAAAATCATGAGAAAATTAGTTTTAACATTAACCGTAGCAGTCTTAACAAGTGGAGCAACAGTATTTGCAGCAAACGATATCAATACGAACAATGTAGACGAAATTGTAGTTGTAGTAAGTAATGACGATTTTAAAGAAATTACATTAGAAGAATTACCAGAAGCAGTTTCTAACGCAGTTTTAAAAGATTTTCCAACAGCTACTGTTGTAAAAGCTTATGTAAATGGCAGTGAGCAGTATAAAATAGAATTGACTACTGATGGAACTGAAAGTGTAGTTTACGCTGATAAAGATGGAAATTGGTTAGAAGAATCTGATGTTGTAGTAATAGAGTAAAGTCTGGTTCATAAAAACAAGTAACACAATTATAGGTTTAAGGGATCTTTAATTATCACACATTCAATTATAAAATAATCAAAAATATAAAATCATGAGAAAATTAGTTTTAACATTAACTGTAGCAGTTTTAACAAGTGGAGCAACAGTATTTGCAGCGAACGATATTAATACCAATAATGTAGACGAAATTGTGATGGTAGCAACCAATGACGATTTTAAAGAAATTGAAATAAAGGAATTACCAGAAGCGGTTTCTACCTCAATTTCAAGAGATTTTTCTACAGCCACTGTTGTTAAAGCATATCTAAATGATAGTGAGCAATACAAGATTGAACTTACTGCAGATGGAACAAAAGGTGTAGTTTATTTAGATAAAGAAGGTAACTGGTTAAAAGGTACAGACATTATAACAGCAAAAGAAGAAGGGGATTTTAGTGAAGAAAAAACTGAGTAGTAAAAAGTTTAAAAAATTTTTTAAACTCAATTTTTCAGAAGAGAAAGACATTTTTTAATTAAAATGTCTTTTTTTTGATTACAATCAATTTATCTTAATATTTTTGTAACAAATGTATAAGCTTTATGAAGGAGATTTTATTAGTTGAAGATGATGTAGCATTTTCAGAAATGTTGAAGCAGTTTCTTAAACGACATAAATATGTTGTGGAGGTGAGTTATAATATAAAAAATGCTTTACAACAGTTAGAAAAGAAGAATTACGATTTAGTTTTTACAGATTTACGTCTTCCAGATGGTGATGGAATTGCCTTGTTAAAGCAAATAAAACTTAGTAAAAAGGCTACTCCAGTAGTTTTAATGACTAGTTACGCAGAAGTTTCTACAGCTGTACAAGCAATGAAACAAGGGGCTTTTGATTATATTTCGAAACCTTTTAACCCAACTGAAGTCTTAGAAGTTATTAGCAATGCTTTAGAGGAAAAGGCAGATGATGTTGCCGAACATCAACAAAAACAACAAAAAGAGGCACAGCAAGAAAAAGAAAGAAGTAAAGCAGATACTGGTTTTGTAAAAGGTATTAGCAGTTCTTCTAAAGTTCTTGATGAATATATTGCTCTTGTAGCTCCTATTAATATGTCTGTGCTGGTTACGGGTGAAAGTGGTACTGGGAAAGAGGTTGTTGCAAAAACAATTCACTTACAAAGTCCTAGGCATAACAAACCATTTATAGCGGTAGATTGCGGTGCAATACCTAGAGAAATAGCTTCAAGTGAATTTTTTGGACATAAAAAAGGATCTTTTACAGGCGCTAATGAGGATAAGATTGGGCATTTTGAGTCTGCAAATGGAGGAACTCTTTTTTTAGATGAAGTTGGTAATTTGTCTTATGAAAATCAAATACAACTGTTACGTGCTTTGCAAGAAAGAAGAATTAAACCGGTTGGAAGTAGTAAAGAAATTAATGTTGATATTCGTTTAATCACCGCAACAAATGAAGATTTGCTTTTGGCAGTTGAAAAAGGTGATTTTAGAGAAGATTTGTACCATCGTTTAAATGAATTCTCTATAAAAGTCCCTAATTTAAAAGACAGAAAAGACGATTTAATCTTATATGCAGATTTCTTTTTAAACAAGGCAAACCAACAGTTGAATAAATCTGTAATTGGTTTTTCTAAAAAAGTATTAACTATTTTTCAGAATTATCAGTGGCCTGGTAACTTAAGGGAATTATCTAATGTGATTAAAAGAGCTACTTTGTTAACAAAAACAGAAGTTATTGACGTAGATGTTTTACCAAGTGAATTAACTAAAGTAAAAGAAAACACTGTTTCATCAAACAAATTTTCTACAAAAGAAAACGAAAAAGTACTCATTATTAGTGCGCTAGAAGAAGCAGGAAATAATAAGACTCAAGCAGCAAAATTATTAAATGTTACTAGAAAAACACTTTATAATAAAATGAAAGAGTATGACCTTAATTAAGGTACTCTTCTAAAGTTGTTATAAAAATATTTAACTGTTTCTCAAAATCAATAAATTCGGATTTATTAATAGTTGTCGTAGTTTCAAATACTTCTAAATAAGGAATTACGGCTTTTACCTCCAGCTGCTTAAACATACTAAGCATCTTGTGGCTTATTTCATTTAGCTTCTTAATATCAGTTTCTTCTTTGGCTTTTATTAGTGTTAAGCTATTCTTTTTAGTGTCTTCTAAAAAAATATGTAAGGTGTTTTTTATGGAAGTAATATCATTACCTAAAAAAGATTGTAAAGATTTTATACTAAAACCTACAGTTGCTTTTTCAGCACCTTCTACTACTTTGGTTTTAAGTGGTATGCTACTCGACTTAAAAAAGCGATGTAAAACATCTTGAAGTTGGTTAGAGTTAAAAGGTTTTATCAATACTTCTGCAAAGCCAATTTTTAAATACTCTTCTCTAGAAATATTTGCACGTCCGGTCATTGCGATAATCGGTTGATTTTTATAAAGTTTATGATTTTTAAGGATTTCCATAAAATGGATTCCATTCATTTTTGGAAGTTGAATATCTGTAATTACAAAATCATATGAAATTTCATCTATAGCATTAATAGCATTTTGTGCATTCTCAAATGTGTATACTTTAATATTAAATTGTTTTAAAAAATCATTTAAAAGTAGGCGAACAGAAGCATCGTCTTCTACAACAACAGCGGTTAAGTTAAAAGCAGTAGTTGTCTTTTTAGTTTCTTCAGTTTTTATAATTGGTTTGTCAGATAATTTTACTGGTATTTTTAAGGTAAAAGTACTTCCTACATTTAGTTTGCTATCTAGAGTTAGTTTTCCGCCTAAAAGTTCTACTAATTTTTTAGAGATGGTTAAGCCCAAACCAAAACCTTTTAAATTGTTGTCGCTTGCATTTTCTGCTTGATTAAAAGCATTAAAAATAGTTGCCTTTTTGTCTTTACTAATCCCGATTCCAGTATCTATAATTAAAATTTCTAAGGTACTTTTGTGGTCTTGTTGCTTTATAGAACTTTGAATAGTAATAGTGCCCTCGTTTGTAAATTTACACGCATTTACAATTAAATTATATAGAATCTGTTTAATTCGAAAAGGATCACTAATAATAAGACTGTTAATGGAATCGTCCTGTTTAACAACAAAGCGTACAGGTTTGTCTTGAATGATATTTTTCGAATTTAGAATAATCTCATTAATATAATTCTCTAGGTTAAAAGGAATAGATTCTATAGCAATATGACCATTTTCTAGTTTAGAGAATTCTAAAAGATCATTTACCAACTGCCCCATATATGTCGATGCGCTTCGTATATGGTCTAAATAATTTTTGTCTTTTGTGTTTTCTGTCGATTTTTGGAGTAGTTCACTAAAACCAGAAATAGTACTTAGCGGAGTTCTTAAATCATGGCTTACCATAGAAATTAACTGTTCCCTACTTTTTAAAAGTGACTGTGTTGTGCTATTCGCCTTTTCTAATTGTAAACGATAGCGCTGGGTTTTCCAGAAATCACTTAAAATTATTATAGAAAAAATAATAATGATGATAAAACTAATTCCGGCTGCAAATAAGATAATTTTTCTACTCTGGTTTAATGTTGCTTCTCGTTGCTTGTCCATATTACTAGTGTAGAAAAGGATGTCTTTTTCAAGATTTTCTAATAATTCTTGTAGTTTTCTAGAAATGGTTAAATCATTATTTATAAGTTCATTTTGTTTTTTCCTAAGGTAAAAGCGCTGGCTGTTGTTTTTATTTTGAGCCTCTTTTAGCATTTTTCTAGAAATAGAAACTAACGAGTCTATTTGCTTTTGTTCAATATTATTGATAGAATCTTTGGGTACGTATTGGTTTAGAGCTAGTGCAAAATTTTCTAACTTAGAACTCGTTCCGTTATCAAAATATAAAGGATTTTTAATAAAATCATTTATTGTAATTTTTAAAAGTAAAGAATCTATAGAGCCTAATTTATTTATAGCTTCAGTTATAGGCTTGTTAGAATCATAATTGGTATTTAGATCTTTTAAATCTATAATGTTTTTCAGTTTTTTATCAATAATTAATTTTATACTATCTAAAATAAACTCTTGAGAATTGTTAGTAACAATAAGGCTCAGTGAGTCTATTTTTGATACTAATTTTTTGTTTTCTTCTAGGTATTCATTAAATTTTGTTGGAGAATTTAACTGTAGTGCAGCTCTAGCGATGCTTTCATTTTTGTATATGTGGGCTATTAAAGTTCCGGTTCTAACAATCACATTTCTATCGGAGATATCTTGTTTTTGTAATTGTGTAAATGTTTTTAGTTCAGAAAGCACTAAAAAACCAGCAATAGTTGCTAAAAGACCAAGTATGATGTAGCCTATTATAACTTTAAAAGTAATATTCTTTTTTAATGATTTCATAAAGTAGTATGTGTGTAATATTTTTTAAAGCATGCTAATTTTATAATAAAAAAGCAATATTTTGTTTACCTATTCTGATTGAAATAACCTGTTCCAATACCGATTACACGTTCATAAAAACTACCAAAAGGTTTGTAATATACAATTACAGTGTATTCGTTTTCGGTTTCATAAAATGTACCAAGTATATCATTTGTATTTACATTTCCATTAGCATCTAAAGTAACAAAAGTGTAATTATAAAAACCTTGTTTTAAAAGCATATTTGCAGCATAGTATTTTTCCTTAGAATTATACTCCATTCTGTTTTCTTCCGTAATCTTAAAATCATTAAAAGCACCGTAAACATAAAGATCTTTATTAGTAATAGGTTCATCAGCCAAAACAGAAAAGTGCATCATTGCATAATCTGCTTCCGTTCTAGAATCATCTGCTTCTATAGTTCTAACCACAAATTGTCCGTTAATATCTGGGTTGTATTTGTATTCGTTAAATTGATTAAACGTATAAGGATATAAATAATGATGAAAAACATCTTCCTTAATTACTTTTACTACGTTTAAACTATTATTTCTAATAATCTTATTATCGAAATACAAGTACTCGTTTCCTCCCCAAAAATTAGTTTTGTTGGTGTACGTATATAATAATTGATTGGGTTTAAAAAAGGTAGGTTGTAGGTCTGTTATTTTTTCGTTCCAATTATTATTTTTTAAGATAACAACATTTATTTCTTGACTAGGGTTGTTTATCTGTATGTTTGGATGCGTTATAGAAAACTGAACCGTTTGTTGTGTGTTTAATGTTTTTGTATTTCTACTTCTTTCTACGGATACACCAACGGTAGTCGCATTTTCGTACAAAACAAAACGCCTTGTAAACATAAGCTCATCATAACTATTTAAAACAGATAAAAGGTAGTTTCCACTTTTGGTAATTACGGTATTTACATTCGGTATTTGAACAGAATAATGGGAGTAACTTTGTAATGTGTTAAAAGAATTGGTTACTTCTATAATGGTATTTTGATCAAAACCATTAATGTATTGGCTAGATGACAATCTGCTAGGTTCCCAATCATGCGTCATGTGTGCTATTTTGTATTGATAATCTTTACTATCTGCATCTAAATCATCAAAAGATAATTCTAATACAGTGCCTAAAGGAACAATGGCAGAAAAGTTGTTTTCTTGCAGTGGTCTTAACTGAATAGATTTTATGTTTTGCGAAAAAGAGTTTAGGCAAAATAGGATTGAAACAGTGATTAGAAGCTTTTTATACATGTTACAAAAATAGTGTTCATTTGTTTTAATTATCAATATTTAAGCCAAAATTTATAACTTAAACGTTTTCATTTATTCGTATTATTTAGATTAATTATAAATAAGAATATTTAACTAAGATAAAAGTTAAAATGTTTCACTCATACATAGCAAAAAGCCTAAATTTGCTTGATTTTTTAAGATAACTAACAATTCCAATTTACTATGTCAAAAGACATTCGTATTAAAAAAGGCTTAGATATTAAGCTTATTGGCGCTGCAGAAAAAACGACTAAAGAGGTTTCTTTAAGTAGTATTTATGCGGTTAAGCCAGAAGACTTTCACGGAATTACACCTAAACTTGTAGCCAAAGAAGGAGCAGAAGTAAAAGCAGGAGAAGTACTTTTTTATTCAAAAAGTGACGAACGCATTTTATTTCCTAGTCCTGTTTCTGGTAAAGTAGTAGAGGTTATACGTGGAGCAAGAAGAAAAGTATTAGCAGTTAAAATTTCTGCAGACACAACACAAGAATATAAAGATTTCGGGGCTAAAGATGCAGCTAAAATGTCTGCAGAAGAAGTTAAGAATCATTTATTTGCTTCTGGTTGTTGGCCATTTGTAAAACAACGTCCTTTTGATGTTGTTGCAAATCCAAACCAAGCACCTAAAGCTATTTTTGTTTCTGGGTATGCAAGTGCACCTTTAGCAGCAGACTTAGATTTTACTTTAGCAGGTAAAGAAGCCGAATTGCAAGCAGCAATTACAGCAGTTTCTAAACTAACTGAAGGTAAAGTGCATGTTTCTGTAGGAGCCAATTCTAACTCACCTTTAGCTAACATAAAAGGAATAGAATTGCACAAGGTTTCTGGTCCGCATCCTTCTGGGAATGTGAGTACTTTAATTGCAAATATAGATCCTATTAACAAAGGAGAAGTTGTTTGGGTAGTTACACCACAAGACTTAATTGTTATTGGAGAATTACTTTTAACAGGTAAGTATAATGCAACTAGAACAGTAGCTTTAACAGGTTCTAAATTTAGTAATCCACAATATGTTACTGCTATTGCAGGAGCAACTATTGCAGATGTTACTGCTGGAAATTTAGTAAATGATAATACAAGAATCATTAGTGGAAACGTACTTTCTGGAAAGCAAGTAAAAGAAGCGGATTCTTTAGGGTATTATGACAATCAGATTACTGCAATTCCAGAAGGAGATGATTATGAATTATTTGGTTGGAACAAACCAGTTTTTAATAAAGTATCTACATCTAGAGCATTAACTTTTTCTTGGTTAACGCCAAAGAAAAAATACGATTTAAATACAAACACAAACGGAGAGCATAGAGCATTTGTTGTAACAGGTTCTTACGAAAATGTTTTTCCTTTAGATATTTATCCAATGCAATTGTTAAAAGCATGTATGTATAAAGATTTAGATGAAATGGAAGCTTTAGGAGGTTACGAAGTAGCTCCGGAAGATTTTGCACTAACAGAATTTATTTGTGTATCTAAACAACCTCACCAGAAAATAATACGTGAAGGTTTAGATTTAATGAGAGAAGAATTAGGATAAGATTATGGGCTTAAAACAAAATTTACATAATTTAAAAGAGAAATATAAAGGAACCAAAATGGCACCTGCATTTAATGCAATCCATACCTTTTTATATTTACCAAATGATGTTACTCACGGAGGAACTCATATAAAAGCAGCAGACGATTTAAAGCGTACCATGAATACGGTAATTATGGCTTTAGTTCCTTGTTTGCTTTTTGGAATGTTTAATGCAGGTTATCAACACTATGCAGCAATAGATGGTTCTTTAAGAGCAGATGTATTAGCTAACTTTTTTACGTTAGATAATCTTTGGATTGGAATCTTAAAAGTATTACCACTAGTAATTGTTTCTTACGGAGTTGGTCTTGGAGTAGAATTTATTTTTGCGATCATTAAAGGTCATGAAGTAGAAGAAGGATACTTAGTAACAGGTATGTTAGTGCCATTAATTGTACCAGTTGATACACCGTTATGGATGTTGGCTGTTGCCGTTGTTTTTGGTGTAGTAATCGGTAAAGAAGTTTTTGGTGGTACAGGAATGAATATCTTAAACCCTGCTTTAACCATTAGAGCTTTCTTATTTTTCGCATATCCAACATGGATGTCTGGAGATAAAGTTTGGGTACATGATGCTGTAAATAGAGCAGGAACTGCAGATGCAATTTCTGGTGAAACTATTTTAGGTAGTTATGCTCAAAACAGTGAGGTGATTTATTCTAATTTTGATAAGTTCATGGGATTCATTCCTGGTTCTGTTGGAGAAACATCTACATTATTAATCCTTTTAGGAGCTGCTTTCTTAATCTTTACTAAGATTGGAAGTTGGAGAATTATTGTTTCTACATTTTTAGGGGCAGCCGTTATGGGATTAATCTTTAATCAAATTGTAGCAGCAGATATTATTACAGAATCTAGTTCGTTTTACGGATTAATGAATACTGTTTGGTGGGAACACTTAATGATTGGTGGTTTAGCATTTGGAGCTGTTTTTATGGCTACAGATCCTGTAACAGCATCACAAACAAATAAAGGGAAATGGATTTACGGTTTCTTAATTGGTTTTATGTCAATTATGATTCGTGTATTTAACCCTGCGTACCCAGAAGGAGTATTTTTAGCAATCTTATTAATGAATGTTTTTGCTCCAACAATAGATCATTATGTGGTACAAGGAAATGTAAAGAAAAGATTAAAACGTACTAAAGTTAAAACTGCCTAATTATGAGTAAGAGAACAGATAGTAATTCATATACAATGATTTTTGCCGTAGCAATGGTATTAGTTGTTGGTACTATGTTGGCTTTTACGGCTTCGTCTTTAAGACCAACCATAACAGCTAATCAACGTATAGAAAAACAGCAAAATATCTTGTACGCTATGGGCGTAAATGATAATGACGAAACAAGTGCAAACTTTGTTTCTACAGATATTGCTCAAGAGGAATTTAAAAAATACATTAAAAAACAATTAGTTATTCAAGGTGATAAAGTTACTGAGGATGATAAAGCGTTTTTAATTGATATTAAAAAAGAACAAACAAGCGCAAAAGAAGGAAACGAACGTCGCTTACCTTTGTTTATAGGTGAGAAAGATGGTGTTACTTTTTATATTGCACCAATTAGAGGAAAAGGACTTTGGGATGCAATTTGGGCTTATATTTCTATAGATAAGGACATGGTTATACAAGGTGCTTACTTTGATCATAAAGGAGAAACTGCTGGTTTAGGTGCAAACATAAAACAACGTTTTTTTATGGATGATTTTATTGGAGAACACTTATTATCTAGCAATGGAAACTTTAAAGGAGTTGATGTAGCAAAAGGTAATAACGACCCTATGAACGTAGACAAAACGGATAATGAGGTAGATGCCATCGCTGGAGCAACAATTACAGGTAACGGAGTGTCTGCAATGATTAAAGATGAGTTAAAGCTTTACATTCCTTATTTTAAAACTTTAAAAAAATAATTTATGGGACTTTTATCAAAAAAAGACGCAGCATTAATTACAGATCCTTTATTAGATGACAACCCTATTACTATACAAGTATTAGGTATTTGTTCTGCTTTAGCTATTACAGCAGAATTAAAAGCATCTATTATTATGGCGTTTTCAGTAATGGCAGTATTAGCTGTAGGAAACGTGGTTATTTCATTAATGCGTAACATTATACCATCTAAAATTAGAATTATTGTACAACTAGTTGTAGTTGCTGCTTTAGTAATTGTGGTAGATTTAGTTTTAAAAGCTTTTGCTTACGAACTGAGTAAAACACTTTCTGTTTTTGTTGGGTTAATTATTACAAACTGTATTATTATGGGACGTTTTGAAGCTTTTGCTTTAGCAAACGGACCTTGGAAATCTTTCTTAGATGGAATTGGTAATGCCGCAGGTTATGGTTTAATTTTAGTTATTGTAGGTTTCTTTAGAGAATTGTTAGGTTCTGGTACTTTATTAGGATTTAAAGTTTTAGGAGATCCTATTACTAAAACAGGTTTGTATGCATTTGGTTACGAGAATAATGGATTTATGATTATGCCTCCAATGGCATTAATTGTAGTTGGTATTATTATTTGGATACAGCGTAGTAAAAATACATCATTAATAGAAGAAAATTAAAATGAGTTTGTAGTAAGCAGTTATAGTTTGCAGTAAAATGCTCACTAAATACTGATACTAAAAACTGAAAACTAAAAATATGGAACATATAGAATTATTTTTCAAATCGATATTTATAGATAACATGGTATTTTCAGTATTCTTAGGAATGTGTTCTTACCTTGCCGTATCTAAAAAAGTAACTACTGCCGTTGGTTTAGGAGCTGCTGTAATTTTTGTATTAGCAGTAACGGTACCATTAAACTGGTTATTAGATCAATATATCTTGCAACCAGGCGCATTAAAATGGTTGGGTGCAGAGTATGCAGAATACGACTTAAGTTTCTTATCATTCATCATGTTTATTGCAACGATTGCAACCATGGTACAATTGGTAGAGATTATTGTTGAAAAATTCTCACCTTCATTATACAATTCATTAGGTATTTTCTTACCGTTAATTGCAGTAAACTGTGCTATTTTAGGTGGAAGTTTATTTATGCAATCTCGTGAGATTCCTACCTTAGGTTTAGCTTTAACTTACGGAGTTGGTTCTGGAATTGGATGGTTTTTAGCTATTGTAGCAATTGCTGCAATTCGTGAAAAAATTAGATACTCTAACGTTCCACCTGCTTTAAGAGGTTTAGGAATTACGTTTATCATTACAGGATTAATGGCTATTGGATTTATGAGCTTTGGAGGAATGTTAACTGGTGGTGGTGATGAAGAAGAAGAAAAGCCAGCTACAGAAGCTAGCATTAAGAAAGAAGAAGTAAAAACAGCTACGAAAGAAATTGTAGCTGTAAACACAAATACAAACCAAGAGTAGATATGATATTAGCAGCAGGTACAACAGGAACCATAATTGCAACAGTAGCAGCTTTTTTAGTATTAACACTGGTATTGGTAGCATTATTATTATTTGTAAAACAAAAACTATCGCCATCTGGTCCAGTAACAATTACTATTAATGGTGAGCGTAAAATAGAAGTTGGTTCAGGAAGTTCTCTTCTATCAACTTTAGGAAACGAAAAGATATTTTTACCATCTGCATGTGGAGGTGGTGGAACTTGTATTCAATGTGAGTGTCACGTAAATTCTGGTGGAGGTGAAGCTTTGCCAACAGAAATACCTAACTTTACTCGTAAAGAATTAAAAGAAGGAATTCGTTTAGCTTGTCAAGTAAAAGTAAAACAAGATATGGATATTTCTATTCCAGAAGAAATTTTTGGAATTAAGAAATTTGATGCCGTTGTTGTTAGAAATTACAACGTAGCGACTTTTATTAAGGAGTTTGTTGTTGAAATTCCGGAAGATATGGGGTATAAAGCAGGTGGATATATTCAAATTGAAATTCCAGCTTGTGAGGTAAAATATTCTGATATGGATATTACCGCACACCCAGAAGAGCACGATACACCAGATAAGTTTGAAGGTGAGTGGGATAAGTTTAACTTACGTCCATTAGTAATGAAAAATACAGAAACTATAGAAAGAGCATATTCTATGGCTTCTTACCCAGCAGAGGGAAGAGAAATTATGTTAAATGTACGTATTGCAACACCTCCTTTTGATAGAGTAAAAGGTGGCTGGATGGATGTTAATCCTGGTATTGCATCTTCATATATTTTCAACCTTAAAAAAGGAGATAAATGTGTTATTTCTGGACCTTATGGAGAGTTCTTTATTAATGAGTCTGAAGCAGAAATGTTATATGTAGGTGGTGGAGCAGGTATGGCACCAATGCGTTCTCACTTATATCATTTATTCAGAACCTTAAAAACGGGTAGAAAAGTAACATATTGGTATGGAGGTCGTTCTAAAGCAGAATTATTTTATATCGAACACTTTAGAGCATTGGAAAAAGATTTTCCAAACTTTAAATTCTATATTGCTTTATCTGACCCAACTGAGGCAGATAACTGGACAAAGAAAACAGATATTCATGATGAAGCTGGAGATGGTTTTGTTGGGTTTATTCACAATTGTGTAATTGATAATTATTTATCTAAACATGACTCACCAGAAGATTTAGAATTGTATTTCTGTGGACCTCCATTAATGAACAATGCAGTTCAGAAAATGGGTGAAGATTTTGGTCTTGCAGACGAAAATATTCGTTTTGATGATTTTGGAGGATAGACTTCAATCAATTATAATATTACAAACCGATTCAGAAATGAATCGGTTTTTTTGTGGGGTTAACTTTCTAAAATATACAGATACCCTTCTATATAACCTCATCATTACCATTTATAGATTGAAAACGTCAGTTTATATAATCACTCTATAAAAGATTGAAATTTAATAGAATATTTGTTCTGTATTAATCAGATAAGAAGCAATAAAGAAGAAATGCTTTTTTGTAAAACAAACTCTATTATGAAAAATTTATTAAAAGTAATATTAATGCTATTTGTATTTGCAAATGCATTTTTATCAATGGGGCAACAACAGTCTCTAGACAAAAATTATTTACAATTAAGTCCCAGAGTTGGATACGATTTTCCGACCTATAATAACAATACACCCTATATCGATTATAAAGGTGGTTTAGATTTAGGAATTTCCTTAGATTATTACTGGACATGGTTTGGGCTAGGTGTAGATTTTGATTACATCAAAAACAAGCCAGAAAGTACGTATCCAATTATTGCAAGTACTTTACCTACAACCTTATCCGAAGCTAAAATTACACGTATGTTTTATGGAATTGGCCCAAATGTGCAAATAAGAAGTAATTCTGGTAAATTTAAAACTGAATTTAATACACGTTTTGGATTAGCATCCATAAAAGGTGGTAGAACACTTTTAGCAGGTCCAACAGCAGCAAACATATTAAATTTTCATGCTGGTTATAATGCATCAAGTGTATTTACATTTAAAGGTCAGGTTCGTTTTACTTATTTCTTATCCGAAAATTTTGGAATTAATGCAGGAGCCTATTATATGCGACACTTCGGTGTTACAGAGTTAAATGAAGGTGGACTTTCTGCAAGTTACCAACCCTTTACGGAGGATGCTGGAGAATTTTATATTGATCAAGGAAATCCGATGGTAAGAAGTGAACCGTGCGATTGCGATATTTCATCAGTTGGTTTATTTGCAGGGGTTACTTTCAAGTTCAGTAAAAAGGAAAAATCTTGTCCAGTTTGTGGTGAAAATCACACACCTTATTGTTGTGCAACTTGTGGTTGTAATGTAACGGTAACAGCCAAAGATAAATTTACAGGAGAAACGTTGCCTAATACAGATGTTGTATTAACTGATCTAAATGGTAATATTGTACAAACTGCTACTACAAATTCTTATGGAGTTGTTGTTTTTACAGAAGTGCCAGAAGATAATTACGTAATTAGAGGAAAACTATACAATGTTACATTAGAAGAAGGAAGCATTACAAAAGAAGATTTTAAAAACTGTAAAAAGGAAAGTGCAGGTATACAAAAAGTGATTGTATATGCTGATGAAAATTTCATCTTAAAAGGAAATGTGGTAGAATGTAATTCTCCTAACGGAATACAAGGCGTAGATATTATCTTAAAAAATAAGCTTAGAGCAGGGCAAAAAAACACACTATCTGATGCAGAAGGAGATTTTATCTTTCATTTAAAACAAGCTTCAAGGTATGGCTTAAATGGTAAAAAAGATGGTTATTTCTCTAATGAAGTAGAAGTGGTTACCAATTCTTACAATAGAGAAAGCACTTTATTTATTGATTTTGAAATGTGTATAGATCCATGTGGAGTTGCCATTAAATTAGACAATATAAACTTCGATTTAGACAAAGCAATTATTTTACCAGCTGCAAAACCAGATTTAGATTATGTGGTGAAGTTAATGCAAGACAACCCAAGTATTACTGTAGAAATGTCTTCTCACACAGATAGCCAAGGAGGTGATGATTATAATCTAAGTTTATCTCAAAGAAGAGCAGATGCTACGGTAAATTATATTGTTGGTAAAGGCATTTCAAGAAGTAGGCTAGTTGGCCGTGGAGCAGGAGAGAGTGAATTAAAGAATACCAAATGTGCTAATAACGTACCATGTACAGATGACGAACATAGAATAAACCGAAGAACTGAGTTTAAAGTAGTTTGCTTTTAATAAGAATTTGTTTGAGTTAATTAATAATTAGTAAACCAAGTCAAGGCAGTAAAATGCTGTCTTGACTTACATTTAAAAACCTAGAAAATATGAAAACGAGATATAAAAATAGAAGAATTTTAAAATATGTAAGTATACTCTTTAGCTTGTTCGTGTTGATGAATTTTGTGAGTTGTAGTAATGATGAAAGTTGTGATTATGATTTGGAAGATGACGGATTTCCTTTTGCGTGTAGTGAAGGTATGGATGTAGCTTTTTTAATTGATTATACTGGAAGTATGGGAGGAGCAATAGATGGTATTAAAAGTTCTGTTGCTGCAATTGCAAATACAATCGTTACTGAGTCTGGGGGAGATTATAGACTCTCTTTATCAATTTTTGATGAACAACCAGAAGGTAATTTACCAGCTTATGCTGCCCAAACGGATTATGTAAGTTTGCCTGCAGGGCAAAAAGTAGTAAATTCTACATTTGCAACAAGGGATCAGTATTTAACTATGATGGAAAAATTTGGAACAAATAATAAAACTTCATTTAGTAATCAATTAGCAAAACTAAATGGAGCATTAAGTTTAGGTTCTGGAGTTGGGTCACCAGAACCTGGAGGCTTATTATTTAATGAACTGATAAATAATAGTTTTGCAGGAAATTGGAGAACAACTAATATTACTAAACTAGCTATAATTATAACTGATGCTGTTGCAGGTGGAGATGATGATATTGCTAATGGAATCGATGACACGTATTTGGCATCTCTTGCAGCAAAAGCAAACCTAGATGGTATTCAGGTCATTTTAGTTTCATCATTGGCTACATCAAATTATGAAATAAGTTTAGTAGATATCAATAACGGAGGTTTAAAACTTATGAATGCAAACTTGAACAATGTAGGTACAGATATTATTAAGCTAATTGAAGATATTTGTGTTAATAATGAAAAATAATTATACTAATATTACTAATAATCATTCATGAAAAGGCAATGGAGATTGTATCAAAGTTGCTTTTTTAAACATTATCTTCAAAACGAATACAGAGGTTATTTTTTTTGATATCAAACATTTTTTTTAACATTTCATTAATTAACATTAACTTTCAAGAAAAAAATATGAAAAATTTAAAAATCAAACACCTTTTTTACGCAACTATTACTGCTTTCATGTTTTATTCTTGTGCAAGCCCAATTGAAATATATGAAAAATCAGGGCACGCTATTACAATGAAACAAAGCCACATTTTATATGAAAATTACAATGAAAACCTAAAACCTATTATTGAAAAAACTCAAAATTCTATTCTGCAAAGAGAAGGATATGAAGGGACTGAATATGTATTGGTTAGCATACAACAATTAGAAAATTACATTCGATTTTTAAAGGAAGTAGAAAAAACGAATAAAGGTAATGAGAACAACAAAGTAACTGGAATTGCAATATTTTTAGGAGCTCATGATAAAACGAAAACACTTAGTTCTATGCCTAAATTTAATCATAATATTAAGAGTTTTGAAGAGATGAATGAAAAAAATGATAGGTTAGTTGGAGACATGAGACATAGAGAAACAGTTTTTTTAGCTCCAACCTTTAGAGAAAACCATAAAGATTCAATATTTACAAATGAGTTTCAAAGACATATTCCTTTTTTTATTGAATATACAGACCAAAATAATAAATATAAAGGAACTTATAAATATTTATTGCCTTACCTAAGAAATAAGAAAACTGAAAGTGCTACAAGATCTTTAGAAAGAAACTCAAGTTTAAATGCAGATGAGTTTAATATTATGCCACCAAGGCAATAACTTCTATAAAATAGCAACTAAAAAATAAATAATTTTGTTAGAAGTAATATATGATTCTGTAGTTTACTATCATTTATATTTGCAGATTATTCCTGCAATTATTGGTTTATTTTATATTAAGAAACTAGATGTTAAATATCGATATTTTGTACTATTGCTTTGGTATGGGGTGTTTAATGAAATTTTTGCTTTATACTATGGTAGATATATTGTAATACAAAAAAATGCAGTTTTTTATAATATATATAATGTCATTTACTTTAGTTATCTATTTTGGTTATTCTTTTCTAAATTCAATAGTAAAATATTTAAGAAAATAATTATATTTTTTGGAGTTCTATATTTTACAGTTGTTGCGTATGAATTACTGATTAAACAAATAGATTACACTAGTCAGAGTTTTTTAGAGTCTTACATAATTGGTGGATTTAGTATTTTAATTTTTGTAGCTTATTATTTAATGATGTTATTAACATCTAGTAAGCAAGAAAATGTATATTCAAATTTATTACTATGGATAGCTATTGCACATTTTATCTACTATTTAGGCTTTATACCTTTTAAAGTAGGTCAAAATTATTTTGCAAATTTTAAACAGTTTCATCATTTGTTTAGTTTATTAATTACAATTACAAGTTTAAAAAGTATCATTTTAAGTATCGGTTTTATATGCACTCACCAGAAGGTTCAATCATAGGTTATTCAATATTAATACTCGTTTTTTTAGGGGTATTACTAGTATTGCTTTTTTTTGTGTTTATAAATCGGAAAAACAAATTAGTGCGTGATAATTTTGAAACAACCATACAAAACCAAAAACGCCAACACGATTTAGAATTAAAGGCTTTGCGAAGTCAAATGAATCCACACTTTGTACATAATTCTTTAAATGCTATTCAATATTATATTCAACAGAATGATGTTGAAACATCAGAAAATTATTTAGCAAAATTCTCGAAATTGATGCGTCAGTTTTTTGATTATTCAAGACGGAAAAGTGTTAGTTTAAGTGAAGAAATTAGCTTGCTAGAGAACTACCTTCAAATAGAAAAATTACGTTTCGAAGAAAAAATAGAATATGAAATAAAAGTAGATCCAGAATTAGATATTGAAGAAGAACAGATACCTTCTATGCTTATACAACCGTTGGTGGAAAATGCTATAAACCATGGTTTATTTCACAAAAAAGGGAACGGAAAAGTAACTGTAATATTCAATTTTATAAATGCAAATTGCTTTAAAGTTAGTGTAATAGATAATGGTGTTGGTTTAAAAAAAACGAAAGAACTAAATACTTCTATAAAAAGTCAAAATGCTTCACATTCGTCAGAAGTATTAACTGAGCGAATTCATTTTTTAAATGAAAGTGGTTCTTGGAATGTGTGCCATAAAATGATAGATCGTTCTATAGAAATTGGTAAAACAGGTACAGAAATTGTTTTAGAATTTAATCAAAATTATTATGACAAAAATTAAAACGATACTTATTGATGATGAGCGGAAAGCATTATCTATTTTAAAAAATAAAATTGAAAGATACTGTCCAGACTTAGATATTATTGCAGAAACTCAGAGTCCAGAAAAAGGTTTAGAACTTATAGATAAATTGCAACCTCAACTGGTATTTATAGATATTGCAATGCCTGTAATGAATGGGTTTGATGTTTTAGCAAATGTAAAGAAGCCTAATTTTGAAATTATTTTTGTAACCGCTTTTGACCAATATGCAATAGATGCTATTAATTATAGTGCTATTGGTTACTTATTGAAGCCAGTGGATAATGAAACTTTAATAGCAACCGTAATAAAGGCTTCTAAAAATATTGCTGATAAATCTGCCTTAGAAAAAAACAAATTACTGATAGAAAACTTAGGCATACAAAATTTTCAGAAGAAAAAAATAGTCATTCCATCTGCAGATGGATTAGAGTTTGTAAAAATAGATGCAATTATACATTGCGAAGGTGTAGATGGATATACTAAGATTCATTTTAGTAATCAAAAACCCATTTTAAGCTCACAAAGCATAGGTCATTTTAATAAATTATTACAGCAGCAAGATTTTTACTTAGTCCATAAATCTCATTTGATAAATCTAGAGCATATAAAAAAATATTTAAATGAAGGTTATGTATTATTAAGTGAGAATCATAAAGTGCCTGTCTCTAGAAATAGACGACAAGATTTTTTAAATAATCTAAAAGGTTAGTTTTTAAGTGTTTTTAAAAGGTAGTTAGTTCATTTAATGTTTCGTCAAAGAAGCTTTTATAGAGTAAAACGGCTCTTTATTTTCTTTCTCAATAATTTTAGAGAAATCCATTACATTTGTTATGTAGTCTAATGGCATAATAACTCAATGACTTTGTATGACAAGTACTGTTTTGCTGAACTTGTTTCTGTATTTGTCATCAACATAAAATTTAGTATTGAAACCGATTCATTTCTGAATCGGTTTTTTATACAGATAAATTTTGCTCTCTTAATAAAAAGGAAAATTTATGTTAAGTTTTATTCTTTAATTTCAATATCAACATTTCCGTCTCCATCAGTTTTTACACTTCCTTGTGGAGTTTCAATATTTACATTATTTTCAGTTTTAACTTCCGTCTTTTTTTCTGATTTTTTATCTTCTCTACAAGCGGTAAATGATATTGATAAACATACAAGTACAAATAATAATTTCTTCATTTTTTTATGTTTTTAATTCATAGTAAAATAAAGATAATTTTTTTCATTATTGAAAAAAAAGGACGAATTATTTTTTAAGTGCTCTTTTTTAGCTTTAGCTATTTTAAAGTGTTGTGGCTAATTTGTTTACTTTATTTAAGTAAGTTCAACAACTACAAACCCCTATTTTTTAGCATTATAATTTGTATTTAAAATCTTTAAAAATGATTAATTTCGTTGTTCAAATTTTTAAATGATTTACTTAGTATATTCTTTACTACTAATAATAGGGATTGTTTTTATTGGACTTTATTTATTTCAAGAGGAATTTATTTTTTTGAATGGTGATAAAGTAGATAAAAATTATCAATATAACTTTACAAACAAGTTTGAAGAAGTCTTTGTAAAAACTGATGGAGATAATGTAGTTAATGCACTTCACTTTCAATTACCAAATCCAAAAGGAGTTGTTTTATTTTGTCATGGAAATAAAGGGAATTTAACTAAGTGGGGAGATAGAGTTGCTTACTTTTTAGACTATAATTATGAAGTCTTTGTTTTCGATTATAGGAATTACGGAAAAAGTACGGGTATATATAATGAAGTAGCCATGTACAATGATGGTTTGGTTGTTTATAATCACCTAAAAAATAATTTCAAAGAAGAGAATATTGTGGTTTATGGGTTTTCTTTAGGCGGAACTTTTGCCATCAAAATAGCTTCTCTTAATAGCCCAAAAGAATTAATTATAGAAGCTCCTTTTTACAAATTTAAAAAAGCAGCGATTTATAAGTTTAAGTTTGTTCCAACCTTTTTGTTAAAATACCAATTTAGATCTGATAAAGACATTTCTAAAGTAAGATGTCCTATTACATTGTTTCATGGTAATAAAGACACTACCACTTCTTATAAGCAATCTAAAAGGTTGTTAGCACTAAATTCATCAACTAAAAATAAGTATATAGAGATTGATGGAGGAACACATCATAATATTAGAGAATTTGCCATTTATAAAGAGAATTTAAAAGAAATCTTAGAGCGATAGTACTTCTTAAAATTTATAAATCGTATTTTTGATCACTTCAAAGAATAATAAAATGAGTAGTATTAAGAAAATTTTAAAGAAGAAGAAGTTCGTCAAAATAAAGCTAAAGAAAATTGCGACCAATCACTTGGAGTTAAAAGCAACAATCAATGGTGTAAAAGGGCGATTTATTCTAGATACAGGTGCTTCTAACTCTTGTGTAGGATTAGATATGATTACTCATTTTAATTTGGAAACTCAAGAAAGTGAAACCAAAGCAGCTGGGGCAGGAGCAACCGATATGGAAACGTTGCAATCTGATAATAATTCTTTAAAAATAGGAAGCTGGAAAACAAATAAATGTCATTTAGTGTTGTTTAATTTATCTCATGTTAATACAGCTTTAACGCAGCACAAAGCAAAAGAAGTACATGGAATTATTGGTGCAGATGTGTTACAAAAGGGTAAAGCATTTATAGATTATCATAAAAAAGTTTTATACTTAAAGAAAACAAAAAAATAATTAATTTAAAATAAAATACAATGAGTTTGCAAAAACAAGTAATGGATAAAATGAAAGAAGCAATGAAAGCAAAAGATACGGTTGCTTTACAAGCTTTAAGAGCGGTTAAATCTGCCTTTTTATTAGCGAAAACGGAAACAGGTGTTCAAGCAGAAATTACAGAAGAGCAAGAAATTAAAATTATTCAGAAGCAAGTTAAACAAAGAAGAGACAGTGCAGCTATCTTTATAGAACAAGGTAGACAAGATTTAGCTGATCCAGAATTAGCTGAATTAGCTGTTTTAGAACAGTTTTTGCCAGAAGCCTTATCCGAAGAAGAAATTAAAAGTGTGGTTGTTGCTACGATTAGCAAAGTAGGAGCATCCGGAATGAAAGATATGGGGAAAGTTATGGGAATTGTTTCTGCTGAATTAGCAGGTAAAGCAGATGGTAAAACCATTTCTACTTTAGTAAAAAAGAATTTAATGTAAAAAATATTTTTGTTCTCTTTATAGAAAACAAAATGGCTGCGTAGTTCAACTGGATAGAATATCAGATTTCGGCTCTGAGGGTTGGGGGTTCGAATCCCTTCGCAGTCACAAAAAAAAGGCTAAGAATTACATTTTGTAATTCTTAGCCTTTTTTAGTTAATTTAGATTAATCTAATTATTCAATAACTACTTTTTTGCTTATTGTACCTTTGTTGCTATACATTTTTACAATGTATAGTCCGGTTGGTATTTGATTTTTTATGGCTAACTTATAGCTGTTTTTCTGTTCTGTAATGTTCCATAAGCTTGTTTTTTTACCGAGTATATTAAAAAGTTCTATTTTCTGTATTGTTATTTCTTCATTTTTAGAAATTACAATATTTTTATTTTGATTATCAGCATAAATACTAGTTTCTGTAATTAGTGTATTGTTTTCTAGTTTAAGTGTGTTTGAGGTAGATTCTTTAAAAGCTAAAACAAAACGATTAGAACAGACACCTTTATCTAAGGTTAAATTGATTTTTCCATCTTTTATGTTGTATGAATCTCCTGTAAGTTTATCCTTTATGTAAATTTCTCTAGAAATATTTTGAATTTTATCTACCATTAAATCTACTTGTCCAGAATACCCCATTGTAATTTCTAAAGGAACTTCTAAATCATCAGATATTTCTTGCACACCAGTAATTACATATTTTCTATGATCATCCTTAAATTTCCAATAGATGTCAGTTTCATTGTCGATAAATGACTCAGAATCGTAACCTTTTTCATAGTCAAATGAATTTGTTGCCTGAAAAGAGATTGCTATTTGATGATGTAACCTTAAGTTTTCTGTATTTGTATATTCAAACCCTAATTTAATGATTGGTAATAATTCAGTTTTGTTACTTCTTTGATCTTCAAAAGTTTTATTATAAGAAGCTTCTTTAGGTATTGGGTTTTTACATAATTCTGATGATGACCCTCTATTTGGAATTATATTGGCAAAAGTTTTAATATTTAAGAAAACGGATAGAAATACTATTAAATAGATAATTCCTTTAGTATAAGTTTTCTTTTCTTTAAGGTGTTGGTTTTTAGAAAAATTGAAGTTTTTTAAAAATAATTTCTGAGTGTTTTTTGTGTTATTCATTTTTTGGGGGATTATATTAAATAAACATTGTGTTAAATAGAATTACTGGGTATAGGCAAAAGTTTTAGTGTTAAAGAAATGGATAGAAGTAAACACTATAAAAAAAGACAAGTTCTTTTTAATGGTGTTTTTTAGAAAAGTAGAATATTTAAAAAAATATTTTCTTGGTATTTTAGTGTTATTCATTTTTTGGGGGATTATATTAAATAAATACTGTTTTAAAAGTAACTAAATAATATTGGGTTTGCTAATTTTTTTCATATAAATGATTAAATAATTGTTAATTACTGTATTATTATCTAATAAAACAAGGTTTTTGTTGAGGATTCAGTTGTTTTTTAGGTGGTTGTCACGATACTTCTTAATTATTATACTTATAAAAAAAGAATAAAAAAAAAGCTGAATAATGATTTCATTATTCAGCTTTAATTGATATAGTTATTTTTAGTGTTTATTCAATAATAACCTTTTTGTTTGTTTCACCTTTACTAGTATTCATTTTTACAATGTAAATACCCGTTGGTATTTGTTTTTTGATATCTAATTGATACGTATCTTTTTGTTCTTTAATGTTCCAAACACTCACTTTCTTACCAAGAATATCAAACAACTCAACTTTATTAATTTCGACTTCATTACTAATAGAAATAGCAATTTGCTTGTTTTCATTGTCTGCATAAATATTAGTGTTTGAAGCTAAAATTTCATCTTCTACATTTAAAGCAGTATTCGGAGAAAATGCAAGTACAAAACGATCTGTATAAACTCCTTTTTCTAAAGTTAAAGTTATTTTTTCGTTTTTAACATCATAAGAAGTTCCTGTAAGTTTATCTGTAATATAGATGTCTCTAGAAACATTTTGAATTTCATCTACCATTAAGTTTACTTGACCAGAATAATCCATTACTAATTCTAAAGGTACTTCTAATTCATTAGATATTCCTTGTACACCTGCAATTACATAGTTACTATCATCATTAGGGAATTTCCAGTAGATGTCTGTATTACCAACTTGATATACATGAGAATCATAACCTTTATCAAAATCAAATGAGTTTGTTCCTTGAAAAGAAACTGCTATTTGATGGTGCAGTAATGTTTCATCTGTGTTCTTATATTCAAAACCTAGTTTAATAATTGGTAACAAGTTAGTTGTGCTTGCTGTTTTGCTGCTTTTTTTGCTTGTTTTAAAGAATACAGATTGGTCTCCTTCTGTAACATAGGCTCTTTGGCTATTATTAAAGTTTACTGCTTGTGGTGTTGCTATTACCGCATCTCCTTCAATAAAGAATCCTTGACCCATTGCTATATAAGCTTTCGGCTCTTTGTATGTTTGATCACCTAAACCAGAAGTTCCGTTGTCATCATTAATACTAAGATCTTCTATTTTATCTGCTGCTACTCCTGTAACGAAGTTTATTGTTGCATATCCACCAATGTAACCACCAAATACATGCCCAGCAATTCCATCTCCTTCTCCTAGAACGCTTTCATGATGTTCCCAGAAATATAGTGTTCCAGTAGTATTAGCTAAATTATCTTTTATAAATTTCTTAGTATTTATAGCTGAAGGGTAAGGGTTACCAATTAAATAACTTTCTCCTCCAGCTATTTTAGAATCTGTGTTAAAATCACCGTCATTAGGTGTACCTGAAAAAGTATAATTTTGTTCTCTTCCTGGTCCTTTAAAAATATAACCTTCACCTCTGTTTATGGTACCACTTTTATATTTATGTACCCAATTAGATCTACCATCAGATCCAGGAGCATAGGTGTATATCCAATAATCTGCTAATGAAATACCAGTAGTTGTAAAAGAACCATCATACCCAGAAACAAAATTAATATCTTTTGGGTTCGTTAGGTCTGTACCATCTTTTAATACATCTTCTACTTTATAAGTAGTACCTGATGAATTTACAGGAGAACTCATATAACCATATCTGTATAAACTTGGTATTTCTGAGTTTTGATCTACTAATAGATTTCCTATAACACCAGTAACAGTACTTGTAATTGTGCTATTACCAGTATGCGTTTGTACTAATTGTGCTAACGTACCTGCTAAACGAATATCACCATCTAAAGTAATGTCATTAGTAACTACTAATAGTTGATCTGTTACGGTTAACTTTACAGTCGGGTTTACTTTCAACTTTCTAGCACTTAATCTATTCTCGGTATGTTCGAAATTTTGATCAATTACTACAGAACGAGATCTATCTGGATAACCATTTGTATACACATTATTATCAGCTGTTGAAGTAGTAATGTCCACTCTATGTAAACCTAATAAAGTATTCGCTTCTTTGTCTGATGTTATTATTTCAGAGATTAAAGGATCTTGAGGATGTCTTTTAGTTCCTGTAACGTCTTTTTCTCCTACTATTTCGTATATAGAAATTGCATCGTCTATAAATACAACCCATTCTTCTGTATTATAATCTTTGTTTGTTGTTAAACTTTCGTCTATTCTAACAACAGAAGTATTGTTGGTAACATTAGAAACAACATCATATCTATGATCCCATGCATAAACTCCATTAGATGCAGATAATATAATGATATCGTTAAAAGTATCATCTAAATCAGTTAATGCATCATTATCTACAATTGTTCTACCTGTTACCGATTCAGGTTCTGGAGTAAATGTATTATTCGAGTTTCTAAATAATACTGATTTCCCAGCAAGTAAAGGTGTTGTTAAAATGTAAGATGCATCAGGATCAATATTTGTTTGATCTCCCGTTTTATCTTTAAATAAATGAATTTTCACACTATTTGGAAGTATAGTAGAAGTACCTATGTTGGTAATTTCTATCCATTTTTCAGATCCAAGATGATATACTTGAGTTATCATAACATTAGCAGCTTCTGGAATATCTCTATAATCTAAATTTCCACCAGTATTAACATCATTGTCTTCATCACCAAATGCATCTTCTAAAGAAGTGTCTGAGGTACCTGTGTTGGTTACTTTATTACCATCACCTAACCCATCATTTACTGTAGATCCTGCAATAGCAGAGTCATCATTATCGTCAAATGCATTATCTAAACCATCATTATCATCATCATTACCTGAAGCAACATCCAATGGGTGTCCGTTTTCTGCAATATCAGGAATATTATCGTTGTCTGAATCTAAATCTAAATAGTCAGGATTATCTGTACCATCTGTATTTTCAGGAACAAAACCAACTCCACTTATTTCATAAGAATCATCTACACCATTATTGTTTGCATCTGTAATACCTGTAGCAACACCACTTGGGGCAATATAACCACTTGTAGTTTGTGCTTCAATATTATCTGGAATACCATCATTGTCTGCATCTATATCTAAAAAGTTAGGTATGCTGTCATTATCTTCATCACCTTTTGTGTATGTATTTGGTTTTCCATTTCCGTCTGTATCTTCACCTGTTATTACTAAAGGAGTATTTACATCTATAGATCCATCAACAGCATCATCAAAACCATTATTGTTTGTATCTGTTGTAAGTGTCCCATCAGCATTAATAGTATCTACTTTACCATCTCTATTAGCATCAGTTCCTCCCGCTTCAATAATATCTACAATACCATCGTTGTCAGAGTCTAAATCTATGCTATTTGGTATGCCATCTCCATCTGTATCTAAGTTTTCTAAATTATTACCTCCAGTAATATCAGTATCATAACGATCATCTAAACCATTATTGTTCGCATCGTTTATAAGAGTATTATCAGCATTAATATCATCTACTAGTCCGTTTCCATCAGTATCTTCTCCGCCAGCTTCAATTAAGTCTGGTATACCGTCATTATCTGAATCTAAATCTAAAGAATTAGGTATTCCGTCATTATCTGTGTCTTCGCAATTATTTGAGAAAATGCTTACTAAATCTAGAGCAGCTCCAATTCCTATAGAACCTGGTACAGGAGGAGATGCTTGAAACTCTAATGATGTTTCTGTTGTAGTAGCTACAAATACTGTAGTAAAACGATACCATTTTTTAGGCCCCACAACTCCGTTTACAGCACCTTCAGCTATTGCAGTTAATGTTTTATCTAGAATATTAGAACTAGAGGCGTCTTTTACTTTTACATTTAAAGTAACATCTTGACCGGTTTCATGACCAATATCTTCTCCCCAATAAAAAGAAAGTGTATATGTATTACCTGGTACTGTAGAAATAGTTTGTGAAAGAATATTACTTACACCTCCATCACTTTTATCGTTATTACCAAGAACATCTACATATTGGTTTCCGCTATAAGCTGCTGCAAAATTACTAGTTATCCAACTTGGAGATTGTCCTCCAACCCATCCGTCTAGGTTCTGGCTATAATTCCAACCTGTTAACGTGTTTGTATTTAAAGTTTTTCCTATAAATGTACCGTAGGGTCCTGTTCCTCCATTAGGAAATTCAGTTGTACTTGAAAAATCTTGAAGTTCAAAATCTCCGTTTATAATTAAGTTACCACAACCTTCATCAGTATCTAAAATACCATCGTTATCATCATCTAAATCATAAAAATCAGGAACACCGTCATTATCAGTATCTTTAATGTCTCTATAGTCTAGATCTCCATTTCCAGGGAAGTCATTATCTTCATCTCCAAAAGCAGTATCTAAATCACTTGAAGTAGTTACTTCTTTAAGTGTACTAGAACCATCATTTACAATAGTCCTTGAGTTTTCAGCATCATTATTGTCATCAAAAATATCATTTAATCCATCACCATCTTCATCTGCATTGATGTCTATAATTACATTATTTGCAGTGTCTCCGTTTTCTGAAATATCAGGAATACCATCATTGTCTGAATCTAAATCTAAATAATCTTGATTATCTTTATTGTCTGTGTTTACTGGGATAAGACCAATACCACTAACTTCGTAATTATCATCTACACCATTTTTATTAGCGTCTAACATTGCTCCGTTAGGGTTGCTAGGTGCTATATAACCACTAGTTGTTTGTGCTTCTATATTATCTGGTATACCATCATTATCTGCATCGATATCTATATGATTTAATTTACCATCACCATCGTAATCTTTACTTGGATACGAGTTTGGTTTACCATCTGCATTTGTGTCTATACCTGTAATAATTAAGACATTATTTATATTTTCTGATGTACCATCTTGACCAACATCTCCATCAATTAGGTCGTTAAAACCATCGTTATCTGTGTCTACAAAACTATCAGCAATACCGTCTCTATTAGTATCTAAACCACCAGCTTCTATAACATCTGTTATTCCATCGTTGTCTGAATCTAAATCTTTTGTATCTGGAATGCCATCATTGTCTGAATCTGGGTATGTAATTACATTGGTATTTGTACCGCTATTAACATCATAAAGATCATCTAAACCATCTCTGTCTAAGTCATTTAAAAGTTGGCTTGTTGTTGGATCTATATCATCTACTTTACCGTCACCATTAGTATCTACACCACCAGCTTCTACAATATCAGGAATACCATCATTATCTGAGTCTAAATCTAAATGATCAGGAATTCCGTCGCTATCTGTGTCAATAGATTCTCCGTTTCTACCTATAGTATTACCATCTAAACCTGTTTTAATAAGAGCAATACCGTCTGTACCGTCTGTACCTGGTCCGTCTGAAGCATTTTCATCATAAATATCTGCTAAACCATCTTTGTCTGTATCTAAATTTGTGTCTACATGTCCGTCTCCATTTGCGTCAATACCACCAGCTTCTATGATATCTGGAATACCGTCGTTGTCTGCATCTAAGTCTAAATGATCAGGAATTCCGTCGCTATCTGTATCAATAGAATTACCATCTCCACCTATCATTTTACCTGTTTCATTTGTTTCAACAAGTGCTTTACCATTTGTACCATCTAATCTTGGTCCATCAGAAGTATTTTCATCATAAATATCTGCAAGACCATCTTTGTCTGCATCTAAATTATTGTCTATACGTCCGTCTCCATTAGTATCTGTACCGCCAGCTTCCATTAAATCTGTAATACCATCGTTATCTGCATCTAAGTCTAAATAATCAGGGATTCCGTCACTATCAGTATCAATAGATTCTCCATCACCACCTATCATGTTACCTGCTGCATCGGTTTTAACAAGAGCAGTACCATCTGTACCAGAATCACCAGGTCCGTTAGAAGCATTTTCATCGTAAATATCTGCTAAACCATCTTGATCTATATCAGTTGCATCATCTACACGACCATCACCGTTAGTATCTATACCACCTGCTTCTACAAGGTCTGGGATACCATCATTATCTGAATCTAAATCTAAGTAATCTTTAATACCATCTCCATCTGAATCTGGATTGGCAATAGGTGTACCTGCAACCCAATTTGGAGTACCTCCAGCAGTGTCTGTATCATCATACATATCTGCTAAACCGTCTCCGTCTAAATCTACCATACTTGTAGGGTCTCCTGCAGTTGGGTAGTCTATTAATCCATCACCGTTAGTATCTATACCACCTGCTTCTACGATATCTGGAATACCATCATTATCTGAATCTAAGTCTAAGTAATCTGGAATACCATCTCCATCCGTATCTGTAAGTGGACAAAAATTCATTGAGGTTATTGCAGAAGTTACATTACTATTTTGACTATTTTGATAAGTTTGATCTTTACCTGTTCTTATTGTAATCGTATCTACTAAACCATCTACTGAAAAAGTGAAAGTATTTTCTGTAACTGCTGTTCCTCCACCAGTTTGACGACCTACAATTTGGTTTGATTTTACAAATTGCCAACCATTACTATTGTTAAAATTGGTTGGATTAAAATTACTGAAATTAGAATTATCTACAGTTATAGGTGAACCATTATAAGAAGCATTCATCTCATAATAATCATGATTATTTAAGCCTGCTACATCAAAAGATAACCCAGAAACTGGTTTAGGAAACGTTATTGTTATCGTTGCATAATTTCCGGTTGATATACTTGCTGTTTGAATAGGTTGAAAATATATGTGTTCACCAATAGCGTTATTTGTGTTTATTTGAATACCGTTATTACTAAATTCTGCTTGACCATTAAAATCAACATCTACATCAAAAGCTCCGTTTGAAAGACCTAGTAATGGAAGTTGTGATTCTAAATTTGTGCCTGTAGCATAAGGAGTTAATGCAATTTCATTTATACCAGATACAGAACCTTCAAAACAATTTGCAGAATCGCTGTATTCTACTGAATTAGGAATACCATCATTATCTGAATCTAAATCTAAGTAATCTGGAACACCATCTCCATCTGTATCTAAACAAGTAGCGCTATCAGAACTATCTGTTACAGCAGAAGTTGTACCTGTATAACCATCGCTATCAAGAACTGTACCTGAGGTAGAAATACCTGTACCATCTATTTCACCATCATTATCTGCGTCTGTAAAACCAGCTTCTTTAACATCAGAACATCCATCTCCGTCTGAATCTTTATTTATATAATCTGGTGTACCAGGAGTTGTTTCTATTGGTGTTAAAGCAGTGCCAGAACAATCTGTAGAACTAGAGCTATATTCTGCTCCATAAATAAGAACACCAAGATTATATGCATTTATTAAAATATAATTGGTTGAAGCATTTGTAGTATAAGTATAAGTTGCAGAAGTAGTTCCTACTACAGAAATGTTTACATAGTTACTTAACCCTGTACCATTTGCATTATCTGCTTGTCTTAAGCCAATGACCTGGTCGTAACTATTTATCGCTGCATGTATTGTTATTATTGTATTCGCAGGTAAAGTTTTTCCAAAATTTAAAACTAAGAAAGCGTTTTGTGTTGATTCTGCATATGAATTACTTGGTACTCCAATTGCATTTGCTTCATTGTTAAAGTATGGATTTGAAGTGCCTATACTAACTGCATTTAAAGCGTATGATGATATAGATGTACAGTTACCATCATAAATATCTACTAAACCATCATTATCTGAGTCACTTAAATCATCTGCAATTCCGTTGTTATCTGCATCCGTTTCACCTGCTTCTACAAGATCATAAATACCATCATTATCAGAATCTAAGTCTAAGAAATTTGGAAGATCATCTGAATCTGAATTAATAGGACTTAACCCTGATCCTGCTGAACTTGGTATTCCTTCTTCATTTACATCTCCATCTGCTTTACCATCTTTGTTGTTATCCGTTCCACCAGCTTCTATAACATCAGTTATACCATCGTTATCAGAATCTAAGTCTAAATGGTTAGGAATTCCGTCTTCGTCAAAATCATAAACATCAGGTATACCGTCATTATTTGTGTCTGTATAGTCTGTAGTACCACCTGGTCCACCATTTCCATTGTCTTCATTATCTTGGTAATTAAATATACCATCGTTGTCTTTATCTCCATAAGGATCATTTCCACCACTTTCTACAGTATCTAAAATACCATCATTATCAGCATCTAAATCTAAATAATCTGGTACTCCATCACCATCAGAATCACGTCTAACAGTAATTGTTACTGTTGCGGTGTCACAAGTTGTAGTATTTGGTGCAGGTAAACATACTTGGTATTCAAAAGTGTCTACTCCAACAAAATTTTCATTTGGTGTATATTTATAAGTACCGTCTGCATTAAATTCTAAAGTACCATTACTTGGGCCTGAACCAATATTACTGTAAGTTGAACCATCTGGTACTTGATTGTTAGTTGTAACGTCACCGTTTAAAAAAGCTTGGTTCCAAATAATTTCTTCTTGAGAGTCGGTAGCATAAGATTGTACGATAAAAAATTTACCATCACCATGATCACTAGAAGCTGCAGTCATTTGAACTCTAGTAATTTTAGAACCAGTAGGCGCTATTTCATTTAAATAAAACAATGCAATACCTAAGGTTCCGTTATTATCTAAAACACGATCTGTTAACCAATAATCAGAATTACTGCCTGGAGCAGTAATAGCACCTGAGGTACCTAAATTTGTACTACCACTACCTGTACCACCATATCCCCATTTAGCTCCATTATTTGTAACAACAAAAGTTTCTCCTAAAGATTGTTCTGTACCGCCAGATGCAGGTGTACCAAAAACCTCTATATGAAAACAGTTATTACCATTTCTTTCTGTAATAGCTACAATTGCTCCTTGATTTGAAGGGATTGCAGGGCTATATAATAATGATTGTCTTTGTGCTCCGGTAGTTTCTTCAGCGTTAAAATTATTACAAATTGCTGCCCCATTGCCGTATGCGGTAAAATAATGGTTTAAGTTTTTATCTTGAAAAGCAGCCAATGCTTTTATGTTCCAAGCTGAACTTCCATAATCACCATTGAAAGGATTTGGAGTTGCTCCACTACCTGTTATAGTTACATTACCATTTTCTCTAATGGAATTTTGGTTCTGACCAGCTGTACCTAATTTAGTTAATTGATAACCAGAAGGAACTGCGAATAGATTGTACTCTGCACCATCTATAGAAATACTTTCTAAATTTATTGGATCTGTTGTTGAAGTTTGATCACTTGCCCATTTAAAAGTTGCACCTGTTTTAATACTCGATGCATTTGAAGGTGCTATTTGTGCTTGAATATTAGTGGTAAAAAAGAAAAGGAAATTACATATAATTAATCCTTTTACAAATAAGTATTTGTTTTTCATATATTTTACTTTGATAAGTATGAATTTTAAATTTGCAGCACATTTTATTGCAGACTGCTATATTTAGCCACACAAGAAATTTAAAAGTGGGAACAATTACTCTTTACAAGAACCCACAATAGGTTTTGTTTAAAGGTAAAAGTCACTTTTATCTCTAAAGGTTAAAAATGAATTAATGTTTTATACAGAGGATATGTTTTTTATAGCGAATTCTTGTCCAATTGCTATCTCATGCTCTATAGCATGGATTGGTCTATTTAAAAGATTGAAAATAGAAAAGATTGGAAATAAAAAGAAAGAAATCTTTTTATACTTTAAAAGCAGTACTTTTTTTGAAGGGTTGTCTAATCTAAAACGAGCTATTTCCCCAAATAGTTTCGTTTCTTTTAGATATTTAATCATTAAGAAAATTTTTTAAAAGCGCTAAAGTAGTCATTATTAACCAAACACCTATTATTTGACACTATTATTTTAAACAAGTCACATTTATTTTTTTTAAAAAAATAATTACTGTTTTTAGGTGATTATGATGATTCAATTTTCGCGAATTTTAATGCTGAAATAAGTTCAGAATGTTAAGTTTTACTATTTCTTTGAATTTGTAGAACAAAAAACCAGTGAAATATTTTTCACTGGTTTAAATTTAAGATTTGCTCTTTTATGTTAGAAAGACTTATTTTTTTTACCAAGAATATGAAACAAGGCTAATTTACCAGAATAGCCCATTTTTATTTCTAAAGGAACTTCTAGTTTACCAGATATAGTTTGTATTCTAGTAATTACATATTTTCTATCATTATTAGAGAATTTTTAATACATATCTGTTACTCCAATTTTCTGCTAGGTAATTATTTGTATTTTAATTTTTTAATATTTAGGATGCTAAAAACAGCATACAATATAGCTGTGATTCCTAGTATTAAAATTCCATTATCAATCTCTAGACCTGGTGGAGGAGGTGGTGGGTTTACTGGAGGTACTTGAGTTAGTAGCATCATTTTTTTTAGTTTATATAGTTGTATTTTATATCATAATCTTTTTGTTAATAATACCTTTATCTGTATTCATTTTTACAATGTAAATACCCGTTGGTATTTGTTTTTTGATTTCTAATTGATACGTATCTTTTTGTTCTTTAATTTTCCAGGTATTTACTTTTTTACCAAGAATATCAAACAACTCTACCTTATTAATTTCTATTTCATTATTTTTAGAAATTACAATTTTATGGTTTTCATTGTCTGCATAAATATTTGTAAAGGCAGATAAAACATCATCATCTAAACCTAATACGTTACTCTCTGAAAAAGCAAGTACAAAACGATCTGTATAAATTCCTTTATTTAAAGTTAAAGTGATTTTGTTATCTGTAACATTATAAGAAGTTCCGGTAAGTTTATCTGTAATGTAAATATCTCTAGTTACATTTTCAGTTTCATCTACCATTATATTCACTTGTCCAGAATAATCAACAATTACTTCTAAAGGAACTTCTAACTCGTTAGAGATTTCTTGAACACCAGCAATTACATAGTTTTTATCATCATTAGGGAATTTCCAATACATATCTGTTTTACCAGTTTCATATACTTCCGAGTCATATCCTTTGTTAAAAGCAAAAGAATTTGTTTCTTGAAAAGTAACTGTAATTTGATGGTGGATATTTAGTTCATCAGTATTTTTATATTCAAACCCTAATTTTATTAATGGTAATAAATCTGTAGTAGTTGTATTTGTTTTTTTGTTTGCTTTAAAAAATACAGATTCTGGCCCTTCGGTAACATAGGCTCTTTGGCTATTGTTAAAGTTAACGATTCCGCCTGTAGTTTCGTCTCCTTCTATAAAGAAACCTTGCCCTATTGCTATATATGGTAGGGGAGAAGTATAAGAATAAGAAGCATCACCAGTGCCAGAAGTACCATTATCATTATTATCTGGAACATTACTGCTTGCAGCCGCTGTACCACCAAGGTTTATAGTTGCGTATCCTCCTACATATCCTCCAAATACATGTCCGTCAATTCCGTTTCCTTCTCCGTTAGCACTTTCTTTATGTTCCCATAAATAAAGTGTTCCGGTGGTTGTGGCTAAATTATCTTCTATAAATTTTCTGGCATTCATTGCAGAAGGGAAAGGGTTACCAACTAAGTAATCATCTCCTGCGCCTATAGGAAGTGCCGTGTCAAAACCACCATCATTTGGTGTACCTATAAAAGTGTAGTTTTGAGCTCTTCCTGGACCTTTAAAAATATAACCGTCAGCTCTATTAATAACACCATTTTTAAATTGTTGTACCCAATTAGCTCTACCGTTAGAAGCAGGAGCGTAGGTATATATCCAATAATCAGCTAATGAAATACCTGTTGAAGTAAAAGAACCATCAAAACCAGAAACAAACGTAATGTCTTTTGGGGTTGTAGGGTCTGTACCATCTTTTAATACATCTTCTACTGTATAAGTAGTACCAGATGAGTTTACCGGAGAGCTCATATAACCATATCTGTATAAACTTGGTATTTCTGAGTTTAGATCTACTAAAAGGTTTCCATTACCAGATATTTTAGTGCCTGTTGTATGTGTTTGTACTAATTGTGATGTACCTGCTAGACGAATGTTTCCGTCTAAAGTAATATCATTAGTAACTACTAATAATTGATCTGTTACTGTTAGTTTTTTAGTTGCATCTACTTTTAGTTTTCTTGCACTTAATCTATTACCAGTATGTTCAAAATCTTGATCAATTACTACAGAACGAGATCTATCTGGATAACCATTAGTCCAAGTATTACTAGCAGAATTAGATGTGGTAATATCTATGTTATGTAAACCCAATAAAGTGTTTGCTGCTGTATTAGATGTTGTTATTTCTGATATTAAAGGATCTTGAGGATGTCTTTTAACTCCCGTAATTGCAGTGTTACCAACCGTTTGATAAGGTAAAATAGCATCATCTATAAATACTACCCATTCCGCAGCGTCGTAGTCTTTATTATAGGTTAATGTTTCATCTATTCTTACATGCGATGTCTTATCTGCAAATGCTTCTATAACATCATATCTATTTTGGTAAGAAGAATCATCGTTAGCTGATGATAAAGTAATCATATCATTAGCACCAACAAAGTTGGTTATTACATCGTTAGTAATAACCCTTGCTGGGTCTGAGTTATCAAAATTAGTAATTGTATTATTTGTGCTTTTTAATAATATAGATTTACCAGCAGCTAATATATTTGGAAATGTATAAAAAGCATTTGGTGCAGTTGATTGAGTACCTGTTCTATCTACATATAGTTGAATTTGAATAAGGTTAGCAGCAATACTTTTGGTTTTGTTAATGTTTGTTACTTCGATCCATCTTTCATCATCAAATTGATATACTTGTGTTATCATGGCAATTCCATCATCAGAAATATCTCTGTAATCTACATCTCCAAAAGTGAATACATCTTCATCAATATCTGTAAAATTATCCGTTTGTGTGTTGTCAAAAACACCATTTACATCGGTATAACCTAAATCTGTATTACCCGTTTCTGCAAGGTCATTTAAACCATTAATACCAAAAGTACCTGTAGATACTCCGTTACCATCATTTGGTAAACCTGTACCAGATTCTATAACATCAAATATTCCATCACCATCAGCGTCTAAATCTAAATAATCTGGTATAGTATCTGTGTCTGTGTTTGTTGGGTTTAGACCAATAATAGCTCCAGATTCATAAAGATCATCTACACCGTTGTTATTTAGATCTGCTATTCCTGCACCAGAACCACTTGGTGTTACGTAGTCTTTAGTTGTTTGCGCTTCTATATTGTCTGGTATACCATCATTATCTGCGTCTAAATCTAAGTAATCTGCAGCAGTATCTCCATCTGTGTTTGTTGGTGTATTACCTGTACCGGCAGAACTTGGAATTCCATTACTGGCATTAGGGGTACCATCTGCTTTTCCATCTCTATTTACATCTGTACCTCCAGACTCTATAACATCTGGAATACCATCATTATCTGAATCTAAATCTAATGAGTTAGGAAAGCCATCTCCATCTGGATCAACAAAGCTAGCAGGGCATTTTAAAGTAGCAAAAACAATATTATCTACACCAACATCATTACCTGCAGAACCATTAGGTTGGTCGTTAAAAATTACGATATCTAAATTGGTTTTTGTTGCAGTAAAGCTTAAAGAGACTCTTCTCCAAATATCGTCATTAGGTTCTCCTGCAGCTGGTGATGATATAGTTTGTGTTGTTGCTCCTGAAGTATCTTGTACTTCCAATCTAAAAATTGGCTTGTCACTACATCCGTTACATAAACCCGCTAAATCTAGTCTAAACCTATAGTCTGTTCCAATAATTAAATTGGTTAAAGACTGACGATAAAACTCGGTATTACCTTGATTAATCATATTTATAGCTAAATACCTTCCGTTTGTAGAGCCACCAGCAGGTCCCGTAAACTGATCTATATTTGCGTCTATATTTCCGTTAGCATCTGTACGATTGTAGGTTTGAAGACCTGTAGTAAGTGATGAAACTACTGCGTAAGAGCCATCTGGTATAGCACCAGTACTACTGTAAGAATGGTTTTTTACATTATTATTTGTTGTTCTTGTAGAGCTTGTTCCAAAATCTTCACTAGAAATTACAATTACTTCTTCTTTTTCAGAAATGTCACAATTTCCATCTTCGATACTATCTAAAATACCGTCATTGTCGCTATCTGCGTCTATAGAATCTGGTATTCCATCATTGTCTATATCTGTATTTACGGTTATATCTCTATAATCTACATCACCTATAGAAGAGTTAACATCTCCGTCTGTATCTGTAAAGTTATCAGTTTGTGTATCATCATATCCTCCGTTTACATCTGTGTATAAATTATCTGTATTTCCTGTTTCAATGGTATCTACAAGTCCATTTGCACCAACGGTTTCTGTAACTTTACCTGCACTATCGTTGGGTAAATTACTGCCAGATTCTACTACGTCAAATAAACCATCTCCATCAGAGTCTAAGTCTAAAAAATCTGGGTCTAGATCTGCACCAGAAGTAGCATTTTTATCTGTGTTAATAGCAGTTAATCCTAAAGAACCTGATCCGTCTGAATTACCGTTAGGGGTTGCATCATAAGCATTATCTAAACCATCATTGTCTGAATCGATTCCTGAAGGTGCTATATAACCTGTAGTTGTTTGGGCTTCAATATTATCTGGAATACCATCGTTATCT
Organism: Polaribacter sp. R2A056_3_33; assembly: GCF_019278485.1. Lineage (NCBI taxonomy): Bacteria > Pseudomonadati > Bacteroidota > Flavobacteriia > Flavobacteriales > Flavobacteriaceae > Polaribacter > Polaribacter sp. R2A056_3_33. The sequence continues at coordinate 2,280,679 of NZ_CP058984.1, forward strand.
GAATCTAAATCTAGCGAATTAGGAACAGTATCTCCATCTAAGTCATTGTTACAAATAGGAGCTGAAGATAGTTTAGAAAAAGGGATGCTAGCCTTAGGTATTGTGTTGGTTGAGTATTGAACGGTAAGAGATTCTCCACCACCATCTTCGTAAAAGAGTACAGTGATACTATGTAAGCCTGGTAATAAAGAAATGTTACCATTTCTTTCTCTGGAACCATGATCTCCGTCATTATTTACAATTTCGGTATCATCTATAAATAATTTAGAACCATCATCTGAGTTTGTATAGAAAGTGTATGTTTCTGAGGTTTCAATATTTATAAAACCAGTATATCGTACACTAAATGTATTTCCATCTCCAGGAGTAACTATTGCAAATAAGGCATCTACATTAAATTCTGTAACGGTGCCTGTTCCTGCTGCTCCTGTTGTTGGAATGTTGTCTACAGTAGAATTAGATGGAACGCTATCGTAAAATTCATAATTTAAACGACCATCAATAGCGGTTACACAAGAAGTATCAACTTCATTAACATCTAAAATACCATCGTTATCATCATCAATATCTGTAACATCATCTACACCATCATTGTCTGTATCTACCATAGCGATATTAGTAATTCTATATTTTGATGTTTTTTCAGAATTGATACTTTTTGCTAAATAAGGTAAACCTGTTTCGTTTAATCTATTTGATACATTAGGTTGATCAATAAAAGGAACATTGTTCTTTTTATTATTAGAAATAATTTCTGTTAAATTTTGATCACTCCAAATTGAATTATTCGTGTTAGGAGTTGTAAATGCAATGTTAGTAGTATTGTCTTCAAAACTACTATTTAAAAACTGTGAGAAACTATTTATTGATATTAGAAAAAGAACCCATAAGACGTGTGTTTTGTTTAAACGAAACAATTTCTTTTTGGTTAGGAGGTTAATCATGAGGGGATATTTTTTATTACAAAAGTAGTAGATTATTTATGAAGAAAGGTGTTATTTAGTGTGGACTAATAATTTAAAGACTATTTAAGTTATAATAAATACGCATTAAATACCTATTTGGTTTTTATATTTCTTTATTATTTTTAGATGACTATTTTTTTGTGGTTTTTTTTGTTGATTAGTTAATTATTAACCTATTTTTTATAGAATTAATATTAATGTACTTTCATTATTTTTTTTATTTAATTAGGTCAAAATTGTTAGATATAGTGTTTGTATTATCTCTAGTTTATGTACTTTTTTATTTTGATGATATATTTTTACTAATATTTTTGTTGAAACTGTTATAAAAAAAATGAGTAACAGAAATTTAATTCTGTTACTCATTTTAATATTTAATTATTCTTTAATAAAAAAGAGGAGGAGCTTTTTACTCAATAACCACTTTTTTGTTAACAGTACCTTTGTTGGTATTCATTTTTACAATGTAAATACCCGTTGGTATTTGTTTTTTAATTTCTAATTGATACGTATCTTTTTGTTCTTTAATATTCCAAAGACTTACTTTTTTACCTATAATGTCAAACAACTCTACCTTATTAATTTCTACTTCATTATTTTTAGAAATTACAATTTGGTGGTTTTCATTGTCTGCATAAATATTGGTGTATGCATCTAATATTTCATCTTCTAGGTTTAAAGTACTACTTGGAGTAAAAGCAAGTACAAAACGATCTGTATAAATTCCTTTATCTAAAGTTAAAGTGATTTCATCATTTGTAACATCATAAGAGGTTCCAGTAAGTTTATCTGTAATATAAATATCTCTAGTTACATTTTCAGTTTCATCTACCATTATATTCACTTGTCCAGAATAATCAACAATTACTTCTAAAGGAACTTCTAACTCGTTAGAGATTTCTTGAACACCAGCAATCACATAATTTTTATCATCATTAGGGAATTTCCAATACATGTCTGTTTTACCAGTTTCATATGCTTCCGAGTCGTATCCTTTATTAAAAGCAAAAGAATTTGTTGCTTGGAAAGAGATTCCTATTTGATGGTGTAAGAATAAATTATCTTCATTGTTATATTCAAAACCTAATTTAATAAAAGGTAATGCATCAGAAGTAGTTTTAGATTTACTAGCTTGTTCACTTGTTTTAAAGAAAACAGATTCATTACCTTCTGTAACATAAGCTCTTTGGCTGTTATTAAACTCTATTGTTCCACCAACATCTCCTTCAATAAAGAATCCTTGCCCGATTGCAATGTATGGAAGAGGTGTTGTATAATCAGTTTCACTTTCTGTGCCAGAAGTTCCATTGTTATCATTACTAGTATTTGCAGGTACATCTGCCGCAACACCACCACTTAGGTTTAATGTTGCATACCCTCCAATATACCCACCAAATATATGTCCGTCAATACCTTGTCCTTCACCAATAGCACTTTCTTTATGTTCCCAGAAGTAAAGTGTTCCTGTTGTCTGATCTAAGTTGTCTTGTATAAACTTCTTAGCATTCATAGCAGAAGGGAAAGGGTTACCTATTAAGTAATCTTCTCCTGCACCTAAAGTGTTATGGGTATTGAATTCACCATCATTAGGAGTACCAACAAATGTATAATTTTGTCCTAGTAATTTTCCAGGTCCTTTAAAAATAAATCCATCTCCACTATTTATTTCTCCATCTTCATATTGGTGTGCCCAATTAGCTCTACCATTAGATTCTGGTGAATAGGTGTATATCCAGTAAGGTGCAAGTGAAATGGCAAGTGTATTTGTTTCATCAAAAGATCCATCATATCCAGAAACAAATTTGATATCCTTTGGATTACTAGGGTCTGTACCATCTTTTAATACATCTTCTATTGTGTAGATGTTGGTTCCTGAATTTACAGGAGAACTCATATAACCATATCTGTATAAACTTGGTATTGTAGAATTTTGGTCTACTAAAAGATTCCCCATTACACCTGTACTTGTAATTGTACTAGTACCAGTATGCGTTTGTACTAATTGTGCTAACGTACCTGATAAACGAATATCTCCATCTAAAGTAATATCATTAGTAACAACTAATAGTTGATCTGTTACTGTTAATGTATTACCTGATTCAACTTTTAGTTTTCTTGCACTTAATCTATTACCAATATGTTCAAAATCTTGATCAATTACTACAGAACGAGATCTATCTGGAAAACCATTAGTATATACATTACTACTTGTAGTTGAAGTAGTAATGTTAATTCTATGTAAGCCTAACAACGTATTCGCTTCTGTATCTGAATTTAATATTTCAGAAATTAATGGATCTTGAGGATGTCTTTTAGTTCCTGAAACTTCAGTATCACCAATTGGTTGATAAGGAGTTATTGCATCATCAATAAATACTACCCATTCATCTGCGTCATAATCTTTGTTAGTTGTTAACCTTTCATCGATTCTTACAGCAGAAGTTTGGTTTGTTATATTAGAAGCTACATCATATCTATTTGCCCATGAATTTAATCCGCTAGCAGTTGATAAGGTGATAATATCATTAGTAGCATCATCCAAATCTGTTAAATTAGTGTTTGTTTGAATAGTGGTCGTTCCTAGATTTGTAATAGAAGTAGTTGCACTGTTGTTAAATAAAACAGATTTACCAATTTCTAATACAGATGTAACAATAGCATTAACATCTGGTTCTACACCAGTTTGATCTCCTGATTTATCCTTATATAATTGTACTAGAATAGTATTTGCAGGAATATCTGTTGTACCTATGTTGGTAATTTCTATCCATTTTTCTGCACCTACTTGATATACTTGCGTAATCATTGCGTTTGCTTCAAGAACTTTAGGAATTGAAGTCAAATACAAAGTAGCTTGGTCACACGCTTCTGGTGTTGCACCATCACATATACTGTAAGTTACAGGGACTGTTCCAATAAAATTAGCATCAGGAACAAAGGTATAAGTTCCATTTGCGTTTAAAGTTAAAGTACCTACTCCTGTAATTGTTGTTGGTGTATCAATAGTAACCGGAGTTGTAGCTGTTCCTACTAAAGCGGAAGCGGTAGTAACAGTTTGTGTATTTCCTTCAGGATCGAAGTCATTTGTAACAACATTACCGTCCATATCTGTTCCTTGCGGAGCAGAATTAGCATCATCATTAGCAAATGTATTGTTTCCAAAATTATCAATTACATCTATGTTTAGAATAGCAGTATCAGTACCGCCATTGCCATCAGAAATGGTGTATGTAATAGGTTCTACAGTACCAACAAAACTAGTAGAACCAATAATAGGAGAATACGTATAATCACCATTAGGCATTATTGTAATATTACCAGCAGGAACTGAATTACCGCTTTCATTAATTCCAAAAACTGCAATAGCAGAGCCCATAGCTATATCTACAGGATTACCAGATACTATTCTTGTTGCAGAAGTTACAGTAATAATATCACCATCTGTGTCACTGTCATTATTAAGTAAGTTTGAATTTACTGGTGTATTTACTTCTGTAGTATTTACATCATTTTGCGCCGTTGGCGGATTACTATTCGGTTGAACGTTTGGTATTACTTCAATAGATAAAGTAGCTGTGTCTGTAGCTCCATCATCACTAGTTCCTGTGTAAGTAACAGGATCAATAGTTCCTGTAAACCCTGCAGCAGGTACAAAAGTGTACGTTCCGTTTCCGTTAATAGTTAAAGAACCAGCATTAGTAACCGTGTTTCCGTTGTTATCAATACCCGAAACTGTTTTAGCAGTTCCTAAAGTAAATCCAGTAGCGGTAACGCTTGTTATTCCTTGGTCGTTTGTAATTAAAGAACCATCAACAGAAGTGTCCTGCGGTGTTTGATTGATATCATTTTCTGCAGTAACATCAGCAGGAATAGACGTTAAATATAAAGTAGCTTGGTCACTAGCACTTGTTGTTCCGTCATCATTAATTATGTAAGTAACAGGTACTGTTCCCACAAAACTAGATAATGGTTCAAAAGTATAAGATCCATCAGCGTTTAATGTTAAATCTCCAACATTTGGAATCGTTGTTTTTGTTCCAATTGTAATAGGCGTTCCATTTGCAGTTGCATCCGTAACCGTTTGGTTATCATTTTCTGGATCAAAGTCATTTGCAACAATATCACCATTCATTGTAGTTCCTTGCGGAGCAGAATTAGCATCATCATTGGCAAATGTATTGTTTCCAAAATCAGGAATTACATTTAAACTAAGCACCGCAGTATCTGTACCACCATTTCCATCAGAAACAGTGTAGATAATATCGTTTATAGTTCCTGTAAAATTAGTAGAAGGAATATATTCATATGTTCCGTCGCTATTTAATTCCACTGTACCTGCATCTGCAACCGCAACTCCATTTTCATCAATACCCGCAACTGTTGTTGCTGTTCCAATAGTTACATCAGCAGAAGATACCGTTAAAGCATCACCGTCAGGATCACTATCATTAGAAATTACATTAGAATTTATAGTTGTGTTAATTTCTGTAGTATTTACATCATTCTGTGCCGTTGGTGGATTGTTACCAGCAGGCTGAATGTTTGGTATTACTTCAATAGATAAAGTGGCTGTGTCTGTAGCTCCATCATCACCAGTTCCTGTGTAAGTAAAAGGATCAATAGTTCCTGTAAACCCTGCAGCAGGTACAAAAGTGTACGTTCCGTTTACGTTAATAGTTAAAGAACCAGCATTAGCAACCGTGTTTCCGTTGTTATCAACACCCGAAACTGTTTTAGCAGTTCCTAAAGTAAATCCAGTAGCGGTAACGCTTGTTATTCCTTGGTCGTTTGTAATTAAAGAACCATCAATAGAAGTGTCTTGCGGTGTTTGATTGATATCATTTTCTGCAGTAACGTCAGCAGGAATAGAAGTCAAATACAAAGTTGCTTCATCACTAGCAACTGTTGTTCCGTCATCATTAATTATGTAGGTAACAGGAACTGTTCCTACAAAACTAGATAATGGTTCAAAAGTATAAGATCCATCAGCGTTTAATGTTAAATCTCCAACATTTGGAATCGTTGTTTTTGTTCCAATTGTAATAGGCGTTCCATTTGCAGTTGCACCTGTAACTGTTTGGTTATCATTTTCTGGATCAAAGTCATTTGCAACAATATCACCATTCATTGTAGTTCCTTGCGGAGCAGAATTAGCATCATCATTGGCAAATGTATTGTTTCCAAAATCAGGAATTACATTTAAACTAAGCACCGCAGTATCTGTACCACCATTTCCATCAGAAACAGTGTAGATAATATCGTTTATAGTTCCTGTAAAATTAGTAGAAGGAATATATTCATATGTTCCGTCGCTATTTAATTCCACTGTACCTGCATCTGCAACCGCAACTCCATTTTCATCAATACCCGCAACTGTTGTTGCTGTTCCAATAGTTACATCAGCAGAAGATACCGTTAAAGCATCACCGTCAGGATCACTATCATTAGAAATTACATTAGAATTTATAGTTGTGTTAATTTCTGTAGTATTTACATCATTCTGTGCCGTTGGTGGATTGTTACCAGCAGGCTGAATGTTTGGTATTACTTCAATAGATAAAGTGGCTGTGTCTTTAGCTCCATCATCACCAGTTCCTGTGTAAGTAACAGGATCAATAGTTCCTGTAAACCCTGCAGCAGGTACAAAAGTGTACGTTCCGTTTCCGTTAATAGTTAAAGAACCAGCATTTGTAACAGTAACTCCGTTTTTATCAACACCCGAAACTATTTTAGCAGTTCCTAAAGTAAATCCAGTAGCGGTAACGCTTGTTATTCCTTGGTCGTTTGTAATTAAAGAACCATCAACAGAAGTGTCCTGCGGTGTTTGATTGATATCATTTTCTGCAGTAACATCAGCAGGAATAGACGTTAAATATAAAGTAGCTTCATCACATGCTTGTGGAGTTCCATTATCACACTCGCTGTATGTTACAGGAATTGTTCCCACAAAATCAGCATCAGGCACAAATGTATAAGTTCCAATTGCGTTTAAAGTTAAAGTACCTACTCCTGTAATCGTTGTTGGTGTTCCAACAGTAATTGCTGTTGTTGTACCGTTAAAAGTAGCAGAAGCAGTAGTAACTGTTTTTGTATTTCCTTCTGGATCAAAGTCATTTGCAACAACATCACCATTCATTGTAGTTCCTTGCGGAGCAGAATTAGCGTCATCATTGGCAAACGTATTGTTTCCAAAATCAGGAATTACATTTAAACTAAGTATAGCTGTATCTGTACCACCATTACCATCAGAAATGGTGTATGTAACATCTTGTACAGTACCTGTAAAACCAGTTGTAGGCTCAAAAGTATAGGTGCCGTCATCATTAATTGTTAAAGAACCAGCATCACTAATAACTTCTCCGTTTCCATTAATACCTGAAACAGTTTTTTGGGTGCCTAATATAAATAGACCAGGGTTACCTGGTGCATCAGGTATTGTTGCTCCTGTAATTTCTAATGCATCTCCATCTGAATCAGAATCATTAGAAAGTAATGTTGATGTTATATTTGTATCTTGTTCAGTAGTATTTACATCATTCTGTGCCGTTGGCGGATTGTTACCAGCAGGCTGAATGTTTGGCAATACTTCAATAGATAAAGAGGCTGTGTCTGTTGCTCCATCATCACCAGTTCCTGTGTAAGTTACTGGATCAATAGTTCCTGTAAACCCTGCAGCAGGTACAAAAGTGTACGTTCCGTTTCCGTTAATAGTTAAAGAACCAGCATTTGTAACAGTAACTCCGTTTTTATCAACACCAGCAACTGTTTTAGGGGTTCCTAAAGTAAATCCAGTAGCTGTAACGCTTGTTATTCCTTGGTCGTTTGTAATTAAAGAACCATCAACAGGAGTATCTTGCGGTGTTTGATTGATATCATTTTCTGCTGTAACATCAGCAGGAATAGACGTTAAATATAAAGTAGCTTCATCACATGCTTGTGGAGTTCCATTATCACACTCGCTGTATGTTACAGGAATTGTTCCCACAAAATCAGCATCAGGCACAAATGTATAAGTTCCAATTGCGTTTAAAGTTAAAGTACCTACTCCCGTAATCGTTGTTGGTGTTCCAACAGTAATTGCTGTTGTTGTACCGTTAAAAGTAGCAGAAGCAGTAGTAACTGTTTTTGTATTTCCTTCTGGATCAAAGTCATTTGCAACAACATCACCATTCATTGTAGTTCCTTGCGGAGCAGAATTAGCATCATCATTAGCAAACGTATTGTTTCCAAAGTTGTCAACAACATTTAAGTTTAAAACTGCAGTATCTGTACCACCATTTCCATCAGAAACAGTGTAGGTAATATCGTTTATAGTTCCTGTAAAATTAGTAGCAGGAATAAATTCATATGTTCCGTCGCTATTTAATTCCACTGTACCTGCATTTGCAACCGCAACTCCATTTTCATCAATACCCGCAACTGTTGTAGCAGTACCAATTGTTACATCAGTAGAAGATACTGTTAAAGCATCACCATCAGGATCAGAATCATTAGAGAGTATTGTAGAGTTTACCGTTGTATTTATTTCTGTAGTATTTACATCATTTTGCGCCGTTGGCAGATTGTTACCAGCAGGCTGAATATTTGGTAATACTTCAATAGATAGCGTAGCGGTATCTGTTCCAATACCTGCTCCAGTTCCTAAGTAAGTTACAGGGTCAATAGTTCCAGTAAAACCTGTAGTAGGAGTAAAGCTGTATGTTCCGTTTCCATTAAGAGTTAATGAACCAGCGTTTGCAACTACAGTTCCGTTTTCATCTACACCAGCAACTGTTGTAGGTGTTCCTAAAACAAATCCGGTAGCTTTTATACTTGTAATACCTTCATCATTAGTTAATAAATCTCCATCAACAGTGGTGTCTTTCGGGGTTTGATTGATGTCATTCTCTGCTGTAACATCTGTAGGAATAGACGTTAAATATAAAGTAGCTTCATCACACTTTTGAGGTGATCCGGTATCGCATATCTCATATTTTACAGGTATTGTTCCTGTAAAAGTATCTAATGGCACAAATGTATAAGTTCCATTTAAATTTAAAGTTAATGTACCAACATTTGGAATTACAGTAGCCGTACCAATATTTATTGTTGTTCCGTTTACTGAAGCTGAACTTACTGTTTGTGTATCATTTAAATCAGGATCAAAATCATTGGTTAATACATTTCCTGTCATATCTGTTCCTTGCGGAGCAGAATTAGCATCATCATTAGCAAACGTATTGTTTCCAAAATTAGTAATTACATTTAAGTTTAAAATAGCAGTATCTGTACCACCGTTTCCATCAGAAACTGTGTATGTAATATCGTTTATTGTACCTGTAAAATTAGTAGCAGGAATAAATTCATATGTTCCGTCGCTATTTAATTCCACTGTACCTGCATTTGCAACCGCAACTCCATTTTCATCAATACCCGCAACTGTTGTAGCAGTACCAATTGTTACATCAGTAGAAGATACTGTTAAAGCATCACCATCAGGATCAGAATCATTAGAGAGTATTGTAGAGTTTACCGTTGTATTTATTTCTGTTGTATTTACATCATTCTGTGCTGTTGGCGGATTGTTACCAGCAGGCTGAATATTTGGTAATACTTCAATAGATAAAGTAGCTGTGTCTGTTCCAATACCTGCTCCAGTTCCTAAGTAAGTTACAGGGTCAATAGTTCCAGTAAAACCTGTAGTAGGAGTAAAGCTGTATGTTCCGTTTCCATTAAGAGTTAATGAACCAGCGTTTGCAACTACAGTTCCGTTTTCATCTACACCAGCAACTGTTGTAGGTGTTCCTAAAACAAATCCGGTAGCTTTTATACTTGTAATACCTTCATCATTAGTTAATAAATCTCCATCAACAGTGGTGTCTTTCGGGGTTTGATTGATGTCATTCTCTGCTGTAACATCTGTAGGAATAGACGTTAAATATAAAGTAGCTTCATCACACTTTTGAGGTGATCCGGTATCGCATATCTCATATTTTACAGGTATTGTTCCTGTAAAAGTATCTAATGGCACAAATGTATAAGTTCCATTTAAATTTAAAGTTAATGTACCAACATTTGGAATTACAGTAGCCGTACCAATATTTATTGTTGTTCCGTTTACTGAAGCTGAACTTACCGTTTGTGTATCATTTAAATCAGGATCAAAATCATTGGTTAATACATTTCCTGTCATATCTGTTCCTTGCGGAGCAGAATTAGCATCATCATTAGCAAACGTATTGTTTCCAAAATTAGTAATTACATTTAAGTTTAAAATAGCAGTATCTGTACCACCGTTTCCATCAGAAACTGTGTATGTAATATCGTTTATTGTACCTGTAAAATTAGTAGCAGGAATAAACTCATAAGTTCCGTCTGAGTTTAATTGAACAGTACCGGCATTTGTAACTACGGCTCCGTCTTCATCAATACCAGAAACTGTTGTAGCAGTACCAATTGTTACATCATTAGACGTAACTGTTAAAGTATCTCCATCAGGATCAGAATCATTAGAAAGTATTGTAGAGTTTACCGTTGTATTTAATTCTGTCGTAGCTACATCATCTTGTGCTGTTGGTGGATTATTACCGTTAGACAAAATGTTTGGTACTACTTCAATATTTAAAGTAGCTGTATCTGTTATATTATTAGCTCCTTCTCCGGTATACGTAATTGTATCAATAGTACCTGTAAAACCTGCGGTAGGAGTAAAGGTATATGTACCATCTTCTTTTATAATTATAGAACCAGCATTTACAACAGCAACACCATTTTCATCTACACCAGGTACGTTTGTAATTGTAACACCTGTGTTTCCTGTAGGAACAGGAGTTGTAGTACCATTTATAATAACAGAAGTTACGCTTGTAACATTTTCATCATTAGTTAATAATGCACCATCACCAGGAGTGTCTTTTGGTGTTTGATTAATATCATTTTCTGTATTTACAGCAGTATTACATTCTGGACTTTGAATATCTTTGTCTGTTGAAGTACCATTTCCTTGGCCTACAGATGTATCGTTTACAACTGCATTAGGAACTCCTTGTGCATTTACGCCACCTTGGTTAGCGTAATCTATTACACCAGTACTTGTTAATTGATTTGCTGTAATGTTTCCTGTTCCTTCTAATGCATCAAAACAGCCGTCTCCATCTGAATCTAAATCTAAATAATTTGGTATACCATCACCATCTGTGTCTGCAGCTAGGCAGTATTTTAATTCAAATAACTGCATTGTTACATTAGAAGCAGTATTAGTTGAATTATTTTTACCAGCAACGAAAACAATTTCTGTTACTGGACCCGTTAGAGAAACAATAACACTGTTGTCTGGTGCATTAGAGCCGCCATTAGTACTAATAACAGATTGACCTATAATTGTATAATTATTACTTGGTAATGTGTTGTTAGTAATTGTTAAAGGCACATTTGTTCCATTTAAATTTGCTGTAAAGTCTACTCTGTCATCATTATCTAATCCTCCCCATTTAAATTCTAAGTTGTGAACAGGTTTTGTAAATGTTAATTTATAAACAGCTACATCTATGTTTGCTGCATCTGCTGGATAGTAAGAACCTAAAGGAAATTTAGTGTTATTTGGTTGTACGTTGATGTAGTTTCCGTCTACACCGCCTGTTGGACCTGCACTAGCAACTCCACCTGCCCAAGTTACAGAGTTTGTTGTTTCAAAACTAAAGGTACTTTCTACTCCTTCAAATGTGTAAAGGTTAGATGTAGTACCGGAAGAATTCCCTCCATTTGTACCTGTAGTTGTATTTGTAAATGTTGCGCCTAAATCTATATAATCTGTAGATGGACAGTTAAGATTTATTTCTACAGTATCTAAAATACCATCATTATCATCATCTAAGTCTGCTCCGTCTGGTACACCGTCATTATCATTATCATTACAAGTATTTACACTTGCATCTAAGTAATATGCGTTTGGTGTTGTATAAGGTGCGCTTACTCTACCATTTCCATCTACGGATGGTGTTCCCGAACCATAATATCCGTTATCATCTGCATCTGCATCTGGATTTGTAAGACCTGTATAATATGCTTCATCTGCATCACTACAACCATCGTTGTCTGAGTCTGAATCTAAAGTGTTTGGTATGCCGTCATTATCAAAATCACATGGATCACTATCAAGCGGAACAAGTTCACTTTCTAAAACACCAGTAGCACCTAGCCAGAATTCTGCTCTAATATCTATATAATCTAAAGATGATATCACGGCATCAAACTCAGCTTGTGTTACACCAAATTTAGCAGCTGTTAAAGGAACAGAAACTGTAAAGTCAGAACCTACAGGTTGTGTTGGTCCAAAAGGAGCTTCCGTTAAGTTTATAGTGTACTGTGTACCACCACTACCAATACGAATATCGTTTGATACCGCTGTAGTTGTCCAAAAAGTTTCACCAGGGTCCTCTACAAAAATTCTAAAAACTAAATCATTACCATCAATGTATGAATAGTCTTCTCCTTGTGTATTTAGTCTGTAGTAAGTTGGGTTTCCGGCTTGGTCAATATACCTTAAACCTACCTCATTGTTATTAGGTCCTGCATCTGTAACTAAAGGGCTGCCAGCAGCACCACCTTCTACTACTGTCAGGTTACCCGCGTTTGCATTAGATATTATTAAATCTTTACTAAAACTAAAGTTAGGACATTCTACAATATCTAAAATACCATCGTTGTCGTCATCATCGTCGTTTACATCTGCAATACCGTCACCATCTGTATCTTGTAAAATTGTAATTTTTACACTACCATTTGCTCCATTTGCTTGCAAAGCATTGTTATTTATTCCATCTACACCAGCAGTAATAGAACTAGAAATGTAACCAGAAAAACTAGTGTTTACAAAAGAACCACCACCACCGGCAGCACCATTAGTACCAGCACCACCACCACCGGAAGCACCACCACCAGCACCAGCAGAATTAGTTATACCAGCACCACCACCAGAAAGTCCTCTTCCTCCTGCACCACTGGTAGTAATTGAGGTACCACCAGCAGCTAAAGAAAAATCTGTATTCCTACCACTACCACCATTAGCGCCATTAGCAGTACCGTTTTGTCCAGGACCACTGAATCCACCACCAGCAGCACCACGACCACCAGTACCACCATTACCACCAATACCACCAGTACCTGGAAGGGTACCTGTTCCGCTCCCGCCGGCTATAGAGCTTTCTGCTCCTAATCCGGAAATACCAAAAAAACCATTAGTATTAGTACCAGCACTAGCACCACCACCACCACCAGCTATAAGTACTATAGTGTTGTTAATGTAAATACCAGTACTACCACCACCACCACCAGTATTATTACCACCACGGCCTCCTTCTGCAACTAAATATCTAATAATATCTCCATTATTTACATTAAATTGTGCAATTGCAGTAGCTCCTTGACCTCCAAAAGCTAGGGTTCCGTTTCCTCCATTACCTCCGGAGATAGCAATAGAAATTTGTTTTGATCCGCCAGTAACGGTGTATGAACTAGATTGTACAGTAGAAGTATTTACTACTTCTGTTTGAGCAAATGTTTTAGAGTTAGAAAGAAGTATAACACTTGCAAATAGAAGTATTTTTAAAGCAGTTGCTTTTATTGTTGGGGGAACTAAATTGAAACGAGCTATTTCCCCAAGCAGGCTCGATCTTTTTAGATTTTTAATCATGTTAATTTTTTTATAAGTTACAAAAATACAATTTTAATATATATTTAACAATACTTATTAGACACCTGGTAATCAGTAAAGTCACTTTATTGTATAAAAAGTGTTAAATTTTATGGAATTAAGTAATACAAGATTAGGTGCCCCTTTGTCGTTTTTTTTTTAACTTCTTTTAATATATAATGATTTCTTAACTTTAGGTGAAATCTTTAAAGTTTTCTTATTTTTTTTCAAAACTGATAAAAATCATCTTTTAAACTTGGTTTTATTCAGAAATTTGTGGGTATAATTAAAAGATTAAATTATGAGAAGAGATGAGCCTATATCTACAATAATGGCAACAAATTTAGTTACCTTATGTGTTACTGATGATTTAGTTACTGCAGAAAAGTTATTTATAGAACACAAAATAAAACATATTCCGGTAGTTCGTGATAAAGAAATTATAGGGATGTTAAGTTATTATGATATTCAAACAGTAAGTTCTGCTGTTTTAAATGAAGACCAAACATCTGTAGATAGTTATATAAATAACAATTTTTCTATAGCACAAGTTATGGACAAAAGTATTACTGCAATTCCGCCATATACATCTATAAAGGATGCAGCAGAATTGTTAACAACAAAAGGATTTCATGCTTTACCAGTAGTTGAAGATTCTGAACTAGTAGGTATTGTAACTACTAGAGATTTAGTAAAATATTTGGTAGCAAAATTATAGTGGTTTTTTATATTGGTTAGTTAGTAAGAAAGAGGCTTTTATAAGGCCTCTTTTTTTGTTATAAAACTAATAAGTATGTGTTGTTTTTAAGGTTTTTTATAAAAAAAAGAGGTTATATTGTTAATTATTCATATTTAATCTAAATAAATTTTGAAGATGTTAGTTTGAGTTTTATATTTGCGTTTTTCTTAAAAAGAACTCATTTTGCTCCATAATTTTTACTGATGAAAAAAACAACTTCTTATTCTTTTAGAAAGCTAATAAACGATATTCATTTATGGTTGGGTTTGGCTAGTGGAATTATTTTATTTTTAGTGTGTTTAAGCGGAACAATTTTAACCTTTGAGCATGAGATAAAAGATTTTTTTGCTGATGATTTTATCGTTGAAAAAACAGAAAATAAAGAATTGGTAAGTACTTTGGTAACAAACTTAAAAGTTGCTGAAATGGGTTTTGTAACAGGAGTAACTATTGCAGCAGATGAAGAAGAACCGTATGTTTTTAACGTAAAAAAAGACTTAAAGGAGCGTCGTGGTTCTAAAGTGTTAGTTAATCCTTTTTCTAGTGAAATAAAAACGGTACAAAAAACAAGTGCAGATGCTTTTTTAATGTCGATGTTTAAATTACACAGATGGTTATTATTAGATATAAAAATAGGAAGGCCAATTGTGGGAATTGCTACCATTATCTTTTTAATAATCTCTATTTCTGGTATTTATTTATGGTTTCCTAAAAAGCTAAAATGGCGAAATATAAAACAAGGTTTTAAGATTAAAACTAAAGCAAATTGGAAACGCATCAATCACGATTTGCATAATACATTGGGTTTTTACGCATGTGTTTTTCTTATAATTATGGGAATTACAGGTTTGTGTTGGTCTTTTGAAGGTTATAAAGACGGTTTAGGAGATTTAATAGGAGCTAAAATTTTTAACCGTTCTAGCCCAAAATTTGATTTGGAAAAGAACCCCGGAAATAAAGTGATTTCAGTTGATGAAGCAATTTTAATAGCTAATAGAACTCTTGATTATAAAGGAGAGTTATCTGTAACTTTTCCTAGTAAAAAGAGTAACTACTATAGCTTTAGAAAAACCAATGAAGCTAATTTTTCTCCAGTAACATCAGATAGATTGTATGTTGCGTCTTCAGGAGAAGTTTTAGCAGTAGATTATTTTAAAGACAAACCTTTAAACGTACAATTTGCATCCTTAATAAAACCGATTCATACCGGAGATATTTATGGGTTGTTTTCTAAAATAATTTATTTTTTAGTGTGTTTAATTGCCACAAGTTTACCCGTTACGGGAACTATTATTTGGATCAATAAATTAAAGAAAACTAAAAAGGTTAAGTAATAACTTGTCTTTTAAAATTGAAAGAAATACTGTTAATATGAATGGAACCTATAAAGTAGCTTCATTATTATTAGTGTTTTGTTTTTTTAAATAAGCAGCAATAATACGCTGAATATCTCTATTATCTTTTTTAGGTTCTACAAAAAACTGGTAATCTTCTGGGTTTTCTAATTGTTCAGTCTGATGGATATCTACATAACCAAAACCTTTGTAAATTCCGTCTAAAATTAAAGCAAAACCTACTTCGTTTTCCGTTCTACCTGTTTCTTTTATCACTAAGTTTTCTGCGCCAATACCTACCGATTTAATTGCTTCTTTTACACGTTTATTATAATCTTCTACCGATTCTTTGTCACAACAAACACCTTTACATTCTTTTAGTTGATAATGAAAACAACTGGCAACATTGGTTTGTAAGTGACAATATTTAGGGCACAATTCAAATTCTTTGC
Organism: Polaribacter sp. R2A056_3_33; assembly: GCF_019278485.1. Classification (NCBI taxonomy): domain Bacteria; kingdom Pseudomonadati; phylum Bacteroidota; class Flavobacteriia; order Flavobacteriales; family Flavobacteriaceae; genus Polaribacter; species Polaribacter sp. R2A056_3_33. Next base: position 2,296,839 of record NZ_CP058984.1, read on the forward strand.
AAAGTGTTTCTAAATGATTTCTACATTCTGCAACAGTATAATATTTCATTATAGGGTTTGGAGCCAATTTTAACCGATTATAGGCTAAATGGATGATTCCTTTTTGGTCTTCATAAGAAAATAAACCAATAGCTTCACCAGCTCTTCTTTGTGCTCTGTTAAATTTTGGGTATCGGTGTTTTATTTCTGCAGATTCATGCAACAGTGCTAATAATTCACTTCCTGTTTTTGTAAAAGAAATGTCGGCAGTTTCCATACACATGGTTTGCTCTTTTTTCTTTTTATCATAAAAATGACTGATCACACGTTGCTTTATATTATTTGCTTTGCCAACATAAATAATTTCTTTCTCTATGTTTTTAAAGTAATAAACGCCAAAAGTTTCGGGTAAATTATCGACAACTTTTTTGTCTAAAAGCGGAGGTAAGGTTGCTTGTCTAGATTTTGGATTTAAAAAAGAATTGATAGTAAAATTATCGTCTCTTTCTATCAATCTTCTAAACAATTCGGTAGTAGCTTTCGCATCTCCTTTTGCGCGGTGTCTGCCAATTATAGGAATGTTTTCATGAGTACAAATATTCCCTAAACTGTAAGAACTTAAACCAGGCATTATTTTTCTAGTTAACCGAACGGTACAGAGTTTTTTTCGTTTAAAATCAAAGCCTAAATTTTTAAATTCCTCCTGAATAATATTATAATCGAAGTTGACATTATGAGCCACAAAAATAGTGTCTTGCGTAATTTCTGTAACTTTTTTTGCAATTTCGTAAAACTTAGGTGCATTTCTAACCATAGCATTTGTAATACCTGTTAGATTGGTAATAAATGCGGGAATATTTTGCTCTGGGTTTACCAAAGAAGTAAACTCGTCTATGACTTTTTTACCGTCAAAAACAAAAATGGATATTTCAGTTATTTTAGAACCTTTGTATCCATTTCCTGTTGTTTCTATGTCAACGACTGTGTATAACAATTATTCGATTGTCTTTTTTAAGTCGGCAATAGTTTGTGTTGGATTTTCAGATCCAAAAACAAAACTACCAGCTACTAAAATATTTGCTCCAGCTTCTATTAATGCATTTGCGTTATAAGAAGTAACGCCTCCGTCTATTTCTATTTGACATTCAGATTCTGTAAAATCGATTAAGTGTTTTAATTGACTTACTTTTTTATACGTATTTTCTATAAATGATTGTCCGCCAAATCCAGGATTTACACTCATTATACAAACTACATCTAAATCTTCTATAATGTCTTCTAAAACAGCAATTGGTGTGTGCGGATTTAAAGCAACTCCGGCTTTCATTCCTGCAGCTTTTATAGCTTGTACTGTTCTGTGTAAATGTGTACAAGCTTCGTAATGTACAGTTAAAATGTCTGCGCCTAAATCTGCAAATGTTTGTATGTACTGATCTGGATTTACAATCATTAAATGTACATCTATTGTTTTGGTAGCGTGTTTTGCAATTGCTTTTAAAACTGGCATTCCAAAAGAAATGTTTGGTACAAAAACTCCGTCCATAATATCAATATGAAACCAATCTGCTTCACTATTGTTTACCATTTCTACGTCTCTTTGTAAGTTAGCAAAATCTGCTGCTAAAATTGAAGGTGCAATTAAATTACTCATTGTTTTGTTGTTGTGTTGTGATTTTATTTTGCAAAGGTACTTAATTGATTAGTTGATGAAAGAATAAGAAAGTAATTTTTTAATAGGTGATTTGCAGGTGTTAGTTAGAGGGCTGCATAATCTGTATGTTTGTTTTATCTCTTTTTCTTTTCCATTGATGAATACTGAATGAAGTTCAGTACAATCTTCAACAAAAATCTAGATTGATTTTAATTTTATAGTATTCTACTTTGTATTCATCTATCGCATCCAGACCACTGCGTTCTTTGGATGCTTGCCGTTCCTTACAATTTGAATTTCTAGAAAAAAAATAAAAGTAGGTCGATAACATGAAGTTATATGTTGATGATTTGTAGGTGTTAATCGGAGTAATAAAATATCCGCTAGCGCGAGCGTCTCGCTCGTGCCAAAACCACCGATCATATTATTTTATCTTTTACAACTAATTTAAACGGTACGAGCGAGGCGCTCTCACCTGCATTGCAAATACTATGCTTTCTATGTGTCTATGTGGTTAATTTTTTAAGTTCGGTAGAAGTTCCCGAAAATGTAAAATGTCTAATTAAAGTGTTTATCCGCTAGGGCGAGCGTGTCGCTAGTGCACTGCCACCAATTGTTGCCTTTTATAACTGATTTATGAGGTACGAGCGAGACGCTCGCACCAGCATTGGGTAATCTTTGGATGCTTGCCGTTTCTTGTAATTTGAACTTCTACAATAAAAAATAAAAGTAGGTAAGTAGTATGAAGTTATATGTTTTTTTAATAGATGATTTGTAGGTGTTAATCGGAGTAATAAAATATCCGCTAGCGCGAGCGTCTCGCTCGTGCCAAAACCACCGATCATATTATTTTATCTTTTACAACTAATTTAAACGGTACGAGTGAGAGGCTCTTACCTGCATTGCAAATACTATGCTTTCTATGTGTCTATGTGGTTAATTTTTTAAGTTCGGTAGAAGTTCCCGAAAATGTAAAATGTCTAATTAAAGTGTTTATCCGCTAGGGAGAGCGTGCCGCTAGTGCACTGCCACCAATTGTTGCCTTTTATAACTGATTTATGAGGTACGAGCGAGACGCTCTCACCAGCATTGGGCCTCTAGACCACTACGTTCTTTGGATGCTTGCCGTTCCTTACAATTTGTAATTTCTAGAAAAAAAATAAAAGTAGGTCGATAACATGAAGTTATATATTTTTTTAATAGATGATTTGTAGGTGTTAATTGGAGTAATAAAATATCCGCTAGCGCGAGCGTCTCGCTCGTGCCAAAACCACCGATCATATTATTTTATCTTTTACAACTAATTTAAACGGTACGAGTGAGACGCTCTCACCTGCATTGCAAATACTATGCTTTCTATGTGTCTATGTGGTTAATTTTTTAAGTTTGGTAGAAGTTCCCGAAAATGTAAAATGTCTAATTAAAGTGTTTGTCCGCTAGGGCGAGCGTGTCGCTAGTGCACTGACACCAATTGTTGCCTTTTATAACTGATTTATGAGGTACGAGCGAGACGCTCGCACCAGCATTGGGTAATCTTTGGATGCTTGCGGTTTCTTGCAATTTGAATTTCTACAAAAAAAATAAAAGTAGGTCATTAGTATGAAGTTAGATGTTTATTTATGATAATAGTTTAAACAAGTTTAACCCCGATTGAAGTGGCATCCTTTTTTCTGTCAGTTCGAGTGAATTTTGAAGTATGAAAAATTTGTATGGAGAACAGAAGAAAAAAGATATAACGGAAAGTGGGAAATAGCTTCAAAAAAAATATAGCTTTATGTGATTCCTCCTTCTTCGAAAAGACAAGGTTGTGTCTTGCAGTGAGGTGTGTAAAAAAAAACTCTCGAAAATAAATTCGAGAGTTTTTAAGTTTTATAAAGATTAATGATTAACCTAAGTAAGTCATTAAAATTTTAGATCTAGAAGTGTGTTTTAATCTTCTAATTGCTTTTTCTTTAATTTGACGAACACGCTCACGAGTTAAATCGAAAGTTTCACCAATTTCTTCTAAAGTCATTGGTTGGTGCTCACCTAAACCGAAGTATAATTTTACAACATCTGCCTCACGTGGAGTTAATGTTTCTAAGGCTCTGTTAATTTCTATTCTTAAAGATTCGTGTAATAAAACTCTATCTGGGTTTGGAGACTCACCAGAGTTTAAAACGTCGTATAAGTTAGAATCTTCACCTTCAATTAATGGTGCATCCATAGATACGTGACGTCCAGAATTTTTCATAGATTCTTTTACGTCATTCACCGTCATGTCTAGTTTCTTAGCAATTTCTTCCGGACTTGGAGGTCTTTCATTTTCTTGCTCTAAGAAAGCATACATTTTGTTAATTTTATTGATAGAACCAATTTTATTTAACGGTAAACGTACAATTCTAGATTGCTCTGCTAATGCTTGTAAGATAGATTGACGAATCCACCAAACGGCATACGATATAAATTTAAAACCACGCGTTTCATCGAAACGTTTAGCAGCTTTAATTAAACCTAAGTTTCCTTCGTTAATTAAATCGGGTAAAGTTAATCCTTGATTTTGATATTGTTTTGCAACAGATACCACAAATCTTAAATTGGCTTTCGTTAATTTCTCTAAAGCTCTTTGGTCTCCTGCCTTAATAAGCTGTGCCAATTCTACTTCTTCATCTGCAGTAATTAAGTCTACTTTTCCTATTTCTTGTAAATATTTATCTAACGATGCGGTTTCTCTATTAGTAACCTGCTTGGTAATTTTAAGTTGTCTCATCTAATTCTCTATGACTTTTTAAAGGATTAATGTATTGCTACAATCTATTATACGTTGGTATTTAAGAAAATGTTACAAAAAGTTTCATTATTTTTTTTAAAGTATGTTTTTTACCATTCAACGACATAAAATTACCTGTTAACTTTTTTTTTTATTTAATAGTGACTTCTTTGATTTCTTTGTGTCAAAATAATAACTGAATTGAAAACAATAGACGTTAAAGCTTTAAGCGACGAGGAATTAATCTTTAAAATAGTAGCAACAAACAACACGCAATTGTTTGCTGTTTTGTATGATCGATTTTCTAAAGTTGTTTATAACAAATGTTATGGTTTTTCTAAAAATAAGGAAGAAGCAGAAGATTTAACACATGATGTTTTTATCAGGTTATTTGTAAAATTAAAAACCTTTAAAGGTAACTCTAAGTTTTCTACTTGGTTATATTCTTTTACGTATAATTTCTGTGTAAATTATGTACAAAGGAATGATTTTAAGAAGAAAGAAAAAGTTACGGTTGTTACAGATAATATACAAGACGATGATCTTTCGCAAGAAATTGATGATTTAACTTTATTTGAGTTAAAATCAGAAAAATTAGCAAAAGCATTGTCTTTAATTGATCCAACAGAAAAGATGATTCTTTTAATGAAATATCAAGATGATATGTCAATTAAAGAAATTAAAGATTTTTTAAACATTGGTGAAAGCGCTGTTAAGATGAGAATTAAAAGAGCGAAACAAAAAGTTGTAAGAACGTATGAAGAGTTATAGTTATGAGCAATCCTTTTAAGAAAATTATACACCACCATAGTGTGCCTAAGGTTCTCAAAGAAAAAGTACTAAGCGATATTGGGATGATTAAATTTACTTTAGATATTGCTGATTTATTTTTAGTGAAATATCCAAATACAATTGGCGATTTTTTGAGTAATGATAGTAAGGCTAATCGAAAAAATTGAAAATAATGACCAACAAAATACTAGCAATAAATGCTAATATAGATTTTAGTTTTCTACAAAAACTTTGGGATAACTTTACGGACTTTTTGCCGCAGTTATTAAAAGGAATTATGTTTTTAATAATTGGATGGCTTTTAATAAAGTTATTGCTTTACATTATAAAAAAAGCATTGGGTTTTACCAAATTAGATAGCTTACCAGAAAAACTTCATGTAGATGAAATTTTTGGAGAATCATCTTTAAAAATTCAACCAACTAAAATAATTATTACAGCTATTAAATGGGTTTTAATTTTAGTTTTTATAATTGTTGGAGCAGAGCTTTTAGGCTTAAGAATGGTTTCTAAACAATTAAGTAATTTAATTGGGTATTTACCGAGGTTAATTAGCGCCTTAGTTATTTTTGCAATAGGTATTTATATTGCAAACATACTAAAGAAAACGTTGTTTGCGATGTTTAAGTCTTTAGAATTAACTGGAGGTAATTTAGTAGGTAATATTGCTTTTTATTTATTAGCAATAATAGTTACTGTTACTGCGTTAAACCAAGCGGGAGTTAATACAGATTTAATAACAAGTAACTTATCTATAATTCTCGGAGCAATTTTAGCTTCCTTTACCATTGCTTTTGGATTAGGTTCTAGAGATGTAATAAAAAGATTGTTATTTGGTTATTATACCAGAAAAAACATACAAGAAGGAGATAAAATAAGTGTTAATGGCATAGAAGGTGTTGTTGGTATGATAGATAATATTTGTGTGGTGTTAATTACTGAAAAAGGAAAAGTAATTATTCCAATAAAAGAAATAGTAGATAATCAAATAGAAATATTTAATTGATTACTTTTAAATAATTGGTAGGATGTTGGGGGACAAACTACCAAATTTGTGAAATATCACAAAAAGAAAGAGACCGTTTTCACGGTCTCTTTTACTTTTATAAAAATCTCACAAGACTTTGCCTTGTAGGTTCTCGAATTGTAATTTCGGTAAAAAGGAAATTTAATATCTTGTTCTAAAAAAGCCCATTTATTTGAGCGTCTATTCTGTCTATTATATAGCCTAAGTCTTCTTGGTTGTCTACAAAATCTAAGTTATCTACATCAATTATTAGTAATTTCCCTTTTGTATAGGTAGATATCCAAGCTTCATAACGCTCGTTTAACCTACTTAAATAATCGATACTAATAGTGTTTTCATAATCTCTACCACGTTTATGAATTTGTCCTACTAAAGTAGAAATGTCTGCACGTAAATAAATTAATAAATCTGGAGGTGTAACCAAATTTTCCATCAACTCAAACAAAGAACTATAATTATTATAGTCTCTATTAGTCATTAGACCCATTGCATGTAAATTAGGTGCAAAAATATGTGCGTCTTCATAAATAGTTCTATCCTGAATGATATTTTCACCAGATTCTCTTAATTCTAAAATCTGACGAAAACGACTATTTAAAAAATAAACTTGTAAATTAAAAGACCAACGCTCCATTTCTGTATAAAAATCGTCTAAATACGGATTTTCATCAACAGACTCAAAATGAGGTTTCCATTTGTAATGTTTGGCTAATAATTTGGTTAGCGTGGTTTTACCTGCGCCTATATTTCCTGCAATTGCAACGTGCATAAATTAAATTCTAATAAGATTAAACAGAGTCGCAAAAATAGGTAAAATAATAAACAGAAAAGGCGAACAGGTTAATTTATAACTAAAATTTATAGTGCTTATCATTTAAAAAATCATCAAACTTTAAGAAATAAAGCTATTTTAAATTTTTCAATTAAACTTTCAGGTTTCTTTTGAGTCTTAATAAATGTAATTCTATTTATTTTATAGATCATTAAACTCAAACACATGAAATCATTATTTACATTCATTTTTACACTTGTATCAATTATTACTTTTGGGCAACAAGATTTTCAAGGGAAAGCTACCTATATGTCTAAAACTTCGGTAGACTTAGACAATTTTGCTCGTGGTGGAGAACAGCTTTCTGAAGCAAGAAAAAAACAGATTCAAGAAAGAATGAAATCTCAATTAGAAAAAACATTTATTTTAAACTTTGATAAAAGTTCATCTCTATATAAAGAAGATGAAAAATTGGCAGCACCAACAACAGGTGGAAGTGGAAGAGGACCAAGATTTGGAGGTTTTTCTAGTGGGGGAACTAAATATAAAAATACCAAAGATAAAGTGTCATTAGAAGCTACAGAATTTTTTGGAAAAAAGTTTTTAGTTTCTGATGAAATGGAGCAACCTCAATGGGAATTAGGGGCAGAAACCAAGCAGATTGGTAATTATCTTTGTTATAAAGCAACATTACTTAAAGATGCAAATCCTTTAGATTTTTCTAATTTTAGAAGACCAAGAGGAGGAGAGGAAACAGAAAAAAAAGAAGAAGCAAAAGAAGTAAAACAAGTATTGGTAACTGCATGGTATACGCCACAAGTGCCAGTTAGTAATGGTCCTGGAGAATACTGGGGTTTACCTGGTTTGATCTTAGAAATAAATGAAGGAACAACTACTATTTTATGTACAGAGATTGTTTTGAATCCTTCAGAAAAAGAAGCTATTGAAGCACCATCAAAAGGAAAAAAAATAACTAGAGAAAAATACACAGAAACTGTAACTAAAAAGATGGAAGAATTAAGACAAAACTTTCAAAATAGAGGTAGAGGTGGTAATCGTGGGGGCGGACGTTCTTAAAAAAAAACTAAAATAATTAGAACTCAATTTTAAGTAATGAAAAAAATAATATTCTTAGCCATTTTTATGGTTACACTTTTTACAAACGCCCAAGTAAAACTAACAGGTGTTGTTAAAGATAGTATTGGTGAGCCTCTAGAGATGGCAAATGTTTTGGCTATAGATAAGGTAACTAATAAAATAGCATCTTACGGTTTTACAGATGAAAAAGGTTTCTATAAATTAAACGTAGAAAAAAATACTACTGTTTTATTAAAGATAAGTTATGTAGGTATGAAGTCTGCAGACTTTACAATAGAAACAAAGTCCGATGCTATTGTTACCAATGTAATGTTGGCTTTTGACAATGCTTTAGATGGAATAAATATTGTTTCTAAAATGCCTGTTACGGTAAAAGGAGATACGATTGTTTACAATGCAGATTCTTTTCAAAATGGTACCGAAAGAAAACTAGAAGATGTACTGAAAAAATTACCTGGTGTAGAAATTAATGATAATGGAGAAATTGAAGTAGAAGGGAAAACGGTAGAAAAAATAATGATTGATGGTAAGGATTTCTTTGATGGAGATACAAAGCTAGCTACCAAAAATATTCCTTCTAATGCCTTAGATAAAATAGAGGTTTTAAGAAATTACGCAGATGTAAGTCAGCTTAGTGGGGTACAAAATAATGAAGATAGAGTTGCTATAAACATTAAACTTAAAGAAGGAAAAAAGAATTTCTGGTTTGGAGATATAACTGCAGGAGCAGGAAATGCACCAGATGAAACTTTGTATTTATTACAACCAAAATTATTTTATTACTCGCCAAAATATACTATTAATGTTATTGGTGATGTTAATAATATGGGAGAAGTTGTTTTAGATAGAGGAGATATTAGAAGTTTTAGTGGTGGTTTTAGGAGCCAAAGTCCATCTAACGGAACAAATTTAAGTTTAGCAAGTGCTGGTATTGGTTTTCTAACTGCAAATGCTAGAAATGCGAATAGAATTGAAACAAAATTAACGGCTATGAATTTTAGTTATTCTCCAACTACAAAACTAGATTTAAGCGGATTCTTAATATTTTCTAGTAATAGCAACGGACAACAAAATAATGTAGATACAGATTATATAGATGCTGAGACTCCAGATGAATATACTGAGAGCAGAACAGATCAAACAAGTAATACAGGGTTGATTAAATTGAGCGCTGGGTATAAGCAAAATGCAAGAAAGCAATTTAATTATGATTTAATTGGTCGTTTTACAAACGAATTTAGAAAAGATGATGTTGAGTCTAATGTTTTAGGTGATATTACAGAAGATGAAAAAGCAACACCTTATACAATTAACCAGAACTTTAGTTATTTTTACACAGCAAACGAAAAAAATATCTTTGCATTAGAAGCAAAGCATTTACTACAAGATGAAGATCCTTTTTATGTGGCTTCTTTAGATAAAGATAACTTTGTTGATGAAGCAGATAAGTTAGGTTTAAATGAAGAAACAGGTTCAAGTAATTTAATGTATACTTTAGAACAAGACAGACGTGTAAAATCGAATCAATTAGATGTAAAGTTAGATTACTATAATATTTTAAATGATAAGAGTAATTTAAACTTTGTAGTTGGTACCATACAAAGTAAGCAAAATTTTGATTCTAAGTTTTTTCAAATTTTAGATGATGGAAGCGAGTTTACTCCAACAGGAACTATTCCGGAAGATGATGCTAGATCATTTACAAATGATACAGAATATGGTTTTTCTGATATTTATGCAGGGTTAAGATATCGTTTAAAAGCAGGTATTTTTACCTTTACTCCGGGTTTTACAGTACACGCTTATAATGTTAAAAATACACAATACGAAACAGATATTTTTGAAGATCAATTTCAAAAATTCTTTCCAGAATTGTCAATAATAGCACAGTTTAAACAAAGTGAGTCTTTGCAATTTTCTTATAAACAAGAAGTTAATTTTACAGATGTTAATCAACTTGCAAGAGGTATTGTTGCCAATAGCTATAATTCTTTTTATTATGGTAATCACGAGTTAGACAATGCACATTTACATAATGTGAACTTAAATTATTCTAGCTTTAATTTATTTAATTACACAAACGTATTTGCTAGGCTTAATTATAAGAAAACAATAGATCAAATTAACTCAAATACAATTTTTGAACCAGGTTCTGTTGTTTCAAGGAGTACATCATTAAATTCACCTTTCGATAATGAGAGCTTTACGGGGTCTGCAAGATTAGGTAAAACTTTTAACAAGATTAAAACATCTTTAGGAGCTAATTATGGTTACAGTAAAACATTTCAGTCTTTAAATGATGAGTTTAATACTAATAAACTATTTTCTCAAAGCTATTCTGCAAGTGTAAGTACCAATTTTAACAAGGCTCCAAATGTATCGTTAGGGTATAGATTAAGTTTGTCTGACCAAGATAACAGTTCTAGAGATGCAATTATAAAAGGAGTTACTAATGCACCTTCTATTAGTTTTGACGCTTATGTTTGGAAATCGTTAACGATTCGTTCAGATTTTTCTTATAATGAAGTAAAACAAGATGGAGTGGTTGCAAATACTTTTCAGAGTTTGGATGCTTCTTTTTCCTACAGAAAAGATAAAGATGCAAAATGGGAGTATGAGTTAGTAGGAAGCAATCTTTTAGCTTCTGGTTCTAGAGCTTCTGTAAATACAAGTAATATCGCTTTTACAATAAATGAAACCTTTGTTTTACCAAGATTTATTAGTCTTAGAGTAAAATATCAATTGTAATTTAAGTAGAATTTTAAATAAAAAAGGCTCAATTTATTGAGTCTTTTTTTATGTTATAAATTTTAAATAAGAAACAATATATTTGTAAAAAATAACATTCTATGATTTTTGACGTAGCTATAATAGGTTCGGGGCCAGCAGGGGCTTCTGCAGCTTTTAAATTAGCAGAAAAAGGAATATCAACCGTTATAATAGAAAAAGAAACTTTACCAAGGTATAAAACTTGTGGAGGTGCTTTTGGTTTGGCCGGAAGAAAAATAATGCCTTTTGATATTACTGAAGTTGTAGAAAAAGAATGTTTTCATATTGATGTCTTTTTTGATAAAATTGATAAAAAGTTTTCTATTCAAAAAGATGAGCCCATCATTACTATGGTGATGCGTGCAGATTTCGATAATTTTATTGTTAAAAAAGCACAAGAATTAGGTGTTACTTTACTTGAAGATCATAAACTTACAGATATTACTTTTAAGGAAGATATCACTTTACATACTTCTAAAGGAGAGATAAAAACCAAGTTTGTAATTGCTGCTGATGGAGCGTTAGGTAAGACTGCTAAATTTGCAGGATGGGAAGAAACACGTTTATTAATACCTGCATTAGAATATGAGGTTGAGGTAAATGATGAAGATTTTAAAAGATTATCAAAAACCGTTCGTTTAGATTTTGATGCCATTCCTATGGGATATGGTTGGTGTTTTCCAAAGAAAAATCACTTATCTATTGGTGTTGGAGCTTTACGAAAAGTAAAAGTAGATTTTAAACAGTGTTACAGAGATTATTTAGAGAATACATTAAAAGTTACGGAAATCATTAGTGAGGAAATGCATGGTTTTCAAGTACCAGTTTCTTTAAGAAAAGATGGTTTTGTAAGAAAGAATGTTTTTTTGGTAGGTGATGCTGCAGGTTTTGCAGATCCGTTATCTGCTGAAGGAATTACAAATGCTATTCTTTCAGGTAATATGGCTGCAGAATCAATTATTGAAAGTAAATTGAATGGCGAATTAGCAGAAAAATTATACAACGAAAAGTTAGAAGAACACCTTTTACCTGCACTAAGATCTGCTTTTAAATTGTCTAAGTTGTTTTATGAAAACGAAACAATGAGAAATCTTTTGATTAAAAAATATGGAGAAAGAATCTGTGAAAAGATGATTCAGATTATGATGGGAGAAAGTACCTACCCAACAGATATTATGAAAACGATAAAAAGAAAACTCAAAAAAGCTATTTTTTCATAACGGTATGAGCGTATCAACAAGTAAAACCTTTTTTCCTGCCTTTATAAAAACATTAGGCATCCTTTTTTTCTACATACTTATTGGTCTTTTTATAGACAGTGTTTATGTAACCGAAAATTACGGAGAGTCTCAATGGATTGCAAACATAGTTATGGTAATTGTTTTTACAGTAACCTGTTTTAAAGTTTCATCAAGAATTAGAGAGCAGCTGTTTTATGCTGTTTTATTAGGCTTTTTTGGAGAATATTTGTTTTCTGTAGCAATGGGTATGTATACGTATAGATTAGAAAATGTACCTCATTACATCCCTATGGGACATGCCTTAGTATATGCAGGGGTTTTGTTTTTTTTGAAAACAGCTTTTACTAAAAATAATCATCAAAAATTAGAGAAAATACTAGCAGTCATCATTATACTATATGCTACCTTATTTCTTATTTTTAGGAACGATGTTTTTGGTTTTGTAATGACTGCAGGAACGCTTTTGATTTTGATAAAGAAACCCCGAGAAAGGCTTTTTTATCTGACCATGTATTTAGCCGTTGCTTTTTTAGAAATAGTGGGTACAACATACGAATGTTGGTGGTGGCCAACTACGGCTTGGGGAATCTTTGATTTTTTACCAAGTCATAATCCACCAACAGGAATTAGTTTTTTTTACTTTTTACTAGATTTAGGAACTTTATGGTTTTATAAAAAACGACATAAAGCTGCTTGGTTAAGAATGAAGAATATTAGAAAAATTAGATTAAACCTTTCTAAAGCCACAAACTAAAAGTATTTTTATATCGTTAATTTAAATGATCACTAATTTTCTTACTAAATGTCTATAAAAGTAACATCGGTTTCAAAAGTTTATAAAACTCAAAAAGCATTAAATAATGTTTCTTTTTCTGCGGATAAAGGCCAAATAATTGGCTTTCTAGGGCCAAATGGTGCAGGGAAATCTACAATGATGAAAATCTTAACAGGTTTTATAAAACCGAATGAAGGCGAAGTTTTTGTTGATGAAATTGATGTGTTACAAAATCCATTAGATGCACAAAAATCTATTGGGTATTTGCCAGAGCACAATCCTTTGTATACTGATATGTATGTGCGTGAATACTTACAGTTTCAAGCAACTATTTTTAAGGTTGATAAAAGCCAAATAGAAATTTGCATTGAAAAAGTTGGTTTAACTGCAGAAGCACATAAAAAAATACATCAATTATCTAAAGGATATCAGCAAAGAGTTGGTTTGGCGGCAGCAATTTTACACAACCCAAAAGTGTTAATTTTAGATGAGCCAACAACTGGTTTAGATCCTAATCAACTGGTAGAAATTAGAGCATTGATTAAAGAATTAGGAGAAGATAAAACGGTACTTTTTTCTACCCATATTATGCAAGAAGTAGAAGCGGTTTGCGATCGTGTGATCATCATTAAAAAAGGAGAACTTTTAATTGATAAAAAACTAGCAGAGCTCAAAGAGAATAATCAGCAAGTAATAGAAGTTACGTTTGATTATAAGATAGAAGAGCAATTCATAAACAGATTACCAAACGTGGTTTCTTATAAAAATAATTACGACAATACTTGGTTTATCACTTTTGAAAGTGAAGAAGATATGCGACCTGTTATTTTTGATTTTGCACAAGAAAACGGTTTAAAGATTCTTAGCTTAAATACCCAAAATAAGAATTTAGAAACGCTTTTTAGAGAGGTTACCGCTTAAGTTTTTAAGCGATAAATTATAAAGTTTGTCACTTCGAAGTTATGAGAAGTCGCATAACATTGAGAACACAAAACTTTGTGTTTTATGATATTTATCTCTCTAATCGAAATGATAAACTGTACGTAAAACCTTCAAACTTGTTACTTGTTGAGAAAGTTACTTAATTCGAAATATTATTTAGTCAAATACTCATAAGCTTCCAATAAAGTTGGAAAAACTAAAACACTTCCAGCTTCTTTTAACTCTTCTTCAGAATATTGCGTTGTAATTCCAATAGCAACCATTCCTGCTGCTTTAGCCGCTTTTGTTCCTGTTAAACTATCTTCAAAAACCCAAATATCTTTAAAATCAATATCTTTAAAGCCTAGCGTTTCTGCCAATAAAATATAGGCTTCTGGTGCAGGTTTTGGTTTTACATAATCTTGTACCCCAAAAACGGTAGTAAAGTTTAGGTTTAAATGATGGATGCTGTTTTTTAAAAACAGTTTTGTGGCGTTACTTGCAATTCCGTAAGGTATTTTTTCTTCGGACAAAAGGCTTGTAAACTCTCTAACTCCAGGTAATAACTTAGGTACTTTAAAGTGTGTTTTTATATGTTCGTCCTTTAAAAGGAATAATTCTTTGGTACGTTTTTCCTCACCAATAACAGAGCAGAAATATTCAGCAATAATCATTGGGGATTTTCCTGCATGAGTTTTAGGAAACGGAGTAATATCTTTATCAAATAACTCTTTAAAAGCGGAAGTCCATGCAGAATAATGGCTTTCAAAACTATCTACAATTACGCCATCAAAATCAAATAAAAATCCTTTAGGTAATATCATTAGTTACTTGTTTTTTCGTTGAATATTTCCGTTAAATACGGATTTAAAAATTTGTTAGTTGGATCTAATTCTCTTCTTAAAAGTTTAAAATCTTCCCATTTTGTATACACTTTAGAAAGTTCTGCATCTTTAGCGGAAAAACGTTTTGCCCAATGTGGTTTTCCTCCGTGTTTTAAAAATATTTTTTCAATACTTTTAAAAGCTTCATAGGTATCTGCAGTTGCTGCATTTCTAGAAACACACCCCATAGTAACAGTGTCTTTTTCGTAAGCATAGCTTAACCAAGATTTGTCTTTGTACACAAAACGAACATCCATAGGAATATGAATAAACGATTTGTTACTCCATTTATTTATTTCTGTTTTTAATTCTTCAAAAACTTTAGGAAAAACGTCTAAACCAATGGTCCATTCTGCTAATTCTAAAGTAGATCCTCTAGATTTTGTAACGGTAGCTTGGTATAGCGAGCCTTTGTGTTCTTTTGTAGAGCTAAAAAAACCTCTATATAAAAGTTTGTTTGCAACGGCTGTAATCCAAGGAAAAACGTGTGAATATTTATACAATATTTTAGATGCTGTTCTTCTATGTTTTAAATATTTAGGACCTAAATCTTCGGTTACTTCTGTATTTGGGTCTATTTTATCACCTGTAATAACATATCCTTTATCAGTATGGGGAAGCCATAAGATTCTTAGAAAATCATGTTTTTTTAAACGTTCATTAATTTTAGGCAACCAAACACTATCATCTTCCGGACCTTCTTTTACGTGTAAAGTGTAAATAGGTTCGCACTTAAAAGTAATTTCAGAAAACACACCAAAAACACCCAAAGAAACTCTTATAGCATCAATTAAATCATCTTTGTCTGTAATAATTTTAATAGAACCATCTGCAAGAACAATACTACATTTGGTCATGTACTCAGAAAGAAGTTTACCACTTGTACCATGAGTTCCTGTTGCTAAAGCGCCACCAATTGTAATGGTATTAATATCTGGCAAGCAAGGAATACACCAACCTTTTGCTTCTACAGCTTCTAGTAAATCTCCTAAAATTACACCAGATTGCACTGTAATTGTAAGTTCAGCATCATTAGAAGAAATAATTTTGTTATAAGTTCTAATGTCAATTAAGGTTGCGGCTCCAGAAGCAATATCAGCAGAAGATTGTTTATTACCAAAAACACGAATTTTTTCTGAATTTTTGACAACTTCTTGCAACTCTTCTTCTGAAGTAATTTTATAAAGAGATTCGTAATTGTAGGTTAGATTCTCGTTCCAACTTGTCCAAACTCCGTTTTTATTTTGTTTCATCTATTTTGTAAAATATTAAACAAAAGTAAGCATTAATATGTTTTTATCATGCTTATTTTTGTTTTATTCAATCATTAAGAATGAATTAAAAGTTTATGTAATGAAAAACAATCCATGACTTCCTGCAACTGCTCCTAGAATTGTAATTAAACTAATAATTAATAATATCCAATGTGCTTTGTGAAGTATGTTAAAGGTTTTTTCAGGGTTTTCATTTGCATATTTTTTGAAAAGTTTGTGTAAAACCAAGGGTTCTAAAATATATAAAACTAATGTAAAAATGATCCAAACAATTGTCATTGCATGGATCCACCAAAAACGATAATCTAAATAACGTTCCCAGGCATTTAATTCATACATCATATAAAAACCAGAAATTGCAGTAATTAAAGTTGTAATTTTTGCTTGTATTGCAAATCTACCTTCAATATTTTCAAAAGTAGTTAGTTTGTCTTTTTTAGACTTCATTTTTTTTACAGCAGGAATTATTACAGTTGTAACCATTGCTACTCCTCCAATCCATAAAACAACCGCCAGTACATGAATAACTCTTGCAAGGGTTATAGAATTCATTTTAGTTTAATTTATAGGTAATTTGTTGTTGGTCTAAATTGGCTAACAACTCATTGGTTATGTGAACCTTCGTATTTCTACTAGGTAAACTAATTTCTAATTTTTCTTTCTCATCCCAAATAGTGAAATTTAAATTTTGTTTACCCGGTGTCTTTTTTAAGATGGATTCTAAATTTAAAATAGAATCTTCTTTAATTTCACTTAAAGGAAGTTGAATGGTTACTTTTTTACAGAGTTCATCCATAATATCATGTAACAATTTCATTTCTAAAAACTTTAATCTAGGTTCACCAACAACTCCTGTTTCTTTATTGGTCCATCCAGGTTGCACGGTAGTGCGTATAAATAAGAACTGATTAGGCACTAAAAAGTGTTGCATCCTTAGGTAATCTTCTCCAAAAATTCTAAACTCATTACTATCACCATAATCTTCTACGGTAAACATAGCCCAACCTTTACCTGCTTTAGAAACTCGGTGTTGTACATCGGTAACAATACCAGCAAAAGCTAAATTCATATTTACAAACTTTGCAAGATCTGCTTTAAAATATTTCAAAGAAGCGTTGCAGAATTTTATTTCGTTTTTAAAATCATCTAAAGGATGCGCAGAAATATATATACCAATAACTTCTTTTTCTTGTTGTAATAATTCCATAGTTCCCCAAGTTTCACATTCTGGAATATCTGGTTCTGGAAACTGAACTGTAGAAGCTTCTCCAAACATAGAAACCTGAGCTGAGTTTTCGTTTTCTTGATATTTATGTCCAAATTTCATGGCGCGTTCTAAAAAGGTCATTCCTTTTTCGTCAGTAGCAAAATATTGTGCTCTGTGAGTATCTGTAAAAGAATCGAAAGCACCAGCTTTTATCAAACTATCAAAAGATTTTTTATTGGCAGCTCTTAAATCTACTCGTTTAGATAAATCAAAAATTGAATTGTAGTTTCCGTTTTCTTCTCTTTCTTTAATGATGGCTCTAACTGCTCCGGCTCCAACACCTTTTACGGCTGCCATTCCAAAACGAACAGCACCTTCTTGGTTAACAGAGAATTTTAAAAATGATTCATTTAAATCTGGACCAAAAACTTGCAATTCCATTCGTTTACATTCTTCCATAAAGAAAGAAACAGCTTTAATGTCTTTCATATTATTAGAAAGTACAGAAGCCATATATTCTGCAGGATAATGTGCTTTTAAATACGCAGTTTGATAGGCGATCCACGCATAACACGTAGAGTGAGATTTGTTAAAGGCATAACTTGCAAAGGCTTCCCAATCCTTCCATATTTTCTCTAATTTTACAGGATCATGCCCTTTTGCAGCAGCTTGTTCTACAAACTTTGGTTTCATTTTGTCTAGTACCGCAATTTGTTTTTTACCCATTGCCTTACGCAAAACATCGGCTTCACCTTTGGTAAAGTCTGCCAGTTTTTGTGATAAAAGCATTACTTGCTCTTGGTAAACTGTAATTCCGTATGTTTCTGCCAAATACTCTTCCATGGCAGGTAAATCGTATTCTATATCTTCAGTACCATGTTTTCTATTAATAAAAGACGGAATATATTCCATTGGACCAGGTCTGTACAAGGCATTCATGGCAATTAAATCGGCAAAAACAGTTGGTTTTAAAGAACGCATGTGTTTCTGCATTCCTGGAGATTCATATTGAAAAATACCTACGGTTTCTCCTCTTTGGAACAATTCGTATGTTTTTACATCATCTAAAGGAAACGTTTCTGGGTCTAATAGAATATTATGTCTTGCTTTTACAATTTTAACGGTGTCTTTAATTAAAGTCAGCGTTTTTAATCCCAAGAAATCCATTTTTAACAAACCTGCGTCTTCCACTACAGAGTTGTCAAATTGTGTAACATACATATCGGAATCCTTTGCCAAAGCAACCGGAACATAATTGGTAATATCCCCAGGCGTAATAATTACACCACAGGCATGAATACCTGTATTTCTAACAGAGCCTTCTAAAATAGTGGCTTTGTTTATTGTTTCGGAAACTAAGTCGTTTCCGTAAGACATTTGTTTTAATTCTTCTATTAGAACTTTTTCTTCGGCACGTAAACCATCAACTTTACCTTTACTTTTAGCATCATCACCAAAAATATTTTTAAGTTTAATACCCGGAATTAATTTTGCAATTCTATCGGCTTCAAAAAGCGGTAAATCTAAAACTCTGGCAGTATCTCTAATAGAAGATTTTGCAGCCATGGTTCCGTAGGTAATAATCTGAGCAACTTGGTTTGCACCATATTTATCAATTACATAATCCATTACACGTCCACGACCTTCGTCATCAAAATCAATATCAATATCGGGCATCGATACACGTTCTGGATTTAAGAAACGCTCAAAAAGTAAATCGTATTTAATAGGATCTATATTTGTAATCCAAAGGCAATAAGCAACTACAGAACCGGCAGCAGAACCCCTACCAGGACCTACGGCAACATCCATTCTTCTTGCTGCTCTAATAAAATCTTCTACAATTAAGAAATAACCAGGATATCCTGTTTTTTCAATAACCTCTAATTCGAAATCTAACCGTTCTTTAATAAGTTCTGTAATTTCTCCATAACGTTTTTTAGCACCTTCAAAAGTTAAATGTTTTAAGAAGTTATTTTCTCCACGTTTTCCTCCATCTACTTCATCCGCCGGATCTTTAAATTCATTACCAATATTAAAGGCTGGTAATAAAACATCTCTTGCAAGTGTAAATATTTCAATTTTATCTACAATTTCTTGTATGTTACTAATTGCTTCAGGAATATCTGCAAACAACGTTTTCATTTCGTCCGTAGACTTAAAATAATACTGGTCATTAGGCAATCCGTATCTATAACCACGCCCTTTACCAATAGGTGTAGATTGTTTTTCGCCATCTTTTACACATAATAAAATATCATGTGCATTGGCATCTTTTTGTTCTAAGTAAAACGTATTGTTGGTGGCAATAATTTTAACGTCGTGCTTTTTAGAAAACTTTAATAAAGTTTCATTTACAATCTTTTCATCTTGCTGATCATGACGCATCAACTCAATATATAAATCGTCGTTAAATTGTTCTTTCCACCAAATTAAGGCATCTTCAGCTTGTTTTTCTCCAAGATTCAGAATTTTACTAGGTACTTCTCCATATAAGTTTCCTGTTAAAACAATAATGTCTTCTTTGTATTGTTCTACAAGTGCTTTATCAATTCTAGGAACATAGTAAAATCCATCTACAAAGGCTGCAGAAGATAATTTTGCTAAATTGTGATACCCTTTTTTATTTTTAGCAAGCAAAACAACCTGATAACCGTTGTCTTTTTGCGATTTGTTTTTATGATCTTCACAGATGTTAAACTCACAACCAATAATTGGTTTCATTGGAGTATCTGCAGATTTATTATGGTTTAAAACAGCATTTACAAAATGGAAAGCACCCATCATGTTTGCCGTATCCGTCATGGCAACTGCAGGCATATTGTCTTTTGCTGCAGCTTTTACAATATTACCCAATTGCATGGTAGATTGTAAAACAGAGTATTGTGTATGGTTGTGTAAATGAGAAAATTGTACGTTTTCTAACTCAGCTAAACCATCTGATGTAGATTTAGTTGTTGCAGTACCTTTTAATTTCTCTAAACGTTGGCGAATTATATCGCTTTCCTTTTTTAGGTTGATGTGTTTTAAACCAATTACCTGAATCGGTTTTGGGTTCGCTTCCGAGAAATTTTTAAAATAATCATCATCTACATCTAACTGCTCTTTGGTATATTCTCTTAAACGAATTAACTCTAAAAAACAACGAGTTGTAGCTTCAACATCGGCAGTTGCGTTGTGCGCCTCACCAAAACCAACACCAAATAAATGGTTGTGTAATTCTGTTAAAGTTGGTAGTTTAAATTTACCACCACGCCCCCCAGGAATCTGACACATTGTTGCCGTTTTCTCTGTACAAGTATCGAGAATCGGTAATGAGTTTAAATTATTTTCTACACCCAATCTATGGAATTCACACCCCATAATATTAAGGTCGAACTGTAAATTCTGACCAACAATAAACTTCGTTTTAGCTAACGCTTCATTAAATAAAACCAAACCTTCACTTAAAGGAATACCTTGTTCTGCCGCCAATTCAGTCGAAATTCCATGAATTCTTTCAGCATCGTACGGAATATTAAAGTTGTCTGGTTGTATTAGAAAATCGTTGTGTTCTAACACATTTCCCATCTCATCATGGAGCTGCCATGCAATTTGAATACACCTAGGCCAGTTGTCCGTATCTGTAATAGGAGCATTCCAGCTTTTAGGTAAACCGGTAGTTTCTGTATCAAAAATTAAGTACATAAATCTGTGTAAATGTTGAAGCGTTTAACTGTTTAAAAGAACATGTAAAAATAGAAATTTGTTCTTACAAATGACGGATGAGTTGATTTTGTTTATCAACAAATTTCTTTCAAGCTAGTGCTCGTTTGTAAAGAGTACCGTACCGCAAATTAGAATTTGATTACACCAATTATAAAACGAACGTTAGTATGTGTCTGTTTTCTGGGCGTGCCCATTTTTTAATACACCAAGTTAGTAGCATATACTTTTTTGTCTTAAAAATGGTCAGGCTATCCGCTGCAAGTCCTCGTTCGTGCCTCACTGTGGGCTTTTCGCTGCTATCCTTCACGCGGAATTAGTTTGCTTGTAACCAATATTGTTAGAGAAATAGGTTTTTGGTTTCACTCGTTACAAATGTTAGCGTGTGTTTTATTTTTACAACTATTTTTTTTAATATTAAGTTTGTCAGATTAATTTTCTATTGTAAAAAAAAGTAAGAAGGCAGATGAAATTATTTACTAATGCTTGCAAGTAACAAGTCTAAGCACAAAAAAGCCAATCCATTTAAGGATTGGCTTTTTAAACTGTTTCATAAAAATATGAATAATAGATTTATAACCTATTTATATTTTTTGATTAGGCTAACTCTTCTTTCACCATTAGCAAATTAATAGCTGCTTGAATTTTTTGTTGCTGTTCTTCTAGCATTTTTTTTGTGGAAGGAGCAAAAACATCATCTAGTAATATTTCTTTATACTCTTCTAAATTTGCTTTTTCACCTCTAATAGCTTCTTCTAAAATTGCCTCTTCATCATTTGAGCTAAATAGCGATTTTAGAGTCATCCAATTTCGATGCATTGTTCCTTTAAAAGAACCATCATCTTCTGGTATTTGTCCGTGTACAAGAATCTCTGTTCTAAGTTCTTTTGCAAACTGACTTCTTTCTGAGGCTCTATTTTTAAAGAAAATCTTTAGTTTAGGACTTTCTACATTTTCTGCAGCGTTTAGATATCCTTTTTCGGCATCATAATTTTTCTCTAATAACTCGTTTAATTTGTTCGAAATTTTTTCTGTGTACTTCATGTTGTCATTTTCATTTTAAAATTCCAATAGCTTGTTTTAAGATGTGTATTGTTTAGCATCTGATACAAAACTATAAAATATTAGAGAGGGCTATGAGTTCATAAGATTTTGATTTTAACTCATATACTATTTATATAAGTAGTAAAAAATATTTTCATTTCTAATATTTAATAAAGACTTGTTGTTTTATGTAGGTTTGATAGGTGTCTTAGGTTAAAATCGGACGACGATAATCACTTTTTTCAATATTAAGAAACGTTTAAATTAATATTAAATCTAAATCAATGTTAATACTTAACATTAATGATTGTCTTGCCAAGTATAGTTTTGATGCTTATTAAAACTAATTTAACTTATGAAATTATCAGTAGTAAAAAATCGTTTAACCATTAGTATGATGATTACTTTTGGGGTATTGTTTTTTAACATTCATCATTCTTTTGGGCAAGCAACAAATGCTTCCGTAAAAGGAGTTATTACAGACAAAAGTGGAGAGCCTTTAATGGGAGCTACCGTAATTGTTAAAAATACTTCTACAGGATTTAGTTCTGGTGCTACAACAAGTGAAACTGGAAGTTACAAAATTCAGCAATTACCTTTAGGAGGTCCTTATTCTGTAACTGCAAAATATTTAGGTTTTACAGATGTAGTTCATAAAGGTTTTTTATTAAACTTAAATGATGCCTTAACGGTTGATTTTGTTTTACAAGAATCTGCTACCTCTTTAGATGAAATTGTTATTTCTTCTAATGGTTTGGCAAAACGTATTCAGCAAATGGGAGCTTCAACAAAAATTGGAGAAGTTCAAATTAAAAACTTACCATCCGAAGGAAGAAATTTTACAAGACTAACTAGTTTGTCTCCTTTGCAAGGAGCTGGAAGTCTAAATTTAGGAGGTCAAAGAAGAACGTCTACAAATGTAACTATTGATGGTGTTAATTTTAGAAATACACTTACAGCAGGTGAGGTTGGTAAAGGTCCTTATACGATTTCTCAAGAAGCTATTAGAGAATTTGAGGTTTCTACAAATGATTATGATGTAAGTCAAGGCCGCCAAGGTGGTGGTTCTATTACTTCTGTAACAAAATCTGGTACGAATGAGTTTGAAGGGAGTGCTTTCTTTTATCACAGAGCAGACAATCTTCAAAGTCAATATACAATACAAGGACAAGATAGAGAAGCAGATTTTTATAACTCTCAATCTGGTTTTAGTTTAGGAGGTCCAATAATTAAAGATAAGTTGCATTTTTTCTTAGTTTATGAAAGACAAGATGCAGGAGACCCTCAATTTATTGCAAACATACAAAGTGATAACGATGCAAATAATTTAAGAATTTCAGAAGAAAGTTTAAATCGTTTTTTACAAATAGGTAGAGATAAATATGGTTTAAGTGATTCTCAGCAAGTAGGGCAGTTTGATAGAGTAACAGAAGCTAATAATTTATTTTTTAGATTAGATTGGCAAATTAACGATAAGCATAGATTAACTTTTAGAAACTTATATAATAAGTGGGACAATCCTTTAAGTGTAAGTGATAATTCTAATATAGAAGTTGCCGAGTCTTATTCTGATTTTGAATCAAAAGAAAATAGCATGTTTCTGTCATTGCGTTCTGCTTTTTCATCGAGTGTAACGAATGAGTTTAAAGTTCAATACCAACATGCAGAACGTATTTTTGCACCTAATTCAGAATTGCCGTCACAAAATATACCAAGAGCAATTGTGCAAGTAGAATCTGTTTTACCAAATGGCAATAGCAGTAATAGAACTGTACAATTAGGAGGACAACGTTTTTCACCAGAAACTAATTTAGAAAATCAGCTTCAAATTTCAAACACAACATATCTTAGTGCAGGTAAATTTAACTTTACGTTTGGTACAGATAACTTAATTACCTACTTAGAAACGCAATTATCTAATGAGCAAAATGGTCGTTTTTTCTTTGATTCTTTAGATGATTTCGAAAACTTAAACGCTTCTAGATATGCAAGAGAAGTGCCTTTACAAGGCTCTTCTTTAGTGAAACAAACTGTTTTAGATTTATCACTTTTTGCTCAGGTAGAATTTGATGTAAATCCTAATTTAAATCTTGCGGCAGGTATCCGTTATGATGCAACAGCTTTTTTAGATGATGCAGAATATAATCCTTTAGTGGATCAAGAATTAGGAATTCGTACCGATGTAAAACCAGAGGATTTTGATAATATTCAACCAAGAGTTCAATTAACTTGGAATATTGAAGGAAATGATACTGATATTTTAAAAATTGGTGGAGGTGTCTTTACTTCTCAACCGCATTATTATGCACAAGTTAATAATATTCAGAATAGTGGAACTTTACTAGGAGCTATTGATGTTACAGGTGCAAATGTACCAACACCAGATTTTGAAGGGTATAGAAATGACCCAAGTACTGTGCCTGGTGTTCCGGCAGGAGTAACTCCATTTTCTACCATAAATGCGGTAAGTCCAGATTTTGAAGTACCAACCATTTATAAGGCAAACGTAAATTATACGCACTTTTTTGGAGATAGATATAGTTTAGGGGTGAACGCTGTTTTTAGTCATACTAAAAATAACTATGTATACCAAGAAGCAAATTTAGTAGCAGAACCTTATTTTGTAACGCCACAAGGTAGAGAGGTTTTTGTGCCTGCAAATACAATTTCTACAAATGGAAGTACAGATTGGACAGAGTCTAGAGAATCGGATTTAGTAGGTAGAACTTTAGTATTAACATCTGATGGTATCTTAGATAATCTTGCTTTAGTAGTCGATGGTTCTGCAAGAATAGGAAAAGATGGTTATGTAAATGCAAGTTTTACTGTAAATCGTTCTAAAGACAATTCTTCATACAACTGTTGTGTTGCTAATACGTCTACTTTTCTTCCTGTTAAAGGAGATCCTAGAGATTTAAATTATGGTTATTCTGATAATCATTTTGACACTAAAATTGTCGTAAACGGAGCAACACCAACTTGGAAAGGATTTACTTTAGGAGCAACAATTGTGGGTACAGGAGGTACAAGATATTCTTTAGAGGCAGGTGGAAATAGAAGTGCAAATGGAGACTTTAATTTAAGTAATGAAATTGCATATATTTTTAATCCAGATGATGCAAGTACGCCTCAATATATTAAAGATAGTTATAATGAAGTATTAAACGATCCAGAAACTTCTCAAGGATTTAAAGATTATTTAAAAGAAAGTTATGGAAGTTTTGCAGAAAGAAACGGCGGAAAAAATCCTTTTAGTGCAACAGTAGATCTTCGTCTTGTAAAAAAGTTTAGTTTTTTAAACCCAAAGCATGCTTTAGAAATATCTGCAGACGTTTTTAACTTTATGAACTTATTAAATAAAGAGTGGGGACGCAGTCATAATTTTGGAAACAGAAGTTTTATGAATATTAACGGATTTGATCAATCAACAAATAGCTACGAATACAATATACAAACAGGTGCTGGTACAGAACCAATAAACGGAACTCCTTGGAGATTGCAGTTTGGTGTAAGATATTCGTTTAATTAAAAAATAGTTTGTTTAGTTTTTATTTTAGGGTTTGATATTTCTCTGTCAAACCCTTTTTTTTAATAGTATAATTTATGAAAAATAGTATATACATTTTAGTCTTCTTAATTTTAATAAGTTGTGGAGGTTCTAAGAATTTAATAGAAAAGGATGCTTCTTTTTCTGAGAAAAGTTATGTAGCAAAAGAAAGCGGAGAAGTAATTCCTTCTGATTACATTTTCCCCAAAAAAGAAAGTTTTAAAGTCCTTTCTTGGAACGTAGAGCATTTTGTAGACTCTTTTGATGATCCTTATATCGATTCTAAAAGAGAAAATAGCCCCGATTCTTTAATGAATAATAAAGTAGCTAATTTAGTAACTGCTTTAAAAAAAATAGATGCAGATGTAGTTGTATTGCAAGAATTTGAAAGTGCAAAATTTTTAAGAAGTATTGCTGATGAAAATTTGCAAAATATGGGGTATGTATATTTTGCAGACGTTCCTAGCCATGGTTGGTATATGAATGTAGTTGTTATGAGTAAATTTCCGTTAGGTATTATTTATGGTTATGGAAATGTAACCACACCTCTTTTAGAGTATAAAAATGAAGAAGGACAATTAGAAACACAAAACACTTTAAATACTAGAATGTGGTCTATAGAAGTATATCCTAGTTCAGATTATAATTTTTTACTTACCGGGGTTCATTTAAAAGCAGGTAGAGGAGAACGAAATATAGCCATGAGAAAAGGTCAGATTAATTTTCTGAAACAGCAGTATAAGCGATTCTTAAAAGAAGACAAAAACAAAAATATTTTAGTAGTAGGAGATTTTAATAGTGTACAAGGTAGCGAAGAAATTAATCTTTTTTTAAATGAAAAAGTAAAGAGAGAGAAGTTTATAGACCCATTACCCGAAACAGTAATGACACATACTTCTGATGATCCTAAACGAAGATTAGACTATATATTGATGAATACCAATATGTATAAAGAATATAAAGAAAATTCAGCGGAAGTCCCCCAACTTTTTGTACCTAAAAAAATGAGAGAAATTAGTGATCATTTACCAGTAACCACAACATTTATAATTAAATAAAAAAGTTTAAAAAATGAAAAAAATTATTATAGTACTTGCTTTTTTTACAGTTTTATCCTGTAAAACAACTTCTAAATCAAGTGAAGATAAAGCTTATTTTAATCAGTCAACAAAAGAAAAAACAGCAGATTTTGTACTTACTTTTGGCTCTTGTAATAAACCAGATCAAACGAATCTGTTGTGGGATGATATTGCTGAATTAAATCCAGATGTATGGTTGTGGGGAGGAGATATTATTTATGCAGACACAGAGAATATGGATAAAATGGAAGCAGATTATAATCTTCAAAAAAAGCAAAAAGGATATGTAAACCTTTTAAAAGAAACTAAGGTTTTGGGAACTTGGGATGATCATGATTTTGGAGCTAATGATGCGGGTTTAGAATATCCTAAAAAAGAAAAAAGTCAGGAACTATTATTGGATTTTTTAGAAGTTGATAAAAATTCTCCTAGAAGAAAAAGAGAAGGAGTGTATCATTCTGAAGTTATAGAAACAGCTAAAGGGTCTGTAAAAGTTATTTTATTAGATACTCGTTATTTTAGAACAAGTATTAGCGAAAAAAGTGTAAACGGTGATCAAGAGAATCGTACTATTTTAGGTGAGCAGCAATGGGCTTGGTTAGAAAGTGAGTTGGTTAATTCATCTGCAGAATTTAATATTATTTTAAGTAGTGTACAGGTAATTGCAGAAAAACATCCTTATGAAAAGTGGGCAAACTTTCCATTAGAACGTAAAAAACTACTGGATGTAATCGTATCTTCAAAAGCTAATAACGTTATTTTATTGTCTGGAGATCGTCATATATCTGAGTTTTCTAAAGAAGAAGTTAGCGGATTAACTTACCCTTTAATTGATTTTACATCTAGTGGAATGACACATGCAAGTGAGAATTTTACAAAAGAATACAATCCGGCAAGAGTAGGTAAAGTTATTTCTACAAAAAGTTTTGGGGTGTTAAAAATTAATTTTGATGAAAAAAAGGTTCAGATGGAAATGCGTGGAGATGCCACGTTACAACAAAAAATAGAACAAATTTATCCTCTATAATAATTTATAAAGGTCTTATAAGTAATATGTTCTTTACATATAATTCTTATAATTAGCCTTTTTTTGTAGAACACGAAATCTATGATGTTACTTTGTTTCTAGGAATTTTAAAAAATTAATTGCTTTTCTTTCTGTATAATAGAAGCAACAGTTTGACGGGTGACCCCGATAAGGTCACCCATATCCTGTTTTGTTAATAGGTTAAATAAAATATAAGATTTACCATTTGCATCCTCTATAGTAACATTATAATGATTTTGAAGAGAAGCTATTTTTTCTTTAACATGTTTTTCTTTAATGTTTTTTAATTTTACTTCTGCAGAACACCATCGTTTTACTAGGTAAGAAATAAACCAGTTAGAAAGAAAAGGGTTTGTTAATACAGTTGCTTTAAAAAAATCTAAATTGTATACTCTAATTTTACAATCTACGATTGCTTTAGCATATTCTTGAAACTGACCATTTAGGTATTTAAAGTTGCCAAAAAACTCTGTATGAGGTAAAACTTCATAAACAAAACTTTCTCCATTGTCTGAGTATCCACCAAGTTTTACTGCACCTTGGATAACTTCGTATATGTAATTTTCTTTATTTGGTGGCAAATATATATATCCATTTTTTTTTACGTTTATTTCAAGTATATGTTCTTTATGGAATTGAATGTTTGAATTATTTATTTCAGAAAATAGGTCGAAATTTTCATAACCGTTATTATTTGGTCTATTAATGGTAAGCATATAAAAGGGTTTAATAAATAAAAATACATGTTTAATTAAATAGGAATGTTAAGCAATCATTATTTAACATGTTAAGTTTTTTCTGGAAATATAAATTTTAATAAATGATATAGAGTACTGCTTTAAGGATAGAGCCTTTCGACTACGCTCAAGACAGGCTCTATGTTTGAGCTCTCTCACATTTTTTTATGGGAAGCGAGTAGTGAAAGCCCATCCCTTGTAGTAACGGCCTAAAAAATATTGATATTTAGCGTTTTAGTTTAAAAAAGGTTTTGTACTTTTGCGCCCACTTACTACGAGATAGTGAGATTTTTAATAATAAAGGTCGAGAACCTTAACAAATTAACAAATTATGTCTGTAAAGATTAGATTACAAAGACACGGTAAAAAAGGGAAACCATTCTATTGGATCGTTGCCGCTGATGCTCGTGCAAAAAGAGATGGTAAATACTTAGAAAAAATAGGTACTTACAATCCTAACGCTAACCCTGCAATTATTGATTTAGATGTAGATTTAGCTGTAACTTGGTTACAAAATGGTGCACAACCAACTGATACTGCAAAAAACATTTTATCTTACAAAGGTGCTATGTTAAAGAATCATTTAGCTGGTGGTGTAAGAAAAGGTGCTTTAACTCAAGAGCAAGCAGATGCAAAATTTGCAGCGTGGGTAGAAGCAAAAGCTACTAAGATTTCTGATAAAGAAGCTGGTTTATCTAAAGCACAATCTGAGGCGAAAGCAGCAGCATTGGCAGCAGAAAAAGCAGTAAATGAAGCAAGAATTGAAGCAGCTAAACCAGTTGTTGAAGAAGTAGCAGAAGAGGTTGTTGCTGAGGCTGAAGAGGCTCCAGAAACTATTGATGATGCAGCAGCAAAAGCAGCAGAATAAATTATAAATTATTACGAAGATGCGTAAAGAAGATTGTTTTTATTTAGGCAAAATCGTTACAAAATATAGTTTTAAAGGTGAAGTTGTTATCAAATTAGATACCGACGAGCCTGAGTTGTATACAGAAATGGAATCAGTTTATGTCGAATTCGGCACAAACTTGGTTCCATTTTTTATTGATAAAAGTTCATTACACAAAGGAAATCAGTTACGTGTTCAGTTTGAAGATGTTTATTCTGATGAAGAAGCAGATTCTATCTTAAAATGTGGTGTTTATTTACCAAATACAATGTTGCCAGAATTAACGGGTGACAAATTTTACTATCATGAAGTAATTGGTTTTACAGTTGTTGATGCTAATTTTGGAGAAGTTGGGCAAATTGTTCATATAAACGACAAAGCAGCGCAACCGCTTTTTGAAATTGACAGGAATGGAACAGAGATTTTTATTCCGATGGTAGATGATTTTATCAAAAAAGTAGATAGAGAGAACAAAACAATTCAAGTAGATACTCCAGAGGGGTTGATTGATTTGTATTTGTCTTAAAATAAAGAGAGGTGTCTGAGTGGTCGAAAGAGCTACCTTGGAAAGGTAGTGTACTGGTAACGGTACCGAGGGTTCGAATCCCTTCCTCTCTACTGAAAAGTATTTATAGCTTACGTTTTAAAGGTTCTATGTTTAAGTACATGGAACTTTTTTTTGTTTTTATAAAGAGATAATATACCTACTTATAATTTAGGCGGAATAAAAAAATGAGTTTCAATTTGATAATTTATATATGTATTTTTTAATGAAATGGTATTTTTGTTTAATTATTTTCTTTATATCATCTTTTTTGATATTTATATGATAATTTGGTCTATGAAAGATAAATAGTTTGCTTAATATATTGTGTTGTTGTTACAATAACTTTAATAAAGTAAAAAAATAAAGTAAAATTTATGCAAGAATATGGAGAATTAGCATTGGCTTTGGTAGCAAAAAACAATCTTAATACATCTGCGATAAATCAAGTAATAGAAACAAGTGAAAGTAATATTTTTCCTGTAGAAAAAACGGATGCATTAATTTGGAAGGAATTAAAGAGTGGTAAAAAAACAGCTTTAGAAGAGCTTTATAATAGATACGTAAATATATTATTTTCTTATGGTATGTATCATTCAAAAGATAGAGGTTATGTTATGGACTGTATCCACGATTTATTTGTAGACTTATATAAATACAAAAACAAGCTTTCTAAAACAGATAATGTTAAGTATTATCTTTTTAAATCTTTAAAAAGGAAAATTAATAAAAAGTATCATAAAAAAAACACTTCTGTTTCTTTAGATGATTTTGATTATGAAATTGATGCTATGAATAAAAAGCATTCAGATTCTTGTGAGAAACACATTATAACCGAAGAAGGTATTTCCGAAAGAAACTCAAGGTTAAGAAGTGCAATGAAAACTTTAAGTGATAGTCAAAGAAAAGTTTTGAGTTTAAAATTTGAGCAAGAAAAATCTTACGAAGAAATTTCTATGATTATGGAGGTTTCTATTGAATCTGCCAGAACGTCTGTTTATAGAGCAATTAAAGTATTAAGAAAATTAAATTTCAGTGTTTTATTACTACAGTTATCTTTTTATTTTTTATAAAAAACACATTTTAACGTCTATAAAAAACTGAAAATATGCTATTAATAATATAGCAGTCAAATAAAGTTTTTAAACTAATAATAAAGAATATAAAAAGATCATGAAAGTTAATGAATCTAATAAAGTTAAGATTTTACCAATTACAGAATTGGAAAAAATGGCTTTAAAGAATAAAATTTTTAATTCTATTGATAATCTTAGCTATGGAAAAAGAAATAGAAGAAATAAAGGTTTAGTAATGAGTCTTGCTTTTTCTTTAGTTTTTTTGATAGGTATTGTTTTGTGTTATCAAAATGAACCTAATAGCTCAATTACAGATTTTGTAAATACATCAAAATTGGTAGATTTTAATAAAACTGATGAAGTTGTATTGGTTTTAGGAAATGGAGAAAATTTAAAAATAGAAAAAAAGGATAGTAATATAAATTATTCTAAATCAGGAAAAAAATTAACAATAGGAGAAGATACCGAAATAGAACAAGAAACCTCTAAAAATAGTAAAGTAGCATACAATACACTTATTATACCTTATGGTAAACGATCTAAAATAAATCTTTCAGACGGAACGATTGTTTGGTTAAATTCTGGTTCTAAATTAATATATCCGGTAGTTTTTAATGGAGATAGAAGAAAGTTGTATTTAGAAGGAGAGGCTATTTTTGATGTTGCTCATGATAAAAAACATCCTTTTATTGTAATGTCTAAAGAGCAGGAGGTTAAAGTTTTAGGAACTGTTTTTGGAGTAACAAGTTATCCGGAAGAAGGAGAAATTAATACGGTTTTAAAAAGCGGAAGTGTGCAAATTAGTTATCATAATGATCCAAAATTAAATCATTATTCAGATAAAATTAAAATTACACCTGGTACAAAAGCAACGTATAATAAAGAAACTAAGGGTATTGTATCAGAAAAAGTAAACGTAAATAATTATTTCTCATGGAGAGATGGCGTTTTAATCTTTAAAAACAATGATTTGAGTTATGTTATGAATAGAATTTCTAGATACTATAATTTAAAAGTAGATATTAAAAATAAAAATTTAGCTAAAGAAAAGTTTTCTGGATATTTAGATTTAAACGAAAGCATAGATAAAGTGGTTAAAAATATTAGTGCAAGTACAAATATGAAATATACCTTAGAAGAAGGTAAAATAATAATTAATTAAACAAAAAAAAATATGAAGTAAACTACTATTATTTGAATTAGTAAAAGGCCAGAAGATGCGCCAACATCTTCTGGCTTATTTTAATCACATTGCTGTAGAGAACAGCAAAATTTAATAATCAAAACAAAAATATGAAAAAAAACTCACGCAAAGGAATTTTAATACTTATGAGATTATTTCTATTATTAATTAGTTTGGGAATCACAGCAGGTAATATGAATCCGCTGATGGGACAAACGAAAATAAATATTGATGTAAAAGGAATATCAATAGAAGAATTTTTTGAAGAAATTCAAGGGTCAAGTGATTACATGTTCTTTTATAAGGATGATGTTTTAAACACAAATAAAAAAGTATCAATAAAACTTAATGAAGCGAATATTATTAAGATTTTAGATAAAGCTTTTTCAAAAACCAATTTAAGTTATAAGGTTGATGGAAAGCAAGTTATTGTCAAAAAAACAAAACAAAAACCAACTATTTCTTTAGCTAATAATCAAGTAAAACAAGAAAGGGTGGTTAATGGTTTAGTTGTAGAATCTGAAGGTTTTGCTTTGCCTGGTGTAAGTGTTCATGTAAAAGGAACCTCTACAGGAACTGAAACAGATTTTGATGGTAAATATTCTATTAAAGTACCAGCTGGTGCTGTTTTAGAGTTTTCTTATATAGGTATGATAAAACAAACTGTAACAGTTGGAGATAAAACGGTTATAGATGTTCAAATGGAAGAAAGTACTGCTTCTTTAGAAGAAGTGGTTATTGTTGGTTATGGTTCTTTAAAAAAAGAAGAATTAACGGGTTCTGTTGCAGTAATGAAAGGAACAGAATTAGAACAGGCGCCAACATCTTCTTTTGAGCAATCTCTAAGAGGTGGAGTAGCAGGTATACAAGCAAGTGCTCTTGATGGAGCACCAGGATCAAATACAGAAATTAGAATTAGAGGTATTGGATCTATTAATGCATCTAGTGAGCCTTTATATGTTATAGATGGTATTCCTATTCAAGCAGGTAGCCAGTCTACAAATGATAATGATGGAGCCAGTTCTAATGTAATGGCGTCTATCAATCCAAACGATATTGAGAGTATTAGTATCTTAAAAGATGCTGCTTCTACAGCAATTTATGGATCTAGAGGTGCAAATGGTGTTATTTTAATTACTACAAAACAAGGAAAAACAGGTAAAGCAACTATAGAATTAAAAACATTAACAGGGTTTAATTCTCAAGCATCAAAAAATATTTTAAAACCTTTAAATGCAGCTCAGTATAAAGAATTATATATTGAAGGTTATGTAAATTTAGGACTTACAGAGGCAGAAGCTCAAACACAATTAGATAATTATTATACACAACAAATCGATCCTTCAACAGGTGAAGCTACAGATACAAACTGGTTAGACGCTATAACAAGAACTGGAGTTACACAAAGTTATGATTTAAGTATAAGAGGAGCTACCGATAAAGTTAAATACTTTATGTCTGGTGGTTTTATGGAGCAAGGAAGTTATATTATAGGATATGATTTTTCTAGATTTAGTGGTAGAACTAATTTAGAATATAAAGCAAGTAAATATTTAACAATATCGAATAACATATCAATTGCAAATATTACATCTACAACTGCACCAGATGCAGGTTCTTGGAACAACCCCTTTAAGAGTACTTTAGAGCTATCTCCGTTAATTCCTATTTATGACGAGGAAGGTTTATACAATGCAGATCATTTAGCATATTTTCCAATAGGAAGTAATCCTGTAGGAAGTTTGAGTGGAGACGATTTATGGGAAACAAAAACAAGTAGAATTATTGATAATTTAGTACTTACAGTCACTCCTATAAAGAATTTAATATTTAGATCTCAATGGAATTTTGATATTTTAAGCGTTAACGAATCTACTTATTATAACAGACGTTATGGAACCGGATATGATACAAATGGTTATGCTTATGAAGCAAATACTACCAACAAAACATGGGTAGGTACACAAACGTTAGATTATAGTTTAACATTAAATGATAGTCATAATTTTAACTTTTTAGCAGGTTATGAAGCGCAACAAACCATACGTGAATCATTTTCTGCTTCAGGTTCAGATTTTCCTAACGATGTAGTTAAAACACTAAGTACTGCAGCAGCAGAATATGCGGTTTCTGGTACAAAAACAGAGTATACTTTTAACTCTATGTTTTTAAGAGGTAACTATAATTTTGATCATAAATATTATCTTTCAGGTAGTGTAAGGCGTGATGGATCTTCAAGATTTGGTGCAGATAATAGATACGGAACATTTTATTCTGTAGGTGCAAGTTGGAATATGTTTAAAGAAAAATTTATTAATAATATTTCTTTTATCGATGTTCTTAAATTAAGAACATCTTATGGTTTAACAGGTAATGCAGCTATTGGTAATTTTGCTTCCTTAGGATTATATGGTTATGGTGATGATTATGACGGCTCTCCCGGAGGTACTCCTCAACAACTTGCAAATCCAGAACTTACATGGGAAACTCAAGAGAATTTTAATATTGGGTTAGATTTTGGTCTTTTTGGTAAAATTAGTGGTACTGTAGAGTATTTTGATAGACAATCTTCAGATCTTATTTTAGATGTTCCTATTTCTCCAACAACAGGGTTTACAGAATTAACACAAAACTTTGGATCTATGTCTAATAAAGGTTTAGAAATTACTTTAAATGCAGACATTATTAATAATAAAGATTTTAGATGGAGTGTTGGTTTTAATACAACTTTTATTAAAAATGAAATTACAGATTTAGATGAAGATTATACAAGCGGAGCTTTTAGAAGACAAGTAGGACAAGATTTTCAGTCTTTTTATATGTATGGTTGGGCAGGTGTAGATCAAACAAACGGAGATGTACAATATTTTACAGATGCTAGTGAAACTACCATAACAAATGATATTGGAGATGCAGAGCGTTATTTATCAGGTAAGTCTGCAACACCAGATTTTTACGGTGGTTTTAATACTTCTTTTTCTTACAAAGGCTTTAGCTTAAATGCTGGTTTTATGTATTCTTCTGGTAATTATTTGTTTGATAGTAGAGCAAAAGGATCTTTAGGAGATGGTAGATTAACACCAAGAAGTACTGCTACATATGTTTACGAAAATAGGTGGGTAGAAGGTAAAACAGATGCTTTATTCCCTAAGTTTCAATGGGGAGGACAATCTGGTAGTAATCAAGGTAATGTTACAAGATGGTTGTACGATGGTAGTTTTATCCGTTTAAAAGATTTAACACTAGCATATGATGTTCCTGAAAAAGTAGCTTCATTATTACACCTTAGTTCTGCAAGAATATACGCAAGAGGTACAAACTTATTAACGTTTACTAAAGATAAAGATTTATACATAGATCCAGAACAATCTATAAGCGGGAGCTATAATGGATTAACGCCAGCGATGAAAACTATTTCTGTAGGGCTAGATATTAAACTGTAATTTAAAAAGAAACTCATGAAAAAATATAATAAAATATTACTATTGATTATGGTAGGGTTCTTCTTATCATGTTCAGAATCATTTTTAGAACTTACACCTCAATCTTCAGTTGCAAACGAAGATGCTATTACAAATTTAGAGGATTTAGAAACTTCTATTACAGGTGTGTATGACGAAATTCAAGGAGCATATTATTACGGTAGATACATGTTTATGGTTCCAGATGTTTTGTCTGACGATGTAAAGCAAAATTTATCAGCAAATAGAATTGTAGACTATGCAGAACACGTTCAAAACGTATCTGATGGTCAGGCAAATGCCTTATGGACTGGAATGTATTTTGCAAATAATGCCTTAAATAATATTATTAATTCTGATGTAGAAGTTACAGCATCATCTCAAGCTAGTAAAGAACATATTTTAGGAGAAGCACACGCTTTAAGAGGTTTAATCTATTTTGATTTGGTAAAGTTGTTTGCGCAACATTATACATTTACATCAGATGCAAGTCATGCGGGAGTACCTTTAATCCTAGAGTTTGACCCAACATTAGAACCATCAAGAAATACTGTAGAAGAGGTTTATAATCAGGTGATTTTAGATATGACAACGGCTTTATCTTTAATGAGTGATACTTCTAGAAGCTCAAATTCTAGTACATTATCAGCGATATCAGTCAAAGCTTTATTGTCTAGAGTTTATTTGTATAAAGAAGATTGGGCAAATGCAGAAGCAATGGCTACCGATGTAATTAATGCAGGTTATAGTTTGGTTGATAATGACAATTACGCAACATTATGGGATAACGATAATACTTCTGAATCGATTTTTGAAATTTCTATGACAGAATCAGACAACGTAGGAGGTAACGGTATTGCTGGTTTATACATTTCTGCAGCAGCAGGTGGTTACGGAGATTATTTACCATCTAACGACGTTGTTTCTTTATATGACGCAGACGATGTAAGAATGGAGAATTTTGTAATAGATGAAAATTTAGCAGGAGATTATGCGCCTTATAGAGTAGACAAATACTCACATGTTTTGGGGTATGATAATGTAAAAGTTGTACGTCTTGCAGAAATTTATTTAATAAGAGCAGAAGCAAGAGCACAAATAGGTACAGATATTACTGGAGCTCAAGAAGATTTAGATGTAATTCGTAAGAGAGCGCTACCTACAGCAATAAGTACAACGAGTACAGGAGATGATTTAATAGACGCTATTTTTCTAGAAAGAAGATTAGAACTTTGTTTTGAAGGACAAAGATTATGGGATTTAATGCGAAGAAAAAAAGATATTGTAAGAACAAATTGTACATCTAGTGCTTGTTTTATTTCTTATGCAGATGATACCAATATATTGCCAATACCACAGGATGAAACAGATGTAAATCCTAATATAGAGCAAAACCCAGGATACTAATTATATGATTGTCCCCCAAAATATTAAAGACACATATTGGTAAAAGTAAAAGTTGTTTTCAATGTGTGTCTTTAACTTATGACAGTCAAGAATTCTATATACTTAGCGTTTTGGGATGTCTTTCTGTTCATGTAAATTCAATTATAAAAAATAAAATATTTTGGAAAAAAATCGTAGAAATTTAATAAAACTATTATCAATTGGTACAATTTTTCCTACTCAGATAGCAAGTACTTTTGCATCAATATTAGAATCTGTTGATATTAATCCGAATCAAAAAATATCTAATAATTTGATAAAAAACCTTCAAGACACTA
Organism: Polaribacter sp. R2A056_3_33; assembly: GCF_019278485.1. NCBI lineage: Bacteria > Pseudomonadati > Bacteroidota > Flavobacteriia > Flavobacteriales > Flavobacteriaceae > Polaribacter > Polaribacter sp. R2A056_3_33. Next base: position 2,334,015 of record NZ_CP058984.1, read on the forward strand.
AAATTGAAGAGTTGTATAAAAAAGCAATGGTTATTGATGGACTTATTATTCCGAAAGGTTGGAATAAAGATTCTTTTGATGCTTTAGCAAAAACGGGATACTCTGGTTTTGGTACCTCTTTACTTTCTGGAAATTTAAAATCAGCTTTAAAAAATATAACAGAATGGGATAATCGTATTAAAAATAATTCGGATGTATTAATAAAAGCAACAAGTGCAGCAGATTTTATCAGAGCTAAAAAAGAAAATAAAACAGCTGTTTTATACGGATTTCAAAATGCCACAATGATGGAGAAATCTATAAAAAACCTCGATACTTTATATGATGCTGGTACACGCTGGATTCAATTAACCTATAATCAAAGAAATTTGTTAGGTGATGGAAGTACAGAGCGTACAGATTGTGGTTTATCAGATTTTGGAATTGAAGCCATAGAACGTATGAACGAACTTGGTATTATGATTGATTTATCGCATTGCGGAAAAGAGACAACCAACGACGGAATTAAATTTAGTAAAACCGGAGCATGTTTTAATCACACGATGTGTGAGTCTTTGTATAAAAATCATCCAAGATCTAAAACCGATGCGCAAATAAAAGCCATGGCAGATAAAGGTGGTATTATGGGAGTAATTTGTTTGGGGTATATGATTGGACCAGAATTAGGTACAAAAACAACCTTAGAAACTTATGTAGATCATATAGATCATGTTGTTAAAATTGCAGGAATAGATCATGTTGGTGTTGCTGCAGATTTTGCAATACAAGGTTTACAAGCAACAGGAGCAACAAAAGAAAACTGGTATGTACCAAGGTTAACAAAATTTAAACCTTCGTATAAAGTACAATGGCCACCTTGGATCCCGGAATTAGATAAGCCAGATCGTTATTTACAAGTAGCTAAAATTTTAGATAAAAGAGGTTACAGTACAGGAGATATCGAAAAAATATTAGGACTTAATTGGTTAAGGTACTTTAAAGACACTTTAAAATCGTAATTAACAAATATTGTGTCTATATAAATAGAGATAGTTGCTTATTTATAGTAATAGATTCTAATTAATTATAACTAAAATTATGAAATATATTTTATTTGCAGCGTTTTCTAGTTGCGTACTTTCTATCCATGCTCAGAAATCAAATTTCTTAAATAATAGTAGAACCATTTTAGGAATTGATAAAGAACGAACAGCTTCTATGGGAATTGGTGATATTGATAGTGATGGCGATTTAGATGTTGTTATTGCTAATGGTAGGCATTGGCCAGGACAGAATAAAATCTTTATAAATAATGGTCGCGGAATTTTTACAGTTTCTAAAAACTTAGGTACAGAACAAGAAACGAGTTATTCTACAGAGCTTGCAGATTTTGATGGAGATGGAGATTTAGATATTGCTGTTGGTAACGATATGGCTCCTAATTTTATTTTTATAAATGATGGAAAGGGAAATTTTATCAAAGGAGCATCTTTTGGAGGTAAATACAGACCTACTAGAAATATTGTTGTTGCAGATTTAGATAACGATGGCGATAAAGATATATTGATTACTAATAGAGGTAGAGAAAACGAAATTTGTTTAAATAACGGAAAAGGTGTTTTTACAGAAGTTATTGGTTTCGGAAACAAAAAAGATTCTACCATAGATGTTGAGGTTGCTGATATGAATGGTGATGGATATTTAGATTTGATTTTAGCAAATAGAGATGATCAACCAAATTACGTCTACCTAAACGATGGTAATTTAAAGTTTAGTAAAAAAATAGCTTACGGTACAGGTAATGATGTTACAAGATCTGTAGCTGTTTTAGATATTGATAAAGATGGTTACAAAGATATTATTACTGTAAATATTGGTGAGCCTAACGTTATTTATTTTGGAAGTAAAGCAGGGATTTATAATCGTAAAATTGTTTTTGACGCAAGTTCAGATAAATCATATTCTTTATCTATTGGCGATTTAAATGGTGATGGAGAAACAGATATTATTATAGGAAATACAGGGTCACCAAATAATGTTTTTATCAATTCTAATAACGGCACAAGTTGGACTAAAATTCAGTTAAATGACGAGAAATTTAGTACATATGATATTCTAACGTTTGATTTAAATGGTGATAAAAAACTAGATATTATAGAAAGTAATTCAGGCGAATTAAATCAATTTTACTTTAATAAATTCACTCCAAAATTTCCTTGATTTTAATCAAGATTGATATTTATAACTCTTAAAAAATATAAAATGATATATAAAAATAAATCAAAGCATAAAATGAAACAGGCAGGTTACTTATTAAAATTAGGTGTGCTGCTTTTAGTTACAGGATGTTCTACAAGTACTCCATCAAAATGGGAAAACATAAACGAAAAAGGCGCTTTCTTGGTATATAGAAGACAATCTTTAATTGGTAAAGAAACCTATTCTATTACATCAACGAAAGATTCAATTATTGTAAAATCACTTCAAGGAGAAAACGAAAGAGGTAGAATTACAGGAGTAGAAGCAGAGTTACATTTAGATATAAATTTAAATCCTTCTTCTTACAGAAATAGACGTATTACAAAAAATGATACAATTGTTAATTTAGAAGTTAAAAAAACTGCTGATGGAATTTCTGTTTGGGAAAAAAATAGAGATTTTGTAAAAAAGGAAAATAGAGATTTTTTTCCAGTTCATAGTAATATTCCTGCAGGTGTAGAAATGATGTTATATCAATATTATTTTAAACAAGGCGGTACAGGAAGTATTCCTACTTTACCAAGAGGAGAAATTACCATGAATTTTATTCAAAAAGATACCGTACAAATTAAAGGTGAAAAAGTACCTTTAAAAAGATATGTTGTAGAAGGTATCAATTGGGGAGGAAGAACTATTTGGGTAGATGAAGTAAATAATTTAGTGGCACTTGTTAAGGCAAATACACAAATTAGAGAATATATTAAAGAAGGTTACGAAGAAGCAAAACTATTTTTTGTACAAGGAAATGTAGAAGAAGAAATGGCTGCATTATCAAAATTCACTAAAGATTTAAAAGGTACTCAAGCAAAAGTAAAAGCATTTGTTGGTGGAAATATTGTAGATGGACTTAGCAACACTGCTAAAGAGGATATGACTTTAATTATTACAGACGGAACGATTTCTAAAATAGGAAAACGTTCTGAAGTGGAAATTCCTGAAGGAGCAGAAGTTATTGATGTAAAAGGAAAAATATTAATTCCTGGTTTGTGGGATATGCATGCGCATTCTAATCAAGTAGATTGGGCACCAGCATATTTAGCAGGTGGTGTTACGACAATTCGTGATAACGGAAATGAGCTAGAATTTGCAACATCATTTAGAGATGCCATTGCAAAAGAAGGCGCAATTGGACCAGATATTTTATTAGCAGGTATGACAGATGGAGCCGGAATACAAGGTAACGGAGTTATAAGAGCAAGAACTGTTGAAGAAGCAAAAAAAGTAGCAGATTTATATTTTTCTAACGGATACAAACAAATAAAAATTTACTCTTCAGTAAGTTCAGAATTAACAAAAGTATTGGCAGAAGAAGGACATAAAAGAGGTATGTCTATTACAGGTCATGTGCCAAAAGAAATTGGTAACGCACGTGGTGCTATTGATGCAGGAATGGATATGTTAAGTCATAGGTCTAGAATTTTAACGGTATTATTTCCTGGTAAAACAGTTAAGGAATTAGGTAGTTATTATATCAATGAAAATGATATTTCGCAGAAACAAATAGACGAAGCTATTGCTTATCTATTAAAGCATAAAACAGTTTTAGATCCAACAATTGCTCTAGATGTAGCAAGAGCAATGATTAAAGGATCTGTTTTAGAAGCCATAGAACCATTTTCTGATAGGATAGCGTATGAATTATTTGAAGGGAAAAGATTTAGAACAGGTTTATCTGCAAAAAGAGCAGAAACTGCAAAAGCAGATTATATAAAAGCAATGGGAATTCTTGGTCAATTTTATAAGGCAGGAGTGCCAATTGTTGCAGGGACAGATAATATTGTACCCGTTTTTGGTTTGTATTTAGAGTTAGAAACATATCAGAAATACGGAGGAATGACACCGTTAGAGGCTATAAAAACAGCTACAATTGTACCGGCAACAGCAATGGGATTAGGGGATAAAACAGGAACTTTAGAAATAGGAAAAGAAGGTGATATTGCTATTTTAGACAAAAACCCTTTGTTAGATATTTCTAACATAAGAACTGTTTCTGCAGTAGTTACTAATGGAAATTATTATAAAAGTAATCCGTTATGGAAAGCAGCCGATTTTAAACCGGCTGAATAATTTTAGGATTTAAAATTTTATAAAATAAAAAAGAAATTAAATATTAAAATTATGAGTAAAATTATAAAGTTACTTTTTGTTACTCTTTTAATGATTGGTTGTGCTAAGCAAGAGCTAAAAGAAATGCCAGATAAAGATTACAATCCAGAGGCAAAATTAAAAGAATTGAATATTGTGTTGCCAAGTCCGCCACAACCTGTTGCAAATTATGTAAACGGAGTTAGAACTGGGAATCTTATTTTCTTGGCAGGAAAAGGTCCAAAACATGTAGACGGAACAGAAGTTACAGGTAAATTAGGACAAGATATTACAATTGACCAAGGTTATGCTGCAGCAAGATTAACAGCAATAAATCAACTAGCAGTTTTAAAACATATGTTGGGTGATTTAAATAAGGTAAAACGAATTGTAAAGGTTTTAGGTTTGGTAAATTCAGATCCTAATTTTGTAGAACAACCAAAAGTAATTAATGGTTTTTCTGATTTAATGGTAGATGTTTTTGGAGAAAAAGGAAAACACGCAAGAGCTGCCGTTGGTATGGCATCATTACCACGTGCACAAGCGGTAGAAATTGAGTTGATTGTAGAAGTTTATGATTAATTATAAAAAACAACATATGAAAATAAGTTACAGAAAATTAAAACAAAAATCAATAGTAAAGTTACTTTTCTTATTGATATTTATCTTAAGTTTTACTCAAAATAGTAAAGCCCAAGAATTAAAATTAAAATATTTTGGAGGAGCAGGTTGGGAAATGATAGAGGGCAATTTAAATATTTTAGTCGATCCATATATTTCTAGATTAAAGTTAGGTGATAGCCCATCGAATAGTAAAGATGATACTCGTAAAAATTATTATCCAACAGATATTTATGTATCAGATACGGCAACTATCAACAAAGTACTTACAAATAAAGTAGATTATATTTTAGTACATCATTCACATTTAGATCATTTGGCAGACGTTCCTTACATCGCAAAAAAAACAGGAGCAACAGTAATTGCAACAGAAACAAGTTGTATGATTTTAAAAGCAGCTGGTGTTCCAGAAAAACAATTACTTAGAGTAAAAGGAGGAGAAGACTATCAGTTTGATGAGTTTTCTGTAAGGGTAATTCCGTCTATTCATTCGGCTTTAGGTGATAAGCATTATTACGATTCTAGAATACATAAAGAGGAATTAGCCTTGCCGTTAAAATTAGAAGATTTTATAGAAGGAAAATCGTTAATGTTTTTAATTCGTTTTAAAAATCATAAAGTATTAACAGCGGGTTCTATGAACTTTTTAGAAAGAGAAGTGGCAGGTTTAAAACCAGATATTATTTTACCAGGAGTTAATTTTTCTAGGTTAGAAATTTATAAATATACAGAGCGTTTAATGCAGTTAACAAACTTTCCTAAAATAGTAATTCCAACACATTGGGATAATTTTAGAGTGCCTTATGGATTTTCTCAAGAAGATGCTATAGAAAAAAAAATCAATCCATTTCTAGAAGAAGTAAAATTCGCATCACCAAAATCTAAAGTGATTGTTCCTGTACATTTAGAAACAATAATTATAAAATAAAGAGAATATTAAAGATAGCTTTTCCATCATTCGTTTTTTAATATTAAGTGATAGAAAAGTTATTTATTCTAAACATTAAATTGAAATAGCTCTTTTCCTTCTGATAAAAAAAGTACTTTTACCGCCATTTTAATTTCACTCATGAAACCATTCAAATTTAAAGAGTTTACAATTCAGCAAGATAAAACGGCTATGAAAGTTGGTACAGATGGTGTTTTATTAGGTGCATGGTGTTCTGTAGCTGATTATCCGGATACTATTTTAGATATTGGGGCAGGAACAGGTGTAATAGCGTTGATGATTGCACAACGTTCAGACGCTATGACCATTGACGCGGTTGAGGTAGATGAAAATGCCTACGAGCAAACCGTATCTAATTTTGAAGAATCCGATTGGGGAGATCGTTTGTATTGTTACAACGCTACTTTTGCGGAATTTGCAGATGAAATTGCAGAAGAGGAGGAAACCTATGATTTAATTGTTTCTAATCCGCCCTTTTATACGGATGATTTTGAAACTGAAGATGCTGCTAGAAATAAAGCGCGTTTTACGTCTTCTCTTTCTTTTGAAGAATTGATTATTGGAGTGGCTAAAATATTATCTGAAAATGGGAAATTTTGTGTGGTGATTCCTTTTAAGGAGGAAGAAAATTTCATCAATCTTGCAAGGGGAAATCAATTGTTTTTGAATAGAACCTGTAAGGTTAAAGGAAATGAAACTTCTGAAGTTAAAAGGTGTTTATTAGAGTTTTCTTTTAATGAGTCTGAGTTACAAGAAGAAAACTTGGTTATAGAAATTGCACGTCATCAATATACCGAAGATTATATTAATTTAACGAAGGACTTTTATTTGAAGATGTAGTGTTTTAACCGCTGCTAAGGTCGCAAAAGTTGGGCGTTTTTACTCTGTGAACCTCTGTGCAACTCCGTGTAACAATCTTATCCAACCACATAATTAGGATTATACCCTAAATAAGGAACTTCTTTTTCTATAAACTTTATTCCGTAATTTTCTAATTCTTTTAAAATCGGTTCGTACACTTCTTTGGTAATTGGTAGTTGTACTCCGGGAGTTTTAATCTCTCCTTTTAGAATTTTTAAAGCAGCAATTGCAACTGGTAAACCTACAGTTTTTGACATAGCTGTGTACGTTTGGTTTTCTCCAATTACGGTTAAACTACTTTCTATTTGATGTTTTTCTCCATTCAATTCATAACCGAAAAGATGTTGCATTACAATCATATCTTTATCGGCTTCTTGTAAAGTCCAAGAATCTTCTAATACCTTTTGAAGCATTTGAGCCGGAGTCGCATTTTTAAGTCCAATTTTTTTATTCGGATTAAAAATATCAAGTTCAATTAGCTTTTCCCACATTACATCATCTTGATCTATTTTTAAGTAAGAACGTAATTTTAACTCTACAGAATCTGAAGGTGAATAGGCTAAAAATAAGTTGACAAAATCTCTGTAACTCATGTTTTCAGAATCTTCTATGGTGTAAGAATCGTCTGTCATACCTAACTGTACAAATATATTCCAAGCTCTAGAAAAACCTACTTTTCTAATAGTTCCTCGGTACATGGTTGGTATATCATCTAAGCCATAAACACTTCTGTATTTTAGTGAATCTCTATTGGCGTATGCCTCAAAATTACTGTCATTGATTTTTAAAAACTCGGTTCTTCTAAATAATTTGTGATACGGAATGTATTTATAAGTACTTTCTTGAATAAACATTGCAGCACCTCCTTGTCCTGCTAATACCACATTTCTTGGGTTCCATGTAAATTTGTAGTTCCATAAGTTATTGTCGCTTTCTGGTGCTACTAATCCTCCGCAAAAAGATTCGAATAACAACATCTTAGCACCTTTATTTCTAATTTTATCAAGTATTTGCATGGCACTCATGTGATCGATTCCTGGGTCTAACCCAATTTCATTCATCAGGATTAAACCTTTTTCTTTAGCTTGTTTATCTAATACTTTCATTTCATCAGAAACATAAGAAGCTGTTACCATGTGTTTGCTAAAAAGAATACAATCTTTAGCTACTTCAATATGAAACCTTGCGGGTAACATGGAGATTACAATGTCTATTTTTTTAATGATTCTTTGACGCTGCTCGGTATTGAAAACATTTAGAATGACGCTTTTTGCGTTTTTATGATTGTTGATAAGCTTGTCTGCGTTTATAGTAGAAATATCACCAATTGTTATTTTTAAGTTTTCTTCATCAGATTTTTCTAACAAATACTTTATTAGAAAAGAACTTGATTTTCCTGCACCAATAATTAGAATATTTTTCATCAATATATCTTATTTTTGTAGTCTTACGAAGATAGTAATTTTGTTTAAAATTTAACAAAAACCATTAAAAATGTTTAAAAATTTAATTATTACATGTGTTCTAGGAATGTTGGCTATTGTTTTAGGAGCTTTTGGAGCACATGCTTTAAAAGAAGTTTTAACTGCTAGAGAGTTGTTGAGTTTTGAAACTGCGGTCCGTTATCAAATGTATCACGTAATTGTATTGTTATTTATCAATATTTATGACGGATTTACTACTTTACAAAAAAACAGGATTAGCTATCTTTTTTTCTTAGGGATTTTACTTTTTTCTGGTTCTATTTATGCGATTCATCTAACATCAATTACAGCAAAATCTATTTGGTTTGTTACGCCTTTAGGAGGATTAACATTGATAATTGGTTGGTTTTTAATGATTATGATATTCTTAAAGAAATACCGTAATAGTAAATAAATTGATGATTTTAATGTAAGATATGTTACTGTTTGGAATTAAAGTGTAATTTTGTCAGTAATTAATCTATAAATAATTAAATATATTGATATGGTAGATACAGGTACGAAATCGATTTCGTTAAATAGTCTAGGAATCAAAAACGCAACAGTTCGTTATCAGTTAACTTCAGACGAGCTACATAGTGAAACTTTAAAAAAAGGACAAGGAAAAGTGTCTTCTTTAGGTGCTATTTCGGTTAATACAGGAGAATTTACAGGTCGTTCACCAAAAGATCGCTTTATTGTAAAAGATGAAGTAACTAAAGATGAGGTTTGGTGGAGTGATGTGAATATTCCTTTTGAGTCGGGTAAATTTGATGCACTATATACTAAAGTTGTTGATTATTTATCAGGTAAGGAAATTTTTGTAAGAGATAGTTATGCTTGTGCCGATGAAAAATATAAATTAAATATTAGAGTCGTAAATGAACAACCTTGGAGCAATATGTTTGCTTACAATATGTTTTTGCGTCCAACAGAAAAGGAACTAGAAACTTTTTCTCCAGAATGGACTATTATAAATGCGCCTGGTTTTATGGCAGACGCAGATGTAGATGGAACGAGACAACACAATTTTGCTATTTTAAACTTCAGTAAAAAAATAGCTTTAATAGGAGGAACCGGTTATACAGGTGAAATTAAAAAAGGAATCTTTTCTGCTTTAAATTTTATTCTGCCGGTTTTTAAAAATACGTTACCAATGCATTGTTCTGCAAATGTTGGTAAAGAAGGTGATACTGCTATTTTCTTCGGATTATCAGGAACCGGGAAAACAACCTTATCTACAGATCCAGATAGAAGTCTAATTGGTGATGATGAACATGGTTGGACGGCAGAAAATACGGTGTTTAATTTTGAAGGTGGTTGTTACGCAAAAGTGATTAATTTATCAGCAGAACAAGAACCAGAAATTTTTTCAGCTATTAAAAAAGGTGCAATTTTAGAAAACGTAGTTATGGATGATAAAGGAGTTGTCGATTTTGGAGATACTTCTATTACCCAAAATACAAGAGTTAGTTATCCAATTCACCACATAGAGAATATACAAGTGCCATCCATAGGAAAAAATCCGAAGAACATTTTCTTTTTAACTGCGGATGCATTTGGTGTTTTACCTCCAATTTCTAAATTAACACCTAATCAGGCTGCGTATCATTTTATTTCTGGTTATACAGCAAAAGTAGCAGGTACAGAAGCAGGAGTTACGGAGCCAACACCAAGTTTTTCTGCTTGTTTTGGTGCGCCTTTTATGCCATTACATCCAACTAGATACGCAGAAATGCTAAGTAAGAAAATGAAAGATGCTGGTGTAAATGTTTGGTTGATTAATACAGGTTGGTCTGGTGGACAGTATGGAGTAGGTAGAAGGATGCCATTGAAATATACAAGAGCAATGATTACGGCTGTCTTAAATGGCGATTTAGGAAGTTATAAATATGAAGATTATCATATACATTCTGTTTTTGGTGTTGCACAACCAAGATCATGTCCTGGAGTGCCAACAGAATTATTAAGTCCGAGGTCTACTTGGAATAATGATGAAGCTTATTATAAGACGGCATTTAAACTCTCTAATGCATTCAGAAATAATTTTACGCAGTTTGAAGAAGTTGCAAGTGAAGATATACGTAGAGGTGGACCTCAGCGATATGCTTTTTAGTAGTTTTGTTTTTTTTTTTAGTAAAGCACCTCAATTTGAGGTGCTTTTTTGTTTGAGCTAAGATTTAAATTTATAGAGTTAATAACGAGGTTGTTAATACTGTATCTTTGTGTAAGTGAAACACACTAAATTATATATTAATCAAAAAAATAAAATTATGAGCAATAGTAGCAATACAGTAGTAGGATTATTAGCAGGAACAGTAATAGGAGCAACCTTAGGTATTTTATTTGCACCAGATAAAGGAGCAAAAACTAGACAAAGAATTTCTGATGAAGCGTTAGCAGCAAAAGATAAGATAGTAGATACGGCAAGTGATTTAACGGAAAAAGTATCATCTTCAGTAGCGGGTCAAAAAGAAAGTTTAGACACGCAATTAGAAAATGTAGTATCTAACGTTAGTCATAAAGCAGAAGATGTAATTTCAACTTTAGAGAAAAAATTGAAAGAGTTGAAAGAACAAAATAAAAAATTACAAAAATCTGCCTAATCGATGAGTATATTCGACAATATAAAAAATTCCGCAGATAAAGGAACTGAAGCAAGTAAAGAATATGTATCCAAAACTATAGAGTATTCAAAGTTAAAGGCATTTCAAGTAACAGCTTTAACCCTAAGTATGATTGTTAAACTTTTTGTAATAGGAAGTTTATCTGTCTTAGGGTTTATATTTTTGGCAATTTCTAGTGCCATTGCTTTGGGAGAACTTCTCGAAAACGCGGCTTTAGGATATTTATTTGTGGGATTATTTTTCTTTGTTATTTCTATAATTATTTATCTTTCGAGAAAATCTTTTGAGAAAAAAGTAATATCTAAAGTATCTAGAATATTTTATGACTAATCATTAATGCCTAAAAAAACGAAAATGAAAATATATCAAAGTTTCGAAGAAATAAATACTGATTTAAGGCAGTTATCATTAGAAAAACAAATTGCTTTAGAAGAACTTAAATTGGTGAAAAGTGATTTTGAAGAAAGTATAAAACCTATGACCTTAATAAGTAACGTTGTTACTGCATTGGGTAAGTTCGGGACCTTAATGTTTATAAAGAAAATATTTAAATAGTAGTTGATTTATAAAGGAGTTACACAACGGATAATAATTTTTTCTTAAATCCGTTTGGAGTAATTCCATACTTTTCTCTAAAAATTTTAGAAAAGTAACTTCTACTACTAAATCCAATACTATAAACAATTTGAGATATATTTAAATCTGTATTCTTTAAAAGGTCTCTTGATGATTCTAGGCGAATATGTCTTATATATTCTGTAACAGTTCTGTTGTATAAAAACTTAAAACCATCTTGAAGTTTTGCTTGTGTTAAACCAGAAGTTAAAGAAAGATCTTCTAATGTATAGTTTTTAGCAGGATTTTTTACAATTGTTTTACCTAGTTTACGAACAATTTTTAACTCATCCTTGGCAATGGACTTAGGTAAAGGGACACCTTCTAGAAGTCTATTGTGTTGTTGTATGTGTAAAGATAATATTTCATAAACTCTGGCTTCAATTTTAAGAATACGCAACATTCCTTTCCCTTTTACATTTTTTATTTGGGCAATTATATCTGCCATTTTTAAATTAAGCGTACCGTAATTTATAAATCTATGATCATGATCTGTGTCTACGAAAACTTCATATAATTTTTCATTTAATGTAGAAACGTTTGTAGTTCTTTTTTTTAGAAATTTCTTTCTGACAATTTCTATAAGATTAATTTCTACTTTTTCATTCTTAGGTAAATGGATATAATTATAACCATCTGTTTTATTTGTAAAAATTAAGGATTGAAATTGTTCTATTTTGCTTTCTTTATTATCAATACCAAATCGATGTTTAAAAGAACCAAATGAAGGGTACATAAATCGAAGAGGATTAAACTCTGGAACTGCTTGAATTTTAAAAATAAACTCTTTGTGCAGTTTTATATCAAAATCTAACAAGTTTACACCCCAATCAAAAGGTATAAATTTAATTGTTCCAATAGCGTTCTCATTATTAATTGTGAGTATATTTTCGCTCCAGTTACTTGTAACAGAACCTCCTATTTTTATGGCAATTTGCTCTAGTAAATCTTTGTCACTATCAGCAATTATTTCAATCTCAATCATTGTAGCAAAGTATTTTAAAGGAACAATTATTTAATGTTCAGTACAAAAAATAAAAATAGTTTAAATTTTAATAACAAAGTTGACTTTTTTATCAATATTTCAAGTTTTTTTATTCTCGTTAAATTCTCAATGGTAATTTTAAGTAAAGAAGAAAAAATTAAATGAGTTAAGATTTAGAGTATATGCAATCACAATCAAAGTTTAATTGGAATATATTTGTATAACAGTTAGTTAGTTAGTTAGTTAGTTAGTTAGTTAGTTAGTTAGTTAGTTAGTTAGTTAGTTAGTTGGAAAAAATTAGATAGATGTACATCGTTTGGCATCATTAAAGTAAACAAACGTTCATTTAAAATATTAAAATTATGTTACGTTGGACAATCACTTTTATAATAATCGCATTAATAGCAGGAGTTTTAGGATTTGGAGGAATTGCTGGAACTGCAGCAGGAATCGCTAAAATTATTTTTGTAATCTTCATTATTCTTTTCTTAATATCTTTAATTACAGGAAGAAAAAAAGTATAATTATTATTTTTAATCCCAATTAAATATGGGCATATAATACTTGTTAAAAGTAAAAAGCATCCATTTTCGAAAATTTCGAATGGATGCTTTTTTTTTGATTTGATGTGTAAATTCTCAATTATTATTGAATCGTAACCTCTTTTTCGTTTTTTTCAATATTTACAGATGCTACTTTTCCTGCCTCTTTAGCTTTCTTTTCAATTTTAGCTTCTTCTTTTATAATTTCTTGAGTATTCGTTTCATCAATAGTTATAGAAGTTATTGTGCTAGATAAATCTGTAGAAGTTTGAGTAGTTTCTATTTTTACTTCTTTTATACTCTTATTATAATCAGAAAGATCTGTACTATTTAAAGCAATACTAGGAGCAATAACTAAAGCTACAACAGACATTAGTTTTAATAGTATGTTTAAAGAAGGTCCAGAAGTATCTTTAAAAGGATCTCCAACAGTATCTCCTACAACCGCTGCTTTGTGAGCATCTGTTCCTTTTTTACCTTGTTCTTCAATTGTTTTTTTAGCGTTATCCCAAGCACCACCAGCATTAGATTGAAATATTGCCATTAAAACACCACAGGTTGTAACGCCTGCTAATAAACCACCTAGCATTTCTGCACCACCAATAAAACCAACTGCTACAGGAACAACTATTGCTAATAAGCCCGGTAATACCATTTCTCTAATGGATGCTTTTGTAGATATATCAATACATTTCCCATAATCTGCTACACCGTCTGCAGCATCAAAAATAGCTCTATCTTCTTTAGATGCTTTTGTCATATCAGAATCGTATTTACGCATCACTTCTAAAGCTGCTTTTAATTTTGGAATATCTCTAAACTGACGACGAACCTCTTCAATCATAGCCATTGCTGCTCTACCCACTGCATTCATAGATAAAGCCGAAAATACAAAAGGTAACATTCCTCCAACAAGTAAACCTGCCATAATTTGAGGCTGAGAAACATCAATAGCAATAACATTAGCTGTTTTCATAAAGGCAGCAAATAAAGCCAAAGCAGTTAAGGCTGCAGAAGCAATTGCAAACCCTTTACCAACCGCAGCAGTTGTATTACCAACCGCATCTAATTTATCTGTGCGCTCTCTTACTTCATGTGGTAATTCTGCCATTTCAGCAATACCACCTGCATTATCACAAATTGGTCCGTATGCATCTACAGCTAATTGAATTCCTGTATTGGCTAACATACCTACTGCTGCAATAGCAATACCATATAAACCTGCATAATAGTGAGATACTATAATTGCAGCAGCAATTAAAAGAATGGGGATCATGGTAGACATCATTCCCACACCTAAACCAGCAATAATGTTTGTTGCTGCTCCAGTTTCCGATTGTGCTACAATAGACATTACAGGTTTTTTACCTGTAGCAGTATAATATTCTGTTATTTTACCCACACCTAAACCAGCTACTAAACCAGCTATTGTTGCTTTAAAAACACCCATTGCTCCAAATGGTAAACCTTCTATAGATTCAGGAATTAAAGCTGTTATTATAAAGTAAGAAGCCACAACCATTAAACCTGCAGAACCAAATTCTCCAATATTTAAAGCTGTTTGTGGATTTCCACCATCTCTTACTTTTACAAAAAATGTACCTAAAATAGACATCAAAATACCTACAGCCCCAAGAACTAATGGTAAATAAACTGCTCCTAGACCATCAAAATTAGGTGTTAAAATAAAAGCTCCTAAAACCATTGTACCAATAATAGAACCAACATAAGATTCAAATAAATCGGCTCCCATACCAGCAACATCACCTACATTATCACCTACATTATCTGCAATAGTTGCAGGGTTTAAAGGATGATCTTCTGGAATACCAGCTTCTACCTTACCAACTAAATCTGCACCAACATCTGCTGCTTTTGTATATATACCACCACCAACACGTGCAAATAATGCAATTGAAGATGCACCTAATGAAAAACCAGATAATACGTTTAATACTAATGTTAAGTTCTCTGCTCCAGGCCACATTGTTTGGTAAAACATAAATAAGCTACTAAGTCCTAAGATACCTAAACCTACAACTCCTAAGCCCATTACTGCACCTCCCGCAAAAGCTACTTCTAATGCTCTACCTAATGAAGTTTTTGCTGCTTGTGTTGTTCTAACATTTGCTTTTGTTGCTACTTTCATTCCAATAAAACCTGCCAAAGCAGAACAAATTGCTCCAATAATAAAAGAGACAGCAACCATTCCGTTAGAACCTACTTCTGTATTTCCTTTAAAGAAAAGTAAGATGGCTACAGCAATTACAAAAATTGCTAAGACTTTATATTCAGCTTTTAAGAATGCCATTGCTCCATCTGCAATGTTTTTTGCTATTCGAGACATTTTTTCGTCACCAACTGCTTGTTTGGATACCCAACCACTTTTTAGAAAAACGAAGATTAATGCTACCACACCAAATAGTGGTAAAAAATTTACTATTATTTCCATGTTATTTAGTTAATTTAATTCATATTTTTTTTAATTATGTTAAAAATAGTTAAATTAAATTAATAAAAAAAGTATACATAAATTAAAGATTCTATATTTAATTACTGTTTATTTTATATTATTTATACTATGACATATGTCAGATTTATGAATAATTCCAATTGAATTTTAATATTATTATGTTTGTTTTGATAATTATAATCGATATAAGAGGTTTAAATTGAAAACAAAAAAAACACCTTAAAATTTAAGGTGTTTTATACTTCTGTAATTTGTTATCTACTTATATAGTAAATGTTCTTTTTTTCTTGTGTTCGCTATCATCATAACGTTTAACACATTCATCATAAATTTTAATTGCAGCTGCTGCGTCTCCCCATCCACCTGTATCAACTTTTTTCTTTTCTAAGTCTTTATAAACTTGAAAGAAGTGTTCAATTTCTTTTAATCTGTGAGGATTTAAATCTGCGATATCTTCTTTATTACTCCAAATAGGATCAGAAACAGGAACACAAATTATTTTTTCATCAGGACCTTTTTCGTCAGTCATGTAGAAAACTCCAATTGGTCTAACTTCCATAACAACCATTGGGTAGGTTGGTTGGTGTCCTAAAACTAATACATCTAATGGATCTGCATCTAATGCTAAAGTTTCTGGAATAAAACCGTAATCACCAGGGTACATCATAGATGAAAAAAGCATTCTATCGAATCTGATTTTGTGTAATGTAAAATCATATTCGTATTTATTTCTACTTCCTTTAGGTATTTCTATAAGTACGTCAAAAGTTACTTGTCTTTTTGGTTCTTTACTCATTGCTTTCGGTTCTTTCATTTTTTGGTTTTACACAAAAATAGTTATAAATTAAATTTTATTTTAGTTTTGAGGGCATAAATTTACGCAAAGGATTTCGATTTGGTTCTTAAAATGCTTCAATTTCTTGTTTTAAAAATTAAATATCAATCCTGCTGTCACTCCAAATTTTCTTGCTTCTGAATTATCAAAGTAGTTTCCTCTAAAGTTAAAATCTACTCGTAATACCTTAAAAATATTAGCAACACCAACACTGTATTCATAATACGGATCTTGAGAAGGAGCAGTTAAGGGGATCTCAAAACTATTGCCGGTTGTGTTCAGTGCAACATTTTTGTCAGAGATATCTCCTAAAAAGGTTTTAAAACCTATTACAGTTCTTAATTTTGTCTTTTTTAACAACGGAATTCTAGAAAAAATTCTACCATTAAAATTATGCTCTAAATGAAAAGAAGCATATTTATCTGTTACAAATTCGTAGAAATTTAATAGGTTAAAGGTATTGTTAAACATAAAATAGGTTTGATTTCCTGGAGCAACACTTAATAAGCCTAAAGGGACTTCTCCGAAAGTTTGTCCCATTTCTAAGGAAGTTTTTAACCTTCCTAGACCGCCAATTTCCCATAATTTAAATACAGAAAGCTGTACTTTAGTATAATCAAAATCACTACCAAAAATATCTTTAGTTCCTCTTGTTATTTGGGTAAAGTATTTTGTGTAGTTTGTATTTGCAGGCTCTCGCTGTACTCCAAAACCAGACATTTTTCGTTTAGGATAATAGCCCATAGAAAATACGGTTTCTAATTGCCTTATATTAGAAGATATGCCACCTGAAGCGTTAACATCATTATAATCTAAACTAAAACTATCTGAAGCTGAACTTAATGTTTTATAATTTGCAGAAAGCTTTAATATTAAATTTGGTGCTGGTTCTATTTCTCCTGTTAGCGTAGTAATATTAACGTTTGTTAGTTTATCATTTGTGCCAGTGCTTATTAATGATGAAGAACCATCGCTTCTACCTAAAACATCTGTATTTGCAGTTAAAGTAGCTCCAATTTGTTCTATATCATTTTTCTTTCCACCCGTAATTATAAATCTATTTTTTTTGTTTAGAAGCCATTTTGCTTGAAATCCATATTTTAAATTTTCATCTTTTAAGCCATAAGCAGTATAGGCTTCTAGTCTAAATAAGTCATTAGAAGATTTATAAGTTCTTGCCCCAACTCTTACTCGTAATCCTTCTACATCATTATAACCAAAAGTAGAAAAAATAGGGCCATAGTCTATGTTTAAGGATTCAATTTCAAAGTATCCAGAATACGAAGTCTGAACAGCTTTGTTTATATTCTTAAACTTTTTAACCGTTTTTAAGGTATCTATTAATTTGTAAATACCTTTTTCATTTTTGTTGAGTTCTTCTAATCTATTATTGTCCCAAAACTCTCTAGATTTACTATATATGGAATCGGTGTTTGGCGTAAAAACTTTTTTATCATAAAAGTGTTCATCCTTTAGTGGTTTATTGAAAACATAATCTTTATATATGGTTGTTTTTTTACCATAGATCCCTCTTGATTTATCTTTTTTACTAAGTGCAAAATCAGATAATAAATAGTCTCTTTTTAAAACAAAAATAGAATCGTTTAACAATTCAAACTCTTGCTCTATATACACATCTTTAACCCAGTTTATATTCGCATTTTTTACTACTTGTAAATTAATTTCTTTAACAGCAAATGTGGAATCATTTACCCAAAAATTACCTTTAAAAGTAAGTTCGTTTTGTCTTCTAGGATAGTAAATAATATTATAACACCATTTTTTACCTATAAAAGAACTGTCTGCTAAAACATAATTATAGTTGTTGATTCCTGTTCTAGACAATGGACTTACAAAGCTTTTATCGAAGATTTTTAAATAATTATCATAAATATCATATTCAGCATATAGGTCATCTACATAATCGATAAGTTGTTGGTCTTTGCTAAAACCAGAGTTTTGGTTTGCAATTAAAACTTCTTTTTCTTTATTTAAAGTATTGTCTCCATATACGTGCGTAAGGTTTTCATTTAAAAAAACAGGTAAAAAAGTTTTTCCGGTTATGCTAGAGGTGTCTACATCTTTAAAAACAAATTCTAATCCTTTAAATATTTTTTTCTCTTTTAATTTTTCATCAATAGTATTTAAATCAAATTCTACCTTTTGGTATTTTTTATAGGTATATTGATTAAAGTGACTTAAACCATTTTTACGTTTTTGAGCCCAAATTTTTCTAAGAATGTCTATTGCAGGATTGTTCTTTTTGGGTTGTTTTCCTGTTGCTATTATAATTTCATCTAAAGCATCTGTTTCTTCTTCAAGTATAATTTTTAAGTTATAGCTAATTCGGTTTTCTAAAGGTACTATTAGTGTTTTATAGCCAATGAAAGATATTTCTATTTCTTTCCAAGTTTCCTTAGATTCAAAATAAAAACCACCATTTTCATCACTCGTAGTTCCTTCTATAGAGCCCTTAAATTGTACACTACAATAAGGAAGAGGTGTGTTGTCTGCGTCTGTTATAATTCCCTTTACTTTTGTTTGTGCTAATAAAGAGATAGAAAATAATAGAGTATAAATTAAAGCGAGTTTTATTTTCATTAGTAAGAATAATTCTTGTTGTTTTTTGTGAATTAGATAACGTAATCGTCAATTAATTATTTCCTAGTCGGTGTGTTATTTACGTCCTTACTAAAAAAAAGATATTTTGATTGAGGTAGTATTTAAAAGTAGAAAATACGTGAGTTTTAGTTAGTATAGAAGTGTTGTTTTTTGAATTAATCCAAATAAAAAAAAGACTAATAAAATATATATTTATTAGCCTTTTTTAAGAATTTATTGAAGTTCTTTTTATTTTTTATACATCACTTCTTTTACCGCTTTTATAACATCGTTATAATTTGGTATCCATTTCTCAAATAAAACAGGAGAATAAGGAGCAGGAGTATCTGCAGTAGTAATTCTTTTAATAGGAGCATCTAAATAATCAAACGCTTCATCTTGTATTCTATAAGTTATTTCTGTAGAAATACTAGCAAATGGCCAAGATTCTTCTAAAATAACTAATCTATTTGTCTTTTTTACTGATGTTAAAATAGCAGCATGATCCATTGGACGTACTGTTCTTAAATCAATAATTTCACAAGAAATATTTTCTTTTGCTAATTCGTCAGCAGCTTTATAAGCTTCTTTAATAATTTTTCCAAAAGAAACGATTGTTACATCTGTTCCTGCTCTTTTAATGTCTGCAACTCCAATAGGGATAATGTATTCTCCTTCTGGGATTTCCATTTTATCACCATACATTTGTTCAGACTCCATAAAAATAACCGGATCGTCATCTCTAATCGCTGCTTTTAATAAACCCTTTGCATCATAAGGATTAGAAGGTACTATAACCTTTAAACCAGGTGTATTTGCAAACCAGTTTTCAAATGCTTGTGAGTGTGTTGCTCCTAATTGACCAGCAGAACCTGTTGGACCTCTAAAAACAATTGGACAATTGAATTGTCCACCAGACATTTGTCTAATTTTGGCAGCGTTATTTATAATTTGATCAATTCCAACTAAAGAGAAGTTAAAAGTCATATATTCTACAATTGGTCTAAGACCATTCATTGCAGAACCAACAGCAACACCGGCAAAACCAAGTTCTGCAATAGGTGTATCTATAACACGTTTAGCACCAAACTCATCTAACATACCTTTAGATGCTTTGTATGCACCATTATATTCGGCTACTTCTTCACCCATTAAGTAAATGCTTTCATCTCTGCGCATTTCTTCACTCATGGCTTCACATATAGCCTCTCTGAATTGAACTGTTTTCATCTAGTATTAATTGTAATTAGTAATTTCTATTGCAAAAGTAATCATTTATGAGAATAAAATTAGTCAAAAATAAATAAATAATAATATGAATTAATTTCATTTATCAATATTTATTTTTTAATAAAAAATACTAAGACTTTTTGTGTAATCAAAACCTTTTATATTAGATAAATCTAAAAGGGTATGAGGATACATTAATAATAGTTTAAAAGGGACTAAGATTATTTTTTCTAGTTCGGTAAAATTAAAAACACGAGGTCCTATAGTTAAAAAGAGTACTAGTTTTATAAAAGTCAAAGATCTTACTTGCATTGCTAAAATTGGTATGGTGTTTTTTCCGAAAAAGGATTAGAATTTAAAAATGGGTAAAACTTTATAAAAGTTACACCAAAAGAGAACTCCTACAAGTGCATTTATAATAAATAAAAACTCATTTCCATATTTAAATCTATACATGTCTACTTCTTGCAGAAGGAATAAAGAAAAAATTAAATGAAGTATACCTAAAATAAAAAGAGATATTTTCTCTCCTTTCCAATTATTAAAAAACAAATAGTTTTTAGTGTAGTAACCAAAGGTGTAAAAAATTAAAGAAACGTCTAAACTCCAAAAGAGCTTTATGTTTGTGAATCTAGGAATTAAAAAACCCATAAATACACTAATAATTATGATTAGGAATTTAACTTTTTTGTTTTGGATGATTTTTTTTATCAACCAAAAAATAAGAAAAGTTAAAAAAATGGAGGGTAAAAACCACATTGGAATTCCCCAATTCATATATTCTACGTCTCCTTGAGCATAAAAAACACTCATAAAATTTTTAACTGGAGAAAGTTCTAAAGCTGCTGATTCTCCATATTTTCTGCCTAAAAATAACCAAAGAGAAAAAACATAAAACTCCATAGAAAATATGGGATTAAAAGTTGTTGAACCCTTTTTTTAACGATCTCGAAATAAGATTTCTTAGGATGAAAAACGCTCGCAATTAAAAAAAAAATAAAGGCATATGAAAACTATAAATATAATTCTCGATTAAAGGGAAATTATGTCCGATAACAACTAGAATGATACCAAAACCTTTAATTTGGTCAATCCAATTTATTCTTTTTTGATTTGAAACTAGAGCGCTGATATTTTTTTTGAAATTTTATTTTACTATTAATTTTGTTTTAACTGTAAAGAGCATACTTTTTTTACATTTTATTAAATAAATGTATCTTCTTAATGAGAAAAAGTTAAATAATTTAAAAAAATACTATGCATGCATAGTATTTTTTTAAAAAATTACGTATTTTCGTTGCAGATAAAAAGTATAAAAATAGAATTTTATGAAAATATTGGTTTGTATTAGTCATGTTCCAGATACCACATCTAAGATTAATTTTACAGAAAACGATACAAAATTTGATACAAATGGTGTACAGTTTGTTATTAACCCTTACGATGAATTTTGTTTAACAAGAGCCATGTGGTTTAAAGAAAAACAAGGTGCTTCTGTTACAATTGTAAATGTTGGTGGTCCAGAAACAGAACCTACATTACGTAAAGCTTTAGCAATTGGAGCCGATAATGCAATACGTGTAAATGTAAACCCAACAGACGGATTTCAAGTAGCAAAAGAATTAGCCGCAGTAGTTAAAAATGGCGAATATGATTTAGTATTGGCAGGAAAAGAATCTGCAGACTATAATGGTCAAATGGTTCCTGGAATGTTAGCTACTTTAACCGATTTTAACTTTATAAATGGTTGTGTTGGTATAGAAGTAGACGGTACTTCTGTTACTGCAACTAGAGAAATAGATGGAGGAAATGAAACCTTATCAACAAGCTTGCCTTTAGTAATTGGTGGACAAAAAGGAGTGGTTGAAGAAAAAGATTTACGCATACCAAACATGCGTGGAATTATGATGGCACGTAAAAAACCATTAGAAGTGGTAGAGCCAGTTAGTAATGAAGCATCAACAAGTATTCAATCTTTTGAAAAACTACCAGCAAAAGGAGCTGTAAAATTAGTAGATGCAGATAATGTAGATGAGTTAATTAGCTTATTGCATAACGAAGCAAAAGTAATATAAAGAGGTGTAATTGGTGAATTGTTGAATCGTGTAATTGTTATAACGATTACCCAACAATTACACAGTTAAATAATTACACATTTACACAATTTAAAAAAATAAATATATGTCTGTTTTAGTTTTTGCCGATTCATCGGAAGGAAAATTTAAGAAAACTGCTTTAGAAGTAGTTTCATATGGAAAAAAAGTTGCAGAACAATTAGGTACTAATGTTGTTGCAATCACAATAAATGCAAGCGATTCATCAGAATTATATACGTACGGAGCAGAGAAAGTAGTTTCAGTTTCTAATGATGCTTTACAAACTTTTAATGCAAAACAATATGCAGCTGTAATTACAGAAGTTGCAAAAGCACAAAGTGCAACTGTTGTAGTTGTAGATTCTAGTACAGATGGTTTGTATCTAGCGCCAATTGTTGCAGTAAACTTAGAAGCAGGTTGCGTTTCTAACGTAGTAGATGTACCATCAAGTACGAGTCCGTTTACGGTAAAAAGAAAAACATTTTCTAACAAAGCATTTTCAAATACTGTAATTTCTACAGAGCATAAAGTTATAGGAGTTGCCAAAAATTCTTATGGCGTTCATGAAAATGAAGTTGCAGGAAGCACAGAAACTTTTGAAGCTACAATAGTAGAATCAGGAGTTAAATCAGAAAAAATAGAAAGAGTTACTGGTAAAGTAACTATTGCAGATGCAGAAATTGTTGTCTCTGCAGGTAGAGGATTAAAAGGACCAGAAAACTGGGGCATGGTAGAAGAGTTGGCAGAAGTTTTAGGAGCTGCAACCGCATGTTCTAAACCAGTTTCAGATTTAGGATGGCGTCCACATGCAGAACATGTAGGGCAAACAGGTAAGCCAGTTGCATCTAATTTATATATTGCCATTGGTATTTCTGGAGCAATCCAACATTTAGCAGGTATCAATGCATCAAAAGTAAAAGTAGTTATAAACACAGACCCAGAAGCGCCGTTTTTTAAAGCAGCAGATTATGGTATTGTTGGTGATGCTTTTGAAGTTGTACCAAAATTAATCGAAAAATTAAAAGCTTTTAAAGCATCTTAATTATTAAAAAGTTAATGAAAGCATTGCTTGGGAGTTTCTTTTAAAATAGGAATCTAATTAAAGAATTTATTCTTTTTGGGCGTGCCAAAATTATTTAAAATGTATTATTAGAAACTTATCAGAAGTAAAATTTTGATAAGTTTTTTTTATAAACATTTACCAGAACCAAATAATTTTGTCAGGCTTTCCGCACTCGCTTTTTTATTTTTAAAAGAAAAATAAAAAGAGCTCAAACAACTGCTACAATCCTTCACGCAATAGTAAATATCACTTTTTTAAGAAATATCAGCTTTAAGCTATTATTTTTATTAAATTGTGCCCTCTAAAAAGTTTGTGAAAATGACCTCAAAAAAAATTACAAATATTTTTAGTTTTACGTAAATAAATTTATGAGTTTAATACAATTAACTATAAAGGGTATTTCTTACAGTCAAACTCAGAGTGGTGCTTATGCATTGGTTTTGAGTGAGATGGAAGGAACGAGAACTTTACCTATTATTATTGGAGCCTTCGAAGCACAATCTATTGCCATAGCTTTAGAGACAGAAATTAAACCTCCAAGACCACTTACACATGATCTCTTTAAAACATTTTCAGACCGCTTTTCTGTCACGGTAAAAGAGGTAATTATCCATAAATTAGTAGATGGTGTATTTTTTTCTAGCTTAGTTTGCGAAAAAGACGGTGTAGAAGAAATAATAGACGCAAGAACTTCAGACGCAATTGCCATAGCAGTTCGTTTTCAAGCACCAATATATACTTATGAAAATATTTTAGAAAAAGCAGGTATTTTTCTAAAAATAGAAGAAGAATTTGGTATCGAAGATACTTCAGAATCAGACGAAATTTCGTTAGAATTAGAAGACTTAGTTGTTCAAAAAGAAGAACCTTTTTCAGATGTATCTTTAAAAGATCTTCACGATCAATTAAATAATGCAGTTTCCGATGAAAACTATGAGTTGGCTGCAAAAATTAGAGACGAAATAAGTAAACGCTCTTAATATTATACGTACACATTATGAAAAAAATATTTATTGCTGTTTTCTGTTTGTTGTCAATTTCTGTTTTCTCTCAAGGTACAGAAACTGTTTCTGCTATTACAGAAATTGTACCTAGTCAAGGTTTTTCCTTTCAGAGTTTATGGAGAGGTGTTTTAGGTATGTGTTCTTTAATTATAATAGCTTTCTTGTTTAGTGCAAACAAAAAAGCAATTGATTGGAAAAAAGTAGGTATTGGTTTATTCTTACAATTAATAATTGCTATTGGAGTTTTAAAAGTAGAATTTATTCAATCTATTTTCGAATTTGTTGGAGGGATTTTTATAGAAATATTAGCTTATACAAAAGCAGGAAGTGAGTTTTTATTTGCTGGTATTGTAGGCGATATGAATAAGTTTGGTTACATATTTGCTTTTCAGGTATTGCCAACAATTATATTCTTTTCTGCCTTAACATCTCTATTATTCTATTTAGGAATCATTCAAAAAGTAGTAAAAGTTTTAGCTATTGTTTTATCTAAGTTTTTAGGTATTTCTGGTATGGAAAGTCTTTCTGTAGCGGGTAATATCTTCTTAGGACAAACAGAAGCACCACTTTTAATAAAAGCTTATTTAGAGAAAATGAATAAGTCGGAAATGCTATTGGTAATGATTGGTGGTATGGCAACTGTTGCAGGTGCTGTGTTGGCTGCTTACATTGGTTTTTTAGGTGGTGGAGATAAAGAGTTAGAATTGGTGTTTGCTAAACATTTATTAGCAGCTTCTGTAATGGCGGCTCCGGGTGCTATTGTAATCTCAAAAATATTATATCCACAAACAGAAGAAGTAAATTCTGACGTTTCTGTTTCTCAAGAAAAAATAGGTGCTAATATATTAGACGCTATTGCTAATGGAACCACAGAAGGGCTTCGTTTAGCAGTAAATGTAGGAGCAATGCTTCTAGTTTTTGTAGCTATCATTGCGATGTTAAATGGTATTTTAGGAGCTGTTGCATCTTTTGATGGTTTTACAATTGAATATCTAAGTCTAGAATGGAGAATTACTTCTCTAAACGATATTATTGCACAAAACACTCTTTATGATGGTCTTTCTTTAGAGTTTATTTTAGGATATATATTTGCTCCTTTAATGTGGCTTATTGGTGTTGCTCAGGAAGATATGGCGTTAATGGGGCAGTTATTAGGTATTAAATTAGCCGCAAGTGAGTTTGTTGGTTATATACAATTGGCAGATTTAAAAAATGCAACAAGCGCTACACATTTAACTTTTAACAAGTCTATAATTATGGCGACTTATATGTTATGTGGTTTTGCTAACTTTGCTTCTATAGGAATACAAATAGGAGGTATTGGTTCTTTAGCTCCTGGGCAACGTAAAGTATTGTCAGAGTTTGGAATGAAAGCTTTAATAGGAGGTACTATTGCATCTTTAATGTCTGCAACAATTGCAGGTATGATTATAGGATAGTGGCGAATCGCCACAGATAATCATAAAATGTTATCTTCAATCCGTTAATAACTTTTATAGAATATTTAAAAAGCATCAAGAAAAATTATTGATGCTTTTTCTATTTTTACAGAAGTTTATTATTGACGTTTACACAAATAAACAATTAAACGCTTACACATTATAATGAAACAATATCACGACTTAGTAAAACACGTTTTAGAAAACGGAAACGAAAAAGGAGATAGAACAGGTACTGGAACAAAAAGTGTTTTTGGGTACCAAATGCGTTTTGATTTAAGTGAAGGTTTTCCAATGGTTACTACCAAGAAACTACATTTAAAATCTATTATTTATGAATTACTTTGGTTTATAAAAGGCGATACAAATATTAAATATTTACAAGAAAACGGCGTAAGAATCTGGAATGATTGGGCTGATGAAAATGGAGATTTAGGTCCTGTTTACGGACATCAATGGCGTAATTGGAATAGTGATGAAGTAGATCAATTAAAAGATGTAATAACGTCTATAAAGACCAATCCAAACTCAAGAAGAATGTTGGTTTCTGCTTGGAATCCTTCTGTATTACCAGACACTTCTGTGTCTTTTTCAGAAAATGTTGCCAATGGAAAAGCAGCGTTACCTCCTTGTCATGCTTTTTTTCAATTTTATGTAGCAGATGGTAAGTTATCTTGTCAGCTATATCAAAGAAGTGCAGACATCTTTTTAGGAGTGCCTTTTAATATTGCATCTTATGCCTTATTTACAATGATGATTGCACAAGTTTGTGGTTATGAGTCAGGCGAGTTTATTCATACTTTTGGAGATGCTCATATCTATAATAACCATAAAGAACAATTTGAAGTTCAGTTGGCTAGAGAAATTAGACCTTTACCAAAAATGAAAATAAACCCAGCAATAAAAAATATCGAAGATTTTACTTTCGAAGATTTTGAGCTGTTAGATTATAATCCTCATCCACATATTAAAGGAAAAGTTGCAGTTTAGAAATTAAACTTACTTGATTATAAAACAGAAAAGAGCTTTCAAAATTAATTGGAAGCTCTTTTTTTTTATATCAATAACGTTGTTATTATAAATTTAATACGCTGTTTTCTGTTCCTGCAAAGTCGTTCCAAGCAAGTCCATCTGCTTCTTGTTCGTTTGTATATGTACCATCTATTAAGTATTTAAACTCATAAGATTTTCCCGATTCTAAATCTAAAGTACCTTTAAAAGAACCATTTTTCAATTTCTTTAAAGGAGCCGATTTTTCATTCCACTCATTAAAGCATCCTACTACCACTACTTTTTTAGCTTCTTCAGCAGGCACAGTAAAAGTTACTTTACAAACTGGTTTGCTTTTCAAAAATTGTTTTTTAATTGCCATAATTATTCTATTCAAAAATTTTAAGTAAAAATATGTAACTACTTGGTTATAAACATCATTATTTAGTAAGAAAATAAAAGAATTATCAGTTATGTAAAATGGCTATATAAATTATTAATAATTCAAAATTAAAGGGAATTAAAATTATTGTTTATATAAAATAAAGCATGCTTGTTTCTGCTTGATTTTCAGTGTTTTCAGTTCGAAAACGTATTCGTAAGTATGCTATATTGATTTAAAGTGCCCTTAAAACGTCAAATCTTGGTAGAAATATTCTAATTTTGTTAAAATTTTAGGATTCTATGATTACAATTATAGCAGCAATTGCAAAAAATAATGCTTTAGGAAAGGATAATGATTTAATTTGGCATTTACCGGCAGATTTAAAACGGTTTAAAAAGGTTACATCCGGACATCACATTTTAATGGGGAGAAATACTTTTGAGTCTATAGGTAAACCTTTACCTAATAGAACAACTATTATAATTACCCGAAATAAAAATTATTTTAAAGAAGGGTGTTTAATAGCCAATAGTATTGAAGAAGCCATAGAAATGGTAGAAAATAAAGATGATATTTTTATAATTGGTGGTGCACAAATTTATAAAGAATGCATAGAGAAAGACTTGGTAGATAGGTTAGATATTACTCAGGTGCATCATGAATTTGAAGCAGATGTTTTTTTTCCGGAGATAGATTTAAAAATTTGGAAAGAAACAGCAAGAGAAGATTTTTTAGCAGACGAAAAAAATAAATTTGATTTTAGTTTTGTAAGATACTCAAAGAAAACTATCTAATTCTACTAGAAAAACCTCCCCCTAAATTCATTTTATACTTTTGTTGAGCAAATAAAAAGTAATTAAATAATTTGTAGTTTACATCGTAACCGTAATCTGTAGTAGATTGGTAGTCAACGATATTTTCATAGATATTAGCGTTGAACTGTATAGGGTTTCTAGCTCTATTATTCCATTCTAAAACCCAAGTTCTATTTCTAGCCTCTAGGTAGTTTTGAGAATAATAACCTTCTGGTTTCGCTACGGAAGCTAAAAATGCATTAAAACCAGGGTCTATAATAATTACTTCATACTCTAAACTATCATTGGCAATAATAACAGGTTTTTCTTCTGTAGTTGTATTTTTTTTTATTGGTGATGAACCACAAGCGTACACAAATAATCCAAAAGAAAAAAGGATAAGAAGTTGTTTTAATAGTTTCATAATCAATTGTTTTATTTATAGTAAAGTTCCGAAAAATATTCTAAAATAGATTGGTTTTTAATTGATTTAACATTAATTTTCAACCTTAATAAAAAGGAATGAGACAAAGATGCTTTTGGGTAACAGACAGTGACTTGTATAAAAAATATCATGATGAAGAGTGGGGAACACCCGTCTATGATGATCGTATTTTATTTGAATTTCTAATCTTAGAAACTTTTCAAGCGGGTTTAAGTTGGATTACAATTTTAAATAAAAGAGAAAATTTTAGACTTGCTTTTGATCAATTCGATTATAAAAAAATAGCAACCTACTCTGAAAGTAAATATGAATCTTTGCTAAAAGATTCAGGTATTATTAGAAATAAACTAAAAATTAAAAGTGCCATTACAAATGCGCAATTATTTATAGAAATTCAACAAGAATTTGGTTCTTTTTCTAAATTTATTTGGTCTTACGTTAATAACAAGTCAATTATTAATAAGTTCGATAAAAGAGAGGAAGTTCCGGCAACAACAGCACTATCAGATAAAATTTCTAAAGACTTAAAAAAGAGAGGTTTTAAATTTGTAGGATCTACTGTAGTGTATGCGTATATGCAAGCTATTGGTATGGTAAATGACCACACCACAGATTGTTTTAAATATTTAAAAGAATGAATGTATTTGAAATACCTAAAGATGATTTAAAAAAAATCATTTCTACTTTTAACAGAGAAATTGGTCGCTTTATTTTTTTTGTTTTCGTCTTGTTTTTTGATAGTATTTATTTTGCAGAAAACGTAACAAGCTCGCAGCTATTAATTAATATTTTAATGCTAGCTGGTTTTTTTAAAATGTACTTTAGATCTACTCCAAGAGTAAAAGAACTAATGATTTATGCTGTAATTTTAGGTTTTGCAGGAGAATATCTTTTTTCTAGAGCATTAAGTATGTATACTTATAGGTTAGAGAATGTACCGTTTTATGTACCCATTGGTCATGCCGCTTTGTATGGTAGAATTTTAATGTTTAGTAAGGCATCAGTTGTAAAAAAATACAATAAAGCTATAGAGCAATTGTTTGCAATTGTAATTGCCATTTTTGCAACCACATACCTTGTTTTCTTTTCAGATGTTTTTGGTTTTGTAATGACAATAGGTGTTTTTCTATTACTTTGGAAAAGGCCTAAGGATAGGTTGTTTTTCTATGCGATGTATATTTTAGTAGCAATTCTAGAAATTGGTGGTACTGCGTTTGGATGTTGGAGATGGCCAAGTATTGGGTTTGAGGTTTT
The DNA here is from genome assembly GCF_019278485.1 of Polaribacter sp. R2A056_3_33. Classification (NCBI taxonomy): domain Bacteria; kingdom Pseudomonadati; phylum Bacteroidota; class Flavobacteriia; order Flavobacteriales; family Flavobacteriaceae; genus Polaribacter; species Polaribacter sp. R2A056_3_33. The sequence goes on from NZ_CP058984.1 coordinate 2,363,610, forward strand.
TGAGTTTTTACCAAGTAATAATCCGCCAAGTGGTATTAGTTTATTTTACTTTTTATTAGATATTGGTTGCTTTGTAATTTATACTCAAAGACATAATATAACTTGGAGTAGACTTAAAAATATACGAAGTATACGCGCTTAAAATTTGTACCTTTATACATCAATTATAAATTTAATAAAATGAATATAAAACAGATGATTTTTGGTTGTTCAGTTGCCTTATTATTGGCTTCTTGTACTTCGGAACCAAAAAAAGAAACCGAAAAAGAAAGTGAAAAAGTAGCCACTGAATTTAACCATTTTGTAGAGCAATTTGGAGATATTAAAGTATTGCGTTATAAAATTCCAGGATTTGAAGAACTTACTTTAAAAGAAAAAGAACTTGTTTACTACTTAACCCAAGCAGGTTTGTCTGGTAGAGATATTATGTGGGATCAAAACTATCGCTATAATTTAAGTATTAGAAAAGCGTTAGAAAATATCAACCAAAATTATACGGGAGATAGAGAAAATGATAATTTTAAATCGTTTAAAACCTTCTTAAAAAGAGTTTGGTTTTCTAATGGAATTCATCATCATTATTCTAATGATAAATTAAAACCAGCATTTACAAAAGAATATTTTACAGAGGATTTATTAAAAAACTCAAACACAGAATTGTCATCAGAAATAATTGAAATTTTGTTTAATGATGCTGATAATAAAAAAGTAAATAAGAAATCTGGAGTTGACAATATCTTGTCATCAGCAATTAATTTTTATGGACCAGATATTACAGACAAAGATGTTGCTGAATTCTATAAAACAGCTTATAAAGGATCTAAAGAGCAACCAATTGAGGCGGGGTTAAATTCTAAACTAGTAAGAGAAAATGGTAAGTTAGTAGAAAAAGTTTGGAAATCTGGAGGCATGTATGGTGCTGCATTAGACAATGTTATTGGTTGGTTAGAAAAAGCAAAAGGAGTTGCAGAAAACGATAAACAAGCGCATACGTTAGAGTTATTAATAGAATATTACAAAACAGGAAGTTTAGATGTTTGGGATCAGTATTGTGTTGCTTGGTCAACTTCCACAGAAGGAAATATCGATTGGATAAATGGTTTTATCGAAGTCTATAACGATCCAAAAGGATATAGAGGTTCTTATGAAACTATTGTTCAGATTAAGGATTTTGACATGTCTCGTAAAATGAAAGTTTTATCTGATAATGCGCAGTGGTTTGAAGATAATGCTCCTTTAGCTCCTTCTCATAAAAAAGAAAATGTAGTTGGGGTTTCTTATAAAACGGTAAATGTTGCTGGTGAGGCTGGAGATGCATCTCCAAGTACGCCAATTGGTGTAAACTTACCGAATAACAACTGGATTCGTGAACAACATGGTTCTAAATCTGTTTCTTTAGGAAACATTATTGGAGCGTATAACAATGTAGGCGGAACTGATCGTTTAAAAGAATTTGCCAATGATGAAGAGGAAGTTCGTTTGGAAGAAAAATACGGTCAGATTGCAGATAAACTACATACTTCTTTACATGAAGTTGTTGGGCATGCCTCTGGTGTTATTAATGAAGGAATAGGGCAACCAAAAGAAACACTTCAAAATTATGCTTCTACAATGGAAGAAGGACGTGCAGATTTAGTTGGTTTGTATTACTTAATGGATGTTAAATTGCAAGAATTAGGGGTGACAGATAATTACAAGGAGTTAGGGATGGCTGCTTATGATGGATATATTAGAAATGGATTAATGACACAATTGGTGAGAATTAATTTAGGAGATGATATTGAAGAAGACCACATGGTAAACAGACAATGGGTTTCAGCTTGGGCTTTTGAGCAAGGTAAAAAAGACAATGTAATAGAGAAAGTTGTAAGAGATGGTAAAACGTACTTCAATATAAATGATTACGATAAGTTAAGAGAAATATTTGGAAGTTTATTAAAAGAGGCACAACGTATAAAATCTGAAGGTGATTTTGAAGCTGCTAAAGCTTTGGTAGAAGGCTATGGTGTTAAAGTGGATCAACAATTACATGCAGAAGTTTTAAAAAGAAACGAGCAATTTAAATCTGCACCTTATAATGGTTTTGTAAACCCTGTTTTGGTTCTGGATGTAGATGAAAGTGGAAAGGTTGTAGATGTACAAGTTACAGACCCTAAGGATTTTGAAGAGCAAATGTTATTTTACTCTAAAAATTACAACTTCTTAGAAACGGAAAATTAAAATTAATTATTCCTGATAAGGAATATCTTTAAAATTAATTTATGTAAAAACCGACTCTGTTTAGAGTCGGTTTTTTTATGATTATCAAATTGTGAACTGATTTTATTATTTCTAGGTAAATAATAAACAGACTAAAATTAAAAGGAATATTTTAAAAGTAGCAACGGTTATGAAATAACCAGCGTGTATTTCTTTTTAAATCTAAATCAAAACTAATTATAATTTCATGAGAGCTTAGATTTTCTCCATAATTAGCAAGTCTATTATCATAAGAGTACCCAACTCTATACTTTTTATTGATAACTATAGCAAACAGAGCACTCATAGATTCTTTATAACGGTAAGATAAACCTGCTTCAATTATTTCTTTATAAATAAAATTAGCATTTAGATCTATAGAAACAGGTAGACTAGGCGTGTATTTTATAATCATTGAAGGTTTAAATTTTAATTCTTCAGACATTTCATAGATATATCCTGATGCTAAAAAGAAATTGTGATTGCTTATTCCAAAGCTTTCATCAAGGTTTTCTAAGGTTTTAAATTGTCTAGATTTTAAAATATTTGGAATGGATAATCCTATAAAAAAATCTTCAGTATAATACAATCCACCAAAACCAATATTGGGGTAACTTCCATCTGTAGAAGCATATATTTCATTATCTGGTGTTACACCTCCTGCATAGTTATTATTAAAAAAAGTAACGCCACCTTTTAAACCAAAAGAGAGTCTTTCGTAGCGAGATATAGGCAATGTATAAGAGACATCTAAATTTATATTAGTACTATTTGCTAAACCTAATTTATCGTTTATAACCGTTGCACCAAAACCTAAACCAGCTGCTGTTCTTCCGTTTATGGAAAACGTTTTGGTTTCTGGTGCTCCTTCTACACCAACCCATTGTTGACGAGATAATAACGAGATGCTTAAATCTGCTCTAGAACCAACAAACGCAGGATTTATTACCTGCATATTATACATGTATTGTGTATAATGTGGTGTCTGTTGTGCGTAATTAAATGTGCTAAAGAAAAGAAAAATTAAGACACACGTAAAAAGCGTTTTATTTGTGATCTTTAAATTGTTTTGGGGGCTTTTTTGTATCATCTTATTAATTGGATAAAGCTTTTCTTAGGTTTTGTAACACCATCGTTATAATCTAAAGAGTAATAATAAATGCCTTCTGTAACAGGTTTTCCGTTGTTGGTACCGTCCCACCAAAGTGGATTTGCATTACCGTTATTTTTATAATCAAATACTTGACCTCCCCAACGGTCAAGTATCGTTATTCTAAAGTTTGGATACTCTTCAATTCCAGAGATTTCAAATACATCACTTTTTCCATCATCATTTGGCGAAAAAAGGTTTGGGTAATCATTGTCCTTTATGGTTCCAATACCATAAATTGTTGAAGAGTAGTTAGAAACACCTGTAGTTGTAATTTCTACCTCTAATAGCATTGTTTCTGTATCTTCGTTTATAGTATCATCTATGGTTTTTACATCTTGAGTAATAGATGTTTCAAATGCAGGTATATAAGCGATGGTAAATTCCGGATTATAGTCTTCTAAATCACTTGCTGTTTCATTAACCGTTTCTAAATTGAAGTTGATCGGTAAATAATTCTGCATTGGTTCATCCGTATCTGGATTTACCAATGAGACTGTAAAAGTTAAAGTACGCCCTTCAATAACAGTAACATTATCTATTATAACTTTAGGATCTGGGTTTATGTCTAAAATAGTACCTGTTTTAGTTAAATCTTGAGCGCCAATATGAGCAGAAGCTACAACACCAAAAACGTTTATAAATTCATCTGATTCGTTTATATTGTCTATAAAAGTAGGAATGTTAAAAGAACTTTCTGTATTTGCATTATTAGGGTCTGTGGTTCCATTAATGGTTAAAGATTTATAAAAACTTTGGTAATCTTCTGGGCTAATTGCAGTGTCGTCTGTTGTATGAATGTCTATGTAAATTGGTCGTGAAGATGGACGGCTTAAAATAACTTTATGTTCTAAATCATCTCCTTCATTACTTATAGAGTTATTCATGGTAATAGACGGTGCATCTTCATCATCTAAAAGAGTACCAATCCCATTTATTTCTGTATTAATGGTGTTGTTAGAAGTTATGTTACCTTTTAAAGTAAATAATTCATCTAGCTCATCAATATTGTCATCAAAAGAATTTACGGTAAACGTATTTGTATCTGTAAAAGGATCTATTGTTAAAGTTTTAGAGTTTACTTGTTTATAATCATAAGGAGCAATTGCTATATTGTATGTGTCTGTAGTTTCGGTACCATCTATTGTTGAAAAGCTAATGTTAATCGGTGATGCACTTTGAATTAATTTTGAGTGATCCGTCTTTTTAACTAACAAGATTGTGAATTCTAAATCTTCTCCTTCTATTACAGATACATTATCAATAAGTACAACAATGGCTATAATCTCTCTCCAGTCTCTTTCTGATGTGTCAGGGTCATCGTTGTTTGGGAAATCGGTAGGAACTTGACTATTTGTTGGGTTTACCAATGCAGTATTATTGTCATAAGCATCATCTAAACCATCATTATCACTGTCTATATTTAGTAGAGTAGTTTCTGCAATTCCATCATTATCTAAATCCCAAGCTTCAATAGCATCATCACGAATGTCATTATCAGAATTTAAATCAATATAATCAGGTTTACCATCACGATCTGTGTCTGTTGGAGTAATTCCGTTTGGATATGCAGTATCTATACCTAAAGCATTAATAACACCATTTGGTGCTTTGTAATTAGCAGTAGTTTGTCCTTCAATATTATCTACAATACCATCTCCATCAGCATCAATATCTATAAAGTCTTGATTGCCGTTGGTGTCTGTATTCGGAATAGTGTAATTAGTTGAGGCATTGCTATTATCATTATTTTCTTTAGTGTTATCAAGTCCATTTTTACCGACCGGTTTATTGGTACGACCATTACGGTTTGTATCTACAGACTTATTTCCTGCTTCTACAATATCTAAAATTCCATCATTATCACTATCTAAATCTAAGTGATTAGGAGCTCCATCATTATCAAAATCAAAAAGATCGACAATACCATCGTTATTCGCATCAGCACCAAAATCGGTATCTCTGTAATTAGGTATAAAATCTTTGTCATGGTCATCTAAAGGATTTAATCCATTGTATTCATCAACATCTAGGATGGTGTCGTTATCATCATCAATATCAACAGCGTTAGAAATACCATCATTATCAGAATCTGTCGTGGCATTAACAGCTACAAAATCAGATGAGCTTATAATTTTATTTAATGGATCTGTTGCGGTAAATTTAGAAGTGTTATTGCCAATACAGTCTTCATAAAAAACAACTGTAAATTGAACAGTAATTGTTTCTCCTCGCATTAATATACCAGAAGTACCATCAAAAAAATTGATATCTGAAGTACCGTTGTAATTAGGGTTTAAAATTGGGTCTTTTGTTGCTGTTGAGTTCTCTATAAAAGGAGTTGTCACAGAAACAATGTTACCAGAACAAATTTTATTTAAGTCGTCTTGTAGATTTAAGTTTTCTAACTGTACAATGTTACTATTGTTTTTGATGGTAAGTTGAAAGGTAACCTCATCATGTTCTAAAATACCATTAGGAATTTTATTAACTTCTGAAATTTCTTTCTCATTATTATTGGCAGAGCTAAATAATAATACCATATTAGAAGAAGCGCAACTGCATTGCATTGCAGATGTTACAGGTGCTGTAGATGAATTTGTTGGGTAATATCTATCTAAATGATTTCCTAAACCATCAGACCAATTAACAAAAGAGAATTTTTTGTTGTTAGATGAAGTAGACTCATCTAGTCCGTCTAAATCTCCTTGGGTTTGTGAAAGGTTTAATTGATAAAAATTGTTAATTCCAGTGGAAGAGAAAGGTTCTGTTAAATAATAAACTTCTAAAATTACAGTTTCTCCAGGTTCAAGAGAATTATTTGGCATTAGTAATTTTGTGTTTGTTCCTCCGTTATAAGAATTGTTAACAGTTACATTAGGCCCTGAAACTTGAGTAACTTTAAGCTCTCTAAAAGCAATACCATTGCTTAAGAAATCGCCTAAACCCATGTTATAGTTAATATTATTAGCTGTAGCGGTACCTTCATTTGTTAAGATAACTCTGTTATTATAATCAAAAGTTCCGTCTGGATTTACATTTGGTCTTGAATCTGGTACATATAATCCTCCAGCCACAATAGCTTCTGTAGTATGAAAATCTTCAAGTAAAATACTGTTAGCGTCGTTTCCTATTGTAGAAGTTACCTCTGCTACATGATTAAAATCGATTCCAGAACCAGAAGGAGTAGGGTTAGGTCTACCACCACAAAAAGGATTTACCGTTACGCAAAATTCAATATTTATAGATTGCCTTGGGTATAAAATAAAATTATCTATAGCATCTTTGTTAAAAAGAGAGTTTGATGTAGCGTTTAAAAAATCATTATTTACAGCATCTGTATTAAATTCGGTAGGGTACGGGTTGTCTACAAAATCCTGAACAGCAGTAGTATTAACCGTAACACCTTCTATTTGTTCTACACATCCATTGCCATAAATAGAGTTTAAGTCATTTGTTAAATCTATGTTTTTTATAAGGTTTTCTGCATGGTAATCTCTTGCAGTACTTTTATTTTTAAGCGTTAAACTATATTTTATCTTATATACTCCATCTACGGTGTAGCCTTGGTTACAGCTAGATATAGAGCTTATTTCTAATAAGTCGGTTATGTGTTCTACTGTTAAATATAAATTAGCTGAATCTGTAAAAGTTCCGTCAGAAATAATATATTTAATTACAGGAATATTCCCTGTATAGTTTTTAGTGGGGATAAAAGTATAGCTACCATCTGGTTTAAAAGAGATACTACCACCTGCAAAAATAGCTTTTTGATCTGTGGTGTAAGTTGTTCCGTTTATGATAAAATTGATAATCGATAATGAGTTGTTATCTTGATCACTGTCATTTATGAGTACACCAGGAGTATCTACATTTAAAGTAGTGTTTATGTTTGCTGTATCATAATCATCATTAGCATCTGGCGGATATAAGTTAATAATTTTTACAGTTAAGTTAGCGGTACTTGTAAAACCTCCGTCTGAAACGGTATAGCTAATTGTAGGAATTTTGTTGTTATAATTAGCGGCAGGTATAAAAGAAAAACTACCATCTTCATTTATGGTAATAGATCCTTCAGTAAAATTTGCTTTTTCACCTGCATTATAACTTATAGTATCTATTTTAAATTCTGTAATGGATAAAAAACTGTCGTCTTTATCTGTGTCATTACTTAATATACCAGGCGCATCAACATTAAGAGTTGCGTTTGTTTCTGTTGAGTAATTGTCATTTTTAGGATCTGGCGCATATAGGTTGTTTACTTTGATGCTCAGGTTAGCAGAAGCAGTATACGTGCCATCAGAAATTACATAGTTAATAGCAAGAGTAATATCATTATAATTAGTAGTAGGTGTAAAAAGAAAACTACCATTTGCATTTATAGTAATTGCTCCATCGGTTAAGTTAGCTGTGTCTCCTGCAGCATATGTGATACTATCTAATGTAAACGACGTAACCTCTAGATCATCGTCATCTATATCAGTGTCGTTACTTAATAAACCGGGAGTATCAATCCTTAATTCTGTATTAGATGTAGTGGTATAACTATCATCTTTTGCTACAGGTGCTGTTTGTGCAGAAGTAAATTGATAGAAAAATAAAAAGAATATAAGTATTTTATACGTATTGTATTTAGGGGGTATCATTTTTTGGGGGATTAAATGATTTTAATAAAAAAGTTTAAATATTGTTAGATAATTATGCGGTTTTGAGTGAGGAATAATTTATACCTAAATCTGTTATATTAACATATAAGCTCAAAGATTTTATCTTTAAGGTAGTATTATTTTGGGCAGAAGCATTATCCTTATTTGATTCAGGGCCTGCTAGAGCAAACTGATTGAATAAGAAATAAAATAATATAAATAGTAGTAAAAGGGATACTACATATAATATAAATGTACTGTATTTGTTTTTTTTAGTAGATATCATTTTTGGGGGAATTAAATGATTATAATATTTCTATTAATTATTAGTATAAATGTTTGTTGGATTATGACAAATAGGGTAACTCGAATAAAAACTAGTAACCAATTGAGGATTTTCATTTGGACCTATGTGATTAATAAGGATGTCTAGCTTGTTAATTTTTAATGTAGAGATTGTTTTAATGACGTAATTAAATGCTGTACCTACAGAAGTTGCAGTAGCAAACTGATAAGGAAACATGAGGAATACAAGTAGCTTGTATTTGTTTGTATTTAAGGGTATCATTTTTTTGGGGGATTAAATGATTATGTATTTCTAATAATATGTTGATAAATGTAGCTAAAAATATTTTAAACACAAGCTACTTTTAATTTTTAATTTTGCAAAATTATAAAATTATTATGAAAAACAACCTTTAATTTTGATTTAAAAGCTAGTTAAGTATTTGTAAATTAGCCTATTGACCCCAAAGTATTCTGATGGCTACAAAAACAGCAATAACAATTGCGCCGTAAATAAGTACTTTTTTACCCGTTCCTTTATAATAACGTTCGTGGTTTTTTATGTCTTTTCTATAACTGTAAATCATTAGAGCTACAAAAGAAATGAAAAATAAAGTCATAAAAATAATTCTTCCTGTTGTAAAATAAGCACTTAAAAACATAATTTGTATTCTTTAAAAGTTGTGGATTAATGGTAAACAAGAAGCTTTTATTTTATCAGAAAGTTTATATATATTGTCTAACTAAAATTAATAAAATTCTATTCTGCAAAATTACAAATTAAATGAAGAATGTCCTCGTTTTTGGTATAACTTCTAAAATTGAATCTTATTAACTAAATAAAAAAACAATAATTTAAATAAAACAGAATATATAATGAAAAATAAAATAGCAGCAGTAACTGAATTCCACACCGCTTTTAAATTAAATATGAATCAAAAGCCAATTGCAAATATTGGTAAAGATAGAAACACACTTCGTTTTAATTTAATGAAAGAAGAAAATGAAGAATATTTAGAGGCAGCAGAAAATAATGATTTGGTTGAGGTTGCAGATGCTTTAGGTGATATGCTGTATATTTTATGTGGCACAATTATAGAACACGGAATGCAAGATAAAATTGAAGAGGTTTTTAATGAAATTCAGCGTAGTAATATGAGTAAATTAGGAGCAGACGGTAAACCTATTTACAGAGAAGATGGTAAAGTTTTAAAAGGACCTAATTACTTTAAACCAAATATTGGCGATATTTTAGATAAATAGGCAATTATAATAAGTGAAATTTGTATCGAGAACCAATGGTAGTTTCTTAATTTGTTCTCGATACAAGTTTTTAATAAAAAGAACTTGTATCGCATTATAAGAGTGATTTAAACTTTATAATGTAAACAAGATAAATTGCTATAAATATCTATTGTACCAGCTTTCTTCAAGAGGAATTTCCCAATTGTTATCAAAGTCCACTTTTGTAGTTATTAAATTATCAAAAATGATGCTTTTTGCTGTTACAGCTTTATTTTTAAGTAGTTTTTTAAAGTCTTTTAAATCTTTATATTGTACATACTCTCCTTGTTTAAAACAAGCATTCATTTTGTCTAACAACTCTACTTCATATTCTTGTTGTAGTCCTAAGATAAAAGAAACAGAAGCATCTATGTCTGAGTTTGTTAACGTTGAATTTTCATCATCTGCAAATAGCACAATAAAACGATTGTATAAAAATTGGTAGGAAGCTTTAAAGTTTTCATCGTCAGATTTCCAGTTTTCTAGAAAGTCTTTTACTTTACTTTCAATTCCTTCAATTTCATTCGGGTAAAATTTTCTACTAGAAGGGTATACCCAAACTTTTGCTTCTTCGGTAATTGTGGAATAATCTACAAACATTTATATATAATTTTCGGTGCAAATATACAGAAAAGAAAAACCGTAAATCAATTTATTAATTTACGGTTTTAAATTTATTTTTTATTTTATTTATACTTCTTTTGCAAGTGTATTTGTAAAAAGTTGTATAAAATCGTCTTGTATGTTTTGTCCCTTGTTTTTGTTATACCAAACCTGTAAATTTTCTTTAAATTGTGCATCTATTACACCATGTTTGGCTTTATAATCTGCAACCATTTTTGTAGCTTCACTAGGTCTAGGTCCCCAAGTGTTAATTACATTATTGTCTTTATCTAGAGCAACTAATTTAGGGATTGATTTTCCTCCATTTGTTAAAAATAGGTTCATTAAATCTTCATGCTCATCTCTTAAAACTAATTTAAGATTAATAAGACTATTTGTTGCTGCAATTTTATTTATAACAGGTAAGTTTTGAGCAGCATCTCCACACCAACCTTCTGTAATAAGCAGCCAAGTTTGAGGTTCAGTAATTTCTTGCATTTTGGTAATAGTTGCTTCAGAAATTTTTATGGTTTTATCTAAACGCTTCATTCTTCTGTCGTTTAACATACTGTAATTTGTTAAATCTTCAGATTGTTGAGTTCCTGTCGCTTTTCCTTCAGCTAATAAACTACTTACTAAATCTCTATATTCTTTATAAGATAATGTGTCTTGTAAACTTTTTTCAATAATTTTTTTCATCTCCTAATATTTTATACAAAGGTATTTTTAATGATTAAAAAAAAATGTAACCTTTGTTACAAACTTCTTGTTTTTTATTAATGGTGTAGACGAAATAAAATGGATAGCTTACATTTTAATTTTATGGTTAAAAAAAAAGACTTTTGTTACAATTTCCTTAAATAAATAAGAGATGTTTTTAAAATGCTTATTTTTACCACTTATTATAAAAAATCGTGAAACAAATTATTTACTTATTGCTGTCTGTTATTTTATTTTCTTGTGGTAATAATAAGAAAGAAACTGTTAGTGCGCTTCAAGAAACACCAAAATTAAGTACTCCCGTAAAGCATATTTCTCTAGAAGGTGTTAAAGCTATTTATGAGCCAGAAATAGAAAATTGGCAAGAACTAAAAACGGTAAATTCTTTTCTAAAGAAATTTGAAAAAGTATCGCCAAACGAAGCTTTAAGTAATGCGTTAGAATTAAGAGATTTGGTTATCAGTTTAAAAGACAGTGTAAAGCCAGAAATTTTCGACACTCCTCCTTTTGAAACAAGAATTAACGTTTTGCACAATGAGGTGTTACGTTTGGCAGATCTTACTTTTATACCCGCAATTACCTCCGAAGAAGTTAATTTGCAGGTAGATAAAACAATAGCCGCTTTTTCTACTGTAAACTCTAAGATAAATAGCATACTTGCTAAAAAGCGTTTTGAAGAAGAAATAAATATCGACTTCGATTTCATAGGTATAGATTCTACGCAAATGGATAGTATTTCTAAGAAATCTATTAATTTAAAAAAATTGGAACAAGATTCAATAAGTAAAGAAAGGAATGCAGTACAAAGAAAAGAATTTAACGAGATTTCTCCAGAAAATCAAGTTTTTTTAAAGAAAGAATAGGCAATGAAAAACGGTTTTTTTATCTTAGTGGTAGTTGTTTCATTTTTTAATTGTAACGTTAAAAAAGATATTGAAAATACTCCTACAATTGTATCGATAAAAACCAATGCGAATACTTTGCTAGATGAGTGGCACCAAGCGGCTTCAGAAGCAAATTATGAAGGTTATTTTGCTAAGATGGACAGTCTTTCGGTTTTTATTGGCACAGATGCAACTGAAAACTGGAGTAAAACACAATTTCAAAAATTTAGCAAACCTTTTTTTGATAAAGGCAAAGCGTGGTCTTTTAAACCTTTAGAAAGAAATGTTTATGTAAACGAAGCTAAAGATTTTGTTTGGTTCGATGAGTTATTAACTACTTGGATGGGAACTTGTAGAGGTTCTGGAGTCTTAGAGAAGAAGCAAAACGTTTGGAAAATTAAGCACTATGTACTGTCTGTGGAAATACCAAATAACGATATACAAGCCGTTATTTTAGCAAAGAAAAAAAGTGATTCTATCTTTTTAAGTACAATTAACAGGTAGTATTAGAAGCTATTTCCTGCTTTACTCTATATCTTTTTGCCGAAAAAGCAAAAAGGATGCCGTTTCAATCAGGGCTAAAATTGTTTGTAAGCAGTTCGTTATTAATAGGTTTTGCAGTGCTGTTTTATTCTTTACAATGCTATTCTATCTGTAGCGCATATAAAGCTCTAAGCAACTACTTCGGCAACAACTTTATAAATCAACTCGCTTTCAAAACCTTTTCGCATTAAAAAACCAATTAATTTTTGTTTTCGTTTATAAATATCAGATTCAGAAATTACTTCATTTCTGTTTTCTGTAATTCTATAAATAGTTTGTACGTACTCTTTTTCATCAATTTCTTTTAAAGCTGTTTTAATGTTGTAAGCAGAAATATCTCTAAATTTTAATTCTCTAACAATACGTTGTTTTCCCCAAGATTTAATTTTGAATTTTCCGCGTGCAAAACTTTTAGCAAAACGTTCTTCATTTAAAAAGTTATCTTTCATCAAACTTAATAAGATCATTTCTCTAGCTTCAGGAATCAGCTTGTATTCATGCATTTTCTGCTCTACTTCTTTGTGGCATCTATCTTGGTAAACGCAGTAGTTTTCTAGCTTACGTTTTAATTCATCAACCGTAAAGGACTTCTTTTTTATCATTAGTTCGAAAATACAAAAAGAGATGAAATTATATGAATTTCATCTCTTTTTTATAAAAAAATATGTTTAAAATTTAGATTTGATTTTTTTCATCAATTCTTTTATTTTCAATAATCACTTCTTGAGGAACCATTTCGTTTGAGGTTGTTTTGGTTCTAATCCACATTTTAAATAAGGTTACTAAGTAGAATAAAACAGGCACCACAATTAGTGTTAAAAAGGTTGCTATTAATAAACCATAAATAACGGTCCAAGCTAAAGGTCCCCAGAAAACAACGTTATCTCCACCCATATAGATGTGTGGGTTGTATTCTGTAAACAAACTAAAGAAGTTTATATTTAATCCAATTGCTAAAGGAATTAATCCTAAAATGGTTGTAATTGCTGTTAGTAAAACAGGTCTTAAACGCGCTCTACCAGCATTTACAATTGCTTCGAATAACATTTGTTTGTCTAAATAATCTTCGTGGTCTATTTCTAATTCACCTTTCTTTCTATCAATTAACAATTGTGCATAATCTAATAGTACAACTCCATTGTTTACTACAATACCGGCTAATGAGATAATTCCCATCATGGTCATCATAATAACAAAAGAACTACCAGAAATAACGATTCCTCCAAAAACTCCAATAAAGCTTAAGAAAATTGCCAACATGATAATTCCTGGTTTAGAAACCGAGTTGAATTGGAAAATTAAAATGAAGAAAATTAAAGCCAATCCAGTAAAGAAAGCACCCACTAAGAATAACATTTGTTTGTTTTGTTCTTCTAACTGACCTGTATAATCAATCTTTATTCCTTTAGGTAAATCTTTAAAGTTTTTCATTTCTTCTCTAATTTTACCAACGACGGCTCCAGCATCAGTTTCTCCAGGAGACAATGCAGAATAAACGGTAACAAGCCTTTTTATATCTTTATGCTTAATAGCACTAAAACCAGAATTGTTAGATTGTGTTGCTACAGTAGAAACCGGAATTTCCTTTATTTTACCAGAAGCCATATCTCTAAAGATAATATTCTGATTAAAAATAGCACTCTTATTATATCTGTCTTCTTTGTTAAAACGAACGTAGATATCATAATCGTCTCCATCTTCTTTGTAAACACCTGCTTTGTTTCCAAAAATAGAAGCTCTTAATTGTTGCCCAACCTGTCCTGTAGAAACGCCTAATTCACCAGCTTTTTTACGGTCTACGATAACCTCCATTCCTGGTTTGTCTCGGTTTACATCAATCTTTAATTCATCTATACCAGAAATACTTTTTGTGTTGATAAAATCTCGCATTCTTTGTGCTACATGAATTAATTCTGCATAATCATCACCTTCAATTTCAATATTAATTGGAGATCCTGCAGGTGGTCCGTTAGCATCTTTTTCAACAGAAATTAAAACTCCAGGATAAATACCAACCAATGCTGTTTGTACTTTCTGACGCATTAACTCACTATCTAAGCCTCTTCTATATTTGTATTCTCTCATAGAAGCGGTTACTTTTCCTTTGTGAGGCATTTCTGCAGCAGAACCACCATCTGTCTGTGGGTTTCCTGCACCTTCACCAACTTGAGAAATTAAACTTTCTACCATAAAATTGTAGTCGCCATCCATATATTCATCAGCATATAAAACGCCTTCTACCTTCTCTTCAATTTGTTTTGTAATGGCATTTGTTTTTTGAATATCTGTTCCTTCAGGGTATTCTATATAAACAATTATTTGATTTGGCTTATTGTCAGGGAAAAATTCAACCTTAGTTCTTTGAGTACCTAAAGACCAACCAAAAGCAATAAATGAAGCAAATAAAAGAATAGTGGTACCAATTACTAAAAAGTAAGGAGTTTTACCTCTTAAAGAAAAACGCAAACTACTTTCGTACCATCTTTCTAAAACTGGCAATACTTTGGTTTGAAAACTATTAGCCCATCCTCTTAAGAATAAACGATAAACCCAAAGCATTACTGCTACAAAAATCATTAATGCACCAATGGCACTGTAAGTTCCGCCTGCAATTAAGATTAAGATCCCTATTACTGCCATAACACCTGTTACAATTGCAATCTTTTTAATAGGCATGTCTACATCTTCTACACTCATAAATTGAGAAACCAATACAGAGTTAAAGAATATTGCTACTAATAAAGATGAACCTAAAACGGTAGATAATGTAATTGGTAATAAAACCATAAAATCTCCCATTACACCAGGCCAAAGACCTAAGGGTATAAATGCGGCAACGGTTGTTGCAGTAGAAATGATAATAGGAAATGCAATTTCGCTAATTCCTTTTTTAGCCGCATCAATTCTATTCATGCCTTCTTCGTCCATTAAACGATATACGTTTTCGACGACGACAATTCCGTTATCGACCAGCATTCCCAGTCCCATAATTAATCCGAAAAGAATCATGGTGTTCATGGTGTAACCTAACAAGTTTAAAATCATTAAAGACATAAACATAGACATTGGTATGGCAAAACCAACAAATACTGCATTTTTAAATCCTAAGAAAAACATTAAAACAGTTACCACTAAAATAACCCCGAAAATAATGTTGTTTACTAAATCGTCTACCTGACCGATGGTTTTATTAGATTGATCGTTGGTAATGGTAACACTTAAATCACGAGGGAAATAATTATCAATAGCATCGCTTACAATTACTTGTATTTGCTCTGAAGCTGCAACCATATTTTCTCCAGCACGTTTTTTAACATCTAACATTACAACCTCTTGTCCTCTTTCTCTGGCAAATGTTGTTTTGTCTTTGTCTTTAAAAGAAACGGTTGCTACGTCTTTTAAATATATAGGATTGTCGAATTCAGATTTTATTACAAAATTCTCTAAATCATTTGGTTTGTCAATTTCACCAATAATTCTTACCGTTCTTCTTTGTCCAGAGGTAATAAAATTACCAGCAGACATGGTTACGTTTCCGTTGCTAATTGCAGAAGTTATGTCGTTAAAACTAACTTTTGCAGCCATCATTTTATATATATCTACAGCAACTTCTACTTCTTTTTCTTGAGCACCTCTAATATCAGCTTTTTTAATTTCAGCTAAATCCTCAATATCATCTTGTAAATATTCTGCAAATTCTTTTAATTTATGAACAGGGTAGTCTCCAGAAATATTAATATTTAAGATGGCTATTTCTTCAGACATACTTAAATTGAATACATTAGGCTCTACTTTAGCATCATTAAAAGTAGGCCAATCTTCACTAGATGTTTCTGTAGAAAGCTCGTCTTTAACCTTTTGTTTAGCTAGTTCTACGGTAATGTTTTCATCAAACTCAACAATTACCATAGAGTAATCTTCTTGAGAGGTTGAGGTAACTTCTACCACATTACTAATGGTTTTTACTTTATCTTCTATCGGGTCTGTAATTAGTTTCTCTATATCTTCTGCAGTGTTACCAGGGTAAGCAGTACTAATATATATCTTGGTTTCTTTAACTTCAGGGAAATTCTCTCGGGCCATACTTAAGTAAGCAGAAATACCGTAGAAAAATAAAACTCCCATTAGCACGTAAACAGTAGTTTTATTGTGAATTGCCCAAGCGGATAACTTAAACTCTTTATCGACTTGTTTTTTTTGTTTTGTCATCGTTATTTTTTTTATTTATTGATAACTTTAACTACTTGTCCATTATTTACACTTCTCGCACCTTCGTCAATAATTTCTGTGCCTGCAGGTAAGTTTTCTAAAACTTCGATGAAATTTCCTTGTGTTTTACCTGTTTTTATAATAACTCTTTCTGCAGTAGCTTCGTTGTTGGATTTTTTATTTTTAATGGTATATATAAATTGTTCTCCATTTGCGTTTTCAGAAATAATACTTTGCGGAATTAAAATAGCATTTTCATCTGTATAATCATTAACTTGAAGTTTTGCTGTTAAATTCGGTTTTACATTTCCGCTTTTATTTTCAACAGGAACTTCAATTCTAAAAGACCTATTGTTTGGGTTGATAAAACTACCAACTTGTCTTACTTTGCTGTCTACACTTGCACCAAGTACAGGGAATTCTATTTTTACTTCTTTATTTTTTTGAATACTTGTTATGTATCTTTCTGGCACTTCTGCTTCTACATACATATTATCTAAATTTACAATTCTAAAAATTTCTGAACCTTGCCCAGGAGCAATTACGGTTCCAGCTTCTTTCATAACATCATCTATAACTCCAGAAAATGGCGCTCTAATAGATGCTTTGTTTTGTTGACTTTTTAGCTGCTTTAAAGAGTTTCTTTGAGACTCATAATTCGTTTTAGTTTGTAAAAACTGAATTTCCGACCCTATTTTTTGTTCCCATAAACGTTTTTGACGTTCAAATGTAGTTTTTGCTAATTGTGTAGTTGCTTCTAATTGTGCAACCTGATTGCCTATACCACCATCATCTATAGTTGCTAATAATTGTCCTTTAGAAACTTTCTGACCTTCTTTAACATAAACTTTTTGTAGAATTCCAGGCATCTCTGGGTAAATTAAAATGTTTTGTTTGGTCTTTACACTTCCTTGTATTTCTAAATAATGTTTAAAAACGGCCTCTTTTGCTGTAAAAGTGGTAATTAAAGGAAGTTTCTTAAGCGTGTCTTTTTTAGCAATTGCATTATTTATAGCTTCTAAATCTGCATTTATAGTTTCTAAATTTGCTGTAATTTCTTTCTTTTTATCGGTTAATTCTTTTAAATCTCCAACAGAAATGATTGCTGCAACTGATGTTGGTTTTTTTTCTCCACAAGATATTAAAACAAGTGTAAATGCTAATAATGTATATATTTTTCTCATGCCTATTTATTGTTTAATTGGGGTGTTTAGTGCGTTTTCTAATGCTGCTTTACTAGCAATTACATCTAACATAGATTGTATGTACGATTGTTGTTGTGAGTATAGTTGGTTTTGTGCTTGTAGTAAATCGAAACTAGTAGAAATTCCTTCAAAAAACTTAATTCTTTGTTTCTTTTCTATTCTTTCTGCTAAACCAACATTCTTTTTAGCAGTATTATAGTTTTCAATACTTAGTTGATACTCGCTTTTTGCTTTTTCAGCTAATAATTCTAAACGTTGTTTGGTTTCTTCTAGCTTAATATCTGCTGTTTCTAAAGCAATTTTTGCTTGCTTTGTTTTAGAACTTCTTCCTAAACTACTAAAAATAGGTATGTTTAAGCTGACTCCTAAAAGAGAAGATTCAAACCATTTCTGATCATTATCAAAGAAAGTAAAATTGTTTGAATAACCAGAATATCCGTAGTTTACAAAAGCTGATAAGCTAGGTAGTGCTTTACTTTGCTCTAAGCGAACTAATAAACGTTTAGATTCTCTATCGTTCTCTGCTATTTTAAAATCGATATGAT
Organism: Polaribacter sp. R2A056_3_33; assembly: GCF_019278485.1. Classification (NCBI taxonomy): domain Bacteria; kingdom Pseudomonadati; phylum Bacteroidota; class Flavobacteriia; order Flavobacteriales; family Flavobacteriaceae; genus Polaribacter; species Polaribacter sp. R2A056_3_33. The sequence goes on from NZ_CP058984.1 coordinate 2,381,922, forward strand.
TAGAGAAGCTAAAATCTTCTGAAACTAAACTTAAGTTAATGTTGCTTTCGGTTAATGAATCTAAAGAATCTGTTAGCGTAAGTTCTGTTTCAATTGCAGCTCCTAAAGAAAGGTTTAGCATTTTATAAGCTATAACTTTCATTCGCTTTACACTGTTTAGTTGACTTTTTAAGTTTCCTAAAGTAATTTCTAGTTGTTCGACGTCTTCTTCTTCATTAAATCCGTTTTCATAGATTTGTTTTGCATCACTTAAATTTTTCTCAAGAATTTTAATGTTTCCTTCTAAAATTGTAATACTATTTTCTGCGACTAATACGTTTCCGTATGCATTTATAACAGTTTCTCTAGTTAAAAGTTCTGTTTTTTCGTTTGCTTGTTTAGAAATTTTTAAATAGGTCTTAGAGGCCTGTAACCCTACTAAATAAGAACCATCGAAAATTAATTGATTTAGAGTTACAAAACCGGTTAAGCTTTGTTTTGTTCCAAAAACCAATTCATCCTCAGTTCCGTCTCCATCAATATCAATTAAACTTACTTGTTGTTTTATCCAATTTTGATAATCTACAGCGGCGCTTATTTGGGGTAAACCCGTTGCGGTTGTTTCCCATACTTTTTCATTTGCAGATTTAATATCATTTTTAGAAGCCTTTGTATTGTAACTATTGTCAATAGCAAAATCTATAGCTTCTTTTAATGATAAGGTCATTGTTTTTTCTTGTGCATTGGCAATAAAGAAAAAACAGGTACTTATGCATACCAGAATTATTTTTTTCATGTGGTTTTTATTTCTGTTTTAATTGGTTTTCTAATTGATGTATTCCTTTAATTGTACAAATTCCTCGTAAATGGTATTCTAAAAAATAATTCATTAAAGTGTTCATAGAATAATCTGTTAATGGAAATAAATCTTTATCCTTTAAGCCTATTATTCCGTTAAAATATATTCTAGATACAAACTCTAAGTTTATAGATTCTCTATATAAGCCAATTTCTATACCTTTTTTTAAATTGGCAATAACGCAATCTTGCATTACATGAAATTGCTTTTGCTTTAAAGAAGCATAAATTTTAGGGTAGTATTTTTGAAGTTGATATATAGGTGAAGATTTTTCATCTTTTAAATTGTTTAAAACTACTCTTTTTATCGAGAAAAGTTCATCAATCGGGTTTAGATTTAATTCACATATACCATTTATTCCAGAACAGATAACGTTAAACATATGGTGTGTAACAGCGTTTATAAGTTCTGTTTTGTTTTTAAAATACTTATAGATCGTCTTTTTAGAGACGCCTAAAGCACTGGCAATTTCGTCCATAGTAACACTCTTAAAGCCTAGGTTTAAGAAGAGTTCATTTGATTTTTCTAATATTTTATCTCTCATAATTCGTGTGCAAATGTACGAATGGAAACTATAGAAACAAAAGAAGTTTCCAAAGTTTTGTTTATTTTTTAACATTGGAATTGTGAAGTGAAATTACTTTACGTTATTTTTACAAAAAAATAACAGATTTGGAGATTTTACATTATCAAAAAGATTTTATCAATTATTTAGAATCTAAAAAGTGGGTTAGTGAACCTAGAAATTTATATGAGCCTATAGATTATATCCTAAAATTAGGAGGTAAAAGAATGCGCCCAATTTTAACATTAATGGCTGCAGATATTTTTTCAGGAGGATATGAAAAGGCTATGCCAGCAGCATTGGCTGTTGAAGTTTTTCATAATTTCACTTTAATTCATGATGATATAATGGATGATGCTCCTCTTAGAAGAGGGAAAGCTACGGTTCATGAAAAGTGGGATTTGAATACAGGTATTCTTTCTGGAGATGCTATGCTGATATTAGCCTATCAGTATTTTGAGAATTATGAGCCTGTTGTTTTTCAGAAATTAGCAAAATTATTTAGTAAAACAGCTTTAGAAGTTTGTGATGGACAGCAATTAGATGTCGATTTTGAAACTAGAAATGATGTAACTATTGATGAATATATAAATATGATTCGGTTAAAAACATCTGTTTTGGTAGCAGCCGCATTAAAGATGGGGGCAATTGTTGTTGAAACAAATGAAGAAAATGCAGACTTAATATATGACTTTGGTTTAAATTTAGGTTTGGCCTTTCAGTTACAAGATGATTACTTAGATACTTTTGGAGATCCTAAAACATTTGGGAAACAAATAGGAGGGGACATTATAGAAAATAAGAAGACTTTCTTATATTTAAAATCATTAGAGATTGCATCTCAGGAAGATAAAAATAAATTAAGTGTTTTTTACAATCAAAATTTAACAGAGAATTCTTTAAAAATTAAAGAAGTAACTCAAATTTTTGATAAAAATGATATCCCTGCTTTAGTAAAAGAACAGATTAAGAATTATACAGAGAAGGCGTTTGATACTTTAAACACTATGGATGTGTCAGAAAAAAACAAGAAAAGTTTAAAGAATTTTGGACTTTGGCTAATGAATAGAACGGTTTAGAAAAAAAACTAATATTTTATTTAATAATGTAATAAAAAGTATTACATTTGCAGCCAATTATTTGGTCCCATAGCTCAGCTGGTTAGAGCATCTGACTCATAATCAGAGGGTCCTTGGTTCGAGCCCAAGTGGGACCACTTTAAAGCACTCTTCTAGAGTGCTTTTTTTATCTAAAACACATACATTCAGTGTTTTACCTATATTTCAGCATTTTATTTACCCCATAATTTTTTATATTTTTGATACTATATTGATACCCTTGTAAATTTGGGTATCAAAATAACAGGTAGTAGTTTAATGCTCTCATTATAAACTCACTATAATCCACTTTTATTCCCTGTTTTTCTTGCAGTTTTCTATATCTCTTGCTTAATATTTTAAGCCCCGTTAGTTTAGCTTAAAATTTATAATATTATGAGCCAGATACATTTTACAACAGTGTTTAATAGAAAGAAAAAACTGAATAAAAGAGGGGAAGCTTTGATTCAGATTTGTGCCTATCATTTAGGTAGAAGAAAATATTTTTCTACAGGAATTTACATAAAGCCAAATCAATGGGATTCAAAAAGGTTAAAAATTAATGACAATCATTATGACCATGATTTTTTAAACGATGATATAGATAGTGTCATTAAGCGAATTAAAGCTATTATCAGGCAAAAAAAAGAAGAAGGAGAACATGTTTCTCTTTCTAAGCTTAATGAGATAAAAGATTCTAAATTATATGATTCATTCTATGATTTTATGAAAGAAGAGATTGAAAAATCTATCCTAAAAGAATCTACCAAGAAAACACAAAGAAGAACACTTTCTGTTATGAAGGACTTTAAAAAAGAATTAGATATTGATGGTGTAAATGTTGCTTTTCTGATGGGTTTTGAGCGTCATTTGAATAAATTGAATTTAGGAGTAAATACGATTTACAAATACTTTAAAAACATTAGGACCTATGTTAATAGAGGTATCGTTTTAGATTTAATAGAGGTCAATGATTATCCTTTTAAAAAATTCAAATTACAACAAGTAGAAGGTAAAAGAGATTTTTTAACCCCTGATGAATTAGGACGGTTAGAAAAATTAAATTTCGATAATGATTTAGAAAAAGTAAAAGACTTTTTTTTAATGAGCTGTTATTGTGGTATTAGGTTTTGCGATTTGGTTTGCTTAACCGAAGATAATTTCTATGAGGATGATGGGATTAAATGGTTAAAATTTACAATGATAAAATCAGAAATCAAAAGTGATATTTCTACAAGGAAGGTCGTAAAAACACCTATTTCAAAAATGTTTTCTTCAAAAGCAGTAGCAATATTTGAAAAATATAAGGGTATAAAAAAATATTTGTTTGATGATTTCACTAATTCTGAAATTAATAAAGCTTTAAAAGATATTGAAACGAAGTTAAAGTCCGGAAAAAAAATAACATACCATGTTGCAAGGCATACCTGTGCTACAAACTTAATATTCCATAAGGTGCCTATTACTACTGTTCAGAAAATTTTAGGACATGATAAAATAGAAACTACGCTATTGTATGCAAAAGTATTAGGTATCACCATTGTAAATGATTTAAAAGATATTAATTTTGGTGATTAGTAAATATATTATATTGCGTGTATGAAAATTTTAAAGCCAAAACATTATCTGAATAAAAGATTGAAACCAAAAATGGTTGGTTCGGTTAAAACTTATCCAGTATATATTCGTTTTACAATTGGTACTAGCAATCATCGGATAAAAAGTGTTATACTTGAGAATCTTGAAGATGAAAAACAGCTCTTAGAACATAAAAAAGAAATAGATTTAGAAAAAAATGTAATTAATTATTTATATACTAGATTTCATAACTATTCTTTTTCTCATTTTAATTCTGATGCGTTTTATTTATGTAGTCCAATTCAAGTTATTATTAGTTTGTACATATACACATACGCTGATGAATTTGAGGATGTAGCTTTAACAGTGTATGAAAAAGAGTTGTTTGCACACCTTTTATCTAAAACGAATTTCCCTAAGCCTTTTCTCAGTAAAATGATTGAAAATATTGACTTTAATACACGAGTTCCTTCTGATTTTATAAAGGATAAAAAATTGAAACTTATTGTAGATTCTTTTAATTCTAGCATAATTTTTAATGAGAATGAATCTGATATTTTTTGTATTTATAATTGGAAGCATACTGACATTAAAGATAAGTTCAGAAACCAATTTGGTTCTTCTAGCTTTAATTTTATTGAAAAAGTTATTGAGCTTTATTCTTCAAGTCTAAATGATTTTTTAGATTAAACACTTATAATTTCTATATCAAAGCTTTAATTGAAACTTAAATAATAATTAAAACAAACCAAATTAGGGAATAAAATATTTGTTTAACACTTATTATTTATGTTAATTTGTTACAAATAAACAATTAATGATAAAGTTTGTTTAAAATAGGGAATAAAAATAAAAAATAACACTTATGAAAGAGGTTCAAATCAAAACAATCATGGTTCCTAAAGAAGAATGGGACAAAGTAGTTACCACTTTAGAGAAAATGAATAACAATATCTCAGGTCTAATGAGTAAAAATGTTAAAGAGTATTTAACCAAAAAAGAGGTTATGAGTATTCTTAAAATAGGTCGTACCACTTTAGATAGGTATATAGAAGAAGGTTTTTTACACGAGGTAAAATTAGGCAAAGGAACAAGAGGGTATATTAAACAATCTGAACTAGACGATATAATGGGAAATGTATAAAAGCGTTAATTACAATGATTAACACTTTTGTTTAGCTTATCTTAATAATATAGATATGCATAATATTCTAAAAAAAATAAAGCGTTCAAAACTCAACTTTTAAACGCTTAAAATAATCTTTTATCTAACCAAAAGAGTATGTGCAAATATAGGCATTATACTCATTCAATTATTATTTATGGAAGAAATAAGCGTATATGATGTTTCGTCACGCAAGGATTCTGTGTATGACAAAATTCACGAGGAATTAAGTAAATATTTCAAGATCAAGTTTAATGAAATTGCACTTGAATACGAAATATTCGATATCAATACCAATGAACGACTCGAATTTAACGAATCTTCAATATTAATACATCTACATAGAGAGAAAATAAGCGTAAGTCAACAAGTATTTAAAACATACTTAAAAGCTCATTTTGTTGAACGGATTAATCCTATAACAGAATACTTTGAAAGTCTACCAACTTGGAATGGCGAAAATCATATTAAGAAATATGCAAGCTATATAAATACAGACGACAATGAGTTGTTTTATAAACATCTTTTAAAATGGGCTGTAAGAGCGGTAAAAACAGTTTATAACAAAGAATCTATAAACAAAAACGTGCTAGTTTTAGAGGGGGGTCAAAATTATGGAAAATCTTTCTATTTGAATTTTTTATGTCCACCAGAACTATTAAAATATTTGTACACAAATATAGGTGTAGGAAAGGACGACAGGATTAAGTTGGCTAAAGCTTTTATTATAAACATCGAAGAATTAGATGTAATGGGGAAATATGATATTAATGCGATTAAAGCTCATATTAGTGCGCCTTCTGTAAATGAACGGTTGCCTTTTGGTGATAAATCAACATTACTTTTTAGAATTTGTTCGTTTTTGGCTTCTACAAATCGTGCAGAATTTTTATGTGATGATACTGGGTCTGTTAGATGGATAATATTTAGTGTGCTTCAAAAATTAGATTTTTCTTATAGTAAAGAATTTAATATAGATGATTTTTGGGCACAGGCGTATCATATTTTTAAGAATGATAAAGAGTTTAAGTCAGATTTAACTACCGAAGAGACTCGAGTTAATGAAGTTAGAAATGAACGTTTTACAATACAAACAGTAGAAAATGAATATGTTTTAAAATACTATGCGATTAGTGAGGATATTGAGGATTTTAAAACAGCCACCGATATTGTGACTGAATTACAAGTTATGGGGCAGAAATTAAATGTTCAGAAAATAGGTTCGGCACTAAAGAAATATCGTTTTAGCAGAGTCAAGCATGCAAAACGTCAAGTTTATGGCTATTTAGCAAAAACTAAATTTAAAACTTCTCCTTGGGGTTTTACTGATAAAGAATAAAATGTAAATATACTTACCTAGTTACCTAAAGTGTTTTAGTTAGTTGATATTTAGCTATTTATATAGGTAGGTAACTTAATTAAATTAATATTATACTTACCTAAAAAGGTAACCTAGGTAGATTGAAAAATGATGCTACCTTGTTTACAACTAACTATTAATCAGTATATTAAGACTCGTAGGTAACTAGGTAGACAGAAAATCAATTTATAGTGAGAGATATAGACAAATTAAGAAATATTCCAATGATTCATATTTTGAAAAAATTAAATATTGAAGCCATTGAAAAGAAAAAAGAACAATATTGGTTTAAAGCCAAATGGAGAAACGAACGCACAGCTTCCGTTAAATGTGAAGGCAATCTGTTTTATGATTTTGGAGATTATAGTGGCGGCAACACAATAGATTTTATTATGAAGCATTTCTCTATTGATTTTGTAAAAGCTGTTAAATGGTTAAGAAAAGAGAGCACTTCTTTTTCTTTTGACCCGCCAAAACAAAACTCATTTTCAGAACTGAAAAAGAAAAAATCGTATTGTATTGATAATGTTCAACAATTACAAAACCATATTTTAATAGATTACTTAAATACTAGGAAATTGAATATCGAAGTATGTAAACGGTATTTAGTTGAAGTGTATTATACAGTAAATGAAAAAAAATATTTCGGAGTAGGATTTAAGACAAATAAAGGCTCATATGAAATTCGAAATAAGTATGCGAAACTAGCATTAGGTCAGAAATGGTTTACTTGGATTAATAATACTAACAAATCAATAATTGTTTTGGAGTCATGGTCAGATTTTATTTCACTTTTAACATTATATCCAAAGTGTGAAGAGTCGAAAGATTTTTTGGTTTTAAATTCCTTGTCGATGCTTTCAAAAGCGGATCAAGTATTAAATGTTTATCCAGGGCTTTTATTTTTACTAGATGGAGATAATGCTGGGGCTAATGCTACTGAAAAATGTTTAAAGAAATGGAGTGTAATTAAATCCTCTGTTAAGGATATTAGATACCTGTTTGATGGTTATAAAGACTTAAATGAATATCTTATGTATAAAAGTACAAAAATATAACTATATAAAAATATGAAGATATAAATGTACAAGTATACAAATGTATCTAATTATAAAAGTATAAAGCTGTAAATGCACAAGTATAAATGTATCTTTTCGAAAAATAATAAAGCAAGTTGTGTTTTTATACGTAATGGATTATTTTTAGAAAATAACCCTATTATATATCTAGTTGGTTTGCATCGTTGTTTATATCAAAATTTCCAGTGCAAGATGTGTCATTATACGTACAAATTTTTCAAATTTGCGGATAATAACAAACCTTGCTTACTTCGTAAGAGTGCTTTTTTCGGAACTCAAAAACCTAAAATATGGAAAAATGAGATAGACATATTGAAAATTTATTTAACAAATTTCAAGAAATATGAATATTTCAAAAGGAGCTACTGAAAAACAAATGTTTCAATTTTTAGAAATATTAGGAGATTATAAAACAATAGTTAATGAGCAAAATAAAAGGATAATTAAAGTTAGATGAAACTAAAAAATGAAATATAACAACTCAAAGTTTTAGCATTTTAAAAGTTTGCTTAAATTTGAATTAAATAGGATAATATAAGAAAAAAAGACAAGTATAAAATATACATATAAAGCGTTTAGCTTTTGAGTTAGTACTATAAAATCGCCAAAATTAATAGCACACTAATATCAAAACTAAGACGCCCACGTTCTGCGTGGGCTGTTCTTATTTGGTGTGCGGGTGTTTGGCGATACCTATAGTGCTAATAAGATTCAGTTCCACGCTTTTTTTGTGCCTAAAAATTAAAAAACACCTAATTTCAATTAATAATAAGCTTATGAAAATCACAACAACAATCCTAATAATTTCACTTTTTACAATATTAACATCTTGTAGCTCAGATGAACTAACCAAAAACAAAGCGGAATCTATGGCTATTGAATGTATAAAAGGTGAAAACCACGTAAAAACAACTACTTCATATTATGGCGTTTTAGAACAATGGGATAGATTTAAAAAGAAAAATACCGTTTTTTTAGAATCGTATAAAAAACTAGAAGAGAAGGGTCTTTACAATATGGGTGAACTACAACATGTAAAAGGTGTTTTAGGGATGAAAGAACGATATGAAATTAGCTTAACACCTAAAGCTGAAAAACTTCTAATTAGTTCAAAAAAAGATGCTAAAGGCAAAATAACAGGAAAGTTTAAAATATGTGAATACACATTTGAGAGTGTAGAAGAAATTCACGAAATACCAGCAGAAAATATTGCTAATGTAAAATTGAAGTTTATCCGAATTAATGAAACTCCTTTTTTTAAAGAGACACACGAGAAGGCGAATCCTAAAGAAGTATTTAAACAAGTTAAATATAAAAAAACCAATGATGGTTGGAAACTTTGTGATAAACAATAGTTTTTAATAACTCTAAAGAGCTTAAATATGTATTCAAAAAACGATAATATTATTGTTGGACTTCTAAAAAATATGATAAGAAAAAACATTACTTATCAGTCAGAAGGATTTAAAGTATTTGATGATTTTTTCTTTGAAGTAGAATTAGACGTGTCTGGCTTTGAAGAAGATTTAATAGAAAAAGGAATCGAAGACTTATGTTCAAACTCTAAATGGCATAAATTAAATGGAGCAAATGTTTTATCTGCAGACATTACATGTCCAAGACTTGATTATACAGCTCAAAAATTGAAATTTCATATATTAAAGCAAAAGTTAATAGAATTTAGAGATTTAGTTTTGAACGAAAAATAATTTTATAGCTTTATATTTTTGTACACTTATACTTTTATATAAAAAGATAAACAGTACGTGACGCCTGCCGCTAAGGCACATTTCAAAAATCAGTTGATTTTTAAAACGGAACAATTACGAGGGTAATTTTTATTCATATTTACCCTCGTTAATATAACAAGAGTAAATATTACCCTTGTAAAGAGTAGAAAAAACAATAAGACTTTTATTGAAAACCACTTACATTATATAAGAACTAGACGCCTAAATACTAATTGATTTTATTACTTTAGAGGCTTCATAATACTCTAAACTAGTCTATGGCATTATTTCAAACCTCAGTATTAAAACAGCACATATCTTTACAAGACAAAGACCTCGTAAATAAAGCTTATAAAAAATACGCTAAGTATTTCTTAAACCCAACCATACAAGACAATATACGCAGTTCTAAAGAAGAAGAATATCAAGGCATATTTCTTACCGAACTATTTGCAAACATATTAGGCTACACCTTAAAACCAAATGCCAATTTTAATTTAGTTGCTGAATATAAAAATCAAAATAACGCACGTAAAGCCGATGGTGCTATATTAAATAACGATGTTGCTATTGGTGTTATAGAATTAAAAGGCACAAACACCAAAGACCTAGAAAGCATACGTAAACAAGCGTTTGATTATAAAGCCAATCAAAAAGGCTGTATATATGTTATCACATCAAATTTTGAAAAACTACGTTTCTACATTAACGATGCTACAGAATTTGAAGAATTTAATTTATTCGAACTTTCACAAGAACGTTTTGAATTATTATATCTATGCTTACAAAAGGATAATATATTAAATAACGTACCCTTAAACATTAAAGAAGCATCCGTAGTTGAAGAAGAACAAATTACAAAACAATTCTATAAAGACTATTCCCTTTTTAAACGTGAATTATATCGAGATTTAGTAAAACGCAATGCAAAACCTTTAAAAGCAAAAGCATCTAATGTCACCTCGAGCGCAGTCGAGAGGTCTCAAGAAGAACAACTAGAACTACAACGTTTAGAAAAAAACGTTAAACTCACACTCTTTAAAAAGTCTCAAAAATTAATAGACCGTTATTTGTTTATTTTCTTTGCCGAAGATAGAGGTTTACTTCCTGCAAACAGCACGCAACAAATATTAGACAAATGGAAAGACGATGTAGACTTTGGCGACGATAGACCGCTATACACACTATTTAAACAATACTTTAACTTCTTAGACCAAGGTAGAGCAGTAACAACCAAAAGAGCCGAAATATACGCTTATAACGGTGGTTTATTTAAAGAAGATAAAACCCTCGATAGTTTAGAAATTGATAGTGAACTATTATACAAACACACCAGTAAATTAGCAGCTTACGATTTTGAAAGCCAAGTTGATGTAAACATACTAGGACATATTTTTGAAAACTCACTAAACGAAATTGAAAGCGTTAATGCAGAAATTGAAGGTGGCGACTTCGATAAACAAAAATCTAAACGTAAAAAAGACGGTGTTTTCTACACCCCTAAATACATTACCAAATACATAGTAGAAAATACTATTGGTAAACTTTGCGATGAAAAGAAAACCGAACTAGGCTTTAAAGAAGAAGAATATTTTAAAGGTAGAAAGAACAGACAAAAAGCAACCATTACAAAACTAGTAAACATACTAGACACGTATAGAGATTGGCTATTGCAACTCACTATTTGCGACCCCGCTTGTGGCTCTGGTGCGTTCCTTAACCAAGCCTTAGATTTTTTAATAAAAGAACATACTTACATAGATGAGTTAAAAACCAAAGTTTTAGGTGGTGGCTTACAGTTTCCCGATATTGAAAACACCATTTTAGAAAACAATATTTACGGTGTAGATTTAAACGAAGAATCTGTAGAAATTGCAAAACTATCGCTTTGGCTACGCACCGCACAACCTAGACGAAAATTAAACGATTTAAGCTCTAATATTAAATGTGGCAACTCTTTAATTGATAGTAAAGCCGTTGCAGGAGATAAAGCCTTTAATTGGGAAACACAATTTCCTAAAGTTTTTGACCTTTCGTCAGGCTCAGGAGGTGGTTTTGATGTTATTATTGGAAACCCTCCTTATGGTGCTAAACTATCAAAAATTGAATTAGAATATATAGTAAAAAAACATGTAGATAAGGGAGTGAGTAAAGCTTTATCAGATACTTATATTGTTTTTTATATTAAATGTTTAGAAGATATTTTAAGAAAGAAAGGATTATTAGGTTTTATAACTCCAAACACTTGGCGCTTAATAATAAGCGGGAAAGATTTTCGATATTTTATTACTGATACTGACTATATTTTTGAGGAAATAGTAGAACATCAAGAAAAAGTATTTATAGATGCAACTGTAGACTGTGATACTTTAATAATTCGAAAAGAAAAGAAAGAAAAACATTTAATAAACATAAGTATTCAAAAGTATTCAAATACCGTTTTGTCACATTTAATTGAACAAAAAGAGCTTGCTAAAAAAAGCTTTTTCAACCTCTATTTAACAGAAAAAGCCTATAATTTAAAAGAAAAGATAGAACAACAATCTGTTTTCGTTAAAGATGTATTGATTATAAAAAATGGAGTTAAGCCATATGAAAAAGGTAAAGGTAAACCTGCACAAACAGCATTTACAATGAAGGAAAAACCTTTTACTTCAGAAATTCAAATTAATGATGAATTTTTACCTTTGATTGGAGGAAGCTCATTTCATAGATATAAGATTTTATGGGATGAAGATTTTTGGATAAAATATGGCGTATGGTTAGCAGCTCCAAGAGACAAGGAGATTTTTTCAGCTCCTGAGAAACTAATTTTTAGACAAACTGGAGATAGCTTAATAGGTACATATGTTGATGATAAATTTATAATGCGTGACAATACCCATATTATATTACCAAAGAATAAATACTATAATCTTAAATATGTATTAGCTGTTTTATCTTCTAAGTTATCTAATTTTATTTATTGGACAAATAATCCTGAAAAAGGAGAAGCTATGGCTCAGATAAAATTATTTCATTTAGGTTTATTATGTATTAAAGATATTGATTTAATTAAACAAAAATATTTTATTGAAAAAGCAGAAATAATATTAAGACTAAATGTTGAAAATTCAAAAATATCTAAAAAGTTCATTAAATATCTAAACTCTCAATTCAGTTTACAAAAACTATCCAAAAAACTACAAAACTGGCACGAGTTAGACTTTGGAGAATTCATAAAAGAATTAAACAAAGCCATAAAAGCAAACAACAAACTACGTATTAAAGACGGTTTAGCAGAAGTACCAACCTTAACCAAAAAAGATGAGTTTGAATGGTTAGACCTCTTTGAAGAAAACAAACAAAAAGCACAAGCCTTACAAACCCAAATTAACCAAACCGATAAAGAAATTGATGCTATGGTTTACGAGTTATATGGCTTAACGGAGGAGGAGATTAAGATTGTGGAGAATTCTTAAATCTAAACTAAATTTATCTTTTAAAAAATTGTTGTTTATGGCAAAAAATACAGGAAAAGAATTTGAAGAGTTAACTAAGGTTTTTTTTACAGATTTATTCCAAAAAATTGGCTTCACGATTAATAAGCAAAGACTTCAAAAAAGTGGTACTCAAGATGGTTTTGACGTATTGTTTGTAATAAGTAAAGATTATATTGAAAGAAAAATCTTTATTGAATGTAAAGATTATTCAAATGATTTAAGTTTTGGTAATATATATGCAAAAGCACATGACTTAGAAGTTAATTATCAATTATCAGAAAATGATACCGCTATATTTATTTCTCCTAGAGCTAATTTTGGGAATAGTAAAAATTCTGAAAAAAATGAACCAATATTTAATTCAGGTAAATTTCCATTTAATATTCGACTATTGGAAAAAAATAATGGGGTTGAAAATCTGTTTGCTACTAACAAGAAAATTTATAAAAAAATTTATAAACAAGATTGTTTAATTAACGTTGATATTGAAAAAGAATATGAAAAATTTCAAAGTATTTTATTTTCACAAGGTGTTTTACGACAAATACAAATAAATGAGACAGATAAACAGAAATATATTATCAATATTGCTAAAACTGATCATTATATAACAAGAAATCTTATTTACCAACAGTTATCATCTAAAAGAGAGAATAATTCAACTAGTGAATATGTTAATGAATTAAACCTGTTTGAAGCAACACAAAATATACTTTATGATAACGATACAGATGGTATCATATTGCTAGGGAATCCTGGTAGTGGAAAATCTATAGAACTCCAAAATTTAGCCATTAATTTATGGGAGCAGAGAAATGACTACAAATGGATACCTTTTTACAGACCAATAAATACTTTTATAAATTCAAGTGAAATTGTAGACTACCTTCCAAAAGACTGGAAAAATATTCCATACCTATTAATAATACTTGATGGTTTAGATGAAATAGCTCATAGTATCGAATTTAAAACTAAACTAGATAGATTTCTTACTGAAAATACTAAGACAAATATTAAATTTATCATAAGTTGTAGAACTAATATCTATGAGAATACTATAAAAAACATTAGGGAATTTGATTGTTTTGTTTTGAAAGAAATCCCTTATTATGGTGCTATTGAATTTTTAAATAAAAAATACCAATTAGATTCAGAAGATTTTTTTGAATTATATCAAAATAGTAATCAGCAAGAATTTTTAAAAACACCTTACTATTTAAACTTGTTTGGTAGATATTACCAACAAACAAAAAAACTACCAACAAATAAAGTTCAACTTATTGAAAGATATATTGAAAATAGACTTGAAGATGATAGAAAAATTAAATATAAAAATAAAGAATTTGATAAATCTACAATTAAGTTAGTTTGTAAAAAAGTAGCACTAGCAATGGAGGCTATGCAGGTAAGTAAAATTTCGAACTCACATATAAATGCCCTTCTGAAAAATGAAAAACAACAATTTACAAACTGTTGTTTTGTGGAGCTAGTTTTTGATGAAGATGAATGGAAGTTTGAACATAAAAATGTTCAAGAATATTTTGTAGCTAGTGCATTAAAAGACTTAGAATTTGAACAAATAATACAATTCATCAAAATAGATGATAAACAGAATAAAACTCATCCCTCATGGCTAAATTCAATTTCTCACCTAATAAATTTATTTGAAAAAGAAGAATCTAAGTTTGAGAAACTTTTAAAATGGCTAGTTGAAAATGATTCAGAAGTTTTATTTAAAGCAGATAGAAACAGGGTTTCAGATGAACTTAAAGAGATTGTATTCCAAAATTACTTTAATAAAAGATGTGTTCAAGACACTTTGTGGGTTAGAAAGTATGATGCAGACGTTAAAGATATTTCAAGATTCGCAAATTGTAAAGAAAATGTAAGTTATTTATTTAAAGTATTTAAAAATGCTAATTATCATAGGCGAACAAGAATTTCAGCGTTAGACTTAATTTCTTTGATGGATTTTGAATTTCTAAAAAATGAAATCAAATCCTGTTTAATAGGATTGATTAAACAACCAATACTAAATGATGATTTTTCATATGCTGCTTTTTTAATTGATTCTTTCAGAGAGTTTCAATTTCATTTGAATAATGAAAATATAGTCAGGTCAATTGTATTGTTTTATGAACAAATTGATCATATAGAAATTACAAACTCTATCTTTAAATTGATTAATGAAGTAGATTGTAATTCATATTTAAAATACATTATTGAAACAGCACCTAAAACTTTAGACAATTCAAAAAGAAAATACCAAAGAGAACATAATTTAAGTACCCTTGAAAATCGTACTCTTAAGGAAATTTTAAAAAAACTAAGTACCCCAAAAGGATGCTTGTTTGAGCTCGAATACTATTTGAAGAATAAACATCATTTTGATATAAAAAAAGAAGATATAGAAGAATCTATAAAAAAAATAACAAATCTTCAAAAAGTAGAAAAGGTTTTATTTAGCGAACTGGTTAAATTTTGTTTAGATAATGAAGATTTGTTGTTTGATTTTGAAGAAATAATATTTTCATTTTTCTATAATACTTCAAATAGAAAGAAGGCATTTTTTGATATTTATAATTCAAACAATGAATTTGATAAGGTTAGAAGACTATTAACTTATCTAGTTTCTGAGAAAGAGTTTAGCTTTATTCTTCAACAGCATAAAACAGGGGTTATTGAAATAAAAGAAATTTTTTATTTTAGAAATAATCTTAGTCACATAAATTTTGAATTAAGTTTAAAATTTCAAGATTTAATAATCAAAGAAACTGGTTTTAATTTTAATGATGAACTACTTAAAATTGAAACTAAAAATAGGTGGAAAGATTTTCATGAAAACAAATTGCAAAATGAATTTGATATTTTATTTGATAAAGAAAAACTTTTATTATTAACAGATGAATATTTTGATAGATTTGATAATGAAACTTTAACTAGAGATAACCAGCTTGATGATAGAAAGGAATATTATAAAAGCTTTAAATTACAAGAAAAATTTCCTCAAAATTTTATTCATTTAATATATTCAAGTTTTCAAAGCAAACAAAAGATTGTTACAGCAAATGATGTAAAACAAAAAATTAGTAATGTTTTATTTCTAATCAAGAATATTAAATCTCAATTGCAAAACGATAAAGGAAATAAGATAAAAATAGATGAAGTTCAACTTAATTTTATAAAAGATTGGTGTTTTGAAGAGGTTAAGAATGTAGATTTTACAGAATATTCCAACTATAATAAAAGAACAAATCACTTAAAATGCGAAATACTCTTATTTTTTAGAGATAAGTTTAAATTAAAATATCCTAAAGAGGTTGTTTTAGATTTTACTGAAGTTTATGATGAAACTTATTTTAATAGATATAAAGATGAATCTATGTTTATAACTGTTACAAATGAAGTTGAAAAAGTAATAGTTGTAAAAAGAGTTATTGAGAATTTTGAGAAAGAGCTATCTAGTAGTTTAGTGATTTGGAATAATTGCTTATTCGCTTTAGAAAATAACATTTCTAGTGTATATCA
Source organism: Polaribacter sp. R2A056_3_33 (assembly GCF_019278485.1). NCBI lineage: Bacteria > Pseudomonadati > Bacteroidota > Flavobacteriia > Flavobacteriales > Flavobacteriaceae > Polaribacter > Polaribacter sp. R2A056_3_33. Next base: position 2,398,344 of record NZ_CP058984.1, read on the forward strand.
TAAAATAGAGAGCTTAATATCTAATATAGATATTAGTGAATCTATTAGATCTAATGTTCTCGAAAAATACTTTGAGAAAACAAATGATATTAATTTATTAAAGAAAATGATTAGTTTCAAATTTGAAAATGATTATGAAGATTTATTATCATGGACTTGCTTAAAACTACTAATTGAGGCAAATGAATTTGATTTTGTAATTAAAAAAGTTCTTGAGAATCTTTCTTTAGACCTTTCAAGTAAGAATAGAATTGAAAATATAAAGTATTTAATGAGATGTAATTATGTAAATGTCTTTAAACTTTTTAATTTATGGTTAAAATCAAATATTAGTGAATTCAAACAAGAAATTAATTACGGAATCACTAATAAAGATTGGGGTAGTTTTACTAATAAAAATTCGGTTAATGATGTTATTGAATTAATTCAAATTAGTTGTGATCCAAGTTTAAGCTTTAATACTTTTTCTAATCCTATAAGAATAGCGGTTGAAGTTTTGAAAAATATTTCTCAAAATAACAAACCAGAAACATGTTTGGAAGTAATAAATTTAGTAGAAAAATATAAACTATCAATAAAGCAAAAAGACTTTGATTTTTTTTATTTTAATGATATTATAGAAAATACATGGGATAATTATTTAAGTTTAAAATCCAAACCTATATTATTCAAAAACATTTCTCAAAAAATAGATGAATTACAATATGACATTTTGTAATGTGGTTAACAAATTTAATTTTTTAAAATTAAAGAAAAATAACAAAGTATGAAATTGTTTCATTGTCACAAGCCAGAGTTATATTGAGACATTAAATAGAAGTAAGTAACTGATATTAGTTATATCGCTAAGTACAACACTAACAATACAATAAATGGTATAATAGTTGCTTTAAATAAAGTAATTACATACTTTTGTATAGTAATTAAAAATTATTTTTAAATACTATAAACCATTGGCTAAAACAATAAACATATCTAATACTTTTCCAAAACAAGCATTTTGGGATATGGATACTAATAAATTATCTATTCAAAAGGATAAGGCTATTATTATCCCTAGAGTATTAATGACTACAAATGAGGATACTTTTTCTAAAGATATTGAGCTTGTAGAGAGTGTTTATAATACCAATGAAATTTATACTACTTTAAAAAACACAAAAGAACGTATTAGTAATAGCGTTTGTATATTAGTTTCTAAACGTTATAACAAGCCTGCTTTTTCACGCTATGACTTTAGTTAAATGAGTGCGGTTTCAGAAGTACTCTTACAAACTATAAAAGAATTACAATCCTTACCTAGTTTATCTCAATTTGCATTAGCAGGAGGTACAAATTTAGCATTCCGTTTTAATCATAGAGAATCTCAAGACATAGATTTGTTTTGCCCAGAAATAGTTGGTGTAAAACAATTAGAAGCTATAGAAAATGAAATTATACATTTTTATAGTAAAAAGAATGTCACAGGGATAGATTATCCTGCTGATAAAGTAAGTGAACAGCATAGCTTTTTTAGATGCTATATTACAAAACCTTGTGGAGCTAGAATAAAAGTAGAAATCATTCAAAATATGAAAATGATGGATGCTTTAGAGATCATTGATGATGTAAGGTTAGTAACTACAAAAGATTTAGGTTTATTTAAATTAGTTAGTGGTTCAACTAGAGCTGCTAAAAAAGATATTTACGATTTAGATTTCATCACAGAAAAAATATCAATTGTAGAACTATTTGAAGCGTTAAAGGTTAAAAATGAAGTATTCAATAAAAAGGAACATAAGAATATTTTTAATTACAACAATAATGATTGTCCAACACTAAATCCTTATTTATTACTCAAATTTGATGGAGGAGTAAAACAAGTTGGTGTAAAGCCAATGCACTCTAACGATAATATTTTAATTGTTGATGGAGGTAAAAGTTGGATAATGACTAGAACAAGCTGGCGAATGAAAGTCCGTCGCTTATTTAATCATTTAGAAATAGAGTTCAAGTAAATTAATTCCCATAACCAAAAGTTTAGAGTTTTAAAATTCTTTAGGTAATTGCATTCTAAAGATTATTTTTTCTCAAGTTCAAAAATAACTACAACAAGGAATCATATTCTTTTTATTGAAAAACACAACTCCCCAAAGCTAAGTTGCGTAATAGAAGCTCTAATGCCTTTTAGTAAACTACAGGTGACTATATTACTATTATAGAAAACAGCCGCTTATTCAAGGTGTAATTAGTATATTAGTAATGACATTGTAGTACTTAAAATCATACTTTTAACCAATTATCACTTTGAAAGTAGAAAAAAATCTACAACAAACTAATCTTAATAGGAAACGGTTTTGATTTAGCTTTAGGTTTAAAAACGTCTTATAATGATTTTTTGTTTTGGTTACTAAAACCTGAAGTTGAAAATAGTTAGTCTTATAAATGAAAAAAATTTTATATATCGTGATGAATTTAGGACAAGTCATTTAGATGTTAGTGTTTTATAAGTATAAATTAGTGTTAAAAAAAAGTAAACGCTTTTGTTTACTTTTTTAATTATGTATATATTTGTTGCAGAATACAAAAACTATGTTGCCTAAAATCTCTAAAATAAAAGGAATACATCCTGGGCTTATATTACAACGCGAAATAAAGCGTAGTAATATTAAAAGCTCGCAATTAGCTATGGCTATAGGTGAGCATAAACAAACTATTAGTGCTATCATAAATCAAAAACGAGGTATTAATCCCGAGTTATCTATTAAACTGGCAGATTACTTTCATGCAGAAGAAGATTACTTTATGATGCTACAAGCAGGTTATGAGGTTAAAAGTGCATTAACTAAAAATAGTGAAAGAAAACCCAATCTAAACAATATTAGAAAAGTACTATTTTGGGATACCACCTTTGATAAAATCGATTGGAATAAAAACAAACGTGCTATTATAAAGAGAGTTTTAGAAAGAGGTAATGATAAGGAAATTAATGAAATTATAGCGTTTTATGGTAAATCTACAGTATCTACAATAGCAAAGTCTATTAAAAACTCTCGCTTATCTACATTTAAAACAAATGCAGAAATGCATGAGCTTGTTTAAAATTTAATGGCTTTGCATCTAAATACAGTTTCCGACCTTCTTTGGGAATCTTTAAACACACTAATGTCTATTGAGGAGTTTAATGATTTTCGTTTAGTTGGTGGTACATCTTTAAGTTTACAACAAGGACATAGAGAATCTACAGACATAGATTTATTTACTGATGCAGAATATGGTAATATAGATTTTAATCGTTTAGAGGAAATTTTAAATGAGACATTTCCATATACATCTACATCTTCTGTAGGTGATGTTGTATTTGGTAGGTCTTACTTTATTGGTGAAAATGCTGACAATGCTCTTAAATTAGATATTTATTATAGTAGTGAACCTTTTATATTTCCAATATTAGTTAATGGCAATGTGCGTCTAGCACCAAATGAAGAAATAGCAGCAATGAAATTTGAAGTAATTGCAAATGGTGGTCGTAAAAAAGACTTTTGGGATATACATGAGTTGCTAGATGTATTCACTTTAGAAGAAATGATAAGTTTCTATTTACTACGCAACCCTTATGGTTCAACAAGAGAAGAGGTGCTAGAAGCTTGTTTAGATTTTTCAGGTGCAGAAGACGATTTATTACCTAATTGTTATCGTAACAAAGCTTGGGAACTTATAAAATTAGATATAGAAGAAGAAGTGCAAAATATTTTAAATTAAGACAATTAAAGTCACCACAACCTAGTTTTTTGCTTAGGTAAAACAAATTACAAAACCTTACCTAAGCATGTTTTTGATACTATTTTGATACCAAATTTTAGCTAAAACAAATAAAACACTGATAATTAACACCTTAGAAAAACTTCGCACATACCAAGTGGGACCACCATTAATAGCAAGCCTTTACAGAAATGTAGAGGCTTTTTTTTGTTTAATTTTTCATATCGTCTGCACATTGATTATAATATTCCTTTGTATTACAAATTTAAAACTAATGTAAGTTATCAAGTTGTTTTCAGAAGATTCTATAAAGAATATTTAGTATATAGAAATAAATGATATAACCCAATAGAGGACGTTTTATGTTTTAGAATAAAAGATTCTTTCTTATTCTAAAACATATTAAAGTGGCATGCTGAAGACAGTATAGGTCTATTACTGTTTCTGATTTATTTCAAATATCTAAGAAATATAGAAAAGAGAAGCTTATTAGTTTAGATTGATAACACTATTCCCTTTCATTTTTTTGAATTGATAAACGTTACAACTTTCGAACTTAAAAATAAAATGCGAGTACAATTTACGTAAGAGTGTAGAGTGTGCAGACTAATTGCTATTTAGTGTTTCTGTAAACAAACACGAATTTAGTTATTTATTCGATAGTAAAATTAAGAATACAATAAATGCTGTTAGAAGTGCTAGACAATGGTAGGTATTCAAGTCTGCTAATTATTGTCATGATTAATGTGGTATATGTAAGATGGAATTGTGGGTATAATTGTGTTACTTTATTCTTTGATAAGGTTGAGGATAGAGGAATCAAATTATATTTAAAACTTAATAGAAAAATTGTGATTAATTAAGAAAAGTATATATATTTGCACCATAAAACAATTAGATACTATTCTGATACTCAAAATAGTTTATTGTTTTTATAAGAGTTGAAAAAAAGTGTTTTTTTTTTGATGTAATATCAAGTGAGATTGCTTTTTTCTTCTTATTAATAAAGAAATATACATTTGTTCTAACAAGTGGTATAGTTTGTATAAAGTTTAATTAATATTAATTTTAATCTGGGGGGATAAAAATGATAAAAAAAAAACATTTCGCATTTATAATAATGCTAGCATTTACTTATGTAATTAGTGCACAAAACGTGCCGCCACCTGCAGGACCACCACCACCACCTGGTTTAGCGATAGATGGTGGTCTAATTTTCTTAATAGTTTCAGGAATTATTTACGGAGTTAAGAAGGTTAAGGATTAGTAAGTCTACTAACATATTTTCCAATAACATCAAATTCTAAATTTACACAATCATTTAGTTTTAAAAACTTAAAGGTTGTGTTTTCTGCTGTATAAGGTATTATAGCAACACTAAATTCATTCTTTTTAGAGTTTACCACTGTTAAACTTACCCCATTTACTGTAATTGATCCTTTTTCTATTGTTATGTTTTTATTAGAAGCATCATAATTAAAAGTATAAACGGTACTCCCATTTTCATTTTTAATATTTATACAAGTTGCTGTTTGGTCTACATGGCCTTGTACTAGATGACCGTCTAATCTGTCTCCTAATTTCATTCCTCTTTCTAAATTTACAGAATCAGTTTTAGATAAACTACCAATATTTGTTTTGTTTAAAGTTTCTTTGATAGCTGTAACGGTATATTCATCATTTTTAATATTTACTACAGTTAAGCACACGCCATTATGAGCAACGCTTTGATCTATCTTTAATTCATTTGTAAAATTACTTTTTACAGTTAAATGAATGTTGTCTTGTTCTTTAGTGATATTTGTGACTGTACCAAGGGTTTCTATAATTCCGGTAAACATATTTGTAAAATTTAGTTACTTTTGTGATATTCAAAAATAGGAATAATAGAAGAGTTACTATGGATAAATCTGATAAAATTATAGTTGGTATTTCAATAGGAGATTTAAATGGAATAGGTTTAGAAGTTATTCTAAAAACCTTTCAAGATAAAAGAATGTTAGATTTTTGTACGCCAGTTATTTTTGGAAGTACAAAGGTAGTTACTTATCATAAAAAAGCATTACGTGCAGAGACTCCTGTTCATGGAATTACCTCTATAGAGCAGGTTAATCACAATAAGGTTAATGTATTAAATATTTGGAAAGAAGAAGTTGCTGTAGCATTAGGTGAGGCGACTAAAGAATCTGGAGAATATGCGGCGAAATCATTAGAGATAGCTACTACTCATTTAAAAGAACAGAAGATAGATGTTTTAGTTACTGCACCAATTAATAAAGAAACAATACAATCTGATACTTTTAATTTTCCGGGGCATACAGAGTATTTAGAAGATAAGTTAGAAGGAAAGAGCTTAATGATTTTAATGACGGATGCATTAAGAATAGGATTGATAACCGGTCATATTCCTATATCTAAAGTTGCAGAATCCATAACTCCAGCATTAATTAAAGAGAAAGTAGGTACTATGTATACTTCTTTGGTGCAAGATTTTGGTATTAATAAACCAAAAATAGCAGTTTTATCTTTAAATCCACATTGTGGAGATAAGGGGGTTATTGGTGTAGAAGATGATGAAATTATAAAGCCAACTATAGATGAAATAAAAGAATCTGGTAAGCTAGTTTTTGGACCTTATGCAGCAGATGGTTTCTTTGGTTCGGAAACATATAAGCAATTTGATGGTGTTTTAGCAACGTATCACGATCAAGGGTTGGCGCCATTTAAAGCATTGTCTTTTGGTAGTGGAGTAAATTATACGGCAGGTTTAAGTGAGATTAGAACGTCTCCAGACCATGGTACAGGCTTTGATATAGCTGGAAAAAACATAGCAAACCCATCTTCTTTTAAAGAAGCATTATTTACTGCTATCGAAATTTATAAGACAAGAAAAGAATATAAAGAGCTCACAAAAAGTCCTCTTTTAGTAAAATAAAAAACTTTTAATAGAAAAGAGTGTAGAATAATAAAATTTTATATCTTTGCACGCTTAATTGATATTTGGAAATGAAAGACTTAAAGGAGTTCGACATACAATTTGTAGGATTAAAGGAAGGAATTCATTTGTTTGAATATGAAATTAACAATACGTTCTTTAATGTTTTTAATTTTGATGAATTTGAAAGTTCATCAATTAAAATATCATTAAATTTTATAAAGAAGAGTACGTTACTAGAATTAACTTTTACCGCCAATGGTTATGTAGAAGTACCTTGTGATGTTTCTAACGAACTTTATAAACAAGATGTTCAAGCAGTTTTACCTTTAGTGGTAAACTTTGGACCAGAATTTAATGATGAAAATGAGGAGATTTTAATATTACCTCATGAGGCGTATGAGTTTAATGTAGCTCAGTTTATTTATGAAATGATTGTATTATCAGTTCCTAATAAAAGAGTTCATCCAAAAGTTTTAGATGGAACAATGGACTCTGAAGCATTAAATAAGTTAAGAGAATTAGAAATAAAAGAAGTAAAGACTGTTGAAGAGACAGACCCAAGGTGGGATAAATTAAAGAATTTAATAACAGAAAAAAAGACATAAAATGGCACATCCTAAGAGAAAAATATCCAAAACTAGAAGAGACAAAAGGAGAACTCATTATAAGGCATCTTATCAGCAGATTGCTACAGACCCTACAACAGGAGAATCTCACTTATATCATAGAGCTCACTGGCATGAAGGTAAATTATACTATAGAGGACAGATCGTATTAGAATCGGCATCTGCAATAGAAGCATAAAAGAATCAAAAGTTTTTTTTAAAACCCTCATTAATTGAGGGTTTTTTTGCGTTTTTAAAGTTGAAATTAATTCTTTTGATAATTTTTACTTTAAAAAGTGAAATAAATTTCACTACTTTTGATTTTCCTAACCACATGGAAAACAACTAAAATTATGACAAAAATCACTGCAGCAATTACAGCAGTAGGGAAGTATGTTCCTGAATATGTTCTAACTAATAAAGAGTTAGAGACCATGGTAGACACTAATGATGAATGGATTACCAGTAGAACAGGGATTAAAGAAAGAAGGATTTTAAAAGGAGAAGGTTTAGGTACTTCATACATGGCAATAAAAGCTGCGGAAGAATTATTACAAAAGTCAAACGTAGATCCTGCAGAAATAGATTTAATTATTATTGGTACTGCAACTCCAGATTTACCTATAGCATCTACAGCGGCTTATGTGGCATCAGAAATAGGAGCAGTAAATGCTTTTGGTTATGATTTGCAAGCAGCATGTTCTAGTTTTTTATATGGTATGTCTACAGCAGCTAGTTATATAGAGTCTGGTAGATATAAAAAAGTATTGTTAATAGGAGCAGATAAAATGTCTTCTATAATAGACTATAAAGATAGAGCTACTTGTATTATTTTTGGTGATGGAGCGGGAGCTGCTTTGTTTGAACCAAATTATGAAGGCTTAGGTCTGCAAGACGAGTACTTAAGAAGTGATGGTATAGGACGAGACTTCTTGAGAATAGAGGCAGGTGGTTCTTTAATGCCAACAACTCAAGAAACTGTTGCGTCAGATAAACACTTTGTATATCAAGAAGGAAAAACTGTTTTTAAATATGCAGTTTCTAATATGGCAGATGTTGCCGGAAAAGTATTAGAAAGAAATAATCTTACAGAAAAAAATATTCAATGGTTAGTAGCACACCAAGCTAATAAACGAATTATTGAAGCAATAGCTAAAAGAGTAGGGGTTCCATCAGAAAAAGTTATGATGAACATTCAAAAATACGGAAATACTACATCTGCAACTTTACCACTTTTACTAGCAGATTATGAAAGTCAATTAAAAAAAGGAGATAATTTAATTTTTGCGGCATTTGGTGGCGGTTTCACATGGGGAGCAGCTTACGTAAAATGGGCGTATAATTCATAAACACAACAATTAAACAATTATGAGTATGGATATTAAAGAGATTCAAAATCTTATAAAATTTGTAGCTAAATCTGGCGCTAGCGAGGTAAAGTTAGAAATGGAAGATGTAAAGATTACAATTAGAACTGGTTCTGGTAAAACAGAAACAACAATTTTACAAGCAGCTCCGATGGCTGGTATGCCTCAAGTTGCACAACCTGTTGCAGCAGCTCCTGTTACAGCAGATACAGTAGTAGCGGAAAGTGGTGATTCTAAATATATTACTGTAAAGTCTCCTATTATTGGAACTTTTTATAGAAAACCATCACCAGATAAGCCTAATTTTGTGGAGGTAGGAACAGATATTTCTGTAGGAGATACTGTTTGTGTTATTGAAGCAATGAAATTATTTAATGAAATAGAATCTGAAGTTTCAGGTAAGATCGTTAAAATATTAGTGGATGATTCTTCTCCTGTAGAATTTGATCAGCCATTATTCTTAGTAGACCCATCGTAATAGAAAGAGTTTAGATTTTTGATTATAGAATAGATGTTCTAACTCAAAATCTTATAACTTATAACTTATAACTCTTAAATTATGTTTAAAAAAATATTAATTGCCAATAGAGGGGAGATAGCACTTCGTGTTATTAGAACCTGTAAAGAAATGGGCATTAAAACTGTAGCAGTATATTCTACTGCGGATGCAGAAAGTTTGCACGTAAGATTTGCAGATGAAGCAGTTTGTATTGGTCCAGCACCAAGTTCTGAGTCTTACTTAAAAATGTCTAATATTATAGCAGCTGCAGAAATTACAAATGCAGATGCTATTCACCCTGGTTACGGATTTTTATCTGAAAATGCTAAGTTTGCTAGATTATGTGAAGAGCATAATATAAAATTTATTGGAGCAACTGGTGATATGATTGATCAAATGGGAGATAAAGCGAATGCTAAATCTACCATGATTGCTGCAGGTGTACCTTGTGTACCAGGAAGTGAAGGTGTTATTGAAGACTTTGAAAGTTGTGAAAAAACAGCTATAGAAACTGGTTATCCAGTAATGTTAAAAGCTTCTGCAGGAGGTGGGGGGAAAGGAATGCGTGCTGTTTGGAAGCCAGAAGATTTAAAAGATGCTTGGGATTCTGCAAGACATGAAAGTAAAGCAGCTTTTGGTAATGATGATATGTATATGGAGAAGCTTATTGAAGAGCCTAGGCATATAGAGATTCAAATTGTTGGAGATTCTTACGGGAAAGCTTGTCATTTATCAGAAAGAGACTGTTCTGTGCAACGTCGTCATCAAAAGTTAACAGAGGAAACTCCTTCTCCTTTTATGACAGATGCTTTAAGAAAGAAAATGGGTACTGCAGCTGTAAAAGCAGCAGAGTTTATAAAGTATGAAGGTGCTGGAACTGTAGAGTTTTTAGTAGATAAGCATAGAAACTTCTTCTTTATGGAGATGAATACTCGTATACAAGTAGAGCACCCTATTACGGAAGAAGTAGTAAATTACGATTTAATTAGAGAGCAAATTTTGGTAGCTGCAGGTGTACCAATTTCTGGAAAAAATTATTTTCCTCAAATGCACTCTATAGAATGTAGAATTAACGCAGAAGATCCGTATAACAACTTTAGGCCAGCTCCAGGAAAGATTGCAACTTTTCACTCTCCAGGAGGGCATGGAGTAAGAGTAGATACTCATGTGTATGCAGGGTATATGATTCCACCAAATTACGACTCTATGATTGCGAAATTAATAACTACTGCTCAAACAAGAGAAGAAGCTATTAATAAAATGAAACGCGCATTAGATGAGTTTGTAATAGAAGGTGTTAAAACAACAATTCCTTTCCATAGACAATTAATGGATCATCCAGATTATGTTGCAGGAAACTATACAACTAAATTTATGGAAGATTTCGAAATGAAATAATACATAAGATTTAAGTTTAAATTGATATTAAAATAGAGAACACAATTTGTGTTCTCTATTTTTTTTACCTTTATAGTCTAAGATATAAAGATGAAGATAGACGGTATTGATAAAAAAATTATAAGAAGTTTAGTAAAAGATGCAAGAGTACCTATTTTAAGTATTGCAAGAGATATTGGTATATCTGGAGCAGCAATTCATCAAAGGTTAAGAAAATTAGAGAAATCTAAATTAATCGATGGTTACCAAATGAAGATAAATCCAGAAGCTTTGGGGTATACTACAATTGCTTTTGTAGGTGTTTATTTAGAAAATACCGCAGTGTTATCATCAATTATAAAGAGGCTTAAAGAAGTTAGAGAAGTTGTAGAATGCCATTATACAACGGGTAATTTTACAATTTTTATAAAAGTATTATGTAAAGATAATGAAGACTTAATGTGTTTGTTAGAGACTAAAATAAAAGTGATGAATGGTGTTACTAAGTTTGAAACATTCATTTCTCTCAATCATAAAATTGATAGACAGGTTTATGTATAGCATTATATTAAACATTAAATCTTTACCACTTAACGAGTTTTTACTTCAAATAAGCTAACAAATATTTTTTTTTAATTTTATTAGTTCATTTTTACATCATCTTAAAATAAAATGTAAGAAAATATGAACTTCCTCTCCATATTACTTGTTGATGATGATGAAATAGAAAGAATGAAGTTTAAAAAGGTGTGTAATGATAATAATTGCCGCTCTAAAGTAGTAGAAGCAAAAGATGGTAAACAAGCATTACGTATTTTAAATAAAGCAGAACATTCTTTTAATATTATTATTATGGATTTGCATATGCCGGAAATGAATGGGTTAGATTTTTTAAGTAATTTAAAATCTAATGTTAAATTTAGAAATATCCCTATAATAGTTATGTCTAATTCTGAAGATGATACAGAATTAAAAATATGTTATGATTTTGGAGTTTCGGGCTTTTTTACAAAGCCGTTACAATTTTCTGATTATTCTAAAAAAGTAGTATCACTATTAAATTATTGGAAAGAGAATAAACTTATTAAAGAATAAATAATATGAACAAAGATGGAAGAACCTAATTTAAGTTATATAAAAGATCTTTCTGGAGGAGATAAAGAATTTGAAGAGAGTATTTTAATTGTTTTAAAAAATGAATTTCCAGAAGAATGTTTACTTTTTAATAAACATTATAATAATAAAGAGTACTCAGAAGCTGCAGACAAAGTACATAAGATAAAACATAAAATTAGTATTTTAGGATTAAAAAAAGGTACTGAATTAGCTTCTAAATTTGAAAAAGATTTAAAAAATAATGATACCAAATTATATACCGATTTTATAAATGTTTTAAACAAAATTCATGTATATTTAAAAGTCAAATAATTTTTAAAAATAGTATGAATTGTATAGTAATTGATGATGATGCAACAGCAAGACTGATTATTAAAAAGCTATGTGCCGATTTTAAGGAGGTTGCTGTTTTAGAGGAGTTTGGTTCTGCTATAGAGGCTATAAAATACCTTAACTCAAATGAAGTAGATTTAATATTTTTAGATATTCACATGCCTACATTTTCTGGTTTCGACTTTATTCAAACTTTAAAATCTCCACCAAAAATAATTTTAACAACATCAGATAAAAATTTCGCGCTTCAGGCATTTGAATATGACTGTGTAGTAGATTATCTTGTAAAGCCTATTGCTAAAACAAGGTTTAATAAGTCTTTGCAAAAATTAGCTAGTTTAGAAAAAGCAGGCAGTTCCAAGAGCGTAACTAATTCTTCAAAGGAAGGTTCTGATTTTATTTATGTAAGTGTAGAGAGAAGGCTTGTTAAAATTAATATTCCTAGTATTTGTTTTGTAGAAGCAAAAGGAGATTATATTAGCATTAGGACAGATAGTAAGAGCTATATAGTACATTCAACATTAAAAAAAATAGAAGATAAACTACCTTCTTCTTTATTTCTTAGAATACATAGGTCTTTTATTATTAATATTTCTGAGATTGTAGATATTGAGGATAACAGCGTACTTATTCAAAAAAGTGTAATACCAATTAGTAGATCTAATAAAAGTGAATTGATGAGAAGGTTGAATTTACTTTAACATTCTTTTAAATATTAAATTTCGTTTTAATTAAATAATCTAGGATTTACTATGGTTTGTTTATAGTATTGAGGTGTTTCTAAATTTTAGATAACACCTTTTTATTTAGTATCCTAAAAAGTAAAAACCCTATAAACATATTGTTTATAGGGTTTTAAGTGGTACCTCCAGGAATCGAACCAGGGACACAAGGATTTTCAGTCCTTTGCTCTACCAACTGAGCTAAGGTACCATTACTTTAGAAGTTAGATTAATATCTTTCCCTTAGCGGTGGCAAATATACAACCTTTTTTAAGATGTGCAAGCATCTTTTTAAAAAAATGTATTGTATTTTTGATTTTTATAAATATAGTAATGATGAATTTAATAATTGATGCAGGTAATACAAGAGTTAAGGCTGCTGTGTTTGAGGGTGATACCATTTTAGAAGTGGTTTTTATTGACCAGAAAAAAATTTTATCAGAAATAAAAAAAATTTTAAAAAAATATAAAATTAGTCAAGGAATCTTGTCTTCGGTTAGTTTTATATCAGAAAAAACGTTGAATAAGCTTCAAGATTTAATGCAATTGACGATTTTGTCCTCTTCGACGAATGTTCCTTTTGTTAATTTGTATAAAACACCAACAACTTTAGGAGTAGATAGAATTGCATTGGTTGTGGGGGGCGTAAATGAGTTTCCTGAAAAAAACACATTAATTATAGATGCTGGTACTTGTATTACTTTCGATTTTGTGAATAGTAAGTCAGAATACTTAGGTGGTGCAATTTCTCCGGGAATAAAAATGAGGTTTGATTCTTTAAATCATTTTACCGCAAATTTACCATTGCTGCAAAAAGATGAAGTGAATAGTTTTATTGGTCGTGACACCAAAGAAAGTATGAATTCTGGTGTTGTAAATGGAGTGGTTCAAGAAATTGATGGTGTAATTAATCAATATAAAAAGAAATATATGGATTTAACAGTCGTTTTAACAGGAGGAGACACAAAATTCTTGTCAAAGCAATTAAAAAGTAGCATATTTGCCAAGAAAAATTTTCTTCTTCAAGGATTAAATAGAATATTGATATTTAATATAGACAAATGATTAGAAACATATTATTAGTTTTTATACTAATAACCTCTTCAGCTTTAACAGCTCAAAGAACAAGTTCATCACCATACTCTTTTTTTGGTATAGGAGATGAATTTAACCCTGTTACAGTAGAACAAAGTGCAATGGGTGGTATTGGAGTTGCTTTTAACCACTACAAATATTTAAACTTTACAAATCCTGCAGCGTATGCTAACTTAAGATATACAACATATTCTTTTGGTTTGTTAAATAATAAATTATCAGTAGAGAATGACGGTGTTAAACAGTCTTCAAACTCTACTAGTTTAAGTTATTTTGCTTTGGCTTTTCCTATCGGTAAGAAAGCAGGTATGTCTTTTGGATTACAACCTGTATCTTCTGTGGGTTATTCTTTATCTAATTCTATTTTAGATGACGAAGAAAATATTTTAGAGAGAACTCGTTTTACTGGTGATGGCGGTGTAAGTAGAATTTACACTAGTTTTGGTATAAAAGTTTATAAAGAATTATCTTTAGGGGTAGAATTAGATTATAAATTTGGAAGTATAGATAATAGTATTCTTAATGAAAGGTTAGGAGTTGCTTTAGCTACAAAATATAAGGAGGCTACTATTGTTAGAGGTGGATCGGTTACACTAGGAGCACAATATAAAAAAGCACTTAAAAATAAACTGATAATAAGCGGTGGAGCTACTCTTAAAATGGGTAATGATTTAGAAGTTACCGGAGATGATTATTTATACTCTCTTACTATAACTAATACTGGAGGAGAATTTGGAAGAGATACCATTTCGCAATCAGAAATTAGTGGAAATTATAAATTACCATTAAAAGCAACTTTAGGTGCAGGAGTAGGAAAAGATGATCAATGGTACGTTGGTTTAGAGTACGAACAACAAGATGCTATAGAAACTACAGGCTTTTTAGCTACTTCTAACAATGCTTACATGTATGGTGAGTCAAATAGAATTTCTTTAGGTGGATTTTATATTCCTAAAATTAATTCAATCTCAAATTACTGGGAAAGAGTTACTTATAGAGCAGGTGTTCGTTTAGAAAAGACAGGGTTATTAGTAGATGGAACAACTCCATTTACAAATTTTACCGCTGTAGACGACTTTGGCATATCTTTTGGTTTAGGTTTACCACTGAAACAATTATCCTCAGTAAATATGGGATTTGAATTTGGTCAAAGAGGTACAACTTCTAATAATTTAATTAAAGAAAATTATTTTAATTTTAGATTAAGTTTATCTTTGACAGATACTAATTGGTTTCAGAAAAGAAAAATAGATTAACAAAAAACTAACAAAATGAAGAAAATTACGTTTTTACTAGCTGCAATGTTGTTATTGGCATCAGCAAAAACAAATGCGCAAGACGATGCAAAAAGAGAATGTACTATTAAGTATAATCTTTTTAAGGGAGATTTCCAATCTAAAAAGTATGAAGAAGCTTATACAAACTGGATTTATTTAATGGATAATTGTAAAGATTTATCTGTAAATATTTACAAGTTAGGTTCTACTTTGGCTGAAGACGTTAGAAAAGACCCTGTTTTAGCAAAAAGAGTTTATGAGCAAAGATTACAGTATTTTCCTAAAGACAATCCAGCAAAATTACATAGTGATTATGCAACTTATTTGTTAGATAACAAATTAGCATCTGATGATGAAGTATTTGCTATTTTAGAAAAAGGATATAATATCGATCCTGCTAAAATGGGAGTAAAAAACTTGTATATCTATTTTCAAGGAGTTACAGATAGAAATAAAGACACAGATCCTCAAAAAGTATTTGATACTTATGATGATGTTTTAGAATCTGTAGGTACAAAATTGGAAGGATATGCGGCTAGACTAAAAGAACTTTCTAAAGATTCTGTAGCTAACAAAAAATTAATACATGCATATTCGACAAACTCAAGAGCATTGGGTACTGTAGAAGGGGGTTTAGATAATATTATTTCAGAAATAGCAACTTGCGAAAGATTAATACCTATTTACAAAAGAGATTTTGAAGAAAATAAATCTAATGCTGTTTGGTTAAAAAGATCAGTTTCTAGAATGTTTAACAAAGACTGTCAAGAAGATCCTTTGTACCAAGAATTAGTTAGAGCTTATGCCGAAGCATCTCCTTCTCCTGAAGCATATTCATTTTTGGCTAGTGTTTTAGAAGATAATGGAGATACAGCTGGGGCTAATGAAATGAGAGAAAAATCTTTCGATTTAGAAACAGATCCTTTAAAGAAAGCAAAGTATAAATTAAAATTCGCTCAATCAGCTAAATCTAGAGGTCAGTTAAGTAAAGCTAGAGGTTTAGCAAGAGAAGCTTTACGTTTTAACCCTAACTATGGTAAAGCATATTTATTTATTGCAAGATTATACCAGTCTAGTGTAAATAATTGTGGTGATAATGAATTTGAAAAAAGAATGGTATATGTTGCTGCTTTAAATCAAGCACAAAGAGCTGCATCTGTAGATCCTAGTATTTCGTCTACTGCAGGTTCATATATTAGAAGTTATAGAGCTAATGTACCAAGTTCTAAAGTTGTTTTTACTGCAGGTGTTACTCCTGGTAGTAGCTATACTCTAAAATGTTGGATTGGTGAAACAGTAAGAGTACCTTCAAATTAATTTTTTGAAAAACACAGAAAAAATATTATATAAAAGCATTACTGTACTATTTGTTACAGTAATGCTTTTTTCTTGCTCTAACAATACGAAGGAAGTGAGGGATTTTTTGGTGTCTAAGAATTTGCCTATCGGAATTGCTAAAGATGCACTTCATGTATATAAAGATTCTGGTAGAATTACATCAAAACTAATTACGCCGTTATTGTATGATTTTAGTAATAGAAAACAACATCCTTATAACGAATTTCCAGAAGGTATTGAAATTATAAATTTTGATGGAATGGACTCTGTTACTATTTCAGGAAATTATGCATTATCATATACAAACACTCAGATTTCTGAAATAAAAGGAAATGTGGTAGTTGTAAATCCTAAAGAAAATTCTAAATTAGAAACAGAACAATTATTTTGGGATCAAAATACTAAGTACTTTTTTTCAGAAAAAGCATTTACTTTAACCACTTTAAAAGATACTATATATGGTGTTGGGTTTGAGTGTAAAGAAGATTTAAGTAAGCATTTAGCAAAGAAAACAACAGGAAGATTACTAACATCAGAAGGAGAATAATATGAATACAGTTTGGAAATTTTTTCAATATGGCTATTTAGTAGTCGCTTTAATATGTTTGGTAGAAGGTTTTCTTAGTTGGGGAGCAGATAGGCAGAAATCTTATATGTTTTTTGGTGCTTCTATTTTTATTATCTTAGTTTTTTTCTTTAAAAGACATTTTAGAAAAAAAGTAGAAACTAGAAATAACCAAAAATAGATTATAAATTTCTTAATGGAAATTGAAATTATCATAATATTGACCTCTATTATTCTTTCCGCTTTCTTTTCGGGAATGGAAATAGCATTTGTTTCTGCTAATAAGCTGCATATAGAATTAGAGAAAAAAAGAGAAGGCTTTATACCTAGTGTTCTTAATAAAATTACTCAAAAATCATCAAAATTTATTACTACCATGTTAGTTGGTAATAATATTTCTTTGGTAATTTACAGTTATTATATGGGCGGATTCTTAATTAGAATTCTTCCCTTAAATACCTACAATGAGTTTACTACGCTTCTTTTACAAACAATTATATCTACCATAATAATACTAATTACTGCAGAGTTTTTACCAAAAGCTATTTTTAGAATCTATGCAAATGAGGTTTTAAAATTATTTGCTGTACCTGCCTATTTTTTTTACGTTTTATTTCATTTTTTTTCTGAAATTATTTCTTTTATTTCAGATTTTTTTCTGCGTGTATTCTTTAAAACAGATGCAGAAGAGCAACAGACGGAATTTAGTAAAGAAGAGTTAGGTTACTATATTACAGAGCAATTAGAAACAGGTAATAATGATGAAGAAGTAGATTCTGAAATACAAATTTTTCAAAATGCACTGGACTTTCATAATGTAAAAGCAAGAGAGGTTATGGTTCCTAGAACCGAAATTGTTGCAGTTGAATTACATGAAAAAGTAGCGAACTTAAAAAATATATTTATAGATTCGGGTTTGTCTAAAGTGTTAGTTTATAAATCATCTTTAGATGACGTGATAGGGTATGTAAATGCTTTTGAATTATTTAAGAAACCAAAAACTATTAAATCTATTTTATTGCCAGTAGAGATTGTACCCGAGTCTATGATGATAAACAACATTTTAAACAGTTTAATGAAAAAACGTAAAAGTGTTGCTGTTGTTGTTGATGAATATGGGGGGACTTCTGGTATGATAACCGTAGAGGATATTGTAGAAGAATTGTTTGGTGAAATTGAAGATGAGCACGATACTCAAGAATTTTTAGAAAAAAAAATATCTGAAACAGAATTTAATTTTTCAGCAAGATTAGAGGTAGATTATTTGAATGAAGAGTATAGTTTAAATATACCAAAATCTGAAGCTTATGAAACTTTAGGAGGCTTTATTATAGAGCAAACAGAAAGTATTCCTATAGAAAATGAAGTGGTTGATATTGAAGATTTTGAAATTAAAATCTTAAAAATGAGTAGTGCTAAAATAGAAGAAGTACGCTTAAAAATAGTAGATGAAGATGCTTAATAAATCTCTTTGTTTTTAGAACTAATTATAAGTCAATTTAATTACTACTAATAAGTATAAATTCGATTGCAATATTAAATCCCAAATCGTATATTCGCAAACTGAAAATTAAATAAATTCGTATGGCAATTTTATCAAAAATTAGAGAACGTTCAATGTTCTTAATCATTATAATTGGTTTAGCACTTTTTGCTTTTGTATTGGACCCATCTACTTTAGGTGATTTTTTCGATTCAAGTAAAGTAAATCAAGTAGGTGAAATAAATGGAGAGAGTATCTCTTTACAAGAGTTTACTGGAGAATTAGAAGCCTATAAGCAACAAGTAGGTAACGGTGTTACTGAAATGCAAGCCTCTAAAAATGTTTGGGATAATATTGTTAGAAAAAAAATCTACCAAAATCAATTATCAGAAGCAGGAATTACTGTTGGTGAAGCTGATGTTTGGAATGAAGTAATTAATGCTCCTTCAGTAAAAGATAATCCTCAATTTCAAAATGAAGTAGGCTTTTTTGATGAAGTTAAATTCAAACAATTTTTAGCCGATACAAAATTAAACAATCCAGAAATGTGGGAAGCTTGGTCTAACTACATGACTCAAATTAGAGATAATGGATCGAGAAATACATATAATAATCTAGTTACTGCAGGTCTTGGTGCTTCTTTAAAAGAGGGAGAGTCTCAATATTTTGCAGATAATACTAAATTAACTTCTCAATTTGTATTTGTACCTTATACTTCAATTGCAGATAGTTTAGTTTCTGTTTCTAAAGGAGAAATAGAATCTTATATCAAAGCAAACTCTAACGATTTTAAAGTAGAAGAGTCTAGAGATATTTCTTATGTACAGTTTAATATTGCTGCTACAACAGAAGATGAAAATGCTATTAAAGCTAGTGTTTCTGAATTAATTGAAGATTTTAAAAATACTTCTAATGAAAGTGTATTTTTAAGCGAAAATGATTCTGATACTAGTATTGATGATAGTTTTAAATTTCAAAAAGAGATTAATGCAACAGTAGCTTCGGAAATTTTTAAAGGTGCTAAAGGCGATGTTTTTGG
This sequence comes from Polaribacter sp. R2A056_3_33, assembly GCF_019278485.1. NCBI lineage: Bacteria > Pseudomonadati > Bacteroidota > Flavobacteriia > Flavobacteriales > Flavobacteriaceae > Polaribacter > Polaribacter sp. R2A056_3_33. Next base: position 2,417,839 of record NZ_CP058984.1, read on the forward strand.
TCCTTATAAAGAACAAGGATATTTTAAAATATCTAAAATTACTGATGTAACTAGTATGCCAGACTCTGCTAGAGCAAGTCATATTTTAATTCCTTTTTTAGGAGCTCAAAGAGTTGCTGCAGATGTAACAAGAACACAAGATGAAGCTAAGGTTTTAGCTGATAGTATATTAAATGTTGTAAAAAGAAACAAAAATAAATTTGAAGACTTAGCTAAAACAATGTCTTCGGATCTTGGTTCTGGTGCAAAAGGAGGAGATTTAGATTGGTTTACTTATAACAGAATGACACCTGAATTTAGAGACTTCGTTTTTGAAGGAAGTACTGGTGATATCGATGTTGTTGAAACTCCATTTGGTTTTCATATTATTAAGATTGATGGACAAAAGAACAGTCAGACAGCTTTAAAATTAGCTACTTATAGTAGACAAATAATAGCTTCTGAAGCTACTGAAAATGCTATTTTTCAAAAGTCAGAACAATTTGCTTTAGCATCATCAAAAGAAAATAAGTTTTTTGAAGTAGCAAAAGAAAATAACTATGTTACAAAGCCTGCTATTGGTTTAAAAGTTTTAGATGAAAATGTACCTGGTTTAGGAAACCAAAGACAAATTATTTCTTGGGCTTTTAGTAATGATACTAAACCTGGAGATTTTAAACGTTTCGATTTAGAAGGTAGTCATGTGGTTGCTTTTGTAACGGCTAAAACTGAAAAAGGATTAATGTCTGCTGCTAAAGCAACAAATACTGTAAAGCCTATTTTAGTAAACCAAAAGAAAGCTAAATTAATTGCAGATAAATTTAATGGAAGTACGTTAGCAGATATCGCTAAAGAGAACAATACCAATGTTAGAAATGCAAGTGGTATTAATTTAAAAAGTCCTACGTTGTCTGGTGCTGGTTCAGAACCTAAGGTTGTAGGAGCTATGTATAACGCAGAAATTAATAAAGTTTATAAAAACATAGAAGGTAATAGAGGTGTGTATGCTTTTGCTGTAACAAACAAAGAGTTGCCAACTGCTTTACCAAACTATGAAACTACTAGAAAGAGTATTGCTGAGTCTAGAAAAACAAAAACTTTTGCAATTTATGAGGCGATTAAAAATGCTGCTGATGTAGAAGATTACAGATCAGATTTATACAGAAGTAACTAGTATAAGTTTTATTAAAAATATAAAAATCCGTTCAAGTTTTTGAACGGATTTTTTATGCTTTAAATTTAACTCAATTGAGCTTTTAAATCTATATAGATGTGAACTTTGTTACTTTGTTTATGTAGTGACAAAGGCAAGTAGGTTTAGCCCTGATTGAAGCATTTGTTTGAGCTCTTTATTATTCTTTTTGGAATATTAAAAGCGAGTGCTTTTCGACTGCTCTCAAGATAAACTCCAAGCAAGACATAGCTTCTAATAAAAAAAAAACCTTCTTGATTGCTCAAAAAGGTTTTCTATAAAGTTTATTTTTTATCTAAAGGTTATTTCTAACCGTTCATAGAGATTAAAAACTCATCATTATTTTTAGAGAATTTAATTTTATCATTGATAAATTCCATTGCTTCAATAGGGTTCATATCTGCAAGGTATTTACGTAAAACCCACATTCTTTGTACAGTTTTAGCGTCTAATAATAAATCATCACGTCTTGTAGAAGATTTAATTAAATCGATAGCAGGATAAATACGTCTGTTAGATATATTTCTATCTAATTGAAGCTCCATGTTACCTGTTCCTTTAAATTCTTCGAAAATTACTTCGTCCATTTTAGAACCAGTTTCTGTAAGTGCTGTAGCAATAATGGTTAAAGAACCACCATTTTCTATGTTTCTAGCAGCTCCAAAGAAACGTTTTGGTTTGTGTAATGCATTTGCATCGATACCACCAGAAAGTATTTTACCAGATGCTGGTGCAACGGTATTGTAAGCTCTTGCCAAACGCGTAATTGAATCTAAAAGAATAACAACATCATGCCCACATTCTACCAAACGTTTTGCTTTTTCTAAAACAATATTGGCCACTTTTACGTGTTTGTCTGCAGGTTCATCAAAAGTAGAAGCAACAACTTCTCCACGTACATTACGTTTCATGTCTGTAACCTCTTCCGGACGCTCATCAATCAATAATACTATCTGATAAACTTCCGGGTGATTTGCTGCAATTGCGTTTGCCACATCCTTTAATAACATGGTTTTACCAGTTTTAGGTTGTGCTACAATCATACCTCTTTGCCCTTTTCCTAAAGGAGAAAATAAATCGATAATTCTTGTTGATAAAGAACTTCCTTTTTCTGCTAAATTGAATTTTTCTTGAGGAAATAACGGAGTTAAGTGCTCAAAAGATACTCTGTCTCTAACTAAATTAGGATTTAATCCGTTTATTTTTGATACTCTAATTAAAGGAAAATATTTTTCGCCTTCTTTTGGTGGACGAACATTACCTCTAACGGTGTCTCCTGTTTTTAATCCAAATAATTTAATTTGAGATTGAGAAACATAAATATCATCTGGAGATGATAGGTAGTTATAGTCAGAAGAACGTAAGAAACCATAGCCATCTGGCATCATTTCTAAGACACCTTCACTTTCAATAATTCCATCAAATTCAAAATCGGGATCTTTATAACGGTTTCCAGATTTATTACCATTACTTCTGTTAGAGTTGTTTTTGTCTCTAGTTTGGTTAGGGTTTTTCTTTGGAACGTTCGTTTTTGGTTGAGGCTTGTTTGGTTGTGTCTTGTTTTGAGTATTTGCAGGTTTTGGCTCCTGTTTATCTACTTTTTTAACAACTCTTTCTTTGGTAGCCTTTGGTTTAATTTCTGTTTCTGCTTCAACATCTTTTTGTACAGTTTCTTTCTGTACTGGTTTCCTAGGGTTAGGTTTACGTTGAATTGTTTTTTCTTGTTTTACCTTTGTTTCTGGTGTATCTAAAGTAGGTTGTTCAGTTTCTGCTTCGCTTGGTGCTTTTACAGAATCAGTAGCTTTAGAAACTCTTTTTCTTTTAGGTTTTTCTGTTTTTTGTTTTACTTCAGTTACAGGAGTTGAAGAAGTATCTACAGGGTTTGCAGCTTGTGTATCTAATATTTGATACACTAAATCTAATTTTTTAAGTTGACTCGTCTTAGATAGACCAATAGATTTTGCAATTACTTGTAAATCAGCAAGTGTTTTTGCTTTTAGTTCTGAGATTTCGAACATTCGTTATATGTTAAGTTAAATTGTAAACCTTATTTAGATAAGATTAATTATAATTTTTTTAGAGTTTATGTATTGTATATAGTACTATACAATATTTAATGGGTGGTTACTATATTACAAATATATGCAAATTTTTTAAGTTTTAGGTTTTCTTTTTAAAAAAGAAAGTTCTACTTTTGTATTTCTATTTTTTAATATGATTCAACGAATACAGAGTATCTATTTATTGTTAGCAACCGCCGTTTCTGGAGGCTTGATATTTGTATTTGATATTTGGAGTACTATTAAAGAAGAAATTTTTGCTTTGGATTTATTTTTTAGAGATTCTATGCTTTTAAAAGTAATTCCTTTATTATATTTGCTTTCTGCAATCGTATCTTTTGGAACTATTTTTTTGTTTAAAAATAGGAAGTTACAATTTGTTGTAGGGCGTTTAGTAATTTTGATCAATCTTTTTTTATTAGGATTATTGATTTATGTATCTCTAACTTTACCTGGAGAAGTTTCGATTTCGGAGAAGGGTATTGGGATGTTCTTACCAATTTTAGTTATTTTGCTTATTGTTTTGGCAAATAAAGCTATTAAAAAGGATGAAGATCTTGTGAAATCTGTAGATAGATTGCGATAAACCTATCATATTAGTATATTTAGTGCGAAAAAAAACCGAGAATTTATTTCTCGGTTTTTTGTTTTCTAGATCTTTCTAGAGTTTAAATCTAATTTGAATATTTAATTTGTATTTTTATTAACTTAAATAACATTATCCTATGAGGGGTTAATGTGTTGTAAGTTAGATATGTAGGGTAGTAGTCTCACTGTTTTCAGTGAGAGGGTTCACTGAAAACAGTGAGATTGAAATTTCACCAAAAATGGGTATTGTAAGTTTATAAACTGTACTCTAAATTTGTAATATAATAATGAAAGAAAAGATATACGTTCACGTAGCAGATGATCACAAAATTTTAATTGAGGGCATCATCGCTGTAATAAATACTGATAAAGAGATTGAAATTAAAGGATATTCTTTAACAGGACAAGAAGTAATTGATTGGTTTGATCAAAAAGAAAACTCGGCAGATGTTTTAATATTAGATATTACAATGCCAGTTCTAGATGGTTTTGAAGTTTTAAAGCACTTTAGAAAAAGAAAAATAGACCAAAAAGTTATTATTTTATCTAGTTATGATGATCTTAAAATTGTTCAAGAAGTTTTATCTCTTGGTTCTAATGGGTATATCTCTAAAAATAATGCTGGAGAACATATTGTAAATGCTATAAAAGCAGTTGCAAAAGGCGAGCAATATTTTAGTGATGATATTCAGAAAATGTTATTACAATCTTTATCCGGTCAAATGGTTCCCAAAGGAGAAGTGCCAGACAAATATTTGTTAGAAAGTCTAACGGAGAGAGAATTAGATGTTTTAAAATTAATCACAAAAGAGTATAGTACTATTGAGATGGCAGATTTAATGCACCTTAGTAGGAACACCATTGAAACATATAGAAAAAGTTTATTAAAAAAATTAAAAGTAAAAAATGCAGTAGGCTTGGCAATGTATGCAGTTAAAAACAATATAGTATAGTTCTTATGCCCCTAAAATAAATAACTATTAGACTTTGATTTATTTATAAATCGTTCCCCTAAAAAGTTTAATAGCTAATTCAAAGAACACTAATTGTTGCATACATTCTAGCTTACAAAAAATATGAATAGTTAACCCTAATTAAATATAATATTAATTATCTCCCTTATGAAAAACTTTAACTTATTTGCAGTATTAGTTTTGCTAACATTAGTTTTTACTTCTTGCTCATTCAATGAAACAGTATTGCCGGAAGAACAATCTACAGATTTATTAAAAACACATACAATTAAAAGAGATGTTGATGGAACATATTCTTTAGATTATAGTTTAAATGCAAATGTAGCAACTGAAAATGTTATAGATGAGTCTACGAATACAAATTATATTTATTTATATCCATCAGAGAATAAACTTAGCAGTAAGGTTACTCAAGATTTTACCATTGATGGTAACCAGCTTAAGATAGGTTTTGTAGATACTAATTCTAGTAAGAAATCTCAAATTACTATTAAAGATGAAGATGCTAAGTTTTTTAAAACTGAAAGCGAAGACATGTTATCTGAGTATAGCATTTCTGGAAACGAAAATGGAACATATACTTTAAATTTTAGTGTAAAGAATAAGGTAAAAGTAGATTTTGTTTTTAATGAAGAATTAAATATTTATGAAGTTCATTTAGAAGAAGGAAAGTCTGATGAATCAGTTTTTTCTAAGGTTTTCGAAAAAATAGAAGGTGAAGCTTTAAAGATTGATTTTGTAAATCATATTCGTGAAGATAATACTTCGGCTAAATCATCAAGTGAAGCTGGGTATACCTATTTTAAAGAAAGAAGACCAGAAGTAATTATAGATTAAATATATAATAATTGAAAGGTTTAAATAAAGTATTTTTATTTTTGTTTTTTGGAGTTGTTTTTAAAGCATTACCCATAGAAAAAGAAGCTGTACTACTTACAGCTTCTTTTTCTATGCAGTTAAATGATAGTACTTTAATCAAAAGTTTTAAAAATATTGATAAGTTATATAAAGATAAAAAATTTGATTTAGCTTTAAAAAATGCATTTATCTTATTAGATAGCTCTAAGTATAGGAATAACAGTATATTTTACAAAACAAACTTTATAATAGGTAATATTTTTTATGAAACACTAAGTTTTAAAGATGGTATTAAGTATTTTAGAATTAATGTAGATAGTATGTTAAAAGACTCTCTATTATTAGATAATAAAGATAAAGTTTTTGAGCCAAAATTATTATTAATTCAAAATTATCTTCGTTTAGGTAGTTCTTATCACAAACTTAAAGAAAGAGATTATTTAGAAGGTACAGATAAGTTAAATAAGTATAGGGATAGCACCTTATTTTATTATTATAAAGTTTTAGATTTTAATGATCTGAATAAAACATATTTAGATACTAAAGCCAAAGCATATAGTAATTTATCCGCTTTCTATATAAATGATTCTTTGTATGATTTAGCTACTAAATATGCGAATAAATCTATAGAAATTCATAAATTGAATAATAATAAAATAAATCAAGCTGCTGCTTTAGGTAACCTAGCAAGTATTTATTTAATTAAAGAAGATTTTAACTTAGCTAAAAAAATTTATTTAGAGGGTTTAGAGTTAATTAAGAATGATAATAGTGCGAAAGCCGTAAGGTTTAAAGCTAGTTTGTATGCTAATTTATCTTGGGCTATGTATAAGTTAAAAGATTACAAAGCGTATGAATTTCAAGAAATATCTTACGGTATAAAAGATGAACTAAGGGATACTGAAATTAGAGGAATTGTAAAAACAATTAAGGCAGAATACGACGTTGATACAGTTAAAAAATTAGTTTTAAAAGAAGAAGAAAATAAACGCCTAAAAAATCAAAGAACATTTTGGATGCTTGGTATAGGTGGCTTAATAATAATAATAACATTATTATATGTATTAAATTTCTATAAACTTCGCCAGAAAAATTTACGCTTAGAGTTAACACAAACACAGTTAGTTCAGTATCAAAATTTAGAAAAGATAAAATCAGATGCTCAAGTAAGAATTCTAAATGCGACTATAGATGGTAAAGAATCTGAGCGAAAACAAATAGCAGAAACTTTACACGATAGTGTAAGTGCTCTTTTATCATCTGCAAACCTTCATTTACAAGCTGCAAGAGGTTTGTTTAAAGGAGATATTCCTATAGAAATAGATAAGAGCCAACACATTATTAAGGAGGCATCTCAAACTATAAGAGATTTATCTCATACCCTAGTTTCTTCTGTATTGTTAAAATTTGGTTTAAAATATGCCTTAAAAGATATGGCAGATAAATATTCTAATTCTCAAATTAAGATTGATACAAGAGTAGGTGAAACAAGGAGATATGAACAAAATTTTGAAATAAAAGTATATAATATTATTCAAGAATTTATTAATAATATTTTAAAGCATAGTAAGGCTGAAAAGGCAATGATTAAGTTAGATGAATCGGATGGTAAATTGTATTTAAGAATTTCTGATGACGGTGTTGGATTTGATAAAAAGAAGATAATAAAAAAAGAAGGACTCGGGTTAAATCAAATTGATGCTAGAATACAAATGATGCAAGGAGAATTCCATATAGATACTGCGCCTAAGAATGGTACTGTAATTAAAGTTATTCTGCCAATTTTAGAAAAAAAGAAAATTAACCTCGTTTAGCTAATTCTATAATTTCTAGATCTTGTACGTTTCCTTTTTCTAAGGTAAAACGCAACATGGTTCTTACTTTATGAAAACCATGATTTCCTGCAGCACCTGGATTTAAATGCAATAAATTCAGTTTTTTATCATATTGTACTTTTAAAATATGAGAATGTCCTGAGATAAAAATTTTTGGAGGATTTACTTTTATTTCTTCACGAATTCTCTGGTCATATCTATTAGGATACCCTCCAATATGTGTAATCCAAACAGAAACATTTTCAACTTCAAACTTTGTGTCTAAAGGAAATTCAGATCTAGCATCAGCTCCATCAATATTACCAAAAACAGCTCGTAAAGGTTTTAATTTTTTTATAGTATCGGTAACTTCCAAATTTCCGATATCTCCAGCATGCCAAACTTCATCTGCCTGTTTTACAAACTTTAATATTTGTGCATCAATAAAACTATGAGTATCAGATAATAATAAGATTTTCTTCATAAAAAGAAATAGTTAGAAAAGTTTAACGTCTCTATTGGCTTCAAATGTAATCATAACAAAATAAATTCCGTAATTTTGATGGCTACAAAAACGGACTTTCTTGAGGTATTTTATAGAACTTTCTTATAACGGAAAAAATTATCATGGTTGGCAAATTCAGCCAGATGTAATCTCTGTACAAGAAAAATTAAACAAAGCAGTTAGTATTATATTTCAAGAAAAGATTGAAGTAGTAGGGGCAGGTAGAACAGATACCGGAGTGCATGCCTCGCAAATGTTTGCTCATTTTGATATAGAAAAAACACTAAAAGGAGATATTCCACACAAGTTAAACTCATTACTTCCTATGGATATTGTAGTTTATAATGTGTTTGCCGTTGATGATGAAAAACATGCGCGCTTTGGAGCACTTAGCAGAAGTTATGAATATAAAATATGGATGGGTAGAAATCCTTTTTTATTAGATTTTTCGTGGCAAATACATTCACAAGATTTAAATTTAGATTTGATGAATGATGCCGCAAAACTATTGTTAGAATATACAGATTTTCAGACTTTTTCTAAAGTGAAAACAGATGTCTATACCTATAATTGTGATGTTACAGAAGCTGTTTGGAAACAAAACGGAAAAGAATTGGTGTTTTATATAACAGCAAATCGTTTTTTAAGAAATATGGTGAGAGCCATTGTAGGTACTTTGGTTGATGTTGGTCTCGAAAAAATATCAAAAGAAGATTTTAGAAAAATCATTGAAAGTAAAAATAGAAGCAACGCAGGTTTATCAGTTCCTGCAAAAGGATTGTTTTTAACAAATATAAAATACTAAGTTTTGGCAGGTAAAACAGGAAATGCATTTGATTTACAAATCTTTTTAAGGCTAATGTCTTTTGCAAAACGCTATAAATTAAACTTTTTTATAGCTGTTTTTTCTACAATTTTATTATCGTTTGTTGCGTTGTTAAATCCTTATTTAATAAAAGAAACGGTAGACAAGTACATCACAGAAAAAGACGCACAAGGCCTTATAAATAATATCATATTAATGTTTGTAGTTGTGCTTGTAGAAGTATTGCTGCGTTTTACCTTTATTTATTTTGCAAATTGGGTTGGTCAGCATATAATTAGAGATATTAGAGCAAAAACTTTTAGACACATCTTACAGTTTAAAATGTCTTATTTCGATAAAAATTCTGTGGGTAAATTGGTTACAAGAGTCGTTTCTGATATAGAGACTATTGCTGCTTTTTTTAGTAGTGGTGTTTTTACTATAGTTAGTGATGTGTTACAAATGTTTGCTGTAGCAGCGTTAATGTTTTATTTTAATTGGAAACTAGCTTTAATAGCTTTAGCTGTTTTACCAATTTTAATTTATGCTACTAGTGTTTTTCAGAAAGCCATAAAAGCTACTTTTCAAGAGGTAAGAAATCAGGTAGCAAATTTAAATGGATTTGTGCAAGAGCGAGTTACCGGAATGAAGATTGTGCAGCTCTTTAATAGAGAAAAAATTGAGTATAAGAATTTTAATGATATCAATAATAAACATAAAGAAGCGTACGTAAAAACCATTTGGTACTTTTCAATTTTCTTTCCTATTGCAGAAATTTTATCATCTATTGGTATTGGTTTAATTGTTTGGTTTGGAAGTAAACAAATTATTGGAGGTGCTGTGCCAGGTCCTGGTACTGTGATGGCCTTTGTGCAAATGGCGCAAATGTTATTTAGGCCTTTACGTCAAATTGCAGATAAATTTAACCAGTTACAAATGGGAATTGTTTCTGGAGAACGTGTCTTTAAGGTTTTAGACACCCATAGTAGTATTGTTAAAAACGGAACAATTACAGCTGGAAACTTGAAAGGAAATATCAATTTAAAAGATGTTAGATTCAGTTATATAAAAGGAGAGGAAGTTTTAAAAGGAATTTCTTTGGATGTGAAAAGTGGACAGACAGTAGCTATTGTTGGAGCAACAGGAGCAGGGAAATCTACTATCATCAACTTAATAAACCGTTTTTATGAAATAGATAGTGGTACTATTTGTGTTGATGATGTTTCTATAGATCAATATACATTAGACAGTTTAAGAAACCAAGTTGCTATCGTTTTGCAAGATGTATTCTTGTTTTCAGACTCAATTATGAATAATATAACTCTAAAAAATAAAAATATAACTTTAGAAGAAGTAGAAAAAGCGGCTAAACAAATTGGAATTCATGATTTTATTATGACACTTCCAGGAGGTTATCAATACAATGTAAAAGAACGTGGTGCTATGTTATCTTCAGGTCAGCGACAATTAATTGCTTTTTTACGTGCTTATGTAAGTAAGCCTAGTATTTTAATTTTAGATGAAGCTACTTCTTCTGTTGATTCTCATGCAGAGCAAATGATTCAATATGCAACTGAAACCATCACAAAAGGTAGGACTTCAATTGTAATTGCACATCGATTAGCAACCATAAAGCAAGCGGATAAAATCATTGTTATGGATAATGGGTTAATTGTGGAAGAAGGAACTCATAATGAGCTGTTAGAGAAGGAGAAAGGATATTATAAAAACCTATACGACAAGCAATTTAGCATACAGAAAGCTTCTTAAAATCATTTTTTTTGATTTACATTTGTAATACTAATAATACAAATCAAAAAAAAATGAAAAAAATCGTTGTATCAATTTTCGTAATAGGAGCATTAGTATTCTCTTCTTGTAAATCTGAAAAGAAAGATGTAAAAGAAGTAGTTGTAGAAACCGAAGCGGTTGTTAATGAAGAGTTAGAGTTAGTTGAGGAAGAAGAAATTGAGGAAGAAGTTAGTAAAGAGTTAACTTCTGCAGTAGAAGGAGTTACAATTCCTAGTTTTTCTAATGAAGCTGTAACTCAGAATTTATTAGGATATGCTCAATATGCTAAAAATTATATAGAAGCTAATGGTGATTTTGTTAAAATTACAGGTATGGCTTCTAAAGGAGTTTCTTTATTAAAAGAAGGAAAAGAATTAACTTCTGGATTAGACAAAAGTGAAGTAGAAAAATACAAAAGTGTATTAGCAGCTATTCAATCAAAAATGGCAGCAGCTAACTAGAAAATACTTATTATAAATGGAAAAAGGTTCTCAATTTTGAGAACCTTTTTTTATATATTTTTCTAATGTTTAATGAGTTTACATTAAATCTTTTTTTAGTTTTTCATCCAGTTCGTTAAAATCAGAATACAACTCGAACCCACCGTCTTTAATGTAAGAAATTTCCCCAGTTTCTTCTGATACTAATAAACAAACTGCATCTGTTTTTTCTGAAACACCAATTGCTGCTCTATGTCTTAATCCAAATCTAGAAGGGATTTTAGTACTGTCGGAAACAGGTAAAATAACTCTTGTTGCCACAATATAATTGTCTCTAATAATTAAAGCACCATCATGTAACGGGCTATTTTTATAGAATACACTTTCTAAAATAGCCACATTTACCAAAGCATTCATACTATCTCCTGTATTTATTAAAAAATCTAAAGCATTGGTACGTTCAATAACAATTAGAGCACCAGTTTTAGTTTTAGCCATGTTTTTACATGCATCTAAAATTATTTCTGTATCAATCTCAGTACCTATTTCTGTATGTAAAAATTTTAGCTGTTTTAAAAAACTTCGTTTATTGGTGAAATTTGTAGTACCAATCATTAATAAGAATTTTCTTATTTCTTGTTGAAAAACAATGATTAATGCAATAACACCGCCAGAAAGTAGATAGCCCAAAATACCACTCAGCATTTCCATTTTTAGAGCTTGTGTTATTTTCCAAATTAAGAAAATAAAAGCAATTCCAATTACAATATTAATAGCAACTGTACCTTTTAATAGCTTGTAAATGTAATAGAGTAGTGTGGCAACTAATACAATGTCTAAAGCATCTAATAAAGAAAATTCAATAAAATCGAACATGAAAATTGACTGATTTTAGGCTAAATTACTAATAAATTTGCTGACAGCAATATCAATTATCAAATTCTATGTCTGATACTAATAATGGGTATTTTTCTCGGATTAATTTTATTTTTTCTTGAATGTTTTTATCGCTATTATTAGAATTTTTATAGGCATCTAACAAACTCACATAATTCTGATTGTATAATTTTACAGACAGTTTGTTTCGTAAATGTGTATAGGCAGAATTTAAAATATCTAACGTAGAAATATAGGTTTCATAAGTAGTTAATCGATCTGTTTTTATAGCTATAATTGCTTTTGTGGGATGGTCTGAAGAGGATGGATTTTTGCTTCCATTACACCAATTACAACTATTTTTGCTGATGTCTAAACCACCACCATTGTCTATAAAGTTGATCGCAATCTGTTTCAGTTCCTTTAATTCAATCGTTTTTCCATCTACAAATAGTTCATTGTTTTTGTTGATGTTTACCTCAAGGATATTTCTTTCATTAATGTCAATATCTGTGGGGTTTTCTTGTTTTTGTGGGATTTTTTTGGAAATTCCGGCATCAACACTCATTGTTGTGGTTACCAAAAAAAAGATTAATAATAAAAACGCAATGTCTGCCATCGAACCAGCATTAATTTCTGGAGACTCTTTTCTACTCATAATTCCTAGTTTTTAAAGTTTATAAAATGATTTCTTCTCGATTAAAATAATCGGAAGCTATTTTAAAGTTTGACTAGGTAGTTATTTGAAGTTAACATTTCTTTAACAAAAAGAATGCCAAATATTTTAGTATTGTCATTGCGAGGAAGTATGACGAAGTAATCAGTTTGTTAAATGATGAGATTTCTCAATCGCTGAAAAAGCTCATTTCGAAATGACAAGGTTATTAAATTTCTGTTATTAGCTGGCAAACAAGTTTAGCCCTGATTGAACGGTTTGTTTAAGCTCTTTTTTACTGTTAGTTCGAGTGAATTTTGAAGAATGAAAAATTTGTATCGAGAACTAACAGTAAAAAAAGCGAGTAGTGAAAGCAGGAAATAGCTTCTAAAAAGAGATTTGATTTACAATTTTTACAGCTTCTACAGCTTCTTTAACATCGTGAACACGTAAAATATTTGCACCATTTAAAAGGGCAATTGTGTTGGCAGAAGTAGTAGCATTTAAAGCTTCTTGAGCAGAAATATCTAAGGTTTTATACAGCATGGATTTACGGGAAATTCCGGCTAAAATTGGTGTGTCTAAACTTTTAAAAAGTGATAAATTCTTTAAGATTTCAAAATTATGAACATTGGTTTTTCCAAAACCAAAACCAACGTCAATAATAATATCGTTTAACTTTAGTTGATGTAATTTGTGTATTTGTGCAGCGAAAAAAGAAATAATTTCTTGAGTTACATCCGTATAAACAGGATTTTTCTGCATGTTTTGTGGAGTACCTAACATATGCATTAAAATATAAGGAACTTGTAAGTTGGCAACGGTTGTAAACATATTATTGTCCATTTGTCCGCCAGAAATATCGTTTATAATTGCAGCGCCAGCATTGATAGTTTCTTGCGCAACTTTACTTCTAAAAGTATCTACAGAAATAATAATTTCAGGGAAATTTTGCACCAATAAATTGATAACAGGCACAATTCTTTGCAACTCTTCTTCTTCTGAAATATGTTTTGCACCAGGTCTAGAAGAATAAGCACCAACATCTATAAATGTAGCACCATCTAAAAGCATTTTTTCTACTTGAGAAAGAATGTCTGATTTATTTTTATATTTACCGCCGTCAAAAAAAGAATCTGGTGTAATGTTTAATATTCCCATCACTTTTGGTGATGCTAAATCGACTAAAGTACCTTTGCAATTTATGGTCATTCTAACTTACTACTTTATTAATTACACCTGTAATGTTAGGAACTTTATAGGCATTCATTTTTTGCATTAAATCTTCTACAGAAGTGCCAACAATTAGCATATCTCTATTGGTTTGTTTTAAGAAACCTTCTTCAATCATTTTGTCTAATTGCAATAATACAGCATCAAAAAAGCCGTTAATATTTAAAAGTCCTACCGGTTTTTGCTCAATAAAAAGTTGACCTAGAGTAAGTGCTTCAAACAATTCATCTAAGGTTCCAAAACCTCCAGGAAGCGTAATATAACCATCTACTAATTGGCTCATAATTACTTTACGCTCGCTCATTGTTTTACACACAATCATTTCTTCTACACCGGCATGTACAACTTCTTCTTTTTCTAATAATTGAGGAATTACACCAATAACTTCGCCATTATGTGCTAGAATTGTATCGGAAAGAGTGCCCATCATCCCTATTTTACCACCACCATAAACTAAACCAATTTTGTGAGTTACAAAATGATTTCCTAATGCTACAGCAGCTTCTTTATAAATAGGATTAAAACCTAAGCTTGAGCCACAAAAAACAACAACTTTTTTCAATTTTATGAGTTTTAAAATTCTTTCGTAAAAATAAATGAAAAGCATCTAGTATTTAGTATTTTTGAACAAATACTTTTTAACAAGATAGAATGCAAGATACATCTAAACAATATGATGCTGTAATTGAAGAATGCAGAAGTTTATTTATAAAAAAAATGAGTGATTATGGTTCTGCATGGCGAATTTTACGTTTACCATCGTTAACCGATCAAATATTTATTAAGGCACAAAGAATTCGTCAATTACAAGAGAATGACGTTAGAAAAGTTGATGAAGGAGAAAAGTCTGAGTTTATTGGAATCATCAATTATTCTATAATGGCGTTAATTCAGTTAGAAAATGGCGTGGTAGCAAACCCAGATTTGAATACTGAACAAGCAACTGTTTTGTATGACAAACATGCCAAAATTACCAAAGAATTAATGATGAATAAAAATCATGATTACGGTGAAGCTTGGAGAGATATGCGTGTTTCTAGTTTAACAGATTTAATTTTACAAAAATTATTACGCGTTAAGCAAATAGAAGATAATAAGGGGGAAACATTGGTTTCTGAAGGAATTGATGCCAATTACCAAGATATGATTAATTATGCCATTTTTGCAATGATTCATTTGGCGGAATAAGTTTTAATTTCAAATTTTAGAAGTTACAAAGACAGAAAGTAACAGCGTTTCCATCATTGCGAGGAACGAAGCAATCTGTTTGTAAGAACAAGAAATTAAAAATAAAATAATTTTTATAGAAAAGTTAAAATAGAATAAATGAAAATATTAGTACAATTAGCAAGAATTATAGTAGGAGCCTTATTTATATTTTCTGGCTTTGTAAAATTGGTAGACCCAATAGGTTCTCAATATAAATTTGAAGAGTATTTTTCGGAAAGTGTATTAAATATGGAGTTTTTAATTCCGTATGCATTGCCTTTTTCAATTGTATTAATTGTAGCAGAAATATTACTGGGAGTCATGGTTTTGATTGGTTACAAATCTAAATTAACTGTTTGGAGTTTGTTTTTACTAACACTTGTTTTCTTGTTTTTAACTTGGTATTCTGCATATTATGATAAAGTAACCGATTGCGGTTGTTTTGGAGATGCTGTAAAATTATCTACTTGGGGAACTTTCTATAAAAACGTTATTTTAATAGCACTAGTGTTAGTTTTAGTATTAGGTGTAAAACATGTGAAGCCTATTTTTGGAGGTAGAATTCCGAAGGTAATTACGTTTTTATCATTGGCAGCATTTTTATTTATTGTGCAACATGTGTTAACACATTTACCTATTATAGATTTTAGAGCGTATGCAATTGGTAAGAATATTCCGGAAGGAATGGTGTATCCTAAAGATGGTAGTATTCCGCCAGTACATGATTTTATGTTAGAGGATGAACAAGCAGATTTAGCTCCAGAATTATTAAAGAAGGAAAAAGTAATGTTAGTAATTGTTTATAACTTAGACAAAGCTGATGAAAACGGTTTTCCGGCAATTAAAGACATTGCAACAAAAGCGAAAGCAAAAGGATATACAGTTTATGGAGTTTCGGCTTCTTTTTCTGATGATTTAATTCTTGCAAAAGAAAAGTATGACTTGCCTTTCGACTTTTTATTCTGTGATGAAACAACCCTTAAAACTATTATTAGAGGAAATCCGGGTGTTGTTATTTTAGATAAAGGAACTGTTGTAGAAAAGAAAAATTGGGTAGATGTTGATGAAATAGAATTATAGAATAACTAAATATTCAAAGGATTAACTTTTACTGTGTTGATTATCAATTTCAGTAAGTGTTAATCCTTTTTCAATTTTAGAAAATAAGTGTTTTGGACTTCCAATAACCTGAGCAGTATAAATACCAGTATGCCCAGAAAATAAATAAGAAGTAATACAAGCCAAGGCAATAAAAACACCAGATTCAATACCAAATAATTCAATTCCCATAATGGTACAAGCAATTGGAGTATTTGTAGCTCCTGCAAAAACAGCCACAAATCCCATACCTGCTAATAAGCCCATGGGCAAAGGAATAAACCACACCAAGGCGTTACCCAAAGTTGCACCAATGTAAAATAAAGGTGTTACTTCTCCTCCTTTAAATCCTGCTCCCAAAGTAAAAGAAGTGAATAAGATTTTTAAGATAAAATCATAAGAATTTAAATCGATATTAAAAGCATCTACAATAGTGGGTACACCAAGTCCTATGTATTTTGTCGTTCCCATAAGATAAACAATTACGGCTATAACGATACCACCAATTACAGGACGAAGTGGTGCATATTTAACTTGTTTTTTAAAGAGTACACCCCAAAAGTGTGTAGATTTAGAAAATAGCATACTTGCCAATCCAAAAATAATACCTGCTAGCAAAGCCCATAAAATACTCGTTGGCGTTAATGCTGTAATGGTAGAAATGGTGTAATGTGTGTGATGAGAAATTTGCCAAACATCGCAAAAGTAGGTTGCAAAAACAGCCGCAAGAAAACTCGGAATGATTGCATCAAATTTAATTCTACCAATTACCATTACTTCAAGAGCAAAAATTGCACCAGCTAAAGGTGTTCCAAAAACAGAAGCAAAACCTGCGCTAATACCTGCAATTAATATAATTTTTCTGTCTAAGTTATTTAATTTAAAAAGTTTTGTAAACTGATCTGCAATAGCACCACCAACTTGCACAGCAGTTCCCTCACGTCCTGCAGAACCTCCAAACAAATGCGTAAGAATAGTGCCTAAAAAGACTAAAGGAGCCATTTTAAAAGGAATTACTTTTTTAGGATTGTGGAACTCTTCTAATAATAAATTGTTTCCTTTTACAACACTCTCTCCATAATAATGATAGGATAAACCAATTACAAAACCCGCAACTGGTAACAACCAAATAATCCATTGGTTTGCTTCTCTATAATTTGTAGCCCATTCTAAAGTCCATAAAAAAACAGCAGAAGTGCTACCCGTTAATGCACCAATAAGTAAGCAAATAAAAGTCCATTTTAATAGAAAAATGAAAGAGAAACTTTGTTGAAATTGAAGAAAAAACTTTTTAATTTTATCCATGTGTTTTTAAACCTCTGTATATAAAAGGAGTTTTAAATTCTTTCCTTTTGGGCAAAAATAAACAAATAATAACTAATAAATCTTCAATTATAAATTGTTAGCAAGTAGGTTGCGTTAGGGGTTGCAGTAGAAATCCTTTTTTTGAGGTACGAATAAAAAGATTGTAGCGTAAAACCCGACCTTTAGGTAACGCCCAAATAAAATGAATATGGAAGGACGAATTGTTGATGTTGTAATTTTAAATTATATTGTAACTTGTTTTAAAATATAAAAATAATGAACAAATTTGTTACCTATCAATCAAAAGAAAATTACGCTTTAATTACGATTAATAACGGAAAAGCAAATGCGATATCTCATGAAGTAATAGAAGGTTTGAATGCTGGTTTAGACAAAGCAGCAGCAGAAAATAAGGTAGTTGTTCTTACAGGACAAAACGGAATTTTCTCTGGAGGATTCGATTTAAAAGTGATGACAAAATCGGCTGAAGCAGCTAAGGAATTGGTGACAAAAGGTTCTAAATTGTCTTTAAAAATGTTGTCTTTTCCGCAACCAATTATTATTGCTTGTTCTGGTCACGCTATTGCAAAAGGAGCTTTTTTATTGCTTTCTGCAGATTATCGAATTGGAATAGAAGGCGATTTTAAAATCGGATTAAATGAAGTAATGATTGGTATGACCATGCATAATGCAGGTATTGCAATTGCCAAATCTAGATTGTCTGAGGTGTATTTAAATAGAAGTGTAAATAATTCTGAAATTTACAATCCAAAAGATGCTGTAAAAGCTGGTTTTTTAGATCTAATTGTTTCTGCAGACCATTTGTTACCAACAACAATAAAAGTTGCAGGCATGTTTTCTAAATTGAATAAAAAAGCACATGCAGCAACAAAGTTAAAAGTTAGAAAACAGCATTTAGAAGATTTAGAAAATGCAATTGAATTGGATTTAAATAGCGATATCTCTATCAATTCTTAATAAAAGCACACAATTTTTACATTTATTTAAAGCAAAGAAACTTTGGTAAAAGCCTTTTGAGTGGTAACTTTGGCACTTTGTTAATAAAACCAATTTATAGAACTTACAGAGATGGATATATTATTAAATGTTGTAGATAATAAAAAGATTAATGAGAAAATAACAATCTCTGGTTCTAAAAGTGAATCGAATAGATTGCTGATTCTTCAAAATTTATTTCCAGAACTTTCTATAGAAAATTTATCAGATTCAGACGATTCGGTACACATGCAACATGCACTTTCTACAAAAGATGGAGTTGTAAATATTGGTCATGCAGGTACAGCAATGCGTTTTTTAACATCTTATTTTGCAGTTAAAGAAGGTAGAGAGGTTGTTCTTACAGGTTCTGAGAGAATGCAAAACAGACCAATCGAAATCTTGGTAAATGCTTTAAAAGACTTAGGGGCAACGATTTCTTATGAAGATAAAGTTGGCTATCCACCAATTAGAATTAAAGGGTCTAAAATTACAACAGATAAAGTC
The DNA here is from genome assembly GCF_019278485.1 of Polaribacter sp. R2A056_3_33. Taxonomy (NCBI): domain Bacteria; kingdom Pseudomonadati; phylum Bacteroidota; class Flavobacteriia; order Flavobacteriales; family Flavobacteriaceae; genus Polaribacter; species Polaribacter sp. R2A056_3_33. Next base: position 2,436,724 of record NZ_CP058984.1, read on the forward strand.
CAAATAAATGGAAATGTAAGTAGTCAATATATTTCTTCTATGTTGCTAATTGCATCCAAATTAGAAAACGGATTAGAAATAGAGTTGCTAGGTAAAATTACCTCTGTTCCTTATATTAATATGACCTTAAGTTTGTTAAATCAATTAGGTATTGAAACTAATTTTGAAGGAAACTTTATTAAAGTTTTGCCTAAGAAATCTGTGGAAAAACAAACAGTTGTGGTAGAATCAGATTGGTCTTCTGCAAGTTATTTTTATTCAATTGCTGCTTTGGCAGAAATAGGTTCAGAAATTTCTTTATCAGCTTATAAAAAAGAAAGCTTACAAGGAGATTCTTGTTTGGCAGAAATCTATCAGCATTTTGGAGTAGAAACTATTTTCGGTGATAATTTTATCACCCTAAAAAAGGTAAAAGAAACAAAGAAATCAACTTTAGAAATCGACTTAAAAAATGCGCCAGATATTGCACAAACAATTGTTGTAACTTGTTTTGCAGAAAATATTGCGTGTAATTTAACTGGTTTACATACCTTAAAAATTAAAGAAACAGATAGGTTAGTCGCTTTAAATGACGAGTTAACCAATTTAGGAGCTACAATTTCTGTAACCGATAAAAGTTTGCATTTAGAAATTTCTGCGACAATAAATCCTAATATTGCAATAAAAACATATAACGATCATAGAATGGCAATGGCATTTGCACCTTTGGCGCTAAGAGTTCCTATTAAAATTTTAAATGCTGAAGTGGTTACAAAATCGTACCAAAAGTTTTGGGATGACATGCAACAAATTGGCATTAAAATAGATAAAGTGTAAATAATTAGGCAAACACTTGACAACGCCTATCCCGATATCGTATCTTTGCGCTCGTTATAAGCAAATATATATATATGAAATTATCGCATTTTGAATTTGATTTACCAGAAGAATTGTTAGCAACGTATCCTGCTGAACATAGAGATGAGTCTCGCTTAATGGTATTAAACAGGAAAGAACAAACCATAGAACATAAGGTTTTTAAAGATGTAATAGATTACTTTGATGAAGGTGATGTTATGATGTTGAATAATACCAAAGTTTTTCCTGCAAGAATGTATGGTAATAAAGAAAAAACAGGTGCTAGAATAGAGGTTTTCTTATTAAGAGAACTAAATTCAGAAAATAGATTGTGGGATGTTTTAGTAGATCCAGCAAGAAAAATTAGAATTGGAAACAAATTATTTTTTGGAGACGATGATAGTTTAGTAGCAGAGGTAATAGACAACACAACATCAAGAGGAAGAACTTTACGTTTTTTGTTTGACGGTTCTTACGAAGAATTTAGAGCAAAATTATTAGAATTAGGTCAAACTCCATTACCTAAAGCTATAGGTAGAGAAGTAGAACCTTTAGATGATGAGCGTTACCAAACTATTTACGCAAAACATGAAGGAGCAGTTGCAGCACCAACAGCTGGTTTACACTTCTCTAAACATTTAATGAAACGTTTAGAAATTAAAGGAGTTGAGTTTGCAGAAACTACATTACACGTTGGTTTAGGTACATTTAGCCCAGTAGAAGTAGAAGATTTATCGAAGCATAAAATGGATTCTGAGCAAATTGATATTTCAGATGCTACGGCAACTAAAATTAACAAAGCTAAAAAAGAAAAAAGAAGAGTTTGTGCTGTTGGTACCACAGTAATGAGAGCTATAGAATCTTCAGTTTCTTCTAAAGGTGAGTTAAACGGATATACAGGTTGGACAAATAAATTTATTTTTCCTCCCCACGATTTTAGTATTGCAACCGCAATGATTACTAATTTTCATACACCAAAATCTACCTTATTAATGCAGGCAGCTGCATTTGGAGGTTACGATTTTGTAATGGAAGCTTACAAAGAAGCTATAAAAGAAGGATATAAATTCTCTACGTACGGAGATGCTATGTTAATCATATAATTCTGTTAAGAATTTAAAACTAAAAACTGACAGTTATTTTAATTGTCAGTTTTTCTGTTTTTGGGCGTTCCCTAAAAAGGTCGCGCTTTCCGTTATATCTTTTTTGTTAAAAAAAAACAAAAAAGGATGCCACTTCAATCGCTAACGCAGCCAATTAGCAAACTATAGTAATAAGCTAAAATTATATGCGTATTTTTGCAACTCTATTTTTAAAAACTAGAAAACTTGACTAAAAAGAAAGACATAAGAGCCTTAACTAAAGAACAATTACGCGATTTTTTTGTAGAAAATGGCGACAAAGCCTTTAGAGGAAATCAAGTATATGAATGGCTTTGGAGTAAGTCTTTACATACTTTTGATGCTATGACAAACATCTCTAAAGAAACTAGAGAAATGTTAGAAGCAAACTTTGTTATTAATCATATCAAAGTAGATTCTATGCAGAAAAGTAAAGACGGAACTATAAAAAACGGAATTAAATTACACGATGGCTTAATTGTAGAGTCTGTTTTAATTCCTACAGAAAAAAGAACAACAGCCTGTGTTTCTAGTCAGGTTGGGTGTAGTTTAGATTGTTTATTCTGTGCAACATCACGTTTAAAAAGAATGCGTAATCTAAACCCAGATGAAATTTACGATCAAGTTGTAGTAATCGACAAACAAAGTAGGTTGTATTATGATAAGAAACTAACAAATATTGTTTTTATGGGAATGGGAGAACCTCTTATGAACTATAAAAACGTAATGAAATCTATAGAAATGATTACATCTCCAGAAGGTTTAGGGATGTCATCTAAAAGAATTACTGTTTCTACATCTGGAGTACCAAAAATGATAAAAATGATGGCAGATGAAGAAGCTAAATTTAATTTAGCCGTTTCTTTACACTCTGCAATCGATGAGGTAAGAACTAAGGTAATGCCATTTAATGCTACTTTTCCATTAAAAGATTTAAGAGAGTCTTTAGAATATTGGTACGAAAAAACAGGAAGAGCAATTACGTATGAGTATATTGTTTGGGGAGGTATCAACGATAGAAAAGAAGATATAAAGGCTTTGGTTGCCTTTTGTAAAGCAGTGCCTTGTAAAATCAATTTAATTGAATACAACCCTATTGACGATGGAGAGTTTCAACAAGCAAGTCCATCTGTAATTAATAATTATATTTCTAACTTAGAAATGAATGATATTACTGTAAATGTTAGAAGAAGTAGAGGTAAGGATATTGATGCTGCTTGTGGGCAATTAGCAAATAAATCTTAAAGAAAATAGCGGTACAGAACTTGTTTCAGTATCTTATTAATTTCCCTATTTTTGACTTTCAAAAACTCATCTAGTACAAATGAAGCCAGTAGAACTTATTAAACTTCCCATTAAAAATGAAATGGAACTCTTTGAAGAAAAGTTCAAGGATTCTATGTTGTCTAAAGTTCCGCTTTTAAACAGAATTACCTATTATATTGTTCGTAGAAAAGGAAAACAAATGCGACCAATGTTTGTCTTTTTAGTGGCAAAAATGGTTTCTAATGGAGGTTTCGATGAAAGAACCTATAGAGGTGCTTCTGTAGTAGAATTGATTCATACCGCTACTTTGGTTCATGATGATGTGGTAGATGAAAGTAATAGAAGACGTGGTTTTTTCTCTGTAAATGCACTTTGGAAAAATAAAATTGCCGTTTTGGTTGGAGATTTTTTATTATCAAAAGGATTATTGTTATCCATAGATAATGAAGATTTCGATTTGCTAAAACTAATTTCTATTGCCGTTCGTGAAATGAGCGAAGGTGAACTACTTCAGATAGAAAAAGCTAGAAAATTAGATATTACAGAAGAAGTATATTTTGATATCATCAGAAAAAAGACAGCAACATTAATTGCTGCTTGTTGTGGTATTGGAGCTGCTTCTGTCGGTGCAAATCAAGATTGCGTTAGAAAAATGCGAAAATTTGGTGAGTATATTGGTATCGCGTTTCAAATTAAAGATGATTTGTTTGATTATACAGAAGCAAATATTGGGAAGCCAACAGGTATCGATATTAAAGAACAAAAGATGACCTTGCCTTTAATCTATACCTTAAATAACTGTTCTAAAAAGGAGAAAGCTTGGTTGATTAATTCTGTAAAAAAACACAACAAAAATAAAAAACGAGTTAAAGAGGTAATTGCTTTTGTAAAAGAAAAAGGTGGTATAGAATATACAACCACCAAGATGAATGATTACAAAAACAAAGCTTTAGCTATATTAGAAGATTTCCCTACATCTCCATATAAAGACTCTTTATTAACCATGATAGATTACGTTGTAGAACGTAAAATATAGGTTAACAGACTTTAAAATTATTTTAAATATTCGCTTTTAAAGAAATTACAAAGTTTCTACCTGGAGAAACAATTCCAGAACTATACGGTCTATAACGTTTGTCTGTAATGTTTTCTAATCCTGTAGAAATTAATAAATTATCTGTAAATCTATACGATGTTTTTAAGTTTAACGTAATGTAAGATGGCGAATATGGATTTCCATTTGCATCAATTGCATACATATAATCTTTTGCTTTTTCACTGTCAGGTAAATCTTCATAAGCCACAGAACCACTATAATCTGCATATAGTTGCGCTTTTAATTTACTCGCATTATAAGTAAGGCGTGTAGAACCAAACCAAGGAGCAGCGTGTCTAGAAGGGCTTTTATCTCCATTATCTAATTCTTCTTCTCCTTTTTGATAACTAACTGTTGATGAAAATCCAATTCCACTACCAAGTTCTGCTTCAAAACCTGTCTGAAAACCATACACATGTGCATTGGCAGCATTTTGAATTGCTTGTATGGTACTTAACTCACCATCATATAGCATTTCAGTTTCACCATTTAAAGTATAGTCTCTTTTTACCATGGCGTCTTTTAAATGGGTGTAAAATCCAGTAACTTCTAGCTTTAAATAATCACCAAAGGTTTTTGCTACAGAAACATCTGTATTGTAAGCATATTCAGCTTTTAAATCTGGGTTAGGAACTACGACAGATCCAGGTTCAGAATCGAAAATTTTACCAACATCATCTACATTAGGAGATCGAAAAGCGGTAGAGAAATTTGTACTTAATAACCAATCTTCTTTTGGTCTAAAAACCAAACCTAAGCTACCGGTTAAAGCACCGTCATTTATATTGGCTTCTGTAAAAGGTAAAGGGTAAAAAGTAGTATCGAAAGTAGCGTTTAAGCTGTAAAAATTATAACGCAAACCAGATTGTAAAACCCATTTTTTAGAATGGTTATATTGGTTAGAAACATAAACCCCTAAAGAAGACCAATTAGAATCTGGATATCTACTAGGTCCTGCTTGAGAAATATTGGTATCAATATCTGTGTTTACTCCTGTAGAATTTACATCATTATAAACATATTCTGTTCCGTAAAACAATTTACTTTTTGCACTTAAACTTTTAGAAAAATCTAAGTTGGTAGAGTAGGCATCTACTCGTTCTGTTCTTGTTTCTCTTTCATTATCATTAAAATCTCTACTAATTCTGCTTTCATCAAATTTTTGATAGGTCAATCTTAAAGTTACATCATCATAAAATGAATTGCTTCCTTTCTTGTTGATTTCAAAATTATTCATCATCCATTTTTGTGGACCGTAGCTCCATTCTCCATAACGAGGATTTCCGTCTTTTGTTCTTAAATGTCTATCGTATCTGGAGTAACTAGAGGTTTCTGATAAGTGAAAACCATACTCAAAATTCCATTTTTCATTTGGTTTAAACCTCACTTTTTGCATCAAGTTGGTTTGTGTGTAACCCGAAGGAGTCTGAATTTTTGGGTCTTTATTAGTAATTACAATATCTTCATTGTTCTGTCTTTCAACATATACATTTCTTAAATATTCTTCCGGACCATCGCTTCCCATTCTTAAGTCGCCATAATCATTATAACTTAAACTAGTAACAAATGCCCATTTTTTATAGCCTAGATTAAAATCTGCATGATAGGTTTTTTCTTCATTTGCAGAAGAGAATCGTGTTAAAGCATTTCCTGTAATTAGTGTTTCATCATCTAAAGACAAACTTGGCGATAAGGTTTTAAAGCTCATTACAGCACCAATAGCATCACTTCCGTAAATAACAGAACCAGGGCCAAAAATGATTTCGGTTTCTTCTATGGCAAAAGGATCTAAAGAAATTACATTCTGAATATTACCAGCTCTAAAAATGGCATTATTCATTCTAATACCATCAATAGTATATAACAATCTGTTGGTAGCAAAACCTCTAATTAAAGGACTTCCGCCTCCTTGTTGGCTTTTCTGCATAAATACTTTACCAGAAACGGTAAGCAGGTCTGCAGCCGTTTGTGTGTTCATTAAGGCGATTGCTTTTGGGGATATAACAGTAACTTTAGTAGCTAAATCAGATGTTTTTTGTTTCCATTTTGTAGCAGAAATTACAATTTCATCTATTCTTAATATTGTAGGAGTTAGGTGTACTAGAAAGCTATTTTGTTTAAAAGCTTCGTAACTTGTAATTTTAGTTTTAAAACCAAGAAACCGAACTTCTAATGTTTCCGCATTTATAAAATCACTAATATCTGCTTGTCCTTCTCCGTTTGTAGTAACATAATTATTGGTTTGTTTGTTAAATATAGTTACTTGCTCTAAAGTTTCTTTAGTCTCTTTATTTATTACAGTAAGAATTTGAGCACTTGTAGTATAGTTTAAGAGTAAAAGGAAAAAAATAAAAGTAATTTTTTTAATCATTTCTAGGTTTTTGGTGTTGATAAATCTCAAGGTTATTTATCAATAATCATGCCTAATGAAGTTGGTATTACAATAATTTTAAGATTTCATTAACACTATTAATTCATCTACAAAATCTCTAGAATTAGATAATCTTGGTACTTTATGTTGGCCTCCTAATTTGTTCTTTTGTTTTAGCCATTTGTAGAATAAACCTTCTTCTGCTTGGTGTACTTTTGGCGCCATTAAAGTGATGTTTAAATAGCGTTTAGCTTCATAATCTGAGTTGATAGATTTTAATGCATTGTCTAAAATTTCAGAAAAATAACCCATAGAATCTGGTTTTTTAGTAAACTCTATTACCCATTCATGACCACCTTTTTCTTTACCTTCCATAAAAATAGGGCCCACAGTATAATCTGCAATGGTAGCAGTTGTTTTTTCGCAGGCTAATTTTAAAGCATCTTCTACGTTTTCTATATTTAATTCTTCACCAAAAACGTTTATATAATGTTTTGTTCTACCTGTAATTTTAATTCTATATGGTTCTATAGAAGTAAAACGAATGGTGTCTCCAATCAAATAACGCCAAAGACCTCCGTTTGTAGTAATAATTAAAGCGTAATCGATGTCTTTTTTTACATCAGCAAGTGTAATCGTTTTAGAATTTTCTCCTTTATAATCACTCATCGGAATAAACTCATAGAAAATTCCGTAATCTAGCATTAACAACAATTCTTTGGAATTATTTCTATCTTGAATCGCAAAAAAACCTTCTGAAGCATTGTAAATTTCGTAGTACTTAAAACTATCTTTTGGTATAATTTTTTTATACTGTTCTCTATAAGGATTAAAGTTTACGCCTCCGTGAAAGTAGACTTCTAGGTTTGGCCAAACTTGTAGAATATTCTCTTTTCCAGAACGTTCTAAAACTCGGTTTAGCAAAACCAACATCCAACTTGGTACACCTGCTAAACTTGTAATATCTTCATCGATGGTTTCATCAATAATAGCATCCATTTTTGTTTCCCAATCGCTCATTAAAGCAACTTCTTGACTAGGAGCAGAGCTAAAATCTGCCCAAAAAGGCATGTTTTCTATAATAATTGCAGACAAATCTCCAAAATAAGAATTGTTGTCTTGGTATACATCAGAACTTCCGCCCAAGCGTAATCCTTTTCCAGTAAAAAGCTGAGTATCTTCATTATTATTAATGTACAAACACAACATGTCTTTACCAGCTTTCATGTGGCAATATTCTAAAGCTTCATCAGAAACAGGAATAAATTTACTTTTAGCGTTAGTGGTTCCGCTACTTTTTGCAAACCATTTAATGTCTGTTGGCCAAAATAAATTTTGTTCCCCTTTTCTACACCTTTCTATTAAAGGTTCAAAAGTTTCATATTTCTGAATAGGAACATTTCTTGTAAAATCTGTATGATTTTTTATCTGAGCAAAGTTCTTTTCTTTTCCAAATTTTGTGTTTTTAGCAGTATGAACAAGTTTTAAAAGTAATTCATCTTGTACATCAATGGGGTATTTTAAAAACAGTTCTATTTGATGTTTACGTTTCTTTAAAAACCAAGAAATTATAGAATTGATAATTTGAAAAGCCATAGAAATTCGTAAGTTTGTTTAGAATGATTTTAGAACAAATATTGTTTTAAAACCGAAGTTTAAAAATACAAAATTTGTGCGATGATTTACCAAGGAGTTTTAAAAAAAATGATGACCGAAAATGCAGCTGAAATTCTGTATTATTTAGACATGAAAACTGATTTTATAAACATGAATCAGTTAATAAATAAAGAGATAACTATCCGTTTTGTAACATACGAATGTTTAAATTGTCATTTAGAAAAGAAAATTTATAGACAAGGTTTTTGTAAGTCTTGTTTTTTCGAAATCCCGAGTGCGGCAGATTGGATTATGAAACCAGAATTAAGTAAAGCACATTTAGGTATCGAAGATAGAGATTTGGCTTACGAGCAAGCGGTGCAATTAAAACCACATATTGTGTACTTGGCAAATTCTAGCAACGTAAAAGTTGGAGTTACAAGAAAACAACAAGTTCCAACCCGTTGGATCGATCAAGGAGCACATGAAGCAATTGAAATACTAGAAGCCCCAAATCGTTATTTAGCAGGAATTACCGAGGTTGCTTTAAAAGAGTATGTTGCAGATAAGACCAATTGGCGTAAAATGCTAAAAAATGATATTGAAGATGTAGATTTGGTAGCTTGGCGAGATAAATTAAAAGAGTTTATCCCAGAAGAAGCAAAGGCATATTTTATTGAAAATAATTCTGAAACACATATCAATTTTCCGGTGATAAAATACCCTGTAAAACCAAAAAGTTTAAACCTGATTAAAACACCAACTTATACAGGGACTTTAGTGGGAATAAAAGGGCAGTATTTAATTTTTGAAGATGAAACCGTTTTTAATGTAAGAAGTAATGAAGGTTTGGTGGTTTCAATAGAAGTATAACTTCCGTTTTCTCCGAGAAATTAGATGTAATCCAACGTTATAATACTAAAAAGTACAATTTAAATTTATAAATTATGGCAATTATAAAAGCAGTAAGAGGAAATCATCCGCAAATACCAGAAGATTGTTACGTAGCAGAAAATGCGACAATTGTTGGTGAAGTTTCTCTAGGAAAGGAATGTAGTATTTGGTTTAACGCAGTGCTAAGAGGCGATGTACATTTCATAAAAATTGGTAACAAAGTAAATATTCAAGATGGTGCGGTAATCCATGCAACGTATCAAAAATCACCTACAACAATTGGCAATAATGTGTCTATTGGGCATAATGCAATTGTGCACGGTTGCACAATTCACGATAATGTTTTGGTAGGTATGGGGGCTATTATTATGGACGATTGTGTGGTGGAATCTAATTCAATTATTGCTGCAGGTGCAGTAGTTACTAAGAATACCCGAGTAGAAAGCGGAAGTATTTATGCAGGAGTTCCGGCTAAAAAAGTAAAAGATATTTCGCAAGAATTAATTTCTGGTGAAATTGATAGAATAGCTAATAATTATTTAAAATATTCTAGTTGGTTTAAAGAATAAGATTTGGGCGTTACACAAGGTCGGGCTTTCTCTACTCGCTTTTTTTGAAAACACAAAAAAGAGCTCAAACAAACCGTTCTATCCCTAACGCAAAACCAATTCGTTATAAAAACAAAAACCCGATTTCAATTAAGAAATCGGGTTTTTTCAATCAACTAATCAACCAAAACTAGTTTACTTTTATTTTTTAAGATCTATCACCTCTTTGATCTCTCTTGTTACTTTTAGATCCTTTTTTTCCTTTTGTTTTATGCATTGCCATTTTACTTCTGTTTTTATGCATTTTTTCAAACTTGTCAAATTGCTCTTTGCTTAAGATGTCTTTCATACGGTTTTTCATTGCAATCTTGTCATCTAATCGTTTGTTTTGCATTGCAAACATTTCATCTGCCGTTGGTTTTTTTCTATCTTTTCTGTCAGCTTTTCTTTCTGCCATTGCAGCTTGCCTTTCTGCCATTTTAGCCATTAAAATAGGCTTAATTTGGTTTTGTTGTTTTTCAGATAAATCTAGAGTCAATGTCATTTTTTTAACTGCTAAAGTAGCGTGTTGTTCTGCTGTTAATTTAGAGTCTCTTTCTCCATTTCCTCCTCTTTTTTTCTGTGCTTGTGTAGTAAATGTTACTGCAAATACTAATACTAAGATGCTTGCTAATTTTTTCATATTTTTATAATTTTAATGTTTTTATGTATACTTCTTTGACCCATAAAAACTAGAAAGGTTTAATGTAAATTTTTGTTTAACAAGTCTTTAACATTAGTTTAGTGTTGTAAAAGTAAAAACTCGGCTCCATAAAGAAACCGAGTTTTTTAATAACCTAATCAACCAAAATTAGTTATTCTTAATTTTTTTTCTTTTTACCTTTCTTTTCAGTATTTCCTTTTTTCTCATTAGCCATTGCTTCAAATTTAGCAAATTGCTCTTTGTCTAAAATACTTTCCATTTTAGTGTTAAAAGCAGCAGCTTTTTCTTTTCTTTCAGCATTTAATTGTTGGCGTTCTTCTTTACTAGGTTTTTCTCCAGAATCTTGTAGAGCTTTCCTTTTTTCCATAGAGGCTTGTCTATCTGCCATCTGTTCTTCTAATAAAGGTTTAATCTCATTTTGCTGATCTGCAGTTAAATTCAAATCTGTTGTCATTTTTTTCAACATCTTTTCAGTAGAAGGTTTTCCTCCTTTTTTTTGCGCTTGCGCAGTAAATGTAAAAGCAATTACAAGTACTAAAATAGTTACTATGTTTTTCATTGTTTTTTTGTTTTGTTATTTTTAATTACGCTTCTTGGACTCATAAAAAATGAAAAGGTTTAAATTTGCATTTCTGTTTAATGTGTTTTTAAGAAATAAATATGAAAAAATTATTGTGGCTATTTTTATTACTACCAATTCTTACAACTGCTCAAGATAGTATACGTGTAGATATGAGTACTCCTCATGCTACTGTTTATACACATTTATACTTTTTGCAATCTGATTCTTATGAACCTAAAAAAGCAGCAAAAACTATTTTAGGTCTTTCCGAAGAGAAGGCTATTGAAAAAGCTATTAAAATAAAGCAAGTTTTAGACGGTAAGGGTTTGTATGTAGATATGAACAGAGTACCTACCAATGCTAATTATAAAGATACAATTGGGTATTCTTCTTATTTTAGATATGTATTGTTTCCTGAAAGAATGCCACAAATTTATGTAGAAAAGATAGGTGATAATTGGTATTATTCAACAGAAACAATTAACAAAATTGAAAGTTTATACAAATCGGTATATCCGTGGTATATTCAAAAATTACAGAATATAATTCCTCTTTCTGGTCATAAAAAGATACTGAATATAGAATTGTGGAAAATTATAGGATTGTTAATACTATTTATTTTAGCCTATATTATTTTCCTAATTGTAAAAAGGATAGCATTTTTTATTTTATTAAAGTTACAACAGCAAATTACAAAGAATACCAATTTAGAAGTTAATAAGGTAATTAAGAAATTGGCACATCCAATAAGTTTATTGGTTGCATTAAGTTTTATAGATAAAGCTTTTCCATCATTACAATTTGGTTTAACCACAAATACTTGGGTGTTTTTGGCTTTAAATATAGCAGAAACAATTTTCTGGATTTATGTGTTTTTAAAATTAGTAAAAGTTGTAATGCGTATATATGGTGAGTTTACAGAAAGAACTCATGGAAGGTTAGATGATCAACTAGTACCTATTTTACATAGTTTTTTAACAGGTGTGGTTATTGTAGTTGGTATTTTAAGATTATTAGTTCTTTTTGGTGTAGATACTACAACAATGATAGCGGGTGCTACTATTGGTGGTTTGGCATTTGCGTTAGCTTCTCAAGACACTGTAAAAAACTTGATTGGTACTATTATGATATTTCTTGATAAACCATTTCATATAGATGATTGGATTGAGGCAGGAGAAGTTGTGGGTACGGTAGAAAGAGTAGGATTTAGGTCTACACAAGTACGTGCTGCAGATACTTCTATTTATCAAATTCCGAATAGTAGATTGTCTGAGTTGGTTATTAATAATAAAGGATTGCGTTTATTTAGAAGATACAATACAAATTTAGGCTTGCGTTATGATACGCCGCCAGAATTAATTGAGGCTTTTGTTAAAGGCCTTAGAGAAATTATTATTGCACATCCAGAAACACGTTCTGATTCTTATAATGTAGAGTTTACAGGTTTTGGAGACTCTGCTTTGTTGGTGATGGTAAATGTGTATTTTAAGAGTTTAGCTTGGGGTGTAGAGCAATCTTCTAAACACAGATTGCATATTGCTATTGTAAAATTAGCGAAAGAGTTAGGTGTAGATTTTGCTTTTCCTTCTACAACGGTTACTATTGAGAATTTTCCTGAGAAAAAAGGATTAAATCCTAAATACGATATTAATCAAGAAAGAATAGATACTGTGATTGCAACAGTTGTGAACGATTTTAACAAAGAGAATCAGTCAGAAACAGCAAATTAATTCAACAATATTTTAGTACTATAAATTCAAAAGGCAACCTTACTTTTACAGTAAGGTTGCCTTTTTTTTATGATAAAATATTAAAAGGTAGGAATATTATTAGCTACCTAACCGTTTTTAGCCTCTTTAAAAATTTCTCTAACAGCAATTTCGTAGTTTCTTACATTACCTGCCTTTTTAATTTTTTTATAGGTTTTCTGAGGGTTTGAAAAACTTTGAGAAAAATATTCCCAGAAACCAAGCATCTTCATTTTAATAGGAGTAGGACCGGAAAGCGCTGCATCATATTCAGTAAAAATACGATCGTGAAATTCGTTAAAAATATCGAACCTATTTTTCGGGTATTCTGTAGTTTCGGCTTTTATCATACTTGGTAAAAAAGGATCTGCAATTAGTCCTCTACCAATCATCCAATGATCTATAGATGGAAAACGTTCTTGAAGTTTTTTATAAGCAGCAACAGAGGTAACGTCTCCATTGTAATACAATTTATGCTTTGTATTGTCTACACATTTTTGAAACGAATCTAAATCTGTTCCGCCTTTGTACAATTGTTTTCCTATTCTTGCATGAATAGCAATGTTTTTTAAAGGATAATTGTCTAAAACTGGTAAAACCTCTAAAATTTCTTCAGGAGTATCATAGCCCATTCTCATTTTCATAGAAACTAAAATATCAGATTCATTATGAATTTTATGGAGAATGCTATTTATCTTTTCAGGATCTGCAATTAGTCCAGAGCCCATTCCGCGTTTGGTAACCATCGGGTAGGGGCAACCTAAATTCCAGTTTAATTCTTTGTAGCCTAATTCTCTAACGTATTTAGCTACAAAAAGAAATTCTTCTACATCATTGGTAATAATTTGAGGAATTACTTCTAACTCGGTATTATTCTTGAGTTCAATGTCTTTTTTGTAAGAATTTTTAATCACTAGTTTTCCGTTTAAACGGATGTATGGTGAATAAAAAGTATCAATTCCACCAAAAAAATGATTGAATGCATTTCTAAATTTGTAATCTGTAAAGCCTTGTAAAGGAGAAGATAAAAGTGTCTGACTCATAAAAAATATTGTGCTGCAAATATAGAATACTTTTTAATGCGTTTGATAGAAAATAAAAAATGGATTGAACTTTTCTTAGTTTTTAGAAGACTTTAAAGGAGTATTTAACCAATAGTTGTGTTCTAATTCTAAAGGTGTTATTAATGACTTTGATAAAGGTGAATTTTTATCAATAAAACTTTGCTGAATAGGGAGTTCTTTCTGTTCGAAAGTTTCTTGTACAAAAAATTCTCTGTATTGATTTATTTTTAAACTAGGTCTTTTGTTAATCTCAAAACCATTTAGGTCTTTTAAATTTGTAATATCGAACTTAAAGAAAGGGGAATAAATTAGGTTAACATTTTCCTTTTTTAAGATTACTTCATTAAAAGACTTTTCGTCAATAACAACATTAAATACTCTCGAACTTCCTTCAATAGGAATAATATATAGAACTTTTAATCTTTTATTTTTATAATAAATTTTAAAATTTCTTTTATGGATACTGTTAAGTGCAACCAATCTATTAAAATACATTTTAAAACTCTTTTGTTTAGGATTGTAATGGGTTTTTATGAGTTTAAAATATTCTCCGCTGTAAGCTTCAAAGAAGTTATTAAAAGTGATGTAATTTAAATACATTTTATCCTTTTTAGGGATGTATTCTATAGTAACTGAGTATTGTGGGTTTTTCTTGTTGTTATAATAGAGGTTGTAATTGAGTTTATGAATTGCAAAATCTTGTTTAGAAATGTAAATGGTTCCAAATGCAGCATAATCATAATTTGTTGTTTCCATAATAGAGGTAAATGAAATTTCATAGATTGGAGTATTATCCGAAAAAATTACTTGTTTTACTTTGAATTTATGGTTTTTAACAAAATCTTTTTCAAAAACATTACTAAAAGAAAATGACATTTTATCATGGTTTCTAATTGTGTTTGTAAGATTTAAAATATTTAACTCATTGCCTCCTAAAGGAGTTATGTATACGCTTTCTGAATATTTTTTCTTTTCATTATCATAGGGAACCGTAAGTGAAGGATCTTGTATAAATTGTTTATTTGTTTTGTAGTTATATAATAAAGATTGATTTTTTTTACTATCTAATTTATCACTATCAAAACCATCGTCAAAAGACTCTATTATTGCCTCATGTACATTTAAGTATTTTATTTCTTCTTTAGATTGTCTGTTTTTTTGGTAAGAATCACCAACAGGTTGTTGGTAATCTCTATAATAACCAATATAAGAATGTGGTTCTGTTGGGTAATTTTCTGTAATATTTTGAACAGCTTGTTTAACAATTTGAATGCCTAATAATTGTCTTTTTTTCTTTTTTGAAGATTTAATAACGATTTCATTGAGTTGATTATTCGCTATTGATAAGTAGATAACATTAATACTGTTTGTTTTTAATTGAGAGAGCTTTACTTCTTTGGTTTTATATCCGATAGAAGATATTCTAATTATTCCTTTATTTTTTTGTTCTATTGGTATTTCAAAATTTCCGTTGAGGTCTGCATGTGTACCTCTATTTATATTTTTTAGCATAACTGTAGCATAAACAATAGGTGCTCCGGAAGTAGCGTCTACTATTTTACAAGAAATTTTTTCTTGAGAAAAAGTTGTGCTTATAGTTATTATGATAAGAACTAAAAAAGAGATTTTTTTTCGATTCAAAATAGAAACTTTATGTTTTTTTAAGTCAAAAACCACGCCAATTAGAGGCGTGGTTTTAGTATTATATAATTCTAAATTAATTATTTAGGATCTAAAATAGTATCAATTCTATCTACAACATCCTGTAAGTGGTAACGAGTTAAAGTGTTTCCTCTGTTAGAAGCAGATTTTGCATCACGTTGTAAACGTTTTAATTCACCTCTTGCTACAGATTTTACATCAGAAATATTTGCAGAAGAAGATTCTAATAAAGATTTTAAAATATCAATATGCAATTTTTGTAAATTTCTTCTGTACGTGTCAATACTTCTACCATTATAAAGTTCTGTCCAGATACCTTTTCTTAAATCAGAAAACATTGAAACTAAAGTATACGCATCAGAGCCGTTTAAAGTTTCGTTCTCAATCATACGTGCCATTCTAGATGTGCTTAAAACTCCGCTTAAAGTTCTTCCTTGTAAAGATTTAATTTTATCTACAGCACCGGTATACTGTACTTTAGAAAAAAGATCTTTATCTATCATCCAAGTTGGTGTTTCAAATAATTGATCTATTACAAATGCTAAAGATTCTTTTTGGCGTGCTTTATCTACATGAGTATAAACTGCTCCTTCTTGGTCTGTTGTTTTATAGTTTTCATAAATACCACCAACGTTAGAAGAAACGTGTCCCATATACCTAGAGAATTGTGTAAGTAATTCACCGTACATAGCATTCATATCATCATAGTTTTCACCTTCTTCGCTAGTCCACTCTTCTAATTTAAGTAGAGTTCTCTTTAAATTTTTAATTCCGTAGTTACTTGCTTTTACAGCATCGTCACCTAAGTCTTCTGTTTGAGAACTAGGGTCTATAACACCACGTTGTTGGCGACCAAAACGGTACATAGGGTCTCCAGCATGTTTTAAAATCCAAGAATCAAGAATAGGTTTTTCATCTTTAGCATCTGTATCTAAAATAGGTCTGTATCCCCAAGAGATAGAATATTTGTCATAAATACCAATATTTGGCATTAAAGCAACGCCTTTGTCTTCTGGTTGTGCAACATAGTTAAAACGAGCATAATCCATAATAGAAGGTGCTGTTCCGTATTTTTTTGTGAATGAAGCAGAACGTAAAGAATCTACAGGATATGCAGCAGAACTCCCCATGTTATGAGGTAAACCTAAAGTGTGACCTAACTCATGAGAAGATACAAACTTGATTAATTCTCCCATAGTTTTTGTCTTGAAATTGTTACCTCTTGCTTCTGGGTTAATTGCAGAAGTTTGCACAAAGAACCAATTGTGTAATAAAGTCATTACATTATGATACCAGTTGATATCAGATTCTAAGATTTCTCCAGATCTTGGGTCACTTACGTGAGGTCCGTTCGCATTAGGAATTGGTGATGCTAAATATCTAATTACAGAATAACGAACATCTTCTGGACTATATTCTGGGTCTTCTTCTTTGGTTGGTGCTCTTTTACCAACAATAGCGTTTTTAAAACCTGCTGCTTCAAAAGCAACTTGCCAATCATTTACACCTTGTATAATATAAGGAACCCATTCTTCTGGAGTTGCGCTATCTACATAATAAACAATTTGTTTTTTAGGCTCTACTAATTCTCCCCTTTTAAATTTTTCGATATCTTCATCTTTTACTTCTAAACGATATCTATCTAAATATTTAACTGTTTTACTTTTTTGAGCATCTAAACCATAATCTACTTGACCTCTAGCAAACCATCCTACACGTTCATCAAAATAACGACGTTTCATTGGTACTTTAGGTAGTAAAACCATTGAGTTACTCATTTCTAAAGTAATAGACCCCAAAGAGCTATTAGAAGGTGCTTTACTTGCAAAATATGTTTTTACATGTCTTGTTTCTATGTTTTTAGGGTAACTACTAACTCTTTCTATATATGAACGGTCATTATCCATTCTTGTTACACCGTACGCTTTTCTATAAAAACCAGGAAAACCTAAAGGTTTTATATCTGAAGTAAATAAAGGAGTAGCATCTATAACAGTTGCTGTAGAGTCTTTACTAATTGCTTTTATAGGAAAAGAAAATAGAATAGGCTCTAAGTTAGAGTTTACAACGGCTTTATGAACCGGTAAAATAGTATCTGCAACAATGTCATGAGAAACAATTCTTAATAGAATTTGTTTGTTCTTTCTTTCCCAACGTAATACTTGTGTGTTTGTTTTTCCACCACCAAAACCAATTCCGGTTGCAGTTTTTGCAATTCTTGTTACCATTAACATTTCTCTTGTTAAAAGAGAATCTGGTATTTCGAAAAGATAAGAATTACCTTTTGTGTGAACTTTAAATAATCCTTCGTCTGTTTTATGGTCTTTGGTAACCACTTTTCCGTAAGGCTGAATGTCTCCTTTTTCGGGTTTCTTTTTTGGAGTTTCTTTAGGAGTTTCGTCCTTTTTTTTCTTCCAAAATTGGGCTTCTGTTTGAGTTGTAAAACCAAAAACAAAAGCAACTAAAAGTAATTTAGTAAGTAATCTTTTTGTCATCATTAAAGTGTTATTTGAATTGGTTTCGAAATTAAGAAAACGCTGAAGGATTGAGTCTTAAATATATGTTAAAGGGAAAGGTTGGGGGCAATAAAGAAAGCTTCTTAATAAGTAGGTGGGGTAAAAATCATAGAGTAGAAACACCTTTGGTTGTTTAATCTCAATATTTTTTAAAATAAGTTCTATTGAAGTAATGTCTTTAATAGTTAACGTTTCTTTTTTATTGTAAAAAAAAACTCATCTACAATTTATTTTGTAGATGAGTAATGTAAGCTTTTGTTATAGATATTAGCTATAAAAATTATTTTTGGTAATACTTAATACGCTCTTTTATCGTTTCCTTCGTAAAAATTAATAAAAGCTTGGTTTACAACTCTACGTCCTCCAGGAGTAGGGTAGTTTCCTGTAAAGTACCAATCTCCAAGATTATCAGGACACGCTTTGTGCAAGCCTTCTATAGATTGATAAATTACTTCTACTTCTGCCTTAATATCTACTGTTTTTAACATTTCAGCAATTTTAGCAGAAATTTCTTCAGCTTTAAAAGGACTGTAAATTTCTTTTACGTGATTTACAATTTCAGTATCTGCTTTACCTTGCTGCTCTTTACATTTTTTGTAAACAGCGTCTACAATATTATATTGATTTGTATCTTTTAACAATTCTAAAGCTGCTTTAAAAGCAATAAAATCATCAATTTTGGCCATATCAATACCATAGCAATCTGGGTATCTAATTTGTGGAGCAGAAGAAACTACTACTATTTTTTTAGGTTTTAATCGATCTAAAATTCTAATAATACTTTTCTTTAATGTAGTGCCCCTTACAATACTATCATCAATAATAACAAGGTTATCAGTAGGTTTTACAACACCATATGTAATATCATAAACATGCTCTACCAAATCATCTCTACTGCTATCATCTGCAATAAAAGTTCTTAATTTTGCATCCTTAATGGCTATTTTTTCAAAACGAGGTCTTTCAGATAAAATCTCTGTAACCTTTTGTGCTGATAATTTTGTTCCACCAGCTAAAATTTTTGCTGTTTTTTGTTGGTTTAATAAATCTTCAGCAGCTTCTACCATTCCGTAGAAAGAAGTTTCTGCAGTGTTTGGTATAAAAGAAAATACGGTGTTAGAAATATCGCTATTAATAGACTCTAAAATCTTTGGAAATACTATTTTTCCTAGGTCTTTTCGTTCTTTATAAATAGAAGCATCACTTCCTCTAGAAAAATAGATACGCTCAAAAGAACAAGCTTTGTTTTCTCTAGGCTCTATAATTTTCTTAATTGAAGTTACACCACTTTTCTTAATAATTAAAGCATGTCCTCTTTCTAATTCTTGAACGTCTTCTATCTTAACATTAAAAACAGTTTGAATAACTGGTCTTTCTGAAGCGACAACTACAACTTCTTCATCTTCATAAAAATAAGTAGGTCTAATACCGTTTGGATCTCTTAAAACAAAAGCATCTCCATGACCAACTAAACCTGCCATAGCATAACCACCATCCCAGTTTCTAGAAGATCTTTTTAATACTTTTTTTAGTTTTAAATTTTCTTCGATATAAGGTGAGGCATCTCTTTTATTAAATCCTTTTTTCTTTGCTTCTTGGTATAATTTGCCAACTTCATCTTCTAAGAAATGACCAATTTTTTCCATTACAGTTACTGTATCTGTAAATTCTTTAGGGTGCTGACCTAACTCAATTAATTCTTCAAGTATTTGATTAGAATTAGTCATGTTAAAGTTACCAGCAACTATTAAGTTTTTATGTTTCCAGTTACTTTGGCGTAAAAAAGGGTGTACACTTTCTATACTATTTTTACCAAATGTACCATAACGTACGTGTCCTAAAAATAAGTTTCCAACATAAGGCATGTTTTCTTCTTGCCAAGCAACGTCGTCTTTTTTATCAGGATTTTGTTCTAAAACATTATTTAAACGTTGGTTAATTTGAGCAAAAACATCTTGTATGGGTTGCGGTTGGTTAGAACGCACCCTACTAATATATCTTGTACCTGGTTCTACATTAAATTTTACGCTGGCAAAACCTGCACCATCTTGTCCGCGATTGTGCTGTTTTTCCATTAATAAATACATTTTATTAATTCCGTAAAAAGCAGATCCGTATTTGTCTTTATAAAATTGTAACGGTTTCTTTAATCTAACAAGTGCAATTCCACATTCATGTTTAATAGCATCACTCATTGGTATATATAGTTTTTTTGTTGTGTTGTTGTAAAAAAAAAATCCGCAGCAAAAACCGCGGATTAAAATTAAGATATTTTAATATCAAATTGTGTTAAATCTTTAAAAGCTTGTAATCGCTTTTTAACTTCTTCTGCAGTAAGTACTTCCATGCGCTCTGTACCAAATTTTTCTACACAGAAAGATGCTAGGTTAGAACCGTAGATAATTGCATTTTTCATGTTGTTAAAAGAAATGTCTTCTGTTTTTGCTAAATAACCACAAAAACCACCAGCAAATGTATCTCCAGCTCCTGTAGGATCAAAAACTTCTGCTAAAGGTAATGCAGGTGCATAAAACATATTTCCTTCATTAAATAATAAAGCACCATGTTCTCCTTTTTTGATCACCACATATTTAGGTCCCATTTCATGAATCTTTTTAGCTGCATTTACTAAAGAATATTCTCCAGATAATTGACGCGCTTCTTCATCATTAATAGTTACTACATCTACACGTTTTAAAACAGTATGTAAATCATCTAAAGCAATGTCCATCCAAAAATTCATAGTATCTAAAACTACTAATTTTGGTCTTTCTGTCATTTGATCTAATACAGATGCTTGTGTTAACGGGTGTAAATTCCCTAACATTACAATACCTGCATCTTTAAAATTTTCTGGTACAACAGGTGTAAAAGTCTCTAATACATTTAATTCTGTAATTAAAGTATCCCTAGAGTTCATATCATTGTGATATTTACCACTCCAGAAAAAAGTTTTACCTTTTTTATCTACCTCAATTCCATCGGTATTAATTCCTTTATCATTCATCATTTCTAAGTAGGATGCAGGGAAATCTCCTCCAACTACAGAAACAACGCCTGTTTTTACTCCAAATTGACTTGCAGCTAGACCTACATAGGTTCCAGATCCACCTAATATTTTGTCAGTTTTCCCAAAAGGGGTTTCAATTGCATCAAAAGCTACTGTACCAACTGCTAATAATTTACTCATTTCTTAGATTTTATACGTAATTTTGCATTTTATAAAATGCTTTTTAAAAAGTGCAAAAATAAGTTTTAAAAATGACTATCAAAGAAATACAAGAAGAAATTATTGATGAGTTTTCTATGTTTGATGATTGGATGGAGCGCTATGAGTACATTATAGAGTTAGGTAAATCGTTACCAATTATTGAGGATACGAATAAATTAGATGAAAATTTAATAAAAGGTTGCCAGTCTAAAGTTTGGTTATATTCTGAATTAGAGGGAGATATTATTAAGTTTTCTGCGGATAGTGATGCTATATTAACCAAGGGTATTGTGGCATTGTTATTGAGGGTATATTCAAACCAAAAACCGGTAGATATTTTAGGGGCTTCTACAGATTTTATTGATGAAATCGGTTTAAAAGAACATTTATCACCAACAAGAGCAAATGGTTTAGTTTCTATGGTTAAGTACATAAAAATGTATGCCATTGCACAACAAACTAAATTAGGAAATTAAAAATACAATTGGTGAAAATTAATTGTTAAATGAAATATAATGACAGATAAAGAGTTAGAAGTAATAGGTGACAAAATTGTAAATGTTTTAAAAACAATTTACGATCCAGAAATTCCAGTAGATATTTACGAATTAGGTTTAATTTATGACGTTTTTGTATCTGAAGATAATAATGCAAAAATATTAATGACATTAACCTCACCTAATTGTCCGGTAGCAGAAAGTTTGCCTGTTGAGATTGAAGATAAAGTGAAAACTTTAGAGGAAATTAAAAGCTGTGAAGTAGAAATTACTTTCGATCCTACTTGGACACAAGATATGATGAGTGAAGAAGCAAAACTAGAACTGGGAATGCTATAAAATAGTCTCAGTAACAGTTTTCAGAATAAAACAACCAATGTCATTTCTAAATGAGCTTTTTTAAGCGATTGAGAAATTTCAACTTTGAAACTTTAATAATGCAAGAAGAAATTATAAATAGGGTTACAAATAGTAAACTTAAAACCTTTGATTTAGAAGAAATCTATCCAGAAGGAAAAAGAGTGGTATTTGATGTAAAAGATTGGTTGTTTCAAGAGTTAATTTTAAAAGAAAAAGACTTCAGAGAATCGGTACAAAACCACGATTGGTCTCAATACAAAAATAGTTTTGTAGCTATTTCTTGTTCTGTAGATGCAATAATTCCTTCTTGGGCTTTTATGTTAGTTGCGTCAGAATTAATTCCGTTTGCAAATAAAGTAGTGATTGGAGATTTAGAATTGCTAGAAACAGTTCTTTATCAAGAATTAATTAGTTTTTTAGACCTTAAGGAATTCATAAATGCACCAGTTATTATAAAAGGGTGTGCAAATAAACCAATTCCAGATTCTGCATATGTCTTTTTAATAGAAAAATTACAACCTGTAGCAAGGTCTATTATGTTTGGAGAAGCTTGCTCAACAGTACCTTTATATAAAATTAAAAAATAATTTACAATGAGAAGATTATTACTTCTTTTATTAGTTCTTTTTTCCACTTCTTTTTATGCACAAAAAAAGAAGAAAGATACTTTACCAATTCCTAAATGGAAAATTAATGGAAAGTTTGGTTTTGTTTTTAATCAATCTTCCTTTTCTAATTGGGTTTCAGGGGGAGAGAATATGATTGCAGGTGATATAAATGTAAATTATGATTTTAATTACAAGAAAAACAATGTTAACTGGGATACGAGAATTTTAACTGCGTATGGATTAAGCCATTTAAATACCAAAGGGTATCGTAAAACAAATGATCGATTTGAATTAAACTCTTTATTAGGTATAAAATCGGGTAATAATTGGTTTTTATCGCAATTTGTTAATTTTAAAACTCAATATTCTAGAGGTTATAATTATAAAGTAGAACCTGCGGTACCTGTTTCAGATTTTTTCTCACCGGCTTATTTGAGTTTAGGTCCTGGTATGTTATGGAAAAAGTCTGATAATTCAAATATAAACATAGCTCCGGCTACTGCTAGGTTAACAATGGTTAGCGATTTGTTTTCTGGTCAATTTGGGGTAGAAGAAGGAGATAATACCAATTTTAGTTTAGGTTTTAACCTCTCTGGATATTTTAAGTTTACGATAATGGAGAATGTAGAAATGGAAAACATTGTTGCACTCTACTCAGATTACTTAGATCAACCAGACAATTTAGACTTAGAAAACCAAACAAATATTCGTTTTAAAGTAAATAATAACATTAAAATGCACATGACTTTTCATGCTATCGTAGATGATAATGCGTCTAGTAAAGTGCAATTTAGACAATTATTTGGTTTGGGATTAAATTATAAATTTCATCAAAAAGTGACTTATTAATATTTTTATTGTCTAAATAAGAAAAAGTGTATTTTTGCACACTCAAATTTTAAAAAAACAAAAAAAAATGAAGAAGTTATCAATTTTATTTTTATTGGTATTAACTAGTTTATCCATTAATGGACAAACAGCTGAAGAATTAAAAAAAGAACAAGCTCCTAAAAAAGCTGAAATTGCTAAATTACAAGGAGAAGTAAAAGCTTTACAATCAAAAATCGATGCACTTCCAGGATGGAGAAAAGGTGCTTTTGGTACAATTGGAGGTAGTTTTTCTGGTTTTAATAACTGGTATTCTAAATCTACACCTACAGCAACTGCTGGTAATATAGGTATTACAGTAAATGGTTTTGCTAATTTAATTAAAGAAGATTTTTTCTGGAGAAACTCTGCTGCTGTTAATTTAGGTTGGGTAAAACTAGATGAAGAAGGAGTTGCTGGAGATGAAGATTTTGAAGCTACTACAGATGTATTTACAATTAGCTCTTTATATGGTAAGAGATTAAATAAAAAATGGGCACTTTCTGGTTTAGCAGAATATAGAACAACTATTATAGATAACTTTAACGACCCAGGATATTTAGATTTAGGTATTGGTGCTACATGGACACCTACAAATAATTTAGTGGTTGTTATACATCCAGGAAACTACAATTTTGTTTTTAGTAGTGGAGATACCGTTTTCGAATCTTCTTTAGGTGCTAAAATTGTAGCAGACTACACACAGAAATATGGAAAACTAAGTGTAAAGTCTAATTTATCTATGTTTCAAAGCTATGATACATCAGACTTATCTAACTGGACATTTACGAACTCTTTTGGGTATACAATATGGAAAGGAATTGGAGTTGGTTTTGAGTTAGGTTTACGTCAAAATAAACAAGAAGCTTTAAACAATGCTTTAGATAATGCTGTTGTGCCTACAGCTACTTTTGACAATATAGATAACAAATTACAATCTTACTATTTACTTGGTCTTAGTTATGCTTTTTAAGTAGTATCAAATAATATTTTATTTAAACCTCAAGAAGAAATTCTTGAGGTTTTTTATTTTCCTTACTTTTACATTCTAAACCTTTGTTGATGACATTATTAATAATTTTCGCTACCGTTTCTATTTTCTTTTCATTTTTGTGTTCTATTCTAGAGGCAGTTTTACTTAGTATTACTCCAACTTTTATCAATCTAAAAAAGAAAGAAGGACTTGAATATGCACTACAGTTAGAAGCGTTAAAGAAAGATGTAGACAAGCCTTTAATAGCAATCTTAACAATTAATACAGTTGCACATACTGTAGGAGCTATTTTAGTTGGTGTACAAGCAAAAGTAGCCTATGCAGAAATGTATGGTACTTCTGCTAAAACTATTTTGGGTATTAGATTAACAGAAGATGTTATGGTGGGGGTTGTGTCTACAATAATGACTATTTTAATTTTAGTTGCATCAGAAATTATACCTAAAACAATTGGAGCGACTTATTGGAGACAGTTAGCTAATTTTACTACCAAGGCTTTAAATATTATGATTTTCCCATTAAAATGGACAGGTTTTATCTGGGTTTTACAATTAACTACAAAATTAATTGGAGGCAAAGGACATGGCAGTGTTTTAAGTAGAGAAGGCTTTTTGGTAATGACAGAAATAGCAGAAAAAGATGGTGTTTTTCAAGAAAACGAAGGTAAGGTTATTAGAAATTTATTAGGTTTTAAAGGAATTAAAGTAAATGATGTAATGACGCCAAGATCTGTTTTAGAAATAGCAGATGAAAGTCAAACGATAGAAGCTTTTTATAATGAGCATAAAAAATTACGTTATTCTAGAATTCCTGTTTTTGCTGAAAATCCAGATGAAATTACAGGATATGTTCTAAAAGATAATTTATTTGAAGCAATAATTAGTGGAAAAGGAGCGGAGACCTTATCTTCTATAAAAAGAAATATTATAATTACAGATAGAGATTTATCGATTGCAGATTTATTTGACAAACTGATTCGCCAGAAAGAACATATTGCGTTGGTTGTAGATGAATATGGTTCTGTAAGCGGACTTGTTTCTCAAGAAGATGTAATAGAAACTTTATTAGGTTTAGAGATAATGGATGAGAGTGACTCTGTTGCAGACTTACAAGCTCATGCTAAAAATTCTTGGAAAAATCGAGTAAAAAAAATGGGAATAAATGATGATAAAAAGAAGGAATAGCTTGTGCTTACAAAGTATATAATACGATTACTTTTAGATATTTACATTAAATAAGTAGCCAACTAAGGCTGTTAATCCCATAGCAGCTGTACCCCAAAAAGTGATTCTTAAAACTGCTTTTTTAATATTAGAACCGCCTGCTTTGGCAGCTAATGCTCCTAGAGTCATTAGAAAAAGTATGGAAGAAGCGTAAATATAGTATTCCAGATTTTCTAAAGGTAGAAAAAGAGTTACCAAAAAAGGAAGTAGGCCGCCAATTGTAAAAGCAGCTCCAGATGCTACTGCAGCCTGAATAGGATTTGCCTGACTAATTTCATTAATCCCTAATTCATCTCTAATATGTGCTGCTAACGCATCATTTTCAGTTAATTCTTCAGCAACAATTAAAGCTGTTTCTTTTTTAAGACCTCTCTTTTCGTAGATTCTTGCCAACATTTGTAACTCAAGTTCTGGCATTTCTTCTAATTCTATTTTTTCCCTTTCAATATCTGCAGATTCAATATCTGTTTGAGAACTTACAGAAACATATTCTCCTGCTGCCATAGATAAAGCTCCTGCAACCAAACCTGCTAAAGTAGCTAGAATTACAGGTTCTCTTAATTCGCTTGCAGCAGCAACTCCAATAGCTAAACTTGCGGTAGATAAAATTCCATCATTTGCTCCTAAAACAGCTGCCCTTAGCCAATTACTTCTATGTATGTAGTGTTTTTCTAAATGGTCTACTAATTCGGTGGAGCTTTTGTTCATCTCTTTGAAGTTTATTTTATCAAATCATAATAATTTACTCTTCTTCTTTATATTCATAATATAAAAAGTCGTTATAAGGAAAACGTTGGATATGGATTTTCTTTACTTCTTCGTATGTTTTCTCTTTAAAGTCTTCTAAATTATCTTTGTTTAGGGCGGATATGAAAATAGAATCTACATCATAATCATTCATCCAAGTTTTTTTCCAATCTTGTAATGTATAATGTTCTTTCCCTTTTTCTGTTACAATGTCATCTTCATCAATAGTTTCATGAGAATAGGCATCAATTTTATTAAAGACCATAACAGAAGGTTTGTCTGCACATTTTATATCTGCCAAAACAGAATTTACTGAAGCTATATGATCTTCGAAATTTGGATGAGAAATATCTACTACATGTAATAATAAATCTGCTTCTCTAACTTCATCTAACGTAGATTTAAAAGATTCTACCAATTGTGTAGGTAGTTTTCTAATAAAACCAACAGTGTCTGTTAATAAAAACGGAATGTTCTTAATAACCACTTTTCTAACAGTAGTATCTAGAGTTGCAAATAATTTGTTTTCAGCAAAAACATCACTTTTACTAATCACATTCATTAATGTAGATTTACCAACATTGGTGTAACCAACCAAAGCAACTCGAACCATTTTTCCACGGTTTTTACGTTGCACAGCCATTTGTCTGTCTATGGTTAACAATTTCTTTTGTAACACAGAAATTTTATCACGAATAATACGCCTATCTGTTTCAATTTCAGTTTCACCAGGTCCACGCATTCCAATTCCCCCTTTTTGTTTGTCAAGGTGTGTCCAAAGTCTTGTTAAACGAGGTAATAAATATTGACATTGTGCCAATTCTACTTGTGTTTTTGCAGAGCTTGTTTGCGCTCTTTGTGCAAAAATATCTAATATAAGGTTTGTTCTGTCTAAGATTTTACAATCTAAAACTTTCTCAATATTACGTATTTGAGCTGGAGATAATTCATCATCAAAAATGGCAGTACCAATATGATTTGAAACAATATAGTCTCTAACTTCTTCTAATTTACCAACACCTAAAAATGTTTTAGGATTGGGTTTTTCCATTTTTTGTACAAAACGTTTTACGGCAACACCACCTGCAGTCAGGGTTAGAAACTCTAATTCATCTAAATATTCTGTAGATTGAATTTCATTTTGTTGTTGAGAGATAATACCGATTAAAACGGCTTTTTCAGAAATAACTTCGCGTTCGTCTATCATAGATTACAAAAATACAAAGATTTGGTTTGTAAATGCATAAAAAAAACCTCAAGATACTTGAAGTTTTAATTAAATAATTCAAATTCAAATTCAACACTTTCTCTTCTTATAGCAATGGTTTTTATTAGTTTATAATTAATTCAGATTTTAATCAATACAAAATTACAAGAGAAAAAGGTAAGTAAGTATAGTTTTGTGTTAAGAAAACATATAGTTTAAGTTAAGAGTTACCCTGCTTTATTTTTATATTTTTACCAATCATCAAAACAATTATAAATGGGGTTATTTTTTTCATCATCAAAAAGGAGTAAAGAGATATTTACTGTCGGGTTTTACAACGTAGAAAATTTATTTGATACGGTAGATGATCCAAAAACCTTTGACGATGATTTTACTGCCAATGGTAAAAATCACTGGAATAATAAACGTTACAGGGATAAAATTAAAAAATTAGGTTCTGTAATTTCTCAACTAGGTAAAGAAAGATCATATGATGTGCCTGCACTTGTTGGTTTGGTAGAGGTAGAAAATGCCAAAGTTGTAAGAGATTTAGTAAATTCTAAAGATTTAAAAAAGCACCATTATGGTTTTGTACATTATGATTCTCCGGATGATAGAGGGATTGATGTAGCGCTTTTATACAATAAAGAAGTATTCGAATTAATAGACTCAGAACATTTTCCGTTGTATTTAGAAGGAGATGAAGGGAAGAGAGATTATACTAGAGATATTTTAGTGGTTTCTGGTAATTTAAAGGGAGAGTTAGTCCATGTTTTAGTAAATCATTGGCCTTCTAGAAGAGAAGGAATAGAAGAGTCTGAACCAAAAAGAATTGATGCCGCAAAATTAGCAAGAGCAATTATAGCAGGAATACAAGCTAAAAATTATAATGCAAAAATTTTGATTATGGGTGATTTTAACGATGATCCAACCAACAAATCTATTAAAGAATATTTAGTGACTGATGATTTTTACAATCCTATGGAAAAGATCTTGGATAGAAATGCTATTGGTTCTTTAACCTATGAAGGTAAATGGAATTTGTTTGATCAGATAATTATCTCCAAAAACTTTTTAGAAAAAAAAGAAGGACAAGTCTACTTTAAGCATGCTGAAGTATTTAATAAGAAATGGTTGAAAATTTTTAAAGGAAAATTAAAAGGAAGTCCGTTTAGAACTTATATAGGTCCTTGGTATCAAGGTGGTTTCTCCGACCATTTTCCTGTGTATGTGTATTTTAAAAAGGAAGATTAATTAAAACATGATGGATGATAATTATAATCTTCCACTCTTGTAAACTCTGATATTATTTTGTTTATTTTTTTTGAATTTACTTGTTGTGGTGCGAGCGAGACGCTCGCACTAATGTTTGTGTCTCACTCATGTGAAAACTGATGCTGTCTTGTTTTTTTACGCATTTATTATGGTATAGCGGTAAAATTATTAAAAAGAGAACTAATTAATCTTTTCCAAAATCTTTAAAAGCGGCCTTTAATTTCTCATCATTTAAAATATACTTCTTATATTTTCCGTCTCTGTACCTGTAGTAAATAAAGAAAGGCATAAATAGAAAAGAAAAGTAAAAGACACCTAAACCCATTACAATTTGTGCTTTTTCGTGACCTGTATTTACAAGATACATTCCAATTGCCATCCAAATTAAAAAGATGACAAACATTATTTTTAACGTTAACTTCATATCGCAAAATTACAAAAGTTATATCTTTAATTGATAAATTTTACAGAAATGAACTCAATTTCATTATTTTTGATTGGTTTGCTACTTTTTTCTTGCAATCCATCTAAAAAAGACACGAATATGAATACTAAAATAGTGATTGCCCACAGAGGTGCTTCTGGTTATTTGCCAGAACATACCATGGAAGCTAAAGCGATGGCATACGCTATGAATCCTCATTTTATTGAGCAAGATTTGGTGTTGAGTAAAGACAATGTACCAATTGTAATTCATGATATTTATTTAGATGATGTAACTGATGTTGCTCTAAAATTTGCTGATAGAAAAAGAAAAGACAATCGATTCTATGTGATAGATTTTACTTTTGATGAATTGCAAATGCTCAAAGTAACGGAGCGTTTTAATCATGAAACAGGCGGACAGTTTTACCCAAACCGTTATCCGAAGGGAAAAGGAAATTTTAAACTACATTCTTTTGAACAAGAAATAGAATTGATACAAGGTTTAAATAAAGCTACCGGAAAGAATATCGGAATTTATCCAGAAATTAAAGATCCTGCATTTCATCAAAAAGAAGGAAAAAAGATAACTGAAATTGTTTTAGAAATTCTTACTGATTACGGTTACAAAACAAAAAAGGACAATTGTATTTTACAATGTTTTGATGCAACAGAGTTAGAGAGAATTCGTGTAGTATTAAAATCTGACTTATTTTTGGTTCAGTTAATGGAATTTGAAGAAGAAACAAAACAATTAACACATTTTGCAACGTATGCAGACGGAATTGGTCCTTGGTATAAGCAAATATTAGATAAAAAAGTAGGAGAGAAGTGGCAGTTTACCACGTTGGTTTCTGATGCGCATAAATTAGGTTTAAAAGTGCATCCTTATACTTTTAGAGCCGATTCTTTAGATGAGTTCACTACCTTTGACAAGATGATGGAAACACTCTTAATAAAAGCAGATATTGATGGTGCTTTTACAGATTTCCCAGATTTGGTAGTCAATTTTTTAAAAGAAAAGTAATTCAATGAACACTCATTTATATAAAATAAAACACTTTAATAATACTTTAGATGTTTTTTCATCCGAAGAAAAATTATACACATCTAAGTGGTTTATGGATTTTGGGAAGTTTGGTTCTGAGGTTTTTAATTCAGACGATAAAATAATTTATAAGATTACCAAGCAATTTCAATTTTGGAAATGGAAAATGGTGTTTACCATAAAGAATAGTCAAGATGTTTTAACCGAACTAGTTTCTCAGAATAATAGAAAAACCATCTTTTCTATAGATGTTGATGAGGTTACTTATGAAACGAATATTCATTTTAAAAAGAAAATATCTATTCTAAAAAACGGAGAAAAAATTGCAGAAATTGATGAATCTTTTTCTGATAATGATTTTAAAGACAGTATTAAGTTACAGCTTTTAGATAAAAATGATTTAGCGATTTGTTTCTTATTATTTTCTTGTTTAAAAATAGGCGAAACCGAACAAGACTCTAAAAGAATTATGCCAAGTCAGAAGCAATTAGAGCCTAATGAAGAACCTTGGAATTAGTGTTTTAAAGTTTTTTTAGCGCGAATTTTCTTGATAACAAACCCAAGTATTCTCCGCTATTTTTCATAGAATCTTCTAAATCTTTTGCGTAATTCAGAACAGCATCGGTATAATTAATTCCGAAATCTTCTGGTTGTTTTTCGTCTAAATCTATAGCGCCACAAAAAGCAGCAACTTTTATTTTTTTAGCTATTGCGGAAGTCAACACGCCTTGAATTGTTTTGCCAGACATGGTTTGTGTGTCTAGTTTTCCTTCACCAGTAATAATCCAATCTGCACCTTCAATTTGAGTATCAAAATTAGCAATTTCTTTTATCAATTGAATGCCAGGTTCTAAAGTTCCGTTTAAGAATAATTGAGTTGCAATTCCCATTCCTCCTGCAGCGCCAGCACCTTTTACAGACTGAACATCGATTGTGAAAACAATATTTAGAATTTTAGAAAAATCTTGTAAGCCTTTATCTAACATTACAATTTCATCTTTCGATGCTCCTTTTTGAGTACCATAAACATAGGCTGCACCATTTTTTCCGTATAAAGGATTGGTAACATCACAAGCTATTTTAAAATCTACAGCGCTTAATTTAGGATGAACATTAGTAACATCTATCGATTTTATATTAGATAAATTTGCGCCAATAGGTTTTACTTTTTTATTATTTTCATCTAAAAATTGATAATCTAAAGCCGTTGCCATTCCTATTCCACAATCGTTGGTTGCACTGCCTCCAATACCTATAATAATAGTTTTAGCCCCTTTATTAATGGCATCAACAATCATTTCTCCTGTACCTAAGGAGGTCGCATTCTTACAATCAAATTGTGTTGGTTTTAGTAGCTTAACACCAGATGCTTCTGCCATTTCAATAAAAGCAGTATTGTTCTCTTTAGAATATATATAGGTTGCATTGATTATTTCAAAAAAAGGATTGTTTACTTGTACGTTTATAGTACGTCCTTTTAGATAGTACTCTACAACTTCAATAGTACCATCACCACCATCTGCTAGTGGTAATTTAAGAATATCTGTATTTGGGAATTCTTCTAAAATTACTTTTTCAATAATATTGCAAAATTCTAATCCTGTTAAGGTGTTTTTAAATTTATCTGGTGCTAATATTATTTTCATTCTTCTTTGAATTTAATTTAGCGGAGGTTAAGTTATTGTTCTAAATTTTGAGTTAAAAAAAGCAGGAAAATAAGAGCAAATACAATTAGCATCGAAATACCTAATATTTTCCATATTTGTTTGTTTTGGTGTACTAAATATTTTCCTAAATGGGTATTCCAAAAATATTCTGTTAACACAGCGTAGCCTATAACATTCAAAATTAAAGTTGTGAAAATAGATTTCGGTAGATAATTTAAAAGTATCGTAGAGCAAAGAGTATATACCAAACCAAAAATAAGAACTTGATTCCTTACTTTAGGTTTGTTCATCTGTTTTAAGTTTTGCATTAATAAAACAGCACCAAATATGGTAGAAAAGAAAATGGTAAAACCGAGTATTGCATTTTTAGAATATAGAACAGGCACTTCTAATTCTTTAAAAGGACTTTTATTAGTTTCTGTGTTTTCTTTAGAAATAGGTGTTTCAGGTACAGTGTTTTCTTTAGGCGTATCCTCTATAACAATGGTCGGTTTTTCTAATATGTTTCTATCCTCTAGTTCCCATGTAACAGCTTGTAAAGCTTCTTCTGTATATTTATCTTTTTCAGTGAGAATGGTTTCTAACTCCTTGTTAGATTTTGTTCTCATATTTGTTGAAAAACTATTTTGCCTCATTTTCTTCTATAGTTTTATGACGTAACTTCTATTAGTTTATTTCTGTAAGCCGTTAATAATTTTGATTTAGAGATAAAACCAATATATTTTCCTTCTTTAACAACCGGTAAATTCCAAGCACCACTTTCTTTAAATTTCCTCATAATATCTGTCATTTTATCAAGACCTATGATAATTATTTCTGGAGGATGTTGCATAATATCTCTAGCGAATATTGTTTTATATAAGGTTTGATCAAACATAATTGGTCTTAAATCGTCTAGTAAAATAATACCTGTTAGTTTATTATTCTTCTTATTAATTACAGGAAAAATATTTCTGTTAGATTTTACAACTGCTTGTTTAACCATACTTTCTAAATCCATATCTGAATAAACAGGAACAAAATTATTTTCAATAACTCTATTAATATCCATTAAAGTTAAGACAGCATGGTCTTTGTTATGTGTAATTAATTCTCCTTTTCTACCTAACTGCATTGCGTAGACAGAATATGGATGTACATATTTAGCGATTAGGTAAGAAATTGTAGCGGTTAGCATCAACGGAATAAAAAGATCATAGCCACCAGTTAATTCTGCAATTAAAAAGATAGCAGTTAAAGGAGCATGTAGTACTCCGGCCATTAAACCAGCCATTCCTACCAAAGTAAAATTACTTTCAGAAACATTAGATAAACCAGTAGTATTAATTATTTTAGAAACACAATTTCCTAAAAGACTACCCATAAATAGAGTAGGTGCAAAAATACCACCAACTCCACCAGCTCCAAAAGTTAAGGCACTTGCAATCACTTTAAATAAAACTAAGCCAAATAATAAGATAATAACAACCCAAACATTAGATAAATCTAAGTTCATAAAGTTATTTTTTAAAGCTTCTTGTGGGTTTCCTGCAATTAAATTATTAATAACTTCAAAACCCTCACCATATAAAGGCGGAATAAAAAATATTAAAATTCCTAAACCTATTCCACCAACTAATAAACGTTTTATTGGAGAGTCTATTTTGTCAAAAAGTTTCTGAATTCTATCATAAACCTCTGTAAAATAGATAGAAGCTAAACCAGTTGCAGTAGCTAAAATAAGGTAAAAAGGAATGTTGTTTATGGTAAAAATATCTTCTGTTTCAAACGGAAGTAAAACATCAGACCCAAAAAAGAAACGAGAGGTTATAATTGCAGATAATGACGCTAAAAGTAAAGGCATCATAGAGGCAATTGTTAAGTCTAAACTAAACACTTCTATGGCAAAAATAATAGCGGCAATTGGTGCTTTAAATATGGCTGAAAGCGCACCAGCAGATGCACAACCAATTAATAAGGTTCTTGAAGTTTGGTTTAAATGAAACAACCTGGCAACATTAGAGCTAATTGCCGCACCTGTTGCAACAGTTGGTCCCTCTAGTCCAACAGAACCACCAAAACCAACGGTAATTGGCGCAGTTAAAATAGAACCAAACATTTGGTAACGCTTCATAATTCCTTTTCTTTTGGATATAGCATATAGTGTAGAAGGAATACCGTGACTTACTTTGTTTCTAATAACATATTTTATGATAAAATATACAATTGTTAAACCAATAATCGGAAAAAGAAAGTAAAAAGCATGGTGATAATCTCTCACCAAATTTCCTTCTAAAAGATGCTGAAAAAAATGTGTTAAATTTTTTAAAATAACAGCTCCAAAACCTGCTAAAAAACCAACAAGGATGCTAAGTATGTATATGAATTGCTTTTCAGAGATGTATTTATATCTCCAAATTAATATTTTTCTGTAAATGTTTTTTGTTGTTGGCACTTGTTTTATCGATAAGAAATTATTTATAAATTAGTTTTTTTCTTGATGCTTTACATCTTTTAATAAGTCTAACGCAAAGTAGGTTATTAAAACGCCTACAAAAATAATACAAACCCACATAAAAACAGCTGTTTCCCAAAAAGGTTTCTCTTTTATAATTACAGGTGTTGCTCTCGTTTTAATAAAATTATTTACGGATACTTCTTCTTCTATGATTGATGTTTTTTCTGATATAAAATTACCTAAGTCATAAGAAGGTTTAGAGAAGGTAGTATCTATTATTAGTTGATATTGTTCCTTCTTTTTTAAGTCAGATATAATATAAACAGGCTTTTGTAATAAGGTAATGTTTGTAATTTCTAAACTAGGATTGTCTTTGTTTTCGATTTCTATAATAAATTCTTTTTCATTTAAATTATTTAAGAAAAAGGTGTTTTCTGTTTTAGAATTTAACTGAAAGTTAGAAACTATTTGCTGATAAGTTTCTATTCTCTTCTTTATTTTACGTTCTTTATTTATAATTAGTTTTGCATTACGTTGATAAAAATCGGTGTTAATATCAAATGAAATACTATTAATTTCATGAGAGTTGTTAGATGTAAATTTAATCTGAGTTACTTTTCTGTCTTTTAAAAGCGTAATTTTCTGACTAAAATCTGTAAGTGTAATTGGTGTTTCAGAAAAATAGTTGTTGATGTATTTACCAATACCCAAAATGTTTATTGGTAAAGAATTTTTGTCGTTAAAGGCTATTTTTAAGAATTGATAAGTTGTTGTAGGAAAATTTATTCTTTTTTCTAAAGATGATTTGTTGGTACCATTGTTAAGGTATAGCGTATTGTTAGAGGTAATTCCGAACCATGTTTTTGCATCATTACTTCCAAAGAGGTTATATTTTTTAGAAATATCTGTATTCGCAATTTTTAAAGTAAGATTCGTTAATTTTTCCTTCGTTATATTTTCTATTAAAACCGTAGTAACAGAATCTTTAATTCTTTTGTTTGATACAATTTTGATAGGTGAAAATGTAGAGAATAATTGATCTGAATGATATTTTAAAACATAAGGTACTTCCTTGTTCTCATTATCTTTTATTCTGATAAAATTAAAATTATTTTTACTTGCAGATCTTACTTCTGGTGTTAGCATTATTTTATGCAAACCGTCTTTCTCAACACTGTTTAAAGAGCCTTTATAATTCTGACTAAAACAAGTTAATCCGATAAAAAAAACGATTAAAAAGCTATATTTCTTCATCTTCTTGAGTTTTGTCATTTACTAATTTTTTTATTTTTTGATACACAAACGAAATAATCAAGATTAAAACACCTAATAATATAAAGGCGACTATTTTTCCTGTTTCAGAAGCGTTTTGAATATCGTATGCAAATAGTTTTATAATGGTTATTCCTAATAAGGAAAGAGCAATAATTCTTAAGTTTTTCCATTGTTTCTTAATTCCGATAATTAAGAATATAAAGGAGAAAATTCCCCATAAAATAGGATACCCAATTTTAATTATTTGGTCTTGTACTGCATCTATTTTGTCATCTATAATATCGTATTTTGAGTAATCATTTGTTTGTGCATTTAACTCAGAAATAATTGAAGAATTATCAGAAAAATGAACTCCATGTACCATAACTTCGTTACTTAATGTGTAAACAATTGCAAAAACAAAAAGCCATGGCAACCATTTACTTCGCGTTGGTTTTATATTGAATACCGTACTTGTCTTTTTAAATAATTGAACTCCAAAATAAATAAGAGATGCTAAAACTATATAATGTAAGTAAAAAGCATAATTACTATGTATAGAAAGTGCAAGGTTTTCTGTAACTTCATCTGTTGGCAGCTTGTAGAAGTTACCTATATAAACGAAAATTGAAATGCAACTGATTAATAAGACTGCTTTTTCTATGTTTTTCTGCTTAAACTTTTCTGTAAAAAATAATAAGAGAGCTACAAACACAAAATGATATGCAACGGGAAAAGATAGGGCAGAAGCTGTATTTTCTAAAAATTGATGAGCTTGATAATCAATTTCTAAAGCACCTGTAAAATACGCAACTAAAACAAAGGTGATTAAAACAATGGTTTTGTAAAAATTTATTTTTAAAGTGAAATATTTAGTTACCATATTTCCTTCTTTTTTTAGTAGCCAATAGGTTAAAATAAGAGAAATACTAACTACAAAACCAGCTATAAATAATGGATTAAAAACTACCGATAATTCTTCTGAATACGTGTACAATTCCCAATCTAGTAGCAAACTAATAATGGATAAAACTTGCACTATTATGGCACCTAGTTTAAATGATTCTATTTTAGATTTTTTAGACAACCAAAACAATAAAACTACTTCTGCTGCCCAGAAAAGAGTAATTTGGTTTCCGTTAAATTGAATAGGAATGGTTAACGTAACAAATGTTAATGCCAAACCAATTAAAATATAAATGGCATTTTTATCGAGTCCGAATTTTTTGTATAAAATAGTAGCATAAGCTACATTGTAAACAGCCAATAATAAAGTAAACAATCCCGTAAACTTAGAATCTAAATCTTTTAGAATTACCATTCCAATTCCAAAGAAAATAAAGGTATTTGCTATTAAAATAAAGTATTCAATTTTAGAAAATACTCCTTTGTTTTTTAAGTTATTTAGAACAATAGTAAGACTAAAAATAAAGTAAAAAATGGTAGCAAAAGTTAAAGCGCCATTATGCTCAAAACTGTCTTTATGGATGTTTAAGAAACACCAAGAACCAAATAAAATAAAGGTAAAAGCAAAATCTACAATCGTTGCTATTTTCCACTTTTTAAAATAAGAGATCGCAAGAATACCTAAGTTTAAGATAACGATATAACTAAATAGTACCACATAATTTCCTTCTCCAGTACTTAACATAAAAGGAGCTGCAAAACCACCAATTAAAGATAAAACAGCCAATTCTTGTCTGTTATAAGAAACGGAAACTAAGGCACTAAAAGCCGTAATTACTGCCATAATACAAAAAGCAACGGTCTGACTAAATAATTGGTATTCATGGAAGGCAATATAAATAGTAAGGTAAAGAACACTAATTGCTCCTGCTACTAAAACAGAACTAAAGGAAGCATAATTTTTCTTTAATTTATGTGCGATCATCATAATTAGAGAACCACATAAAACGCCAATTCCTACTCTTGCAGGTTCGTTAATCCAATCTTTATCAATAGCGAATTTTACAAAGAAACTAATTCCTAAAACAAGAATTAAGACTCCTATTTTATTAATTAAATTCTCGCCTATAAATTTCTCTAAATCCGGATTTTTCTCTTTAAAAGATGCTATCCAAGATTTTTTAGGAATCGCTTTTTCTTTCTTTTTCTCTTCTCTAGTATTTGCTTTTTTATCAGTAACTATTGGTGCAGCCTTAGCATCAGTATTTAAAATAGGTTTTACTACTTCTGGTACTTCAGAAACAAAAATAATGGGTTCCTCTTTTGCTACAACAATTGGTGTTGTTTTTTCTAAAGGCTCCGTTTCTTTTAGAGTAACAGGTTCGCTTTTATTTTTTAATACTTCTTCTTTAGAAGTTGATTTTTGCTGTAAGTCTCGTAATTTATCATCTAATTGAAAAACAGAAGTCTGTAAATCTTTCAATTTAGAACTAATATTTTTGTTTGTAATTAGTAGATAAATAATGATAAAAATGAGTAATACTATTTCCATACTTAACAACATGTTTTTTCTATGATTAGAATAAAGTAAAGGATTTCATTTATTTTTGTGAAGATAAGATATCGGTTCCTAAGTAGCCATTATCTTTATTGTAATACCATGCTCTGGTTTTAGGCATTTTCACACCATTTATTGTTTTTAAATCAGAAAGTAAAATGTATTCTCCGCTATCTTTTGTTTCTTTAAAAAACTGATAGACTTCCATTGCATATGTAGTCGGATCAAAATAAAAGTACCAAGTATCTTTACCAACTTCTTTAGAATAGGTAGCTTTTAAAACTAAATATTTTTTTCCTTTAAAGGTTTTAGTTTCTACTTTTTGATGGATAATAGTTCCTTTGTCCTTAAGCTTCATAGGCAAACCAAATAAAAATGTATAGTAATTCTTATACATTTTTGCCCGTTCAGGATTTAGATTAAATTTCTTTTTAATTTCTTCTGACGGATTTTTATTACCATTAAAGCTAAAACTAGAAATGCCCTTATCTATAGTGTATTCAGTAGTAATTGTATCTCTAACTGCTTTTACAGAAAAGTATTCTTGGGGTAAGTTAATATCAATTTTACTTTTTCTACTCGATTTTTCAGGAATTTCCATGGTTACAAAAAGTGTTCCTTTAAAGGTAGGCCAATTTCCATTTGGATCATGAAATTGAATCGCTTTATCTAACAATTCATCACTAGTAATTTTTTGCGAAAAAGAAGTGATTGAAATAAAAAGGAGTAAAAGTATGGTTAGTTTTTTCATAACTTAAAAGTAATAAAAAATCCCGCAGAAGCGGGATTTAAAAATTTTATGCTTGAATATTAAGTTTTAAGCTTAATTCTTTTAATTGGTCATCATCAATAAATGCAGGTGCATCAATCATAACATCTCTACCAGAATTGTTTTTTGGAAATGCAATAAAGTCTCTAATAGTTTCTTGTCCGCCTAAAATAGCTACCAATCTATCCAATCCAAAAGCCAATCCACCGTGAGGAGGTGCTCCGTATTCAAAAGCATCCATTAAGAAACCAAATTGAGCTCTGGCATCTTCTTCAGAAAAACCTAAATGCTTCAACATAGTTGCTTGCATTTGTTTATCGTGAATACGAATAGAACCACCACCAATTTCGTTACCATTTAAAACCAAATCGTACGCATTTGCTTTTACAGCTCCAGGATCTGTGTCTAACAATTCCATTTGCCCAGGTTTAGGAGAAGTAAATGGGTGATGCATTGCATGGTAATGCCCTGTTTCTTCATCTAACTCTAATAAAGGAAAGTCAATTACCCAAAGCGGAGCAAATACTTTAGGATCTCTTAAACCTAAGCGTTCTGCTAATTCCATACGTAAAGCAGATAATTGTGCTCTTACTTTATTAGTTTCTCCAGATAAAACACAGATTAAATCACCAGGTTTTGCACCGGTAATTTCTGCCCATTTTGCTAAATCTTCTTGATCGTAGAATTTATCTACAGAAGATTTAAAAGTTCCATCTTCGTTTACACGTGCGTAAATCATTCCTAAAGCACCAACTTGCGGACGCTTAACCCACTTAATAATATTGTCTATTTCTTTTCTTGTGTATGCGTTTCCTCCAGGTACAGCAATACCAACTACCAATTCAGCGCTATTAAAAACACCAAAATCTTTATGTTGTGTAACTGCGTTTAACTCGCCAAACTCCATTCCAAAACGGATATCTGGTTTGTCATTTCCATACAATTTCATTGCATCGTCATATAACATTCTAGGGAATTTCTCCACTTCAACATTATTTACTTCTTTCAGTAAGTGACGCGTTAATCCTTCAAAAATATTTAAAATATCCTCTTGCTCTACAAACGCCATTTCACAGTCAATTTGTGTGAATTCTGGTTGTCTGTCTGCACGTAAATCCTCATCTCTAAAGCACTTTACAATCTGAAAATATTTATCCATTCCACCAACCATCAACAATTGTTTAAAGGTTTGTGGAGATTGGGGTAACGCATAAAATTGACCTTCATTCATTCTACTTGGCACCACAAAATCTCTTGCGCCTTCAGGTGTAGATTTAATTAAATAAGGCGTTTCTACTTCAATAAAGTCTTCATCAGAAAGATATTTTCTAACTTCCATTGCCACTTTATGACGGAAAATTAAACTGTCTTTAACAGGATTTCTTCTAATGTCTAAATATCTGTATTTCATACGGATATCTTCTCCACCATCCGTTTTATCTTCAATAGTAAAAGGAGGCGTAATAGATGCGTTTAAGATTTCTAATTTAGAAACCAACAATTCTACAGCACCAGTAGCCATTTTGTCATTTTTAGACTCACGCTCAATAACGGTTCCTGTAACCTGAATCACAAATTCTCTACCAAGAGATTTTGCTTTCTCCATCATTTCCTTTGGCGTACGCTCTTCATCAAACATTAATTGCGTAACTCCGTATCTATCACGTAAATCTACCCAAATCATAAACCCTTTATCACGGCTTTTTTGTACCCAACCCGCTAAGGTAACTTCTGTATTTATATGCGATGCGTTTAACTCGCCACAAGAATGACTTCTATACATTTCTTTATTTTTATATTGGTGTCTACCATTTTCTCAATGGCAGAAGTATCATTAATTGAAGCTGCAAAAATAATCATTTTCTATTGAATATTAGTTTTTTGGGCGTTCATTTCTAAACAGAAATGCCCCGCTTTCCGCACTCGCTTTTTTTATTCAGAAAAAGAATAAAAAAGAGCTCAAACAATTGCTGCAATCGGTAACGCAAAATCCGTACAATTCTTTGTAAATTTGTAGTATAGAAGAATTAGAAACTTCTCAATACAATTTTATTAAAACAACTATCAGTTATCTTTTTTTGATTACTGATAATTGATATCTGATAACTAAAATAAGATGAGTAAATTATATTTAGTACCAACACCAATAGGTAATTTAGAAGACATGACTTTTAGAGCAGTACGAATTCTAAAAGAAGTAGATTTTATTTTGGCAGAAGACACACGTACAAGTGGTAAACTTTTAAAACACTTTGAGATTGCTACACAAATGCACAGTCACCACATGCATAACGAACACAAATCTGTAAAAGGAATTGTGCAAAGAATACAAAACGGAGAAACTTGCGCTTTAATTTCAGATGCCGGAACACCTGCAATTTCAGATCCTGGTTTCTTACTAACCAGAGCTTGTGTAGAAAATAATATAGAGGTAGATTGTTTACCTGGAGCAACAGCTTTTGTACCTGCTTTGGTAAATTCTGGGTTGCCAAATGATAAGTTTGTGTTCGAAGGTTTTTTACCTGTAAAAAAAGGAAGACTAACTCGATTTTTATTATTAGCGGAAGAAACAAGAACTATGATTTTTTACGAATCTCCACATAAATTAGTAAAAACACTTGGGCATTTTGTAGAATATTTTGGAGCTGATAGACAAGTTTCTGTAAGTAGAGAATTAACAAAAATGTTCGAAGAAACCATTAGAGGAACTGCAACCGAAGTTTTGGCTCATTATACAGCAAAACCACCAAAAGGAGAAATTGTTGTGATTGTGGAAGGGAAGTCTTCTAAATAAATTATTAATTACATAAAATCCCAATAATTAGAAATTCTATTTATTGGGGTTTTACATAAAACAACTGATTGATTACATTTTTTTAGTAGTAATTATAATGACACCATTTGGTGAGTTGTATTTTTCTATTGCTTTTTCTCCTTTTAAAACTTCCATCTTTTTAATAGTATTAGGACTTATAGTATCTAACGTTTTTCTATCTGTAACTTTACCGTCAACAATTACCATTGGTGCGTTTTTATCAGTAATAGTATTCTTGTTTTTCTCTATTTTAAGGTTCGAAATTCCAGTTGCTTCTAACTCTTTTGTTTTTATTAAAATAACACCATTCGGTGCATTGTATTTTTTTAGAGCTTGTTCTCCCTTTACAACAAATACAGACGCTATTTTATTTTGATCAATTAAATCCATAGGAAAATCGAATACTTTACCGTCAATATAAATAGTAGGCTTAGCACCTTCTTTTAACTTTACATAAATATTTTCTTTCCCTTCTTTTTTCTCTTCTTGAGCTGTAATTATTTTTGATGATAACAACATTATAATAGCGATAAATAGTACTTTTTTCATTTTTTATAATTTAATATTAATAATTATTTTTAGTGGGTTTACTCTATTTTAGTGTATACAATTATCAAGTCACTTTCAATAAGTACGCTAATTGGTTGTACTTCTTGTTCTGTAAACATATTTTTAGCCTCGTTTAGTAAAGCTTCTTTTTCTCCGTAACTCAAACCGTTATCACTTATATTATTTATATAAAGTGTGCTGATTAATAAGATTGATGCTGCAGCTGAAATTAGTCCAATTTTAAATCTATTTTTTTGAGTTGTTTTTTTATCAAAAGATTTCCATAAATCATTATTAAAATTATCAGGAGCAACTTTTTTGTTCTTTTTTACAAAAGTAGCCACTGCTTTAATGGCGGTTTCTGAATCATCTACGTTATCAAATAAAAGCGCTTCCTCTTTTAAAGAACTTGTACCTAATTTATATTTTGTAATTAAGTTTTTAATATTTTCCTCTTTCATAACTATATGTTTTTTCTAATTCAACACCTATTTGTTTTCTTGCTCTAGAAAGTAAAACTCTAACATGTTCAACTTTAATTTCTAATGCAGCAGCTATTTCTGTAAACTCGTAAGCATCTAAATCTCGCATCATAAAAACTTCTGTTTGTTGCTTTGGTAATTTTTTAAGAATTTCTAAAATAATTGTATTTAACTCTTTCCATTCTATATTGGTGTAATCTTTTTTAGATTCCAAAATCTTAAAATAATCTGTAGCATCGTCTAATACAAAAGGTTTTTTCCTTAAAATATCGATGCAGTAATTACGTGCTGTTAAAAATACAAAGCCATTAATATTAGGATGCTTTTCTACTTGTTTACGTTTCTGCCAGAGTTTTAACATTATTTCTTGAATTGCATCTTCTGCATTAGCAGAACCAAGCATACGGGCAACCATAGGAAATAAACGTTCCGATAATGAAAATACTTTATGTTTAAAATCTATCTTGTTCATTCTTTTTATATAACGAGGAAACTTATGATTTTATAACAAAGAATGTTGTTTTTATTTTAAATTTGAAGAAAATTACTGGAAACAAGTACGTAAATATATAATTTCTTTAAAACATTAATATGATTATTCAAGAATTAAAAACCAAATTAAAATCAAACCCAACATCAATTAACTTTGCAGACACCATGCAAGTGATTGAAGATAATTTCAACTTTACGCCAACTACTTTTATAAACGGAGACATTAAAAATAATGCAGGCGAGAATTCTGGTTCTTGTAAATTATTTGCTTTTGCTGTTGCTCAAAAATTAACAAAAGAAGAAACCTTATTTTGTTTTGGAGAACATTATAAAAATGTTTTAGATGATGAAAATGGAGATTCTCATCAGAATATTAGAAACTTCATGAAAACAGGTTTCGATGGTTTGTCTTTTGAAGGTGTCGCTTTAGAATTGAAATAAGCTTTTTTTTAGATTTCGAATGTCATTTCGAAATGAGTTTTTCAACGATTGAGAAATCTCATATTAAAAAGCTATTTATTGTAGTTACTTTGTTTTAAAAAATAAAAACTACTATTTTTAGAGAATGCAAAGCCTTTTATCAGAAATAAAACAATGTACCATTTGTGAACCTAATCTAGATTTGGGAGCAAACCCGGTTGTTAGTGCTCACAAAAATTCTAAAATTGTTATTGTTGGGCAAGCTCCAGGAACAAAGGTTCATAAATCCGGAATTCCTTGGGACGATGCAAGTGGAAAACAATTAAGAAAATGGTTGAATGTTTCTGATGAGGAATTTTATGATGTAGAAAAATTTGCCATTGTACCAATGAGTTTTTGTTATCCGGGAAAAGGAAAAAGTGGAGATAAACCACCACGTAAAGAATGTGCACCAAAATGGCATCAACAATTATTTGAGTTAATGCCAAATCTAGAACTGATTATTTTAATAGGAATGTATGCACAGAACTATTATTTAAAAGACAAAGCTAAACGTACGCTCACAGAAACGGTAGATAATTATCCGGAGTATTTGCCTAAATATTTTACATTGCCACATCCGTCTCCCAGAAATCGGTTTTGGTTGACTAAAAATCCATGGTTTGAGAAAAATGTAATTCCGGAATTAGAAAATAGGGTTCAAAACATCATTAGGAGAAAATGAAAGAGAAAGTCTTGTTTTTCGATTTTCAATCTTTTGATATAAAGTATTAAAAAACTTTTGTCTTTCTACAGAGGCATCACCAGAAAGGTTGTTAGAAAACTCTATTTGCGTTTTAAAATGTTGTTCAATCTGGTTTGTTGTATTTTCATCACTTATTCTAAAATAACTTAAATTAGTATAGGGCACAAAAATCTTTTTTTGAGTTTCAGATTTCATAATTA
Organism: Polaribacter sp. R2A056_3_33; assembly: GCF_019278485.1. Classification (NCBI taxonomy): domain Bacteria; kingdom Pseudomonadati; phylum Bacteroidota; class Flavobacteriia; order Flavobacteriales; family Flavobacteriaceae; genus Polaribacter; species Polaribacter sp. R2A056_3_33. The sequence continues at coordinate 2,481,462 of NZ_CP058984.1, forward strand.
CCGTATTTAATAGTGGAACTAAATTGTTGTGGTATAATTGGTAACTACTTTCACTATGGTTTCTTTTTTGATTTTTTGCTTGTTCTTCAATTACCTTTAATGAATCTACCAAACTATCAGCAATCATTATTGACTCTGGTTTTGTGGTGAGACCTATGTCAAAAAAATATTGAATTTGATTTAAAATATTATCTATCGTAGAATCACTCCATATTTCTGTTAATGATATTTTATTGTATCCTTTTAAAAAAGTCTTGTGTTTTTTCAAAATTTCAGAAGAGGGCGTAAATTCCGAAAAAGGCATTTTTTTAATATTAGAATCTTTAGTAGATATATTAATTAAAGCAAATATTCTAAACATAGAAAAAAAACCACTGCCCGCATGATACAGAGGGTAGTCTTTAAGAGAGTTTATTAATAGTGCTTTTCTCGACTCTTGTAATTTTTGAATTTCATTAGATGATTTATCTAAAAAAGTTTGTAAAAAGTCATCTTCAATTATATGATGAGTTTTCTCTACAATAATCCTTTTACTATTGTTGGTAGATAATAATAAGGTGTTTAAATCTATATTGTAATGATTTGCAAGTTTTAACGTTTCAGCTAAATTTAATGCTGTTTTTCTGTTAACCCTTCTATATGCAGCATCATAACTTAAATCTAAAACCTCTGCAATTTTATCTATAAAAGAAACGTTTTTAGGGAGTTTCTGTTTAATGTAATTAAATAATTCTTCTTCTGAGCTTTTCATTTAGGCCTTTTTTTTCGTACTTAAAAATCACAAAAAAAACATTTATTTTTTGTGAAATACACAATTTTAAAACTAATGTTTTCTTTACTTTTGTGTACTAAATTTGAAAAGGTTGGGGGACCTTAATAATTTATTTGAACCTCCTCACTTTTATAGTGAGGAGTTCTTTTTTTTTGAAAAATAAATGTACTGCTTTTTATTGATGTTTACCAACTTCAAAACCATGTTTTCCTAAATATTGATCTCCGCTATCAATTGCATCTTTTTCTAAGGTTGTTCCCATGGAATCATTCCAACGATTTAAGTATCCAAAAAGGGAAATTACACCTAACATTTCTACAATTTCACCTTCATCCCAATACTTATATAATTCATTTTTAATTTTTGCGTCAACAGCATTAGGTACCATAGAAGCAGCTAAAGAAAAATCTAATGCAGCGCGTTCAGCATCAGAAAAAGCAGGGTGTGTTTTGTATTCCCAAATATTATCTAATTGCTCTTGTTCTGCTCCGTAACGTTCTGCAGCTCTAATGGCGTGGGCTTGGCAATATCTACAACCGGTAGCATTACTAGAAACCCAAGCAACCATTCTTTTTAATGCAGATGTTAACCTGCCTTCATTTGCCATAACGGCTTTATTTAAGTTGATGAAAGCTTTTGAAATTGCAGGTCTTCGCTGCATTGTTAAAACAGAATTTGGGCAAAAACCTAAGGTCTCATTAAAGAATAGGGCTAATTCTTTTGTTTCTATATCGTGTTCTGCAGATAATGGGGTTACTAATGGCATATTTATGATTTTAAATTTATTTATGGAATTCTATTTTTATAACTTTACGATAAATATAACTGTAAAAAAATGGAAATAAAACTGCATTCTTATAATCTTCAATTAAAACACACTTTTACAATCTCTAGAGAGTCTCATGACTTTCAACCAAGTTTAGTTGTAGAGTTAATTTCAGATGGATTTTCTGGTTTTGGTGAAGCAACTTCAAACCCTTATTATAATATTACTGTCGAAAACATGATGGCTACTATTCAACAAAACTTACCTTTTATTAAGTCTTTGTCGGGAGAGGAACCTGCTAATTTTTGGCAAAAACTACAACCGTTATTTGCTGAAAATATGTTTGCTTTATGTGCTTTAGATATTGCTTTTAATGACTTAAATGCACGTAAAAAAGGAAAAAAACTATATGATGTTTGGGGGTTAAATACCGATAAAAACCCAATGACAGATTATACTATTGGTATCGATTCTGTTGAAAAAATGTTAGCGAAGATGAAAGAACTTCCTTGGCCAATTTATAAAATAAAATTAGGGACTAAAAATGATATTGAAATAGTAACTGAATTAAGAAAACATTCTGATGCAATTTTCAGAATTGACGCCAATTGTGGGTGGACTGCAGATCAAGCAATAGAGAATTCTTTTAAATTAAAAGAATTAGGTGTAGAGTTTTTAGAGCAACCTTTAAAAGCAGATGATATTGAAGGCGCTAAAAAATTATTCGAAAATTCTGCTTTGCCAATAATAGCAGATGAAAGTTGTATTGTAGAGAGTGATGTAGAAAAATGTTTTGGTTTATTTCATGGTGTAAACGTAAAGTTAACAAAATGTGGAGGTTTAACACCTGGTAAAAGAATGTTGGAAAAAGCCAAAGAATTAGGTTTAAAAACAATGGTTGGTTGCATGACAGAATCTACCGTAGGTATTTCTGCAATTGCACATTTATTACCTCTTTTAGATTATGTAGATATGGATGGTGGTTTGTTATTGAAAAAAGACATTGCTAATGGAATTACTATAGATAATGGGGTAATTTCTTATGCTGATGAAAATGGAACCGGAGCTTCATTGTTATAAATATGCAATTAGAAAAAGTACCAACTACAACAGCTTTTTTAAGCGGAAAAGAATATTTGTATTTTAGTGGAACTTCTTATTTAGGAGCTGCGGCTTTACCCGAGTTTCAAGAATTACTTTTTAAAGCTATTCAAAAATGGGGAGTTTCTTACGGAAGCTCTAGAAGTGCAAATATAAAATTAGCTATTTATCAAAGAGGTGAAACTTACTTGGCTAATTTTTTGCAAACAGAAGCTGCTGTAACAGTTTCATCAGGAACTTTAGCAGGTCAATTTGCTATAAAAATATTAGACACGTTTGTAGATGCTTTTTATTTTATGCCAAAAACGCATCCGGCAATTTTGCCGGAAAATGCGTTGCCTGTTTTTAATGATTCGGAATTAAATCCATCTTTAAAAATAATCAAAAATAAAAAAATAAGTATTGTTTTAGACGGAATTGCTGCATTTGAAACAACACCGTTTTCTTTTGATTTTTTAAATGAAATAGACATTTCTAACACCATTTATCTACTGATTGATGAATCTCATAGTTTGGGTGTTTTAGGAGAAAATGGAAACGGAATTTCTAATTTAGTGCCAAAAAGAAAAAATATAAAAGTGATTATTAGTTCTTCTTTAGGAAAATCTTTTGGTGTTAATGGAGGTATAATTGCAGGAGATTTAAGTTTTATCAATCTTATCAAAAAAGACAATCTTTTTATTGGTTGCGCGGGTATGAGTCCTGCTTTTTTAGAGGTTTTTGTAAATACTCAACAAATTTATAAAAAGCAATTGGTAAAACTGAAAAGTAATATGGAGTATGTATATCATCAGTTAAAAGATAATAAAGCAATTACTATTGATAAAACGTATCCTGTTTTCTTTCATTCTGATGAACAAATAGAACAAATTCTGTTTGATAAAGACATTCTGATTACCTCTTTTTATTACGCAACAAGTGCTAAAAAGTTTAATAGAATTGTTTTAAATGCGAATCATACTAAAGTGCAATTAGATGTTTTAATCGACTCAATTAATAACTAATATAAATTTTACAAATGAAAAAAATATACCTTTTACTACTATTAATTAGTGCTGTTGCTTGTAAAGAAGACCTAAAAATTATAGATAAACCTATAGATTTTGGAGAGTTAAGGGAACAATTAACGTTAGAATATTTAGAATCTCATTATGGTATTGTTCAAGATTCTCCAATAATTACTCCTAAGATGGTAGTAATACATTGGACTGCGATACCAACATTAGAAAAGTCTTTTGGAGCATTTGTAAATACAAAAATAGGAAGTCACAGAACAAAAATTAATACTGCTAGTCAGTTAAATGTTTCTTCTCAGTTTTTAGTTGATTTAGACGGTACAATTTATAGATTAATGCCAGAAAATTTTATGGCAAGGCATGTAATTGGTTTAAATCATTGTGCTATTGGAATAGAAAATGTTGGTGGTACAGAATCTACACCTTTAACCGAAAAACAATTGGAAGCGAATATCTGGCTTGTTACTTATTTAAAAAATAAATACGAGATAGATTACGTAATTGGTCATTATGAATATACTAATTTTGAAAATCATGATTTATGGTTAGAAAAAGACAATGGCTATAGAACATTAAAAACAGATCCAGGAAAAGACTTTTTAATGAAAATTAAAAGTGCTACTAAAGAATTAGGATTTAAAGAAGTTCCGGTGAAAGAATAATATTTTTTTTAAAAAAATATAGAATAAGAAAAGCATCAGAAATTATTTCTGATGCTTTTCTTTTGATCTAATAAATTATAGTTGATTATTCAGCTACATTCCACCAAAGAGGTGTTGTTAATCTAACATTTGCAGTATTATCTGGCATGTTTTCGTAATTTCTATCTTCTTCATTGTATTCATATACCATTGCCTGAATCCAATCATTTTCTCCAGGGAAAATAGCTAAATTTACATTTATTGGTCTTTCTAAACCAGGATAAATTGTATTGCTATAATCCATTCTTCTCATGTCTACCCAAGTCTCAGGGTCAAAAAGTAATGTAATGTATTTCTGAATCATAATATGAGATAATGTAATACCAGCTTCTCCTACTTCTGCATCCATTTTAGCTAAATAAGCTGCTGTTTCAGTTCCTGTTGCTTCCGCTTTTTCAAAATCTGCCTGAATTCCTGCTTTTAAAGCAGTATAAGCACCAGAGTTATCTCCTTTTCTTAATCTAGCTTCTGCTTCTATGTATTTTACCTCGCTATATGTCATTAAGTAAGTTGGAGCAGTAGGGCTGGTGTAAAAACCACCATTTCCAACAGAATAATTATCACCACCATCTGTATTATTAGGTAAAGGACCTTCTCCTGTTCTAACACCTTGGTATCCGCCATTTACTGCTTCTGGTATAATAATTTTAAGACGAGGATCCTCATAAGGAGTATCTAAGTCTAATGAGTTTTTTAATAATTCTACAAAAAAGTGAGAAAAATAATCTACTCTAGAGCTTCCGTAACCTCCTGTTGCATAAGGTTGGCGATCATTTTCTGCTTCTCCACCACCATAAGATCTAAATGCATTGTCTGCATTAGATTGTAAAGCTTTAGAACATGCTTCTATAATTGCATCTGCATCGTAAGCCATATCACCAGAACTTTTCTTAGATAAATGGTTTAAATAACGAGCCTTTAAAGCATAAGCTAATCTTGTCCATTGTTCTTTATTTCCATTATAAAAAACATCACCTCCGTTAGCATTTAATTCAATGTTACTTGGTTGGTTAATTTGTGCAATTGCTTCATCTAACATTTCTATGATTCCTTGATACACTGCTTTTTGAGTTTCAAATTCCGGAGTTAAGTTTAAAGAAGATACTCCATCATAAGTTTCTGTAAAAACAATGTCACCATATTGATCTGTTGTTGTACCAAAACCATAAGCTCGTAAGATTTTACCAACTGCTATAAAGTTTGGAGAGTTATGTTTTTCTCCTAAAACAATTAAATCTGCAGTGTTAGGTAAGGAATATACGTATGCATTTTGCCATAAAAAATAGCTACCTGTAGTTAAAAAGCTACTCCAAGTTTCTGAATAATAGTTGGCAACATTTTGCGCTCCATGTTGTGTAATTCCCAATACCTCTCTACTACCTCTATAGATAACACCTGTAAACATGTTTTCTATGGCACCTTTTATACGGTATTGAGGTTCTAATGATTGTGTTGTTGGTGCAGTTACAGAACTATTTACATCGAAATAATCTTCTGAACATGATAAAAACACGATACTAACTAATAGTATAAAAGTTGTATATTTTAAATATTTCATTTTTTATATTTTAAAAAGTTAATTTAAGACCAAGATCAAAACCTTTAGTATTTGGGGTACCAAGATTATCTACTCCAACAGAACCTGCTCCAGGAACTCCTCCTCCAAATGCATTTATTTCTGGATCTACACCACTATAATTAGTAATTGTTAAAAGGTTTCTACCTGTTAAAGAAAACTCTAAATTAGAGATTGGCAAACGGTCTAATAATTTTTTACTTAACTTATAATTTAAACTAACATATCTTAAACGTGTATAAGAACCATCTTCAACAAAGTTTTCTGAGTTTAAAGCATAATAATTTTGATAGTATTCTTGGTTCTTTGTTACTGAAATATCATTTGCAGTTCCATCTGCTTTTATACCAGGAATAATTGTTGTAGTACCTCTATCTAAAGTAGATGTTCCTACACCATAATAAGCCAATGCAGATGCAGTAGCATTGTACACAGTATTACCTTCTACAATGTCTAATAAAAATGATAAACCAAAGTTTTTATATCTTAAAGTACTTGAAATACCTAATGTAAAATCTGGTTGTCTATCAACATCAGCATAAGTTTCATCTGTTAATGTTGGGTATCCGTCGGTTCCTATTAAAACTTCTCCATTTTCATTTTTAATAGCTCTTTTACCCCTAAGTGAAAATAATGAAGCATCTAAAACACCTGCTCCTGCAGCAGAGTTTAAAAAAGTCCAAGAATCAGATAAATACACCTCATTTAGTTCTCCTGGTAAGTCAATAACTGTGGTTACATTGCTTCCAAAGTTAAAATTCATATCCCATTGAAATTCAGATGTGTTTGGCATTAATTTAACAGATAATAATGCTTCTATACCTTTGTTTTCTATTTCTCCACCATTTAAGGTTGCGTAAAAAGTACCTGCTGTTGGAGGAACACGTATATCTGATAATATTTGATTATCTGAAATACTCTTATAATACGTTGCATTAAAACTTAACCTATTGTTTAAGAAGCTAGAATCGAAACCAAACTCCCAACTATTGGTAAATTCTGGTTCTAAAGCTGCGTTACCAACATCTACTCCGTTGTATGCATAACCTGTACTACCAAGTCCATTAATTTGAGTTACCAAGTAACTTTCTAATTGACCAATTGGTGCATCTTTACCTACTTGAGCCCAAGTACTTCTTAATTTTAAATAATTTAATCCATTACCTTCAGATTTAATATCAAATAAATCTGTAAGAACAGCAGATCCTCCTACGGAAGGGTAAAAGAAAGATCTACTCTTTGACGGTAGTGTAGAAGACCAGTCATTTCTACCAGTAACATTTAAAAATAATGCATCTTTATATCCTAATTTTATTTCTCCGAAAACACCCACATTTCTTTTTCTAGCAATACGCTCTAATATGGTTTGATTTTCTGTTGAAACATTACTGATATTATAAATACCTGGAGCTAAAAAACCATTACCAGTTAAGTAGTCTGTTTTTACATTACTATCTTCTATAGTATTACCGGCTAATAAGTTCAATTCAAATTTTTCTGATAATTTTTTAGTATAAGTAGCTATAAAATTTGAAGTGTATTTTTTATACAATCTTTCGTATTGAGAGATATAACCTTCATCTCTAGATTCGTTTAAAGAACCATTTGCGGTTATTCTTCTACTATGTTGATCGTAAATATCTGCACCAAACTTATAGGATAGATTTAAATTTTCATTAATAGCATAATCTAATCCAATAGAACCAATAAATCTATTTAATTCATTTGTATTAGGGCTGTTATCTAAACTCCAATATACATTGTCAGTTTGTTGACCTGTATAAAAACCCTTTTGAGCTCCGTCTAGATCTGTATAATCATTAATATTTACATTAGAAGGATAATTTAATAAACTAGTAATACTACCACCAGTTGCATTTCCTTGTAGGGTACTTTTAATATTTGTTCTAACGTAATTACCTAAAACAGATAAAGTAAGTTTTTCTGAAATTTTCGAATTTTGATTAATTCTAAAAGTAGTTTTATTGTAAGAAGTAGATGGTATAATTCCTTGATTATCTAAATTCCCTATAGAAAAATACGTATTTCCTTTAGCATTACCACCTGTATAACTTGCAAAGTAGTTTTGCGAAATTCCCGTTTTATAAAAGTCTTTTATATGGTTATATGTTTTTGTACCAGGCGATATTGCCTCTCCCCAAGAAAGTGGACTTTCTAAATTATAATTAATACTTCCATCGGTCTGAACAATTTGTTCACCTTGACCATACATTTGTTGAATGTCTGGGGTTCCCATAACATTGTCTACAGAAAGAGATGAAGAAAGAAAAACTTTACTCATACCTTCTTTTCCTCTTTTGGTAGTAATAATAACAGCTCCTTCTGCGGCTTGTATACCATATAAAGCAGCAGCGGCAGGCCCTTTAAGAACCGTAATGCTTTCAATATCTTCTGGGTTTAAATCAGATGCTCTATTTGTACTTGCAACTTCAGAACTAGAATCGGTAGAATTGTCTATCGGTAATCCATCAACAATCATTAGTGGTTGGTTATTTCCTGTTATAGAAGTACCTCCACGAATCATAATTACAGCAGAAGACCCAGGTGCACCACCAGAACTAGTAACTGTAACACCAGAAACTTTTCCTTGTAAAGAGTTTACCATATTACTTTGGTTTCCTTCTAAAAGTTCTTCAGATTTTAATGCTTGCGCGGCAAAACCTAAAGATTTTTTTTGTCTTTTAACACCGAAAGAAGTTACTACTACCTCATTTAATATATTAGTGTCTTCTTCTAATACAACGTTTAATGTAGCAGAGTTTACTTGAACTTCTTTTCTTTTAAAACCTAAAGAAGTAAAAACAATTGTTTCTCCTTTTTTTGCTGTAATAGAATACATTCCATTAAAATCGGTACTTGTACCTATTTTAGTGCCTTTAATTAACACACTTACTCCTGGTAATTCTCCCGTGTTATCTGTTACTTTTCCTTTGACATTAATTTCTTGAGATTGAATATTTAATGTAACCATAAAGATAAGTGAAACTGTAAAAAAAAGTTTTTTTATCATAAAAATGTTTTGTTGGTTAATATTTTGATAAAATTAGCTAAAAAAAAGATAATTCTCTTAAAAAAATTAATAAAACAGCAAGAAAAAACAAAAAACAGCATTAAGTGTGCAAAAAATCATAAAAAATTGAGAATCTTCTAAAAAGATACCTAAAATTAAGTGTTATTAAAAATTGCATAAAGACTATACTTATTAAAAGAAACATTCTATTTATTTTAACCATTAACTACTGTGTGTTTTCTTATTTTTGTAAGAATAAGCACAAATTACTATTTCAACTTTTAAAAATCTATACTAAAATTATTTAATATGACTACAAATATTGTAAGAACTACCTGGAAAGAAAACATGCAATTTGAATCTGATAATCCGAGTGGGTTAAATTTAACAATGGATGCTGGCGAAGAAAGTGGAGGAGAGGGAAAAGGGTACAGACCGAAAGCCTTAATGTTAGCCTCTTTAGCTGGTTGTTCTGGTTTAGATGTAGTTTCATTATTAACAAAAATGCGTGCAGAAGTTGCAGAATTTAAAATTGATATAACAGCAGAGTTAACAGATGAGCATCCAAAGTTTTATAATAAAGTAAAAGTAGATTATCATTTTACTGATATAGATTTAAAGCCAGAAAAAATTCAGAAAGCAGTTAACTTATCGGTAACAAAATATTGTGGTGTTATGGAGATGTTTCGTCAATTTGCTGAGGTAGAAATTGAAATTCATTTACATAAAATTGAGAACTAAGCGATAAATTAGCTATGAGATGGACGTTAAAACCAAAAGCGGATAAAGTAAAGGTAGAAAAATTAGCAAAAGAATTGCAGGTAGATAAAACTATAGCTGAAATTCTATGTCAAAGAAATATTGAAACTTTTGAGGATGCTAAAAATTATTTTCGTCCAAGTTTAGATGAAATTCATGATCCTTTTTTAATGAAAGACATGGATCTCGCAGTTACTAGAATTGAAAAAGCAATTGCTAATAATGAAAATATTTTAGTTTTTGGTGATTATGATGTAGACGGAACTACAGCAGTTTCTTTAGTTGCATCTTATTTAAAAACGATTCATCCAAATATTGCCACTTATATACCTGATAGGTATGCCGAAGGTTATGGCGTTTCCTATATGGGAATTGATTTTGCGCATGACAATGATTTTTCTTTAATTATTGCCTTAGATTGCGGAATAAAAGCTATTGATAAAGTTGCCTACGCAACCGAAAAAAATGTAGATTTTATTATTTGCGATCACCATAAACCTGGAGATGAAATTCCGAAAGCAGTAGCTGTTTTAAATGCAAAAAGAGAAGATTGTACCTATCCTTTCGATGAGCTTTGCGGGTGTGGAGTTGGGTTTAAATTGATTCAGGCTTTAGGTAGTTCTAGAGGTCAAACAATAGAAGATTTTATTCCATACTTAGATTTGGTTGCTACGGCAATTGCTGCAGATATTGTACCTATGAATGGCGAAAATAGAGTTTTGGCGTATCATGGTTTACATGTAATTAATCAAAGTCCGAGAAACGGAATAAAGGCAATTATTCATCAAACGAAAAAAACAGAACTTACCATTACCGATGTTGTATTTACTATTGCACCAAGAATAAATGCTGCAGGTAGAATGAAACATGGTAATTATGCAGTAGAATTATTAACGGAAATGGATTTTGACTTGGCAGTGGAGTTTGCTGCTGCTATAGAAATTTTTAATGCTGATAGAAAAGATTTAGATAAGAAAATTACAGATCAAGCTTTAATACAGATTATTGATAATGAGGAAGAAGACCGTTTTACATCGGTAGTTTTTCAAGAAGATTGGCATAAAGGTGTTATTGGTATTGTTGCTTCTCGTTTAATAGAAAAGTATTACAGACCCACCTTAGTTTTTACCAAAAGTGGCGATAAATTAGCGGCTTCCGCACGTTCTGTAAAAGGTTTTGATGTTTATAATGCATTGCATGCTTGTGAAGAGTTTATAGAACAATTTGGGGGACATAAATATGCAGCGGGTTTAACTTTAGCACCAGAAAACTACGAGAATTTTAAAAATAAGTTTGAAGAAGTTGTAAAAGCTACAATTGATAAAGAGTTGTTAACTCCTGAGATTTCTATAGATGCAGAAATAGATTTGTTAGAAATTACACCTAAGTTTTTTAGAATCATTCAGCAAATGGCCCCTTTTGGTCCTATGAATATGCGACCGACTTTTAAAACAAGTTGCGTAAGAGATAATGGTTACGGAAAACAGGTTGGTGCAGATAAAACGCACTTAAAACTCAATGTTTTTCAAGGTGATAATAAAAGAACTTTTAATTCAATTGGTTTTGGTTTGGGTGATAAAATGGAATTTGTTCAGAATGATTTCGATATTGTTTATGGCTTAGATGAAAATGTATGGAATGGTAATAAATCGATACAATTGTTATTGAAGGATTTGAAGTAAGATAAATGGAAGAGATAAAAAAATATTCAACCGAACAGTTTGTAATTTTTTCAACGAATGAATTACAACAGATTAACGATATCCAATTATTAATTTTAAAAGGTCATATTTTAGTTGAATATAGCTTAAATTGTTATTTAGAATCTATTTCTATTAATAAAAATTCTGATTTCTTTAAAAAGGACAAGATGAATTTTTCAACAAAATTAAAAGTCTTAAAACATTTTACAGTTTTTGGAAGAGATGCTGATATAGTTGATGAATTAATAATGCTTAATAGTATAAGAAATGAAATTGCACATAGTTTAAATTATAATGAAAATTTATTAAAAAAATTATTTTCAGAAATAAGAAAAAAATCTCCAGAAGGTATTTTGTCAAATCCTAATTCAAAGATTAAGGAAAAAATTATTGCTTCTATAGCTTTTATAAACGGAGCTCTTTTTGGAGCTTATAAATTTAATACAGACAAAAAAGATATAGAAGAATTTATAAGAATAAAAAAAAGGTAAGCAAACAATTTTAGCCCTGATTGACCGTTTGTTTGAGTTCTTTTTAAGGAACGAAAAAAAGTGAGTAGTGAAAGCAGGAAGTGTAGCTTTTAAATATTCATTTCAATAAAAAACCCACTCCTAAATTAGAAGTGGGAAAATTGCTATGAAAAAGAAAATGATAAGAAAGTATCTTACCATAATCATTAAGACGATTCTTTTTATTAAAACTTACACTTTATTTTAAAATAATTGAAATTAATTTTCCATAGACATCAAAACCATCCTCAATTCCATAAAAGAAAAAGATTTGTCTACTTTTTCTTTTAGGTCTGTTAAGCTTTTAAACTCGGTGTCTTCTATGGCATTAACCATTTTCTTGTATTTCTTAATATCTATCAATTCTAAAATATCAATATCACCAGAGGGAATATAACTCGCCAAATGGCTTTCTACAGTTCCAGAAGTTAGACTTCTTTCTTTAGCAATATCTTTTATTGAAAGCCCAGATTTAAACAACTCAAAAGTAATTTGTTTGGTAGGTTTCTTATCTTCTTTTTTTTGTTCGTTTAATTTATTGATTCCGTTTTTTCTACAATAATCTTCTATGGCTTCTAAAATTTGTTCACCATATTTTTTTACACGAGTTTTTCCCATTCCAACAGTGCTTAGCAAAGCTTTTTCTGTTCTTGGTAAGTCATCGCACATGGCGTATAAAGTTTCTTGTGTAAATATTTGAAAATGTGGAATTCCTAGATCTTTTGAAATTTCATCTCTTAATTCACGTAATTTTAAGGCTAAAATAGGGTCGCGTTTAGAGGCTACTGTTTTCTTTTTAGCGGGTGATGATTTTTGTAAAACGGCATTTGCTCTTACTTTTAAATAGTCTTGTACTTTAAAACCATTATTTATTTTTTGAAGCGCAAACAATTTTTCTAATAGCTTTTCTTGTAAGCTATCAAATTGTTTGGTAAAATCACTTTTTACTGTTTTATTATCTGTTGAAAACTGAATTGCATTTAAAGGTTTTAGAATATTTCCTTTTGTTTGTGTTACAAAATAATCAACGGCTTTGGTAAAGCGTTCTTGAGTTTGAGAACTATTTTCTGGTAGTATATTGTCTTCACAAATTTGCGCTAATTGATTTTTAAATCCGTTAGAAACTTTCATTAAAGCTACAACACCATCATCTTTTATAGTTTGTAAATGATCTATAACATCTCCTTTGATACTTGTATGATTCTTGTAAAAAATATCTATCAATCTAGAAACGGGATATAAAAATGGCTGGTAATCGAATAACTCAGAAATTAAATTCAGCTGAAAGTGTTTTTCAGATTCGTTCAAAACACGTTCATCTGGGTGATTTTCTTCTACACTTTCATTAAAAATACTAACCGTTCTGTCATTAATAATTGCACTGCTGGTAATTGGTGTTTTTAAAACCAAACCCTCTAAAGAAGTACACCTACTTAAGGCAACATACGTTTGTCCGTGTGCAAAAGAAGCTTCTGCATCTATAATGGCTTTTTCGAAGGTTAAACCCTGACTTTTATGAATGGTAATTGCCCAAGCCAATCGCAAAGGAATTTGAGAAAAAGAACCAATTACATCTTCTTTAATTTCTTTAGTTTCGTCGTTTATAGAATAATTTACATTATCCCAAGTTTCTCTTTCCGTAACAATCTCATCAATTTCATTGGGACATTGTACCGTTACATTTTGTAACGAAATATCGGTTATAATTCCTATTTTTCCGTTGTAATACCTTTTTTCTGGTGATGAATCATTTTTGATAAACATTACCTGTGCTCCCATTTTCAATTCTAACTTTTCATCATTAGGGAAAGCATTATCATTGAATTTACCAGAAACATCAGCTTTAAAAAAGTAACTTTTGGTATTGAGTTTATTTAATTCTGAACTATTAATTAAATTGGCTCTGTTATTATGAGTTGTTAAGGTAATGTAACCGTCATCTTTAGTAGGAGAGAAGGTAGGGTCGTAATTTCTATTTAAAATTTCAGCAGATTTTTCTGATAAAGTATCGGTTCTAATTTCATTTAAGATGGTAATAAAATCTTCATTTTTCTGACGATAAATATGTTTCAATTCTATGGAAACAACATCGGCTTCTTGATACGCTTTAGAGCTAAAAAAGTAAACGGTATTGTAATGTTGCTGCAATAAACTCCATTCATTTGGCCTTACAACGGGTGCTAATTGTTGTAAATCTCCAATCATTAAAACTTGTGCACCTCCAAAAACTTTGTTTCTGTTTTTATAACGACGCATTACTTGATCTATTCCGTCTAGCAAATCGGCACGAACCATAGAAATTTCATCAATAATTATTAAATCTAACGATTTGATGATATCTATTTTAGTTTTAGAAAACTTACGTTGCTGGTTTGTATTTGCAATCTGATCTGGTAAGATAGGACCAAAAGGCATTTGAAAAAAAGAATGAATCGTTACTCCTTTTGCATTAATTGCTGCAACACCAGTTGGTGCAACAATAACCATTCTTTTTAAAGATTCCTTTTTAATTTGATGTAAAAAAGTAGTTTTTCCTGTACCTGCTTTTCCGGTGATAAAAAGATTTCTATCTGTTTTATCTATAAATTGTAAGGCAAGTTCTAATTCAGGATTTTTTGACATTTTTACTTTTTTTTGCAAGGTAATAAATAGCCGTTAAAACAAATTAAACGATTTCAATTTATTTGTATGAACTAAGTAGATTTTATATGTTGTTCTTTTTTTAAAGAAGTTTTTTAATAATATTAAAATATTTAAAAGGGATGTATTTTAAAGGTAAATCTATCCATGTTGGGTTAGTAACAACGGCTCTTTTATGGCTAAAAGCAAAAAAACTATTTTGTCCGTGATAATTTCCTAATCCACTATTTCCTACACCTCCAAAAGGTAAATTGTGGTTGCTTACATGCATTAACGTATCATTAATACAAGCTCCACCAGATGAGGTTTTTGCTAAAATATCTTTCGAATTTTTATTTTTTCCAAAATAATAGAAAGCCAAAGGTTTTTCATTTTTATTGATGTAATCTATAGTTTCATCAATATGATTAAAACTCATTACAGGTAATATTGGTCCGAATATTTCTGCTTGCATGATTTTAAAATCAGGTTGAACGTTATCAATAATAGTAGGTGCAATAAACTTCTCTTTCATATCGATTTCTCCACCTGTATGTATCGTTCCTTCGTTTAATAGACCACTCAAACGTTCTACTGCATCTTCATTTACAATACGTGGATAAAAACGACTTTGTTTAATATTATCACCGTACATCAACTTGATGTTTTCTGCAATTTTGTCTAATAATTCAGTTTTAATAGATTCATGGGCAAAAAGATAATCTGGAGCAATACATGTTTGTCCGGCATTAATTAATTTACCCCAAATAATACGCTTTGCAGCAATATCAATATTGGCATCTGCATCTACAATACACGGACTTTTTCCTCCTAATTCTAAAACTACAGGTGTTAGATTTTCTGCGGCAGCTTTCAT
The DNA here is from genome assembly GCF_019278485.1 of Polaribacter sp. R2A056_3_33. Classification (NCBI taxonomy): domain Bacteria; kingdom Pseudomonadati; phylum Bacteroidota; class Flavobacteriia; order Flavobacteriales; family Flavobacteriaceae; genus Polaribacter; species Polaribacter sp. R2A056_3_33. The sequence goes on from NZ_CP058984.1 coordinate 2,496,892, forward strand.
AACTACTTTACCAACTTTAGGACTTCCTGTAAAGAAAATGATATCGAAACGTTGTGCAAAAAGTATCGTGTTGGTTTCTTTTCCTCCATGAACAACACTTATGTAATTAGAATCAAAGTGTTCTGAAATCATTTCTTCCATTACCTTGGCAACAGTTGGTGTATCTGGAGATGGTTTTAATACGCTACAGCAACCTGCAGAAATTGCGCCAACTAAAGTATTTATAAGTAGTTGAAAAGGATAATTCCAAGGAGCAACAATTAATGCTGTACCTAAAGGTTCGTAAATAATTTTACTAGAAGCAGGAATTAAATGAAGTGGAGAAGTAACTCTTTTGGGAGCTGCCCATTTTTTTATATGTTTAATATGGTTGTCAATTTCACCGATAACAATACTTATTTCTGTTAAATATGCTTCTTCTGGTGATTTGTGTAAATCTTGCCACAAAGCAGTTTCAATCTTTTGTTGATATTGAAGAATGGCTTTTTTTAACGTTTTTAATTGTGTTAATCGAAAGCTAATATTTTTTGTTTTATGTGTGTCAAAAAATGACTTGTGTGCTGCTATGTTTTTTAGAATTATTTCTTTTGATGTTTCTTTCATGGTAATATATCTAATTACTGTTTGTTGAAATATTTAAGAATTGTAAAAGCATTCTTTATCACTAAATTTAATAGAAATTAGTGGATTATAACTTTTAAATGCTACTATTATTTTTGTCGTGATGTAATTTTATTTATTACAGCAAAAATTGAGTTATACTACTTAAACTTTATAAGATGAAAAACTATAGATTCCTTGTTGTTCCTAAATCTCTCTGTGTGTAATATTGTCATTATATAAGAATTTTTTAGTAAGTCTAGCCCTGATTGAGCGGTCTGTTTGAGCTCTTTTTGGAAGAATGACAAAAAAGCGAGTAGCGAAAGCAGGAAATAGCTTCAAATAAAAAACCTTTCTGATTTCTCAAAAAGGTTTTCAATATCTAAAAAGCCAAATTACTCGACTTTATTTTATCTTGTTTCAAAAAGAAACTACATTTCTAATGCTTTTGCTGGATTGTTGTCCATTAATAACTCAACTGGGTTTTCTAAAGCCTCTTTAACAGCCACTAAGAAACCAACAGATTCTCTACCATCTACAATTCTATGATCGTAAGATAAAGCAACGTACATAATTGGCTGAATTACAATTCCGCCATTAACTGCCATTGGTCTGTTTACAATGTTGTGCATTCCTAAAATTCCACTCTGAGGAGGATTTAAAATAGGAGTAGATAGCATAGAACCAAATACACCACCATTGGTAATTGTAAAAGTTCCACCAGTCATTTCATCAATAGTAATTTGACCGTCTCTAGCTCTAATTGCCAAACGTTTTACTTCAGATTCTACACCTCTAAAAGATAAATTTTCTGCATTTCTAATTACTGGAACCATTAAACCTTTTGGTCCAGAAACAGCGATAGAAATATCTTGAAAATCATTTTTAATTTGGTAATCTCCATCAATCATAGAGTTTACATCTGGAAATAATTTTAAAGCTCTAACAACCGCTAAAGTAAAGAAAGACATAAAGCCTAATCCTACGCCGTGTCTCGCTTTAAAAGCTTCTTTATATTCTGTTCGTAAGTCAAAAATTGGTTGCATGTTTACTTCGTTAAAAGTAGTTAACATAGCCGTTTCGCTTTTTACAGCTACTAAACGTTCTGCAACTTTTCTACGTAACATAGACATTTTCTTGCGTTCTGTACCTCTAGAACCACTTGCTGGTTGCGTTCCCATAGAAGGTACTGCTTTTACAGCATCGTCTTTGGTAATTCTACCGTCTTTTCCACTACCTTTTACAGCAGAAGGAGCAATTCCTTTTTCTGCTAAAACTTTTTTAGCTGCAGGAGAAGCTGTTCCGGTTGCGTAAGTAGCAGCTTTAGGAGCTTCTTTTACTTCAACTTTCTTTTCTTCTTTAGGCGCTTCTGTTTTTGCAGGAGCATCACCTTCTGGTTTTGCTGCGCTTGTATCAATTAAACAAACTACTGCACCAACAGCAACTGCATCACCTTCTTCTGCTTTTAAAGTGATAATTCCGCTTTCTTCAGCAGGCAATTCTAAGGTTGCTTTGTCAGAATCTACTTCTGCAATTGGTTGATCTTTTTCAACATAATCACCATCTTCAACTAACCAAGTTGCAATTTCTACTTCTGTAATTGATTCTCCTGGAGAAGGAACTTTCATTTCTAAAACACTCATGCTTTCTTAATTTATTAATACCAAAATTAATACGGTACTCTATTTAATTATTTTATATTTTCTTTTAACTATTTTGGCGTTTTAACAGGCTTTCCATTATATCTTTTTTACTTCTGTTCTCGATACAAATTTGCAAAAGAGCAAATTGACTCGAACTGACAGTAAAAAAGGATGTCATTTCAATCCTTAACGCGACTTACTCTGTATCAAAAACACTGTCTATAACAGCTTTATGACGTTTTTTAAATCTTGTACTAGAACCAGCTGCAGGTACTGCGTAGTATTTACGAGAACGAACTGTTAGTTTAACTAACTCCATGCGTTCTAACATATAACTCCAAGCTCCCATGTTTCTTGGTTCTTCTTGTGCCCAAATGTATTCTTCTACATTAGGGTATCTATCTATTACTTTCTGTATTTTTTCTAAATGTAAAGGGAATAATTGCTCTATTCTTACCAAAGCAATATCATCTCTTTTTAAATTTTCTCTTTCTTCAAGTAAATCATAATAGAATTTACCCATACAGAAAACTATTTTCTTTACTTTTTTAGGAGCTAGTGTGTCGTCTATAACTTCTTGAAATTCACTAGTAGCTAAATCTTGAATCGTATTAACTGCTTTCGGATGACGTAATAAACTTTTAGGTGTAAATACAATTAAAGGTTTTCTATACGTACGTTTCATTTGTCTACGTAACAAATGATAAAAGTTAGAAGGTGTTGTACAATTTGCAACCGTCATATTATCTATGGCACATAATTGTAAGTAACGTTCTATTCTTGCAGATGAATGCTCAGAACCTTGCCCTTCATAACCGTGAGGTAATAATACTACAATTCCGTTTTGTAACTTCCATTTATCTTCTGCTGCAGAAATATACTGGTCAAACATAATTTGTGCACCGTTAGAGAAATCTCCAAACTGTGCCTCCCAAATTGTTAATGTATTTGGGTTTGCCATGGCGTAACCATAATCAAAACCAAGTACACCGTATTCAGACAATAACGAATTGTAGATCGTCATTTGTCCTTTATTATTAGGGTTTGTATTTAGTAAGTTGATACGTTCTTCTGTAACCTCATCACGCAAGATAGCATGTCTGTGAGAAAATGTACCTCTTTCTACATCTTGTCCAGAAATACGAATGTTATATCCTTCTTCCATTAAACTTCCGTAGGCCAACGTTTCTGCCATTCCCCAGTCTAAGTTATTCGTTTCAAAAGTCATTTTAGCTCTACCAGCTAAAATACGTTCTGCTTTTCTAACAAAGTTAGCTCCTTCAGGAACTGTAGAAACTACTTTTGCAATACCTTTTAATTTATCTTCATCATATTTTGTGTCGTTGGTAAGCAACATTGCATCTAAATCTTCACGCTCGTATCCTTCCCAAGTAGATTGCATAAATTCTCTTACAATCGATTTTTCCACTTTTTTGGCTTCATCAAATTCTCTTTCAAGCATTTCTTTGAATTCCGTAGTAATTTCTTTTAAATAAGAACCATCTATAGAACCCTCTGCAAGTAATTGTGCAGCATAAATATCTTTAGGATTTTTATGCTTAGAGATTGCTTTATATAGTGTAGGTTGTGTAAAACGAGGTTCATCACCTTCATTATGCCCATATTTTCTATAGCCTAATAAATCGATGAAAATATCTTGTTTAAACTTCATTCTAAATTCTAACGCCATTTCCATAGCGTGACAAACAGCTTCTGTATCGTCTGCATTTACATGCAATACTGGCGATAAAGTTACTTTTGCTACATCTGTACAGTACGTACTAGAACGTGCATCTAAATAATTAGTTGTAAAACCAATTTGATTATTTACGACAATGTGAATTGTACCACCTGTTTTATAACCATTCAATTTTGCCATCTGAGTTACCTCATATGCAATACCTTGACCTGCAATTGCAGCATCTCCGTGAATTATAATTGGTAATATTTTGCTAGCATCACCATTATATTTTCTATCTATTTTAGCTCTTGTAATTCCTTCTGTTACTGCAGCTACAGTTTCTAAGTGAGAAGGATTTGGAACTAAATTCATTTTTATTTCGTTACCATCTCTAAAAGTTTTACTTAACGTTAAACCTAAATGGTACTTTACATCTCCATCGATGTCTTCATCTTCGAAATCTTTCCCCTCAAATTCACTAAATAAATCTCTAACAGGTTTTTTAAAGATGTTAACCAACGTATTTAAACGCCCTCTGTGAGCCATTCCTAAAACACATTCTTTAACTCCGTATTTTTCTGCGGCATCTCTTAAAATAACGCTCATACCTGGAATTAAGGTTTCTCCACCTTCTAAAGAAAAACGTTTCTGACCAACGTATTTAGTCTGCAAGAAACTCTCAAAAGTTACTGCTTGGTTTAGTTTTCCTAAAATATATTTTTTAGCCTCTATAGAGTAGTTTGGGTGGTTGTCGTTTTTATTAAAACGTTCATGCCACCATTTTAATTTTTCTGGGTTACGCATATACATGTATTCTACACCAATAGAATCACAGTAAATACGTTGTAAGTTTTTTATAATCTCAGAAAGTTTTGCTTTTCCTAAGCCTAAAACTTCACCTGCAGAAAATTCTTTGTCTAAATCGATTTCGGAAAGGCCAAAGTTTTCAAGATCTAAAGTAGGGTAATACTGTCTTCTATCTCTAACCGGGTTTGTTTTTGTAAATAAATGACCACGTGTTCTATAGCCATTAATTAAATCGACAACAAAAAATTCTTTACGAACTTCTTGAGGTATTTCTGATGAAACTTCTTCTTCTTTTAAAGAATAATTTTCATTTGCTAAATCATATCCCTGAAAGAAGCTTCTCCAGCTTGGTTCTACGGCATCTGGGTTTATCAAATACTTATCATATAAATCAGCTATAAAGCCTGTGTGTGCTGCGTTTAAAAACGAAAATTTATCCATATTATAGTTTCTACTTTTTTAAAGTATGTAATGCAGAATCAAAAATACAAATTTTGTAGTAAACCCGTATTATTTATTGATAATAATACAAAATACTTTTTTTTGTATTTTTTTAATCTTTTTTTTAAAATTGTTTGGTGAAGTTAAAAAAGGATGTATATTTGCACTCGCAAAACACATTTATGTGTCGCAAACTCCTTCTTAGCTCAGTTGGTTAGAGCATCTGACTGTTAATCAGAGGGTCCAAGGTTCGAGTCCTTGAGAGGGAGCAAAAAAGTCTTATCTTTATTGATAAGGCTTTTTTTTTTGTTATAAACTTTTTTAGATTTCGTTTCAGTGAATCTAGGGGTAAAGGGATTATGTCTAATAGTTGTAGGGTTTAATAATTCGCTATAATTATTAAGATGGCTACAATTTTTGGTGACTATGCGTTCATTTTAGTATAGCTGAATAAATAGAGGAAGTAGTTAAGTATTGTGTGTAAATATTAGAAAGTTTAAATTATGATGTTGTAGTTTTTTTAGTAGGCAGAAAATACTTTCTTTTTAGTGTAAAAAAATATGAAGAAACATTTGTGCAACTAATAAAAAGATTTATATTTGCACTCGCAAAACACATTTATGTGTCGCAAACTCCTTCTTAGCTCAGTTGGTTAGAGCATCTGACTGTTAATCAGAGGGTCCAAGGTTCGAGTCCTTGAGAGGGAGCAAAAAAAGTCTTATCTTTATTGATAAGGCTTTTTTTTATGCTTATATTTTTATTGATTTTAGACCGTTGTGGAGTGGTTGATTGTGTTAATTAATTTTATTTGAAGTGCAAAATACGCCGTTAAAAATTTATACGCAAACTAAAACAAAAGGGTGAATCTGACAGGTAGTTTTTGGAATTTTGAAAAAGGGGTCGAAAAAGAATAGGTAAACAGTTGATTTGTGTAGTTTATGTTGATGCTTACTTCTGTTTTTTTTTATAATGAATATCGCGTGAAGGATAGTAGTGAAAAGCCCGCAGTGAGGTACGATCGAGGACTTGTAATGGATAGCCTGACCATTTTAAAGCTAAATGTTTGTTGTTATAGATGATGTTCTTTTAAAAATGGGCACGCCCAAAATATTGTTACTATTTTAAAGTAAGAAAAAAACTCATCAATTAAATTATTGATGAGTTTTGATATATACTCGTTACAATTCCGAAAATACGGAATCATTAGAGTTGATAGTTTGGATAAATTACATAGCAACTAAATCGCCAGTAACATCTTTAGAAGGTAATTCTGTTTTACCCATTAAAAATAAATCTACTTGTCTTGCTGCTTCTCTTCCTTCAGAAATTGCCCAAACAATTAAAGACTGTCCGCGACGCATATCTCCTGCTGTAAAGATATTTTTTACATTGGTTTGATATTTACCGTATTCTGCTTTGTAGTTAGAACGAGCATCTGTCTTAAGGCCTAATTTATCTGCTAAAGTGCTTTCTGGGCCTGTAAATCCTAATGCTAGTAAAGCTAAGTCGCAAGGCCATGTTTTTTCTGTACCTGCAATCTCTATTAGCTGAGGTCTTTGACCTGGTACCATTTTCCATTCTACATTAACTGTTTTTAAAGCAGTTAATTTTCCGTCTGAATCTTTAATAAACTCTTTGGTGTTGATCAACCAATTACGCTCTGCACCTTCTTTGTGCGAGGAAGAAGTTTTTAATTGTAAAGGCCAAAAAGGCCAAGGAGTTGTTGGTGAACGGTGTCCTGGGGGTTTTGGCATAATTTCAAAGTTTACCACAGATTTTGCTCCGTGTCTGTTTGAAGTCCCAATACAATCAGATCCTGTATCTCCACCACCAATTACAATTACATCTTTATCTGTAGCTAGTATTTGGTCTTTTACTTCCTTACCAAATACAACTTTTGTTTGTTGTGTTAAGAAATCCATTGCTTGTACTACACCATCGGCATCAATACCAGGAGTTGGTAAGCTACGTCTTTCTGTTGCACCGCCACATAATACAATACTGTCAAAAGCTTTTAAATCTTTTACACTATAGTTAACGCCAACGTTTACATTTGTTTTAAATATAATTCCTTCTGCTTCTAAAATAGCAACTCTTCTATCGATAATTCCTTTTTCTAATTTAAAATTAGGAATTCCGTAACGTAGTAAACCACCAACTTCATCATCTCTTTCAAAAACAGTTACTGTATGACCGGCTCTATTTAATTGTTGTGCTGCTGCTAATCCTGCAGGACCAGAACCAACAATTGCAATTGTTTTTCCTGTTCTGTTTTTGGGAGGTTGAGGTTTTATCCATCCTTCTTTAAAGGCGCGTTCTACAATGTTTTTTTCAATATTTTCAATAGAAACTGGGTCTTCAATAATACCTAGCACACATGATTGTTCGCATGGAGCAGGGCATAAGCGACCTGTGAATTCTGGAAAATTGTTTGTAGAATGTAGTATCCATGATGCTTTTTTCCATTCACCTTGGTGTACCATATGATTGAAATCTGGAATTAGATTTCCTAATGGACAACCACTATGGCAAAAAGGAATACCACAATCCATACAACGTGATCCTTGTTTTGTTATTTCTTCTTCAGAAAGAGGAACTGTAAATTCTTTATAATTTTTTACACGATCTTTTACAGCAGTGTATGTTTCATCCTGTCTTTCAAATTCTTTAAATCCTGTTATTTTTCCCATGACATTATGCTATTGTTAGTTCTTCGAACATTGGTTCTTCTGTTTCTATACGTTTTAAGGCTTTCTTGTATTCAGTTGGCATTACTTTTACAAAGTTTTTTAAACTTGTGTCCCAATCTGCTAACAATTCTGCACCTTTTTTACTGTCTGTATATAAAACATGTTTTTCTATTGTTGCTTTTAATTCGGCAGCAACTTCTTCAGAGATTTCTTCGAACTCAATAGTTTCTGTATTACAAAGTCCGTTTATAAATGTATTGTTAGGGTCATATACATAAGCGATACCACCACTCATACCTGCAGCAAAATTTCTACCTGTTTTACCTAAAACAACTACTTTACCACCGGTCATGTATTCACAACAGTGATCTCCAACTCCTTCTACAACTGCTGTTGCACCAGAGTTACGAACTGCAAAACGTTCTCCTGCAATTCCGTTTATATACGCTTCACCGGCTACGGCCCCAAACATACAAACGTTACCAACAATAATATTGTTTTCTGCTAAAAAGTCTGCTTTTGCTGGTTTCTTAATAATTAATTTGGCTCCAGATAAACCTTTACCTAGATAATCATTAGTGTTACCATCTAAGATAAATGTTAATCCATGAGCACCAAATGCTCCAAAACTTTGACCTGCAGATCCTGTAAAGTTGATGTTTAACGTGTCTTCTGGTAAACCTAAGTGACCATAGATTTTAGAGATTTCATGACTTACAATGGCTCCAACAGTACGATTTGTATTTTTAATTGGATATGCTAAATTCATTTTTTCTTTTCTATATAAAGCTCTGTGAGAATCTTTTAATATAGTAAAGTCTAAAACTCCTTCTAAGTTGTGGTCTTGCTTTTCAGTATTCTTAACAATCATGCTTCTATAAGCAGTTGGTCTGTGTAAAATACTAGATAAATCTAAACCTTTTGCTTTATAGTGATTTATTGCTTTGTTTGCGTTAATTTTATGAGTCTGGCCCACCATTTCATCTAGTGTTCTAAAACCTAGTTGCGCCATAATTGCTCTTAATTCTTCTGCAATATAGAAGAAGAAGTTAATTACGTGTTCTGGTGTTCCTTTAAAGTTTTTACGTAACTCTTTATCTTGAGTAGCAATACCAACCGGACAAGTGTTTAAGTGACATTTACGCATCATGATACAACCTGAAGCAACTAAAGGAGCGGTTGCAAAACCAAACTCTTCAGCACCTAGTAAAGCTGCAATAGCAACATCACGACCTGTTTTTAATTGTCCGTCACATTCTACAACAATTCTACTTCTTAAATCATTAAGAACTAAAGTTTGTTGTGCTTCAGCTAAACCAAGTTCCCAAGGTAAACCAGCGTGTTTTAATGAGGTAAGAGGAGATGCTCCGGTACCACCATCGTAACCAGCAATTAGTACAACATCTGCTTTTGCTTTGGCAACACCTGCAGCAATAGTACCAACACCAACTTCAGAAACTAACTTTACGTTAATTCTAGCGTCTCTGTTTGCGTTCTTTAAATCGTAGATTAATTGTGCTAAATCTTCAATAGAATAAATATCGTGGTGTGGAGGAGGAGAAATCAATCCAACAAAAGGAGTTGAGTTTCTTGCAGCTGCAATCCAAGGTAAAACTTTGGCTCCGGGTAATTGACCACCTTCACCAGGTTTGGCTCCTTGAGCCATTTTAATTTGTATTTCTTTTGCGCTTGATAGGTAATGAGAAGTTACTCCAAATCTACCAGAAGCTACTTGCTTAATGGCAGAGTTTCTGCTGTCTCCATTAATATCCTTTTGAAAACGTTTTCTGTCTTCACCACCTTCACCAGAATTAGATTTCCCTCCAATTCTATTCATGGCAATCGCTAAATTTTCATGTGCTTCTCTAGAGATAGATCCATAAGACATGGCACCCGTTTTAAAACGTTTTACAATGTCTGTCCAAGGTTCTACTTCTTCTAATGGAATAGGGTCTAAGTTATCGAACTGAAACAAACCACGAATTGTCATTAAACTTTCTGACTGTTCGTTGATTGTTTTGGCGTATACATCATAACTCGCTTGATCACTTAAACGTACAGCTTGCTGTAATTTTGCAACTGTTGTTGGATTAAATAAGTGGCGTTCACCATTTCTTCTCCATCTGTAATCTCCACCAACATTTAAGCCTAAGTTTTTGTCAATTTGATTGTCTGGATATGCTTGTTTATAGCGTTGATCAATTTCTTTTTCAACTTCATATAAACCAATACCTTCAATTCTTGAGGCTGTATAAGGGAAGTATTTTTCTACAAATTGCGAGTTAAAACCTACAATTTCGAAAATTTGAGAACCTCTATAAGAATGTAGTGTAGAGATTCCAATTTTGTTCATTACTTTTAAAATTCCTTTACCAATCGCTTGGTTGAAATTATCTACAGCTTTTTGCTCGTCCATACCAGTTATGAAGCCTTCTTTAACTTGCATTCTGATAATTTCATTAACCATATATGGGTTTACAGCACTAGCGCCATAACCAAATAAAGTTGCAAAATGATGTGGTTCACGTGGTTCTGCAGATTCAATAATAATATCGAAATAAGAACGCTTACGTAAACGGTTTAATTGATGATTTACAAAAGAACATGCTAATAAAGCAGGAATAGGAGCAAACTCTTGGTTTACACCACGGTCAGATAATATAATGATGTTATTTTTTTCTTCAATTGCTTTTTCAACCTGAATAACAATTGCGTCTAAAGCATCCTCAAGTCCGTTTAATCCTTGTGCTTTTGGATATAAAATTTCAATAGTTTTTGCTTTGAAACTTTCAATATCTATATTTCTTATTTTTTCTAAATCGGCATTAGAAATAACAGGGTTCTGAATTCTTAATTTTCTACACTGTCTGTTTGTAATGCTGAAAATATTTCTATCTTTTCCTAAATTTAAACTAATATCAGTTACAATTTCTTCACGAATACCATCTAAAGGTGGGTTGGTAACTTGTGCGAAAAGTTGTTTAAAGTAGTTTGAGATTAATTGGGGTCTGTCTGATAAAACGGCTAAAGGTGTATCAATTCCCATTGATCCTAAAGCTTCTTTACCAACAATTGCCATTGGTGTAATTACTTCTTGAATATCTTCAAAAGTATAATTAAATAAACGTTGACGCGTTTTTACATCAATGGTTTCAATTGGGCAAGTTTCACCATTATAAGGAACATCTTTTAAGTGTAAACGAGATTTGTCTAGCCATTCTTGATATGGTCTTTCAGAAACAATTTTACTTTTTATTTCTTCATCCTGAATAATTCTACCTTCATTCATGTCTACCAAGAACATTTTTCCTGGTTCCAATCTTCCGTGTTCTTTTACATCTTCAGGGGCAACATCTACAACGCCAATTTCTGATGACATAATTAAGCTACCACTTTTTGTAACCGTATATCTAGATGGTCTTAAACCATTTCTATCTAATAAGGCTCCAATATAATCTCCATCTGTAAAAGGTACAGAAGCAGGTCCATCCCAAGGCTCCATAATACAGCCGTTGTATTCGTAAAAAGCTTTACGCTCTTTAGACATGGTTTTATGTTTTTCCCAAGCTTCTGGAATCATCATCATCATAATTTCTGGTAATGAACGACCGGTGTGAGTTAATAGCTCAACAACCATATCCATAGAAGCAGAATCTGATTTTCCTGGTAATATAATTGGGAATAATTTGTCTATTTGTGGTCCAAAAACATCACTTTTCATGATTTCTTCTCGAACTCTCATTCTACTAACGTTACCACGTAAAGTGTTAATTTCACCGTTCTGACACATGTGTCTAAATGGTTGTGCTAACTCCCAAGTTGGCATTGTATTGGTAGAAAAACGTTGGTGTACTAATGCCAAACGTGTTACTAAATCTATTTCTTGTAAATCTTTATAGTAAGGTCCAATATCTTCTGGCATAATAATACCTTTGTAGATAATTGTAGTGATAGATAAACTTGGAATATAAAAATATTTGCTTTCAGAAATTTTAGATTTTCTGATGGTGTGTTCTGCTATTTTTCTAGCAGCATATAATTTAGCTTTAAAGGTAGCTTCATCAATTTCATCTGTTTTACCTATAAATAATTGTTCAATATTAGGTTCTGATGCTAAAGCAATTTCTCCTAATTGAGAAGGGTCTACAGGAACTTCTCTCCATCCTAAAATGGCAAGTCCTTGTTGTTTTATTTCTTTTTCAAATGTGGTTTTACAGAAATTATATTGGTTGTCTACTTTTGGAAGAAACACCATTCCAACAGCATATTCGCGTTGTTCGGGTATAGGAAAATTACAGACTCGTTTAAAGTAGTCGTGAGGTATGTCTATTAAAATTCCAGCTCCATCTCCTGTCTTTCCATCTGCACTAACACCTCCTCTATGTTCTAGTTTTACTAGAATTTCTAGGGCGTCATGTATAATTTGATTTGTTTTATCTCCATTCAAATTACAGATAAAACCAGCACCGCAATTTTCGTGTTCAAACTCTGGTAAGTATAATCCTTGTTTCTCCATATTGTGTTCAATTATATATACAAATCTATGTATTTTATTGAAAAGGATTCAGTATTCTCGCTGTTTTAATGTGATTTTTATGATGAAAACAATAAAACCGTGTAAAAAAATTACTTATGACAATCTAAGGGAATTTTATTATCATATTCATAAAATAAGAAAAAAGTCCACAAATTTTTAAATTTGCAGACTTTTAACGTCATTTTAATTAAGTGACTAGTGCTCGTTTAAACGAAAATCAGGGTATGCATCCATACCGTGTTCATGAACATCTAATCCTTCTAATTCTTCTTTTTCACTAACTCTAATTCCCATTGTTTTCTTTAGAGTGTATATAATGATAAACGAAGTTACTAAGCAAAATACTGCATAAGAAGCTACTCCGATTAGTTGGCTAATAAATTGATCTACACCTGCAAGGTTACCAAATAAACCTACTGCTAAGGTTCCCCAAATACCACATATTAAGTGAACAGCAATAGCACCAACTGGGTCATCTAATTTTAATTTATCTATTAGGCTAACCGCAAAAACAATAATTACACCAGCAATAGCGCCAATTAAAATAGCGTCTGTAGGAGACATTTGATCTGCTCCCGCGGTAATACCAACTAATCCTCCTAAAATACCATTTAAGAACATTGTTAAATCTAAATTTTTATACATTATAGTAGAAACGATAGCGGCTACAACTCCACCTGCAGCTGCAGATAAACAGGTAGTTACTAAAGTTAAAGATGTTAATCCAGGATCTGCAGATAAAACAGAACCACCATTAAAACCAAACCATCCTAACCAAAGTATTAAAACACCAGCGGTTGCTAAAGGTATGTTATGACCAGGGATTGCTTGTATTTCTCCTTTTTTGAATTTTCCTATTCTAGCTCCTAATAAGCAAACAGCTACTACAGCTGCCCATCCACCAACGGAGTGTACTAATGTAGATCCTGCAAAATCGTAAAAAGGTGTTGATAATTGATCTAAAAATCCACCACCCCATTTCCAAGAACCTGCAACTGGGTAAACGATACCTACGTATATTACGGCGAATATCATAAATGGAAGTATTTTCATTCTTTCGGCAACAGCACCAGAAACTATGGTTGCAGCAGTTGCAGCAAACATTCCTTGAAATAAGAAATCAGTCCAGTAAGTGTAACCTTCATTGTAAGTAAGGTCTAAAGCGCCTTCTGCTGTTAATGGAGATGATAGTCCAAATCCTGCAAAACCAAAAATTCCAGATGAACCTTCTGCGAAGCCAGGGTACATTAAATTGAAACCTACTAATGCATATAGTAAAAGTCCGGTTGTGATGATGAATATATTTTTAAAAAGAATGTTAAGTGTGTTTTTCTGTCTTGTTAAACCAATTTCTAAAAATGCAAAACCTAAATGCATAAAGAAAACTAGTGCTGTACAGATCATCATCCATACATTGTTAATTGTTAATAATTCCATGTGTTTTTTATTTTGATTTTTTCTTTAAAGTTTCACCACCTTTTTCTCCGGTTCTTATTCTGTATACTTCCGTTACGTCTGATACGAAAATCTTACCATCACCAACATCTCCTGTGGCAGCCGATTTAAGTAAAGCGTCTATGGTTATTTGTTCAAAATCATCATTTACTACTATGGATACGTGTCTACGTTGTATGTCGCTAGTGCTATAGCTTACGCCTCTGTATACGTGTCCTTCTTTTTCGTTTCCTAAACCAGTAACGTCCCAATAAGAAAAGAAATTTACATCTACTGCGTGTAATGCTTCTTTTACAGCGCTGAATTTGGATTTTCTTATAATCGCTTCTATTTTTTTCATGATATAGTTAATTGTTAATTATTTATTTAGTTTATTCTTTTTTGTATGAAAATCACATAACTTACTTTAGCAAGTTATGTGATTTTTTAAGAATAATAATAACTAAACTGTTTTTTTGATATTTTATTTATCGTCAAATTCTCTTTGTCTAACTCCTGGGTATGCGATAGATCCGTGTTCATGAACATCCAATCCTTCGATTTCTACCTCTTTACTTACACGTAATCCCATTGTTGCTTTTAAGATTCCAAGAACAATAAATGATAAACCAATTGCCCAAGCAGCGTATGCTAATACTCCAGTTGCTTGAACTCCTAATTGACCAGCGCCACCACCATTGAATAATCCAATAGCTGTGTCTCCGTCAACTCCCCAAAGACCAATAACTAAAGTTCCCCATGCACCGGCAACACCGTGTACAGAAGCGGCTCCAATAGCATCGTCAATTTTTAATTTCTTTTCTATAAATTCAATTGCAAATACTACAAGAATACCTCCAATTAAACCTGCTAATACAGCACCTCCGGCAGTCATGTTACCACAACCGGCAGTAATGCTAACTAATCCTGCAAGTACACCATTTAAAGTTTGACCTAAGTTTGGTTTACCGTACCAGATCCAAGTAGTTATTAATGCTCCTAATCCACCAGCAGCAGCTGATAAGTTTGTGATTAATACTACGTTTGATGCAGCAATTGAGTCAGCGCCACCCCAAGCTAGTTGAGATCCACCATTAAAACCAAACCATCCAAACCAAAGGATAAATACACCTAAAGTTGCTAATATTTGATTATGACCAGGAATAGGTAATACTTTTCCGTCTACATATTTTCCAATTCTTGGACCTACCATAAAAGCGGCAACTAAAGCAGCCCATCCACCAACAGAGTGTACAATTGAAGAACCTGCAAAATCGATGAATCCCATTTCTGTTAACCATCCGCTACCTTGCCATTGCCATCCTCCAGAAATTGGATAAATAACAGCAGTCATTACAATAGAGAAAATAATGTATGTAGAGTATTTTGTTCTACCTGCAATTGCACCAGAAACTATAGTTGCAGTTGTTGCAGCAAACATAGTTTGGAAAAATAAATCTGCTCCTTCGCCTTGAAATAAACCGCTCCAGAAGAACCATCCGTTAGAAGTGTCTCCGTACATTAAAGAGTATCCTACTAACCAAAATGTTAATGAGCCTACACATATATCTAATAAATTTTTCATTGCAATGTTAACTGCATTCTTAGATCTTGTCATTCCAGATTCTACTAATGTAAATCCTGCTTGCATTAAGAATACTAAGATACCTGCGATAAGCATCCAAAGCATTCCCATGTCTCCATTTATTTGTTCAACAGCTTTTGAAACTTCTGTTGCTGGAGCGTCTTGAAATAATGTTAAAAATAAACTCATATTTATATAGTGTTAGTTAGTGATGTATTTTGATGTTCTTTTCTTAGAAAGAGTATACTGCTGCTAAAGTAGCTCCAGTCATGTTTTTTTCTGATCCTACGAAACCAGGTATAATCATATCGTCTGAAGTGTCATATCTTATTTCTGGAATAATTTTTAAGCTTTCTGTTAAAGATAAGTTTCCTGTTAAAGTAAAAGCAGAAACATTTGTGTCTCCAGCTCCAGAAGTGTAAGTGAAAAATTCAGGTCTTAATCCTAGAGAAAATTTGTCTGAAAATGAGTTTTGTAAATATAGTGCAACACCTTGGTAACCTGCGTCAGCATCACTAGAGTTAGAATATGCAGCATTTAAACCTAAGTAGAATGATTCAGATAAATCAAAACCACCTGTATAGTCTAAGTATAATACGTCTGTAAAACCAAAACCATCAGAACCATAAGCTAAGTTAAAGTATTGACCTTTGTATCCTGTTTGAAATCCTAATTGATATTCGTCAGTTGGGTTAGATCCTGCGACAACTCCATGAGGATTTGTTAAAGCTAGCATAAAAGATAAATCTTCAGAAACAGCGTAATCTGCTTTTATACCTGTGTGAGAAAATGGACCTGCATTAAATAAATAAGATACAGAGTAGTTGAAGTTTCCTGCAGGAGAAATTACTTCGTAACCATAAAAAGTATTAAATTGTCCTAATGTTAGTGTTAATTTATCTGTTGCGTTATAGTAAGCATATAATTGATTGATTGCTCCTTCGTATGCGTTTGCTGCGTTTGCTCTAGGCCCGTAAGCTAAATCAGCAACAACTCCTGCTTTACCTTTTTCATAAGAAAAAATTGTATTTACCATACCTAAACCAAAGCCGTTTGCTGGGACATCAGATAAAACACCGACAGATCCTAAAGAGCCACTTTTAAGATTGCTACTGTGGTATACATCTACTGTACCGCTTAATGTAAAAGTTCCTTTGTCTTCGTTTTCTTGAGCTGTAGTTATTAGGCTAGTAGCTAATAATAATGTGAAAATTACTTTTTTCATAATGTTTGTTCTTTTAGTGTTAAGTGATTTTTATATATTAATTGAACTTGGTCAAAAGTAAATATTAAATTTAAACTGACAAGGGGGTGGTTTTTCAGAATAGGGTGTTTTTGATGTTGTACCCTCAAAAAAATAGGGTTTAAACTGAGATAACTTCATTTTATGGTTTTTGAAGGGTTTGAAATATCGGGTATGTAAAAATGTGTGTCATAATTTTAGGATATCCATAAAAATGTGCCTTTTGTGAAAAAAAATGCAATTATTGTATATTCGCACCTATGAAATATTCATTTTCTTATATAGTTAGGTTACAATTTCTTGGTTTCCGATTTTCAGGATGGCAAAAACAAACAAATGCTAAAACTTTGCACGATATGGTAGATAAAACCTTGTCTTTTGTTTTTGAAGAGATTAATTATAAGACCATTGGGGTAGGTAGGACGGATGCTAAAGTTTCTGCAAATACCTATTATATTCAGATGTTTACAGATAAAATAGTGAAGGAAGATACTTTTATAGCTTCTCTAAATGCTAATTTTTCTCCAGACTTTAGGGCGATTTCTATACAAAAGGTAGCTAGAGGTTTTAATGTAATTAATGCCCCGAAGATTAAAGAGTACCATTATTACTTCTCTTTTGGAGAGAAAAACCATCCTTTTTCTGCGCCTTTTATTGTAAATGTTGATGAAAATCTAGATTTAGAAACGATGCAAGAAGCGGCGAAGTTGTTTGTTGGTGAGCATTATTTTCATAAGTATTGTACAAGGCCTTCAGAAAAAACGATGTTTAAAAGAATAATTGACTCGTGTGAAATTATAGAGAACGATGTTTTAACGGCTAATTTTTTTCCAGAGACGTCTTATATATTTAAGGTGAGAGGTAAAGGTTTTTTGCGTTACCAGATTCGATTAATGATGGCGACGTTGTTTGAGGTTGGAAAAGGAAATTTAGATTTGCAATTTATTGAAGCTTCTTTAAAAGAAGATAATGATAGAAAGTATATGAGAAATAATGCACCTTCCTCTGGTTTGCAATTGTATGATATTGAGTTGGAGTTGTAAAAATGATAGTTTTCTTTTTGTAATTAGCGAAAGTTGTTAAGAGTGAATTTAGAATGACAAGGTTGGTTAACTAAAAAAGACCTGTGAGTGAGGTTTGGGGTTAGTGTAAAATAGTTTTAGATAGGAGGAGGGTTTGATCTGAAGGGTTGAGGCTAAAAGAAAAATCCATCTTAGGAGAAGATGGATTTTTGTACCTTATATATAAGGAGTGATTTAACCTTTGATAATTCCACGAGAAATTACAATTTTCTGAATCTCGGAAGTACCTTCATAAATCTGTGTAATTTTAGCGTCTCGCATTAAACGTTCTACATGGTAGTCTTTTACAAAACCATTTCCTCCGTGTATTTGAACCGCTTCTACGGTGTGTTCCATAGCTACTTTACTGGCGTAGAGTTTTGCCATTGCGCTAGACATGTCGTAGTTATTACCTTGGTCTTTGTCCCAAGCTGCTTTTGTAACCAACATTCTTGCTGCTTCTATTTCTGTGTGCATATCTGCTAATTTAAAAGCAATTGCTTGGTGATTGCAAATTTCAGTACCGAATGCTTTACGTTGTTTAGAGTATTTTAAAGCTAATTCGTACGCGCCAGCTGCAATACCTAAAGCTTGTGCTGCAATACCGATTCTTCCTCCAGAAAGAGTTTTCATAGCAAACTTAAAGCCAAAACCATCTTCTCCAATTCTGTTTTCTTTTGGTACTTTTACATCATTAAATTGTAATGTATGTGTGTCAGAGCCACGGATTCCTAATTTGTCTTCTTTTGGTCCTACGTGAAAACCTTCGGTTCCTTTTTCTACTATAAAAGCATTGATGCCTCTGTGTCCTTTTTCTCTGTCTGTTTGTGCAATTACTAAATACACATCTGCGCGACCACCGCTTGTAATCCAGTTTTTGGTTCCGTTAATGATGTAGTGGTCTCCTTTATCTATTGCAGTTGTTGCTTGAGATGTGGCATCAGATCCTGCTTCTGGTTCGCTTAAGCAAAATGCACCAACAAATTCTCCTGTTGCTAATTTGGTTAAGTATTTTTGTTTTTGCTCTTCATTGGCATATGCTTCTAGTCCGTAACAAACTAAAGAGTTGTTTACAGAAACGATGACAGATGCGGAAGCGTCAATTTTAGAAAGTTCTTCCATAATTAATACGTAAGAAATAGCATCCATGCCGCTTCCTCCGTATTTTGGATCTACCATAATTCCTAGAAAACCAAGATCCCCCATTTTTTTTACCAACTCATTTGGGAATTCTTGTTTATTGTCTCTTTCTATAACGCCTGGTAATAATTCTGTTTGCGCAAAGTCTCTTGCGGCATCTCGAATCATGATGTGTTCTTCTGTTAAGCTAAAATCCATCTGTATGTATATTTGTTATATTCGTAATATTTGATTCCAAAGATATCGATTTCGTAACATATTATCAATATGGTTTTATTATTTTTACAGATATGAATATAGGTGAAGTTTTTATAATAGGATTAATGTCTGGAACGTCTCTAGATGGTATCGATTTGGTGTATGTGAAGTTTGATAAAAATAAGTATCAAGATTTTAGTATTTTATACTCGAAAACTGTTTCGTATTCAGAGAAATGGAAAGCTACTTTACAAGATGCTATTCATTTTTCTTCGGATGATTTAAATATTTTAGATGTCGATTACGGAAAACTACTTGGTAAAGAGATTACTGCTTTTGTTGATGAGTTTCAGATTGAAAAAATCGATTTTATTGCATCTCATGGCCACACGGTTTTGCATCAACCAGAAAATGGAATTACACTTCAGGTGGGAGATGGGCAAACAATTGCAGATGCAACAGGTCAAAAAGTTATTTGTGATTTTAGAACACAAGATGTCAATTTAGGCGGACAAGGAGCGCCTTTGGTGCCAATTGGAGATGAGTTGCTTTTTTCTGATTACGATTATTGTTTAAATCTAGGTGGTTTTTCTAATATTTCCTTTCATGAGAATGGAAAAAGAATTGCGTATGATGTTTGTCCTGTGAATATTGTCCTGAATAAATATGCAAAGGAATTAGGTTTTGAATATGATGATAAAGGGCAAATTGCAGCAAACGGAACTTATTTAATGCAATTAGAGTCTGATTTAAGGTTGTTAGAGTATTATCAGCAAAAACCACCAAAATCTTTGGGTTTAGAATGGGTTCAAAAAGAAATTTTTCCAAGATTAGAATCGGTGAAACGAAAACCAGAAGATTTATTAAGAACATTTACAGATCATGTTGCTTGGGCGTTGGCAGAAGTGTTGCCTAAAAACGCAAGGGTTTTGGTTACTGGTGGCGGTGCTTTTAATGAGTATTTAATAAATAAAGTAAGGGAAGAAAAAGAAATAGATCTTATTGTTCCTGATCAGCAACTTATAAATTTTAAAGAAGCGCTTATTTTTGCTTTTTTAGGTTTGTTAAAAAGTGAAAATAAAGTAAATTGTTTAAGTTCTGTAACGGGTGCAAGCAAAGATCATTCTTCTGGAGAGGTTTTTTATCCGAAGTTATAAAATATGTATTTATAAAAGCGAGTGTTTCAAGTGGTTTTAGAAGTTAATTCTTATTAAAATAAAAAATTTGAGCAATCGTTTTTTTACTGTAAGTTTGTATAGTATCAGTATAATAAGAAATTAATAAAATTTTAAAATGAATCAACTTTAACTTTTCCCCTGAAGGGGATTTTATAGCAAAAATAAAATTGTTTGAAAAAACAAAAAGCAGAGTTCATCTATTTAAAATTTTATAATGAAAGAATTATTAAAAATATACGAAAATAAGCAACCGGAAATCGTTTTTAATTGGAAAGATCCAGAAACGGAAGCAGAAGGTTGGGTGGTTATTAACTCTTTAAGGGGCGGTGCTGCTGGCGGTGGTACAAGAATGCGTAAAGGGTTGAATATGAATGAGGTTTTGTCTCTAGCAAAAACAATGGAGGTAAAATTTACAGTTTCTGGTCCTGCAATTGGGGGAGCGAAATCTGGTATTAATTTTGATCCGAGCGATCCGAGAAAAAGAGGTGTTTTAGAACGTTGGTATAAAGCGGTTACGCCGTTGTTAAAACATTATTACGGAACCGGTGGAGATTTAAATGTTGATGCAGATAAAGATGTGATTCCGATTACAGAAAGTTGTGGTGTTTGGCATCCGCAAGAAGGAATTTTTAACGGACATTTTAAACCAACAGAAGCAGATAAAATAAATAGAATTGGTCAGTTACGTATGGGTGTAATTAAGGTGATTGAAGATAAAGCTTTTTCGCCAGATTTGTCTAGAAAATATACGGTTGCAGATATGTTAACTGGTTATGGAGTAGCAGAAGCAGTGAAACATTATTATGCTATTTATGGAGGAGAAATAGAAGGAAAAAGAGCAATTATTCAAGGGTTTGGAAATGTAGGTGCTGCGGCAGCTTATTATTTAACACAGTTGGGTGCTAAGGTTGTAGGAATTATTGATAGAGATGGAGGGGTTATAAGTGAAGAGGGATTTACGATGCAAGAAATGACTGCTTTGTTTTTGATGAAGAATGGAAATCAGTTAGTTTCTGGTGATATGATTCCTTTTGAAGAGATTAATGAAAAAATATGGAGTTTGCCTGCTGAGATATTTGTGCCAGCTGCAGCTTCGAGATTGGTTTCTCAAGATCAGGTTCAGCGTATGATAGACACAGGGTTAGAAGTGATTTCTCCGGGAGCAAATGTTCCGTTTGCAGACAAAGAAATTTTCTTTGGTCCAATTATGGAGTATACAGATAATCATTTAAGTTTATTGCCAGATTTTATTTCAAATTGTGGTATTGCAAGGGTTTTTGCGTATTTAATGGAAGCAAAAGTGGCTTTACCAATGCAGGATAAAGCAATTTTTAATGATACCTCAAATATTATAAAGAAAGCGTTGCAGAGAACTTTTAAAAGGAGTGCGTCTAAAACAAAAATTTGTTCAACTGCATTTGAAATTGCTTTAAAGCAATTAATTTAAAGTAAATAGTTAGATTTGTATTCTGAAATTCGGTTGTAGATTACAATAAAACGCTGTTGATTGGATGTTTTTATCAAAAGGCATTACAATTAACATGTTAGATGTTAATTGTAGAGTGCGCAGCGGGTTCGTAAATAAAATAATTTAAAGAATGTCATTTTGTATTATGGCATTTTTTTTGATGTAAAATAAAAGCGATTATTTTAAGTTGAAACAATTTAAAAATAGAAAGGTCGTTACTTAAATAGAACTTAAAATAGAATTAAATGTTGTTATTTTTTCAAGAGAATAAAGAAGTTTTAGAAGAGGTTGTTTCAGAAGAAAAAACACTTTCTATCTATAAATTAATTATGGATGGTGGTTTAGGAGGACAAATAATCTTAGCACTACTTTTTGTGTTGTTGGCTATTGCGATGTATATTTATTTTGAAAGATTCTTTGCTATAAAAGCAGCATCAAAAATGGATGAAAATTTTATGAATCAAATTAAGGATTTTGTTTCTAATGGGAAATTAGAGTCTGCAGATGCGCTTTGTAAAAGTAAAAATACACCAACAGCAAGATTAATTGGAAAAGGAATTTCTAGAATAGGAAAGCCTTTAGATGATATTAATACGGCTATTGAAACAGCAGGGAAGTTAGAGGTGTATCAGTTAGAGAAAAATGTAAGTGTTTTGGCAACGATTGCAGGTGCGGCACCAATGATTGGTTTTTTAGGAACTGTAATCGGTATGATTGTTGCGATTCATGAAATTGCAAATGCAGGTGGCCAAATAGATATTAAATTACTTTCCGATGGTTTGTATACTGCAATGACAACTACAGTTGGAGGGTTAATTGTGGGTATTATTGCGTACATAACTTATAATCATTTAGTGGTAAGAACAGATAAGGTAATTTATCAAATGGAAGCAAAATCTGTTGAGTTTTTAGATTTATTAAACGAGCCAGCATAAGTAGTTTTAAATTCAAAGTTTGAAAAATAATATTTTATGAATTTACGCGGAAGAAATAAAGTAGATCCTACATTCAATATGTCATCAATGACAGATATTGTTTTTCTATTGTTGATATTTTTTATGCTTACCTCTACGTTGGTTACTGTAAGTGCCATTGATGTTTTGTTACCAAAGGCAGGAGGGAAGACAGAGAATAATAAATCTGTTGCAGTATCTATCACAAATGAATCGTTGTTTTATATTGATAAAACAAAAGTGAGTTCAGCAAGTTTGGAAAGTGAAATTCTAAAAAGTGTTGGAGCGGATAAAAAGAAGACTATTATTATTAGAGGAGATAAAGATGTGCCTTATAAAAATGTAATGCAGGTAATTGATATTGCGAATAAGAACAAGTTAAAAATGATTTTAGCTGTAAAAGGCAAATAAAATGCAAATACTAAATACAACACATAAACGTAAATCTGCTGTAATTACAGCGGTTATTCTGGTGCTTATTATCTTCGGAATTCTAAATTACGGAATGCGTTATTTAGATCCTCCAGAAGAATATGGTTTGGCTATTAATTTTGGAACTTCAGAAGTTGGAAGTGGAGAACCAGTAGAAGATACAAAGAAAATTTCTGCTCCAGAAGTCGTTGAAGAGGAGGTTGAGGAAAAAGAGGTGGTTGAAGAAGTTGTAAAAGAAACTCCGCAAGAAGTAGTTAAAGAAGATATTATTACAGAAGAGACTTCTAAAGACGTTCCGGTTGTAGAAAAGATAAAAGAAGTAGTAAAAGAGCCTGTAAAAAAGGTTGTAGAAAAAAAGGTAGAAGTTGTAAAGCCGGTAGAAAAGGAAGTCGTAAAAGAAATTCCGAAAGAAAAACCAAAACCATCTAAAGCAACTCAAGATGCGTTAAATAATTTGTTAAATGGAAACTCTTCGGATGGAAAACCACAAGGAGAAGGAGATGATGCAAAGCCAGGTGTAAAAGGAAAAGAAACTGGAGATCCGGCTTCTTCTAAATACTATGGAAATACAGGAAGTGGTGATGGAGGTGATTATAATTTAGCGGGTAGAAGAGCGCTTTCTACACCAAAAGTTCAACCCGATTGTCAGGAAGAAGGGACTGTGGTGGTACAAATTCAAGTTAATAAAAATGGAAAAGTAATTTTTACAAAACCAGGATATAAAGGAAGTACTAATACAGCTCCTTGTCTACTTAAGGCAGCAAAAGAGGCAGCTCTAAGAACTACTTGGAATCCTGATGAAAAAGCACCCGCAAACCAAGTTGGGACAATTATTTATAAGTTTACCTTGTCTAAATAATCACGTATTTTTACAACATGAATTATCAACAAACATTAGATTGGATGTTTGCGCAATTACCTATGTATCAAAAAGAAGGTAAAACGGCATTCAAAAAAGATTTAACCAACACTTTAGCGCTTTCAAAAGAATTGGGTTTTCCAGAAAAAAAGTTTAAATCTATTCATGTTGGTGGTACTAACGGAAAAGGTTCTACAAGTCATATGTTAGCTTCTATTTTACAGGAAGCCGGTTATAAAGTAGGTTTGTATACTTCACCTCACTTAAAAAACTTTACCGAAAGAATTAGAATTAATGGAGTTGAAATTTCAGAAAAGAAAGTTTTATCCTTTATAAAACAACACAAATATTTTTTAGAAACACAAAGATTGTCCTTTTTTGAAATGACGGTAGGTTTGGCTTTTGATTATTTCGCAGAAGAAAAAGTAGACATTGCTATTATAGAAGTTGGTTTAGGAGGGAGATTAGATTCTACAAACATTATTACTCCAGAGGTTTCTGTAATTACGAACATCGGTTTAGATCATACGCAGTTTTTAGGAGAAACATTACCAGAAATTGCTTTTGAAAAAGCAGGTATTATTAAAAATAAGGTTCCGGTTGTAATAGGAGAAGAACAAGAAGCTGTAAAAAGTGTCTTTATCGCGAAAGCGGAAGCGTGCAAAGCGCCTATTTCTTTTGCTTCGGATGATGATAAAAATTACAAGACGGACTTATTGGGCGATTATCAGCAAAAAAATACAAAAACAGCTGTTGCGGCCATTCAAAAATTGACAGGTTTTAAAATATCAACAGAAAATATTGAAAAGGGATTATTGAATGTTGTAAAAAACACCAATTTAAAAGGTAGGTGGCAGATTTTACAAGAGAACCCAAAAGTAATTTGTGATACTGCTCATAATAAAGATGGGTTGCATATTGTGCTCAGTCAATTAAAAAAAGAAACCTTTAATAAGATACATTTTGTTTTAGGAGTAGTTTCAGATAAGAAATTAGAAGAGGTTTTACCACTTTTTCCAGAAGTAGCAGCGTACTATTTTTGTAAGCCAGATATTCCAAGAGGTATGTGTGAAGTTGTTTTGCAAGAACAAGCAAAAGAATTTGGTTTAATTGGAAAAAAATATCCTTCAGTAAAAGTTGCTTTTGAAGATGCGTTACTGAATGCAAATCAGGAAGATATCATTTATGTAGGAGGAAGTACTTTTGTTGTTGCTGAAATTATTTAAATAAAATATCATTTTTTACTTGGTAGAACTAAAATAAGTTTTATATTTGCAACCGCTTAGGGCAATTAGCTCAGTTGGTTCAGAGCATCTCGTTTACACCGAGAGGGTCGGGGGTTCGAATCCCTCATTGCCCACCAAAGCAAAATCCTTCACATTTATGTGAAGGATTTTTTGTTTTTAATAGATTTTTAAATAAAAATAAAATTATTTTTCATTTTGTTTGGTAGATCTAAATAAAGTATTATATTTGCAGCCGCTTAGGGCAATTAGCTCAGTTGGTTCAGAGCATCTCGTTTACACCGAGAGGGTCGGGGGTTCGAATCCCTCATTGCCCACCAAAGCAAAATCCTTCACATTTATGTGAAGGATTTTTTGTTTTTAATGGTTTTTGATAAAGAGTCCAATGATTCTTTTATTATATTTGTTTCTTTATAAAAAATAGCTAAAAGATTTCTTAATGGATATAAAATTGTCAGGAAAAAAGATACTTGTTACAGGAGGTGCTGGTTTTATCGGTTCTAATTTGTGCGAGGCTTTACTTGAAAAGAAGAATACAGTAGTTTGTTTAGATAATTTTTCTACAGGGAAAAGAGAGAATTTAGTTTCGCTTATAGAAAACCCAAATTTCACTTTAGTTGAAGGAGATATTAGAAATTTAGAAGATTGTATGTTGGCAGCTTCTGGTGTAGATTATGTTTTGCATCAAGCAGCTTTAGGTTCAGTTCCTAGATCTATAAAAGATCCTATTACAACAAATGACGTTAATGTTTCTGGTTTTCTAAATATGTTAGTCGCAGCAAGAGATAACAATGTAAAAAGATTTGTGTTTGCAGCAAGTTCTTCTACCTACGGAGATTCAGAATCGTTACCAAAAGTAGAAGATGTTATAGGGAAACCATTATCTCCTTATGCAGTTACCAAATATGTAAATGAATTGTATGCAGATGTTTTTGGTAAAACGTATGGCTTAGAAACAATTGGGTTAAGATATTTTAATGTTTTTGGAAGAAAGCAAGATGCTAACGGAGCGTATGCAGCAGTAATACCTAAGTTTGTAAATCAGTTTATGAGTTTAGAATCTCCTGTTATCAACGGAGATGGTTCTTTTTCTAGAGATTTTACATATATAGACAATGTTATTCAGGCAAACTTATTAAGTTTAGTTGCGGATAAAGAAGCTGCTAATGAAATTTATAATGTTGCCTTTGGAGATAGAAACACTTTAATCGATTTATGTGATTCTTTAAAAGAGTTTTTATCAAATTATAATCCAAAAATTAAGGATGTAGAAGTTGTTTTTGGTCCTAATAGGATTGGAGATATTCCGCATTCTCATGCAGATATATCAAAAGCTAAGAAATTATTAAATTATACCCCAGAGTTCTCTTTAAAAGAAGGATTAAAAGAATCGATAGATTGGTATTGGGAAAACTTAAATAAATGAGTAAAATTAAAATAGGTATTATTGGTTTAGGCTATGTTGGCTTACCATTAGCGAGGCTTTTTGCAACAAAATTTTCTGTTGTTGGTTTTGATATCAATCAAACTAGAATAGAAGAACTTGGGCAAGGAAAAGATGTTACTAGAGAGATTTCTAAAGAACTTTTAGATAAAGTAGTTCTTACCGAAAATAACAATGATGTAGGATTATTTTTTACATCAGAATTAGAAGATTTAAAGGATTGTAATTATTTTGTAGTTACGGTTCCTACGCCAGTAGATAAAAATAACAGACCTGTTTTAACGCCTTTAATAAAAGCGAGTGAAACTGTTGGAAGTGTTATTAAAAAAGGAGATATCGTAATTTATGAATCTACGGTGTATCCTGGTGCAACAGAAGAAGATTGTGTGCCTATTTTAGAAAGAGTTTCTGGTTTAGTGTTTAATAAAGACTTTTTTGTAGGATATTCTCCAGAAAGAATAAATCCGGGTGATAAAAAGCACACAGTAGAAAAAATATTAAAAGTTACTTCTGGCTCTACGAAAGAAGTTGGTGAAAAAGTGAATGATTTATATGCGTCTGTAATTACAGCAGGTACACATTTAGCGCCTTCAATAAAAGTTGCAGAAGCAGCAAAAGTAATCGAAAACTCTCAGAGAGATATTAATATTGCATTTGTAAATGAGTTGGCTAAGATTTTTGGGTTGATGGATATCAATACACAAGATGTTTTAGAAGCTGCAGGAACAAAATGGAACTTTTTACCTTTTAAACCAGGTTTAGTTGGTGGACATTGTATTGGTGTAGATCCTTATTATTTAGCTCAGAAAGCACAAGAATATGGCTATCATCCAGAAATTATTTTAGCAGGTAGAAGGGTCAATGACGGTATGGGTAGATATGTAGCATCGGAAGTTGCTAAGTTGATGATTCAGAGAGATATTGAAGTAAAAGGAGCTGAAGTTTTAGTTTTGGGAATCACTTTTAAAGAGAATTGTCCGGATGTTAGAAACACAAAGGCAGTCGATCTTATTTATGAATTAAAGGATTACGGAGCAAACGTAACTATTTTTGATCCTCATGCAAATTCAACCGAAGTTGAAAGAGAATATCAGTTAGCGTCTAGCATTGTTTTACCAAAAAAGAAATTTGATGCTGTCATTTTAGTTGTGGCACATAAAGAGTTTCTTAGTTTGGATTTTGCAGAACTTAAAAAAGAAAAATCAATTGTATACGATGTAAAGAATTTTTTAGATTCTAAACACGTAGATAAGTCACTATAAAGAAATGAAAAATTTTGCATTAATAGGTGCTGCAGGATATATTGCGCCAAGACATTTAAAAGCGATTAAGGAAACCAATAATCAGCTAATAGCAGCTTTAGATAAGTTTGATAGTGTTGGTGTAATGGATAGTTTTTTTCCGAAAGCAGATTTTTTTGTAGAATTCGAAAGATTTGATCGCCATATAGAAAAGTTAAAAAGAGGTGGTACACATTTAGATTATGTAAGTATTTGTACACCAAATTATTTACATGATTCTCATATTAGAATGGCTTTAAGAAGAGGAGCAGATGCTATTTGTGAAAAACCTTTAGTTTTAAATCCTTGGAATGTTGATGCTTTAAAAGATATCGAAAAAGAGTCTGGGCAAAAAATAAATACAATTTTACAATTAAGATTACATCCAAGTATTATTGCTTTAAAAAACAAAGTAGCGTTAGAAAATAAAGCAGGTAAATACGATGTAGATTTAACATATATTACTTCTAGAGGTAAATGGTATGATATTTCTTGGAAAGGAGATGAAAGTAAATCCGGAGGAATTGCAACAAACATTGGAGTCCATTTTTACGACATGCTTTCATGGATTTTTGGAGAAGTTCAAGAAAATATAGTGCATCTTAGAGAGAAAGATAAATCAGCGGGATATTTAGAGTTTAAAAATGCCAGAGTACGTTGGTTTTTATCAATTAATGAAGAAGATTTACCGCAAGAAATAAAAGAAAAAGGACAAAGAACTTTTAGATCCATCACTATAGATGATCAAGAATTAGAGTTTAGTGCTGGTTTTACAGATTTACATACCAAGAGTTACGAGCAAATATTAAAAGGAAACGGATTTGGATTGAAAGAGTCTGAAGAGTCTATTAAAATTGTTCATAATATTAGAAATACAGCGATTAGTACATTAGGAGAAAAGCACCTGTTTGTTAAGTAAAAAAGGATTTTCTAAATCAAAATCAGTTTATTTACAAGTATATCTAATTAGTCGTTACTAACTGTAAATATGTTTCCTTGAAAATGAAGGGATAACATCAAATTATTTTGAATAAAAATAATGAAAAAAAAGAATCTATTAATTTTCGGAACAAGACCAGAAGCTATTAAAATGGCACCTTTAGTAAATCAGTTTTTAGCTGATAAAAGGTTTGAAACAAAGGTTTGTGTTACAGGTCAACATAGAGAAATGTTAGATCAGGTTTTAAGTTTTTTTGATATTACTCCAGATTTCGATTTGTGTTTAATGAAGCCTAATCAGAATTTATACAACTTAACAGGAGAAGTAATTTCTGGGTTAAAACCAATTTTAGAATCATTTAATCCCGATTATGTTTTTGTGCATGGAGATACTACCACTACGATGGCAGCAAGTATCGCCGGTTTTTATTCCGGAGCAAAGGTTTGTCATGTAGAAGCTGGTTTAAGAACCCATAATATGTTGTCTCCTTTTCCGGAAGAAATGAATCGTCAGGTGGCAAGTAGAGTTGCTACATATCATTTTGCACCTACCATTAAATCAAAAGAAAATCTTTTAGGAGAAAATATATCCGAAGAAAATATTTTAATTACTGGAAACACGGTTATTGATGCTTTGTTAGAAAGTTCTAGTAGAGTAAGTAATTTGGATAATGAGGATGTTAAAGAAATTAAAAGTAAGATTAATTTTGATAAGAAAATCATTTTAGTAACAGGGCATAGAAGAGAAAATCACGGACAAGGATTTATAAATATTTGTGCTGCACTTAAAGAAATCGCACTTAATAATCCAAATGTAGAGGTTGTATATCCGGTTCATTTAAACCCGAATGTATTAAAGCCCGTAAATGAATTGTTAGGCGATGTTAGTAATATTCACTTGGTAAAACCATTATCATATCCATCCTTTGTTTGGTTGATGAATCAATCGTATTTAATAATCACAGATAGTGGAGGTGTTCAAGAAGAAGCACCTAGTTTAGGGAAACCTGTTTTAGTGATGCGAGATACCACAGAAAGACCAGAAGCTGTAGAAGCAGGAACTGTTATTTTAGTGGGTACAGATTGCAATAAGATTGTAAAGGAAACACAAGCGTTGCTAGATGATTCAAAAAAATATCAATCAATGAGTTCTTTACACAATCCGTACGGAGATGGAAAAGCGTGCAAAAGGATTATTGAATTTATTTTAAATTTAGAATAATGAAACAAGTAGAAGTTGTAACAGTAGGTTTAGGTTATATTGGTTTGCCTACATCAGCATTAATAGCACAAAACGGCATTCAAGTTCATGGTGTAGATGTTAATCAGCATGTGGTAGATACAATTAATCAAGGTAAAATACATATCATAGAGCCAAGTTTAGATATTGCTGTAGAAGAAGCTGTAAAAAAAGGTTTTTTAACTGCGGATATAAAACCAGTGGAAGCTGCTACTTATTTAATTGTGGTACCTACTCCTTTTAAAGGAAACCATGAGCCAGATATTTCTTATGTGGAATTGGCAACAAAGAATATTATTCCGTTTTTAAAAGAAGACGATTTATATATTATAGAATCTACTTCGCCAATTGGTACTACAGAAAAAATGAGAAGACTTATTTACGATGTAAGACCAGAGTTAAAAGATAAATTAAACATTGCCTATTGTCCGGAAAGAGTTTTGCCAGGAAATGTAATGCATGAATTGGTTTATAATGATAGAGTTATTGGAGGTGTAGATGAAAAATCTACCCAAAAAGCAATTCGTTTTTACAAACAATTTGTAAAAGGAGCGTTGCATGCTACAAATGCAAGAACGGCAGAAATGTGTAAGTTAACAGAGAATTCCTCTAGAGATGTACAGATTGCATTTGCCAATGAGCTCTCATTAATTTGTGATAAAGCGGATATAAATGTTTGGGAGTTAATTAATTTAGCAAATAAGCATCCAAGAGTTAATATTCTACAACCTGGTTGTGGAGTTGGAGGGCATTGCATTGCTGTAGATCCTTATTTTATTGTCTCAGATTACCCAATGGAATCTAAGATTATAGGTACGGCTCGTGAGGTAAATAATTACAAGTCTTTTTGGTGTGCAGAAAAGATTCAGAATGAGAAATTAAAATTTGAATTAAAGCATGGTAGAAAACCAAGTATTGCCTTAATGGGATTGGCTTTTAAACCAAATATTGATGATTTACGTGAATCTCCAGCAAAATATATTGCCCAAAAAGTTTTACAAAACACAAACAATGAAGAGTACTTTATTGTTGAACCTAATATTACCGAACATAATGTTTATAAAATTACAAATTATAAAGAAGCTTTTAAAAAGGCAGATATTATAGTTTATCTAGTTGCTCATAACGAATTTAAAACATTACCAACAGATAGTGATAAAGTTGTTTTAGATTTTTGTGGAATTATTAAATACTAAGCTCATTAAACTGTGCTAATTATTAAATAATTATTTTGAAGGAGTTTTGTTGGATTTTGTAGAATTTCATTGTTTTTTAAGTCTAAAGAGATTTATGGTTTTTATGATTTTTAAGTAGTATTATTTGCTGTGTTTAGAAAAGGTAAATCTCTTTTTTACTACTAATAAAATATATTTATGTAATTGTTAATTAGGAGTGTAGGTGTTTTTTTGTTTCATTAAAACTAAAGAAACTAAAGAAAAAACTAGTGTATATTAAATTATTAAATAATTAACATATATTTGCTCAAAAAAAAAGAAACTTATGAAAGTTGGGATAACCTTTAGTGCTTTTGATTTATTTCATGCAGGACATGTAAAAATGTTAGAAGATGCAAAAGAACAATGTGATTATTTAATTTGTGGTATACAGACAGATCCTACTTTAGATCGTCCTGAAAAGAATATGCCAGTACAGTCAGTCGTAGAAAGATACATTCAACTAAAAGGGTGTAAATACGTAGATGAGATTGTTCCTTATGCAACAGAACAAGATTTAGAAGATATTTTAAGATCTTTTAAAATAGATGTTAGAGTTATAGGAGATGAGTACGCTAGCAAACAATTTACAGGTAGAAAGTATTGTGAAGAAAAAGGAATCGACTTATACTTCAATAAAAGAGAACACCGTTTTTCTAGTAGTGGACTTCGTAAAGAGGTACAAGAAAAAGAGAATTTAAAAAAGAAAGAGAAATAAGTGTTTTACATATTCTGGTGAAAAGATTTCATTTTTAGAATGATTTAATATTTCGCCAATAATAGCGTGAAAACACCTATTTACCGTGGAATAATTTAATTTATATTTGCAAAATATATGAAAAAACTAATCATAGTATCAGGATATTTTAACCCAATTCATAAAGGACATTTGGAGTATTTTAATAATGCAAAGGCATTGGCAGATGAGTTGTTTGTAATTGTCAATAGTGATCTTCAAAGAGGATTAAAAGGTTCTAAAGAATTTCAAAAAGAAGAAGAGCGTTTATTTATTGTAGAGAACATTAAATCTGTAGATAAAGCGATGATTTCTTTAGATAACGATAGAACTGTTTGTGCTTCTATACGTGCTATTCATGAGAAGTATGGAAAAGAGTATCAAATAGGTTTTGCAAATGGAGGAGATCAAGACAATAACTCTATCCCTGAAGTACCTGTTTGTAAAGAATTAAATATTGACTTGATTGATGGTTTGGGAGATAAAATACAATCATCTTCGTGGTTGTTAAAAAATAATTAGAAAGAAAAACACTTATTTTAAGTGTTTTTTTATGACGATATCTTAAATAAAATTGAATATTAAAAAATAAAAAGAATTATGAATATTGCTGTAGTTGGTTCTGGTTATGTTGGTTTAGTATCTGGTACTTGTTTCGCAGAAATGGGGAACAAAGTTACTTGTGTAGATATAGATCAGAAGAAAATTCAAAAATTAGAGGAAGGAATCATTCCTATTTTTGAACCAGGTTTAGAACAAATGGTTTTAAAGAATGTAAAAAATAAAAATTTATTTTTTACGACGAACCTTGGAGAAGCTATTAGTGATGCAGAAATTGTTTTTATTGCAGTTGGTACGCCAATGGGAGATGATGGTTCTGCAGATTTACAATATGTTTTAGCTGTTGCTAAATCTATTGGTGAAACCATGCAAAAAAGATTAATAGTTGTTGATAAATCTACAGTGCCAATTGGTACAGCAGACAAAGTAAAAGCTACTATTCAGGCAGAGTTAGATAAAAGAGGATCTGATTTAGAGTTTAGCGTAGTATCTAATCCAGAATTTTTAAAAGAAGGAGCAGCTATCGATGATTTTATGAAACCTGATAGAGTAGTTATCGGTGCAGATTCTGACTATGCTTTTGATTTAATGAAGCAATTGTATTCACCTTTCTTTAGAACGCATGATCGTTTTATAACGATGGATATTCGTTCTGCAGAAATGACAAAATATGCTGCAAACACAATGTTGGCTACAAAAATTTCATTTATGAATGAGATTGCTAATATTTGTGAAAGAGTTGGTGCAGACGCAAACATGGTTCGTATAGGTATTGGTTCAGACAAACGTATTGGGTATAGTTTTATATATCCAGGTGCAGGTTATGGTGGTTCTTGTTTTCCTAAAGATGTAAAAGCGTTAAAGAAAATAGCCGAAGAAAACGGATATAAAGCAAACTTAATAGAATCTGTAGAGAATGTAAATGATGCTCAGAAATTAGTAATTGCCAACAAGATTGTAAAACGTTTTGGAGAAGATTTATCAGGTATGACTTTTGGTTTATGGGGATTGGCTTTTAAACCGGGTACAGATGATATGAGGGAAGCACCAGCAATTTATATTGTTAAAGAATTAGAAAAAAGAGGTGCAAAAGTAAAAGCCTATGATCCTAAAGCAATTGAGGAGTCAAAAGAGTTTTACTTAAAAGATGCTAAAAATATAACCTATTGTACTTCTAAATACGAAGTTTTACAAGACTCAGATGCATTAATTTTGTTAACAGAATGGAAAGAATTTCGTTCTCCAGATTTTGTGGAAATTAAGCAACAATTAAAGAATCCGATTATTTTTGATGGTAGAAATCAATACAATGCCTTTAATTTAGAAGAAAAAGGATTTGAGTATTTTCAAATAGGGAAATAAAAAAAGATGAAAAAAGATACTAAAATTTATATTGCAGGCCATAGAGGTATGGTAGGTTCTGCAGTATGGAGAACTTTAGAAAAAAAAGGATACACCAATTTAATAGGAAAATCTAGTAAAGAACTTGATTTAAAAGATCAAGAAGCAGTTCTTGATTTTTATCACACAGAGAAACCAGAAGTTGTGATTGATGCAGCGGCTAAAGTTGGTGGTATTTTAGCGAATAATAATTTTCCATACCAGTTTTTGATGGAGAATATGCAAATTCAAAATAATTTAATTGATAGCGCATTAAAAGTAGGGATTGAAAAATTTATATTTTTAGGTAGTTCTTGTATTTATCCTAAGTTTGCACCGCAACCATTAAAAGAAGAGTATTTGTTAACGGATTCTTTAGAGCCAACAAATGAATGGTATGCAATTGCTAAAATTACTGGTGTAAAAGCATGTCAGGCAATTAGAAAACAATTTCAAAAAGATTATGTAAGCTTAATGCCTACAAATTTATATGGTACACATGATAATTTCGATTTAAAATCTTCTCATGTGTTACCTGCTATGATACGTAAATTTCATGAGGCAAAAATGAATAATAATTCAGATGTTACCTTGTGGGGAAGCGGAACGCCAATGCGTGAGTTTCTGTATGTAGACGATATGGCAGAAGCTGTGGTGTATGCTTTAGAAAATGAATTGCCAGAATACCTATACAATATAGGTACTGGTGAAGATTTGACGATTAAAGAATTGGCAGAAACCATTCAAGAAGTAACAGGGCATGAAGGAACTATTGTTTGGGATGCTGATAAACCAGACGGAACGCCAAGAAAATTGATGGATATTTCTAAAATGCACAACTTAGGTTGGAAGCATCAAATTGATTTAAAACAAGGAATTGAAAAAACCTACACTTGGTTTTTA
Organism: Polaribacter sp. R2A056_3_33; assembly: GCF_019278485.1. NCBI lineage: Bacteria > Pseudomonadati > Bacteroidota > Flavobacteriia > Flavobacteriales > Flavobacteriaceae > Polaribacter > Polaribacter sp. R2A056_3_33. The sequence continues at coordinate 2,531,783 of NZ_CP058984.1, forward strand.
AAAAATATTGAAAATTTTAAAGAGGTTAAATTGTAAAAGTCGTTTTTCGTCTTTCGTTTGTCGTTTATCGAACAACGAAAATCGAGCAACGAACAACGAACAACGAAAAAAATTATGAATAAAGTAGCATTAATTACAGGAATTACTGGACAAGACGGCTCATATTTAGCTGAGTTATTATTAGAAAAAGGATATATTGTACATGGTATTAAAAGAAGGTCTTCTCTTTTTAATACGAATAGAATTGATCATTTATATCAAGATCCACACGATCCTGATCAAAGGTTAAAATTGCATTATGGAGATTTAACAGACGCAATGAATCTTACGCGTATTATTCAAGAATGTCAACCAGATGAAATTTACAATCTAGGGGCAATGTCTCACGTAGCAGTTTCTTTTGATACTCCAGAATATGTAGGTAATGTTGATGGATTAGGAACTTTAAGAATCTTAGAAGCGGTAAGAATTTTAGGCTTAGAAAAGAAAACAAGAATTTACCAAGCTTCCACTTCAGAATTATATGGAGGTATGCCAGAGAATAAAAATGAAAGAGGTTTCTATGATGAATCTTCTCCATTTTACCCTCGTTCTCCTTATGGAGTAGCAAAAATTTATGGTTTTTGGATTACTAAAAACTATAGAGAAGCCTATAATATGTTTGCTTGTAATGGTATTTTATTTAACCATGAGTCTCCAAGAAGAGGAGAAACTTTTGTAACAAGAAAAATTACCCGTGCGGTTGCAAAAATTGCATTAGGATTACAAGAAAAAGTGTTTTTAGGGAATTTAGAAGCAAAACGTGATTGGGGACATGCAAAAGATTATGTTCGTATGATGTGGATGATTTTACAAGCAGATAAACCAGAAGATTGGGTAATTGCAACAGGTGTTACTACAACTGTAAGAGACTTTGTACGTTTGGCTTTTAGTGAAGTTGGCATAGAAGTAGAATTTAAAGGAGAAGGAGTAGACGAAAAAGCCTATGTTGTAGCTTGTAACCATAAAGATTTTCAAATAGAAATTGGGAAAGAAGTTTTATCTGTAGATCCATCTTACTTCCGTCCAACAGAAGTAGATTTGTTAATTGGTGATCCTTCTAAAGCAAAGAACGAATTAGGTTGGGTACCAGAGCACGATTTAGCCTCTTTAGTAAAAGATATGATGCAAGGTGATGTTGCAATCATGAAAAAAGATGTTGTATTGTTGAAAGCAGGGCATGAAATTTTAAAGCAGGCTGAGTAAAAACAATGAGCTAAACCTCAAATAATCTAACTATAATGTTTTAAAGAAAATTATAGTTAGATTATTTAATTTATTGAATAAGTTATTTTATTTGTCAAAATTAAATATGAATTTTTTTAAAAAAATAGTAAATAAAACATACTTAAAATCTTTAAAATGGGGTACAGGTATTGTTTTATTGACATTTATAAAACAGATATTTCTAATTCCTGTTTTTTTAGTTTTTCTAAGTAAGGAATTATTTGGTTTTTGGTTAGTAGTAAATTCTATAATTCTCGTCATAAGGTCAGTGAGTCTTGGTCAATATAACTATACTTTAAATTTAATAAATATAAAATATCATACGGAGAATAAGGGGTATCTAGATATTCTTTATCAAAAAAGTTTTTCAGCTAATATAATCTTCACTTTTATTCAGGTGCTATTAGGACTGTTCTTTTTTAATGATAATTTGCTTTCTAGTTTGACTCAATTTGATTTAAATTTTATTGAGGTTAATAGTGGAAGTTTAATTTTTATAATGTTAATGTTGGTTAGAATTCCTAATCAGTTTGTTATGTTGTTTTATGTGAGGTTATATGAACCAATAGGAGATATACATAAGTCACTTAAGTATCAAATGTTGAACGTGGGGATAGAAGTGTTTTTTACTCTATTAATTCTGGTATTAACAAGGAATTTATTATATGTTTCTATAGGTTTAGTGATAGTTGTAAATTTATTCAATATTGTTATTATTTCCAAAATCACAAAAGAATTAAACTTGAATTTAAAAATTAGTTTAATCAAGATTAGTGATTTTTTTATAACTATTAAAAATTCATTTCTTTTATCAATTGGATTTGTTATTGAAAAAATATATGAAAATGGATTAAATGCAGTAGTTTCAAAAGCATATTTACCTGAATTTGTTCCATTATTTGGTACTGGTAGAGTTTTATCAAATTCTGCCTTGAAGTTTTCTAATGTAGCTTCTGAACCGTTAATGCCAAATATTCAAAAAAGTTTCGCTTTAAATGATGTAAAGTCGATAAATAACTTTTTTTTTAAGTATTGGAGAATTACAAGTAACTTCTCTATTGTTTTTATTGTCGTATTAATTCCTTTTTTGGAAAAGTTATTTAATATTTGGACCAAAAATAAATTAGAATTTAATTTAATTTTAATAGTATCTCTTTTAGCGTCTATGTTATTACAAAATTATTCTATGATTCTTAATCAATTTATAAGAAGAACTAATAATTCTAAACTGTTAATTTATTATAATTTAATTAAAGTCTCTCTAACCTTATTATGTTTGTTTTTATTTGGAAAAAATTTATTTGTTTGGGGGCTGGGAGTTTCACTTTTAATTGGAGAATTTATATCATGTATTTTTTTAGTACTAAGTTTTAAAAAGAGTTTATTTATTGGAAATATAAAGGAGGTATTTACTTTTTTTTTACTTTTAACAATTATGTCAATAATATTAATAATTTACTCTTTTAATCAAAACTTTTTACTGTTAGTTTTAAGTGCTCTTTTAATTATATTTCTAATGAATTTTAAATTTATAAAAAAAAAATACAATGATTATCTTTAAAGTTGTTTTATTGTTTAATGCCATAGTTAGAAGATGTTTAAATATTTTAACTACTTTTTATTGGAGTTTGTTTTTGAATGAGTTTGGAGCTGGATCTAAAATTTACAAAGGATCATTTTTTAGAATGCCTAAGGATGTTTCAATTGGAAGACAATGCTTAATCCAATTTAATGTTAGATTTGGATCTGAGATACCTAATTCAAAATTAGATATTAAAGATAATGTACAAATTAATTCAGATGTTTTTATTGATTATTCTGGAGGTTTAATAATAGAAAATAACGTTGTGATATCTAAAGGAGGTTATATCTTAACACATTCACATGGTTATGACCCTAAATCTAAACCGGTTAAAAAATCTCTTATTATTAAAAAAGGTGTTTGGATTGGTGCTAACGTTACTATTTGTGAAAATGTTTCAGAAATAGGTGAAAATGCTATTATAGCAACTGGTTCAATATTAACAAAGAATGTACCTAGTAATTCAATTTTTGGAGGTAACCCAGCAAAATTTATAAAGTCTATTTAATACCTTATGTCTGAACTGTTACTTAGTATAATTTGGTTTTCATTTTTATATCTTGGAACCTTTCTTCTTTTTAAGAAGAAAAATTTATTTCACCCAGTTAGGTTTATTTCTTTATTATATATAATTAGAAATGTTTTTTACTTATTAGTTGTATATTTTGATGAAGAAAAGTTTCCTGAAAGAATATTAGTGTTCTTAAAAATGGATTTAAACGCAGCTGTTGTTGAGTATACTTATGTTCAAACTATAGCTTTTATATGTTTAGTAATTGGTATTTCATTTTTTAGAGATAAAAAAACACCCAGTAAGATTAGTAAGTTTTATAATTATTTTGCTGTTGTTAAGACTGCTAATGTTTGTTTTACTCTTGGTCTTTTAGGTTATTTATACTTTTTGATCTCTATTGGAGGTATCAATTTTTTACTTTCAAATTTAACGAATAGAGTCGAGTTACAGAGTGGACAATATTCATTAATTTTTATGAAATTGATGCCTATTGCTGTTATTTTTAGAATTAAAGCTTACTCTTTGAGTCCTAGTAAAAGAAATAGATTGTTTTTTTTAGTGTTTTTTATTATAACAGCATTGGCTTCATCTAGCTTAGGTGGAAGAAAAAATACAATTTTTTTAATATTGATGTGTTTAATTTCTTACCATTTTTTAATTAAAAATTTCACTTTTAAAAACTTAAAACTTACACGGTTATTACCTGTAATCCTTATAGTTAGTTTTTATGTTTTTCTTATCCCCGCTATAAGAGCTCCAGATGGTTTTAACAAGTTGTTAAATGGAGAGATTGATGTGATAGAAGAAGTGGAACTTGGCGATTTAATTAGTAAGTTTTCGTATACATATATAGATATATTTTGTGCGAACCATTATAATAAAGATAATATATGGTATTTTTCAAGCTTGTTAACAATACCTTATAATTTAGATATTTCAAAATCAAATACACTTAGACCCCCTATAGATGAAGGAGTTTATTTTTATAATATTGCTATGCAAAATTCAGAATATGCACCACCTACAACAAGGTCTAAGATGGATTTGGTTTCTTTGCCTATTGAAAACTTTGGTTTTGGTTATGCTAATTTCTTAATTCCAGGTATTATTCTTGCTTTTTTTATGTTAGGTATTGTATATAAATGGGCATATAATTTATTTATAAATTCAGGAAAAAATCCAATAATACTTTTTTTGTATATGGATGTCTTATTTAATTTTAATTTTAGTAGTTTAAGAATTATTAATTTAATTAGTTTATTAATTAATTTATCTGTAGTATTTTTAATTTATAGATTTTTGTTAATAAATAAAAAAGTTTAAAACAAATTATGAAAATCAACCATATTATTTCTTCCATAGATAAATCTTCTGGAGGTCCGGCAAGAAGTGTAACGCATTTGATAGATTCTGTTTTAAGAAATAGTAATGAAATAGAGATTATTTTAAATACATTAGAATCTAATAATCCTATTATTACAAAATTTGATTCAACAAAAGGAAGTTTATATTTTAATAAAAAAGGATTATTAAAGTATTCAAGACCATTGGATGTTAAGTTAATTGATTCAGATTCAGATTTATTCCATGGCCATGGGATTTGGCAGTTACCAGTATATCAAATGGCAAAGATTGCACGTAAATTAAATAAGCCATATATTATAACTCCAAGAGGTATGTTGGAGCCTTGGTCATTAACGCAAGGACAATTAAAAAAGAAAATTGCTTTAAAAACGTTTCAAACTAACGATTTAGAAAAAGCTTCATGTATTCATGCCACTGCTCAGATGGAAGTAGAAAGTATTCGTAATTTAGGTTTTATAAATCCTATTGCTATGATCCCTAACGGAGTTAATATAGATGAGTTTCCTGCTTCTTTTCCTGAAAAATCAAATACTCCAAAGAAGATTCTTTTTCTTTCTAGAATTCATATTAAAAAGGGAATCGAAAATCTAATTGAAGCATGGGGTTTAATAGATAATAATCTAAAAGAAAATTGGAAAATTGAAATAGTTGGTAATGGTGACGAAAACTATATAAAAACATTAAAAGAGAAAATAATCTCTGAAAACTTAACGTTAGAGATTGAAATTAAAAAACCTGTTTTTGGAGCCGATAAAATTAAATTATTTAGAGAAGCAAGTTTATTTGTTTTACCTACTTTTAGTGAGAATTTTGGGATTGTGATTGCAGAAGCCTTAGCGAGTTATACTCCTGTAATAACAACTAAAGGTACTCCTTGGGAAGATTTAAGTAAAAATAACAGTGGTTGGTGGATAGATGTTGGTACAGAGCCGTTAAAAATCGCTTTAGAGGAAGCTTTAAATACAAAGGAAGAAACCTTGTTTAAAATGGGGATAAATGGAAGAGGGTTAATAGAGAATAAGTATTCAATGGATTCTGTAGGTAATCAAATGATAGAATTATATAATTGGATTTTGTTGAAAGAAGATAAACCAAGTTTTGTTGATATAGTTTAAGAATTAAATTTATTATCTAATAAAAAACAATAAAAAATTACTCGTAAATAAACAGTTAATCTAATTTTAGTAAAAGATCAGTATATAAAACAATAAATTATGAAAAAAATAGGTATAATAACAATTTTACATGTTAATAATTATGGAGCAGAGCTTCAAGCTTTTTCTTTACAACACAAGTTGCAAGAAATGGGGTATGATTCAGAAATAATAAATTACCTTTTTTATAAGAACCCTGATTTTAAAGGGACAAAAATGTCTGAACCATTTATTAAACTAAGTCCTAAGCAAAAAGCGAAGGAGTTTTTATATCCTTATTTTAAAAAAATAAATACATTACCTTATAAAAAACAAAAAGATAATAGGGATAAAAAATTTAATGATTTTCATAAAGAGTATACGAAACAAACAAAACCAATAACAACAATAGACGAATTATATGCCTCTAAGTTTGATTATGATATTTATATTGTAGGAAGTGATCAAGTATGGAATCCTGGTACAAATACAAATACCGAACCTTACTTTTTAACTTTTGCGCCTAAAGATAAATTAAAAATAGCATACGCATCTAGTTTTGGTGTAGATCAAATTGCGCCTATTTACCATAATAAATATAAAGATTTATTAAATAATATTGACTGTATTGGTGTTAGAGAACAATCTGGAGTAAATATTGTAGATGATTTAACTGATAAAAAAGGTACATTAGTTTTAGACCCTACTTTTTTATTAAATAAAGAAGAATGGCTAAAATTTTCTGTTGAAACAGAATTAACAAAGCCATATTTATTAATGTATGTTTTAACAGATTCAGATTATATGACTAATTTGGCTAATACAATAGCAAAAGAAAAAGGTCTTCAAATAGTTAGAATTTGTAAAAATGCATTTGTAGAAGATAAAACAGAAGGTGTTATTAATATTATAGATGCGGGCCCTAAAGAATACTTAGGTTTGTTTGCAAAAGCAAGTTTTGTTTTAACAACATCTTTTCATGGTACTTGTTTTTCTCTAAATTTTAATATCCCATTTTATACAATTTTAAAGAAAAATAAAATAAACAATTCAAGACAAATAGATTTATTAAAATATTTAGGTATAGGAGAAAGAATTTTATTTGTTGGAGATGAAATAAATGATTTATCTAAATTAGATATCAATTATATTCCTGTAAATGAAAAATTAGAACTTAAAAAAGAAGTTTCTTTAAAATTTTTAACAGAATCTTTAAAAAAATAAAAAGTGAAATACGAAAAGTATCAAAATAATATAAGTATTAAAAATAAAGTATTAAGGCTAATTTGGAATCTAGTTTGGTGGTTGTTTTTTAGACCATTTTCTCTTCCTTTTTTTAATAGATGGAGAATTTTTTTATTAAGACTTTTTGGAGCAAAAATTGGTAAAGGATGTAAAGTACATGCATCTGTTAAATTCTGGGCACCTTGGAATTTAGAAATGGGAGATTTGGTTGCTTTTGGTTTTGACGCACTATGCTATAATCCAGGGAAAATTATAATTGGTAGTAAAGTTTCTATTTCGCAAAGAGCACATTTATGTAGTGCTTCTCATGATATTACAGATGAAAAAAACCCATTAATTACTGCTCCAATCATTATAGAAGACAGAGCTTGGGTTGCAACGGATACTTTTATAAGTATGGGGGTTACCATAAAAAAAGGAGGGGTTGTTGGAGCAAAAGCGGCAGTGTTTAAAGATGTAGAATCTTGGACTGTTGTTGGAGGTAACCCCGCTAAATTTTTAAAGAAAAGAGAAATAATAAAATGAAACCAGACTTAACTGTAATAATTTTAACTTATAATGAAGAAATGCACCTAAATAGGTGTTTAGAATCTCTAAAAACAGTTTGTAAAGAAATTGTTATTGTTGACTCTTTTTCAAATGACAGAACAGAAGAAATTGCTAAAGAATATGGTGCCAGATTTTATCAAAATAAGTGGATAAATTATGCAACGCAATTTAATTGGGCAATTAAAAATACAGAGATAAATACAGATTGGGTTATAAGAGTAGATGCAGATGAATATATTGATAAAGAATTACAGACTAATCTTTTAAATAAATTACCTCACTTTAATAAAGAAGTAATTGGTCTTAGAATTAAACGCATGATGTGTTTTTTTGACAAACCACTTAAAAAAGGAGGAATGTATCCTATTTGGCATCTAAAGATTTGGCGCAACAAAACTGCAATTTGTGAGCAGAGATGGATGGATGAAAGAATGGTTTCTATTATAGACGGAGAAATTGAAAGTTTAGACGGTAATTTAATTGATAATAATTTAAATAAAATTACTTGGTGGACAGAAAAGCATAATAACTATGCTACAAGAGAAGCAATAGATGTTTTAGATAAAATATATAATTTCACTAATAATAAATTGGCAAGTGCAAGTTTGTTTGGTACTTCCGAAGAAAGAAGAAGATGGTTAAAAATGCGTTATTTAAAAATGCCTTTGTTTATAAGACCTTTTCTCTTTTTTTTTATTAGATATTTTTTACAAGGTGGTATTTTAGAAGGTAAAAGAGGTTTTATTTGGTCTGTTTTACAGTGTTTTTGGTATCGATTTTTAGTTGATGTTAAAATATATGAAGCCTATAAATATGCCGGTAAGGATAAAGAAAAATTGATAGAATATTTTAATGAAGAATATGGATATAATATTACTAAAGTCTCTTAAATCATGAAAATATCTATAATTACAGTCTGTTACAATAGTGCTAAAACAATTGAAAAGACTTTTAAATCTGTACAAAGTCAAACGTATAATAATATAGAATATATTGTTGTAGATGGAGGTTCTAAAGACACTACATTAGATATTGTACAAAAATATAAAGAACTAGTATCGCAATCTGTTTCTGAACCAGACAAAGGTTTGTATGATGCCATGAACAAAGGAATTAAAATGGCTACTGGAGATTTGGTAGGTATTTTAAATTCTGATGATATTTTTACAGATGACCATGTGTTAGAAAATATAGCCAATTTTCATTTACAAAATAAAGAAATAGATGCTTCTGTAGGTAATATTTTACAATTTAATGAAGAAGGAAAAACAGTAAGAAAATATTCTGCTAAAAATTGGAATCCAGAGAAGCTAAAAATTGGTTTTATGCCAGCGCATCCAGCGATATTTTTTAAAAGAGATTTGTTTAAAAAATATGGGCTTTACCATTTAGATTTTACGATTGGTGCAGATTATGAATTAATTACTCGATTTTTCTTACAACATAAGATCACTTGGAAATTTTCTGATATTACCACTACATCTATGTTAATTGGAGGTGTAAGTAGTTCTGGTTTTAGTAGTTATCAATTAATTTCAAAAGAAATTAAAAAAGCATTGACTAGAAACAATATAAAATTTAGTTATTTAAAAGTACAGTTAAGAGGTTTCTGGAAAATAATAGGGTTTTTAAATAAAAAGTAATTGATGAACAGTAACTTACATATCATTACAGGAAATAAAGGTTTTGTTGGGCTTAATTTGATAGACTATTTTAAGAGACAGAAAAAAGAAACTGTTGGTGTATCTAGAACACCAAAGAACGAAGAGCTTAGTTATGAAACTTTAAGTTTAGAGCAACTTAACCAAGCTAAGAGTTTTATTCATTTAGCAGGGAAAGCCCACGATTTAAAAAAAACATCTGAAGACAAAGAATATTTTGAGGTAAACACAGAATTGACTAAAACACTTTTCAATCAATTTTTACAAAGTGATTGTGAGGTATTTATATACATGAGTTCTGTAAAAGCTGCTGCAGACGAAGTAGAAGGTCTTTTAACCGAAGAATTAAAGCCAAACCCAGTTACGGTGTATGGAAAATCTAAATTAGCCGCAGAAACATATATTTTAGCACAAGAAATTCCTTACAACAAAAGAGTGTATATTTTAAGACCTTGTATGATTCATGGTCCTAATAATAAAGGAAATTTAAATTTACTGTACACTTTTGTCTCTAAAGGAATTCCGTATCCTTTTGGTAAATATGAAAATGCAAGATCTTTTGTTTCTGTAGAAAATTTATGTTTTATAATTAATGAATTGATAGAGAATACAAGTGCACCATCTGGTATTTATAATGTGGCTGATGACACTTCTTTATCTACAACAGCTTTGGTTAAAATTATAGGGGATGTCATAGAGAAACCTGCTAAGGTTTTAAATATTCCAAAGTTTTTTGTAGAGGTTTTAGCAAAAGTAGGAGATGTATTGCCATTACCTGTTAACACTGAAAGGCTACAGAAATTGACAGAAAATTACGAAGTATCTAATGTAAAGATCAAAAAAACGCTTCAAAAAGAATTACCTTTATCAGTAGAAGAAGGAATCAAAAAAACAATAGCATCATTTTAAGTTTATGGAGAAGAATTTAATCGTTTTATGTATATTAATTGTAGCCTCTTTTGTGTATTTAAAGTTGGCTAATAAATTTAATATTGTAGACAAACCTAATGAAAGAAGTTCGCATACGAAAGTAACAATACGTGGAGGGGGAATTATTTTTCCGATTGCAATTTTATTATTCTTCTTTTTGAATGATTTTCAATATCCCTTTTTTGTTTTAGGATTGTTTTTAATTTCTTTTGTTAGTTTTTTAGATGACATCTACACGTTAAGTTCAAGAGTTCGGTTTCCTTTTCAAATAATTGCTATATCCTTAATATTATTTCAAGCAGCGTTCCCTGTTTTTCCATTGTATTATTCAGTACTTTGTTTAGTGTTGGGGGTTGCAGTAATTAATATGTTCAATTTTATGGACGGTATTAACGGCATTACAGGCATGTATAGTTTGGCTGTATTATCTGGTATGTATTTTATCAACTTAAAAGAGGCCATCGTTCATACAGATTTAATTGTATTTTCTGGTTTGTCTCTTCTGGTTTTTGGTTTTTATAATTTCAGAAAAAAAGCACTTTTTTTTGCAGGAGATATTGGGAGTATCGCCATAGGGATGTTGCTCTTTTTTATCGGATTTTTATTTGTTTTAAAATTACAATCTCCAATATTTTTATTGTTAATTTTAGTGTATGGAGTAGATACAGCTCTTACAATGCTATATAGAATTGTCTATACGAAGGAAAGTGTTTTAGATCCTCATAGGCACCATGTGTATCAAAAATTGGTTGATGTATCTAAAATATCACATTTAAAAGTTTCTATGGGTTATGCAGTACTTCAGTTAGTTGTAAATTTTACCATCCTTAAAACATATAAATTAGAGTTGTCAACTCAATTAATAGTATTTTTTGGTGTGATTGTACTTTTTATTATACTTTATATTTTCCTTTTTAGATTGCTTGCTAAAAAAGCAAAAATGAACAATGCAACATAAAATTCCTTTATCTGAGTCTCATATAGATATTGATTTAAAAACTTCTTTTTCATCAATAGATATTGATGTTGTTGCAGAATTTGAAAAATCTTTAGAAAAGTATTATGATTATAAGAAAAGTGTTTTAGCAGTAAATTCTGGAACTTCTGCCATTCATTTGGCATTAGTTTTAAGTGGTGTAGAAAAAGGAGATGAGGTTTTATGTCAATCGTTAACTTATGTTGCTACTATAAACCCAATTATTTACCAAAATGCAACTCCTATTTTTATCGATAGTGAGCAGGATACTTGGAATATGTGTCCTATTCAATTAGAGCGGGCTATAAAAGATAGAACTTTAAAAGGGAAAAAGCCAAAGGCAATTGTTTTTGTCCATTTGTATGGTATGCCAGCAAAAATCGATGAAATAGTTGCTATTTCTCGTAAATACAATATCATCTTAATTGAAGATGCTGCCGAAGCTTTGGGAGCAGAGTACAAAGGGAAGAAATGTGGTGCTTTTGGAGATTTTGGAATTCTTTCTTTTAATAATAATAAGATTGTTTCTACTTTAGGAGGCGGAGCATTAATTTGCAATACAGAAATTGAAAAAGAAAAAGCCTTTTTTTATGCCACACAAGCTAAGGAAAATGAAAGGCATTATGAACACAAAGTAATAGGGTATAACTACAGAATGAACTCTTTAGGTGCCCTTATTGGAATTACCCAACTTAAAAAGCTGAAAACATACCTGAAAAAAAGACGTATAATTAATGATTTTTATAAAGAATCTTTTAAGAACTTTTCAGGAGTATTTTTCTTAAAAGAGCCTTCAGCATCAATTGTGTCTAATCATTGGCTGAGCTGTATTCTTTTAGAAGTTGAAGAGGTTGCTGTTACAAAGCATAAGCTGTTGGATGTACTTAAGAAAAACAATATTGAAATTCGCTTTTTATGGAAGCCGATGCACTTACAGCCTGTTTTTAAAGAGTATCCGTACTATGGTGGTGAAATTGCAGAAAATTTATTTCAAAAAGGAATCTGCCTTCCATCTGGATCTACTCTCATAAAAAATGATTTAATCAGAATCTCAGAATGCATTAAGAAATTTTTGTAGATTTGTAAAAAAAAAAACTAGAAAATTAAAAAATGATAAGAACCTTTTTTCTTCGAACCTTAAATAAATATGCATCTAAATGGCTAGTTTTATTGATAGACTTGTCTTTAGTTTTTATCGCTTTTTTTATTGCCTATTTTATACGTTTTAATGTAAGCTTTAATTTTAACATCTCAAATTTATTAAATCAAATACCTTATGTTTTAGGTTTTGCTTTCATCAGTTTTTTAACTGTAGGTTCCTACAAAGGGATTATCAGGCATACAGGAGTTCGAGATGCTTTTAATGTATTTATTGCAAGTTCATTAGTCTGTTTGTTGTTGCTGTTGGCGGTTACCTTTAATGTTTTTTTTAAAGTCATAGATTCTTTTTACATCCCCAAATCCATTATTATTATCCATTATCTTGTAACCACTTTAGTACTTATTTTAAGTAGGTTTATCTTTAAAGCTTTTTATGAAGTCTTATCTACTGAGATAGAAACCATTCATAATGTTTTGATTTATGGAGCAGGTGATTCAGGTATTATAGCCCTAAATGCGTTAAATAGAGATAAAAAAAACAATTATGATGTTATCGGTTTTATAGACGACAATAAAAATAAAATAGGAAAGAAAATTGATCGAGTATTGATCTTTAATTCTAATGTAATTAATAAAAAATTTATAGAAAAGCATTCCGTTGATCAAGTGATTATTTCGATCCAGAATATCAAGCCAAATCGATTATTATCAATTACTGATAAATTTATAAACCTAGATATTGATGTAAAAATAGTACCTCCTTTATCTAAATGGATAGATGGAGACTTAAACGCCAATCAAATTAGACAAATTAAAATCGAGGATTTATTAGATAGAGCACCTATTATTATTGATAATCCGATTGTACAAAGAGAGGTGAATAATAAAGTGGTATTGGTTTCTGGTGCTGCGGGTTCTATAGGAAGTGAGATTTCTAGACAATTAAGTTTATACAATTGTAAATTAATAGTGCTTATAGATCAGGCAGAGTCTCCTTTGTATGATTTGCAACAGGAGTTAATTCAGAAAGGAGTCACTAATTTTGTAGCCATTGTTTCTGATGTAAGAGACCGGTTTAAAGTAGAACGTATCTTTAAAAAATACAAACCTCAAAGGGTTTTTCATGCAGCAGCATATAAACACGTTCCTTTAATGGAAAAATCGCCATATGAAGCCATTAAAGTAAATGTGTTAGGTACTAAAAACTTAGCAGATTTGTCCAATGAATATGGTATAGAAAGGTTTGTAATGGTTTCTACCGATAAAGCGGTAAACCCCACCAATGTAATGGGGGCTTCTAAACGGATTGCAGAATTGTATATTAGTTGTGTAAGTAAGAAATCTAAAAAAACAAAGTTTACCATTACACGATTCGGTAATGTTTTAGGCTCTAATGGGTCGGTAATTCCTTTATTTAAAAGACAAATTGAAAATGGAGGGCCTTTAACCGTAACACATAAGAAAATTACGCGATATTTTATGACCATACCTGAAGCGTGTAGCTTAGTTTTAGAAGCAGGTACGATGGGGAAAGGTGGAGAAATATACATTTTTGATATGGGGAAATCTGTGAAGATTTTTGAAATTGCAAAAAGGATGATTTATTTATCTGGTTTGCGATATCCAGAAGATATTGATATCAAAATTACAGGTTTAAGACCAGGAGAAAAATTATATGAAGAGTTATTAGCAGATGGAGAGAACACTACAAAGACCTACCATGATAAAATAATGATTGCAAAAACGCAAAAGTTAGACAACTCAATTGTTAAAATTAAAATAGACGATTTATCTCTTAATTTTGACAAGTTAAACAATAGTGAATTGGTTGCATTAATGAAGACGTTAGTTCCTGAGTATGTTTCTAACAACTCGGAATTTGAGATATTAGATGTTAAGCTTAAAGAAGTTAAAATAAAATAGTATTTTCGCAAAAAAAAAAGTACAAATGATTAGAATTAGAACGATTCTCTTTTTGTTAGTGATTGTAATGTCATCTTGTGTATCAAATAAGGATATTGCGTATTTTCAATTTGATGAGATTGAACAAGCTAAAGTGAGTAATAATTTTGAAACAATTTTTAAACCGGATGATTTATTACAGATAACTATTTCATCAGTAGATGTTGAGGCAGCTATGCCTTTTAATTTACCAGCAGTATCTTTTGGTACAACAGGTTTAGCTACAGGAACCCCTAAACAACAGACGTACTTAATAGATAGTAAAGGTGAAATAGATTTCCCAATTTTAGGAAAGTTGAAATTAGGAGGGCTTTCAAGGGAATCTGCTTTAGAGTTATTTAAAGAAAAATTATCTCCAGATTATATTACCAACCCAACTATTAACATTAGCATTGCGAATTTTAAAGTAACAGTATATGGAGATGTGAAAAACCCAGGCACTTTTACGATTCCCAATGAAAGAGTAAGCATCTTAGATGCTATAGGTTTGGCAGGGGATTTAAATATCTCAGGAAAAAGAGACAATGTGTTGGTGATTAGAGAAGAAAATAATAAAAAAGAGAAATATAGGGTGAATTTATTATCTAATAAAACCCTAACCTCTCCTGTGTTTTATCTACAACAAAATGATGTAGTTTATGTAGAACATAATAAGGCAAGAATCCAATCTGCTTCCTCCAATTCGAATACAACCTTAATTATTTCCGTTACTAGTTTGATTATTACTTTAGTATCTATTTTAACAAGATAAAAAATGCAAGAACATAAAGAAAATACTGTTTTTAATGGAAACTCTGATATTTTAAATATTAGAGAGGAGCTGGAAAAATATCTGTTTCATTGGAAGTGGTTTGTTTTAAGTCTAATTGTAGCGTTTGTCATTTCTTTTCTGTACTTAAGATATAGTACACCCCAATATACAGCTACTACTTCGATTATGATAAAAGATAACCAAAAGTCTGGAATATCAAAAGAATTAGAAGCTTTTAAAGATATGGGAATTGTTGGTGGCGGTTCATCGAATAATACGGATAATGAAATTGAGATTCTAAAGTCTCGTAAAATTATTGGAGCAGTAGTAGATACATTAAATTTATCAATTCTTTATTTTCAAGAGGGGAGAGTTAAAATAACTGAAATTTATAGTCAAAATCCAATTCAAATAATATTTACTGAAAGTAAAGAATCGTTGATAAAAGTTAAAAAAGATACATCTTTTACAATTAATATCATTTCAGAGAATAAATTTGAATTAAAAGATATTGAAGACAACTTTATTTCAGAACATAACTTTGATGAAATTTTAACTTACGGTGTAGGGAATTATAAAGTTATTAAAACGAACAATTTTGATTTTAGAAATGAAAATAAAATTTATGTTACTATTTTAAAAAGAAGTAAAACAATAGACAGTTATAAGTCTGCTGTTAATATTAATACGGTTAATAAAAATTCAAGTGTTTTATCTTTATCATTAACATACCCAATTAAAGAAAAAGCAGAAGATTTTTTAAATGAATTAGTAACACAATACAACAGGGATGCAATCAAAGATAAAAATGAAGTTTCTCAAAAAACGAAAGCCTTTATTGATGAACGATTATCGGCTATTGGGAAAGATTTAAATTCGATTCAAGATCGCGTAAAGAATTTTAAAACAGATAATAAGATTACAGGCCTTTCCACTGAAGGAGAATTAGCTTTAAAAAATGCTTCTTTAAATAATGAAAAACTGATTGCTATAAAAACTCAATTGACTATTGCTGAAGGGGTTTTGAACAATATTAAAGAGCAGTCGAATCGAGATGAAACCTTACCTCAAAACTTAGGTTTTTCTGAAGGAGGGATTTCTGAAGCAATTAAAGCGTATAATGAATTAGTGGTTTATAAGAATCGTTTAAGTGTTAATGCAGGAGATAAGAGTCCACAAATAATACAATATCAAAAAGAAATCAATTCTTTAAAAATTAATTTAAGAAATAGTATTTCAAATTTAATTGCTTCATTAGAGACACAATATAGTCAACTTAATCGTGAAGCTAATAAAATAAATTCGAAGGTATCTGCAATTCCTATTTTAGAAAGAGGGTATATAAATATTGGTAGAGAACAAGAAATAATCTCTGGGTTGTACTCTTATCTATTAAAGAAAAAGGAAGAAACAGCAATTTCTTTGGCGGTTACGGTGCCAAATGCTAAAATTATTGATGTTGCTTATAGTAATGGGATTCCGGTTTCTCCAAAAAGAAAAGTTATTTTTCTAGTATCGTTGTTGATGGGTGCAATTATACCTTTTATGATTATATATATTCAAAATTTATTAGATACTAAAATTCATACTCGAAAAGATATCGAAGAATTAACTACGGTGCCTTTTATTGGAGACGTACCACATTCTGAAACTAATGAGAAAGTTGTTATTGGAAACGATGCAAGAACAAGTACAGCAGAGGCTTTTCGTTTGATAAGAACCAATTTAGATTTTATGTTGCCTACTAAAGAAGGTAATGAAGGCAAAACAATTTTTATTACTTCCACTACCAGTGGTGAAGGGAAATCTTTTATCTCTATTAATCTTGCAGCGGCACTTTCGCTTTCTAATAAAAAGGTATTATTAATAGGTTTGGACCTTAGAGCTCCTAAAGTTACAGAATATTTAGGGATACCAGAACGCAAAGGAATTACCAATTTTATTACAAATGAAAAAATTGTTTTAGATGATATCAAGTTTTCTATTCCAGAAATTAAAGGATTAGATATTATTGCATCTGGTGTTATTCCGCCAAACCCTGCTGAATTATTATTGCATTCTAAGGTAAAAGATTTATTTGAAGAGGTTAAAAATGACTATGATTATATTATTGTAGATACTGCTCCTGTAAATTTAGTAACAGATACCTTATTGGTCTCTAAGTATGCAGATATGTTCTTATATGTTTCTAGAGCTAATTATTTAGACAAACGCATGTTAAATGTTGCGCAGACGTTGTATAATGAAAAGAAGTTACCAAATATGGCTATTGTTTTAAATGACACAGACATGACAAGAGGTTATGGCTATGGTTACGGATATGGTTACGGTTATGGAAACGCTTATGTAGAAACCGTTAAAAAACCTTGGTATAAAAGAATTTTAAGCTAAAAAAGTTGTCTGATTTTGTCATACTGAATTAAAATTTTAATAATAATCTATATATAGATTCACAAAAAAAGCATCCAATTGGATGCTTTTTTATTATATGAATTTTTTATTGTTACTTAAGAGATGCTTAATTTTTTCTAAATTCTTTTTAGTTCCTATCTTTTTTAGAAGTTCTAAATGGTTCTTATGATGTGTATCGGTACCAACAAAATCATATAAATTTTCTTTTAATATTTTTTCACATACTTTTTGCACTCCTTTTCCATATTGCTCTGTAAGGGATAATAAATTTAACTGAAACAAACAACCTGCTTTTTTTAATTTATAATAATGGGTAAAGTCATTGTGAAGAAAACTATAGCGCTCAGGGTGCGCTAAAACGGGTTTGTATCCTTTAACTTGTATTTCAAAGAGAATTTCATAAAGATTAATTGGCGCACTGAAATAAGACATTTCTACCAAAACATAATTGTCTTTTAATGTAAGAATGTCATTCTTTTCTAATAATTCAGAAAACTGTTCATCCATCATGTATTCTGCAGCTGCTTGTATGTAAACATCTGTAATATTTCTTCTTTGTAACTCTTCTTGTACTTCTCTAAGTTTGTCTTTTATAGTATCCGAAGAGTTTTGATAAAGATCTCCCAACACATGAGGTGTTGTGATGATGTTTTTAATACCATAAGATCGCATCTTATTTATTAATGCTATAGAGGTTTCTATATTTTTTGCTCCATCATCAATTCCTGGCAGTAAATGTGAATGGATATCTATAAAGCCATCTGGAAAAAAATCGATTAAAGGAATTTCTTTCTTTTTAAAAAAGATCATATCATTATTTTAGAACAAATTTACAATAATTTAACGTGTTTCATAAATGTTATACTCAATCAAAATAAAATATTTAATACGAAAACGATTGAATATTGATTTCTTATTGTATATCAATTTTAGTTGTAATATCTTTGAGTAAAACAATATAATTATGATTTTAATTGCAGATGGAGGTTCTACAAAAGCAGACTGGATTGCTATAAATAAAAATAAGGAAGAGGCTTTTAGAACAAGGACACTTGGTTTAAATCCTGCTATAGTTCCAGCAGAAGAACTTTATAACAGAATTATTAACATGTTTCAATTAATTAATGTTAAAGACGATGTAGAAGAGATTCATTTTTATGGAGCGGGTTGTGGTACTCCTAAGCCTATTCAGATTTTAAAAACTATCTTAGAGTCTATCTTTGTGAATGCAAAAATAGTTATTTCAGAAGATATGTTAGCGGCTGTTTACGCGGCAACAGGTAATGAACCAGCTTTAGTTTGTATTTTGGGTACGGGATCTAATAGTTGTTATTATGATGGTAAAAACATGGAAATGTTAGTGCCTTCTCTAGGATATATTTTAATGGATGAAGCAAGTGGTAATTACTTTGGTAAAAAATTGATTATCGATTATTTCTATAACAATATGCCAGTAGAAATTGCTGAGAAATTTAAAGAAGAGTTTGATCTTGATCCAGACTATATTAAGAAAAATTTATATAGAGAACCAAACCCGAATATGTATTTAGCTTCTTTTGCGAAGTTTATGTTCGATTTTAAAGAAGAAAAATATATTAAAGAAATTATTACAGCAGGTTTTCAAGAGTTTTTTAAATATAGAATTTTGCCTTACAACAAAACTGCAGAAACACCAATTTACTTTATTGGTTCTATAGCGCATTACTTTAGAGATATTTTAGAAGAAATGGCTGTAAAAAACAATTTAGTTATTACTGATGTCATACAGAGACCTATTGATAAGTTATTAGAATATCATAGAAATAATATCAAATAATAGTAGTGTCCGATAAAAATATTTTTATCGAGAAATGGCAGGCATTTGATTTTAAATTATAATTATTTAGAATAATGTTGTGGACTCGATTGTTGTTTCCCAAATCGAAGCAATCTTAAGTTTTTTTGGCAATAATATCAACTAATAGCATCTAACAGTCTTTCTAAACGCATTCCTCTTGAACCCTTAATCAGAATTGATTGATGTTTAAGAGGATTGTTTTTTAGATGGCTTAATAAGTCCTCAAACGTTTTAAACAACGAGTTCTTTGTTTTGGTTTGATGAAAATTTGCGCCAACAAAAAAACAATTGTTAAAGTGCAGGCTCTCTACAAAGTTTACTATATTTTGATGTTCTTCTAAGCTCGTTTTTCCCAACTCGAACATATCACCCAAAATAACGGTTTTACTTTCAGCTTTAATATCTTCAAAATTTTCTAAGGCAGCTTTCATGCTTGTAGGATTCGCATTATAAGCATCTAAAATAATGGTATTCGTTCTTTTTTTAATGATTTGCGAGCGATTGTTTTCTGGGGTATAGTTTTCTATTCCAGCTTTTATATCTTGATTAGAAACCTTAAAATGATTTCCAATGGTACAAGCAACAGCGATGTTTGTATAATTGTATTTCCCGATTAGGTTACTTTGTATTTCGTTAGAATTTAAAGCTAATTTTACAAACGGATTTACCTCCATAAATTGCAAATCATCTAGAAACGGAATAGATTCTATGCTCTTTGTCTTGTCCACTTGTATCGGATCTTGTGGGTTTATAAAGACAGTCTTATTATGCTCTTTTAAATAGGCGTATAATTCACTCTTAGCAATTATAACTCCTTCAATTCCGCCAAAACCTTCTAAATGTGCTTTTCCGAAATTGGTGATATAACCAAAATCAGGTTTACAAATAGTACACAGAAATGCAATCTCTTTTTTATGATTTGCGCCCATTTCTACAATGCCTATTTCAGTTTCAGGCGTCATGGAGAGTATGGTAAGAGGTACTCCAATATGGTTGTTTAGATTTCCCTTGGTGGCACTCGTTTTGTATTTTGTAGATAATACGGCGTTTATCAACTCTTTGGTCGTTGTTTTACCATTACTACCTGTAAGACCAATTATAGGAATAGCGAGTTCCTGTCTGTGGTATTGTGCTAATGCTTGTAGTGTTTCTAAAACATCATCAACCAAAATAGTATGAGGATGGTTATTATATTTTTCTTCATCTATTATGGCATAAGATGCGCCTTGCTTTAAAGCTTCTTCTGCAAATGCATTTCCATTAAAATTATCGCCTTTTAGGGCGAAGAAAATAGTGTTTTTTCTAATAGTTCTAGTATCAGTGTCTACAAGAAAATGTTGGGTGTATAATTGGTAAATGTCTTCGATTTTCATCTTTTAAAAATAAAAAAACCTCACTGTAATACATACAGTGAGGTTGTGTTCTTTAATAAATAGTGTATTATCTCGCTGAGTTTCTTGCTTTCTTATTTTTAGATGAAGACATAGGACCTACTTTGTCTGTAACACATCTAAAACCAATAAAGTTTGTTGCCATATATTCTGGCAAATATCTTCTTTGAGCCGGGTCTAACCAGTATTCTCTATCAGACCAAGCACCGCCTTTGTATACTCTTGTTCTATTACTAATTAAAGTAGTTCTTTTTTTGTCATCATTTACTGAAATCTCTTCACCCGTTTCTGGATCTATTTCCTTCGTTGGATTCTTAGGAGAGTTGTACATACTTGGTTTAGAACCAAACTGATCTTGTTCATCTTCATAGAATCTAGAAGAGTTTAAATCACCATCACCTATATCAGTATTGTCTGAAACAGAAAAGTTTCTTCTTAAAGTAGCATCATCTTTAGTAATAGGAATGTATTTAATAGTTCCAGGTAATTGTTTTGGAGTTATTATGCCATTCGGTAAAGTATCATATTCTACTTCTGCATTACTATTGCTATTCACAATAACAACTTTACCATCTTTATCAATCATCTTTTTGGTGAAAATATTACCTCTAAAATAATTAAAATCGTTTGCTTCACTGTCTATAATAGGTCTGTACACATCAGATACCCATTCAGCAACGTTTCCAGACATGTCATACAGTCCGAATGCATTTGGTGGATACGATTTTACTTTAATAGGAATGTCTGATCCATCAGAACTCCAACCGGACAAACCACTATAGTTACCTTTTCCTTGTTTAAAGTTAGCCATTTGGTCTCCTTTATGTCTTTTGCTGGTTTCTCTAGAATATTTACCATCCCAAGCATATTTTTTTCTACCTCTAATATTGTTGTATTCTCTATTTTCTATATTCGCTTTAGCAGCAAATTCCCATTCAGCTTCTGTAGGTAATCTGTACTTCTGACTTAAAACACCGTCTGCTTGTGTAATTTTTCTACCCTGAAAAGCATCTCTACCTCCTTTAGCAGAACCACCTGTTCTAATCCCTCTTCTGTAGATTGTAGAATCTCCATCAAAAAGATTATCAGAATCAGCTAAGAAAACATCGGTATCAAAAAAGTTTCTAATACTATCGTTTTCAAAAATATTTTTAACATATCCTTTATCTATTAACTTCTTTAAGTTAACGGCATTGGTACGCCATTTACAGTATTGGTTAGCTTGTAACCAACTAACACCAACTACAGGATAATCTGAATAGGCAGGGTGTCTTAAGTAATTTTCAGATAAAATATCTGTATTACCTAAACTCTTTCTCCAAACTAAAGTATCTGGTAAAACGGAGTTATAAATATGTTTGTATTTTTCTTCTGAAGGAGGAAAAACGTCTTTTGTATTCTGTACATATAAAAAGTACTCAGAATTAGTTACTTCGGTTTCATCCATATAAAATGAACGAATATGCATTTTTTTAGGAGTTGTATTCCAATCAAACATAACGTCATCTTGTACTTGCCCCATTGTAAATGAACCACCTTCTATAGCAACCATTCCTAAAGGAATTTCTTGTCCGGCAGTTTCACTTCCTCTTATATAGTTACCATACTTAGCATTGTTAAATGGCAATCCTGTAAGTGTCGATTTTCCTGAAGTTGATTTACTGCAACTAGCCAAGCTTAAGGCTGATAGTACAACTAAAGATATTTTTAATACGTTTCTCATTTCCTAATTAAAAATTAGTTTAAGGTTTTTATTATAGCGATGCAATTTACAATAATTCTACATTCATACAAGTAAAAGAGAAAATTTAACGCTGCATTTTTATTGCCACATTTAATTAAACGCTTGCTTTTTAAATTTAGTATAATTTATCTTTGTAAGACTTAAAATATCTCTAAATTATTTGCGTTATTTGAATACTATTATGAAAAAACAATATTTACTCCTTTTTTTTATTTTTTTAGTTCAAGTAATTTCTGCTCAGACCACTAATTCTGTACTTTCTACAGGAGATTGGTTTAAATTTTCTGTGGATACTACTGGCGTTTTTAAAATAGATAGAAGCCTATTACAACAAATAGGAATCTCTACAAATGGCTTAAATCCAAAGAAAATAAGTATTTATGGAAATGGTGGCGCCATGTTACCTGTTTTAAATTCTGATGACAGATTTCAAGATTTACAAGAAAATGCCATTTATGTAGAAGGAGAAGATGATGGTTCTTTTGATGCGAATGATTATATCCTTTTTTATGCACAAGGACCACATGATTGGGAGGTAGATGCAACAAATAGTACCGCTAAACATAGGCAAAATATTTATTCGGATGAAGCATATTACTTTATCACAGTGTCTAATGACGATGGTAAACGGATTCAGGATAAGACACCAATAACAACTACTGCTACCAAACAAATTACCATTTTTGACGATTATACTTTTTATGAAAAGGAGGAAAGAAATTTAATTGCTGCAGGTACTCAATGGTTTTCCAATACAGATTTTAATATAGAAAATACACAGAATTTTAAAATACCTTTTCCCAATGCGGTTTCTGGAGCAAATATATCAGTTGCAGTTAGAGGTGTTTCTACGTCTATCTCTTCTTCTTCAATGGCAGTAAATGTGAACGGACAAGACCTTTATAGTCTTAATTTTTCGCCAGCAAATACTACCGTTAGAGCATACACTTCTGAAAGAACAGGGAATATTGTAAATTCTGCAGATATTTTAGAGGTTTCTATTAGCTATAATAATAACGGAAACCCATCTGCAACTGCTTTTTTAGATTATATAGAAATTGTAGGTAAAAAAGAACTGATTGCAGCTGCAAACCAATTTTCTTTTAGAAGTTTTGAACAAGCAAATTCAGCAGGTGCTGTGGAGTATCGAATTGAAAATAATTCAACTATTTTTCAAGTTTGGGAGGTGTCAGACCATGTATCTCCTAAAATAATTCAGAATAATAGTACTGATACTAGTTTTACTTTTATTGCTGATGGAGGCACGTTAGCGGAATATCAAGTATTGAATCCAAATGATTACTACACACCCAAAGCATTGCAAAACGGACGCATTGCAAATCAGAACCTACATGCTTTAAAAGATCTTAATTATGTTGTAATTACCAATACAGAACTTTCTAGTGAAGCCCAAAGATTGGCAGATTATCATCAAGAAAATTCTGGACTTATAACCAAAGTAATTATTTTAGATGATATTTATAATGAGTTTTCTTCTGGATCAAAAGATATCACCGGAATTAGAGATTTTCTAAAGCACTTATACAATCCTGATGCATCAGAAGAAAATAAACTAAAGTATGTATGCTTTTTTGGGGATGCTTCTTATGATTATAAAGATAGAATTACAGGAAATAATAATATTGTACCTATAAAACTGTCTGATATTAGTTTTAACTTAGCTACTTCTTGGGTAACGGATGATTTTTATGTAATGTTAGATGAGCATGAGGGAACCATGAATCCTACCATATATACTATAGAAACTCCTACACGATTAAACCATACTATCGATGTAGCCTCAAGTAGAATTCCGGTTTCTACTTTAACGCAAGCCAAAGATGTGGTAAATAAAATTTTGTCTTATTATGATAAAAGCTCTTTAGGCGATTGGCGTAATACGATTACCATGTTGGCAGATGATATAGATAACCCTTCTAGTGATGCATCTTTGCAGCCAGGTTTAGATAGAATTGCAGAGTCTATAAAAACGAATAAACCTAGTTTTAACATCAATAAAATTTATGCGGATGCTTTTGTGCAAGAAAACTCATCGGGTGGAGAACGTTACCCAGAAGTAAATGAAGCCATTACCAATGCCATCGAAAAAGGAACCTTAATATTTGATTATTTTGGTCATGGAGGAGAAGATGGTTTTGCAGAAGAAAAGATTTTAGATAAAGCTCAAATACAGGGTTTTAACAATCCTAATACATTACCTCTTTTAATAACAATTACTTGCGATTTTTCTAGATTCGATAATCCGAATAGAATTACTGCAGGTGAGCTTACTTTATGGAATACCAGTGGAGGTGCAGCTAGTATGATTACCACAACTAGAGAGGTTTATATTAGCACCGGACAAACGTTTAATGAAGATTTAATAAAAATCTTATTAGAGTATGAAGATCCAAATATTCCTGAAAATTTATCTATTTCAGAGGTGTTAACGGTAGCTAAGAATAGATCTTCTAGCTCTCAGAAATTCTTTATATTTTCATTTGGAGATCCAGCAATGAAACTTGCCATCCCTAAACCAAGTGTTCGTATAACTAAAATGAATGAAAAAGACATAACAAGTTCTATAGATACTTTAAAGGCATTGTCTAAGGTGAGTTTTGAAGGTGTTGTGGTGGATGAATTAGATGCTGTTTTAACGGATTTTAATGGCTCTTTATCTACTGTTGTGTATGATAAAGTAATAGAGAAAAGTACTTTAGCAAATGATGGAAACGGAAGTAAAGTGCCTTTTGATACGCAAGATAGTAAGTTGTTTAGAGGGAAGTCTACCGTAACAAATGGAACTTTTAAATTCGATTTTGTGGTGCCTAAAGATGTGAAAATCGCTTACGGAAAAGGGAAAATAAGTTTTTATGCGGAAAATGGAGTTTTAGATAAAGCAGGTGCAAATTTCGATGTAATTGTTGGGGGAATTAATGATAATGCACCCGATGATACTGTTGGTCCAGAAATAAAACTTTATATGAATGATGAGTCTTTTATTGATGGAGGAAACACTAATGCATCTCCTAATTTAGTGGCTGTCTTAGTCGATGCAAGCGGAATTAATACTTCTATTACCGCAGTAGATCACGACATTGTAGGAGTTTTAGATGGAGATACTACCAACCCAATTATCTTAAATGACTTTTATGAAACTGAATTAGACGATTTTACAAAAGGAAAAGTTACCTATAAATTAAGGGATTTAGAAGTAGGACCACATACTTTAAAAATAAAAGCTTGGGACACTTATAATAATTCATCTGAATTAACGTTAAACTTTGTGGTTGTTAGTGATGCTGTATTAAATTTAGAAAATGTACTAAACTATCCGAACCCTTTTGTAAATTATACCGAGTTTTGGTTTAATCATAACAAACCAAACGAGAGTTTAGATGTACAAGTACAGATTTTTACGGTTTCTGGTAAATTAGTAAAAACGATTAACCAAAATATACCCAATGCAGAAACGTTAGTAAGAAGTGTTTCTTGGAATGGTTTAGACGATTTTGGAAATAAAATTGGAAAAGGAGTGTATGTTTATAAATTAAAAGTAAAAGCAACCTCAAGTAACCTTATTTCAGAGAAGTATGAAAAATTAGTAATACTTCAATAAAAATTAGATATTTGTCAAATTAAAATAAGAATAAAGAAATCAAATGAAAAAATTAGGAATTTGTATTGCACTTTGTGCTTTAATAAGTGTAAAACTTTCAGCTCAAGAGAATTCTATTACAACAGCTACGCCATTTTTATTAATTGTACCAGATGCAAGAGCAGCAGGTATGGGAGATGTAGGTGTGGCAACTTCTGCAGACGCTTTTTCACTTTTTCATAATCCTGCAAAAATGACGTTTAGTAATAGACAAGTAAAAGCTGGTATTACGTATTCGCCTTGGTTACGTAATTTAACAGATGATATATTTGCAGGAACTGGTTCATATATAAACAGATTTAGTGACAGAGCAGCTTGGGGAGCTTCTGTAAAATACTTTTCTTTAGGTCAGATAGACTTAACGGATATTGATGCTAGAGGTTTTCCTGTATCCAATGGTATTATTAAACCAAATGAATTAGCGCTTACCGGAGCGTATTCTTTAAAGTTGAGCGAGACTTTTTCAATGGGAGTTTCTCTAAAATATATACATTCAGATTTAGGATTTCCAGGTAATGGATTAGAGCCTATAAATTCTTTTGCTGTGGATATTTCTGGTTATTACCAATCTTTTGAAGAAAACTACGGGGATTTTAATGGTCGTTATAGATTAGGTTTTAACATTGCTAATATTGGTCCGAAGGTTTCTTATAGTCCAGGAACAGGTAATGAAAATTTTATACCAACCAACTTAAAATTAGGTGGTGGATTCGATTTTATATTAGATGATTACAATACCATTTCTACCAACGTAGAATTCACAAAATTATTAGTGCCTACTCCACCAATTAGAGATACGGATGGTAATATTGTAGAAGGAGAAGATGATAATGTTGGTTGGGTAAGTGGAATTTTTCAATCTTTTGGAGACGCTCCAGGAGGATTTAGCGAAGAAATCCAAGAATTCACCTATGCTTTTGGTGCAGAATATTTATACAACAATGCTTTTGCTTTAAGAGGTGGTTATTTTCATGAAAGTCAAGATAAAGGAAATAGACAATATTTCACCTTAGGTGGTGGGTTCAAAACCAATGCTTTAAATGTAGATTTGTCTTATTTAATTAACTCTTCAGATGTAAATAATCCACTAGAAAACTCTTTACGATTTTCATTATCATTTGATTTAGGAGAAGTTTTTGATGATTATTAAAAGTCATTTATTTTTAGTAAGTTTATAACAATATTTAAAAGCAGTCAAATAAGGCTGCTTTTTTTGACGAATAGATTTTTATGAGAAAAATTGAAGTTTCAACATCAGCAACAGTCTATAATGATATTTCAGAATTATCTGCAGAAGATACTCTTTTAATGCAGAAAGCTATAGAAGCTAGAAAGAAAGCGTATGCTCCATATTCTAAGTTTCATGTTGGTGCCGCTTTATTATTAGACAATGGCGAAATTGTTTTAGGAAACAATCAAGAAAGTGCTGCATATCCTTCTGGTATGTGTGCAGAAAGAGTTGCCATTTGGAAAGCAGGTTCTGAATATCCAGATATGAAAATTATAAAATTAGCAATTACGGCAAGTTCTACAATAACCAACGTAAACAAGCCAATTGGACCTTGTGGTGCTTGTAGGCAAACATTGTCTGAATACGAAATCAATCAAAAATCACCATTTCAAGTCCTTTTTATGGGAGAAGTAGGTGAGGTTGTCGTTACAGAATCGCTACTTTCATTATTGCCTTTTTCTTTTGATAGCAAGTATTTATAATATCTTTTGGGCGTTTTAACGGGCTTTACATTTTATCTTTTTACTTAAAAAAGTAAAAAGGATGTCATTTCAATCCCTAACGCAAGCAAACAGTAACCTTGTAAACACTTGTAATATTTAAAGAATCTTTTAGGTGCTCTAAAAAATAAAATATGAAACCAGATATTTCATCAAGAAAAGATATAAAAAATATCATCACAAAGTTTTACGACTTGTTATTAGCAGATAAAAAAATGATTCCTTTTTTTGAGGATATTGTTGCGCAAAACCATTTAGAAGAACATTTAGAGGTAATTTCTGACTTTTGGAATGACATTCTTTTTGATACCAATACGTATGCGAATAATGTGATGAAAAAACATGTAGATAAAAATGTTTTTGTTGCTTTTAAAAAAGAGCATTTTACCATTTGGATGTCGTATTTTTTTAAAACTATTGATGACAATTTTGAAGGAGAAAGGGCACATAATATGAAAAACAGAGCGAGGTCTATTGCTACTGTTATGGAGTTAAAAATGGGCGTATACCAATAACATAAGCGTAATTTTTCTCTATTTATATTTTTTCTCAAAAAGTAGTTTTGAATATCATTTTTTGTAAGGTTTTTTAATTCTATTAATAGTGAAATTCGTACTTTAGAGGGCTAATATTTTTTAAGTAAAATAATATTTAATATCAATTATGATTTCATCAAAAATAACAGGAACCGGAGCTTTTATTCCTTCTATAACTAAAGAAAACAAAGATTTTTTAAACGAACACTTTTTAAATGAAGATGGTTCGCCTTTTAATTCTGAGAACGATGTAATTATAGAAAAATTTAAGGCAATTACTGGTATTGAAGAAAGAAGATATGCAAAACCAGAATATACATCGTCTGAT
Organism: Polaribacter sp. R2A056_3_33; assembly: GCF_019278485.1. Classification (NCBI taxonomy): domain Bacteria; kingdom Pseudomonadati; phylum Bacteroidota; class Flavobacteriia; order Flavobacteriales; family Flavobacteriaceae; genus Polaribacter; species Polaribacter sp. R2A056_3_33. The sequence continues at coordinate 2,560,455 of NZ_CP058984.1, forward strand.
TTAGCTTTTTTTGCTGCTCAAAAAGCAATAGAAGATGCTAACATCGATCAAGAAGAGTTAGATTATATTATTATAGCGCATAATTTTGGAGAAGTTAAAGCAGGGGGAAGTCAGAGTGATTTATTACCAAGTTTATCTACAAGAGTAAAACATAAATTAGGTATAAAAAACCCTAATTGTGTCGCCTATGACATTCTTTTTGGTTGCCCAGGTTGGATAGAAGCCACCATACAAGCACACGCATTTATAAAAGCTGGTATGGCTAAAAAATGTTTGGTAATTGGTGCCGAAACATTATCTAGAGTAGTAGATAAGTACGATAGAGATTCTATGATTTTTAGTGATGGAGCTGGAGCTTGTATCTTAGAAGCTACAGAAGAAACTGATGCTGGTATTTTGAGTCATGCAACCCAAACTTTTGCAAACGAAGAAGCTTATTATTTACATTATGGCAGTTCTTTTAACAAAGAAGTAGACCAAGACGTACAATATATAAAAATGCTAGGAAGAAAAATTTATGAATTTGCTTTGGTTCATGTTCCTGTAGCTATGAAATTTGCTTTAGATAAAGCTGGTGTAGAAATAGATGACGTTAAAAAGATTTTCATTCATCAGGCCAATGAAAAAATGGACGAAGCAATTATGAAACGCTTCTTTAGACAGTTTAAAAAGAAAGTTCCAGAAGGTGTAATGCCTTTAAGTATTACTAAATTAGGTAATAGCTCTGTAGCAACTGTACCTACACTTTTAGATTTGGTTTTAAAAGGAGAAATTGAAAATCAAGAAGTAAATAAAGGAGATGTTGTTATTTTTGCTTCTGTTGGTGCAGGAATGAATATAAATGCAATCGTTTATAAGTTTTAAAAAATTAAGGTTACAAGCAAACATATTAAATGATAGTTTGTTTTTACAATAGATAATAAATATTGAAAAATATTTATAAAAGAAAACTCAAGAACATAAATTTCTTGAGTTTTTTATGCTTTATTTTTAATATATAGCAAGATATATTAATAAGTAATTGCAATTATATTTTCTTTGAAATCTTAGCGAAAATTCTTTGCGTCCTTTGCTTTAATTTCAAATCAATATATTATTTTTGCGCATGCAACAACACAACGTACTTATTTTAGATTTCGGATCGCAATACACACAGCTAATTGCGAGAAGAGTAAGAGAATTAAACATTTATTGTGAAATTCATCCTTATAACCATCCACCAAAAAATCAATCAGAGTTTAAAGCAGTTATCTTGTCAGGTAGCCCAAATTCTGTAAGAGGAGAAAATGTTTTACACCCAGATTTATCAGAAATTAGAGGAAAAAAACCTGTTTTAGCAGTTTGTTATGGTGCGCAATATTTAGCGCATTTTGCAGGCGGACAAGTAGCTCCTTCTAATACGAGAGAATATGGTAGAGCAAATTTATCATTTATAAAAAGTGATGAAACTTTTTTTGAGAACATTTCTGCAGGTAGCCAAGTTTGGATGAGTCATTCAGACACTATTAAAGAATTACCAACCAACGGAGAATTATTGGCGAGTACTAAAGACGTAGAAAATGCGGCTTATAAAATTAAAGGAGAAGAAACGTATGCTATACAGTTTCATCCAGAAGTATACCATTCTAAAGATGGTAAACAACTATTAGAAAACTTTTTAGTTAAAATTGCAGGTGTTGCACAAACATGGACACCAGATTCTTTTGTAGAAAGTACAGTAGCAGCAATTAGAGAAAAAGTTGGTAACGATAAAGTAGTTTTAGGCCTTTCTGGAGGTGTAGATTCTTCTGTAGCAGCGGTTTTGTTAAACAAAGCAATTGGTAAAAACGTATACTGTATTTTTGTAAATAACGGACTTTTACGTAAAAATGAGTTCGAAACAGTATTGAAGAGATACGAAGGTATGGGATTAAACGTTAAAGGTGTGGATGCATCGGCACGTTTTTTGAAAGCCCTAGAAGGTTTAACAGATCCAGAGCAAAAACGTAAAGCAATAGGTAATGCTTTTATAGAAGTTTTTGATGATGAAGCACATAAAATTAAAGATGTTACTTGGCTAGCACAAGGAACTATTTATCCAGATGTTATTGAGTCTGTTTCTGTAAATGGAGGTCCATCTGCAACTATTAAAAGTCATCATAATGTGGGAGGTTTACCAGATTTTATGAAATTAAAAATTGTAGAACCTTTAAAAATGATTTTTAAAGACGAAGTAAGAAGAGTAGGTGCTTCTATGGGGATAGATCCAGAATTATTAGGTCGTCATCCATTTCCTGGACCAGGTTTAGGAATTCGTATTTTAGGAGATATTACGGCAGAAAAAGTAAGAATTTTGCAAGAAGTAGATGCTATTTTTATAAACGGTTTAAAAGAAGACGGTTTGTATGATAAAGTTTGGCAAGCAGGTGCTATGTTACTTCCGGTAAATTCTGTAGGAGTTATGGGCGATGAAAGAACTTATGAAAAAGTAGTAGCCTTAAGAGCAGTAGAAAGTACAGATGGAATGACGGCAGATTGGGTAAATTTACCTTATGAATTTTTGCAAAAAACATCTAATAAAATAATAAATCAAGTAAAAGGTGTAAATAGAGTTGTTTATGATATTAGCTCTAAACCACCCGCAACTATAGAATGGGAGTAATGTATATGAAACATGTAAAGTTTATTGTATTTCTATGTATTTTAACGTTTACCGTTTCTTGCGGTCAACAAAATAAATACGTTCAGTATAAAGTAAAAGAAGGGGAAACAATGAGCGGTATTGCTCAGAGGTTTAATATGAACACCAAAGATTTACTGCGATTAAACCCAGATGTGGGAAGCAAGCCAGCAGTAAATTCTGTTATTGTAATCCCTAATAAAAAAATAAAAGCAACAACTTCTACCCAAGATAAAACGGTAGAAGATGTTGCAACCGGTGCTAAAGACAAAGAAGCTGCTTTAAAAGAAAAAAAAGAGGAGCTTATAGACGAACTTAAAAAGAACTTTGTTGTTTATGAAGTTAAAAAAGGAGATACCTTTTATAGTTTAACTCGTTTTTATAATGTGACTCAAGAAGAGTTGACAACACTTAACCCTGTTTTATCAGAGGGTTTAAAAGTGGGGCAGATCATTAAAATAAAAGCCATTGAAGAAGGAGAAGTTGTTCTTGAAAACAATATCTATGAAGATGTAATTGATACTAAAATTCATTTAAAAGCGGCGTTGTTACTACCTTTTAGAGCTGATGAATATAGTTCTTCTACATCAAAAGATATTTTTCAGAAGAGTAAATTGGCAGATATGGTTACAGACTTTTATTTGGGTGCTCAAATTGCCATAGATTCATTAAGGGGTCAAGGAATTAACATCGAATTAAATGTCTTTGATACAGGAAGTAATAGTGCAAAGATTAAAACAATTTTGTCTGAAAACAACCTGAATAAGAATGATGTAGTAATTGGTCCTTTGTATTCGGAAGAGGCAGAATTGGTGGCGAATAGGTTAAATGTACCTGTTGTTTTTCCTTTTTATTCTACCAAGCAATCTAAATTTACTGCTTCAAAATTGATTAAAACATCACCTGAGAAAAAAGTTTTTAGAGATGAATTAACGACCTATATAAAAGATAATTTTACAAGCGGAAATTTAATTTTAGTAGGAGACGGTGGATATGAATCAAATATTTCTAATGCTGCAATAAAAGAGTCGTTACAATCGCATGATTCTATTGCTGTTGTTCATGTTTTAAAACCTTCAAAAGGATATATTGCTAAAAATCGTTTTTTAGAAATATTAAAACCAAATCAGAATAATTGGGTTGTTTTAACTTCTGATAACACTATTTTAGTGGCAGGTGCTATAAATAGTTTAATTAGTTTACCAGATAATACAAACGTTCAATTATTTACCTATAACAAAGGGGATGCTTTTGATAAAATTGCAAATCTAAAATTGGCAAAAGTTAATTTAACGTATGTAAGTGATGAGTATGTAAGTGAAGCTTCAATTTCAACACAACAATTTAATAATCAGTATTCTCGAAAAAACAATGCATTGCCTTCATTTTCTGCAACCAAAGGTTTCGATATTACTTATGATGTTTTAATTCGACTGGCTTCTGGGAATGATTTAAAGGACACGTTTAAAGAAGGTGCTTCTTTTAGAATAGAAAGTAAGTTTGATTATACCGACAAGTCTGGTGGTGTCACAGAAAACAAAGGTTTATTTATTGTAAAGTATAATAATGACTTAAGTTTAACTAGATTAAAGTAGTTAAGGTTTAGCTTGTAGTAGAAGTATTGATTATCTTTTTAAAGATATTTCTTGCTTTCACTATTCGCTTTTTTATCCGATAAAATTGGAATAAAAAGAGCTTAAACAAATCGTTTGTATTGAGCTTGACGAAAGGCTCAAATCTGGGTTAGATAAGTTTTATAGCTTGCTGCTTAAAGTATATCCAAAGCCTTTAAAGTATATATAAGTCATAAAAAATCCGCTAAATAGCGGATTTTTTTATCAGTAAAATGTAAGTGTTAGATTTTTTTTACATTATCTTTTATTATCTTGATTTGGTCTTTTAGCAAACCGTATCTGTTTAATTTTTTAGTTTAAGCAATTAAGTTAGTTGGCTTACGGTTGTATTTTTTGTCATTGCAATACCTTTTTACTGTAATAATTATAAGTCATAAAAAAATCCGCTAAACAGCGGATTTCTTTATATTAGTAAAATGAAAGGATTAGATTTTTTTCATCTGATCTTTCATCATCTTGATTTGGTCTTTTAGCAAACCGCATCTGTTTAATTTTTTAGTTTAAGTAATTAAGTTAGTTGCCTTACGTTTGTATTTTTTTGTCATTGCAATATCTTATAACTGTAATAATTATAAGTCATAAAAAAATCCGCTAAACAGCGGATTTCTTTATATCAGTAAAATGAAAGGATTAGATTTTTTTCATCTGATCTTTCATCATCTTCATTTGGTCTTTTAACATACCGTGTTTGTCTAATTTTTTAGCTTCAGCCATTAAGTTAGTTGCTTCACGTTTGCGTCTTTTTGTCATTGCAATACCTGCTAACTGTAATTTAGCCATTGCTAAATCATGATCCATAGGTAAACCTATTTTTACAGCTTTACGTAAAAATTTCTCTGCTTGTGTAATATTAGTCTGACTTAATATAATACCATGTAAATAATTAAAATAACCTTGTTGCTTAAGAATTAATGCCGCTTCTGGATTTTTAATATACCCTAACCATTTTTTAGTTCCTTCAAAATTTTGCTTACGTAATTGTAAAAAAGCAAGTAAAATAAATTCGTTTTTAAAATAAAATAATACAAAAATTCCTGCCAAAAGTAAGATTGAAATTCCGTTCATTATATTACCTAAGGTAAATTGATACACTGCCCAAGCTGATATTAAACCAGCTAAAATTAATTTTATATTTTTATGAAACATATTGTTTTTTATTGTTATTAAATCAGTTGCAAAAGTACATTTTCTTGATAAATTATCTGTTACTTTTTAAAGTATTTCTTGTATTTAAAGGATGCTAAAACTGTTAGTAAAACTAATGCGCCAATATAAATATAAGCCTCTCTAGGTGTTACAGCTTTGTCTCCACTTGCATAAGAATGCAAACCAGATAAATAGAAGTTTACTCCAAAATAAGTCATCATTATAGCTAAATAAGAAAAAGCAGAAGCAAAATTAAACGCCAACCTACTACGTAAACCTGGTATTAAACGCATGTGTAAAACAAAAGCATATACCATAATAGAAATTAGAGCCCAAGTTTCTTTTGGATCCCAACCCCAATAACGTCCCCAGCTTTCGTTGGCCCACATACCTCCTAAAAAGTTACCAATAGTTAACATAACCAAACCAACACTAATGGCCATTTCGTTAATAATGGTTAACTCTTTAATATTGATATCCATTCTTTTCTTGTTTTTCTCGGTAGTAAATACGATAAGAATTAAAGAAATAATACCCAAAATCATTGCTAAAGAGAAAGGACCATAACTAGCTACAATAATAGACACATGCACCATTAACCACCAAGAATTTAAAACAGGTTGTAAGTTAGCAATTGCAGGATCTAACCAATTTTGATGTGCAAAAAATAGAATAATTGCGGCTAAAAAAGTAGTTGCACCAATGGTTAAAGTAGATTTTTTTCCTAAAAACAAACCAAATAACATGGTTGCCCAAGCAACGTAAATAATTGATTCATAGGCATTACTCCAAGGTGCGTTACCACTTATATACCATCTAGAGGCTAACCCAAACGTATGAAATAGGAAGCTTAAAACGGTTAATACAATCAGTCCTTTAACAATATAACCTAGTACTTTAGATTTATAATAGAATATTTTTAATATCTCAATAAATATTAATAACAATCCTAAAATTAAATAAAATAAAGAAGTCTTTGTAAAGATTTCCCATTTATTATAGGTTATTTCTAGGTCAATTCTATTTTGAGAAGGGTATACTTCAGTTCCAAATTTCTTCTGAAACTTTTTAATACCATCTAAAATTTGATCTGCTTTAGTATAATCATTCGATTTTTTAGCTTCTTGTAAAAGTTGAATATAAACAGGTAACGATTGTCTAACAAATACTGAATCCGTAGCTTTAAAACCTGCAGTGGAAGTTTCTGGTTGAGAAACCCAAGTATTATTATCATCATTTGGTATTGGGTAAATACGTAAAATACCACCTCCAATAGCACTGTATAATAAACCTACACGTTTATCAATTTTAATTAAATCGTTTTCATATTTATTTTTTATATTCTTCTTCTGTGCTTCTGCTACGTCATCTTTTATTTTATAAGCACCAGTTGGGGTAATAAAATCAGATAAACGAGCGTGTGTAGTGGTTACTGGTAAACTTAAAACCTCTCTAATTTTTGAGTTTCCTTTTTCTAAATATACAATAGGCACTTCAAACCAAAGTCTTGGGTTTTCTATAATAGATAGTAAAACCTGACTAGGTTGCATTCCTTTAAAAGTTTCTGACTTGCTTACTTTTCTAACCAATTCAGAAGCAAATGTGTGTGCCGGCTTCATTCTACCTCCAGCATCTTGGATAACTAATTTATTAAAACTTTCAGCATGATGAATATCTACTAAATTAGCTTGTAATATAGAGTCTATTTGTTGGTTTGTAATTTGATTTGGTTCATGCGGTGCGTGTGGTGTCTCTTGAGCAAAACTAAAGCTAGAAAGGAGTAATGTTGCTACAATAGATAAGGTCATTTTTTTCTTCTTAATCTTTTTTAAAGATTCTTTTAGGTGATTGAACCTTGTGTGTTTTGCAAAAAGAATGCAGATTAAACCTGTGTATAAGAAAGAATACCCTAGGTAAGTAATAAATGTTCCTACAAAATCATGATTTACAGAAAGATGTGTCTCTTCTACAGGTCCAGATAAGTCGTAACTAGATTGGAAGAATTTATAGCCTTTATGGTCTAAAATGTGATTCATGAAAATTCTATAATCAAAAGATTCATCACCGTCTATTACGGTTACTTCACTGGCATAAGATGCAGCACTTTCAGATCCTGGGTATTTTTCTAATTGGAAATCATTTAGTTTTACTAAAAAAGGTGTTTCTAAAATCTTTGCACCATATAATAATCTAAAGTTCAATCCTCCAACAGTAACTTCTTTAGAGCCTTGAGAGTTATATTTACCTCCTGTTAATTCTACTCTTTCAGTTTTGCCATTACTTTTAATATCTACAACAACAACATCTAGTTTTTTATCGTCCTTTGGACCACTAGTTGTTTTCATTATACCTTTTTCTGCTGGTTTAGGAATTACAAACTGTAATCCAGATACATTGTGTAATGTTAAATATTGAAAATTTTGAACGGAGTCTTTTACAATATTACCTTTTTTCTGGTCTGCCATTCTAAACCAATCACCATCATCTTTAGAAACCATTTTTAAGTTTCCATTTTCTTCTATAAAGTTTATAGATGGATTATCACTTTCTGCATTGAAACCAACCAGTACTCCGTGAATGTTTTGAATTGTTCCTTTTTGAATCCAGTGTTCATGACGACCTCCTTCCGAAGATTCTACAAAAAACAAATGATCAACGCCATTTTCATCCTCAACTAATTTTCTTTCGGCCCAAGGAATATATTCAACAAGCTCAAAACTAAAATCTTGTTCTGTGTCTTCTGTTTTAAAGTAATCTGAGTAAGACCAAGAGTTTTTACCCCAAGCAGATAACAACATTGGTTTGTTTATTTCTGGCTTTTGCACTTTATTATTATCTACGATTGCATTTAAGTAAGTCGTTTCAGATAAGAATTTATTGGTAGATTCCCCTTCTTTAATTAACATAATGCCTTCAAAACCAATATAGCGAGTTGCTCCCGCACCAATAAGAATTAATAGAAAGGCTAAATGAAACATTAAAACAGCCCATTTTTCTTTTTTATACAATCTGTATCTAAAAATGTTTCCAAAGAAATTAATCACAAAGAACACCATAATTAGTTCAAACCACCAGGTGTTATAAACGAGTGCTTTAGAGGTTTGTGTGCCAAAATCGTTTTCTATAAATGTTGCAACTCCCATTGCAACTGCAAAAAGGATAAATAAAACGGCCATTAAACGAGTCGAGTAGAGAATACTAATAATTTTTTTCATCCTTCTGAAATGCTTTTTTAAAAGAGCTACAAATTTAAGCATAAAAGCACAAATGAACTTCTAGATATGGGTATATTTATGTATTAAAGTTTTAAAAAAATCATAAAGTTTATGCCTAAATATCATGTAATTCCTAAAACCATAAAAGATGAAGTAGAAACTGCGCTAAATTACTATCCGCAGTTAAAAAAGATACACATTGAGTTTAAATTTAAAAAGAATATTAAAAAATCTACCATGCAGGCAAGACCTACTTTTGATAGTTTCTTTAAATTTAAAAAAAACAGAAAATTTTTAATTTTGATTAGTGAAAAATTTAAAATTTCTGATAAGGAATTTTCTACACGAGATATTCCTAAAGATATTTTTATTGGTTGGATTGGTCACGAGTTAGGGCATATTATGGATTATCAAAATAGAAGCAAGTTGAATTTAATTTGGTTCGGACTTAAATACTTGTTTTCAGATAATCATATTGTTGAAGCAGAAAGAGCCGCAGATGGATTTGCTGTAAAGCACAAAATGGAATCGTACATTATAAAAACAAAGAATTTTATTTTAAATCATGCTGATATTTCAGAAGCATATAAAAATCGTATTAAAAGATACTATTTATCTCCAGAAGAAATTATGGTTTTAGTGGATGATCGAAATAAACTAGAAGAAAATTTAGAGAATATAAAATAAGTATTCTTAAGGCAAAAGTAAAAACCATCACTAATTTGTGATGGTTTTTACTATGTTTTAAATTTTTAAAAAACTAATCTATCCAAATAGACTTTGTGTTTACAAATTCTCTAATTCCGTAACTAGAAAGCTCCTTACCATAACCACTATTTTTAATACCACCAAAGGGTAATCTTGGATCCGAAGTAACTAGTTTGTTTACAAAGCTATTTCCTGCTTCTAATTGCAAAGCAATTTTTTCTCCTCTTTTAGAATTAGACGTAAGTACACCAGAACCCAAACCAAAAGTAGAATTATTTGCAAGCTCTATTGCTTCCTCTTCACTTTTTGCTTTTATTACAGAAGCTACAGGTCCAAAAAGTTCTTCATCAAAAGCTGTCATACCAGGTTTTAGATCTGCTAAAATTGTTGCAGGATAATAAGCTCCTTTTTTATCAGGAATTTTTCCTCCTAAAATTAAATTTCCACCTTGTTTAATAGTTTTTTCTACCTGCTCATGAATTTCATTACGTAAATCTATACGTGCCATAGGGCCGTAATAAACATCTTCGTCTGTTGGAATACCCATTTTTGCGGCTTTCATTTTTTTTGTGAATAGTTTTAAGAAATCATCATAAATTTCTTCTAAAACAATAAAACGTTTTGCAGCAATACAAGTTTGTCCGTTATTTTGTAACCGTCCAAATGTTGCTAAATCTGTAGCTTTTTCTAAATCTACGTCTTCCAGAACGATATAAGCATCACTTCCACCTAATTCTAAAACGGTCTTTTTTAAGTTTTCTCCTGCAGTTTTAGCAACAGAACGTCCTGCTGGTTCACTTCCTGTTAAGGTTACAGCAACAATATTATTATCTTCTATGATTGCTTCTATAGCATCTGACACTACATTTAAGTTTGTAAAAACTCCTTCGGGAAAACCTGCTTCTGCAAAGGCTTCTTCTAAAGCAAAGGCACAACCTTGTACGTTAGACGCGTGTTTTAAAACACCTGTATTTCCTGTCATTACTGCTGGTGCGGCAAAACGAATAACTTGGTAAAAAGGAAAATTCCATGGCATTATGGCTAAAGTAACTCCTAAGGGCTGAAACGTTACATAACTTTTACTTGCTTCTGTTTCTACTATTTTATCGGCTAATAATTCCGTGATGTTATCTGCATAATACCTACAGATTAAAGCACATTTTTCTATTTCTTTACGAGATTGTTCAATTACTTTTCCCATTTCTTGGGTAGCTAATTGTGCGTATTTCTCTTTGTTATTATCAAAGATATCAGCCAGTTTGTACATCAACTTAGAGCGTTCTTCTAAACTTGTTTTTTTCCAAGATTTATAAGCATCGTTTGCTTTTGCAACTTTTTCTTTAGTTGTTTTTTTTGAAATTCTGTTATAAGTTGTAATTTCTTCCTCTGTGGCAGGGTTTATAGTGGTGATTGTTTTCATAATTTTATTTTTTAGAATTTTCACTTAGTAATACATTTAATATTTCATGATTTAATGAATAATCTACGGCTAAATCAATTACATGTACTCCTTTTAAATTTAATGTTTTTGTTAAAGTTTCTTCGAACTCTGATGAGGATGTAGGTCTGTGTCCAATAGCTCCAAAACTTTCTGCATATTTTACAAAATCTGGGTTTTTATATTCTAGTCCAAATTTAGGGAATCCTTCTCCTTCTTGTTTCCATTCTATCATTCCGTAAGCGTTATCATTCAAAATAATGATAACCAAATCTAAATCCATTCGAACGGCAGTTTCTAATTCCTGAGAATTCATCATAAAACCACCATCACCGTTAATAGAAATAACTTTTTTATGGGGGTGTAATTCTTTTGCCATCATTGCTGAAGGAAAACCTGCGCCCATTGTTGCCAAAGCGTTGTCTAATAGTAAAGTGTTTTGAGCATAAGCGGGGTAGTTTCTAGCAAACCATATTTTATAAATTCCGTTGTCTAGCGTTACAATTCCGTCTTTTGGTAAAATGTTTCTTGTAATTTCTACCAAACGTTGTGGTAGCATTGGAAAGCGATTGTCATCTTTGTATTTAGAGAGATGACATAATACATTGTCTTTCACTTTTAAGAAAAAGTCAAGATTCCATTTTTTCGCATTCGATTTTAACTCTTTTGTTAATTGATGAATACTTGTTGCAATATCTCCAATTACATTTAACTGTGGAAAATAAACCTCATGAACTTCTGCAGCAAAAAAGTTAATATGAATCACTTTTCTTTTGTCATCAGGATTCATAACAAATGGAGGTTTTTCTATAGTATCATGACCAACATTTATAATTAAATCTGCAGCTTCTATTGCTTCGTGTAAAAAATCGTTTGAAGAAAGTGCAGCAGTTCCTAAATAAAGCGGATTCCTTTCGTCAATAATTCCTTTCCCCATTTGTGTGTTAAAAAAAGGAATTCCTAATTGATCTACGAAATTAGTTAAAGATTCACTGGCTCTTTTTCTATTTGCTCCAGCGCCAATTAATAATAAAGGTTTTTTGGCTGAAAGAATCATCTCTTTTGCTTCTAAGATGGAACTTGTATTTGCTGATGGGATTTTAGCGCTATTTACATTAAAATATTGCGGATTCTCAACGATTTCTTTACATACGTCTTCCGGAATTTCTATATGCACAGCACCTGGTCTTTCTTCTTGAGAAACTCTAAAGGCTTCTCTAATGATTGCACTTGCATTTTTACCATAGGTTATTTGTTTAGAAAACTTTGTAAGTGGTTGCATCATCTCTAAAATGTCTACAATTTGAAATTTACCTTGTTTGCTTTCTTTTATTGGTTTTTGTCCTGTAAGCATTACCATTGGCATTGCGCCCAATTGTGCATAAGCTGCAGGCGTCATTAAATTGGTTGCACCAGGGCCTAATGTAGACATGCAAACTCCAGGTTTTCCTGTAAGTCTGCCATAAGTTGCTGCCATAAAGCCCGCTCCTTGTTCGTGTCTGGTAAGTATTAATTTTATTTTATCAGATTTCCTGATGGATTCTAAAAGATCTAAATTTTCTTCACCAGGTAAGCCAAAAATATATTCTACGCCTTCATTCTCTAAAGATTTTATAATAATATCTGAAGTTTTCATTTTAGTAAGTTTAAAAGTTAATTTTAGTTTTTTATGAATTATGCTTTATGAATAAAATTTTCCCATTCGGCAAACTTTTCTTCTTTCATTACACGTTCCATTTTTACTTGTCCACCTTTTTTCTTGTTATTGTCATTCCAGTCATGAAATGTTTCAACAGGAATTACGGTAACCTTGACACCTTTTAATGCTTTGCTTCTTGCAACTTTATAATTATTATTTGCTTCTTTTAGAAAATCATCTAACGCTGTTGCAATTTTATCATTGTCACCTTTTAAATCGGAACCTAAATACCAAGAATGATAAAATTCACCATCTTCAAATCGCTTTGCACAAATGGTATATTCTGTAATGGTTGTAGAGAATTTTTCTTCTATATGTTTAATAGCATCATCCATTTTATTAACGGATAATTGAGATCCAACAGTATTTAAGAAGAATTTAGTACGTCCTGTAATCTTAATTTCAGCCTTTTCTACATCTGTAAATTTAATGGTATCACCTATTAAATAACGCCAAGCTCCACTCACTGTACTTATAATTAAAATGTAATCGGTGCCTGTTTCAACCTGTTCTAAAGTTAAAGAAGGTGCATTTTGTTTGATAGATCCATCCTCATTTATATAATCTGGATTCATAGGAACAAATTCAAAATAAATACCATTCTCGGTATTTAGCTGCATTGCATCGGTTTCTGGTCTTACTTGTGTAGCAATGTATCCTTCGGAAGCCAAATAAGTGTCTATAACCGTAACGGGTTTTCCTAATAAGGCTTTAAAACTTTTTTCATAAGGACCAAAAGCAACACCACCGGAAGTGTACACTTGAAGATTTGGCCAAATTTCATGTATGTTTTCTAAATGATGAAAATCAATCACTTTTTGCATCATTAATTCTATCCAAGAAGGTATTCCGCTTAAAGCACCAATATCCCATGATTTAGCATTTTCTGCAATATGTTGCACGCGCTCGTCCCAATCTTCAATCTTGGCAATTTCTTCTCCGGGTTTGTAATAACCTTTAAACCAAAAAGGAATATTACTAGCACTAATTCCACTTATTTCTCCTTCAAAGTGATCGTCTTTCTCATCTAAATCTGTAGAGCTTCCTAACATCATAATATCTTTCTCGAAGAAATCTACAGGTAAATCAAAGTTATTTAAAGAAGTAACTTGTTTTATTCCAGAACTTTTTATGGCAGCAATCATTTCATCCGTAACTGGAATTCTTTTACTCTTTTTTCCGGTGGTACCGGAGCTTAAAGCAAAATAAGATGGACTTCCGACCCAAGTTACATTTTCTTCTCCATTATGAATTTTGTACCACCACTTTTCGTTCAGTGAATTATAATCAAAAAAAGGAACTTTATTAGCAAAGGAGGTTTGTAAATCATCACTTAATAGGATGGATTCAAAATTATAAGCTTCACCAAATTGAGTTTCTTTGGCTGTTTCAAGTAAGTTTTGTAAAACTTCTTTTTGAGCTTCGACGTGGTTTTTTTCTGATGAAAGTGTATCAGTTAAATTGATAATTCCTTTTATAATATTTCCTAAGATTGCCATAGTTTATGTTTTTTACAAAGATCAAGATTGTATTACTATTAGATTAACTCGTATCGTGGAAAAAAGAGTCCATTAGAGTTTTTGATTTGAGTTAAAATCTAAATGGTTTGCAGTACTCTTTTCTATGTAATTTCTTTTATTTTGTGATGAACCTAAATTATATATAAAATGAATAACGAAAAAAATGAATTAGAAATAATAAAAAAATACCAAGAAAAAGGGTATACCAATAATTATAGAGTAGTAGATGGAGTGTTAATTGATAATAATACAAAAAGTAAGTACAAGCCTACTGAAATTTTTATTGTAGCAGAACATCGTTTTGAAGGAATGAGTAATCCTGCAGATATGTCTATATTATATATCGTTGTAACAAAAGATGATGCTAAAGGTACTTTTTTAGCTTCTTATGGAGGAGCATCTAGCACCGAAGCAGCAGAATTCTTTAATGAGATTCCGAAAGAAAATGTTTCAAATAAAGAAAACTTATTTATGTAAAAAATGTTTTTTTACTCGTCCGTACTATCAATTAAAATAGTTAGTAAATCAATAGCGGCTTGTGCGATTTTTGTTCCAGGACCAAAAATACCAACAGCACCAGCTTCTAATAAAAAAGGGTAGTCTTGTACAGGTACAACACCGCCAACAATTACCATAATGTCTTCTCGTCCGTATTTTTTTAATTCGGCTATAACTTGTGGTACTAAAGTTTTGTGTCCTGCAGCTAAAGAAGAGATTCCTAAAATATGGACATCATTTTCTATCGCTTGCTTTGTAGCTTCTTGTGGTGTTTGAAATAAAGGACCAATGTCTACATCAAAACCTAAATCTGCGTAGGCAGTTGCTACAACTTTTGCACCTCTATCGTGGCCATCTTGCCCTAATTTAGCAATCATAATTCTTGGGCGTCGCCCATCTAGTTCTGCAAATTTATCAGATAGATCTGCTGCTCTCTTATAGAGTTTGTCGTCTTTTATTTCTTTGCTATATACGCCAGAAATTGTTTTGTGAATTGCTTTGTGTCTCCCGAAAACAAGTTCTAAAGCATCAGAAATCTCACCTAAAGTGGCTCTATTTTTAGCGGCTTTTACAGCTAGGTCGAGTAGGTTTTCTTTTCCGGATTTTGCAGCTTCTGTTAATGCGTCTAAAGATGTTTTAACAGCTGTATTATTTCGTGTACTTTTTAATTGATTTAATCTTTTAATTTGAGAATTTCGTACAGCTTTATTATCAACCTCTAGGATTTGTAAAGGTTCTTCTTTTTTTAGCTGATATTTATTAACTCCTACAATTACGTCTTTTTCACTGTCTATTTTTGCTTGTTTAATAGCTGCAGCTTCTTCAATACGCATTTTAGGAATTCCTTTTTCAATGGCTTTTGTCATGCCACCAAGTTTTTCTACCTCGCTAATTAGCTCCCAAGCTTTATTTGCTAAATCTTCGGTTAACTTTTCTACATGATAACTTCCTGCCCAAGGATCTACCGTTTTGGTTATATATGTTTCTTGTTGTAAGTGTATTTGTGTATTTCTAGCTATTCTTGCAGAAAAATCTGTAGGTAAAGCAATGGCTTCATCCAAAGCATTAGTGTGTAAACTTTGCGTGCCGCCAAAAGCAGCAGCCATAGCTTCTATGGTTGTTCTTGCTACGTTGTTAAAAGGATCTTGTGCTGTTAAAGACCAACCACTTGTTTGACAATGTGTTCTTAAAGCTAAAGATTTTGGGTTCTTAGGGTTAAACTGTTTTACAATTTTTGCCCATAACATTCTTGCAGCTCGTAATTTTGCAATTTCTGTAAAATGATTCATGCCAATTGCCCAAAAGAAAGAAAGTCTTGGAGCAAAAACATCAATTTCCATGCCTGCTTCAATTCCTTTTCGTATATATTCTAAACCGTCTGCTAAAGTATATGCCAATTCAATTTCTGCTGTAGCACCAGCTTCTTGCATGTGGTAACCTGAAATAGATATGGAATTAAATTTCGGTATTTTACTACTTGTAAATTTAAAAATATCAGCAATAATTTTCATGGATGGAGCAGGAGGGTAGATGTATGTATTTCTAACCATAAATTCCTTTAGAATATCATTCTGGATAGTACCAGAAAGTTGCTCTAAAGAAACACCTTGTTCTTCTGCGGCAACAATATAAAAAGCTAAAATGGGTAAAACAGCTCCATTCATAGTCATAGAAACAGACATTTTATCTAACGGAATTTTGTTAAATAAAGTCTTCATATCTTCTACAGAGTCTATAGCAACACCGGCTTTACCAACATCACCTTGTACTCGCTCATGATCGGAGTCATAGCCTCTATGAGTTGCTAAGTCAAAAGCAACAGACAATCCTTTCTGACCTGCTTCTAAGTTTTTTAGATAAAAAGCATTGCTTTCTTCTGCCGTAGAAAATCCAGCATACTGTCTAATTGTCCAAGGTCTTCTAACGTACATAGTCGCATAGGGACCTCGTAAATTAGGAGCAATACCAGCAGCAAAACCTTCTTGATTAAAAGAAGGTTTTATTTTAAGGTCTGTGTTTTTGAGTTTTATATTTTGTAAATTTTTTCTACTCATTTTTAGGGCTGCCCTCGTCTAGTTTCATTAATTTATATAATTCAACTCCAATGTTTTTTACTTTTTTTTGTCTTTTCTTAATTTGAATATAACTCTTTAGTATAAAAGCTAAAGAGAATACGCACAATAGCATAACGGCGCTAAATATAAAGTTAACACTGTTCCCAAACAAATGATAAAACTTGTCTTCTAGAAAATAAAGACTTACTGCAACAAAAAAAATAAATCCGATTATAAGTGTAGGAAGTTTCTTTTTTAATTGTTGAATCTCAAGTTTTAGCTCATTTTGTTTTTTTTGTTTAAGTAGAATTTCTCTGTTTTTATCCATTTTTATTTTGTTCTATACTTTTTTCAGAATGTAACCGATCCTTTTCTAATGATTCTGAAAGCCGTTTTCTAGTTAATGGGGGGACTAGTGTTTTTATGTTTCTTTGCTTAACAAAAGGGTACAACTCTAACTCTTGTTGCATTTTATCTTCTTTATTTTGTTGCAAATTTGTACCTAAAAGTATAATTTCTTTTTGGATGAAACTATTTTCTTCTTTTAAAGCACTTTCTTTAATTTTTTTCTGAATGATGCCGTCCTTTAATTGTTTTAAAAAACCGCCACTTTTTTCTATTTGCTTAAAAATAGTTAATGCATTCTCTGCTAATTGTTGTGTTATTGATTCGATATAATAAGCACCTTCGGCAAAACCCTGAGCTTCTGTTAAGTAGCTTTCTTGTTGTAGTATTAATAATTGATTTCTAGAAATACGATTTCCGAATTCGTTAGATTTATGATAAATGGCATCGTAAGAAACATTAGAAATTGTATTTGATCCACCTAAAATAGCGCTCATACATTCTGATGTTGTTCTTAATAAATTTACATTATAATCATAAATGGTTTTGTTTCTTAAACTTGGTTGCACAAAAATATGAGCTTCTAAATCCCTAATTTCATATTCTTTTATAAGTGCAGACCATAAAATTCTAAAAGCTCTTAATTTTGCAATCTCAAAGAAATAATTGCTTCCTACAGAAAAAGAAAAACTTAACTTTTCTGCAACAGTGTCTCCAAACTTATTTAGATATTCATTTGCATGCGCTAGTGTATATGCTAGTTGTTGTGTAATTGTTGCTCCGCAATTTTGATATAGGTCTCCATAAATAGCAATGCAATTTGTAGTATTTTTCTGAATTCTCTCTAGCTTTATAAAATCTTCTTTTAAATTAAAAAACCAATTACCTGTTTCGGCTAAGTTCCCTATTATATCTGTTTGAAAATATGTTTTTTCAGAATTTATAAATTTAGAAACTTCTAACTGAAAGGTGTCTTCTAAAAAATGAAACTGAAAGTAAATGAAAATAGATTTTACATCAATATTAAGAAGTAGTATTCTATAATCGAAGTTCTTATATGCAATAAATTGAACTGAGTTTGCACCTCTTTTTAAAGCATCTATAGCTAGTGAGTTTGCTATTTTTTCATCATCAACAAAAATAGTTTCACAAATATTAAACCCTTTTTTGGGAGTTTCTATTTTAAGACTAGATCTATCTTCTTGTGTGTAAAATGGCTTTACAACAATACCTTCTTGAGTTTTCCATAACAACGTGTCATTATAATCTGCACCTTTTAAGTCTACTTGAATTTTATTTTTCCAAGCAGCGGGTGTAGTTTTTAGAAAATCATCAAAAAGAGAATTTTTCATTTTTTATTTTATGGTATCAAATTCTATTAAATAAATTTCTTCATTTTCTTTTTTCATTAAATACTTTTCTCTTGCAAAACGTTCTAATTGAATAGAGTCTTGTAATTTTTTTATGGTGGCTTTGTCTTCTGCTATTTTCTTTTGATAAAATGAAATTGTACTTTCTAAGTCTTTAATCTGATTATCGAATTTTCTATGTGCTAAATAAGAATTTTCATCAAAAAAGAACATCCAAATTAAAAATGGAATTAAGATTAAAACAAAAACATTTGTTAGAATCTTTACTGCCTTGTTATTTTTAAATTTGTTAAAAGTCATACTAGATTATAAACGATCGTTAATTACGGTTCTAACAACATCAATTGCTACGGTGTTGTGTTTATTATTAGGAATAATAATATCTGCAAAATTTTTAGTTGGCTCAATAAATTGAAGGTGCATTGGTTTTAAAGTATCTTGATACCTGTTTAAAACTTCGTCAATGTCTCTTCCTCTTTCTGTAATATCTCTTCTAATTCTTCTAATTAAGCGTTCGTCTGTATCTGCATGTACAAATATTTTTATATCAAATAAATCTCTTAATGCTTCATTATTTAATATTAAAATACCTTCTACAATAACCACCTTTCTAGGGTGTGTTTTAATAGTGTCTGTAGTTCTGTTGTGTGTTACGAAAGAATAAACAGGCTGTTCTATTGTTTTTCCTGATCTTAATTTTTTTAGATGCTTAACAATTAAATCAAAATCGATAGCTCTTGGGTGATCAAAATTTATTTTAGATCTTTCTTCATAAGATAAGTTTACGGTTTCGTTATAGTATGAATCTTGAGAAATTACACAAACCTCACCTGTAGGTAGTTGTTTAATTATTTGATTTACAACCGTAGTTTTTCCACTTCCTGTACCTCCGGCAATTCCAATAATGAGCATATAATTATGATTAAGATAATTAATTGTCTAAAATAATAAAGAATTTACAAATACTTAGGATTTATTTAATCTTAAATAGCTTCTATTTTAAAATAATAGAGCTTTTTTTAATTAGCTACAATTATTTAAATAAAAATTAAATTATTATTCAGACTGATTTTTAATGTTTTACATAAAAAAAGTCTCAAAAAATTATTTTTGAGACTTTTTAATAAATTGAGCCGATGGAGGGACTCGAACCCACGACCTGCTGATTACAAATCAGCTGCTCTAGCCAGCTGAGCTACATCGGCTTTTATTTTGAGAGCGCAAATTAAAGGCAATTATTAGTATCTACCAAATAAAATTTCACTTTTTTTTAATAAAAAAGCTTCAATTTACATTGAAGCCCTTAAAACAAGAATAATTTTACATAAAATAAAAGAAAATTGAATGATCATCTTCATATTTTATATTTTAAAAACGCTAATTTATTTTTTTTGTTGCCTTCTTTTTACTTTTAAAATTTACGGCCTGTATATGTATTGTGGGTTAAAAATCTACTAATGCTTTTTTATAGGTGGTTAAGCAACGCTCTCTAGCAGATTTATGCTCTACAATTGGCACTGGATAGGTGAGTTCTTGAAAGTCTGGAACCCATTTTTTAATATAGTTTAAGTCCTTATCGAATTTTTTAATTTGAGTAGTTGGGTTAAATATTCTAAAGTAAGGCGAGGCATCCACTCCGGTACCAGCAACCCATTGCCAGTTACCTATGTTACTGGCCTGTTCGTAATCGTGTAATTTTTCTGCAAAATAGGCTTCTCCCCATCGCCAATCTATCAATAAATGTTTGCAAAGAAAACTACCTACCAACATTCTAATTCTGTTGTGCATAAAACCTGTTTGATTTAATTCTTTCATACCTGCATCTACTAACGGGTAACCTGTTTCGCCTTTGCACCATGCTTTAAATTCATCTTCGTTATTTCTCCACAGAATTCTATCGTATTTTGGTTTAAAACTCTCTTTAACGGTATGTGGGAAATGCCATAAAATCTGCATAAAAAATTCACGCCAAATTAATTCTTTTAAGAAAGTAATGTTGCTGCTTTTAGATGCTTCGTCAACCATTTTACGGATACTCACAGTACCAAAACGTAAATGAGTACCTAATTTAGAAGTACTGTCTTTTGCTGGGAAGTTTCTAGTTTCTTCATACGTACCAATTAATTGAGATGATACTTTATAAGAAGCTACTTTTATAGCAGATTCTATAAAACCAATTGCTTCTAATTTTAAAATAGGTTGGTTTTTATTTTTTATTAAATTATCTAACAGTGTTTCTGAAGGATAAAATTGAATTCCCTTAAAATGAAAAGCTTCTAGCCATTTTTTAGAAAAGGGTGTGTAAACTTTATACGGTGTCGCATCTTTTTTTACAATTTCATTTCTTTCAAAAATTACTTGGTCTTTATACGTTTTTAAATTGATGTTTTTTGATGTTAGAAATTCTTTAATTTCTAAATCTCTTTTTATCGCATAGGGTTCATAATCATGATTTGTGAATACGGTATCGATGATGTGCTTTTCTGATAATGAGTTGTAAATTTCTTTAGGTGTTCCGTGATAAACCTCTAAAACACTCCCTATTTCGACTAATTTTTTATGAATATGGGCTATTTCTTGATAAATAAAGGAAACACGTGCATCATCTTTCTTTAATTTACTTAAAATTTCTTCATCAAAAATAAAAATTGGAAGTACTTTTTTACCTGATTTTAATGCATGGTATAATCCGCAGTTGTCATCTAACCGTAAATCTCTTCTAAACCAAAAAATGTTTATCTCTGTCTTCATTTATTTTCCTTATTTTATTTCTATAAACTAGAAAAATTCTATTTAATTGGTGGGTAGTATTGTCCAAAAAGTTCAATTAATTTTTTTTGTCTGTACTCAAAAATTTCTTCAAGTTTGGGTTTAACTAATATTGGGTGTGCAATTTGACCTAAAATTCCCATAGGAACTTTGTAGTCTATAATGTCTTCCATTTCTACACCGCCTTCAATTTCTTTGATAAAATGTTTGTGATGCCATAATGCATAAGGTCCAAAGCGTTGCTCATCTACAAAGTATTCGTTTTCTTTTACGTGTGTAATTTCGGTTACCCATTTTGTTTTTATCCCAAGAATTGGGGTAACAATATATTGTATAATCTGACCAGCAAACATTGGTTTTTCTGCACCAGAAAGAATATCAAAACTCATATAAGTAGGCGTAATTACTTTTAAGTTTTTGGGACTCGATAAAAATTCCCAAGCTTTTTCTAATGTAATTGGTAATTTCTGTTTTCTGTGGAATGTGTATATTTTCATGTTAATTATGAATTAAAATGTAGAGGTTTAATGAAGTTGCAATACAAAGCCAAATCATATATGGTAATAGTAAATATTTGTATCCGCCTGTTTTATTACTTAATTTAAAGAAATAATAAAATAATGTAGCTGTCAGTAATACAATTGATATCAAACCAATTAAGACTAAATGTTGATTGAAGAAAATGTAGTTCCAGCTAACGTTTAGAATAAATTGAATTATAAAAACGGAAAGTATTTTAGAATTGTAATTGGTTGTAAATTGTTTACCTAAAAAGATAGAAAAACATATCATAATAAAGGTCCAAGCAATTCCAAATACAATACCAGGTGGTGTCCAAGGAGCTTGGTTTAGGTTGGTATACCAATCGGAAAGTGGTCCGTTATCCATTAACCAACTCCCAATGGCTAAAGCACCAAAATTGATTACTAAAAATAAAAGTGTAAGCTTTACTTGTTTCATAGAGTAAATTATTTAGATTTTAAAGACTCAATTTTTTTTAGGATGTTATCGGCTTCTAAATATTTTTTGTCGCTATTTGTTCTATTAATAGCTTGTAGTTTAAAAGCTTCTTCCATTAATTTCTTGTAAGATTCTTGCAACTTTTCTATTTCACTTTTCTTTTTAAATAGACCGAACATGCTTTATGATTTTAAGTGTTTTATTATTTTTGAACTCAAGGGTTTTGTTATTGAAAAATAATAATCAACTAATTCTCCTTCTGGTGAGACTAAATATTTTTGAAAATTCCATTTTACAGTAGAACTTTTTTTATTATTTAACTTTTTAGATGTTAGCCATGTATATAATGGATGTTGATTTTTTCCTTTTACATCAACTTTTTCTGTAATTAGAAATGAAACACCATAATTTACTTCACAAAACGTTTCAATTTCAGAAGAAGACCCTGGCTCTTGTTTTCCAAACTGATTACAAGGAACTCCTATTACAACTATTTTGTCGTTATAGGTTTTATGTAATTCCTCTAAATCTTTGTATTGTGGAGTAAATCCGCATTTAGAAGCTACGTTTACAAATAGAATGTACTTGCCTTTAAAATCTGACAAAAGAATAGGGGTATTCTGGAGACTATTAATCTCTGTATTGTAAATATTCATTTAATTCTGATTTTATTTATATTTTAAAACTGACAATTCCGCAGTCTAATTCAAAAATTTGACCAGATATAGCACTTGCTTTTTCGGATATTAAATAAGAAGCTAGGTCTGCAACTTCTTTTGGTGTTAAATATTTTTTTAGAGGGTGTCGTTCTTTTATGTTTTCGATCATTCTTTCATTGCGCAATAACTTAGAGGCTAACTCTGTATCTGTTACTGTTGGGGCGATTGCGTTTACACGAATTAATGGAGCTAATTCTGCTCCTAAAGATTTTGTTAAACCTTCTACGGCAGATTTTGCTGCAGCTACACTAGCGTGAAAAGGCATCCCTAATTTTGCTGCTACCGTGCTAAATAATAATACGGAAGGTTTGTTACCTTTTTTAAAAGAGGGTAAATAATGTTGAATTGCTTTTACAGCACCAATTACATTAATTTCAAAGTCTTCTCTGAAATCATTTAGTTGTAGTCTAGAAATTGGTTTTAGGTTAATGCTTCCTGGGCAATAGATTAAAGTGTCTATTGTGTCTATTTCAGGTAAATCATCTGTAAGAATATCACAATTAAAGTGATTGAGATTAGTGTGGGAAAGTAAAGGAGCTGTTCTACTGATATTTATAATTGAGTTTTCATCAATTAAGCTATCAATAATTGCTTTTCCAATTCCTTTACTTCCGCCAATAACTAAAATTTTATTCATTTGCTTTTAAGGTCTTCCTTTCAAGCGCTTTTCAATTTTTTGTTTAACTGCTGTAAGGCGCTTCATTTGATCCATTATTTCAAGATCTTTTTCTGCTTTATATACTTCGTTTAGCTCTAGTATTAAGGCTTTTACCTCTCTAGAAGCTACAATTCTATCACTAGTTGTTTTAAATGAGAACTTTCTGTGTTCAAATTCTTCCGCTCTTTCTAATAAATTCATTCTCTGTTTCGCTGTTTTAATCTATAATTTGTGAATATAATTATAAAAGTTAGAAAAACAAGAGAAATCTGTAATTATTATGCAGTTAACGGTTTTCCCTTTAAGCGTCTCTCTATTCTTTGTTTTATAAGGGTCAAACGTTTCATGATATCCATAATTTCAGAATCTTTATTCTTTTTATATACCTCGTTTAAGTCTAAGATTAAAGCTTTTGCTTCTCTAGCTGCTAAAACACGGTCACTTGTAGTTGGAAATCTCATTTTTCTTGTTTCAAACTCTAATGCTTTTTTGATTAACTCCATAATTTAATTTTTCTGTATTGAACATTTAAATCTTCCTTTTTGGAAAGTTCTTAACTTTAAATGTTTTGTTTTTCTTTCCTGAACCCTTTTTCTCCACATTACAAAGCTTTTAGGCTTCATTCCTTTCAGCATTAAATCAATAACTTCTTGTTCTTTTAGGTTAAATTGATCTTTTATTGCTTCAAACGTGGTCTATCTTTTCAGTCCATTTCTATTATATGCTCAATAGCTATGCCGTTTAATTGCTTAATGCATAGATTTATCTTATAGCTGCATAGAATTAATTTTTGATTATTTTAATATGTTTATAGCAATCAAATACTATAAACATATTAAAATAAATTTCTTTTTTCTGTTTTTGAAAAAAAGTAATTAGGGACTATATTTCCTATTAACAGTTATTTATATTTCAAATATAATAAATGTTTAATGATTTGACAAATAAATTAAACAATATTAATGTTTTAAATTTATATGTTTTTTTTTGATAAAAATATTTAAGATCAAATAGTTTTTAGAATAGAAAAGAGATGAATGTGTCTAGTTCTAGATAAACGATACGGATTAATAAGGATTTTAACTTAAAAGTTATTGTAGTATTTTACTTGTTAATATTGTTAATCATACCGTTAAAAACAAACCAATGGAAAGGCATTACAGCGTACCAATAGAGTCTTCCTGCTAAGCCATGAGGTCTAAATGTTGCTGTTTGGTGTAGTTTTCCTTCGTCAATTTTAAATTCTAACCAAGCTTCACCGGGCATTATCATTTCTGCATAGAGTAGGAGTTTTCCTTTTTCTTTATCAGCATAAATTACGCGCCAAAAATCTAGAGCATCACCGATATTTAATTCTGTAGGATGCCTTCTACCTCGTCGTAAACCGGCACCACCAAAAAATTGATCTAAAAATCCACGAATTTTCCATAGAAAAGTACCATAATACCAGCCTGTTTCTCCTCCAATTGCCCAGATCCTGTCTAGTGTTCTTTTTTTATCCCTTATAACTCTTTCTTTATGATCTTTAAAGCAACCATACTCTGGGACGTTTACAAATTCGTGAACAAAGTTTTTTAATTTTCCGCTACTTATATAGGAGTCTTTCCAGCTAGAAATAATGCTATTTTGTTCAATTTTTTTAAAGGCTAATTTCACTGCCTCTTTGTAAGACATTGGGTTTACATCTAAAATGGCATTAATGTTACTTTTGTTTCCAATAACTTCTACTCCCATAGAGTTTACTAAGGAACTTGCTAATTTGTAAGAAGTAGAGGTTACAAAGTAGAGCCAATAAGAAGATAGTTTTGGCGTCATTATGGGTACCGTTAAGATGTGTCTTTTTAGTTTTCTAACTTCTGCGAATTGCAGTAACATTTCTTTGTAGGTTAGAATTTCCTGACCAAAAATATCGTGAGAAGTATTATATAGTTCTTTTTTATCTAATGCTTTGTGTAAAAAAGTTAAAACATCTCTAATGGCTAAGGGTTGTGTTTTTGTATTGAGCCATTTAGGGGCTATCATTGCAGGTAATTTCTCTACTAGGTCTCTTATGATCTCAAAAGAAGAACTCCCAGAGCCAACAATAATTCCTGCTTTAAAAGTGGTTAATGCGTATTTGTCTGACGCAAGTGTAATCTCTACGTTTTTACGAGATAATAAATGTTTAGAGAGTTTAGTGTCATTAGTTATTCCGCTTAAATAAATAACTTGTTTTATGTTTGTTGTTTCTGAAAAACGTTTAAAATTTAGTGCACATTTTTCTTCTAAGTCATGAAATTCTTTGGCAGAATTAGACATGGAATGAATTAGATAATAAGCAGCGTCAATGTCTTTTGTAATGTTAAGGAGGCTGTCTATGTTTAAAAAATCAGCTTCTACTAATTGAATGTTTTTTTGATTTCTGTAATAATTTTCAGCTCTAATTTTATCTCTTACAGGGCAAATTATGGTATGTCCATCATTTAGTAATAACGGAATTAAACGTTTGCCTATATAGCCAGTTGCACCTGTTACAAGAATTTTCATAGATTTTGTCTCTTTTTTTTAGGTTTTTTATAAGCTAATTGTTCCTTTAATTTGGAATAACAGCCTAAACAATTAATTGTAGCAACATTTC
Source organism: Polaribacter sp. R2A056_3_33 (assembly GCF_019278485.1). Taxonomy (NCBI): domain Bacteria; kingdom Pseudomonadati; phylum Bacteroidota; class Flavobacteriia; order Flavobacteriales; family Flavobacteriaceae; genus Polaribacter; species Polaribacter sp. R2A056_3_33. The sequence goes on from NZ_CP058984.1 coordinate 2,586,464, forward strand.
CTTTAGGTAAATTGATTACCTTATTTTGTTTCTAACAATTTACCTTTTATATATAACTCTTCTTAATATTTTGTCGATGTAGCATGTGCGTCTTCAATACTATTTTCATAAATATGATTGATAGTAAAGATACCATTTTCTTTTGTGTTTTAATAAGTATCTCTTGGGCGGTTGTAGACTTTAAAATAAAGTGTAAATTATAAAGTATAAAGTTGGCAAATTTAAAACTAGAGCAACTGTTTATAAGTTTATTTTATAAACAGCTGTTGTAGGTCTTGGGTGTTCTTATGATTAAAAATAGCCTTTATAGCGATTTAAAATTATTAATTTTTATGTCTTTTGCTTTTAAATCGTGCATTAAATTGTACAAGCCAAAAAAGGTTCTATTAATATAAATAAAATGCTTAGAGCCTCTGTTTCCGTTCATGTCTTTTAGTTCTGTGCTTTTTGCGTATTTAGCTCCTAAGTCAGAAAGTTTACCGAAGAAAACTTCATCAGAAAAATCGAAAGTTTCTTGGTGAAACGGTTGTGTAAATAAACTTAGCATTTCATGAAACATAGCTCTGAAAAATATGAGCTCTTCGTTGGAATCATCTGTTCTTAATATTTCTAACTGAAATAATTTTTCTTCAAAAAACGTAGGGTTGCCAATATTTTCTTTTTGAGCTAATTCGAAATAAGGTACATAAAAGTCTTCTGGAATGGTTTTCATACAACCAAAATCAATTACAATTAATTCGTTTTCTGGTGATATTAAAAAATTTCCAGGATGCGGATCTGCATGTACTTTTTTTAACTTGTGAATCTGAAACATGTAAAAATCCCATAGTGCTTGTCCTAGTCTATTAGCAACTTCTTGGTTGTCTGTGTAGAATTCAGATAAATGAACACCATGCATCCAATCCATGGTTATAATCCTATCTGATGATAAATCAGCATAATATTCAGGGAAATTAAGATTAGGAATGTGTTTGCAGGCAGCTACTATTTCTTTACTTTGTTCGACTTCTAAAATATAATTGGTTTCTTCGACTAGTTTATTTTCTACTTCTTTAAAATATTTATCAGAGTCTTTTCCTCTAATATTAAACATTTTAATGGCAATAGGTTTTACCAATGCTAAGTCTGAAGCAATACTTTGTGCAACACCAGGGTATTGAATTTTTACAGCTAATTCTTTTCCGTCCTTTTCAGCTTTATGAACCTGACCAATACTTGCTGCATTTATAGAAACAGTATTGAATTTGTCATATATTTCATTAGGATCTTTTCCAAAATACTTTTTAAAGGTTTTGGTTACTAAGGCAGGAGAAAGTGGGGGTACAGAGAACTGAGAGAGAGAAAACTTTTCTACATACGCCTGTGGTAAGATGCTTTTTTCCATACTTAACATCTGAGCAACTTTTAAAGCACTTCCTTTTAAGGTTTTTAAACCGTCATAAATATCTTCAGCATTATTTTCGTTTAAACGTGCTTTTGCTTCGTCTTCTGTTTTGGTTATTTTATCTCCATAATATTTTAGATAATTAACCCCAATTTTTGCGCCAGTAGTAACTAATTTAGAAGCTCTCTGAATTTTAGAAGTTGGTATAGAATCTATTGTTTTCATGGGCTTTTAATTAAAGTTTACTTTTTCTTTTAAAATGAATTTTCCAAAATCGATAATGCTTTGTAAAGGTTTAATGTCCATTAAGTCAAAACGAGCGTTAATCGATTTTTCAATAAAAATATCGGTTTTTTCAAAGGATGGAGAAACATCATCTAGCCAAAACTTCATAGTTACTAATAAATGAAACCAAGAGGATTCTTTAATTGATTTGTCTTGGATTTTTTCTAATTTTTCGTGCTTTAAATCTATTTTTTCTATGCCAATATTCTGAACATAGTTGAGGTAGCTTTCTCTTAAATTTTTTAGCGATTTTAGTTTCTTAAAATCTTTTTTACTGTTTTCTAACGCATACACAACATAGCTTCTATTCGCTGTTAATATTTCGAAAAAAGTAAAATAAAAACTGAGTAATTTGTTTCTTGCATCAAAGTTTTCGTAATCTTCACTTTTAGCTAAAATAGTTATGGTGTGATTAAAAAATTCAGAAAAGATAGCTTCTTCAACAGTTTCAAAAGAACTATAGAATTTATAAAAATCAGCTTCATCAAAATTATTTTCTTTTGCAAAACTATATACAGACTTTGGTTGGTGGTTGTTTTCTAAGACAAATTCCATATACCAAGATATTAAATTGTCTTTTGTAATATTTTTCTTTTTTGCCATAATCTTTTGATATTTATACAAATATACAATTGTTTAACTAATTCTTAGTTTTGTTAAACAATAATTTTATGTTAAATTAAATTGAGAGATTTAGAATTAAAAGAATAAACATCAATAGATTATCTATATTTGCGTGCAATCTTAATTTATTATTGATGAATTTTAATTTGAAAACAGTATTAATTACCGTACTATTATCAACAGCTTTTTTTAGTAGTTGTGATAAAAAACAATCAGAAAAAGATAAAAAAGAAACCGTACAAATTAAAGCTTTAAGCCAAGACGTTAAAGCACCAGAAGGTATGGTGTGGGTTTCAAGCAAAACTTTTTTAATGGGAGCTAAAGAAGGAGATCAGTATGCGATGCCACGAGAAAAACCTGCTCATAAAGTAGCAGTAGACGGATTTTTTATCGATGCAAAGGAAGTAACGAATAAACAATTTAGAGAGTTTGTAGTGGCAACTAAGTATGTTACTGTTGCAGAAAGACCAATAGATTGGGAAGAAATAAAAAAAGACTTACCTGCAGGAACAGAAAAACCTGCAGATTCAATTTTACAACCCGGAAGCTTAATTTTTAATAAACATGCTAAAGGAATCGTTTCTATGGCGAATTACGGACAATGGTGGAAGTGGCAAATTGGCGCAAATTGGAAACAACCAGAAGGTCCAGGTAGTTCTATTGAAGGGCAAGATAATTTCCCTGTTGTACATGTTGCGCAAGAAGATGCTTTGGCGTATTGCAAATGGGCTAATAGAAGGCTGCCTACTGAAGCAGAATGGGAGTCTGCTGCACAAGGTAAGTTTGAAGATAATATCTTTGCTTGGGGAAATAAAGCAGAAGACTTAGATGCGAATGCGAATACATGGCAAGGTAAATTTCCTACAGAAAATATTTCTGAAGATGGGTTTGATTATATTTCTCCAGTAGGATCTTATCCTGCAAATAATATTGGTTTGTATGATATGGCTGGTAATGTTTGGGAAATGACTTCAGACTTATTTAATGTAAAATATTATGAAACTTTAGATCCTTCCGTGGTTTTAACAAACCCTACAGGAGCAGAAAAATCGTATACACCAAGTAATCCGTATCAAATTGAATATGTTATGAAAGGTGGTTCTTTTTTATGTCATGCATCTTATTGTGCAAGTTTTAGAATTTCAGCAAAAATGGGTATGGAGCCTAATTCTGGTTCAGATCATATTGGTTTTAGAACAGTTGCTACAAAAGACATGTTGGCAGAATAATAAAATATTTATAATTTTTAAATTGATTAAAACTCCTTTTTTTGATAAAAAGGAGTTTTTTTTGTTCACAATCATTATAAAATATTATTCCGACTAAGTTTCTATAATAAAGGTTAAAATGGATTATAGATAATGTAATTTTTATCTATATTTACGAAAAATTACTAATGAAAATTTAATAAATTAATTGGTTTGTTGAATAAATTTCCCTTATTGTGTGTTTTTGTTGGTGAAAATGTATATTTATAATTTGATGGGGAATTTTATTACAGATCAATTTTTTTAGAGAAAGTAAAATCTGTTTAACTATTTAAAATTTAATATTAATAAATAATGAAGTTCTTTTTAATTCCCCTAGCCTTTATTTTCTTTAGCTATAATTTTACATTTTCTCAATCTCCTTCAGGGTTCCCTAAAGAATATAAAGTATTAGAAGTTAAGCCTTCTAGTACAGATTCTCTTATTAAAGAAGCAGATTCTCCTCATTTAATTGTTTACAATCCAGATGCAAAACAAGGAAAACTATTGTTTTTTATGCCGGGAACTGGAGGTATAGCTCTAAATGGTCCTAAAAGATTTTTTGCAACAGCTGTATCTCAAGGGTATCATGTTATTAATATATCTTACATTAATAGACCTGCTGTGGCTCAAATATGTAAAGGTGAAAACTTAGCAGACAACTCTAAGTGTACATCAGAATTTAGAAAGCAGCGTATTTATGGTGATAGCAATTTTTCATTAATAGATGATGAGCCTCAAGACGCAATAGTAAATAGGCTTACTAAGTTATTAATTTATCTTTCTAAAACAGATAAAGCTGGTAATTGGGATGCTTATTTAGAAGCTGGTAAACCAAAATGGAGTAAAATAGCTGTTTCGGGTCAATCTCAAGGAGGAGGAATGGCTGCTTTTATAGCAAAAGAACATTTAGTTGCTAGAGTTATCGATTTTTCTGGTGGTTGGGATTATTCTGCTAAAAATAAAATAGCAAATTGGTATGCAGCAAAAAGTGTAACACCTGCTAACCTTTGGTATGGAACTTATCATGCAAAGGAACCTGCGGCAAAAGTAATTAAAGAAAGTTATGAGACTATGAAGATTCCTGAAAATCAGATTTATTCTTTTGATTTAGCTGTTCCTAAAGGAAGAAAAGCACACTCTAATGGTATTAGAAATACTAATTATGCTGATCAATGGATTGAATTGTTAGGAAGGGCAAATTAATAATTTTATTTTTAAAAAAAACACATAATAATAGATGAAAATTTTAAAACTATTTATACCTGTGCTTTTGGTATTTTTTACTTCTTGTTCACAAAAAAGTAATTCCCAAAAAGGTTTAAAAACAGCACAAAAACCAAATATTATTTTTTTATCCATAGACGATTTAAGAACTGATCTTGGTTCTTATGGAAACAAAGAAATAAAAACACCAAATATAGATGCGTTATCTGCAACATCTATGGTAATGCTAAATACACATTCTCAATCAGCAGTTTGTGCATCTTCAAGAGCAAGTGCAATGTTAGGTTATAGACCAGATTCTACAAGAGTTTGGCACTTGGGAGATAAGTTTAGAGAGATAAATCCTGATGCAGTAACAATGCCTCAGTATTTTAATAAAGCAGGATATTATACCGTAAATATTGGTAAAATTTTTCATAATTATATGCCAGATTCTATTTCTTGGGATGAACCAGATTTAAAGCCTTTTCCGTATAATACAAAAGAGTACGCTAAAAGAGATGCAGAAACCTATTATTATACAGAAGATGCATTAGAAGATCAAAGGGTAAAAAGAGCAGCTTTGCTAGAGCAAAGAAAAGGAAGAGCAGTTTATGGAGATGGTTGGAATAGAGGGCCTGCATTAGAAAGTGCAGATTTACCAGATTCTTTGTATTTTGATGCTATGCAAACAAAATTAGCTTTAAAAACAATTGATAGAATTAAGGATAAAAAAGAGCCATTTTTTTTGGGTCTTGGTTTTTATAGACCTCACCTTCCATTTGTAGCTCCAAAAAAATATTGGGATTTATACCCTGCGGGATCTGTTTCTCCTGCTGCAAATCCAAAGTTACCAAAGAATGTTCCTGTTATGTCTGCAAATGCTAATTATGAATTAAGAGCGTATACAAATCCAACTAAAATTGGTCGTCCAGAAGATGCTTCATTGCCAGAAAAGTATGCAGATTCTTTAAAAAGAGGATATTATGCAAGTGTAAGTTATATTGATGCTTGTGTCGGAAAATTGGTAGAAGGTTTAAAGGAAAGAGGTTTGTATCAAAATACCGTAATTGTTTTATGGGGAGATCATGGATGGAAATTAGGAGACCATAACGGTTGGGGTAAAATGACAAATTTTTATATTGATACACATGTTCCTTTGATTATAAAAGGAGTAAATCAGAAAGAAGGTAAACGTATAGAAGCGCTTTCTGAGTTGGTAGATATATTTCCTACTTTATGTGATTTAACAGGTGTTGATAAAGCAGATTATTTTCAAGGAACAAGTTTGGTTCCTGTATTTGATAATCCAGATTTGGAGTGGAAAGATGCTGTTTTTACTCAATTTAGAAGACGTAAACGTATTTCTAAAGATGGTTATGAATATATGGGCTATTCTATGCAAACTAAACAATATCATTATATAGAATGGTATACTTGGGATAATGATAAAAAGGAGAAGGGTGATTTTGCAGCCAATGAATTGTATGATCATTATAAAGATGCTAATGAATCCGTTAATATTGCAGGTTATGATGAAGCAGCAGCCGTAGTAAAAAGTTTATCGGTGCAATTGTCTAAAGGGTGGAAGGGTGCATTGCCTAAGAATAGATTGTAGATATCTTCACTAACGGTTGTGTTCAAAAATATATAGAAATATTAAATACTTTATAAATGGTACTATTCAATACTTGTAAAATTGAAAATCAAAAAAAAATAAATTTAAAATTTAAAAAGTTATTTGTGAAACTTTGTGTTTGTAGTTTATTTTTAATTATGTCTTGTAATAACTCAAAAATGAATACGCAATCTGTGATAAAGGAGCCAGTAGAGGAGGTTGTAACTGGTAAAGCCGAAACTAAAAAATTACCTCACCAAAATATGAAAAAATTAGGGCTAATTGGAGGTACTTCCTGGCATTCAACCGTTGAATATTATGCTACAATTAATCAATCTGTGAATGCTTATTATGGTAATAATACAAATCCGCCTTTAACGGTTTACACAATAAATCAGGCAGAAATTCATAGGTTTCAAAAAGAAAATAAATGGGATTCTATAGCTGATTTATTAACAGAAGGAGCGTTTAGTTTACGTAAAGGAGGGGCTGAATCTGTAATGTTTTGTGCAAATACGCCTCATAAAGTATTTGATATTGTACAAAGTCAATTAGATTTTCCAATTATTCATATTGGTGATGCTACGGCAAAAGCTATTCTTAAAAAAGATGTTAAAAATGTTGGCTTTTTAGGAACAATTTATACAATGGAAGGTGATTTTATAACCAAAAGAATAGCTGATAACGGAATAAATGTTTTAGTGCCGGAAGAAAAGGAAGTACTTATTGAGTTGCAAAGAATTATTGAAGAAGAACTTACGTATGGTGTGGTTAAGCCTGCATCTAAAAGTTATGTGCTTAATGTTATTAAAGGTTTGGAAGATAGAGGTGCAGAAGGAGTTGTTTTAGGTTGTACAGAATTTCCTTTAATGATTTTTGATGAAGATTTAGAAATTCCAACTTTTGATACAACAGAAATTCATTCTATGGCTGCTGTAGATTTTATTTTAGGTAATTAATACCTTTTAAATTGTAATACAATTTTGGTTTCTATAATTTGCCTTATATTATTTCGTGCTTTACGGAAAAATATAGGGCAAAATATTTTATTAAAAACATGTTCTTTTGAAGTAACATATATACAAGCTTTATTCAAATTTCTACGTTCTATCTTAATATTAAACTAAACATTATTAGTTTTAATATTCTATCGATTACTTCTCTTTTTTTTAGTAAAAATAAGCACTATATTTTTTTAAATTATTATTGGTAATACATGTTTTTTAAGCATTACCTATGTAAAAAGGGTTTCTCTAAAGCAATACTGGTTTTAGTGATATCATCTTTTTTATAAACTTAAATTACTGGTTATTTAGAATTTTATGTTAATTGTTGAGTAATTGCAACAATACTACCCTGTTTTTGAGAATTTCTGAATTTAAATAATTAATAGGTTTGAAGTAACCATTCGTTGTAATGGTAAAACCAAATTATAAACTAATTATTAAATCAATGAAATTAAAACTAAGTGCTTTGTTGTTGCTGTTTTGTAGTTTTATGTCTTTAACGGCTCAAACAACAATTACAGGGACAATATCAGACGAGACAAGTTTAACTCTTCCGGGAGTTAATATTTTGGTAAAAGGGACAGATAGAGGTACAAATTCTGATTTTGATGGAAAGTATTCTATTAAAGTTTCTAAAGGTGAAATTTTACAATTCTCATTTGTAGGTTTTGTAAATCAAGAAGTTGTGGTTGCGGATAAAAACGTAATAGATATTGTCTTAAAAGAAGATGCTCAACAATTAAATGAAATAGTAATAATAGGATATGGTTCTACTACAAAGAAAGATCTGGTTTCTTCTGTTTCTTCTGTAAAAGCAGATGTATTAGAAAATCAACCAGTTGCAAGATTAGACCAAGCATTACAAGGTAGAGCAACAGGAGTTTCTGTAACCTCTAATAGTGGAGACCCAGGTTCTGGTTCTACAATTAGAATTAGAGGTAATAGTTCTATTAATGGAAATAATAATCCATTATATGTTATAGACGGATTTATTGTAGGTACAGATTTTAACTTAAATACTTTAAATGTAAATGATATTAAATCTGTGGATGTTTTAAAAGATGCTACTGCATTGTCTATTTATGGAACAAGAGGTGCTTCTGGAGTTATTTTAGTAACGACTAAAAATGGTACAGAAATTTCAAAAGGAAAACCAAGAATTAGTCTGAATCATTATTATAGTGTGCAGCAAGTAGCAAATGAGGTCGATCTTTTAAACGGAGAAGATTATGTAAATTATATTAATGAGGCAGGGCAATTTAACCCGAACTTAAATAATGGTTTTGGAGGGACCGATCCTACTTTGCCTTTGTTGTTTAGTGAGCCTGGTGAAATTGAAACTACAGATTGGTTAGATATTGCAGCTCAAACAGGTTATGTTAGAAATACAGATTTATCTATAATGGGGAATTCAGAAAATTCTAATTATTATATTTCTGTTAATCATTTTGATCAAGAAGGAATTTTAAAAGGTTCTGGATTAGAGAGAGTTACTTTTAGAACGAATTTAGATGTAAGGCTTTCAGATAAATTTAAAACAGGTATCCGTTTAAATGCAACACATTATAAAAAAGAAAATAATAAAGTCAATTATTCAAGTATTGTCTCTTCAGTTTTACCTATTAGAACTGTCTATGATGAAAATGGAGATTATACGGGTGTAAACCCAATAAGTTCTTCAACGGAAAGAAACCCGGTAGCAGATGCTAATTTAAGAGTGGATCATGATTTAGTTACCAAGCTTATTACAAATGCTTATCTTGAGTATGAGTTGTTTGAAAACTTTAAATTGAAGTCTACTTTTGGTGCAGAAATAACACATACAAAATACAACGATTATCTTCCGGGAGCTTTACCTGATAGACAGATTTCTAATGGTGGAACGGGATATGCTAATATAGCTACAAATTATGCTAAAAGTATTTTGAATGAAAATACGTTTACCTATGATTTAGGTTTAGAAGATCATTCTGTTAAGTTGTTAGGTGGGTTTACATGGCAAAAGGATACGAATGAAAGCACTGTTTCTCAGGCAGATGGTTTTCCTAATGATGCTGTTTTGTTTAATAATCTAGCTTTAGGTGATGCAACGCTTTATTATGCAAATTCTGGATATGGTCAAAGAACATTAGCTTCTTTTTTAGGTAGGGTAGATTATGGTTATAAAAGTAAATATCTTTTAACTTTAGTTGGTAGATACGATGGCTCTTCTGTTTTTGAAGAAGGTAGCAAATATGCCTTTTTTCCATCTGTGGGGCTTGCTTGGAATGTAAGTGATGAGGCTTTTTTAGAAGATATAGATGTAATTGATAAATTAAAAGTTAGAGGTAGTTATGGTATTGTTGGTGAACAAGGAGTAAATTCTTATAATTCTATTGCAACGTATAATAACACTATTAATATTTTTAACGACAATGTTGTAAATGGTGTTCAGTTGGGATCTGTACCAAGTGAAGGATTAACATGGGAAACGACAAAACAGTTAGATCTTGGTTTTGAAGTTAGTTTTTTAAAGGATAGAATTTCTTTTGAAGCAGATTACTATTTAAAAACTACCGAAGATTTACTTTTAGCAAAAGCTTTATCTGCACAAGCAGGAGGTGGTACTCAGTTGCAAAATGTAGGTTCTGTAGAAAATAAAGGTTTTGAATTTTCATTAAACACCATTAATGTGGAGAAAAAGGATTTTTCTTGGAATTCAACATTAACAATATCTACAAACAAAAGTAAAGTTTTAGAGTTAGATGGTAGAGATTATTTAGATTTACAATCTACAGGTAACCAGGGTGGTACTTCTGCAAGACTTATTGTTGGAGAGTCTATGCCAGTTTTTATTGGACTTAAATACTTAGGAACTTATAAAAATGAAGATGAGATAATTGCAGATGGTAGAAAAGGAATGTCTTTTATTGGTGGTCCTAGGTTTGAAAATTTAGATGATAACCCTACCTGGAATGATGAAGATGCTGTTATAATTGGTAGTCCAGAACCAGATTTTTATGGAGGTTTTAGAAATACATTTACTTACAAAGGTCTTTCTTTAGATGTCTTTTTTCAAGGTCAATATGGTAATGATATCTTCAATATAAGAACACAGGCATCTTATTACGGAAGAGGAGAGCAAAATTTAGATTCTAGAGTGTTAAATCGTTGGCAAGAAGGGGTAAATGAAACTTCAGATATACCTAGAGCGGGTGCTTCTACAAGTTTATTCAATCCTAATAGTACTGTTAATATAGAGGATGGTTCATTCTTAAGATTAAAAACAGCTACTTTAAATTATAATCTTCCATTAGATAAAATAGGATTAGAAAATACATTAAGCGCATTTAATGTATATGTAACCGGTACTAACTTGTTTTTATTATCTAAATTTAAATTAGGAGATCCAGAAACAAGTAATTTTAGTGCTAGTAGTGGGTTAGGTTCAGTATCTCAGGGTTTTGCTTCTGGTACTTACCCTTATGCTAAATCTGTTACATTAGGATTAAAAATGGAATTTTAAAAAAATAATAAAATGAAAAATATATTAAAAAATAAAGTTGTTCTAGTCTTACTAGGTTTATTTGCTTTAATTTCTTGTGATGATTTTCTACAAGAAGATTTAAGAGATGCAATTACTCCTGGAAATTTTTTCAATAATGACAAAGAGGCAGAATTAGCTGTAAACGGAATTTATAGAATATACCATAATAATAACCTATATGCACAAAGAGGTTTAGATGATTATTACACGCATGGTGCAGATGTTGTTGGTCCTAATAGAAATGTAAATGGATCTATACACAATTATTTAATTGCAGAAGGTGTAGCAGACGGAAACGGTGTATGGTCTCAATTGTATGAAGTTGTAAACGGAACAACAGAGTTTTTAGCAAATATTGACGGTAATGAAAAACTTACGGAAGCTAATAGAAATCAGGCGGTTGGAGAGTTACTGTTTTTAAGAGCTTTGGCTTTTTATCATTTAACAAATTTATGGGGAGATGTTCCTTATTTTAGAGAAATGTTAAACCCAATTGAGGCTGGAGAATTAGGGCGTTATGATAAAGACCTAATTAGAACAGATATGAAAGCAGATTTAGAAAGAGCGGTAAGTTTATTGCCATCTACATATTCTGGTTCAGATTTAGGAAGAGCAACAAAGTGGGCGGCTTATGCTTTAAAAGCAAAATTTCATTTATTTGATAAAGAGTGGTTATTGGCAAAAAATGCTTGTGATGAGATTATAAACAATTCTCCACATACTTTATTACCTAATTATGCAGATGTTTTTAATCAATCAGATCCTGCTAATTCAATAAATAACGAACACATTTTTATCATCGATTTTAAGTCAGATGAGGTTTCAACTACAAGAACCGATGATTATAATCCTCGAATAAGAGATGAGCCTTCAAATAGAAATGATGATGCTTTTGATGAATTTGGAGTACCTGTTTTAAAAACGAATGGTACACAAATGAAAAGATGGGAATACTTTCAAAGTGTAATGTTAGAGCAGGAGGAAGATATGCAGGGTTATGGATGGTCTGTCCCTTTACCAGAATTAGCAGATAAAAATAACTGGCAAGATGGAGATTTGCGTTATGATGCAACTGTAGTAACCGAGTATTTAGGATTTGAACTTGCGTTTCCATATTTCAGAAAAAATTGGAACTTAGATCAAGTGAATTCTTTAAGAGGGAACCACCATGAAAATTATATTGTTTTTCGTTTAGCAGATATTTATTTAATGGCTGCTGAGGCAGAAAATGAATTAAATGGTCCAGGAACTGCGTATTCTTATGTAAACGAAGTTCGTAAAAGAGCTTTTGAACCAGATCAGCCTTGGAGTGGAATGTCTCAAACATCTTTTAGAGAAGCAATGTATGATGAAAGAAAGTTTGAACTTTCTGCAGAAGGACATAGAAAAATGGATTTAATTAGATGGGGGATTTTATTAGATGTGGTTAAAAGTACAGAACATAGAAGTTGGAATAATCCGGCAGCTAATATTCAGTCATATCATGTGTTACTTCCAATACCACAAGCACAAATAATATTGAATGCAAATTTATTAACATCAGATCCTTCTAATAACGGTTATCGTTAGGATGTAAGAAGTTTTTAGTAAAGAGGTTGTTTAAAAAGTTAGTTTCTTGTCATTCTGAATTTATTTCAGATTCTTATGAAGGTTAAACTTCAGTGCGACAGGATTTATTTCTTTCTATACGGCCTCTTTTTTTTGGGGAATATTTGTCACTTAATTTTTTAATAAATAAAATACCATTTAAAAAGCATGCTTTTTAAATGGTATTTTATTTATTAAAAAGATAGATAGTTAAACAATAATCTCAAACAAAAAGTATAATATCCTTTAAGGTAATTGATAAAAGGAATGTAATGAGCTCCTTGTAGAGATAGTTAAAAGTACTAAATGTTTATCTTTGATATTTTAATATTGTTTTTGTAAATCTACTTTGTTCGCTAATTGCTTTAAGATTAAAGTTTTTTTCAATCAAAAAAACAAAATGAACAAAGAAATTATCGTTTTTTATTGAAAATTAAAATCGTTTTCCAATACCGATTCCTATGGCCCAAGTACCTAAATCATTTGCACGATAATCGTATAAGACGGTAGGAGAAACATCCCAATGATTTCCAAATTCTATTTCATATTCCAGGCCTGTTCTTATAATAAAAAGATTCTCTTGTTTTTCCAACTCAACACCTGTACCTAATACTAAGACCCAGTTTTTGTGAAACTTATAAAGTGCATCTAGAGTTAAAACTACAGGGTATTCCTTTTCAACAAAAATTTCATGTTCTTTTTCTATTTCAAAAGTTTCAAGTTCTAAATCATTGTGTAAACCCACTCCCCATTTTTCATTAATCCAATATTCTAAATCCAATCCAATAGTAGGTACAATAACAGTTTTATTTCCATCGGATGTAGAGGTGGGAATATATGTATGGCTTAATACGGGGCTAACTCTAAAGTGTTTAAAGTGATTTTCTTGTGCGGTAGTAATAAAACTAATAAAAGTAAATACGATTATTAAAATGGCTTTTTTCAAAATTATTTTTATTTAGGCAGCAAAAATAACTATAAAAATAAATGCCAAATATGATATATGTTATTTTTTTAAGAAATATTTAGAAAATATTTAAATTGCTGTAATGTCAATTTAAGTCTTTAAGTAGTATTCTTTGTTTATGGAGTTTCTTAAACTGAGAGGGCGATTTTTGTAAGAAGTTATAATTTCGACAACTTTTAGACTTGATTCAATTTTCGATTTGATTTGTAGTTTTTGTAAAATAAAAAAGCAGAATATTTTTTAAAATATTCTGCTTTTTGTCGGGGTGGCAGGATTCGAACCTGCGACCTCCTCGTCCCAAACGAGGCGCGATGACCGGGCTACGCTACACCCCGAAAATTGATACATCAATTTGCGAGTGCAAATATAGAATAATATTTATATATTTAATGAAAATTTAATTTTATTTTTAAAAAAATGAAGCAATCTATTTATTTCTTTTTCGTCTATTTTAGTTTTATTGTATTTGGGTTTTCTCAAAGTAAAGAGTATGAGTTAATTGTGCCTAATTTAACAAATCCTTGGGGTTTTACTTTTTTACCGGATAACGCTATGTTAATTACAGAGAAAGAAGGAAAGCTAATTCATTTTAAAGATGGAGTAAAAACAGAAGTAAAAGGTGTTCCAGAAATTTACCTGAGAGGTCAGGGTGGATTTTTAGATATTGAGTTGCATCCTAATTATCAAAACAACAATTGGATATACTTTACCTACGCATCATCCGAAGGAAAAGGAAGTGGTGGAAATACCAGTTTAATGAGAGCAAAATTAAAAAACAATCAATTAATAGATAAACAGGTCTTATACAAAGCAAGTCCTAACTCTTCTAGAGGACAGCATTTTGGTTCTAGAATAACTTTTGATGAAGAAAACCATGTTTATTTTAGTATAGGAGATAGAGGAAATAGAGATGAATTTCCGCAAGATATTACAAAAGATGGCGGAAAAATATATCGGTTAAATGATGATGGTACTATCCCTAAAGACAATCCTTTTGTAAGTGTTAATAATGCAAAAAAAGCAATTTATAGTTATGGACATAGAAATCCACAAGGGATGGAAGTGAATCCAGAAACAAAAGAAATTTGGTCTCACGAACATGGTCCGAAAGGAGGAGATGAAATAAATATTATTAAAATTGGTAAGAATTACGGTTGGCCTAAAGTGAGTTATGGTGTTAATTATAGTGGTACTAAATTTACAGATAATACTTCTTTGCCGAATATGGAAAACCCCATTTATTATTGGACACCCTCTATTGCACCAAGTGGTATGGTTTTTATCAACAGTAAAAAATATGGTAAATGGAACGGTAATTTATTAATTGGTTCTTTAAAGTTTCAATATTTAACAAGATGTATTTTAAAAGGAAATAAAGTTTTTAAAGAAGTAAAAATGCTTAAAGATATCGGGAGAGTCCGTTCTATAGAACAAGGTTTAGATGGTTTTATATATGTTGGTGTAGAAAATTTAGGGATTATTAAATTACTCCCAGAATAATATTTCAATTTTATAAACTTATTTTTCCATTGTTAAAACTTATAAACAATCGTGTTATAAAGGAATAAAAAAGAATATTTTTGTTATCCATAATCAAATAAATTTAAAATGTCAGATACAATAGAAAAAATAAAATGTTTAATTATTGGTTCTGGTCCTGCCGGTTATACCGCAGCAATATATGCAGCTAGAGCAGACATGAAACCTGTAATGTATACAGGAATGCAAATGGGAGGGCAATTAACAACTACAACCGAGGTTGATAATTTTCCGGGATATCCAGAAGGTACAGATGGTACTGCAATGATGACAGATTTACAAAAACAAGCAGAACGTTTTGGTACAGAAGTTCGTTTTGGTTTGGTAACAAGTGTAGAATTAAGTGACAAAGTTGGAGGAATTCATAAAGTTATTGTGGATGAGTCTAAACATATTGAAGCAGAAACCATAATTATTTCTACAGGAGCTACTGCAAAATATTTAGGTATAGAGAGTGAGCAGCGTTTAATTGGTGGTGGAGTTTCGGCTTGTGCTACATGTGATGGTTTTTTCTATAAAGGACAAGATGTAGTTGTTGTTGGTGCAGGAGATACTGCAGCAGAAGAAGCTACATACTTATCTAATATTTGTAGTAAGGTTACTATTTTAGTTCGTAAAGATTTTATGAGAGCTTCTAAAGCGATGCAACATAGAGTTAATAAAACTAAAAATATTGAAGTTTTATACAACACAGAAATTGATGAGGTTTTAGGCTCTAATGTAGTAGAAGGTGTAAGAGCAATTAACAATCAAACAAAGGAAACTACGGATATTGCAGTTACTGGAGTTTTTATTGCAATTGGTCATAAACCTAATTCAGATTTGTTTAAAGGTGTTTTAGATATGGATGAAACTGGGTATTTAATTACCAAAGGGAAATCTACAAAAACAAATTTACCAGGAGTCTTTGCAGCTGGAGATATTCAAGATAAAGAATACAGACAAGCAGTAACTGCCGCAGGTACAGGTTGTATGGCAGCTTTAGATGCAGAGCGTTATTTAGGTGCTT
Organism: Polaribacter sp. R2A056_3_33; assembly: GCF_019278485.1. Classification (NCBI taxonomy): domain Bacteria; kingdom Pseudomonadati; phylum Bacteroidota; class Flavobacteriia; order Flavobacteriales; family Flavobacteriaceae; genus Polaribacter; species Polaribacter sp. R2A056_3_33. Next base: position 2,602,463 of record NZ_CP058984.1, read on the forward strand.
TAGAATAGAGTATTTTAAATATAGCATAAAAAAAGAGATTACATTAAAATGTAATCTCTTTTTTATTTATCTTTTAAAGAAAGTCTTTAAACAGTTACAGAAGCTTTCATAGATTTTCTGTAAGTAAAAGAGTTAAAAATATTTCTTTTACCAAAGTTGTTCATTGATTTCGCATTTACAAATTTTCCAAAAAGTATTTTACTAACACCAAAGTATTCGTATTTATTACCATCTGTAAAAGTTACTTCTAATAACATACTTTTGTGATGCCAGTCTGCAACTTGAAACTCTGTAATAGTTGTTTTATAAGCATCTAAATTAGCTGCTTTAGTTTCTGGAGCTATACTTACTAAGAAATGATACCCATCTATAATTTGAGTACTCATAAGATCTGCTTCCTCCTTTTTAGCATCATCGGTAAATTTATCTGGATGCCATTCCTTAACTAAACCTCTATAAGCTTTCTTTAAATCTTTTAAATCTATAGGACCTTCTACTTTAAAAAGTTTTTTATATTCTTTAATACGTTTCATTCGTGTGTTTTCAAATTGCGTGCAAAAGTATTGATATTAAATGGATTATAATGCAATAAAAGTTTATTAAATTATAAAGAGAGTTTTTAAAGGTTTAATTTCTTTTAATTAGAACAAATTTATCGCTCCCTAAAACAGTTTTTTTTATTGTTAAAGTTGATAGTTAACTGATTTTTATCATTTTATTACCAGGTTTTCTTTCGCATCTTTAGAGATATCTTTAAAGTATTTTATTATGAAAACGAGCATTTCTTATTTCGAAACCAAAACCGAATTTCGTCTGTTTGTAACGAAGTCATTTTCAAGTTTAGTAAAATTAAAAAAGGAAGAAAAACAAATCGATTTTAATCAATTGGTTTTAAGAATTTTACCTGAAATTAGAAAGTATGTAAATCAAAGATTAAATACAGCGATAAAAAAAGGTCACTTTTCTAAAAAAAAATATAAAGCAGATGATATTATAGATCAACTTTTTATTACTATTTATGATACTATTGATGAAGTAGAAAATGAAGGTGATTTCTATTTATGGTTGTATAAAAAAACGAATGATTTATTAGAAGACGTTATTGTTGAAGAAGAGTTTAATGAATTGTTTTTCAAAAACATTGATGATTATTCTAAACCAGATTGGGATGAAATGCAAGAAGAATTTAGCATAGACGGAGAGGGAGATTTATTACTGTTAGAAGAAATAGATGATGTTACTTATTCAGATAACGAATATAGCTTAGATCATGTATTTGTAGAAGATGATGAGAAAGATTTGGTAGATAAATTAGATACGCAATTAGGGGAAGATAAGGTGAATGCACATATAGAATTAGTACTGCACAATATGCCTGCTGCGATGCGTATTGTTTTCTATTTATTTACAAATCAAAAATTAAAAATAGAGGAAATTGCAGAAATACAGAAAAAGTCAATTCCAGAAATAGAAAAACTTCTAAGTGATGCTAAAAAAGCAATACAAAGAAGTTTGTTTAATAGATATTCTGTATCTGATTAATATTTTAAAACGGAGGTTCTTAAATCACTTTTTATATGATTGATAAAAAAATCAATTTAATAAGAAGTGATTTTTTTATGACGAATAGAGTCTTTTTGAGAATCGGTCCAATTATAGTTTCCTTCATAAAGACCTTTTGTTTCCCAATCACCATACATTGGGTTTGGTAAAACAATATATTTATTCCCAAAAGAAGTATGTAAACTATCAGTGTTTTTATTCCTCTTATCAGTAGTGCTATTTTCGAATATTGATGAAAAGTCAGACAAATTATCACCTAATAATAATACAATTTCATGGGTTTTGTTTACGTGACTTCTTCTTGTTCCTTTTTCGCTATTATTCGTTTTTAAAAGTACATGAGTTTCATCAGCAAAAGGGAAGCCTTTTAATTGTAGGTTTTCGATGGTTTCTTTTGTCTGTACTGCAGATCTGTTAGAGATGTAAAATATGGTTACATTTTTGGTTTCAGCGTATTTAAAAAAAGCGAGTGCTCCTGGTATTGCATTTGCTTTTTTCTGTGCTACCCATTCTGCCCATCGATCTGATGTGTAGTTTTCATCTAACTCAATTTGTTTACCAGAATACGGACTGTTGTCTAAAAGAGTTTCGTCTATATCTGTAACAATAGCTATTGGCTTTTCAGAATCATTATTGGCAAGAATTTGATCTAATCTAAATTGTGCCAAATTATATGCTTGGTAAGTTAACGCTTTGTATTCTGCAGCATTTTGAACCCATAATAAAGATTGTATGGTATGCTCTTTAATAGGAGTATTATTTATAGTTTGTTGTTTAATTGTGGTAATCTGAGTTTTACATCCTAAAAAGATGAATGCAGCAAAAAGAGAAAAAAATATTTTATTTTTCATTATTAATTATGTTTTGTAAATACTAAAGTACTTCAAAATTAATATAATTTTAATTATTCTATGAATGTTTAGGGTATAAAAAAAACCATCAAAAAAAATGATGGTTTTTACAACAAACAACTAATTTTTAACCTAAAAGTAAGATTAATTTTTTATTATATAATGATAGTCAGTTGAGTTTGAAGAAGAATTTGAAAACTTCGACAAACTCAATTTGACATCAAGAGTTTTTAGAAACAGTATTTATTTTCAGTTTTTACTTTTTCTGCGATTTCGTTACGTAAATCTACAATATCTGGGTAGTTTTGGTACTTCGTAAAACGTTTTAATCCCATTAACATCATACGCTGTTCATCACCTTCGGCAAAAGAAATAATACTTTCTTTCCCTTTTTCTTCAATAATATCTACTGCATGATATAAGTATAATTTAGACATTGCAATCTGTACAGATTGTTCAGCTTCACTAGTGCGTTTTACATTTTTCTCTGTTCTTAAAATAGCTGATTCTGCCATATAGATTTCTATTAAAATATCTGAAGCAGCAATTAATAACTGTTGATGTTTTTCAATTTCTGGACCATATTTTTGAAGTGCTGCACCTGCAACCATTAAAAATGTTTTCTTTAATTTAGAAATCATTAGTTTTTCTTCAGAAAATAATTCAGAAAAATCAGGTGTTTCAAAAGAAGGAATACCCATTAAGCTATTTGCAACTTCTGTTGCAGGGCCTAATAAATCAACATGACCTTTCATCGCTTTTTTAATTAGCATTCCTACAGAAAGCATTCTGTTAATTTCGTTGGTTCCTTCGTAAATACGAGCAATTCTTGCATCTCTCCAAGCAGATTCCATTGGGGTTTCTTCAGAGAATCCCATTCCACCAAAAATTTGAATTCCTTCGTCCGCACAATTTTGTACATCTTCAGAAACGGCTACTTTTAAAATAGAACATTCAATAGCATATTCTTCTACACCTTTTAATTCTGCTTCTTGATGTGTGTTTCCAGCTTCTACTCTTAACGCAATTCTATCTTCAATATCTTTAGAAGCTCTATAAGTTGCAGATTCGCCAACATAAGAATTCGTTGCCATTTCTGCTAATTTTACTTTAATAGCACCAAAATCTGAAATAGGAGTTTTAAATTGTTTACGTTCGTTTGCATATTTTACAGCATGTGTAACAATTCTTCTTTGAGAGTCTAAACAAGCAGCAGCTAATTTAATTCGCCCAACATTTAAAGCATTCATGGCAATTTTAAAACCTTCCCCACGTCCTGCTAACATGTTTTCTACAGGAACTACAGTATCATTAAAAAATACTTGTCTTGTAGATGAAGCTCTAATTCCTAATTTATGTTCTTCTTCTCCTAATGTAATTCCATTAGGGTTTTCTTTATCAAATTCAACAATAAAACCAGTTATATTTTTATCACCTTCTATACGCGCAAAAACAATCATTAGACGACAAAAACCTGCGTTAGAAATCCACATTTTTTGACCGTTAATTTTGTATGATTTTCCATCAGCAGATAATTCAGCGGTAGTTTTACCAGAATTTGCATCCGATCCAGCACCTGGTTCAGTTAAACAATAAGCTCCAAACCATTCTCCAGTAGCTAATTTTGGAACATATTTTTGTTTTTGTTCCTCTGTACCGTATAAAGTAATTGGCATAGTTCCAATTCCCGTATGTGCACCAAAAGCAGTACTAAAAGAACCTGTTCCAGAAGAAATATAATCGCAGGTTAAAACCGTAGAAACAAACCCCATTCCTAAACCCTCATAAGCTTCAGGAACTGCTACTCCTAAAAAACCTAATTCACCAGCTTTACGCATTACTTCTTCTGTAAGTGCGTAATCTTTTGCTTCAAAACGTGCTTTATGAGGAATAATTTCTCTGTCATTAAATTCAGTAACAGCCTCTTTCATCATTTGTTGCTCTTCAGAAAAATCTTCTGGAGTAAATATATCTTCACAGTTTGTTTCCTTAACAAGGAATTGACCACCTCTTAATAAATCTGCCATATTTTTGTTTTTTTTAGATTATAGAAGAAAGAAAATAGAAAAAAGACCATTATTGGAGGTTCCTTTGAAATCCCATAGTCATTCGTTGGAATTCTTCTATTTTTTCTTCAATTTTTTTTAAAATAATTTCAGTAATATACTGCCTATGTTTTGCTACTAATAGTTGAGTTCCTAATTCAAAAGAAGAGCCTAAAGAAATATCTAAGAAATGACTGAAAGATTTATTCGTTCTAGAAGAACCTTCAGCAATATTACTTGGCATAGACACAGAACATCTACTTATTTGTGAACTTAAATCATATCTTTCATGCTTTGGAAAGTTTAATAACAAGTCAGAAATATCATTTGTAACCTCTAAACCGAGTTTCCAAATTTTTAAATTCTTGTAATTATGTCTTTGCTTAGCACACATCTATTTATCTCTTATCTTTTTTCTTTGTTCTCTTTTTTATTTTATGAAAGAAATTCAAAAACACCCGCAGCACCTTGTCCTGTACCAACACACATTGTAACCATTCCGTATTTGTTTTTCATATCGCGTTTACGCATTTCATCAAATAACTGCACAGATAATTTTGCTCCTGTACAACCTAAAGGATGTCCTAATGCAATGGCACCTCCATTAACATTTACAATGTCTTGGTTTAAATCTAACTCACGCATTACTGCTAAAGACTGAGAAGCAAATGCTTCATTCAATTCAATTAGCTCTATATCTTTTTGTTGTAAACCAGCTTGTTTTAAAACTTTAGGGATTGCAGCAACAGGCCCAATTCCCATAATTCTTGGTTCTACACCCGCAGCAGCATAATTTACTACTCTTGCAATTGGTTCTAGATTTAATTCTTTCACCATTTCTTCACTCATTACCATAACAAAAGCAGCACCATCACTCATTTGTGATGAGTTACCTGCAGTTACACTTCCACCAGCAGCAAAAACCGGACGTAATTTATTTAAAATAGCTGTTGAGGTTCCTGCTCTTGGACCTTCATCTTTATTTACGGTATACTTTTTTTTAGCTTTCTTTCCGTTTGCATCTAAATAAGTTTCTTCAACTTCTATAGGTACAATTTGGTCTTGAAAACGGTTTTCTGCTTGCGCTTTTAAAGCTTTCATATGAGAATTAAATGCAAATTCATCCTGATCTTCTCTAGAAACTTTAAATTGGTTTGCAACTGCTTCAGCCGTGTTTCCCATTCCCCAATAATAATCTGCATGACCAGATTTAATGGTGTCATAATTCAATTCTGGTTTAAAACCTGTCATTGGAACCGAACTCATGCTTTCTGCACCTCCGGCAATAATACAACTCGCCATTCCTGCATTAATTTTAGCTGCTGCCATGGCAATTGTTTCTAATCCTGAAGAACAGAAACGGTTTACAGTTACACCAGGCACATCCACAGAGTTTAATCCTATTAAAGAAATAAATCGTGCCATGTTTAATCCTTGTGCTCCTTCTGGCATTGCATTACCAACCATAACATCATCGATGCGCTTTACATCTAAATTTGGAATTTCTTTCATCATGTGCTGAATGGTTTCTGCACCTAATTCGTCTGCTCGTTTAAAGCGAAAAACACCTTTTGGAGCTTTTGCAACGGCAGTTCTGTATGCTTTTACTATATATGCTGTTTTCATTTTTTCTTGATTTTTAGATTATTGGATTTTCAGATATTTAGATTTCTAACAATCGAGAAATCTAACGTTCTAATAATCTAATTTCTTAATGGTTTTCCAGTTTTTAACATCGCTTGAATTCTCTCTAACGTTTTTCTTTCCGTACAAAGTGATAAAAACGCTTCTCTCTCTAAATCTAATAGATACTGTTCTGTAACTAAAGTAGGTTCAGATAAATCTCCTCCTGCCATAACATAGGCAAGTTTATTGGCAATTTTCATGTCATGTTCAGAAATATACTTAGAATGTTCCATAGAATCTGTTCCTACTAAAAACATACCTAAAGCTTGTTTTCCTAAAACTTTTACATCTGTTCGTTTAACAGGTTGAGTATAACCACTTTCTGCCATTAATTTAGCGTGTGCTTTTGCAGTTGCTATTTGTCTGTCTTTATTAACAACGATTGCATCTTTTCCTTTTTGAAGTAAGCCTAAATCGAATGCTTCATACGCAGAAGTAGATACTTTTGCCATACCGATGGTTAAGAAATTTTCTTGTAAAATGTTTAGCTCAACATCTCCTTTTTGAAAAGAATCAGATGCTCTTAAAGCCATTTCTTTAGAGCCACCACCACCAGGAATTACACCAACTCCAAATTCGACTAATCCCATATAGGTTTCTGCTGCTGCCACAACTTTATCTGCATGTAAAGAGATTTCACAACCACCACCTAAAGCCATTCCGTGCGGAGCAGAAATAGTTGGAATAGATGAATAACGCATACGCATCATGGTATCTTGAAAATATTTAATGGCATAGTTTAATTCATCATATTCTTGCTCCACAGCCATCATAAAAATCATACCAATGTTTGCCCCAACAGAAAAGTTTGCTGCTTGGTTACCAACAACCAAACCTTGAAAATCTTTTTCTGCTAAATCTATTCCTTTATTAATTCCGGCTAAAACATCACCACCAATGGTATTCATTTTAGATTGGAATTCTATATTTAAAATTCCGTCTCCAATATCTTCTATAACAACACCAGAGTTTTTAAAAACTTCGTTTGATTTTCTAATGTTATCTAAAATAATAAAACCATCTTGACCCGGTTTTTTAGTTTGAGATTTCTTTGGAATGTCATAAAAGTACGTTGCGCCTTCTTTTACTGTATAGAATGATGAAACTCCACTTGCTAACATTTCTGTTACCCAAGTTGCAGGTTCTGCTCCTTCAGCTTTCATTAACTCAATCCCTTTTTCTACACCAATTGCATCCCAAATTTCGAAAGGACCATTTTCCCAACCAAAACCAGCTTTCATTGCATCATCAATCCTGTAGAGTTCATCAGAAATTTCTGGAATTCTATTTTGAACGTACGCAAACATTGCAGAAAAGTTCTTTCTGTAAAATTCACCCGCTTTATCTTTTCCGCCAACTAATATTTTGAAACGGTCAATTGGCTTATCAATCGTTTTCGTAAGTTCTAAAGTTGCAAATTTTGCTCTTTTAGAAGAACGATATTCTAAAGTATCTAAGTCTAAGGTTAAAATTTCTTTTTTACCTGCAGCATTTACTGTTTTTTTATAGAAACCTTGTCCCGTTTTACTTCCCAACCATTTGTTTTCCATCATAGTGTTGATGAAATCTGGAAGTTTAAATAGATCATGAGCTTCATCATCAGGACAGTTTTCATAAATTCCGTTAGCAACGTGTACCAAAGTATCTAAACCAACAACATCAACAGTTCTAAAAGTAGCAGATTTTGGACGACCAATAACCGGTCCTGTTAATTTATCAACTTCTTCAACAGTTAAGCCTAATTCCTTTACTTGATGGAATAAAGATTGAATACCGAAAATTCCAATTCTATTCCCAATAAAAGCAGGAGTATCTTTTGCTAAAACAGAAGTTTTACCTAAAAATTTTTCTCCGTACATCATTAAGAAATCAGTAACTTCTTGTTTACAATCTGGACCAGGAACAACTTCAAAAAGTTTTAAATATCTTGGAGGATTAAAAAAGTGAGTAACCGCAAAATGCTTTTGGAAATCTTCACTTCTTCCTTCATTCATGAATTTTATAGGAATACCAGAAGTATTAGAAGAAATAATAGTCCCTGGTTTTCTGTATTTTTCTAGTTTTTCAAAAACTATTTTTTTAATGTCTAGTCTTTCTACAACAACCTCCATAATCCAATCTACATCAGCAATTTTTGCAATATCATCATCTAGATTACCTGTGGTAATTCTGTTTGCAAATTTTTGATTATAAATAGGAGATGGTTTAGATTTTAGGGAAGCTGTGAGTGCATCATTTACTAAACGATTTTTTACAACTTTGTCTTCGAGGGTTAGTCCTTTAGCTTTTTCTTTGTCGTTTAATTCTCTTGGTACAATGTCCAATAAAAGAACTTCAACTCCAATGTTTGCAAAATGACAAGCAATTCCGCTTCCCATAATTCCAGAGCCAATGATTGCTACTTTTTTAATTCTTCTAGTCATTTGTTTTTAAAATTTTTTGACGTATGATTTAAAAAGAAATAAGATGTAAGACTTTTGTTTTCAGTCTAATTATCTCAGGTCATTCAGTCTTTAGTCAATTTTGTTATACTGCTTTATTTTTGTTGGCATTTTCGTAAATATCTTTGTCTGCAATTAGTTTGTTAATGGTAGATGTTACTTTAAAAAATCCTGCTAAATCTTCTTCAGAAACATTTTCCATTACGGTTTCATTAAACTGTATTACATACGCTTTAGATATTTTACGCATTTCTTTGCCATACTCAGTTAATTTGATGATGACACTTCTACCGTCATCTGGGTTTTTCTCTCTAGAAATAGCACCTTTATCTTCCATCGTTTTTAATATTCTAGAAAGACTTGTAGGTTCCATTCCCATTAAAGGGCCTAAAGCTGTAGATGGTGTACCGTTTAGCTTGTCTATATTTAATAAAACAAATGCGGTAGCCATTGTACTATCATGTTTTACGGCCTGCTCGTTATACACTTTAGCTACTGCTTGCCAAGTTGCTCTGAGCTCATGATCTATTGATTTTAGTTTATTCATTATGTCAAATATATAAAAATTTATTATGCATGCATAGTAAATTTGTAAAAAGTTATGCGTGCATAGTAAATTTTAACAAATAATTTAGCGTTTTTAAGGCCAGAAACTTATGTTTCTTAAGTTACATTTTATAATTATTATCTAAAAGGAGGCCTTTTGTTTTAATTAATTGAAGTCTTTTTAAATTATATTGTAACGTTTTATCAAGTTTTTATACTAATCTTTTTAAAATATGTAAGTTTGTGATTACTGAGAACTTTCAGAAAAAAATTATTAAGAGGCAATGAAAAATTTATTAGAAGTTAATAATGTTGTAAAAAATTATGGTGATTTTAGAGCATTAAATGATGTTTCATTACATATACCTAAAGGATGTGTTTTTGGATTATTAGGTCCAAATGGAGCAGGAAAAACATCTTTAATTAGAATTATAAATCAAATAACAATGCCAGATAGCGGATCTATTATTTTAGATGGAGAAGTATTGGCACCGCATCATACAGCACAAATTGGTTATTTACCAGAAGAACGTGGTTTGTATAAATCTATGAAAGTAGGGGAGCAAGCCTTGTATTTAGCACAATTGAAAGGATTGAGTAAAGCCGAAGCGAAAAAACGTTTAAAATATTGGTTTGATAAATTTGATATTTCTGCTTGGTGGAATAAGAAAATTGAAGAACTTTCTAAGGGAATGGCACAAAAAGTTCAATTTATTGTTACGGTAATGCACAATCCTAAATTATTAATTTTTGATGAACCTTTTTCTGGGTTTGATCCTATAAACGCGCAATTAATTGCCAAAGAAATTTTACAACTTCGTGACGAAGGTGCAACCATCATTTTTTCGACCCACAGAATGGAATCTGTAGAAGAAATGTGCGATGAAATTGCTTTGATAGATAAATCGAACAAAATTTTAGACGGTAAGTTAGACGATATCAAGCGTCAATTTAGAACACATACGTTTCAAGTTGGCCTGCATACGGAGCATCCTAAAGAAGTAGAAGCGAAATTAAAAGAGAATTTTGAGGTTTTTCCATCAAACTTTAAATTATTGAATGATAGTTTAACCATGAATATAAAATTAACAGAAGGGAATTCTGCAAACGATTTGTTATCATTTTTAACAAGTAAAGGAGAAGTACAGCATTTTGTAGAATTGATACCAAGTGCAAATGATATTTTTATTCAGGCAATAAATAAAAACAGTTAAGAAAATGAGCAAGTTAAAATTAATAATAGAACGCGAGTTCATAGCAAAGGTTCGTAATAAATCATTTATAATGATGACTTTTTTAAGTCCGTTATTGATGATTGGTATGGGAGCTTTGGTTTATTTTCTGATGCAAAAAAATGATGAGAAAGTTAAAGAAATTGTTTATGTAGATAATTCTGGAATGTTCTCTAAAGAAGATTTTAAAGATTCTAAAACCATTCATTATACAGATTATACTGCTTTAGGAATCGAAGAAACAAAGAAAAAAGTAGAAGATGGTAATTATTACGGAGCATTAATTATCCCAAAACAAGATAGTTTAGAGTTGTTGGCAAAATCTATAGAATTTTATTCTACAGATTCCCCAGGAATGTCTGTAATGAGTTCTATGGAAAATAAGATTGAAACTAAAATTAGGCACCTAAAACTGAATAATTTTGGTATTGATATAGAGAAAATAGAAGCTTCTAAAATTAATACAGATATTAAAATGTATAATTTTTCTGGTGAAGAATCATCCAAATTAATAAACGGATTAAAAATAGGAGTTGGAGCTATAGCTGGTTACTTATTAATGATGTTTGTAATGATTTATGGTACTTCTGTAATGAGAAGTGTCATTGAAGAAAAAACAAGTAGAATTATAGAAATTATTGTTTCGTCTGTAAAACCATTCCAACTGATGTTGGGTAAAATTTTAGGAAATGCCTCTGCAGGTTTATTGCAGTTTCTAATATGGGGAATTATACTTTTTGTGATTTCTATAGTAGCGTCTTCTGTATTTGGAGTAGATATGGTAGAAATGCAATCTGCAAGAGTACCTGCAGAACAAATGGAAGCTGTAAAGCAAGCAACAGCTGGAGATAAAGGTCAGATGATTGTACAGGAAATTTTGAAACTACCAATTTTAAAAATGTTTGTATTATTTATTTTTTACTTCCTAGGTGGTTTTATGCTGTATAGTTCTTTATTTGCAGCTGTTGGTGCCGCGGTAGATAATGAAACGGATACACAACAATTTATGATGCCAATAATGTTACCTCTTATTTTAGGAGTTTATGTTGGTTTCGCAACTGTAATAAATGATCCTCATGGTTCTATTGCTGTGTTGTTTTCTCACATTCCGTTTACAAGCCCTATTGTAATGTTAATGAGAGTTCCTTTTGGAGTTTCTTGGTATGAATTGGTTATATCTATGGCATTATTAATGGTTACTTTTGTATTTATGGTTTGGTTAGCGGCTAAAATTTATAGAGTAGGTATTTTAATGTATGGTAAAAAGCCAACTTATAAAGATTTATATAAATGGTTAAAATATAAAGGGTAATACTAATTTTAATGAGAGAAATTCTAGATTTATTAAACAAAAACTACGAAATTACCAATGCTTTTAGTTTAAGTATTATGGATGTTATTGTTTTGACAATTACTTTAGCAATAGCATATACGGTGCTTAAATTGTTCAAAAAATTTGTTAATAGAAAATTACAGCCAGAGAATGAATTAAAAGTACGAAGTATTTTTTCTTATTTAAGTTGGATCATCTATGTAGTTATTTTTTTAGTAACTATGAGTAAAATGGGGGTAAACTTAACGGCTCTTTTTGCTGCATCTGCAGCACTTTTAATTGGTGTTGGTTTAGCTTTACAAACGTTGTTTCAAGATATTATTTCTGGGGTATTTATAATGATAGATAAATCTGTTCGTGCTGGGGATATTATTGAACTAGAAGGAAAGGTTGGTAGAGTAGAGGAGATAAAATTAAGAACCACAAGAGCAGTCACTTTAAATAATAAAGTATTGATAATTCCTAATCATTTATATTTAACCAACAGTTTGTATAATTGGACGCAAAACGGAAATACAACAAGAGAATCTGTAAAAGTTGGTGTTGCTTATGGTAGCGATGTGCAATTGGTAAAAGAGTTATTAATTAAAGCGGCAAAATCTCACCCAAGTGTTTTAATAAATCCACCAGTTTCTGTTCTTTTTGAAGATTTTGGAGATAGCTCTTTAAATTTTAAAGTAGTATTTACGCTCTCAGATAGTTTTAAAGCACAATTTCCACAAAGTGATATTCGTTTTGAAATTGATAGATTATTCAGAGAACATAAAATTTCAATTCCATTCCCTCAGAGAGATCTACATATTTATTCTAATGCGCAAGAATTGGTTAAATAAGAATTAAAATGAAGAGGTATATAATTGTTTTAGTATTATTTGTTAGTTTATCAACAAATGCACAGTTAACAGATTTAGCAAGAGTAGAATATTCTTTTATTCCTAAAAAAAAATCTGATGATCAATATACTAGAATTAGAGCGCTTTTTAATTATCCTATAAAAATAAAAGAAGATAGTTATTTAATAATTGGTTCAGAATTTAATAGGATATTTTTAAATTTAAAAGATGAATACCCTTTTGATACATCGTTATTAGAGAATATTAATGTTATTGATTTAAATTTAGCATACACTCATAAAATTAGCGATCATTGGAGAGTTGCTTATAGCTTTACACCTAGATTAGCAGCAACCTTAACCAAAAAAATAACGAGCGAAGATTTTTTTATTAACGGAGGTCTTTTTTTTATAAAAGATAGAACAAAAGATAAAAGTGTAATAAAACCATATCGTTTAACTTTGGGTTTAACATATAATACAACTGCGGGTATTCCTTTTCCGTTACCTTTAATAAATTATTTTAGGCAAGTAAACGAGAAATGGTCTTATACAGTTGGTGTGCCTAAAATGAATTTAAAATATAAAATAAACCCAGTAAACAGTTTACAATCTTTTGTTGGTTTAGATGGGTATTTTGCCCATTTAAAGACGCCAATAATTATGGATAATAAAGAAGCCGACAATATATCTTTATCTGTATTGGTGGCAGGTTTGGGCTATGACTATCAACTTACAAAGCACTTAGTTCTGTTTGCATATAGTGGTTACACTGTTAGGTTGAGTAATGTTTTAAGAGATAAAGACAGAAAGCATGTATATACTTTAGATAAAGTAAATGCGTTTTATTTAAGAACAGGTATTAAATTTAAAATATAATGTCAAAGATTTTAATTATAGAAGATGAAGCCGCAATTAGAAGGGTTTTAACAAAAATTATTTCTGAAGAAAATGAATCCTATGATGTAGAAGAAGCAGAAGACGGTTTGTTAGGAATAGAAATGATTATGAATAACGATTATGATTTGGTTTTATGTGATATTAAAATGCCGAAAATGGATGGTGTTGAGGTATTAGAAAAAGCCAAGAAAATAAAACCAGAAATTCCTATTGTTATGATTTCTGGCCACGGAGATTTAGACACTGCGGTAAATACAATGCGTTTAGGCGCTTTCGATTATATTTCTAAACCACCAGATTTAAACAGACTTTTAAATACAGTTAGAAATGCTTTGGAAAAAAAAGTTTTGACTGTAGAAAATAAAAGACTGAAGAAAAAAGTAAGTAAAAACTATGAAATGATTGGTGAAAGTGCTGCAATTTCTCAAATAAAAGAGATGATTGAAAAAGTAGCACCTACAGATGCAAGAGTTTTAGTAACCGGACCTAACGGAACAGGAAAAGAATTGGTTGCACATTGGTTGCACGAAAAATCAGATAGATCTAAAGCGTCTTTAATTGAGGTAAACTGTGCTGCAATTCCATCAGAATTAATAGAAAGCGAGTTGTTTGGTCATGTTAAAGGTTCTTTTACAGGAGCAAATAAAGACAGAGCAGGTAAATTTGAAGCAGCAAACGGAGGTACTATTTTCTTGGATGAAATAGGAGATATGAGTTTGTCTGCACAAGCAAAAGTTTTACGTGCTTTGCAAGAAAATAAAATTCAGCGTGTTGGTTCGGATAGAGATATTAAGGTTAATGTTAGAATTGTCGCAGCGACTAATAAGAACCTTAAAGTTGAAATAGAAGAAGGTCGATTTAGGGAAGATTTATACCACAGGTTAGCGGTTATTTTAATTCAAGTTCCGTCCTTAAATGATAGAAGAGAAGACATTCCGTTATTGGTAGATTTCTTTACTGGAAAAATATCTGTAGAACAAGGAACGCCTAAAAAATCATTTTCATCGGATGCAATAAAACTGTTGCAAGAATATGATTGGACGGGAAACATCCGTGAATTAAGAAATGTAGTAGAACGTTTAATTATTTTGGGAGAAAAAGAAGTCTCTGCAAACGATATTAAAATGTTTGCAAGTAAGTAGCTTCTTTTGAATCTAATAAACTAATGATTTCTGTAAAATTTTTAGCTTTTGCAGTATCTAAAGCAGATTTGTTTTCTTTATCTTTAAGAGATAAATCTGCATTTTGTTCCAATAAGAATGCCACCATCTTTGGTTGATTATACATAGTCGCAAAAATTAAAGGAGTGTAACCAAGGTTGTTTTGTGTATTTATATTTGCATTATTCTTTAAAAGAAGTTTTGCAATATCAACATTGCCTTTAAAAGCGACACCCAATAAAGCGGTGTTTCCTTTAGCGTCTCTATGATTTACATTTGCTTTGTGATTTATTAAAGTTTCTGCAATTTCTATTTTATCAAAATAGGTAGCAAAAACTAAAGGTGTAAAACCTCTTTTATCTTGTGCGTTTGCCAATTTTGGAAACCTTTTTAAAAGTGTTTCTATTACATTGATATTTACAGATTGAATTGCTTCAAAAAAAGTATTTAAGATATTCATAAGTAGGGTATTTATTAAAAGAAGCTGTTCAAAAAGGATTAAATCTTGTCATACTGAACTTGTTTCAGTATATCAACTTGCTGAAAATGAATCTTCATAAGAATCTGAAATAAATTCAGATTGACAAAAAAATACTTTTTAGACAGCCTCTTTCTTTAATTATTTATTTGTTATCAAATCGATCAGCATTCATCACTTTTGTCCAAGCTTTTACAAATGCATTTACAAATTTTTCTTTATTATCATCTTGCGCATATACTTCTGCGTAAGAACGTAAAATTGAATTAGAACCAAATACCAAGTCTACACTTGTTGCAGACCATTTAAAAGCATCTGTTTTACGGTCTCTAATTTCATACAAACCTTCACCAACAGAATTCCAAGTATTTCCCATATCTGTTAAGTTTACAAAGAAATCATTTGTTAAGGCACCTTCATTATCTGTAAAAACTCCATGTTTCGTTCCTCCGTAGTTGGTACCTAAAACTCTCATACCTCCAATTAAAATTGTCATTTCTGGAGCTGTTAATCCTAAAAGTTGTGTTTTATCTAACATCATCTCTTCTGGACTAACAATATATTCTTGTTTTAACCAGTTTCTATATCCATCTGCAACTGGTTCTAAAGGCTCAAAAGAAGCTGCATCTGTCATTTCATCGGTAGCATCTCCACGTCCAGCAGTAAAAGGAACAGTTGCATTAAAGCCAGCATTTTTAATTGCTTTTTCTACACCAACATTACCTGCTAAAACAATCGTATCTGCAATACTAATTCCAAATTCTGTTGCAATAGGAGTTAGAATATCTAATACTTTGTTTAATCTCTCTGGTTCGTTACCAACCCAATCTTTTTGAGGAGCTAAACGAATACGAGCACCATTTGCTCCTCCACGCATATCAGAACCTCTATAAGTTCTTGCACTATCCCAAGCGGTAGAAACTAATTCTGCAACTGTTAAATCTGTATTAGAAATTTTTGCTTTAACAAGGTTTACGTCATATTCTTTATTTCCTGTAGGAATTGGATCTTGCCAAATTAAATCTTCAGTAGGTACATCTGGACCATAATATCTAACTTTTGGCCCCATATCTCTGTGTGTTAATTTAAACCAAGCACGTGCAAAAGTTTCAGAAAAATATTGGTGGTCTTTGCTGAATTTCTCACAGATTTTACGATAGATAGGATCTACTTTCATGGCCATATCTGCATCTGTCATCATAGGGTTCAAACGAATAGAAGGGTCTTCTACATCTACAGGTTTGTCTTCTTCTTTAATGTTGATTGGTGCCCATTGTGTAGCTCCTGCAGGACTTTTTGTTAATTCCCATTCATAACCAAATAAAAGATCGAAAAATCCATTATCCCATTTTGTAGGCTCTGTTGTCCATGCTCCTTCTATACCACTTGTTACAGTGTCTCTACCAACTCCAGTTCCGGTAGGATTAGACCAGCCAAAACCTTGGTTTTCAATAGGAGCAGCCTCTGGTTCTGGTCCTAAAATACTTGCATCTCCATTTCCGTGTGCTTTTCCAACTGTATGACCACCTGCAGTTAATGCAGCAGTTTCTTCATCGTCCATTGCCATACGAGCAAAAGTTTCTCTAATGTGTAAAGCGGTTTTTGCAGGATCAGATTTACCGTTAACTCCTTCTGGATTTACATAAATTAATCCCATTTGTACGGCTGCTAATGGGTTTTCCATTGTGCTAGCGTCCTCTACATCATTATAACGCTCATCACTTGGAGCTAACCATTCTTTTTCATTACCCCAATAGGTATCTTTTTCTGGTTGCCAAATATCGGTTCTACCAAATGCAAAACCATAGGTTTTTAATCCCATAGATTCATAAGCGATGGTACCCGCTAAAATGATTAAATCTGCCCAACTTAATTTATCTCCATATTTTTTCTTAATTGGCCAAAGTAAACGTCTTGCCTTGTCTAAACTAGCATTGTCTGGCCAAGAATTTAAAGGAGCAAAACGTTGGTTTCCGGTTCCACCACCACCACGTCCATCACTAATTCTATAAGAACCTGCAGAATGCCATGACAGACGAATCATTAATCCTCCATAGTGCCCCCAATCTGCTGGCCACCAATCTTGACTATCTGTCATTAGTTTGGTTACATCTTCTTTTAAAGCCTCAACATTTAAGCTTTTAAGGGCTTCATGATAATTAAATTCTTCACCAAGTGGATTTACTTTTGTGTCATGCTGGTGTAAAATATCTAAATTTAAAGAATTTGGCCACCAATCATTATTAGTTTCATTTGTTGTGTTTCCTCCGTGAAATGGACATTGTGAAATGTCTCCAGAACCATGTTTTAAGTTTTCCATTATATGTGTTTTAAATTTTATGTTTTAATTTTTGACAAAACTACAACTTGTTTTTAGATAATTTTTATCTATTGTTTTTATTTTAGAATAGTTAAAAGCTATTTAGTTGATAGTTTTTAAAAATACGAATTTTATAAACATAATTTTATTAATAGTGAAAATTTATTTAGTTGTTCTTTGTGTATAGTTAAAAGCTATAGCAATATTGAAACTAACCATTAAAATACTATTTTTTTTTGCTTTATTTTTATCTTTGCGTCAGTAATAAATAGAACATTAATAATTATAAAACTTATATAGAATGGCAACAGCAGTTGGAAAAAAATTCCCAGATTTAAACGTAGACGCAATGAATGAAATGGGCGATACATTTAAAGTGAATGTATTGGAAGAAGCGGTTAATAATAACAAGAAAGTAGTGTTATTTTGGTACCCAAAAGACTTTACATTTGTATGTCCTACAGAATTACATGCTTTTCAAGCAGCTTTAGGTGAATTTGAAAAAAGAAATACTATTGTTATTGGTGCGTCTTGTGATACTCCTGAAGTTCATTTTGCATGGTTAAGTCAAGCAAAAGACAACGGAGGAATCGAAGGTGTTACATACCCACTTTTAGCAGATAGTAATAGAAATTTATCCTCAATTTTAGGTATTTTAGATATCACTAACGAAACTTTTGATGAAGCTACACAAACTATACAGGTAGAAGGAGATAATGTAACTTATAGAGCTACTTATATTATAGATGAAGAGGGTGTTGTACAACACGAAAGTATTAATAACATGCCTTTAGGTAGAAATGTTGGTGAATATTTACGTTTAATAGATGCTTTAACGCATGTACAAGAAAAAGGTGAAGTTTGTCCTGCAAACTGGGAAGAAGGAAAGGATGCTATGTCTCCAGATGCAAAAGGAACAGCAGCTTATTTAGCTTCTCACTAAAAACTAATTATAAATTAAGGATTGCGGATTTTTTAATCCGTAGTTCTTAATTTTAAATTCATAATTAAAATGGTACAAGAATTAACAGAAGATAATTTACAAGAAATTGTAAATGGAAACGATAAAGTAGTTGTACAATATTCTGCAACATGGTGTGGAAATTGTAGAATTATGAAACCAAAGTTTAAAAAGTTAGCTTCAGAAAATGAAAATGTAACTTTTGTGATTGCAGATGCAGAAAAATTTCCTGAAAGTAGAAAATTAGCAGATGTAAGTAACTTGCCAACTTTTGCAACTTTTGAAGGTGGTAGTTTAAAAAATCAAACGCAAACAAACAAGTTTGATGTGTTGAAAGAATTAGTAAACGAAGTAATTTAATTAGATTATGAAGTTACCTGTAATTAAACATCTTACTAATTTTATCGAAGAAAACGATCAAGATTATGTGCTAGAAACTATTGAAACTCTAGAAGCTTTAACAGAAGTTCCGTCTTTAAAAGACGAAGAATTAGATGTTATTGGAGAATTAATTTCTAATATGTATGGTGCTCTTGAAGTTGATAAAATGGTAAAAGATGGAACACCTAAAAAGGAAGCGTTAAATACTTTTATGAAACGCGTTTTAGGTTCTATAGACCAATAATATATAGAACTGTTTTATATATAATCCTAAGTATTTAACTTGGGATTTTTTTTGTGATAAAATTAGCCATTTCTTCTCCCCAAACTTTATAGGTCAATTCAGACGGATGCACCCCATCGCTAAAGTAAATTTTAGAATTGTTCTTAGATAAAGAGTGCTTTTTACTCCATTTTTTTAGGGTGATGACTTCATTATAGTAAAAAACGTTTTTTCTATCTTGTGCTACATTTTGAAGTCTTTCTCCTAAAATTTCTACCAAATTACCAATTACAAATTTTATAGGTTTTGTAAATGCAGGGAATTCTTTAATAGGAGGCATGTTTGTAAAGAATAGAGGAGTGCTAGGAAATTTGTTTTGTAATAAATTGATGAGGTTTTCTATTGAATCAGCCCATTTTTTTGGAGAATTTAAGGTAAAAGCATCATTACCTCCCATACCTATAACAATAATATCTGTAGATGTTTCTTCAATTTTAGGAATAATTTTTTTACAGACTTGTGCTACAGTATAACCACTTCTGGCATATACGCGCCAATTTATGTTACTCTTTAAATTGATAGAAAGTGTATTTGATAAAGACCCTGTAAATCCATTTTTATGATGGCCTACACCAACGCCTGCAATAGTGCTCTCTCCAATAGAAAGTATATTTAGCGTTTTATTAAAATTACCATTTATAAAACCTTTTGGTTCTTTGGCCTCTGGAAGTTTTGGGACCTTTTTTCGAATGTTTTTTCCTTGGAAATATAAGATGGGTAATAATGGCACGGAAACTATTGCACCAAAAAAGTATTTTACTTTATTCATCATCCTTTTTGGCATCATTTACTTTTTTAATGATAGCTTTTAAACGTTCTCTATTTAACTGTTTTTCTAACTTCACCTTATTAATTTTCTGATTCATCAATTTAGTGTGTTTTGCTTTATTAACGGAATTTTTAGCTTTTCCTTTCCCTTTTTTTGGCATGTTATTAAATTATAAGGTGTATTATTTTCTGCGGAATAACCACCAATTCATATCTCGACTTAATTTAAAACCTAATTTCTCATATAGTGAAATTGCGGTGTTTCCTTTATTGGTATGCAATATAGGAAGTTTTTTTTCTTTTATAATTTCTTTAGTTGTATGATGAATTAATTGTTTTGCAAATCCTTTTCTAGTATAATCTGGATGTGTAACTACAGAACTAATTTCAATAAAATCATCAGTTTGCATTCGTTGTCCTGTAATAGCAACTAATTTGTCGTCTTTAAAAATACCAAAGAACTTACCCATTTCAAAGCCTTTCTTTTGATAAAAACCAGGCATTACTAACCAAATTAAATCATATACTTCGTCTATGTGTTCTTGTGTTAATAAAACAATATCTTCTGTAATTTCTACAGATATAAGGTTCTCTAATACCATCTGGCATCCGTTTATTTTTTTCTCAAGAACTACATACTTGTCATCTACTGTAGGAGTGCCTTTTTCTGAAACTAAAAAGAATTTTTCTACAATTTTAGAATGAGCTGTTAATGCATTTGCTGTTTTCCCAGAGTCAAAAAAAGAACCAAAAGAACAGGTGTTTGGCCGATAAAATTGTACGCCATCATACTTTATTAAAGAGGTATTGTGGGTTTCATTTAATGAATACCAGACAGGGTTTTTTAGTTTTTGTTCTAAGTCTTTCATCAGAAATAAATATATTGAAAAAAGCTCACAATTTGCGAGCTTTTTTTCTTGTTTCGCGTTTTTAAAAAGTATTATAATTCTTTCTTAAATAGTTTAGAGCTCTCTGAAAATTGAGTTAAAATTATTTTAGCATCTCCATATAGTTCTGTTTTGCTTTTATCTGAAGCTTCTATAGTAATACTTTCTGATGCATTTATTGTAATAGCAGCAGAATCTTTTATAATACTTTTACAAGTAGTAACATTTAATTTTTCTCCATTTAACGCTGAATTTTCTAATGTAATCGCATTAAATAAATTAGCAGTTCCTTCAATATTTAAGCCAGAATTACCAATCATTCTTGTGTTTAAATTTTCTGCTTTAAGAACCATGTCTACCTTGCAAGATTCACTTAAATCTAGATCTACATCTTTACTTTCTACATCTAACTTACTTTTAGATCTAAATTGCATTCGAGATTTATTATTATTAAAGAGCTTAAAAATATCAGATTTTATCTTTAAATCAGCTATTCCATAATCATTTATTTTAAGTGACATAGAAGTTGTTTTTATGGTGCCTAAAGATTCTATTTCTGCATCATTATTTAAAATTATTTGCTTTAATGCATTTTTATAATTTACTGAAATATTTAACTTTTTTGCTTTTAATTTTTTGTCAGTAGCTATTGTTAAAACAGAATCCGTAACGTTAAAAATAATATGCTCGTGTAGGTTTTTATCGGTTTCTATCTCTATAGATGAAGATGTATTAGAGACTATCAGCTCTACTTTAAAATCATTATTTATGATCACACTATGAAAAGGAGCTAGATCTGTTTTTATCTTTGATATTAATCTATTTCCTTTTATTTTTTCCTGACTAAAGGTGCTGTTAAATAAAGCGAATACGAATACTAATAATAATGTAGTTTTTTTTGTCATAATTGTTATTGTTATAAAAACTAAAAACCATTTCAAAAAATATTGAAATGGTTTTTATTATAAAATTTAAGGTAAACCTTAAGCTAACATTGTAACCGGGTTTTCAATAAATGTTTTTAATGTTTGTAAAAATTGAGCTCCAACAGCACCATCTACAGTTCTGTGATCTGATGTTAAAGTCAAATTCATTGTATTACCTACAACTATTTGTCCGTCTTTTACAACTGGTTTTTGTACAATTGCGCCAACAGATAAAATTGCTGAGTTAGGTTGGTTGATGATAGAGTTAAAACTACCAATACCAAACATACCTAAGTTAGAAACTGTAAAAGTACTTCCTTGCATTTCTGCAGGAGTTAATTTTTTATTTCTAGCTTTCCCTGCTAAATCTCTTACACCAGCACCAATTTGAGTTAAACTCAATCCGTCTGTATGTTTAATTACAGGTACTAATAAACCATCATCTACAGCTACAGCAACACCTACATGAATATGACTGTGGTAAATTGTATTTGCCTCAGACCAAGAAGTGTTTACTTGTGGGTGTTTTTTTAATGCCATTGCACATGCCTTAACTACCATATCGTTAAAAGATACTTTAGTGTCTGGAATTGCATTTATTATTTTTCTAGATGCCATTGCATTGTCCATATCAACTTCAATATTTAAACTGAAATCTGGAGCAGAGAATTTAGAGTTACCTAAAGACTTAGCTATTGCTTTACGCATTTGAGAATTCTTAACTTCTTCTGAGTTTTCTACACCAGCAGCAGCAACATTTGCAGCGGCAGGAGTAGCTTCAACTTTAGCAGCAGGAGTATAGTTTTCTATATCTTTTTTAATGATTCTTCCGTTTTCACCAGAACCACTAACATCTGCTAAATTAATTCCTTTATCAGAAGCAATCTTCTTTGCTAAAGGAGATGCAAAAATACGACCGTTAGAAGTATTTGAAGTAGAAACAGTTTTAGTTTCTTCTACTTTAGCAGCTGGTTTTGTAGCAGCAGCTTCAGCTTTTTCAGGAGCTTTAGCAGTAGCTGTTTTTTCTTCAGTAGGAGCAGATGCAGCACCACCATTAGCAACTATTGCAGAAACATCTGTTCCGGCAGGGCCAATAATAGTTAATAAGCTATCTACAGGAGCAGTTTCTCCTTCTTGTACACCAATGTATAAGATAGTTCCTTCATAGAAACATTCAAATTCCATTGTTGCTTTATCTGTTTCAATTTCAGCAAGCATATCACCTTCAGAAACTTCGTCTCCAACTTTCTTTAACCATGTTGCAATGGTACCATCAGTCATTGTATCGCTTAAACGAGGCATTGTAATTACTTGCACTCCTTCTGGAATTGTAACTGAATCACTAGCAGTTGTTTCTGTACTAGTTTCTTCTTTTACTTCTTCGGTAGTTGCTTTTTCCTTTGCAGGTTCTGCTTCATCACCATTTATAATTGCAGAAATGTCTTCACCTTCTTCACCAATAACAGCTAATAAAACATCAACAGGAGAAGTTTCTCCTTCTTGAATACCAATATATAAAAGTGTTCCTTCATGGAAGGACTCAAATTCCATTGTAGCTTTGTCTGTTTCAATTTCGGCTAATATATCACCTTCTTCAATTTTATCTCCAACACTTTTTAACCATTTTGCCACAACACCTTCTTCCATGGTGTCACTTAGTCTGGGCATATTTATTATTGTAGCCATATCTTAACTTATAAAAGGATAATCTTCTTGTTCATAAACCATATCGTACATCTGTTGAGGTTCTGGATAAGGAGAATCTTCTGCAAATTGCTCACATTCTTTAACCTTCACTTTTACCTCTTTATCAACAGCAGCTAATTCTTCTGCAGTAGCATATCCTTTTTCTAAAATAACATCTTTTACTTGTGTAATAGGATCTATTTTTTTGTATTCTTCTACTTCGTCTTTAGTTCTATAGTGCTGTGCATCAGACATAGAGTGACCTCTATATCTATATGTTTTCATTTCTAGGAAAGTTGGTCCATCACCACGTCTCGCTCTATCTAAAGCTTCGTCTATAGCTTCTGCAACTTTAATTGGGTTCATTGCATCTACTGGTCCACAAGGCATTTCGTATCCTAAACCAAGTTTCCAAATATCTGTATGGTTTGCAGTTCTTTCTACAGAAGTACCCATTGCATACCCATTGTTTTCACAAATAAAAATTACAGGTAATTTCCATAACATAGCTAAATTAAAAGCTTCATGTAATGAACCTTGTCTTGCAGCACCATCTCCAAAACAGGTTAATGTTACACCACCTGTATTATTATATTTATCACCAAAAGCAAGACCTGCACCTAAAGGAATTTGACCTCCAACGATACCATGACCACCATAAAAACGGAATTCTTTTGAAAAAATATGCATAGAACCACCCATTCCTTTAGACGTTCCGGTTGCCTTTCCGTATAATTCTGCCATTACACGTTTAGGATCTTCTCCCATACCAATCGGTTGTACGTGATTTCTATAAGCCGTAATCATTTTGTCTTTAGATAAGTCCATTGCATGTAATGCACCTGCTAAAATTGCCTCTTGCCCATTATATAAGTGCAAGAAACCTCTAACTTTTTGTTGAATGTAAACAGAAGCAAGTTTGTCTTCGAACTTACGCCAAAAAAGCATGTCTTTGTACCAATCTAAATAGGTTTGTTTGGTGATTTCTTTCATTTTTAGTGATATTGTTTGTTTTAAGACTATTAAAATTTACTTTTTTAATAACCAGTTACAAAAATAACTGTTTTTGATAGAATAAAAAAACTAGATTAGTTTAAAATAAAACAAAATATTTTAAGAGTATTATTTGTCTTTAGCTATTACTATCGTGGCTTTAGCGCCAGTTGCCAAGTTCCATTCATTAGAAGAGAGTAGTGTACCTTCATCATTATATACCTTAAAAGCGGCTGTATTTGGCCCAGATGTACCCTGATTTAGAGCTTTAAAGGCAATCTTATTAATACCTATTTCTAAAGGGATGTTAAACTTTTGATAGCTTCGTTTTAATGTAATGTTATGTACTACGGGTATGTCATTCACAAATATGGTAACCATATCTCCATCAGGGTATTGGAAATCTCTGCAGATGATATTAACACTTTTAGAATCTGTTCTAAAACTACCTAGATCTTGATCTATTATAGGATAAATATATTGTCCGTTTACTTTTTTAAATGCTTTTAAAAAACGCTCTTCTCTTTGCTTTTCTTGTGTTATAATACCTTTATTATTAAGGTCATTTTCTTCCTTTTGCTTTTTTAATTTAGCATTTTCTTTATCAAAAGCATTTTTAAAACCATCATTTCCATCTAATTCTAATGCCTTTGGTTTTGTTACTTCTTTAGAATTATTTAAAACAATGCCTTTAACTTTACCTTTTTCTTTGCTTCCTGAATTAGAATCTAATTGTGCAGATAGTTGTAAAACAGAGAATAATGAAATAGTAAAAAAAAGAAGTAAGTTTATATTTGTTTTCATTTATAGGACTTTCAGGCAATTATGCAAATATAATGCCGATTTTGAGTGAGGCTGTTTCTATTTTGTTAAAACT
Organism: Polaribacter sp. R2A056_3_33; assembly: GCF_019278485.1. Taxonomy (NCBI): domain Bacteria; kingdom Pseudomonadati; phylum Bacteroidota; class Flavobacteriia; order Flavobacteriales; family Flavobacteriaceae; genus Polaribacter; species Polaribacter sp. R2A056_3_33. The sequence goes on from NZ_CP058984.1 coordinate 2,627,612, forward strand.
TCTTACTCTATCGGGAAATTGAAGTATGTTTTAGGAAAAGGTTCGTTTCTTAAAGTAAAATGCCACCATTCGTTTTTATAAGGTCTAAAATTATTTTTTGACATTAAGTTACGGAGTAACAATCTGTTTTTTTGTTGTTCTGGAGTGATGTTTTTTGGTAGATAATGAGACTTTATACCAAAAAAGTCAAATGGGCTGCCCATATCTAATTCTTTACCTGTTTTAATATCTACAATTGTTAAATCTACAGTACTTCCTCTTGAGTGTCCAGATCTAGAGGCAATGTATCCTCTTTTAAATAACTCTGATTTTGGTACATCTGGGTAATAGGCCTTTTTCATTAAGGTATCATCTAAAACCTTTGCCCAGCGCACAAAATGGTTTACTGCTTGTTGCGGTCTGTATGAATCAAATATTTTAAGACTGAATCCTTCTTTTTGAAGGCTCTTTTGTACTTTAGTTAAAGCATCAGCGGAAGCTTTAGTAACTATTATAAAGTTTTTATGATAGCCATCAATTGGTTTTCCTATAAAGTTATTATCGCTTAGATAGCGCAATTCTTTTTGAATTGTTTTATCAATATCAGATAAATAGACAAAACCCTCAGGAAGAATTTGTCCGAAGGAAAAAAGAGAAATAAAGAATATAAAAAAGGCAAGTGTTTTTTTCATGAAGTAAAAATAAACAAAAAGTCAATAGTAAACTTTTAGAATTGTTTTATATCAGAAAATAAAATCATTGAAATCTATAGTGATTAAAAAAAAGGCTAATTTTGTACCTAATAAATGAATTAAATGAAGCAAACTACAAATACAATTTTAATGATTCGTCCTGTTAGTTTTAGGATGAATGAGCAAACTGCTGTAAATAATTACTATCAACATAATATTGATAATGCATTACCAGCTACCATTAATACAAAAGCGCAGAACGAATTTGATGATTTTGTGGAGAAATTGCGTGGTTTTGGTATTGGTGTAATTGTTGTTTCTGATACAAAGGAAGTGGATACACCAGATGCTGTTTTTCCAAATAATTGGATCTCTTTTCATGAGGATGGTACCGTTGCTATTTACCCCATGTTTGCAGAAAATAGGCGTTTAGAAAGACGTGAGGATGTTTTAGAACAGATAGAAAAAGAAGGCTTTTTAATAGAGAATATTGTTGATTATACTTCTGCAGAAGACGAAGGTGTTTTTTTAGAAGGAACGGGTAGTATTTGTTTAGATAGAGGGAATAACAAGGCATATTGTGCACTTTCGCCGAGAGCAGATGAAGAGTTGTTTATAGAGTTCTGTGAAGATTTTGAATATACACCAGTTGTTTTTACGGCAAATCAAACAGTAGACGGTAAAAGAGCGGCAATATACCATACCAATGTTATGATGTGTGTTGGAGAAACTTTGGCTATTATCTGTTTGGCTTCTATTGATGATAAATCTGAGCGCAAAAATGTATTGAAGCATTTAAAAGAAGATGGTAAAAAGGTAATTGACATTACAGAAAAACAGGTTACTAACTTTGCTGGGAATATGTTAGAAGTTAGAGGTAAAGATGATGAACGTTTTTTAGTAATGAGTCAAGCTGCTTTTAATAGTTTAACGCAATCTCAAAAATCACAAATTAACAATCATTGTAAAATTATTTCTAGTCCTTTAGATACTATTGAGTTTTGTGGTGGAGGTAGTGCGCGTTGTATGATGGCAGAAGTTTTTTTGCCTAAAAAATAAAGTTAGCGAATAATTAATCACAAAAATACAAGGCAAACGCAAGGTTGGTAAAGGGATTATAAAATTATTCTTTTCAAAACTTTGCGTTTGTTTTATTTTATAAAAAAAAAATATTTAAATTTCTCCATGCATTTACTTCTTCTTGCTATCGCTCCTGCAACCATTATTATTCTATATATTTATTTTAAAGATAAGTTTGAAAAAGAGCCTATTCCTTTTTTATTTAAAAACTTTCTTTTAGGTGCAATGGCAAGTGTGCTAATTACGGTAATTCTTGGTGGTTTTGCAGATAGATTGCTGCCTGTTACTAATGTAACTAATATATTTCAACAATTTGTAAAGGCTTTTATAGTAGTTGCCTTGGTAGAAGAGTTTTCTAAATATGTAATTGTAAAATATTATGCACAGAGAAATAAAGAATACAACGAGCCTTTTGATGGTATTGTCTATGCAGTAATGGTTTCTATGGGCTTTGCTACCTTAGAAAATGTTTTGTATGTTTTTCAACACGGAGTGTCTACTGGAATATTAAGAGCATTTACTGCGGTTCCAGCACATGCAACATTTGCCATTTTAATGGGATACTTTATGGGGAAAGCAAAGTTTTCTAAAAATAGAATAGTTTCAAATTTAACAGGTTTGTTATTTGCAACGCTGTTTCACGGTGCATATGATTTTTTTCTGTTCATCAATTTTATACCGGGAATTTTTATAGGTGCATTTATTTCTTTAGGAATTGGAATCCTACTATCTAAGAAAGCGATAAAAAGACATCAAGATAATTCTGTATTTAAATTTTTAATCAAAAAGAAACCCCAAAACTAAGTCTTGGGGTTTTCTAATAACTTATTCCTGTTAGAAAGGATTATAAAATAGAACTTATTTTTCTAAAACTTCATCAACTACAACACCGTTTGTTCCGTTTGGCGACTCTATATTTAATAGATTTGCAATAGTTGGCGCAATATCTGTAATGTTGTATCTTTTTGATGATGAACCTTGTTTTATTCCGTTTCCATAGAAAATAATTGGTACATGTGTGTCATAAGAATATCCAGACCCATGACTTGTACCTGTTCTTCCTCCGGTTAAAGTAGCCGGATTAGGAATCATTAAAACATCGCCAGATAATTTTTGATTATACCCGTTTTGAAGCGAATTCAATATTCCAGAAGAGAAATGTGTTGTTTGCAAAGTTCTTGCGGTTACTGCTTTGTAGATTCCGTCAAAATTAATTACTTCATCAGCTAATTTTTGAGCAACGCTATTCACCTCTAAACCTAAAGATTCTACTTTATCTTTATCTAAGAATATTTGATAATTAGAAACGTTTTCAATTAAATCTACAGAATTAAAATATTTTTTAGTGGTTTCTAAAATAAACTCTTTAAATTTCGTCATCTTTAAATAGTGAGCAGGTATTTTTAAAGATTGTAAATAAGCTGGTACATGCACTGCTGCATGATCTGCAGTTAAAAATAAGGTGTAATTATCTTTTCCAACTTGTTGGTCTAAAAATTGAAATAAATTAGCCAAATCTTTATCTAAGCGCAAATAGGTGTCTTCTGTTTCTATGGCAGCAACTCCGTATTTATGACCAATATAATCTGTAGAAGAATAACTAACAGCTAAAAAGTCTGTGTGTTCACCTTTACCTAAGTTTTCACCTATAATAGCAGCTTTGGCAAAATCTGTTGTATAAGTATTACCTGCTGGTACTGTTTTTATCAAATCGAAATTACCATTTTTAGAGCGCAATGCTTTTAAGTCTTTCGGAAAAGTTGGTGCTTCCTGTCCTTTTAATTTACCTTCATAAATATTATCGTCAACTCTACTGTTTGTGTATGTTTTAATATCGTAAAGTGTTTCCCAAGGTGTATTTAGGTATTTATCTGCGTTATTATTTCCATTAAAATCTTTTACCCATTTAGGCAATTCATTCATATAATATGTACTAGTAATCCAAGTGTTAAAATTACCACCATCATACCAATAAGCAGCATTTGCAGAATGGCCAGCAGGTAAGATTGCAGATCTATCTTTTATAGAAACTCCAATAGTTTTACCAAACATATTTTGAGCCAAATGTAATTGATCTGTTATGGTTGATGTAAAAAGTCTTTTTGGAGATTTTTGCCCATATTTACCCTCGTTTCCAACAGTTTTGTAATTGTTGTCATCTACACAGTAAATAGATTCTTTTTGATATTTGTCATACCAGTTGTTAGAGATAATTCCGTGTTCACTTGGTGTTGTTCCTGTGTAAATAGAGGTGTGCCCAACGGCTGTATAGGTTGGTATGTAGTTATAATGAGCATTTTCTAAAGAAAACCCTTCTTGTAAAATTCTATTAAATCCATCTTTTCCATATCTATCGGAATACCTTGTTAAATAATCATATCTCATTTGATCAATAACAATACCAACCACCAATTTTGGTTTTTTATTTTGTGATGTTAGTTTGTTGTTTCCTAAACAAATAAATAGGCAGATGAAGCTGAAAAGTAATTTGAATTTCATAAGTACATATATAAATTATGAGTCAAAAGTAATTATTTTTTGTTTTGATTTGGTCAATTTAACGGACTATTAATGATAATTTAATACTTTAGCATAAAATTAAAATGAATGGGTTACCTAGAACATGTTGGTAAATATTTTATGATGTTAGGGCGTGTTTTTAAAAAACCGCAAAAAGGAAAAGTTTTTTACGAAGCTTTGATAAAAGAGATTGATGAATTAGGCTTAAAGTCTTTAGGGATTATTATGTTTATTTCCTTTTTTATTGGAGGTGTAATTGCCTTGCAAACGGCTTTAAATTTAGACAATCCTTTTATTCCAAAATCTTTAATAGGTTTTGCAGCTAAGCGTTCTATTATTTTAGAATTTGCTCCTACTTTTTGTTCCATTATTTTAGCAGGTAAGGTAGGTTCTTATATAACTTCTAGTATCGGTACTATGCGAGTTACAGAACAAATTGATGCATTAGAGGTAATGGGTATAAATGCTTTAAGTCATTTAGTATTGCCTAAAGTGATTGCAACAGTTTTCTTTTATCCTTTTTTAATCTCATTGGGGATGTTCTTAGGTATTTTAGGAGGATGGGTTACAGGTGTTTTATCGGGTCTTTTTTCTGGAGCAAATTATATAGAAGGTATTCAAACAGATTTTGATCCTTTTTTATTATCCTACGCAATTATTAAAACCTTAATTTTTGCATTTCTAATATCTACAGTGCCTTCTTATCATGGTTATTATGTAAAAGGAGGATCTATAGCGGTTGGTAAAGCAAGTACGCAAGCTGTAGTTTGGACGACTATTTTAATTGTAATAGCGAATTATTTTTTAACTCAAATGCTTTTAACCTAAAATATGATTGAAGTAGATAATTTACATAAAGGTTTTGGAGATGTAAAAGTATTAAAAGGTATAACAGCTACTTTTCTTCCTGGTGAAACCAGTTTAATAATTGGTCAAAGTGGTTCTGGTAAAACAGTATTTATAAAATCTTTAATAGGTTTACACACACCAGAAGAAGGTTCTATTTCTTTTGATGGTAGAATAAATACAAAATTTACTGAAAATGAAAAACAGCAATGGAGACAAGAAATTGGTATGGTTTTTCAAGGAAGTGCCTTGTTCGATTCTCAAACGGTAGAAGATAATGTAATGTTTCCGTTAAAAATGTTTACAGATAAATCTCACGCAGAAATGCTAGAGCGCGTAAACTTTGTTTTAAATAGGGTTAATTTAGAAAACTCTAATAAAAAATTACCAGCAGAGCTTTCTGGAGGAATGCAAAAAAGAGTTGCCATTGCCAGAGCAATTGTTATGAACCCTAAATACCTTTTTTGTGATGAACCAAACTCTGGTTTAGATCCAAGAACTGCAATTGTAATAGATAACTTAATTCAAGAAATTACTGATGAATATAAAATTACAACCGTAATTAATACACATGACATGAATTCTGTGATGGAAATTGGAGAAAAAATAATTTTTTTAAAGGAAGGTCGAAAAGCTTGGGAAGGTACCAGTGAAGATATATTTAAAACTGACAATGAGGCTGTTGTAGACTTTGTGTATTCTTCTAATTTATTTAAAAAAGTAAGAGAAGCATATTTAAATGAAAAAAAATATAAATAGATTTGTTTTTTCTAATATAAAGTATATATTTGCAGCCGCTTAAAAGGAAATAAATTGACCTGGTAGCTCAGTTGGTAGAGCATCTCCCTTTTAAGGAGAGGGTCCTGGGTTCGAGCCCCAGCCCGGTCACAAAAAATAAGAACTTCATAGTAATGTGAAGTTCTTATTTAAACAATTTAAAAGAGAAAGTCGTTTCTCTAATTAGTAAAAAAATATCTTTTTAGTCGTTAAGATAAAAATAAATGACCTGGTAGCTCAGTTGGTAGAGCATCTCCCTTTTAAGGAGAGGGTCCTGGGTTCGAGCCCCAGCCCGGTCACATTAGATTAAAAGCTTCACAGAAATGTGAAGCTTTTTTTATGCAAAAAATTATTATAATCAGTTTTATTGTCAATTTTAAATTTTTGTATCTTTCCCAGAATAATTGAAACTTAAATTTGATGGAAGAAAATAAGGGAGCTGAGGAAAAGGTAGATCAATCTAAGCAGGGAATGAAAGATGAAGCTAGAGGTTTACTCTTTAGTATCAGAAAATATTTAACCGAACTTTTAGACTTTAGACACGATACGGATCATGAAGCTACCATGGAGGCTATTAAAGCAGATATACCTTTTAAAGGGGCCACTGCTTGGATTCTAATTTTTGCAGTCTTTGTGGCTTCTATAGGGTTAAATGCTAATTCTACTGCAGTTGTTATTGGTGCCATGTTAATTTCACCCTTAATGGGGCCTATTTTGGGAATAGGAAGTGCTTTTGCAATTAATGATATTGAAGTGTTTAAAAAATCATTAGTCAGTTTGGCAACGATGATCACTTTAAGTTTACTTGCGTCATTTGTTTTTTTCTATTTCTTTCCCTTGAGTGAAGATACATCCGAGTTGTTAGGGAGAACAAGACCAGATATTAGAGATGTGTTAATAGCCTTTTTTGGTGGTTTGGCTTTAATGGTTGCAAGAACAAAAAAGGGAACGGTAGCTTCTGTTATTTTTGGAGTTGCTATTGCTACTGCATTAATGCCGCCCTTGTGTACTGCAGGATTTGGTTTAGCAAAAGGTTTTTCTGGAGATACTGTTGGTTTTACGTATGCTTTAGGAGCTATGTATTTGTTTACAATTAATACCATTTTTATTGCTTTGGCAACATTTATCGTATTAAAACTGTTAAGTTTTCCAATGCATAAATATGCAAATGCAGCAAGAAGAAAACGATATGCTACTATTGCAACAGTAGTAGGTATTGCTGTTATGATTCCTGCTGTTTATACTTTTTTACACGCCTTAGAAGAAAGTAGGGTAAATGCACAGTTAAAAACGTTTGTTAAAAATGAGGTAATGACTATTGATAACTATCAATTAATTGATGAAGATTATGATTTTGATACTAAGGTTTTAAAACTTAATTTCTTTAACGAAGTAACTGCTGTAGAGAAAAATATGTTAGAAAACAGCTTGATTAATGACCCAAGATATGATCGCTTAAAAGAAGTGAAGATTAATATTAAAGGAAGTGATACTAAAAGTTTTGAATTAATAACAACAGCTTATACAGAAAAAAGAGAGGAGTTAAACGAGAGTAAAAAGTTAATACAAGAACTTCAAGACAAAATTACTGAGTTAGAAGGTATTATTTCTGGTTTAAATATAAGAATTGAAAATGATGCACTTAATAATGATAAAAAAGCAATTGCTTTTAGTAGAATTTCTAAAGAAGCAAAAATTCTATATAATGAAATTGAAGAAATAGGGTTTTCTAAAGTTTTATTTTCAAAAGATTTTATTAATATTGATACAATTCCTACGGCAACGGTAAAGTGGAATTTAAAGGTGTCAGATACTGTTATTCGTGTAAAAGAAAAAAAATTACGTACTTGGTTACAAAAAGAAATGAACTTAGATACATTATTTATTAAAAGAGATAAGTAAGTTTTAAGGAGTTTTTCTAAAGAGGATCGTTTTTTGTCAATCTGAATTTATTTCAGATTCTTTTGATCATTGAAATTTAGATTGTTTAAATGGAGAAAGAACTTCAGTATGATATGATTCAATCCTTTTTAGAGATTTTTTTTATTATCAAATATTAAATTCTAACCGTTTTTGTAGAATTCAATTTCTACATTTTGGTTGAATAGATACACTTTTTTATTGCTCATATTCATGCATTCATATCGGGTTCTACGTAAATTTCCTCTTTTGTAGATGGTGTTTTTAAATACAAATAAACTACCAAACGGAATATCAAAAATAAAATGCTTGCCGGTTTCTGCTACACTTCCTCTTAGCGCTAAAGATAGATCTGCATCAGTATCTGTACTTGCTTTTGGGTTTTTAAAATACCTTGCTAAAAAAGGTAGCATTTCCATAGGGTAAATTTCTGGGCGTAAAAAAGGTAGCATTAAATGCTGAAAAACCATTTTCCACTCTTTACCATGAGGCTGTACGCGTCCGAATTTTTGATGCGTGACATGATGTGCAATTTCATGAACTAGCGTAAGTAAAAACTGATATTTATTAAGGTTATTATTTACGGTAATTTGAAATCTTCCGTCGGGTAATTGTCTAAAATCACCATGTTTTGTTTCTCTCTGGTTTACAATTTTTAGCGTAAAAGAATGCTCGTTTATAAGAAACTCTATAAACGGGATTGCTTTGGAAGGAACGAAATCTTTGTAATTTGAATTCAATTTTTAATTTTTTTGAATGCTTACTGCTTACGGAGTTGAAGAGGATACTTGTAATACTTTTCCGTTATAAAATTTATTTCCTGTTAAAGAGAAATCAAAAATATAATTCGCCATTTCTGTAGCAGAGGTAGGTGCTTCGTATCCAGGGAAAGCTTCTTCTAGCATTTCTGTTTGTACGGCTCCTAAAGCCAAAACATTAAATGCAATTTGTTGTTCTTTGTATTCTTCTGCTAATAATTCTGATAGCGTAATTACTGCGCCTTTGGCGGATGAATATGCTGCTAATCCAGGAAATTTCATACTCCCTTGAATTCCTCCCATTGAGCTTATGGTAACTACATGACTTCCTTTTTGCATGAACGGAATCATTAATTTAGTCAACTCAGCAACGGCAAAAACATTCACTTTATAAACTTCTAAGAAATCATCCGAAGATAAATCTGTAAAAGGCTTATTGATTAATTTACCTGCATTATTAATTAAAACATCTACTTGTTGCCAGTTATTTTTAACATAATCAGTTACTTTTCCTAGGTCTGAATTCACAGATAAATCAACAGAAATTAAAGTGATGTTTTTATGATTAAACTCAGATAGTGGTTTTGTGTTTCTAGATAAGGCTAATACCTGATGTCCGTTTTCTGCAAACTGTTTAGCGAGTTCAAAACCAATTCCTCTGCTTGTACCTGTAATTACAATGTTTTTCATTTCAATAAAAAAATTTGAACGAGCAATTTACTCAATTTTTCATAAATTTAAACTCAAAATCATGACAAATGAAATCTGTTGGAATTTTAATTTAAACCTCAAGGGTTTTAAAATCTTTGAGGTTTATCTGTATTTAAAAAAAAAATAGAAAGGCTAGTAATACTTAGGAGTATAAGGCTTAAATTACTTATTAAAATTCAGAACCATGAAATTCAATATCTTATAGAACCTATTGTACCTCAATTAAGGTTGGTTTTATTTAATAGAAAAACTACTCTTCTGTTTCAAAAGTGATATGTTGGTAAGCACCAATATCAGGATTTGTACTTCTGTCAATGCCTAAAATATCTGTAGTGAAAGAGGTTGCTTTTGCTTTATTAATAGCTTCAGATTCTTCACCAATTATAAAATCACTCTTTTGAGTATTTCTAAAGTGTGCGTTTCCGTTTATAATATTGTCTTGGTAAAAAGTACTTGTAAAATCTAGCTCTGTGTTGTCTATAAAAGAGTCATTACTATCTGTAAACTTAATCATGGAATTACTAACGTTGTAGTTAAATATACCGCCTCCATCAACTTTATCTAAGATAAACTCTATGTTGTTATTTCCATCAAAAATACAATTGGTAAAATTAGCCGCATGTAAATTTCTGGTCTCAATAATTTCTTGTCCTGTTGCATCCGAATATACAAAAAAGTTGTTCACCAAAACAGCAGGAAGTTGACGTAAACCACTGTTCCAGAAGTTTGCAAAAGTAGAATGCGTAAAATTATACGTTCCACCAATAGTTGCTGCTAAAGAAACCTGACCAGCAGCGCCAACAACTACATTGTTACCTTCAATATTTGCTTCTCTACCTAAAATACCATAACTAGAATGGTTGTAGATTTCTGTGTTTTGTAATTTTAAAGTTGGAGTAGAAGGTGTGCCAATGCTATCAACCAAAATACCTATTATTCCGTTTTTAATAATGGCGTGGTTCATTTCATTGTTTTTACTTCCAGCACGCATCCAAATAGTTCCCCATTGTCCTGCAGTTTCACTAAAAGAGTGTTCTAGTCGGTCTCCTTCGAAAATTACTTTATTAGCAAGTGTTCCGTTTACTTTTAAGGTAGCTTGGTTATCTACAATTAAACCAGAATTATCATGAAAATAAACTTTTGCTCCAGCTTCAATAGTTAATGTTTTGTTTGCTGGCACAGCTGCAAATCCATAAATAACCGTAGGTTTTACATTGGTAAAGGTTAATTCTGTATCTGTTAAAAAACGTCCTTTTAAAGTGGTTGGTTCTCCGTCTAAAGTTAAGCTATCAATTTTCATGGAAATAGCATCTTTTCCAGGAAATATAAAATTAGCATCTTGTACTAAAGTAACTAAATCTACATCTTGTTGAGAACTACCAGAATCGAATAGAATTCTATCCGTGTATAACGGATTAACCACATTACTCGCATTTATAGTAGTTTCTACAAAGATAAAAATACTGTCTTTGGCAAGAATATCTATGTTTTTAAAATCTTTTCCAGGAATTCCATCTACATTTAACCTGTAGTTAGAATTCGTACCGTTTTCTAATTTTATTTCAGGAATGGTAATTGCATTTTTTTCTCTATTATATACTTTTAATTTATACGTGGCAGAACCAATATTTGTAAATATAGTATCTAGAAAAACGGTGTCTTTAGAAAATTCTAATGCACCAGAACTTGGTGTTGTATTAAAATCTTTTCTACAAGAACTTACAGAAATAAGAACGAGACAAATAATAAAGGAAATAAAGTAACGCATAATAGTAATTTCTGTCTCCTCGAGCGCAGTCGAGAGGTTGGTTATAGGTCTCGACTGCGCTCGACCTGACATTTTATTAAAATATAATAATAGAACTTTTTAATAAGTCTATTATTGTTTTTTAATCAATTCAATTTCAAATAATTTACCCCAATGTTTACCTGTTACAAAAAGACGGTTATTCTCTTTGTCATAAGCAATACCATTTAAAACTTCGTCATGAGGAACTAATTTTTGTGTTTTTTCCATTTCTGTATGCAATCCTTTTAAGTTTGCAATACCTTCTACAACACCTGTTTTTGGATCTATGACAACGATAGCATTTTGCTGATATTTATTCGCATAGATTTTTCCATTGATCAATTCTAATTCATTTAAGTCAGCCACTGCGTATTTGTTGGTGTACACTTGAATCGATTTTTCTTCTTTTAAAGTCTCTGGGTCTAAGAACCAAATTTTGTTTGTACCATCAGATTTTATCAACTGAGTTCCGTTATGTGTAAAACCCCAACCTTCTGCACTATTATTATAGGCAAATTCTTTTTCTTGTTTAAAGGTTTCTAGATTATAAACAAAACCCTTTTTAGCCTGCCAAGTTAACCAGTAAATCTTATTATTAAGAATGGTCATTCCTTCACCAAAATACTTTTTATCTAAATCTATTTTTTGTAAAACTTTACCCGTTTCAATTTCAACTTTTCTTAGTGTAGATTTTCCTCTTTGACCTGTAGTTTCATATAAAAAACCATCATGATATTCTAAACCTTGTGTGTATGCGGTTTTATCATGCGGATATTCATTTATAATTTTATAGTCATATACAACAGGTTTTTTATTTGATAAAACTTCAAAAAAACTATTTTCTTTTTTTGTCTTTTCAGCATAAAAAACCAGCGCAGAAATTTGGTGCTTTCCAACGCCTAATTCAGTTGTATTAATAGAAATTGCATTTCCATCCGAAGAAACTTCATTTCCATTCACGAAAAATTGAACACTATTTATGGCTTTCTCTTCTTTCTCTTTTAAAGTAACTTCTACATTAGAATTTAGAGCGACTTGTTTTTTATGCTCTAAACTAAATTTATAGACATCAGAACAAGATGTAATTAGTAGAAAACACGCAAAAAATGCAACAAGTAAGGTATTCTTTTTCATTTTTGTAATTATTTATATTTATTTTTAGTCTTTTTAGCTTTTATAAAAGTGCTGAAAAACCACTATTTATCAACGAAATCTGATGTAAAAATAACTAATGTGATTGTTAGACCAAATAAAAACAAAATATTTATTTGTTAATTAAAAAATATAGTTAAATTTGCATCCTCAAAATAGTAAACAACAACTATTTAGAGAATCGAGTAAGCTTTACCAACTTCACTCATGCAAACATAACATTAAAGTATTAAAATATAATAAAATGAGAAAAGGAATTCATCCAGAAAATTACAGAATGGTAGCTTTTAAAGACATGTCTAACGAAGATGTATTTTTAACACGTTCTACAGTAGACACTAAAGAAACGTTAGAAGTTGATGGTGTTGAGTATCCTTTAGTAAAATTAGAGATCTCTAGAACATCTCACCCATTTTACACTGGTAAATCTAAACTTATTGATGCTGCAGGACGTATCGATAAATTTAAAACGAAATACGCAAAATTCAAAAAAGAGTAATTCTTTTAGAATTTTCAACATATTTAAAACTCCAACATTTATTTGTTGGAGTTTTTTATTTTAGATTATATTGATTTTTTGGGGTGTTTAACATGGAAAACAAGATATTGTAATTTGTGGTTTTCTGTGTAGTCTATTTTTTAGTAATTTTGATGTTGTCTTGCAGGTCAAGACTTAGGTGATTATCTGTTTTTAAGTTGATATTATTAAGAGTTTTTAGAGGTGAAAAAGAAGGAAGTAATTAGATTAGAAACAATTTATTATAATAAATAAGAAGAGTATATTTTATGAAAAATTTTGATATTGTTATTATTGGTGGTGGTCCTATTGGAATTGCTTGCGGATTAGAAGCTCAAAAAAATGGGTTGAGCTATGTAATTTTAGAAAAAGGGCCAATAGTAAATTCATTATATAATTATCCAGTGAATATGCAATTTTTCTCTTCTTCAGAAAAGTTAGAGATCGACGAAATTCCGTTTATTAGTAAAGAAGCTAAACCAAGAAGGAGTGAGGCTTTAGAATATTATCGAAGAATTGCAACTTCAAATAAGCTACATATTAATTTATTTGAAAAAGTAACTTCTGTGTCTAAATATGAAGATGAATTTTCAATTCTTTCTGATAAAAATACCTATAAGTCTAAGAATATTGTTATTGCAACTGGTTTTTATGATATTCCGAATTTACTAAACGTACCTGGTGAAGATCTACCAAAGGTTTCTCACTATTATAATGACCCACATTTTTATGCTGGACAAAAATTAGCTGTAATTGGGGCGAGCAATTCGTCTGTAGATGCAGCTTTAGAAAGTTATAGAAAAGGAGCAGATGTTACCTTAATTATTAGAGGGACAGAAGTTGGACAACGTGTAAAATATTGGGTGAGACCAGACATTATCAACCGTATAAAAGAAGAAAGTATTCAGGTTTTTTATAACAGTACGGTAAAAGAAATAACAAAGGATACCATTGTTATAAATACTGAAAATGGAGAAGAAACGTTACTAAATGACTTTGTTTTAGCATTAACGGGTTATAAACCAAATTTTACGTTTTTAGAGCAAGTTGGTGTTTCTTTTTCTAATGATGAAAAGAAAATTCCTACTTATAATGATGAAACGATGGAAACCAATGTGAATGGAGTCTATTTAGCAGGCGTTATTTGTGGTGGAATGGAAACGCACAAATGGTTTATAGAAAACTCAAGAATCCATGCAAAAATGATTGTAAGTAATATTAAAAAATTAAAAGAATAGTTTGCTGCAAACTATTCTTTTAATTCATAAACATCAATTTGAAGTTCATCAACTTGATCTTTAGGTATTTTTTTAATCACTTTTTTAGTAAAATTAGGTGTCTGAATATAATAACTAACTTCACCTTCGCGCCCGGGTACATATTTAATCTCTAACGTATTTGTACCTTTAATTAAGTGTAAATCTGTAAGTCCGCCTGTGCCTCCAAAATACATTAAGCTATTACCATTTAGAGTTGCTTGAAAGACATCCATTCTTTCAGAGTAAATAAAAGCAGCATCTTTATTACCTAAAGTAACTTTTTCTTTTTCTGATTTATCTTTTTTAAACTTTAAGTCAAACTTTGAAGTTATAGTTCCAGATTCTTTTTCGCTTGAAACATAGTAAAAAGGAATATATTCTATTGAGCTTCTTAAACCAAAACTAAACTTTCTAGGTGGATTGAAGTTTGTTGTTCTTCTATCAAATTTTATTTCAATAGTATTCTCGCCTTCTTTTAATACAAAAGCCATTAGGTCTTGAATAAAAGGAGGCATGTCTTGTAATTGATTTTTAAATGGGTGTTCTTCATTAAAAATCTTTAGACCAGAAAGGTCTCCTTTGCTTACCGGTTTTCCATTAATTTTTAGCTGAACATCGTAATTACTATTATGTCCAGAAACAAAAGCTTTAATATGTTTAGTGTCTTGGGATGTCATACTTATAAAAATTAGTGAAATTAAAATTAATAAACTCGCTCTTTTCTTCATGTCAGTTTTCTTGTTTTTAATTGTTATATTTTAGAAATGTTACTTTCTTAAATAGCAATATAGAGGGGGAGGTTTTTATTAATATTCTTTAAAATCGATAGATTTATTGGGCAAATGTAAATGTTATTCTATGATTTTTAAACGTTGTATCTATTTCATTCTGGAAATAAATGAACCCTCTTTTTAGTTCGATACCTAGAAGGTAGTTACTCAACTGTTTATTTACTTTTTTATTTAAAAAAGCTAGCTGTAAAAAAGACATTATGGAAACCAATTTAAAAGGTGTGTGTTTAGTAGATCTTGTTTTCGGAGGTGTGGAATACACATAGAATTTAAAAGAAACAAGCCTTAACATTTAATTGTTAAGGCTTGTTTTTAGCTGTTTTAATATTTTGTTTAAAACAATTTCTTATAATAATCAGTTGCCATTCTTTGGGTTGTAAACTCAGGAATAACATCATCCATAGCTTTAAATACTATTTTTTGCCAGTTTTTAGGAGCATCGTAATACGTTGGTAATACTTTGTTTTCTAAAATATTGTATAAATTATCGGCGTCCAATTTGTCTTGCTCATAGGTTGGTAATTTATAATCTATTGCTGGTAGTACGAAACAGTTTTCTTCGTTCTTTTTAAATTCAGGAATCCAGCCATCATCTGTAGAAACATTTACAGAACCATTCATTGCAGCGGTCATACCACTTGTGCCAGAAGCTTCACGTGTAATTCTTGGCGTGTTCAACCAAACATCAGAACCACATTTTAATTTTCTAGACAAGTCTATTTCGTAACCAATAACTACTGCTAAATTTGGTTCTTGTTTAGATTGATGTACCAAGTGGTTAAAAGTATCGATTGCACCATAATCAAACGGATATGGTTTTCCTGCCCAAATAATTTGTACCGGATATTTTTCATTATGAATTAATTTTTTAAATCGATCGTAATCATGTAAAAGTAAATCGGCTCTTTTATAACCTGCAAAACGTCTTGCCCAAACAATGGTTAACACATTCGGATCTAATTTTTTACCAGTTTGTTTGTAAACTTCTTCAAAAAGTTCGCTTTTTAACGCCGTTTTTTTCTTTTTATAAGCAGTGACATTTCCTTTATTCCAAGATTTTTTGATAGTTTCATCTTGCCAAAATTTTTGATTTTGAGCGTTTGTAATCGGAATTATTTTACAAATACCTTCGTAATCTTTCCACATATCATTTGCAACAATAGCATGAAGTTTAGAAACTCCATTTGCTTTTCTTGCCATTCTTAACGCAGAAATTGTATAATTAATCATGCCACCATTCACCATTTCGGTTTGCAATTCTTGTTCAGAATAGGTTCTACCAAAGAATCCACATCGGTTTAAATGACGCGCATCTCGCTCTTCATTTCCTGCTTTTTCTGGTGTATGTGTTGTAAATACCATTTGATCTTTGGTTACACCTTTATCTTTTAAATAATAAAAGGCAGGTAAAGCATGCCCTTCATTTAAATGGTAGGTGTCTGCGCCTCCTAGTGCTTCTACTACTTTAGCTCCCGCAATTCCTAAAACAATACTTTGAGATATTCTTGTTACCTGGTTTTGATCGTATAAATGGTTGGTAATAGTTCTAGATAAATGGTCGTTTCCGTCTACATCTGTACTTAAAAAATACATTGGTACGGTTCCAAAAACCTCTGGTTTTAAAACATAAGCCCTTACTTTTACATTCGGATTGTCATGAAGTTTAATAGTTACTTCAATCCCTGTATATTCTAAAAAATCGAAGTGTTTTTCATTAAATTCAGTTTTTAATGTTTGGTCATCATTTCTTGCTTGGTCGTAGTAGCCATATTTCCAAAGCATACCAATACCAATCATATTTTGTTTTAATTCGAAGCCAGAACGCATGTGAGAACCTGCTAAAAAACCCAGTCCTCCAGAGTAAATATTAAAAGCTTGATCGATACCGAATTCCATACTAAAATACGCAACTTTCTTTTTATATTTTGTTGCAGGTTTGTATGGGTGATGCCATTTACTGTATATATGTTCCATGATTTTTTTTGATTTTAATATTAAAAGTAAGGAAAATAGATAATTTATGATGTTGTTTATAAGTTAAATTTAGGTAATTAAAGTTAATTTATAATGCTTTTAAATTTAAGGTAAATGGTTTGTTTTTAGTTTTTTATGATATCCGTCATTTGTGGTTTAAATAGGTTTTTTAAATGCCTTTTTTAACTTTTCTGAGATTTCTCAATCGCTTTAAAAAAACTCATTTTGGAATGACATTCGTTTTATTATTCCGAAGAATGAGGGGGGATAAAACGAATTAAAAAAGATAGAATACTTCTAAGTTATTATAAAAAACAAAAAAAAAACCGCTTCAAAAAGAAACGGTTTTAAAATACTAAAAGAACACTGTGTGTTCTACATATAATCTTCAATTGGGTTACAAGAACAAATTAAGTTTCTGTCTCCAAATGCATCATCAACTCTACGTACAGTTGGCCAAAATTTATTTTCAGCAATGTACTCTAAAGGAAAAGCCGCTTGTTTTCTAGAATAAGGTAAGGTCCATTCATCTGCAGTTAACATTTCTTGCGTGTGAGGTGCGTTTTTTAAAGGGTTGTTCTCATCCTCTTTGGTTGCGTTTTTAATTTCTTCACGAATAGAAATCATCGCATCACAAAAACGATCTAACTCTGCAATAGATTCAGACTCTGTAGGTTCAATCATCATAGTTCCTGCAACAGGGAAAGAAACTGTTGGAGCGTGAAAACCATAATCCATTAAACGTTTAGCGATGTCTACAACTTCAATTCCGTTTTGTTTAAAATCACGACAATCGATAATCATTTCGTGCGCAGCTCTGTTCATTTCTCCAGTGTATAAACTGTTGTAATGTCCGTGTAAACGTTCTTTAATATAGTTGGCATTTAAGATGGCATTTTTGGTAGCATCCGTTAATCCTTTTGCACCTAACATGGTAATATAACCGTAAGAAATTAAACACACTAAAGATGACCCCCAAGGAGCAGCAGAAATGGCAGTAATTGCATTTTCACCTCCTGTAGCAACTACAGGGTTTGTTGGTAAAAACGGAACTAATTGTGGAGCGACACAAATTGGACCAACTCCAGGACCTCCACCACCATGTGGAATGGCAAATGTTTTGTGCAAGTTTAAGTGACAAACATCAGCACCAATCGTTGCAGGATTTGTCAACCCAACTTGTGCGTTCATATTTGCACCGTCCATGTATACTTGTCCGCCGTTATTATGAATAATTTGTGTAATCTCTTTAATTGCTTTTTCATATACTCCGTGTGTCGAAGGATAGGTAACCATTAAGGCAGCTAAATTATCTTTGTGTAAAACTGCTTTTGCACGTAAATCTTCAACATCAATATTTCCTTTTTCATCTGTTTTGGTAACCACAACCTTCATACCTGCCATAACTGCTGACGCAGGATTTGTTCCGTGTGCAGAAGCAGGAATTAAACAGATATTTCTGTGAGAATCGTTGTTAGATTCGTGATATGCTCTAATAGTCATTAAACCAGCAAACTCACCTTGTGCACCAGAATTTGGTTGTAAAGAAGTACCAGCAAAACCAGTAATAATATTTAATTGATGCTCTAATCTTTTTAAAACTTGTTGATATCCTTCAGCTTGATTTAATGGCACAAAAGGGTGAATATTTCCCCACTGTGGATTACTTAAAGGCAACATTTCAGAAGCTGCATTTAATTTCATGGTACAAGAACCTAAAGAAATCATAGAGTGATTTAATGCTAAATCTTTACGCTCTAATTTTTTAATATAACGCATCATATCTGTTTCAGATTGATACGTGTTAAACACGTCGTTGTCTAAAAACGATGTACTTCTTTTGGTGTTTTCTGTTATAACTTCAAAATCTGCACTAAAAGATTCTTTTGTTAAGATTTGATGAAAATCATCTACAGTTTCCGATGCAATCGGTTTCTTTTTAAGTTGACCAAAAATGGTAAACAAGTTCATTAAATCTTTCTGTGTAGTTGCTTCGTTTATAGAGATAGAAATGTGTTTTTTATCAACATAATTAAAGTTCACTTTAAAAGACTCTGCAACAGATTTTAACTTAATACAATCTATTTCTACCAATAAAGTATCAAAATAAGAAGAGTTTAACTGCTTAAAACCTGCTTTTTCTATAAAATTGGCAACTAATTTAGTTTTGTTGTGTACAGAGTCTGCAATAAATTGTAAACCACTTTTACCATGGTAAACAGCATACATACCTGCCATAACTGCTAATAAAACTTGTGCTGTACAAATGTTAGAAGTCGCTTTTTCTCTTTTTATATGTTGCTCACGAGTTTGCAATGCCATACGTAAAGCACGTTCTCCGTTGATGTCTTTGGTAATACCAATAATACGTCCGGGAATACTTCTTTTGTATTTGTCTTTTGTAGCAAAATAACCAGCATGAGGACCTCCATAACCTAACGGAATTCCAAAACGTTGTGTAGTTCCTACAACAACATCAACTCCAAATTCTGCAGGAGCTTTTAATTTTACCAATGATAAAATATCGGCAGCAACAGCAACTTTTATATTGTTTTCATTCGCTTTCGCTACAAAGGCAGTATAATCATAAACTTGACCATGTTTACCTGGATATTGTAAAATAGCTCCATAAAATTCCTCAGAAAAATCAAATTCCTCATGGTTTCCAATTACCAACTCAATTCCAATAGGAGTAGCGCGCGTTTGTAAAACAGATATTGTTTGAGGTAAAACTTCTTCAGAAACAAAAAACTTATTTACACCAGCTTTCTTTTGTGCTCTTTCTCTAACATCAAATAAAAGTGCCATTGCTTCTGCAGCTGCAGTACTTTCATCTAATAAAGAAGCATTTGCCAATTCCATTCCTGTTAAATCACAAACCATGGTTTGAAAATTTAACAACGCTTCTAATCTACCTTGTGCAATTTCTGCTTGGTACGGTGTATACGCTGTATACCAGCCCGGGTTTTCTAAAATATTACGCTGAATTACACTTGGCACAATTGCCTCATGATATCCTAGACCAATGTAACTTTTAAAAACTTTATTTTTTTCTGATAACTCTTTTATATGTGCTAAATACTCGTATTCGCTCTTAGCAGGCGCTAAATCTAACTCATTTTTTAAACGAATATCATCTGGAACAGTTTGGTAAATTAACTGATCTAAATTATCCGCTTTTATAGTTGATAACATTTTTTCTTGCTCCTCTTTGTTAGGACCAATATGTCTGTTTTGAAACAAATTTGTATTCATGTAATAGGGTTTTGTTAATGCTCTTTTAATCTGATTTCGATTGTTCTTAGTTGTGTGTGTTTATTCGAAATTACGCAGACCAAAAGTAGGGAAATAATAAAATAATTTAGCCCATTTTTTTGCCAAAAAAGGGGGAATTATTAACCAAAAAAGAATGTTATGAACATAAAACCTATTTTTGCCGAATGAGATTCTTAAAATTGGTTTTAGATTTTTATATAAATGCAAGTATTCATGTTGCATTTTCTGTGTATGCGCTGCTAAGAATTACAGAAGTTTATTTAGATCTACCTTATAATAGCGACTTAAATTATTTTATGTTTTTTGGAACTATTACAGGGTATAATTCTGTAAAATATGCAGGTGTGGCAAAATTGCATCATAAAAGTTTAACCAAAAGCTTAAAGAATATACAAGTGTTTTCATTTTTCTGTTTTTTAGCCTTGGGATACTTTGCATACCAAATTTCTTTAAAAACACTGTTTTATACCATTCCTTTCTGTTTATTAACGGTATTGTATGCGGTTCCTTTTTTAAGTGGATTTCATAAAAATTTAAGGGAAGTAAGTTATTTAAAAATTGTAGTTGTAGCTTTTGTTTGGGCAGGTTTTACAGTGTTAATTCCTGTGGTAGATGCGAATAAAGAAATCACTTTAAATATACTTTTACTAATGTTGCAAAGGTTTTTAATAGTGGTGGTTTTAATATTGCCTTTTGATATAAGAGATGTGCAATATGATGCTATTTCTCTACAAACAATACCGAAGAAAATAGGTGTAGCAAAAACAAAGAAATTAGGATTAATGCTATTGGTTTTTTCTTTAGTTTTAGAATATTTGATTACAGCTAATACGCTAGTAAAAACTCCTTTTATGCTTTTCTTTTTTCTATTGATAATTTTCTTAATGAGAGCAGAAAAAGAACAATCTAAGTACTTTAGTTCCTTTTGGGTAGAGGTGTTGCCAATTGTTTGGTGGTTATTTCTTTTAGGATTCCATAATTTTTAAGGATGAAAAACTATTATTCTATCAGTATTTTTAAATTATCAGAATAAATAAAATAGATATCATAAAACTGTAAATTAGCTTCTTCATTCCCTACTATATTTGTAGATTTACTCACTTAAATTCAACCAAGATTCTTAAGTAATGATTAGCACAAAAAGAAATTATATTTTCGATTTTGACAGTACCTTAACCAAGGTAGAAGCATTAGATGTTTTAGCAGAGATAACCTTAGAGAACAATCCTAAAAAAGAGGCAATTATTCAAGAAATAATTGACATTACCAATTTAGGAATTGACGGCGAAATATCCTTCACAGAATCATTAGAGAGAAGAATAAAATTATTAAAAGCTAACCAAGCCGATTTGTCTGGTTTAGTAGCAGCTTTAAAAAAGCAAGTATCAAAATCCATAGAAAGCAACAAAGAATTTTTTGAAAAATTTGCAGAAGACATCTATGTGATTTCTTGTGGATTTAAAGAGTTTATAGATCCTATTGTAGAAGAATACAATATACCTTCAGAAAGAGTGTATGCAAATACTTTTGAGTTTGCAGCAGATGGTGAAATTATTGGTTTTGATGCTAATAACCCATTGTCTCAGCACAACGGAAAAATAAAGTGTTTAAAAGACATGAATCTCGAAGGAGAAATACAAGTTATTGGTGATGGGTACAGCGATTATGTAACTAGAGAAGCTGGTGTAGCAGACAAGTTTTTTGCATACACAGAAAACGTTTCTAGAATTAAAACAACAGAAAACGCAGACCACATTGCCCCAAATTTAGATGAATTTTTATACGTAAACAAGTTGCCAAGAAATATCTCATACCCAAAGAATAGAATTAAAATATTATTATTAGAAAACGTACATCCAGATGCTTTTAACAAGTTGTCTACAGATGGTTTTTCTGTAGAAACCGTTTCTAAAAGTTTGTCTGAAGACGAATTGATAGAAAAAATAAAAGACGTACATGTTTTAGGTATTCGTTCTAAAACAAACGTAACGCAAAGAGTTGTAGACGCTGCAGAAAAATTAATGGTAGTTAGTGCATTTTGTATTGGTACCAAACAAATAGATTTAGAAGCGTGTAAAGAAAATGGAGTGGTGGTTTTTAATGCACCTTACAGCAATACACGTTCTGTTGTAGAATTAGCAATTGGAGAAATCATTATGTTAATGCGTAGTGTTTTTCAAAGAAGTACAGAAATTCACAATGGTCAATGGAATAAAACGGCAGAAGGTTCTAGAGAGGTTCGTGGTAAAAAACTAGGTATTGTAGGTTATGGTAATATTGGTAAGCAATTATCAATTTTAGCAGAAGCTTTAGGTATGGATGTTTATTATTACGATGTAGAAGATACCTTAGGTTTAGGAAATGCAACTAAGGTTGATCAATTATCAGACTTATTAGCATTATCTGATGTGGTTACTTTACATATTGATGACAATTCTGCAAATAAAAACTTTATTGGAGAAAAAGAAATTTCTCAAATGAAAGATGGCGCACTTTTAGTAAACTTAGCAAGAGGTTTTGTAGTAGATATTCCTGCATTGGTTGCCGCTTTAAAAAGCGGGAAATTAGCTGGTGCTGCAGTAGATGTATATCCTTCTGAACCAAGAAAAAACGGAGAATTTTACTCTGAATTACAAGGTTTACCAAACGTAATTTTAACGCCGCATGTTGGTGGAAGTACAGAAGAAGCACAAAGAGATATTGCAGATTTTGTGCCAAGTAAAATTATGGCGTACATTAATTCTGGAAATACAGTAGATGCTGTAAACTTCCCTAATATCCGTTTACCAAGACAAACAAATGCGCACCGTTTTTTACACATTCATAAAAATGTACCGGGTGTAATGGCTAAAATAAATAAAGTTTTAGCAGAATATGATTTAAATATTAATGGTCAATTTTTATCTACAGATCCAAAAGTTGGCTATGTAATAACAGATTTAGACAAAGAATACAACAAAGAAGTTTTAGATGCCTTAAGAGAAATTGAAGGGACTATTAAATTTAGAGTGTTGTATTAGTAGATAACAAATGAATAAATATCTATTTATTTTCATTTTATTAATTTCTTATAATTCATTCTCTCAACTTAATTTTAAAACTTATTTTAAAAAAGCAGAGAATGGATTTGAGTTTTTAGCAGACAACAATGAGTATTGTCCGGTTTCGGTAGAGGTAGATTTAGAGTTGGTTAACTTGTCTACATCCAACGGAAATTTTAAAACATACGTAATTCCTGCAAGAACTACAGGCTTTGTAATTACTACATTAAAAGCAATAAAAGCTGGTTCTTACAAGTACAATTCTAAAACACGGTATAATTACGGAGATTTTGCAACGAAAGAGAAAGATACTATTGCCGTAAATAAGAAAGACACCATTGCTGTTGAAGAATACATTTACAATCTTCCTTTTAAACAAGGAAAAAAGTTTAAAGTATCTCAAGGTTATAATGGCATAATAACACATCAAAAGAAAAACGCACTAGATTTTCTAATGCCAATTGGTACAGAAATTTATGCAGTAAGGGAAGGTGTTGTAATTAAGGTGGTAGATCATAACACCAAAACATGTGTTACTAAAGGCTGTTTAGAGTATAATAATTTTATTTTAATCTATCATTCAGACGGTACATTCTCCGATTATGCACACATAAATACCAATTCTGCTACCGTAAAACCAGGCGATAAAGTAGCTAAAGGTCAGTTAATTGCTAAAAGCGGAAATATTGGTTGGTCAACAGGTCCTCATTTACATTTTGAAGTTTTTAAGCAAGAAATTATCAAGCGAGAAACCCTTAAAACCAAGTTTAAAATTAACGACGGAACAGAAGTACCCGTTTATTTAGAAGAAAAAGTAAAGTATCAAAGAAAGTATGAATAGGCTTTTTTTATATAGAAAACACCCTTCATATTTTATAATTTGAAGGGTGTTTTTTTTGAAGCTATTTAATGTAGTCAGTTTTTATCTGTATTCTGGATTTTCAAATTCCCAACGTTCTCCATCATCCCATTCTTTTCGAGAGTTTCCATAATTATTGTAGCCACCATTTTTCTTTAACATCAGTGCTAAGTGAAGTAAATTATAGGTCATAAAAGTTGTATTTCTATTTGTAAAATCACTATCGAAACCAACAGGTTTATCTAATTTTTCTCCTTTCCACTCTTTATCACCATAACTTGGTCCAGGACCAACTTTTCCAATCCATCCAGAATCTGCTTGTGGCGGTATGGAGTATCCTACGTGTTGAAGCGAATATAATATTCCCATTGCACAATGTTTTACGCCATCTTCATTACCTGTAATTATGCAGCCACCAACTTTACCATAAAAAACATACTGACCTTTATCATTAGTTAAACCACTTAAAGCATAAAGTCTTTCAATTAGTTTTTGGGCTTCAGAAGATTTTTCTCCAAGCCAAATTGGTGTTCCAACGATAAGAATATCTGCGTCTAGAACTCTCTTTGTTAATTCTGGCCACTCATCAATATCCCATCCATGTTCAGTCATATCAGGATAAACACCACTCGCTACTTGATGGTCTATTAGTCTAATCTCATCTATTTTAACGTTTTCTTTAACCATAATGGCTTTTGAAACTTCCATTAATGTTTT
This sequence comes from Polaribacter sp. R2A056_3_33, assembly GCF_019278485.1. NCBI lineage: Bacteria > Pseudomonadati > Bacteroidota > Flavobacteriia > Flavobacteriales > Flavobacteriaceae > Polaribacter > Polaribacter sp. R2A056_3_33. The sequence goes on from NZ_CP058984.1 coordinate 2,652,270, forward strand.
GGTGTGGCTTTCTTGTGGTGACTTTTTAAGAGTACAATTTATGTAAATTACTTTTAAATTACTGAAATCTGTTTTTTGCATAATTTTAGTTTTAATAGGTTACAACGAACTATGATTAAGCTAAAAATAAGCAATTTTTAATAGACCTTATTGATTACAGTAATTTTTAACCTATCCTATTTTTTTTTCGAAGGCTAAGTAGTGAGTTGTATTCTCATTGAATAATGGAATTATCTTAACTTCACAATTATAAGCTGTTCCGTCTTTTTTGTAGTTTACAATAATTTCTTTAAAAGGGTTGACTTGCTCTATTTTTTCCTGAATTCTATTTTTTGTTTTTACAGAAGTTTCTTCTCCTTGTAAGAATTTAGGTGTTTTGTTTATTGCAAATTTTTTAGAATAACCAGTCATTGATGTAAATCCTTCGTTTACCCAAATTATGTTTTGATTTTTGTCAGTTACGATTAATGCTTCATAGTCATTTTCAGAAAAAGCAAGATTTAAGTCATTTTTCCAATTGAACTTTTTAGCAAAAGAAAGTACTTGTTCGATTTCCATTCTCTTTTTAGCTTCAATTAACCTTATATAATAATCATCCATAAAAATATCCCAACTGACTAATGGCGTCGTTTTTACTTTTGAAATTTCAACTTTTGGCTTTATTTCATTATATTCTTCTTTATTAAGACCAGATAGGTAAATATCCAAGCATTTCATTTCAGTAAGATTATTTTTCATAGTGTTATTCCTTAGGTTCAATATTATTGCAACGCCTATGTGAAAGCTTTGTTATGTGTTTTGAGTAGTGAATGCCACAAGTTAGCTAAAAGTCAAACGTCATATTTAAAATTACTCCTTTTTATATTTCTTATGTTCTATTTTCTTTTTCTCTAAAATCGCATAAAATTTTCGTGGCGAGATTTTCAAATCTTTTGTTATTTCACTCACTTTTTTCTTTCCTTTTTTATACAGCGTTAAATTTTTGTTTACTTCTTTGTCAAAATAGTGTTTTTCTAGTTTTTTAACAATTTGTAATTCAGTCAGATTTGAATCATTTGCATATTTTTCAATTTCTGATTTTATGTCTTTTAAATTACTCATATTTGTCAATTTTAATGGTTCTTCCCAATGAATTCTAAGGTTGTTTTTTTCATTGTTCTCCCAAATAACATCCTCGATTGTTGCTTTTGAATAGCATATTTTTTTCGATAGTTCTATTAAATTTTCTATTTCGTGCTGATTATCATAAGCCATTAATAATTCGTTCCTTATTGATAAAGAAAAAATCATAATAAGTGTGTGAAAATTTTGGTTTGTCGTTTATCTCGTTTTTTCCTATCTCACTTTTGAAATGAACACAAATTCGCTTATTTGTCTTAAGAATATAGTGTCCTAATATTTTTGACTATTCAATCTATCTATTCTTGTATTTCCTCATTTGCCATTGTGATGATTAGTGTTGGATAACTTATTACCCTTAAAGTTTTATTTTTTCTTTCAAATCAACAATCATCTTATCTTCAACTCCCAAATATCGCTGGCTACCTAAATATCTATTTTTATTAAATTCATCATAATTAGCTTCATCAGCGTTCATAGAACTCAAATGCACATTTCCTGCAGAATGGATAAATTCCATTTTATCATTTCCTAACCAAATTCCTACGTGAGTAACACGTTGTTTGGTATCAGCAGTTGCTTTTTTTCCAAAGAACATTAAATCTCCTTTTTCTAAACCTTCAAATTTTAAATCTTTATCTACCGTTTTACCTGCATTTATTTGTTGAGAAGCATCTCTAGGAATGATAAAACCATTCATTAAATACACCATTTTAGTAAAACCACTACAATCAATTCCTTTGCTAGAAGTTCCTCCCCATAAATAAGGGAAACCAGTCATAGTTTTCGCAGCAGTTTCTATATTCTCTTTTGAAGCAACCACACTTTCTAACCAAGAATTGTATATAACAGCTTCATTTTTTTTAAGAAATGCTATTCTATTATCAGGATATTTTACTTCATAAAAATCATTATCTTCAGAAACATATTGCAATAATGCACCTAAAGTAATATCAGAAACAATTTTAGAATTTTCAGATTTATCAGCATAAGTATATCCATAAGTTTCTGTAAAAATTACTTTTTTAGCATTGTTCCAAGCATTAAATTCACTTTTATTCATTAAATGAATTCCGCCTCTATCTACCCAAGAAATGTATTTATCCGGAGTCTGAATTCTATAGAAATCACCTTTTTTATCCAATACTTTTACAGACATTCCAAGTAAACCTTGCGTGCCTAATTCGGCAGAATGTTTTGGGTTAGAACGAATATTAATAACCGAATTTCTTGCGACTGCATATTGTTGTAAACCAACTACATTATCAGGTAAAATTCTCACATTGTTGGTAAATTTTACATTTCTGTTTTTTAAACTATCTAATAAAATAGAAAAAGCTTCTTTAGAAGTAGTTTCTCCTTCTAAAATAAGTTGGTTGTCTACTTGCTCAAAATTTATATCAAACAATTCTACACGTTTGTCAGGAGCATAGGTTGTTTTTAACGTTGCGTAAATGTTTGTTAATTCGTCTGTAGAGTTGTTCTCCTTTTTACAAGATAAAGAAATAAGAAGTACAATTAAAAATAAGTGCTTTAAGGGTTTCATTCGTGTTGGTTTTGTGTAAAAATACAAAAAATGAGTATTAATTTAGAAGCTTTATAGTTCAATATTATTGAAACTTATTTAGGATTGTTTTATATTTGGAATAAATCAACTTTTATTAGATGCAGTATCAAAATTCGTTAGCGTTTGCCAAACAGCAAGATAAAGAAGATTCACTTTCTTATTTGCGAAATCAATTTCATATTCCGAAAGATAAAAACGGAAACGATTGGTTGTATTTTACAGGGAATTCTTTAGGCTTACAGCCAAAATCTACCAAAGAATACATCAATCAAGAATTAGAAGATTGGGCAAATCTAGGTGTAGAAGGTCATTTTGAAGCAAAAAATCCGTGGTTAAATTACCATGAATTGTTAACCGATAAAATGGCGAAAATTGTTGGAGCAAAACCAATTGAAGTTGTGGTAATGAATACACTAACAACTAATTTGCATTTGTTAATGGTTTCGTTTTACAGACCTACAAAAACCAAGTATAAAATTGTCATAGAAAGTGATGCTTTTCCTTCGGATAGATACGCAGTGCAATCTCAATTAGAATTTCATGGATTTTCTAAAGAAGATGTAATTGAGTGGAAACCAAGAAAAGGAGGGGAATTATTAAATATTGATGATTTAGAAACCATTGTTGAAGAACAAGGTGATGAAATTGCTTTGTTATTAATTGGTGGTGTAAATTATTATACTGGTCAGTTTTTAGACTTAAAGCGAATCGCAGAAATAGGACACTCAAAAGATTGTGTTGTCGGAATCGATTTAGCACATGGAGCAGGAAACATTAAGCCAGATTTACATGAATCAGGAGTCGATTTTGCATCTTGGTGTACCTATAAATACTTAAATTCAGGACCGGGAAGTTTAGCAGGCTTATTTGTTCATGAAAAACACGCAAAAAATAAAGACTTACCTCGTTTTTCTGGTTGGTGGAATCATAATAAAACTACGCGTTTTAATATGAGAATGCCTTTTGATGTGATGGAAGGAGCAGAAGGTTGGCAGTTATCCAATCCGCCAATATTATCTATGGCAGCAATTTTGGCTTCATTAGATATTTTTGAAGAAGTTGGTATGGATGCTTTGCGTCAGAAATCAGAAAAATTAACTGGTTATTTCGAGTTTTTAATCAATGAAATTGGTTCTGATGATATTAAAATTATTACTCCTTCAAATCCAAAAGAACGTGGTTGTCAATTATCCATTCAAGTTAAAAATGCCGATAAAAGTTTGCATACAAAACTAACAGAAAAACATATTATTACAGATTGGAGAGAGCCCGATGTTATCCGTTGCGCACCAACACCAATGTATAACACTTTTGAAGATGTGTACAGAATGGTTTCAATTTTAAAAGGATTGTTATAAAATGAGTGTTTTTAATAAATTGATTAAAGGAGAAGATATTTTAGTGAAATTAAAAACTAAAAGTGATATTGGTTTTTGGCAATATCAAGTATTTGGAATTCTAAGTTTGTTTATGGAAAAAGGAAGCGACTATTTTATAATAACCGATAAAAGAATTTTAATATGTATTAGAGAAGATATAAAAGTTAATTTTATTTATAAAGACTTCATTAAAATAAAATTTAACACAAAAAATGACTTATTAAGTTTTATAAATGAAGATAATGAAATGCAAAAAATATCATTATCTAATCTTAAATTGGAATATGATGATTACCAATTTTTAAAAAATAAGTTACATTAGTTTGAAGAATAAATGATGAATAAAACAGATAAAATATTAGTAATAGGCGCAGGTTTATGTGGTTCTCTTTTAGCTTTAAGATTAGCACAAAGAGGTTATAAAATTGAATTATACGAAAGCAGGCCAGATTTAAGAACTACAGATATTTCTGCAGGTAGATCTATCAATTTAGCATTGTCAGATAGAGGTTTTAAGGCATTACGTTTATGCGGAGTAGAAGAACAAGCAAGAGAATTTTGCATACCAATGTATGGACGATTAATGCACGACAGAGCTGGAAATACTTTTGCTTCTAATTATTCTGGTAGAGAAAATGAGTATATCAACTCCATTTCTCGTGGCGATTTAAATGCATTGTTATTAAACGAAGCAGAAAAGCATATAAACGTTAACATTCATTTTAATAAAAAATGTAAAAATGTTGATATAGAAAATAATACAGCACATTTTAAAGATTACAAAACCAAGCAAGAATTATCTATAAAAGCAGATGTAATTTTCGGAACAGATGGTGCAGGTTCTTCACTAAGAAAAAGCTATTATTTAGAACGTAAATTTCTGTTTAGCTACTCTCAGAATTATCTAAATCACGGTTATAAAGAATTAGAAATCCCTGCGGATAAAAATGGAAAGCATCAAATAAGTAACCAGCATTTACACATTTGGCCTCGTGGTGATTTTATGTTAATTGCCTTACCAAATTTAGACGGAAGTTTTACGGTTACACTTTTCTTAAGTTATAATGAAGGCGAATTTAATTTCGAAAACTTAATATCAGAAGAAAAAATAACACAGTTTTTTGAGCAAGAGTTTCCAGATGCTTTAATAATCATTCCTAATATAAAAGACGAATTTATAAACAACCCAACAGGTGCTTTAGGAACCGTAAAATGTTCGCCATGGTCTTATCAAAATAAAACGGTTTTATTAGGCGATTCTGCGCATGCAATTGTACCGTTTTACGGACAAGGTATGAATGCTTCGTTTGAAGATGTTACTGTTTTCGATGAAATTTTGAATCAAGGTTTAGATTCTTGGAAAACTGTTTTTAAGACTTATGAAAAAGCAAGAAAACAAGACACAGATGCTATTGCAGATTTAGCAATTGATAACTTTCATGAAATGAGAGATCATGTGTCAAATGCTATTTTTAAGGAGAAAAGAAAGATAGAAATGGATTTAGAAAAGACGTTTCCAACGGAGTATTTCTCCAAGTATTCCTTAGTCACTTTTAATGCAAATATAGGGTACAATGAAGCCATGAAAAAAGGTAGAGCGCAAGACAAAGCTTTATTGAATTTAATTGCAGGAGATGAATTTCACACGCATTTAAACATGACAAAAGACGAGTTAAAAGTTATTTTAGAGAAAGTAAAAACAGAAACAAATAACATTTTAGAAGAAGATAAAATTGCAGGGATGTAGTTTTTTTTAGAAGCTATTTCCTGCTTTACGCACTCGCTTTTTTTATTCAAAAAAGAATAAAAAAGAGCTCAAACAAATGCTGCAATCAGGGCTAAACCAATTCATAAGAGCTATTAATTGTAGGTAATAAATAGACCATTTATAAAGTAAATGAAAAAATATATAGTTTTATTAAGAGGAATAAATGTATCAGGAAAAAATATTCTTCCATCGGCAGAACTACGTGATTTATTAAACGATTTAGGTTTTAAAAACGTACAAACATACATTCAGAGTGGAAATATTATTTTAGAATCAGACGAAGGTAAATCTGTAATTTGTAAGAAAATTAATGAAGGAATTCAAACTAAATTTGGTTACGATGTTCCTGTAATTGTAAGAACAATTCCTCAATTTAAAAAAGCATTTGCTAATTACCCTTTTCCAACAGACAACACCAAAATAGTTGCCTTTGTTTTCTTAAACAAAAAAGTATATGAAACAAAAATAGACGTTAAAGGTATTGATAACGATCAATATTTAATCGATAATGATATGGTATTTATTCATTGCGAAACTGGCTTTGCTAAAACAAAACTTTCTAATAAATTATTTGAAAGAAAGTTGAATGTAAGTGCGACAACTAGAAATTATAATACCACATTAAAGTTATTAGAGTTGGCAGAAAGTAATTAAAATCGGTATGAAATATACAATTATTGGCGCAGGAATTGGTGGGTTAACTACAGCTTTGGCTTTTGAACAAAAAGGAATCAACTATCAGATTTTTGAAAAAGCAGCTGTTTTAAATGAAGTCGGAGCTGGAATTTGGTTAGCGCCAAATGCATTACAGGTTTTAGAAAGTTTAGGTACTTTAGAAGACGTAATTGCCAACGGAAATTTTATTGATAGAATTACCATTGGTAAACAAGATTTATCTCCAATTTCAGATAGTAATCAAGATTTTATAAAAGATATTTTTGGCTACACAACTGTTGCAATTCATAGAGCTGCGCTTCAAAAATTACTGTTTGATAAAATTCCGAAAGAGAAAATATTTTTAAACAAAGGATTTGAATCTTTTAAAGAAGTAGCTGCTAATAAAATTGAAATTACTTTTAATGATGCATCTAAAACAATAACCGATTTTTTAATAGCTGCAGATGGCATCAACTCTAAAGTTAGGCAACAATTATTTCCGGAAAGCAAGAAAAGATATTCTGGTCAGACTTGTTGGAGAGGTATTACAAATAGGGTTTTAGATGACGATTTATTGCATAGAGGGTTTGAACTTTGGGGAGACAAAATTAGATTCGGAATTTCTAAAGTAACTAAAGATAAAACCTATTGGTTTGCAGTTGCTTTAGCAACCGAGAATGAGCAAATTGAGGTTAGTTTGGTAAAAGCGAAGTTATTGAAAATGTTTTCTGAATTTGATCCTTTAATAACTGATTTAATTGCTGAAACAGAGGTTCATCAAATTATAAAAAGTGACATTCACGATTTAATGCCGCTTAAAAAATGGCATAAAAATAATATTTGTTTAATTGGAGATGCAGGGCATGCCACCACGCCAAATATGGGACAAGGTGGTACACAAGCTATTGAAGATGCGTATTATTTAAGTAATTTAATTGCTGAAAATAAAGACAAAAATATATTCGAATTGTTTCAACAAAAAAGGCAGAAGAAAGTCAGTTTGGTTGTTAATCAATCTTGGATGACTGGTAAAATGGCACATTGGAAATACGGCCAGGGTTTTCGGAATTTTATCTTAAAAAGTGTACCGAAAGCAATTATAAATAAGAAAATGATAGCATTATATCAGCTAGAAAAATAAAATATGAATACAGAAATAAAAGAAAAAATAATAGCAGTTTGTGATGAAAAAATAGCTAAAAAAGGAACCAATGTTGGTTTGTCTTTTTATGCCTTTTTCAAAAATAAAAATGATAATCCGGTTTTGTTAATGGAAGTTGCAAAATGGTGGATAGAAACGCACAAATTAGATCATTTTGAAAAAGCTATTAAGATTAAACAGATGGTTTTGGATAGTAAATAGAACAAAGAAGGATGAAAAGAGGGAAAGACGCAAAATGCATAGATATTAATTCATAAATTTAGTTTTAGATGAACTTAAACATACAAAATAAAAATGCTTTAGTTTGTGGAAGTACGCAAGGAATAGGAAAAGCAACTGCAATTTTATTAGCGGAAGAAGGAGTAAATGTGACTTTAATTGCTAGAAATGAAGAAAAGTTAAAAGCAGTTTTAGTCGAATTACCAAATAAGAATCAAAAGCATAATTATTTGGTGGCAGATTTTTCTAACCCAGAAGAGTTGCAACAAGTTTTAGAAACTACAGATTTAAAGTTTCATATTTTAGTAAATAATACAGGCGGTCCAAAAAGTGGAGATTTAATTTCTGCAACTTCATCAGATTTAATTAATGCGTTTCAAATGCATGTTATTTGCAATCAGATTTTGGTACAAGTTTTAGTTCCGTTTATGAAAACAGAAAAATTTGGTAGAATTATTAATGTGATTTCTACGTCTGTAAAAGAGCCTATTCCTGGTTTAGGAGTTTCTAATACGATTAGAAATGCAGTTGGTAATTGGGCAAAAACATTGTCTACAGAGTTGGCGGCGTTCCAAATTACAGTAAATAATGTATTGCCTGGTTTTACCAACACTGCTCGTTTAGATGAGATTATTAAAATAAAAGCTAAAAAAGAAAATACAACTGAAGCTGAAATGGTTGCGATTATGAAGAATTACGTGCCAGCAAAACGCTTTGCAAAACCCGAAGAAACTGCTGCAGCTGTTGTTTTTTTAGCAAGTGAACAAGCAAGTTATATTAATGGAATTAACCTTCCTGTTGATGGAGGTAGAACCAAGAGTTTATAAAATTAACGGATTTTGCGTTAGGGATTGAAACGGCATCCTTTTTGCTTTTTTGCAGAAAGATATAGTGTAAAGCCCGACCTTTAGGGAACGCCATAATAGTAATAAGAATTAAGAATAAAGATTTTAAAACGAAGACATTTTAGACTAACTTTATAAAGTATAGATTTTTGTTTTAAACATCTAAATACCTAAACAATATGAGCAATTTAGTACAGCCTTTAAATTTTAAAAAGTGGATTGATGAACATCGTCATTTATTAAAACCGCCAGTTGGTAACAAGCAGGTTTGGGATAATGGCGAGTATATTGTAATGGTTGTTGGTGGGCCAAATAATAGAAAAGATTATCATTATAATGAAACTCCTGAGTTTTTCTATCAGGTAGAAGGAGGCATGATTCTAAAGATCATTGATGATAAAGGCAAGCAAATTGACGTAGAAATTAATGAAGGTGATATTTATTTGTTGCCAGCAAAAGTGCCACATTCTCCGCAAAGAAAAGAAAATACGGTTGGTTTGGTTATAGAATATCCGCGTTCTGAAGGGATGTTAGATGCTCTAGAATGGTATTGTGAAAACTGTGGAAACCAGTTGTATAGAGAAGAATTTGCATTGGGAAATATTGAAACAGATATGCCCGTTATTTTTGATAGATATTATTCTGATAAACAAAAATGTACTTGTGATAATTGTGGTACAGTAATGGAAGCTCCGAAAAAAGTTAAATAAATCGTGTTCGTCATTACGAGGAAGAATGACGAAGTAATCTCTTATTAAAAGATTGCCACGGCTTGTGCCTCGCAATGACAAAAAAATATGGAAAAAAGAAAACTACGCATAAACGGACATTCACATTTATTACCTTATCCAGAAGAAATTCCTGATTTTATGAAGGAAAAGGAGATTTTTTGGGTAGATGATGAGCGTAAACACATGTTACAAAAAGGGTGGAGAAGACCTGTAACGCATTCTAGTTTTTTCTTAGATGAAAAATTACTTTGGATGGAGAAAAACAAGCTAGATCATGCGGTTGTGTTGAATCTTTCTCAGTTATACGGGAATGGTTTGCGTTTAGAAGAAATGAAAAAAGCGTTGCGTTTTCAGAATGATTTTAATGCAAAAGTGCAGCGAGAACATCCGTCTAAATTTACCTGTGGCTTTGTAGTGCATCCTGGTTTTATTTATGGTGCTTTAGATGAAATAAAACGTTGTGTAGAAGAATTAGGCTTAAAAGTTTTGTGTTTACCAACACATTTTATGGATTCGATTGGGCAATGGCGTTGTGTTTTTGACGAAGAAAATGATGCTATTTTTGAATTAGCTGACAAGTATAAACTGGCAATTGAAATTCACCCGTATGATGGTGATAAAATGATAAAATTAGAAAATACCAATTGGCGTTTTCATTTAATTTGGATGTTGGCACAATGTGGCGATGCGTATCATTTTTATACCTTAAACGGAATGCAAGAGCGTTTTAAAAATATTAGAACTTGTTTTGCGCATGGAGGTCAATTGGCACAAATGAATTTAGGAAGAAGGATTCAGGGTTTTGATGGAAGACCTGATTTGTTTGAAGGTAAAACGCATCCTAGAAAATCCGTTGGTCATAAAAATATCTTTTTTGACACGTTGGTGCACGATACAGATTCTTTAAAATTAATGTTTAAAAGACAAGGCACAAGTCAGGTTTTAATGGGCTTAGACGATCCGTATCCGTTAGGAGAAATGGAAAGTGATGCACAGTCTTCTTATCCTGGTAAAATATTAGATTTAGCAATACGTGAGAATATTATTACTGAAACAGAAAAAGGACAAATTTGGGAAGATAATGTGTTGCAGTGGTTGTTTGGTGATGATGAGGTTGCTAAGCAAGAGTTGATAAAAAAGATACTCTCTTAATAAGTTGACAGTTTACAGTTGCAGTATTCTGTTAATAATTAACTGAAAACTGCAACTGAAAACTGAATACTATTTCTCACACTGTTTTAAAAGGTTTTCAGCTCTTTCTAACATAAACTTTGGGTAGAATTCAATATCAATTTTTTCTTTTTTACCTAGCTCAATGGCGCGTTTAATTTCTGCACAATATGGTTTTGTAGATTTTCCGAAGAAACGAGCAGACCCCATATTCCATTCTGCATTTCCTAAAATAACTCTTGGGTTGTTGGGTGCAATTTGTAATGCTTTTGCATATAGTTGACTGGTTTCTCCTGATAAAGTCATCCCGTACTTTTGTCCATCAAAAGCAATATAACCGAGGTTTAATAGTGCTTGGGTAATTATAATTTCTGGATTATTTTCTGAATTTGATTTGGCGACATCTAAAAATTCTTGAGCCTTTGTTAATTTCGATTTTAAAACAGTTTCATCTGTTAAACCGAAGCTACTTAAAATCTCTACCGTTGCGGTATAATAAGCTGGCATCCATTTTTTGGGTTCAGCCTTAGAGATTCTTTCAAATAATTGAGAAGCTTCCGTCATGTTTCCTTTTTGCCAGAGTCCGAATGCTTTTTGCATTCCTTTTTGATATTTTGTTTGCGCAGAAATTCCTGTCGCAATGAAAATTGCGATCATTAAAATAGATTTTTTCATCTTAAAAAGTTTTAGGTAGTTGGGTTATATTTTAATTTCAATTGTTTTGTTTGCTGTTAATTGAAATTTAGCATCATCGTATTTTGGAGGTCCCATAAAGCCTCTTGCGTTGTTTGAGCAACCATAGTCTTCTTTAGGAATTTTAAACATGTTCGTGTCCATTTTTTTGTTATCATTTTCATCATGAACAAATGAAACGGCATATTCACCTTTTGGTAAATTTTTAAAAATGACTATAGATTTTTTATCTTTAATATTTGCGGTATCTGCTTTATATTGCTTTTTTAAGAAATGGTCTTTCTTGTTGTAAAGACCAACTAATAACATTCCTTTATCAGAATTTAAACCAGCAATGTTAATGGTTAAATCTGCGGTTTCTTCTTGGGCATTAGTAGATAAGATTCCACTAAAAACGATGGCTAGTATTAAAAGTAATTTTTTCATAATTGTTTTTCTTTTTTATTGATATTTCAAATATCTGATGTTTCTACGTAAAATACACAAGAATAATACCGAATTGTTCTTTTTTGTTTCTGAGTTGTGGTTTAAGCTTCGTTTCAAAGAAGAGAAGTATGAACGATGGGAAATCTTTTTTTATGAAGGGATTCCTTAATAGCCCAAGAAGCTCATTTCGGAATGACAAATTACTACAAATTATCTAACTGATTTGTCTTTTTATTGTCACTAATTGTCCAGAAGAAACCTACAAAAAAGAAACTATCAGCATTTGGTATAATGGCTTGTCGCTCAAAATTTCCATTCGGTTCTGCACTGGTTTTATAGTTATAACCAAATACATTCTGAGTAGCCAAAACATTGTTAACAGAGAAATATAAAATCTTTTGTTGATCTATTAAATAGGCCCAATTTACACTTAAAGAGTTATAGTTTTTAGTCTGATTATTTAAAAAACCAGTTTCATTTGGGTTGGTGTAATTTCTGCCGGAAGCAAAATTGTAACTAAATCCAACTTGACTTTTCCAATCTGCTATCCAATGTTTAGCCACCACAGATAAATTGTGCTTTGATGCAAAATTAGGAGTTGCAGCAGTTGGATAATTTTTATAATCTCTTTTGGTGTCTAGATAGGAGTAAGAAACCCAATAATCAGTATTTTTTATTTTACCATTTTGTCTCCAGAAAATATCAAATCCTTTTGCGTAACCATTTCCGTTATTGTTAAATTTACTTGTAAATATTGGTCGGTTATCGTCATATTTTACCAAGTCTTTATATTCTTTTAAATAGGCTTCGATTCTAAAAATTTGACCTTGTTTTGTATGTTGATAATTGGCAATTAAATGTGAGGTGTTTTCGGCTTTAAAATCTTGACTAAATTTTAAATATTCATTTTTAGGATTCTGATAAAACTGACCATAAGCCAAGGAAAATTGTGCGTTTTTATTCACTTTATAAGCAATAGAGGTTCTAGGAGAAATTGTAGATTCATTTAATAACTCAGAATGTTCTGCACGGACTCCTATTTTTGTTGCTAAATTTTTAGAGAAGAAAATATCTGTTTCTACAAACGAAGCAAAGATGTTATTTTGAAACCCAAATTCTATTTCCTTGCTATTATTAGCAGTGTAACCTTCGTTAAAATTGGTCATAAAATATTCTGATCCAAAACTTACTTTAAATCGATTAGAAAACTGTTTTTTTAACTTCACTTTTAAGTGCATGGAGTTTTCATTGTCAGTTACTAAATCGTCAATAATTTTAAGGTTAGAATGATCGTTGGTGAAACTAAACCCCGTTTCTATTCTCCAATTATCTCCAAATTTATTCTTGTAAGAAGTATTAAAGTAAAGATTTCTATTTTTTAGCCCGAAACGAAATCCATCCACAAAATTAATATCATCTTGTATGACATCGAAATTTGTATAACTAAATGCGCCGTATAATTTTAATAAAGATTCATTCTTAAATTTATGTCTATATACCATCTCTCCACTTAAGGATTGTACTGGTTTTTTCCATGTATTTCTATTAGGAAAAGCTTCTTGATAGGGTGCTAAATTGATGTAAGAAGTATTTACACTAAATGAATTGTTTTCCCAAATTTGTGTATTACCAACACCCAAGCCTAAAGTCATAAAAGACAAATCTGTTTTTTCTTCTATAGGTTCATCAATGGTATTTAATCGTAAAACGCTCGATAATGCTTGTCCGTATTCTGCAGAATATCCACCGGTGGAAAAAGAAATTCCTTTAAATAAGAAAGGAGAGAAGCGTCCACGAGTAGGAATGTTTCTTGCGGATGGAGTGTAAGGAGTAAAAACACGAATTCCATCAACAAAAATCTGAGTTTCTTCTGCTTCACCACCACGCACAAATAACCGTCCATCTTCATCTACTGTAGAAGTTCCGGGAAGTGTCTGTAAAGCGCCCATAACATCGCCTAAAGCACTTGCTGTAGTTACAATGTCTAGTGGTTTTAGAACGGTAACTTTTGCTTTTTCTCCTGCTTCAAACGTTCCAGCGTTTATAACAACAGCGTCTAAAGAATTTACATCATCTCTTAATTTAATTTTTAAATTTTTGAGAGATGAAACATCCGCTGTTTTTATAAAGGGTTCAAAAGAAATAAAAGAAATGATTAAAGTTTGTGTTCCTTTTTCATCGGTTTTGAAAAAGAATTCTCCTAGTTCATTCGTTGAGGTTCCATCATACGTCCCGTCTAAATAAACATTTGCTCCATTGATAGGTTTGCTTTTAGAATCTGTTACTTTTCCGGAAATGGTAGTTTGTGCAATTGCTGATAATTGGCAGCTTAACAATATTAAAAGTAGAATATGTTTCATCTTGTTTGGTTTGGTGCTACAAAGATGTGGTGTTATTTATGTTAAAAATAAAAACAAATACTGAGTTGTAATTTTTGAATGATGAGTTGTAAAACTTTTATAAAATAAGTATAACTGCTTTTAATTTTCTTAATAAACGCTTTTTAAATGTGATGAATATCTTTTTTCCTAAATTTAGGAAAGCCTTTTAAGGTCTTATTAGTTATGCCGTTTTAGTTTGTTGAAAATGAGTGACCTATCTTAGGTAGGCTTTGTTATGAAAGGATTAGTGCCCATCTTTTCTTTATGTTTACTTAATACTATAGCTTCAATTTCACGTACCCGTTAATATTTAATTAATGTTTTTAACAGTAAGGTTACTCAAGATTAAGGGAACCGTAATGCTTAGTTAATATTTGAGAAGGCTTCAAAAGATATTTTTGTGATCAATTAATTAACCTTTATAAATTAAATGATGAACAAGTACTTTAAATTATTTTTATTCCTTTTTGTTGTAACTTCTGTAAGTACAGTTTTTACGAGTTGTAATCCTGAAGACGGTGTGGATGGTATTGACGGTGTTGATGGCGTTAATGGATCGGACGGTGAAGATGGTGAGGATTTTACACCTTCTCCAGAAATGTTTTCTAACAAATCTTCTTTAGCTCCTTTAGTAACAATAAATTCAGACTTTAGTTCAGTGGAAGCTTTTTCTTTAATAAGTTCTACCGATGTACTTTCTAACGGTTTTCGTTTAGTTGGTGCACAAGACGGTGCAGGGTTTTTAAAAGATGGAGATGAGTACATCTATGTTGTAAATGCAGAAGACGATTACGCAGTTTCTAGAATTCGTTTTGACAAAGACTTAAATCCTATAGAAGGAGATTGGTTATTAAATAGTGGTGTTGCAGATTATGCAAGACAATGTTCTGGAACTATGTGGGAAGCAGCTATACATGGTGGTGATAAAGATATCTTTTTATCGGCTTCAGAGAGTTATGCTTATGATGTAAAGGGTATAGACCCTTGGATTGAAACACCTACACCTACAGCAGATTTTGGTTTAGATGCATTAGGAGAATTCTCTTGGGAAAATGCAGTGCCTTTGCCACAAGGAGCATATGCTGGTAAAACAGTAATTGTTGGTGGTGATGATGATTCTAGTGGTTCTGAAGGACAAGTTATTATGTATGTTTCTGAAAATGGTGATGCTGATTTAGAAAACGGAAAAGTATATGTTTTAAGATTTAAACAAGTATCTGATGGTGCTGGAGGAACAATGGATGTTGCAGCGAATACTGTTTACAACGAAGGAAGTTTAGATTTCTCTAAATCGTATGATGTAGAATTTGTTGAAATTGTTGATGGTGCTAGTTTAACTAAAAACGAAATGGAAACAGCTTGTACAAATGTGTTTGCTTCTCAGTTTATGAGAGTAGAAGATGTAGATTATAGAAAAGGTAGCGATGCTAACGCAAGAGACGTATTTTTTGCCGTAACAGGAAGAGGTCCCGGAAGAGGAACTTATAATGATTGGGGTACCGTTTATAAAATTGAATTAGATGCAACCAACCCATTAGAAGGTAAATTAACGCAAATTATTAGTGGTAATACAGATACTAATAATAAAGACGGTAATGTATCAGAATTACAAAGTCCAGATAATATTTGTGTAACAGAGAACTTTATTTATACGCAAGAAGATCCAAACTCTTTTGCAAGAAATCATGCTGCTCAAATTTATCAAAGTGATTTAAGTGGAAACAATACAAAAGTTGTTTTAGCATTAAAAATTGAAAATAATTTAGCCCCATCTGGTTCATCTGGTTTTTCTGGGGAGTTTGGTGCATTAACAGATATATCTGATAAAGTTGGAGTTCCAGATACTTTTATTTTAAACCTACAACCACATTATTGGCAAAGTGATGATTTCGTTTCAAGCAGTTTACCACATAACCAAGGTGGGCAAATTGTTTTATTAAAAGGATTGGAAAGATAATACACAAACTATATTTTTAATACTAAGAATCTTCATTTTTACAATGAAGATTCTTTCATTTTTTAGAACTTTCAATATGTTTAAATATTTTAAATCGTTATTTTTTTTATTAATGGGTGTTCTTTTTATGTCTTGTAATCAAGATAAAAAAGAAATGATTCCTATCGTTAATTGGTCTTTTGCACAAGAGTACTATGCTCAAAATTTAGATGTTGCTTTGCTGTATATCGATAGTTTAGAGGTTTCAGGAATGCATGGAGAAAAATCAAAAAAGTATTTTGAATTATCTAGAGCTGCATTTAAAAAAGCAGAGCCTTATGCATCTTATTTAAACCCCGAAGTTGGCCACAGAGCTAACGGACCAGCCTTACCAATTTATAAGGAAGATACAGGTAAAATAATAAAACCAGTAGGTTACCAAAAAATAGAAGAAAGTATTTTTGATAATGAGACGTCAGAAGCCGATTTTACACAAGAATTGTATGTGCAAAAAGGCTTACTTTCTAATCTTAAAAAAGGGATTATAAAACGACCATTAAATCCGCAACGTTTTTTTATAGCAACACATCAACAACTTTTAAGAATTATAAGTTTAGCTATTTCAGGTTTCGATACACCCGTGAGTCATTTAGGAATTAAAGAAACGATTATTTCTTTAAAAAGTTTGCAAACTGTTTATGAGCAAACAATACAGAGTGTTGTAAAAGAGAAAAATAAGGAGTTAGATGCTGCTTTTAATAGTAATATTGAAAGCGCTATTTCGTTTATTAAAAAAAATGAAGATTTTGATACTTTTGATCGTTTTACTTTTACAAGAGATTACATGAACTCGATTACTAGAAATTGGGTTGAAATAAGAAAAGTGAGTGCGCTTTGGAAGCCCATAAATACAACTCCTTTTAATTTTGATGCGCCTACCTTTTTTGAAGACAATAGTTTTAGTTTAAATTATTTTACGCCAGCTATCAATCAAAATCCAACCAATAAACAAATAGCTTTAGGTAGAAAATTATTTTCAGACCCTAAACTTTCTAAAAATGGAAAGATGGCTTGTGTAACTTGTCATTTACAAGACAAAGGTTATGCAGATAATGTCGATTTTAATATTGATAATCAAGGGAATCCTTTAGAACGAAATACACCAACACTTATAAATACCGCTTTTCAACAAAGTTTCTTTTTAGATGGAAGATCAAATACATTATTAGATCAAATTTCAGCTGTTTTTACAAATGATAAAGAGTTTAACTCTAATGTGCATAAATTTTCTAATGCTATTTTAAAAGATTCGACGTACACGCCTCTTTTTAAAGATGCTTTTGGCAAAGTGTCATCTAATAATACAGATGTTATAAAAGCAATTTCATCTTATGTTTCAACTTTAAATGGTTTCAATTCTAAATTTGATAAAAATATGAGAGGAGAAGAAAATAATTTTTCTAATGAAGAAAAACTTGGCTACAATTTATTTATGGGAAAAGCTTTATGTGCCACTTGCCATTTTATGCCATTAACAAATGGTACAGTGCCTCCTTTTTTTACAGAAACAGAGAAAGAAGTTATTGGAGTTCCGGAAACAGCAGAAAATAAAAAATTAGATGATGATTTAGGGTTTTATTGGAGCTTTAAAGAAGAACTGCATAAAGGAATGTTTAAAACACCCTCTATTAGGAATATTGAATTAACTGCTCCGTATATGCACAATGGTGTTTACAATACTTTAGAGCAGGTTGTTGAGTTTTATAACCTTGGCGGTGGCGGCGGATTAGGTTTTGATTTAGAGCACCAAACCTTACCTTTTGATGAATTGAACTTAACTGCAGAAGAACAAAACGCCATCGTTGCTTTTATGAAAACGTTGACGGAAACACTTGATGAAAACCATGAAGAGTCTAAATAGTAATTAAATGTATTTTATTTCTTTATATCTTCTTTAGAATACTTTTTTTGATTAGTCAAAAGAACTTTCTAAAGAAGATTTTTTTTGCAATAGCACTTGTATTAAATGCGCATGTTTTATTTCGAAATTTTATCAGTTTTCATCTTTTGAAGGTAGTAGAATAGAAGTCCGCTTGCAAAATAAAGAAGAATATCTACAATATCTGTGGTATATCTTGCTAAGTATTTAGGGAAAATAAACTCGAATAAAAGACTATAAATAAAACAAACGTATAGAATTATAGGGAAACTCAACGTGTAACTTTTATCGTTTTTAGACCATTTTAAAATTTGTAAACTGATGTATAAAACAATCGGAATGATTAAAAAATCATTCACATAAAAACTAATGAATTTAGGTAAAGGAAAGGAAAGATATTGAAGAAGATAGATTGTACTTCCTATCAATAAAGAAATCAAAAAATAGTGAAAGAGTATTTTTTTCATCTTAACCCGCAGCAACCATTGCAATAAACCAAGCCAAACCAGCACCAATAATACTAACAATTGTAAAGGCAGAATACAAAATCCAGCCGGTAATTTTATACAAAATATTAGGATGTTTTTTTAATCTTTCTGTTAAATTGGGGTTTTCTCTTTCATGAATAACCTTGTCAATTTCATTTTGTTTTACAACATTGGCTTTGAGTTCTCTTTTCTTTTGATGAGAAATTAGGGTGTTGCAGTTTGTGCAATATTCTTTATTGGTGTTAAAAACCCCACAGTTCGGACACTTTATGATTCTTTTTTCTGCCATTTATTTTCTAAAACTAAAGCTGTTTTTATTTTTATAAGGTCTAATAATTAAACGAGTTTCTCTATCGAAACGAATATAATTATATACCCAATTTAGAAAAACAATCGCTTTGTTTCTAAATCCGATTAAAGAAAACAAATGAACAAACATCCAAACAAACCAAGCAAAAACTCCTTGAAATTTCCAGTTTTTTAAATCTACAACGGCTTTATTACGTCCAATAGTCGCCATAGCTCCTTTGTCTTTATAAATAAATGCCTTTTGTTCTTTATTGTACAATTTCGCCAATATATTTTTTGAAACTAACCGACCTTGTTGAATAGCAGGTTGTGCCATCATTGGGTGTCCGAAAGGAGTTTTTTCTGAAGACATACAAGCAACATCTCCAATTGCATATACATTTGGGTGCCCTAAAACTTGATTGTATTCATTTACTTTTATTCTAGCAGCTCTTTCAATAATACATTCAGTGTTTAGACCATCAATCATTTGTCCTTTTACGCCAGCAGCCCAAATAACGGTTTCCGCCTTAAAATGATCTTCTCCATTTGTGGTAACTATTTTTTCATTATAATCTAAAACACGTAAGTTTTTCCAAACATTTACACCTAGTTTTATTAGAAAATCTTCTGCTTTTTCAGAAGCCTTAGCACTCATTCCTTTTAACAAACAATCAGAACTTTGAATTAAGTTAATCTGCATTTGACGGATATCTAAATCAGGATAATCTTTAGGCAAGATTCCCTTTTTCATCTCTGCTAAAGCACCAGCTAATTCTACACCTGTTGGTCCACCACCAACAATTACAAAATTCATCAAAGCGTTTCTTTCTTCAATATTAGAGGTTAATAAAGCTTCTTCGAAGTTTTCTAAAATTAGACTTCTAATATTTAAAGACTGCGGAATGGACTTCATTTCCATCGTATGTTTTTGGATGTTTGTATTTCCAAAAAAGTTGGTTGTAGAGCCTGTAGCAATAATTAACTCATCATACTCTAAGTTTCCAATAGCAGTTTCAATAGTATTGTTTTCTGGATTTATTTTTTCTACTTCAGTCAATCTAAAATAGAAATTTTCCACATCGTTAAAACGTTTTCTTAAAGGAAAGGCAATAGAATCTGGCTCTAAACCACCTGTTGCAACCTGATATAATAAAGGTTGAAATGTATGGTAATTGTGTTTGTCAATTAACACAACTTGCAGTTCTTGCTCTTCTAACCCTCTAGCTGCAGCTAAACCAGCAAAACCACCACCAATAATTACAACTCTTGGAAAACTAGTTTGTGGTATGTTCATATAGTATATTTTAACATCAAAAATACAATATGTTTACGTAAAAAAAGAGAACAGCCTAAGACTAATTCTTAAACTGTTCTGTTTTTATTAAACTGTGGTTGCTACTCTTTCTCTCATTAATTTTGCAGAAGCAACTAAATTTTCTAAAGCCAATTTTGTTTCTGGCCAATCTCTTGTTTTTAATCCGCAGTCTGGGTTTACCCAAATGTTTTCTTGAGGTAATAAATTTGTTGCTTTTATGAGTAAACTTTCTATTTCATGTACGTTTGGTACCCTTGGAGAATGAATGTCATAAACTCCAGGACCAATTTCATTGGGATATTTAAAATCGACAAAAGCATCTAATAATTCCATTTCAGAACGAGACGTTTCTATGGTAATTACATCGGCATCCATATCTGCAATATTTGCAATAATATCGTTAAACTCAGAATAACACATGTGTGTGTGAATTTGGGTTTCATCTTTAACAACACTTGCCGATATTTTAAACGCATTTACCGCCCATTTTAAATAGGCTGCCCAGTTATCCTTTCTTAAAGGCAAGCCTTCTCTTATTGCAGGTTCATCAATTTGAATAATTTTTATGCCTGCTTTTTCTAAATCGGCAACTTCGTCTCGTATGGCCAATGCAATTTGATTACACGTTTGTGTTCTTGGTTGATCATCTCTAACAAAAGACCATTGTAAAATTGTTACAGGCCCTGTAAGCATTCCTTTTACGTATTTTTGAGATAAACTCTGCGCATATTCTGTCCATTTTACAGTCATAGGGTTTTCTCTAGACACATCACCAAAAAGAATAGGAGGTTTTACACACCTTGTACCATAACTCTGCACCCAACCAAAACTAGAAAAAGCAAAACCAGCTAATCTTTCTCCGAAATATTCTACCATGTCATTACGCTCAAACTCACCATGAACTAAAACATCTAAGCCAATATTTTCTTGAAATTTGATAGCACTAGTTATTTCTTCTTCTAAAAAGGAGTTGTATTTTTCTTCGGATATTTGCTTTCTTTTATACTGTAACCTTAAATATCTCACTTCTTTAGTTTGTGGAAAAGAACCAATAGTTGTGGTTGGAAAAAGAGGTAACTGTAATTCTTGTTGCTGTTTTTTCTGTCTTTCTGCAAAAACACTTTTCCTTAAACTATCTGCCTCTGTTAATGCATTTATACGTTGTTTAACTTTGTTGTTATGTATAAGTGTAGATTTTTCTTTGTTGATAAAAGCGAGTCTGTTGGCTTCGATTTCTTTAATGTCTGATGCTTGTAAATTATCTTGAGCTATTTTTTTAAGCAAAACAATTTCTTGTAACTTCTGTTTAGCAAAAGCCAACCATTGTGTTACTTCTTCTAGAATGGAACCATCTTTTTCGTTATCTAAATCATACGGACTGTGCAATAAAGAACATGAAGAAGAAATCCAAAGGTTATCACCTTTAATTGCCTTTGCTTTGTTGATGATTTCTATGGATGTATCAAAATTATTTTTCCAAATATTTCTTCCATCAACAATACCTAAAGACAGTATTTGGTTTTTATTTTGATGAACTAAAATGGAATCTAATTCGTCTAAACCTCTCACTAAGTCTACATGTAGAACATCAACTGGTAAAGATAATGTTAGATTTAAATTATCGTTTAGATTTCCAAAATAGTTAGCTAAAATTAATGTAATCTTAGGAAATTTAGCTTTTAAAAGAGTGTAGGTTTTAAAATAAGCCTCTTGTTCTTTAAGTGTTAAATCTAAGGATAAGTAAGGTTCATCAAACTGAATATTCGTTACTCCTTCGTTTTGTAATTCTTCAATTAATTGAATATAAGTAGGTAATAAACGATCTAATAACTCTAATCGATGAAAGCCGTTTTCCTTTTCTTTTCCAACCAATAAATAAGTTAAAGGTCCAATTAATACAGGTTTTGTATTGATGCCTATTTGTAAAGCTTCGCGATATTCGCTAATAATTTTACAAGAATTCAATTCAAATTGTTGCTCTTTTTCAAACTCAGGAACCAAATAATGGTAATTAGTATCAAACCATTTAGTCATTTCCATTGCAACAATATCAAAACTATCTTTTTGAAAACCACGTGCCATTGCAAAGTATAAATCGACAAAAGATACCTTATTTTTTAATTCTTTAAATCTTTTAGGAATACAATTTAAGGTTAACGACATATCTAAAACTTGGTCGTATAAAGAAAAATCATTTGAAGGAATAAGGTCTATTCCTATTTCCTTTTGATTCAACCAGTTTTTCTTTTTAATGTCGCTGGCAACTTTTAATAGCGTTGTTTCATCTATATTTTCTTTCCAGTAACTCTCAATTGCTTTTTTTAGTTCTCTTTTTTCTCCAATTCTTGGATGCCCTAAAATAGTAGTTTTCATTGTTATAAGTTTTAATTACTGTACAAACCTATAACTTATAAATAAAAATAATGTATTTTGATTCATATTCAGAATATAAAACTATTTTTGAGTCAAAGACAGTGTAAAATACTTTTATGTACTGCAGTTGAACTTAAAAAAGAAAAATATTCTATGTATCAAGTTGATGAAATTGATTTACAACTACTTCGTTTATTGCAAAAAGACGCAGATATTACTACAAAAGAACTTGCTCAGCGTGTAAATCTTACAAATACGCCTGTTTTTGATCGCATAAAACGATTAAAAAAAGAAGGTTATATAAAAAAAACAACGGCTATTTTATGTAGTGAGAAGTTAGATGTTTCTTTAATTGTATTCTGTAATGTGAAGTTAAAGGAACATACCAAAGAAATAGGAAATCAGTTTGTAAAAGATATTATGTTTCTTAAAGAGGTAACAGAATGCTATAATACTTCTGGCGATTTTGATTTTTTATTAAAAGTGATGGTAAAAGATATGAAACATTATCAATCTTTTGTTTTACAAAGTTTGGGGTCTGTTAAAGGTATTGGAAGTGCTCATAGTACATTTGTGATGGGAGAAATTAAGAATAACCACGGAATTCCTTTATAGCTCTCGTTTAATTTGTTGTAAAGTTTTATCGATTAATCTAGTTCAAAAATTGATTTAAAGTTTTGTATAAAAATAAGACTTCTCTTTCTTGTTCCGTTATAAGTTGTATGGTAAGGGTGGTTTAATATTAAACTATCATTAACTACAAATGTTTTCGGGTTTCCAATTAGCTTTAAACCTGTTTTTTTATAAAAATTTATAATATCAGTATTAAACCTATCATCATATTCAGACTCTGCAATAGGAGGGAATGTGATAAATAAATGAGCTCCTTTTTTTTCGATTTCTTTTTTTGCTTTTAAAATATTTTTTTTAAATTCTGTGCTTATTACATGATTGTAATTATATTTTTCATACCTACTTATTTGACTAGCATTCCAAGTTCTTTTTTCATTTTTGTGATGAATATAATCACCTCTTGAATTGTATTTTTTTAAATCGTTGTATAAGTTTGGTTTAAAAAAGGATTTTAATTTTCTGTAAGAAAGTAAAACATTCATTTTAGGAATATTGTATATAAACTTTATTTTTTGTTGAAAATTTTGATATTTAAAAAAAGAAGAATTATTGTATACCGAAGCTAATTGTGCTGTTGAGATAGAGTTGTCTTGGTCATAATAATTATCAAATTCAGGTCCATAAACAACAATATCTCCTTTTTTTACTTTGTCTGATATATAATTTAAAATAAAGTTAGATTTATGCGATAAAGTAAAAGAGGTATTAAATACTTCTCTATTTAATTTTTTTGAAACTAACTCGGAGTCAAAAGAATTCCCCATGCTAGAACCAGCAATAACGTAAATAGGTTTTTCTATTGTGTTGTTAAAAAAGCTTGCTTTTTTTGTTTCCATTGGAGTAATCCAACTTCCAAGACTCAATAAAATATAAATTATAAGATTAATACTTATAATTATGCTAGATATTAGGAATATTTTGGTTCTAAATTTTTTCATTAAAATTGAAAATATATAAAATCTACTACTTTGTTAGAGACTGTGTAGAATAAGATTGATTGAACAATTATAAAATAGAAAGCATAACGTAAAACTTTATTTTTAATTTTTAAAGTCTCTGTTTTTCTAGAAAACCATTCTAATAATATAAATAGTAAAATTATAAAGTTAAACTTTTCTATTGAACTATTTGTTTGAACAGTATTATAGAAAATTCTAGTTATATAATCTATTGCTGTAGTAACTGTTTCTGCTCTAAAGAATATCCATGCAAATGTTACTAAAATAAATGTTGTTAGCATTTGTAAGAATTCTTTAATAGATGGTAAGTGTTTTTCTTGAGCAACCATGCCTGTATTTTTTCTATTTTTATTGGTTAATAATAAAGGTAAAAAAAAGAGTGCATTTAGTCCTCCCCAAAATATAAAAGTCCAATTTGCTCCATGCCAGAAACCACTAACTAGAAAAATAATAAATACGTTTCTAATTTGTTTAAATTTATTTCCTTTTGAACCTCCTAACGGAATATAAAGATAATCTCTAAACCAAGTAGAAAGAGAAATATGCCAACGCCTCCAAAACTCAGCAATATCTCTAGAGAAATAAGGGTAATTAAAGTTTCTCATTAAGTTAAAACCAAACAGTCTAGAGGTTCCAATAGCAATATCCGAATAACCAGAAAAATCCCCATAAATTTGAAACGTAAAATAAATGGCTCCGAGTATTAGTGTTAAACTAGATTGGTGTTGATAATCTCCAAAAATTTCATTAGCATACATTGCAGAGTTGTCTGCTATTACTATTTTTTTGAATAGTCCCCACAAAATGAGTTTCATTCCAGAAGCTGCTAAATCATAATTAAATGATCTTTTTTTGTAGAATTGAGGTAACAAATTAGTTGCTCTTTCTATTGGTCCTGCAACTAGTTGGGGAAAAAAAGAAACAAAGCTAGCAAAAGCAATAAAATTTTTTGTTGGTTTTAATTGATTACGATATACATCTATAGAGTAACTTAATGTTTGAAAAGTATAAAAAGAAATCCCGACGGGTAATATAATGTTTAATGAACTTTTATGCATTGTAATACCAATGCTAGACCATGCATCGACCCAATTTTCAATAAAAAAATTAAAGTATTTAAAAAAGCCTAATAAGCCTAAGTTAAAACCTAAACTTAACCATAATAAATATTTTCTTTTATGGCTGTTTTCTGTTTTGTTTAATTGTAGACCAATACTATAATCTACAAGAGTACTTAGTAATATTAACGATAAAAACCTCCAATCCCACCAGCCATAAAAAATATAGCTAGCTACTAATATTAATAAATTTTGTACTTTTAATTTTTTTAAGACAAACCAATATAGTGTAAAAACAGTAGGTAAAAAGAGTAAAAACTCTAATGAATTAAATAGCATAAGATAGCAGACCTTTATTGCAAAAGTACATTTTTATTATTTTTGTTCTCTTTTTATTTGTTGTAATGTTTTATTGGTGTTGATGAATTCTGTGATAATTTTAAAACGGGTAGTTTCTATATCATCTTCAAAATAGTTTGCCCATTTTGTTTCTTTAAATAAAATGGAAATCTGTTTTATTTTTTGTTGCGCTTCATTTAATGTAATAAGAAGATTGTTGGTTTCTTCTTTTTTAGGTTGAATATTGGCTGTTTTTTCTTCAAAATTTACAGCAATAAAAAATATTTTTTCTGTTGAATTGATAGGGTAGAAGTCGCTCCATTTTGAAAATCCAATCACTGTTTGTTGGTTTTTATAATTTTCGTTAGCTATTAACTTCCATCTACAATTAGCAACGCGTCCCCAATGATTAGATTTTCTATACACACCTTCTTTGGTATAAAAATACATACTTTCAGATTTACTTTTATAATTGGTGTCTTCAGGGAATTCAAAGTTTTCTATTTGTTTGAATTCACAAAAAGTATGTTTAAAGAAGTTGGTTTTGTTGTATTGCTTCAAAAGTTTTTTATAATTTAGATCCTTCAGGTTTTTAAAACCTGAAGGATCTCTTTGTTGTTGCAAATTTAACAAAGGAATTTGAATTATCATAGCGATTAAGTAGCCTCACTTGTATATTTTAAAACAAAAAAACGCAATCAAATTAATGATTGCGTTTTAGTATTGTAAGAAAATATGTTTTTCTTTTAGAAGATCCCTCTTTTCATCGGGGTAAGTTCAATAGTGAATTTTGATTTATCAAAATTTTATTTCACTTATTTAACTTCTTCTAATGTAACTGATGCTGATATTCAGTGTGTTGTATGTTTATGGTACAGATATGAGTGCTTTGTCACTGTGGTATTTCTAATGAATACCCCTGTTTTAATAAATGTTATGCACAAAAAACCTCAGATAGTATCTGAGGTTGTTTATTTTTTTTGAGTACAACACTAATGGAAATGACTAATGGTACACTTTTATTCTTTATAATATACTTTTAATCATTTCTTGATGCTAACATTTTCATTGGTGAAACTATTGGCAATATCATTCCTTTAAATTTAGTCTCTTGTAACTGCTGAAAAATTAAGCCTCTTGCAGTAGAAAAACTTATTCCTAATAATGTTGCTATAAATTGACCTGAAAACATTGGTGTATTATTTTCATTTAAATTGTATTGTTCTTTTAAATCTTCTACAGCATAATGAAAGTCTATATGAAATTTAACGCCAATATCTTCATTTGAAATTAGGTTTACAAACAATTCAATTTTAACACGTTCGTCTTTTAAGTTATGTTTTGTATTGTGAGCAACACTAAAACCAAGGTTTAAATTTTCATTAATTGTATCGTCATTAATATATGTATTGACAACATCAATTTGAAATAACTTTATTTTCTCTGGTATTATTGAATTTTCTGACATTACACAGCTTCTTGTGTATAATAACTTTGTTCGTAATCGTCTTTAGCAGAAACCAAATCTTGTGAACCACCCGCTACCATTCCTAAATACACATATTTACGTTCTGGATTCATTAAATCTACACCTAATGCCACTTCCATTTTGGTTATACTTTTTAAAGTTAGATTATGTAAGCCAGAAAGCCATTTTGTAATTTCAGAAGGCTTTTTATTTAACATTTTTGCGAATTCAATTTTTTTGATACCTCTTTGCTTTAAAATAACACATACCTTTTGTGTAATCTCTAAATTACGTTCTATGAATCTATCAATTTCTGCGTTTTGGTTTTCTTCTAACCAAGTATCAAGTATGTTTTCTTTAGGAAATTCCATTTTTGTTTTGTTTTAATAATAAAGTATAAATTCTTCACTACAACTAATTAAAGTACAATTTTCGTTCCAAATAATTTCTTTTTCACGAAAAGCATTATCAATTGCTTTTGTGAGATTATTTGCTAATATAAAATGACTTTTAACATTTGGACAATCTTGTGCTTTTTGTTTTGTTTTAATATCGCCACTGAAAAGAAAAACGACATTTGAATTTGCTCGTAAACAATATAATCTAAGATTATTTGCTTTTTTCTTACCATATTCTACATAATAAGGTTTTCTGTCTGTACCTATTGGTGGTAATGCTGAAGTATCTGCATTTTTTGCTTCATTTCTAAAAAAACGATTTTGTGCGCCATATTTTTCACCTATTATTTTCAACCATTTTTGAATATGATATAATTTATTTTTATTCTCAAAAGTGTGTTTTTCTACAAACTCTTGATATAATGTTTTTTCATTATCACCCAAACAAACAGAATAATACGCAACTGTTTTGTATTTGAATAATGGTTTTATTTGTGCAAAGTTATCCACTTTTAAGTTAATTTACAAATTAATTTCACTTTTAAGTTAATTTTATGATATTAATATTTCTTCTATATTGATAAAATTCACTACAAAGATGATTATTTTATTTAATATGATAACATTTAACCCTCTACATTTGTTGCTTTTCCTGCCATTTATTTCTTATTTCATCGCTTTTAAAAAAATATATAACTCATTCTAATCTTCATTAATATCACTAATCAAATCAATAATTTTCTTATTACTAAATTGAGTTTTAAAAGTAATTTTTACAGCACCATCAAAAAACATTTCAGCATGTTTTATCTTTTGCTTTTCTTCATCTCTTAAACTTTCTTCTTGTGCATTTTTGGTTTCTACAATAAAGTAAAGTTTCTTCTTTCCATCTTCAAAATTTAAAACATAAGCAAAATCGGGAGAATAACTTTTACCGCCTGCAACAGGTATTTTTATTGAATTCTTGGGTATTTTACTAAATATTACAACTTCCTCAATTTTAGTTTTAATATTTTCCTTTTCTAATTCTGAATCATAAAACAATTCACTAAAAAGGTAATTAGAAGCAACATCTTCATCAGAAGATAAAACACCTACATCAGAAGCGTTTATTTCTGTTTTTACTGTACCATCAGGTTTCGTGATTTTTGTAGGATGAATAGAGCTTGAAACGGTTTTATAGTCTACTTCAAACTTACTGAAAGCCTTATACATTAAATAATTATCGAAACTTTGCTTGATAATTCTTATTGTAGAAGCATTTAAAAAATCATTAATTTTAATTTTAGATGCTATAAAACTCTGGTGTAATGTTTTTAAATTAACATTAATCGCTTTAGATAAATCTAATAAAAACACATCGTATTTCATTGTAGAAACCTGTGTTATTTTATTGTCTAAAACAGATATTCCATCAACTGCAATGGCTTTATTATCTTCTATCTTTATTTTTAATTTACGCCCCTTTACACCTTCAATAGAAAAATTATCTTTTTGCTCATTTAGAAAGTCAATTAAAATTGATTTGAATTTAGTTTCATTCTCAAACTTATATTCTAAAACAACTTTTTCATTTAACTTTTCCCACAAGTCTTTTAGTTGTGCATATTTTTCTGTTCTTATGCTAACTTTTTTCTTTTCATCGGTTGCTTTTCTTACTTTATTAGAACCAACACCTTCAAATATTAAAGGATAATTTTTCTTGATATAATCAAAACCATTTTCTTTAAATTCATTTTTTCTATTTATAATATTATTATCATCTAAATCTTCCAATAATTCATCTTCTGTGATAGCGTATTTATCACAAATTTGCTGAATCATAGTATCATGCAATTTGTCTGGAATCTCTTCAATAGATAAAGCGCCAGATTTTTCATTGATTTCATTAACTAACCTATCTACAAAATCACTTTCTGTAAAATCTACAAAGTAGTTCAAATAAAACTGTTCGTCTTTTACTCGGTTATTATATTCATTTACAGGTAATCTTAATCCCCTACCAACTTCTTGAAGTTTAGAAATATCACTACCACTACTACGAAGTTTACATATTTGAAAAACATTTGGATTATCCCAACCCTCACGAAGCGTCCATTTAGAAAAAATAAATCTTCTTGGGTTTTCTAAATCAAGCATTGCTTGTTTATCGTGTAATATTTCATTAATCTCTTTCTCTATAGCTTCATCTTTCTCGCTATTATCTTTAGAGAAATAACCACCATGTGTTTTAGAAATATCAACCAATGTTTTTTCTAAATATGTTTTATAAAACCCTTTTTTCTCTGTTTTTAATAAAGCTTCTACTTCTGCTTTTATATATTTTTCTACAGCTATTTTTATGCTTCCTTTTTCATTTCTATATTCTTCAATATTATCAATAAAAAAGAGAGTAAGCGGTTTTATTTTAACGTCTCTTGTTAAGTATTCTTTTTCTAGTTTAAAATGGCTTTTTATGGCCTTTTTAATCATAATATCTTGTAAAGTAACAGCGTAAGAATATGGGTTTATTTTATCTCCTTTTTTTATGGTTAAACCGTTAGACAATAATACGGTAGTCTTATTTAAGTTTTCAATTAATAAGTCACCCATTGCGGAATGTACTTTCTCTAAACTTTCTTTTTTAGTAATTTTAAAAGTCTTCTTTTTAGTACCTTCATTTAGTTCAAAAGTTACTTCTGTACCATTTGTACTAATTAATTTTACAATACTGTTTTTACCACTTTCAAATTCTGTAATATGCCCAATAACACCTTTTACTAAATTCTGATTAAAAGAATCTACAGCTGTTAGGCTGTAAATAAGATTTTCATAATCTTTAAATGTTGCACCATACCTTAAAATAAATTGAGGTGTCATTTTTTGAATGTTCTGCCAAGTTTTATTAACGGTAGCAAACTTGTGGGGTTCATCTACAATTAAAAAAGGTTTTACCGCTGATAAAGCATCAAACGGAACAGCGTATTTATCAAACAAACTTTTATCGAAACTTTTTTGCATCGTTTCACTATTAATCATACCTGCATTGATGATTAATACTTGAATTTGATTTTTCTCGAAAGTACCTGCATTAACAAAACTATTTACAGCAGGTGGCATATAAAATTTTTTACTTTTATTTCCTTTTTTACTTTCTACAATATGCAATTTTAGAGTTTTACCATATTGTTCTTTAAAATGTTGTCTTGCACTTGGCGACTTTAAAAAGTTAATAGTACCTGCTTTAATAGATAGTGTAGGTACAATAATTACGAATTTAAAAATATCGAAATTTTTATTTAATTCAAAGATAGTTTTGGTGTAGGTATAGGTTTTTCCTGTACCTGTTTCCATCATAATATCTACAATGTTGCTACCTGCTTTTATATCACTTTTAACACCATTAAAACTTTGTAGCTTACCAATGTTATCATAATACTGTTTAAATGTTTTATTTAACTCTATAAATGGATTAACACATTGTTTTTCTGTGCCAATAGGTTGGTTTATGGTTAAATTCTCAAATACAGCAACGGTACTTTCAACTGCTTTAGATTGGTGTTTTAGGTTCTTTTCAAAATTAAATCCTTTCATATTAATATCGTGTTATAAAGTCAATATCAATATTTTTCTTATTGGCATAAGATTTAATATTCTCGCTTATTTCTCGTAAATTTTTACTTTCAAAATGATACCCAAAAGCAATAATACTAGCTGGGTTTATTTTTTTATTAGTATCAATTAACTCTAATAATGTTTTAAGGTTATCGGTTGTAAAACCTTTATCCATTAAATACATTTTATCTTCAAAATAGTAAGCTGTGTATTTGCCTAAATCTATGGTTTCTAAATTATCTGTAAGTGCAATACCATCATTTGTTTTCCAAGTAATTAATAAGGCTTTTATATCTTCTTTTGTCAATTGCAATTCATCAAATAATTGTAATTTTTCATCAAAGCTATCTGACTCTAAATTGTAATCTTCCCAAATTGGGGTTGTTTCAAAAACTTTAAAACCTAAATCAATTTTTGTGTCCTTGTTTTCTTCTTTTATTTTTTTAGCAGCTCTTATTAATCTTTCTTTTGTGATATCAAAAATGGTGGGTTCAGATACTTTCAATTCATTCTTTACAAAATCGTAAGCTATCTTATTAGTTTTTTTATCAATTTTCTCAGGTAATTGTGCTAAAATAAATTTTCTTTTTCCATCATCCTCTGCGTTTAATTGCATAACAGCATCTCCTGTTGTTCCCGAACCTGCAAAGAAATCTAATATTAAATCATTATCCTTAACAGAAATTTTTTGTAATGTTTTTAAAAGTTCTAATGGCTTTGGAAATGAAAAAATCTTAGCTTTAAATAAGGTTTCAACTTCTGATGTTCCATGTCTCCCACTAAATGTTTTGTCAAGTAACATTGACCTTACAATTTTGGTGGTATGTCTCATTTTTCTTACCACTCTGTATTCGCCTGCTTGATTTTGATAACCAATAATTTCAATATTAATATTTTCAGCAGCTTTATCTTTTCCCCACCTCCAAACAAATTGTATTTTATTTTTTGAACTAAGAGGAGGATATACTTCTATAGAGTATTCATTCTTTTTTTCAAGGGAAATTTCCATAAAACCATCCTTATCTTTAGTACTTGTATTTATATAAAAAGGGTAATATAGGTTTGGTCGATTTTTATAATGAAAAGATTCATCACTGTTATATAGTGGATGAGTATTAAAGCCTCCTTGTGTATCTTTATATTCGAATTTTTTATCAACTTCCAACTCAAAAGTAACTGCCAAATCAGAATTCTTAGCATACATCAGAACATATTCATGCATTTTTCCAATGTGACCATAATTTCTAGCATTCGGTGTTGACTTGACAATAAATGAGCCTAGAAAATTTTCCTCTCCAAAAATTTCATCCATCAATAATTTTAATTGTGAAACCTCATTGTCATCAATAGAAATAAAAATAACGCCATCCTCTTTTAAAAGCTGTTTTGCAATATACAGTCTTGGGTACATAAAAGTTAACCAAGCAGAATGAGAGTTACTTTTACTATCAACAAAATTTAATATTTTTTTTGCAGCATCTTCATCAACTCCTGCAAGATGTTTAAACTCGTTTACCGTAAATTTTCTATCATCTTGATATACAAAACCATCACTACCTGTATTGTAGGGAGGGTCTATGTAAATCATTTTTATTTTCTCGTAATAAGCATTTGAAAGGTGTTTTAATACTTCCAAATTATCACCTTTTATTAATAAATTATCTGAGTTTCTGTTTTCTTCTTTTGCGTTAAAAATTGCATCTTCTTTTAAAAGTGTAGTTGCATTATCACTAGCTAAAAGCCGTGCATAAGATTTACCCAACCAATCCATAGCGTAACTTTCTTTGGAGAAATTTACTTCATTTTCTGATAATTCCTTTTTAAATTTATCAAAATCAAAATCTCCATTTTTATCAAAACAATGAGAGAAGTGCTTTTGTAAAACTTCTAAATCTTTATTTGAAGCTGTTATATTTTGGGTTGTATATTGCTCTTTTTCCATTTCTCTATTTTGTTCTGGTTTCATCATCAACTAATAATTCTTTTACATTTACGCCTAATATTTCAGCAATTTTATAAAGAGTTTCTAAACTCGGTTGTTTTCTATTCTGGACGTAACCATTTACAGTATTAAAGCTTTTAGCTAACTGTTCTGCAAGCCAAACTTGCTTGATGCCTTTTTCTTCTAGAACTACCTTAATTCTGTTCATTTTGAGTTTTGTTAGTGGTTATAAATATATGATTTTAGGATGATAAGTACACTGTATTACGTTATGTATTTATAAAGTAACTATTGAGTTTAAAATTGCTTTGTATTAGATGTATTAATCCTCAAGACTTTAAACGTAAGTACTCATTACTTCCGTTAACTGAACGAGGGTAATTTTATTGAAAAATTACCCTCGTTTTTAATTTATGTAAAGAAAATATGTTTCTCCTTATGATTTAATCACAAAGCTTCCAGCCATCGGTAGTTTTTCTAAAAGGTACCGTTTTTATAATTTCCTTGGGATTACCTTTTTCATTACTTTCTTTAAAGAAAGGCGTTTCATTATAACGTTCAAAAGCCACTTTTACTTTGGCTTGGTTACGATCTGAAATCTCTTGTATTTCGATAATCTCCTTAATTTTATATTCACAAGATTTAAATTGAGCAGATAACTTTCCGAAAAAGTTTTCGACTCTCCCTACAAGGTATTCCTCGCCCTGTGGTGTTAATGTTATTTCTACAATACCATTTTTTGATTTACCAAATTGACGATTATCCTTTTTTGTGTCATTGATGCTCACAAACCCTAGTTCTTCCATTTTTTTAT
The DNA here is from genome assembly GCF_019278485.1 of Polaribacter sp. R2A056_3_33. NCBI lineage: Bacteria > Pseudomonadati > Bacteroidota > Flavobacteriia > Flavobacteriales > Flavobacteriaceae > Polaribacter > Polaribacter sp. R2A056_3_33. The sequence goes on from NZ_CP058984.1 coordinate 2,685,934, forward strand.
GCTTGTCTAAAAAATTAGAGAAGTTGGCATTGCTTGAATCTGGAATATCAATTACTCCATAGGTGTATTTATTCGTTTTGAATATTTCTTTTCCCGACTTCTCTTGACATTGATTAATTATAGATTTAGCTTCATCTTTAGATAATTGCTTTGAACCACATGACAATAAAATAATAGAAAGTAAAAGAGTGATTTTAATACTAATGGTTTTCATAGTTTATATTTATAGATTAATATTTTTAAGAAACAACAACTCCGTCTCTTATAATCATGTAGATTAAACCACTAGAATCGTAGCATTTATGGCACAATTGAAAGTCTGCTCCATGATAGACGTGAAAAGCCTCTCGACTTCCAATGTTTACATCATGGGGGGCAGTACAGTGATAACAATTTATAGTGTAAATTGCATACAGCTTTTGTGAATCCCATTCTTTAAAACAATCAGTGTCTTTATATTTATCACAAATTTCTTTTTCAGTCTTTACAAAACCAGTAATACCATTAACTGTCTGGGTTTGTAAATACTCTTTAATCATTTCTACAGCAACAGTGCTTAACGTTCCTTTGGTTACTATTTCTTTTTGTTTCATAATTGGGTATAAAAAAAGCGTGGGACTGAATCTTAATGAACTAGAGGTATCGCCAAACACCCTTTCCTCCAAATAAGAACAGCCCACGCAAAACGTGGGCGTCTTAGTTTTGAATGTGGAGGGTTTAAAAATTGGCGATTTCCTAGTTCCAAATCAAAAGCTAAACGCTTTATATTTTAATATTTATTTGTTTATTTATCTATACTTTATGTTTTATAATAATTACAAATTTAGGAATTTATATTTCAAGTTATCTTTAATCGCTATTATTCTTTTCTTTATTAAGCATATCGTACAGTTCTTTTTTATTATCTCTTATTGAATTTAAAAGTACATTAATACTCTTGGTTTGATTTTCTCTAATAAGAATGAATTCTTGAAAAAGAATTAAAAATTCATTCTTATTATCATTATGAAGCGACTTATGAATATTTACATGTTTTGCTATTTGATTAATATTATTTTCAACCATAGCATTCCTCGAACGCATTTTATTGATTTGGTTAAAAATTAAAATACTCTCTTTTATACTTAGTCCACTCAAAGAAATTGAATATAAATAATCACTAACACTTTTGTAACCTAACACTTCGGCAAGCCTCTTAATCTCTTTTTTCTCATTTGCAGAAACACGAAAACTGATCCTTTTATTTTTACTCATTTTAAATTTATTATTAAAAAACAACTCCAATTTCGCTAGAAATTGTTTCCCTATTTTAGGGCAAGTCGGTGCGGTGAAAGTACTTTTGTACGTACAAAGCACACTACTTGCATAGCCATTCCCATCAAGGTATTTACAGGAATCTTCTATTCAGAAAAGTTGTTAAGTTTTGTTTAATTTTTACTTTTTTAGATTCTCTTTTTTATTGATTGAAATTAGAAAGTCATTTAAATCGTTATGGTTTTTATAATAACTTGAACAATCTAAAAAGTTGTTGTTGTAATTTATTCTTATAATTTCCATTGCTTTTTTTCCTGAATCATCTGTGTCAAAAAACACCTTCACGTTATTATAGTTTGATAATAATTTAATTGTTTTTCCAACTAGAGCTGTGGAATTTATAATTAAAAAATCTTCATTCTCTTTCTCTGGTGACAAGGTTAAATATGATATGAAATCAAAAAATCCCTCGAATAAATTCAAGGTGTCTGAATTGTTTTTTATCGTTGTCATAGCTTTAATCTTCAAACAACCTTTGAAAAATTTATTTCTAACTTCATAGCCTCCTGAATCATTTGCGAAGCCAATCGAAAAAAATGGCATCTTTTTTTTTTCAATAGCACATTTTTTTTCAGAGGATGACTTGTTTCGATAATTGTAGTAATGAATTTCCTTGCAGTATTTTTTTGCTAAAGAAATATTTATTCTTCTTAAATGTAGATAGTTTATTAATGCAGGATGCTTAATTGGCTTAATACTTAATATTTTTGCTTCTATTTTTTTTTCATCAGCAAAACAATCGTTAGTATGCTGGTGAAAAGAAAAAATAAAATCTTCATTGCTCAATATTTTTAAAGCTTCTCTTATGTTACATTTATAATATAGCATTATAAAATCTAAAACATTGCCACCTTTACCGCTTCCAAAATCAAACCAAATGTTCCTGGTAGTATCAACTTTAAAAGACGCAGTTTTCTCATTACTAAATGGACTTAAATACCATACTTCACGTTCTGTGTTTTTCTTTTTTACTACTCCAATTTTATCTAAAATGGAAACTAAACTAATTTGCTTTACTTTTTTACAATTCATTTTTTTCTTTTTTTCTTTTTGTCTTTTTATCTTACCCATCTTACCTTTTTAATTAAAAAGGTAAGATGGGTAAGATGATTTAGGAAAACTATTATTTTTCTCTAAGCTTAATCATATAACCTTTATACCCTGTATTTTGATTATTGATTCTTCTAAATCCCATTTTATTTAGTTCTTTTCCAATCACTATATGATTGACGTATTTGTGGTCTTTTTTAATAATATTTGTTATTTCGGTTGCTGTCATAAAATGCTCTCGTTTATCAGATTTTTCAAATAGTTGATTAATTAAATCCTCTTCTACAGTAAAAGCTTTGTATTTTTCATTTCTTTTCTCATTTTCAGCAACATCATGATGTGTAAGTTCACTATCGTAACTTTGATCATTGTAAGCAAGATGATAAGCTTGTGCCCAAACTTTATTAATGTCAATGTCTTTAGAATAATTGAAATCAATTTTTTCAATTAATTCAAAACAAAGCCATCGTACGTTTCCTGTTTCGTCTTTTAAAAAATTAATTTGATTAGTAGAGCCTATAAATGAACAAGTTCTTGATAGAGATGAGTTCTTTTTAGCATAGGGCAACCTTATGTTTATATTAGTTCTTGAAAAAAAGGATTTATAAGCGTTAATAGCCTTGCTATCAATTTTATCAATTTCATCTAGGTTAATAATAAAACTTTTAGCGAGTTGAATTAAAGCATCCTTATCATACCCAATATTTTCAGCGATATATTTTGATAAACGACTAGGACAAATAAAACGACAAAATGTAGTCTTACCAGAATTTTGTTCTTTTTGAGCCAACACTAAACATTGTTTATTATATTTTTTTCCTTCCAAAGCACATTCTACACTTCTTACTAGCCATTTTTTAAAATGATATTCAAAAAGAATGTCATCATCTGTTTTAAGATAGCTACATAAATTTTTGATATGGTCTATTCCATCCCAAGATTCATTCTTTTTAAAGTATTCCTTAAAAGGGTTTATTTTAGGTACAAATTCAGAGTTTAGATACGTTTCTAGCTTTGTTATTCTTACTTCTAAATCAGCTTTAGCAAGTTCTATTGTTAAAGAGCTAATATTTAACTCATTCCATTTATTACTGTTTATTAATTTGATTAAAAATTCATGTGAAATCTCATTAAAAACAAGAATGTATTTATTAGTTATATAAGTATGTAGTTTATCATAAATAGTTTCTTTTGTAGAATCCTTATTTACATATAGTTCTTCTTCCATTTTTATAAATAGAGTTTAAACCGTATCTTTACAATACGGTATAGGTTAATACTGTTTTAAAAAAAAATAATAAAGCGTAAAAGAGTAGGAGCTCCTTTACGCTTTTCTTTTGTATTCAAAATAACTTTGTGAATCATCATTGATTTCTTGCAAAGTCTTTCTTCTACCATTTTCTATCCATTCTAAAAGTTCGTCTCTGAAGAAGTATAGTTTTTTACCATTTTTATAAGATGGTAAAATACGCTTACGAACAAGCGTGTAAACTGTAGGTTTAGCTTTACCTATCAATTTACACGCTTCATCTATCCCAATAGGGATTCGTTGTTCTTTTACTTGTGGTCTTTGGTTTTTTTCTACTAAAGACTTAATTGTTTCAAGCTCATTAACTAAATGTGCTACCGCTTGTGGCAGGTTGTCAAAACTAATGTTGTTTTTGTCCATAACTATTGGTTTTTGTTGTTATGGTGCAAATGAAGTAGATGTTTTTAGCTTTTTATGATGCCATCTAAATGCCATCGTAAAAACATTATTAATGCTAATCTGTTATACTCTTTTGTAATTAAAACAAACCTTCTCTTTTAATTTTAATAGAGCCTTGTTTCTCGTCTTTTGTTAAGTTTTTCTTGATTGTTTCAGCTTCTATATCTTGAAATAAGTCTTCAAATACATTTTTAATAAAATCAGCTAGTTTAGTTTGATTAGTAACCTTATTAAAATGTTTCCATATATTCCATCCAAAATGATAGATGTCTAAAGCTTTTAATTCATTTACTTTAACAGGTTTAATATTTTCTAAGTTTCCTTTTTCTGAATATAACTGAATATTTTCACATAAATTATTTAAATCTTCTCTTGTAGCATATGAAGCAAACTCTTCTTTTGTATATTGAATTGCGATTTCTAATTTTTTCTTTTTAAGTGCTAGGTTTTCTTTGTTTTTTTTATCATATATTTTTGAAAATTCTTGCTCTTCATCTGCAATTTTCTCCATCTTTTTATTTTCACCCGCTTCTTTATTTATAATTTTATTTTTGGAAAATAAATTTAAGACTGCTATTAATACTATTTGTATCATTGAATATAAAGCAATACCGAGTATAATAAATACAAAAAATATAACATTTGCTGTAAAGTGATCACTACCAATAGTAATAGAAACATAGCGAGTTAGGGTTGCAAATATTAAGATTGTAACTCCTACAACACCGTAGATGAATATTCTCTCTAAAAGACTCTGATTTTCCATAACTTAATTATCTATATTTATTTGTATTACTTGTGACGCAATGTCTTTTTTGTTATCTATTACTTTTGAATAAATCTGTGTAGTTGATACGTTAGTGTGCCCTAACATTTTAGATACTGTGTAAATATCTGTTCCATTTGCTAATTGAAGTGTTGCATATGTATGTCTAAAGCAATGAAAAGTTATATTTTTTTGAATACCAGATGCTGTAATCCATTTTTTTAAAGGTCTTGAAATCCATGATGAATTAGGTAAATCTTCAAAAACATATTTTTCAGGTAAACTAGGTGTTCCGCATAATTCTAATGCTTGATTTGAAATAGGAGTGTATTCAACTCCTTTAGTTTTCTTTTGTGTAAACAATAGTTTTCCTTTTCCATTTTCAATTACAACTTCTTTCCATCTTAATTTTTGAATATCTGAAAGTCTTAAACCAGTTAATGCAGAAAAAAGTGATGCCCTTCTTAACACTTGCATTTCACAAGGTGTCGATGCTAGTTTATTTAGTTCGTCAATTGTAAGATATGCTCGCTTTGATTGAATTACACGAATACCTTTTATTTTTCCAGATAAATCAATTGTTAAATATCCATCTATAAAAGCTTGTTTTAAACATGCTTTAAATATTGAATAGTATGTGGAAGATGTAGAGTTAGAAATAATCCCTTTTTTACCACCACCACAAGGAGCATTTTTTATAAAATTCTTAAAATCTTCTGCTAAAGATAAATTTAACTTTGAAAACGGTAAATATTCTCCGTAAAATAACCTTAATAATTCAATTGTTCTCTTCCAATTAACTTGAATAGAATTTGAACTGTTTTTATGGCGTTTTCGTAATGTGTCTTTAAAGTATTGTATAAAGTTTTCTTTTAATTTTTCCTTTTGTGCTAAGTATTCTTTTTCAGTATCATTATACAGATTAGCATTATCATATTCTTTTTGTCTTAATTTTCTAACACCATCAGCGTATAAACAATTCTCTTTATCGATATCACTTTTACATTGAATAACTCCATTAATATCTCTTTTTACTTTGTAGGTTTTAGTTCCATCAACCTTTGTTCTAGCCGTTCTTTTTTTATCCCAAATTGGAGTAGTAATTGTCCTGTTTAAATACTCTCTAATTCTTTGTGGTTTTTCTTTATTAGGAATAATAACTGGATAACTTTCTATATATAAGTACCATTCATTATGGTATTCACTTTTTCGAAGCTTAACAGCAACCTTTGTGTTTTTAATATGTTTTTTCATTACTGCTTAAGTTATTTGTAAATATTATCTATTTCTGCTTTAGGAGCATAAACACTTTTTCCTAATTGACGTGTAGGAATCCCGTATTTACGAATGTGTGTGTATACAGAAGTTTCTGAAATCCCATACTTTTTGGTAATATCACCAATACTGTAACAATCTTCTTTTTCTAATCTATATGTTTTTACTTCTTTTTTAGCTGTTATAGTTTCGGTTATAGGTTTTAAATCAAAAAGCTCCGCTAAATCTTTTCGATAAACCTTCGTTAATCTCTTTCCTAAATTATATTTCGTAATTTTTTCACTTCTTATTAATCGGTAAATCGTATCACGGCTAACATCATATAATGCTACAGCATCTGCAACTGATATATATTCTTCTTCGTTTGATATTTTTAAAGCCTTTTCAATTTTTAGTTTTTTAATATTTTCTACTTTTCTCTTTTTTGCATATGCTGATTTAGAACATTTTGGTGAGCAGTATATTGATGTAATGGTTTTAGCAAGAAACAAATTACTACAAAATTTACATTCTCGAGATATTTCAAATTTAGCAGATGGCATATTTTTAAGTTTTTAACATTAAGTTGCACATTATCGCAATTTAAGTCGCGGTACATATATGGTACAAATTTATGATTAAAAACGATAATTATACATTAATAGTAATTAAAGTTTTTAACAAAAAAAAAGCAGTAAACGTTTAGTTTACTGCTTTTTACTATGTATTTAGTAATTGATGTTAATCGTAATTACTTTACTTCTTCGAAATCTACATCTTCAACATTGTCTCCTTGAGCATCTGCTTCTGGTTGACCTTGTTGTTCAGCTCCAGGATTTGCTCCTTCAGCACCACCTTGTGCAGCATACATCTCTTCAGATGCAACTTTCCAAGCTTCATTGATAGTTGCCAATGCAGTATCAATTGATGCTAAATCTTTAGATTCATGTGCAGCTTTTAATTCAACTAAAGCAGCTTCGATTGGTGCTTTTTTATCCGCAGATAATTTATCACCAAATTCTTTTAATTGCTTTTCTGTTTGAAAAATCATAGAATCTGCTTCGTTGATTTTTTCTGCAGTTTCTTTTGCAGCTTTATCAGCATCCGCATTAGCTTCTGCTTCTTCTCTCATTTTCTTGATATCATCTTCAGATAATCCAGAAGACGCTTCAATTCTAATCTCGTGAGATTTGTTTGTTCCTTTGTCTAAAGCAGAAACTTTAATAATACCATTGGCATCAATATCAAAAGTTACTTCTACTTGAGGTACACCTCTCTGTGCTGGTGGTAAACCATCTAAATGGAAACGACCAATTGTGTTGTTATCTGCAGCCATCGCTCTTTCACCTTGTAAAACGTGAATTTCTACTGATGGTTGATTGTCTACAGCTGTAGAGAATACTTGAGATTTTTTTGTAGGAATAGTAGTGTTTGCATCAATTAATTTTGTGAAAACATTCCCCATAGTTTCAATACCTAAAGATAAAGGTGTAACGTCTAATAACAATACATCTTTTACATCTCCAGATAAAACTCCACCTTGAATTGCAGCTCCTAAAGCAACAACTTCATCAGGGTTTACTCCTTTACTTGGTGTTTTTCCGAAGAATTTCTCAACAGCTTCTTGTACCGCAGGTATTCTTGTAGATCCACCAACCAATACGATTTCATCGATATCAGAGATTGTTAAATCTGCATTTCTTAAAGCAGTCTGACAAGGCTCGATAGTTCTTTTTACTAAATCGTCAATTAATTGCTCAAATTTAGATCTAGATAAAGTTCTTACTAAGTGTTTTGGTCCGCTAGCAGTAGCAGTAACATATGGTAAGTTAATTTCTGTAGAAGCAGAAGAAGATAATTCAATCTTCGCTTTTTCTGCAGCTTCTTTTAAACGTTGTAAAGACATTGGATCTTTACGTAAGTCTAAATCTTCATCCGCTTTAAACTCTTCTGCTAACCAGTTAATGATTTTTTCATCAACATCATCACCACCTAAATGTGTATCACCATCTGTAGCTAATACTTCAAAAACTCCGTCTCCTAATTCTAAGATAGAAACATCATGTGTTCCACCACCAAAATCAAAAACAACAATTTTCTTATCATCGTTAGATTTGTCTAAACCATACGCTAAAGCAGCAGCAGTTGGCTCGTTTATAATTCTTTTTACAGCTAAACCTGCAATTTCACCAGCTTCTTTTGTAGCTTGACGTTGTGCATCGTTAAAATATGCTGGTACTGTAATAACTGCTTCAGTAACCTCAGTTCCTAAATAGTCTTCAGCAGTTTTTTTCATTTTTTGTAACACCATTGCAGAAATTTCTTGTGGTGTATATAAACGACCATCAATATCTACTCTAGGTGTATCATTATCTCCTCTTACTACTTTATAAGGAACTCTTCCTGCTTCTTTAGAAGACTCAGAAAATTTGTTACCCATAAAACGTTTAATAGAATAAACAGTTTTTGTTGGGTTTGTTACAGCTTGTCTTTTAGCTGGGTCACCAATTTTACGTTCTCCTCCTTCTACAAAGGCAACGATAGATGGTGTAGTTCTTTTTCCTTCTGCGTTAGGGATTACAACTGGCTCATTTCCTTCCATTACAGAAACACAAGAGTTTGTTGTACCTAAATCAATTCCAATTATTTTACTCATAATATTTATTTTAATAAATTTTAATTCAATTTTACATTTTCTATTAGGCAAATGCTGTGCCAACCCCTTTTTGACTAGCAAATGTCAGTTATTTTAAAAAAATATTTTAAATTGATGTGACATTATGACATAAAGTGTATCTAATATATTGGATAGGAAGAATATTTGAATATAATTTTTAATTCCTTATATTTGGATAGTTCTATTTCAGACAAAGTAAATCTATAAGTTATAAATCTAAAATTCTAAAAAAAATCATGAGTAAATTTGACGAAAAAGTAGCACAGTATTCTAAGTTTATGGACGATAAAGGTCTAAAATATGATTCAGACTTATTAAAAGCTGTAACAAAAGGACTAGGGCCATCTATTTATAAAAAAGATGCCGAAACCGTATCTGGTTCAGATGCAAAAGAATTGTTAACTGTTAAAAATAATTTTTTAATTAAAAAGTTAGGTCTAGCGGATGGTCCAAAATTAGATGAAGCGATTAATAAAGTTGTGGAAACAATTGGTAAATCTGAAAGAAATAAATATAGAGCTGTCGTTTACTATATGTTAGCGGTAGAATTTGGTAAGGAATCGATATATAACTAATATAAAATATATTTTTGATAATAAAATCCAACTCATTGAGTTGGATTTTTTACATTTACCGCTATTCTTAATTAAACCTTACGAATGTCGCAATTTATTAGTGTTTTTGATATGCTCAAAATAGGTGTTGGTCCCTCAAGTTCTCATACACTTGGCCCTTGGCGAGCTGCCGAACAATGGATCCTTCAATTAAAAGAAAATAATAACTTTGATTTGGTTGATGCTATTCAGGTAGATTTATATGGGTCTTTGTCTTTAACAGGAAAAGGACACGCTACCGATTTGGCAATTCAGTTAGGTTTAAGCGGTGCAGATCCAGAATACTTACCTATAGAAAACATTGCTACTATTATTGATAATATTAAAGATAAAAAAGTACTTTCATTAAATGCAGAAAAGGAAGTGCCTTTCTATAAAGAATCAATTGTTTTTAATAGAGCCTTTTTACCTTTTCATGCAAACGGAATTACTTTTAGAGGTTTTTTTAATGGTGATGAAGTTTCTACACAAACGTATTTTTCTATTGGAGGAGGTTTTATTGTGCAAGAAAATGATCATCTAGAAGAAGAAATAGAAATCAATAAAAAGAACTTTCCTTATCCAATCAATAGAGCTATACAGCTTGAAGAATATTGTGAAAAAGAAAATTTATTAATTTCTGATATTGTTCTTTTAAATGAGTTAGAATTAAACTCTGCAGAACATATAGATAAAGAGTTGCACAGAATTTGGGATACGATGTTAGAATGTATGCATACAGGCTGTCATACAGAAGGAAGGCTTCCTGGAGGTTTAAATGTAAAAAGACGTGCTTTTGATACGCATAAAAAATTAATAAAAGATACCAGTTATACAAACCCTAAAGAATGGCTTACTGCCATTAGAAGTACAGAAGTAAAATTTAGAGAGATTTTAAAATGGGTAAGTTGTTTTGCCCTTTCTGTAAATGAAGTAAATGCCGCTTTGGGTAGAGTAGTTACAGCGCCAACAAACGGAAGTGCTGGCGTAATACCTGCTGTTTTAATGTATTATATGGTGATAGAAAATCACGAAGCAGATTTTAGTCACGTTAAAAAGTTCTTATTAACAGCTGGCGAAATAGGGAGTATTTTTAAGAAAAATGCTACAATCTCTGCAGCAATGGGAGGTTGTCAGGCAGAAATAGGAGTGTCTTCTGCAATGGCAGCAGCTGCTTTAACAGAATTATTAGGCGGTACAGCAGCACAGTGTTTGTCGGCTGCAGAAATTGCTATGGAACATCATTTAGGTTTAACCTGCGATCCTATTGCTGGTTTGGTACAAGTGCCTTGTATAGAACGTAATTCTATGGGTGCTATAAAAGCAATTCATGCCGCAGAAATTGCCTTAGAAACAGATCCAAAAGAAGCTTTGGTACATTTAGACAGTGTAATAGATACAATGTGGGAAACTGCAAAAGACATGAACAAAAATTACAAAGAAACGTCGGAAGGTGGTTTGGCAGTTACGGTTAGAATTGTAGATTGTTAATCATTTTGTAGGCAGTTTACAGTCTGTTTGTAACTGTTTACTGAAGACTGTTAACTGCGTACTGAATAACCTAAACTATTTTTACCTCGTAAAAACCAAATCATTTCCAGAAGATAATTCTTCAGAGAAACGGTATTTATCAACATTAAAACCTTTTAAATCTTCTATAGTTTTAACGTTGTTATCTATTATATAGCGCACCATTAGACCACGAGCCTTTTTAGCGTAGGTCATCACAATTTTATATTCTCCATTTTTAAAATCTTTAAAAACAGGTGTAATCATTGGTACTTTTAAAACCTTTTTAGGAATTACTTTAAAGTATTCTGTACTTGCTAAATTTACTAATAATTCACCATCTTCTAATTCGTCATTCAAAGCATTTGCAACAGTATCGTCCCAAAATTTATACAAATTATCTTTGGTACCTACTTTTAAACGAGTTCCCATTTCTAAACGATAAGGCTGAATTAAATCTAAAGGTTTTAATAAGCCATACAAGCCAGATAGAATTCTTAAGTTATTTTGTAATAATGGTATTTTCTCTTCTTCAATAGAATTCACATCAATTCCTTGAAAAACGGCACCTGTAAATGCATAAATAGCTTGTTTTGCATTTTCGGTTGTAAAGGGAGTTGCCCAAGATTGATTTCTATCATAATTTAAAGCAGACAAATCATCAGAAATTTTCATCAATTCAGATAAGTTTTTCTTAGAAAGTGTTTTTAGTTTCTTATTTAATTTTTCAGACTTATCTAAAAAACGAGGTTGCGTATGCAGACTTGTTGGTACTTTACTTTCGAAATCTAAAGATTTTGCTGGGGATATTATGATTTTCATTGTATGCTTTTATTGTAGTGTAAAAATACAATGGATAAGATAAATCGCAAACTTTTTAATAATGTAATAACTGATACTTAAATAATAATTGTTTATATCTATTTTTTAGTTAGTTTTAAGTCTTAAAATCGACCAACATAACATGGGCAAATCTTTACTTTTTTTACCGGATATTTCAGGATTTACAGAATTTGTTCAAACCACAGAAGTGGAACACAGTCAGCATGTAATTTCAGAATTATTAGAAGTTTTAATAGCAGCAAATACAGAAGAGTTACAGTTAGCAGAAGTAGAGGGTGATGCTTTATTTTTTTATAAAGAAAATGATGTGCCGTCTTTAGAACGATTATTGGCTTTGTCAGAACATATATTTACCGCGTTTTATAGTCATTTAAAATTATTAGAAAAAAATAGAATCTGTCCTTGTAGTGCTTGTTCTTCTGCTCCTAAATTACAATTAAAAATTATTGCACATTGTGGCGAATTACAGTTTTTAACGGTTCAGAATAATAGAAAACCCTTTGGTAGTGAAGTTATTGAGGCGCATCGTTTAATGAAAAATTCTGTTGATAGCGATAATTATGTTTTGTTTAGTAAAGAGTTAGCAAATACTATTGGTTTGTCTGGCAATTATCAATCAAAATTATACAAATTTGAAGAAGGGACTGATATTTATGATGGTAAGCGATTAGATTATTTATTTTCTGTTATTGATAATAATAACTTAAAATTGAGATCATTTCTTACTGCTAATAAAGTTGTTTTTAACAAACCACCAAGTTTTATTCTAGAGCAGGAGTTTCCTGTTTCTGCTGCAGAATTGTTAGAAACTTTAACAAATTATGGGTACAGAAGTAAATGGAAGGAAGGTGTTGATGAAATTATATTTAATGTAAATGAAGTAACAAGATTAGGTTCTGAGCATGTGTGTGTGGTTAATGAAAAACATTTAGACTTTGTGGTAATCACTAAAGAAGTGAAACCAGGACAGTTGGTGTATGGAGAAATGACTAAGAGTCCAGTTCCTTTAGATGCATTATATCAATTTTATATTATAACACCATTAAGTGCTGATCGTTGTAAGTTGGTTCTAGAAATGTATTTAGAAGCAAAATCACCTTTAAAAAAGTTGGCTATTTTCTTAATAGTAAAAGCTGTGTTTAAGAAAAATGTAGCAAAAGGAATAGATACATTATTTGAATTATTAAGTTCTAAAAATGCAGTAAGTGAAACGATGTATGTAAAATAGATTTTTAGTATAATTGGTTAAATATAAAAGAATTATAAAATAAAACAGTGATTTGTATCAAAATACAAATCGCTGTTTTATTTTATAAAATGGAAAGTAAAGCTATTTACTCTAAATCTACATCTTTAGAATTCTCAGAGTAGGTTCTCCATTTTTCTAGACATTCTGTAATATCTGTAGGTACTTCAGAATTAAAACGTATAAATTCTCCCGTTTTTGGGTGCGTAAACCCTAATGTTTTAGCATGTAGCGCTTGTCTAGGTAACACTTTAAAACAGTTATTTACAAATTGCTTGTATTTGGTAAATGTTGTTCCTTTTAAAATATCATCTCCACCATAACGCTCATCGTTAAAAAGTGTGTGTCCAATATGTTTAAAGTGTGCTCTAATTTGGTGCGTTCTTCCTGTTTCTAATTTACATTGCACTAATGTTACGTATGTTAAACGCTCTAAAACCTTATAATGTGTAACTGCATGTTTTCCAAAATCACCATCAGGAAAAACAGACATTTGTAAACGATTTTTTAAACTACGTCCTATATTTCCTTCAATAGTACCTTCATCTTCTTCTACATTTCCCCAAACTAAAGCATAATATAAACGCTCTGTAGTTCTGTCGAAAAACTGTTTAGATAAATGAGCTAAGGCAAATTCGGTTTTTGCAACCACTAATAAACCACTAGTGTCTTTATCAATTCTATGCACCAAACCTGGTCTTTCGTTAGAATTTGTTGGTAAGTTTTCTATATGATGAATTAAGCCATTCACCAAGGTACCAGAATAATTTCCGTGACCAGGATGTACTACCATACCTGCAGGTTTGTTCACTACAATTACTGTGTCATCTTCATAAACGATGTCTAAAGGAATGTCTTCTGCCACCAATAAATTTTCTGCTGGTGGATATGCTAAAACAACTCTAACTACATCATTTGGTTTTACTTTATGATTCGATTTTACAATGGCATCATTCACCAAAATATTTCCTGCTTTTGCAGCTTGTTGAATTTTATTTCTGGTGGCGTTTTCTACAAAATTCATCAAAAATTTATCTACTCTTAAAGGTTCTTGCCCTTCACTAGCTGTAAATCTGTGATGTTCGTATAAATCGTCGTTTTCTATATCTTGAGGTTGATTTTCTTGCAAAATTTATTTTTTAAGTCGAAGTGGATATTCATCGAATATCAACCTTTAACAGTTTAATTTTTTATTTTTGAATACTGAATACTAGTTTCCGTTTCCGTCACCTAAAACTAAGTCTACGATAGAGTTTAGAGGTAATTTATCTCCGTGATTTAGAATTTCTCCTTTGTAGCGTAATCCACGTACAACATCTTTACCAATATCTCTTACAGAAATTGGGTTTGTACCAATATTAAAACCAATAGATCGTAAATGAGAAGTAGCTTGTCTTTTTGTTCTTCCGTTTAAATCTGGAACAGTAACATCTCTATATTTAGAAGGATTTAATGTTAAGTAAATTTTACGTTTTTCTTTTACAAAATCTCCTGTTTCTGGAGATTGCTCAATTACAGATTTTTTTGGATAATCTGGATTATAACTCGCGCTATCTATAACAATAAAATCTAGATTTAATTCTTCTAACTTTAGTTTTACATTTTCTAAAGACATTTTATGCAAGTTAGGAACTTGAATTTTTTGATCGTGATTGGTAGAATAACCTAACCAATATTTTAAAGCAAAAATAAAGACCAACAAACCTATACCTGCAATAATAACTTGTATAAAGAAGGACTTACTTTTAATAAATTGAAAAACACTCATTTTTTGATTTTTAGAACGCACAAAGATATAAAAACTAAACGTTGCTATTTCTATAATTATTTTGATAAATTTGTTTTATTATTTTAGAATTTATGAAACAGAATATTGCAATTGTAATGGGTGGTTATTCATCCGAAGTTAATATTTCGCTTACCAGCGGAAATGTAGTGTACAAGCACTTAAATAAAGAGAAATACAATCCGTATAGAGTCCATATTTTAAAAGATAAATGGGTTGCTTTAGATGATGATAATCAAGAATATCCTATAAATAGAAGTGATTTTTCTTTTTCATTGAATGGTACTTCTGTTATTTTCGATTGTGTTTTTAACGCAATACATGGCGCGCCCGGAGAAAACGGAACCTTGTTAGCGTATTTTAATTTGATCAATTTAAAACACACTTCTGCACCTTTTTATCAAATGGCATTAACATTTAATAAGCGAGATACTTTAAGTGTTGTGAAAGAATATGGTATTAAAACGGCCGTTTCTGTGTACTTAAATAAAGGAGATGTTGTAGATTTAGATGCTATAATTAACAAAGTAGGGTTGCCTTGTTTTGTAAAACCTAATAATGCGGGATCTAGTTACGGAATTTCTAAAGCGCACACAAAAGCAGAAATGTTACCTGCTCTAGAAAAAGCATATAAAGAAGATTCAGAGATTTTAATTGAGTCTTTTTTAGACGGACCAGAAGTTTCTGTTGGTGTAATTCATTATAAAGGAGAAACAACAGTATTGCCAATTACAGAGATTGTTACAGAAAACGATTTCTTTGATTATGAGGCTAAATACGAAGGGAAATCTCAAGAGATTACTCCTGCTAGAATTTCTGATGAAGAAAAAATGAAAGTAGAAGAAATAGCAAAAAAGGTATATAAAATTTTAAATATGTCTGGTTTTTCACGTTCAGAATATATTTTAGTCAACGGAGAACCACATTTCTTAGAAATGAATACGGTACCAGGTTTAACCGAAGAAAGTATCTTACCACAACAAGCAAAAGTGGCAGGTATTTCTTTAGAAGAGTTATTTGAAAGTGCGATTGAGTCGGCTTTTGTATAGAAACACGATTTATTTCAAGAGTCTTTGTTCGTGGTTCAAAAACATCATGATTCAAAAAAATCTAAAAACATCAAATAAAAAAAATGAAAAGAGCAATTTTCCCAGGATCATTTGATCCAATAACATTAGGTCATTTTGATATCATTGCAAGAGGTGTAAAATTGTTTGATGAACTAATTATTGCCATTGGTGTAAATGCGGATAAAAAATATATGTTCACTTTAGAAGAACGTAAAAAATTTATTGAAGACTGTTTTGCACACGAACCAAAAATAAAAGTGGTTACCTATAAAGGGTTGACAGTTCATTTTTGTCAAGAAAACAATGTCGATTTTATTTTAAGAGGTTTAAGAAACCCCGCAGATTTTGAGTTCGAGAAAGCAATAGCGCATACCAATAGAGATTTAGCGCCTATAGAAACCGTTTTCTTACTAACCGCAGCAAGCACCTCTTATATTTCTTCATCTATTGTAAGGGATGTAATTAGAAATGATGGAGATTATACAAAATTAGTTCCTAAAACTGTAAGAATTAAATAAATATGTGTAGACCTTTTAGAGCATTTTTTTTAGTTACTATTTTACTGTTGCTATTTTCTTGTGATCAATTATCCAAAGAAAAAAAAGATTTTACAACGCTTTTCGAAAAGTCTAACGGAACAGAAACGCCAGAATACAAAGACATCATTTCATATTACAAAGGTTTAGCTGAAGCGCATTCTTCTATATCTTTATTTTCATTCGGACAAACAGATTCCGGAGAACCTTTGCACCTCGTTGTTTATAATAGAGAAGGAGTTTTTAATGTGGATGAAATTAAAAAATCATCCAAAAATAGAATTCTCATCAACAACGGAATTCATCCCGGAGAATCCGACGGAATTGATGCATCCATGTTGTTGCTTAGAGATATTGTAGAAAATGATTCTTTAATAGAAAAATATAAAAACACTGTAATTTGTGTGATTCCTGTGTATAATGTTGGCGGTTCTTTAAATAGAAATTCGCACACAAGAGCAAATCAAAAGGGACCTATAGAATATGGTTTTAGAGGGAATGCAAGAAATTATGATTTAAATAGAGATTTTATAAAACAAGACTCTAGAAATTCAGCAGCTTTTGCAGCAGTATTTCATACTGTAAATCCAGATGTTTTTATAGATAATCACGTAAGTAATGGAGCTGATTATCAATATGCAATTACACATTTATTTACACAACACAATAAACTAGGAGGAAAGCTAGGTGACTTTTTAGAAACCAAAATGCGTCCGAGTATAGAGAATTCACTAGAGCAAAAAGGAATTTCAATTACACCTTATGTAAATGTTTGGGGTACTACGCCAGAAGCAGGTTTTTCTCAGTTTTTCGATTCTCCTAGATATTCAACAGGATACACAACCTTGTTTAATACTTTAGGATTGATGGTAGAAACACACATGTTAAAACCTTATAAAGTAAGGGTAGAACAAACGTATGAATTGTTGTTTTCTGCGTTAGATTTTACAGAAGATAATGCTGATAAAATTAAAGAATTAAGAGCGAATGCTGTAGATGAGGTATTGGCACAGAAAACCTATCCTATTACTTTTAAGGTTGATACTGAAAACCCTACAGAATTACAATTTAAAGGCTACGAAGCAGAGTATGTCGATAGCAAAGTAACTACAGGAAAACGTTTGTTTTATGATACTACAAAACCATATACAAAACCTGTGAAATATTATAATAATTTTATGGAGACTCAGTCTGTAGAAATTCCGAAAGGGTATATTTTAGAACAAGGTTGGCATAAAGTTTTAGAGCGATTAAAAAACAATCAAATAGAATTTACACGTTTTAAAAACGATACAATAATTACTGTTGAAGTAAATCATATTGATAAGTTTGAAACACGTAAAACGGCGTACGAAGGTCATTATTTACATTATAATACTACGGTAAAAACAGCAACTCAAGATTTTCAATTTAGAAAGGGAGATATTTACATTCCTACAAATCAAAATGGAGTTCGGTATTTGCTAGAAACGTTGGAAGCTGCAGCAACCGATTCGTTTTTTAACTGGAATTTTTTCGACACGGTTTTACAACAAAAAGAAGGGTATTCTGCTTATGTTTTTGAAGATATTGCAGCCTCTTTTTTAGCTGAAAATCCATCAATAGAAAAAGAGTTTTTAGAAAAACGGAATACAGATACTGAGTTTGCAAATAATCCAAGAGCACAACTAGATTTTATTTACAAAAAATCACCTCATTACGAACCAGCACATTTACGTTTGCCAATTTTTAAAATATTTTAAATTATGAAAGCACTACCAATCGTTTTGTTATCCCTATTTTTCTTCGGATGTAAATCTGAAAAAGTTAAAACAGCAAAAGTAAACACAGATGTCAAGACTAATTCCTTTTATGTTGGTACGTATACTAATAAAAATTCTAAAGGAATTTATAAATACCAACTTTCTGAAAAAGGAGAATTACAAAAAATAGGCTTGGTTGCAGAAACGATAAATCCTACTTTTTTAACAAAATCTAACGATGATAAAACTCTTTTTGCAGTGGAAGAAACCAATGTAAACGGAACAGGTTTTATAAAATCTTATAGAATAGAAAAAGATTCTTTACAATTGATAAGTAACGAAAAATCTGGAGGAGCAGGTCCTTGTTTTGTTGCTATAAATGATGATAATTATTTGGTTACGGCAAATTACGGTGGTGGAAGTGTTGGTTTGTTAAAAGCAGATGCTTCTGGTAAATTGTCAGAATTATTAAATGTGCAACAACATATTGGTAAAGGAACAACAGACAGACAAAAAGGGCCTCATGCACATTCTGCTTGGTTTCATCCAGTAAAAAAAGAAGTTATTTCTGTAGATTTAGGAACCAATGAATTGTTGTTTTCTAACATTGATGAAGATAAACTTGTTTATACAAAGCAAAAGTCTTTAAAAATGGCAGAAGGAGCAGGCCCAAGACATGTAACGTTTCATCCAAATAATAAATGGATTTATGTTTTAAATGAATTGGACAATACGGTTTCTTTGGTAAAAGAAAAAGAGGAAGCGTATTTTGTAGATTTTACAATTTCTACCTTGCCAAAAGAGTTTACGGAGTTTAGCAAAGCAGCAGATATTCATATTTCTAAAGGCGGAAAGTTTTTGTATGCTTCCAATCGCGGACATGAATCTATTGTAATTTATGAAGTAAATGCTGAAGATGGAATGTTAACGACAATTGGTTACGAACCTGTTTTAGGAAAAAATCCTCGTAATTTTTCACTTTCTCCGGATGAACAATTTTTATTAGTTGCAAACCAAGATACCGATAATATAGTTTCGTTTAAAAGAGATATTGCTACGGGTAAGTTAATTTTTGTAAGTGAAGTTGCTGCACCTATGCCTGTTTGTATTTTATTTTAGCTTGTAGTAGTTACAATTCAGTTAATGCATTTTCTGACTGATTTTGTCAAAGACTTTTTAGCGTGGTAAAAATCCTTGGACAAGCTCAGGAGTACATTGTGAATTTAAATTGGATTCAGATACATTATAACATACAACTTTTGTTTACTATGTGTCAATTTTTTCAAGAGTTATCGGATTATACGCAATGCTAGTGTGAGCGTCTTGTTCGTACTTTCTGATTTCTATTTACAAAAAAAAATATATAGATTGTTATCCGAGAATTATTGTCGATTGCACGAGCGTGACGCTCGCGTTAGCGGATATTTATATATGAGCCTGTACATTTAAAATGGTTTTAATTTTATAACATAAAAACTATGTTTTCTATGTATTTATGTGGTCAATTTTTTTAATAGTTATCAGTTAAAACTCAATGGAATGCTATTGTGAGCGTCTCGCTCGTACTTTGTCATGTTTACTATGTACCTATGTGTTTAGCTTTTTAAAGTGTTGTTAGTTCAAGTATAGTTGAGAACAATTCGATATTTAACGAAGTAGAAAATTATTTTATTCGTAACTTGTAATCTCTAAAATCAATTTTAAAATAACACATGCTTTTAATTTTAATTAATTGGATTTATATTTTTATATCCTCCTTAAGCTTTGGTTTTTTATTAAAAAAACTATTTAAAATTGACAATCATAATTTTACCATCCACCATATTTTAGGATTATTCTCTATCACGCTATTTAGCTGGTCGTATGCTTTTTTCTTTCCTTTAGATATTGTTTTTTATGCAATAATGAATTGTATAAACATTGCAGGTATGTTGTATTTTAAAAGAGAATTTAAAATGCAATTGAACCAATGTAGGATAAATTGGTTGTCATTTAGTAAAATATATAAATTTGGGTTCCTTTTTATTTTTATCATTGCTTTGGCAATGTCTTCGGTTACACCTTCTATTTTTGATAATGAAAGTTATTATATACAAACCATTAAGTGGTTAAATGAATATGGTTTTGTAAAAGGATTGGGTAATTTACATATCTTTTTTGCCCAAACATCTAGTTGGCATATTTTACAAGCAGCGTTTACTTTTCCGTTTTTAGAAACGAATTTTAACGATTTGAATGGTTTCTTTTTAACTGTCTTTTCTTTTTACTGTTTTCAGCAGTTGTGTCAATTTAAGTCAACCAAAAAAATACATCAATTATATATAGGAAGTGTGTTGATTGGTTTGCCTTTTATGATATTTTTTATCAACGCACCATCGCCAGATTTACCGGTGTTTTTAATCAGTCAATTGTTGTTTTATCTTTTTATGAAATATTTTAATAAGATTGATTACTCTAATTTTATTCTCATTCTATTACTCACAATTTTCTTGTGTGTTATTAAAATCACAACGTGTGTATTGGTTTTATTACCATTAATTTTATTTGTAAAACATTATAAAGTGCTGAAAATTAATTTAGTGAAACCAATTGTGATCTCGCTTTTTGTAGTTGGGTTGTTTTTAATGAAAAACGTTGTTCTAACGGGCTACTTGTTATATCCGTTACAAATTTTAGATGTTCTAAATGCAGATTGGAAAGTCCCCACAGAGCTTATTAAATTGTTTAAGGTAGGTACGTATAATGCTGCTTTTGATTATCAAGATTTAAACAGTCTTTCTACTTATCAGTTATTTATTGCGTGGATAACCTCGTTTAAATTCAATGGAATTATCAATATCATATTTGTGGTTTTATTGGTGTCTTTTCCTTTTTTATGGTATTTAAAAAGCAAAGAAAAATCAGTTTTTATTTTGTATTTAATTGGTGTTTTAAACTTTGTATTGGCTTGGGTTTTCTCTCCTCAATATCGATTCTTCTTTTTTTATATGTTATTCTTTGCCATGCAAATTTGTGTTTGGTTTTTTAGAAAAGAAAAAATAATCATGCTGTTTACCTACTTGAGTTTGTTGCTAAGTTTGGTTCCTTTTTTAACCGAATTAAAATTGAGTAATTATACTACCATTAAAAAAACGAATATCAAAACAAGTCTGTTAAAACCAAAAAACATTTTACAACCAAATGTAAATTCTAGCATGAGTGCCGACTTTGAGCAACATATAGAAAACGGATTTCATTACAATTCACCTACAAAAGAAAGTTATTTCTGGACAGTAGGAGATATTCCTTTACCTGCGGTTAATGTGAAACAAATTTCTTTTATAAAAGAGCACTATAAAATTGTTCCTAGTTTAAGAACAGGGAATATCGAAGACGGTTTTAATAGTGTGGATTGTGAATAGTTGATTGTTTTGGTGGCTTTTAAATGGTTTTAATGTTAATTGTTATATTTAAAAAGAATATTGTATATTAGTTTTTACGATTTTTAATTAAATAAAAAACATAATCAATTGCATTTTAGATGATTATAGGTGAGGAAGGGAAAGTTTATATAGATTTATTTGCTGGTTGTGGAGGTCTATCATTAGGTTTACATAATGCAGGTTGGAAAGGTGCGTTTGCTATTGAAAAAAGTGCAGATGCTTTTAAAACACTTGAACATAATTTAATTAAAAAGAAAAAGCATTTTGATTGGCCAAATTGGTTGTCACAAAAACATCACGATATTAATGAAGTTTTAGATAATAATTCTGAAAATTTAATTTCATTAAGAGGGAAAATAGATTTAGTTGCAGGAGGTCCACCATGTCAAGGTTTTTCTATGGCAGGAAGAAGAGTTGAAAATGATTCTAGAAATGATTTAATAAACTCTTATATCAACTTTATTGATCAAGTGCAACCTAAATTAATCTTTTTCGAAAATGTAAGAGGTTTTACCCAGGGGTTTAAAAGGAATGATAAAAAAGGAAGAGCTTATTCATTGTATGTAATTGATGAGTTAGAAAAGAAAGGATACACTGTTCAGGGACATCTTATAAATTTTGCAGATTATGGAGTTCCACAAAAAAGAACACGCTTTATTTTAGTTGGTATTCAAAATCAATTTATAAAGAGTAATTCTAACTTAACTAAAGAAACTTTTTTTGAAAGAATTGAAAAAAATAAAGAAGAGTTTCTTGTTAGTAAAGATCTTACAGTAAATCCTACTTTAGAAAATGCAATATCTGATTTATTGCAATCTAATGGGCAAATAGAATCTGAAACTCCAAATTTTAAAGCAGGTATTTATGGTGATAAAGCTTCTAGCTATCAAAAGTACCTAAGAAGATATAAAAAACAAGAAAGCAAAGTTGATAGTCATCGATTTGCAAAACATACAGAAATTGTTAGGAATAGATTTCAAATAGCTTTAAATGAAAACTTGACAAGTGCTGCTTATAGAGAGCGATTTAAATTAAAGAAAAGTAGTACTAAAATTTTGGAAGGAAATAAACCAACGCCTACAATTACGACTTTACCTGATGATTATATTCATTATTGTGAACCAAGAATTATGACTGTTCGTGAATATGCTCGTATTCAATCATTTCCTGATACATACCAGTTTAAAGGTAAATATACAACTGGTGGTAAAAGAAGAACTCAAGAAGTTCCTAGGTATTCACAAATTGGAAATGCTATTCCACCATTATTTGGAGAACAAGCAGGTTTAGTTTTAAAACAACTAATTCAATAATGGGAGACGAATTAGAGTTTAAAATTAGTACAGGTTTAAAAGATATTATCGGTAAAGATTTAATAACGGATGAATTTATTGCTGTATTCGAATTGGTGAAAAACTCTTATGATGCTTTTGCTAAAAATGTAATAATTACAATTGAAGATAACAAATTAATTATTTCAGATGATGGAAAAGGAATGTCTCTGGATGATTTAAAAAATAAATGGTTATTTGTTGCATATTCAGCAAAAAAAGATAATTCAGAAGACAATAACCTTAGCGGTAAAAATGAATCTTACAGAGATTTAATTCAAGAAAGAAAACACTATGCAGGGGCCAAAGGTATTGGTCGATTTTCTAGTGATAGATTAGGGAAGTCTCTTACTATTAGAACAAAAAGGAATGACTCCATAAATATTGAAGAACTTATTGTTGATTGGTCAAGGTTTGAAAAAAATCAAAAAAACACATTTGAAACAGTAAAAGTAAATCACAATACTATTACTAAAAATACTGTAAAATTTCCAGAAAACTCTAATTCTGGAACTATTTTAGAAATATCCAATCTATACAATGTTTGGGATAGAACAAGAATATTATCATTAAAACATTCTTTAGAAAAACTTATAAATCCTTTTTCTGAAAAAAACGATTTTAATATACAAATTGTTTGTA
This sequence comes from Polaribacter sp. R2A056_3_33, assembly GCF_019278485.1. Lineage (NCBI taxonomy): Bacteria > Pseudomonadati > Bacteroidota > Flavobacteriia > Flavobacteriales > Flavobacteriaceae > Polaribacter > Polaribacter sp. R2A056_3_33. The sequence goes on from NZ_CP058984.1 coordinate 2,709,423, forward strand.
CAAGAGAATTAGATGAAGACAAGAAAGGTTTTTACACAAAAGGTAAGAAAGAAAAGAAAGGTAAAAAGTATTTCGATAGAGACAAAGTTAATGGTACTGTAAAAAACGCAATACTTGATATTTTAGAATTAAAGACTTCGCAAATTACTTTTGAAATATCTAAAGGTAAAATTGAAACTAAAATAATTGATAGAGGAGAATTAATTTATCATATAAAAGAATCCGCTAAAGAGTTTGAAATTATTGAAAACTTACAAATTGATTTATACTTTTTAAATCGTTCAGCTAAGCATAATTTCTCCTTAAAAATGGGAATTCAGCCAATACAATTTGGCTCTATATTTCTATTTAAAAATGGATTTAGAGTACAGCCTTTTGGTCAAAAAGGAGATGATAGTTGGGGAATTGACTTTAGAGCACAACAAGGATATAATCGGTTTTTAGGAACCAGAAATTTATTTGGTAGAGTTTCGATTTCTACTAATAACACTGAACAATTTAAAGAAGTTTCAAACAGAGAGGGTGGTTTAATAGAAACACCAGGTTATCATGAATTAATTAATGCTTTTGATTTAGCTCATAGAAGACTGGAAAGATATGTTGTTGGAGTACTTTGGGGAGAAGGGTTTAAAAAGCAAAAATATTTTGGTGATGATATTGATAAAGCAAGTCAATATAGACTTGAATTATCAACCGATAAGGATTCTGAAAACCTTGAAATTGCTAAATCGAATTTAGGAAGTAAGCTAGATTTTATTCAAATCATTAAAAGTTTATCTTCAAACAAGGACATTAAAGTAATTGACTTTAATAAGGGGTTTGTTGATTTAGTGAACGAAAAAATTGATGACACACAAATTAAATTTATTTCTGATTTAAAAGATATTGCAGATAAAACAGATGACCCTAAACTTCTTGATAACGTAACTGATATAGAAAAAGCTTTTGAAAGACTAAAAAAAGAAAAGAAAGAAGCTGAAAATAAAGTGCTTCAAGAAGAAAGAAAAAGAAAAGAAGCTGAAGCTAGAGCTTTGAAAGAGGAAAATGCTCGTAAAGAAGCTGAAAACAATGCAAAAAAAGAAGAGGAGAAAAGAAGAAAAGCGGAACTAGGTGCTTTAAAAAAAGAAAAAGAAAGGGCTCTTGAAGAATTAGCAAAATTAAAGGCTGAAAAAAAATCAAAAGAAGAGAAAGAAAAAAGAATAACCACAGAAAATTCTTTAAAATTTGAAAAAGACAAAAACTCTTATTTAAGCGCTACTAGAAGAACTTTAAGTGAAGATGCTGAAGATTTAATCCATAGTATAAAAGTTTCTGTTATTGGTATTGATTCTAGTTTAGAAAAAATCCTTGAAAACCTAGATGTTTCTAGTAATAGCAAACAAAAAGAGTTATTTACAGAAATAAGTGACATTAAATTCATTACGGAAAAAGTTATGAAGTTAAGCATGTTAATTACCAAATCAAACTTTAAAGCTGATTCTGATTTTCAAAAAGTTAACGTTGCTAAATATTTTAAAGAATATATAGAAACTTACAGTTATGCTTATAAAGATAAAGTTAAAATAACTTTTAAAGGTCAATCTAATTTTATTACTAGATTAAGTCTATTAGATTTATCAATTGTAATTGACAACCTTATTTCTAATTCAATTAAAGCGAAAGCAAATAAAATATTAATTGAGGCAATTGATGAAGGAAAGAAATTATCTATTGTATTCGCGGACAATGGTGTTGGTTTAAATGATGAATTTATTAAAAGCCCTTTATCTATTTTTGAATTAGGTGTAAAATCTAATATAGAAGGCTCTGGAATTGGTCTTTACTCGGTAAAAAAGAAAATGAATGAAATGTATGGAGATATTGAGTTTAAAGGCAATAACATCGATTTTAAAGGAGCTTGCTTTAAATTAATTTTCAAATAAATATGGAAAAAGCTTTACTTTTAATTGATGATACCAAAGAATATATTGGAGTCTTAGGTAATATTTCTAATCACTTATCTAAACGGGAATCTGTAAATGTGACTACAAAATACCTAAACCCCAATTCAAGAGATTACTTTGACGAAAACAAAGACCCTAGTTTGCCTAAAGTTCTTTCTGGTGTTTCTAAAAAGTTATCTTCCCTTAAACCAAGCCTAATTATAGTTGATCAATACTATAGTGGTAATGATAATTTTGATGGTCTTAAAATAATTGAAGAATTAAGGAAAATATCAAAATTTAAAAATTGTCCTATTTTTTTAATATCTGGTAAAAGAGATAAAATAGTACGTGATATTTTCTCCATCGATGGAGTCAAGGATAAAGAAAAAGTAAAACAATTATCAAAAATAATTAGTTTTAAAATAGATCAATTTTTAGATAAGAATTTTAAAGATGAGGCAATTGCATTATTAAAAAACAATAGTATTTCTGATATTTTACCTTCAAAATTAAGAGAATTCGAAAATGTAAATGCACAAATAAATGTTTTTTCACCAAAACATAAAGTCTATTCCTTTTCAGAGCTTTCGGATTTAATTGAAAATAATCATCCTGATTCAGTAATAATTTTAGATGAAATTTTCGATATGACATTATCTCATTATATAGAGTTAAATGAAAAGTTATAAAAAAGTAGTTATAATCTTTCCTAAAGATACAAGTATAGATTTTTTGAATCCAATTTTTGAATTTGCTAAAAATATTTTCAAAAATGCTACTGTAGATAGACCAGAGCCTAACTCTAACTGTAATTCTATTGATGATGAAACTGACCTAATTATTTTTCTTGGACACGGTACAAGTCGTGTGCTTTTTGGCAGTACAGATGAGAATAATCAAAAGACTAGCTTTATAAGTATAAATAATGGCTCAAGATTATTTGATGAATGCACAACGATACTTTTTTCTTGTAACTCAATAGATTTTTTAAAAAATATAAAAGCAAATCCTGTTATTATAAATTCTTTTGTTGTTTTTGGTGATATGCCTACAGATGAGCCTCACGTGTATCATAACAAAGCTAATAATAAAAATTATTGGACAGAATATGATGAATCACAATTAATATTTTACAAACAAACTCTTGTTGAGTCATTTATAAATGGATTACGTTTTGGATATAATTCAGATTCAATTAAAGGATTTTACAAAGGAGTAAGTTTTATTATTAATAAAAGAATAAATTATATTATATTAAATTCAACATGGAAGCGAAATCAAAAACTTCAGTTGATAGAAAGACTCATTGAATTTAAGAATGAAATAAAATATTCGGAATCAATCTAAAAAACATTCTTTAAGTGCATAAATTAAAAAGCTCAACTTTTAAAAGTTGAGCTTTTTTTATGATGTATTTATATTCTTTAAAACTTATACTCACCCAAAGGTTTTGGGAAATCTTCTGGATTGGCTGCTAAATGATAACGAGGATCATCAATATCTTCTAAAATAACTTCAGAAAAAACAGGGCTCGATTTGTATAGTAATAATTTACAATCTTCACTTAAGTGTTTTAGCGTTACTTTTTTACCAGCTGCTTGGTATTTTTCAACCAAATTAAAAATTGCTTCTATGGCAGAATGATCGGTAACACGTGCTTCTACAAAATCTATTTCTACAACATCTGGGTCATTTTTGATATCAAACTTCCCGTTAAACTCCGTAATACTTCCAAAGAAAAGAGGTCCCCAAATTTCGTAAATTTTTGTTCCGTCTTCTTTAAAACGTTTTCTAGCTCTAATTTTCTTAGCACTTGTCCAAGCAAAAGATAAAGCAGAAATAATAACCCCTACAAATACTGCAATGGCTAAATCAAAAAATACAGTTACTGCAGATACTATGATTAATACAGCTGCATCAGACATTGGTATTTTCTTTAAAATTCTAAAACTAGACCAAGCAAATGTTTCTATTACCATCATAAACATAACACCAACAAGCGCTGCAATAGGCACTTGTTCTATATATTTATCAGCAAATAAAATAAAAGTCAATAACGTTAAAGCCATCATTATACCAGATAAACGTCCACGTCCGCCAGCATTAATATTAATTACGGTTTGCCCAATCATACCACATCCACCAGTACCTCCAAAAGCACCACTTACAATGTTTCCTGCACCTTGTGCAATACATTCTTGATTTCCGTTTCCTCTAGTTTCTGTTAATTCATCTACTAGATTCATGGTCATTAAGGTTTCTATTAAACCAACCGATGCTGCTAAAAATGCATACGGAGCAATAAACTTTAAAGTATCTAAGTTAAAAGGAAGGTTGCTCCATAATTCTAAAACATTTAAGTTTTTAGAAAGTTCTGCAATACCATTTAAACCAGCTCCACCACCGTCTCTAATAAAATCTCCAACATTAATAGAGTTTAATCCGCTAAAAATAGAAACTAAAGTAACAATTAAAATAGCTGTTAAGGCTGCTGGTATTTTTGTTGTAATTTTAGGTAAACCCCAAACAATTAACATGGTTAATAGTACCAAACCAATCATTACATATAAGGTGTTGCCTTGCATACTGTATTTTACAACTCCAGAATCTTTTACAGAATAAAAGCCTTCGTCAGAAACATTAAAAACAACTTTTTTAGTATTGATATCAAAAACTTGACCTTCAGAAATTAAAAATAACTCTTCGTTTGTAGTACTGTTTTTAACGATATTATCATCAATAGTAAATATTACTGTGTTAGAAACTAGATCTTTAACTTGGTTGTCAGATACATTGTAAACCAATTCTTTAGATTCTGTTTTACGCATATTTTGTCCGTAGAAATCTTTTTTGTTTTCTTTAAACATTCCTAATTGTGCCATAAAAATAACAATCGCCAATCCGTTTACAAACCCCATCATTACTGGATGCGGAATTAGACGTACAAATTTCCCTAACTTAAATAGGCCTGCAAAAACTTGTATCACACCCATTAGCACTACAGCAGCTAAGAGATAAAAATAACCCATGTTTTCAACAGGGGTGTCAAATAGTAAGCCTTTTGCATGTCCTTCTTGTATCATGTGTACAAAAATTACAGCTACAGCACCTGCTGCACCAGAAATTAAACCTGGTCTTCCACCAAAACTTGCTGAAATAATTCCTACTACAAAAGCACCGAATAATGCCACAATAGGACTTATTTGTGCTACAAAGGCAAAAGCTACAACTTCTGGTATCATTGCTAAAGAAACGGTTATTCCTGCAAGTACATCATCTTTTGCGTTTGGTAATATTTTTCTAATAAATTCAGTCATAATTTGGTGATTTTTAAAGTCGGCAAAGATAGACGGTTTTTTTAAAAAACTATCTTTCTTATGAGTATTGTTAATCCATACAAATGTATTTATCAGATAAGTACGCTACCAATTTATGAATACGAACTAGTTAAAAAAGAAATGTTTAACGGAGTTAACGTGAAAAATAATAAAAAAAGGCAGTTTAACCTTCAGGTTTAGTCTAGAATAAATGTTAGTACTTTATTAATTAGTGGTTTCTAAATAGGTGTTATACACTAATTGAATATTTGCATAGGTGTTTTTTAAAGCAGTCTTAATTGTTGTTTTATTTTTAAAAACAACTTCGGTAATACCTTCTTCTAATTGAGGGGTTAGTTTTTCTGAATAATTAGAAGTCATTAAGTACCAATAAGTTTGTTTTAATTTAACTCCTTTATGAAAATAAATATGATAGGTAGTAATTAATGGCTTGATAAGTTGTAGGTTAGAAATGCCACATTCTTCTTCTACCTCTCTAATTGCAGCCGTTTCTATGGTTTCTCCTTTTTCAATCCATCCTTTTGGTAAATCCCAAACACCGTTTCTAAAAATAAATAAAACTTCTTTTTTAGGGTTCAGCACTAATCCGCCAGCGGCGGGAATAAGCTTCATATTTGTTAAAAAAGATTTCCAATCATTCTCTAAGTCAGTAGAGTATAAATTAACACCTTGTAATTCTTTATTGTTCAGTTTATGAAGGATTTCATCAATAAGAACATTCTTAAAATTGTAAACAGGAAAAATATTTTCTTTTTTTGAAGAAGAAGTGATAATTATTGGCGTATCATTTACAAAAACTTTATACATTTGCGGTATGATTTTAAACAAAGATACGGCAAAAAAAACAGCTGAACTTTTGTTGCAAATAAAAGCAATAAAGTTAAGCCCAAATGATCCCTTTAACTGGGCGTCAGGTTGGAAGTCTCCAATATATTGTGATAATAGAGTTACGCTATCTTATCCTCCAGTTCGTGTTTTTTTAAAAGAAGAAATATCAAGAATTGTAGAATTAGAATATGGTAAACCAGATGTAATTGCTGGTGTTGCTACAGGTGCAATCGCTATTGGGGTTTTAGTTGCGCAACAATTAGGGGTTCCTTTTATTTATGTTAGGCCAGAGCCAAAAAAACATGGTAGAAAAAACCAAATTGAAGGGCACTTAGAAAGCGGACAAAATGTTGTTGTAATTGAAGATTTAATAAGTACTGGTAATAGTAGCTTAAATGCAGTAGAAGCTTTAAAAGAAGCGGGTGCTGTTGTAAAAGGTATGGTTGCTATTTTTTCTTATGGATTTGATATTGCAAACAAGAATTTTGAAGAAAAAAATGTAGGATTAACTACTTTAAGTAATTACGAAAACTTGTTAGAACAAGCTTTGGATAGTAATTATATTACAGATAAAGAGTTAATTACATTAAATGATTGGAGAAAGAATCCAAGTGAGTGGAAACAATAAAGTTTAAAAAATGAATATAAACGGAAATACAGTTACTATTGACAAATCTGCTGAAGAAGTGTTTGCATTTTTTTCTGATTTAAAGAACTTTGAGCAATTAATGCCAGAAAATATTCAAAAATTTGAAGTTGATGGTGAATCTTTTATATTCGGTTTACCTGGTATGCCAGAAATTAGACTCGTTTTAAAAGAAAAAACACCGTTTACTAATATTACATTAGGTGCTGCAAGTAGTAAATTGCCTTTTACTTTAGCTGCAGATCTTAATGAGATTGCAGAAAACAAAACCGAAGTAAGCTTAAAATTTGATGGTGAATTTAATGCAATGATGGCAATGATGATTAAAAAACCATTGACAAAATTTGTAGATACACTTACCGAAAATATAGGGAAACTTTAAAGGAAAGAAATTTCTTTAAGTCCAAATTCTTTGATGACATCGTCTTCTAACTGAACTTGTAGCTTTCCGAAATCTGAAATTCCAGAAATCATTCCCATAAAAATTTCATCCTTACTATTTTTAAACATAGTAGGGATATTTTTTTTATACAATACGTCTAAATATTTTTCTTCTAAAAGGTTAAAACTTTTTGAAGTTAAGCGTTTTATATTTTTTTTAATTTCTTCTAAAATAGCTTTTAGTAAAAGATCTAAATCATATTCTAGACCGGTTTCTAATTTTAAAGAAGTAGCGTTGTTTAAGTATGCTGGAAAAGTTTCTTGATTTATATTTAACCCAATTCCTACAAAAGAATTTTTAATACGGTCGCCAGAAAACGTGTTTTCTATTAAAATGCCACAAATTTTCTTGTTTGCTGACAGAATGTCGTTAGGCCATTTTATAGACGGTTTTGGTAAATTATTAGCAAATAAAACATCATAAATAGCTAAAGAGATTGCAAAGTTTAAATATTTTTTTTGAACTACTTTTAAATCTTTAAAGCTAATAAAGACACTGAATGTAAGGTTTTTGTAAGGTTCGGATACCCACTTGTTTTGTTGCTGACCTCTCCCTTTTATTTGGTTTTGAGTAACAACAGTTGTAAAATTCTCTAGTGTAGAATTTTGAGCTAAATCCTTTAAAAAAGAATTCGTAGAATCGGTGGCACTAAGTTTGATTGTTTTCAAGTGTTAAATAAAGTGTAAACTACTGTAATAATACACAAAATACTCGCAAAAAAATAATAACTTTGCGTTAAATATAGAAAAAAGTTAATGACAAATAAAAAAGTAAGTACAGATGATTTAATTGCTTTAATTATTAAAGGGATTGATGAGGTAAAAGGAGAAAATATTCAATTATTAGACTTACGAGATATAGAGAATACTGTATGCGATTATTTTATAATCTGCTCGGGGAACTCAAATACACAAGTAAATGCAATTTCTGGTTCTATTCAAAAAATAGTAAGCAAAGAACTTAAAGACAAACCTTGGCATATAGAAGGTCAAACAAATTCTGAATGGGTTTTAATGGATTATGTAAACGTAGTGGTGCACATTTTTCAAAAACAAGTTCGTGACTATTATGATATTGAAAGTCTTTGGGGTGATGCAAAAATTACAGAGATAAAATCAGTTTAATCTTTTTATTTTTTAAATAAATGAGTGATTCAAAAAAAGATAGTAATTCTAATATGCCTAAATTTAAGTTTAACGCGTATTGGATATATGGTGCAATATTTGTAGTAATAATGGCATTCCAGTTTTTTAGTAGTGGAGATTTAGCTACTAAAAGTATTTCTAAAAATGAGTTTAATGACATTTTAAAAGACAATGATATTTCTAGAATTGTTGTTTTAAATAATAATTTAGCTCAGATTTATATTAAAGAAGAAGCACAAAAAAAACAGCGTTATAGTAAGATTATAAATTCTGCTTTTTATACACAAGGCTCTTCTTTTTATGACTACAATTTTGGGGATTTACAAAATTTCGAAAATAATATTGAAAAAGCGAGACAAGCGAACGAGTTAGACTTTGATATAAAAAATGAAAACAAAACAAGTATTTTTGATACTATTTTAGGTTTTTTACCTTTTATAATATTAATTGCTGTTTGGTTGTTTTTTATGAAAAGAATGTCTGGTGGCGGCGCTGGATCTGGTGGTGGAGGTCAAATTTTTAGCATTGGTAAGTCTAAAGCTAAGTTATTTGACAAAGACACAAAGGTAAAAACTACATTTGAAAATGTTGCCGGATTAGAAGGTGCTAAAGAAGAAGTACAAGAAATTGTAGACTTTTTAAAGAACCCAGAGAAATATACTTCTTTAGGAGGTAAAATTCCAAAAGGAGCTTTATTAGTAGGACCTCCTGGAACAGGAAAAACATTATTAGCCAAAGCAGTTGCAGGGGAAGCTGATGTTCCTTTTTTCTCATTATCTGGTTCAGATTTTGTTGAAATGTTTGTAGGTGTAGGTGCTTCTCGTGTAAGAGATTTATTTAAAAAAGCTGCAGAGAAATCGCCTTCTATTATTTTTATTGATGAGATAGATGCTATTGGTAGAGCTCGTGGAAAAAATAGTATGACTGGTGGTAATGATGAGCGTGAAAATACGTTGAATCAATTATTAACAGAAATGGATGGTTTTGGTACAGATGTAAATGTTATTGTGTTAGCAGCAACAAACAGAGCAGACGTTTTAGATAGTGCATTAATGCGTGCTGGTCGTTTTGATAGACAGATCTATGTAGATTTACCAAACATCAACGAAAGAAAAGAAATTTTTGAAGTACATATTAAACCTTTAAAATTAGCGGAGGATGTTAAGATTGAGTTCTTAGCACAACAAACACCTGGTTTTTCTGGAGCTGATATTGCAAACATGTGTAACGAATCTGCATTAATTGCTGCCAGAAATGGTAAAAAAGCAATTCATCATCAAGATTTCTTAGATGCTGTAGATAGAATTGTAGGTGGTTTAGAAAAGAAAAATAAAGTAATTACACCAAAGGAGAAAAAAGTAATTGCTTTTCATGAAGCAGGTCACGCAACTATTAGTTGGATGTTAGAGCATGCTGCACCATTGGTAAAAGTTACTATTGTACCAAGAGGACAATCTTTAGGAGCTGCTTGGTATTTACCAGCAGAAAGAATGATTGTGCAGACAGAGCAGATGTTAGATGAAATGTGTGCTACCATGGGAGGTAGAGCTGCAGAAAAAGTAATGTTTGATAAAATATCTACAGGAGCTTTAAGCGATTTAGAAAAAGTGACTAAGCAAGCAAAAGCAATGGTTACTGTTTATGGTTTAAATGAAGCGGTTGGTAATGTAACGTATTATGATTCTTCTGGAAATGATGGATTTGTAAAACCTTATAGTGAAGAAACTGGGAAAACAATTGATCAAGAAATCTCTAAAATTATTGAAGCTCAGTATCTAAGAGCTATTCATATATTAGATGAAAATAAAGATAAATTAACGACTCTTGCAGAATTATTATTGGAAAAAGAAGTTATTTTTAAAGACGATTTAGAAAAGATATTCGGTAAAAGACCTTTTGAAGAGCCTCTTGAAGTAGAAATCGTTGATGATAAAAAAGACATTCCTCCAGTAGAATTAAAAACTGAAGAATAATAAATGAATTTTTTTAAAAAGCTATTCAATATACCCAATAAAGAAGAAAATGACATCCAAAGACAAGAAGTAGATCTTTCTTTGGATGATCTTTTTGTACATAATTTCCTTGAAAAAGGAGGTAAGTTTTTATATTGTTTAAAAGAAAGTGAAGTTGTAGAGAATTTAAAGAACATTTTAAAAGAGAATAATTGGAATCAATTAACACTTTTAGATGACAAGTTATCTTCCTTTTTAAACAGACATGAGGTGGCAATGAATAGAAATTTCAATTCAAATTTTCCTGTTTTCTTGAATTGTGAGCATTTGATTGCAGATAATGGAGATATTTTATTTTCATCGAAACAATTAAAAAGTATTAAGTTGTCAGAAATGCCTCAAAATTTTATAGTTTACGCAACTACGAGTCAGTTGGTTAAAGATATGGGACAAGGGTTAACTGGTATTAAAATTCATCATAAAAATGATTTGCCTACCAACATTTCTGCCATAAAAAATTATAACATTCATAAAAATGATGATAATTTCTTAAACTACGGAAACAGTAACTCAAAAAACTTATATTTGCTGCTATTAGAAGATTTATAATATGAGTAACCTTTTAAAAAGGAGTCTTTCAGGCATAATTTACGTTTTAATTTTTATATCAGCGATTCTTTTTTCTAAAGAATCGTATGTTGTTCTAACAACTATTTTTGGATTGTTGTGTGTTTGGGAATTTTCTAAACTCATCAACTTTAAAGGAATGATAGGGTATATTTTCTTTTGCTTAACGTTATTTTTAATGTTAAAAAGACCAGAAAGTTATGCCGTAATTATTATTTTAGGAATTACCATTATTTCCTCGTTATCTTTAATTTATTACTTATTTACTAAAAAAGAAATCTCATTTTCTAATGATAGGTCTAAATCTGGTTTACTAATTAGGTATCCTATTTTTTCAATGATCTTTTTAATCCTTCTACCTATTTATAAAGATGGTTATAACCCTCATTTAATTATTTCTATTTTAATTATGATTTGGGTAAATGATAGTTTTGCTTTTTTAGTGGGTAAAAATTTCGGAAAAAGAAAGTTGTTTATTTCGGTTTCACCCAAAAAGACACAAGAAGGTTTTTTAGGTGGTTTGGCTTTTGCTTTAATAGCTGCCTTTATAATTAGTAAATTTAACACCGATTTTACAGTAGTAAATTGGTTAGTGATAGCTGTTATTGTTAGTGTAATTGGTACGATTGGAGATTTAGTAGAGTCTAAATTTAAAAGACAAGCCAATATTAAAGATAGTGGTACTATTATGCCTGGGCATGGTGGTATTTTAGATAGATTGGATAGCTTGTTATTTGCAGCACCATTTGTATATTTGTATATTAATTTTATAATTTAAGTATGATTCGTTTTCACAAAGAAGGGTATAAAATAATTGTTATTACCTTTATAATAACAATTGTAGGTGTATTACTAGCCGATAATTTAATAAATATACCTTGGCTTGTTAAAGTAATTCAAGTTGTATTACTTGCTTTTTTAGTAATTGTGCTACAATTTTTTAGAAATCCTAAAAGAGTTGCTGCTTTAAATGATAACATAATAGTTGCGCCGGTAGATGGTAAAGTGGTTGTTATAGAAGAAGTAGAAGAACCAGAATACTTTAAAGGAAAAAGATTACAAGTGTCTATTTTTATGTCTCCTATTAACGTACATGTTACTAGATATGCCATGAGTGGAGTTGTAAAATATAGTAAATACCATCCTGGTAAATACTTGGTTGCATGGCACCCGAAAGCATCTACAGAAAACGAAAGAACTACGGTAGTGGTTAATAATGCAGTTTTTGGTGATGTTTTATATAGACAAATTGCTGGAGCTTTGGCAAAGAGAATTGTTAATTATGCAAAAGTTGGCGATACAGCAGTACAAGGCGCAGATGCAGGTTTTATAAAATTTGGTTCTAGAGTAGACCTTTTTCTTCCATTAGGTACAAAACTAAATGTATCTTTAAATGATACAGTAAAAGGTGGAGTTCAGATAATTGCAGAAAAATAATAACGTATGGAATCTGATTTAGATAAAGAGTTTAATGAAGCTTTCTATAGGATTTCTATGTTAGAAGAATCGATTGCTCCAGACATTATGCTAAAATTTTATGCTTATAACAAGCAAGCAAATTTTGGAAATAAGTTTTCATTTAATGATGAGCATAACGTTAGAAGTGCATTTAAGTTAAATGCATGGATGCAATTAAACGGCATGAAATCTGACGTAGCAAAACAAGAATATATTAATTTAGCAAAAACAGTTTTAAATACTAAACAATAACATTATGAAAAGAGTCGTAGTTTTATCATTATTAATGATTGTAGCATTTAATTTTTCATCTTGTAAATCAGATAAAAAATCTGAAGAGAAAAAAGAAGATACAATTAAAACTAAAACAAGTGCAGTAGCTTTTTCTTTAGAGAAGGCACAAAATGAAATAAACTTTGTAGCTTATAAGACTACAGAGAAAATACCTGTAGGAGGTCAGTTTAATAAAGTAGACATAATTTCTGGAGGAGAAGGTAGTTCTATTAAAGAAGCTATTAATAATACTGAGTTTTCAATTCCTGTAAGTAGCATTTTTACGAAAGATACTAGTAGAGATTTTAAAATTCAAAAATTCTTCTTTGGTATGATGGACAATACAAAATTACTTTCTGGTAAATTATTAATAACTGATGAAACCAATGGTGTTGCAGAAATTAAAATGAACGGAGTTACAGAGAATGTAGCTTTTACCTATTCTATAGAAGGGAAGGTTTTTAAGATGAAGGCTACTATGGATATTATCAAATGGAATGCATCTGAGGCTTTAGCATCATTAAATACAGCTTGTTTAGAATTACACAAAGGAGCTGATGGAGTTTCTAAGACATGGAGTGATGTGGCTTTAAATATCACTTCTACTTTCTAAGAAGCATTATAAATTATTCAACGCTTTTTTAAGTGTTTCAAATCGAAAAGAATATCCGTTCTTTTCGATTTTTTTTGCAGAAATTTTACTTCCTTCGAGTAATATTTTTGCCATATCACCAAATACAAGTTTTAAAAGAAAACCTGGAACACCAATTCCTATGTAAGGTCTTTTTATGATTTTAGCTAACTCTTTAGTAAAGGTTTTACTAGTGTGATGTTCTGGAGCAACTGCATTAAAAACACCTTCTAAATTATCTTCAACTGCTTTAACGTATATGGCACATAAATCATCTAAATGGATCCAAGGCAAAAATTGTTTTCCAGAACCTAAAGGAGTTATAATAGCTGTTTTCATTTTATCTAATGCACCACCTTTATCCGTTAAAACAACACCGGTTCTTAAGATTGTTACCGGAATGTTTTTTGTTGAAAATTGATGTGCTGCTTTTTCCCATTTTTGACATACATCACCTAAAAAATCATTAGCTGCTTTATCGCTTTCCTCGTATATTTTATCATTAGTGATCGCTCCGTAATAACCAACTCCAGATGCAGAAATAAAACCTTTTAATTCGATTTTTAATTCGGTTATTTTATCAAAAAGTAAATTTGCAGTTTTTACTCTACTATCAATTATTATCTGTTTTCTTTCTTCTGTCCAACGTTTGTCGGCAATTCCTGCTCCGGCTAAATGAATGATATAATCGGAGTTTACAAGCGCTTTTTCATCAACATAATTAGAAGAGATATCCCATTTAAATTCATTTTCATTTTTGGGATTTCTACTTAAAATTACAACTTCATGATTTTTATCAATTAGTAATTTTGATAATCTTTTGCCGACTAAACCTGTACCACCTGTTATAATTATTTTTGCCATAATGTAAAGATAATTATTTTTTGTTTAATGTTTTTAAAATATTATAAAACAAATTTATGCATACATATAATAAAGCAATGTTAATGTTTATTTTTCATCCGTATAAAACTGTACTTTTATAGTGATGAAAAATAATAACAAAAGAAAAGGTTTTGTTTTTAAAACCTACGAAGCGGAACATCAATCTCCTTTCGAAAAATTATTTGAAATTTTTAAGGAACTGATAACGCATACCTCTGGCGATTTTGATGAAGCCATAGATTGGCTACGTTCTTTAGATAAAGAATACAAGCTGACTGATGAAAATTATACCATTGATGATTTTATTGAAGATTTAAAGAAGAAAGGCTATATAAAAGAGGAGGTAAAAGGTGACGGGACTGGAGGTACTAAAATTACTCCGAAAACTGAACGTGCTATTCGTCAGCAAGCGTTGAATCATATTTTTGGAAAAATAAAAAGGAGTGGTGCTGGTAATCATAAAAGTAAATCTCCAGGAATAGGAGATGAGCATACCGGAGATTTAAGGGCGTATCAGTTTGGGGATGCATTGGATAAGGTTTCAGTTACAGAAAGCATCAGAAATGCTCAAATTAATAACGGAATTGATAATTTCAACTTAACCGAAAACGATTTGGTGGTGGAAGAAACCATGCACAAAAGTCAAATGAGTACGGTTTTAATGATTGATATTAGTCACTCTATGATTTTGTATGGAGAAGATAGGATTACTCCTGCCAAAAAAGTAGCTATGGCTTTGGCAGAATTAATTACCACTCGTTATCCTAAAGATACCTTAGATATTATTGTTTTTGGAAATGATGCGTGGGCAATTAAAATTAAAGATTTGCCATATTTACAAGTAGGTCCATATCATACAAATACGGTTGCAGGTTTACAATTAGCCATGGATTTATTGCGAAGAAAACGAAATACCAACAAACAAATTTTTATGATTACCGATGGAAAGCCAAGTTGTTTGCGTTTGCCAGATGGTCAATATTATAAGAATAGTAATGGTTTAGACAAATACATTGTAAACAAGTGTTATGCAATGGCGCAACAAGCAAGAAAATTACATATTCCGATTACTACTTTTATGATTGCACAAGATCCATACTTAATGCAATTTATAAGAGCTTTTACAAAAGCGAATCAAGGAAAAGCATTTTATACAGGTTTAAAAGGATTAGGAGAAATGATTTTTGAAGATTACGAAACCAATAGGAAAAAGAGAATTAGAGGATAATAATAAGTGACAAAATTGCAAAGTAAAATTGCAAAATTTGTTTCAAATAAAAATATATATGAGCGTAAATACGATAAATTCATTAGGAGAATTAAAAGCATCAGGATACAAATCAAAATCAATTAAAGATGAGTTGAGAGAAAATTTGATTGTGAAAATAAAAAATAAAGAAACTGCTTTTAAAGGAGTTCACGGGTATGAGAATACCGTAATTCCAGAGTTAGAAAGAGCTATTTTAAGTAAGCATAACATTAATTTATTAGGATTAAGAGGACAGGCAAAAACACGTTTGGCTAGATTGATGGTAGATTTATTGGATGAATATATTCCGGTTGTTGCTGGTTCTGAGATTAATGACGATCCTTTAAATCCTATTTCTAGGTTTGCTATTGAGTTGATTAAGGAAAAAGGAGATGATACACCTATATTTTGGTTGCATAGAAATGAGCGTTTTGCAGAGAAATTAGCAACGCCAGATGTTACTGTAGCAGATATTATTGGAGATGTAGATCCTATAAAAGCAGCAAACTTAAAATTGAGTTATGCAGATGATAGGGTCATTCATTACGGAATGATTCCGCGTGCTAACAGATGTATTTTTGTGATTAATGAATTACCAGATTTACAAGCTAGAATTCAGGTGGCACTTTTTAATATTTTACAAGAAGGTGATATTCAAATTAGAGGTTTTAAATTGCGATTGCCTTTAGATATGCAATTTGTGTTTACGGCAAATCCAGAGGATTATACGAATAGAGGAAGTATTGTAACTCCTTTAAAAGATAGAATTGGCTCGCAGATTTTAACGCATTATCCAGAGGATATTGAAACAGCCAAAACAATTACACAACAAGAAGCAAACAAGGTAGGTTCTCAAAAAGATTTTATAGCAGTACCAGAGCTGGCAAAAGACTTGTTAGAGCAGATTGTTTTTGAAGCTAGAGAAAGTGAGTATATAGATGCTAAAAGTGGTGTAAGTGCACGTTTAAGTATTTCTGCTTTCGAAAACTTATTAAGTACTGCAGAAAGAAGAGCATTACTTTCTGGGGATGATAAAACAATGATTCGTTTAAATGATTTCGACGGAATTATTCCTGCAATTACAGGAAAAGTGGAGTTGGTGTATGAAGGTGAACAAGAAGGGGCACAAGTAGTGGCAGAGACATTAATTAAGAATGCGATTAAAACATTATTTCCAAGTTATTTTCCGGAGATAAAAAAGTTAGAAAAGCAAGAAGAAGAATCTCCTTATGACGATATTATTTCTTGGTTTTTTAATGCTGATGAAGATTTCGAACTGTTAGATGAACACACAGAAGCGCAATACAAAGCAGAGTTAGATAAGGTAAAACCTTTAGATACTTTTCTTAAAAAACACCAACCGAATATGAATGAAACAGATGGGTATTTTGTAAAAGAGTTTATTCTTTGGGCATTGGTAGAGTTTAAAAAACTAAGTAAGTATCGTTTTGCAGAAGGAACACAATTTAAAGATCCATATGGAAATTTTATAAGTGGACTATAATTAATTACCTCGTTCCACGAGATTTAATATTTTTACTACACAACCGAATTATTTCTATAATTCGGTTTTTTCTTGTGGTTTCTCTTTTTGCTTGATGTATCCAATATAAATACTGCTTTCTATAACTAGGAGCAAAATTTCTAAAATTGGTAAAAGCTATTTCATTTTTATCAAAGGCAAGTTGTAGGTCATCAGGAATAATTCCTTTTTCGACGGCATCTAAAGCTGTCCAAGATCCATTTTGTTTTGCAATCTCAATAATATCTAATCCACTTTGGTGCATTAAATTATCAGTAATTAAATTTTGAATATAATTTTTATTAACGGCACTCCAAATACTTTTCTGTTTTCTTGGGCAGAAATATTGCCTACGCTTACCATCACCTAAACTTTTTACAGTGGCGTCTATCCAACCAAAACATAAAGCTACTTTTACGGCTTCTTCCCAACGCATAGATTCCTCTATATTTTCTACTTTATAAAATATAAGGTAAACACCTTTAGACAAATTATAATTTTTTGACAGCCAATTGCGCCATTCAATATCATTCTTAAAGTAAAATTCGTCTATTTCTTTCATGATTTTTAGATACTAAAATTACCTTTTGTATTTTTTATGTGATTGTTAGTAATTGAAATTTACAATTAAAGAGTGTTGTTTACAAAGGGAGGTAAATTAAGTAAATAATCTTTATCATTCTCTATTTAGTATTTTTTGATAGTCATAATTATCACAATCATAAAAATGGCAGAACAAATAACGATAGATAGCTCAAGTTTTGGTTGTCCTTAATTTTTTAATTAAATTCAGTGTTATTAATGATTATCTCATAAAAACACAATGAAATGACTGTAAAAAGCTTAAAAAATGAAAATAAAATAAAATTATTGTCCTTTGATATTGACAATACTTTAATTGACTTTCATACCTATAAAAGTAACTTTAGAAAAATATGGGAAAAGTATCATGATCAAAACGATGTGCTTTTAACATATAATACAGGTAGATTAATAGATGACGTCTTAGATTTAATAGATAAAGAGGTGCTTCCAGAACCAGATTATATTATTTCTGGAGTAGGTACACATATTTATAATTTTAAAAAAGGTGCTGTAGAAAAAGAATTTAATGATGTTTTAGATGATGGGTGGAATTTGGAATCTGTAGAAAATATCATTCAAAAAATAAAACACCCTATTAGTGATCAACCAACAAAATTTCAGCATTCTTATAAAAGAAGTTATTTCTTTCATGATGCTAGTAACGATCTTATAGAAAGTATAGAACAAGATTTTGCAGATGCAGATATGGATGTAAATATTGTGTATTCTGGCAATAAGTTTTTAGATGTTTTGCCTAAATGGGCAAATAAAGGAAATGCTTTACGTTGGCTACTAAGAAGATTAAAATTTAAATCTGATCAGGTTTTGGTTGCTGGAGATAGTGGTAATGATTCTGCAATGTTCGATTTAAAAGATGTGTCTGGTATAGTGGTAGCAAATGCACATGACGAATTGTATCTGTATACAAAACATAAAAAGGTTTATCATACAGAAAAAGAAAAAGGTGATGGTATTATAGAAGGACTTATTTTCTATGAAATACTACCAAAAGAAGCGCTTGAAGATACAAATATTGATCACTCAGATGATTTTTTTATTAAAAAAGAGAAAGAAAATATTGCGCAAGAAGATACCGATGAAAAAGTAGCTTTAATTAAAGAAGGATATGTAAAAGCAATTGAAGCTTTAAAGAAAAATATTACACCACTTGGCTTTTCAGCATGTTCAATAAAAGATAATATTCCGAATGGTACAGATGAAAATTATCATAGTGTTTGGGCAAGAGATGGAGCAATTACTGTTATAGGTTCTCTGTCTTTAATTGATGATGAAGAAATTCATACTTGCCAAAGACAAACTTTAGTTACTTTAATAGATAATATTTCTAGAAACGGACAAATACCTGCAAATGTTCGGTTAAAAGATCAAGAACCAGATTATTCTGGAGTTGGTGGAATTTGTTCTATTGATAGTGGTATTTGGGTGGTAATTGCTTTCTACGAATATGTAAATGTTACCAAAGATATTCAGTTTTTAAGAAAATATATTGGAGATATTAAAGAAACCATGCGATGGTTAGGAGCGCATGATAGTAATAATGATGCCCTTTTAGAAATTCCGGAAGCAGGAGATTGGACAGATTTATTTGGTAGAAGTTATAACATTCTATATGACGAAATACTTTGGTATAGATCTAATGTTTGTTTCGGACGTATGTTAGAAATGTTAGGAAATCATGAAGATGCAGGAGAATATATTAGATGGTCTCAGGTAATTAAAAAAGAGATTGTACAAAACTTCTGGCCTTCTACACAGCAAAAATTATTTCAATCGGTTTCATTTGCCGAAAAGCAGTTTACTTTAGGAGATACGTCTTACTTAATTGCACAAACAACACCTTTCGATTTTAGCTGGCGTTGCGATACCCTTGGAAATATTTTAGCCTTTTTACACGGAACCATAGATGCTGAAAAAGCACATCAAACTTTTAAGTTTATGTTGGGGGTTGGAGTTAATGATCCTTTTCCAGTTGCAAATGTATATCCGGTTGTAAGTCCTGGAGATCCTGATTGGAAACCTTATTACACCGTAAATCTCCTGAATTTACCCAACCATTATCATAACGGAGGTATTTGGCCTTTTGTGGGTGGATTCTGGGTGAAATTCGTCAATAAATTAGGGTTTAAAGACATCGCAATAGAAGAACTACATAAATTAGCTTTAATCAATAAAGAAGGAATTAATGAAGAGTGGGAGTTTACAGAGTGGGCACATGGAACTACAGGGAAACCAATGGGGAAAGCCTATCAAGCTTGGTCTGCAGCGCAGTATATATCAGCTTGTAACGATTTAAAAATAATTAAAACTAAAACTAAAAAATAGAAATATGAAATCGATATTAATGATTTCTTTACATGGATATGTAGGGGCACATGCAGAATTAGGAAAACCAGATACAGGAGGTCAAGTAGTATATGTATTAGAATTAGCAGATAGATTTAGTAGATTAGGTAAACGTGTAGATTTGGTAACGCGGCAATTTGAAGATCAACCAGAGTATGATGTTGTAGATGATAATTTTAGTGTTTGGAGAATTCCTTTTGGTGGAAAAAAATTCATCAGAAAAGAAGACATGCACGACCATTTAAAAAAGTTTGTGACCAATACGTTGGCCGCCATAAAAAAAGAAAATAAAAAATACGATGTTGTGTATTCTCATTATTGGGATGCAGGTTGGGCAGGACAAAAAATTGCAGAAGAATTAGGCATTTGTCATGTACATACACCACATTCTTTAGGGTGGTGGAAACAACACTCTATGGGAAGTGATATGGATGAGAAAGAGATGGAGAAAACCTATCGCTTTAAAGAACGTATTAGAAAGGAATATTTTGTGTATCAGATGTGTAATTTTGTGATTGCAACAACACTTCCTCAAGTAGATTTATTGGTACAACAGTATGATGTTTTGTCTAGAAATTGTAGCATGATTCCTCCAGGAATTGACGAAAATAGATTTTTTCCTGTTCCGTCTAAAGAGAATGATAAAATTCGATTGAAATATGATATCAAACCAACCGATATTTTGGCGTTGGGTAGAATGGCGCATAATAAAGGCTACGATTTATTAATACGTTCGTTACCTACGGTTTTTGAACTGTGTCCGGAAGCTAGATTAGTCGCTGCAATTGGAGGAGATTCTCAGCAAGATAGAGACGGAATTGATACTTTAAAAGTATTGGCGAAGGAACTAGGTGTTATGGATAAGATTAAATGGAAAAACTACATTGCTGATGAAGACTTAGCAAACGTCTACAGATCTGCAAGTATTTTTGTAATGCCTTCTAGATATGAACCTTTTGGTATGGTTGCTATTGAAGCTATGGCTTGTGGAACACCAAGTGTAATAACGGTTCATGGAGGTTTGTGTGATTTAATTGATTTTGGAAATCAGGCTTTATTTGCAGATCCACACAGACCAAAAGAATTTGGAGCAATGATGGCAATGCCTTTGTTATACCCTAAATTAAGAAACGAAATGTCTGTTGAAGGGGCACGTTTTGCACGTAGAAATTTTGGATGGACAGGGATAGCAAAAAGGATGTTATCAATTTTTGCAAGTTCAATTAATCAAAGAACATCAGAAACTAATATTTATTAAAGTATGTCTAAAATTGTATGTTTTGGTGAAGTTTTGTGGGATGTTTTTCCTACACATAAAAAAATAGGAGGAGCGCCTTTAAATGTTTCAGTGCGGTTAAAGTCTTTAAATAATGAAGTTGCTATGGTAAGTGCCATTGGTAATGATGACTTAGGAAAGTTGATTTTAAATTACATAAACGATTTAAAAATAAATGCTGATGCTGTTGTAATTTTAGAAGATTATACAACAGGAGAAGTGGCTGTAACGTTAAATGAAAAAGGAGCTGCTACCTATGAAATTGTACATCCGAAGGCTTGGGATAAAATTCCATTTACATCAACAGCGGCAACATTGGTAAAACAAGCAGATGCTTTTGTTTTTGGAAGTTTAATTACAAGAGACGATGTTTCTAAAAATACACTTTACCAACTTTTAGAATTGGCTAAATATACTGTTTTTGATGTGAATTTAAGAGCACCTTTTTATAACAAAGAAATTCTTATTGATTTAATGTGTAAAGCTGATTTTATAAAATTTAATGATGAAGAATTGTATGAAATAAGTGCTTTTTTAGGTTCTCCTTTTCATAATTTAGAACAAAACATACGTTTTATTGCAAAAAAAACTAAAACAGCACATATTTGCGTTACAAAAGGCGAACATGGTGCTGTTTTATTATATAACAATACATTGTTTTACAATAGTGGTTATAAAATTAAAGTAGTAGACACCGTTGGTTCTGGAGATTCTTTTTTGGCCACATTAATTCATCATTTATTAGACAATCATAATCCGCAGAAATCATTGGATATTGCTTGTGCAGTTGGAGCTTTAGTTGCTCAAAATGAAGGAGCAAACCCTATTATTTCTGAAAATGAAATTTTAGATTTTAGCAGATTATAATTTATTCAATTATTTTAATTTATCTAAAAAAGGCTTTAATTCTAATAGCGTTATATCATCACGTTTTCTTAATTCTTTTAGAAACCAAGCTTTGTGTCCGGCACCATAAGTAATTAAAATACGTTTATTTTGAGACTTATATTTCTGTAAAGTTTTCTCAATATTCCAATAATGTGCAATATTAATATTGTCCCAACCACCAAGACCTAATTCTTCATTAAAAAGTCTGTTATAAGCTCCTAATCCAATATTGGAAATACTATCGTAAGTATTGGTGTGTATAAAATAAGGGTCATTTCTGTTACCTGTAATAGCCATAATAGAATCAGATTTTCTATTAGCTTCTCTGTATTGTTTCCAATCAGATTTCCGTAAAGTATCTCTGCTAATGGCTCTTAATTTTTGTTGACGTTCTCTTGCCATAGAAGCAGACCAACCTGCAGTTGGTATAATTTCAAAATCCATAGTTTTTGATAGCGGAAAAATGACTTCTGTATATTCTGGAAAACGAGAAACCCTAGGTTCTGAAATAGAATCATCTCTTTTAAAACCTTTCATCGCTTCTTCAAATCTATTTGGCGGAATTTCAGTTAAAATAAGATCAGGTTTAATTTCTTGAATCAGTTTTGTTAGTTTTTCTATAGAATATTCGTCTGAAGTTAAATGACTACCATGTATCGTTCCTAAAACTAAAACTTCATTCTTTTTATCTTTAGTACAACTAAAAAGTAAAAAGATAAAACTAAGGGCAAAAAGACTTTTAATTATTGTTTTCATATTTATTATCTTAAAATTTTATTAGGAAAAACAACAACACTTTCGTGTCCATTCTCTCCAACAGCTGCCACACCAAAAAAGAAATTATCTATTACAATTCCGTTTAAAGTAAACTCTGTAGATTCTACATATCTAAAATTGTCCCAAGTAGGAGAGGTAGTGTCTCTCCAATAAATTTTATACCCTTTGGCTCCGTCAACTTTATTCCATTTTAACTTTACAGAAGCTTCTACAATACCGCCAATAGCTACTTCTTTTGGCGCTTCTGGAGCCCATGCTAAATTGGCCATTGTAATTGCATTAACAGCGGTTAATTTCTTTGCATACTCAAAATTTACATGCTCAAAAGTATCTCCGTATTTTATACTGTTTTCGGTTCTAATGTCTTGATGTTGTTGTGTGTAGTTTTCATGTGCTTCCATAATTCTAATTCCAGCAAAACCTAAATCGTTAAAAGGTCTGTGATGTCCTCCACGGCCAAATCTATCCAATCTATAAATCATCATCGGATTCATTTCTGGCATATATGTTTTTACATTTTTGTGAATATATCTTGCCAATTGTCTCGAAATTCCATCGACTTCACCACCATAAAACCTACGCATCTTACGTTGGGTTTCTGTTTCGTTTACAGGTACAGGTTCCGAGAAAATTCTAAAACTACGATTGTCAATTACACCATCTACACCTTTTATATTCCCAATCATATCGTTGTTTAAAACACCAATAATATCCCAACCTTTATCTTTAGCGTACTTGGCTAAACCAGCGCCACCAAACAATCCTTGTTCTTCACCGGAAAGACCTACGTAAATAATACTACTTTCAAATTGATACTTGCTTAATACTCTTGCAGCTTCTATGGTTCCTGCCATTCCAGAGGCATTGTCGTTCGCGCCAGGTGCATCTGTGGTAAAATCCATCGTATCGCTTGCACGAGAATCAATATCACCACTCATAATAATGTATTTGTTTGGGTATTTGGTTCCTTTTTGAACTGCCACAACATTTACAATCCACGCATCATGAGGAACTCTTCTATTACCTTTTTTAGTAACAAAATCCTTTTGATAAAAAGTGTTGATGCAATTGTTACAATTGCTAGATATTTTATCGAATTCGGCTTTTATCCAGCGTCTAGCTGCACCAATACCTCGAGTTGTGGAAATGGTATCTGAAAAAGTATTTCTTGTACCGAATTCTGTTAAGGTTTTTATATCAGCTTTAATATTGTCTGCTGAAACAGAGTTTATAATATCATAAATTTTAAGATCTGTTTGTGCAGAAATAGAAATTGACATCAATAAAAATAATAGTGTAATTTTTTTCATCCGAAGGAAAGTTTAGGCTACTAAATTACAAAACAAAAAAGAGAACAGATTAAAAATCCGTTCTCTTTTATTATTTTATTTAAAATGCTATAAGCTGTTTGAGATCTATCTTCAACCTTTAGGTTAAAATAGAGCTTGCAGCATGTACACTATTCATCAATACTAACATGAAATAAAGCATCTCCTTTATTTACGATTGGTGTTTTATTAATACAGAAAATATGACAATCAAACGGCGCATAAATTTTCTTTTTAAACTCACCAAAAGGATCTTGTATTACGCCTAAAACTTCTTTCTTTTTTACAAAGCTTCCGTTTGCTACTCTAATTTTAAACATCCCAGAATCAGATGATCTTATCCACTTTGCCTTATGCACAAAAACAGGAGTTTCTCTAACCGTAATGTCTCCTTCAATAAGACCTAAACGAATTAATACATTTTTAGTTCCGTTAACACCTTCGTTAATAATTGTAGGGTTTAGTTCTTTAGATTTTCCTCCTTCGAAAAGTAAAACGGTTTTACCCATTTTATGTAATGTATCTCTAAGTGATTTTGTAATGTTTTCAGAAAAAACAATCATTGGAGGGTTAAAAACCTTAGCCAATTCTAATGCTTTTTCATCTTCTTTACTACATCTTATTTGTGCAATATTATCGCGATCTCCACCCCCAGTATGAAAATCGATAACATAGTCTACAATCGGAGCAATTTCTTTTGTAAATTGATAGGCAAATTGGCTCGCTAACGATCCACCTGCAGAACCAGGAAACATTCTATTTAAATCACGTCCGTCAGGAAATTCTCTAGTCTGAATTAAATACCCAAAAATATTAAAAACAGGAATGCAAATAATGGTTCCAGTTTTTGGTTTATTAATTTTTAAATTAATGATTTCTCTAATAATTCCTACTCCATTTGTTTCATCACCATGAATACCTGCAAGTAATAAAACAACAGGTCCAGGATTTTGAGAGCGTTCTATAATTATTGGAACCTTAACAGTAGTTCTTGTATGTAATTTTGCTACTTCTAAATCTAAAACGGTACGTTTTCCTAAAGGAATTACTTTCCCTAAAAGGATAAAAGGTTTACTCGACATGAATTTCTAAATAACGAATTATTTCTTTCGCGATATTTTTACCAGTTGCTACCTCAATTCCCTCTAAACCTGGAGAAGAATTTACTTCTAATACCAAAGGTCCTTTAGATGATTGTAACATATCTACTCCGGCAACACCCAAACCTAAAGCTTTGGTTGCTTTTAAGGCAGTTTTTTCTTCTTCGTCTGTCAATTCTATGACAGTTGCATTACCACCTCTGTGTAAATTAGAACGGAATTCTCCTTCTTTTCCTTGGCGTTTCATAGCACCAATTACTTTACCATCAACTACAAAAGCTCTAATATCTGCACCACCAGCTTCTTTAATAAATTCTTGCGCAATTACTCTTGCACCCAATCCATTAAAAGCTTCTAAAACGGAAGTTGCAGCGTTTTTGGTTTCAGCCAAAACAACACCTAAACCTTGTGTTCCTTCCAATAATTTTAAAATTAAAGGGGCTCCACCAACAGATTCTACTACGTGTTCTACATCTTTTGTGTAGTTGGTGAAAACTGTTTTTGGCAACCCAACACCAGCTCTTGCTAAAATTTGTAAACTGCTTAATTTATCTCTAGATTTTACTAAAGCTTGAGAAGAAACTGCAGAAAATACTTTCATCATTTCAAATTGACGAATAACAGCAGTTCCATAAAAAGTTACAGAAGCACCAATTCTTGGTATAATAGCATCAATGTTTTCTAAATATTCACCTTTATAAAATATTTTTGGCGATCTTTTTTCAATTTCAATGTTACATTTTAAATGGTCTACAACCATTACTTCATGACCTCTTTTTTCGGCGGATTCTACCAATCTTCTAGTTGAATACAATTTAGGATTTCTAGACAGAATTACAATTCTCATTATATTTTATTTTTTAATTTGTGTGATAAGTTTGTCTTTGTAGTGTCTATCACGAATTTTTTATTTAAAAATTTTCTTCCAAGCAAGATCGGAAACTTCATGTCTTTACGTTCACTTAATGTTAAATGAATAGGGAATATTTCGTTGAAAATTACAATTTCAGTTTCAACTAAAAACCTTTTTTCTGAAATTCCATTCGAGCTTTTCACCAATTTAGAAGCATAATTTTTTGTAGTAAACTCCTTATTATTGTAAAATGGATGCTCTGGATCTAATAGCTTAAACCTGATGAAATTTTTTCCGTCTATGGTTATTTCTTCAATATTAGAACAATGTATTGATGATGTATAAGCGCCAGAGTCAATTTTTAAATCGATGTCTTCTAAATGGAGTTCCGGGAAATCTGCTTTATCAACACGACCAATGGTTATTTTCATATATTATTTTAAACTGCTGTAAAATTAGTGATACTTATTCGAAATCTTGATAAAATGAAAAAAATTATAAAGAATTATTAAATAACTAATCTAACGATAAGGTTTTTAAAAATTAGATAAATTTTTGATGTTTTAAAACCGATATAAATATCAATTATATTTGAATCTTAAATTTAGATAAATATAGAAAAAAATATAAAACTTTTTTCTTGTTAAGGCTATTCTATTTTAGAAAATGGACTATTCGTTTACAACTTGATTAAAATAGCTATTTATATTTTTTTTATTTTTATTAATGAATTACAAGTCAGAGTATTAAAAATATAAGTTAAACAAATTAAAGAACTAAGGATACTTCTGTTAAATGTTTTTTAAATGCCTATAGATGTATATATTTGCACCCTAATTATAAATTAAAAGAATAAATATGAAAAAACCTACTATCGGATTTATCGGACTTGGCCTTATGGGTGGTAACATGGTTGAAAATTTGCAAAAAAGAGGTTATGAGTTAACAGTAATGGACCTTAACAAAGATGAGGTTGCAACTGTAATAGCTCGTGGTAATGCTACCGAAGCTAGCTCTCCTAAGGAATTAGCAGAAAAAAGTGATATTATAATGTTTTGTTTAACTACATCTGCTGTAGTTGAAAAGATTGTTTACGGTGAAGATGGAATTTTAGCCGGTATTAAAGAAGGTACTGTTTTAATTGATTTTGGAACTTCAATTCCTGCATCTACGATTAAGATTGGTAAAGATTTAGCAGCTAAAGGAGCTGGTATGATTGATGCACCTTTAGGTCGTACACCTGCACATGCAAAAGACGGATTATTAAATATCATGGCAGCTGGAGATAAAGCTACTTTTGATAAAGTAAAACCAGTTTTAGATGAGCAAGGAGAGAATGTGTTTTATTTAGGAGCTTTAGGAGCAGGTCATACAACTAAGTTAATTAATAACTTTATGGGAATGACTACTGTTGTTGCAATGTCTCAGGCTTTTGCTGCTGCAAAACTTGCAGGAGTAGATACACAACAATTGTTTGATATTATGTCTTCTGGACCGTCAAACTCTCCATTCATGAAATTTTGTAAACATTACGCAGTAGATAACGTAAGTGATTTAGGTTTTTCTATTAACAATGCAAATAAAGATTTAGGTTATTTTGTTCAGATGATGAACGATTTAGGTACTACTTCTAAAATAGCAGAAGCTACTTCAGCAAACCTTCAAGCAGCTGTAGCGGCTGATATGGGAAGTGGAAATGTTCCTGAAATTTTCGATTACTTTACAAGTTTAAAGAAATAATTATTTCCGCAATAGCGGAAGTATAAAATAAGTTTTGATTTTAATATCAAAATGAAATGTATAAAAATACCTCGAGGCTTTGCTTCGAGGTATTTTTTGTTTTTATAATGATTTACAAAATGTCAGTCCGAGTAAAATTTCTTTTTTAGAAATTTTGTATCGAGAACTAATTTAGAACTACTATTATATTGTCTAAAGAGAAGATATTTAAAGTCTATAACTTTGCAATTGCAGCTTCTGCACAACGTTCTCCATCCATGGCAGCAGAAACAATTCCACCAGCATAACCACCACCTTCACCACAAGGATATAAACCTTCTATTTCTGTATGTTCTAAACTTTCTTTTCTAGGGATGTTTACCGGTGATGAAGTTCTAGATTCTACTCCAATAATATTTGCTTCGTTGGTATAATAACCGTGCATTTTTTGTCCGAATGCTGCAAAACCTTTTCTTAATCTACCTCCAATAATTTTTGGTAATAAGGAATGTAAAGGAGCTGATTTTAATCCTGGTTGATATGAACAATCATTTAAATCGTTAGAAAGTCTTCCGTCTACAAAATCCACCAATCTTTGTGCAGGTGCTGTTTGTGTTCTTCCTCCAGCAAAAAAGGCTATTTTTTCTAAATCTTTTTGAAATTCTAATCCTTTTAAAGGTCCAAACTGTTCGTATTTCTTAAAATCTTTATCAATATCTAATTCAACTACAATACCAGAGTTTGCAAAGCGGTTATTTCTACGAGAAGGCGACATTCCGTTTACAACAACTTCACCGTTTGCAGTAGCTGCAGGAACAATAAATCCACCAGGACACATACAAAAAGAATATACACCTCTATTATTTACTTGGTGTACCAAGCTATAAGCTGCTGCTGGTAACAATTCGTCTCTTTCTCCTGAACAATGATATTGAATTTGATCTATAATTTCTTGCGGATGTTCTACACGAACGCCCATCGCAAAAGACTTTGCTTTTAAAGCAATCTCTTTCTTGTGTAGTAATTCGTATATATCTCTGGCCGAATGTCCGGTTGCTAAAATAACTGAATTCACAGCCATTTCTTTTCCGTTTTTAAGATGGATAGCTTGTAGTTTATTGTTTTTTACAGTAAAATCGGTAACACGAGTTTCAAAATGAATTTCACCACCGTACTTTAAAATATTCTCACGAACATTCTCGATGATTTTTGGTAATTTATTGGTTCCAATATGAGGGTGTGCATCTACCAAAATTTGTTCTGTTGCTCCATGAAAAACTAAATTTTCAAAAATTCTTCTAACATCACCACGTTTTAATGAGCGTGTGTAGAGTTTTCCATCAGAATAGGTTCCGGCTCCACCTTCACCAAAACAATAATTAGAATCTTCGTTTACAAAATGATCTTGATTGATGGCTTTTAAATCACGCCTTCTATCTTGTACATTTTTTCCACGTTCTAAAACAATTGGTTTGTAACCTAATTCTATACAACGCAAAGCGGCGTACATTCCTGCGGGTCCAAAACCAATAATATGTACTTCTTTGGCATTAGAAACATCTTTATATTCAAAAATATAATCAGATTTCTCTGGTACTTTTTCATTGATATAAACGGCTACTTTGTAGTTAAATATGATGTCTTTTTTACGTGCATCTATAGATTTACGCAATACTTTAACAGCAGAAATTTCACTTTTATCAAGGCTTAATTGCTTAGAAGCTTTGTATAATAAGATGTTTTCTTTACGTTCTTCTATTAAATTTACTCGAAGTTGAATTTCTTTTACCATGTGGCAAAAATAATGAATTTTAAAGTCTAAAAAAGCTACGAATTCATGAATTTATCTTGAATATGATATAATGATAATTTTTAGCGTTAAAAATATTTAAGTTGAGTAGGTGAATTGATGTATCCTGTTTTTTAAGTTTATGGTTGTAAAAGGCCTTTTTTTGTGCTTTTATTTTCTGTTTGAGCGTAGTTGAGATTTAATTACCGACTAAAATAGGTCTTGATTACATGCAAGGAGACATTTATTTCATTTTTTTAATTAGATAAATTTTGTACTGTTTTTGTACCTGAATAAAATGAAACACGTTAACTTTATGCTAAAATTAAGAATTAGATATTTTATTTTTTTTTAATTTTAAATGATGACTATATTGTGAATATAATTATTATAAAATGCTATGAAAATCACGGGTAAAAATCACGATTTTATCTATCTTTAAAAAATATTTGAAAGGATGCTAGACAAGGAAAAATATAAGGTAAAAGGGACTATTCAATTGACTGATTTTAATACAAAAGAAGTAATAGAAAAGTCTAAGAAGAAGCTAAAGAAAATCAGAAAAAAACTGAGTGATATTCAGGATACAATGTATGCAGAAGGCAAATATAGCATGCTTATTTGCTTACAAGGAATGGATACTTCTGGCAAAGACAGTTTAATTAGAGAGGTTTTTAAAGATGTAAATGCACGTGGAGTAGAAGTGCATAGTTTTAAAGTACCAACAGAGTTGGAATTAAAGCACGATTTTTTATGGCGTCATTATATTGCACTTCCTGCAAAAGGTAAAATAGGTGTTTTTAATAGAACACATTATGAAAACGTGTTGGTGACAAGAGTGCATCCTGAGTATGTTTTTGGAGAAAATATTCCGACCATAAATACGTTAGAAGATATCAATGATGCTTTTTTTCATGAAAGAATGGAAAGAATCAATAATTTTGAAAAGCATATTACAGATAGTGGAACCATTGTGTTAAAGTTCTTTTTAAATTTGTCTAAAGACGAACAAAAGAATAGATTATTACGCAGGTTGAATTTACCTGAAAAGAATTGGAAATTTTCTGCAGGAGATTTAAAAGAACGTAAACTGTGGGATAAATACCAGTTCTGTTATGAAGATTTATTAAACAGAACTTCTAAAGAAAATGCACCTTGGTTTATAATTCCTGCGGATGACAAACCAACGGCAAGATTTATTTTAGCAGATATTGTATTAGAAGAATTAGAAAAATATAATTTTAAAGAGCCAACTTTACCTGCAAAAATTCAGGATCAAGTAGCTGCATTTAAAACACAATTAAATAACGAATAGTTCTTGCTTGCGATTTAATAGGTAATTATTTTTACCTGAGCGAAGTAGAGAAATTAAAATATTAAAATGAATTTAGATTTAAAGAAGCCAATCGTATTTTTCGATTTAGAAACAACAGGAGTAAACATTGCAACAGATAAAGTTGTTGAAATTGCCATATTAAAAGTATTCCCAAACGGAAATAAAGAAAGTAAAACTTGGTTGGTAAATCCGGAAATGGAAATTCCACAAGGATCTATAGATGTACATGGAATTACAAATGAAAAAGTAGCTTCAGAGCCAACTTTTAAAGAATTAGCACCACAAATTAATGAGATGATTGCAGATTCTGATTTGGCAGGTTTTAACTCTAATCGTTTTGACATCCCGCTTTTAGCGGAAGAATTAATGAGAGCTGGTATCGACTTTGATATGAAAAATAGAAAAGCAATTGATGTGCAAGTAATTTTTCATAAAAAAGAACAAAGAACATTAAGTGCTGGATATCAGTTTTACTGCGGAAAAGAATTAGAAGGAGCACACGGAGCAGAAGCAGATACTAATGCAACGTACGAAATTTTGTTAGCTCAGTTAGATAAATATGATGACATACAAAATACTGTAGATGCTTTAAGTGAATATTCTACACACGGAGAAAGAGCAGATTTTGCTGGTTTTATTCTGATGAATGATAAAAAGCAAGAAATTTTCTCTTTCGGAAAATACAAAGGTAGAACGGTAGAAGAGGTGTTTAAAGAAAACCCTGGTTATAATAACTGGATGCAGAATGCAGATTTTCCTTTGTACACTAAAAAGGTTTTAAAAGAAATTAAAGAAAGAATGACGGCGCCAAAAAAGCAAATGTCTGACAAAGAAAAATTAGAAGCTTTACAACAGAAGTTTAATTTAAGATAGTTCTTTTTTGTCATTTGGAATGAGTCTTTTTAGGCGATTGAGAAATCTAATAATTAAGATGTATTAAACTAAACTGTCAATTAAACAGTTAAAAAATTACACAACAAACAATGTTTACAGAATATAAAAATTTACCAAATAATTCTCGCGTTTGGATTTACCAATCCAATAGAGAATTTACAGAGAATGAAATAAACTTTATTTCAGAAAAAGCAGAAGACTTTATTAACCAATGGACGCGTCATGGTGACGATTTAAAAGGTTCTTTTACTATAAAATACAACCAGTTTTTGGTGTTGGCAGTAGATGAAAGCTTTAACAATGTTTCTGGTTGTTCTATAGATAGTTCTGTTCGTTTTATTAAAGAATTAGAAAACGAATTACAATTAGATTTAATGGATAAATTGAATGTTACTTTTAAAGATAATGACAATATTAACTTAGTAAAATTGTTCGATTTTCAGAAGTTTGCAGAAGAAAATAAAGTAACTGCCGATACGATTGTTTTTAATAATATGGTAGCTACCAAAGAAGATTTTGAAAACAATTGGGAAATTCCCGCAAAAGATAGTTGGCACAAACGTTTTTTGGTGTAAAAATTGTATTAAAATTATTGAATTCAGTTAGCAAATTGTTGCGTTAAGGATAGAGCGGTCTGTTTGAGCTCTTTTTTAGGTTTCAGTTCGAATGGTTACGCTTTTTAGCGTAATTGTATAGAGAACAACCTAAAAAAAGCGAGTAGCGAAAGCCTGTTAAAACGCCCTAAGAATATGTCCCATAATAATATGAAGAAAGAGTTATTAATAGTCGTTTTTATAAGTTTTGTTTTTAATTTATCTGCACAAAGTGTAGATCCTTTAATAGCGAAAGATGCAGAGGCGCAAGATATTTGGGTAGATAGTATTTTAAAAAATATGTCGATTGATGAGAAGATTGGTCAGCTTTTTATGATACAAGCCTATTCTAATAAAGACAAAAAGCACGAAGCTTATATTACCAATATGATTCAAAAATATCATGTGGGTAATTTAATTTTTATGCAAGGAACACCTGAAAAACAAGCGGTACTTACTAATAAATTTCAAGATTCGGCAAAAGTACCTTTGTTAATTGGTTTTGATGGAGAATGGGGCTTGGACATGCGTTTAAAAGATACCTATAGATTTCCTTGGAACATGACTTTGGGTGCTATTGAAAAAGATTCTTTAATTACTGAATTCGGTAAGCATTTGGGGATGCATTGTAAGCGATTGGGAATTCATGTAAACTTTGCGCCAGTTGTAGATATTAATACAAATCCAGAAAACCCAATTATTGGAAACAGATCTTTTGGTGAAGATAAAGAAAACGTAACCCAGAAAGCGATTGCGTTTACAAAAGGGATGCAAAGTCAAGGGGTTTTGGCAAATGCAAAACATTTTCCGGGGCATGGAGATACCGAAACAGATTCTCACCATACATTACCCGTTTTAAATTTTGATTTAGCGCGCTTAGATTCTGTTGAATTGTACCCATACAAAAGAGTTTTTGATGCTGGTATGGCAAGTGTTATGACGGCACATTTAAGTATTGCTAGTTTAGAACCAGATAGTAGATTGCCTACTTCTTTGTCTAAAAATGTAGTGACTAATTTATTGCAGCAAAAATTAGGCTTCTTAGGCTTGGTAATTACCGATGGTTTAAATATGAAGGGTGCTGCTAATTATGCTACTTCGGCAGAAATTAATTTGGCAGCTATACAAGCAGGGAATGATTTACTGTTAATTCCGCAAGAGATTCCTGCTACGGTAAATATGATTAAAAAGGCTATTGAGTTAAAGACATTAACAGAAGAAAGAATCAATTTTTCTGTTCGTAAAATATTAAAAGCGAAATATTGGGCAGGTTTAAATGAATATAAACCAGTAGTCTTAAATAATTTGCATGAAGACTTAAATTCAATTGAAGATGAATTATTGCATAGAGAATTGGTGAAGAATTCTTTAACTGTTCTCAAAAATAAAAACTATAATATACCTATTACAAATTTAGAAGAAAGAAAAATTGCATATGTAAAATTAGGCGACGATTCTGGATATCCTTTTATTGATATGCTTCAAAATTATGGACAAGTAGATGAGATTTATAGTGAAAATTTAGACGGACTTATAACAAAATTGAAACCTTATAACATGGTAATCGTTGGTTTTCATAAATCGAATGCTAACCCATGGAAAAGTTATAAGTTTACAAATAAAGAATTGGTTTGGTTGCAAGAAATATCTAGAGAGAATAATGTAATTTTAGATGTTTTTGCAAGTCCTTATAGTTTATTACAGGTAAAATCTTTTACAAATATAGAAGGCATTATTGTGTCTTACCAAAATAGTAAATTGGCCCAAGAACTCTCTGCTCAATTAATTTTTGGAGCTTTTGGAGCAAAAGGGAAGTTGCCTGTTTCTATTAAAAGTGATTTTTTAGAAGGTAGTGGTTTCTTTACCTCAAACCTAAGTAGATTTGAATATACCATACCAGAAGCAGCCCAATTATCTTCTATAAAATTAAAAAAGATAGATTCTTTAGCTACCATTATTTTAAAGGAAAAAATGGCACCAGGTTTTCAGGTTGTAGTGGCAAGACATGGTAAAATTGTCTTAGAGAAAAGTTACGGTCATCACACAGATGATACGTCTAGAAAAGTAAAAAATTCTGACGTGTATGATTTGGCTTCCCTTACTAAAATTTTAGCATCTTTACCTTTAGTGATGAAAGCAGAAGAAGAGAAGAAAATTTCTTTAAATGAAAAACTTCAAGATCTTTTACCAGGTTTTAAAGGCTCTAATAAAGCTGCGGTTTCTGTTAGAGAAATCCTTTCACATTACGGACGTTTAAAAGCGTGGATTCCTTTTTACGTGGCAACTCAAGATAGTATAACGCATAAAAATTTACCTGCTTTTTATAGTAATAAACAATCGGAAAGATTTTCACTAAACGTGGCAAAAAACTTATATATAAACAAGAGTTATAAAGACAGTATTTATAAATATATTAAAGATGCAGACCAAAGAACAACTGCAGGTTATAAATACAGCGATTTAGGATATTATTTATTGCAAGAAGCGATAGAAAATACTTATGAAAAACCTTTAAATACCTTGGTAGATGAAGAGTTTTACCAATCTTTAGGTGCTAATAGAACTACTTATTTACCACTTCAAAAGTTTCCTGCAAACGAAATTATACCTACCGAAAAAGACAACTATTACCGTAACCAATTAGTACAAGGTTATGTGCATGATATGGGAGCTGCGATGTTAGGTGGAGTAGGTGGGCATGCAGGTTTATTTGCCAATGCAAACGATGTTGCAAAAATTATGCAGATGTATTTACAGAAAGGATATTATGGTGGTAAAAGGTATTTAAAAACAGAAACCTTAGACAAATTTAACCATCGTTATTTTTCAGATATGCAGGTGCGTAGAGGTTTAGGTTTCGATAAACCGCAGTTAAACCCTAAGGTAAAAGCAACTTGTGGCTGTGTATCCGACGAGAGTTTTGGGCATTCTGGTTTTACAGGTACTTACACTTGGGCAGATCCACAAAGTGGAATTGTATATGTATTTTTGTCTAATAGAGTGTACCCTACAGCAGCAAACATGAGTTTGGTAAGGAGTAATATGCGTACAGAAATTCAGCAAGTTATTCAGGATGCTATTATAAATTAAGAAGTATAAAATATTCTTTTTCAGAAGCTATTTCCTGCTTTTCGCACTCGCTTTTTTTATTCAGAAAAAGAATAAAAAAGAGCTCAAACAATTGCTGCAATCAGGGCTAAACTTGGTTGCTAGCTTTATTGTATTATAGAAAGTCAGATGTTTATGTTATTAATTTTAGATGCGTTGTAGTTGTTTTTTTAATTAATTAACTTCCCGTTTTCATAATTTTCTTGTTTTGTTAATTTACCATTTTCATTAAAATATTTCCATTCTCCTATTTTTTTCATTTTTTTATAAGTACCAATTTTCATAGGTTTTCCATTAGCATAAAATTTTTGAAAATATCCATCAACAATTCCGTTATCATAGTTTGCTATTAAAATAATATTTCCATTTGGGTGATATTTAGTCAAGCTTTTATTTTTAAGGTTTTCTAATGGAAAGGTTGTTAATTTATACAAGTCGCCATTTTCTGTATATTCTTGAATAGTGAATTTTTCTAAACTCCTAAATTTTATTTTTTTAAGTATTTTAGTTGAATTGTATTCTCTTATAGTATCTCCAATATTTGGGATTACTTCTTTTTCAGCCCCATAAGTAATCGTTATTGCTTTTTGTTCTTGGCCAAAAGAGAATGCAGAACATAAGATTATCATTATTAATGCAATCGTTTTTCTCATTTTTTTTTATTTTAAGAGTTAGCTTCTGTATTTGTTGGTGACAACTTGCTATATATAAATATTATAAAACAGCTAAAAGTAAAATAAAAGAGTCCTATTTTGTTGTCAAAGAAATACGAAACTATAAAAGCTTGGAGTGCATAAAAAACAGGTAAAATAAACAAGTTATAGGTAAACCTAAAAGTATCTACAAAATCGATATCCGGATTTTTTTTCGCTTGCTTTTTATAAATTATATAATGAATCAAACTATTTAGGAGAATTAAATAGTACAACGGTTTTAAATAGTTTTTAGAGCCTTCTTTTTTAGGTGGAAATGTATTTGTCTTAATCATCTCTTGTACTTTTTTTACTTCTGTAAAATCTACTTGCGCATCATTTAGCTTCGTTAAAATAGTATCATAATTTTCATCTTTTTCTATATGAACAGAGAGTCCTTTTAATTGATTTACAACTTCGTTTTTTAAAATGTTAATAGATTTACTAGGGATATTGTTTGCGTAAATTTCACTAGCATTAATAGGTGCTCCATAATGCAGCGCTACTTTACAAGGAAAGTGAGATGCATTTTGATACGTAAGTCCAACAGGTACTACTTGTATCTGTAAATCAGGATATTTTTCAATAGCTCCATATACAATTCTAGTAAAACCTTTACTTAAAGGTCTTACGGTTCTGTCTCTACAATCGCTACCTTCTGGGAAAATCATTAAAGATTTTCCTCTATTAAAAATGTCATAACATTTATTAAAAACTTCCTCGTTTTTTGCCAATTGATCGATGCCGTCTCGCATTCTATAAATGGCTATTAGATTTAAAGAATTTAGAATTTTTTCTATAATTGGGTTTTTAAAAGCAGCCGCTTTTACTAAAAAATAACTAGCTCTTGGGTTATTAGTAGTTACAATTAAAGGATCTATCAATCCGTTTGGGTGGTTTATAGCAAAAAGTACAGCTCCTTTTTTTGGTACGTTTTTTAAACCCACTACTTTTATTTCTTTTGTGTAAAAAAAGAGTCCGAGTTTAACGTACAAACGCACTAAACGAAACCATATTTGTGAAATTTCCATATAATTTTAATAATTATTTTAAAGATGATTTTCTGCCCCAATAAGTCGCTAATGCCATGCCAGAAAAGACATCCCAAACTCCCCAAAAAGCAGCCAATAAAGCCATTCCTCCTAAACCTTCAAAGAAACCAAAAATTAGTAACAAACCTAAGCCTCCATTTTGGATACCAGTTTCCATAGCGATTGTTTTACAATCTTTTTTATTCAATTTAAAACTTTTTGCGGTATAAAACCCTAAAATGTAGGCAAAAATATTATGAAAAATAACTAAGAATAACACATGGTGAATATGGTGTATAAAGACGTCTAAATTCTGAGAAAAAGCAATAAAAATTAAAGCGATAAAAACCAACATAGATAATGGTTTTAGAACTTTTTCAATTTTTTGAGCCATTTCAGAGTGGTAGTATTTAATAACCATTCCAAGAATTAAAGGGATTCCTAAAATTATAGAAACGAGTTTAAATAAATCATACGGATTTAAAGAAACTGTTTTTAAAATTATATTGGTTGGTTCATATAAACTTCCCCAAAACTGTAAATTAAGAGGCGTCATTATAATACAAATTAAGGTTGCAAAAGCTGTTAAACTTACAGATAAAGCTGCATTTCCTCCAGCCATTTTACTGAAAAAGTTTGAAACATTTCCACCAGGACACGCGGCAATCATCATCATCCCTAATGCAAAACTAGGATGCGGTTTTAGTATTAAAATAATTAAAAATGTTGCTGCAGGTAATAAAATAAATTGCGATAAAACACCTACAAAAACGATTTTAGGATTTTTAAAAAGCCTTTTAAAGTCTTTTACTGAAATACCCAAAGCAACGCCAAACATAATAATGGCAATGGCTATGTTTAAAACCCATAAACCACTCTCATCAAAGTTTATTTTAATATCGTCTATATCTATGTTGTTTTGCATTTATTTAAATTAGTTTCAAATTTTCTTGTTTTCTTGGTTCTTGGTTCAAAAAAATCTTGTTTTAAATTTTATTTTTTTCTAGCAAAGTTGCAAAGCTAAAAGTTTTTTATTTTTGCTAACTGCTAACTGCTAACTGCTAACTGCTAACTGCTAACTGCTAACTGCTAACTGCTAACTGCTAACTGCTAACTGCTAACTGCTAACTGCTAACTGCTAATTGCTAACTGCTAACTGCTAACTTAATTCTTAAAAGCAAACTCAATAATGTTCGCCCCCATTTTTAAAGCAGTTTCTCTTACACTTTTTGGGTTATTGTGTATAATTTCATCTTCCCAACCATCGCTTAAATCTGTTTCATAATCGTAAAAAACAACCAACCTTCCTTCGTAAAACAAACCAAAACCTTGGGCAGGTTTTTTATTGTGTTCATGAATTTTTGGAATCCCGTTAGGGAATTTAAAAGTCTGATTAAAAATTGGATGATTGGTCGGGATTTCTTTAAACTCTAAATTCGGAAAAACTTTCTTTAATTCTCTTCGTATAAATTCATCTAATCCGTAATTGTCTGAAATATGTAAAAAGCCCCCAGAAATTAAGTAATTTCTTAAGTTATTTGTATCGTCTTCAGAAAATAATACATTTCCATGTCCCGTCATAAATATGATAGGGTAGTTAAAAAGATCTTCACTATCAATATTTACGGCTTGTGGATCTTTAGAAATATTGGTTCCAATATTTTTGTTTGCAAAGTGTACTAAATTAGGAATTGCTGTTGGGTTTGCGTACCAATCTCCACCTCCATTGTATTTTAAAATGGCAACATCCTGTGCATTTGTAGAGAAGATAAGGAAAATTAATACTAGAACTAAAGTTTGCTTCATCAATTATTTTAGTGAGAATTGAAAGCAATATAGTAAAAATTACTGATTGATAAACGAAATGGTATTTACAGCTACTAATGCAGCAGTTTCTGTACGCAATCTACTTTCTCCTAAAGATATAGGAATCATATTTTTTGCCAAACATTTTTTAATTTCATCACTAGAAAAATCGCCTTCAGGACCAATTAAAATGGTCGTTTTTTCTGAAGGTTTTATTACGGATTGTAATAAGTTTTTTTCTTTTTGATCTTCGCAGTGTGCAATACAAACGTTACCTTTAAAATCTTGTTTTATAAAATCATTCAATTTTACTGGTTCATTCAATTTAGGAAGCGTGAATTTTAAAGATTGCTTCATGGCAGACTGAATAATTTTTTCGAAACGTTCTAGCTTTACAACTCTACGTTCTGAATTAGAACAAATAATTGGTGTAATCTCATCGATACCAATTTCTGTTGCTTTTTCTAAAAACCATTCAATTCTGTCATTTAATTTGGTAGGAGCAATGGCAATATGGAGGTAATAATTCCATGGTTTAGGTTTTTCTTCAAAACCAATAACTTCTGCCAAACATTTTTTGTCGCTTGCAAGTATAATTTTTACATCAAACAAAAAGCCTTTACCGTTTGTAATTTTAAGAATGTCATTTTCTTTTTTACGTAAAACACGTACAATATGTTTACTCTCAATTTTATCGAATGTGAGTTGCGTGGTTTCTGTAGAAATTTCAGAATTATAAAATAATTGCATTTTTTAAATTAGTTTCAAGGTTCTTTTTTCTCGCAAAGACGCAAAGTTTTTTAATTTTGCTTTTGCTTTACTGAATACTCTTTCGATATGTTTTTCGTCTTTTATGCGTTACAGGATCAAAGTTTTCCCATAATTTTTTAATAGCTTCATTGTCTTCTAACTCGGGAGTTCTAATACAATTTTCGATGCCTAGAGGCGCAAAAGTTTTTGTGTATTGATCAAATATAATGGCGTGTACACCTTTATTTTGATAATCTGGATGCACACCAATTAAATAAAATGTAACATCTTTAGAGTGCTTTCTTGCTTTTAACAAGTGAAACAATCCGAATGGAAATAACTTTCCGTTTGCTTTTTGTAAAGCTTCCGAGAAAGAGGGCATTACAATGGCAAAAGCTACTAATTTATTATTTTCATCAACCACAAATTTTATATATTCTGGATTGATAAAGCTGATGTATTTCTTCTTGAAAAAAGCAATTTGAGAATCAGAAATTGGCACAAAAGAAGACAGTTTAGAGTAGGAAGCACTAAAAACCTCAAACATTTCATCTACGTAAGGTAAAATGTCTTTTGTCTTTGTAAAATCTAAGGCTTTTAATTTAAAACGTCTTTTTAAAATGTTACTTATTCTATCAAAATAAACACCATCAACATTTTTAAATTTGAATTTATTTTCTAAATATTCTTTCTCTTTTACAAAACCTAATTGCTCTAAATGGTCTTTATAGTAAGGATGATTGTACCAGGTAATCATGGTACCAATATGGTCGAAACCTTCTGTTAAAACACCCGTTTTATCTAGGTTGTTAAAACCTATTGGTCCTTCTATATATTCTAAGTTGTTTTCTAATCCTATTTCTCTAACTTTCTCCAATAGAGCCTTACTTACTTCAATATCATCAATAACATCAAACCAGCCAAAACGCATTTTTTTAATTTGTTGTTTTTCAACCTCAAACCAATTGATTATTGCAATAACTCTTCCTACAATTTTGCCATCTCTTAAAGCAACAAAGAACTGCGCATCTGCATTTTCAAAAACAGGGTTTTTTGCTGGATCAAAATTGTCTATTTCATCTTTAATAATAGGAGGAACCCAATATTTATGGTCTTTATATAACGAAAAAGGAAATGTTACAAATTGTTTCATTTCCTTTTTGGTGGTCATTTTTTTAATTGTAATCATATTACAAAAATAGTATTTCTAATGGTTATTTTAATCTTCTTCTACTTCTTTCTCAAGCTCTTTAATTTCTCTTTCTAATTTTTCTATATCTGTTTCTTCTTTTGCTTTTTTCTTACCAAACAAACCTAAGAAACCTCCTTTTTTCTCTTTTGTAGAAGTCCTTTTTCTACTTCTTTTTCTAACTGATTTTTTCTTGTCTTTTTTCTTGAAAACACTAAATATTCTAGAGAAAAAACCGTTTTGTTTTTTATTGTACCTACTAATTGGCGTGTCTTTAATCACTTGACCGCTATCGTCTAAATCTGTATAAGAATCAGAATGAGTATCTATTCTATAAGAGATACCAAAACCTCCGTAAAAACCTTGTGATTCTCCTTCTTTTAGAAATCTTGCTGAGGTATTTAGTTGAAAATCTTCATTAATAAGATAGGCTAATCCTGCTCCTATGTTTAAATTATTTTGTTCTTTTTTAAAAATTGCTTGGTGTTCTATAAAACCAGACCAATTGTAGTTTAGATTCTGTGTTGCAGTAATGATATATGAAAGTTCAAAGAAGTCGGTTCCTATTTTATCGTAATATCCATTGTAAACGATATTAAATCGATCTGTAATATTTTGCTGTAATAAAACGCCTAATTTGGGTGAAATGCTTTCTGTTTTATATAGATCATCTACAACATCTGTATTTACACCCAAGTAAAAAGCAACAGAAGGAATTAATCGCTTTTTATCAAAAGCATGCCTTTTTCTCCAACTTCTAACTTCTTTTGTTTTATCAGTATATTCTGGTTGAAATAACAAGTATTTTGCACCGATTGTAAATTTACTTAACCCAGAATTTGAATATTGCGATGTGAAAACATTATGAAATGTTACTTCGTCTTTTTGATAGGTTAACTGCGCATTTAATTCTAGTTTTTCAAGAAAAAAACTTGTTCTAAAAAGTAAATCTGCTCCAAAAGATTCTGGTATAGAAAAAGTAGGCTCTATACTGGTGTTTTTGTAGAAAACATTTGTCTCAAATTGATATACGCCAGTACCAACACTGTAAGGACTTTCTGAAAAACCAGGTTTGTTAGAGTTTATTACATCGGTGTATTGTGCTTGTGTAGAGCTGCTTATAAATACGATGAGGGTAATAAAAAATTTCAGGAAAAGGTTTTTCATAAATTAAGATAATATATTATTGGCAGTAACTACCTATTACACAAACATAGTATAAAAATGCTATTTTATAAAAGCAAACGATACTTTTTTGAGTTTAAGAAAGTTTTATAGTTTGTAAACGCTCCAATTGTATTCAAATTGTTATTTTTGATTGATTTTTTTATAAATAAATATTTGAATGGGATTATTAAGAACCATAGCTATTATTGTTTTTTGCTATTATGCGTTTAAGTTTTTAGCAAAATTATTCGCACCTTTTTTAATTAAAAAGGCTGCTGAAACAATTAAGAAGAAAGCAGAACAGCAATACGGTGGCGGACAACAACAAGAACCGCAAAAAAATACTGTGCCAGAAGGGAAAACAGTAATCGATAAAACTCCAGGGAATCAACAGCAAAGTAAAAATTCTGTTGGTGAATATGTGGATTTTGAGGAAATAGATTAATTTATGAAGTTTACTAAAATTTTACCATACATCGGTGCTGTTGCAATTTTTGCTTTGGTATCAATTATCTATTTTCATCCTGTTTTAAAAGGTGAGAAGCTAAACCAATCTGATATTACTCAGTTTACCGGAATGGTAAAAGAGATTAATGATTTTAGAGCAGATAAAAACACAGAGCCTTATTGGACAGGTGCTTCTTTTAGTGGAATGCCGGCGTACCAAGTAAGTGCTTATTATCCGAATGATTTTGTAAGGGTATTAGACAGAACTTTACGCTTTTTGCCAAGACCTGCAGATTATACTTTCTTATATTTTTTAAGCTTCTTTGTTTTAATGATGGCTTTGAAAGTAAATTGGAGGTTGGCTATTTTTGGGGCGCTCGCCTTTGGGTTTTCAACCTATTTAATCATTATTTTTGGAGCAGGACATAATGCAAAAGCACATGCAATTGCTTATATGCCATTGATATTAGCTGGATTGTTATGGGTTTTTCAGAAACGATATATTCTTGGTTTTATGGTAACTGGAGTCGCAATGGCTTTAGAAATTTATACAAACC
This sequence comes from Polaribacter sp. R2A056_3_33, assembly GCF_019278485.1. Taxonomy (NCBI): domain Bacteria; kingdom Pseudomonadati; phylum Bacteroidota; class Flavobacteriia; order Flavobacteriales; family Flavobacteriaceae; genus Polaribacter; species Polaribacter sp. R2A056_3_33. Next base: position 2,752,593 of record NZ_CP058984.1, read on the forward strand.
ATCCTCAGATGACGTATTACCTAGGTTTTGCTTTAATTATTCTAGGAATTGTAGAGTTTATCCATGCTATTAAAGAAAAAATTATTCCGACTTTTATAAAACAAGTAGCTATAATTTTTGCAGCAGTTTTATTAGGTATTGGAGCAAATGCACCTCGTTTAATGGCTATGAAAGAATATGCAGATCATAGTACAAGAGGGAAATCTGAATTGACTATTACACCAGATGGGAGTAAAAAAGAAGCTACAAAAGGCTTAGATAAAGCCTATATTACAGAATATAGTTACGCAAAATTAGAGACTTTTAATTTATTCATTCCTCGTTTTATGGGCGGAGGAACCATAGAAAAATTAGGTAAAGATTCTAATTTTTATCAAATTTTAGAAGAAAAAGCAGGAAGAAGTGCTGCAAAAGAATATTCTGAACAAGCGCTTACCTATTGGGGAGATCAAAATATTGTAGAAGCACCTGCTTATATTGGTGCTGTAATTTTCTTTCTATTTTTCTTAGGGATATTTTTGGTAAAAGGACGCTTGAAACAATGGTTGGTTACTGCAACCGTTTTTTCAATTTTAATGAGTTGGGGGAGAAACTTTGATGTTTTAACCAATTTCTTTATTGATTATTTTCCGTTGTACAATAAATTTAGAGCTGTTTCCTCGATACAAGTAATTGCAGAACTATGTGTGCCTATTTTAGGGATACTAGGATTAAAAGAATTCTTTTCGTCTAAGATTTCTTCGGATGAAAAACTAGATGGATTAAAAAAAGCAGTCTATGCTTTTGGAGGATTAATTATCTTAGGTTTTTTATTAGCACACGGATTTTCAACTTTTGAAGGAATAAGAGATGCACAATACAATCAGTTACCGGGTTTAGCAGATGCAATTATTTCTGATAGAAAATCGATGTTATTAGCAGATACATTACGTTCTTTATTTTTAATGATACTTTCTGCGGGTGTTTTATGGTTGTTGTTAAAGGATAAATTAAAACAAGGTGTTGCTATTTTATCGTTAACTGTTTTTTTATTATTCGATTTAATTTCTGTGGATAAAAAGTATGTAAATGAAGATGATTTTGAATCTGCAAGAAAAATTGAGAAACCATTTATAGCATCAACAGCAGATAAAATTATTTTACAAGATAAAAGTCATTATAGAGTTGGTAACTTCACTGTAAACCCAATGAATGATGGTAGTACATCTTACTTTCATCAATCTATTGGAGGGTATCATGCAGCAAAATTAGGTCGTTATCAAGAGTTATTTGATTTTCAAATTGCCAAAAATAACATGCAAGTTTTAAACATGTTAAATACTAAATATTTTATTATTGGTAATGATAAAGGAGAGAAGCAATCGCAATTAAACCCAGATGCTAACGGAAATGCTTGGTTTGTAGAACGTGTAAAAATTGTAGATTCAGCGAATGAAGAAATTCAAGCTTTAGATTCTTTAAATACAAAGAAGGTGGCTGTTTTCTATAACGATGAAGACAATCAATCTACTTTTCCTAGAGAAATTGATAGTACTGCCAAAATAGAACTTTTAAATTACGATGTAACAACGTTAACATATCAAGCTAAAACATTGAAAGATCAGTTTGCTGTTTTTTCTGAAATCTATTATAAAGATGGTTGGAACGCTTATGTTGATGGAAAATTAACGCTGCATGTGCGTGTTAATTATGTGTTACGTGGAATGACAATTCCTGCAGGAGAGCATACGATCGAATTTAAGTTTGAACCTAAAGTAATTCAGCAAGGAAAAATTATTTCATTAGCTTCTTATGCATTGTTAATTTTAATAACAGCTGGTTGGTTTTTTTACAAAAAGAAGAAAGAAAAATAATGAAAATAGGGATGATTTTAGATGCTCCTTTTCCGCCTGATCCAAGGGTAGAAAACGAAGCCGTTTCTTTGGTGAAAGCAGGTCATGATGTTTTTCTGTTCTGCTTAAAATATGCTGAAGAAAAATCGTCTGAAGTTATAAACGGAATTCAGGTTAAAAGATTTACATCAAATAAACTAGAATATAAATTATCAGCTTTAGCGTATACCGTTCCTCTTTATGGCATTTTGATGAAAAAAAAGATTCATCAATTTATAGAAGAAACAAAAATTGATGCGTTACATATACATGACATTAGAATTGCAGAAGCTGTTTTTAATGCAAATAAATCTTTCAATTTACCGGTAGTTTTAGACTTGCATGATAATATGCCAGAAGTGATGAAATTATATCCGCACCTGCAGAAATTTCCAGGAAAGTATATTATTTCACCATCAAAATGGAAAAAGAAAGAAAAAGAATTTATAAAAAAAGCAGATAAAGTAATTTCGGTTTCTCCTGAATTTTTAGAGAATCTAGTAGAAAGAATCCCCTCTGTTAAAGAAAAGTTAGTTTTAGTTCCGAATACCATTAGAGAATCGTTTTATACAGATTATAAAGTTGATAAAACGATTGTAGCTAGGTACAAAGACAATTTTGTACTCTTGTATTTAGGAGATACTCATTTAAGAAGAGGCCTGCAAACGGCTATTGAGTCTCTAACTTCATTAAAAGAAACCATCCCAAATATTAAGTTGGTTATTGTAGGCAGAAATACTACAGATGTTGTTTTAAAACAACAAGTAGCTGACTTAAAATTAGAAGAATTTGTTGATTTTGAAGGTTGGCAAAATGTAGCTTTATTTCAATCTTATATTTTGTCTAGTGCCATTTGTATTTCGCCTTTGCATAGAAATCTACAACATGATGTTGCTTATGCAAATAAGATTTTTCAATATATGAGTTTGGCAAAACCACTTTTAGTGAGTGATGCTACGGCTCAAAAAAGAGTTGTAGAGAATAATAAAACAGGTTTAATTCATAAAGACAGAGATGTTAAAGATTTTTCTGATAAAATTATAACGCTCTATAAGGATGAGAAGTTAAGAAATGAGTTAGGACAAAACGGAAAAGAGTTTATAGAAAATGAATTCTCTTGGGAGCAGACTTCTAAAAAACTGCTACATTTATACAATAATCTACCATCTTGAAAGTATTAATAATTACATATTATTGGCCGCCTGCAGGAGGTTCTGGAGTGCAACGTTGGTTGAAATTTGTAAAATATTTACAAGAATTTGGCATTGAACCTGTTGTATATACAGTCGATGATGTGAATTATCCGAAGGAAGATAACACCTTAATTAATGAAGTCCCGAAAAATATAGAAGTTTTAAAAAAAGCTATTTGGGAACCTACAGATATCCTTTTTTGGAAAAAGAATACACCTCAGAAAAGTGGAATTTCCAATGCAAGTACCGGAGGCGTTTTATCATTCATAAGAGGGAATTTTTTTATTCCGGATCCTAAAGTGTTTTGGGTAAACTCTTCTGTAAAATACTTGCAAAAGTATTTAGACGCTAACAAGATTGATGCAATTATTTCTACTGGTCCGCCACATAGCATGCATTTAATTGCTCAGAAATTACACGAACAAAATAATGTTAAATGGCTTGCAGATTTTAGAGACCCTTGGTCAGATTTGTATTACAATAAAGATTTTAAGCAATTGTCTTTTGCGAAAAATCGAAATAAAAAATTAGAAGAAAAAGTTTTAAAAAATGCAGATTGCGTATTAACGGTTAGTAATGCTTTAAAAACCGAATTTGCTAAAAAAGCAGGTAGGGTAGAAGTGATTACCAATGGTTTTGATGATGAAGTTTTAACCAATAGCATAAGTGCTTTGGATACAGAGTTTTCTATTTCTTATATAGGATTGTTGCCAAAACAAAGCAATCCTAAGGTGTTATTTAACGTTTTAAAAGAACTTTGCTTACGAGATGAAGGTTTTAAGGAGGATTTAAAATTAAATTTTATTGGAGATATTTCTAATGAAGTAAAAGAAGATATTTCTCAAAATAACTTAACTGAGAATTCTAATTTTGTTGGATATGTTGCGCATGAAAAAGCAATAGCATACCAGCAGAAAGCTCAGGTTTTGTTGTTATTAATTCCGAATGTAGAAAAGTCAAAAGGAATTTTAACAGGGAAGTTATTTGAATATCTAACTGCTAAAAGACCTATTTTAGCGATTGGACCAGAAGATGGAGATTTATCTGAAATAGTGAAAGAAACCAATGCTGGTGTTGTGGTTGATTTTGATAATGGAAAAAAATTATCATTAGAAATATTAAAATTATATCATCAATATAAAAAAGGTTCTTTAGAAGTGAATTCTAAAAATATTGAGAGATTTCATAGAAAAGAACTGACCAAAGACCTTGCATTGCTTCTTAAAAGTTTACATTCGTAGCCATGGGAGTTGTATTTAAACAGTCTTTAAAAAACACACTTTTTATTTATCTTGGTTTCGCCTTTGGCGGAATAAATACGTTGTTTTTATATACTCGTTTTTTAGAAGATGAATATTATGGTTTGGTAACTTTTCTATTATCTACTTCTAATTTGTTAATGCCTTTAATTGCGTTAGGAATCCATCATACAATTGTAAAGTTTTATTCTAGCTATTTTACAAAAGAAGAGAGGGATAGTTTCTTATCGTCGGTACTTTTTTTACCACTATTCATTGCAATTCCTATAGCTTATTTTGGAAACTTATTCTATCAAGAAATAGGGGATTATTTATCCGTTGAAAATCCTATTATAAAAGATTATACTGTTGTTATTTACCTAGTAGCAGTTGCTTGTTCTTATTTTGAGATTTTTTATTCTTGGGCTAAAGTTCAATTTCAATCTGTTTTTGGTAATATTTTAAAGGAGCTGTATAACCGTGTAATGGTAATGATTTTGTTATTTGCAGTTTACTTTGAGTTGATAACAAAGCACGAGTTTATTTACTTCTTAACAGGGGCTTATTTTCTAAGAACGCTTATCATGATGTTTTATGCATTTAATTTATATACGCCAAAATTCACCTTTTCTAGACCAGATAATTTTAAGGAAGTAATTCGTTTTTCTGGGTATATTATTTTAGCAGGAAGTGCAGGAGCCATTATTTTAGATATTGATAAATTTATGATACCTGGTAAGGAGTCTTTGGTAATTGCAGCTTATTATTCTGTTGCCGTTTTTATTGGTTCTTTTATAGAAGCACCAAGTAGGGCAATGTTAAACATTTTACAGCCTTTAACATCTAAAACATTAAATGAAGAGAACCATAAAGAAGTTGCTTCATTATATAAAAAGAGTTCTATTAACCTTTTATTAATTAGCGGCCTTTTCTTTGTTTTAATAAATGCAAACGTTGGTCAATTATTTAATTTACTTCCTAAAGAATATGGAGGTGGTGCATTGGTGGTTCTTATGATTTCTGTACTGAAGCTATATAATGGTTTCTTAGGGAACAATGGAGCTATCATAAACAATTCTAAGTTTTATAAAATAACATTACCCATTAGTATTTCTATGGCATTATCGGTTTATCTTTTAAATAAACTTTTTTATTATGAATTAGATATGGGAACAGATGGCTTAGCGTTGGCAACTTTAATAGTAATCTTTTTAGCAAATACGTTTAAGTTATTTTTTGTAAAAAGTAAGTTTTCTATGACACCTTTTACAGACAAGTCGTTAAAAATGATTGTAATAATTACTGTTCTTTATTTAGCTTTTAATTTTTGGGATTTTACTATAAGTGACATTTATTTATGGAAGTTTCCTGTGCACCCTATTATAAATATTGCTTTAAAAAGTATTTTAATTACGGTTGTATATATACTTTTAGTACTTAAACTTAATATTTCTAATGAGTTTGATATACTCTTAAAAAAATACTACAAATAACAATCTATATAATCTGTTATCATATGAAATAAGAGTGCTATACAGAGTATTCTCGTTTTCTTAAAAACCAAACCTACTGCATAAAAGCCAATAGCTATGTAAGAATGCAATGGATGAAAGTTGATACTGCATCTATTCTCTTTAAAAATAGGAGTGGCTAATAAATGATCTAAATCGACCAACATAGAACACAAAAAGATTAAGTAAACCTTTTTCCAATTATCTTTAAAAAATAAATAGGCTATAAGTGCAGGTATTATAAAATGTAGTGAATAGTGTATTATAAATTTTGACATAAAAAAAGGTTTACTCTTTTTACAAAATAAACCTTTTTTTTAGGGGTAGTAATTCTTTGGGGGAGCTTAGAATTCTTACACTGCTAAATTAGATATAATTTGTTTATTAATTCTTTACCTATGTTAATAGATTTATTTTGAATATATTTTTTTTCTAATTCGACTTAATTGCACAGCAGAAATATTTAAATATGATGCTATGTGGTATTGTGGTATAATGTTTTCTATATTAGGTATCTCTTTTTTTAATGCTTTATACCTTTCTGTTGCATCTAAAACGGATAAATTATATATTTTTTTTTCAAATAATAAAAAAATGCTTTCCAAAGCGTTTGCATACATAACAGCAATGTCATTATCAACTAAAGCAAGTTCTTTCAATTTTTTATAATTTATAACAAATAATTCACAATCAGTTAAACATTGATAGGTTAACAAAGAGTTTTTATTAGAAACTAAAGCTCCAAATGAACCTGTAGAACTAAAAGGTACAAATAGACTTCTTATGTATTCTTTTCCGTTTTTATCCTCATAGTAAGATCTAACAATTCCTTTTTTTAAAATATATAAATCCGTAGGTTTATCTCCAGTTTTAGTTAAAACATCTTTATTATTAAATTTTTTCAACTCTGTAAGCTCTAAAAATTTTTGATAAGATTCAGGAGGTAATTTGTGGAAATTATTAATAAAAAAGGATAAAACATTCATTAAAGAAGCGTTTTAGTTAATAAGTTTAAATTTAATGCAATTAATTATAAATAGCTAATGGCATTTGGTCCTTCCATGAAGATTAAGTCTAAAATTGATAAATTAGGAATAAATCCATGTTTATCATCAAACATTTGAATGTAAGAATCGGGTGTTTTTTTTGGTTGATTTTTTACATTTACAAGTTCTCTAAAATCAGGTTCTGTAGTTTCTACAAGGTATTCTTTTGTTTTAGAATATTGTTGAGAAATTTGTAATGCATCTGTAATAAACAAATGTGTGTCTATATTTACGTCTTGTAAAAATGTATATTTTTTATGAAATATTTTTAATAAATCATCTTCATAAAACTCGTAAAAAGGAGAGGTTCTATATGCTGTCTGTAAAGATTTTAAATGATGGTCTTGCCAAAGAGCATCATTATCTACCAGTAAATCTTTTGTTTTTTTACGCTGAGAAGTACCTTTATTTTTATCCTTAACAGGGATGTTTAATAACTGTTTTCCGTTAGAGTTAAAGATGTAACATCTGTTTCTATAGCTTTGTTTTTGGAAGTTGTCTTCCATTTCAAAAACAACAGCATCAGATTTTACAATCTCTGTATACTGAGAAATTGGGCCAAAATATGTAGGTATAAATAGAGACATTTTCTATTGGTTTTTAGATGCTTTTTTTTGTCGAAATCTGTTGTTATTACAAACAGCTATTTAAAACTGAATACTATTTCTTAGCTTTTTTTCCTCTGTAAAAACTATATCCAAAATATAAACCAATTAATGCAAATACAAAATATCTATAAGAAACAGGCTCTCCGTCTCCATGCACAGTTGTAAACATTCTATCCCAACGAATAGATTTTATTTTCTCACCAAAAGATGCCGCATTTGCATCCCAACTAAACCAAACCATTACGGGTTTCCCTAATACATGATCGAAAGGAGTGTAGCCATAATAACGTGCATCTAAAGAGTTGTGTCTGTTATCTCCCATCATCCAATAATAATCTTGTTTAAAGGTATAGGAATCTGCTTTTTTACCATTAATAAAAATATTATCTCCAACAATTTGTAAATCGTTGTTTTCATAATTTTTAATAATTTGCTCGTAATATGGTAAAGATTTGGCATTAATTTTTACAGTTGCTCCAGCTTTAGGAATGTAAATTGGTCCCATATTATCTTGACTCCATTGGTTTTCTTTTATATGAGGAAAAATACCAACATCAGCTCTATAATTAACCTTTTTTACAGATACTGTAGAGGGGTGTTTTTTAAGTTGATTAAATTCGTCTTCGGTTAAATTAATATTTATCTTGTTAGCTACATTCGTCATTTTTAAACGACTTGCTAAATCTTGAGAAACACCACCTGCAACTTCTGTATATAAAGAATCTGAACCTATTTTAGATAAGTTAGCACTCTTTTCAAAAGCTTCTTGAACCTTTGGATTGTTCCAATATTCATTTAAAATTTTATAAACTCCTGTTCTTTCTTTATTGATTAAAAACTGCGGAAAATTGTTTCTATCTATTGCAGACTTCGCTTCGTAAGTATAATAAAATTGAATTTTTGCTCTGTACGGTAATTTGTTTTTTTGTCCGTTTATATAAACGTAACCATCTTTAATTTCTAAAGAATCTCCTGCTATACCAACACTTCGTTTTACGTAGTTGGTTTTTTTATCTACCGGTTTGTAGGTGAATTTTCCAGAAGTATCTCCCCACATAGTTGCCAATGTATCTGCAGGCCAATTGAAACAAACAATATCGTTGTTTTTAATTTTCTGTAAACCAGGTAAACGTGTATATGGTAATTGTGGACTTTTTAAGTAAGAAGCAGTTCCTGTAAATGGTAAAGAATCATGTACCATTGGTGCTGCAATTACTGTAGATGGAACTCTAGCTCCGTAATGAAATTTACTTACAAAAAGATAATCTCCTACCAATAAAGATTTTTCTAAAGAAGAAGTTGGTATGGTAAAAGGTTGCATAAAATAGGTATGTACCAAAGTTGCCGCAATAATTGCAAAAGCAATAGAACTAACCCATTCACCTAGTTCAGAGCGTGGTTTTAAGCTTCTTTCTGCATTGTACTTTGCATCTGTTGCATAATTGATGTAAAAAATATACAAACCTAAAGTAACAATAACTAAAAACGAATCTAATTTTTTATAGAAACCAAAAGTTCTAATAGTTTCAATCCAAATAACAGGAAACATTAATAAGTTTACAATCGGAATAAATAATAAAATGATCCACCATTTAGGTCTCTTTATAATTTGCATTAAAATAATTCCGTTATAGATAGGCACTGCAGCTTTCCAAGCTTTTCTACCAGCTTTAACATATAATTTCCAAGTACCTAAAAAATGAATTACTTGTATTGCTAAAAAAAATATAAACCACTCTAAATAAGTCATAATTGTACTATTTGATTTCTGTTCGAGCGCAGTCGAGAACTTAATGTTTTATACTAAAAATATAAACCTCTCAACTGCGCTCGAGAGGATAAATGATACGTTTATTAGTAGCTTTATTATTAGTTTGTTACAGGGTTTAACCTATGTTTAACACATCTTTCATAGAGAAAACTCCTTGTTTCCCTACAATCCATTCAGCTGCAACAACGGCACCTAAAGCAAAACCTTTTCTACTGTGTGCTGTGTGTTTTATTTCTATAGAATCTACTTCAGAATCGTACCAAACGGTGTGTGTTCCTGGAACTTCAGGAATTCTTTTTGCAACAATAGGAATATTTTCTTCGGATGTTTTTTCATCCAACTCCCAATTGTTTTTAGAAGAATTTTCTATAATTCCCTCTGCCAACGTAATGGCTGTTCCACTTGGAGCATCTAATTTTTTTGTATGATGAATTTCTTCCATAGAGATATTGTAATCCTCTAAAGAACTCATCATTTTTGCCAATTGCTTATTCAATTCAAAGAAGATATTTACTCCTAAACTAAAATTGGAAGCATAAATAAACGCGCTGTTTTTTTCTTTACAAAGAGCTACTGCATCCTCATATTTGTCTAACCATCCTGTTGTTCCAGAAATTACAGGAACGTTGTTATTAATACAGTTGGTAATATTATTATAAGCAGAAGAAGGTACGCTAAAATCAATGGCAACGTCAGCTAACGTAATGTCAATAACGTCATCTACGTCTTTTTTTATTACGATTTCATGTCCACGAGATAAAGCAATTTTTTCAATTTCTTTCCCCATTCTTCCATATCCTAATAGTGCAATCTTCATTTTAAAAATTATATTTAATTGTTAGACCTACTTTTGGAGCTTCAAAATAAGTAGGATCGTTAATAAAAGTAGGTTTAAATGATAAATCATCATCGGTATTAAATTGTAATAAATGTGCATTTACACTTGCTTCTACAATCTGTAAAACGTACAAAATAGCAGTGGTTAATAGAGACATGTCTCTATTTTCGCTTAACTGTTCTTGTGCTCTTTCTAGTGTTTCAAGAGAAAGAATCTCCACACCATCTACCGTAAATTCGTCTACTAAATTATTCTTTCTAAGTTTGTAGGCAGTTCTGTATCTATGGTATTCTTTATTATTGTCTAAATAATAGTAAATACTAGTACCCATAGCACCCCAAACAATGGGTGCTTTCCAATATTTCTTATTGTAAATTTGTCCCATTCCAGGAAATATAGCAGAATAAAATGCTGCTTTAGAAGGAGCTAAAGGATCGTAAACACCACCTTTTTCAATTTTAATATCTCCTTTTATTTTTAAATCTTTCACATTCACAGAATCTTTCTGCCCAAAAATAGATGCAGAAAAGAATGCAAGGAATAAAACAAATATGGTATTTTTAATAAACACTTATTTTAATAAGTTTTTTATTCGATTAAAATCTTCTTCAGAATGAAAAGGAATCGAAATTTTTCCTTTACCATTGTTACCAACAGTAACGTCTATTTTATGACCAAAGTATTCACTAATATCTTTAACACTACTTTTAATGAAACTTGGTACTGGTTTTTTCTTTGGTTTTGCAATGGTACCAGATTTTAAGCTTTTTACTAAATCTTCTGTTTGTCTTACAGATAATTTATCTCTTAAAATTTTCTCGTAAATAGCTAATTGATCTTCTGTATTTTCTACATTAATCATAGCACGACCATGCCCCATAGAAATAAAACCGTCTCGCATACCTGTTTGTAAAATTGGATCTAACTTTAACAAACGTAAGTAATTGGTTACTGTAGATCGTTTTTTACCAACTCTTGTACTTAATTCTTCTTGCGTTAATTGAATTTCATCTATTAAACGTTGGTAAGATAAAGCAACTTCTATTGGGTCTAAATTTTTACGCTGAATATTTTCTACCAAGGCCATTTCTAGCATTTCTTGGTCGTTGGCAAGTCTTATATATGCCGGTACTGTTTTGTTTCCAATTAATTTTGATGCTCTAAAACGACGCTCACCAGAAACCAATTGAAACTTATTTCCTTCTAGTTTTCTAACTGTGATTGGCTGAATTACACCTAATTCTTTTATAGAACTTGCTAATTCTCTTAATGCTTCTTCATCAAAATAAGTTCTAGGTTGAAAAGGATTTACATCAATTAAATCTAATTCTATTTCAATAATACTTCCAACAAGTTTGTCTGCATTTTTATCTGATGCAGAAATTACATTAGAAGATTCTTGCAATAAAGCTGATAATCCTCGTCCTAAAGCTTGTTTTTTGGTTGCTTTTGCCATTTTACGAATTCTTTTTTAATAATTCTTGCGCCAAATTTAAGTAATTTACAGCACCTTTACTGGTTGCATCGTATGCAATAATGCTTTCTCCGTAACTTGGTGCTTCTCCTAAACGTGTATTTCTTCTAATTATAGTATCAAAAACCATACTAGAAAAATGTTTTCTAACTTCATCAACTACTTGATTAGAAAGGCGTAAACGAGAATCGAACATGGTTAAAAGTAAGCCTTCTATATCTAAGTCAGAATTATGAATATTCTGTACACTTTTAATGGTATTTAATAATTTCCCTAGCCCTTCTAAGGCAAAATATTCACACTGAATAGGAATTATTACAGAATCTGCAGCTACTAAAGAGTTTAACGTAATTAAACCTAATGACGGAGCACAATCTATTAAAATATAATCGTAATCGTCTTTTAGATCGACTAACGCTTTTTTTAACATATACTCTCTATCTTCCTTATCTACCAATTCTATTTCAATAGCTACTAAATCTATATGTGCAGGTATAATATCTACATTTGGAGACTCGGTTTTAACAATCGCATCTTTTGCATCAATGGAATGTTCTAAAACTTGATAGGTTCCATATTCTACAGTTTCAACATCAATACCTAAACCAGACGAAGCGTTTGCTTGCGGATCTGCATCAATCAACAAAACTTTTTTCTCTAAAACACCTAAAGAAGCAGCTAAATTTATGCTTGTAGTTGTTTTACCAACACCACCTTTTTGATTTGCAATAGCAATTATTTTACCCATTATAAAAGTTTAGTTTATAGGTAGTAAAATTACGTTTTTTTCTGTCTTTAGAAAATGAAAGATGTTAACAAAAAGATAAAAATGTAATCTACTGTATTTTAGTGTTTTGAGTTTGTTTTTGTTGACTTTTTAAACAAATTTAAGTAAAAAAAAACCGAAGCATAAACTTCGGTTTCTAACAGGTAATATTGTACTATTTCTTTGGAATGTTCTTTAAAATTTCAATTAAAAATTTCCAGAATTTTTGTGTTGATGAAATAGATGCTTTTTCGTCTGGAGAGTGCGCTCCTCTAATAGTTGGTCCAAAAGAAACCATATCCATTTCTGGGTAATTCTGACCTAAGATTCCACATTCTAAACCAGCGTGACAAGCTGCTACATCTGCTTTCTCACCATGTAAAGTTTCATATAAATTAGAAACTACGTCTAAAATTGCTGAGTTTACATTCGGTTGCCATCCTGGGTATTCACCAGATAAATCTACATCAAAACCAGATAATTCAAAAGCAGATTTTAAAGAATTTGCTAAATCTAATTTATTACTTTCTGATGAAGATCGTGTTAAACATCCAATTTTTATGCTTCCATCTTTTACAATTACTCGAGCAATATTATTAGAGGTTTCTACCAATCCTTTAATATCCGGACTCATTCTATAGACTCCGTTATGAGCAGCGTAAATAGACTTTAATAAACCTTCCTGAACGCCTAATTCCATGACTTTATTTGGAAGTGTAGATTCTTGAATATCAACTGTTAAGTTGGGTTCTATTGTTGAAAACTCTTCTTTTATATTGTTGATAAGTAAATTGGTTTCTAAAAGAAAAGCTTCTTTAGAAATGATGTCTACAGTTACAATTGCAGTACTTTCTCTAGGAATTGCGTTACGTAAACTACCTCCATTTATTTCAGAAATTTGTAAACCAAAATTGGTGAAACCATCGAATAATAAACGGTTCATAATTTTGTTTGCGTTTCCTAATTCTTTAATAATATCCATTCCAGAATGTCCACCATTTAAACCTTTTACAGTAATTGAATAAGCGGTAGCATTTTCAGAAACATCTTCTTCAGCATAACTTCTTGTAGCAGTAACATCTACGCCACCGGCGCAGCCCATGCCAATTTCATCATCTTCTTCTGTGTCTAAATTTAAAAGAATTTCTCCTTCTAAAATCCCGCCTTCAAGTCCCATTGCACCAGTCATACCAGTTTCTTCATCAATCGTAAAAAGTGCTTCTAGGTTTGGGTGTTCAATATCATCAGAAGAAAAAATAGCCATAATAGCGGCAACTCCTAAACCGTTATCTGCACCTAATGTTGTTCCGTCTGCAGTAACCCAATCACCTTCAATTAGCATTTTAATACCTTCCTTATCAAAATCGAAAACAGTAGCTGAGTTTTTTTGATGAACCATATCTAAATGGCTCTGTAAAACAACAGTTTTTCTATCTTCTAAACCTTTTGTAGCTGGTTTTTTAATAATGACATTTCCAACTTTATCTACAAAAGTTTCTAAGTTTAATTTTTTACCAAAATCTACCATGAACTGAATTACACGTTCTTCTTTTTTAGAAGGACGAGGCACTGCATTTAAATCTGCAAAGTGATTCCAAACAATTTTAGGTTCTAAATTTCTTACTGCTTTACTCATTTTCTTGATTTTTATTATGAATTTTTAAAGGCATTTAAAGTCTTTAAAAAGTTTAATTCTAGCTAGTAAATTTACAATATTTCTACTACAGTTTCTGTTAAGTCTTTTCTAACTTTTGTTAAATCTTTCATGTAGCAATCGTCGGCTCTAAAACCAACAGGAAGTACTAATACTGATTGTAAATTTTGAGCAGTTAAATTAAGAATTTCGTCGTATTTATTAGGGATAAAGCCTTCCATTGGGCAGGCATCTATTCTTTCTACGGCACAAACTGTCATTAGATTACCAAGTGCAATATATGCTTGGTTTTTATTCCATACGGTTAATTCTTCTTGTGTTTTTTTTTCAATATCTGCAGTTAGAAATTCTTTAAAAGGTTTTATAATTTCATTAGGAGTCTTTCTAATTTTTTGGACCAATGTAAAGTAGTTTTCTACTTCTACACTTGTATAGTTTTTAGGAATGCAAATAACCAAAACATGAGAAGCATCTAATATTTGTGCTTGGTTCCAAGAATGTGAAACTAGTTCTTTTTGAACTTCTTTATTTTTAATTACAATCAACTTTAAAGGCTGCAGTCCGTATGAACTTGCTGTTAAGTTAAAAGCTTCTTTTAAGGTGTTTATTTGAACTTCTGAAAGTTGCTTTTCTGAATCAAACTTTTTAACGGCATAACGCCATTTTAAACTATCTATAATATTCATTTATCTTAATTAGGCTGCAAAAATAAGTCATTATTTTTGATGAATTCTGTTCATGTGATTATAAATATTGATAAAGGTATAAATGATTTTTTGTATCTTGATAGCAAAAAAAAAGACTATGAATGAGGATTTTCTTCATTATGTATGGAAATATCAATTGTTTTCTGTTCACGATTTAAAAACAACTACTAACGAAGACGTTTCTATTTTAAAAGTTGGAATCCATAATTATAACTCAGGTCCTGATTTTTTAAATGCGCAACTTAAAATTGATGACCAATTGTGGGCGGGCAATGTAGAAATTCATTTAAAATCGTCTGATTGGTATGTACATCATCATGAAATTGATGAAAATTATGATGCCGTTATTTTACATGTTGTTTGGGAAGATGATGCAACTGTTTTTATGAAAAATAACAAGCCTTTACCTGTTTTGGTTTTAAAAGATTTTGTGCTTGCTTCTGCTATACATAATTATCGGAATTTATTTTCGACTAAACAAAATTGGGTTTCTTGTGAAAAAGAAATTAGTACTGTAGATGATTTTACTTTGGATAATTGGAAAGAACGATTATTTTTTGAGCGTTTAGAACGAAAATCGATTGAAATGAATAAAGTTTTGTTGGACAATCAAAACGATTTTGAAGCAGTTCTATTTCAGTTATTAGCCAAAAACTTTGGATTGAAAGTAAATGGTGATGTCTTTTTTAATTTGGCAACTTCTTTCGATTTTTCAACTCTTAGAAAAGTAAGGTTTGATGAAACTCAATTAGCTGCTTTGTTATTTGGACAAGCAGGGTTTTTAGAGGAGGTTGTTGATAGCGAATATCATCAGCAATTAAAAACAAGCTACAATTATTTGCAGCATAAATATAACTTAGAACCGATAGGAAAAGTGCAGTTTTCATTTTTTAGAATGCGACCACCTAATTTCCCAACCATTCGTATTGCTCAATTAATTGCTTTATATCATTGCCATCAAAATTTATTTTCTAAAATGATGCAAATTGAAACCTTAAAAGAATTTTATAATTTGTTTGAGATTGATGTACATCCGTTTTGGAAAACACATTATACATTTGAAACCGCTTCAAAATTATCTCCTAAAAAGTTGACAAAATCCTTTGTAGATTTATTATTGATCAACACCATTATTCCACTAAAGTTTTCATATCAAAAAAATAGGGGAGAAGTGAATGAAATGGAATTTTTAAAGATTCTAAAAAAAATAAAACCAGAAAAAAATAGTATTATTTCTAAGTTTGATGAAATTGGAGTTCAATCTAAAAATGCTTATGAAACACAGTCTTTATTAGAGCTTAAAAACAACTATTGCGCAAAGAAACGATGTTTACAGTGCGCAATAGGGGTTCGGTTGTTAAGCGAAAAATAATGTTATTTCTTAGGATTTAAGATTTCATTAATTTTAGCATAACAATCTTTATAATGATATTTTGTAATTGTGTTAACAGCTCTTTTACTTGCTGTGTTTACTTGGTATTTTAAAGCTTCTAATTCTCCTCTTACAATAGAAGAGATGTCGTTATTTTTAGACTCTTCATTATCCATTAAATTCTTCATTTTATCAATATATGATTTTTGAAGAGTTCTTCTTTGTAAGTCAACGTTTTTAGTTGCATTGGTTTCAGAAAAAACACCTTTTCTTAAATCTTTAATCATGTCTGATGCTGCATAAAATTCATCTTGAATTACTTCTGCTTCTATCATTCTATTTAAAGTTTGGTAATTTAATAAAGTGCTTAAAAACCTATTTTGATAACCTGCAAGTTTGTCTGTATAACCAGTTTCTTCAATCTTGTTTAAAATATTTTTATCTAGTAACCAATTTTGCGTTTTAAAAACATTTGCTTGTAACCAAGCCATTGATTCTTTTTGCTTTGCTTTTGTAACAGGAACATAAATATCACCAGTTTGAGATGGTTTTTTATTAAACTCGTAAACACCACCAATATTACCAACAACATGTCCAGAATATCTTCCCCAAACGCTTAATAACTCTCCGTATAATTCACCTAAATCTTCGTAATTGTTTGTTTGATCTGATGTCCAACTTGGAAGATTTTTAGCTACAATTTTTAAGTTTTTAACTCCATAAGTACTTGCTTTTACCTGGTCATTTCCAATTCCTTCAGTTTGTGCAGAAGGATCAAAACGTTGTCCACCAAATCTATAAATTGGGTTATCTGCTTTATCTTCAATCCATTTATCTAAAGTTTTTACTTCGTCTTCAGGAGTATTTGCATTTGGCACAACTCTATATCCCCAATTAATTGCATAATGATCATAAGGGCCTAATTGTCTAACAAATCTTACATCCTTATCACCAGGTTGTGCTACGTAATTGTAACGAGCATAATCCATAATGGTTGCTGCAATTCCGTTTTTCTGAGTAAAACTTCCAGAACGTAAAGAATCTACAGGATAGGCATAACTTGCAGCCATATTATGTGGTAAACCTAAAGCATGACCAACTTCGTGAGAAATTACCATACGCATCATTTCTCCAATATCTTCTGCAGGCGTGTCTAAGGTTCTTGCAGACGGATTTGCTGCTCCGGTTTCTAATAAATATCTATTTCTGTAAGAACGTAAATGGTTGTGATACCAAATAATATCACTTTCTAGTATCTCTCCAGAACGAGGGTCTGAAACACTTGGTCCTGTTGCGTTTCTTGTGGTACTTGCTACATATCTAATAGAAGAATAACGAACATCTTCCATACTAAAGTCTGGGTCTTCTTCTTTTGTAGGTGGCATTTTTGCCATAATTGCATTTTTAAAACCAGCAGTTTCAAAAACTTTAGCCCAATCATCAACACCTTGTTTTATGTCTTTTCTTAGTTTTTCTGGCGTTGCAGGATCTAAGTAATACACAATTGGTTTAATTGGCTCAACTAATTCTCCGCGATTATACGCTTCAACATCTTTTGGTTCTAGTCTCCAACGTCTAATATATCTTTTGCTATCAGCTTTTAAAGCTTCTGAACTATAATCTACATTTCCAATAGAAAAATAACCAACTCTTTTGTCAGATATTCTTGGCATCATTGGTTCTTCTGGTAATAAAATCATAGATTGATTAACATGTAAAGTAATTGTGTTTGTACTTCTGTTACTTGGTGGTTCATCTGCTTCAAAAGTAAAATTTTGTACTACTTCTATGTTTTCTGGAAAACTCTTAATACTATTGATAAAGCTTCTACTAGCATCTAACCTTTTTACTTTGTAGGTTTTTCTAAATCTTGATGATAAACCAGAGATAGCTTTTACATCCGAAGAAAAGAATTTTGTAACATCAACTAACACAGTTGTTGAATCTGTGTTTTGTGTTTTAATATCGAAAGAATAAATAATAGGTTCTAAGTTGTTCGATTTTACAGATTTAAAAATTGGTAAAGAATCATTTGCTATGGCATCATAAGATTTTACTTTTAATAAAATTTTATTTTTATAATGTTCCCAAACCACTACTTGGGTGTTAATTTTAGAACCAGCATTTACGTAACCACCGCCTAAACCAGCAGGTATGTCTTTTAGTCTAGTAACTAATAACATTTCTTTACCTAAGTAAGATTTGGGAATTTCGTAAATAAATTCATCTTTATTAGTATGTACTTTAAATAATCCATCATCAGTTTTTGTGTCTTTGTTTACAAAATCTGAATATTTTGGGAGTTTTGCTTTGCTCGTTTTAGCTTCTGAATTTTCTTTCTTTTTATCTTTTGATTTTCGTTGAGCTTCAAGAGAATTAGAAATTGTAAAAATAGAAAGTAATAATAAGAGTAGTGTTTTTTTCATATTAGAGTTTAATGATGTGTAAGGCACTAAATTACTTAAATGTGCTTGTTATTTTCTTAACGTTTTCTTATAATTATGTTAAAAAAAAAGCTCAAAAAAATAGTTTTTTTGAGCTTAATAGAATTTATGTATTGTGTTTTTTAATACAAACTTTTATGTTTATTAGGATTTGCTTCATTCATAATTTCATAGATTTTCTCGTAAATATCCTCTGCAGATGGTTTTGAAAAATAATCTCCGTCTGTACCGTATGCTGTTCTGTGTTCTTTAGCAGTTAAAGTTGCAGGTTTGCTATCTAAAAACATATAACCATTTTGTTTTTCTACGATTTCTTGTAGAAGATAAGCAGAAGCTCCACCAGGTAAATCTTCATCAACGATTAATAATTTATTCGTTTTCTCTAAGCTTTTTACACAATCATGATGCAAGTCGAAAGGTAGTAAGCTTTGTGCATCTATAATTTCTATGTTAATATCTGCTTGCAGTAATTCTTTAGCTACTTCTTCTACAATTCTTAAGGTAGATCCGTAAGAAACAACCGTTAAATCTGTTCCTTCTTTCACTATTTCTACAACACCTATTTGTGTTTTGTATTCACCTAAATTTACAGGCAATTCTTCTTTTAATCGGTAACCGTTTAAACATTCTATTACTAATGCAGGCTCATCACCTTCTAGTAAAGTATTGTAAAAACCAGCTGCTTTTGTCATGTTTCTAGGCACTAAAACATGAATTCCTCTAACATTATTTATAATTCCGCCCATTGGAGAGCCTGCATGCCAAATACCTTCTAGTCTGTGACCACGAGTTCTAATAATTAAGGGGGCTTTTTGTTTGCCGAAAGTTCTGTAATGTAGTGTTGCTAAATCGTCGCTCATTATTTGTAAAGCGTACAATAAATAATCTAGATATTGTATTTCTGCAATAGGGCGCAGGCCACGCATTGCTAAACCAATACCTTGTCCTATAATTGTTGCTTCTCTAATACCTGTATCTGCAACTCTTATTTCACCATATTTTTCTTGAAGCCCTTCCAATCCTTGGTTTACATCACCAATAAAACCAGCATCTTCTCCAAAAATAATTACTTCTGGATGTTTTTTTAGAATAGCATCAAAATTATCTCTCATTATTATCCGTGCATCTACTAATGTTTTACTATCAGAATATACAGGTTTCTTTTCGGGAACGTTTAATGCACTAAGGTTTGATTCACTATATAAATATGAAGAAAATTTTTCAGAGGCACTTTTTAAAGCGTTTTTTATAAAATTTTGAAGTAATATTTTTTCTGCAAAATTTTCATCACTTAAATATCGTAGTGTTTTTCTAGTAGCAGATAAAACATCTTTTCTACTAGGTTCTACAATAGAAATTAAATCTTTTTTATGTTTGTTGATAAAGCTACTGTTTTTACTTTTTTCAGCAACTTTGTCTAATAATTGACAGGCAGTGTTTACTTCTGTTTTTATTTCATTAATAAAAGTATTCCAAGCATTTCTTTTAGCGCTTAAAACTTCTTTTTTTGCTTGCTTTTCTAAAATAATAATATCTTCTTCAGATTCTACAAAGCGTAAAGTTTCTCCTGATTCAGTTTCTAATTCGAAGTCTAAAATCCAGTTTCG
Source organism: Polaribacter sp. R2A056_3_33 (assembly GCF_019278485.1). Lineage (NCBI taxonomy): Bacteria > Pseudomonadati > Bacteroidota > Flavobacteriia > Flavobacteriales > Flavobacteriaceae > Polaribacter > Polaribacter sp. R2A056_3_33. The sequence goes on from NZ_CP058984.1 coordinate 2,772,693, forward strand.
CATTTTTGTAATGCAATCGTGTTCTTTCTCCCAATTTAGTCTTTTCTTACCTTTATATCTTTCGTGAGATCCAGAAGTAGAATGACCTTGTGGTTGCGTTAATTCTTTTACGTGAATTAAAACAGGTACGTGTTCTTCTCTGGCAATTTTTGCTGCTTTATTATATGTGTCTACTAATTGTACATAATCCCAACCGTTTACCACAAATATTTCGTAACCAGCTTTGTCATGTTCTCTCTGAAATCCTTTTAAAATTTCTGATATGCTTTCTTTTGTAGTTTGATGTTTCGCGTGTACAGAAATTCCGTATTCATCATCCCAAACACTCATTAGCATAGGTACTTGTAAAACACCAGCTGCGTTTATGGTTTCAAAAAATAAACCTTCACTAGTACTAGCATTACCAATAGTACCCCAAGCAACTTCATTTCCGTTTGTAGAAAATTTAGATTTATGTTGTACGCTTTTTTCTGTTCTGTATATTTTAGAAGCTTGTGCTAAACCTAGTAAACGAGGCATTTGACCTGCTGTAGGTGAAATATCTGCACTAGAGTTGTATTGTTTTGTTAGGTCTTTCCAGCTGCCATCTTCATTTAAACTGTGTGTTGTAAAATGACCACCCATTTGTCTACCAGCGGACATAGGTTCTGCTTTTATATCTGTGTGTGCGTATAAACCTGCAAAGAATTGTTGTGGAGTTAACTCTCCGATAGCCATCATAAAAGTTTGGTCTCTGTAGTAACCAGATCTAAAATCTCCTAACTTAAATGCTTTAGCCATTGCTAGTTGCGGAACTTCTTTTCCGTCACCAAAAATACCGAATTTAGCCTTACCTGTTAAAACTTCTCTACGACCTAATAAACTGCACTCTCTACTAATTTTAGCTATTTTATAATCATTTAAAACTTCTGTTTTAAAGTCTTGAAAAGATAGTTTTTGTTTATTATCTATAGGTGTTTCTTGCAACATTTTTATGAGCTTTTTAATGTATCACAAAGATAGTTTTTTTAGTTGATAATTAAAAACTTATATATTTATTAAGAATATGGTAATTTTTTTGCTGATTTTTAGTTTTTATTGGGTTTTGTTTAATAAAAAAGAGATATTGTTTTCACAATACCCCTTTTTTTGTATAAACTGTTATTTGGTTAGAATAATCTGCTGCATAAATCTCCGGGAGCTTCAAAGTCACCAATAATAATGTTGTCTGAGTTAAATGTATAATCATATTCATAAGAATTACCTCCAAAATATACTTTGTATTTTTGGGACACTCCTATATGTGCGTTATAGATGTAGCCTTTTCCAGTATAAGTGTATCCAACCCATCTCCAGTATGTATAAGTTCTACCATAGTAAGTGTAGCTTTCTTGTCTGTATAAGTATAAAAAAGGATTTAATACTTTGTCTCCACATTTAGCTTGAAATTGTATGTTGATATTTCTTACGTCCGGCTTCGGAGGAATGGAATTAGAAAATGTAGAACCATCTATATTTATAGTGTTATTACTACAACCATCAAAAGTATCTGAAGTATATAATAAAACTCTATTGCTGTCATATCTACTACCAGAATATAATTTAATTTTTAGGTTTTGGTTAGGTGTTCTGTAATATCCATTAGAATTATCTTTAGTTTTAGATATCTGTATATCCCTATTAGCGATAACTTGACCATTATGTGCATAAACTAGGTCGTAGCTTAAGTTATTGAAATTATCAGAAAGACTTGGTGTTTTCGGGATTGATACTGTTAGTTTTCTGTAATAATCACATCCTCTATAATAGTAGTCTAAGTTATACCAAGATAAATGAGTTGTTGTAAAAGCTACGTTGTAGTTCCCGGAAGTATTCATGGTTACAGTTCCTGTTTTGTGAAAGCCCCATTGACCATCTTCTCCGTATGACCAAATTGGAATTAAATCACCTTCACTTATATTATCTCCAGTTTCAGGATTTATGTAATTATTTGGAATCTCAATACCTACGCTAATTGGCTTAGAAAAGTTTTTAACTTCTTTACCATCTACAAACATATCAATAGAGGTAAAACCTGCTGTGATAAAAGCAACATCTTCAGTTTCTTCTCCGGTTTCGTCAATAACACTTAGTGGAGTTAAACCTCCAGGGAAAGAGGCTATAGCTTCGGGTGTATCTAAACTAAAGTGAGCAATTTCACTTTTTAAGTTAGCTCCAGAGATGTTGTTTCCATTTGCATCTTGAAAAATAGTACCAGATTCAATTGTGATTTCTGTATTTGTTGTTGCTTTTGTTTTTGGTGTTGTAATGATGTAGTTTTCAGAAATTGAGTTGTTAGAAAGTGTTTTAGTGGTTTCAATGAAATCAACTCCTTGTACAGTATTTAATTTGTTTACTATGTTTATAGATTTAGTAACTAAAGTGTCATTTGCAGCTATAATAACAGGTATAGTGGTTGTTAGATAGTTATCGCCTTTAATTTTTAGTAAAACTTTTAAATCTTCAGAACTAGAAAAGTTAGGGTTTACTGCTAAAGATATATTTCCGTCAATTACTTTTAAGTTAGAAATTTTTTCTCCAGAATTTGTTACAAATTTATCAGCATCATCTCCAATAAGTTCTACAGTTAATTTATTTGGGCCCTCAATACTTTCAGGGTTTACAATATCTAAAACACTAATAAGTGCTTCTTGTTTTAATATATTGTTGGATATTTGAATATCAACATCGTCTGTTATTCCTTTAAAATCACAACTTATAACAAGTAGCGTCATAAATGCGAGCGCAATTAATGCATGTAGTTTCTTTAATTTTTTCATTTTTCTTTTTTTTTAAAATTTATAAGCTAATCTTATTTGTATTCTTGGTATAAATTTAAAAGTATCAAGAGCTTCTTTTAAATTTTCTTTTTGGTTTGAAGTCGGTGAAAGTAAATTTGTTGCAGTTAATTCTACATCTGGAGATGAAGTGAAATAAGTACCAAATTCAACACCAAAACCAATTTTTTTCTTAGGTATAGCTCTACCAAAACCAAGCCCTAGATAAGGAGCTACTCCGCTCCAAGTAATATCTGCGTTTATTTCACCAATATTTTCTTTGGTAATTGTAATATCTCCATATTTTACATCTTCTGTATATGTAATTAGGGCATTTGCATTTATTTTAGATAAAATACCTAGACCGGTTGTTAATTTAAATGAAGAGTTTTTAAATGGTAAATATTCAATACCTAAATCTATTATTGAAGATTCTATCGTTGCAAGTAGGTCTACAACGTCATCTTTAATCTCTAGGTCTTCTTTTTCGAAATCTTCTAATTTAAAAGTGTGCCAGACTACTTTTGCATTAAGTTTTGGGCTAATCTTTCTTGCATATTCTAATCCAAGACCAGGTGATCCAACAGAAATTGCAAATGCATTTTTCTTTTCAATTTCTTGTGATTGCCCTAGGAGACTAAAGCTAATAAGAAAAATAAATAATAGTTGTTTTTTTTTCATTTTCATCAATTTTTAATTTGTTAGACAAAATTAATATTTAATGAGAATGTTAAAATACCTACTTATAGGTATATTGACTCTTTAGTAGGTTTTTTGTGAATATTACAAAAATCCTCTCTTAAAAAAGTTGTAAATAGATTTTACATCAGCAGATAATGAGAATCTTATTTTTTCTGGATAAGCATTCTGAGATATTTCCCAACCGTTGTTGGAGTATAGAGGGAAATAAATTTCGAAGATCTCGTGTACAAAGTTGAAACGGATTCCGTTTTCATAGGCAAAATACAGAGGCTGATTTTTATTTTTTAAGAAAGCGACATCATTATAAACCTCTATCCATCTCCATAAACCAATGCTAGAATTATTAGAAACCATAAATTGATTAGCAAATCTAGTAGGTAATACAGATTTAAAACCACCTTCGTTAATAATGTATTGTTGGCTAAAGAAACCAGAGCTTTCAGATCTTCCTAAATAATTTAATTGAAATAGGTAGTCATTACTTCTATCTAAGCCAAAACTAAAATAATCTCCTTCTGTTTTATTATTAAAAAACACACCCGCAAAAAACCTAAAGTCTAATTGAGTATCTGTTGTTGTTAAGGTTCTAAATCTAAGATCTAATGTGGCTTTAGAAAACTTTTTAGCAAACTCTGTGCTAAAGCTGTACCTAAACTCTTTAATAATATCTGGGTTAGAGTAATTGTAACTTAAGCTAAGAACACTGTAGTTATCTTGGTCTGTTCTTATAGCGTCAGGTGCAATTTCTTTATCTATATGAATTAATTTTGCTCTTAAATATTCTGATGAAATGTCTCTTAATGTTTTTCTTTTAAAAGTGATGTCTACATAAGGGGTAAGAGATTTATATGATAAGTTAGGTGCGTAATCAGAAGTGCCTCCAGCCAAACCGTAAGCTACTTTGTATATTTTTGTTTTTTCAAAAAATTGATTATAAAGTAAAGAGAAGCTTCCAATTACTGTATTACTTTTTGTAGCATAATATGGAGCTATTTTAAATTCAAAATTTCTTTTTATCAGCGGTTTGTTGTGTAATTTTACCCCAAGAATTAAACCATTGTAAAAATTATAATTTATATCGGGTTGGTAAAAAACTTGATTAAAATTTGGGCTGCTTATGTCTTTTAAAAATGAAAACTTTAGAGGTTTGTTCAAGATTTTTTTATCAACTGTTTTCCAGTTATTCAAAGTGTTTAATTCTGGATATAGGTTTTCATAATTTAATACAAAAGTATCGTAGTCTCCTTTTTTAAACTTTATTGTCTTAGTACTGTCAACGTCTGCTACCCATTTTTTTAATTTAATTTCTTCGTCTTTTATGGCGTAAAGAGCTAAAGGAGTCGTAATATTTCTTTTATTTTTAATGGTTACAGAAATACTGTCTTTTTCTTTTTTTACGCTTTCAATCTTATGATCTATTTTTTTATTGGTCTTTACAAAATCATTAAAAAACCAATCTAAATCTTTAGTAGTCTTAGAGGAGAGTAATTTGTTAAAATGAGTACTTGAAGTAATTTTTAATTGGTTATTCTGATAAAATTCTTGAATTGTTTGGTTTAAAATACTATCACCTAAATATCCTTTTAAAAAACGAAAACCTAAGCCAGCTTTGTATTTACTAACAATTTTTCTATTAAAATTTGAAAGAGAATCTGCAGAAGTATTTAATGCTTGATCTAAAAATTTACGAGCTGTAAATTGGTATACAAAAGGGTATTTATCATTAAAATCTAATTTAGAAATATTAAATCCTTTGACAAGCCAAGAGTTAGAAACTTTACCTAGAAGTTTTACTTCTGGATAATATTCCTCTACATATTCGATCATTAAATAGTTTTGTATACCGTCTATTAGCCAGTAATCTTTTCTTTTGTTTAAGAGTAAAGTATTTTCTATATACCTTTTTGTAAGTGCTTTAAACATAGTAACGTCCCATTTAAAAGTATCGGAAAATGGACGTAAGAAATTAGGTAATTGATTTAAACCATAGATTGGATTTTTATTTTGAGTAGCTTTGTCAATAAAAATTTCTAAATGAGGATATTTTCCTAAGTATTTTTGAATAAAAAGGATTTCTCTATTTAAGATACTTGTTGTTAAATTGTAATCTAATTCTTTAGAGAAAACATCTGTATGTACAGTAACTGTTTTTGTATTATAGGTTTTTAGTTGTTTTGTTTTGTTGATTCCAAGAATAACATCGGTTTTATTTTTTCCAACTAAATAGTAACTGTTTGTATTTTCTTTTTTTGTTTTATATTGATATAAGTTAGATTCTACTATTAAATCTTTGGGTACATCTATTTCTATTTTAAAATCAGTCCCTTTTTCGTATAAATCATCTAAATTTAAATTACTCATTAATTGCCAGCCATTGTCGTAAATAGCAGGTGTTAAATACCAATTTCTAAGATGATAACCTGTTTTTGTTTTTCCATATTTTGTAAAACGAGCACTGGGTGTTTTTACAATATATGTTATAGATATAGTGATTTTTGAATTTGGATGTAATGGTTTGTCAAGATCTATTTCTATGATGTCTGCTTGTTTGTCTAATTCTTTAAAATAGACATTTTCAAAATCGACAGAAAGACTTTTTATAGTAGATGAACCTAATTCTTGTGGTTTTGCAAAGTATAAATCTTTTCTAAAATCCTTGATAAAACGTTTAGATAATGGCGTTTTTCTGTCTCTGTAACTATTTGCCCAATTATGAAGGTAGACTTTAGTTAATATAGAGTCTGATGGGTTATGAAAAACAATTTCTTGTTGAATTTTAAGCTCGTCTTTTTCGGTATCTAATTTAGATTTTATGCTGATAGAGTTCTGCTGTGAAAACACAAAACTGGATGCTAAGAAGCATATTAGTACTATGTAATAACGATTTTTCAATTAAATCTTTATTGTGTTAAATAGGGTTTATATTATAATAGCCTATCTTACTATAAAAAGACAGGCTATATAAAAGTGTAAATTAATATAATATTTTAGAAATTAGGCTTAAAATGATATTTATCGTAAAAATTATTAAGATGTTCGATAGCTTCCTCTGCAGTATCCACCAATCTAAAAAGGTCTAAATCCTTTTCACTAATATTTCCTTCTTCTAAAAGAGTATTTTTTATCCAATCTAATAAACCACCCCAGAATTTTGTTCCTACTAAAATAATAGGAAAACGACCAATTTTATGGGTTTGTATTAGTGTAATAGCTTCAAAAAGCTCATCCATAGTACCAAAACCACCAGGCATTACTACAAAACCTTGCGAGTATTTTACAAACATTACTTTACGTACAAAAAAGTAATCGAAGTCTAAGCTTTTCCCTTGGTCAATCCATGGGTTGTCATGCTGTTCAAAAGGCAATTCAATATTTAAACCTACAGAACTTCCTTTTCCTCTATGGGCTCCTTTATTTCCTGCTTCCATAATTCCTGGTCCACCACCAGTAATTACACCGTAACCATTGCGGGTTAATTGAAAAGCAACTTCTTCTGCTAATTTATAATATGGATGATCTGGTTTTGTTCTCGCTGAACCAAAAATAGATACTGATGGACCAATTTTACTTAAACGCTCATAACCATCTACAAACTCTGCCATTATTTTAAAAATAGCCCAAGAATCGTTTGTTTTTATCTCGTTCCAGGTTTTTGTTTGTAATTTTTCTTTTATTTTTCTATCATCACTTGTCATTATCTGTAATTTTTTAAAATTTATTTTTCTTTTTTCAAAAAAAAAGAAAGCTTGCTAAAATAGCTCTTTTTTAACATTACACGATGTTAAATGATTAAAATTTAATTCAATTCCTTTTTCAAAAATTTAGCAGTATAACTCGTTTTATGTTTTGCAATTTCTTCCGGAGTTCCGGTGCAAAGTATTTTTCCTCCTTTTTTTCCGCCTTCCATACCAACATCAATAATATAGTCGGCTAGTTTTACAACATCTAAATTGTGCTCTATAATTAGTACGGTATTTCCTTTATTGGCAAGTTTATTTAAAACGTCCATTAAAACCCTAATATCTTCAAAATGAAGTCCGGTTGTAGGTTCATCTAAAATATAGAAAGTATTTCCTGTATCTCTTTTAGATAGCTCTGATGCTAATTTAATTCGTTGTGCTTCCCCTCCAGAAAGTGTGGTAGATTGTTGCCCTAATGTTATGTACCCAAGCCCAACATCTTTAATTGTTTTTAATTTTCTGTGTATTTTTGGTATGAGTTCAAAGAAATCAGTAGCATCTTCAATCGTCATATTTAAAACATCAGAAATAGATTTTCCTTTGTATCTAATTTCTAAAGTTTCTCTATTAAATCGTTTTCCTTGGCAAGTTTCACATTCTACTTGTACGTCTGGTAAAAAGTTCATTTCTATCACACGAACTCCTCCACCTTGGCAAGTTTCACATCGTCCTCCTTTTACATTAAAAGAAAAGCGACCAGGTTTGTAACCACGAATTGCCGCTTCTGGTGTTTTTGCAAATAAACTTCTAATTTCACCAAAAGTACCTGTATAGGTTGCTGGGTTAGATCTTGGAGTTCTTCCAATAGGAGATTGATCGATGTCGATTACTTTATCTACATGCTCTAAACCTTCAATTTTTTTGTAAGGCATCGGTTTTTTGACGCCTCTATATATATGAGCGTTTAAAATAGGGTATAATGTTTCATTTATTAAGGTAGATTTTCCACTTCCAGAAACTCCAGTTACACAAATCATTTTTCCAAGTGGAAATTCTACAGAAACATTTTTTAGATTGTTTCCGGTTGCACCTTTTAGTTTGATGAAATTTCCATTTCCTTCTCTACGTTTTTTAGGAACCGCAATTTCTTTTCTTCCTGTTAGATAATCTGCTGTTAAAGTATTTTGTTTTTTTAAATCTTCAAAAGTTCCAGAGCTTACTATTTCACCTCCGTGTCTTCCTGCACCAGGACCAATATCGAACACAAAATCCGCATGTTCCATCATGTCTTTATCGTGTTCCACGACTAAAACAGAATTACCAATTTCTCGTAATTTTACAAGGGAATCAATTAATTTTTGATTGTCTCGTTGGTGCAATCCAATACTTGGTTCATCTAAAATGTACAAAACACCTACTAATTGAGAACCAATTTGAGTTGCCAATCGAATTCTTTGTGCTTCTCCTCCAGAAAGTGATTTAGAGGTTCTGTCTAACGTTAAGTAATCTAAACCAACATCTAATAAAAACTGAATTCTAGTTCTAATTTCCTTTAAAATTTCAGCTGCAATAATTAGTTGTTTTTTTGATAAACTTTTTTCAATGTTTTTAAACCATTTTGCTAGTTCAGTAGCATCCATTTGTGCTAAATCGCTAATGTTTTTATCGATAATTTTAAAATGAAGCGCTTCTTTTTTTAATCTTTTTCCACCGCAGGTAGAACAAGAAACTTCATCCATAAAACCTTTAGCCCAACGTTTTATTGTGGTGCTTTCTGCACTGTCATATTGGTTTTCTATAAAAGAAATAATTCCTTCAAAATCTATTTTATAATTTCTAGTAACGCCGGCTGCTTTAGACTCAATTTCAAAAGACTCATTTCCTCCATTCAAAATTACGTCTAACGCTTCTTTAGGAATATTTTTTATAGGATCTGTTAATTTGAACTGATAACGTTCAGCAATATTTTCTATCTGTTTAAAAATCCAACTACTTTTTTGTTCTCCAAGTGGAGTAATTCCTCCTTTTTGTATGGAGATAGAATTGTCTGGAATTACTTTTTCTAGGTTAATTTCATTTGTAATTCCTAATCCACTACATTTATTACATGCGCCTTTTGGCGAGTTAAATGAAAAAGTATTCGGTTCTGGATTTGGATATGCAATTCCAGATGTTGGACACATTAATTCTCTACTAAAATAACGAGGTTCATTGTTATCAATGTCAATAACCATCATAATGTTATTTCCAGAATACAATGCTGTTTTTATCGTTTCTTCTAAGCGTTTCTCTATAGAATCATTTATCAAAAGTCTGTCTATTACAACCTCAATATCATGCGTTTTATATCTGTCTAAACGCATTCCTTTTTCTATTTCTTTTATTTCTCCATCAACCCGAACACGTAAAAAACCTTGTTTAGAAATTTGTTCAAAAAGTTCACGATAATGTCCTTTTCTAGATTTTACTAAAGGTGCTAAAACAGCAATTTTTTTATCAGCAAAATCCTTTAAAATAAGTTGTCTAATTTGTTCATCAGAATAACTTACCATTTTTTCTCCAGTATTATAGGAGTACGCATCTGCGGCTCTTGCAAACAATAGTCTTAAAAAATCATAAATCTCAGTAATAGTACCAACGGTAGAACGCGGACTTTTATTAGTTGTCTTCTGTTCAATAGAAATTACTGGCGAAAGGCCATCAATTTTATCAACATCGGGTCTTTCTAATCCGCCTAAAAACTGACGTGCATATGCCGAAAAAGTTTCAATATATCGCCTTTGTCCTTCTGCATAAATAGTGTCAAAAGCTAAAGAGGATTTTCCACTTCCGCTTAACCCAGTTATTACAACTAGTTTTTCACGAGGGATTTTTACATCAATATTTTTTAAGTTATGGACTCTTGCTCCGTATACTTCTATATATTCTTGGTCTTTCAAATGAGATCTTTTTGGAAAAACGCAAAGTTAAAGAAACCAATTTTAATTTAAGGATGATTGTTTAACGCTTTTGATGTTAAACTTTTATAGAAATATTCCATAATAAGAACAGTAATTTAAAAAATGTTGTTATCAATTGATAAAATACTATATTGCATTTAAATTATTTGAACTTAAATGATAGATAGTATTCGACATTTTTTTGAAAGAAATGGATTTCATGTTTCGTCAAGATTAGCAGACAGAATAGGGATGAGAGCCTTAAATGTGCGCTTATTTTTTATCTATGTCACTTTTTTTACGGTAGGTTTGTCTTTTGGTTTTTACTTAACATTAGCATTTTTATTAAAGTTAAAAGATACGGTGTACACTAAAAGAAGTTCTGTCTTTGATCTATAATATATGAAGATAGCCGTATTAGAATCTAAAATTAATAAAACTTTATTTTTAGTTATTGCTATATTATCTTTAGGCACAATAGGGTATATGGTGCTTTCTAATTACTCTTTTATAGATGCATTGTATATGACGGTTATTACCGTTACTACTGTTGGTTTTGGTGAGTTAAGACCATTTTCTCCAGAAGAAAAAGTTTTTACAATATTTTTAATTTTAACAAGTATTACTATTTTTGGATATGCTGTTTCAGCTTTTTCAGAATATTTAGTAAGTGGTAGATTATTTGAACATTTTAAGCATAGAAAAGTGGAAAAAAAAATAGCAAGTTTAAAAGGGCATACCATTGTTTGTGGATATGGAAGAAATGGAAAACAAGCAATTTTAAAGTTAAAAAATTATAATAAAGACTTTGTCGTTATTGAAAAAAGTAAAGAAAGAATAGAAATATTAGATGCAGCTGGGGTTTTAAATATAAGCGGAGATGCAACTTTAGATGAAACCTTATTGAGAGCAGGTATAGAAAAAGCGTCCTATTTAATTACTGCTTTACCCTCGGATGCTAATAATTTGTTTGTAGTTTTAACGGTGAGTCAATTAAATAAAGAGTGCAAAGTAATAAGTAGGGCATCTAATGAGTCTTCTTATAGTAAACTAAAAATTGCAGGAGCAAGCAATGTAATTATGCCGGATAAATTAGGAGGAGATCATATGGCTTCCTTGGTAACTACACCAGATGTTATTGAGTTTGTAGACCGTTTAACTATAGAAGGAGAGACTACAGCTAACTTAGAAGAAATAGCTGTAGACGATTTGCCCGAAAAATATATCAATAAAACGCTCTTAGATTTAGATTTAAGAAAAAAAACAGGGTGTACAGTTATCGGTTTTATAGGTCCTAATAAAGAATACATTATAAATCCAGAAGCCGATTGTCTACTTATTAAAGGATCTCATTTAATTGTCTTGGGGAGACCAAATCAAATAATTAAATTAAGAGCGTTGTTTTAGTTTGATAAAATATGAAAAGAATCTTTGAGGTTATTGATTTTTTTTTTACCTAAAATAAAACGCTAAAAAATATAAAATAAGAAATCTATCTATGATTAAAGTTGTGATTACGGGAAGTAACGGGTTGTTAGGTCAATCTTTATTAGGTTTATTGCTTAAAGAAAAAGAAACTTACCAAGTTTTTGGATTTTCAAGAGGAGATAATAGAAGTGGGAGAAATGATTTTTCTTATGTTTCTATTGATATTACTGAAGAAGAAAATCTTAAAAAAGTATTATTAGAGATTCAGCCAGATTTTATTATCAATACGGCAGCAATGACACAGGTTGATGACTGTGAAAACCAGAAGGCAGCATGTGATTTGTTAAATATAACGGTTGTAAAATGGTTGTCAGAAATATCAGCAGAACTAAATGCTCATTTAATTCATATTTCTACGGATTTTATTTTTGATGGAATAAAAGGAAACTATAAAGAGACGGATATTGCAAATCCATTAAGTTATTATGGAGCTTCGAAATTAAAATCTGAAGCACTTTTATTAGAGTCAAGCATAAATTACACGATATTAAGAACTATTTTAGTTTACGGAAAAGTGTTTGATATGAGCCGAAGTAATATTGTACTATGGGTTAGAGAGATGTTGGAGAAAGGAAAAGAAATTACTATTGTAGACGATCAATTTAGAACACCAACCTATGTAGAGGACCTAGCCTTAGCTTGTAAGATCTCTATGGATAAAAAAGCAACAGGTATTTTTAATATCTCATCAAATGAATTATTAAGTGTTTATGAAATTGCGCAACAAATAGCAGTTACTTTTAATTTAGATAAAAACTTAATTAAACCAATATCAACATCCACTTTAAATCAGACGGCACCAAGACCTGCAAAAACAGGTTTTGATTTATCTAAAACCAATAAAATACTAGAATTTTATCCAAAGTCATTTAAAGAAGATTTACAAAGATTTAAAGAAATCTTAATATAAAATTTGGATTTATCTGCTAAAAGTTGTGAAAAGAGCAAATTTTTAGGATATTGCGAGTTACTAATTGAAAAAACAATAATTTATATATTATGAAGAAACGAATTCTGTCAATGTTTTTATTGGCAATCCCCATGTTAACATTTGCACAAGAAAAAGGACTAGATCAACAAATCGATAAAGCTTTCGGAGATGCAACAGGTTGGTTTGTGAACCTTATTTTCTACCAAATTCCATTTACAGATACAATTAGAATATACTGGGTGTTGTTTCCACTTATTTTAGGAGCACTTTATTTTACGTTTTACTTCAATTTTATAAATTTTAGAGGTTTTTTTACATCAATAAATATTGTTAGAGGTAAGTATGACGATTTAGAAGAAAGAGAAAATCATAAAGTAGAAATATCTAAATCTACATTTACAGATGAAGAAGATAATCCAGATACTATAAGAGTAGAGGGACATGAAGGTGAGGTTTCTCACTTTCAAGCTTTAACGGCAGCATTGTCTGCAACCGTTGGTTTAGGAAATATTGCAGGTGTTGCAATTGCTGTTTCCATTGGTGGTGCAGGTGCTACTTTTTGGATGATTGTTGCTGGGTTTCTAGGAATGGCTTCTAAATTTGTAGAGTGTACACTAGGTGTTAAATATAGAGATATTGAATCGGACGGAACCGTTTATGGTGGTCCGATGTATTATTTAACAAAAGGATTAAAAAATAAAACTTTAGGTAAAATATTAGCAGGTTTATTTGCTGTATTTGTTATTGGAGGTTCTTTTGGAGGAGGAAACATGTTTCAAGTAAATCAAGCTTTCCAATTAGTACAAAACATAACAGGAGGGTCAGAGTCATTTTTAGCCGGTAAAGGTTGGTTATTTGGTCTTGTAATGGCAATCTTAGTAGGTATTGTAATTATTGGAGGAATCAAAAAAATAGCAAAAGTAACAGATAAAATTGTTCCTTTTATGGTAGCAATTTATGTTGCAGCAGCGTTGTTTGTAATCTTTGCAAACTATACTATGATTGGCGATGCATTTTTACAAATATTTAATGGTGCATTTAGTCCAGAAGGTATTGCTGGTGGTGCAGTAGGGGTATTGGTACAAGGATTTAGAAGAGCAGCTTTTTCAAATGAAGCAGGTATTGGTTCTGCATCTATTGCGCATTCTGCTGTAAAAACTAAATATGCAGCAAGTGAAGGTATGGTTGCTTTATTAGAGCCATTTATAGATACTGTTGTAGTTTGTACAATGACAGCATTGGTATTAATTATCACAGGTAATGTTGCAGCAGAAAATGCTTCTTTAAATGATGCGCAAGCAATATTATTAACATCAGGTGCATTCGAATCTGCAATTTCTTGGTTTCCGTATGTGTTAACGGTTGCAGTTGTTTTATTTGCATTTAGTTCTATGATCTCTTGGTCTTACTATGGTTTTCAAGGTTGGGTGTTTTTATTCGGAAGGTCTAAGAAAATGGAATATACATATAAAATAATTTTCTGTATATTCGTAGTAATCGGAGCGGCAGCAAGTTTAGGTTCTGTAATTGGTTTCTCTGATGCAATGGTTTTTGCAATGATGGTTCCAAACATGATTGGTTTAATAATTCTTGCACCTAAAGTAAAAGAAGAACTAAATAAATATATGGCTGCTATAAAGTCTAGGACAAAAGCGTAAATCACTTTTTATGAAAATATTAAAATCCCATTTCTGGTATCACAAAAGCCAAAGAAATGGGATTTTCTTTTTAATACTACTTATCCTTATCATGCAATCTGTAATTGTCTTTGGTAATTTTTCTTCGGATGACAAAATAGACCTTAATTCTAAACAGGTTTTAGCATTTCATGAACAAATAGATAGTATACGAACGATTGAAATAGAAAATAGAAAGCCTAAAATTTATCCATTTAATCCTAATTATATTACAGACAGTAAAGGGGAACAATTAGGGATGTCTATAGAGGAGATAGATCGGTTATTGGCTTTTAGAAAAACAAATAAATTTGTCAACTCAAAAAGTGAGTTTCAAAGAGTAACCCAAATTTCTGATTCTTTACTACATAAAATTGCACCGTATTTTAAGTTTCCAGATTGGGTTGTCAAACAAAATTCTAGCCCATCATCTTCAGGCAGAAAGCAAACTTATTATAAAAAGAATGAAAAAATTGTATCTACTACAGATATCAATAAAGCAACTGCCCAAGATTTTAGAACGATAAGTGGAGTCGGAGCCGCTTTTTCCGAACGAATTATAAACTATCGAACAAAGCTACAAGGCTTTTCTATTGAAGATCAACTAAAGGAAGTTTGGGGATTAGATGTAGAAGTTGCAAATAAAGTATTATCAAAATTTAAAATAGTTGATAAACCAATTATCAATAAAATAAATGTAAATACAGCTTCATTTAAAGCACTTTTAAAGAATCCTTATATTGATTATTCGTTGTGTAAAAAGATTTTTGAATACAGAGATGAAGTAGCCGAACTTCAAAATATTTCTGAATTAAAAAACATCATAGATTTTCCGTTAGATAAATATGATAGAATAGTCTTATATTTGATGGCTGAATAACAAACCACAAACACATTTATTGGCTTATGAGCAGTATGTATTTTACTGAAGAGCACGAAGCTTTCCGTGCAAGTTTTAAAGAGTTTTTGAAAAAAGAAGTAATTCCTCATATAGATAAATGGGAAAAAGAAGGTAGTATAGAACGTTTTATTTGGAAGAAATTTGGAGAAATGGGCTATTTCGGTTTAAACACTCCAGAAGAGTTCGGAGGCTTAAATTTAGATTTATTTTATACAGTTATCTTTTTAGAAGAATTGCAGAAAGTTAATTCAGGTGGTTTTGCTGCTGCAATGTGGGCGCACGAATATTTAGCCATGACGCACTTAACTAAAGAAGGTAATGATTTTATAAAAAATAAATATTTAACACCAAGTATAGAGGGAGATATGATTGGTTGCATGTGTATCACTGAACCATTTGGTGGGTCTGATGTTGCAGGTATGCGTTCTACAGCAATTAAGCAAGGAGATACCTATATTTTAAACGGTTCAAAAACTTTTATTACAAATGGCGTTTATTCAGATTATTTAATTGTAGCAGCAAAAACAGATCCTTCAGATAGATATAAAGGAATTAGCATCTTTGTGGTAGATAGAGCTTCAAAAGGACTTACAGCTACAAAGTTAGATAAGTTAGGTTGGAAAGCATCAGACACCGGAGAAATAGCATTTGATAATGTAGAAATTCCTGCAGAAAATTTATTAGGAGAAGAAGGAAAAGGATTCCCTTATATTATGCAACATTTTGCCTTAGAAAGATTGGTAATGGGTGTAAATGCACATGCTAGAGCAGAATTTGCGCTAGAATATGCTTTAAATTATATGCAAGAACGAATTGCTTTTGGTAAATCTTTAGATAAATTTCAAGTATTAAGGCATAAAATAGCAGAAATGGCAAGTAGAGTAGATATGTGTAAAGAATACAACTACTCAATTACAAAACGTCTCGACGATGGTCAATATGTAGTAAAGGAGGCAAGTATGTCTAAATTACTCTCTACAAAAATGGCAGATGAAGTTATTTACGACGCTTTGCAAATGTTAGGCGGTTATGGTTATATGGAAGATTACCCGATGGCGCGTTTATTAAGAGATAGTAGATTAGGACCCATAGGAGGTGGGACTTCAGAAATCTTAAAAGAGATTATCGCAAAGATTGTAATTGATAAGAAAGAATATAAACCAGCAACATAAGGTTTCCAAAACATTGTAAGTATCAATTAAAAAAAATAATTTTTGAATACACTGGACACTCTTTTTTAGGGCGTTTCCTAAAGGTCGGGCTTTCACTACTCGCTTTTTTCGTGCCTCAAAAGAGCTCAAACAAGTCGTTCAATCCCTAACGCATATGGCTTTTTTAAAATATATTGTAATAACTAATTGTCAATTCATAATTTGTAATTACATTTGCAGTCCAAAAAATAAAAATAATAGTTTAAATACTATTCTAAAATATAAAGAGACTATGAAGGGAGGTGCCAACTTATGTTAATTATACCAATTAAAGAAGGAGAGAATATCGATAGAGCTTTAAAGCGTTACAAGAGAAAATTCGATCGTACAAAAACGATGAAAAACTTGCGTGCTAGAAAGAACTTCACAAAACCTTCTGTAGCAAACAGAGCTCAAAGAATTAAAGCTTCTTACGTTCAGAGATTAAGAACACAAGAAGAAGTAGGTTAGAAATAACTTAATTCTAAGAAATAAAACCCGTATTGAATTTTCAATACGGGTTTTTTGTGTTCAATTTTTTGTAAATTTACTAACACTTAATATCTAACAATTTGATTGATCCTTTTTTAGAATATTTGTCTTTTGAGAAAAAATACTCTTTACATACTATTACTGCTTATAAAAACGATTTAACCTCATTTAGAGATTTTTTAGAGACGGAGTATGGTGAAGAAAGTTTATTAGAAGTGCATTATCCACATATTAGAAGTTGGATTGTTTTTTTAGTAGATACTCAAATATCAAATAGAACCATTAATAGAAAGGTAAGTTCTTTAAAGTCTTTTTATAAATTTTTACAAAAAACCAAACAGGTAGAAGTAAATCCGTTTTCTAAGCATAAAGCCTTAAAAACAGAAAAAAGAGTTCAGGTGCCTTTTACATCAAAAGAAATTAATGAGGTTATCAGTCAAATAGAAAAAGAGGTCGATGTTACTTTTACATCCATTAGAAACAAATTAATTGTTGAATTGTTTTATTCCACAGGTATTAGAAGAGCAGAGTTAATTAATATAAAAGAAAGAGACGTTAGTTTGTCAGATAAAACTATAAAAGTATTGGGGAAAAGAAATAAAGAACGCTTTGTGCCTTTATTAGATACTGTTATTCAAACTTTAAAACAATATTTAAAACTTAAACAAGAATTTACAATTGGTTTAGAGGAGCTTTTTATTACCGAAAAAGGAAATAAAATTTATGAAACTCTTGTTTACAGAATTATTAATACCTACTTTAGTCAAGTCTCTTCAAAGCAGAAAAAAAGCCCACATATTTTAAGGCACTCTTTTGCAACACATCTTTTAAATGAAGGGGCAGATATAAATTCAGTTAAGGAGTTGTTAGGGCATTCATCTTTAGCTTCAACACAAGTCTATACGCAAAATAGTCTTGCTGTTATTAAAAAAGTATATAATCAGGCTCACCCTAAGAGTCATAAAACACAATAAAATATGAAAGTATTCACGCAATCAGTTAATTTTAATGCAGATAAAGAACTTATAGCATATGTAGATGAAAAGGTTTTATCATTAACTAAATTTCACGATAAGATAGTTGACGCAGAAGTTTTTTTAAAAGTGATTAATACGAGCGATAAAGAAAATAAAGTTACAGAAGTTAAGATAAATATACCAGGAAGTGAGTTAATCATAAAAAGAGAGGCAAAAACCTTTGAAGAGGGCGTTAATGCTGCGGTTGATAATTTAAAAAGACAGTTAAAAAGGTCTAAAGAAAAGCTTCGAGGCTCTGTTAATTCATAAAAATGAAAAAAAAAATGAAAAAACTTTAAAAAAAGTTTTGAAAACTGAAATAACTTCGTACATTTGCAATCCGTTAGAAATAGCGGATTGTTTTTTACATCAAAAGCCGATGTAGCTCAGCTGGCTAGAGCAGCTGATTTGTAATCAGCAGGTCGTGGGTTCGAGTCCCTCCATCGGCTCAAAAACAATAAAAATTGCGAAAGCAATTAAGTTCATTGAAATAGTAAATTAAAGGGGAGATACTCAAGCGGCCAACGAGGACGGACTGTAACTCCGTTGACTACGTCTTCGCAGGTTCGAATCCTGCTCTCCCCACAATTTACATATTATTGCGAAAGTAGCTCAGTTGGTAGAGCGTCAGCCTTCCAAGCTGAATGTCGCCGGTTCGAACCCGGTCTTTCGCTCAATTTTATCAGCAAGCCGGTGTAGCTCAGTTGGTAGAGCGCATCCTTGGTAGGGATGAGGTCGTGGGTTCAAATCCCATCGCTGGCTCATATAATATTTATCATTACACACTAAATATAATAAACTAAAGAATTAAAATTAATAATTATGGCAAAAGGAACTTTTGACCGTTCGAAACCACACTTAAACATTGGTACTATCGGACACGTAGATCACGGTAAAACAACTTTAACTGCGGCTATTACTAAAGTATTAGCTGATGCAGGATTTTCTGAAGCTAGGTCTTTTGATCAGATTGATAATGCACCAGAAGAAAAAGAAAGAGGTATTACGATTAATACTTCTCACGTAGAGTATCAAACTGCTAATCGTCACTATGCGCACGTTGACTGTCCTGGTCACGCGGATTATGTGAAGAACATGGTTACAGGTGCTGCTCAAATGGACGGTGCTATTTTAGTTGTTGCTGCTACAGATGGGCCAATGCCTCAAACTAGAGAGCATATCTTATTAGGTCGTCAGGTTGGTATTCCTCGTATGGTTGTATTCATGAATAAAGTGGATATGGTTGATGATGAAGAATTAATCGAATTAGTAGATATGGAAGTAAGAGAATTACTTTCTTTTTATGAGTATGATGGTGATAACGGACCGGTAATTGCTGGATCTGCATTAGGTGCACTTAATGGTGAGCAAAAATGGGTTGATACTGTTTTAGAATTAATGGAAGCAGTTGATGCTTGGATTGAGGAGCCTTTAAGAGAAGTTGATAAAGATTTCTTAATGCCAGTTGAGGATGTATTCTCTATTACTGGACGTGGTACTGTTGCAACTGGTCGTATTGAGACTGGTATTGCTAATACAGGTGATGTTGTAGATATTATTGGTATGGGAGCTGAAAAAATGACTTCTACTATTACTGGTATTGAAATGTTCCGTCAAATCTTAGATAGAGGTGAGGCAGGAGATAATGCAGGTATCTTATTAAGAGGTATTGCAAAAGAAGACATAAAAAGAGGAATGGTAATCTGTAAGCCAGGTTCTGTAACTCCACATGCTAAGTTTAAAGCAGAAGTTTATGTTCTTAAGAAAGAAGAAGGTGGTCGTCACACTCCATTCCATAACAACTATCGTCCACAGTTCTATGTAAGAACTACAGATGTAACAGGTACTATTAATTTACCTGAAGGAGTTGAAATGGTTATGCCAGGAGATAACTTAACAATTACAGTAGATTTAATTCAGCCAATCGCATTAAATGTTGGTTTACGTTTCGCAATCCGTGAGGGTGGTAGAACAGTTGGAGCAGGTCAGGTTACTGAATTATTAGACTAAGATTATTAGTTTTTAATAAATAAATTCTAAGGGTGTTCCGTTTCTAACGGAACGCCTTTAATATTGAATTAAAATACGGGCGTAGTTCAGCGGTAGAGCACTGGTCTCCAAAACCAGCTGTCGGGAGTTCGAATCTCTCCGCCCGTGCAATTAAATATAAGAAAAATGAACTTTATACAATACATCAAAGATTCTTTTGACGAATTAAGCAATCACATGACGTGGGTAACTAAAGAAGAAGCTCAAAAAACTACAGTAACTGTTGCTGTTTTTACGATTGTATTTGCTTTAGCTGTAGCTGGTATAGATTATGTTTTTCAAACAGGATTAGATAACTTTTTTGGAATGTTTAAATCTAACTAATTATGGCAGCTGATTCAGTAATGAAGTGGTATGTTGTTAGAGCCATTGGAGGACAAGAAAATAAAGTAAAAGCTTACATAGAAACAGAAATTTCTAGAGTAGGATTATCAGATTATGTTAGTCAGGTAATTGTACCAACTGAAAAAGTTATTCAGATTAGAAATGGGAAAAAAGTAAACAGAGAAAGAGTATACTTTCCTGGTTATATTATGGTTGAAGCTAATCTTTCTGGAGAAGTTCCTCACGTAATTAAAGGTATAACAGGTGTTATTGGGTTTTTAGGAGAAGTTAAAGGTGGTGAGCCTGTTCCTATGCGTAAATCTGAAGTTAACAGAATGTTAGGTAAAGTTGATGAACTATCAATCCAAGATGAAAATATTGCAATTCCTTTTAATATCGGTGAAACTGTAAAAGTTGTAGATGGTCCTTTTAATGGATTTGACGGAACTATTGAGAAAGTGAATGAAGAAAAGCGTAAGCTTGAGGTAATGGTGAAAATATTCGGAAGAAAAACACCATTAGAATTAAGTTATATGCAAGTAGAAAAAATATAATTGTTACACAAATATATATTGATATCGATTTATTTTTTGGCTTCCAACTTAAAATAAATCATTAAACATTTTTAAAATGGCAAAAGAAGTTAGTAAAGTAGTTAAGTTACAAGTAAAGGGAGGCTCAGCGAATCCATCGCCGCCGGTTGGACCTGCTTTAGGAGCTGCTGGTGTTAACATTATGGAGTTCTGTAAACAGTTTAATGCAAGAACGCAAGACAAACAAGGTAAAGTTTTACCTGTTGTTATTACTGTTTTCAAAGATAAATCATTCGATTTTCTTGTTAAAACTCCTCCTGCAGCAGTTCAGTTACTAGAAGCAGCCAAAATTAAAAAAGGTTCAGGAGAACCAAACAGAAAGAAAGTAGCATCAGTTACTTGGGATCAAATTCAAATTATTGCAGAAGACAAAATGGTAGATTTAAATGCCTTTGAAATTTCTTCAGCAATGCGAATGATTGCAGGTACGGCTCGTTCTATGGGATTAACAGTAAAAGGTAATGCACCAGCATAAACTTTATAAAAAGTAGTAAAATGGCAAAATTAACAAAAAAGCAAAAAGAAGCTCACGCAAAGTTAGATAGCTCTAAATCTTATGATTTAGCAGCGGCTTCAGCGCTAGTCAAAGACATTACTAATGTAAAGTTTGATGCATCAGTAGATTTAGCAATACGTTTAGGAGTAGATCCTCGTAAAGCTAATCAAATGGTTCGTGGTGTAGTAACATTACCTCACGGAACAGGAAAAGATGTAAAAGTTTTAGCATTAGTAACTCCAGATAAAGAAGCAGAAGCTACAGCAGCAGGTGCAGATTATGTTGGATTAGATGAATACCTTCAGAAAATTAAAGGAGGTTGGACAGATGTAGACGTAATTATTACCATGCCAAGTGTAATGGGGAAATTAGGTCCTTTAGGAAGAATTTTAGGTCCTAGAGGTTTAATGCCAAACCCAAAGACTGGTACAGTAACAATGGATGTTGCAAAAGCTGTTACAGATGTAAAAGCTGGTAAAATCGATTTTAAAGTTGATAAAACTGGTATCGTTCATGCTGCAATTGGAAAAGTATCTTTTGATGCGAAGAAAATTGAGGAAAATGCAAACGAATTAATACAAACTATTATTAAATTGAAACCAACAACTGCAAAAGGAACGTATGTAAAAAGCGTTTTTATATCTAGTACTATGAGTCCTAGTATTGCTGTTGAGGTGAAAGCTGTTTAATACGTTAAAACTTATAATTATGACTAGAGAAGAGAAATCACAAGTAATACAAGATTTAACAGCAGTATTAGCAGATACAAATACGTTATATTTAGCAGATATTTCTGGGTTAAATGCACAAACTACCTCTAACTTACGTAGAGCTTGTTTTAAAGCAGGAATTCAGTTATCAGTTGTTAAAAACACATTACTTGCAAAAGCAATGGAAGCTTCAGATAAAGAATTTGGAGACTTACCAACAGTATTAAAAGGTAATACATCAATGATGATTTCTGAAGCAGCTAATGCTCCAGCTAAATTAATCAAAGAATTCAGAAAGAAAACTAAAGATAAGCCTGTTTTAAAAGGTGCATTTGCAGAAGAATCTGTTTACATTGGTGATGATCAATTAGATGCTTTAGTAGATATTAAATCTAGAGAAGAGCTTATTGGTGAAATCATTGGATTATTACAGTCTCCAGCTAAAAATGTTATTTCAGCATTACAATCTGGTGGACAAACAATTTCAGGTATTCTTAAGACTTTATCTGAAAAATAAGTACGCGCACAAATAAACTATAAATAAACAAAATTTTTAAAAACAATTAAAATGGCAGAATTAAAAGATTTCGCAGAGCAATTAGTTAACTTAACAGTAAAAGAAGTTAATGAATTAGCTACTATTTTAAAAGATGAATATGGTATTGAGCCAGCAGCAGCAGCAGTAGCAGTAGCAGGTCCAGCAGCAGGAGGAGAAGAAGCAGCAGATGAGCAAACTGAATTTGATGTTATCTTAACAGCAGCAGGTTCTTCTAAATTAGCAGTTGTAAAATTAGTTAAAGAATTAACTGGTTTAGGATTAAAAGAAGCTAAAGGTATCGTAGATAGCGCACCAGCAGCAGTAAAAGAAGGTGTTTCTAAAGATGAGGCTGAAGGTCTTAAAAAATCTTTAGAAGAAGCTGGAGCTGAGGTAGAGCTTAAGTAAGCATTTTGTCCCGAGTTCGAGTAATCGAAACGGGAAAACAAATTTAGGTTTAGGTACTAAGAACTAACGTTTTTAGACCTAAACCATTTTGTGTATATATTCGTTTTTTATTTTTATTTCAGATTTTAATCAAAAAAATATTCTCTTTTGGCAACGAAAAACACTACTGAAAGAATCAACTTCGCTACTTCTCAAATGATAAAGGAATATCCAGACTTTTTGGATATTCAGGTAAAATCTTTTCAAGATTTTTTCCAACTTCAAACTAAGGCAGAAGAAAGAGGTGAAGAAGGTTTGTACAAAACCTTCATGGATAACTTTCCAATTACAGATACAAGAAATCAATTCGTTTTAGAATTTTTAGATTACTTCGTAGACCCACCAAGATACTCTATACAAGAGTGTATTGAAAGAGGTTTAACGCACAGTGTGCCTTTAAAAGCACGTCTAAAATTGTACTGTACAGATCCAGAACATGAAGATTTCGAAACTATTGTGCAAGATGTATATCTTGGTACAATACCTTATATGACTAACTCTGGTACCTTTGTTATTAATGGTGCAGAGCGTGTTGTCGTTTCACAATTACACAGGTCTCCTGGTGTATTCTTCGGACAATCTTTCCATGCAAATGGTACAAAATTATATTCAGCAAGGGTAATTCCTTTTAAAGGTTCTTGGATAGAATTTGCTACCGATATCAATCAAGTAATGTATGCTTACATTGATAGAAAGAAAAAATTACCAGTAACAACATTATTCAGAGCAATCGGTTTTGAAAGAGATAAAGATATTTTAGAGATATTTGACCTTGCGGAAGAGGTGAAGGTTTCTAAAGCTGGATTAAAAAAAGTATTAGGTCGCAAATTAGCTGCTAGAGTTTTAAAAACTTGGCATGAAGATTTTGTGGATGAAGATACTGGTGAAGTTGTATCTATCGAAAGAAATGAAATAATTTTTGATCGTGATACCATTTTAGATAAAGAACATATTGATGAAATAATAGACGCAGGTGCTAAAACCGTTTTACTTCATAAAGAAGATAACGATATGGCAGATTATGCTATTATTCATAATACTTTACAGAAAGATCCTACGAATTCCGAAAAAGAAGCAGTAGAGCATATCTATAGACAATTACGTAATGCAGAACCGCCAGATGAGGAGACAGCAAGAGGTATTATAGATAAGTTATTCTTTTCTGAACAAAGATATAATTTAGGTGAAGTTGGTCGTTTTAGAATGAACACTAAACTTCAGTTAAATGAACCTATTGATCAAAAAGTATTAACAAAATTAGATATTATAACGATTATTAAATATTTAATTGAGTTAATCAACTCTAAAGCAGAGGTAGATGATATTGATCACTTATCTAACAGACGTGTAAGAACTGTTGGTGAGCAATTAGCAGGTCAGTTTGGTGTTGGTTTAGCTCGTATGGCTAGAACAATTCGTGAGCGTATGAATGTGCGTGATAACGAGGTGTTTACACCTATCGATTTAATTAATGCTAAAACATTATCATCTGTAATTAACTCATTCTTTGGTACCAACCAATTGTCTCAGTTTATGGATCAAACCAATCCTTTAGCAGAGATTACTCACAAGCGTAGATTATCTGCACTAGGACCGGGTGGTTTATCTAGAGAAAGAGCTGGTTTTGAGGTACGTGATGTTCATTATACTCACTATGGTCGTTTATGTCCAATTGAAACTCCTGAGGGACCAAATATTGGTTTAATTTCTTCACTTTCTGTTTTTGCAAAAGTGAATAATTTAGGATTTATTGAGACGCCATACAGAAAAGTTGTAGAAGGTGTTGTTGGAACTGAAGAGCCAACATATTTAAGTGCTGAGGAAGAAGAGGGAATGAAATTTGCTCAATCTAACTTAGAATTAGATTCTGATGGTCGCTTTGTAGCTGAAAGAATGATTTCACGTGAAGGTGGTGATTTCCCGGTTGTTGGTCCTGAAGACATTAACTTTATGGATGTTGCTCCTAATCAGATTGCTTCAATTTCTGCATCTTTAATTCCTTTCTTGGAACATGATGATGCGAATAGAGCGTTGATGGGATCTAACATGATGCGTCAGGCAGTACCATTATTAAGACCAGAATCTCCAATTGTAGGTACAGGTTTAGAGCGTAGAGTTGCAAAAGATTCTCGTATCTTAATTAATGCTGAAGGAGCTGGAGAAGTTACTTATGTAGATGCTAATAAAATTACAATTAAGTATGATAGAACAGAAGAGGAAAAACTTGTTAGTTTTGAATCTGATGAAGTTTCTTATAACTTAATTAAATTTAGAAAAACGAATCAAGGAACAAACATCAACCTAAAACCGATTGTTGAAAAAGGAGATAGAGTTGAAGAAGGACAAGTTCTTTGTGAAGGTTATGCAACACAAAAAGGAGAATTAGCTTTAGGTAGAAACATGAAAGTAGCCTTTATGCCTTGGAAAGGGTATAACTTTGAGGATGCGATTGTAATTTCTGAAAAAGTTGTTCGTGAAGATATATTTACATCTATTCATATTGATGAGTATTCTTTAGACGTAAGAGATACAAAATTAGGAACTGAAGAGTTAACTAATGATATCCCTAACGTTTCTGAAGAAGCTACCAAAGATTTAGATGAAAATGGAATGATTAGAATAGGAGCAGAAGTGAATCCTGGTGATATCTTAATTGGTAAAATTACACCAAAAGGAGAATCTGATCCTACTCCAGAAGAAAAATTATTACGTGCTATTTTTGGTGATAAAGCAGGTGATGTAAAAGATGCATCGTTAAAAGCTTCTCCATCATTAAGAGGTGTAGTAATTGATAAAAAATTATTTAGAAGAGCTGTTAAAGATAAAAACAAGAGATTAAGAGATAAAGAAGCAGTAGCTAAGTTAGAAGCTTCTTTTGTATCTAAATTCGAAGGTTTAAAAGATGTTTTAATAGACAAGTTGTTTTTACTTATCAGTGGAAAAACTTCTCAAGGAGTTTACAATGATTTAGGTGAAGAAGTTTTACCAAAAGGTAAAAAATACACACTTAAAATGTTAAATTCTGTTGATGATTATATTCACTTAACAGGTTCTTGGACAACGGATAAAGACTTAAATAGTTTTGTAGGTGAATTAGTTCATAATTACAAAATTAAAGTAAATGATTTACAAGGTTCTTTACGTCGTCAAAAATTTACTATCTCTGTTGGAGATGAATTGCCAGCAGGAATTTTAAAGCTTGCTAAAGTTTATATCGCTAAGAAACGTAAGTTAAAAGTAGGTGATAAAATGGCGGGACGTCACGGAAATAAAGGTATTGTTGCTCGTATTGTACGTGCAGAAGATATGCCTTTCTTAGAGGACGGAACTCCCGTTGATATCGTATTAAATCCATTAGGGGTACCTTCTCGTATGAACATTGGTCAGATTTATGAAACTGTTCTTGGTTGGGCAGGTCAAAAATTAAACACTAAATATGCAACACCAATTTTTGATGGAGCATCTTTAGACCAGATTAATGAGATTACCGATACAGCAGGTGTACCAAGATTTGGACATACTTATTTATATGATGGTGGAACAGGAAAACGTTTCGATCAACCAGCAACAGTTGGTATCATTTATATGATTAAGTTAGGTCACATGATTGAAGATAAAATGCATGCGCGTTCTATTGGACCATATTCATTAATTACACAACAACCTTTAGGTGGTAAAGCACAATTTGGGGGGCAGCGTTTTGGAGAGATGGAAGTTTGGGCACTTGAGGCTTATGGTGCATCAAGTATCTTAAGAGAAATCTTAACTGTGAAATCGGATGATGTTATGGGAAGAGCTAAAACATACGAAAGTATCGTGAAAGGTGAAGCTATGCCAGAACCAGGTTTACCAGAGTCGTTTAACGTATTAATGCATGAACTTAAAGGTTTAGGTTTAGACGTTAGATTAGAAGAATAAATTTTTTCAGTAACCAATTACCAGTTACAATTTTGTAACTGGTAATTGAATACTGCCAACTGAATACTTATCAAAAGACATGGCAAGAAAACAAGAGAAATACACTGTAAAAAAGTTTAACAAAATCTCAATTGGTTTATCATCACCAGAAGCTATTTTAGAAATTTCTAAAGGTGAAGTTTTAAAACCAGAAACTATAAATTACCGTACGCACAAGCCAGAAAGAGATGGTTTATTTTGTGAGCGTATTTTTGGTCCTGTAAAGGATTATGAATGTGCTTGTGGAAAGTACAAAAGAATTCGCTACAAGGGTATCGTTTGTGATAGATGTGGTGTAGAAGTAACTGAAAAGAAAGTACGTAGAGAAAGAGTAGGGCATATCAACTTAGTTGTGCCTGTTGCTCATATTTGGTATTTTAGATCATTACCTAACAAAATGGGTTACCTTTTAGGTTTGCCATCTAAGAAGTTAGATATGATTATTTACTACGAACGTTATGTAGTAATTCAACCAGGTATTGCAAAGAATGTGGAAGGAGAGCCATTACAAAAAATGGATTTCTTAACTGAAGAAGAATATTTAGATATTGCTGATGAGTTACCACAAGACAACCAATACTTAGATGATTCTGACCCAAACAAGTTTATCGCTAAAATGGGTGCTGAATGTTTAATTGATTTATTAGCACGCATCGATTTAGATGGGTTGTCTTTTGAATTAAGACACAAAGCAAATACAGAAACGTCTAAACAACGTAAAACTGAAGCATTAAAACGTTTAAATGTTGTTGAAGCATTTAGAGATTCTCAGAAAAATAGAGAGAATCATCCAGAATGGATGATTATGAAAGCTGTACCAGTTATTCCACCAGAATTAAGACCTTTAGTTCCTTTAGATGGTGGACGTTTTGCAACTTCAGATTTAAATGATCTTTATAGAAGAGTTATTATTAGAAACAATCGTTTAAAAAGATTGGTTGAAATAAAAGCTCCAGAAGTTATTTTACGTAATGAGAAGCGTATGTTACAAGAGTCTGTAGATTCTTTATTTGACAACACACGTAAATCATCTGCAGTAAAAACTGAATCTAACAGACCTTTAAAATCTTTATCAGATTCATTAAAAGGTAAACAAGGACGTTTCCGTCAGAATTTATTAGGAAAGCGTGTTGATTATTCTGCACGTTCTGTAATTGTTGTTGGACCAGAAATGAAATTATCTGAGTGTGGATTGCCAAAAGACATGGCAGCTGAACTTTACAAACCTTTTGTAATTAGAAAACTAATTGAAAGAGGAATTGTAAAAACAGTAAAATCTGCAAAGAAAATAATAGATAGAAAAGAACCAGTTGTTTGGGATATTTTAGAAAATGTAATTAAAGGACATCCAGTTTTATTAAACAGGGCTCCTACTTTACACAGACTAGGTATACAAGCTTTTCAACCAAAATTAATTGAAGGAAAAGCAATCCAGTTACACCCATTAGCATGTTCTGCATTTAATGCGGATTTTGATGGGGATCAAATGGCGGTTCACTTACCATTAGGACCAGAAGCTATTTTAGAAGCACAATTATTAATGTTGGCTTCTCATAATATCTTAAATCCTGCAAATGGTGCACCAGTAACAGTTCCTTCTCAGGATATGGTACTTGGTTTATACTATATGACTAAAGAGAGAATCTCTACTCCAGAAGTGAAAATTAAAGGAGAAGGATTAACTTTTTATTCACCAGAAGAAGTAACGATTGCTTTTAACGAAGAAATGGTAGACTTAAATGCTGGAATTAAAGTAAGAACTTACGATGTTGATGAGAACGGAGAACAAGTTAGAAAAATAATTAAAACTACTGTTGGTAGAGTATTATTTAACGAGGTTGTTCCTGCGAAAGCTGGTTACATTAATGAGGTATTAACTAAGAAAAACTTACGTGGAATTATTGGTGGTATTTTAAAAGCTACTGATATCCCTACAACAGGAGAATTCTTAGACAATATAAAAAATATGGGATATAAATTTGCCTTCCAAGGTGGTTTATCATTCTCATTAGGGGATATTATTATTCCTAAAGAAAAACAATCTATGATTGATGAAGCCAACAAAGAGGTGGATATCATTGTAGGGAATTATAACATGGGTATGTTAACGCAAAAAGAGCGTTATAATCAGGTAATTGATATTTGGGGTAGAACCAATAACGATTTAACTGAATTATCTATGAAACGTTTACGTGAAGATCAACAAGGTTTCAACTCGGTATACATGATGCTTGATTCTGGTGCAAGGGGTTCTAAGGAGCAGATTCGCCAGTTAACAGGTATGCGTGGATTAATGGCAAAACCTAAGAAATCTACTGCAGGTGGTGGAGAAATTATTGAGAATCCGATTCTTTCTAACTTTAAGGAAGGTTTATCAATTCTAGAATACTTTATCTCTACTCACGGTGCTCGTAAGGGACTTGCGGATACGGCGTTAAAAACGGCAGATGCTGGTTACTTAACTCGTAGATTAGTAGATGTTTCTCAAGATGTTATTATTAACGAAGAAGATTGTGGTACATTAAGAGGTTTAGAAGTAGCTCCTTTAAAGAAAAATGATGAGATTGTAGAATCTTTATCAGAGAGAATTGAAGGTAGAGTTTCATTAAACGACGTATATCACCCGTTAACAGACGAAGTTCTTTTAAAAGCGAATCAACCAATTTCTTATCAATTAGCTGTTGCTGTTGAAAAGTCTGGAATTGATGCTGTAGAAGTAAGATCTGCTTTAACTTGTGAATCTACAAAAGGTATTTGTGCAAAATGTTACGGACAGAGTTTATCTACCCTTAACAAAGTACAAATTGGTGAGGCAGTTGGTGTAATTGCTGCACAATCTATTGGAGAGCCAGGTACACAGTTAACATTACGTACATTCCACGTTGGTGGGGTTGCAGGTAATATTTCTGAAGAGAATAAATTAATTGCTAAGTTTGACGGTAAAGTTGTTATCGATGATTTACGTACAGTTGTTGGTAAAGACAATGAAGGTAAAGATATTGACATCGTAATATCTAGAACCGCTGAGATTAAAATTATAGATAAGAAAACAGGAATTACTCAAAGTACAAATATCCTTCCTTATGGATCTATTATTTTTGATAAAGAAATAAAATCCATTAAAAAAGGAGATGCTATTGTACAATGGGATCCATTTAACGGGGTTATTGTTTCTGAATTTGGAGGAAAAGTTAAGTTTGATAATTTAATACAAGGTATCAATTACTCTGTAGAAGTAGATGAACAAACAGGTTTCCAAGAGATTGTAATGATCGATTCGAAAAACAAAAAAATCATTCCATCTTTAATTATTGAAGATAATGACGGTAATGCTTTACGTTCTTATAGTTTACCTTTAGGTGCACACTTAATGGTTACTGATGGAGATAAAGTAGAAAGTGGTCATACTTTAGTTAAAATACCAAGAAAATCTGGTAAAGCTGGGGATATTACAGGAGGTTTACCACGTGTAACAGAATTATTCGAAGCACGTAATCCTTCTAATCCATCTGTTGTTTCTGAGATTGATGGTGTTGTTTCTTTCGGTAAAATTAAACGTGGAAATAGAGAAATTATCGTTGAATCTAAAACTGGAGATATTAGTAAGTATTTAGTTAAACTTTCTAATCAGATCTTAGTTCAAGAAAATGACTTTATTAAAGCTGGTATGCCATTATCAGACGGAGCTACAACTCCTTCAGATATTTTAAGAATTCAAGGTCCATCTGCAGTACAAATGTACTTGGTAAACGAAATTCAAGAAGTATATCGTTTACAAGGTGTAAAAATTAATGACAAGCATTTTGAGGTTGTTGTTCGTCAAATGATGCGTAAAGTTAAAATTATAGATTCTGGTGATACTTTATTATTAGAGAATCAATTAGTTCATAAAATTGACTTTATCAAAGACAACGATGATATTTTTGGAATGAAGGTTGTTGAAGACGCTGGAGATTCAGAAAACTTAAGTGCAGGTCAAATTATTACTGCTCGTCAATTAAGAGATGAAAATTCCTTATTAAGAAGAAATGATCAGAACTTAGTAACAGCAAGAGAGGCTAAACCGGCTACGGCAGAGCAAGTTTTACAAGGTATTACAAGAGCATCACTTCAAACAAAATCGTTTATTTCTGCAGCTTCTTTCCAGGAAACTACAAAAGTATTAAACGAGGCTGCTGTTAGTGGTAAAATAGATACATTAGAAGGCTTAAAAGAAAATGTAATTGTTGGTAAGAGAATTCCAGCAGGTACAGGTATGAGAGCTTATGAAAACATTCTAGTTGGTCCTAAAGACGAAATAGAAAAAAGTTTCTAAATAAACGAAACGTGTAAACGTTTAAAAGTTTAATTATTAAAAAGTTGAATTGTTTAGGGTATCTCAGGTGCACTATTCAATTCAACTTTTTTCTTTTTATACCTTTTGATAAATATAAAGGTGAAATTTTACGGGTGTAATTCATTTTTTTTTACGATTTTACATGTACTAGAATTAACAAATACACAATTTTAATTATGGAAGAAAATCAAAACAAAGACGGACAAATAAATATTGAGTTAGATCAAGAAATTGCAGAAGGAACGTATTCTAACTTAGCAATTATTAATCATTCTATGTCAGAATTTATTGTAGATTTTATTAATATTATGCCAGGTGTACCAAAGGCAAAAGTAAAATCTAGAATTATTTTAACTCCGCAACATGCTAAGAGGTTAACACAAGCTTTAGCAGACAATGTTAGAAAATTTGAAGAACAACATGGTGAAATTAAAGATTACGAGCAACCTCCAATTCCAATGAATTTTGGTCCTACAGGACAGGCTTAATAAATAGGAAAAAGACTGCTTTTAAAGTGGTCTTTTTTTTTGCTTATATTTCTATAGTAAGTGAATTGATCTTTTTTGTTTTATTGTTTAAAATTTAGATTAATTCATTTTAAAGTTAACGTTAATTCAGGTTAAAACTAAGTATAAAATTAGCTTTTTGTTTTTAATTAGTTAATAATGTTAAGTAAATCAAAATTTACTTTTGCGTTATAAAAAAACTAAATAATGAAACAATTTTATAATTTTAATTTATTTTTATTAACGATGTTTCTGTCGTTAAGTGCGTTTAATTCATTTGCACAAACCAGTAAAATACAAGGTCTTATTACTGATAAAGATGGACTTTATGTACCTGGTGCAAATGTTTTAATAGAATCGTTAAAAAAAGGTGATATTTCTAATTTTGATGGAAAGTTCACCATAGTTGGTGTACCGGCTGGTACGCACACTATAAGAATAACTTATTTAGGATTTAAAGATATTTTAAAAGAAGTTGTTGTAAAAGAAAATGAAACTACTTCGGTAAAAATAGCACTTGTTTCAGAAAGTATTCTATTAGATGATGTTTTAATTACATCTTATAGCTTAGGTAGCCAATCTAAAGCATTAAACACTCAGAAAAATAATTTAAATATTACCAATGTAGTTGCTACAGATCAGATTGGTAAATTTCCGGATGCAAATATTGGGGATGCAGTTAAAAGAATTCCAGGTATTACGATGCAAGTAGATCAAGGAGAAGCTAGAAATATTATTATTAGAGGTCTTTCTCCACAATTAAACTCTGTAACTCTAAACGGAAGTAGAATTCCGTCTGCAGAAGGAGATAACAGAAATGTACAGATGGATTTAATTCCGTCTGACATGATACAGTCTATACAGGTTAACAAAGCGGTAACGCCAGATATGGATGCAGATGCTTTAGGTGGTTCTGTTAATTTAATTACAAGAACTTCTCCGCAAGGTTTTAGGTTATCTGCTACAGCAGGTTCTGGTGTAAATACAATTACAAACAAAAGAATTTTAAATGGTTCTTTTTTAGTAGGAGATCGTTCTAAAAACAAAAAATTTGGTTGGATGATTTCTGCAACTATTAATGATAATGATTTTGGTTCTCATGATGTGGAAGCAGAATGGACTGATGAATTTGCCTATACAAATGATGCAGGAGAAGAAGTTGAAATGGAAGTAAATCCGTATGCAAATGTTTTTGAAGAACGTACCTATTTAGTACAAAGAGTTCGTAGAAGTTTTTCTGCAAATTTTGATTATCAAATTAATGATGACAATAACATCTATTTTAAATCGATGTATAACTGGAGAGACGATAGAGAAAATCGTTTTAGATTAGAACATGGTATTTTAGACGCAGAAGATATAGAACTTGGAGATTTTACCATTACAGATAATACCCCAACAATGTTTCCTGTAGAAGTTAAAAGACAATCTAAAGGTGGTATTGATAACGATCGAAATAAAAATAGACGTTTAGAAGATCAAAAAATGCAAAATTACACACTTGGTGGTAATCATGCTGCAGGTAAATTAAAAATTGACTGGATGACTTCTTTTGCTAAAGCATCTGAAGAAAGATTAAATGAGCGATACGCGGAGTTTGAAACTGAATATAGTATTAATAATGATATTTCTGATACTAGATTCCCTTTGTTTACTGCTGTAAACTCATCAGATTTTAATGATCTTTCTAGTTTTGAGTTCGGTGAAATCACAGAAGAAAATCAATATACAGAGGAAAAAGACTTTAATACTTTTGTTAATTTCGAATTACCATCTGATTTCTTTGGTCATGGAGAAGGATTTATAAAATTTGGATTTAGAGGTCGCTTTAAAACAAAATTAAGAGATAATGATTTTTTTGAATATGATTTAGAAGATGATTATCCTACGTTATCATCTATACCAACCAAAGATTATTCGAATTCAGATTATTTGGCAGGTAGTCAATACCAAGCAGGTTTATTTGCAGATGAGGAGTGGTTAGGTAGCTTAGATTTAACCAACGGAGAAACTATAAGTGATGAGTTTTTAAGAGCAAATTATAATGTAAAGGAAAATGTATTTGCTGGTTACCTTATGACCAATCAAAGATTGTCTGACAAGCTAAGTGTATTGGTTGGTTTAAGATTAGAGTACACAAAATTAACGGCAACAGGAAATAATATTTTAGATGAAGATACTTTAGACGGTACTTTAACCGAAGAAAGTTCTTATTCTAATTTAATGCCAGGTGTACATTTTAAATATGATGTTTCTGATAAAACGGTAGTAAGGTTTGCTTGGACCAATACGTTGGCAAGACCAAATTACGTAGATATTACACCAACTTTGGATGTTGTAACCGGTGACGAAGAAGTCTTCTTAGGAAATCCAGATTTAAAGCCAACAACTTCTATGAATTTTGATGTGATGGCAGAAACTTATTTTGAGAACGTAGGTATTTTATCAGGAGGTTTATTCTACAAAAACATTAAAGACTTTACCTATACTTTTCAATCGGAAACTACTACAGATGCTTTTGGACCAGGAACTACTGGTTTTGAAGTTTATCAACCTTTAAATGGAGATAAAGCAACTATTTTTGGAGCAGAATTAGCAATTCAAAGAAAATTAGATTTCTTACCAGGCTTTCTTAAAAACTTTAGTGTGTATGCAAATTATACTTTTTTAACTTCGGATGCAAACGGAATTCGTAATGAAGACGGTGAAGAAAGAGAAGATATAGATTTACCAAATACAACACCAAATATGGTGAATGCTTCTTTAGGATATGCAGATCAAAAATTTAATGCAAGACTTTCTGGTAATTTTTCTGATGCTTATGTAGATGAAATAGGAGGGAATGCATTTGAGGATCGTTATTACGACAAACAATTTTTCTTAGATTTTAGTACAGGTTATACCATTAATAAGAATTTAAGTATTTATGCGAGTGTAAATAACCTTACCAACCAACCATTACGTTATTACCAAGGAGAAAGTGGTAGAACAATGCAAATGGAATACTATGGTAGAAGAATTACATTTGGTTTAAAATATGATTTATTTAAAAAATAGTAAATAATGAAATTATCAATAAAAAATAGCATCCTATTTTTAGGTACATTAACATTGTTATCGTGTACTACTGGTAGTAAATTACCTGCAATAGCACCAGATGTAATTACAGAAAAATCTATAAATGATACAGATGATCCTGCCATTTGGATTCATCCAACAGATGCAACAAAAAGTATTGTTTTTGGAACAGATAAAGAAACCAATGGAGCAATTTATGCGTATGATTTACAAGGTAAAATTATAGAAGATAAAACCATCAGAAATATAAAAAGACCTAACAATGTAGATTTAGAATATGGTTTTCAGGTAAATGATTCTGTAAAAGTAGATATTTTGATCTTTACAGAAAGAGAAGAACAGCAAATTAGAATGTTTTCTGTACCAGATATGAAGCCTTTAGATGAAGGAGGATTTCCAGTTTTTAAAGATGAAACTATTTCAGAAAACAAATTACCAATGGGAATTGCAATATATAAGAGTCCGATTGATGGTAGTTTTTATGCAATAGTTGGTAGAAAAACAGGACCTAAAGAAGGCTATTTATATCAATATAAATTGGTTTCAGAAAATAGTAAAGTAACCGCTACTTTGGTTAGAAAGTTCGGGGATTTTAGTGGTGAAAAAGAAATTGAAGCCATTGCTGTTGATGCAGAAATGGGTTATGTTTATTATTCTGATGAAGGACATTGTATTCGTAAATATTATGCAGAACCTTCTAAAGGAAATAAAGAAATTGCTTGTTTTGGAAGTGAACTTTTTGAAAGAGATATAGAAGGTATTGCAATTGCTAAATTTGAGAATGAGAAAGGGTATATTATTGTTTCGGATCAACAAAAGGGACAATTTAATTTGTTTGATAGGCAAACAAATGAGTTTGTAAAAGCAGTTAATCTATCAACTACTGAAACAGATGGATGTGATGTGGTTACCGTACCTTTAAACGACACTTTTAAAAGTGGACTATTTGTAGCAATGAATGACGCTAAAGATTTTTATTTTTATGATTTGGATAAATTATTAAAGTAAAAAAATAAAAATTATAAATTAAAAGCGAAACTTAATAGTTTCGCTTTTTTTATATCAAATTAAAAAGTAGTTTCAATTTGCCGGTTATTTCTTTTTAAAACATCATAATATAGAAAATCTATAATTTCTTTTGTACACTCATATATGGGCTTAGAATTCCAGTTATGGCTTCCTTCCTTTATACTATATAAGTAATATGGCTTATTAATAGCCTTTAATTTATTTGCAATTGCTCTAGAACCAAACAAGTTTAAATAACCAGGAGATGCTAACTTACAATAATGGTGAGAAGCGATATAATAAGGAACTAAATTATCTTTTACTCCATGAAATAATTGAGTAGGAATTGCATTATCTGAAGTTATATTATCAATAGAAGTTATTGCTCCAGCCATTGCAATGATACCAGCAAATTTAAAATTCTTGTTTAAAATTTTGTTATCATAAACATAGGCTAAATTTAAAATAGCTTCTGCACCAGCACTAGAACCCACCAAAATAATATTATCTATATCTATTTTAAACTTGTTTTTATGTGCTATTAAATACTTTACAGCATAACTTATATCCTTAGAGACCTCATTAAAAGCAGCTATTTTTAATGATGAGTTTGTAGCGCATCCAAAACCTTTACCTTTCATGGTTAACCTATAAGATATGGATGCTACAGAATAACCATATTGAACCATTTCTTCCGCAAAATCTCTAGACTTTTTATCATTTCTACTTCCTCCTGAAAATCCACCTCCATGAACATAAACTAATAATGGAGTTTTCCCTTTTGCTTTTTTAGGTTTATAAAAATTTAACTTTAAACTTTCCTCATCTTTTAATTGATGATAAGTGTATGTTTTCTCTTTATATTTTGAAAACTTTTCTAAATATCTTTCTTGAGAAAAACCATCGAAAAATACTAATAACAGAATTAAAGAAAGTAGCATTTTCATTTTAGGTTATTTTTTAATTTTATTAAAAACTTTTCTCAATTTTAAATATAAAAAAGTATTTGTTTTCGCGTAATAAAAAGACAATAAGCAAACTACAATTAAGAATAGTATAGCTCCAATAATTGCTTCTGTTGGATTTAGACTTTTACCGATAATTTTTTTTAATCCTAATCCCGTAAAGCTTCCATAAATAATAATGAAATGAATTACATAAATGGATAATGTTTTTTGACCTATTTTTAAAATTAGGGAAGACTTTAAATATTTCTCTAAACTAAAGAAGAAAGCAAAAATTAATAATACATTTCCAAATCTAGTAAACAGATAATTATAACTAGCAGCATCCATTAATAGTTGAGAGTCTGTTAACTTTGAAAAATATACAAGTATTTTTGAAGAACAAAATATTAGAATAAAACCAAAACATATAAAAAAAGTAATGATTATTTTTTTAAAACTTTTTTTGAATACATTTTTATGAAAAATTGTTGCTAAAAATGCACCAAAACAGACAAAACCAGACCAGGGAATAATTGTAAATATAGATCCATTACTTTTAGAAATATAATTATTTATAAAAAGTGGAATAGCCGTTATGTTTAAACTTCTATACAGAGGTTCTGTTATAAATATAGTAATACCAAAGATGAATGTAATTATAGAAAAAAGTATTGTTTTTTTGTTACTGATAAAATAAAAACTAATAATTAATATTAAGCTTAGGCCTATTATTTGTAGCACATCAATAGCTAAAAAAGAAGTATTAAATGTACCTGTTAACCAACTAAAAAGCGGAACTCTTAGTAAGTAACCAATAGCTATTAAAAAGCCCCCTCTGGTAATTCCTTTTATCATTCTTTCTTTTTCTAATCCTTTTTCTTTTGAATTTAACAAAAGATAGGTGAAAATTAATCCCGAAATAGTAAAAAAAGTTGGGGCAGTAATGCCTCTAAAATAAGACCATAGCCTAAAAGTAGGATCATTTAAATCTCTATACGAGTTAGCTAGTAACGTATCTATAAAGTGCCCTTGTAGCATCATTAAGATAGCAAAAGCCCTAATAATATCAATAAAATATAATCGTTTAATATCCACAGAAAAAAAAGTTTTTCCGTTAAAGGTAAATAAATTTACAAGTATTCTATTTCAATCCTTTAAATAGTACGTAAATTATATCTGTCTCGTTTTATTTAACAACCAAAAATCAGCTAATACTAAAGCAGTCATTGCTTCTACAATTGGTACAGCTCTAGGTACAACACAAGGATCATGACGTCCTTTACCTGTAATCTCTGTAACTTCATATTCTGAGTTAATAGTTTGTTGAGAGCTCATAATAGTTGCAACAGGTTTAAAAGCAACTCTAAAATAGATATCCATACCATTGCTTATTCCACCTTGTATACCACCAGATAAATTAGATTGTGTAGAACCGTCTGCATTAAAAACATCGTTATGATCTGAACCTTTCATTTTTGCGCCACAAAATCCACTACCAAATTCAAAACCTTTTACGGCATTTATAGATAACATTGCGCTACCTAATTGTGCGTGTAATTTCTGAAATATTGGTTCACCTAAACCTACAGGTACATTTTGAGCAACACAAGTTACGGTACCACCAATTGTATCACCAGCTTTTCTAATTTCTTGTATTCTGTTGATCATTTTCTCAGCAGAAACTTCATCCGGACAACGAACAATATTACTTTCTGTTTTAGAAAAATCTAAATCTTGATACGGTTTGTCTATAAAAATATCGCCAACAGAAGATGTAAAGGCATTTATATTCATGCTAGCAATTAACTGTTTTGCTAAAGCACCAGCAACTACCCAATTTGCAGTTTCGCGGGCAGAACTTCTTCCGCCACCTCTATAATCTCTGTTTCCAAATTTCTTATCATACGTAAAATCTGCATGAGAAGGTCTATATATATTGGTATTGTGGTTGTAATCTTTAGATTTTTGATTGGTGTTTCTAATAATAAAACCAATAGAAGTACCTGTAGTTTTACCTTCAAAAATACCTGAATGAAATTCCACAGTATCTGGTTCTTTACGCTGGGTAACAATTTTAGATTGCCCAGGTTTACGTCTATCTAACTCATTTTGAATAGCTTCAAAATCTACCTCTAATCCTGCAGGGAATCCATCTATGACGCCACCAATAGCAGTTCCGTGAGATTCTCCATACGTTGTTACTTTTAATAAATTTCCAAAGGAATTAAATGACATAATTATATAATTAGAATAATAAGGGCAAATATAATGAACTACTATACAAGAATTCTTTATTTAGACTTTTTTGTGACGATTTCTAAAAAAAAAATAATAATTTAAAAGACTTGATTTATAGGATGATATGATGTTTTATGTATGATATTCAAAAAAAAAATAAAAATAAATCGTTTTTTGTTTTTGTAAACTAAAAAACCTTTCTATATTTGCAGCCGCAATCAGGTAATACTTGATGAGACGCACTGGAGAAATGGCAGAGCGGTCGAATGCGGCAGTCTTGAAAACTGTTGACTGTAACAGGTCCGGGGGTTCGAATCCCTCTTTCTCCGCCAAAAGCCCCGTAAACGTAATGTTTACGGGGCTTTGTTTTTTTAGGTGTTGTATTGGGTGTTGTTTGTGTGGTTTTTAAGGGGGCAAATCAAAAAGTTGTGGGATTTAGGAATTATGCATAAATATTTGTTATTTAGGCTTCCTGCTTTCTATATTTTGAAATACTTTGCAATTTAAATTATTAAGTATCTTATTTAACAACCTTTCTGAAAGTAATAGACACTCTACGACCTCTTTTAATTACATGATCATTATACTTATCTGATTTTCTCGAAGGAATGCCGTGAAACCAATCATATCTACTCTCCTTTGTCATTATTGTCAATACACGAGGCTCCAATAAAACAGATACCTTGTCTTTACTCTTTATATTTTGTGAAAAGTTCATCACACAACTAGAACCTAGTGACAATGATACAATTGTATCTCCGAAACAAGGTTCACAATCAATATGAGGGGAAATTCCTTGACCAGGTTCATATTCATTTATTATTGCTTGGTCTGGTATAAAATTAATTGCCTTTTTATTATATAATTCTAATGCCAAAAGATTTAACCAAGCAGGTAGTTCTCCTAAATAAGTTGATTCATCAATTTTTCTTGCTCTATAGTCATATTTATAACCATAATGCTGCACTCTTCTTGATAAATCATTTAGCCACAAATTATCATCAATATTTTTCAATAATAACTTCTCTTCTTCTTTTGAAATAATATCAAAATATAATTTCAACCCATTAATCGAAGATGCAGCTTCAAGTGATACCTCTTTATTGTTTTTTTTGTTATTATTAAATAAATCTATTTGCATTAGTTTGTGATTATTTCATAAGTAAATGTTTCGGATGTGTCGTACCAACTATTTTCAGTATTTCTATAACTGACTGTTTCTGATTTTCTAACTATGACGTTATTTAAATTAGTTATAATATTTTTAAATTTTGAAAAATTATGAAACTTATTTACAGGGTTTTGGTATATTAATATGTATTTATTAAGCGGGTGTTTTTCAATCAACTCACTAATGTCATTTGCTAAAGTTATTGTTTGTTCTAAATTAAGGTTTGCAAATAAATATGAAAAGTTTAAGACGACAACATTTGACAATTCAAATAACTCATCAAAAACACCTTGTTCTATTTCTTTAATATTGTGATAAAAATTAAAAGTTGAGTTAGAATTGAAAATTAAAGATTGACTAAACTCAGTTGCCATATCTATCATACCATTAGAAATGTCAATGCCAACATAGTTCATTTTGAAATTTTTATCAATTTTTTTAGCAAATTGATTAAATGCTATTCCAGCTGTTAACGGACCACATCCAAAATCTAAAAAAGTAATTCTGTTTGATACTTGTTTTAATTCTATCTTAAAGAAATCATTAAATGTTTCAAATACTGCTTTATTAGAAAAATAATGTTTTCTCATATTATAATAACAATATAACATCACTTTATCTTTTACACTAAACTCTTGAGTAAACAAATTGGTTTGGTAGGCAAAAACAATATCAAAATCTGCTCTACCATATTCAATGATATTATTTCTAATAAAATTATTAGTTTGCCCTAAAATTAAGTTGGGATATTCAATTGTTCTTTCGTCTGTTTTTAAAGGATTTATTATTAAATCATCAAAAGTATTTTTAAATTCATCGTCTGGCTGATACGTCCTACCTTCAACTGTATTAATTTTATTGAAATAATTAAAATGTAAATTTCCCAAAATTACATCTTCGATCTTATCCCAAACATAACCTCCCTGAGATTTTACAAATTCGATAAGTTTATAGTAAATTAAACTAGATGATAAGATGTCGTCATTCCCAATAATTATTAGTTGCTCCTTAGCCCTGGTTAAAGCAACGTTAAGTTTTCTATCGACAGTACCTTCATCGTTTAGATTTACTAATCCGTTTAATTGATAATGATTATTTATTGCAAATGAAACAATAATGATATCTCTTTGACTTCCTTGAAACCTTTCAACAGTGTCTACAGTAATATCCTCATAGTCCGGAATATTTGCTTCTTCAAGTTTTTGTTTTATAATTGCAATTTGATTTCGATAAGTTGCTATTACACCGATAGATTTCTTATTTGAAAATACTTTATTATTGTAATTATAAATTTTAATAACTTCTTCGATAATTTTTGTTACTAGGTTAGCTTCATGTTCATTAGATTTAGAAAAATGATTTTTTTCATCTGTTTTGCTAGGAAAGAACAATATTCTTTTTTTTGTTAAAAGATCTTCTAATGTATTTTTTGTAGTAGACTTTAATTTCAATTTAGCAACCTGTCTTTCTAGTGTTTTTTTGATATCCTCATCTAAGTTAGGAATGTTATAAGCTTCTTTTAAAATAGAATTATAAAAACTATGGTTAGGAAATAACGCAATTTCTTTATGCATTCTTCCTTGATAAGTTAATGTGTCAAAAGCATGTTTAATATTATTTTTTTCGCAATACTTAAATAAGCGCTCAAATAAAGAGTTTTTACGATTAACTAAACCAATTTGCTCTAATTGTTTTTCATTGGTTAAAGTACTCACTGAGTCTTGTAGTACAATTGCGGGTAGCTGTTTATGGTCGCCTATCATAATAAAGCTTTTTCCCTTAGGAAGAATGCCTATAATTTGAGGTTCTAAAATTTGAGAAGCCTCATCAATTATTATTTTGTCAAAGTTTACTAATTTAAATAAATGAGTTTTACTTGAGATAGAAGCAACTGTTGAAATGTATATTCGTTTACTTGACAGGAATTGTTTTAAATCAGAACGATTACCAATATTTTTACAAGCAACAGATAATAGGTTGTTTTTGTATTTATCATTACACGATAATTCACTACCTATTCTAATGAAATTATAATAACCTTTGTTTTCATTTGTAATATCAGAATTATTAATGATTTCATTTACAGCATCAGTAACGGCTTCACACAACTCATCTACAGCTCTATTTGTATAAGCTAATAATAAAATTTTAGAATCGGAGTTTAATAAAATTTCCTTTACTAATTCTTTTATTATAATTGATGTTTTTCCTGTTCCTGGTGGACCATTTAGTAAGAAATAATCGTTGGCAGATAAAGCTTTACTAATTATTCTATTTTGTTCTACAGAGAGGTGTTTTTTATTAAAACTATATTCTTCAAGGATTTTAGGGAAATCAATAGCCAATAATAATTTTCTTTTTACTTTGTTCGCAGTAATAAAACTATATAGATTTTTATACATGGAATTAAATGAAGCATCCATAAAATCTCTCTCTATAGCCCAATGATGATATCTTTCAAAAAATATAAGATTATTTTGTTTGTATCTAAAGCCAACAACTACTTTGTTGGTGGTAATACTTTTAATATTACATTTAAAAATTTGATTGTCTGTTGCTATGTTATTGGTGTTATTTCTAGGGTACAACACACAAATGTCACCTTTCCTAAAATTCACAAACTTATTATCTGAATTGGTTCTGCTGAAAATAATCTCTAAATCTTTTGTATCAGCTTTGTTTTCTTCGATGACTAAGTCGTAGATTATTTCAAATTTTTCAATTTTTTCATTAAATTGATTTAACCACAAATTAGCTAATCCATTACTTGTTTCATATTGACCATTTCCTAATTTTGATAAATATTGCTCCCTTGATATAAAGCTTATGAATGAATAAAAATATTTTTGCTCTAATTCACTAGAAGCGATAATTTTTTCATTTAATTGAAGTATTTGAGGTTCTAATAATTTTCTAAAATTTGGGTTTATACTATTTTTAATTATGTTGTCTGGAACAATACTGTTTATTAATTCTTTTATTATAACTAAATTATCAGATCCTAAACGAAATTCATTAATAACAATTGCATTTCTTAAGTTCAATATTTCTTGAACCTTTTTTAAATAAATTTCATCATTTCTAAGGTTGTTAGTGTTTACCTTAGAATACAAAATAAATCCTTTTGTTTTTTTAGATATTTCGCTAAAATTTAAATTATTTATTGAACCAACTAGTTGGTAATATAAAAATAACTGAGCTTGATGATTTGGTTTTATACTAGTACCATTATCGGGAAAAGGAGTTCCTCCAGATTTTAATTCGATAATTTTAGACACACCTTTTTCTTTCGGAATACTTTGAAAAATATCTAAACGTCCTTGAATACCATATCTTTTATTTAAAAAAGTTGGTTCTAAAGTTGCTGTTTTAACATTAATATTAACCGCCTCAGAAACAAAATTATTTTCTACAACATTTTTAATATTATTAAATTGAACTCTAGCATTATCAATATATTGTTGAAAATTATCAGTAGAATTTAAATCATTACATGCTGCGTATTCTATTGGATATTGCTTAAAATCTTCTTTTAAAACATTTATAAATTCTATTATTTCATTATT
Organism: Polaribacter sp. R2A056_3_33; assembly: GCF_019278485.1. Taxonomy (NCBI): domain Bacteria; kingdom Pseudomonadati; phylum Bacteroidota; class Flavobacteriia; order Flavobacteriales; family Flavobacteriaceae; genus Polaribacter; species Polaribacter sp. R2A056_3_33. Next base: position 2,816,464 of record NZ_CP058984.1, read on the forward strand.
TTCTCTTGAAAATAATTTATCCATTACTAAATTTGCAAAATTTCCTAAACGAATGTATTTTGAATTAGGAATTTCTTCAAATTTTGATTTAATATAATTAAGTTCAGAAGAACCAAAATCTTGAAAGCATTCTGCTATAGCTGAAACATCTACTAAGTAATCTGGCTCGAGTATTATAAAAGTAGGATAAAATATTCCCTTTTCATCAACTTCTATATTAACTAAGTTTATTTGAGCATTTTTCCAAAAAGAGTCTACGTTGTTAAATTCGTTGTTAAATTTTTCGTTATTAATACTAACTTTTATAAAGTCTTCGTCTTTGTTTTCTTCATAATCACAGATTAAAAAATTATTTTGTATTTCAACAATTTCTACTCTTAGCTCCGTAATATTTTTATCTGTTCTTTTTTTATATGAGTTAATGAACTCTTCTTTAGGAAACCCTTGAAGTATTTTTTTTGGAATATTACAATTAAATATATTTTCTATAAAAAGTACAAAATACATGATGTGTGTTTTGTATTCATTGTCTATCACCTCCTTTTTATTGAAAATTACTTCATTTGAAGCAATTCTAAATCGATGAATTTTCCGGCTTGTTTGGTATTTGTCTATAATGAATGTTACTCTTGAAAATAAATTAGAGAAGTTAACTAATTCGTTTTTAGATAGTTCTTTACATATTTTATCTAATAGATTTCTTAATCGACTATATTTTGAAATAATAGATAATGTGTCATCGAAATATATTTCAGATAATTCATCCAAATAATATATTCCTAGATTGTTATGTTCCATTCTAATTTTATTTGGCTATTTTACTTCAATAAAAGATTGTTTTTCATCAAATTGTTTACACTTAACCCATTCTGCTGTTATAGGAAATAACGTTTCGTTAAAATAATATTCATTATTTTCAGGAAATAATTCGTCAATTACAATACAATCCATTTTTATTTTATTCATACAATTTACTATATCCGAAGAAACCAATTTTTCATTTGGAGAAGGTAAAATATATAAAACTGCATATTGATTTTCAAATAAATCAAATTCTAAAATACCAAAAGGGTAGGTAATTAAAAGTTCATCTACTTTTTCTTTAAAAACTAAATAATGTTCACCTTCTGTGTTTTTAAGATTTACAATAAATGTTATGTGTTTGATATTAATTTTTGTAGTGTGTATTTCGTTTTTCATAACGTATTTTTTAAATCATGCTTATCCAATTCTTCTATATCCGTATTTTTATCTATACAGGTACAAAACTTTATTTTTTCAGATATTTTGCACATAATTATCGTGTTAACTTAAATGGGTTTTCTTTTTAAATTGTATAAATAACTATTATAAAAATTTAAAGGTTACGAACTATAGGATAAAACATCAATTATGACTTACCCTAAACTCACCAAATCTTCTTAAAGCATTTATAAAAGCGTTATTACTTCTTTTACCAAAATCACTATCATTGCCAGTTGGTCCATATTTCTCAATATAAAATTCTATGTTTTCAGCTAAATACTCTACAGATATCGCTTCTCTTAAACAAATTTTATTTACTCTTTTTGAATAATCATAAGCAGTTGAAGGATTCCCTGATGGAGTAAACTCACTATACCCTTTATTTATTAAATATGTCTTGAAGTTTTCTAACATAGTTATACGATTTTAATTATTAATACTAAACACTACCACCAACACCTTTAAACTTCTCTACGAACGCAGCAATCTTTTGAAAAACACTTTGCTTTTTAGTTAAGTACTGTGGATTTAAAGGACTCATTTTAGGTAAAATTGAATTTAACTCCGTACCGTTTTCACTGGCATACTCACGTTTTAAAGAAGATGTAATATAGCGTTCTGCTTCTTCCTTATTAAGGTTTTCACCTTCTATTAATACTTTAGCTTCTCTTTTTTGTTTTTCTTGTGCGTATCCAAAGAAAGCGTCTATGATGGTTGCTTTTTCTTGTATTTCATCTAAATCTGTTTCATTGATAAAATCTACAACTAAGCTTTCTTTTGCTCTGTTGCCTATACTTGCACGAATTACACGTCTTATTTCTTCTACTAATTCTTCTTTATTCTTCGTTTGCTTATTGTGATCAAAAATTAATTCCAGAATATAATCTAAATTAATCTCTTGTGATTTTAACAAGTCTATTTCAAAAACTACATCATCCCAATCGATACCAGATTCTTCTGCTTCGTTTCCTTGTTTTTCTCTTCGCAACCAATCTCGAATATCATTATAAGTAGAACGATAATCTTGAATGGTTCTTTCAGCAGGCAACTCTATGCCTTTCATTACTGATATATCTTCATCTGAAACAAAGTGCGTGTCTTTAAACGTTTCGACAGCTATAGGATCGTTTATGTCTACAGATTGAAAAGCTTTCAGGTTTGTAAATTCATCGTAATTTTGAAGTATATTTTCTACACGCAAATATTCTCCAAACAGTTTAGAAAATTCTTTTTTATCCTTTTCTGTTACAATTTCATCAGGATTAGGGAATTTTTCATTTAATTCTTCTATCACTTCAACATAACCACGACGTGCTTTTCCTGTTGCAATATCTGTAAAGCCTTCTAAGTATTCTTTATAGCTTTTTTCTAGTACCACATCTCTTGTGTTGCTATCGCCAAAAAGTGTAATAGCATCAATTGTGGCTTGTTCCAAATCTCTAAAAGTTACAATATTTCCAAACGTTTTAGTAGCATCGTAAATACGGTTGGTACGTGAAAATGCTTGCATTAAACCGTGATAACGTAAATTTTTATCTACAAATAAGGTGTTTAAAGTTGGTGCATCAAAACCTGTTAAGAACATCCCTACTACAATTAATAAATCGACTTCTTTATTTTTAACTTTTTTTGCAAGATCACGGTAATAGTCTTGAAAGCCATTGCTATCAATACCATAATTCATTTTAAAAGCTGCGTTATAATCATCAATAGCTTTTGATAAAAACTCTTTAGCACTGGTATCCATTGCTGTAGGCTCAAAGGTTTCATCTTGTATTTCTCCAATGGCACCTTGTGCTTCATTAGCTGCAAAAGAAAAAATGGTTGCTATCTTTAAAGGCTTCTCACTATCTTTTTGAAGCTTGTTTAACTCTTCATAATAACATTTTGCTGCATCTACACTACTTACGGCAAACATGGCGTTAAAACCGTTGTTAGTTCCTTTTGTTCGATGTGTTTTTTGTCTGAAATGTTTTAAAACGTATTGCGAAATTTCTGTAATACGCACAGGATGCAATAAGGCTCTTTTATTTTCTGCTCCTGATAATTTTTTTAAGTCTTGCTCTGTTTCAACCCCTTTAAACTTAGGGCGCACATTATTATAATCTACTTTAAACTTTAGTACTTTTTCATCTCTAATAGCATCTGTAATAACGTAAGAATGTAGTTCTGTACCAAATACACTTTGGGTAGTTTCTGAACCTAAAGCATTTTCAGGAAAAATAGGTGTTCCTGTAAAACCAAACTGATAGAACTTTTTAAACTTCTTTTTTAAGTTTTTTTGTGCTTCACCAAATTGCGAGCGGTGTGCTTCATCAAAAATAAAGACGACTTGTTTTTTATAAATCGCTAAATCATTTTCACCTTTCATTAAATTATTCAATTTCTGAATGGTGGTAACAATAATCTTATTATCGGTTTTATCTATATTTCTTTTTAAACCTGCTGTACTATCTGAACCGTTTACACTATCTGGTGAAAAGCGTTGGTATTCTTTCATGGTTTGAAAATCTAAATCTTTTCTATCGACCACAAAAAATACTTTATCTACAAAATCTAGTTTGGTTGCTAAACGTGCTGCCTTAAAACTGGTTAGTGTTTTTCCAGAACCTGTGGTATGCCAAATAAAACCACCACTTTCTGTTGTTGCCCAGTTTTTTGCATTAAATGAACTTTGTATTTTCCATAAAATTCGTTCTGTTGCTGCAATTTGATACGGTCGCATTACCAACAATACATCACTAACATCAAACACAGAATAGGTAAGTAATACGTTTAAAAGTGTGCGTTTATCAAAAAAAGTGGTTGTAAAGTCTTTTAAATCTTTAATTAATGAATTATCTGCCTTTGCCCAATTCATTGTAAAATCGAAACTATTTTTATTACGTTCTACGGTGTTGGCAAAATAACGGCTGTCTGTACCGTTAGAAATTACAAATATTTGCAAGAATTTAAACAATGAGTTTGACGTATTAAAACTCTCTTTGGTGTAGCGGTGTACTTGATTAAATGCTTCACGAATAGCAACACCACGTTTTTTAAGCTCTATTTGCACTAAAGGCAAACCGTTTACTAATATAGTAACATCATACCGATTGGCTTGTGTGCCTGTTTGCTCGAACTGAGAAATAACCTGTAATTTATTACGAACCACATTCTTTTTATCTACTAAATAGATGTTTTGAATATGCCCATCATCAAATACAAAATCATGAATATAATTATCGTGTAATTTTCTTGTTTTATCTACTAAATTATCACTTGGTTTATCTAAATACTCTACTACAAAACGCTCCCATTCTTTATCTGTAAACTGCATAGCATTTAGATTTTGCAGTTGTACACGCACATTTGCCAACATAGCGGTTGGTGTGGTTAAATGTTTTACATATTCATAGCCTTGATTTATTAAATCTTTTACGAGTTCTTTCTCTAAATCTGCCTCTGTTTGATAACTTGCAGGTGCTTCATTTAGTTCTGAAAACTTAGTGTACTTGTCTAAGACAATAAAATTATTGGATTCTGCTATGGTTTTGTAGGTGCTCATTATTATTCTGGTTTTGGAAACGTTAACAACATTTCACGGTAATACTCGTATTGTTTTTTACGTAAATCTATTTCTTTTGGTAAACCTTCGCTTATGGATGTTGTAAGGGTGTCGAATTTATCTAGGATAGTTACGATGCGTTCTTGTTCTTCTATTGGAGGGATTGGTATAAGATATTCCATTATCTTGCTTTTATTACCACGAGGCATTTTCGCTCCTTTAGCATGTTGCATATTGTATTCAAAAAAACTATCATCTGCCAAAATTTGATATAAGTATTTTGGAGTTATTTTTGAATCAGTTATACGAATTACTAAAACATCTCCATTGGTACCTCCAATACAATCAGAAAACCATATTTTTTTTAAATATGGTCTGATATTTCCTATTAAAATATCATTTACAATATACTGAGTAGAATTCCCTTTAGTTGGAACTCTAGAAGATACTTTTTTTCCTAATCTATTTTGTAACAAATTGTCAACACCAACATAATTATCCTCATTTAGATTTTCAAAACTAATTCGTGTTTTAGAATATTCTGCAACCTCTCCCAAAGTTTTCCATTCCACTTCACTATCTTCAAAAGTTAGTAATTGCTCACGGTGATAGCTGTACTGTTTTTTACGTGCAGTAAGTTCGGTAGTAAGTTTGGTAGTAAGTTTGGTAGTAAGTTCGGTAAAGGTATCTAAAATACGAACTATTTCTTTTTGGATTTTTAGTGATTTCTCTGGATTATTAGGGCAAGGGATTGGGAATGGAATATTAATTAATTGACCTTTTGTCAGTTTCGCTCTGCCTCCTCCAGATAAAAACGGAATAAAATTTACTATCTGTAAATAGTGATACAAAAATTTTGTTGTTATTTCATTATTACCTCTGATAACGTGGATATGATTATTAGCCCAAAACTTACCAACTGCATATTGTATTGAGTAATTCTCAAGACTTTTAGAACCATCTTCGGCAATTAGTATAAATTTACCTTCATGTGTATACCCCTCAACATAATCTTGAATATTATTAGCTCCATAATACGGTATTTCTCCGGCTATTCTCAATGATGCTTTTACAGGTTTCCTACCGCTATTTGCAATCTCTACAAAATTTTTATTCCCAAGAGTTGACCATTCTACTTCAACACCTTCCAATAATTTATCTAACTCGCTCATCCTTCAATCTCCTTTACAATGTTATCAATATCGGCACGTAGTTGGTCTATTTTTTTTACTGTTTTAGCTACTTCTTTGTTTAACTCAGTAATATCTATTTTTTCACGTGTATCTTCAGCTTCCACATAAGAACTTACAGAAAGGTTGTAATCGTTTTCAGCTATTTTAGAATTATCAATAGTAGTGGCTACGTGTGCTACTTCTTCTTTCCTATCGAATAGGTGCATAATGTTTTCGATATGGGTATCTACTAAAACATTGTTGTTGGTTTCTTTTTTAAAGAAATCTTTACCCGTAGCATCTATAAACTGTGTTTTGGTGTCGGTTTTACTTTTAGAAAGGACTAAGATGTTTACCGCTATAGAAGTGCCAAAAAACAGATTAGGCGCAAGAGAAATCACCGTTTCTACAAAATTATTATCTACTAAATACTTTCTAATTTTTTGCTCTGCACCACCACGGTAAAAAATACCAGGAAAACATACCAAAGCCGCTCTACCTTTACTAGACAAGTAGCTTAAAGCGTGTAATACAAATGCAAAATCTGCTTTAGATTTTGGTGCTAATACACCTGCAGGAGCAAAACGGTCGTCATTAATAAGCGTTGGGTCGTCACTACCTTTCCATTTTATAGAATAAGGTGGATTAGATACAATGGCATCAAAAGGTTTATCATCTCCTAATTGTGGGTTTTCTAGGGTGTTCCCTAACACGATATGAAACTTATCATAATTAACGTTATGCAAAAACATATTCATACGCGCTAAGTTGTAGGTGGTATGGTTTATTTCTTGCCCATAAAAACCTTCTTCAATAATATGGTTATCAAAGTGTTTTTTTGCTTGTAAGAGTAAAGAACCAGAACCCGCTGCAGGATCATAAATTTTATTTACTTTTTCTTGCTTGTGCATGGCTAATTGTGCAATTAACTTAGATACCGTTTGCGGTGTAAAAAACTCACCACCAGATTTCCCTGCATTGGCTGCATAATTAGAGATTAGAAACTCGTAAGCATCACCGAACAAGTCAATTTGATTGTCTTCAAAATTACCAAATTTTAAGGCATCTACACCTTTTAAAACTGCTGCCAAACGGCTGTTTTTATTTTCAACGGTATTCCCTAGTCGGTTGCTTGTGGTGTCAAAATCTGCGAATAAGCCTTTTATATCTTGTTCTGATGGATAGCCATTTGCTGAACTTTCTATAGCAGAAAATATAGCAGCTAAATCGGTGTTTAGATTTTCGTTATCGTTAGCACCTTTAGCAATATTTATAAATAACTGACTAGGATAGATGAAGTATCCTTTTGTTTTTATGGCATCTTCTTTTATTTCAGGAGTTATAACCGAATCTGGTAGTTCTGCATAATTTATGCTTTCATCACCCGCTTCAATGTAATTACTGAAATTCTCACTAATGAAACGGTAGAAAAGTGTACCTAATACAAAATGTTTAAAATCCCATCCATCTACAGAACCACGCACATCGTTGGCTATTTTCCATATTTGATTTTGTAATTCGGCTCTTTGGTTGTTGCTTGTCATTTATTTTTTTAATTATTAAATTTTTATTAGTTTAAAATTAAGCCTGTTCTAAAACAGCCATTAATCTATGATTGAGATATAATTTTTCTTTACCTACTTTTTCGGAAGTTAAAAAGCCTGCATCTTCCAAGGCTATTAAATAATTTCCTACTGTTTTTGGAGTCCCTAGTTTTTCATCAATTAAAAATTGTCGTTTGGTGTATGGTAGTCTGAATAATATTTCAACCAATTCTTTAGAATATGCATTAGGTAATTTTTCTTTAATTTCAGCAGTCATTTGTTCCATTAACTCGGTTACATCTTTTAAACGCTTTAAACCTTTGTTAGCGGTATATTCTACCATTTCTAACATGTATAATATCCATGACTCCCAATCATTATTTTCGGTAACTTCACGTAATTTATTATAATAATCCGCTTTGTTTTTTATAATATACTCGCTTAAATAAATAGCAGGAGTGTCTAATAGTTTTTCTAGTTTTAGGTAGAGTAATAGTAAAATGCGTCCTGTTCTACCGTTACCATCACTAAAAGGGTGTATGGCTTCAAACTGATAATGCATTAACGCCATTTTTATTAATGGGTCTATAGTATCATTTTCATTAATAAACGTTTCTAAATTGGCTAATTTCTCCCTTATAACGGTTTCTCCTGTTGGTGGTGTGTAAATAGTTTCTCCTTTGGCATTTTTTAGAGCAGTACCAGGAGTGGTTCTAATACTTGCTGTGTTTTTTTTGATGCTTTGTACAATTTCAATACACAAATTTGTACTTATAAAAGGGCGTTTTTCTATATCGTGCAAGCCATTGTAAAGTGCTTCTTTATAACTTAGTACTTCCTTTGTTGCTGGGTTATCAAACTTTTTATCGGCGACTAAAGATTTATATAAATCATCGTTAGTTGTAATAATATTTTCAATTTCAGAACTTGCTTTTGCTTCTTGTAGATGGATTGTATCTAAAAATAACGTTGGATTCGGTAAATTAGTTAACATACCATTAAGCTGTGCTAACGCTCTACTGGCATCAATAGTTTTACGTAAAACTGTAGTTGTCTCTAGTGTTTTTTTCGGAGGCAATAGCGGTAAGCTATTGTAGGGTATGTTTCTATCGAAATTTGGCATATTTAACAAGGGTAATATTTACTCACGTTTTATTAACGAGAGTAAATATACTTAAAAATTACCTTTGTTATATGTATAAGTGTAAAATTTACTTCTTAATTTTATTAATTAATCACAAAGTTTCCAACCATCAGTGGTTTTTCTAAAAGTGATTGTTTTTATAAGGTTTTTGGGTTTACCTTTTTCATTGCTTTCTTCAAAGAAAGGTGTTTCATTATAGCGTTCAAAATCTACTTTTACTTTGGCTTCGTTACGATCTGTAATCTCTTGTATTTCGATAACCTCCTTAATTTTATATTCACAAGATTTAAATTGAGCAGATAACTTTCCGAAAAAGTTTTCGACTCTCCCTACAAGGTATTCCTCGCCCTGTGGTGTTAATGTTATTTCTACAATACCATTTTTTGATTTACCAAATTGACGATTATCCTTTTTTGTGTCATTGATGCTCACAAACCCTAGTTCTTCCATTTTTTTATGCTTGTCTAAAAAATTAGAGAAGTTGGCATTGCTTGAATCTGGAATATCAATTATTCCATAGGTGTATTTATTCGTTTTGAATATTTCTTTTCCCGACTTCTTTTGACATTGATTAATTATAGATTTAGCTTCATCTTTAGATAGTTGCTTTGAACCACATGACAATAAAATAATAGAAAGTAAAAGAGTGATTTTAAGACTAATAGTTTTCATAGTTTATATTTATAGATTAATATTTTTAAGAAACGACAACTCCGTCCCTTATAACCGAGTAGATTATACCACTAGAATCGTAGCATTTATGGCACAATTGAAAGTCTGCTCCATGATAGATGTGAAAAGCCTCTCTACTTCCAATTTTCACATCATGGGGTTCAGTACAGTGATAACAGTTTATAGTGTAAATTGCATACAGCTTTTGTGAATCCCATTCCTTAAAACAGTCAGTGTCTTTATATTTATCACAAATTTCTTTTTCAGTCTTTACAAAACCTGTAATACCGTAAACTGAATGGGTTTGTAAATATTCTTTAATCATTTCTACGGCAACATTGTTTGCCGTTCCATTGGTTACTATTTCTTTTTGTTTCATAATTGGGTATAAAAAAAGCGTGGGACTGAATCTTAATGAACTAGAGGTATCGCCAAACACCTTTTCCTCCAAATAAGAACAGCCCACGCAAAACGTGGGCGTCTTAGTTTTGAATGTGGAGGGTTTAAAAATTGGCGATTTCCTAGTTCCAAATCAAAAGCTAAACGCTTTATATTTTAATATTTATTTGTTTATTTATCTATACTTTATGTTTTATAATAATTACAAATTTAGGAATTTATATTTCAAGTTATCTTTAATCGCTATTATTCTTTTCTTTATTAAGCATATCGTACAGTTCTTTTTTATTATCTCTTATTGAATTTAAAAGTACATTAATACTCTTGGTTTGATTTTCTCTAATAAGAATGAATTCTTGAAAAAGAATTAAAAATTCATTCTTTTTATCATTATGAAGCGACTTATGAATATTTACATATTTTGCTATTTGATTAATATTATTTTCAACCATAGCATTCCTCGAACGCATTTTATTGATTTGGTTAAAAATTAAAATACTCTCTTTCATACTTAGTCCACTCAATGAAATTGAATATAAATAATCACTAACACTTTTGTAACCTAACACTTCGGCAAGTCTCATGATCTCTTTTTTATCATTTGCAGTAACACGAAAACTGATCCTTTTATTTTTACTCATTTTAAATTTATTATTAAAAAACAACTCCAATTTCGCTAGAAATTGTTTCCCTATTTTAGGGCAAGTCGGTGCGGTGAAAGTACTTTTGTACGTACAAAGCACACTACTTGCATAGCCATTCCCATCAAGGTATTTACAGGAATCTTCTATTCAGAAAAGTTGTTAAGTTTTGTTTGATTTTTACTTTTTTAGATTCTCTTTTTTATTGATTGAAATTAGAAAGTCATTTAAATCGTTATGGTTTTTATAATAATTTGAACAATCTAAAAAGTTGTTTTTGTAATTTATTCTTATAATTTCCATTGCTTTAATTTTCAAACAACCTTTAAAAAAATATTTCTGATTTCATAGCCCCTAGATTATTTTTGAATTTAATAGCTAAAAAAAAATGACGTTTTTTTATCGCTAAAAGAATCTTTAAAATGCCGCTGAAAAAAAAATAAACTAACTTCATTACTCAATATTTTAAAAATTATTTTATAATGCATTTGTAATATAAGCGTTATAAAATCTAAAACATTCCCACTTTAACTCGATCCAAAATCGTATCATTTTTTTTTTTAAAGTTTCAATGATTATAAAAAACGTGGTATCTTTTTCTAAATAGACTTAAATAGCAAATTTTATTTTGCGTTTTTTTCTGAAAAGCTCCAATTTTATCGAAAACGGAAACTAGATTAATTAGTTTTGTTTGATTAGAATTCATGCTTTTTTTTTCTTTTCAAAAGCTTTTTTTTTGTTTTTAAGCTAACTTATATATTTATTATAGGTTAACCTTATTGTAAACAACAGGAAACCCTTTCCTCATAAGGGTTTGGGGAGTTTTATCACACAGAATGACGAAGTTTATATTATTGAATCACACAAAATGACGTTTTTAATCACACAAAATAACGAAGTTCATCTTCTACATCACACACTTCTTTAATTAAGTGTGATATGTGGTTTCACTTATTAAGCACCCAATTCTTTCAAGATTACTGCCTTTAATAAATTCTTAATATCATCTTTGGTTTTTCTACCCATTGTAAAGTCATCATCTAATCTTAAAAATCGATAATAGGCATCATCAGTCTTACCTGATTCGGCAATTGATTCAGAATAATGCAATGCTTTTGAATCCATTTGATTTGAAAAAAAACGATTTAAAAAGTTATAAATGAAAATATATTGCTCACTTTTAACACCATTGTATTTGTCTTTAATTTCTGTATTTCTATGAAATTTGAAAGAAATGGAATGATACGATTTGCCTTTCTTTTTCAATGAGTAATCAAAAAATATGTCTGCTTTATTTTTAAGTTCTTGTTTTGAATCCTCTAAAAGACGAGCTCTCAAATGTGAAATTTGTTTATACTTACTTCCTGTATTCATTAATAGTCTAAATTCTTCAATTGAGCATTGGTAACCACCTTTATCAATCCAACGACAACAAAACTCATACATACACTTAGATGCATTTTTCGTAAGACTTAAAGCAATAGTTTTCTGAAACCTAGTATAACCGCCACCTATATAACAAAAGAAGCGGCAAGCAGAAGAAGGAACCCAAAAATAAACATATTCAGAATTCCGTTCGTAGGTTAAGCCACTAACTAACGATGTTACACAGTCTTGTATTTTATCTGCTTTATTGCCATTTGGAATATTCATTTCAAATTCTACCTGTTTTGAGCTTAATGATTTTATTGCTTTTTTAATTCGAGAATAATTACGGTTATTATCCAAAAGCTTTAATTTAATAACTATTTTTTGTTCTTTGAAGTCTTGATTCATATCCTTTGTCATTACCTTTTGAAGTTGGCCTAAAACAACATAAATGATGTTCTTTTCCAGCGCAGATAATGTGAATCTAGAGGTCAAGATATGATTAGGTTGCTTTATGGTATCAGAAGTTGTCAATTTGAATTAAATTAAATTAATAATAAGTGATCAGAAGATGTGCTTATCTTTGATATTTAATTGATTTAACTTCATTTAAGGCGTCATATAGCTCATTATGGGGGATGAGTATTCTTCTCCCTATAAAAGTAGCGTTTATTGTTCCTCTGCTTATATGATTGCGTACAGTTTGCCTATCAACTTTAAGTAGATTAGCGGCTTCATTTAAAGTATAAAGCTTGTTAGAGAGGTCGTCTTCTTCTGGTTTACAAAGTAATTTAAGCAGCAAACCCTTTACTTCCGCAATTTCTTTGTGAAGTGGTTCTAGCGAGAATGTGTAATTTGATGTGTTTTCAGTGTTTGTCATAATTGCAGTTTTATATGTTGTTTCTGCAATTTTACGTCTGATAATGTGTTGATTAACTTTATTAAGTTAACGTTTAGTATTTATTATAAATTAATATTACTTAAAATATATATCAAGCTTTTCATAAATAGGAAAATGTTGCATATGTTTAGAAATTCCCGATGAATCATTAAAACCTTTTTTGACCTGGCTATATCTTGCAGAGGAAAGTTTTACATTAAAGAATTTACTTATTTCTGGGATTTGTTTATTTTGATTTTGTAATTTTAATATTCCATTATCTTCAAGTAAGTAAACAAATACAGCTAATTGAGTAGGTGGCTTACTTAGATTAGCTCCTAATGTAATCCATTCATTTTTATTATTAATGACATTATCTTTAATAAGCGAGTTAACTATGAGCTCCCATTTGTCGTTATCAAGAATTATACTTTTATCAAAAGTATTTATTGTTTCAGTATCTTCTTTTTTTGTTGAGATATTAATATCCTCTTGTTGTTTACTTGAAGCTTTAATCGACTCAAGAAAAAATGCTTCTTTTAAGATAAAACTCAAATCTTTTAATATTTTCTTTTTTTCAACGTCATAGGTTTTCTTAGAAATACTTCTAAAGCTACCTTTTTCTACAAGAATATTTCCATTTTCATATACAACTTCGAGATATGAAATAATTAAATGAATAATATTTGTTTTCAATATTTTTTTATCTCGTTCTGTTATAATAAAATCAATTAAATTCTGATAAAATGGATATTTTGTTTTTAACTGATTTACTTGTGTCTTATTTTCAGCTATTAATTCATCACTAAGTTCTAAAGAAATTTTCAAATTCTTAATAGCTGAATCATACTGTTTAGACCAATAAATAACTTCCTTATCTTTTCTAGGAAGCATAATGTTTTTTAATATTTTATTTACTTCCATACGCTTTTCATAAAGTTAATTCTATGTTCCTGATTTGGTCTGTAATAATTATTAAATACCTCAATACTTTTATGCCCTGTATAACTCATAATCACTTTATCTGGCACACCTTCATTTTTCATAATCGTAATAAAAGACCTTCTTGCAGTATGTGAACTTATTCTCTCAGAAAAGGCAGATTCAGTTTCTATAATTTCATTGCCATATCTCATTGTTTTCTTTACAATGTGGTTGTATTCCATTTCTTGAAAAAGTTCTTTTAAATAATCATTGAATTTTTGATTGGAAATTTTTGGAAGCTTATAGTCATACTTTTTTAATATTTCCATCGAGTATCTATTAATAGGAATTGATAATGATTTTGATTTATCCTTTTCGTCTATGACATTGATAAATCCATCAATAATATCATTTTTTTTGACCTTAGAATAGTTAGAATAGCGCATACCTGTGCTACATCCAAAAACAAATAAATCGCGAACACGTTCTAATTTTTCAGCTCCCTTAAGATCGAACTCATAGATTTCATCTACTTGTTCTTTTGTTAATGCTATTTCATCAGTCTTAAATCTCTTTATATTTTTAAAATTTTTGAATTCATCGTTATACGTAAACTTTTTAGCAATTGCCCAATTCATAAATGTCTTGAACAATCCTATATTTCTACTTAGTGTATTTGCTGAATGTTTCTTGGTTTCTACGCAGTAACTAATAAAAGCATTGTAAAAAGTTCTATTAATTGTATTAAATCTTAGGTTATAAGACTTATGCTTTTGAAAGTCCTCTAATAGCTTTTTATTGTACTCATATCTACTAATAGTACTAGTTGTATTTGCTTGATCAGAATTATCATCTCTTTTATCTTGTAAAAAAAGCTCATAGACCTTAAAAAAATCACTTACATTCTTGCTGACTTTCTTAAACTCCACATTGAATTCATCTTTAGTTGTTTCAATCGTTAACTTTTCATTGATTGTTTTGTAACGACTAATAAGCTCTATAAAAAAGTTTGAATATCTAGACAACTGAGTGTCGATTACCCTCCGCAATTCTGCATCCTTTTTTCTCCCAGATAAGTTAGCAGGTCTTTTATTATCAAAATCCCAATCCTTAGGATGGATTTTTTCTCCTGTTGAATAAACAAATGTTTTTCCTTCATCTTTAAAAGAAGCAGTGAAATAAATAAGAGACTCCTTATCTAAATTTGGGTATTTTAGCCTAAATGAATAATTCATTGTAAAATATTGGGTGTCGAATTAGGTGTTGTAAATGATGTGTTTTATCACTAATACAAATATATAATTAAATATAACATTTTCCTAAATCCTTGTAAAATAGGATTTATATATATAATAATCCAAATAATACATACTAGGTTCAAAACCCTCTTTCTCCGCCAAAAGCCTTACATTTATGTAAGGCTTTTTTTATACACCACATTCTTGGATGGTAAAAACCCTTAAACTTTTATAAACACTTATTTCACCTGATAATTTATTAGGGGTAAGAATTTTTAGATTAAATAGATAATATCTTATACATGTACTTAAAAACGCATGTGATAGTTACCTTATGAGTTACCCTAGTTATTTTGAGACACAATAGAGTCTCGGAAATATTGTTAAAGCATAAGATTGTGGAGTAAGCTTAAAAGGATCAATTTTAAATATAGAGAAACTTATTGGTAAGTAAAAATTGACGTTTACCAATACATAAAGAAGTACACTTCGTTATAATTCTGAAATAAATTTTAAAAATGCAATTGATATAGTTATCGAAGTGTTACTTTATAGGATTAAAAAAAAACAGGTTAAATGTAAAAACTATTGTTAGTCTCTGTTCAAAATACTTTTTATCCGTTTAGAAGGGGGGATAATTTGAACTGTTTTTGTATAAAATTTTAGTTCTTCTAAATTTATATTATTTCTTTAACATGTTCTGTATTTGATATTTCCTTTTGCTAATTTTTTAACCTATGTTAGTGTGAGTTTTTAATGGTTGTAAATATATTGGGCTTGTTTTGTTGCTTTCTAAGCAATGTAATTGTTTTCCTTGCGTTAAATTCTCTAAATGAATGATGTCTGATTTTAAATAAAATATAGGGATTCATTTATGAAAGTCAGTTGCCTTGTTTTTCAGTTAAACTTTTCTAAAGTAAAAATTTATTATCAAATTTTGTATACCTTTGCCATTAATATGAAGCAAATTTCACATAAAATAATGTCAATTGTAATGGCTGTTGTAGTTCTATTTTCTACGATGTCATTCACTGCTAGTATGCATTATTGTGGTGATACTTTAGTGGAAACTGCTATGCTTCAAAAGGCAGAAGGTTGTGGCATGGATATGCAAAAACCTGCCACCAAAGATTGTTCAATTACAAAAAAAGATTGCTGTAATGATGAACAAATAGTTGTAGATGGTCAAGACGAATTACAACTACAAGTAGATACTATTTCTTTTGAACAACAACTTTTTATAGCTTCATTTGTTTACACGTATATCAATCTTTTTGAAGGTTTAGAAAATAATGTATCTTCATACGAAGCGTATCAACCACCTCTCATAGACAAAGAACTCTTTAAGCTAGACGAGACTTATTTAATCTGATTTTTTTAACAATAGACTGTATTATCCTATGATTTATTTCATTAGGATGATTTCTTGTATTCGATGTTTTTTCTAACATCACTTTCTAATTGTTTTAAATATCAGGCTTTATGCTAAATAAGATTATTAAATATTTAATAGAAAATAAAATCGTATCGGTTTTATTATTGGTCCTTTTTATTGGATGGGGAACTGTAAACGCTCCTTTTAATTGGGATACTGGCTTTTTACCAAGCAATCCTGTGGCTGTAGATGCCATTCCGGATATTGGCGAAAATCAACAAATTGTCTTCACAAAGTGGGGTGGTCGTTCTCCACAAGATATAGAAGATCAAATTACCTATCCTTTAACAACCACTTTACTTGGTATTCCAGGAGTAAAAACCATTCGTAGTTCATCAATGTTTGGCTTCTCTAGTATTTATATCATTTTTGAAGAAGACATTGAGTTTTATTGGAGTAGAAGTCGAATTTTAGAAAAACTAAACTCCTTACCGAGTAATCTATTACCAGAAGGGATAAATCCTGCTTTAGGACCAGATGCTACAGGTTTAGGACAGATTTATTGGTATACTTTAGAAGGACGTGATTCCGACGGAAACGTAACCGGTGGTTGGGATTTACAAGAATTACGCAGCATACAAGATTACTATGTAAAATATGGTTTATCTTCTGCTAGTGGGGTTTCTGAAGTGGCCTCTATTGGTGGTTATGTACAAGAATATCAAATTGATGTCAACCCAGAATTGATGCGCCAATACAACATTGGATTGAATCAAGTTGTAAAAGCGGTTAAAGAAAGCAATAAAGATATTGGTGCACAGACTTTAGAAATTAATAAAGTTGAATATCTAGTTCGTGGTTTAGGCTATGTAAAATCGATTGAAGATATTGAAAATGCAGTCGTAACTTCTAAAGATTTTACGGCTATTAAAATTAAAGACATTGCTAAAGTTTCTTTAGGTCCTGCCGCTAGACGCGGGATATTAGACAATGAAGGAGCAGAAGTTGTTGGAGGTGTTGTCGTAGCAAGATATGGCGCAAACCCAATGGAAGTCATCACGAATGTAAAAGCCCAAATAGAAGAATTAAAAGGTGGTTTACCTTCTAAAGTTTTAGCAGACGGACGTACATCTCAATTAACAATCGTTCCTTTTTATGATCGATCAGAACTGATTGTAGAAACCTTAGACACCCTTAGTGAAGCTTTAACCTTAGAAATATTAATTACTATTTTGGTGATTATTGTAATGGTCTTTAATTTAAGAGCTTCTCTTTTAATTTCGGGCTTGTTACCTGTAGCTATTTTAATGGTATTTGTTACCATGAAACTCTTTAATGTGGATGCCAATATTGTGGCATTATCTGGTATAGCCATCGCTATTGGTACCATGGTTGATGTTGGCGTCATACTCGCCGAAAACATGATTCGCCATCTCGATGAACAGGAAAATGTCATTCCGACAGAACGAGGCACGAGCGACGAGGAATCTCATAACAAGAAACTATCCATAAACGAAGTTATTTACAACGCTACTGCAGAAGTTTCTGGCGCTATTTTAACTGCTGTTTTAACGACTATTATCAGTTTTGTGCCTGTATTCACAATGATTGGTGCCGAGGGTAAATTGTTTAGACCTTTAGCGTTTACAAAAACAATGGCATTATCAGCTTCTTTAGTGATTGCTTTGTTTATCATTCCGCCTTTAGCAGCTTTTTTATTCCGTAAAACAACCCTAAAAAACGGATTTAAATACATTGTAAGTGGTACTTTAGTTCTTGCAGGAATTGTAATTGTGATCAGCGGATTTTGGTTAGGAACTATTTTAATCGCCTTCGGAATTTTGTCTTTATGGAGTTTGTATTTTAATAAAACTGAAATTAAATTTTCCTTTTTCACTTTTCATTTTTCGCTTTCTAAAAACTTTGTAAATATCATTATCTCATCAATTGCCATTGTATTTCTATTGGCAGAATATTGGAGACCTTTAGGTTTTAATCGCAGCATCTTTATCAACCTTATTTTTGTGTCTATTATTTGCTTCGGAATTTTAGGAATATTCTCTGTTTTCAGAAAATATTACGGCCGAATATTACAATGGGCTTTAGCGAATAAGATGTTGTTTTTAATGGTTCCGATAATGGTTCTTATTTCTGGAATATACATTATGAAAAACACAGGAAAAGAATTTATGCCTTCATTAAATGAAGGTTCTTTTCTACTCATGCCTACTTCTCTTCCGCATGCTGGAGTTGAAGAAAATAAACGTGTGTTGCAGCAATTAGATATGGCGGTTGCGACCATTCCAGAAATTGAAACAGTGGTTGGAAAAGCGGGTAGAACAGAATCGCCTTTAGATCCTGCGCCTTTATCGATGTACGAAAACATGATTCAGTATAAATCGGAATATATGCGTAATTCCGAAGGAAAAAGACAACGTTATAGAGTAAATGCTGATGGTTTGTTTGAGTTGAAAAACGGAATGTCATTGCGAGCAGAACAAAATGAAGCGTGGCAATCTCTTAATGCAAAAGAACAACTTATCGAAGATAACAACGGTGAATATTACAGAAACTGGCGACCAGAAATTAAAAGTCCAGATGATATCTGGAAAGAAATTATTAAAGTTACCAAGTTACCAGGTGTTACTTCTGCTCCGAAATTACAGCCCATAGAAACACGATTGATCATGTTACAAACTGGTATGCGAGCGCCCATGGGAATTAAAGTAAAGGGACAAGATTTAAAACAAATTGAAGCTTTTGGTTTAGAGTTAGAACGCTTTTTAAAACAAGCGGAAGGTGTTAAGGTAGAAGCTGTTTTTGCGGATAGAATTGTTGGGAAACCTTATTTATTAATTGATATTGACAGAGAAAAAATAGCACGCTATGGCATTTCTATAGAGGATGTACAAAGTGTACTAAAAGTTGCTATTGGTGGTATGGCTTTAACCCAAACGGTTGAAGGTAGAGAACGTTACGGCGTTCGCGTACGTTACCCAAGAGAATTACGTGGCAATCCAGAAGACATTAAAGATATTTATATTCCTGTAGAAAAAGGAAGTCCTGTGCCTTTAAGTGAATTAGCGACGATTAAATATGAACAAGGTCCGCAAGTGATAAAAAGTGAAGATACTTTTTTAGTGGGCTATGTTTTGTTTGATAAAATAGATGGTTTTGCAGAAGTAGATGTGGTAGAAAATGCGCAAGCTTTGTTTCAACAAAAAATAGATTCCGGAGCATTAACGGTTCCTAAAGGCATCAGCTATAAATTTACGGGTACTTATGAGAACCAATTGCGAGCAGAAAAAACACTAGCAGTTGTGGTGCCTTTAGCATTGGCTATTATTTTCTTGATACTGTATTTTCAGTTTAAATCGGTAACCACTTCGTTAATGGTATTTACGGGAATTGCGGTTGCATTTGCAGGTGGTTTTATTATGATTTGGTTATACGGACAAGATTGGTTTTTCAATTTTAGCTTCTTTGGCGAGAATATGCGAGACCTTTTCAATATGAAAACCATCAATTTAAGTGTGGCCGTTTGGGTTGGTTTTATTGCCTTATTTGGTATTGCAACAGACGACGGAGTTGTCATGGCAACCTATTTAACGCAAACTTTTGATCGTGAAAAACCTGCGGATAAAATGAGCATTAGAGTTGCTGCTTTAGAGGCAGCTAAGAAACGTATTCGTCCGTGTTTAATGACAACTGTAACTACTATTTTGGCATTATTACCTGTTTTAACATCCACAGGAAAAGGAAGCGATATTATGATTCCGATGGCAATACCGATTTTTGGAGGAATGGTTATTGACATTACCTCCTACTTTATCGTGCCGGTTTTATATAGTTGGAGAGAAGAGTTTAAGTTGAAAAGATTAGATAGAAAAGAGCTTAGAAAATAGATATAAAAATATACAATGAAAAACTATAAATATCATATAACACATAAAGTCGTCTTACTTCTTGGTTCTTTATTCTTTGTTCTACAAGGAAATTCTCAAGAACTAGAAACTTACATTAATAAGGCTTTAGATAATAATCCTGAAATTCAGAAATTTGAGTTACAGTATCGAATTGCTTCTGAAAAAGTAAATGAAGTAAATACCTTACCAAACACCGAATTTAGTGCAGGTTATTTTGTGTTAGAGCCAGAAACACGAACAGGAACGCAGCGCTTTAAAGTATCGGCAAAACAAATGTTGCCTTGGTTTGGAACCATTACTTCTCGTGAAAATTATGCGAGTTCTTTGGCCGATACAAAGTACGAAGATATTGTAATAGCCAAACGAAAACTGATGGTTTCCGTATCTCAATCGTATTATAAATTATATGTAAACAAAGGCAAGCAAGCTATTTTAGTTGAAAACAGCAAACTGCTTAAAACTTATGAAATATTGGCATTAAAATCGATTGAAGTCGGTAAAGCTTCTGCAGTAGATGTTTTAAGATTGCAAATGCGTCAGAATGAATTAGAACAACTCAAATTGGTTTTAGAACAACAGTATTTAGCAGAACAAACCGCTTTTAATAAGCTTTTAAATAGAGAAAATACGATTAAAATTGATGTTGTTGATGCATTAATAATGCCTTCCGAAGATTTTGAAATCAATACTAAAAACCTTGCTTTGCATCCTGAATTGCTGAAATACGACAAACTGTTTCAATCTGTAGCACAATCCGAATTGATGAATCAAAAAGAAAGTCAGCCTTCCTTTGGTTTCGGATTCGATTACATCAATATTAATGCAGGACCTGACATTACTTTTAGTGAAAAAGGAAAAGATATTTTGATGCCAACTGTGTCGTTATCTATTCCGCTTTTTAATAAGAAATATAAATCGAAAACGAAGCAAAATGAGTTGCAACAACAAGAAATTGAAGCACAAAAACAAGAACGTTTAAATACTTTAGAAACGCTATTAGACAAAGCTGTAACTGATAGAATTTCTGCAAGCATCACGTATAAAACACAAGTTAAAAATATACAGCAAGCCAAAGATGCAGAAGATATTTTAATTAGAAGTTATGAAACCGGAACGATCGATTTTAATGACGTTTTAGACATTCAGGAATTACAATTAAAGTTTCAAATGAATCAAATTGAAGCTGTAAAGAACTATTATGTTCAAACCACAATCATCAATTATTTAATCAATTAAATTATGAAAAAATATATCATTTATATAGCTGTGTTAACTGTTGGTTTCCTTTTAGGCTGGATACTTTTTGGAGGTAATACTACATCTACAGAGGCAGTGCACAAACATAATGAAGCTACAGAAACTAATCAAATGTGGACTTGCTCCATGCATCCTCAAATTATGCAACCAGAGGCTGGAGACTGCCCTATTTGCGGAATGGATTTAATTCCTGCTGCAAGCAGTGCAAAAGGATTATTAGCAGATCAATTTAAGCTTTCTAAAAACGCGATGGCTTTGGCCAATATTCAAACATCAATAGTAGGAAAAAGTGTTTCTAATGAAAATTCAGGTTTTATTTTATCAGGAAAAATTACTGAGAATGAGAATGAAACAGCAACAATGCCTGCCCATTTTAACGGTAGAGTTGAAAAACTGTTTGTAAATTCTTTAGGAGAACGTGTTAAAAAAGGACAAGCAGTTGCTCAAATTTATTCTCCAGCATTAATTGCAGCACAGCAAGAATTAATTACAGCTTATAAATTAAAAGCATCGCAACCACAATTGTATAATGCCGTTAAAAACAAGTTTAAAAATTGGATGATTCATGGTAAGCAATTAGAGGAGGTAGAACAAACCGGACAAGTAAAAAATAGCTTCACCATTTATTCGCATGTTTCTGGTGTAGTTACCGAAATCGCTATAAATGTAGGTTCTCATATTATGGACGGAAAACCTATTTTTAAAGTATCAAATTTAAACAGCGTTTGGGCAAATTTTGATGTCTATGAAAATCAAATTAGTCAATTTAAAAAAGGGCAGAATATTGTAATCACAACAAATGCTTATTCTAATAAAGAATTTAAAGGCAAAGTAGATTTTATAGATCCTATTTTAGATAGTAAAACAAGAACAGTAAAATTAAGAGTCGTATTAAATAATAAAAACGAACTTTTTAAACCAGGCATGTTTGTAGAAGGTAAAATTAAAGGAGTTGATTCTTCAATTAAAAAGCAAGTTTTATCCATACCTGCTTCTGCAATTTTATGGACAGGAAAACGCTCTGTTGTGTATCTAAAATCGAATGCAAATGAACCTGTTTTTCAAATGCAAAAAATTACATTAGGAAACCAATTTGGAGATAATTATCAGGTTTTAGAAGGTCTAAATAATGGAGATGAAATTGTAACCAACGGTACCTTTACTGTAGATGCTGCTGCTCAATTACAAGGCAAAAAATCGATGATGAATAAAAAAGGAGGCAAAGTAATGACGGGGCATGAAGGTCATTTAGGTATGAATAATAACTCTTCCGAGGTTAAAAAACCTTTAAATAAAAATGAAAGAATTGCCGTTTCTAAAGAGTTTCAAAATCAATTAAACATCGTTTTTAATACTTATATTGAATTGAAAAATGCGCTTGCAATAGATAATACTCAAAACCTTAAAAAGCAATCGAAACAATTAATAGCTAATTTAGGGAAGGTGGATATGAAATTATTAAAGAGTAAAAATGCACATCAGCATTGGATGCCTTTAGAAAAAGAACTAAAAGCAACTGCTAATTTAATTTCTAATACAGACGATATTAAAGTTCAAAGAACCTATTTTAAGAATTTATCATCAAATATGGCCACTGTGTTAGAAGTGTTTGGTATCCATGAAAAAGTATATCATTTGTACTGCCCAATGTCTGATAATAACAAAGGTGCTTATTGGTTAAGTAAAGAAGAAAAAGTAGTAAACCCTTATTTTGGAGGTGCTATGTTAACTTGCGGAGAAGTAAAACAAGTAATAGAATAATAAAAAATTAAATACTAATAATTAAATCTAAATCAATGAAAAAAGTAATTTTAAGTTTAGCTATTATAGCTACAGTAAGTTTTACAAGCTGTAAAAACGAAACCAAACAAAAAACAAATACTACAGAAGTTTCTAAAGAAGTAGCAAACGCTACACTAACTTTTGGAGTTAGAGGAAACTGTGGAATGTGTAAAAGCACCATTGAAAAAGCTGCTAATGCTCTTGATGGTGTTATAAATGCAAATTGGGATGTAAATAAAAAGAAAATAGAAGTATCTTTTGATGATACAAAAACAGATGCTACTGCCATTCATAAAGCTATTGCAGCTTCTGGTTATGATACAGAAAAAGAATCTGGAAGCGAAGACGCATACAAAGGTTTGCCTGCTTGTTGCAAATATGATCACGAAATGGCTATGAATCAATCTGGAGAAGAAACAGCAGAAGGTCATGCTAATCACAATTAATCTAAAAGAGTACTTTTAGATTTTACTTCTAATATCGTCAGTTTTATATTAAACAAATTACACTCGTACTTTACTGTGTAACTTAAAATTACAGGATTAGACTTTTATCGTTTAATCCTGTTTTGATGTAAAAAAGTAGAGCTAATGTTTGTATATATTTAATTAGCTATTTTTATTCAATAAACAGTTTTTTTTGCATGGGAAAGCCATTGTAAATTAAATTTTAATCTTTTAAAAATACAGTAAGACTTAAGGCGCCGTGGGCACCAATTACTAAAGATTGTTCTATATCTGCCGTTTTAGAAGGGCCTGCAATAAATACACCAAAAGCGGCATTTATGTTGGTTAACTTTTCATACGCTTGATGCATATATGGCACAATGTCTTTTTGTGAAATAACGAGTATTAAATGCTTTGTAATAAATGGTAATACACGCACAGGAATCTCTGAACCTGAGATCCAAATAGCACCATTTTCTGCAACCGCTAATTTACTTTCTAAAATTAAAATATCTAAATCTTCTAAATCGTGTGGCTTCTGTAAAGTTGCTAGT
Source organism: Polaribacter sp. R2A056_3_33 (assembly GCF_019278485.1). NCBI lineage: Bacteria > Pseudomonadati > Bacteroidota > Flavobacteriia > Flavobacteriales > Flavobacteriaceae > Polaribacter > Polaribacter sp. R2A056_3_33. The sequence continues at coordinate 2,840,578 of NZ_CP058984.1, forward strand.
TTTATAGTGTTAAAAGAAGTGGTATCTGCTAAATTAGAATATTTTACTTTTGCATCTGTAAATGTTTTATCTATTTGCTCTATAATTTCTTGATTAGAGTTTATAGAAACAACGTTACCACCAACGATTTCTACTTTTTTAGTAAATTCTTTAAGAAGATCTAAGCCTTCGTCAAAAAGAGAAATATTGATGTTTGGTAAATTGATAAGTGCCGGTTTATTGGCTTTAATTCGGTCTAATATTTGATTTCTGCTACTCATAATTTAACTTTTTTTCTCGTTTTCTCTATCTTTAAACCATTGATCGAAACTTTTCTCTGGGCCCAAAGGTAAATCTCTGGTATGTCCCCAAACATTTGGTTTGGAGTTAATCATTGCTTTTGGTAAGTTTCTTAAAGACCAACGTGCAATTTTACCGACAGTTTCAAAACGATTAGGGTGTGCAAAAATATTTCCCATTGCCTTCATAGCTTGCTTTTTAACAAACGGTTGAGGTGTTTCTTTGGTGATTATTTGTCGCCATTTATACAACTGCGAATGAATATCTATTTTTACAGGGCACACATCGGAACAAGAACCACATAAGGTGGATGCAAACGGAAGTGTACTGTGTTTTGTTAAATCTTTTCCTGGTGATAAAATAGAACCAATTGGTCCTGGAATGGTAGCATCATAACTATGTCCTCCACTTCTTCTGTAAATAGGGCAGGTGTTCATACAAGCACCACAACGAATACAGTGTAAAGAGGCTCTAAAATCAGGTCTACTTAATTGTTTAGATCGTCCGTTGTCTACAATTACAATATGCATTTTTGCACCTTTTCTTGGTTTTTTAAAGTGAGATGAATAGGTAGTTATTGGTTGTCCGGTTGCAGATCTTGCCAATAATCTTAAAAATACACCTAAGTGTTCTTGCTTTGGTATTATTTTTTCTACACCCATACAAGCAATATGTACAGGAGCTAAATGTGCGCCCATATCAGCATTTCCCTCGTTGGTACAAACTACAAAGCCACCAGTTTCTGCAACAGCAAAGTTAACACCTGTAAGAGCTGCATCTGCTTGAATAAATTTGGTTCTTAAGTGTTTTCTTGCTTCACCAGTTAAATATTGTGGATCTCCGTCGCAAGGTTTTGTGCCTAAATGTTCTTGAAACAATTCATCTACCTCATGCCTGTTTTTATGTATGGCAGGCAATACAATATGACTTGGTGTTTCTTTTGCTAATTGTACTATGCGTTCTCCTAAATCGGTATCTATTACCTCAATTCCATCTGCCTCCAAAGCTGGATTTAAATGACATTCTTCGGTTAACATCGATTTACTTTTCACAATTTTTTTAGCATTATTGTCTTTAAGAATTTGAAGTACAATTTTATTGTGTTCTTCTGCATTTGCAGCCCAATGAACTTCTACACCGTTCTTTTTGGCATTTTCTTCGAACTGAATTAAATAGTTGTCTAAGTTAGACAGCATGTGAGCTTTAATTCCATGGCCTAGGTTTCTTAGTTCTTCCCAACCTTTTACATTATGAACAGATAGATCTCTTTTATGACGGACAAACCACAGGGCTTTGTCGTGCCAATCAACCCTTTTTTCGTCTTTATTAAAAATACTTGCTAATTTAGAATGACTCATTTTATAGTATTTTATAGGTTGCTATTTAAAATTTCTGCGATGTGCAAAACTTTTAAAGGTTGTTTGTTTCTATTAATTAATCCTTCTAAATGCATTAAGCAAGAAGTGTCTGTAGCAGTAATTACTTCTGCACCACTTTCTAAATGGTCTTTAATTTTGTCTTTTCCCATTTTAACAGAAACGGCCTCTTCTGTAACTGCAAAGGTGCCTCCAAAACCACAACATTCGTCGCTTCTTTTTAAGGTGACTAATTCTGCTCCTTTTACTTCTTGTAACAATTCTTCTATATAAGAATATTTTTTACCAACCACTTCCGAGCAAGAACCTAAACGCAAACCTCTTAATCCATGGCAACTTTTATGAATGCCAATTTTGTGAGAAAAAGTAGCACCTACGTCTTTAATTTTTAAGATATTTAAAATAAAATCGCACAATTCATATACATTGTCTCTTACTTTTGTAACTTCAGTTGTTTGAGGAATAATGTTGTAATGTTTTTTTACATGATATGCACAACTTCCAGAGGGAGTAACAATATAATCGAACTCTTTAAAATTGTCTACAAAGTTATTACATGCACCAACAGATTCATATTCGTAACCTGAATTTGCCATGGGTTGACCACAACAGGTTTGCCCTGACGGATAGCCAACATCAACATTTAATTTTTCTAAAAGTTCTATAGTTGCAATTCCAACTTGTGGGTATAACTGATTGATGTAACAGGGGATAAATAGACCTACTTTCATGTGGAAATGATATTAATATTTATAGATACAATAGTACAAAAACTGATTATTGGAGTCTTCCTAAATTTTGACCATTAATGATACTTATTTTGCCTTATTATTTAGATTGATATTAGATAAAGCAAATTAAAGCATAGGTATTTGAGTTTTTATCTAGGATTAACTAGATAAAAAGAGAGGGTTTTTCCTTTTAAATTTAATGTTTAACACTATATATTGTAAAAGCTAATGAAATAACGTTAGCACTAATTAATTACTGCCCGGAAATTTTGGATCTATACTTTTTTAAATAGTTAGAAGGAGTAGCATTCATCACTATTTTAAATTGACGATTAAAATTAGATATATTTTTAAAGCCAGATTCATAACAAACTCTGGTAATATTAAATTTGTCTTCCATTAACATTTTGCAAGCGTATCCTATTCTTATTTCAGTAACGTATCTAGAGAACGTTTTTTTATTTATACGTTTAAAATAGCGACTAAAAGCAGCTGTATTCATGTTGGCAATAGAAGCAGCTGTTTCTAAATTAATTTCTTTATTGAAGTTTTTAAATATGTAAGCTTGTACTTTATCTTGTATATCACTTTTAGTAGATTTAAAAGAATTAACAGACCCATCACTGGCTAATTTTTTTGTAGATGTGTGTTTTGCTAGTTTATCTAATATAATTAAAAATGAGATTGTTTTATTAAATCCTTCTAAATCAAGCATTTTTTTAATATCGGTGATAAGGCTAGTATCTACATTTAAGAACTTTATACCATACTTAGCTCTTTCAAAAAGGGCTAATATATGCTTCATTTCTGAAGCTTCAAAAAATGAATCTCCCAAATAGTTTTGCTTAAAATGAATCGCAATAGCTTTTACTAATTTGGTGGCGTTTTGATTAAAATAATCATCACTATTCACCCACATGTGAGGTAGGTTTTTACCAATTAGGATTACATCTCCAACATTAAACTTTTCAATACTATCACCAATGAAACAAGTACCTTCACTTTTTAAGATCACCACTAATTCTAATTCGGCATGATAATGCCATATTTTTAAAAAATAAGGGTATTCATTTACTTTGGTAGTTAAAGAGCTATTACTAATACTGCTTCTATCTAAGCGGTGTAATTTCATGAAAAAAATATTTTGTATAAAAAAAACAGAAATTTAATACCTTAATAAAGGTACTAAATTTCTGTTATAATTAAAAAAATAAAATATTAGTATAAGAAAAATGTAGTCATTATTGTTTGCTATTTTATTAAATGGTTCGGCAAGTTTTTAACATGTTCGCAGCATAATTGCTCCATAACTTGCTGAAATTCTCGTTTCATTAAAGAAATGGTATGGTTACCACCTTCTTTTCCTAATGCACCAACACCATACATAAAACTACGTCCCATAAATGTAAATTCTGCTCCGTTAGCCATCGCTCTTGCAATATCTGGACCTCCACGCAGGCCTGAATCGACCATTATTTTTATTTCATTCTTAAACTTTTTAGCCAAATGCGTCATTGGTACAATAGAAGATTGACCAGCGTCTAATTGTCTTCCTCCGTGATTAGATACAATTAATCCATCTACACCTAAGTTAATGGCTTTTTGTGCATCCATTTCATTTACAACACCTTTTATTACTAATTTACCTTTCCATTGGTCTCTTATAGAAGCAATTCGGTCTTCATTTAATCGACCTGAAAAAGTTACATCCATAAATTCACCTAATTTTTTTAAATTTAAACCTTTAGGCATATACTTTTCCATGGTTTTAAAAGCAGGTTGTCCATGAATTAAAGTTTGGATGGCCCAATCTGGCTTTTTAAATACTTCAAGAATATTTTTTACACTCATAGATGGAGGCATTGCTAAGCCGTTTCTAACATCTCTTGGTCTATAACCAAATGTAGGTACATCTGCTAAAATAACTAAGACATCTGTTCCTGCATTTGCAGCTCTATCTAACAAATCTCTTTTAACACTTTCTTCTGCAGGATGGTATAATTGAAACCAAGATTTTCCTTCTGTTAATTCTGCTACGCGCTCAATACTAGAAGTAGTAACAGTACTTAAGATAAAAGGAACATTATGATCAAAGGCTGCTTTTGCTAAAATTTCTGGAGAATTTGGCCACATTAGCCCTTGAAGTCCAACTGGTGAAATTCCAAAAGGTGCATCATATTCATGACCAAATAATTCTGTTTTTAAATTAGATTTATCAAACTTTGATAAATATTGAGGCATTAACTCTATTTTCTGAAGGTCAGTACGATTTTTATCTAAATTAATATCTTCGTTACATCCACCATCTAAATACTCAAAAGCAAATTTTGGCATTTTAACCATTGCTCTTTTTCTTAAATCTGTTACAGAAGGATATTTAGGGTTTATTTTTATTTCCATTTTTTTATTTATAAATTTTCATTGTTCTGTATCCATAAAGTGCTATAAAACAGAAACAGATAAAAGGTAAAATAAATGAAAAGTTGACTCCCGTAAATGGACCAATTTTTTCCATATCTATCATTGAACCTTGTAATATTGGCATTAAAGCGCCACCTACAATTGCCATAACCAAACCTGCAGCTCCTAGAGCCGAATCCTCTTCACTTAATCCGTCTAAAGCAATTCCGTAAATTGTAGGGAACATTAAAGACATAAATGCTGAGGTTGCAACTAGCATATATAAACCAGCCATTCCTTCAATTAAAATAACTCCGGCAGTGGTAACCATTGCACCAAGTGCGAAAATCATTAGTAGTTTTTTTGCGTTGATATATTTCATCATAAAAGTACTGATAAACCTACTTCCTAAGAAAATAGACATGGCAACAATATTAAAGTTTTGTGCTGTAGATTTAGGGATTCCTAAGTTTCCGGCATATTGGATAATAAATGTCCAACACATAATTTGTGCTGCTACATAAAACATTTGTGCTAAAACACCTTCTTTGTATTTTCCGTTTGCAAATAACCTTTTAAAAGAATCTGCTGCACTAGAGTAGGTTGTAGTTGTGCTTCTTTTTGGCATTTTAGTTACTGCAATTAAAACCAACATTGCTATAACAACAAATCCAAGAATTACATACGGGTTTCTGATAATAGCTAAATCATGTGTTCTAATAATTGCTTTTTGAGCTTCATCTAGCGTACTAAAAATCAATTCACCAGCTTCATTTCTTTTGTCAGAATCTAAAGCGACCAAAATGAACTTAGATGCTACAAACATCCCGAATAAAGACCCAATAGGATTAAAAGCTTGTGCTAAATTTAAACGTTGTGTAGCCGTTCTTTCATCACCCATAGAAAGGATATACGGATTTGCTGTGGTTTCTAAAAACGCCAATCCGAATGTTAAAATATAAAGTGATCCTAAAAAGAAACCGAAGACTTCAAATTGCGCTGCCGGAAAAAACAATAAAGCTCCAATTGCGTATAATGTTAATCCTAAAAGAATTCCTTTTTTATAGCTGTATTTTCTTACAAATAAAGCAGCAGGAATTGCCATTGTTGCGTACCCACCATAAAAGGCAAGTTGTACTAAAGCAGCTTTTGCAGTAGATATTTCCATAACGGTACCAAACGCAGCAACCATGGGATTTGTAATATCATTGGCAAAACCCCAGAGTGAAAATAAAGAGGTAATGATGATGAAAGGAATTAAAACTTCCTTGGAAACTACGGGGATTTTTTTTGACTCAGCCATAAATAAAGTTTTGTTGTGTGTATAAAAAAAGCACTTTTAAAAGATCTATATTGGGGGGAGATCTTTAAATTAAAAGTGCTTTTGTAATATTATGAAATACTACCTATATTGAGCATAGATAACTTTTGTTTGTAAATATTCTTCCATTCCATGTTTACCATCTGCACCACCTAAACCAGATTTTTTCCAACCAGCGTGGAAACCTTGAATTGCTTCAAAATGCTCTCTGTTAATGTACGTTTCTCCGTATTGTAATTCTTCTGCAGCATGCATTACTTTGTTAAAGTTTTCTGAGAATATAGATGATGTTAATCCAAATTCACAGTCATTTGCTAAAGCAATTGCTTCGTCAAGAGTACTAAATTTCATCACAGGTAAAACTGGTCCGAAAACTTCTTCTTGAATAATTTGCATGTTTTGAGTTACGTTGGTTAATAAAGTTGGTTGGTAAAAATAACCTTTATCAAATCCAGGAGTTCTAGTTCCTCCTACAACAACTTCTGCACCTTCTTTTTTAGCATATTCTACCATTTCAGAAACTTTATCCAATTGCGCTTTAGAAACCAAAGCACTCATATCTGGGTTATTCTCAGAAAAAGCATCTTCTACTTTTAAAATTTTCATTTTTGCTGCAACCATATCTAAAAATTGATCATGTATAGACTCTTCTACATATAAACGTTCTGCACAGTTACATACTTGTCCGCTAAACGTAATTCTAGAAGTAACAACAGCATTAACAGCCAATTCTAAATTAGCATCTGCACATACAATCGCTGGCGCTTTACCACCTAACTCTAAAGAAACTTTAGTAATGTTTTTAGATGCAGCTTCCATAACCATTTGACCAGCACCAACACTACCTGTTAAGCTAATAATACCAGTAATAGGACTTTTAGAAAGTGCATTACCAACAATACTACCTTTACCACAAACATAGTTTAATACACCTGCAGGAATTTTTATAGCTTCTATTAATTTAGCAAATGCCATTACCGTATTTGGTGCAATAGAACTTGGGTTTATTACACATGTATTTCCTGTAATTAAAGAACCAGCAACTTTTCTAGCCATTACAAAGAACGGAAAGTTCCAAGGCAAAATACCTACAGCAACACCAATAGGTGCTTTGTGTAAAAAGATATGCTCTTTAGCACGGTCACTTTGTATAATTTCTCCTTCTATTCTTCTTGCAAAACCTGCATAATAGTCAAAGTAATCTGCGGTAACATCAATTTCTACTTGTGCTAAACCCATTACTTTTGCTTGCTCTGCTGCTAACGTTTTTGCCAAGAAAATTCTATTCTCACGAATTACATTAGCCATTTTATTTAAATAGTTAGCTCTTTGAATTGCAGGAAGAGATTTCCATGCATGTTGAGAAGCTTGTGCTGCTTCTAAAGCTAATTGAGCATCCTTTACACTTCCAATAGGCATTAAAGCTAACACCTCTTCGGTACAAGGATTTAAAATTTCAATTACTTCTGTAGAGGTAGATTTTACAAATTTTCCGTTGATATACTGTTCAAATTGCTGCATAAAATATTTTTTAGTTAATTGTTTTTATATTAAATGAAGTCAAAAAAATAAGATAATTTTTAAGCTTCTTCTGCTACTAACATATTGGTCATAAAAGACATTAAGCAAACTTATAAATATAACTGAGTAAAATTTTATCCATAATATGCAATAATATGTATAATTTAAACATAAGTATATTTAAAAAGGTGTAATAACCCTCTAATAATTACTTGTAGAGATGTTTTTTTGTGAATATTATAAAGTTGATTTTGTGTATGTTCTATGAATGTTTTTGTCTGAATTGTGTTTTTAGTTTAAATTAATATGTTACAATGTAATTCCAATTATTTATAGATAATAAAATGTGTCGAGATCATTTTTTTTTTCTATTTTATTGATGATACTTATTCTAATTGAGAACCTTCTTTTAAAATGTTTAATTGTTTAGTAACTATCAATTTTCTTATATAGAAGTCCAATCTAAGGTAGCATAATGGTTTTTTAGATATGCTTTTACAATCGCAATATCATCTTTAGAAGATAAATCTGGTACGTGTTCCGAAAGCGGAATTCCTACAACTTTATTTATAGTTTTTGTAATGTAATTTAAAAGAGAGCTTTGCATTTCCTTTTCATTTCTAATAGGGTGAACGGGACAATTTTTTAAAAATGGATAAAATTCTTTGCCATCAAATTTAAAAATATTCATACTCACTCTTAGCTTTCCGTCTCTGTCATAAAAATTAGGCACCTCTTCTTTCGAAGGTTTTTCAAGAATGTTGATGAGGTTATTTTTAGCATCTAATTTTGTCAATGCAAATTTAGAAATTCGTTCTAACGGAAATTCTAAAGCATCTCTATTATAACTTATAAAAGCATTTTTGTGTTCAGTTTTTCTTAATGTATAAAGTGCTTCTGTAGAGTATAAATTATCGCTATTACAAACCGTATAAAATTGATTATTCAATTCAGGAAATTGTTCTACAGCTTGTAAAAGTGCGTCTGCAGTACCAAAAGGTTTTTCTCTGTTTTTAGGAATATACTGTATTGGAAAAGAAATGTTTAATCCGTTAAAATCGTTATTTTTATCTTTACTACCGTAGAACTCTTTAAACAAACCTCCTTTTTCATTGATAACAATATAGATGTTTTTGTAACCCGCTTTTTTTGCATTATATAACAGATAATCTAACACCGGTCTCCCTGTTTTATCTAAGCTAATTAAACTTTTACTTCTGTTGTTAGCTTGTGCAGTTTCATTAGAATCTATGGTTTTAGAAGTTGCTGGTTTCTTCATTCTAGAAGAGGCTCCGCCAGCTAATATTATCAAGTTATTGTGCATGTAAAATATTGGTTTTTTTTTTGACTTTTTAAAAGTAATCAATTCAAGTTAAAATTGTATTTTTATTTCATGGATTTATTTTCTTCAGAAACAATACAAAATATTTTACCTTATGATGGAGTTACAAATTATCACGGAATAATTCTGGATAAAAAACAATGTGCGTTTTATTATCAGAAATTAATGGAAACCATTAACTTTAAAAATGATGAAGCAATTATTTTTGGTAAAAAGATATTGACCAAAAGAAAAGTAGCTTGGTACGGAGAGTCTGAATATTCGTATACCTATTCTAAGATAACAAAAACCGCCAATATTTTTACAAAAGAATTGTTAGCTCTTAAAGAAATCGTAGAGCAGGAGAGTGGTGAAACGTATAATTCTTGCTTGTTAAATTTATACCATTCTGGTGATGAAGGAATGGCGTATCATTCCGATGGAGAAAAAATGCTAAAGGAAAACGGAGCTATTGCTTCTTTATCTTTAGGAGCAGATCGTAAGTTTTCTTTTAAACACAAAGAGAACAAACAAAGAATAGATATTATTCTAGAAAAAGGGAGTTTATTGGTTATGAAAAAAGGAACACAAACCAATTGGCTACACAGATTACCACCAACCAAAAAGGTAAATTCACCTAGAATTAATTTAACTTTTAGAACAATAGAATTGTAATATTAATTATCAATTTTTTTGATAAAATCGTCTCTATAATTTAATCCAATAGGTATCCAATTATTATCAATAATAATTCTATTTCTTTGCACAGAATAAATGTGTTTTATAGAAACAATGTAGGATTTATGAACACGGATAAAATTCACTTTACCTAATTTTTCTTCAAAATTCTTAAGACTGCTAAGTGTTAAAATAGGTTTTTCTCTATGTGTATGAATTTTAATATAATCTTTTAACGACTCTATATATTTTATGTCTGCTAAGTTTATTTTTAAATTCTCATATTCAGATTTTACAAAAATAAACTCAGGAGTTGTTTCTAAGGTTGTAACAGGTGTTTCTTCTTCCGTTTTAGACTTCAATAAACTTTGTGCTCTTGTTGCCGCTTTTAAAAAACGATGAAAAGGAATCGGTTTTACTAGGTAATCGATGGCATTTAAGTTAAAACCTTCCACGGCATAGTGCGAGTATGCAGTTGTAAAAATAAATAGTGGTTTGTTGTCTAAAGATTTTATAAAATCGATACCAGAAAAATCTGGCATTTCTATATCAGTAAAAATTAAATCTATTTTTTGTGATTGTAAAATAGTTGTTGCTTCAAATCCACTAGAGCAAGAACCTATTAATTCTAAAAACGGAACTTTAGAAATAAAGTCTTCTAATAATTCTAATGCTAGCGGTTCATCATCAATAATTATACACTTCATTTTTTATTTTTTTAAGTTGATTTTTAGATTTACTTCAAATGATTTTTTAGTATTCGTAATCTCTAAAGTATGCGCGTCTGGGTACAATAAATTCAATCTGTTTTGTATGTTTTCTAAACCAATACCAGAGTCTTTGTTTAAGGTGTTTTGTAGTGATGATAAATTGTAAACATTTAAATGTAATTGATCATCATTGGTAGAAATTTTAATAGTAATATCTGTTTTTCCTTTATAATCTGTTCCGTATTTAAATGCGTTTTCTATAAAAGAAATAAGTAGTAGAGGTTCTATTTTGTAGTTTAAATTTCCATGCACGTTTATTTTTACACCACTAGAATCTTTTAATCGTAATAACTGTAAAGAAATATAGTTTTTTATGTATTCTATTTCTTTTTCTAGGCATATATAGTCTTCATTGGCCTCATAAATCATATATCGCATGAGTTCCGAAAGAGTTACAATGGCAACGGTAGTATCATCAGATTTCTTATTAGCTAAAGAATAAATACTATTTAATGTATTGAATAAAAAATGAGGATTTAACTGTGCTTTTAAAAATGATAATTCAGAATTTACTTTTTGAGAAGCGGCAATAGTTCGTTCTTTTTCAGATTTATACCATTCTGCAACTAGCTTTACACAAGTACTTAAAGCAAAAAATATCAGCAGTAAAATAGGTGGTCTTAAATTGAAATTACTTTCTCTAGGTCCTCTAAATTTAGGATTAAATTGGCCTTCCGGAAAAGGTGGTCTTAAAGAAAATTTTAAACAGAATTTTATTATAAAAGTTATAGAAAATATAATTCCTAATGAAATTAGAAGGTATAAAATAATTTTTTTATTCAGTAAAAATTTAGGGATTAACACTAAATAATTCAAATAAAAAACAGCAATAAAAGTGAAGTTTAAAATATAAAACTCATTCGGAATTGTGCTTAATCTAGCATAAGACTGAATGGCGGTTATCACCAAAAAGAAAATCCATATAAGACAATGGACAATTATTATGGTGTTATTTTTTTTTAATAAAGGACTCAATGTTTTCATTATTTAACAAATGCAAAATTATATGAGACGTTTCTTAAAACTCTCCCAATAAACTGTTGTTTTTATCACAAAAAAGGTTGAAAATTAAGTTACTAGGAATAAGTAGCTTAATTTTCAACCTTAAATATATCTTTAAAAGTAAGAAGTGTTAATCATCTTCATTTTCTAATTCATAAGGTCTAAACTCCCAAACATCATCAAAATAATAACTACCGCTTCTACCCATTAATACAAATGCTTTTGTATCAAAAGTAAAAGTAGATGCGTTTTGTCTTGCAGATCCTTCAAATACAGGTAATTCTTCCCAAGTATCTGTTGCAGGGCTATATTCCCAAGCATTGGTGTTGATAGAACCAGCAATACCAGTAGTTACATATCCTTTTCCGTCTAAAGAAAATGCTGCACCACTGCTTAAAAGAATGCTATAATCGTCATCATCATCTTCGTCATCATCTAAATCTGTTAAACGTGTCCAGGTAGTTCCGTTAAAAGCATAAAAATCTTCTTCGTAACCACCATTATGAATTCCTAAACCAATATAAGCAACATCATCTATAGTAAAAACAGAGGCATTCTGACGCTTTTGTCCACCAAAACCTACAGATTGTTCCCAAGTATTAGAAGCAACATCGTATTTCCAAAAATCTTTTTGCTCACTACCATCATACCCGGTTCCAATATACCCATCATTACCAATAGCAAAACCAATAGCACCATATCTTGCAGTACCTTCAAAATCTGCTTTTTGAGTCCAAGTGTCAGACGTTGGGTCATATTCCCAAAAATCATTTAATTTATCTACACCGTCATAACCAGTACCTAAATATCCTTTACCGTTTATAGTAAAACCAACAGCACCACTTCTTGCAGTACCAGGAAATGCAGCTTTCTTTACCCAGTAATCACTATCAGAATTATACTCCCAAGTATCAGCTAAATAATCATCACCATCATAACCAGTTACTAAATACCCTTTAGAACCAATGGTAAAACTTACAGAATTCGCTCTAGAATCACCATCAAAAGTAGAACTCTCCACCCAGTTTCCGTACTCATCATCATCGTCATCATCACTACACCCTATAAAAAATAGAGACATTATTAATGTTGCTAAAAAGAGCATACTACTCCTTTGTATTAAATTTGTTTTTCTCATTAGATTTAATTTATTCATTTGCTTAATTATTAGGCAAACTTAAAAGCTAATAAATAGCTAACATTACAAAATAGACAAACAAGGGTATTTTATAGATAAACATGTAAACCAAATGTTAATTTTCTTAAAAGGTGTTAATTATAGGGTTTAACGATGTTTTTTAGTGGTAAGTCTATAAAAAAAGACTGTTTATATATTTTATGATTTCTGATGACGGCTCTCCTAATATTTTTGCTTGAAAAAGTAAAATGAGGTATTTAATTTTTAGTATTATAGGTATGGTCTTTTTAGCGTCTTGCGCTACCGACGATACTACTTATGAAGTAGGAGGTGATTTTATTGAAAACACTATTCAGGTTAGAGTTTTAGATACATTTTCTATAAAAACAGGAACTTTTAAATTAGATTCTATAATTACTTCTAGCACTAATAGAATTTTAGTAGGTAATGTGGTAGATGAAAACTTGGGTACTTTATCTGCAAAATCTTATCTAGAATTAATAACCTCTAATTTTTCTATAAGTACAGATGCGGTGTATGATTCTATAGGGATGATTTTAAATTATGATAATTACTATTATGGAGATACTACAAAAGTACAAACCTATACATTACATAGAATTACAGAAACAGTAGAGCCAGAAGACGATGCTATTAGTTTTTACAATACATCTTCCTTAGAATACGATGCTGCTATTTTAGGACAACTTTCATTTACGCCAAGACCTAATAAATCTACAGATTCTTTATTTGTTAAAATGGATGATGTTTTAGGAAAAGAAATTTTTGATAAAATTGTAGACAATGATATTAATAATACAGACGATTTTCTACAATATTTTAAAGGATTGGTAATTGCACCAGATACTTCTGTAAGTAGCCATGTTTTAGGTTTTAATGCACAAACTACAACAGGTACAGGGAATTCTATGATGCGATTATATTATTCTATAAATGATGATGACAGTGAAGATAATGATTATTACATAGATTTTGTAATTTCTTCATCAGGACAGCAGTTTAATGAAATACAATCAGATTTGTCTAGTACGGTTTTAGGTGATTTTGAAGATGGTGAAGAAATAAAACTGAGTACAACTACAGATAATTTATTGTTTGCACAATCTGGAACAGGAATTACAGCGAGAATAGAGATGCCGTCTATTAAAAAACTTTCTGAATTGTATGAAAATGCTGCTACTTTAAGTGCCGAATTAACCTTTAACCCGTTAAAAGGAAGTTATAGTGATGACAATCCGTTACCAGAATACTTGTCGGTTTATATTGTAGATCATAAAAATAGAATTATACAACAACTTACGGATATAGATGGTAATATAGCTTCTGCAATTTTAATAGAAGATACAGATGAATTTAATGAAGACACTTATTACTACGTTAATTTAAGTGGATTTGTAGAGCAAATTTTATATTCAGACACCGATTTAAATTATGCCTTAATGATTCAGTCGGAAAACTATTCTAAAGAAGTAAATAACATTGTTATAGAAAATAACGCAAGTACTAATAGAGAAGTAAAGTTATCAGTAAAATATTTAAACTATTAAGATGAGAAAAAAGATATTATTACTAGTATTAGTAGTTTCAGGACACGCTTTGTTTGCCCAAAGTAATACAAATACACCCTATTCATTATTTGGTTTAGGTGTAGAAAATAAAACAGCTACAGGAGGTTTAACCGGTTTAGGAAACACAGGTATTGCACAAGCTAATCCGTTTGAAATAAATTTATTTAACCCAGCGAGTTTAAGTAGTATTTTACCAAAATCTTTTTTATATGAATTTGGTTTAAATGGTACATATTCTACCTTACAAACAAATAGTGTTAGTGAAAGTAGTACCAATGGAAACATCTCTCACCTTGCTATTGCGTTTCCTATAAAACAAGGTTGGGGTATGAGTATTGGTTTGCTTCCGTATACAAAAACAGGGTATAATATAGATGTAGAAAATGCTATTGAAGGTTCTGCAGATACTTATATTACTAGAATTACAGGAGAAGGAGGTTTAAATAAATTTTATTTATCTACGGGTTTTAAAGTGATTAAAAATTTATCTTTAGGTGTAGATGTAGCTTTTCTTTTTGGGTCTATCAATCAAGAAAGTATAGCGTATACAGGTTCTTTAGTTTCTATCAGTGATCAAAATCATTACGGCGGAGTAAAATTAAAAACCGGACTTCAATATAAACTACCATCAATTAAAGGTTTAAAAAACACTATTGGAGCTACGTTAGAATTGCCTTCATCTTTAGGAGGAACACAAACAAGAACTTCTTATAAAACATCTTCTAACGGAACCTCAATAAGTATCGAAGAAGATGTAGAAAATGATTTAGAGAATTTTGAACTGCCGTTTTCCTACGGAGTAGGACTTACTTCTGTGATCAATAAAAAAATTACAACAAGTTTAGATTACCGAAAATTACTTTGGAGCGATACTTCTCAACCGCAAAATAACGAAAGTTATGCAGACCAATCTATTTATGCTTTTGGAGTAGAATACGTGTCTACATCAACAAAATATAATTATTGGTCTAACGTAAAATATAGAGCAGGTATTAATTATAATACAGGTTTTTTAAAAATTTCTAACCAACAAATAGACAGTTATTTTGTGTCTTTCGGACTAGGTTTACCAATGAAAAAATATAGTAATGATAATTTTAATATTTCTTATTCTTACGGTAGAGAAGGTACTTTAGATAGCAATTTAATTCAAGAAAACTTTCATAAAATTACTTTAAACCTAAACTTTGTTGGTCAATGGTTTAATAAAAAGAAAATAGATTAAACAAATAGCTTTGTAATTTAAAATAAGTGCGGTAATCCCTTTAAATAATTTGTATTTTTGCACAAAATTATTTTCTTTTGGATACTACAAATCAAAAATCGACAAACCTTAATAAATATATCAGTTCTTCTGGTATGTGCTCTCGTAGAGAGGCAGAAAAATTTATAAATGAAGGTAGAGTTACCATCAACGGTAAACCAACTCAATTAGGAAATCGAGTTGCTAAAAAAGATGTTGTAAAGTTAGACGGACGATTAGTAGAGCCTAAAAATGTTACGCTATATATTGCTTTAAATAAGCCGGTAGGTATTGTTTCTACTACCGATGATAGAGAACCAAATAATATTGTAAAACACGTTAATTACCCAGAAAGATTATTTCCTATTGGCCGTTTAGATAAACCGTCTGAAGGATTAATTTTTTTAACAAATGATGGAGACATCGTTAATAAGATTCTACGTGCAGGTAACAATCACGAGAAGGAGTACTTTGTTTCTGTAGATAAATCTATCACAGATGATTTTATTGATAAAATGGGGAGTGGAATTCCTATTTTAGGTACTATGACCAAAAAATGTTTGGTAGAAAAAGTAAGCGATAAAATTTTTAAAATCATTTTAACGCAAGGGTTAAACCGTCAAATTCGTAGAATGTGCGAATACTTAGATTACGAAGTAACTAAGTTAAAACGTACTAGAATAATGAATGTTGAACTTGGTTATCTACAATCTGGAGATTGGCGAGAATTAACAGATGAAGAAATGAAAGAAATTAATAAAATGATTTCTAGTTCATCAAAAACACAAGAAGCATCTATAGTAAAAGAGAAGCCTAAAAAGCAAGTTTCTAAGAAAAAAGCAGCGCCAACTAAAAACGATTTCAATAAAAAAAGTGCTTCTTTTAGAAAATCATCACCAAAAAGTAAAAGAAATAATGCTGGTGCTTCCTCTAAAAAGAAACGCTGGTAATCTTTTTTGGGCGTTACCTTGTAGGTCAGGCTTTACGCTATATCTTTTTTAATAGCATGTATGCAAAAAGCATAAATACTATTAAAAAAGGATGCCGCTGCAATCCTTAACGCACGTTTTAGCCAACAAAAATAAACCCTTAACTTTTTGCCTTTTTTATAACAGTTCATTTTATTTATCAATTCTTAAATAATAGTATCTTTGCAGGCAATGAAATGGAATTTATTTTAGAAAATAAATAAATGAAAGAACCAGATAGTTATATAGGTTCTAAAGTTTTGTAATTAATTATAGTTACAAAAATCATCAAAAATTAAACGATTGAAATTCGACTTAAAAATTACCGACCCAAAAAGTAAGGCAAGAGCAGGAGTAATAACTACTGATCACGGAGTAATAGAAACTCCTATTTTTATGCCTGTGGGAACTGTTGGAACCGTAAAAGGAGTACATCAAACAGAATTAAAAAACGACATAAATCCTGATATTATTTTAGGAAATACATATCACTTATACTTACGTCCTGGTTTAGATATTTTAGAAAAAGCAGGTGGTTTGCACAAGTTTATGAATTGGGATAGAAATATTCTTACAGATTCTGGTGGTTACCAAGTATATTCTCTTTCTGGAAGAAGAAAAATAAACGAAGAAGGAGTAAAGTTTAAAAGTCATATAGATGGTTCTACGCATCATTTTACACCAGAAAATGTAATGGAAACGCAAAGAACTATTGGTGCAGACATTATTATGGCATTTGATGAGTGTACTCCATATCCTTGTGATTATAATTACGCAAAACGATCTATGCATATGACACATAGATGGTTAACGAGATGTATCAACCACTTAGATAAATTACCTTATAAATACGGTTTCGAGCAAACTTTTATGCCAATTGTACAAGGTAGTACGTATAAAGATTTACGTAGACAATCTGCAGAATATATTGCAAATTCAGGACAACAAGCAAATGCAATTGGAGGTCTTTCAGTAGGTGAGCCTGCAGAAGAAATGTATGCAATGACAGAGGTTGTTACAGAAATTTTACCAGAAGACAAACCAAGATATTTAATGGGGGTTGGTACACCAATTAACATTTTAGAAAACATTGCTCTAGGTATAGATATGTTCGATTGTGTTATGCCAACAAGAAATGCAAGAAACGGAATGTTGTTTACAGCACACGGTTCTATCAATATTAAAAATAAAAAATGGGCAGAAGATTTTAGTCCGATAGACGATATGGGAATTACAGGAGTAGACACCATGTATTCTAAAGCCTATTTACGCCATTTATTTGCAGCAAAAGAAATGTTAGGAAAACAGATTGCCTCAATTCATAATTTAGGTTTCTATGTTTGGTTAACACGCGAAGCAAGAAAACATATCTTAGCAGGAGATTTTAGAGAGTGGAAAGATATGATGGTAAAACAAATGGATAAACGTTTGTAATTATTTACATATTCTAAATTACAAAATAAAGCTACGCTTTTGAAAATAATAGACTGGTACATATTAAAACGATTTTTGGTAACTTTCTTGTTCACCTTATTAATCTTGATTCCTATTGCTATTGCCATAGATATATCAGAAAAGATTGATAACTTTTTAGAGCATGCAGATTTAGGATTGTACCAAATTATAGATGAATATTACAAGAATTTTATCATCTATTATGCCAATACATTTATGCCTTTGGCATTATTTATTGCTGTAATTTTATTTACTTCTAAACTATCTAATAATACAGAAATTATTGCCATTACAAATGCAAGAGTTTCATTTACACGTTTTTTATATCCTTATTTTGTTGGAGCTAGTTTAGTAACAATTATTTCTTTAGGAATGAATCATTTTGTGGTTCCTAATAGTAGTAAGGAAAGAAAAAAGTTTGAAAGAGAGTATATTAAAAGTAACAGGCAAAAGCACGAGTTAAAATATGTAAGAGAATTTAGTTTGCAACTTACAGATAGCACCTACATTTTTATACGTAGTTTTGATACAGAATCTAATTCAGGTTATGATTTTACATCAGAAGTATATGATGGTATAGAAATGAAATCGAAACTAGTTGCTGATAGAATAAGTTATAAAAAAACCGATTCTACTTCTACTTTTACCTTATCTAATTGGAAATTACGTAAAATTTTTAAAGACAGAGATAGTATATTTTCAGGGAGTAAAATAGATACTGTTTTTAACTTTACACCAAGAGATTTAATTTATAAATCTGCCTTAGCACAAGAAATGCCTTCTGGAGAATTACAAGAATTTATTGGTGTTTCTAAAAAGAGAGGTGTTAAAAACTTAAATGCATATCTAGTAGAGTTTTATAAAAGAACAAGCTTACCAATAGCTTCTTATATTTTAACAATTATTGCTGTTGCTTTGGCTTTTAGAAAAAGAAGAGGTGGTACTGGAGTCAATTTGGCTATAGGAATTGGGCTCATGTTTATGTATGTTTTCTTAATGAAAATAGCTGAGGTTTTAGGTGCTGTTGCTGGTGTTAACTCGCTACTTTATGTTTGGCTTCCGAATATTGTTTTTGGCTGCGTAGCTATTTATCTCTACTATAATGCAAGAAAATAAGTTAAACAATTATTTACAGTTACACCTTATCGTTTTTATTTGGGGGTTTACTGCAATTTTAGGCGCATTAATTAGCTTAGATGCCATACCGTTAGTTTGGTACAGAATGTCTTTAGCGGTACTTTTTATTGTACTTTATTTTATTATCAAAAAAAAATCATTTAAAGTTGACAAAAAAGGACTTTTAAAGTTCTTTGTAACAGGAGTTATCATTGCCCTACATTGGATTTTTTTCTTTAAAGCCATAAAGGTTTCTAATGTTTCTGTTGCGCTAGTAACTATAAGTACTGGGGCATTTTTTGCCGCTTTAATAGAACCTATTTTCTATAAAAGAAGAATTAATCCATTAGAAATGGTGTTGGGCTTAATTGTTATTTTGGGGCTTTATATCATCTTTAATTTTGAGAGTCAATATAAATTAGGAATTATCTATGCGTTAATTGCATCTTTTTTAAGTGCATTGTTCTCTGTGTTTAATGGTCTTTTTATTAAAGAATATGCTGCAAATACAATATCATTATATCAATTAGTTTTTGGGGTACTTTTTATAACTGTTTATCTTTTAGTTACAAATGGTTTCTCGGTCTCTTTTTTTATAATTCCAAATTCAGATTGGATATACCTTTTAATTTTAAGTAGTATCTGTACGGCGTATGCATTTATAGCTTCTGTTAAAATAATGAAATATATATCGCCATATACGGTAATGCTAACCATTAATTTAGAACCTATTTATGCAATTGTTTTAGCATTATTTATATTTGGTGAAAAAGAAAAAATGAATCCAGAATTTTATTTTGGAGCATTTATAGTACTCTTTGTAGTTTTATTAAACGGAATTATAAAGAATAAAACGGTGATAAGAAATAAAATTAAAGCAAAGACTGTTAGAAAAAAGTAACTTCTTTTTAAAAAAAACAACTAATTTTATAGTATGTTTGTCTATTCAAACAACTAAAATCAAATAATTACAATATGGAATATTTAGATTTTGAAATGCCTATTAAAGAGCTTTTAGATCAACTAGATAAATGCCAAATAATTGGTAAAGAAAGTGATGTAGATGTAAGTGCTACTTGTAAGAAAATCGAAAAGAAATTAGACAAAGCTAAGAAAGATATATATAAGAACTTAACACCTTGGCAAAGAGTTCAATTATCTAGACACCCTAATAGACCTTATACTTTAGATTATATTAAAGCTATTTGCGGAAACACCTTTATGGAGCTTCATGGAGATAGAAATGTAAAGGATGATAAAGCCATGATTGGTGGTTTGGGTAAAATTGGAGATCAGTCTTTTATGTTTATTGGTCAACAAAAAGGGTACAATACAAAAACGCGTCAGTATAGAAACTTTGGGATGGCAAACCCTGAAGGTTACAGAAAAGCGTTGCGTTTAATGAAAATGGCAGAGAAGTTTGGTATTCCTGTGGTTACTTTATTAGATACACCTGGTGCATATCCTGGTTTAGAAGCAGAAGAGCGTGGACAAGGAGAAGCTATTGCTAGAAATATTTTAGAAATGACTCGTTTAAAAACACCAATTATTACAGTTGTTATTGGAGAAGGAGCTTCTGGTGGTGCTGTAGGTATTGGAGTAGGTGATAGAGTTTATATGATGGAAAATACTTGGTATACTGTTATTTCTCCAGAATCTTGTTCTTCTATTTTATGGAGAAGTTGGGAATATAAAGAACAAGCTGCTGCTGCATTAAAGTTAACAGGTACAGATATGAAGAAGTTAAAATTAATTGACGGAATTATAGCTGAACCAATAGGTGGAGCGCATACTGATAGAGAAGGAGCTTTTAAAGCGGTACAAGAACAAATTCTTACTGCATTTGATGAGTTAAAAGATTTAAATGATACGGATTTAGTTTCTCAAAGAATGGATAAATATGCTGCAATGGGAGTTTACAAAGAGTAATCTCTTATTACTAAGCACAAAAAAAGGCGAAATCTACATGTAGATTTCGCCTTTTTTAGGAATTTATATTTAATTATATATTATCTAAAGACTCTAATAAAGATTTTAATCTAGGATCTGAAGGTCTTGGTGCATTTGCTTCTACAATATTTCCTTGTGGATCAATTAAAATAAATCTTGGAATACCAGAAATTTGATACGCTTGCTGAAAACTAAAGTCTTGTCCTGCCCAAAGTTGAACACCACTTAATTCTTTGTCTTTTACAAAGTCTCTCCATTTTTTTTCTGCAGCTTCCCAAGAACCACCACTTCTTCTAGACTCGTCAGTAGAAATACTAACAAATTCTATATTTTTATTATGAAATTCTTTTTCTATACTTTTTAAAGAAGGTATTTCTCTAATACAAGGTCCGCACCAAGTAGCCCAAACATCTATATATACATATTTTCCTTTAAAAGAATCTAAAGATTTTTTACCACCTTTAACATCTACATAATTTTCAAATTTAGGAGAAACGTTTCCTTTTCCCATACTTTTATTTGATACATACGTTTTTTCAAAGTACTCAAACATTTGTGTGTTTTGTTTAGAAGCCATATCTACTAAAGAACTATCTAAATCATCATAAGACGATAAAATACTATCAAAATCTTTTTTTAATGAGGTCATTTTAGCTTCGAAAGCTTCTTGGTCTAAAGCAAAAAGATCTGCAGGGTTTCCTATATTCTCACTTTGTTCTAATTGTGCAATGATAAAATTAGAGTTAGAAGATCCAGCTCCTGAATACTTGAAACTTTTCATGAATTCTTCAGAATCACCTTTTACCGTAATGTCAAACCCATTTTTTAAATATAATGGAGCTCTTTTTTGAGCACTAGTTTGAAATGTATAAACATCTACTTTTGGCACTTTTAAGGTGTCTTTAAAAGAACCATCTTTATTAATTGTAATTGTTTTAAGGATACCTGTTCTACTAGAAATTGTTAGAATAGAATCTGTGTTATTTTCTAATTTACCAGATAAAGAAACGTATTCTTTAGAATGTTCTTTTGTACAAGAAGCAATTGCTAATAGTGTAAAAAGTGCAAGTGTTAATTTTTTCATTTTTTTTATGCTTAAATTTAATTACAAATATATGGTATATGTGTAAATAAAATAGTTAAATAATTTACAAGAATGCAATCGAAATTACTTTTAGAATAGCAATTAAAAAAATTAGCAACCTTTTTATTTAAATTCTCTTCTATTAGATTTTACTAAAATTAAAGAATTTTTTCTTCGGATAAAAAAGTTGGCACTTTTGAATACTGAAATGAAAAGAATAAAAAAAAACTCTAGTTCTTATTTAGTTGATAAGATCTAGAGTTTTATAGTAGAAGAAAAGGTGCTTTATAATATGATATTATTGCAATTTCTTAATTTGTTGCTTTTTTAATTATTGGTTTAAGGCAATTGCTTAAGTAAAACCTTAAACTATTTATTTTTTACAAAAATTAATTTGTGTCTGCTCTTGGAGTTTTCTCTTTGGTCTAAGTCAAATTTACCAATAGACTTAATAAGCGGAGTTAATTTGTCAAAACCATAATTTCTTGAATCGAAATTAGGTTGTTTTTTCTGAAGTAAACTCCCTACATCACCAAGAAATGCCCAACCTTCTTCATCAGATAAATCTGAAATAGTAGAAGAGATTAGTTTAATTACTTTTGACGTTATTTTGTCAACGCTATCTTTTTCATTTTCTTTTGTGCTAACACTTTCTTTCTTTTCGGTTTGCTTTCTAAGAATTTCTATATAGATAAATTTATCACAAGCAACAATAAAGGGCGTTGGAGTTTTTTTCTCTCCAATACCAATAACTTGCTGACCTGCTTCTCTTAATCGAGTTGCTAGTTTTGTAAAATCGCTATCACTAGAAACTAAGCAAAAACCATTTACTTTTTCTGAATATAGAATATCCATCGCATCAATGATCATGGCAGAGTCGGTGGCATTTTTTCCGGTAGTATATGCGTATTGTTGTATAGGAGTAATCGCATTTTGTAACAGTAAATTTTTCCACTTAGACAAATGCGGACTCGTCCAATCTCCATAAATTCTTTTAATAGTTGGGTTGCCATACTTTGCAATTTCTTCCATCATTTCCTTAACGTGAGCAGACGGTATGTTGTCTCCGTCTATAAGTACTGCTAAATTTATATTGTTTTGGGCCATTTTTTTGTTTTGTAATTGCATCGAACAGAAGTATGTTCGGCGTCTTCAATTCTATTAATTATAATTTAAAAAGTAAAGTTAGTTTTTTGGTTTCATAAAATCAACAAGTACTAAATATTTGTTTTTTATCAAAATTGAATAATCAAACTAATTTAATGCTTTCATTTTTACTTTAAACATTTTTGCTGCAGATGTGTAGCCTCCTTCTGTACCATCTACAAAGTGTGCATGTTTTGTTTTTCTATCTAACACGTAGCAAGACATTACGGAGGCGTGTGTTACATGGATGCCATAAATAATTTTATTTTCTTTTTCTAGTTGATTTAGGTACGTTGTAAAAAGATCTATTTTAGGTTGTTCTGCTGTAAATATTGTATTAATCATGCCGTCTAACATAAAAGTATGTGATAATTGACCAATTTGATTTAAGTATTGCTTTCCATCTTCAGACATGTTAAAGTACCATTTACCAATCAAAGTTTTAAACCAATTTTTTAATAAATATTTTAAGTTATTATTGGCAAGTGTAACTTTCATTTCTTCCCATATTTTAGAAATGCTAAAATTTAATTTTAAATTTTTCGATTTTATAGGTTGCCTATTGTTGAAGGTGCCAAAAATAGTATCCATTTTTATAAGTACATCTCTATAAATAGCTCTTTGATCATTTTCGTTTACCGTATCTAACAATAAACAAATCACTTTCTTTTGGGTTTGTCTTGGGTTTATTTCTTTCCACCTACATTCCATCCCTTCTAAGTTTAAAAGGTCTTTTTTAAAATCAATATCTTCTATTTTTGTAAAAGTACTTTTAATGATTTCTTCTGCTTTTTTTAAACCGTTTCCTAAAATAATAGGAATTGCTAATTGATCTGTTAGTTGGTGTTTTACTATTTTTAGATTAGCTTTTTTTTCTGATAATTCTTGTATAGAAATATGTCCAACCCTAAGTATTAAATCGATGTTTTTTTTAATATGAAGACTGTAATTTTCTAAAACCAAGGTAATTTTATTTAGAAGTAATGCTGGTATAATAAAAGTAGCGCCATCTCCTCCAAAAAAATATGGAATTTCTATGTTTTTCTTCTCTTTTCTAATGGTGTTTAATACAGAAATTATTGCTCCGGTTGCTGTTAGGTTTATTTGATGATGTTTTCCTTCATCAACAGCTTTGGTAGAATTTTTAATATCAACAACTACTACATGCCAAGTATTTGGTAATTCTGAGAAATCAGATTCATCTGCTAATAAATCAACGAGTGTTTTACTAGAACTTTTTAATTGGGTGTAATATTTTATATTTTCCATTATTGTAAATACAGATTAATGAGATATATGTGTCGTTTGCTAAGTTAGTTTTTTTTAAAATAAATAAGAAGTTAAATAAGATGTGGGTTTGTTAGTATAATGAAAAGGTTGAAACAAAAAAAACTCAAAATGTATATTTTGAGTTTTTTTGAAACTAATTTTATGTTTTAAAAAAGGAACGTTTTTATTCTTTAATTATTTTCTTAGAAATATGTAATCCGTTTGCAAACGTAAAGTTGATAAAATATACTCCAGAAGGTAGTGTGCCTATTCGAATATTTTGATTTTCAACTACGTTATTTATTTTTTTCTGAATCAATTGCTTTCCAGAAATATCACTAATAAACACGTTATAGTCTTCATTATTGTTGGTAACATCAAAATATAAAATATCCTGAGTTGGGTTTGGAAATAGTTTGATGTCAAAATTGTTTGTAGAGATATCATCGATACTTAAAGTACTAGAATTGATATTCCAAAGTGTCGTAGAAAAATGTACGGTTTCATGATTGTCAACTTTAAGTAATGTAGTTTTATCTTCAATAGTTGCTAGTAGTTGATTATTTCCACTCGTTAAATCTTCTTTTGAAATAGAGACCGTATAGTCTTCACTATTTATTACTGTTCCGTTTAAAGTCCATGAAATGTCTAAGGTGTTTGGAAGTGGATTTATAGTGTTTATTGTAAAATCTATAGGTGTAGATAAATCTATAGAACCTGTATTTTGTGGTGAATAGTTTTCTATTACCGAAGTTAAAGAGTGTATTTGCTCTATAGTTCCCTCTGTACAAACTGAACAAAAAGGACTATTTAAAGATTCCATTTTACAATTTTGATGAGGCTTATACCAGCTTGCAGCCGTTCCGGATGTGCCATGCGGATAAATGCCAACTCCATTTAGGTTCATCCAATTTTTCCATTTTACATTTGTAGGGTTCGTCTCTTGGGTCATGTTTATGCCTTCTCTTACATAAATATCTCCGGGGTAATATTCATCAATAAGATTTGCAAAAGAGTGTCCTAGTTCATGTATAGCAATTTGGTTAGCTGACGCATGTAAGGATGCTACTGCAATTTCACCACCACTACCACCATAATACGGACTGTTTACTAACACTAAAACAATGTCGTAATTAGGGAAATTATTAGCTAAAACAGTGTTTACTTTAGCGTTGTTAGCAACCAAAAGTCGATGAACGCCATACGCATCAAAAGTCGATTCAAAATAATTGTCTACAGTAGCTGCAGGTTGATTGTTAGAAGTAGCTTCATCTGATGCTGTACGAGGATGTTTTGCGCCACTTTCATTAGACGGTACTTTTATTGCGTGCACATTAAAATAATTTTTATACTCTTTATAAGGTGTTTCTGCAAACAGAGCATTTGAAAAATTAGTGGCATCTGTTATAAATTGATTCAGTTCTGTACTTTGATATCCGTCTGATAGAATTACAACATTAATTCTACTATCATTAGAGCCAGATTGTGTAATTGTTGTTACATCAAAAGTTTGTGCGGTAACAGATGCGCACAAAAATAGAATAGATAAGAGTAGTGTTTTTTTCATAATTGTATTTTTAAAAGACTGTTATTGGTTTCTCTTAGTAATTTAAGTGTTATAAATTTTGTTTGTGGTTTTAAATCCATTCGAATAGATAGGGTAGTGCTGTCTAATTCGATTGTTTTTCGACTTAATTTACCAGAATCATCTGCGTACTCGAAGTTTTTTATTAATGGATTTTCTATCTGAATACTATCAATAGCTACAGAATTTACATCTTGTTGAATACAGATTAAATCTCCAGGACTACTACTAGTTCTTTTTTTGAAATTCTTTTTAAGACTTCCTACTGTAATTATTTTATCAATAAAAGTAAGTTCTATATTTTTATCCTTAGAAACTTTATAAGTTAAGAAAATAATTTGAGAGTCTATAGGTTTAGTTTCCTTAATGGTAGAATTGTTCGTAGTATTCTTTTTTATAGAAGTACAACTTGCTAAAACTAGAAATAAAAGTAAGTAAATAGATTTCATTTTAATTATAAATAAGCAAAGTTAGCCTATTTCAATTAAAAGACAATATAGAGTAAAATGTTCTTTTATAGAAAAAAGAAATCCCAAACTTTCGTTTGGGATTTTTATAGTTTTTAAGATTCCTTTTCGGTCTCTGTCCTTGTTTCAGGTTTCTTTTCACCTTTTTCAATGGTAATGGTGAGTTTGTTTTCCTTCTCATCCAAATCCATATTTATAGTGTCACCTTCATAGAGTTTAGAGTTTACAATTTCTTCTGCTAAAGCATCTTCAATGTATTTCTGTATTGCTCTTTTAAGTGGTCTTGCTCCATATTTTTTATCAAAACCTTTGTCTGCAATGTAATCTTTTGCTTTTTCGCTTAAGTTTAAAGTGTAGCCTAAATCTGATATTCTATGTAATAATTTATCTAACTCGATATCTATAATTTTATGAATATCATCTCTTTCTAAAGCGTTAAATACAATTACGTCGTCTATTCTGTTTAAAAACTCCGGAGCAAAAGACTTCTTTAAAGCACCTTCTAGTACGGATTTTGCGTGTTCATCTGCTTGTGCTGCTTTAGTAGCTGTACCAAAACCTACACCACCACCAAAGTCTTTTAATTGACGTGCACCAATGTTAGAAGTCATAATAATTATGGTATTTCTAAAATCGATTTTTCTACCTAAGCTATCGGTAATGTGACCGTCATCTAAAATTTGTAGCAACATATTAAACACATCTGGATGCGCTTTTTCTATCTCGTCTAACAAAACTACAGAATATGGTTTTCTTCTCACTTTTTCAGTTAACTGTCCGCCTTCTTCATAACCAACATATCCTGGAGGCGCTCCAATTAAACGAGAGATAGCAAACTTCTCCATGTATTCACTCATGTCAATTCTAATTAAAGAATCGTCAGAATCAAATAATTCACGAGCTAAAACTTTAGCTAATTGTGTTTTACCAACACCAGTTTGTCCTAAGAAAATAAAAGAACCAATTGGTTTGTTAGGATCTTTTAACCCAACTCTATTACGCTGTATTGCTTTTACTACTTTGGTAACCGCTTCATTTTGTCCAATTACTTTTCCTTTAATTAAGGCAGGTAATTCGTGTAATCTATTAGTTTCTGCTTCTGCAACTCTATTTACAGGAATTCCTGTCATCATAGAAACAACTTCTGCAACATTATCTTCAGTTACTATTTCTCTATTTAATTTAGAATCTTCTTCCCATTGGTTTTGAGCAGAATTTAAAGCAGCTTCCATGTTTTTTTCATCGTCACGTAACTTAGCAGCTTCTTCATATTTCTGTCCGTTTACAGCTTTGGTTTTTTGATCTCTAATAATTTCTAACTTAGATTCTAACTCTAAAACTTGTTGCGGAACAACGATGTTTGTAATATGAATTCTAGATCCGGCCTCATCTAAAGCATCAATAGCTTTGTCTGGTAGGTATCTATCGGTCATGTATCTGTTTGTTAATTTTACACAAGCTTCAATAGCATCATCTGTATAATTTACATGGTGATGTTCTTCGTATTTATTTTTTATATTTTGTAAAATCTGTATCGTTTCTTCTACTGAAGTTGGATCTACAATTACCTTTTGAAAACGACGTTCTAACGCGCCATCTTTTTCGATATTCGTTCTAAATTCATCCAACGTAGTTGCACCAATACATTGTATTTCTCCTCTAGCTAAAGCAGGTTTTAGCATATTAGATGCATCTAAAGAACCGGTTGCTCCACCAGCACCAACAATGGTGTGAATTTCATCTATAAAAAGAATGATATCATCATTTTTTTCAAGTTCATTCATTAAGGCTTTCATGCGTTCTTCAAACTGACCACGGTATTTTGTGCCAGCAACTAAGCTTGCTAAATCTAAAGAAACAATACGTTTGTCGAATAAAATTCTTGACACTTTTCTTTCAATAATTCGCAAAGCTAAACCTTCTGCAATGGCAGATTTACCAACACCTGGTTCTCCAATTAACATTGGATTGTTTTTCTTTCTACGACTTAAAATTTGAGAAACTCGTTCTATTTCTTTTTGTCTACCAACTACCGGATCTAATTTTCCTTTTTCTGCTAAATCTGTTAAATCTCTACCGAAATTATCTAATACCGGAGTCTTCGATTTTTTTACAGTTTTTCCCTTTTGAGGTTGGTCAAAAGGATTCGATCTTTCTGAAGCAAATTCATCATCAGAAGGCGTTTCTGCAATAGGGTTTGTCGGTAAATCTATATCATCTACATGTAGTTGTTTGTAAAGCGTTTTAGCTTCATCATAATTTACATGGTATTTGTGAATTAACTTTGTAGTTGGGTCGTTTTCATTTCTTAAAATACAAAGTAATAAATGTGCCGTATCTATAGATTCGCTCTGATATAATTTAGCTTCTAAAAAAGTTGTTTTTAAGGCTTTTTCAGCTTGTCTTGTTAATCGTAAACTCGGCTTATCTGTGCTTTCTGTAAACGTTGGGGTTACAGGGTTTAATTGTTCTAATTTTTTACGCAATAAAACAAAATCAACATCAAATGCTGTTAATATTTCTATTGCTTTTCCTTCTCCTTGTCTTATTAAACCTAGTAAAAGATGTTCTGTTCCAATAAATTCTTGCCCTAAACGTAGCGCTTCTTCTTTACTGAAAGTAATTACATCTCTAACCTTTGGTGAAAAATTATCGTCCATATTTCTATCTGTCTATTATTGATGTGTTGTAAATTTAGTCCTTTTTTTTGTAGATAATTACAAAAAAGATGCCAATGCTAAAAAAACTGACAGTTTGACTAAGATACCAAGGTAGAAAACTCTTGTAAATCAAGCAAATAAATTCTTGTTAAAAATTATGAAATAATGTTGATAACTCTACTGAATTACAAGTGCTAAAACCTTTGTAAAAACAAGTAAAAATAGTAACTTGCCTTGTTTTAAAAAAATGACGTAAAATTAATCAAATATAAATATGGCAGACGGAGAAAAGTTAATTCCGATTAACATTGAAGAACAGATGAAAGCTGCGTACATCGATTACTCGATGTCAGTAATTGTTTCAAGAGCATTACCAGATGTAAGAGATGGTTTAAAGCCAGTTCATAGAAGGGTTTTGTTTGGTATGCACGAGTTAGGGATTAAAGCTACAGGTTCATATAAGAAATCCGCAAGAATTGTTGGGGAAGTTTTAGGTAAGTATCACCCACATGGAGATACTTCTGTATATGATTCTATGGTACGTATGGCACAAAGTTGGAGTGTACGTTATATGATGGTAGATGGTCAAGGGAACTTTGGTTCTGTAGATGGAGATTCGCCAGCAGCAATGCGTTATACTGAGGTTCGAATGCAAAAAATATCAGAAGACATGTTGGCTGATATTGAAAAAGAAACTGTAGATCATCGATTAAATTTTGATGATACTTTGCAAGAACCAACCGTTTTACCAACTCGTATTCCTAATTTATTAGTAAACGGAGCTTCTGGTATTGCAGTAGGTATGGCAACAAATATGGCACCACATAACTTAACAGAAGTTATAAATGGTACCATGGCATATATTGATAATAGAGATATTGAGATCGATGAATTAATGCAGCACATTACCGCACCAGATTTTCCTACAGGAGGAATTATCTATGGTTATGATGGTGTAAGAGATGCATTTCATACAGGTCGTGGACGTATTGTAATGCGTGCTAAAGCTATTATTGAAGAGGTTAAAGGACGTGAGTGCATTGTTGTTACAGAAATCCCTTACCAAGTGAATAAAGCAGAAATGATTAAAAAAACTGCTGATCTTGTAAATGAAAAAAAATTAGAAGGAATTGCGAATATTCGTGATGAGTCTGATAGAAACGGAATGCGTATTGTGTACATTTTAAAACGTGATGCAATACCTAACATCGTTTTAAATAAATTATTTAAGTACACACAATTACAAACTTCTTTTAGTGTAAATAATATTGCTTTGGTTAATGGTAGACCAGAACAATTAAACTTAAAAGAGTTAATTCATTATTTTGTAGAACATAGACATGAAGTAATTGTTCGTAGAACTGAGTTTTTACTTAAAAAAGCAGAAGCTAGAGCACATATCTTAGAAGGATTAATTATTGCTTCGGATAATATAGATGAAGTAATTAAAATTATTAGAGCTTCTAATAATGCAGATGAAGCTAGAGAAAGTTTAATTGAGCGTTTTGAGTTGTCTGAAATTCAAGCGAAAGCAATTGTAGAAATGCGTTTGCGTCAATTAACAGGACTAGAGCAAGATAAATTACGTGCTGAGTATGATGAAATTATGTTAACCATCACTGATTTAAAAGATATTTTAGCAAACGAACCAAGACGATACGATATTATAAAAGAAGAATTAGCACTTATTAAAGATAAATATGGTGATGAGCGTAGATCTGTAATAGAGTTTGCTGGTGGAGATATGCGTATAGAAGATATGATACCTGATACGAAAGTTGTGGTTACTATTTCTAACGCAGGATATTTAAAACGTACAAACTTAGAAGAATATAAGGTTCAGAATAGAGGAGGTAGAGGTCAAAAAGGAGCAACTACAAGAAATGAAGATTTCTTAGAGCATTTATTTGTTGGTACAAACCACCAATATATGATGTTCTTTACTCAAAAAGGAAAAGTATTCTGGATGCGAGTATATGAAATTCCAGAAGGTGGTAAAAACACCAAAGGTAGAGCAATGCAAAACCTTATTAATATAGAGCAAGATGATAGTGTAAAGGCATTTTTAGTAACTCAAGATTTAAAAGATGAAGAGTATGTAAATAACCATTATGTTATTATGGCAACAAAGAAAGGTCAGGTTAAAAAGACTTCTTTAGAGCAGTATTCTAGACCTAGAACAAATGGTATTAATGCAATTACTATTAAGGAAGGAGATGAATTATTAGAAGCGAAGTTAACTACTGGAGACAGTCAAGTAATGTTAGCATTAGCGTCTGGTAAATCTATTCGTTTCGAAGAAGCAAAAACGCGCCCAATGGGAAGAACTGCTTCTGGAGTAAGAGGTATTACTTTACAGCATGAAAATGATGAAGTAATAGGTATGGTTGCTGTAAATGATATGGAGAGCAATATACTTGTAGTTTCTGAAAAAGGGTACGGTAAACGTTCTAAATTAGAAGATTATAGAATTACCAATAGAGGTGGTAAAGGTGTTAAAACTTTAAATATTTCTGAAAAAACAGGTAATTTAGTAGCTATTAAAAATGTAGATGATTCTAACGATTTAATGATTATCAATAAATCTGGATTAACGATTAGAATGGCTGTAGAAGATTTAAGAGTAATGGGACGTGCAACGCAAGGAGTTCGTTTAATTAATATTAAAGATTCAGATAGTATTGCTGCAGTTGCTAAAGTTGCTCATGAAGAAGAGGTCGTAGAAGAGCTTGAAGGAGATGAGCTTGAAGGCGAAACAGAGAATGGCACGGAAATTGAAAATGATTCAAATGAAAATCAAGAATAACAATAAATTAATAATTAGTAAAATGAAAAATCAAATATTAGCGTTAACAGTTGGTTTCTTATCAATAGCTTCTTTTGCGCAAAAAGATGAAATTAAAGCTGCTGAAAAGGCAATAAAAAAAGGTCAATTTAAAGAAGCAAAAGCAGCATTGGCTGGTTTAGAGGCTACAGAAGATTCAATGGATTCAAAATATAAAGCAAAATATTTCTTTTTAAAGGGATCTGCTTATGGTAAATCGAATGCAGAGAAAGCGGCGGCAGCTTATAATAAATTAATTGCTTACGAAAAGGAAATAGGGAAGCAGAAATACACTAAGGAAGCAGAGCCTAAGTTAAATGAATTGGTACAGTTTGTTTCTAAAAATGCAATTAAAGCATACAACGAGCAAGACTATAAAAATGCAACAAGTGATTTTTATTTAACATACAAATTAAGCCCTAAAGATACTTCTTTCTTATATAATGCGGCTTTAAGTTCTTCTTTAGCTAAGGATTATGATGGGGCTTTAAAGTATTATAAAGAGTTACAAGATATTAACTATACAGGTATTTCAACTCAATATATTGCTGTTAATAAAGAAACAGGTGAAGAGGAAGATTTAGGAACTAAGGCTAATAGAGATGCAATGATTAAGTTTGGGAAATATACAAACCCAAGTGATAAAAATACCGAGTCTAAGCAAGCAGAAATCATTAAAAATATTGGTTACATATACGTAAATCAAGGTAAACCAGAATTGGCTGTTGAAGCTTTAGAAGAAGCTAGAAAATCTAATCCTAAAGACATCAATTTATTATTAAACCAAGCTCAAATGTACATTGAACTTGAAAAAATGGATAAATTTGGAGAGTTAATGAAAGAGGCTGTAGAAATTGATCCTACAAACCCAACGTTGTTTTTTAACTTAGGTGTTGTAAATGCTCAGGAAGATCATATTGAAGAAGCAATTGGATTTTATGAAAAAGCGATTGAATTAGATCCAGAATACGGAGATGCTTATTTAAATTTAGGAGTTACTATTTTAAATAAAAGAATAGCTGTTATTAATGAGATGAATGAGAATTTATCGAATGAAAAGAAATATACAGAATTAGAAGGTGAGTTAAAAGTTATTTGTAAAGAAGCTTTACCTTACATTATTAAAGCAGATAAGCTTGATAGAACAGAAGGAACTGTAAGTTCTTTATTAAATATTTATGATACTTTAGAGATGACTGCTGAAGCAGATGCTTTAAGACCAGTTTATAAAGAGATGAGAGGTCAATAATTAAGACTTTTAATTTTATATAAAAAAAACCGAAACTAATTTTAGTTTCGGTTTTTTTTTATATCATTTTTTTTATGATTCTTAACTTGTGTGTATGTTTTTGAAGTTCGGCATTAAAAATACCACTATGATCTAAAGTATCTATTCTTACTTTGCCATGGGCGTGTATAATATGGTAGTCACTTAAAATAATGCCAACATGAATAATTTCTCCTTCTTCATTATCAAAAAAAGCCAAATCACCAGCTTCACTTTCTTCTATAAAACTTAAAACTTCACCTTGTGTAGCTTGTTGATTAGCATCTCTTAAAAGTCGGTATCCACAAAGCTTATATACCATTTGTGTAAAACCAGAACAATCAATACCAAAAGGTGTTTTTCCTCCCCATAAAAAAGGGGTGTTTAAATAATTAAAAGCAGTTTGTGCAATTTTATGTTTAGATTCTTCTTCTGATAAAATAGCACCTTCATATGTGTATAATTCTGAGTTTATTTGAAGCTTACCTGCATTGTAGAAAGGCAAATTAGATCCTAAAGGAATGGTGGTTAACTCATTTTTACTATTGGTGATAAAATCAATCATTTCACCTGAAAAATATTGTTTCTCAGTTTTTAGTTTTGAATAGAAATCAGCAGAGATTTCTGTATACTGTTTATTATCTATAAATCCTTCATAGTTGTCAAAAGTCAAACGAATTTTACTCCATTCTTTCTGTTTTTCAGTCACTTCAAAAACTTCACCAAATAAAACTTGGCTAGTCATTTCTGATTGGTTTGATTCTTCTGCTCTTAAAGGAACAATGCTTAAATTACAAATGCCGTATAACAAGTTCTGGGTTTTGGTTTTTAATGTTAAATTAAATTTTTTACGAAATTCGCTCTATAACGAATGCACTTGCTCCACCACCACCATTACAAATAGCTGCAGCGCCAATTTTAGCATTATTTTGTTTTAATATAGAAGTTAAAGCAATTACTATTCTAGCTCCAGAAACTCCTAACGGATGTCCTAAGGAAACAGCACCACCATTTACATTTACTTTATCATCTGTAATACCTAAAATTTTCATATTTGCTAAACCAACAATAGAAAAAGCTTCGTTTAATTCAAAATAATCTACATCACCTATAGAAATATTTGCTTTTGCTAAGGCTTTTGGTAGTGCTTTGGCTGGTGCAGTTGTAAACCACTCTGGCTCATGTGCCGCATCTGCATAACTAATTACTTTAGCTAGAGGTGTAATGTTTAATTCTTTTGCTTTTTCTGCAGACATTAATACTAGTGCAGCGCCACCATCATTAATTGTAGAGGCATTGGCTGCAGTAACAGTTCCGTCTTTTGTAAAAGCAGCTCTTAAGGTTGGAATTTTATCCATTCTTACATTGCTGTATTCTTCATCCTCAGAAAAAATAATTGGTTCTCCTCGTCTTTGAGGAATTTCAACAGATACAATTTCATCAGCATATTTTCCATCACTCCAAGCTTTTGCAGAACGGTTATAAGATTGTATCGCAAATGCATCTTGATCTTCTCTAGAGAAACTATATTCAGTAGCACAAGTATCTGCGCAAACACCCATTGCAACATTGTTATAAGCATCTACTAAACCATCTTTTTGAAGTCCATCCTCCATTGTTATAGCTCCAAACTTAGATCCTCTTCTTGCATGTTGGTAGTGCGGAATAGAACTCATGTTTTCCATACCACCTGCAACAACAATATCAGCATCACCTAAAGCAATGGTTTGTGCTGCTAACATAATAGATTTCATACCAGAAGCACATACTTTATTTACGGTAGTACAAGGCACTGTATTAGGTATTCCTGCAAAAATGGCCGCTTGTCTTGCCGGCGCCTGACCTAAGCCAGCAGAAACAACATTACCCATAAAAACTTCTTCAACCAAATTAGGGTTTAAGTTTATTTTCTCTAAAGCTCCTTTTATAGCAATTGCCCCTAATTTAGGAGCAGGAATGGTAGATAAACTTCCCATAAAGCTTCCTATTGGAGTTCTAGCTACAGATACAATTACGACTTCTTTCATAAATATAGTGTTTATTTTGAGTAAGATTTGTTGTGCTAAATTAACTATTTTTAATCAATTTAGGTTTTATTATTCAACTTGAATTTTTGAGCTTAACTTTTTTATGGTAAGTTTGTAGTAAGAAGATATGTTCTATGAGTAATATAGTTAATAAACTGTACCAAAACAATGCCATTATTTATAAGGTAATTTTGTTTTTAGTTGCCACTATTGCAATTGTTTATTTGTTTCCAAAAGGAGGACAATTTAAATACGATTTTAATAATGGGCAACTTTGGAAATATGATAATTTATATGCGCCTTTTGATTTTTCTATTCAAAAAACTGCAGAAGAAATTGCATTAGAAAAGAAACAAATTTCAGAGAACTCAAAAGTTTATTTTTTACAAGATTTTGATGTTGAAAAGAGTGTAAAATCAAATTATAAAAGAAGGATTTCGCTATTAAAACAATCCGATTCTTTAAGTTCAGATGAAATTGTAAACATATCTAAAATTGGTCAAAATGTTATAGACAATATCTATAAACGAGGTTTTTTAGAGGTAGTAAGTCAAGAAAAGGTATCAAATAAAAACGAAATAGTTGCGCTTAGAAAAGGGAATGAGGTAGAAGATATATTGTTTAAAAACTTGTTAACGTCTAAAGAGGTTTTAGAAATAATTAGGAGTAATTTAGAAGCAGAAAGATCTTTTTATGGTAAAAAAATATTATTAGATTTATTATCAGAAATTATAAAACCCAACATCTATTTAGATACAATTTATACCGATAAAGTAAATGAAAATGCCATAAAAAATATTTCTTATACGAAAGGAATTGTAGAAGCTGGTAAATTAATTATCTTAAAAGGAGATATTGTAGAGGGAAAAAAATTAGCCATCCTAAATTCTTTAAAAACTGAATCAGAATCTCAGGTTTGGACGGACTCAAATTATAATTGGATTATTTTAGGGTATACAATCTTGGTTTCTCTTGCTTTATTGATGCTTTTATTATTCTTAAAAAAGTATAGAGTAGAAATATATGACAATAATAACCAGGTAACCTTTATCTTTTTCAATGTTTTTTTAATGATTTTTATACAAACGTTGGTTATTAAATATAATGCAGATTATTTGTATGTTGTTCCTTTAAGTGTACTTCCTATAGTTTTAAAAGCTTTTTTTGATGCGCGTTTAGGCTTGTTTACACACGTTTTAACAGTATTACTTTTAGGGTATATTGTACCAAATAGTTTTGAGTTTATATATTTACATATCATTGCAGGTATGGTTACGATACTTACGGTTTCTGAGTTATATAAAAGAGGTAATTTGTTTATTTCTGTGGCGCAAATTACACTTATCTATATGGTAACTTATTTTGCTTTTTCTATTATTAAAGAAGGGAATGCTTCTCAAATAAACTGGAATTACTTTATGCTTTTTGCTGCCAATGGTTTGTTGTCCTTTTTGTCAATAATTATTATATATATGTATGAAAAGGTTTTTGGTTTGGTGTCTGATATTACTTTACTAGAGCTTTCTAATACAAATGCAAAGCTTTTAAGAGAGTTAAATGAAAAAGCCCCAGGTACGTTTCAGCATTCCATGCAAGTAGCTAATTTAGCAGAAGCAGCAGCTAATGAAATAGGAGCGAACTCTATGTTGGTTAGAACAGGTGCTTTGTATCATGATATTGGTAAAATATTAAACCCAATGTATTTTACAGAGAATCAATCTACAGGAGTTAATCCTCACAACGATTTATCTGCAAGAGATAGTTCTAAAATAATTACAGATCACGTTATTAAAGGAGTAGAGCTTGCTAAAAAGTATAAGTTACCAGATCGAATAATCGATTTTATAAGAACGCATCATGGTACAAGTTCTACCTATTACTTTTATAAGAAGGAACAAGAATTGAATCCAGATACAAAAGTAGATATAAAGAAGTTTCAATACCAAGGACCTATTCCTTTTTCAAAAGAGACAGCGATCTTAATGATGTGTGATGCATCGGAAGCAGCGTCTAAAAGTTTAACAAAACCAACAGCTTTGTCTATTAGTAATTTGATAGATAAAATTATAAGTAAACAAATGGCTGATAATCAGTTTTTGAACTCTAATATAACCTTTAGGGAGATAGAGATTATAAAGAAAGTGATCAAGAAAAAGCTGATGAATATCTATCATTTAAGGGTAGAATATCCAGAATAAAAAAAATAATTTAAAAAAAAATCAAAAAAGGCTTGTGTAATCCTTTTAATGTCTTAAATTTGCACTCGCAATTTCAAGGTTATGTTTTTAACGTAACGCCGAAAGGAGAGATGGCAGAGTGGTAATGCAGCAGATTGCTAATCTGTCGACCTTAGGGTCGCCAGGGTTCGAGTCCCTGTCTCTCCGCTAAGAAATTGCACTCGGGGTGTAGCGTAGCCCGGTCATCGCGCCTCGTTTGGGACGAGGAGGTCGCAGGTTCGAATCCTGCCACCCCGACACAGTTGGTCGTAACAACTTAAAAATTACGGGCTCTTAGCTCAGCTGGATAGAGCACCTCCCTTCTAAGGAGGCGGTCGAAGGTTCGAATCCTTCAGGGCTCACTTAAACCTTACTAGAAATAGTAAGGTTTTTTGTTTTATTTAGGTTTTGTAAGGGTTTGTGTTATACTTTTATCTCTTTATCTTTTATTATAACGTTTCTCAATTAAAGAAATATGCCTTTTTGGGGTACACTTCTGGGTATCAATTTTTCACTTTGGGTATCAATTTTCAAAAACAAAATTAACATTATGAATAACCATAAAATTAGAGTGTTATTTGTAATAGCACTCAACAGGATAAAGAAGAATAATAAAGCTCCTATTTACTGTAGGATTACATATAATAAAAAGAGGAAGAAATTTTCAACAGGTCTTTTTATTAATCCTATTCATTGGGATAGTAGACAACAAATGGTAAAGCCAAAAACCAAAGAAAATAATTTAATAAACATTCAATTAAGCCTCATTAATCAAAAGATTAGTGAGGCTTTTTTAATGCTTCAAGTTTTACCTGATACATTTGATGTTGATGATATTTATAGGAAGTATAAAGGGGAGGATGTAAAGACGGAAATAACTATACTTGGAGCTTATGATTTGCATAATAGCAAAACCAAAAAGCTTATTGGAGTAGATTTTAATCAACTTTCATGGAGTAGGTATGTAGAAAGTAGAAGGAAGATTGCTGAGTTTATAAAGAGCAAGTACAATAAGTCTGATATGAAGTTGAAGCAATTGGATTTAAAGTTTATAAAGGATTTGGAATATTATTGGAAAACTGTAAAGAAATTAAAACAAGCTACTATTTATAGAAGTATGCAGAGGTTTAAAAAGATAATTCAGTTTGCAATTGATGAAAATTATTTACAGACTAACCCTTTTAATCTATATAAAAATAAGAAACATAAAAGTAAAATTATCTATTTAACAGAACAAGAATTAAAGGATTTGATGCAGTATAAATTTTCTCAAAAGAGATTAGAACAAATAAGAGATATGTTTGTTTTTTGCTGTTATACTGGCTTAGCTTACAAAGAAATGGTTAATTTAAGAACTTATCATATTAGTAAAGGATTTGATGGCAATTTATGGATAAATATGATTAGGCAGAAGACAGAACAATCTATATCTATTCCTTTATTACCAAAGGCGAAAATTATCATTGAAAAGTACCAACAAGCAGATTCTGATGTTGTATTACCAACTATTTCAAATCAAAAATTTAACTCCTATATAAAAGAAATTGGATTATTGGTTGGGATTAATAAAAATATGTCACACCACCTTGCTAGAAGAACTTTTGCTACCACTATTTTGCTTTATAATGATATTCCAATGGAAATTGTTTCAGAGCTTTTAGGACACTCCAAAATGAGTGTAACTCAAGATAGCTATGCTAAAGTGGTGCAGCTAAAGGTAAGTGAGAAAATGCAAATATTGAGTAAAAAACTTGAAAAAAGTAATTGAAGTTGCCATTATTTTGTATCTTTGACGGCAATCAATAAAAGGTAATTACACTTCTAGTTTATTGATTATTACATAGGTATACTTTCCTATTGAGTTTTATTATTTTATTGAGTTTTATATATAGGTTAAGCAAACAGCTTTAATCTATAAATTAATTTAAATTCATATAAAGATGAAACGAGATTACAATACAATTAATGATGATGACATTATTGAAGAGTTCAACAATGTTAAAGAAGAAAACTTATTAGTCCAGACTTCAAAAGACCTTAAAGAGGAAATTCACAAAAGAAGCTCTTGGGAGGCTGAAGAAGAAATATCAAATTCTAATGAAGAAGTTTTTTTACATGAGATTTCTCTTTATGACCCATGTAAATCTAGAGATGAAAATTTTGAAGATGGAATTTCTTCAAAGTATTTATTAGTAAGAGTAGAAAATACAGGTTCTTTAAGTATAGATACCATTATTCCTGACCAATTTAGTAAAGTTGTAACTGATTTAAATAAAATGGAAGAATATGGTACTCCTGAATTTATGGTTGTTGATTATGATACTATCTTTGGTATAAGGTTGATTACTTTTATAAATTATAATAGTGATTTTTTTACATGTGATGAGAGAGTTTTTTTTGAATCATTACTTATAAAATATAAGGCATTTGGTTATAAGCCTTTTTATTGGTCAAAAGAGGTTATTTGGAGAGAATTAGGTATTAAAAAAGACAGAGCAAATAGGATTATTAAAAGGTTTATTGAACTAGATATTCTTTCTACAGAAGTAAAAAAGAGTGTTTTGGATGGAAGACCACAGCAAATAACTTATTTCAATTTACAATCAAAAAAAATTTGTGAATTACTCCCGAAAATTTATAATGAAAGAGAAAGTAATGTATCACAAATTACAGAAGTCAAAAAATATCTAAATTTTAAGATAGCCTAAAAGGCTAATTTAAGCATTCAAAAAATGACAGGCTATCCATAGGGGTAGCCTTTTTTGGTATGCGGTTTTCAGCTTACTATAATATTTGTATTAAAGCGTTTAAGTATTATCTTTTATTTGAAGATTTCCTCCAAAGGGAAATAGATAATTATACTTCTCCTTTGTCAGAAATCCTTCAATTGAGTATTGCTTTCATTTAAAAATTAAACAATTCAAAAAAATATTAACAACTTAAACATAAAATTATGCAATTAAGAAAATCAGAAAGAAAACAAGCAAAAATTAAAATGGCATTACAAGGTAGTTCAGGTTCTGGAAAGAGTTTGAGTTCACTTTTATTAGCTAAAGGATTATCTGATGATAATTTAGAGAAAGTAGCTGTAATTGATACCGAAAATGGTTCTGCAGACCTATATGCTCATATAGGGAACTATAATGTATTACAACTACAGCCACCTTTTACTCCAGAAAAATATATAGAAGCTATAGAAGTCTGTGAGAAAGCAGGAATGGAAGTAATTATCTTAGATTCCATATCTCAAGTTTGGGATGAGTTGATAGATTATCACTCTAAATTACCTGGCAATTCTTTTGCTAATTGGAACAAAGTAACTCCACGACAAAAAGCGTTTATCAATAAAATTTTACAATGTGATGCTCATATTATAGCAACTATGAGGACTAAACAAGACTATGTTTTACAACAAAAAGATGGAAAATATGTTCCTGAAAAAGTAGGATTAAAAGCAGTTCAGAGGGATGATGTATCTTATGAGTTTACCATCGTTTTTGATATAGATATTAAACATTTTGCTAAAGCTAGTAAAGACAGAACCAATCTATTTTCAGGTAGACCAGAGTTTATACTAAATACCTCAACAGGAAAAAGAATATTAGATTGGTGTACTTCTCCTGTTAAAGAGGGAGATGTTAAACAGAAAATTGCAGAATGTTTATCAGTTAGTCAGTTAATGACGTTGTATAAAGAATATCCAAGTTTCCAGTTGCCATTAAAAGCTTTATATCAATCTAAAAAAGACCAGTTAGAACAATTAGTTAAACCTCAAAATTATAGTAGCAATGGAGTTAGTACAAATTAATCAAGAACGTAAAATAGAAAGCAATATACTTTTACCTATAAAATCTCTAAACAATAGTAATGAGA
This sequence comes from Polaribacter sp. R2A056_3_33, assembly GCF_019278485.1. Taxonomy (NCBI): domain Bacteria; kingdom Pseudomonadati; phylum Bacteroidota; class Flavobacteriia; order Flavobacteriales; family Flavobacteriaceae; genus Polaribacter; species Polaribacter sp. R2A056_3_33. The sequence goes on from NZ_CP058984.1 coordinate 2,881,854, forward strand.
TTAAATTATTAAAAGTACCTACAGAGAATAACAATCCCTTTATAGAGGCTAACACTAAAAATGTTAGCCTTTTTAATTTAAAGAATGATTGTATTATACCTGTTTTTAGTAAGGATAATGAAAAAACTTTAGCACATCAGGAATTTATTGAAATAGCACAAAATTGTGTAACTAAAGTATTTCCAAATCATATAATATTAGAACCAGAAATAAGGGTTTCTCATCAAATTAAGGGAAGAACAGCTAATGCTATTTACAAACCTGTAAAAGAATTATTGGAGCATGAAAAAACTCAATATTTTGAAAGAATGGCTTTTATCATTAGAATACCATCTATAACAGAAAATATCAATGGAAATAATATCTCACTAACTGTAGGGGGGGTTAGAGCCTATAATCAAGAAAACCTCTACAATAGAAAAACTTATGAAAAGTTTAAATTCTTTATTGGTTTTCAGAATATGGTATGCTGTAATTTATGTATTTCTACAGATGGCTACCAAGATGAAATGAGAGTGGGTAATTATCAAGAATTAGAGTCTAAAATTATAGAACTAATTCAAGGTTACAATGCTCAAAATCATTTACAAGAAATGATGAGGTTATCTGAGCAGAATATTTCAGAAAAACAATTTGCTCAACTTATTGGTAGAGCAAGACTATATAATTATTTGCCAAAGCAAGAGAAATCTCAAATTCCAGAATTGTTACTCAATGATGGACAAATTTCTACAGTAGCTAAGGACTATTATTTAGACAATAGCTTTTGTAGAAATGATAATGGATATATTAACTTGTGGAATGTGTATAATCTCTTCACAGGAGCTAATAAGAGCTCTTATATAGACTCTTTTCTATCAAGAAATGTCAATGCCTTTGATTTTACAGAAGGCTTGGCTAATGCTATCAATGGAGATTCTAACGACCATTGGTTTTTGAGTTGAGTGTTGGCCAACTCCTAATTAGTTTAGGGGTTGGTTTTTTTCAAATCATTATTATAATGAAACATAAATTGAGCTAAAAACATTAAATCATCTTTATCTTCATTAATTTTCCATATTTCATCACTATTATATTTAGGATTTTTCAAATCTTCAGAAAACTCTTTTGAAATAATATTAGCAGCAATTTTTGGATTAAAAAGTAGTTTTAAAAATTTATAATTTTCAAGGACAAAATCATCCAAATAACTACCATTAGAACCATTATTCCATATAGTTGGAAAACATTTAATTAAACTTGCTATAGTATTTTTATTTATATGTTTTGACATATATTTCTGAAATTCTTTAGGATTCAATTCACTCCATATGCTAAATATAGCCCTTGTTTCATGATTTTCAAATTGACTAAAGAAAGGTTCTTGTGTATATTTTTCCTTTATTTTTTTAATTATTTCGGAATCAATCTTTTTCTGTAAGCTTGAATTTTTAAACTCTTCATTATAAAGAGCTCTTCTTGAGTACATGATATCAACTATATCTGCTGTACCAATAAAATTAATTGTAATATCTTCTAATTGATTTTTATCTAAAATAGATGCATTACTAAACAAATCCTCAACAATTTGATTTCTACTAGTCTTGTTGAATATATTAGTTCCTTCAATTTCATAGACAAGACTATCTAGATGCTTTAAGAAAAAATAAATTAGATTATATCTTTTATCATTTTTTTGTGTCTGTTTTATTCTATTTATTACTTCATAAAAAAACTTGCCTTTATCATTACTGGATAAAAATTTATTGAAAGCTTCCAAAGCAGAATTATCCTGTTCTATTATTAATTTCAATAATGCATCCAACTCTATATTTGAAATTCTTCCAGAAGTATTGTAATTAAAATAAGTTTTAAAATACTCAGAATTATTTATTCTTCTTTCAACAATAGATAACTCACTGTCAATTTTGACTTTATAAGATTCGTCTTTACTAAAAAGATAATCAGAAACTACTCCTCCTCTATGTTCAACAGGGAATAGTTTGTTAAGGATGATTTTTATTAATTCTATATCATCTTTAAGATAATTCTTCTTAGAGTTAATTAATTTTTTTAATCCTTCATTTAAAATTTCTGCATTTTGACCTACAAGACCATCAATTGTTCCATGTTTTTTGAAGAAATGGGGATGGTTTTTAACATAATTATAAACCTTCAAGTATTTTATTCTTAATAATTCTAGCCAAATTAAGTCAGCGTAATTAACCTCACTTTTTAAGGCAATCATATTTGTAGAGAAACTATTTAAAAGTCTATTTAGCATTCTAGGAGATGTGAGGTGATTTTCCAATCCATAAATCTCTCTAAAGAATCTATTTACCCCAGTATTATAATCATGAGTTGTTTCACTTTTTAACTCATTAATATTAATTCTATAATTAGAGAAAATTTTTGTAAGTCCTTTTTTTAATTCATTTAAAATGATTTGAGGCTCAACTTTGGGCAGTACAATAGGAATATTTACGATTTTTTCTAAATATTTTTCACCATCACTAATATCATCTCCATAATTCTTATAGATTGCTTTACTAACCATCTCATTATCCAGTGCTACTATGTAAGTTATATTTCTAAAGGAGGCTATTAGCTTTAATAACCTAAAAATCAAATATAATTCGCGTTTATTAAGTCTGTCTATGTCATCTAAGAATATGACTATTCTATAATTATGTTTTTTTAATATATCATCTATGCTAGTTTTTTGTTCTTCTAAACTTTCTTTTTTTTTGTTATTTTTTAAATAATCAAAAGTTTCGTTAAAACTATATGCTGTTTTTACTGTATACTTTATTCCTAAATTAACACCTTTTTCAACTTCAACTTTAGTTCCTGCTAAAACTGAGGCACAATATTTTTTTAAGACATTAATTAAAATCTTTTTATCATTACTACCATAATCATTATTTATTACTTTTATTAGTGCATTAAAAAACTCAAGTAGCATTTTGTCTTCACTTTGATACCTCCAAGGATTAAATTTGAATTTTATTATTTTTTTAGAATCACTAGCTACTCCAGCTTCTAAATCCTTGAATATCAAATTTAAAAAGGAAGATTTTCCTTCACCCCATTTGCCATAAACCCCAAATATCATAGGCTCATCTGATTTACCAGATAACCTTATTGCTTCCTGTATTTTCTTAGCATATGGGGTGAAATTAAATATGTCTTCAGAAGTAGATTGTATTGCATTATTTGATTGATAATAATTGGTTCCCATATTTTTATCCTTTATAAAATTTTATCCTGTTCCTGTTTAAGAATCTTTTTAATATACCAGGTTGGCTCATCACCTTTAATTACGTCATAATCTATTCCGAGAGCAGTAAAATGTTTGTGGGCTACTTTTACTTTATTAATTTCATGTACAAATCTTAGCTTTTCTACATCTGCTGTTCCTTTTGTTTCTCTAACTAATTGTACTTTTATTCCTTCTTTATCATTTCTAATTACACCCCAATCTGGATTATAATTTCCAATAATTTTTGGGAAATCAATTTTGTACTTTGAAGGGAATTTAAAAAAGAATTGCACTTTATCATCACCTTCTAATTTAGCAGTTACGAAATGGTCTTCTACTTCTGAATCTTTTTGAGATTTATCATACAAACCATGTTTTTCAGAATCTACAATTTCTGTTTGTACATAGTTTATTTTTTTAGGGAATAACTCTTCTACATCATGTTGCATACTTTCTTTTGAGGTTTCAAATTCAATGTTTTCTGCTACATGAATAGCAAGTGCATTTTTAGTTATTTCAATAAGCTTATTTGTGAAACCTTCAGGATTTCTGAATAGTTTGCCTTGTTCATCATGTGGTACTGCCTTTAATATTTTAAAACAAGTGTCTTTTGTTAGTGAAGTTGCTTGTTCTAACTTATCAATAACATTGAACACAGGAAATGTTTGTGAACCAGTTTGTGAATCTTTAGCTTTCACATCTCTATTGTCACTTACAGTGTAGATTTCTGCTTTAAATTTAGAAACCTTAAAACCATTTTTAAACTCAATATCTGGATTGGATTTGTTGGGTTCAATAGTGTTAACTTTAAAACCTCTTAGTTTAGGTTCTTTGAGTATTTTTTCTAAATCATCTCCTTCAGAAATTTCCAATCCACCATCAAAAAGATTTCCTCCTAAATTATTTTTGTTTCCTCTGGTGTCTTCTTTTACAATACTTATGAGTGCCTTATTATCATCTTCAAAAGATTTTATTTTAAAAGTAAAAGTTGTAATCACAAAATTACCTTTACTGATAACTACTTTTGGAACAGGAAATGTATTGTTCTTCTTGTCTTTAAATTTTTCTTTTATTTCAGCCAATAGTTTATCACTATCTACATTTATGGTGTATTTAGACTTTAAAGTTAGTTTGGTCCAAAAATCTTTAAACTCTGAACTAGTATAAAACTTATCTTGTCTTTTTGCAGGTGCTCTTTTAGGTTTAGGTTTTGGAGGTGCATCACCTTCATTTTCAATGTATTCTTGCTGTAGTGTATTTGCAAAAGACTCATAACTCTCATTTGCAATTACAGTTAAGATATTTACTTGGTCATCATGTATTCTTTCTCCTTTTTGGTTTACAGCTAACCTTAAACCTCTACCAATTTCTTGTCTTTTTTTAGTGATTGAAACAGTCTGGTTTAAAGTACAGATTTGAAATACATTAGGATTATCCCAACCTTCTTTTAAAGCTGAATGTGCAAAAATGAAACATACATCGTTATCAAAAGAAAGGAGTTCTTCCTTCTTTTTCATAATGAGTTCAAACTGCTCCTTCTGAGCCTTTCTTTGGTCATTATTTGTGGCTTCATCTGCATCTAAAAAGTGTGTTACACCTCTTTTCTTGTAGCTAGCAAAGTAAGATGCTTGAACTTCTTCAGGACTTTTATCTTTAAATAATTCTAAGCTATCTCTGTTTATTCTAAATTCCTCATCAAATATCTTTTTAATAATACCTGCATTTTCTCCATCACCAACATAGTTTGCAACTTTATCTATAAAGAAAAGTGAAACTACTTTTATGCCTTGTTTTTGCACCTTTTTTTGATGTGTAATATGTTGAGCAATGGTTTCTTTTATTTGATATCTAAATATTTCAGGTCTTGAAATACCATCACCTCCTAACATGGTTAAATGTGTGCCATCTTGAAAGGTTACAAATTCTTCTTCTTTAGCTGAACCAATATTTTCTACAACTAAACCTTGATGTTCTTTTAAATGCGTTTTATCATAAAGGTCTTGTCCTGTTTTTAAAATGACTTCTTCTATTTTTTGGACACCATTTTTTTCAGTATATGTGGCTAATGTGGCTTTTGCAGATTTTCCTTTACCACTTACTTTTTTTAATGACAAGGGTATTTTACCACCTAATTCTCTTTGTTCTACACCAACTACTTGTATTCTCTTTACTAAGTTTTCTCTAAAGGCTTCCACAGGAGTTAATCTGTATACTAAATTTGGAGTTTCTTTGTGTGTGGCAGAATACCTTAAAGAAAATAAAGGCTTAAGTGTTCTAATGGCATCTTTGGACTTTGCAGAGTTCATATTCTGAGGTTCATCCATAATAACAATAGGTCTTGTTTTTTGAATGTACTCATAAGGCAAAAACTTTCCAGGTAATTTGTCTGTAGGTTTATATAAATTATTGGTAACAGAATTAAATGCTGCCAATGTAATTAATAGTACTTCTACATTTTTGGCAGTAGCAAAGGTTTTTACCTCTTGTATTCTGCTACTATCATAAGGTCTAAGAGCAAAAAAATCATTACCATAAATTGTTTTAAAATGGTCTTGAGTAATTTCCCAACTCTTTTTCACACCTTGGTAAATAGCTACAGATGGTACTACAATTATAAATTTACTAAAGCCATACTTTTTATTGAGTTCATAAATGGTTCTTAGATATACATAAGTTTTCCCTGTACCTGTTTCCATTTCTACTGAAAAGCTTGGGTACTCATGAAAATCATTACTTACACCTTCAAGCATTAAACCTCTTTCTTTTTCTAAAGAAGGGCTTGTGCCAATTTTCATAGTAGGAGTGTCTCTGGCATCCATTTGCATATCAAACTCCTCTTGTACAAACTGTAAGTTTTCTAACAAGAAGTCATCATCTAAATCTTCATCTTCTGGTAAGTTTGGAGTAACTTCACTACTAAAATTCCATTTTACATGGTATTCTCCAATACCATCAAACAAATCTACTACATTGTTTATAGCATTAAGCTGAAACTCTTGGTTGGGATTAAACTGTAATTTCATAGCTTAAATGGTAAATAGTTTACATTGGTTATCTAAAGTTTGTTTTAAAGCATCATTACCTTCAAAAGCTTTATCTAAGCAAACAAAATGGTCTGTGTCTTGTAATTGTAGTTTACTAAAATCTGTGTTTTTGAAACTATATAGCATTGTGGTATATAGTGTGTATGGTACCCATGCATGAGTTATTTTAAAAATACCACTTGCTACTTCTTCTTGTTTTGCTGTTAAAGGAAAACCCTCTTGCAGTATTACTTCTGTAATAAAACCTTGTGTGGTAACTCCATCTTGTAATGGGTTTTTATAGGCTAACTCCATTTTACTAAACAAATCTGGCAATGCTCTATCTTGGTCTGTCTTAAAATCTTGCCATTTGTAGATAGTAGAATTATCTTGTTTATAGACTTTAAATCCTTGTGTTTTATCAATTGTTTTAATTGCCTTTTTAATTCTATCCTTTGTTATTTCTGATATCACTTCATAACCTAATGATAATGCATATTTAGCTGTTTTTCCTTTAGGCTTTATTTTTTCTGCAATTTGAGTAATAATAAACTTTATCTTTTTCTCATTATACAAATCTATTACAGAATGACCAGTTGTACCTGAACCTGCATAGAAGTCAAGCACAATATCACCATCATTTGTTACCATAGATATAATATTTTTTATCATTTCTAAAGGTTTGGGATTGTCAAAAACTAAGTTTCCAAATTGTTCTTTCTGCCACCTTGTATCTATTGAATTATCTATATACCAAAAACTATCAGGAACAGAATAATTATCTCCTGTTATATAGTCTTTATTTCCAGGTGGTGTATCATCACTTCCATAATAAATTAAATCCTCATCTTGTAATCTTTTTAATTCTTCTAAAGATTTCCCCCATCCTCTACTTGGTATAGTACATTCTGCTCCAGTATTTGGATTTATTATAGTATAGTCTTTTGGACCACCTTCTCTTGATAAGTCAGCATCTTTAAAAATTCCTTTTTCATCAATTTTATTCCATCTACTTAGATGAGCATATTTAGGTCTTCTATACATTTCTTTTATTTCAGAATGAATATCATCTAATGAAAAATTTTGTTCCTTAAGTTTTAAAAATGTTTTATGAATATCATTTGTTCCTTTCTTTTCTATTCTCCAAAGAACATCTTTCAGGTTTAACTTGTCTTTTGCATAACACAAGAAATATTCACAAGAAACACTTACAAGGTTAGCTTGGTTTTTATTCGAGTTGTTTTTATGAATGAATTGGGCTATGAAATTTTCTTCTCCATAGACTTCATTCATAAGTTGTTTAAGGTTATGTATTTCCTCATCTGCAATTGAAACAAAAACAAAACCATCATTAGTTAATAAATCTTTTGAAACTCTTAATCTTGGATACATGTCAGTTAACCAATTGGCATGGTATTTACCAGAAGATTTTGGATTAGAAACCAATACTCCTTCATCAGATTGTTGACCAGTTCTTCTTAAATAATCCTCTGTACTGTCACCAAAACTATCTTTATAAATAAAATCATCACCTGTATTGTATGGGGGGTCTATATAAATCATCTTTATTTTTCCCATATAAGATTTTCTGAGAATCTTAAGAACCTCAAGGTTTTCTCCTTCAATAAAAATGTTTTCTGTGGTATCTTCATTTACACCTTCACCCAAACAAGGCTTTAAAGTACCTGTAGGCGATTTTGCTGCAATTTTTCTAGCATCTTGCTTACCAACCCAGTTTAAGCCAAAGTGTTCTTTTACAGAGTTGTCTGTGCTAAAGTCTCCAATTAAAGTTTTTAGAGTATCCACATTAAACACTCCATCTTCCCATGCTTCAGGAAAAAGCTGTTTGAGTTCATTGAGTCTATCATCTGTGAAGGTATATTGTGGTTTAAATTCTTGTGGCATTTTTTTAAATTAAATCGTTAATATCAGTTGGTGGTGGTGTAGTAAAGGCATTTGTGTTTGTGAAATTCTCAACTTCATCTGCATTACCTAAATCATTAATATACTCTGTAAAACCTCCACTAAAGGAGTTGGTTACTTGTGCATATTCTCTATAAGAATCACATGAAAATCTTGCATCACAGTTTCTACAAACTCTGGTTGCAAATCTTTGTTTTGTGCCTCTAATTCTATCTTGTAATTTCTGTAAACTTGGTGGTGTAAATTCTCTACCTTCTATATTATCTACTACACAGGCAAATTTTGTAATTGTATCTTCAACTTTCTCTTGTGAAAAAGGGATTTGAATGACAGGATTCCATTTTTCCATTTCTTTATGCATTCTAACATCATCATCTGCATCTAATGCTTTTTTTATTGCTCTAGGGAATTGTGTAGCAATAACTGCTGTGCCATCTAATCTTTCATTTCTAAGGTTTTGCCATATATGAGTGTATACATTAAGTTGGTCTATATAATCTTCTTTATTAGCATTTACATAGTCAGCATCATGAGTTTTTATATCATACATGGTAGTAGTATTTTTTTCTCTAATAATATCTACAACACCTTCAATAGTAAATCTGTTTCCTTTAGGTGAAATTTGTTCTGGTAAGGTTAGTTTTACTTCTGTTTCTGTAACAGTTTCTGCAATTTCTCTCATCTTTCTGAAATACAAAATAATTTGCCATAAACCTTGTCTTTTTACTTCTGGTGAAAGTGCATGACCACCTTCAAGTCTTAACCTTTCATAATTTATGTTGTATTGTTCCTCAATCCATTCTTCCATTTCAATGAGGTACATTTGTTCTTTAAGCTTGGCTTTATCTTTTCTAATTAAACTGTCTTGCTCTCTCATGCTTTTTGTTCTCTTTTAGAAATTAATAATTCATGTAAATCCTCAATAGTATTGTGAACTAATGAACCAAAAAACATAGTTTGACTTCTTGAAGGAATAAAACCATATTTTCTAAAAATCATGTATTGTCTTGGGCATCTATCATAAGCTAAATAATCTGCTGTATATGAATAGGGTTTACTTAGAGCTGACTCTTTGAATTCATTTATATTTAAGGTAGAGGCATCATAACTTTGCATATCTAAAGCACCAGTACTTTCTAAAGTACTATTAATATAGGATATAGTACAGTTTCCTTTTCTGGCTTTTACAGGTTTTAGTTTAGGTAAGATAAGTAGTTTTTCTGCTCTAGATAAGCCTACATAAAAAATCCTCATTAAATCAAACCTTCCAATTTTATCTAGAGGTTCTCCTTCTATTTCTTTAAGGTTTCTGATAATAACTTCTTTTTTATCTGCTTCTAAAAACTCCCTTCTTTTTGGGTACATAAATACAACAGGGAACTCTAAACCTTTTGATTGGTGTATGGTAAGTACTTGTATGTTTCCTTTAGGGAAAGGGTCGTCTTCATTTTCATAATCAGATTCTCCCATTCTATAGATGGTGTATAAATATGAAGAAAAGAATAACCTTATAAAACCGTCTTCTCTAAGGAAACTTGCAGAAAGAATTGAAGAGTAAATCTCCATAAACTTGGTGATGTATTCTACAATTTTAGAGAGGTTACATATAGGTGCTTCATTTCCTTCATTTTGTGCTAAATCAAAATAATGTTTAAAGTGGGTAAATCCTGTAAGTTGATAAAATAAATCTAAAATACTCCAGTCTAAAGAAGTGGCTCTATTTATAATTTGAGAAATTTTAAAAGGGGTTTGGTCACTTCCTTCTTTAAATCTTTCATTTACAATTCTAGCTAAATAAGGACTTAAAATTGCATTTCTAGCACCATCAGAAAGATTGGTAGCTTCTGCTAATTTCCTTCTCATTAGGTTAAGGTCAAATTCTTGGTCCAATTCCCAATTGTTTTTCTCAACCACTCTCAATAATGCTTCAAAGTCTTTTGTTACTTTTTCTAATTCAACTCTTTTATGATTTACGAATTTGCTTAAATCACTATCTTGAGATATAATTTCTTTACCTGTATTATTGATTTCTTTCAACCATGCTTTATACTTGTTGAATTCAAAGCCTGAAAACTCTGAAACATCAGGTGTGCCAAAAATATTAGCAAACACTCCAAAGAGTTCTGAAGCTTCTTGTCCTTCTAAAAATCTCCCAGCTCTTGGTGCATAAACATTTAATCCATTATCTCTTAAAGCTTTAATAGTTCTTTGAGCATCTGTGTTTGTTAGTGAAGGAAATAAAAATGCTATTTGGTTAGCATCACTTACAGTTTTGTTGTTTATTAAGTCTTTACAGAACTGAGCAGTTTGGTCTATCCAATCATCTTGTACTGAAATTACAGAAGTGCCAGAATCAGTTGAAAAGGCATTAATACCTTTATCATGAACTCTATATTGGCTATTTACATCTCCATCTTTGGTCCAGTCTTCTTGTTTTATAAAACTCGAATAAAAATCTACAATTTTTTTTCTTGACCTATAATTTATTGAAAGAGGTATTTTAGTAGTTTCAACTTCTAAATGTTGTTTTACTCTTGTTGGAAACTCTACAAAGTTTTCAACAGTACTACCTCTAAATCTATAAAGTGCTTGGTCATCATCCCCAACAACACAAATATTTTTATTTCCAGCTAATGCAAAATAGAGTTGTTCTTGAATGCTATTTGTATCTTGATATTCATCTACAATAATGTATTTGAAAATCTTTGTTGCACCTTCAAAATTATCTACAACTTGTAAAGCTTTATCTTGTATTAATGATAAATCTGACTGGTCAAATAAGGTGTCTTCAACTAGTATGTTTCTGTACTCTTGGTACATTTTTAGAATGGCAAAAAGCCCGTCATCTTCATCAGTTTTGTTAAGCGCATCTTCAATATCTAACCTTTCTTCAGAAAACCTATTAAATAAGGCTGTACACTCTAAAATAGCTTTGTGTTTGTTTGGAAAACTTGGTGTTTTTTTCTGAAAGTATGCATTTAACTCAATGGTTTCAATATCTCCCGCAAGTAATAACCTATTCCAAATAGAATGTCTTTTTATAAAAAAGTATTGCTCTAACTGGTCAATAGTTTTTACAGGTTTATTTCTACTCCTATTTTTAAAAAATCTTCTATCTCCAATTATTCTGTTACATGCGGAATGTACTGTACCAATATACATACTTGCTAAATCATATTGTTTCCCTGTATGGTTACTTGCTAAACCTAAAAGTGATTGCAAACCTTCCTTTAGTTGGTGTGCTGCCTTTTCAGTAAATGTAGTAAGTAGTATTTCATCTGGTTTTATTTCATGAAAAACTATTAAATTAAGAGTTCTCCATAAGAGTACTCTTGTCTTTCCAGAACCTGGACCAGCTGTTAGGTATAATGCTCCTTCAATATGTTTTATTGCTTGTTCTTGTGATTTGTTAGGAGTAAAAGCAACCTCCTTCCAAAGAGTTTCTAAACTGAAATTATTGTTCATCTCTTTCTTCTATTTTTAATCTTTTTAAAGTTAGTTTAACCGCTTCAATAGCTAAATCTTCTCCTTTTACATCTTCATATACTTTCTCGCTAAGCCATAACTTTAAAAGTTTACTATGTTCAATGTCTAGTGCAATAGACAATTTATCTATTTGCTCTCTAGTAGGTTTTCTATCTCCTTTTTCAAATTTACTTATTAAAGCAGTATCTGTATCTATCATAGAAGCTACTTCTCGCAGTAATAAGTTTTTAGTTTCCCTTTTAGATTTTAGTAATTCTGAGAGTATCATTTGGTAGTCAAATTAGTTCTTGTCAAAGATTGTCTAAATCTAATTAAAATTATTGGTGTAAAAAATTTTTTTAATTTTTTTTTTTTGGATGCTTTGTGAGAGTGCTAACCACCTTATACAATACCCCCCACTCATTCTTGGGGATTTAAACTCCCCGACCCTTAATTTAAATTAGACTTTTTTTTACACCTGTATAATTGTAATCATAAAAAAATGAGCAAGAAGTTTTATGCTTCTTGTTTAATACTTTTAATATAATAGATACATAATGTGTGATTCAAAACATATTCATAGAATCTAGTTGAGGTACAAGTAACAATGAAAAACTTAATCGAGGTTGAGGATAGTTTTATAATTCTATCAAAATGATAATCTGTATTTGATTTCTTTTTTCAATCACTATACCCCCTTAAAGACCCTAACTAATTTGTGGAAGAAAAGTTCTTCAAATATTTAATGCTCTAATAGAATTTCAAACTATAGTTGATAGCATAGTTATATAATTCTTAAAGGTATTAAATATTAAAAAAACAACTCAAAAATTAAACAAAATGGTTAGAATCATTAATTACAAAGAAAGAAACAAAGAAGATGGAACATCATTCTTTGTATTAGAATTACAAGGAGGAATAGAAATGGTACAGTCTAAAGAAACTGGTAATTTCTATGCTACAGCAAAAAAAGCATTTATTCCATCAACTTTTGATGAGCAGACTTGTGTTGCTTTAATAGGAACTGATATGCCAGGTAGCATCTCTAAAGAGGAGTGTGAGCCTTATGATTACGTAGTAAAAGAAACTGGTGAAGAAATAACTCTTTTTCATAGATGGGTTTATATGCCAGAGAACAAAACTATTGCTAAACCTGTAAATTCTTCGAATAATTTTCAGAAGTATTTAGAGCCAGATTTAAAGCAATTTAGTCAAAATGGTATTTTAGAACACGCTGAATAATTAACTTTTAGGGGTATTGCTTTATGCAGTACCTCTCTTTAATTTTACTATATGGAAATTTCAGAAATAAGTGTTTCTTACTCTACTATAATTAGTAAGAGAGAAAAAATAAAAGATAGCCAAATCTCATATAATATTTTTATTAATTATTGGAATAAAAGTATTATTGAATTACAGGAAGAGTTTAAAGTTCTTTTATTAAATAGGAATAATGAAGTTTTAGGAATATATCCTTTATCTAAAGGAGGTGTTTCAGGAACTTTTGTAGATGTTAAATTAGTTTTTTCAGTAGCTTTAAAATGTAATGCTTCCTCTATTATTGTAGCTCATAACCATCCTTCTGGAAATCTAAAGCCAAGTGAAACTGATAAAAATCTTACAGAGAAGTTAAGAGTTACTGGTAATTATTTAGACATAAAATTATTAGACCATATTATAGTTACAAAAAATGATTATTACAGTTTTGCAGATAATGGAATACTATAGTTTAGTACTTTTAGTAATTATGTCTAAATCATAATTTTTTAGAATTGTAGTATTTATGAAATTATTATGGTTAAAAGTATTAACCAAAATCATAAAAAAAAATCCACTTTTTACTGTGAATCTATATATGAGTCTGCAGTAGATTTTGGATTTTTTTCTTTAAATAGTAGAGATGTTCACTAGTCAATAGTCAAGGTTTTTATCCTATATTTTAATCTTAAATTTAATTCAGATTAATATTAATAGCTAAATTTAGTTTTATTTAAAAACATTAAATTTACAAAATGAATAAATTACTGTTAATTACATTTTTACTATTTATGTTATCCTGTAAAGGGCAAGATTGTGAGACGCTGCCTTTAACCTATACAAGTTATTCTGAAGCAGTAAAAAAGATTTCAAGTGCAACTTTTAATTTTACAGATTCAGTAAACACTTCTTCTAGTTCTTGGATTAGAAATGCCAATTTTTATAGTTGTAATGGTAGACATGGTTATCTGATATTAAAGACAGCAAAAAAGAATTATATCTTTAAAAATGTACCTAAACAAGTATGGTATAATTTTAAAGAAGCAAGTTCTTTTGGTGAGTTTTATAACAAAAACATTAGAGGTAGATACAAGTTAATCTAGTAATTTATGAATCTCTATAACTCATTAAAAATAGATAGATTTAAAATTGATTTTTTTCAACTTGTAAGTTTAAGTGAATATGTTATATTTATAGAAAACAATAATCAACCAGAAGTTGTTAACTATATAGTGTCAAATTATAGTACTATTCAAAATACTTTTAAAAATAAAGGAAAACGATTTATTCTTTGGTCTGAAATAGTTGGTCAATCAAGTAATTTAGAATCTATAAAATACTTTTATCCAAGATTACCTAAATACAATATTTCAGAGAAGTTAAATTTTAAGATTATTAAAAAGTATCTAGGTTATAATGGAGATATAACAACAGGTTTGTTGGCTATTGATAATACTTGTGAATTCATTCGATTTGAATATAATTCTGTTCCTGATTTTAAGCAATTAGTTAGCTCTTTTTTAGCCAATATTTATATTGGAGAAGTTTTACATTCTCCTTCTATTTATGATGGTGATACAAATATAAAATTAGATAATGAATCAAAAGAAGCAATAGATATAATTTTTACACAGTTTAATATTTTAAAAGACAATGGTAGTTTCTTACACGTTTTACCAATTATAGAGAGTTATTTAAAAACTCAAAATACAGAACAATTAGACAAATTGAGTGCGTTAAAAATAGATGAAAAATTTAATATATTTTTAAGTGATTATAATTTAGAAATTAAGTTAAGTCATTTAAGTAAAAGTATTTATTTGTTATTTTTAAATTATCCTAAAGGAATTTTACTTACAGAACTAAATAGGTACAAAAAAGAACTATTAGAGCTTTATAAGTCCGTTTCTAATAGATTAGATTTTGATAAAATGAAAGAAAGTATTGATGATTTAACCGATACTAACTCTAATGCAATTTATGTGCATTTATCAAGAATCAAATCTGCTTTTACAAAAGTGATACATGAAAGTATTGCACAACATTATTTTATTGATGGAGGTAAGAATATGCCTAAAAAAATAGATTTAGATAGAACTTTACTTGTTAGGTGTAATATGAAGGATGAGTGGAGTAAATTAATTGATAAATATGGAGACCCTTTTTCAGGGTTAGATTTAAATGTATAAAATAAGTTTTGCAAGGTTGCAAAACCTTTAAGAGTATTTCTTTAAGCTTTATTTTTACTTTAAAATTAAAATTAAAAGTAGAAATATGAAATATTTATATTAGGGATTGCTTCATTGCTATCATTTAAAGGGCTTGAAACTTCTGAAAGATTCAATAACGCAGAATTAGTAAGTTATAGTTCTGTAGAGTGTAAGTACAATCAATGCCAAGCTACAGCAAAAAGTACAGGGAAACAATGTAGACACTGTGTTTCTAATTCTGGAGATATAAATTGTTGGCAACATAAATAGACAATTTTTTGAAGTTCATTATAATCTTAAATAAATTTAAGATTAGTTTTAATAGATGAATTTATTTTGAATCTTCAAAAATTAAAATTTGGTGAAGAGGTACTTCTAAAGCTTCAGCAATTCGAAAAAGAGTAAAAATTGTAGGATTTGTTCTGCCAGATTCAATTCTTGAAATATTAGTAGTATCAAATTTGCCTAACATTTTTCCAGCTAAATCAACTTGTGATAAACCTTGAGCTTCTCTAAGTTCTTGCACCCTTTTTCCAAGAGTAATCAATAGATTATCTTTAAGCTTATTAAGTAATTCTTCTTGGCTTGTCATTCATGACAAGATTATTATTTATATTAGCTTTACTTAATGCCATATATGACAACAATTAAAAATTAACCTATTAAAAAGAAAAAGAAATGAAAAAATTATTAATATTAATAGCTGTTTTATCAATAGTAGCATGTTCTACAGATAAAAGAGGAAAACAAGCAAAAGCAAAATTTGAAAATAATATTTGGATTATAGATTCTATGAGAAAACCTATACCAATTACATCAGAAAATCCATCAGGACTCATGACAGTGATTCCAAATACTATTTTAAAACCACAAGTAGATAGCACTTTTGGTTTGTATAGAGAACAATTTGTTAGATATAGAGATTATTATTTTTCAGGAGATTCTATATTCCTTTCCGAAGGAAAATTAGACAATAAAAATAAAATTTATAAAGCTTATAAGTATAATTATAAAGCAGACAAGTTAGTTCTTTCTTCTACTGATAAATTATTTGAAAGTAGAGATTTATACCTTACTAATTTAACTACAATTTTTAAAGGCGAAAATGATGTTATTGATTCTACTTATTATAAAAGTTTAAAGAATGAGTCTTGGTATTTAAACAAATTTCAAATTTCAGATAGTGTCATTTATAATATTAATGAACCAAAACATTATTTGTTTAACTGGGCTTTGTATAGAGATGATGAAAATTTACACTTTCCATATTTAAGTAATTTTTATCCCAAAATGAAATACAAGTTTTCAAAGAATGGACTATATCTTTATGATATAGTTGAAGAAAAAATAATTAATAGCTTTAAAATTATAGAGTTTCAAGAAGATAGGAATGATTTTATTAGATTAATTGGTGTTAATGGGATGGTACAAACTAATATTAAATTTAAAATAATTGACAAAACTTTATTAGAAAAAAATGAAGATATACCTAAAAGCTACTTTATAAATTGTACAATAGCTAAAGCTCGTAAATATTTTTTAGAGTATTTAAAAAGTAATCCTGATTTTGGTTCTTATTTTGATTATAAGACAATAAAAATTTTACAAAAGGATAACGAAAATTGTGAATATTCCTTTGGCATTATTCAAAGAGATAATCAATTCTATAATATGACAACTCAAAGAACTTATAAGATTACTTTTTCAAGAAATGGTGATGTTTTTATTAAATAATTATGAAGTTTAAAATAATCAGTATTTAATTACTATTTTTTAACTGCAAAGATTCAACAAATAGCATATAAAACATTGTAATTGGAATTTATTGTGCTGAGGTGGATTATTAAAACCTTAAAACAGAACATAATATAAATTATCTATAGAGATTAGGGATAAAAGTTTAATAAAAACCTATTTCTCTAATGGAGAATGGCTAGACAACTCCCATTTTATATCACCTCATTTATCGAATAGGATTGCTTTCATCAAAGATGATAAGGGTAGACGTTTTAAATTAAAAATTCAAAAAAAAAAAGGAAAATGTGATGATTAGAATCTATTGCTCCATGGCAGTTGAAGATTTCAATACTGAAGAAGAGTTGAAATGGTTAAAAAAGTATAAGAAATTGTATTTTAAAACTATTATTCAGCCTACTGGATTGCCACCAATAGAAAATTCAGCTATGTTTAAAGATAATCCTTTAGTAGAGAATTTCTATGATTTGTATATTGAAACTTTAGATAAGCATAAACATAAGTGGGATTATCATAAAAGAGAAATATATTTTTTAAACCCTTTAGATATGGCTCAGAATAAATTAAATCAAATTAAAGAGAAAAGTTTTTTAAGGAAGAACAAAACTCAGAGTCTTCATCCAAATGCTAGTCAGCTAAAAATTGAAAATATATTTTTAAAAACGTTAATATTTAAAATAGGAGATAGATATGAGAATACTGATTTAAAGCTTAAAGGTGCAGGTTCATTTAGACGAAATGATTTAAATTATCAAATCTATTTTTATACTAAAAATGAATTTAAAGATATATTTTCCATACCAATTACTAATAGAATTTTATTGCTCTATTATTTCAATATTTTAGAAGCAGTTTATTATAGGTTTATAGGTAATCAATTTCAGATTTTATTAGATAAAATTAATGAAAACCTATCTTCTAATAATAAAATGATAGTACCTAATCCAAACTTCGATATAGCTAAGGTTGAATTTTCAAATGGTACAGAACTTATTTTAGAATTAAATAATAATGGAGATACAAAATTGGTGTTTTCTTCAAAAGAGTATAATAAAGACATTCATTAAGAAATATATAAATGGAAATCATAGGAAAAATAAAAGTATTATATGATACTAAAAACATAGGTCGTAATGGTTTTAGAAAACGTGAAGTTGTTATTACTACAGAAGAACAATATCTTCAGTATATTTTAGTAGAGTTCATTCAAGATAAATGTGATTTACTAAATGATTATAAAGTAGGACAAGAGGTGAAAATAGACATTAATTTGAGAGGTAGAGAGTGGTTAAATCCAGAAGGTGTTGCAAAATACTTTAATGCTATACAAGGATGGAGAATTGAACTTTTAAATATTCAAGTTCCTACATCAGAAAAATTACCAGAAGTAACACCTGTTAGTTTCTTAGATGAGGTAGAAGATGATTTACCTTTTTAAAAATTAATATGGTATATAATTAGATATTTATTCTAAAAGTCTATTTAGATTTATTAAGATAAATTGTGTTTTAAGGCACACTTTTAGGCACACAAAAAATAATAGAGTAGAGGTAAGTACTATAAACACTAACAAAATTAAAGAAGGTTCGAATCCTTCAGGGCTCACTTAAACCTTACTAGAAATAGTAAGGTTTTTTGTTTTATATAGGTTTTGTGTAATTATAGTATCCACTTAATATTTTAGGATGAAACTTCAAATAAAAGGATTATTATAATTAATAGCTTAGCCTTCAATAACTAAGAGTACAACCTTATTTTTATCATTAATTATAGCAACTATTTCATCAAGATTAAACAACGAAAAGTATATATTCGCACTCCATTTTTTTAATTTACTAACCTAGAATTCTAAATATATACATGAGCAACGTAAAAAACTGGTTAAATTATTATAAAAACAGTTTAACAGACAGTGAAAACTTAGCAGTAGACATTTCTAGAATTAAAAACTTATTTCATCAAAATTATTGCGATTTAAGCAAAGCAACCATTAGTGCTAAAAATGCTGCTGAAATGCTTGATGTAGAAGAGAAAAGAATTAATAGGTTAAAAGGAGTTACTAAAAAAGATAGCGATAATTGGCATCAAGTATTTGATGCCGAAATTATTATAGCACCTTTTCAGTTAGATTTTCAAACAGACGATCCTAATTTTAAACAAAAAACAATTCACCCCTTTTGGATTACGGCAAGAGTAAACCGTTTAGGCCAATTATCTGCCCCAAGAGAAATATTTCCATTAATAGTTCGTAATTATTTAGACCCGATAGCGGAGGTTGGTAACGATTTTATTTTTTCATCCATAGAAACAATCGCAGAAGCTAGAGATTTAGAACAACCAGAAGTAGAGGAGGAAGAAGAGTTAGATTGGGCTTCTTATTGGGAGTATATTAGTTTAGTTTTTTTAGAAATTACTGGTATCGGTATAGAGGATTATAGGGCAGAAGGATATAAAACCAATAACAAAGTCACTTATTTTGCACGAAGTTCTAAAATATCAGCAGCAAAAAGCATTCTGTTTCTGTATGAGAATTTAATAAATGAAACAGAAGAACTTCCGTTAATTTCAAAAATAATAAATCCAAGAAACAGAGAGCGAAGAGATCCAATTACCGATAAAGGCTTTTTAGATTACAATCATTTGCATTTAGGGCAAATGTCTAACGAATTTCCGCTTTCTATTAGTCAGCGTAAAACTTTGTTGTCTTATTTAACAGCAGAAGAAAATGGAATTACGGCTGTAAACGGACCTCCAGGAACCGGAAAAACTACTTTATTGCAAAGTTTGGTGGCCACGGAAGTGGTGCGAGCTGCAATTAATGGAGAAGAAGCTCCTGTTATTTTGGCATGTTCAACAAATAACCAGGCGGTAACCAATATTATAGATAGTTTTATAAATTCTAAAAGTACTATGGGGAATTTAGCCGAACGCTGGATTCCTGGTTTTAATGGCTATGCTACGTATTTGCCATCAAGCTCTAAAAGTGAAAAATCTTTAAAAGATATTAATTATCTTAAAGGAAACATGTTTGGTAATGAAGGTACTTTGTGTGATTTAGAAAATGAGAATTATATACACGATGCCAAGAATTTCTTTTATAGTAGATATTTAGATTATTTTGGTTTCGGTGCTAATTCATTAGAAGATATCTGTAATCACCTGCAAGAAGAAATTTCGGTGATAGAAGATAATTTAATGGAGGGAGTTCAAATCTCTCAAGATTATTTATCCTCTATAGAAAAGGTGAATAATTTACTACTGAATAGGGAGAATCACATTAAAAAAAATGTAATTAAAATCTCAAAATTACAAGAGTGGAGAGATATTATTGTCAAGATAAAGTCGCTAGCTAAAGAAGGTAATTTTATCAACGAAATAAAACGTTATTTTAAAGTAGATTCAGAAGAAAATAGTAAAGACCAAGAGCATCTTTTTATTATAAGTAAAGAAACTCTTACAGATGATAAAACAGCACTAGCCTTTATAAAAAAATGTATTACAGATTTTAACTTAGCGTTGTCGTCAAACTTAAGATTAAAAAACTGGAAACACTTAAATGAGATTACAGGCTATCCCTTTATTTCAGAAGAACAAATGTGGGAGTTCGAATATGAAAAAATGGAGTCTAAAGATAAAACACATCGATTTTTTTATGATGAAATAGATTTAAGTTTACGTCACAAAGCGTTTTTATTAGCAACGCATTATTGGGAGGCAAGGTGGATTCTAGAAACAGAAGATGTTTTAGAAAATGAAACAGAAAAGGGAACTGGAGAAAAAACGGTCATTGCAAAATGGAAACGAAGAGCAATGTTAACGCCTTGTTTTGTGGCAACGTTATATACAGCACCAACACATTTTTTATTCAGCCAATTTCAAGGAGATAATGAAAACGGAAAACCAATTTTCGAATACCTGCCGTTATTTAATTTTTTAGATTTATTAATTATTGATGAAGCTGGTCAAGTAACGCCAGAAGTCAGTATTCCAATATTTTCATTAGCTCAAAAAGCAATTGTAGTAGGAGATTTAAAACAAATAGAACCAATTTGGTCTATTCCTCCAAAAATCGATTACGGAAACTTAACCGATCAAAATATTGTTACAGATCTAGCGCAAAAAGAATATCTAAATAACATTGGGTTTTTAGCATCAAGCGGAAGTATCATGAAAATGGCTCAAAATGCCTGCGAATATGAAACTCCATTAGTTACTACAAAAGAAAATGGATTATTGTTGTTAGAGCACAGAAGGTGTAATGATGAGATAATAGGATTTTGTAATGAACTAGCCTATGATGGTATTTTAAAACCGATGAAAGGGAAAGCACATGAGGATCAAGTTTTTGCGTCCATGATGGCGTATCATGTAGAAGGTTATAGCGAGCGAAAGTTTAACAGTCGTCATAATATGAATGAGGTAAAAGCCATCATTTTATGGATCAATAGACACAAAGAAGATATACAAAAAGCGTATAATGTAGATAAAATAGAAAGTGTTTTAGGAATCATTACGCCTTTTGCTAGTCAGAAAACAGAACTTTCAAAAGCATTAATAGAATCTGGTTTTAAGGTAAACGAGATAAAACTAGGAACCGTTCATGCTTTGCAAGGAGCAGAGCGCAACATTGTCTTATTTAGTTCTGTATACACTAATGAAGACGAAGGTGTCCTGTTTTTCGATAGAGACAATAAACCAAACATGTTAAATGTAGCGGTATCCAGAGCAAGAGATAGTTTTATTCTCTTTGGAGATACCAGAATTTTTGATGAAACAAAAAGCACACCATCCGGAATTTTGAAAAAGCATTTAAATATGTTCGAAATGCCTACTTAAATTAATGTTGAATTACTTTTGTAGAGTAAGCTGTCTTGTTAAAGAAAAATAGTAAGTTTTTAGTGTTATAATAATATTTAGAATGAAAAAAGAAGTTGTAATTCTGTTTATACTTTTGATTACTAGTTCATATAACTTCGGTCAATCTTCAATAAGATATTTTGTAAAAGGAGGTTTAAACCTTTCCAATACAAATTTTAAAGTGATTGAAAAAGGAGTGTCCTCAAGTAGAGAATTCGATAATCGAAAATCTTTTTATGTGGCAGCGGGAATTAATTTTCCATTAACAGAAGAAAAAGACAATATTTTATTACAAGTTCAATTGGCGTATTCAGAACAAGGATGGGTTTATAATTATACAGAACCAGGAGATTTTACCACGCACGAAATCAATCAAATTAATTTACCTATTTATTTAAAAGCAAGAGTTCATCATAATTTTTATTTTAACATCGGAACTTATTTAGGGTATGTTGTACATTCGAAAGAGAAAAGCAGCCATAACCCTAATAGATTTGAAGTGGATGACTATAAAAATTTTGATTCGGGTTTACTGGCAGGTTTAGAATATCATTTTAATTTTGGATTATTTTTAGAAACTAAATATATGTTTGGTCTATCAGATATCTCTAAGGTCGCTTATCCTTCTTCGTTTATAGAGCATTCATATAAAAATAGAGTACTACAAATAGGTTTAGGTTACACGTTTTAAATTTTAATATTACATTTTTAGAGTGATTTTTTTGGGGTGTTCCCACGTCGAAAAAAGCGTGGTCGGGCTTTGCACTATATCTTTTTGTATGCTTATTTCTGCTATCGCATCAATAATCATATAAAAAGGATGCCGTTTCAATCCCTAACACAACAAATTTGCAGAATGAAGTTCCTTTTGAAGGTTTCCTCTTTAATATAAGTACTGGCTTAATATGCAAGAAACATTATAGATTACTTTTGCAATATTTAAGCAGAACTATTACCAAGACCTCACAGTTTTTAAAACCTGTGAGGTCTATTAGTTTTAATGAACTGACAATAAGTGTTTTCTTTTTAGGAGCTGTTAGTTTTCATATAGATTATATATAAGTCTCAACCAAATTCATCTTATTCGATACTATTTACCCAAACAAAATACCATAAACTACGTTCCTATGTATTAAAAAAACTTGCTTAATCGTTTTTTTAGAGTAGTAAGATGATAATGATCCTTTTTTTACCATTTGTAAAGCACCCAATTTGTCGAGTTCAAATCATTTATAAATATACACCTATATATAAGAGCTCATATTATTCCGATTTTCTGAATTACTTTGTGGGAATTCTCATTTCAAATATCTCCAGAGTTGTCAACCCAAGTACTTTTTTACAAAAAGAATGATACCAAGAACAGATTTAGCACCTAAAAAAATGTTTTCTTCAACCAATAAAACACATTTGAAC